>NZ_AP028055.1:0-2400000 GCF_040365225.1 Bacteroides sedimenti
CTATCTTTTACGTAAAGAAGCTTCAATTTCTTCTACTTCCGCCCGGAATGTTTTATCAACATCAACCTGCCCTTTTACAATCTTGCAAGCGTGTAGCACAGTGGCGTGGTCTCTGTTTCCTACTAACTGACCGATCTTTGATGAAGAAGAATCTGTATGTTTCTTAGATAGGTACATGGCAAGCTGGCGTACCTGAACCACCTCTCTCTTGCGAGATTTGGAGTGAATGGCAGATGGGTCAATATCAAAATGCTTGCACACCTTATCGATGATATCTTCGATAGTGATCACCCTCGTTTCGCAGCGAACCGCTTTGCGCACAATTCTTTCAGCCAGCTCAATATCTATCTCTTTATTGTAGATAGTAGAGTGTGCCATAATAGAAATAACTATACCTTCTAAGTCACGTACACTTTCATTCACGTTTTCGGCGATATATGTAATCACTTCTTCCGGGAATTTCAAACCGTCGCGATGAATCTTATTCTTTAGGATATTCTTTCTTAGTTCTACATTCGGTTTTTCCAGTTCAGCAGTCAATCCCCATTTGAAGCGGGTAAGCAATCTGTCTTCCATGCCTTGTAATAAAATAGGGGCACGGTCTGAAGTCAGTATCAATTGTTTCCCGTTTTGATGCAGGTGATTGAATATATGGAAGAACGTGTTCTGTGTTTTAGTGAGACTGGCAAACTCCTGTATATCGTCAATAATTAATACATCAATGGATTGGTAGAAGTTGATGAAGTCATTAATGGTATTGCTTCGTACAGAATCTGTATATTGTACCTGGAACAAGTGAGCCGATACATAAAGTACTCTCTTGTCAGAATAAAGTTCTTTGATTCGTGTCCCTATTGCATTAGCAAGGTGTGTTTTGCCCACACCGGATGCTCCATACAAGAACAGCGGATTAAAGGTTGTCTTGGCCGGATTTACTGCAACCGCTTCTCCGGCAGTTCTGGACAACTTATTGCTATAACCTTCGATAAAGTTTTCAAAGTTATAATTCGGATTCAATTGTGGATCCAGATCCAGAGGTGAAGGCGCTTTCAGAGTGCTAGGCGCTTTGTTGCCGTTACGGATGATTGCTCGTTGCGGAATAGCTGTAGAGCGATTGGTTGCTTCCAAGTCAACCGAAGCTTTAGAACTATTATCCACAATGACACGATACATCAGTTTTGTTCCTTCTCCGATCTCCTTATATAAGGTTGCACGGAGTAACTCTACAAATTTGTCTTCCAGAAATTCATAAAAGAACTGGGAAGGAACCTGTACAGTCAGCGCATTGTCCTCAAATTTAAGGGGAACAATAGGAACAAACCACGTGTTGTAAGTAGTCTCAGGCACATTGTCGCGTATCACACGGAGACAACGATTCCATAGACTTACATGGCTGGAATCAATCATAAGGCTATTAATACATTTAATAATTTGATGAAACTTCTACTATTGCAAATTTGGGAATCTTATTCCAGAAAAACAAATGTTATTTTTAACTTGTTTTTTTAATAAAATTAATAAGTTGTTTAATTTCAGCATCTTATCTGACTTTACTTGCTGGAAAGCTTGAAAATAGATTTTGTTTGTTTGTAAGTATTTGATAATCAAAAAGATATAGTGTTATTTTGAAAGTAAAACAGCTCTTGGTTTCTTTTTCAACTATTTGAATATACTCATCTATTAATGGTGAAGTTAGTCGTTATTCTTTAATATAAATTAATAATTTGTTATTTAGACAAAATCTATTTTATACATTTTTTTTCGACTTACTTTCGCCCGAAAATTGAAAAGTGAACATAGCGTTTTGGGTTTGCTTTCAAGTCTTGCAGTAAGAGCGATGCATTGGCTCCGGTATTCGATAAATTTCGGTACAATGAACTGTCATTAAGCAGTAGTCCGAGTGAGTTATCTTTTCTGTTTAGTTTTGCAGTAACCATTTTCACGTTGGCCATGGTAGAATCGATCTTACTGAATGTAGATGCATAGTCAATTCCTTTCAGGTTATTGCTTACAGCTATAAGATTATCTCCAATAGTGTTTACCTTATTTGTCAACTGAGGTACATCATTATTCATAAAGCTCCGCAACTGAGTTGTTGTTTCAGCAAGGTTATCGGCAGTCTTTCTCACAGACTTCAATGTTGCCGGTATATTAGGATCGGCTGCAATCTTATTCAGCGAAGTCAAAATTGAGTCTAATTTAGGCAGCATCTTTTCCATTTGCGGCATAACTGATTTTGTAACAGCTTCCATCAGGCCGTTGTTAACAGTTCCAGGGATTGTATCTCCAATGGAATATGCTTCGTTAGGATTAACAGCCAAAATAATATTCATCTTTACTGTTCCCAACATTTCAGTTACCAGTTCGGCATGAGTACCCTTCGGAATTCTCATAGCATTATCAAGTTCTACTTCCACAGTGACGTTTCCAGGATGTTCATAATCATAAAATATATCACTTACAATTCCTATCCTAAAACCATCTGCAAATACCGGACTTGATTTGGCCAGTCCTTGAATATCTTTGTATTTTACATAAAAGTAGCTGCTGGGTTTAAACAAGTTTACCCCTTTCAGATAGTTGATGCCATATACGAGCATGCATAAACTTACTATTCCTGCAATTCCTATCTTAACCTCTTTTGTAAAGTATTTCATTTCTGTTGTTTTTTATGTTTATGCTTATTTATTTTCTGTTACTTTTAAACTCTTTGATAGCTTCATTGACGTTAATTTTCACTCCATCCTTGAATGCAATGATGAATGAATCCTTGAACAAGCCTGCTATTTGTTTTTTTATTTTCAGAACTTCATTATAATTCTCCGATGCTGCATAGGTATACTTAAATGTTCCCTCCTCGTTGTAACATTCGATTGGAGAGAGTTCCTTAAATCTTTTATCGTTTTCCTTCAGCTTATTTCCGGAAGTGAGTATCTGAATTTTGAATATCAAACCGCTTTGGTTTGATGATTTATCGATTTTCTCCTCTTTATTTTCTTTTCTGTTAATTCTGGCATTCAGGCTATTTTTTACTATATCATCTTTTTCTTTAGCGGTAGCCTGTTCTTTTTCTGTAGCAGATTCTCTAACCTCTTTCCGACTGTTTGTAGTTGCAGAATCTTTCTTTTCAGTGCTTGAAACTGGAGTTGTTTTTATATCTGCCTTTGAGTCATCTTCATCATCCGGACGATAGGGCACTTTTGTTTTAGAATGCCGCACATCATGCTTTATTTTATATTGTTCGAAGGCCTTAAAGATAGCTCTTGCCAATGCGTTAGTTCCTTCTTCCGTGTTCAGGTATTGCTCTTCATCGGGATTGGAAATAAAGCCAACTTCAGTAAGTACGCTCGGCATGGCTGTTGCTTTTAAAACCAGGAAAATATCCTGATGCACTCCCCGGTCTGGTCTTCCAACATGGGTTCTGTACTGTTTCTGAATTAATGTAGCCAGATTAACACTTTGCTCCATGTGCTTATCCTGAATAAACTCAAACATGATGTATGATTCAGACGAGTTCGGATTAAAACCGGCATACCGTTGCTTGTAATCGTCTTCCATCAGAATTACGGAGTTTTCACGTTTGGCAACCTCCAGGTTAGCGCTCGAACGGGAGAGACCCAGTGAAAATGTTTCGGTTCCTCTGGCTGCTTTACCAGGGGCAGCATTTGTGTGAATAGATATAAACAAATCTGCATTTGCATTATTGGCAATTTCAGCCCGTTTGTCAAGCGGGATAAAAACATCCGTTTTACGAGTATATATTACTTTTACATCGTTGCAACTTTGTTCAATAATGCGTCCTACCTTCAATGCAATATTGAGGTTGATGTTTTTTTCGCGTGAAAAATTTCCAATGGCACCCGGGTCATGTCCTCCGTGTCCAGCATCAAGAACTAATACAAAATCTTTTCCGGATACCGGAATGCATCCCACGGTTGCCAACCAGATGCAGCTGATTAAAGTAAGGGTATGAATGATACTTTTTTTCATTTTTCTACAATAATGCACAAATGTAGTAGAATTTTCCTGAAAACTTACTATTAATCTTTAAGTTTTCTCTTTATTTAAGGGAAAGTTTAAATTCTTTCTTTTTTGTTAAAGAATATAAATACAAATTGAACGGAAGTTTGTTTATAGATGCTTATGCACGGGGTTAGAGGATGATTAGTATTTAATCTGGTTATTCTAAATTTATAATAGAATTATTTCTCGTATCAATTGCAATATAAATGGCTGTTTCAAATTGGATACCATTTTTGTCTTATGATTTCCAATTATGAAACAGCCTCAATTATTGAACCAGCATCTCAAATACTAAATGTTATCGTATTCATTTACAGTCTATTTAATTCCTTATGTGAGAAATAGTAATAATGACACTGAATATTTTTATACTGGCTATAAATGTAATAGCGTTTTATTTGAAGTTAAGCCTGTAACTGAACCCTACTTTTCCCCAGAATCCGGGTTGAGGAATATTGCCCAAGTCGTAATACTTACGGTTGAGCAGGTTGTTTGCTTCCGCAAAAATTGAATAGTTGCGGTCAGTCCACATTAACTTCATATCGAGCAGACAGAAAGATGGATAAGGCACCTCCTCTGCCGGCTTCAGATTCACGTATTTGGTATAGCTTCCTTCACGATCCTGCCAGCGAAATGCCCAATTTGCGCTCAGCTTCCGCCAAATCTGATGATCGATGGTGAGCACCAGTTTATGTTTGAGATAGTCGAGTGCATAGTTAGATTTATATACATCTCCAATCTCTTTGTCTTGAGTGATATAGGAATAGCCTAAAGTAGCTTTCTTCAGTAAGCTCGTATTTCCCAATAATCTGGTAAAGTTCAACGTTGCCATGGCTTCAATTCCCATATTGTTTAGTTTTGTATGGTTTACGGTTTGCCACTTATCGTCGGCGTTGAATTTTACCCAGTCAATCATGTTTTCCCCTTTCCGGTAGAATGCACTTACAGAAGTTTGTAATGCATAAGAGGAGTATTTGGTTCCTATTTCAAAAGCCTGTGTTTTCTCCGGCTTCAGGTATGGGTTTCCCTGATTGGTCTTGCTCTCATAATAGAGATCGGTAAATGTGGGCAGGCGCAGTGCCATGTTCCATGAAGCAAAAACTTTCAGCCCTTCAGTCAGCCGGTATGAAGCATCTACTCCGGGATATAAACGGAACTTATGATCCAGCCCCGTATTCATCGTGGCCATGAGTCCGAATGACATGGTAAAGCGAGGCAATAGAATGTCGTGTTCCAGATAATAGCTGATGTTTGTCCGGTTATCCTTCTTCGTGAAGTAATGGTCTCCTTCACCGGGAACTTTCACTGGTTTGTCCATCAGTTTACCTAGGACATTACTCAATACTCCTTCGTTTCGAAATTCTGCACCGAAGGCGGTTTTACCTGCCAAAGAGTTAAAGTAGGCATTCAGGTTGGTTCCGAATACATCAGTCTGGTGGTAATTATGAGTTGTATACCACGAGGCAGGGTTGTCACGGAATAGCTCGAAGCGGTCGTGCCCACGGTTCCAGTAGATAAGCGGAGTAAAATGGATTTTTCCTTTAGTCTCTGCTTGTACCGATGCGAAGTACTTACGGGTATGTTCGTACTGGTTGGGGTAGGCGGCCGAATAAAAAGTATTGGCTCCGTAACCTTTGTCACTCACGCCTGCCTGCCAACGGATATCGGCTTCCTGACCGGAATATTCTCCCTGGTAGAAAGCCCTGAGCGTTTCGAAATCGCTGTTGGCTATGTATCCATCTGAGCGACCATATCCGGCCGACAGCTGGTTGCTTACCTTTCCTTTTGTGAAGTTTCCACTAACTCCCCCATTGAACAGCCCGTATTGTCCGGCAGACAGGTTAACGGCAGCATGACTCTGCTTGTCGTTCCTGGTCACAATATTGATGGCTCCGGAAAAAGCCGAAGTACCGTATACTCTTGCGGCAGGCCCCTCAAGAATCTCAATACGTTCAATGTCGTTCATGTCTACTGGAAAATCGGCCGTGAGGTGGCCTGTTTGGGGATTGCTGATGTTGGCCCCGTTAAGAAGGATAGAAATCTGGTCGAAAGTTCCGCCCCGGATGCTGATGTCACTCTGAATACCCAATTCGCCCCGCTGACGGACATCCACGCCAACGGCATACTCTAGCAGGTCATTGATACTTTGTACCGCCGCCTTCTGAATATCTTCACGCGAAAGTACAGTTACAATTCTCGCCGCTTCACCCAAAGTGAGCGGTACGCGGCTGCCGGTCACTTCAATCTCTTCGAGCTTGTATTCCTTAATTTGCTGAGAGGTTTCGGTCTGCGCAAATACAGACTCCACATTGGCAAAGGCAAGTGTAGTAATTGCCAGGACGCCAATATTGACCTCTTTCTTCAAACTACAGAATACAGCATACGACTTGTGATTGAATTGCTTCCATCTGGCAGCACGTCGTTCTGTAAACAAGTTTTCTTTCATTTAAATTAAAATTAAAATAAAAAATCGGCCCAAAGGTAGTATATTTCTTTATTTCGCCGTTACTTTGCACCCGAATTCTAAAGAAGATGATAATGCTGAAGTTCTTGAAAAATTGGTCTTTGCCTCTAGCAATGATTACCGGAGCCATTGGTTACCAGTTCTTTTCCTTGTTGGCGCCCTTTACCCCATTCCTGATTTTTACCATGTTACTTTTAACATTTTGTAAGGTTTCGCCCCGTGAACTGAGATTTGAAAAGTTGCACTTCTGGCTTATCGCTCTCCAACTTATAGGTAGTTTATTGATATATTTCTCCATTGCCGGTTTTAATTCTGATGTTGCCGAAGGTGCGATGATTTGCATGCTAGCCCCCACTGCTACATCGGCAGCAGTAATAACCGGTATGCTGGGTGGAAGCGTCTCCTGCCTGACTACCTATACTTTACTTTCAAATGTGGTGGTGGCATTATCAGCTCCGGTTATATTCTCGCTGATGGGGAACAACAGCACAATGCCCTTCTTTTCCTCCTTTTTCTATATATGCAAACAGGTCTTCCCTGTATTGATACTTCCATTTATCTGTGCATGGTTCATTCAGGCAAAACTGCCGAAAATACATAGCAAAGTGCTGAGTATGCCAATGGCCTCTTTTTATTTGTGGACGGTTGCTCTTGCCATAGTGGTGGGGAAGACGGTTGCCTTTCTGGTGAATCAGAAAAGCACCAACTACACCAATGAAATACTGGTTGCTGCCTCGGGGTTAGTAATCTGTTGTCTGCAGTTTTTTCTGGGAAAGAGTATCGGTGGACATTTCAAGAATCGTATATCGGGAGGGCAGGCTCTTGGTCAGAAAAATACTATCCTTGCCATCTGGATGGCACAGGTTTATTTAAATCCCATTGCATCGGTAGGACCGGCTTCGTATGTTTTGTGGCAAAACACCATCAATTCCTGGCAGCTGTGGAAAAAGAGAAAAAAAGATGAGGCTGCTTCCCAACGTCAGTAAAGAAACAGCCTTCGTTTGTCAATAGCCTATTGTAAAACGCTCGAAGTGGTGCTGGGGAACTTCAAGTTCATCTATCATGGCTACTGCATAGTCTTGCACGGAAATCTTACTTTCTCCTTCGGCATCAGTCACCAGATTGTCTTTCCCCAGTCTGTACTTTCCGGTACGCTCTCCGGGAGCAACGTTGGCAGCAGGCGAGAAGAATACCCAGTCTATCTCTTTCTCATTCTCACGCAGTGAATATAGTATTTCGGCTAGTGCCTTTGCTCCGGGTAAAATGGTCTCTTCCAGCACCCCCATGTCTATCAAACGCACCCCATTGATGAGCAGGCTTCCGGCACCTCCTACAATCAACAGTCTTTTCACTCCAGCCTTTTTACAACCTTCCAGGATAGATGGATAGGCCTTCATCGTGTCTCTGTATAGCTCCGGATTAGTCCATCCGGGATTGTATGCACTGATAACAGCATCTAGTCCCTCAACAAGTTCCTTAACAGTGTCTGGGTTCATTACATCTCCCCTTCTGATAATCAAGTTTGGATGATCAATCGTTATCTTTTCAGGATTGCGGGCTATTGCCGTTACTCGGTGTCCTCTGTTCAGTGCCTCTTTCAGAAGTGCTGACCCCACAAAACCGCTTGCTCCAATGATTGCAATATTTTTCATTTTGATAGCTTTAATGAATGTTCCATTTATTAATAACAATGCAAGAGGTCAAACAGTTTATTTCTGCGTTTGGGTAATTGTTATTTTACCCCACAAAAGAGATCCGTTCGTTTAAAACAGGAGGTCGTAAAACCTGTCGGTTGTAGAACCTGATGGATGCAGATTATAATAGTTTAGCAAAGGCATAATGTCCGAAACATAGCAGGTGTCCATGTTGTTGGAGAAGGCAGTTCTTTCTCTCATCATTAAAGAGCTATGATGGGTGGTTTTCAAAGAGAAAGAGCCATTCCCAACCTATATTGTGTGTTGGATATGGCTCTTTTATTGTTTTTTGACGTTGACTAATATCAAGTTTAGATCATTTAGATTGAAACAATTCCGTTAATCGCCAGACTTATATTATCAATTGTAATTGTCGTTTCTTTAATTCGAAGAATTCGTTTTCAGTTAATCAGTAGTTCTTTCTATTCTTTCAAATAAGGGAAATATCAGAATGACTTATCAACTAAAAACTGAAAGTTTTGGCAATTACTCTGTGTAAAGCAGGTATTTTGCTCTCATCTTTTTGTACTTTGCCAACTCTTTCTGCCATCCGGCCTTTATCTCTTTTTCACTTTTTCCTTCAATAATTTCTTTACGCACTGAAGCGTCGCCCATTAACTGGTCGAACCAGCGTGGACGACTGATGAAGTCGGCTCCCTGGCCTGATTTGTTATAGAAATCCATGAAGTACTTCAAGGTAAATCCTTTTATGCGCGGTGCCTTTCTAAGATCTTCTCCATAGCATACCTGATCTTTATGCATAGGATTTTTGTCAAATCCGGCAAGTGAAGTTGGCGTGAAGGTGAATTCACCGAACTTTTTATCCGGCGCTCCGATAACTTCAAACGGGAAATAGGTTCCTCTTCCAACACTGATGTTAGTTGCTTCAAAAAGACAAAGGGAGGCATAAAGATTAATGGCTTGATCATTGGCCAAATTGGGAGAAGGCTTTACCGGAAGTGAATATGGTTGACCATGTTTCCAGTTTTTTACTTTAATTACTGTAAGAGCACATTTCTTTTTTCCTTCGAGCCATCCTTCACCGTTAATCATTTGTGCCAATTCTCCTACTGTACAGCCATGAAGGAGCGGTATAAGATCCATGCCAACAAAAGAGCGTAAAGAAGGTTTCATCACTGGTCCGTCCACAAAGTCGCAAGGGTTGGGGCGGTCTGCAATAATCATTTTCTTGTTATTTTCTGCACAAGCTTCCATTACATAATGCATTGTGCTGATATAGGTATAAAATCGGGCTCCCACATCCTGAATATCGAACAAGACAACGTCTACATCACTCATCTGTTCAGCCGAAGGTTTTCTATTCTTTCCGTATAGAGAGATAATTGGAATTCCTGTTTTGCTGTCTTTCCCATCAGTAATTTTCTCTCCTGCATCTGCATTCCCCCTGAAACCATGTTCAGGCGCAAACACTTTCTTCACTGAAATGCCGCTTGCAAGCAGAGTGTCTAATAAGTGAACCTTTTTCTCTCCAACAATAGAAGTGTGATTTACCACTAATGCTACCCTTTTATTTTTGAGTAGTGAAAGCAATTTGTCCATCTGTTCAGCACCTACTTTCACTCCTGTAGCAGAGTTTACATTCGAAGCAGCATAATGTGTCAAGCTCTTGCCTTCAGATGCGTGTACATTGAATGGCATGCAGAGTAACAGCGCTGCGCATAGTGACTGAAAAATTCTTTTTTTCTTCATAAATACGGTTTTCGGTTAAAGGGTTAATTATTGTTTTAATATTACATTGTTGTATGGATATGGTATCTCTATCTTTTCTTTATCAAAACGTTCCTTAATAGATTTCAGCAGATCGCATTTCAGAACAAAAGCATTTCCAGCATTTGCTGCCCATGCCCATGCTTTCAATGTTATAGCCGAATTTCCGAGTTCGATCACCCGAACCATTACCTGAGGCGTACCTGCCTGTTTGTCTTCGGCAGATCGACGATCAATCAGCAAGGGGTGCCTCATTATTTCATCTCTCATCACCTCAATGGCTCTGTTCAGGTCGGTATCATACGAGACACCGACTTCAATGAAGCTACAAGTGTCTTGTTCTCCAATAGTTGAATTTACGATGGTGCTGGAGTTGATTTTACTATTAGGGATAATTATCATACGGTTGTCCAAGCTCTTGATTACTGTATGCCGTAGAGTAATTTCGGCAACAGTTCCGTTGACTACTGCATCGATCATGATTGAATCTCCAATACGGAAAGGTTTTCCAAATACGATGAACAATCCGCTGACAAAATTAGATAAGGCTTCCTGAGATGCGAAACCGACGGCCATTGCCATGATTCCGGCTCCTGCAAGGATGGAGTTGCTGACTTTTTCCATTCCCGGTATTAAAGAGAGAAAAATACCTGTACCAATTATGTATATGGCATAAACAAGGATACGCTGTACAAAGCTCTCAGTTGTTTGGTCAAGAAGAGCAATTTTATTTCTTCTTCTTCTTTGAGAACGTCTGAATAAATACTTGGTAAATGAAACGGCAGCCTGGGTAATTGCATATATCAAAACGGCTTTTACACAGAATGTAATTGCTTTTTCAATGCTAATATCCCAAAAAGAAGCTGCTTTCTCAAGATTAATATTTACCTTATCAAGATTAATATTCAAAATGGTACTGCAGAAAAAGTCGTGTAGATTCATGTTTGTTATTCTTATATTTAGTAATATTGCACAAAATTATTTATTTCCACCGAAAAAGCAAGAATATAAATATAATGAATGTGTTAGAGATTATTAATAAGTATTATAAACCTGGAAGACAACTGGATATTTTACTCACTCATAGCAGGGCAGTTGCCGATAAAGCATTACAAATTGCTTCAGACCATCCTGAATTTAATCTCGATAAAGTTTTTCTGGAAGAGGCTTGTATGATTCATGATATCGGAATATTTCTAACAAATGCTCATGGTATCGATTGCGTGGGTACTGAGCCTTATATTTGTCATGGTTATCTGGGAGCCGATTTAATGCGCAAAGAAGGATTCCCGCGTCATGCACTTGTGTGCGAACGGCATACTGGTGCCGGAATATCTGCACTTGATATTGAGAAAAATCAGTTGCCCCTTCCTCATCGCGACTTTCTTCCCGTATCCATTGAGGAACAGGTGATTTGCTTTGCAGATAAGTTTTTTTCTAAGACTCATCTTGATCGTGAAAAAAGTGTGGAGGCAGCCCGGAAAAGCATCTCAAAATTCGGTTGTGAAGGATTAAAACGATTTGATACATGGTGTGAGATGTTTCTATAGCTGAAAAAAATATTTAAATAAACTGAAAGTCGTTAATATTTGGTGGATATTGCTTACTTTTGCCCATTCAAGCGTAAATGCAAAATTGATGACATCACTAAAACTAAAAACATATATAATCCCGCTTTTTATTCTTGTCATGACTCTTTCTCTTTCAGATGGAGTTCATGCGCAGAGGAGAAAACGAAGTACCTTGTCTTCCGATACAATTAAGACTGATACAATTGCAAATGATTCGCTGACTGGAAAAACAAAGAAGAAGCAGATGCTTGACGCTCCGGTAGCATATGAGGCTTCTGACTCTATTGTTTTTACAAAAGGTGGTTTTGCGCATCTTTACGGAAAGGGTAAAGTGAATTATCAGAAAATAGAATTGACCTCCGAAGTGATAACCATGAACATGGATAGTAGCACCGTTTATGCAAGAGGGGTGCCTGATTCTTTAGGAGTTGAAACCGGATCACCGGTTTTTAAAGATGGGGAAACACCTTATGAATCAAGAACAATTCATTACAATTTTAAAAGTAAACGAGGATACATTAAAGACGTTAAGACTAAGCAGGGAGAAGGGTTTGTTGTTAGCTACAATGCCAAAAAAAGCTCTGGAGATGAGCTTTTTATGGAAGATGGGAAATATACCACTTGTGATAACGAAAAACACCCTCATTTCTATCTGCAGCTTACACGGGCTAAAGTGAAACCTAAAAAGAATGTGGTGTTCGGACCTGCATATCTTGTTGTGGAAGATGTGGCCTTACCAATTGCCGTTCCTTTTGGCTTTTTCCCTTTTACCAGTACCTACTCTTCAGGATTTATTATGCCAACCTACGGCGATGAAATGAACCGGGGTTTTTATCTGCGTGATGGCGGATATTATTTTGCTTTGAGTGATTACATGGATTTGAAGTTGACCGGAGAGATTTTTACTAAAGGTTCCTGGGGATTAGGCGCTTCAACTAATTACAATAAAAGATACAAATATTCTGGTTCTTTGAGTGCCAATTATCAGGTAACCAAAACGGGTGATAAGAATATGCCCGACTATTCGGAATCAAAGGATTTTAAGATCAACTGGTCCCATCGGCAAGATTCAAAAGCAAGCCCTAATAGCACGTTCTCTGCCAGTGTAAACTTTGCTACCAGCAGTTACGAGAAAACAAATCTGGGAAGCTTTTATAATCCTGCTATGTATTCTCAAAATACAAAAACTTCTAGTGTAAGCTACACCCGGAATTTTCCTGATCAACGCCTCACACTTTCAAGTACTTTCAACATAGCTCAACGTACCAAAGATTCAACATTGTCCGTAACGCTTCCTGATATGAATTTATCAATGAGTCGCATATTCCCTTTTAAAAGGAAAAAAGCGGTAGGAGAAGAACGATGGTACGAAAAAATATCAATGAGCTATAATGGTCAATTACGTAACAGTATTACTACGAAAGAAAATCAGTTTTTTAAATCGAGCCTGGTAAAGGATTGGCAGAATGCAGTAAACCATTCAATTCCAATCAGTGCGACTTTCACCTTGTTCAAATACTTCAATCTGACACCCTCTTTCAATTATACCGAGCGCTGGTATACATATAAAGTAAATCAGTCCTGGGATAATGCCAGAAATGCCGAGAGAAGAGATACAACATATGGCTTTAACAGGGTTTATAACTATAACATGAGTTTGGGGCTTAGTACTAAGCTCTATGGTAGATATGTGCCGTTTAAAGCCATTAATGCCCTCTTTGGGAATAAGATAGACGCTATCCGCCATGTCATTACACCAACCATCAGCCTCAGTGCACAACCCGATTTCGGTGCACGTCATTATGGATACTGGGATACTTATACGTATACAGATGCCAATGGTGAGGTCCGCATGAAAGAGTACACACCTTACGAAGGAGCTCTGTTTGGTGTTCCGGGTAAAGGTAAACAAGGGAATATAAGTATGGATATATCCAACAACCTGGAGATGAAAATTAAATCAGACCGCGATTCAACAGGTGTGAAGAAGATTAGCCTGATTGACGAACTGGGTGCAAGCATGTCTTATAATATGGCGGCTGTAACAAAACCATGGAGTGATTTGTCTATGCGTCTTCGAATGAAGTTCTCGCAACGGTATACATTAAATTTAAGTACCTCTTTTGCAACGTATGCTTACCAGTTTGATAAGAATGGCAATGTGTTTGTAGGAGATAGGACTGAATGGTCTTACGGTCGTTTCGGACGATTCCAGGGGTGTGGGTCTTCTTTCTCTTACACCTTTGATAATAATACCTGGAAGAAATGGTTTGGTAAAGAAGAAGAGAAGAAACAGGATAAAAATAAGCCGAGTGAAGAAACAGCAGCTACAACTGAAGGAGAAGAACCTAAAAAACCGAAAGAAAAGAAAGCTGATGTTGATTCAGATGGTTATCTTCCGTTCAATATGCCCTGGTCGTTTAATATTTCCTACTCGTTTAATTTTAGGGAAAACACCACAGCTAAAATTAATGAGAAGAATATGCGTTATCCATATAAGCTGACTCATACACTGAGTGGAGGAGGCAACATAAAGATCTCTAATAAATGGTCTTTCTCATTCAACGGATCGTATGACTTTGATGCGAAACAAATTGCACAAACCTCCTGTAATATAACCCGCGACCTCCACTGCTGGAGTATGACTTGCAACCTGAATCCTTTTGGCAGATGGCGTTCATACAACTTCACCATCCGTGCCAATTCAAGTATGTTGCAGGATTTGAAATGGGAACAGAGAAGCAATATGTCTTCCAATATCAAGTGGTATTAAACATCAATTGAAATAAAAACAGTAAGAGCGGGTCTGGAATATTCAGAACCCGCTCTTACTGTTTTTATGGAACTCTTATATTATTTTGATTTGATCTGGTCTGATCTGGTCATTACCAGATAATCGGTTCCTTTCCATGTTCTGTAAGGTACCGGTTGGCTTTGCTAAAATGCCTGTTTCCGAAGAATCCTCTGTAAGCCGAAAGGGGGGAGGGATGAGCTGAAGTAAGTATCAGGTGCTTGTTTCGGTCAATCATAGCACCTTTTTTTTGTGCATACGATCCCCATAAAATGAAGACCAAATTTTCGCGCTCTTCTGCCAAATGGCGAATTGCTGCATCGGTAAACTCTTCCCAACCTTTTCTCTGGTGTGAGCCAGCCTGATGGGCCCGTACGGTTAGAGTTGCATTCATCAGCAGAACTCCCTGTTCGGTCCATCTTGTAAGATTACCACTTTTAGGCGGTGGAGTTCCCAAATCACTTTCAATCTCTTTAAAGATGTTCTGCAAGGACGGAGGAAATGGCACACCATCATTTACAGAGAAGCATAAGCCGTGTGCCTGTCCCGGTTCATGATAAGGATCCTGGCCTATAATCACTACCTTTACCTTATCGAACGGACAGCTGTTAAACGCATTGAAAATAAGCTTTCCCGGAGGATATACAGTGTAATTTGCATACTCGAACCTTACAAAATCAGTAAGCCGACTAAAGTAGCCGGCTTCAAATTCTGGTTCAAGATGCTGTTTCCAGCTTTCCTCTATCTGTACATTCATCTCTCTTAAATTAAAGGCATGTTGAGTTCATCACATTCCTTACGCATATCTGCAGGCCAGATGCTTGCCTGGATCTCACCAATGTGAGCTTTACGCAAATAGAACATGCAAAGGCGAGACTGGCCTATACCACCACCGATGCTCAGAGGTAGGGTACCTTCTATTAGTCTTTTGTGGAAATAAAGATCCTTACGGCTTTCCTGGCCGCTTTCATTCAATTGTCTTATTAGCGCCTCTTTATCTACGCGAATACCCATTGATGAAAGTTCCACGGCACGATTCAGAACATCATTCCAAACCAGCAGGTCGCCGTTCAGTCCCGGTAGTCCATTTAATCCAGGAGTTGAATAGTCATCATAATCCGGTGCACGCAAGTCATGCTCTATGCCATCACCCAATTTGCAGCCGATACCGAAGATAAACACGGCACCGTATTTTTTAGTAATTTCATTTTCACGTTCTTTCGGCTCAAGTTCCGGATACAGTTGACGGAGCTCTTCAGCATGTATAAAGAATAGTTTTTCCGGAAGGCATGGCTTAATCTGAGGGTACATCTCATACACCATGTATTCTGTACGAACCATAGCTGCGTAGATGCGGTTTACAATCTCTTTCAGGAAGTCAATATTACGGTCTTCAGCTGTTATAACACGTTCCCAGTCCCATTGGTCTACATAAAGTGAATGTAGATTGCCTAGTTCTTCATCAGAACGGATAGCATTCATGTCGGTATAAATACCATATCCTGGTTCAATGCTGTAATCGGCCAGTGTTAATCTTTTCCATTTAGCCAGTGAATGTACAACTTCAGCCTCCTTGTCACCAAGTTCCTTAATTGGGAAAGAAACAGGACGCTCTACTCCGCTAAGGTCGTCATTGATCCCCATTCCCTTTAATACAAATAAAGGTGCTGTTACGCGTCGGAGTCGTAACTCAGATGATAAGTTTTGTTGAAAAAACTCTTTTATTTGTTTTATGCCTAACTCGGTTTGTTGTAAATCAAGTATCGGCGTGTAATTTACCGGTTTTATAAGGTAGCTCATAGGTTGGTTTTTAATTAATTGGTCGGCAAATATACATACTATTTATTAATATGCTATTATTTATTCATAAAATATTAGCATAATGTTGTGTTAAATAGTTAAATCTATTTCAAAATAATAGTTTAATGTTTAGCCAATATTCGGATAAATAGTGTTTATTTTATGTATATTATTGAGTTTTATTGCAATAGGAATTATCTTTTTTAAAGAAGAAAGCAATTATTTCATCCGTTTTTTTCATTTATCTATTGTGTATGGCAGATAGAGATGCAGTAATTTTCAATGTTTTGAAGGAAAATAAATGAAATATTAGGAAACATGCATCTCTTTTTGTACTTTTGCAATCACAAAAAGGTTCCGTAGCTTAGTGAATAGAGCGTCAGATTCCGGTTCTGAAGGTCGTGGGTTTGACTCCCACCGGGATCACAGAAATGAAAATCAGCTAATTAAATCCTATGCAAGAGGATTTTTAGCTGATTTTTTTATTTACATGCTATACTGTATGATGCAGAAACAAGGATTACTTGTAAAATACAGAGGTAATAGTCATTTAATGATGAACATGCCATTATGCCTTTAAAGCTCAAACTTCTTAAGCATTCAATGGCATGCAAAAGTAAGAGGAGTTGCCAGTCGTGAAACTTAAAACGAACTTACAATCATATTCGTACACCACGAAAATCTCTATCTCCCCTTTATATGGAGAAATAAGGCATAGTTCATCTCACATTTATTTTACCCGTTATGAATTTGGTTTTGTGGCCCGAAGTTCTTTTAGAAGTTCCTCCCAGGCATTGCAGAACGCCTGCATGGATGGAAAAAGAATATTGGCGCCGGCATCCAGCAGAACTTTATCCTCCAACGGTCCGGTGTTAACTGCAACGGTAAATATTCCTGCTGCCGAGGCGGCTTGAACGCCCAAAGGAGCATTTTCTACCACTATTGCCTCGTTTGCCATCAGGTTTCCTTTATTTAGAGCCATTAGATAGGGTTCAGGATGAGGCTTCCCAATTTTTACATCGAATGCTGTCACCATCAGTTCTGGTTTAAAGATATTTGGGAAGTTATCGTTCAGGCGATTTAGCAATGTAGCTTGTCCAGATCCGGTAACCACCATCGAAAAGAGTCCATCGCGTTTTACTTTGTTCAGTACCTCCCAGGCGCCATCCATTTTTTCGGCTTCCGGAAGTTTGTTGAACGCTTCGGTTTTTGCTTTATAGATTTCCTGAATCTCCTTTTCGGTTGCGTTTCGGCCATACTGTCTCTGGCAGATGATATTGATCGTTCCTGAGCCTGTTCTGCCTTCGTGCAGATATGCTTCCTCTTTTGAAAGATGCAAACCGCGTTCTTCCATAATCATATGCCAGGAGTTGGCGTGGTGAGGCATGGAGTCGAACAGTACGCCGTCCATATCGAACAAAACGGCTTTAATAGGGATTGAAGAATGTTTTTGGGTCTTTAGATATTGTTGAATAGCAGTTCTAAACATAGTTTGGGAATACATTTATTTGTGTGCAAAGATACGAAGAACTTCTTAATTAACAGATTAAATGCTTTGTAATTCAGAATATTCGTGTATTTTTGCATCCGTGATTTATTAATAAAGTATAAATGAAAAAACTTATTTTAACAATAATTCTAGGTGCTGTATCCTTTTCTTCCTGTAGTTTCGAAACACCAGAGTCGCCAGCAATCAAAATGGAAAGCTGTACAGTAAATGGTGAATCTGTTTCTTTACCTTTGCCCTCTGTTAAGGCCGGAGATGTTGTTGAATTGACTCTCGATCTTGAAGGAAACGGTTCCGAACTGCAGACTTTTCAGGCAGATGCCGATGCAGATGATGTTAAAATGTCTCTTACTGATTACGATAAAAGCAGGGTTACAGATGATAAGAACTTTACGAACATAGATGAGTGTCTTCTTAGATTTGTAGACGGGGTAACCATCTCTTCTGTGAAGGTAAAAGCAACTGTCCAGCAAAAAAATGATGCTAAAATGTGTATGAAGTTTTATCTTTCTGCAAAATCTGCTAGTGAAGGTACTGCATTGGAAATTGATATGAACAGAGACAATATCAAAAATTAACCAGAACTTATAATAACCAGATTAAAGGCTGCTTCATTTTATTTTTGAGGCAGCCTTTTCTGTTTCTAATCTAAAAATATAAGATTGCTTCCTCCGATATCATCTACTCTAATTATTGCGCTTTAGTATCTTTTGGCGATTAAAACGCTCATTTACCTTTCTAAGCTGATATTATCTCCAGCATTATTTCGCTTTAATCTCTTCGTCCGGAAATAAAAATCCCCTTATCCTATCCTTTCCTTTCCAGAAAACGGTATAAAATAAGGGGTATTTCTTTAGGTGGCTCAAATCATGAAACCTCAATTGCTGAGAGTTTGCACAGAACCACTTTATGTCTTTTAATTACAGACGAGCCTGAATAGCTTTTGATTCTTCTTCGTAACCAGGTTTGTTTAATAAAGCAAACATGTTTTTCTTGTAAGCTTCAACACCCGGTTGGTCGAATGGGTTTACGCCCAGCAGATAACCGCTGATGCCGCAAGCTTTTTCAAAGAAGTAGAACAACTGACCAATGTAGTATTCGTTCAATTGCGGCATGCTGATATGCATATTAGGAACACCACCGTCTACGTGAGCAATCTGCGTACCAAGTTCGGCCATCTTGTTAACCTCGTCCACGCGTTTGCCTGCCAGGAAGTTCAGTCCGTCCAAGTTAGCTTCGTCCGAAGGTACAACCACTTTTTGGTTTGGTGTTTCAATTGAGATCACTGTTTCGAAAATCGTGCGTTCACCTTCTTGAATCCATTGGCCCATTGAGTGAAGGTCTGTAGAGAAGTCAACGGCAGCAGGGAAGATACCTTTGTTTTCCTTACCCTCTGATTCTCCGTAAAGCTGTTTCCACCATTCCATCACATAGTGAAGTTTTGGATGGTAGTTCACCAATATTTCAATCTTCTTTCCGCTCTTGTAAAGCTCGTTACGTGTAGCTGCATAGATTGCTGCCGGGTTTTCGCCGAAAGGAACGTTCAGTCCGCACGCCTCTTCCATTTTTACGGCTCCGGCAACCAACTGTTCTATGTTGAATCCAGCCACTGCAATTGGAAGCAATCCCACCGGAGTGAGTACAGAAAAGCGCCCGCCTACATTGTCGGGGATGATGAATGTTTTGTATCCCTCTTTATCAGCAGTAACTCTTGCTGCACCTTTCTTGGCATCTGTGATGGCAACGATGCATTTTTTGGCAGTCTCCTTGCCTCTCTGATCTTCGCATTGCTTTTTCAGGAGACGGAAAGCCAAAGCGGTTTCGGTTGTTGTTCCTGATTTGGAGATATTGATTACACCGAATTTCTTACCCTTCAGGTAGTCGGTCAATTCATATATATAATCTTCGCTTATGTTATGACCTGCATAAATCATTACAGGGCCATCTTTCTTCTCTTTCAGTAAAGCAAAGCTGTCAGAAAGCGCTTCAATAACTGCGCGAGCCCCCAGATAACTACCGCCGATACCAGCTACAACTACCACTTCGCAGTTTTCACGAAGCACGTTGGCGGTTGACTGCAGGTCAGCCAGATGTTCTTTGCTGATAGATGACGGAAGATTCAGCCATCCCAGAAAATCATTACCTTTACCTGTACCGTTGTGCAACGCTTCACTACCGGCTTTCACCTGAGCTTCGTATGCATTGACAGCGTCTTTAGAAATAAATCCTAAAGTCTTTTCGATGTTTAAACTAATATTTTTCATAATCGTGTATGTTATCTGAATGAGTCAGTTAGTAATTTAATCTCGATAGTGGGAGAAATTCTTTCATACAGGATATTATAAACAGCATCAAGAATAGGCATATTTACATGATAATGTTTATTTATCTCTTTGATACATTTAGTTCCGTAATATCCTTCTGCAATCATTTCCATCTCAATTTGCGCACTTTTAACCGAATAACCTCTTCCTATCATTGTTCCGAAGGTACGGTTACGGCTAAAGTTGGAGTAGGCCGTTACAAGTAGGTCGCCCAGATAAACCGAATCGTTGATGTTTCGGCTGATGGGGTATACTGTGTTGAGAAAACGGTTCATTTCCTGAACGGCATTCGATATAAGCACTGCCTGAAAATTGTCTCCATACTTCAACCCACTGCATATTCCTGCAGCAATGGCATACACATTCTTCAGCACCGAGCCGTATTCAATGCCCGATACATCGTCGCTGACAGATGTCTTGATATAGTTTCCTGCCAGTTTACGTGCAAAAATGCGTGCCTTGTCAATATCCGGACAGGCGATAGTCAGGTAAGAGAGCCTTTCTAGGGCAACCTCTTCGGCATGGCATGGTCCGCCGAGTACAGCGATATTCTCTTCCGGAACCCCGTACTCTTGTGTGAAATACTCAGAAACAATCAGGTTTTCGTCAGGAACAATTCCTTTGATAGCTGTGATAATAAACTTGTCTTTTAACTTTGTTTTCAGCTTCTTCAGGTGCGCCTTCAGATAAGGAGACGGTGTTACGAAAATCAGTGTATCCGATGCTTTTACAATATCGTTAATGTTTGAGCTGAAATTTATCCGTTTGATGTCGAATTTCACTCCGGTCAGATAGGCCGGGTTGTGTCCCAAACGTTTAAATTCAGCAATACGGTCGTCACGACGCATATACCAATTTATGCTGTCTTCTGATGCAAGAACCATCTTTGCGATAGCTGTTGCCCAGCTTCCTCCGCCCATTATCGCTATTTTACCGGGTAGTTTCATCTCTTTTTTTATGATAACTTATTGATCCACCCCGATACGGCGTCAACAGATGGATTAGTTAGTTCCAGCTTGTATTTCTTATTCACGCCACATATTTCCTGGTGCAGTTTCTGTGCATTCACACTTTTCATATCTTCTACCAGGTTGTATCCGGCTTTCTGAATTAAAGGCACCCATTCTTCAGGTACGCCTAATTCCATATATTTATCTGCAGAATCTTTCTTGATTGTTTTTTCAGGACGCATTTGCGGGAAGAACAGTACTTCCTGAATTGTGGTTTGTCCTGTCATCAGCATTACCAAACGGTCCATACCGATACCCATACCCGAGGTAGGAGGCATACCATATTCCAACGAGCGTACAAAGTCCATGTCGATGAACATCGCTTCGTCGTCTCCCTTTTCGCTCAGCTTTAACTGGTCCTGGAAACGTCCCAACTGGTCAATCGGATCGTTCAGTTCTGAGTATGCGTTACACAACTCTTTACCGTTTACCATCAATTCAAAGCGTTCGGTCAGTTCCGGGTTTTCGCGGTGACGCTTGCAAAGCGGTGACATTTCGATTGGGTAATCGGTGATAAAGGTTGGCTGTATATAGTTTCCTTCGCACTTTTCGCCAAAGATCTCGTCAATCAGCTTGCCTTTACCCATGGTTTCGTCCGCTTCAACATCCAGTTTGGCGCATACTTCGCGAAGTTGCTCTTCGTTCATGCCGGTAATGTCGATACCTGTAAACTCCTTGATGGAGTCGATCATGGTAATGCGTTTGAAAGGAGCCTTGAAACTGATGATGTTATCGCCCATCTTTACTTCATGAGTGCCATTTACATCCATGCAGATTTTCTCAAGCATCTTTTCTGTGAAATCCATCATCCAGTTGTAGTCCTTGTAAGATACATAGATCTCCATGCAAGTAAACTCCGGATTGTGTGTGCGGTCCATACCTTCGTTACGGAAGTTCTTCGAGAATTCGTAAACTCCTTCGAAGCCACCTACGATGAGGCGTTTCAGGTAAAGTTCATCGGCAATACGCAGATACAAAGGTATATCGAGTGCATTATGATGCGTAATGAACGGACGTGCTGAAGCACCACCGGGGATTGATTGTAGAATAGGTGTTTCTACTTCCATGTATCCTTGTGCGTTGAAATAGTCACGCATGGAGGAGTATACCTTGTTGCGTTTGATAAAGATGTCTTTCACACCTTCGTTAACCACCAGGTCAACATAGCGTTGACGGTAGCGCAGTTCAGGGTCTTCAAACGAGTCATAAGCCACTCCATCCTTATATTTTACGATAGGCAGCGGTTTGATTGACTTTGAAAGTACAGTCAGTTTCTGAGCGTGGATACTGATTTCGCCCATTTGAGTTCTGAAAACGAACCCTTCGATACCTATAAAGTCACCTAAGTCGAGCAGACGTTTAAATACTGTTGTGTATAAATCTTTGTTCTCTCCCGGACAAATGTCATCGCGGGTTATATAAACCTGGATTCTTCCTTTTGAATCTTGTAATTCGATAAAGGAAGCTTTTCCCATTACGCGACGGCTCATGATACGACCGGCCACAGACACTTTGCGTGGCTCAGCATTTTCATCGTCTACAAATTCATTTTTTATATCGGTAGAGAAAGCATTGGTTACGTACTCGGCAGCGGGGTATGGTTCTATGCCCATAGCTCGCAATTCATTCAGACTGTTCCGTCTGATTATTTCCTGTTCGCTTAGTTCTAATAGGTTCATTTTTATACGTATTAACTCAAATTTGTCGCAAAAGTACGAAACATTTCTCATATAATGCAATGAATTCTCATCTAATTCATCGTGTTAGAAAGGGGTGGAAGTCAGGTCTTTCTGATTTACAGCAAAATAATAGATCTATTTCTGGCTCGAACAAACCATTCTTTTGTGTATAAAAACGGATTGTTTGAGCCAGAATAGATTTTTTTATAAGATTTTCTATTTCTTCTTTGAGTATGCTATATGAAATTCGGCTACAGCCTCAATTCCCTTTCGGAAGATGTCCAGAGAGAAACTTTCGTTGGGCGAATGGATGGCATTCTGTTCCAGTCCGAAACCCATTAGTATGGTTTTGATTCCAAGTATTTCCTCAAAACTCGATATGATTGGAATGCTTCCTCCTCGTCTTACAGCCAGAGGTTTCTTTCCGAAAGCGATTTCGAAACCTTTTTCCGCGGCAAGATATGCAGGGTGGGAGATGGGGCATACATACCCTTGTCCGCCATGCATTGGTGTAACCTTTACTTGTACGGTTTGAGGAGCCATTTGTTCAAAGTATTCCTTAAAAAGTTGACTGATGATATGATGATCCTGATGAGGAACCAGTCGGGTAGATACTTTGGCATAAGCTTTTGATGGGAGTACAGTTTTCGAACCTTCTCCTGTGTATCCGCCCCAGATGCCGCAGATATCGAATGATGGACGGCAGCTGTTTCGTTCCAATGTAGAATAGCCAGTTTCTCCTGCCAGCTGTTTTACTCCGATAGCTTTTTTATACTCTTCCTCGTTGAAGGGTATATTTGCAATCATGGTTCTTTCCGCTTCGGGCACGGCTTCTACATCATCGTAAAAGTGTGGAATGGTAATCTTTCCGTTGTCGTCAATAACCTTACTCAGCATGCCGCAAAGCACATTGATGGGATTGGCTACCGCTCCGCCGAAATGCCCTGAGTGCAGGTCGCGGTTTGGTCCGGTAACCTCTATTTCCCAATAAGCCAGTCCTCGAAGTCCGGTGGTAAGTGATGGCAGATCGGCACCCAGCATGCTGGTGTCGGATACCAGAATCACATCAGCTTTTAATAATTCCTTGTGCTCTTTGCAGAACTGTTCCAAGCTGGGCGAGCCAATTTCTTCTTCCCCCTCGAAAATAAACTTCACGTTGTTTTTCAGAAGCTGATGGTTTACCAGATATTCAAACGCTTTCACTTGGATAAACGCTTGACCTTTGTCGTCATCGGCGCCTCTTGCCCAGATACGCCCGTCGCGGATTTCCGGTTCAAACGGGTTGCTTTTCCATAATTCTAGCGGTTCTGCAGGCATTACATCGTAATGACTGTAAATCAACACGGTTTTAGCTTCGGGGTTTACAATCTTTTCTCCATACACTATTGGGTTTCCTGACGATGACATTACCTGAGCCCTGTCGGCTCCTGCTTCCAGCAATAACTCCTTCCATCGCTGAGCACACGCCAACATATCATCTTTGTGATCGGGTAAAGCGCTAATGGAGGGAATGCGTATTAAACTGAAAAGTTCATTCATCATCCGGTTTTCGTGCTGGGTGATGTAAGACTGTATATGTTTCATTTTTATTTTAACCTGATTTTTATGTGTTACAATTGAGTGCATCTGTCAAGCAGATAATAATCCAGTATAGTCATAGCAGCCATGGCTTCCACGATAGGTACGGCACGCGGAAGCACGCAAGGATCATGTCTGCCCTTTGCTTTCATGGTGGTGTCTTCACCCTCAATGTTTACCGTGTGTTGTTCCATCAGGATGGTTGCCACAGGTTTAAAGGCTACCCGGAAATAGATATCTTCTCCGTTGCTTATACCTCCCTGAATTCCTCCTGAATGATTGGTCTTTGTCTCAATAAGTCCGTCGTGATTATAGAATACGTCGTTCTGTTCAGAACCTTTCTGCTTCAATCCTTTGAATCCGTTGCCATATTCAAACGCTTTCGATGCGTTGATGCTCAGCATGGCATTGCCAAGAGCGGCATGTAGTTTGCCAAAGACCGGTTCTCCCAGACCGATGGGGCATCCCTGAATTACACAGGTCACCACACCGCCAATCGTGTCGCCCTCATTCTTGATCTGCTCAATGTAGTCCACCATCTCTTTTGCCTTTTTCAAATCGGGGCAACGCACCGGAGTTTCCTCAATATTTGCGAAGTCGTATTTCTTATAATCCTCATCAATGCGGATATGTCCCACCTGTGAAGTGTAGGCGGTAATGGATATGCCGATTTGTTTCAAAGCCAGTTTAGCCAGTGCGCCTGCCACTACCCGCGAGATAGTTTCCCGGGCAGAAGAGCGGCCGCCTCCGCGATAGTCTCTGATACCATATTTTAACTGATAGGTATAATCTGCGTGCGAAGGACGAAATATGTTTTTTATATTCTCGTAATCTTTTGAATGTTGGTTCTTATTCCATACCACAAAGCCGATGGGGCTTCCGGTTGACTTCCCCTGAAATACGCCAGATAAGAATTCCACTTTGTCAGATTCATCACGATCTGTTGTTATTTTAGACTGACCTGGTCTGCGTCTGTTCAGTTCCTGCTGAACGAAGTCCATATCAATTTTAATCCCCGAAGGAAATCCGTCAATAACACCTCCCACTCCTTTACCATGAGATTCACCAAAACTGGTTAATCTGAAAATATTGCCGAATGAATTGAACATAGATTTTATTTTTGAATTATTAATGCAAATATAAAAAATCTTTCTTTAATATTATTATTAAAACAGCTATTAAAACGAATGGTTTGCTCATAAATGCTATTCTTTTTTCTTTTTCGTTTTTTATTTTCAAACTAGTGAACTTAATTGATGTTTGTTATGTTATTATAGAACTGCGGGTTAATAAATTGTAGTGGTGTAGGTTAAGATTAATGGGATATGAATAATACGTAGATTCTGTGAGAACACTCAGTGATAAGCGCCATTATAATTTTTTCCGTAATAAGGGCAATTGACCGGATAATCTGGTTACTTGCCCTTTTTTGATGATAGTGCAACCGATTTTTATTTTAGGAATTGAGATTCGGATTTATAATTTTATCCTGATGTCTTTTTTTATTTTCTACCTGAGAAGATGATTATTCCTTGTCTTTCCATGCAGATCCTTCCTTAATTGTTTTTATATGTTTATTTATTAAATATTGATGCAAAGCTTCTTGCAGTCAATAAGTTATTTTTGATAACTTTGCATCTTGAAAATTAATTCGAAAATGACTGAATTGGAAAGAAAACAAATTATCTCACTGGTGAAACGCGAAGTTATCCCGGCTATTGGTTGTACTGAACCAATCGCTGTAGCGCTGGCGGTTGCTAAAGCAAGTGAAACATTGGGTAAATGCCCCGAAAAAATAGATCTCTTTCTGAGTGCAAATATACTGAAGAATGCAATGGGGGTAGGGATACCCGGAACAGGGATGATTGGACTTCCTATTGCTGTGGCGCTTGGTGCACTGGTAGGTAAATCGGTATATCAGTTGGAGGTGCTCCGGGATAGTACTCCCGAGGCCGTTGAACAGGGACGACGTATGATTGAGGAGAAACGGATTAATATTCAACTCAAAAACGATATCAACGAGAAACTTTATATAGAGGCTCATTGCGAAGCCGGAACGGAGAAAAGTGTGGCGGTTATTGCCGGAGGACACACCAATTTTGTCTATATTTCCCATGGCGATGAGGTGTTGCTCAACTGTGGGCAAGACGCTTCAAGCGAGGAGGCTGAGGTAGATCCAGAGCTTTCTATGCGGAAAGTATACGATTTTGCTCTGACAGCTCCTATCGAAGAGATTGAGTTTATCCTTGAAACCGCCCGGGTTAACAAGGCAGCTGCCGAACGTTCACTAAAAGGAGAGTACGGACATGCTTTGGGAAGAACCTTGCGTGGTAAATATGAACAGGAAGTGATGGGAAACAGTGTTTTTTCTCATATTCTTTCTTTTACCTCCGCGGCCTGCGATGCGCGTATGGCTGGAGCCATGATTCCGGTAATGAGCAATTCGGGTAGTGGTAATCAGGGTATTGCCGCCACACTTCCCGTGGTGGTTTATGCCGAAGATAACAATATAAGTCGCGAGAAGCTCACAAGGGCATTGATGCTGAGTCATCTCACAGTAATTTATATTAAGCAAAGCCTAGGGCGCTTGTCTGCCCTTTGCGGATGCGTAGTAGCGGCAACAGGCTCCAGTTGCGGAATTACCTATTTGATGGGAGGGGGTTATGAACAGGTGTCATTTGCTGTAAAGAATATGATTGCCAACCTTACCGGTATGATTTGTGACGGAGCAAAACCCAGCTGTTCGCTTAAGCTTACCAGCGGTGTTTCTACTGCCGTGCTCTCTGCCATCATGGCAATGGAGAACAAATCGGTTACATCGGTCGAGGGGATTATTGACGATGATGTAGACCGCTGTATACGCAATCTTACGCTGATAGGTTCCGAAGGAATGAATGAAACCGACAAACTGGTGCTCCATATTATGACCAACAAATGTTAACCACAAAGAACCTGATGAGAAGAATTGTTTTTTTGCTGCTTATGTTTTGCTCGGTTGAAATTGCTTATTCAACGGTTGGAAATGATGATGTAACAGACGGACTTGCAAACGGGGCCTTCAAAAAGTCGAAGGCCATGCTGAAGGCTGAAGATAAGGCCTTGGAAAATAAGCTCTGCGGAAAGCCTTGTCCCGAATTTACTTTAAACGACAGTGAAGGAAAGCTTTGGACTCACCGAAGCATTCGCGGAAAGGTTACCCTGATTAACATCTGGCATGTGTACTGTGAGCCATGCATTAATGAATTTCCTCAACTGAACGAACTGACGAAGAAGTATCCTGAAGCTAATTTCCTGTCGATGACTTTCAATACTCCGGAGCAAGTGGAGAAGGTTAAGTTGAAGAACAAGCTGATGTATCATCAACTCTTCGAAGCTATTAATTTTATAAGTAAAACTGGAATAACCGCCACTCCCACATGTCTGCTTATAGATAAGTCGGGCACTATACGATATGTTTTCCGTGGTGCAGACGAAAAGCAATGCAAACGGATTGTGAAAAAGATGAAGGAGCTTTCGAAAGAGGAACTCTAGTTTTATTCCTTCTTGATTCACTAAAACTATGTGGAATGTATACTTGACTTCTATTTGCATAAAAACAGAAAATAATTATTCTTTTGCTTTTTGTGTTCAGACAAGTATGTTTTCTTACCAACTTAAAAGCCTGTGATCTTTTGAACAAACTCCCGCCATCTTTCTTAAAAAGACGGCGGGAGTTTGTTTGTTTATTCCTATACAATAGGGCTATTTTAGATAAGTTGTTGACCTTTCCTGGATGGAGTTTACAGTTTCTGTGGTTATTACTAGAACTGAATTACAAGATTTTTCTTATTCCTAAGCCGGCTTGGCAATGAAAGAGTATATTCTAGCAGATCAGAGAGAAAACTTTTCTCGATTCGTGGGCGCATTTTCATAAAGAGACAAATTATTTCATGGTTGTATATTCGCTTTGGATGAGTAGGCTGTGATGGAAAATGCAGGGACTGCAGGGACTGCAGATGTGTTTTTCAAACATTTATAATATTTATGTATTTCTGTATAAAATGTATATATATCATTACATCACATTTTTTCGCATAAGTTTTGGAATTCAACCCTGCAGTCCCAGCAGTCCCTGCACTTGATACTGGGAATTGTTGAGATTATAAATTTCGTCAGCCATGAATGTCAGATACATAGCGCATTTATAGTGTTATTATATGTACAATCTGAAAATGTGTAAAGTATTGTGAAATAGACACCTAAATGTCATATTAATTTTAATTTACGATAATGAAAAGTATTAAATCGCAACGTTGAACTTTCTGTATATGTATATAATTTTTTAATAAATATAAAATATATACAAAACCCCGCACCACCTATGCAGGGTGATGTGGGGACTAAATACCTCTTAATATAGACTAATTGTTTATCAATTTCTTAAGGGGTATCAGGGCTCTCGGTTTCTTTTGGTTCTTCATCCGGGTTGTGAATTCCCAATTTCTGCTGAGTAGCATCGGGTTCTTTTTTATCTCGTTGTTAATATATTTGTTCAAAGTAACCTCAGTTTTTACAAGCAACAAGAAATTATACCCAAAAAGAGATATAACAAAAACAGCGGAGTTGACACAAATCTGGTCAGCCCCGCTGTTAGTATCCGATATCCGAAGAGTATCTTTTCTTATCCTTTATATAAGGATTATAAATAGTTCCGTATTATCCTTTTGATTAGTGGCATCCTCCGCCGCAACCTTGGTTGTCATCACAACCGTCACCGCAGCTGTCGCAACCACAACCGCAACCTTCGCTGCTCATCATGTTAATCATTCCCTGAATTTCTTCGTTTGTAGCAGGGCGCGATTCAAGAACTTCACCTACAAAGGTCAGGTCTTCTCCAGCCAAAGGGTGGTTCAGGTCAACCTTTACATTGCTGTCGCTAACTTCTAATACAGTAGCGTTCATTCTGTTTCCTTCGGCATCCATCAACGGAACTACGTTTCCTGCAAAGATGCGTTCTGCATCGAATTTACCATTTATTTCGAATACGTTTTTAGGAAGTTCAATTACATGTTCGTCGTTGTATTCGCCATAAGCATCGTCACTGGCGATAGTGAATTCAAATTTGTCACCGGTAGCTAAACCTGTCAGTTGGCTCTCAAAAGCATCGAGAGTTGTTCCCATTCCTGAGATAAACTGAAAAGGGTTTTCTTTTGTTGCTTTTTCTACTAAATCTTTCTCTCCATCATATAGTTCGTAAGAAACCATGATGAATTTGTTTGGTGCTGTTTCCATTTACTTTATTGTTATATTTTAAATAATTCTGCAAAAATCAGGTTGCAAATATACGAAATAATTATTCCAACTTAGATTAATGCAACCTATTTACAGAATATTAAGTGCTTTTTTGTAAAATATGTACCTGTTACTCAAAAAGTGATGTTTCTTTCCATCTGTTAGATTTTGCAGCTGTTTTTAGTATATTTATGTTATCTACTGTTGTTGTTTTAAGTACTCTCACCTCTTTCATCTTTCTATTTAATATTTTTTAGTTTGAATTGGTTATAAAAACTATTTTTTATTAACCAATATCTTACGATTAATCATTAATCTGCGTTTTTTTTCTTTAATTTGTTTGGAGGTTTAAAAAAAGAGCGTACCTTTGCGCCATAATTAAAAAAAGAACATAGCAGTATGATTTCAATTACATCAAATATCCTGTCTCTGGTGCATATTATTATTATTCGCCTCGTGGTGGTCCAGGCAAGGGCATGAGAAAGGTGTGTATGATGGTCATACTATAGATAATATTTAGAGCCTTTCTCATTCATTTGAGGGAGGCTTTTTAATTTATACAGAAGATGAAAAAGCAATTACGTAGTTCATTTAGTACGCAAGGTCGTAGAATGGCAGGAGCAAGAGCTCTATGGAAAGCAAATGGAATGACGAAGGAGCAGTTGGGCAAGCCTATTATAGCAATTGTGAACTCCTTTACTCAGTTTGTTCCGGGACATGTTCATTTACACAAGATAGGTCAGCAAGTGAAAGCCGAAATTGAAAAGCTGGGTTGCTTTGCTGCCGAGTTCAATACTATTGCCATTGACGATGGTATTGCAATGGGGCATGATGGTATGCTTTATTCTCTTCCTTCACGTGATATTATAGCCGATAGCGTAGAGTATATGGTCAATGCGCACAAGGCGGATGCAATGGTTTGCATCAGCAACTGTGATAAGATTACTCCGGGTATGCTGATGGCTGCCATGCGACTTAATATTCCGGCGGTATTTGTATCGGGCGGTCCGATGGAAGCAGGTGTACTGGGCGACCAACACCTGGATTTGATTGACGCTATGATTAAGTCGGCCGATGAGAGTGTAAGCGATGAAGAGGTTTCTAAAATTGAGATGTCGGCATGTCCTACCTGCGGAAGCTGCTCGGGTATGTTTACCGCCAACTCCATGAACTGCCTGAACGAGGCTATCGGGCTGGCGCTTCCTGGCAACGGAACCATTGTGGCCACTCACGAAAACCGCGCGAATCTCTTTAAGGATGCGGCTAAACTGATTGTTGAGAATACATATAAATTTTATGAAGATGGCGATGAATCGGTTCTGCCACGTAGCATTGCCACACGCACTGCCTTCCTCAATGCCATGACGCTGGATATTGCGATGGGTGGCTCTACCAATACGGTGCTTCACCTATTGGCTATTGCCCACGAAGCAGAAGTGGAATTTACCATGGAAGATATCGATGCCCTTTCCAAAAAGACTCCTTGTCTTTGCAAAGTGGCCCCCAATACACAGAAATATCACATTCAAGATGTGAACCGTGCCGGAGGTATCCTGGCAATTATGGCCGAACTGAATGCTGCAGGACTGATTGATGGAAACGTAAACCGAGTGGATGGGCTGACGTTGATTGAAGCAATCAGCAAATACTCCATCACTAGCCCCGACGTATGCGAGGAGGCTATCAGTAAATACAAGAGTGCTCCCGGAGGAAAGTTCAACTTGGAACTGGGTTCTCAGAGCAGCTATTATAAAGAACTGGATACCGACCGCAAAGAAGGATGCATCCGTTCAGTGGGTTATGCCTACTCAAAGGATGGCGGACTGGCGGTATTGAAAGGAAATATTGCGCAGGATGGCTGCGTGGTGAAGACTGCCGGAGTTGACGAAAGCATCTGGAAGTTTACAGGCCCGGCAAAAGTATTCGATTCTCAGGAAGCTGCCTGCGAAGGAATCCTTAAAGGCAATGTGGTATCGGGAGATGTGGTAGTTATTGCCTACGAAGGACCGAAAGGTGGACCGGGTATGCAGGAGATGCTTTACCCAACCTCTTACATCAAATCCAAACACCTGGGAAAAGAGTGTGCGCTGATTACCGACGGCCGCTTCAGTGGCGGAACCTCCGGACTGAGTATCGGTCACATTTCACCCGAAGCTGCCGCAGGAGGAAACATCGGCCTGATTAAAGACGGCGACATTATCGAAATCAATATTCCCGAACGGAGCATCAACGTGAAACTGAGCGATAAGGAGCTCGACATCCGTCGCTCGGAAGAGATGGAAAGAGGCAACAAGGCATTCACAGCACCAATGCGCAACCGCAATGTTCCAAAAAGTCTCAGAGCGTATGCCAGCATGGTGAGCTCGGCAGACAAAGGGGCGGTGAGAATGATTTAATTATTAACGAAAACAACAAACAAGATATATGGATAAACAACTGGTTACAGGTTCGGAGGCATTAATCCGTTCGTTGTTAAAGGAGGGAGTAGATACTATATTTGGCTATCCCGGAGGGGCTATCATGCCTGTATACGACTGTCTGTACGACCACAAGCATGAGTTGAATCATGTACTTGTTCGTCATGAACAAGGGGCTGCCCATGCCGCTCAGGGTTATGCAAGAGTTTCCGGAAAAGTAGGTGTGTGTATTGTTACCAGCGGTCCCGGAGCTACGAATACCATTACCGGTATTGGAGATGCCATGCTAGATAGTACACCTATGGTAGTAATAGCCGGACAGGTGGGAGCCGCGTTGCTGGGTACGGATGCCTTTCAGGAAATAGACTTGGTCAGCCTAACACAACCTATCACCAAATGGAGCTACCAGATACGGCATGCAGATGATATCCCCTGGGCAGTAGCCCGCGCATTTTATATTGCCCGCAGTGGACGCCCCGGACCGGTAGTGCTCGATTTTGCCAAAAATGCACAACTGGCAAAGGTGGAATACGAGCCTCAGACAATAAACTTTATCCGCAGTTATCAGCCCTATCTCGATATTGATGAAGAGGCTGTATGTGCTGCCGCACAATTGATAAATTTTGCCAAGAAACCTCTTGCACTGGTAGGACAGGGAGTGGAACTGGGCGATGCACAGAAAGAACTTTTGGAGTTCCTTGAAAAAGCAGATATCCCTGCCGGAAAAACATTGTTGGGATTATCGGCATTACCTACTGCTCATCCATTGAATAAAGGGATGCTGGGAATGCACGGAAACCTGGGACCGAACGTGAAGACAAATGAATGCGACGTGCTGATTGCCATCGGTATGCGTTTTGACGACCGGGTAACCGGCGACTTGCACACCTATGCCAAACAGGCAAAAGTGATTCATTTTGATATCGACCCGGCCGAAATTAACAAGAATGTAAAAACTACCGTTGCAGTGGTGGGCAATTGCAAAGAGACTCTTGCTGCAGTAACGGCACATCTGAAAGAGAATAAGCACACCGAATGGATTGAAAGCTTTAAAGAAAGCGAAGAGACTGAATACAACTCTGTTATCCAAGGAGAACTGAATCCTGTTGAAGGACCAATCACTATGGGAGAGGTGGTGAACCGGATTTCCGTTGCCACCAATCACGAAGCAGTGCTGGTAACCGATGTAGGTCAGAACCAAATGATGGCTGCTCGCTATTTCCAGTTTACAAAGAACCGCAGTATCGTAACTTCGGGCGGATTGGGAACCATGGGCTTCGGACTTCCGGCTTCAATCGGAGCGTCGTTTGGTGCACCCGATCGCACAATCTGTCTTTTCTGCGGTGACGGAGGAATACAGATGAACATTCAGGAGCTGGGAACCATCATGGAGTCGGGCGCAACGGTTAAGATAATCCTGTTGAACAACAGCTATCTGGGTATGGTTCGTCAGTGGCAGGAACTTTTCTTCCACGAGCGCTACTCGTCCACTCCGATGAAGAACCCCGATTATATGAAGATTGCTTCGGCATACGGCATAAAGAGCCGCGCCGTTCACTTGCGCGAGGAACTCGGTGAGGCTATCCAAGAGATGCTAAATGCTGAAGGCTCCTTCCTGCTCGAGGTCGGTGTTATAGAAAAAGGGATGGTTTACCCGATGACACCAGCCGGTGCAACGGTAACCAACATGTTGTTGGGATACTAATACAGATAGTTATGAACAAGAAATTATATACAATCAACGTTTACTCAGAGAATGTAGCGGGGGTGTTGAATCAGGTCACAACCATATTCACACGTCGGCAGCTCAATATCGAAACTTTAAGTGTGTCGGCCTCTTCCATTCAGGGAATTCACAAATATACCATTACAGTATATACGGATGCCGCAACAATTGAGAAGGTTACCAAACAGATAGAGAAACGCATTGATGTGATGCAGGCTCATTATTATACCGATGATCAGATTATCTTTCAGGAGGTGGCGCTTTACAAAGTACCTGCGGTGAGTCTGTTGGGAAGTAACAAAGTTGAAAAACTGGTTCGTAAGCATAATGCCCGCATTCTGGAGGTAAACCAAACCTATGCAGTTATTGAACTTACCGGTCATCCTGACGATACGCAAGCGTTGTACGATGAACTTATGCCGATGGGATTGTGGCAGTTTGTCCGCTCCGGACGCATTGCAATCACCAAGAGCCCGGTAGAACGATTGAGTAATTTTCTGGCTTTGATAGAAAGCAGAAAGGGAAAAAATGGAGCAGAATAGGGTAGGTCATTACAAATTCGTGGCAGAGCCTTTCCATGTAGACTTTACAGGTCGTCTTACCATGGGGGTGCTGGGAAACCACCTACTTAACTGCGCAGGTTTTCATGCCACCGAAAGAGGATTCGGCATGGCTTCGCTAAATGAGGCCAATTATACTTGGGTACTTTCCCGTCTGGCTGTTGAACTTGAAGATATGCCCCGCCAGTACGAAGACTTCAGCATCCAAACATGGGTGGAGAATGTGTACCGACTCTTTACGGACCGCAATTTTGCCATACTCGACAAAAAGGGGAACACCATAGGATATGCGCGGTCGGTGTGGGCCATGATTAACATGAACACCCGCAAACCGGCCGATTTGCTCTCCCTGCACGGAGGAGGCATTACCGACTACATCTGCCAGAAGGAGTGTCCCATAGACAAACCAAGCAGAATCAAGGTGGACGATTGTGAACCCGATGCGGTGTATAACGCAAAGTACAGCGATATAGACATTAACGGACATGTGAACAGCATTAAATATATTGAGCATGTACTCGACCTCTTTCCGATAAATATGTACAAGGAGAAGCGGATTAAACGTTTTGAGGTGGCATACGTTGCGGAGAGTTATTACGGAGATATTCTCTCGTTCTATAAGCAAGAGATAAACGAAAACGAATTTCATATTGAGGTAAAAAAGAATAGCGGCGAAGTGGTTTGCCGCAGTAAAATGATTTTTATTAATTAGTTTTTAAATAAAAAAGAAAACAAAATGGCACAGATGAATTTTGGCGGCGTTACTGAAAATGTAGTAACCCGCGACGAATTTCCATTGGAAAAGGCACGTGAAGTATTGAAAGATGAAGTTATCGCAGTAATTGGCTACGGTGTTCAGGGGCCGGGTCAGGCACTGAACCTGAGAGATAATGGCTTTAATGTAATCATTGGTCAGCGTAAAGGCGGAAAAACATGGGAAAAAGCAGTAGCTGACGGATGGGTTCCGGGCGAAACTCTGTTCGAAATTGACGAAGCTTGCCAACGTGGTACTATCATTCAGTATCTTCTTTCGGATGCTGCTCAGATTGAAGTATGGCCAACAGTGAAGAAGAACCTTACAGCTGGTAAAGCTCTTTACTTCTCTCACGGTTTTGGTATCACTTACAAGGAAAGAACAGGCATCGTTCCTCCTGCAGATGTTGACGTAATTCTCGTTGCTCCTAAAGGTTCGGGTACTTCTCTTCGTACCATGTTCCTCGAAGGCCGTGGCTTGAACTCTTCTTATGCAATCTTCCAGGATGCAACAGGCAACGCATTCAACCGCGTAGTGTCATTGGGTATCGGCGTAGGTTCAGGTTATCTGTTCGAAACAACATTCCAACGCGAAGTTTACTCTGACCTTACCGGCGAACGCGGTACTTTGATGGGAGCCATCCAGGGATTGTTGCTTGCACAGTACGAAGTGTTGCGCGAAAACGGACACACTCCATCCGAAGCATTCAACGAAACTGTAGAAGAGCTGACTCAATCATTGATGCCTCTGTTTGCTAAGAACGGTATGGACTGGATGTACGCTAACTGCTCTACAACTGCTCAACGTGGTGCTCTCGACTGGATGGGCCCATTCCACGATGCAACTAAACCTGTATTCGAAAAGCTGTATTCGGAAGTTAAGTGCGGAAACGAAGCTCAACGCTCAATCGACACTAACTCTAAACCTGACTACCGTGAAGGTCTGGAAGCAGAACTGAAAGCACTTCGTGAAAGCGAAATGTGGCAGGCCGGTGCAGTTGTACGTAAACTGCGTCCTGAAAACAACTAATCAGCTCAATAGCATATAGCTTTAAAAGGGGACCTCAATGGGTCCCCTTTTTTGTCTCTGTATGGTTGGGAAACATGTTGTTTCCTTTTAACGTGATACACGACCGGAGCCGTCACCCTTCATCAGATTTTCAACCTCGGAAACAGTTATCAGGTTAAAATCCCCGCTGATGGTGTTTTTCAGGCACGAGGCAGCAATTGCAAAGTCAAGCGCTTTCTGGTCATCTTCGGGGTATGCAATTAATCCGTAAATCATGCCACCGCAAAATGCATCACCTACGCCAACACGGTCTACATTGTGAGTAATATCGTATATCCGGGAGTACTTTAGCGAATTATTGGAATAGGCAATGCCGGCTATCGTGTTGTGGTTGGCATTGATAGAGTTACGCAGCTCGAGGAACATCTTCTTGCAGCGTGGTACACGCTCCATTACCTTTTCGCCTACCGATTTAAATCCTTCCAGATTCATTTCCTCATTTGCCGTTACCGCTTTGAAACCTACCGGGGTAATATCCAGAACTTTTTCATATTCAGGTTCACTGCCAAAGATTACATCGCTGTACTGCACCATAGGAAGCATAACTTCCTCGGGAGTCTTGCCGTATTTCCACAGATTCTTCCGGTAATTCAAATCACAAGAGATGGTGAGCCCCATGCTGTCGGCAACCTTAATTCCTTCCAGGCAAGCATCTGCTGCCCCTTGCGAAACAGCCGCTGCAACTCCCGACCAGTGAAACCATTTGGCGTCTTTTAGTACTTCCTTCCAGTCAATCATTCCTGGCTGAAGGGTGGCGAAGGATGAATCGGCACGGTCGTAAACCACCTTCGACTGGCGGGCTACAGCTCCGTTTTCAAGAAAATAAATACCCAGTCGCTCTCCTCCGTAAACAATCTTATTAGTACCTACATTGTGTGAACGAAGTTCCTTAACGCAGGCCTCTGCAATATCATTTTGCGGAAGGCGGGTAACAAAATCCGATTCCAAACCAAAGCTTGCCAGCGAAACAGCGACATTAGCCTCGCTTCCACCGTATGTTGCAATAAATTCATTTGCCTGCGAAAATCTTAAATAGTCGCGTGGGCTCAGACGAAGCAGAACCTCACCGAACGTAACAATTCTATTTGCCATAAATACTTTTTATTTAATAATCAAGAATGGACTCTTGATTTAATTTGGAGCCCAAAATTACTTATTATCGATAAGAGGGGCAATCATATGGCGAATTCTTTACTATTAAAATTGTTGAAAATAATTTGAGTGTTGTTTCATAGATGAAAATTCCTCTCTATAATTAGTGTCTTTTGATAAATTCTGCTCTGCTAATCTTACGCCTATAAATTATATTATCAGCATAAACAAAGAGGCTTCTCTATAAATGAGTAGATATAATTATTTAGCAGAACTTTTCATAAACCGTGCCATAAGCCATTTTCTTATGGGTACATCATATAGCCTTACACACAGGTATGACAGGATGATGGTTGACAGGAGAATAAAAAGTGCAATTGGGAATGCTTCTTTTAAAGTGGTAATATTATTCTTCATTACCCAGGATGTAAACATGTATATAAATGGATAGTGGATAATGTATATCGGATAAGAAATATCGCCTAAGAACTTACAGATTTTGGAAGAGTATTTTCCTTTTACAGTGCCACTGGCACCCAGATAAACAATGAACGGAAATATGAAAATGATACATAAAGAATCGTAAAGGCCATTTATCCACAGTTGATCTCCTCCTACTCTAGGCATTGAAAGAACTGTAATAAGCAGCACACTGCACCAAAAAAAAGCATGATTAATGCGTTCTGGCTTGCAAATACGTGACAATAGTAGTCCGGCAAAAAATGGATAAAGCAATCTCGTAAAACCAATTCGTAATTGTGTAGGCTCTATTGACCAACCACCGATAATATCTCCATTGGGGCTTGTCACCGCAAGATGAATCAATGCACACCCAGCAATAAATACTAGGATTGAAAGCATTTTATTTGAAAACTTCCGGACGAAAAGAGCGTAAAGAATATTGGCTATGTATTCAAAGAAAAGTGACCAGGCTGGTCCGTTAAGAGGATGCATTTCTCCCCAGCCACGGATATCCATTGATGTAGGAACTGGAATCAATGTAAAGCCAATCAGCATAACGAGAATCATTTTCCAAACCGGAGTTTCATTAATAAATGGAAAAGCGGAACAGTCCTGGAAGTAGAAGAAAATTGCACCTATAACCATACCTGCTATAATCATGGGATGAAGTCGGATAATACGACGTTTAAAGAACCCTTTCAGACTCATTTTGCCCCAACGGTCATCATAAGCATAGCCAATAACAAAGCCAGAAAGAACAAAGAAAAAGTCTACTGCCATGTAACCATGATTTATGATTTGTTTTGAGTGATCACCACCTGTAAAAGTTTCAAGAATGTGAAACAGAACAACTATTACTGCTGCAACGCCACGTAATCCGTCCAGTATTTCGTAGTGGCTTTTTGTGTCTGTAAACGAAGATGAAGAAATGTAATTCATAGATTGTTTATTTAAAAATATTCTGCAAAGATATTTAGTTCTCTTACAGCAGTATTGTCGTTTTTTTATAATTTATTGTCTTATATTTGCCCAATAAACAATTTTTGGTAAGAAAAATGCAGGAGAACATAAAATATTGTCATGTTCCTATCTTTGACGATAAGTCTTTTATTTATGATTATGTTCATATAGTATGCGATGAGCAAATTACGTTTCATCAGCATGCTGAATGGGAATTATCTTACGTTATAACAGGAAGTGGAACGCGTATTATGGGCGATTTTATGGAAAGTTTCTCGAAAGGAGAGGTTGTTCTTATCCCGCCAAATATTCCACATTGCTGGTCTTTTGATAAGAATATTCATGATGATGAAGGTAAAATAGAAAATATCACGATTATTTTCCCGGATTCATTATTTGATAAATGTGCTTCTGTTTTTCCGGAAACTAAAAGGTATATTTCATATATCAATCAACATAAAAAGGCTATAAAGTTTGAATGTGATACCCTGCATACACTTCAGGAAATAATGACTAAGATGTCGTTTCAAAATGATATGGAACAATTATCTTCTTTGATTAAACTATTTGTGGTAATATCTTCTTCGAATGATACTAGTGTTGTGGGCTTTTGCAATAAACAGGATTGTAACACGGTAAGGTTTCAGGAAGTATACCGGTTTATTGCCAATAATTATCAGCATAATATCTCGCTTGATGATATTGCAAATTACGTTCACATGAATCGTTCTTCATTCTGTTCCTTTTTAAAGCGGACAATTGGGAAGTCCTTTATTACTATCCTGAATGAGTATCGCATTGAATCCTCTTGCCTGATGCTTCGTGAAACCACAATGCCTATAACTGACGTATGTTATGCTGTTGGTTTTAATGACGTTCCGTATTTCTACCGTACCTTTAAGAAATTGAAGGGAGAGACGCCCAAAGATTATAGACGGACCAATAATTTACAAAGTTGTACTGTACTATCTACTAATTGATTGTTAATCCTTTTTCGTGAGGTAAAGATTGTAGGTGTGTAAAGTATTGACGAAATTATAACGTTAAATAATTCATCGGAACTATTTTTTAATTATTTTTGTTTGTTATAAAGTAATAAATAACAGACTAAATAGAGTGACTATGAAAAGATTAAAAACATTTCCGGGAATTTTACTTCTAGTAATGTTTATAAGTGCATGTAGCACTGTAGCATTAACAGGGCGTAAGCAGCTGCTTCTTGTTTCTGATTCTGAAGTGCTGGGCCTGAGCAATCAAAGCTTTAAGGAGTACATGGGTACAGCAAAAATGTCTGCAAATAAGACGAATACAGCAATGGTAGAACGTGTGGGAAAAAACATTGCAACTGCTGTTGAAGCTTATTTAAAGTCTCAGGGATTGGAATCTGAAATACAGAATTTTGCCTGGGAATTTCATTTAGTGAAAGATACATCGGCCAATGCTTTCTGTATGCCGGGAGGAAAGATTGTTGTGAACGAAGGAATTTTGCCATACACAAAGACCGAAGCCGGATTGGCAATAGTTGTCGGCCATGAGGTTGCTCATGCCGTTGCTAAGCATTCGGCTGAACGAATGAGTCAGCAGTTGCTGGTTTCTTATGGCGGACAGGCTCTTGGAACTTTGATGCAGAAGAAGTCGTCGACCACTCAGATGCTGGCGCAACAAGTATTTGGACTGGGAGCACAATACGGTTATATGCTTCCTTATTCCAGAAAAAATGAATACGAAGCCGACAGAATGGGATTGGTATTTGCTGCAATGGCAGGATATAACCCTGAAGTGGCTGTTGAGTTCTGGCAACGCATGAGTCAGGGCGGAAAATCAATTCCGGCTTTCTTGAGTACTCACCCTTCGGATGAGGCTCGTATCGCAAACCTGAAGAAGGTTATGCCTGAAGCATTGAAATATTACAAAAAGAAATAAATGTGCATTCAGTAACTTGCTGTACATTTATAATTAAAACGACAGCCTGCTTGGAATTTACTCCGGGTAGGCTGTCGCTTTACTTATATATACGGCACAGCTTAGTCCATAATTACAATCCAATCCCATTCCTTGGGATTTCCTATTCCAACGCTCGGGGTATAGAGAAACAGGCTGATCCTCTTGTTGCTTTTAAGGTATTCAGCAACAATCCTGAGTTTGCTTATTGAATTCCAGATAAGTGAATAATCAGTCGGCGAAGGACCGAATATGCATTTGAACATGAAATCGTCGGGTTTATCAATAGGATTGCTTAAAAGAGCAAATTTATCTGCGGGTACAAATTCCTTCGGGTGTTTAATCACACCTGTACCCATCCAGATTATCGAACCATCGAATATTAAAGTATTTGTAGGGAGATAATAGAGGGAGATGTTCCCAAAGTCGCCCGGAGCTTTATAATTCACAGCAATAGGAATTGTATCAGAACTGGAAATGTCTCCATTCATTTGTTGCACATTTCCTCCTTCAAACTTATTGGTGGTATAGTCTACTTTTAGAAGTAATATCGAATTTTGAGACCATTCAATCTTGTCTTTCTCTTCAGAGCAGCCAAAGATGAAAAGAGTGAGAAATAATAGAATAAGCTTTTTCATAATCAATGTTATTTATGCCAAATGATTTTAATGAATTTCGCTTTCGAAAAATCTTCGCCGTTAATCATGGTATTTCCAGCAAATCCTCCAAGACTTCCCAGGTAGTTACAGTTTGAATCAAACACCGGACTCGGCATATCACAGCACATCGCCGGATCAAAGAGATAAACTCTTTTCCATTGAAATCTGTATTCCGTGACATTTGCATCCTTACCAGCCAGCACTGAGGTGCTTAATTCCTTTATCTTACTCTCAATGCATTCGGGAATTCCATTATCCGGATGTGATTTCTCACAGCTTATAAGTGCCATCATTACAATAATTCCCAGGAATAGTAACCTTTTCATAGATTTTTAGTTATTAAGGTTGATTTATATAATATAAACAATAGTGCGGCGACTTTACTGCACCGCACGCATTAAATAATGTTTAAATGAGGTTGTTGGTGATTAATATGAAAATTTGACACTGCTTATTTAACTGTGTAAATGCTGAACGGCCAATCATCCAAAATATGAGAAAGAAATAGCATAGTTGAAAATACCCACTTTTTGGTTCACTTCTTTAGTTCTGTCTAACACAAACTAAAGAATATCTACCTCTTGTTCTGAGTTCTCTAAAACATGCTGGTGGCAATTCTTGCTTTATCCTGTATCTAAGCTTTAACTATTCCATACATAAAGAATAATAATAAATTATTATAAAACGCAATTCGTTAATATCTTTAAAATAATTTTCTAAAGTGTTAATTGTTAATACTTCAAGAGTGGTGTAACTTGTTTTTTATATTTGTTTATTAGTTGCATAATTATGCTAATTAATTATTTTAAATATTTAATAGTAAGATAATTATAATAAAAAATAATCTATATTTCAAAAAAAATCGATTAAATATTTGTTTGATAATAAAATTTTGTATATTTGTTGTGTTTGCATGTGGTTTATTTTTTATCTGAGTTAACTTAAGTTTTCCTAAAACCTTAATATTATGAATTTAAGTCTAACATTTATTGATCTGAGATTGCCTGCTTTTTTTGCATGACATCTCTGTTTTAAGTATTTCTTGACGTTTTTTATACGTTGAATGCTTTAATGACCTTAAATACTTATCCTAAGTAGACAACTTTAAATACTTATCCTTTTAAGTAGATAACCTTAAACACTTACCTTAAGTAGACACCCTTTAGTACTTACCCTAAGTAAACAACTTTAAATACTTATCTTTATAAGTAGATAATCTTTGATACTTACCTTAAGTAGATGATCTTAAGTACTTATTTTTGGTATATAGCCTTAAATTAATGGCCTTAAAATTTATCTTTTATGAAATCAACATTAAATATTGGGTATGTTCTCTTTCTTTCACTTGTGGCTGCATTGGGAGGTTTTCTTTTTGGTTACGACACAGCAGTTATTTCAGGTACAATTACTCAGGTTACCTCTATTTTCTCTCTTGATCCCATTCAACAAGGGTGGTATGTGGGATGTGCACTGATAGGCTCTATCTTCGGTGTTCTTTTTGCTGGCGTTTTAAGCGACAAATTTGGGAGAAAAAAAACGATGATTCTCTCTGCAGTTCTGTTCTCTGTTTCAGGCATTGGTTGTGCTATATCGGCCAATTTCTATGAATTAGTTGTTTACCGTGTGATTGGGGGAATTGGTATTGGGGTAGTTTCTATTATTTCTCCTCTTTATATATCTGAAGTTTCTGTAGCTAAATACAGAGGTAGGCTGGTATCACTTTATCAGTTGGCTGTGACTATTGGGTTTTTGGGCGCATATCTTGTTAATTATGGTTTGTTGCAATACTCTCAGAATGGAGCAGCTCAACTAGATTACCCGGTAATGCAGAAAATATTCCATACTGAAGTGTGGAGAGGTATGTTAGGAATGGAATCTCTTCCAGCCTTGCTATTCTTTTTAGTTATTTTCTTTATCCCTGAAAGTCCTCGTTGGTTAATCCTGAAAAGAAAAGAGTTGTTGGCTCAGGATATTCTAAAGCATATATATGGTAATGAGAGAGATGCACAATACGAACTGAACGAAACCCGCCAGGTGTCAAAGTCGGATAACAAATCGGAATGGCTTTCAATTTTCAAACCTGGTATCTTCAAAGCAATACTGATTGGGGTGTCCATCGCTATTTTGGGACAGTTCATGGGTGTTAATGCAGTACTGTATTACGGGCCTACTATTTTTGAGAAAAGCGGACTTTCCGGAGGAGACTCTCTGTTCTATCAGGTGCTTGTGGGTGTTGTAAATATGTTGACGACCGTTTTAGCCATGACAATCATCGACAAGGTAGGCCGGAAAAAGTTGGTTTACTATGGAGTGACAGGTATGATTGTTTCCTTGATTATGATAGCCTTTTATTTTATCGAAGGCGAGGCATTGGCAATTCCGAATGTATTCCTTCTTATTTGTTTTCTGGCTTACATTTTTTGTTGTGCCGTATCAATTTGTGCTGTCATATTTGTATTGCTTTCGGAGATGTACCCCATCAAAGTGAGAGGATTGGCGATGTCTGTTGCCGGATTTTCGTTATGGGTTGGCACCTATCTGATAGGTCAGCTTACTCCCTGGATGCTTGAGAACCTGACTCCGGCCGGAACGTTTATCTTATTTGCCATAATGTGCGTGCCATACATCTTGATTGTATGGAAACTGGTTCCTGAAACAACTGGAAAATCTCTCGAAGAGATTGAAAGGATATGGGAAAAAGAACCCCTTTTAACAAATAGTGTTTCTGAAGAAATCTACACTATGTAGAGAAAAAAACGAATCTTTGACTTAATATAATAAAGTCTATGTCTTTTCGAAAGACATAGGCTGATGATATATTCAATTGCTTTGCAATTGGTTAATCTGCCAAGAATATTAACATTTAAATAAATCTCTATGAACTTTAAAAATTTGGCAAAACAATACAAGGATGAACTATTGAATAGTGTTCTTCCTTTTTGGATTGAAAACTCACAGGATAAAGAGTTTGGTGGTTATTACACTTGTCTGGAAAGAGACGGTTCAGTTTTTGATACCGATAAATTCATATGGCTTCAAGGAAGGGAAGTATGGCTTTTTTCCATGTTGTATAACAAAGTGGAAAAAAGACAAGAATGGTTGGATTGTGCCGTGCAAGGAGGTGAATTCCTGAGAAAGTACGGTCATGATGGCAATTATAACTGGTATTTCGTTCTCGACCGTAAAGGAAATCCTCTGGTTGAACCTTACAATATCTTTTCGTACACTTTTGCCACTATGGCTTTCGGACAACTTAGTCTGGCTACAGGTAATAAAGAATATGCTGAAATTGCCAAGAAAACATTTGATATTATCCTTTCTAAAGTTGAAAATCCCAAAGGTAAATGGAATAAGGTATATTCCGGAACTCGAGATTTGAAGAACTTTGCCCTTCCAATGATACTTTGTAACCTGGCACTGGAGATCGAGCCTTTGCTTGATAAAGATTTCCTGGATAAGACGATTGAAACGTGCATTCATGAAGTGATGGATGTTTTTTATCGCCCAGAGTTGGGGGGAATCATTATTGAGAATGTAACCACAGATGGTAAATTATCAGACTGTTTTGATGGGAGATTGGTTAATCCAGGACACTCTATCGAAGCCATGTGGTTTATCATGGATCTGGGTAAGCGCCTGAATCGTCCCGATTTGATTGAAAAAGCGAAAAATACCACTCTAACCATGGTAAATTATGGCTGGGATAAAGAGTTCGGAGGAATATTCTACTTCAAAGATCGCCTAGGTAATCCTACACAACAATTGGAATGGGACCAGAAACTTTGGTGGGTGCATATTGAAACCATGATTTCCTTGCTAAAGGGTTACCAATTAACTGGCTCGGAAGAGTGTCTTGAATGGTTTGAAAAAGTGCATAATTACGTTTGGACTCACTTTAAAGATCCACAATATCCCGAGTGGTTTGGCTACCTGAATCGTCGTGGTGAGGTTCTTCTGCCACTAAAAGGCGGGAAATGGAAAGGCTGTTTCCACGTTCCGCGCGGACTTTACCAATGCTGGCAAGTATTAGATCAGCTAGAATAAGCCGAACTGACAATCATTTAGATTTGATTTTAATGCGTTGAAATTGAATTTCAACTTTATTGTTATTAATAGATTGTTTGTAGTCTTATTTTACAAAAACAGAATAATGAAAAAAACGAAAATTAATGCAGTCCTTTCTAGCAATAGGATGTTTATATTCATTTTATTGATAATCTCTTTCATTTCTTTGCAGAACCTTTTTTCAAAGCCTTCGATTGTCAGTAGTAAAGATGTTGATGGAAAGAATCTCATATGTGGAACAATAGAAGATAAAAGTTGTAAGGGACTGCCTAAATTAAAATTTAATGCTGGAAAATTCAAGATAATTCAGTTTACGGATATTCATTGGGTAAAAGGGAGCGGGTATAAAAAATACAATGATAGTACCTTGGTTCTGATGAGAAGTCTAATTAAAAAAGAGCAGCCCGATCTTGTAATTATTACCGGAGATGTTATTGTATCCTGGGGAGCAACGGAAGAATGGAAAGAGGTGACTTTGCCTATGGTAGAAGCCAAAGTTCCTTTTGCTGTAACTTTTGGTAATCATGATACTGAAACAGACCTAACAAAGTTGCAGGCTTTGGAGGTGCTGAAAACAATTCCTTACAATATTACATACAATGCCGAGGGAGGGATTTCGGGAGCGGGAAATTGTGTTCTTCCTATCCAATCTTCGGATGGTAGCCAGAATAAATGGCTTCTTTATCTCTTTGATTCTCATTCTTATCCAAAAAATAAGATGTTTGGAGTCTATGACTGGATAAAGCCTGATCAGATTGAATGGTATCGTAATCAGAGGGATTTCTATGCAAAAGAGAATGGAAAAGTGCTTCCTTCACTCGCTTTTTTTCATATCCCTCTTCCTGAATATGATCAAATCTTGAGAATTAATTCCGCGATAGGTACGAAAGAGGAAGCAGTCTGTTCTGCCAATATAAATTGTGGCCTTTTCTCTTCCTTTCTCGAGAAGAAGGATTTGATGGGCGTATTTGTGGGGCACGATCATAACAATGATTATTTAGTAGATGCCAATGGAGAAATCTCTCTTGCTTTTGGCAGGAAAACAGGTTATGCTCCAGCATACAAAGAAGTATTGGAAAGAGGTGGACGAGTAATAAATTTGTATGAAGATGAACTATGTTTTAACACTTATATTGAGACGTTGAATGGAATATTGAATGAGTATACCTTCGAACAGAAAAATCGTGCTCGCTCTTACCCGATTGCAGAGGGATCTTTCATTCAAGAATCCCTGGTAAAAAATTGGGATGATGATCAATGGTTTCAGGAGTTGAAAACCTTAAAAGAGGCAGGAATGAAATACCTCATTTTTGCACCTACATTATTAGTTGATAAAAATGGCCGGAGTACATACCTTTATCCAAGTTCTTATGCTGGGAAAAATGAGAAACCTTCGAAAGATCTTCTGGAATTATGCCTTCGTAATGCAAAAAAGTGTGGACTTAAAGTCTTCGTTGGATTAAATATGAATGATAAATGGTGGTCGGTTGATTTTACACCCGATTGGCTTTATCAACAGATGAAAAATGGAAATAAAATAGCCGATGAATTAGTAGCTCTTTATAAGAAAAAATATGGTGATACTATGTATGGCTGGTATTGGGTATGGGAGGTAGATAATTTACATGCCAACACAGAAGAAAATCAGTTTATTCTTGCGAATGCGTTGAATATAAATTTGGACCATCTAAATAGGCTAACTCCCGATATGCCATTCATGCTTTCTCCTTTTGTAAATCAGAAACTTGGCACTGCAGCTGAGAACCGCAAAATTTGGGAATCAGTTTTTGCCAGGACGCATTTTAAAAACGGAGACATCTTCTCACCTCAGGATTGCGTTGGAGCAGGAGGGTTAGAAATTGAAACACTTCCTGAATGGTTCTCTAATATTCGACAGGCGGTTAATACAAAACCCGGTTTGAAATTTTGGGCAAATGTAGAGATCTTTGATCAAAGGTTTTGGACGACAGCCTCTCTTGGACGTTTTAGGAAACAGCTGGATGCAGTGAATCCTTATGTAAATAAAATCATAACATTTGCGTATAGCCATTATTATAGTCCTTTGCAAGTGAACAAGCAATACCATAATGCCTATATGGAGTATTGCAACACGGGCGAACTTCCCAAGTTGTCTGCCCCGGATCCGGTCTCCGAATCAACTCTTAAAATCAATAAGAATGGAAGAGCAGCTTTAAAATGGAAATCACCTGAAAATAAGACGAATTTATTGGGGTATTATATCTATAAAGATGGAAATCTGCTAGTAAATATCCCTTATAATGAAAGTGCTTCAATTATTGAATATGTTGATAAAAATAAGTTCCAGAATAACTTATATGAGATATCGACATATAATGCTAATGGAAATGAATCGATGAAAATCAGTGTGCAAAAACTATAGATATTTTGATGTTTTTTTGGTGAGAATTTTAATTTCGGAATCGACAGAAAAATAGTAATTACTCAACTTTAAAAATTAATTTTTATGAAAAAATGGAAAGAATCATTCAGGACTTTTCAGCATTTTAAAGCAGGTTTGCTTTTAATGTTGATGTCTCTCTCTGCAATGGCTGTCTATGCACAATCAGGAACTGTAAAAGGGACTGTTTTTGATGAAAATGGAGAACCGTTCATAGGGGTTTCTGTAGCAGAAAAAGGTACAAAAAATGGTACTATTACTGACATTGATGGTAAATACGCAATTAGTGTCAGAGATTTAAAAAATGCTGTTTTAAAGTTCTCTTTTATTGGTCACGAAACAATAGAAGAAGCTGTAAAAGGACGGAAAGTAATTGATGTAAAAATAACAACATCGGTCACAGTTCTCAATGAAGTTGTTGCTATTGGTTATGGTAACGTAAAGAAAAGAGATTTGACAGGTTCTATCGCTTCTGTGAAAAGTGAAGATATCTTGAGAACGGCTCCTGCAACCATTAATCAGGCATTACAAGGAAAGATTGCAGGTGTTTTGGTAAGTCAGTCTGACGGTGCACCTGGTGCAGGGATTAGCATTCAGATTCGAGGGGCAAACTCATTTACAACCAGTGCAGAACCTTTGTATGTGATTGATGGGGTACCTTTTAACACAGGCAATGCTCCTGACACCGATTATGCTACCAAGCAAACCAATAATCCATTGAGTTTAATTAACCCGCGCGATGTTAAATCCATAGAGGTTCTGAAAGATGCCTCTGCAACAGCAATTTATGGTTCGCGTGGTGCAAATGGCGTTATCTTGATTACAACTAAAAATGGGAGTGAAGGAAGAACAAAGATCGAATTGAGTGCAAATTATGGTGTATCAAAACCTGTTAAGTTGATCGAAGTTCTGAACGCCTCTGAATATGCACAATTCAGAAATGAAGAAACCATCATGGGATACAAGTATGATGGAAAAGATTATGTGTCAGATGAATCATTACCATTTCCAATCCCTGGCCGATGGACTTTTGAGAAGCTAAAAGATCCCAATACTGGTCAAATTGTGAATGTAGACAGTACTTATCTTCCAAGTCCACAGGATTTTGCAAATGGATATATGAATAATGGTACAGACTGGCAGAAACAGATTTATCAGACAGCTTTTTCTCAAGATTATAATCTGAGTTTATCTGGTGGTGATAAAAAAGGACAATATATGCTTTCGATGGGAATGCTGGATCAACAAGGAATTATTCTCAAATCTTATTTTAAAAGATATACTGTAAGATCAAACATTAACCGCAAGGTGACAGATTGGTTTGAGATAGGAAACAATCTGACTGCATCAAAGTCTCTGAATCGTATGGCTCGTACAAATACGGAAACTTATGGAATTGTTAATGATGCAATAGGTTTTAATCCGACAAGAAATATTTATGATCCAGATCAGCCATCTGGTTATTCAGAAGATTTTTCTAATGGATTATCAAATCCATATCTTTATGTTCGGACTGCAAAAAATTTATTGGAGTCAATGAATTTATACAACTCAACATATGCTACGATTACATTTAATAAACATCTTAATTTCAGACAGAATTTAGGTTATGGATATAGTCAGAGTAAACGTAATCAGTATTACAATAGATATATCAGCGGTGGAGTGGCACCGACCAATGGTTACGCTTCGCAGGCTGATGACTATTATGAAAGTGTGACAACAGAATCATTGCTTTCATTTAATATGGATATTAATAAAGCACATCATGTTGACGCAGTTGCCGGTTGGTCATATGAAAATGTGAATTGGGGTGGAAAAAGCATGAGTGGTTCTGGATTTGCTAATGACCTTAACGAAGAAAACAATATGTACGCAGCTATAGTTCAAAACAAAAACTATTCAAATAAAGGAAAGACATCACTGATGTCTTATCTGGGACGTGTAAACTACATATTGCTTGATAAGTATTTGCTTACTGCTTCTTTCCGTAGAGATGGATCAAGCCGTTTAGCAAACCATCGTTGGTCTAACTTTGCTTCTGGAGCTGTAGCATGGCGTTTGTCAGAAGAAAAGTTTATTAAAAACCTAAACATTTTTGATAATCTGAAGCTGAGATTTAGCTACGGACAAACAGGTAATCAAAGTGTTAACGCTTATGCAACACGGTCCAGATTTACTGTTCAACAGTATCCTGTTAATGGGGCTCTTACCAATGGATTTGCAGAAGATCGTTGGGGAGGACCGGCTGCTCCGAATTTGAAGTGGGAAACAACAGATCAATATAATATTGGTATGGATGTTGGCTTCTTTGATAATAGGGTGAATTTTGTATTCGATGTTTATAGAAAGAAAACTCACGACCTGTTGCAATATGTATATACTGACATGTCATCTGGATTCCTTTCTATGGCATCTAATTATGGAAACGTTCAAAACGAAGGGCTTGAAATTTCAGGTAATTTCTTAATTGTTAAAGACAGAGATTTTACATGGAGGATGGATGCAAATATGTCTTTTAACCGAAACAAAGTTGGTGGATTGAACTCTGATCAGTTTTCTGATGTTTGCTGGGGATTGGAAAGTATGTTCCTGAGACGAAACGGAGAACCTATTGGTGTTATATACGGATATCAGGAAGATGGATATTTTGACAATGAAGCGGAAGTAAGAGCAAATCCATTGTACAAAAATGAATCAGATGCTAAAATCAAGAGTATGATTGGTCAGGTTAAGTATAAAGACAATAATGGTGATGGAATTATTGACAATAAAGATAAAGCTATTATTGGTAATACTAATCCGGATTTTACTTATGGTATAACAAATACTATTACTTATAAAGATTTTATTCTGAGCTTCTTTTTACAAGGCACAAAGGGTAATGATATCTTGAATGTTAACATGAAAAATTATGATATGGCTTCAACTACTAATATGCCGAAATTTGTATGGGATAACAGGTGGACTGAATCTAATAGAGAAAATGCACAATTCCCTAGAGCAGACATTACCTACACACGAAGTTTGAAAGCCTCTGATCGATTCGTTGAAAATGGAGAGTATTTACGTATGAAAAATGTAAGTTTAACTTATAGGTTTAATAATCCGATCAAGGAAATTGAAGCTGTAAATCTAACTTTTGCTGTTAACAATCTCTTTACAATTACCAAATACCGCTGGTATGATCCTGATGTAAACACTTTTGGAAGTGATACTTCTCGTCGGGGTGTTGATATGGATTCATATCCAAGTGCCAGAACATTTAATCTGGGTATTCAGGTGACTTTCTAAAGTGCAAAGTATTCATTCTTAATAGTAAATAAAATGAAATATAATATTTTAAAATACATCGCAGCAACATTTATACTTGTAGCGGGAAGTTCATGTTCAGACGTACTTGATGAAAAGGCTTATACTTTTGTATCAGGAGATAATCTGATTGCTGCAAAGAGTTATAAAGAACTTGTTTCAGGTGCATACAATGCAATGAGTTTTGGTTTTGAGTGGGGGAATTACCATACGATAGCAAACTTTGATACAGATTATCAAACTGGTCCGACGTGGGCGTTTGGTGACATCGGTGCGGGTAATTTCTATGAAAATGGCTCTAACATAAACTTTTATAAATATTATTACCAATGTATTCATAGAGCGCAGTACCATTCTTATTTGATAAACCAGATGGATATTCCTGAAAAGGAGAAAAATAATGCAATGGGTGAATTGGCTTTTCTATGTGCATGGTCTTATTTCAACCTGGTTCAGTACTATGGTGATCTGCCTTTGTTTAAAAAATCAGTTTCAGAAGGAGGTGATTTCAACTTGCCTCGTTCTCCGATAAAGGATGTTTATGCATATATCATTGATGAATTGAAATTTGCTGAAACTGCTATGTATTCCACTCATGATGCCGAATTTGTAAAAGGTCATGTATCCCGTGGGGCAGCGAAGGCATTGTTGGCAAAAGTATACTGTACTATCGGTTCAGCTTCTATGGCTAAAGGGAATAAGATTTCTGTGATGGAAGGAGTTCCTTTCTATTTCGATGATAATAATAACAAAGTGCGGGTGCCATATCCCTCAAAACAAACATTCGAAAAAGATCTGGTAGCCGGTTATGAAAGCTTCGATTCAAAAGCTTATTATAAATTGGCAATGGACAAAGCAAAGGAACTTATTGACTTAGGTGATTTTGATCTTTATTCATCACAACAGGAGTTGTGGAATCCGGCAAGTAAAAATGGGAAAGAATTTATTTTCTCTCTCCAGACACTGGCTGGTAATGATGTTTTGAGTAATTATGTTGCTACTGATTATGCCGGATACTATAAAGAAAATGGTCAAATGTCTTCTGGTTATTATGTACAACGTGATCATTGGTACCAACTCTTTGATGATACAGATGAACGAATCACATGGGGAGTGATACACCGTACTCCATTTAATTATGTTGAATCAACAGGCCAGCTTCAATGGAGCTATTATCCTGCGAAAGATAGTGTGAAGGTCAGATTGGGTATTGATGGATACAAAACTACCGATATTTTAAGGTATGATGCACACTTGTATGGTTCTAAACTGATGAAATTCAGGCAGGTCTCAGTGCCATTAGATGGCAAAAGAACTGATTATAACTGGCCATTTATTCGCTATGCTGAAGTTCTGTTGCTTTACGCAGAGGCTGCTAATGAAGTTAATGGAGGACCTACAAACGAAGCAATTACACAGGTTGAAAAACTAAATAATCGAAACAAGAGCAAAAAAGTTTCGGAAATTGGAGTTATAAATCCTTGGACACAAGAATCATTCCGTTCATACATTCTTCAAGAAAGAGTAAAAGAATTTGCTGCAGAAGGTATTCGCCGATTTGATTTATTGCGTTGGGGGATCTATCTCCAAACAATGAATTCCATTGGTGGAGTAGATGAAAATGGAGTTATTAAAAGACGTGAACAAAGACATCTTTTGTTACCATTGCCAGCTGATGTTGTAAATGTAAATCCATATATTGAAACAAACAACCCGGGGTGGTAATTATTAATCTTAAAATGGTTTATATATGAAAACGATAAATATAACAAAGAATGTAATGCTCATATTGCTGACATTACTAACGGTTTCGATCACCTCGTGTAAAAACGATGACAATGGAACTCCTGGATTGCCCACTTTTAGTCAAGTGACAACAATCAAAGACCTGAAAACTCCTATAATAGGTGGAAAGATGGGAGATTGGATTGCTATACAGGGAGGTAATTTTGAACAGACAGATTCAGTTCTATTTAATGATGTTACTGTGCAAATGAAAGATATGTATTATGAAAATGATGTTTTGTATGTACAGGTGCCAGTAAAACTGCCTAAAAAGGTGAATAACAAAGTTACTGTTATGACTTCCGGCGGAGAAACAGCTTTTGATTTTAAAATTGATATCCCGAATCTTCAGCTGACTGGCATGTTCAATGAATATACTCTTCCTGGCGATACAATCAAGATTTACGGGAAATTCATATCTCTCTATGAAGTTAGTAGCTCAAATACAACTGTTTCATTTGGTGGCGTTGAAAGCCCTGTAATAAAAGCGACAGATAACTATATTACAGCCAAAGTTCCTCTTAATGTACAGTCAAATGTAAGAGTTAAAGCTATCAACAAGAAATACAATGTGGAGGCGGTTTGTCCTGGCTATTATCAGGATAAGCACAATGTAATCACTACTTTTGATTCAGACTTCCCCTATACAAGTTCAACTGGTCAGCAATGGGTTGGCGAATGGAAGGATCCTAAGCCTACATCTGGCAAATACCTTCGGTTTGAAGTAGATCAGGCTACTTATCCAAATGGATTAGGGTGGTTCTACTTCTTCACGAGTGATGTGAATTATACGTTGGATATGATGCAGCATCCAGATAAGTATACCCTAAGGTTCGAGCTCAATATGAGATTGCCAGTAAAAACCACTAATTTCTTTATTTATTATTATTGGGCTGTTGCACCAACTCCAATGAGTGGAGAAACATTTATTGTTCAAAATATGGGAGTATGGCAAACAGTGAATATTCCATTGGAAAAAATAATTCCGATGGGTTATACAGGTACTTGGACAGCCTATTCTTTAAATATTCGTGTGGAAGACTTTGCTCCGGTTGAACCGATTGCAATGTATTTTGATAATTTCCGTATTTATCAGAAAGAATAAACTTAGTAAGTTTTCAGATTTGAGTGCTAATTAATGTCTTAAGAGTTGTACATATTATTTTAATATGTACAACTTGAGGGCATTAATTAGTAAATGTATTCTCTGATGTTTTTAAAATTGCTTTACAATAGAATTCATAGCCAATAAATAATGAATCCTTATATGAATAAAATATTATTATCATTTTTTCTTCTCTTTTTTTCAATTTATTCATTTTCGCAGAAGTTTGAAAATTTAGGGAAAACCCCGCAAATGGGATGGAATAGTTGGAATGCTTTCGGAACTAAAATAGACGAACAGCTTGTAAAAGATATAGCTGATGCATTTGTCAACTTAGGGCTAAAAGATGTAGGATACGAATATATTGTGTTAGATGACGGTTGGATGGGTATGCAACGCGATGCTCAGGGAAACTTTATACCCCATCCTGAAAAATTTCCGCATGGAATAAAGGCGTTGGCAGATTATATACATTCAAAAGGCTTGAAGTTTGGATTATATAGTTGCGTGGGTGATAAAACCTGTGCCGGTTATCCTGGAAGCCGTGGCCATGAATTTCAGGATGCATTGAAATTTGCTGAATGGGGAGTGGATTATTTGAAATACGATTGGTGTTATGCAGGACTAATGAATGCCAGAGAAGCCTATACAACCATGAGAGATGCGCTTTATGCCGCGAAACGTCCCGTTTTTTTCAGCCTTTGTGAATGGGGGGATAATCAACCCTGGGAATGGGCCAAAGAGATTGGGCATAGTTGGAGAACAACCGGCGATATTAATAATTGTTTTGATGGTTCAAAAGACAGATATGGAGTAGTGCAAATCGTAAATCTAAGAGATCAGGAAAAACTTAGAAAAGCGGCTGGCCCTAGTCACTGGAATGATATGGATATGATGGAAATTGGGAATGGTGGTTTATCATACTTTGAAGAAGAAACTCATTTTGCATTATGGGCAATATTGGCTTCTCCTTTAATTTTAGGGAACGATTTAAGAAATATTTCTCAGGAAACATTGAATCTTATAAAAAACAAAGATATAATAGCTGTAAGCCAGGACTCGTTAGGGATTCAAGGGTTTAAATATGATACGGTTCAAGATAATATTGAAATATGGGTGAGACCTTTAATTAATAATGAATGGGCAATTTGTTTCTCTAACCGATCTGATAAGCCTTCGGAGTTAAATTTTGAATGGAATGGAAAAAATATAAAGGACAATATTTATAATTATGAGATATCATTCTCAAATGATAAGGCGTACAAAATTAGAAATTTGTATTCTCATAAGGAAATGGGAAAGACAAACAAAGTATTAAAATGTAAATTAGAGAAAAACCAATCACTCATGTTGAGATTATATAAATAACCTTGCAAGTGTGAGTTTATATAGAAAGAGAATTTATCAATCTGTTTTTTATGTAAATGAATCCTCAGACACATATAAATAAATTCTCTTTTATATACTTGACAGGGTAGAAGAAAAGAGTTAAAAATAGTCGTTTAATTTTTAATAAGGAGATAGGATAAAATTATATTCTCAGGAATGGGGTTTTCTTATTACAAGTAACAGTTAATCACTGGACAATTGAAGAAGAAAAAGTTCCATGTGTATTTATTATAGCATCCGAATAGTATTTGCTGAAAAATTTAAGAGAAAAATCGGCTGTAATATAATGACCTATTTGTGTGAGTTGTTGTGCTTTTAGAATATTTTGTAAATATGTAATTATGGATAGACGTAGTTTTTTTAAAAATTGTGGATTGGCATCTGCATCGTTGCTGCTGATGAACGATTTGTTTGCATCTAATGCTTCTTTAGAGTGGAAAAGGAATCTTCAAATTAAACCTATAATGGGATCATGGTTTGAATTTGAGCATGGATTCGGCCCGGAAGGAAAATATTGGAATTCCGTTTTGCCAAAATTTACTGAGGAGCAATGGAAATCTAAGATTAAAGAGATTAGTGAAACTGGTATGCAATATCTTGTTCTGATGGCTGTGGCTAATGCAGGCAAAACTTACTATCCTTCTAAGCTTCAACCTCGTCGTGATTATGCTTGCAGTGATCCGCTCGAAGCAATTTTGGCAGCAGCTGACGAATGCGGCATTAAATTCTTTATCAGCAATGATTTCTGGGGCAATTGGCAGGATTTGAATAAGATGATGACTGATTCGGACGTGGCAAAGCTGCGTGAAAAAGCGATGGAAGAAATAGCTGAAAAATATTCGCACCATAAAAGCTTTTATGGATGGTATTATCCTAATGAATCTGGCCTTTGGAATTTCATTGACGATACAACGATCAACTATGTGAATAGATGCAATAAAGTCGCAAAGGAATTAACACCTCATTCTGTTAATTTAATCGCTCCTTATGGTACAAAATCAATTCGTTTGGACGACCAGTATGTGCGGCAGCTCGAAAAACTCGATATTGATATTATTGCTTATCAGGATGAAATTGGTGTGAAGAAAACAAAAGTAGGATATGCCGGTAAGTATTTCGAGGCATTATACAAGGCACATGCCAAAGCTGGTCGTGCAAGACTTTGGGCAGACATGGAGATTTTTGAATTTGAAAATGAGGTTTATAAAAGTCCATTGATTCCAGCAGATTTCAATAGAATACTAAAGCAAATGGAGGACATATCTCCTTTTGTTGAAAACATCCTGGTTTATCAATATCTTGGAATAATGAATAAACCTGACTCTCAGGCTTACGTCGGACACCCGAATTCATCTAAGCTATATACAGATTATATGAACTGGCTTAAAGCTCAGGAATAACAAAAACTAATACGACTTAAAATGAGGAATAATAGAAAAATAGTCATGGTTTTCTTTGTGATGATAGCATTCTATGCTCATTCACAAACCAAATGGACTGAATGCAGGATTTCCAATGCTTTTTCACCTGGAAATGATATATGTTCTATTCAATTTGATAAGGATAACAATATGTGGGTTGGAACCTGGAATGGGATATATAAATTTGGAGAAAGGCAATGGGAGCAAGTAGGTCCGGCAAATGCATTTATTCATGATTTTTATATTGATAAACAGAACGTCAAGTGGATTGGACTTTGGGGTGGTGGACTTTATCGAAGTGATGACGACAAACATTGGACTCAAATAACCGATATTAAACCTGCCGGATGCATTTTTGCAATAAACGGCGATCGAAATGGAAATGTTTGGGTCGGTGATTGGAACTGTGGTGTGTATTCTTTTATAAATGGTCGATGGAATTCTTATAAAAAAGATGAAATAAACCTGGGTGATAGTACTGTAACTTCTATTAGCAGTGACTCAAAAAATAATATTTGGTTTGGAACATATCATGGCTTAACAGTTTATAATGAATCTGGGAGAACAAAATTATATAATAAGACAAATAGTAAATTACCTGATAATGATGTGTACTCATTATGTGCTGATTCAAAGAATGGCATTTGGATTGGTACGACAAATGGCCTGGCCAGATTTAATGGAAAGGATTGGTTGATATATAAAAAAGAGGATTCCTGTTTACCGTCCAATCTGATTCTTTGTATAGCAGAAGATCAGAAAGGATTTATTTGGGCGGGGACTGATAAAGGGGTTGTTTTTTTCAATGGAAAGAACTGGACTACTTATTCAATAGAAAATAGTCCGTTAGTTGATAATAGGGTGCAAACTATAACAGTCCATCAGGATAGAATATATATCGGAACCAGCAAAGGAATCTCTATTGTTGAGTATGATTGAAATGAATATCGTTTTAAAAAATATATAAGCGTTTATTCTTTATGATATTGTATCTCTTAGCTAATAATATAAATTACAAAGGTGTATTTCTATAAATTAGGTTTTATGAAAAAACAGTTTTTTAAAAATGTAAAACTTACAGTCGAATTCGAAAATAAATCGAATGCAACGTTCTTGAAAGTTTGTATCCTATGGCTAGACAATCCATTCGGATATGTTTTTTTGAGAATGTTACATGTGAATTGGAATCCTCCAATAAGTGTTCTTTTCCGAACAAAAAAGAACTATCAATTTCTCTTGTAAAATTCTATAGATATAGAATATAACCTACATTTCTTCTAAACATTGTTTTAATCTCTTAAATTGAATTTTATGAAAAAAATAATTTTTACTCTTGTAATTCTTAGCCTTAATATTTGTTTTTCTTATAGTCAAAATAGAGTAGGCTGGTGGAAATTTGACGATTCAAATAACTTCTTGAAAGCAGAAGTAGGCAAACCACTGACTTTGGTTGGAACCGGAATTCAGCAAGCATCCGGCATTGATGCAAATAATGGTGCTATAACTATTAAGAAAGGCTCTTATTTTATTGTAGATCACGGCATTACTCCTAAGGAAAATGAACAATTGGTGAACAATTTTTCTATAGTGATAGATTTCAAGGTGCCTTTTATAAATACGTGGTACACATTCATTCAAACTGATTCAACCAATGTTTCTGACGGTGAATGCTTTATTAACACTTCCGGACACATTGGTGCATATGCACCAGGATACTCTGATGCATCAGTTTCTCCAAATGTCTGGTATCGGTTGGTAATTACTGCCTATTTAAATTCTCCTTATATTTCCCAAAAGTACTATTTAGATGGAAATTTGGCAAAAGTATGTAATGATCAATATATGGATAACCGTTTTTCTTTAGATAAAAAGTTATTGCTATTTGCTGATAATGATGGAGACGATGCAGATTTTGATATTGCTGAAGTTGCATTGTATGATGGCACTTTGAGTGATACTCAGATTGCAGTTCTAGGCGGAGCAGGAAACACCCCGACTGGCATCTTGAATGCTCAACTTAATGAAGAAAGTGATGCCATAATATTAAATCAGGCATCGGACTTCATTTCTATTATTACATCAAATAATAAGGAAATTCAAAATGTTGTAATATACGATTTAAATGGGAAGGCACTTATTAAATCAATGACAAACGACACAAAAGTAAATGTGTCGGGACTTGAAAAAGGTATTTATATTGTTAAAGTTAAAGTAGATGGAAAAGATCATTTCATGAAATGTCTCAGAAACTAAATCATTCCATTTGGGAATAAGAACACCTCTCCATATACATCATTTATTCTTATGCATAATTGTTTATGGAGAGGGTTTGTTTATTACCAATTTTAATTTCCATGAATTTATAAGATATGAAAAAGTTAGTAATAACACTGATATTATTCAGTTTGAATTTTTGTTTTTCTTTCAGCCAAAATAGAGTGGGATGCTGGAAGTTTGATGACTCAAATAATTTCCTGAAAGCAGATGCGGGATTTCCATTAACTTTAATTGGAACAGGGTTGCAAAAAGTTGACGGACCAGATGCATCAAATGGGGCTGTTACGATTAAACCTGGTACATATTTCGCTGCAAACAATAGTGTACTTCCAAAGAGCGGTGAGAAAAACGTAAATGATTATTCTATTGTAATTGATTTTAAGGTTCCTAAGTTAAATACATGGTATACTTTTTTCCAAACAGATATGACAAATGTTTCTGATGGAGATTGTTTTGTTAATCTCACAGGAAATATTGGTACCTACGATACTGGATACAGTACATTTGCAATTTCTCCAAATCAATGGTATCGATTAGTAATATCCGTTGGTTTGGGCTCTTCTTATAAGTATTATCTGGATGGCAACTTAATTAAGATATGCAATAATCAATATCGCGATGCCCGTTTCTCATTAGATAAAAAAATATTATTATTTGCAGACAATGATGGCGAGGATGGAGCTATAGATGTAGCCGAAGTATCGATCTACGACGGAGCATTGAACGATGCGCAGGTATCTGAAATGGGAGGTTATGGTCATACAAGCAAATATGTGTATGATATTCCTGTAGTTAAACCCTACTTGCAAACTCCGGGTTCTGATTACATGTACATATCCTGGCAGGATACATCGACAGTAAAAACTCAAGTGAATTATGGAACCACTACATCTTTAATTGATAGCAAAACCGGCGGTAATGAAATGGTGTATTGTTACCCTTATATATGGCATACTGTGAAGCTAACAGATCTACAACCTAATACTAAGTATTATTATCAAGTGGTCAGTGGTAGTGGAACTTCTCCGGTATATTCATTTAGAACCCAGCCCGATCCGACTTATTCCGATGGTCACATTCGCTTTTTGCTTTTTGGCGATACCCAGCAAAATCCAAATCTGACAACGATTGTTGTAAACAGTGCTGTAAATCAAATGAAAAACCTGTTTGGAGAAAATTATGCTGATAGTTTGAATTTTGTTTTGCACACAGGCGATTGCTTACAAGACGGCAATAATATTGGAGCATATACAACCGAATTCCTGCATCCGATGGAACCCCTTAGTTGCCGATTGCCATTTGCTATAGCTGCGGGAAATCATGAAATGGATAGTCCTCTCTTTTATAGATATATGAAGTTCGATGATATATCGCCATTTTCTACTCCTGAAGGAATAGCGGAACGTTTTTGGTCTTTTAAAGTTGCAAGAACCTTATTTGTTGGGCTTAATGCAAATATTGTCTACACATTTGGTGATCAGGAAAAAAACTGGTTTGAACAGGTACTGAATGATGCCGAAAATAGTCCTTCCATAGACCGTGTATTTTGTTTTGTTCACCAATGCCCTTACAGTGAGTTGTGGCAAGCTGGGCAGTCCCAATATTCGCAGCAGATTCTGAGTATAATGCAGAAATATTCGAAAGCTCAACAGCTCTCCTACGGTCATACGCACGCATATGAGTACGGAGTCGCATCTTCTTTGGCTGCCAATTCAAACGGTGACATAAGTTTTGCTTGCAACGGTGGTGGTGGTGGTGACAGGGATTATTTCTCTGCTTCGGCTGTTGATCTGCCTTTGGTAAATATGTCTTATGGCAGAAACTTTTTTGTATATGCTGATATTGACGTAAAAAACAAATCGCATGTGTTTAAAGTTTACGATGTAGGTGACTTGGCCAAGAATTCTGTCCCCAAAATCACATTGATGGACTCTTGGTACCGTAAGCTGAATCAACCTAAGCCTGAAATGCCTTCGTGTGTGTCGACAATTCTAAAGAATGATAGCATTTATTTATTGTCTACTCCATTTAACGGGGCTGATAGTTTAATGACCATTCAATTTCAAGCCACCTCAGTTCCTGGAAATTATTCTGCCCCCATGTTAGATCTCACCAAAGATTGGAGAAATATTTTTGGTATTGACAATAAAGGTAGTTTGATTGATTTAAATAAAGGATTAAATTTGCTTAAACAGACATTTTCTGTTGCTCCATTAACAGATGGTAATATGTATGGGTGGAGAATCAGGTATCGTGATCACAATTTGAAATGGAGTGATTGGTCTAATGAGCAGTCTTTTAAATATAACTCCTCAACAGGCATTAATTGCATTCAAAATAATGATGAAAGCAACATAAGGATTGTGAATCCTATGAGTGATTTTCTTTTAATATCAATTTCTGAAAATCAGGTAGTTAAAAATGTTGTTCTTTATGATATTAATGGGAAGGCTGTGTTACAATCAATGAATAACAATGTACGAATTGATATAACAGGAATTAAGAACGGTATTTATATTGTTAAAATCAAAACAGATAAAAAAGATTATTATCTTAAATGTGTAAAAGAATAATTTTATAGTAATTAATAAAAACATCTTTTCATCAGAGATATCTTGAATTGTTCGTGAAAAGATGTTTGATAAAAAAGATCGTATTATGAAAAAATACAACTTTTTATTGATTCTTCTATTTTTGCCTCTTTGTGCCTTTTCTAAAAAAGTTTGGTTAGATGAACTGAACGTTAATTATCTGTTGCAGGATTGGGGGAGTGCCCAAGTAAACAAATCTGTTCTAGGAACTTCTTTGGAGGTGGCAGGAACAAAATATGAGCGAGGAATTGGTACACATTCAATCAGCCGTTACCTATTGAACTTGCACGGTAAAGCTAAGTCAATATCAGGTTTGGTTGGAGCAGATGATAAAAATGATTTTGGCGGGAAAATGGAATTTATGATTATTGCCGATAAAAAGATTATATGGCAGAGTGGAATCATGCAAAAAGGAACACCTGCAAAACCATTTTCTGTTAATCTAAAGAATGTTCAAAAAGTAGCCTTGCTAGTAACTGAAGGGGGAGATGGGATTATGTATGACCATGCCGATTGGTTGAATGTGAAATTTGAAACATCCGGCAACATAACCCCTGAAAGTGTTTTGCCTGAAAAAATAACAACAGAAAAGTATATATTAACCCCTAAAGAAAAAGAAATCCCCAAAATAAATTCTCCAAAAGTTTTTGGTGTAAGACCCAATAGCCCATTTTTATATACCGTAGCCGCTACAGGAAAAAGGCCGATTGCATTTACGGCGTATCAGCTTCCTGACGGTTTGTCTATCGATAAAGAAACGGGTCGGATAACAGGTCTCTTAAAAAAAAGAGGTACATATAATGTGGTTGTCAGGGCTGATAATGAGCTAGGCGGTGATTTCCGGATTGTTAGGATAATTGTTGGTGATAAGATATGCCTGACTCCACCTATGGGCTGGAACAGCTGGAATTGCTGGGGATTAAGTGTCAACGATCAGAAAGTGAAGAATGCTGCCGATTTTATGAGTCGAAATTTGATAAATCATGGATGGACATATGTTAATATCGATGACGGATGGGAAGCTGAGAAAAGAACGGAAAACAACGAGCTTCTTGGTAATAGTAAGTTTCCCGACTTTAAGGACTTAAGTGATTATATTCATTCTAAAGGGTTGAAGTTTGGCATATATTCATCTCCGGGTTCGAAAACCTGTGGTGGTTACTTGGGCAGTTATAAGCATGAAGAACAAGATGCCCGGACTTGGGCCAATTGGGGAGTTGACTATCTTAAATATGATTATTGCTCATACAACGAAGTTGTTCCTGTTCCAACAGAAGATCTGATCAAGGAACCTTATGCCATAATGAAAAAGGCATTGGATCGGGTTAATAGGGATATTACTTATTGTGTGGGGTTTGGTGCGCCTAATGTATGGAATTGGGCACAAGAAGCTGGTGGCAATTTTTGGCGAACCACAAGAGATATTACCGATGAGTGGAATGTTGTTACCGCCATAGGATGCTTCCAGGATGTATGTGCTTCGGTAACCAAACCTTCATGTTTCAACGATCCGGATATGCTGGTAGTAGGAAGATTAGGAATGGGATGGGGAGCAAAAGCCCATGATTCTTATTTGACTCCGGATGAACAATACTCTCATATTAGTCTTTGGTGCTTGTTGTCTGCCCCATTGCTTATTGGGTGCGATATGGACAATATGGACGATTTTACTTTGAATCTGCTTACGAACGATGAAGTTATCGCTATTGACCAGGATCCAGCAGCAATGCCGGCAAAAAAAATACTTACAGAAAACGGACAGATATGGTATAAACCGCTGGAAGATGGTTCTGTTGCAGTTGGATTTTTCAATATTGATCCGTATGCTATAGTCTGGGATCAAAATGAAAGTGTTCAGATTCAGACTATTAAATATAAAATGGCCTTGAATATGACTCAACTGGGTCTGAAAGGGAATTATATGGTACGTGATTTATGGAGGCAGAAAGAACTTGGTCTTTATAACGACTATTTCGAGACCGATGTACCTTATCACGGGGTTACTTTAGTGAAATTTAGTCCAATTAAATGAAAATAAAAAATGAACAGACGAGATTTTTTACAATTAATGGGTGTTGGCTCAGCAGCATGTCTTATTCCGGGAGAATTACAGGCCAGTTTGTTTAATTCAGCTACAAAATCTCCTAATATCAAACCAATCTCAGGGTCTTGGTTTGAGTTCCAACATTGTTTGCCCTCTGAAGGGAAGTATTGGGACCCGGCATTAGCTAAATTTACTGCAGAACAATGGAAAGAGAAAATTCGCGAAATAAGTGAGATAGGATTCGAGTATCTGGTTTTACAGGAAATCGCTCAGGATGGAGAAGCTTATTACCCATCTAAATTAGCACCTCAACGTAGGTTAGGTTGCGATGATCCGTTTGAAGTCATTCTTTCTGCCGCCGACGAAGTGGGTATCAAATTCTTTGTTGGGAATGATTTTTGGGGCGATTGCCAGAAAGGAGATTTCCTAATGTCGGATCCTGGGATAAGGAAGTTTCGAGCTAAAACAATGGAAGAAATTACAGAAAAATACGGACATCATAAAAGTTTCTACGGATGGTATTTCCCGAATGAATCATACCTCTTACCTTATTTTAGCGATGCATTCATTGATTATATGAACGATTGTTCGAAGACGGCAAAGATGTTAATGCCTAATAGCGTAAACATAATAGCCCCTTACAATATTAAGGCTGAAAAATGTGATGATCATTTCATAAAACAGCTGGAACGGATGAATATCGATATCATAGCATATCAGGATGGGGTAGGAGTCAATTCAACTAGATTGGGTGAACCGGCAAAATATTTTGAGAATTTGCATAAAGCCCATCAGAAAGCTTCAAGATCGAGAATATGGGCCGATATGGAACTGTTTTATTTCGAAGAAGGAACCAAAGGAAATCTATTGCCGGCTGATTTTGAAACACGGATATTGAAACAGATGGAAGATCTCTCTCCATTTGTTGATAAAATACTGTGTTATCAATATATCGGATGTATGAATAAACCTGGTTCAAAAGCTTATGCCGGTCATGAAAACCAAGAGTCTGTAAGACTATATAATCAATACAAACAGTGGCTGGATTCTAATCGTGTCACTGATAAAAAATGAATTTGAAATAATGAAGAAGTTAATTAAAGTATCAGCGTTGATAATCTCTTTCTTTCTGCCTGAAGCAACTTGGGCTCAAGTGCAACTTCGTTTGCCTTCCATATTAAGTGATCATGCTGTTTTGCAGGAATCATCTGATTGTAAATTGTGGGGATGGGGACCGGGAGCTCAGACACTGAAAATTGTTTGTAGCTGGAACGATAAAGATACAACCTATGTACCTATTGATGCAAGTTGTATTTGGGAGGCAACGATTAAAACTCCTGCAGAACCGGGACCATTTAATATTAAATTCATCTGCGGAAAACAATTGGTTACTATCCAAGATCTCCTTTTAGGCGAGGCTTGGTTGTGCTCCGGGCAATCAAATATGGAGTTTAATAGCAAATGGGGACTTAGCAATCCGGTAGATTTAAATACTAGCGCGAATAATTCCATTCGTTTTTTTGAAATTGAGAAAGATTATGATGAATATCCCCGCAGCGATTGCAAAGGTAAATGGGTGGTTTGTGACAAAAACACAATACCCAATTTCAGTGCGATAGGTTATTTCTTTGGTAAGAAATTGAATAAGGTAATAAATAAACCAGTAGGATTAGTGGGCTCGTATTGGGGAGGAACATGTATCCAGGCCTGGATGCCTAAAGAATCTTTTGAGAGTGATAGTATAAAAATGTTTGCATCCAATATTGAGGCGTGGGGCTGGGCTCCCAAAGGGGCTTCCGGATTGTATAATTCAATGATAAATCCCGTATCCAAATATAAATTTGCAGGAGTTCTATGGTATCAGGGTGAAGCAAATGTGGATAGCGATTATAATGACTACTCAAAACTTCTTTCTTCTATGGTTACAATGTGGAGAAGCAAATTCAAAAGTGATCTTCCTTTTTATTTAGTTCAGATTGCCCCATGGAATGGCTATGCAGGGATTAAGGCGGCATACCTAAGAGAGCAGCAGGAGCTGGCGTCTAAAAACCTTCCCGGTGTAGGAATGGTCTCAGTTGCTGATCTGGTTGATGATTTAAATGATATACATCCTAAAAACAAGGAAGATGCGGGAGAAAGGCTTGCGAATTTTGTTGTTTCAAAACAATATTTTCCTCAATCAGAGTTTAATCATCCCTGCATTGAAAGTTGGAATATTTCAGGCAGTAAAATTGTCTTGAATATTAAGTCATCGGATAAGTTACGAGTGTTCGGGAAGAATAAACTCGGTACTTTTCAGATTGCTGGTGATGATAAGATCTTTCATGAAGCAACAATTGTGAAAAATGTAAAGAATAAGATTGTTATTGAATCAAAAAAGGTAATCCGACCAGTTGCTTTCAGATATTGTTTCACAAACGATGCAATTCCTGATTTGTTTGATGTTAATGGTCTTCCTTTACTTCAATACAGATCAGATAATTGGTAATGAAATACAAATAAAATACTATGAAAAGATCAAAACTTTTAGTCGTTGGAAGTGTAAACACTGATATGGTTGTTAAAACTCATTGTTTACCTAAACCCGGAGAAACGGTTCTGGGAGGCACATTCTTAATGAATGGAGGCGGCAAGGGGGCCAATCAGGCTGTTTCCGCGGCACGGTTAGGTGCCGATGTCTCTTTTATATGCAAAGTCGGGAACGATACGTTTGGAGAGAGAGCAAAGAAAACATTCGAAGATGAGGGGATAGATACCTCGAATTTGTTGTTCGATCCTGAAAATGCTTCGGGTGTTGCTCTAATTACTGTGGATGATCGCGCTGAGAACTGTATTGTTGTTGCTCCCGGAGCAAATGCGAACCTGCATGCGTCAGACATTCCTGATTTGCCGGATTTGATCAAACAGGCCGATTATGTACTGATGCAACTCGAAATACCGATGACGACCATTCAGACTGTAGCTGATATAGCACATAAGAAGAATATACCTGTCATCCTGAATCCTGCCCCGGCTCAGAAGTTATCAAATAATTTGCTGGATAAATTATTCCTGATTACTCCAAATGAAACGGAAGCCGAGATTATCTCAGGAGTTAAAGTTACAGACGAGGAGTCGGCATTACAGGCTGCAAAAAAGATATGTGATTTAGGTGTTGCTTGTGTTGTAATTACCTTAGGGAAAAAGGGGGCATTGATCTACAAAGATTCTCAACATGAAATAGTTCCATCAATTAAAGTTGAAGCAGTCGATACAACCGCTGCCGGAGATGTGTTTAACGGGGCATTGGCTGTAGGGCTAATGGAGAAGATGCCATTAAAGGAAGCTGTTCGGTTTGCCTGTAAAGCAGCGGCCATATCGGTGACCCGTATGGGGGCTCAAACATCGGCTCCTTATAGAAACGAAATTGATTAAACTAAGATATTATGATTAAGAATAGATTATTGATATGTTTTTTTGTACTGGTCTATGTGGCTCATTCAGCGTCAGGTTTAACATTGAATGACGAAGGAGCAAATATTCCCCATAAATTGACAATGTCGAAAAGTACGCTTTTGGATAAAGTGAAAGGTGGATGGGCTGGAAAAACAATAGGTTGCACTTATGGAGGGCCGGTTGAGTTTCTATATAATGGAACAATGGTTCAGGACTATGTTCCATTGAAATGGAATGATGAAAGTGTTAAATGGTATTACGATAATTTCCCTGGACTTTATGATGATGTTTATGTGAATCTGACCTTTGTAGATGTCTTTGACCGTTTGGGCCTTAATGCACCTGCCGACTCCTTTGCCATTGCTTTTGCTCATGCCAGTTATCCTCTTTGGCATGCCAATCAGGTAGCCCGAAACAATGTTTTGAACGGTATAATGCCTCCAGCTTCTGGTAACTGGTTGAATAATCCTCATGCCGATGATATTGATTTTCAGATCGAATCTGATTTCGCTGGCATTATGTCACCTGGCATGCCGAATGCATCTTCTGCCATTGCTGATAAAGTAGGTCATATTATGAATTATGGAAATGGATGGTATGGAGGAGTTTTTGTTGCCGCCATGCTTTCAATAGCTTATACATCAGATGACGTAGAGTACATTGTTTCGCAAGCATTAAAAACAATACCTGCAAAGAGTACTTTCTATCAATGTATCAGCGATGTCATCAAATGGCATAAACTATACCCCAGTGATTGGAAACAGACCTGGTTTGAATGCCAAAAGAAATGGAGCAACGACATTGGATGTCCTGACGGAGTTTTTGTTCCTTTGGACATTGATGCTTTAATCAATAGTGCTTATGTTGCAATTGGTTTGTTATATGGAGGAGGAGATTTTGCTAAGTCATTGGAAATATCTACGCGTTGCGGACAGGATGCAGATTGCAATCCATCAACCGTAGGGGGTATTCTGGGGGTTATGCTTGGGTATAGTAAGATACCCGAAGTTTGGAAAAAACCATTATTGGGAGTGGGAGATCGGATGTTTTCACATTCAAACTTCTCTTTGAATAAAACCTACAGTGTAAGTTATAAACAGGCATTAGACGTAATCTCAGCGAATGGAGGTAAGGTAACAGCCAATAATGTTGAAATCAAATGCCAGACGCCAGTAGCTGTTAAATACGAACAAGCCTTCGAAGGGCATTTCCCGAAAGATAAGTTGTCTATCGGGAAAGCTTTGGATAAGGTCCTGGATGTTGCTTTTACCGGAAAAGGGGTTGTGTTTAAAGGATATGTGCAATGTTCGGATAATAACTATATCGCAGAACTTGGCGTAATGGTCGATGGAAAGGATATGGGAGTGATAAAATTGCCTGTTTCCACTCAAGATTCCAGAAAAGTAGATCTGTATTGGATATATCAATTGAAAGATGAGATGCATAAAGTCAGCTTTAAATGGCTGAATCCAAATCCAAATGCTCAGGTTTACTTTGGAGATGCCATAATTTATGCAGAGCCATCTGTGATTGACCAATTTTAGAATGCAGCTTCCCTAAAATGCATTTTAAATCACAACTATTTTAATTAGTTAACCCGATTATTTAATTATTAAATTGAAAAATATGTTTATTGTAGAGAATTATTTATTAGCGGTATTACTTTGTATAGTAACTATGTTTTGTTGGGGATCTTGGGGGAATACTCAGAAGTTGGCTTCTAAATCATGGCGCTATGAGCTTTTTTATTGGGATTATGTAATTGGTATACTCATTTTATCGCTTGTTTTCGGATTTACCCTTGGAAGCTTCGGCGAACATGGAAGAGGTTTTGTTGAGGACCTGGCGCAGGTGAATAGTGGAAATTTCTGGAGTGCGTTTATCGGAGGTATAATATTTAATGCATCGAATATCCTGTTGGCATCCGCTATTTCACTGGCTGGCATGTCTGTGGCATTTCCAGTAGGAGTTGGGCTGGCTTTGGTCTTAGGGGTATTTATAAATTATATCGGAGCCCCTAAGGGCGATCCGATAATCTTGTTCCTGGGCGTAGCGCTAATCATGGTTGCCATTGTATTTAATGGTGTTGCCTCAGGTAAAATGACGAAGAGCGATGAAGAAAGTAAAACGAAGAAAAAAGGCCTTATTGTAGCAATCTGTGCCGGTGTTTTGATGTCTTTCTTCTATCGTTTTGTAGCTGCCGCGATGGACTTGGAGAATCTTGAATCGCCAACCGCCGGCATGGCAACCCCCTATTCGGCTCTTTTTATTTTCTCATTGGGTATATTTGCCAGTAATTTCATCTTCAACACCATCGTCATGAAGAAACCTTTTGTTGGCGAGCCTGTTAGCTACAGCCAATATTTCAAGGGACACATCAAGACTCATGTCGTTGGTCTTTTGGGAGGAATTATCTGGGGACTTGGTACTGCTTGCAGTTACATTGCCGCAGGTAAGGCAGGTCCAGCTATCTCGTATGCATTAGGACAGGGTGCCACTATGATTGCGGCCATGTGGGGAGTCTTTATCTGGAAAGAGTTTAAAGGGGCTTCAAAAACAATCAATGCCTTGTTGACTCTGATGTTTGTCCTATTCATCACAGGTTTGGTCATGATTATTATTTCTGGAGGAAACTAATAATCTTTTTTGGATTTCGTGATAAAAACCAAGTAAATTAAAAGGGTTGAACTTGCAAAAAGTTCAACCCTAACTTTTGAGTCTAAATTAGCTTACCGGCCAGTAATTATTATTAAACTAACCGGATATGCTATTAACAGCAGCAACTGCATTCTATTCCTTTAGCCTTTTCAAAAGCCTCTTTCCCTTCGCTGACGGAGAAATATATCAGTCCGGCTGCACCAATCACATCAGCATATGCAAAGCCTGTAATTTCATATATAAGGCTGGATACAAGCAGAACTACAGACATGTACACACAAACTTTGGTGCAATTGCTGTCGGCAATAATAGGGTCGGAATTTAGTTTTTTACCAACTTTTCTCTTTGCAAGCATCAACCATACCATTGTGAGGATTGATAAGGATGATATAATTATCCCCCAGAGTGTTGTTTCCGGTTTGTGATGAGAAACTATGTTTGTTATTATTCCGGCTAGTAATCCTATCGATAAAAGATAAAAAGCAGTGCCGGTAATTTTTAATGCTGTTTTTTCGAATTTGCTTCTATGGCTTTGCGGATTCTGTTTGATACGCAAAATCATTACAGCTATTCCAATGCCGGATAAGACCTCAATAAAACTGTCAACTCCAAAACCAAATAAGGCAAGGGTCTCGTCCTCGTATCCAAAGAGCATTGAGAATACTCCTTCGGCAATATTATACAAGATTGTGAAAAGGCTTAATAGCCATGCTTGTTTATACAATTTTTGCTCTGAACTTGTCATGTCGATAAATCTGTTGTAGTTTATACTTATTAATAACAATTATTGTCACAAAAATAGGCATAAATAACATGCAACAGTAGTGCATTTATTTGTGGCACTGTGGACAGATTCCTTTTATTACAAAATTGGCAGTTTTGAATTCGAAATTATCAGGTAGTTGAACAAATGGAACCGGAATATTCTCTAGGCAGAATGTCTTTTTACATTTCATGCACAGAAAATGTACATGTAAGTCTTCTAGCTTGCAGGTGCAGTTTTCTTGGCATAAAGCATATTTGACGGCTCCTGAGCCATCGTCAATCTTGTGTATTAAATTGTTCTCTTCAAATGTGTTGAGTGTCCTGAAAAGGGTAGTCCTTTCTACTTTATTGAATTTCTGTTCCAGATCATATATACTCATAGCCTCTGATTGAGAATGCAATTCTTTCAGAACCAGAATTCGCATGGCTGTAGGTTTAATTCCTCTATTTTCAAGTATTTTTTCGAAGTCGCTGTTCATGACTGAATCCTTGTTTTCATTAAGCTTTAATAGTTCCGCTTTACAAAATCATGCAATTCCTCAAAACTCTCGGTCCGAGTTTCCTGAAACATGTTGATGGCAATCCTTGCGCAGGCTTCCGCATCGGCCAGGGCATGGTGATGCTGCTTTAAATCGTATCCACAATGTTGGGAAACAGTGTGCAGCTGATGATTTACCAATCCTTTGTGCATCTTTTTGGAGAGGCGGCAGGTGCAATAAAACTGGTAATCAGGGTAAGAGAGGCCATAGAGGTTGAAAACGGCTTTCAGGCACCCTTCATCGAAAGGACTGTTGTGGGCAACCAGCGGCAACCCGTTCAATCTGGATGAAACGTTTGCCCAGACATCGGGGAAATCGGGCGACTCCTTGGTGTCCTCAAATGTCATTCCGTGAACCTGGGTGGTCCAGTATGTATAAAAGTTGGGACGTGGACGGATAAAGCTGTGGAAGCGGTCGGTTATAATCCCGTCTTCTACTATAATGACCCCTACACTGCACACACTGCTGCGCTGTCCGTTGGCTGTTTCAAAATCGATGGCGGCGAATGATTCCATTTTCTTATGATTTAATATTTTGATTCAGATCTTTTCTATAGAGTTCTTCCGGTCTTTCTTCCTCTGTTCGTTGTCTGTTCTGTGTCAGAATATAGGCATCCATCTGTGCTTTGGACCGGCTTTGAGTCACAATGTAGACTCCCAGAAACACCAGCACAATGGCACCGGCTTTCGACCAGCCTAAAGTATCCATCCCGATGGTAACAGCAATAAACGAAGCGACGATGGGTTGGATATAATTATACATGCTCACAATGGTAGGACGTAAATTCTGCTGCCCAATCATCACTAGCAGATACGCCAGGCAAGTGGAGCCTAACACCACAAAAGCAATTCCTCCGTACACATGCAATGATACTGCAGAGAAATTGATTGCAGCCACATCTGAATAAGAGAAAGGTGTGAGGCAGATAGAAGAATAGATAAACATCCATTTCATGAGGGTAACAGTGGAGTATCTCCCGAACAGGTCCTTAAATACTGTAAGATAGATGGCAAAACTTAGCTGACTGGCAAGGCAAAGCAAATCGCCCCAGATATTGCCGGCTTTGCCGGTTGTGACACTGTGGCCGCTTAATATCAGTAGCATAGCACCTGTGGCACCCAGAAAAATACCAATAACCTTCTTTCCTGTCACTGGTTCTTTAAGATAGAGAGCAGCTACAATCATGGTGACAATGGGAGCCATTGTACAAATGATAGAGGCATTGATGGGGGAAGTGAGTGAAAGTCCGAAGACGAAAGTTCCCTGATTTAAAACAATGCCGAAAAGAGATGCGAAGAACAACCTCAGTAAATCTTCGTGGCATACATGTTCACGTTTTGTGAAAATAGAGAGCAGCCAGAATATAATTGCTGCGCCGAAACAACGAAAAGTAGTGAGAGACAAGGGTGTAATTGAAGAATCTAAAACCGATTTAGCAATAGGAGCATTCAATCCCCAGATAATATTTGCCATCAGTACAGTTATGTGACCCTTGTATTTCTTATCGTTATTCATATTGTCTCTATATATATTCCGGCAAAATTAATTCTTATTAATAAGATGGCAATATTGTTTTAATGAATTGTTTTCTATGAAAATATTAATTAACTTTGCGAAAGTGGCACTAAAAGGTGTTTTAGATGTTAAAAGGTGCAATAATATGCAATTAATAAAACAAAATGACGCCAATAACGCCTAATTGACAACATTAAAAAATAAATCTTATGGTGCATGATATTGAAATGCTAAAGAGATTTTACTCCACTTTTACAGACCGGGTATTCATTTCACGTAAGAACGTCGGCAGGTCTCTCACTTTAGCTGAAAAGATTCTATATGCTCACCTGTTTGACGAAAATCAGGAAACAAGTTATAAACGCGGTGAAGATTATGTAAACTTCCGGCCCGATAGAGTAGCGATGCAGGATGCTACTGCTCAGATGGCGCTATTGCAGTTTATGAATGCAGGAAAAGAGAAATCGGCCGTGCCGGCAACCGTGCATTGCGACCACCTGATTCAGGCATACAAAGGGGCGAGTGAAGATGTTGAAACGGCAAACGTTACAAACCGGGAAGTATACGACTTCCTGCGGGATGTTTCTTCCAAATATGGCATCGGGTTCTGGAAACCGGGTGCGGGAATAATCCATCAGGTGGTACTTGAAAATTACGCTTTCCCCGGAGGAATGATGGTTGGTACCGACTCGCATACGCCAAATGCAGGTGGATTAGGAATGATTGCCATTGGTGTGGGGGGTGCAGATGCTGTGGATGTAATGACTGGGATGGAATGGGAACTGAAAATGCCAAAACTGATTGGGGTGAAGCTGACCGGAAAACTCAGTGGATGGGCTTCTCCTAAGGATGTGATACTGAAACTGGCAGGAATATTGACCGTGAAAGGCGGAACCAATGCCATTATTGAATATTTCGGCGAAGGAGCAACTTCTCTTTCAGCTACCGGAAAAGCGACTATATGCAATATGGGAGCGGAAGTGGGCGCAACAACCTCTTTGTTTGCGTATGATGCTCAGATTTCCGACTATCTTCGTGCAACGGAAAGAGCGGAAATAGCCGATATGGCCGATGCTATTGTTACCGATTTACAGGCAGACCCGGAGGTGTATGCCAATCCGGAAAACTATTTCGATCGGATTATTGAAATTGATCTGTCTGCATTGGAACCCTATATTAACGGCCCGTTTACTCCAGATGCCGCGACTCCGATTTCGGAATTCGCAGCAAAGGTTATTGCCAACGACTATCCGCGGAAGATGGAGGTGGGACTGATTGGTTCATGCACCAACTCTTCCTATCAGGATATCAGTCGGGCGGCCTCAGTGGCGCGTCAAGCTATTGAAAAGAAAATAAAAGCAGAGGCTCCTTTGATTGTGAATCCAGGCTCAGAAAGAGTCTATCAAACTGCACTTCGCGATGGAATGATTGAGACTTTTGAGTCGGTAGGAGGAACCATAATGGCCAATGCTTGTGGTCCTTGTATTGGCCAATGGAAGCGTATAACAGATGATCCGACCCGTAAAAATGCAATCGTAACATCTTTTAATCGGAATTTTGCCAAACGGGCCGACGGCAACCCAAATACCTATGCATTTGTGGCTTCGCCGGAACTGACTATGGCACTGACCATTGCCGGTGACCTCTGTTTCAATCCGATGAAAGACAAGCTGACCAATGCTGATGGTGAGCAAGTGATGCTGGATGAACCAAAAGGAGAGAATCTCCCGATAAAAGGGTTTGCACAAGGAGACAGTGGATATATGGCTCCAGCTGGTGCTGCAACAGAGATAAAAATTGATCCTGCATCCACTCGCTTACAGGCGCTTCAGCCGTTCCCGGCATGGGATGGCAATGAACTGCTGAATATGCCCCTTTTGATTAAAGCACAGGGGAAATGTACAACAGACCACATCTCAATGGCCGGACCGTGGCTACGCTTCCGCGGCCATCTGGAAAATATTTCAGATAACATGTTGATGGGAGCGGTGAATGCTTTTAACGGAAAGACGAACACAGTTTATAACCGCTTGTCCGGAGAATACGGAGCGGTATCAGCCGTGGCAAAGCAGTACAAAACTGAGGGTATTTCTTCAATTGTAGTGGCGGAAGAAAATTACGGAGAAGGTTCTTCTCGTGAACATGCTGCCATGGAACCGCGTTTCTTAAATGTACGCGTGATTCTTGCCAAGAGTTTTGCACGCATTCACGAAACAAACCTGAAAAAACAGGGTATGTTGGCGGTTACTTTTGCCAATAAGGAAGATTATGATCGCATTCAGGAACATGATATTATTTCCATTGTGGGGCTCGGTTCTTTTGCTCCGGGACGCTCATTGATGGCGATTGTGAAGCATGAAGATGGAAAACAGGAGAGCTTTGAAGTGCTGCATACCTACAACCAGCAGCAAATTGGCTGGTTTAGAGCAGGATCGGCATTAAACAGTAAATAGAATTATTAGGTAGAAAAGGTTCAGGATATGAAAATTACGAAAGAAAACGGCCGGCTTATAATACCCGACTGTGTTACCGTACCCTTTATTATGGGAGATGGTGTTGGAGCGGAGATTACTCCTGCTGCACAAGCTATTGTCAATGCAGCAGTAAGAGCTGCATATCAAGGTAAAAAAGAGATTGAATGGATGGAGGTCTTGGCCGGTGAGAAAGCTTTCAATGCTACCGGTTCCTGGTTGCCTGATGAAACCATGCAGATGTTCAAGGATTACTATGTGGGAATAAAAGGTCCGCTAACTACTCCGATAGGCGGTGGAATACGTTCCTTGAATGTGGCGCTCAGGCAGGAACTCGATTTGTATGTTTGTCTGCGTCCGGTGCGTTGGTTCAGCGGAGTTGTTTCTCCAGTAAAGGAACCTCAAAAAGTGAATATGCATATTTTCCGCGAAAATACGGAAGATATCTATGCCGGTATCGAGTGGGAACAGGGTACACCCGAGGCGGAGAAGTTCTATCGTTTTCTTCGCGATGAGATGGGCGTAACCAAAGTGCGTTTCCCGGAAACCTCATCTTTCGGTGTGAAACCGGTTTCAAAAGAAGGAACCGAACGGTTGGTACGTGCAGCTATCCGCTACGCCTTGACCAACAATCTGCCAAGTGTAACACTTGTGCATAAAGGAAATATCATGAAGTTTACCGAAGGGGGATTCAAAAAGTGGGGATATGAACTCGCTGAACGGGAGTTCGGAAACGAATTGCGCGAAGGCAAAATCGTAATCAAAGATGTGATTGCCGATGCTTTTCTGCAAAACACATTACTTATTCCTGAGGAATATTCGGTTATTGCTACCCTGAACTTGAATGGCGACTATATATCTGACCAGCTTGCAGCCATGGTTGGCGGCATTGGTATAGCTCCGGGAGCCAATATAAACTATGACTCGGGACATGCCATTTTTGAGGCAACTCACGGAACGGCTCCGAACATTGCGGGACAGAATTGTGTTAATCCTTCGTCACTACTCTTGTCTGCTGTAATGATGCTTGAGTATTTTGGATGGAACGAAGCTGCCAATCTTATTACATCGGCTATGGAACAAGCTTTTGAAAAAGGTAAGGCAACTCATGATCTGGCTCGTTTCATGCCGGGAGGCATCTCCCTCTCCACAACAGAGTTTCGTGACTTATTAGTTTCTATCATTGAAAAATAAAATCGCACCATTATGAAAAAAGAATATGTTATTTATAAATTGTCAGAGTCGGTTAAGACCACGGCACGGATAGACAACGAACTGTTTACCCTCTATGGCGTAAAGCGTGGCTTACGCAACGAAGATGGTACGGGAGTTTTGGTGGGGCTGACCAAAATTGGTAACGTAGTAGGTTACGAGCGTATACCCGGAGGTGGGCTCGAGCCCATTCCCGGAAAGCTCTTTTACCGCGGACTGGATTTGGATGATATAGCTCATGCCGTAATGAAAGAACATCGTTTCGGCTTTGAAGAAGTAGCTTACTTGTTGCTTTCGGGTAATCTGCCCGATAAAGAAGAGTTGGTTTCATTCAAAGAACTGATTAATGAAAATATGCCCCTGGAACAGAAAATCAAGATGAACATACTTGATTTGGAAGGGAATAATATTATGAATATCCTGGCTCGCAGTGTGCTGGAAATGTATACCTATGATACTAACCCGGATGATACCTCGCGTGATAACCTGATGCGCCAAAGCATTGAACTGATTTCGAAGTTTCCTACGATTATTGCTTATGCCTACAATATATTACGGCATGCCACCTTTGGGCTATCCTTGCACATCCGTCATCCTAAAGAAGAACTTTCAATTGCCGAAAACTTCCTCTATATGCTGAAAAAGAAGTATACTGATCTGGAAGCACGCACGCTCGACTTGCTGCTGATATTACACGCAGAGCATGGTGGTGGTAACAACTCTACCTTCACCGTGAGGGTTACTTCTTCAACCGGAACAGATACCTACTCTTCCATTGCTGCCGGCATTGGCTCGTTGAAAGGTCCGTTGCACGGTGGTGCCAACATTCAGGTAGTGGATATGTTTAATCACCTGAAAGAGAATATTCAGGACTGGACCAACGTGGAAGAAATTGATACATACCTAAATCGGATTCTGAATAAGGAAGCTTATAACAAGAGCGGACTTATTTACGGTATCGGGCATGCGGTTTACACCATCTCCGATCCACGTGCAGTGTTGCTTAAAGAGATGGCGCGCGACCTTGCCAAGGAGAAAGGCAGAGAAGAGGAATTCAATTTTCTTGAACTGCTGGAAGAACGTTCGCTGGAATGCTTCAATAAGTTTAAGGGTGAAGGGGCCAAAAAGGTATGCAGTAACGTTGATTTCTATTCCGGATTTGTATACGAAATGATTGGCTTGCCTTCGGAAATCTATACTCCGTTGTTTGCCATGTCGCGTATTGTGGGATGGACGGCACATCGTATCGAAGAACTGAACTTTGAAGGAAAGCGAATCATTCGTCCTGCTTACAAAAATGTGTTGGATATTCAGGAATATGTACCTTTATCAGATAGGGTTTGATTAACATGGAGAATGTAATAACTCAATGGATAAATGATTTTCTTTGTCTGCTAGGTTTCTCAACCGGTGCGGCAAATACATGGGATCGGTGGGTGACAATAGCTTTAATTGTCGGGGTTGCGTTATTGGCAGATTTTATTTGTCGGATCATATTGCTAAAGGTGGTCAAAAAGCTGGTAACCAAAACCAAGGCAACCTGGGATGATATTATTTTTGATGAAAAGGTAATGACCAAACTGTGCCACATAGTGGCTCCGGTAATGATCTATTTCATGTTTCCTATTGCCTTTCCAAAAAGTTCCGACCTCTATACGCTGGTGCTGAAGATTTCGGAAGTTTATATTATCGCCGTAGTCATGCGGTTTGTGATGGAATTTTGTCAGGCAGTATACTTTGTATATAATGAGAATGAGAAGTATCGCGACCGGCCGCTGAAAGGCTTGTTGCAGACGGCTCAGGTGGTGATATTCTTTATAGGTGGCATTTTGATTTTCAGCGTGCTGTTTGATAAATCGCCCGGGTCGCTGCTGGCAGGATTGGGTGCTTCGGCAGCCATCCTGATGTTGGTTTTCAAAGACAGCATTATGGGCTTTGTATCGGGCATTCAGCTTTCGGCAAACAACATGGTGCGTCCGGGCGATTGGATTACCATGCCTAAATACAACGCCGATGGTACAGTGATCGAAGTTACCCTGAACACCGTGAAAGTGAGGAACTTTGATAATACCATCACCACCTTGCCACCCTATGCACTGATAAGCGACTCTTTTCAGAACTGGCGGGGAATGACAGAGTCGGGAGGACGACGGGTGAAACGGTTTATCAACATAGATATGAACAGTGTGAAGTTCTGCAGCCCCGAAATGCTTGAAAAGTTTCGTCGGATCTCTCTGCTGAGGAGCTACATAGATGAGACGGAAGAACGGTTGAAGGCTTATAATCAGGAGTGTGGTGTGGACGACTCCGTGCTGGTGAATGGCTTTAGACAGACAAACCTGGGTGTGTTCCGGGCCTATCTGGAGTTTTATTTGCGCAGTCTTTCGGGAGTGAATCAGGAGATGACTCTGCTGGTAAGGCATCTGCAGCCTACAGAGAAAGGAATCCCGATGGAACTCTATTTCTTTTCCAGCTCGAAAGAGTGGGCTGTTTATGAAAAGATTCAAGCGGATGTGATGGACCACGTGTTGGCTGTTGTTCCTGAGTTTGACCTCGCCGTGTTCCAGAATCCGACAGGAGCTGATTTCAGGATGTTGAAAAATTAACATAGAGAATATTGTATCTTTAGTAAAGTATTGTACTTTTGCTGTATAATACTTTATTAACCTATACAATGGTGAACTCAAACACAAGTCATATCATTCGTGAAATAACACCCTTATCTGACAAAGACTGTTTTTATATTGCTGAACGTTATAAGAAAGAATTTACCTATCCTATTCACAATCATCAGGAATTTGAACTGAATTTTACTGAAAAGGCATCTGGCGTTAGACGCATAGTAGGAGATTCTGTAGAAGTGATTGGAGACTACGATTTAGTACTGATAACCGGTAAAGACCTGGAGCATGTATGGGAACAACACGAGTGTCATTCTGAACAAATACGGGAAATAACGATTCAATTTTCATCCGATTTGTTCTTTAAAAGTTTTATAAACAAGAATCAATTCGACAGCATCCGAAAAATGTTGGAAGAGGCACAAAAAGGGCTTTCTTTCCCAATGTCTGCCATACTCAAAGTATATCACTTGCTTGACTCCCTGGCTTCCGAGAAAGAAGGGTTCTACGCTGTGATAAACTTTCTAACGATACTCTACGAACTTTCTCTTTGTAATGATGCGCACACCCTTTCCAGTTCTTCTTTTGCTAAGATCAGTGTTCATTCAGACAGTCGTCGCGTTCAAAAGGTACAAGATTATATCAATGAACATTATAAAGAAGAAATCAGGCTTACTCAATTAGCCGACATGGTTGGAATGACGTCGGTCTCTTTCAGCCGTTTTTTTAAACTTCGTACTGGTAAGAATCTCTCAGATTACATAATAGACATTCGTTTAGGGTATTCAATCCGCCTGCTTGTAGACTCAACTCAGTCTGTTGCCGAGATCTGTTATGAGTGTGGCTTCAATAATCTCTCCAATTTTAATCGAATCTTTAAAAAGAAAAAAGGATGTTCTCCCAAAGATTTCCGGGATAATTATCGAAAGAAAAAGATCGTTGTTTAATCATTCCTGATATATTTTTATTGTTCTGTACAAAAGATTGCATTCTTCTGTACAGAACAATTGTTTCTTTTGTACAAAAGAATGCAATCTTTTGTACAAGATCTTATTAATCATTCTCGTGTGGTTAAAATTGTATTATGAAAAGATAAATAATGCGTGGAATTTGCATTTTATAACCTCTAAATTTGTACCCATATTGATAGCTACATATGCTAAATTTTAAACCTTATACTATTATAGTCTATTTTATCTGTAATTCCTCGCTCTTTTTCTATTGCATATAGGAAGAATAATTTGGTGATGGAATTGTTTGTTTTCAAAAGTGGTAGCTTTGGACATTTATGAGAGGGTAAAAATATACTTTAGTTTATATTATAAACATGATTTAATTTTATTTTAATTGGCTAAGATGGTTGCCTTTCTTTTGGTCTAAGGTATTTTTAGGGATTGAACAGTCTTATCAGTCTTTCTACAGAATATCTTTTTCGGCAAAAAGAAATTGATTACAGTGGTGAATCTTTATTGAAAAAACGAATCCCATTTTTTCAACCAATGCAACAATTAAACCTATCAATATAATAATAGTGTTGTCACTTACAGATTGTTAAAATCGTATAACTAATAGATAAAATTATACTTGTTTTGGGGATTGTGGGGTGATACCTTTGTAATATCTTATAAAATAATTTCTATAAATTAATATCTAATAATATGAATAAAAAAACAAAAAAATGGCTGCATTTCATTTTATCCTACAAACTAGTGATATTATGTATGCTTTTTAGCTCTTTCCAAACAGCACATGCTGTTGTTAATCAAAATTCCGATAAAATTACAGTTTCAGGTAACGTAAAAGATGGAAAAGGAGATCCTCTGATTGGAGCTACTATAAAGATAAAAGGTCAGGCAGTTGGTACAATTACTGATTTTGATGGTAAATACCAATTAACCAATGTACCTAGAAATGCAATCCTTGAGTTCTCTTATATAGGAATGGTTGGTAAATCCGTTTCTGTTGGAGGAAATAGAGTAATAAATGTTGTTTTAGACGAGTCATCTGTTCAATTGGATCAAGTTGTTGTTATTGGCTATGGTAGCGTCAAAAAAAGTGATTTGACGGGGTCTGTAGCTTCTATAAAAACAGAAGCTTTAAAAGAGATCCCAGCCAACTCTGTTGAAGGGTTGTTGCAAGGACGTGCTGCAGGGCTTCAGGTTGTTAATTCTTCTCAAGACCCAGGAGCAGGTTCTACACTTCGTATTCGTGGTGGAAGTTCTCTTCGTGGATCAAATTCTCCTTTGGTTGTTGTTGATGGTTTTCCATTAGGAGATGCCGGAGACTTAAAACAAATCAATCCTGCAGATATTGTTAGTATGGAAATACTAAAAGATGCTTCTGCTTCTGCTATTTATGGTTCGCGTGGTGCGAATGGTGTTATTATGATTGTTACAAAGAGGGCTAAAAAGGGAATAACCAGTATAACTGTAAAGCAACAAATTACAGTTTCGGAGTTTACCTCTGACTTAAATTTATGGCGCGACCCGGTATTGATGGCATCACTTAGCAATGAAAGTAGAATCAATGGTGGTTTTACTCCTTTATATGTTGGTGAAAAAAGTTCAACTGGTATTTATTATCCTTCTATCGAAGAACTTCAAACTACATGGAAAACAAATACAAGGTGGGATGATCTTGTATTCAGAAATAAGCCGGTTTCAAACAATACCACTGTGACAGTTTCCAGCTCTAATGAAAAAACGGTCTTTAATTTAAGTGCAAACTATTATACTGATAAAGGTATGTATATTAAAGATGATTATGCGAAAGGTGGTTATAATTTAAGTGTAGATCATAATGTATACGATAACTTTAAAATTAAGTTTTTAAATATTCTTTCTCGAGGAACACGTAATTCTAATGGTGGATTATCATACTGGAGAAATCCTATTTTCCCGGTTTATGATGAAAAAGGAGATTATTACCTAACTAATGCAAATGACTTTGATCACCCAATAGCTATCAGTGACCACAGAATGAATAAAAGTAAAACATTAGATGTTATTTCTTCGGCTGCATTGGAGTGGCAGGTATTACCTTGTTTAAAATTGACTTCTCAACTAAATTATAAATATGGAACATCAGTGAGTGATAGTTATCAACCCAAAATATATACTGAAGGTGGACAATTTAATAATGGACTGGCAAGTATAAATAACTGGGAAGGACATAATTTGGTTTCGGAGAATTTTGCAAATTTCCAAAAGACATTTAATAAACATGACTTTGGAGCAATGCTCGGTTATTCTTATGAATATAATATGTCAAGAAGTTCTGGCTTGGTTGCAAAAGATTTTGTAAATGAGGCTTTGGGAAATGAAAATATGAGTGCTGGTAATCCAGAAAAAAACGAAGTATCAAATGGATATTCTAAAACAAACTTAATATCCGGAATGTTCCGCCTGAATTATGCTTATGCTAATAAGTACCTCATGACATTAACTGCTCGTAGTGACGGTTCTTCTAAATTCGGCGAAAACGACAAATGGGCAATGTTCCCTTCAGGAGCACTCAGCTGGAAAGCTCATGAAGAAGAATTTATTAAGAAATTGAATGTTTTCGATGAGTTGAAAGTACGTTTTAGCTATGGTATTTCGGGTAACCAGGGAATTAGTCCTTATCAAACACTAAGTCGTTACGGCACAGGCAAATATTATGATGATGGTAAATGGGTTACAACAATTGGTCCCGGATATGTTTCCGGATGGACTGGTCCGGGATGGATATACAGAGTATGGAGTGGTATACCAAATCCTGATTTGAAATGGGAAACAACTGCACAGGCAGATTTAGGTATCGATATGGCGTTCTTTAACAGGAGACTAAGATTGACTCTTGATGTTTATGATAAGCAAACCAAAGATTTGTTGCGTGAGCGTAATCTTGCACTTTCTTCCGGTTATGACAAAATGTGGGTAAATGATGGTAAAATACAGAATCGTGGCTTTGAAGTGACAGTCGATGCTGATATTATAAACACGAAAGATTGGAAGTTTGGAGGAACATTAATCTATTCTCTAAACAGAAACAAAGTAAAAAGTTTAGGTAATACATTGGAATCTGGACTAATCACAGACCCTATGACAGGCATGTTATTTGAATATTCAGGAAATAACCTGGAACAATATCGTGATTATACCAATATCTTAGCTATTGGTCAACCGGTAAATGTATTTTATGGATACAAGACAAATGGTATTGTTCAAACACTAGAGGAAGGTCTGAAATCCGGATTATCCGGAGATAACGCAAACCCAGGTGAATACAAATATCTGGATTTAAATAATGACAAACAGATTAACGAAAGTGATAAAACAATTATAGGTAATCCTAATCCTGATTTTATGGCAAGTTTGGCTTTAAATCTTTCATGGAAAAAGTTCGATGCTAGCATTTTCCTAAATGGGGTGTTTGGCCAGGATGTATTAAATACTCAAGCATTTAATCAGCCAAGTAATCAACCATTCCGTTGGACTCCAGATAATCCTACAAACGCATATCCAAGCTTGAGAGAAGGACGTCAGGTTAAAATTTCTGATTGGTGGATTGAAGATGGCTCATTCCTGAGAGTACAAAACCTAAGTTTAGGCTATACGTTTGATCTTCCAAAGAAAACAGTTTTATCAAAAGCGCGTATCTATGTTAACGCTTCCAATCTGTACACCTTCACTAAGTTTAAAGGATATGATCCGGAAGTTGGGTTGAATGGGGTATATGGTGGAGGTTATCCACGCCTTAGAAAATGGACTTTTGGTATTGATTTAACCTTTTAAAAAACATGATAATTATGAAAAATAAAATAAAATTGTTTGCCATTTGTTCAGCTTTAGCTCTTGGCTCATGCAATTTAGATGAAAAGCCTTATGGCTTTTATTCCGAAGATAATTTTTATAAAACCGCAGCCGACGCTGAAGCGGCTCTTACTTATGCTTACGGAACACTTACTTATTTGGAATATTCCAGAACTATTTTTTTCCTTGGAGATATTGCCAGTGAAATAACAACAACTAAGTCGGACGCTAGTGTTGACAATCAGGATTTGAATAACTGGAAAGTAGATAATTTTAAAACAAACGGATCGCTAGAGAACTTTTTTAAGTATGCATTCATCGGAGTAAACAGAGCAAATGCGGTAATTCAAAAGGTTCCCGGTTGTGATTTCAATCAATCTTTGAAAGATCAGTACCTTGGGGAAGCTTATTTTTTGAGGGCATGGAATTATTTTAATCTGGTCCGTAATTTTGGACTTGTTCCTTTACATAATACTGTGACTGGAACCTTAAATCAAACTTCAACTCCTTTAGCACCCAATATGGATGCAATGTATGATCTGATTCTTTCTGATTGTCGTAAAGCAGCTGATTTGTTATCAGTTTATGATGCACCGAGAATTGGACGTGCAGACAAAGTTGCTGCTCAGTCACTTGCTGCTAAAGCTTACTTGTACGTTGCATCTGCAAAAGAACACAATGTGCCTTTATACAAAGACATGAAACGTGATTTTAATGCAATGTATGACAGTGCCGCTTATTATTCAGGAGAAGTAATCAATAAACAATCGGTTTATAAGTTTGAGAACTCTTTATTGGATATCTATGATGTTGAAAAGCCAAGAGGTTCTGAACACATATTTATTATGGCGATGGATCGATCAGGCTCAACTGAAGGTGAATATTCCAAGATTTCAAAGATGTTTATCCCCTATATTGACGGAGCTACACTTTACCTGAAACAAGGTGATTCAAATACATATATACCAACACATGACGGTTGGGGAGAATATCGTACAGAAATTAACTTCTACAATAGTTATGATCCTAACGATAAACGGAAAACAGATCTTATCGTCAGCAAAGTATACAATGCAAATGGTACATTGAAAGCCGAATATCCAAGTAAGATACCGTACCCTTTCTGTCGGAAGTTTATAGATCCAAAATTTGATGCTGATAAAACAAGCACTCGGCCATTCTTAATCAGATTTTCTGATGTAGCATTAATTTATGCAGAAGCAGCTGGACCCACTAGTAAATCTTATGAACTAGTAAACTTTATTCGCCACAGAGCCAATTTAGGCGATTTGAAACCAAATCTCGATAAAAATGATTTTAGAAAAGAGATTTTTAAAGAACGTACTTTTGAATTAGCCTTTGAAGGTGACCATATGTATGATCTTCGCCGTTGGAACCGCATAACTAAAGATGTTCCCGAGGCAGCAGGATTGAGTGAGGATAAAGTCACTTTCTATCCAATACCTCAGGCTGAAATTAATTTGAACGGAAGTCTTAGATAAATTAAATTAGATAATTATATGAAAATAGTAAAATATATATTAATTGCAGTTGTGGCATTGGCACAACTATCATGTGTGAAAGATCCATTGGAGGATGTAAAAGATGGAGGATGGAATCATGAAAGGTCAATTCTAAATATTAAATTTGAAAATCAAGTTGGAACTGCTACTATTGAAAATATTGATGCTACTACAGGTCAGATAACAGTAGCCATAAATGTGACTGCAATTCCCGATTTGTCAAGTGTCAAGCTAAATAAATTAGAGACATCTTATCAAGCAACTTCATCTGTTGTGGTAGGTGAAGCGATGAATTTTGAGAATAATTCAAGAACTGCTTCATTAACCGTGACGTCAGCTACTGGTGAAAAACGTGATTATACAATTCATGCAACTGAATTCACTGAATCTCTGGTTGGAACTTGGAAAGTGAATAAATTAACTATTTTTGGTGGTACTGGTCCCGAATATGGTGGTGGAGCTGTAATGCAACTTATTGACAAACCATGGTGTTGGTCTAGTAATTTTGGTCCGGATAAAGAGTGTGACAACTCTCTGACATTTACAATGACTGGAATTTCAGATGACGGAAATACAAGCGGTAAATGTGTTAATAATGCCGGAGCAGATGGTAAATATGCCGATTTTATATTTGTTGGAAGTATGAACAAAGATAATCCTGGAGTAGATCTGGATTTAAAAAAATATTATCGTCAAATACCTGAAGGAGAAAGTACATGGGTACGAAATTATGCGGCTGGGACAATTACTTTCACCGATGCTAATGGAAGAGTTACCACAGGCTCATTAGTTGGACCTGGAACTGAAAATTTGGGTAATGGTCTGTCGATGACTATTTCTAACAATGCTTTTGCATTCAATATTAATGGTACGGATGATTGGAAAAACATATATAGTGACTATGATAAGTTTGCAAAGAAAGTACGCAGATACTGGATTTCTGTTACAAAGTCCTGATCCTGTGTAAATTCAGAAGCTATAATTAGATTATGAAGCAATTCATAATCTAATTATATGCTGATATGCTTCTAAAATATGGTTACGATTTATCTATCCTTGTTAAGTAAATGCTTTTAATAATCGTATATTAACCTAGGAATGGATAGCGCATAAGTACAATTATTCTTTTGTCTAGTTTTCTGGAACTACTGCTGTATATGTTATGGCTGCATAGAAATTTGATTATGAAATTAAAAGAAGCAGCCAAGCAATGACGTGTAGCTCAAAGAGTACGTACATGAAGTTTTACTATTATATGGGTGTTCTGAAAAGCTTGCTCTAATAATTTAATGAGATCTGCTTAATCTTTGGCATGTCAAATTTTAATCTAATATTAATATGATACCCGTTTTATGAGTATCGCAACTCTATATTTACACATGAAAAAAGCATATGTATTATTATTGATGCTTACCTTATTCTCTGTTTCTTGTATAAAAGGAAATCCATCTGATATTCCGACTGAAGGAGAAACAAATCCACCATCAACTATTAAGCTTAGTATGGTAGACAAAAATGCCACTACTCAAACAAAAGCATTGTATTCTCAATTATGGGCAATACAATCTAAAGGCTTTATGTTTGGTCACCACGATGATCTTTGGTATGGACGCAAATGGTACAATAAACCTGAAGGGTCTGATACGAAGGATGTCTGCGGAGATTATCCTGCTGTATTTGGTGTTGACTTTGCTGAAATAATGGATGATAGATGTCTTACGTCAACTTCCCAAGCAGAGAATGCAATTCGTAAACGGTGTATATTGGAAGCTCGAAGTAGAGGAGAAGTGATTCTTGCATGTTGTCATTTGAATAATCCATTGACAGATGGTGATGCATGGGATAACTCAAATAATAAAGTAGTAAAAGAAATTCTGACAGAAGGAAGTGCTACCAATATTCGTTTTAAAACCTGGTTGGATAGACTGGCTATATTTGCTGCTGAATTAAAAGATGATAAAGGTAATTTGATCCCGATTATTTTCCGTCCATTCCACGAACATACACAAACATGGTCATGGTGGGGACAATCGTGCACAACTAAAGAAGAATTTATTGGCTTGTGGAAATTTACTGTTAATTATTTGCGCGATACGAAAGGTGTCCATCAATTTATATATGCCATTTCTCCACAAATGGATGTTCCAAAGACAAAAGATGATTTTCTGTTCCGTTGGCCGGGCGATGATTATGTAGACTTTATAGGAATGGATTGTTATCACGGGTTGAATCCAAGCACATTTACTACTAATTTGAATGCAATTTCGACAGTTTCTAAAGAAAAAATGAAACCTTGTGGAGTTACCGAAACAGGAGTCGAAGGCTTTAAAGATAGTGATTATTGGACAAAGCAGATTTTAACTCCGGCTACTGGACAGGCTGTCAGCATGATTGTAATGTGGCGAAACAAGTATGATCCTCAAGAGACTGGAACTCATTATTATTCTGTATTTCAGGGTCATCCATCAGTGTCTAACTTTATAAAAATGTATAATAGCCCTATATCTTTATTTAGTAAAGATCTTCCGGATATGTATAAAATGGCAGATGGTATAACAATTAATTAGGGGTATTTATTGATAAAATAATAGATAAATATAAGTCAGGTATTTAGATCTCCTTTACATCAAAAGCGAATGATATTAAGTTTGAGCCAAAAGAAAAAATTAGATATTCCATTAGATAGCCTGTTTATATGCATGTATTACAGTGAAATAAAAATCTATTTATGAATTAGATGCCATTATGGCTAAATTGTTTACAATTTTACCAAGATTTATGTTTAACAATAAAATATGTCGTAATTTGAAAACCGATGCATCATTTAAGTCGCTGTAAAATGTTATTTTTCAGTGAACCTTAAATAATATTACTAAATTAACTGTTTATGAAAAAAAATATTGCTTCTTTTTTTGTATTATTTCTAATAACGCAAATTGCTTCAGCTAATTTTAATAAAGTCACCGTAATTATGGGGAAATTTGCTCTGTATGAAAAGGTAGAAATCAATGTTAATCTTACTGAAAACTGGCAGAACCCATATTTGCAGGAAGACATTGCTTTGGATATGGAGATTATCTCTCCTTCAGGAAGGATGATGTTATTACCTTGTTTTTATGTTTCGGGTGAAAGTGGTAAAGAATCGTTGTGGAAAGCTCGTTTTACTCCACAGGAGTTAGGAAAATATCAATATAAATTCGTAATCACAAAAAATAAGCATCTTGCGTATTCTACGGGTTATAAAAAAATAGCGATCATCTCTTCCGGCTCTAAAAATGGCTTTCTTCATGCGAATGACAAATGGACTTTCCGTTTTGACGATGGAAAACCATTTCGTGGAATAGGTGAGAACATTTGTTGGGAATCACGAGACAGCGATGACTCTAAATTTTTCAAGGAATTAAATCAGAAGTCAAAATTTAATTATGAGTATATGTTACCAACTTTGGCAACCAATGGAGGTAATTTTTTTCGGACTTGGATGTGTTCTTGGAATCTCCCTATTGATTTTAAAAATGGGTTTAATAATAATCGTTACCAATCCTCAGATGAATACTATAATCCCAGTGCATTAATAAAAATGGATCGATTGATGGAACTCAATGATTCATTACATTTGTATATGATGCTCACTTTGGGTCCGGGCGCCTACAATAAGCGCGAAGGCGGATTGGTTGATTCGGCTGCAGATTTTTTTGTGAAACAAGAAGCCAAACAACGATATAAAAACAGATTAAGATACATAGTAGCTCGTTGGGGATATAGCACAAGTATTGCTGCTTGGGAGTTTTTTAACGAAGTTGATAATGTACAATTCGGTGACCCTGGTCATGCCATTAATGGTGCCGATATTGTTGCCTGGCATGATGAAATGAGCCGGTACCTTAAATCAATCGATCCTTATAATCATATATGCACCACAAGTATTTCTCACCGTGACATTGATGGCTTAAATTCTTTGAAGTGCATTGATGTAAATCAAAAACATATTTATCGTAATACATCTATTATCCCTGTCGAGATTAACAGATATGTGGAGAAATTTGATAAACCTTATGTTATTGGTGAATTTGGCTATGAGTGGGATTGGAGTAAAAACTTCAATGACTTTGCCGAAAGTATGGATATGGATTTTCGTCGTGGTTTATGGTACGGACTTTTTTCACCTACACCTATATTACCCATGAGTTGGTGGTGGGAGTTTTTTGATAGTCGCAACATGCAATCTTATTTAAAAGGCGTTCGTCAAATTAGTGATATGATGCTGGCCGCTGGAGATGGTTCGTTTCAACATGTTCCTGTTAATGCCGGGAACTGTCAGGCTTTTGGTGTGAAATGTGGATCAACTTTTTTTGTTTATCTATTAAACGCCAATTTGGATCCAGCTTCTGTAATAGTGAATATTCAAACGAAGATAGATGGCAACTATTCCATACAATCGTTCGATCCAAAAACTCTTATTTACAAGGATGTAAAAGTTCACTCTTCTTCAGAGAATGGATTAAAAATAAATGATTTATATCTCGAATCCCTTCGAGAGCAGGTCATAATCATTACTCCTTCTAAAAAATAGAAATAGAGTTTCAAAGGTGAGTTTGCAACTACTCAATATCCTTAATAATTAGCCAGAAGTTATTGACCACAACATTTGATCATAAAAGGATTTTGCTTTTTTTCGCTATGTGGATTGTAGAGTGATGTTGGAAAAAAGTTTTAGTCCTTTTTTATGATCGAAAAAGTAAACCAATCTTCTGTATTTACTTTTTCTGGCCTGATAACTCTTTTGGAGATGTTGCTTTCAATTGTTCCTTGCATTATGCTAAAATACTAGATAATTGTCAGAAAAGTATCATTCATGGAAAAAATAATATTACTCTATTGCTAATAAAAGGACTACATTTGTTCTGTAAAATAATAATAATGTCATGAGAAAGATTTGTCTTATTGTTTTGTTGCTCATTTCATGTAAAAGCAGCTATTCACAAACTAATTACTATACAAGAGGTATCGGTGTTTATCCGGGTAATCCACAAGAAAATTTTTCACCTAAATTGGTTCCGGATAATGAACACTATCGGAATGTTGCAAAATTAAAGAGTGCATATCACTCCTCGAGTTACGATTATAACCTCACAGCTCAGTTAATTACAGATGGTACAATTACTGATAAGCAGCCACCGTATATTAATGTATCAACCCCAAAGGGTGATTTACCTAAAAATGAGCGAGAATGGCTTTTTGATAGAGGCCCTTATTCAGAATGCAATATAAGTGGCGACAATGTTTACTTGCAATTAGCATTAAATGACTGCCATACATTGATTAATAAAATAATCATCAATGGTAGAGTTTCGTTTAACCAACAGAGAAATAATGGCTATGAGATTGTTTGTTATGGTTCTAATGATAAAAAGAATTGGAAAGAACTAGGTAAGAACAAAGGGAATGAATTTATAGGAAAAGAGCAGGCGCAGGCCGATTCTCCAGGAAAGAAATTAACCAGGCATTTTAACCAGACAATCACTTTCAATAAGACTGTAGATTACATCTATTACAAAATAGCTCTAAAGATGGCAGGTGCTCAAGAATGGAAAATTAGTGCTTGGGATTTTTATTGTAATGATAAGCAGGTGTTGATAACCCCATCTAAGTACTTTAATAGCACATGGATGAGTGCCGGTAATAGTAATGAATGGGTATATGTGGATTTTGGCGCTCCTGCCGAGTTTGATAAGGTTAAGCTTTATTGGGTAAACAAAGCCATAAAAGGAAAAATTCAGATATCTGATGATGCAGATAACTGGAAAACAATTGCCAATCTTCCTGGTGGAAGATTTAAAACGGATGAAATTTCCGTAAGTAAAACAAAGGCTCGTTATGTGCGTGTGACAATGGATAAGTCAGCTGACGGGAATCAATTTGTACTAAGTGAACTTGAGGTTTATGGTAAAGGAGGATTAGTGGCAGAACCTAAATCTCAACCCACAGCTACTAACCAGCATGTGTTCCTCAGCGGTGGAAACTGGCAACTACAACGAGCTTCGAATGTAAAAGGAAATGGTACTGAAATATCAAAAATAGAATACGAACCATCGGACTGGATCAGAGCAACCGTGCCTGGCACAGTCTTGTCAAGCTATTTTAATGTAGGTGCACTGCCAAATTCTAATTATGCTGATAATCAGATGCAGATTTCTGAGTCTTTCTTCAATTCTAATTTCTGGTATCGTGATGAATTTGAAATACCTGCTAACTACAAAAACGGACGTATTTTCCTAAACTTTGATGGCATAAACTGGAAAGCAAACATCTTTGTGAATGGCCAAACCGTAGGACGTATTGATGGCGCTTTTATGCGTGGCAAATTTGATGTCACTGATGTTGTAAAACCAGGACAAAAGAATGTAGTTGCTGTTGAAATTATTAAGAATGATAATATAGGTGCGATAAAAGAAAAGTCAGCGATGAACCCTGACAAGAATGGGGGGATTTTAGGAGCAGATAATCCAACTTTCCATGCTTCGATAGGTTGGGACTGGATTCCTACTGTTCGTGGTAGAAATATTGGTATTTGGAATGATGTGTACCTCTCTCATACAGGTGATGTTACTATTGAGAACCCATTTGTTCGCACAGAATTGGCATTGCCGGATACAACCTCAGCAAAGATATTTATTGAACTGACATTGAAAAATCACAAAAACGAACAGGTTAATGGTAAACTTGCTGGTAAGTTCGGTGATATTACTTTAGAGCAAGAAGTCAGCTTGGCACCTCAGGAAACGAAAGTAATTAAATTGGATCCATCAAACTGTGCTGCGTTGAAACTTCAGAATCCTAAATTATGGTGGCCTAAAGGATATGGCCCGCAGTATCTCTACGATTCCAGCTTCTCTTTTAATATTGATGGAGCTGTATCTGATAAGAAAGAGTTCAAAACAGGTATCCGCCAGATGACATTTGATGATAGTAATAACGTTTTGAAACTTTACGTCAATGGCCGCCGATTCATAGGCCGTGGTGGAAACTGGGGATTTAGTGAATCAAATTTAAACTACCGTGCACGTGAATATGATATTGCAGTTGCATATCACGCGGATATGAACTTTACGATGATTCGCAACTGGGTAGGGCAAGTGGGCGACGAAGAATTTTACGAAGCCTGTGACCGTTATGGCATCATGATTTGGCAAGATTTCTGGTTGGCAAATCCAGCTGATGGTCCTGATCCAGATAATGCTGAGATGTTTATGGCCAATGCAGAAGATTATTTAAAACGCATTCGCAATCACTCATCAATTGCTCTTTATGTAGGACGCAATGAAGGTAACCCACCCGAAGTTATTGATAATGCTCTTCGAAAAATGATACCTCAGGTTCATCCGGGAATTCATTATATCCCCAACTCTGCAGATGGCGTTGTTAGCGGTGGCGGTCCATACAGAGCATTACCGGTTGAGGAGTATTTTACAATGAAAAGTGGCATTGACAAATTTCACAGCGAACGTGGTATGCCTAATGTTATGAACTATGAAAGTCTGTTGCTCACCTTTGGGAAAAATAACGTTTGGCCCCAGAACAGCCAATGGGGATTTCATGATTACACATTAGAAGGAGCACAACAATGCGCAACATTCAATGATATGATTGCTAAAGGGTTCGGTAATATGAACGATGCAAAACAATTTGCTGAAAAGGCTCAATGGATTAATTACAATGGTTATAGAGGTATGTTCGAGGGACGTAACAAATATCGTAAGGGATTGCTCTTATGGATGAGTCATCCTTGCTGGCCGTCAATGGTATGGCAAACGTACGATTACTTTTTGGAACCGACCGCTGCCTACTATGGATGTAAGAAAGCTTGTGAACCACTTCATATTCAATGGAATCCTAGCACGAACAACATTGAAGTTGTAAACTATAGTGCAGGCACTCATGCTGATCTCACCGCAAAAGCAGAGATTCGTAATATGGATGGTAGTATTCAATGGACCAAAGAAACAAAACTTAGCAGCAATGAAGATACCACTGAAAAGTGCTTTATGCTTGAATTTCCTCAAAACCTATCGGCAACCCACTTTATCAAACTAAGTTTGATTGAAAATAATCAAGTTGTTTCGGATAATTTCTATTTGAGAGGTGCAGAAGATGGTAATTTTCAAGCAATAAATCAATTACCGAAAGTAGAGTTGAAAAGCAGCACCAATGTTAAGAAAGTGAATGGAGAATGGATTATGACCACAATTTTGAAAAATGATTCGGCTACACCAGCTTTAATGATTCGACTTAAAGTTGTTGGTAAAAAGAGTGGAGAACGTATTCTTCCTATATTCTACAGTGACAATTATATATCATTGATGCCTGGCGAAAATAAAGTTATTACAATGAGATTCTCTGATGCGGATACACGAGGGGAAGAACCTATCGTCGTTTTTTAAATAAGTGATTATGTCCTGTGGTAAAAAAATATCCTTTGGCATATCTGCTTGTACGGAGAGATGGTTGTGAGAATAAATATCACTATAATGCTCCATGTCAGGAACAGATATCAAGAAAAGATTTTAAATCATTTTTTTTAATGCCTCAGACTCTTTTTTGTAAGGATTTAAATAATATGTTAAAGAAATAATTTGCATGAATAAATTTGATGAAAAGGTAGATAAACTTCTGAAAGATCAAGAAGCTTTACTTGTACTTAAAAATGAGAAAATACCTAATGGTAATGGCCTGTTTACTCGTTATAAATACCCCATACTAACAGCTGAACATACTCCCGTAACCTGGAGATATGATTTAGATGAACGCTCTAACCCATACCTGATGGAAAGGATTGGAATGAACGCAGTCCTGAATTCGGGCGCAATCAAATGGAATGGGAAATATATCCTTCTGGCCAGGGTAGAGGGAGTTGATAGAAAATCGTTTTTTGCAGTGGCCGAGAGTAACAATGGAATAGATAATTTCCGCTTTTGGGATTTTCCCTTGACTATTCCCGATACAGAGAACCCTGCTACAAACATCTATGATATGCGTCTCACCTCTCACGAAGATGGATGGATTTATGGCATATTTTGTGCCGAGCGACTTGATCCGAATGCTCCGGCAGGTGATCTATCTACGGCTACGGCAACTGCCGGAATTGCCCGAACAAAAGATTTGATAAACTGGGAACGGCTGCCCGACTTAAAATCCAGAAGTCAGCAACGTAACGTAGTGCTTCATCCTGAGTTTGTCAACGGGAAATATGCACTTTATACCCGCCCCCAAGATGGTTTTATTGATGCCGGAAGCGGCGGGGGTATTGGCTGGGCTTTGATTGATGATATTACCAAAGCTGAAATTAAAGAAGAAAAGATTATTGATCATCGTTACTATCACACGATTAAAGAAGTGAAGAACGGAGAAGGCCCTCATCCAATTAAAACGCCCCAAGGATGGCTCCATCTAGCTCACGGAGTAAGAGGATGCGCTGCCGGTTTGCGTTATGTTCTTTATCTGTATATGACCGATCTGAAAGATCCTTCAAAACTGATTGCGGCTCCTGGAGGATATTTTATGGCTCCAGTAGGAATAGAGCGGATAGGAGATGTATCGAATGTGCTTTTCAGTAACGGATGGATTGCTGACGATGACGGAACTGTGTACATCTATTATGCCTCTTCCGATACCCGGATGCACGTGGCAACCTCAACCATTGAAAAGTTGGTGGATTATTGCATGAATACTCCGGAAGATGGATTTACAACAACAAAATCAGTTGAAACTTTGAAGAAACAGATTGAGAAAAATCTTAGTTTGCTGGCAAATAAATAACTCTTTGTATCGTTTATGTCATTGACAAACTTGTCAACCTGAGATCTAATTTTTGAAATAATATCATGATAAAACTAACAGAAAAAATAGGCTACGGTCTGGGAGATATGGCTTCTTCCATGTTTTGGAAGATTTTTGGAATGTTTCTTCTTTTCTTTTATACGGATGTTTATGGTCTGGCACCGGCAGCAGTGGGAACCATGTTTTTGGTGACACGAGTCTGGGATTCTTTTCTTGATCCGGTCATTGGTGTTATAGCCGACCGAACGAACTCCCCGTGGGGAAAGTTCCGGCCTTATTTACTTTTTGTAGCTGTACCCTTCGGAATCATAGGTGTCCTTACGTTTGTAACACCCGATTTCAGCATAGAGTGGAAACTGGTGTACGCCTACATCACATACACGTTGATGATGATGGTTTATTCAACGATTAATGTTCCGTATGCCTCCTTGCTAGGGGTTATGACCCCCAATCCGAAGGAACGAACCACCCTTTCTTCATATCGTATGTTCTTTGCCTATCTGGGTAGTTTTATCGCCTTGTTATTAATCCAGCCACTGGTTGAGTTTTTCTCCAAAATGGGAGGAACAATCAATCCTCAGCTTGGATGGACCTATGGAGTTGGAGTCATTGCTGTAATTTGTGTAGCACTGTTTCTGGGTTGTTTTGCCTTGACCAAAGAGCGGGTGAAACCGATAAAGAAAGAAGAAAAGAGCACGTTAAAAGAAGATTTGCTCGATTTGTGGCACAATCGTCCCTGGTGGATATTGTTGGGAGCAGGTATTGCCGCATTGATCTTCAACTCAATTCGTGACGGGGCAACAATTTATTATTTTAAATATTACATATTTGAAGATAACTCGCTTAAAATAGCGTCACTGGGGGTAACCGTAACATGGACCTCCCTTTATCTGGCACTGGGACAGGCCGCCAATATGGTAGGGGTAGCATTAGCTGCTCCTGTGGCCAATAATATCGGGAAAAAGAACACCTATCTTGCGGCAATGTCTGTTGCAACGATCCTTAGTATCGTTTTTTTCTGGTTTACCCGTGAGCAGTTGGTGCTTATATTCGTATTCCAGGCATTGATCAGCATTTGCGCAGGGATTATTTTCCCGCTCTTGTGGTCTATGTATGCAGATATAGCTGATTATTCCGAACTGAAATGTGGTCGTAGGGCTACGGGACTCATCTTCTCTTCTTCTTCTATGTCACAGAAATTAGGCTGGACATTAGGGGGAGCATTAACCGGATGGTTACTGGCTTATTTTGGATTCAAGGCAAATGTGATTCAATCGGATTCGGCCATTATCGGAATTAAGATGATGCTGAGCTTCCTTCCTGCACTTGGCACAGTGCTTTCGGTTATTTTCATTTCTTTCTACCCGCTGAGCGAGAAGAAGGTGAAGAACATCACTTTGCAACTGGAGGAGCGTCGTAAGGATTTAAACTAAGAGGTATGGATATGATAACGAATTTAAAAGCAGAGGTTCTTGATGTTCTGCAGAATAACATTCTTCTGTATTGGCAAATAAAGATGCAGGATATAGATAACGGTGGCTTTTTCGGACAAATGACGGGAGAAGAAAGTTTAAATCCGGAAGCTGAAAAAGGAGCGATACTCAATGCACGTATCTTATGGACTTATTCTGCAGCATATCGTCTACTGAAAAAAGAGGAATATCTTACGATGGCAACACGTGCAAAGCGGTATGTTATCGACAAATTCTTTGATAAGGAATTTGGAGGGGTTTATTGGTCTCTTGATAAAAATGGTAACCCGTTGGATACAAAAAAACAAATTTATGCTTTAGGTTTTGCCATTTACGGATTAAGTGAATATCACAGAGCTACAGGCGATAAGGAAGCGCTGGATTATGCAATAAATCTGTTTCATTCCATAGAAAAGTACAGTTTTGATAAAGTAAAGAATGGATATCTGGAGGCGTTTACCCGCGAATGGAATGAAATAGAAGATATGCGTTTAAGCGAGAAGGATGCCAATGAAAAGAAAACGATGAACACGCATCTTCATATTCTCGAACCATACACCAATCTTTACAGAGTATGGAAAGACGAAGAATTGAAGAATCAGATAAAGAATCTAATTGTTGTTTTTCTCGATAAAATATTAAATAAGGAGACTAACCATTTGAAACTATTCTTTGATGAAGAATGGAACGGGAAAGATCATATCGTTTCGTATGGACACGATATTGAGGCTTCCTGGCTTATTTATGAAGCTGCTTCTGTTTTGGGAGAGGATGAATTATTGAAAAGAGTGGAGAAAGTAATACCTAAGATTGCAGATGCTGCAAGTGAAGGTCTTCGCGGGGATGGAGGAATGGTCTATGAAATGAATCTGGAAACGAATGAAGTCGATGCGGATCGCCATTGGTGGGTTCAGGCAGAAACCGTGGTGGGATTCTTCTACTTGTATAAACATTTTCAACGGGAAGACGCTCTTGAAAAAGCAGTTGCATGCTGGAACTACATAAAGAAACATCTTATTGATTATAGTAATGGAGAATGGTACTGGAGTATCAAAGCAGATGGCACTGTGAATACAATAGATGACAAAGCAGGATTCTGGAAATGTCCGTACCATAATGGACGTATGTGTATGGAAATTATAGAGAATAATATTTTATAAAATACTAAATACGATTTCTTAATAGCATAGAAGAAATCCAAGCGGATGTGATGGATCATGTACTGGCAGTAGTTCCTGAGTTTGAACTCGTTGTATTCCAGAATCCTACCTGGGCAGTTTTCAGGATGTTGAAGAGTTGATTCTCATTTACATATAGCTATATAATTATGAAGATGAGTTTTACTTTTCTTTGAGTAAACAGTGAATGACAACATTCGTTTGATAACATCAGCCCTGAGAAAATAATAATTGGCGTGAACTATCAGTCAATGACCGTTCACGCCAGCTTTATTAGACTACAAATTAACTTTTTTGTAAATAATAAGACCTAATTATATGTATTCTATAACCTATTGTTTTAATGCAATCTGAATGTTTTTATTTTCCTTATTACTAATAGCAACCTTAACCACTTCAGGCTTGTACGAAATCATGTTAACCTGAATTTCGCACTCTTTTCCGCTTACATTCTCAATGGTGAAATTGCCATCCAGGTCGGTGAAAACTTTTTTACCATTAACTGTTACTGTTGCACCCACCAGGGTTTCGCCCGCTTTCAGGTCAGTTACTTTACCGCTTAGGGTGTAAGTAGAAACTGCAGCTGTCTTTTCTGCTGATTTAGGCTCGTCTTTTCCCTTTGCCTGTGAGGCTGTTGCACCGAAAATCAATAAAGCTGCCGCGAGAGTTAAAGTCTTTTTCATTTCTATCTAAATTAAATGTTCTTTCTGTTTTGTATTGCAAAGTAAAAGAACTTGTGTTATAAAAATGCTACACCGATAATACAAAACTGTTAATATTGTTTGGATGATATCAGCCTGCCGTTTTCATCCCACATGTTCCATATACCGCTCTTTTTCCCGTTATCGTAATGCATCTCGTAACGAAGCTTTCCATCTTCATCCCAAATACGCCACAGTCCGTCTTTCTCTCCTTTCTTGTAGCGTGCCTCTCCAACCAGAATCCCTTGCCGGGTGTAGGTTCTCCAGGTTCCGTGAAACACACCGTTGTAATACGACCGTACTTCTTCAATTTTTCCGTTGGGAAAATAGAGCAGATAGATGCCTTCGGGACTTCCGTTCTTGATAAACATTTCCATCTTCAACACTCCGTCGGGGTAGTATTCGGTATATTCACCGGTGTAGAGCGTGCTTTGACTCTCGTCGGTGTAGTATATTCCATCAATCACCGTAAGCTTTTTCTGATTCTGCGCATGCAGGTTTAAGGCAAAGGTGGCAGTCAGCAGGAGGCATACAATAAAGATTCTTCTCATAATTCTATTCTTTTTGGCCTGTAAGCCTGGTTATATAAAAAGAGACTGCACCCCATTACTTACGGATGCAGTCTTTCCTTGTTTGTATCTCTTATTTCAACGTCCAGCCTGCAGTCCAGTCGTCGTTTGCATTGACTGCACCTTTGAATAGGGCTTTTGTGAAATAGCTGTCTACAGTGCTCATGTCTTTACCTCCGTCAATTGTTCCTACGTATCCGTTTGTAAAGCTGAATGTCTGGTTAACTGCATTTCCTGTTTTGGTATCCAAAGCCAGTGCTGCGCCCGATTCGTAAGAATATGCGTTTGCAGTGTATACATATTGTATTTCAGACTTGCCGTCGATGAAGCTTTGTTCTGTTTCGGCAGTAGCAGTTGTTATGCACTTAGGTTTACCGGTAACAAGCGAGTTGTAGAGCTTAACATAAGTTCCGGCACGAAGTCTGATACCTCTTTTCTGAGCATTGGTATCGTTGTTGCCAATCAATGTAAGGTTGGCAAGAGTTGGGCACGAAGCCGGTTTTCTTGCGAAGTCGTCCGAGCGGGTATCTGCTTCGATAAGGCAGTCGCCGTTTGCAGTACCGGTTGCATCGGGAGCGCTTTGATCCTGAACGGCAATCCAGAATTGGCCTCTTCCTACCCATCCGTCGGTCCAGTCGAACGAATCGTCTTCACTGGCGGTCGATACAAGATATTTAGCGTCAACCGTACCGCCGAACCATTCAAAACCATCATCGGCACCTTTGTAAGATTGCAGGTGGTCTAGTTGAGTACCTCTACCTACACCGTAGAACGTGAAACCGTTTGATTCTTTATCCGCGTTGAAAGCGAAGCCGGTGTATTCCAGACGTACGTAAGAGAGCACTCCCGAATTGTCGTTCGCATCTGTTCCTCCGAATGGAGCGTCGCCAATTTCCGATTTTGTTGCTCCGATAAGATTGATAGGAGCTTTACCGCAGATGTGGATACCACCCCATGCTTTCGGCTCTTTCAGTACAGAGGTCATTACAACCGGTTTGTCTTTTGTTCCTTTGGCATTGATCTTACCACCTTGTTCAACCAAGATGTAATCACATGCTCCGTCGATAGCGCGAGTCGATTCAATTGTTACTCCCTCCTGAATAATCAGGTTACCGCCATTCTTTACATGATATCCTCCGGTTAAAGTATATTTCTGTCCGGCAAGCAGTGTGCGGGTTCCGGTCAATTCTCCTTTCAGTTCGTATCCGTTCGGATCGGCTTTTGTTTCAATTGCATTGTCGTTGTCACTGCTACAGCTTGTTGTCAACGTACTCATTGTCAATGAAAAAAGTACAAGAAAACTAATTTTCAAAAAGTTCTTTTTCATAAATCCTTTAATTAAAATGTTAGTTATTACTCTATGTTATTGAGGTTAAAAATTGTATGTGAATCCCAGGTCGAAGCTTGTGCCGTCCTTATGATACTTTACAGTCTCCACTTTGCCTGTGCCTGATATTTTCTGTGTAAACTTCCGGTCCTGATTAATCAGGTTCTTTGCCTGGAACTTGAATTGAAGGTGCTTATTAACACTGTATCTGCCTATAAAGTCGAGTGCGTTGAATGCCTTCTCTTCCACGTTGTTTACGTTGTTGATACCCACTGTATGAATGCGCGGCCCTTGCAGGTTGTAAACCAAAGAGAGTGACAGCATTTTATCTTTCGAAAATTTAGGAGAGTAGTTCAAGTCGGCATTAACCAGGTAGGGCGATGCTCCCTGCAGCTGTCTCGATTTGTCGGTATAAATACCATCTTCGGGCAGTGTAATCTTGGTATAGATATACGAAGCATTGAAATCCAGTTTCAGGTACTTTGCCAGCTTCTTTTTCATTTCCAACTCTATTCCGGCTACCATTCCTTTGTTCACATTGCGGAAGCTTTGTATGGCCGAACCCGAATATTCCTGAATACATTCGATAGGAGAGTCGAGGTATTTGTAGTAAGCCGATATTGAGTACATTTCGCCGGAGAGAGGGAATATCTCATAACGCAAGTCGATGTTGTAGTTGTATCCGTTCTTGATATCTGCATATCCTCTCACAATTTCTCCGCCATACGATTCCTGGTATTCAAACGGAGCCATCTCAATGAATGATGGGCGGGTTACGGTGCGTGATGCACTAAGTCTCATGCTGCTTTGCTTGTCGATGGTATATTTCAGGTTCAGTGCCGGGAAGAGATCGTCGCTGTTCAGTTCCGCCCGCTTTTCGGCAGCGGCATCGTTCCAGTATCTTACCCATTGTTGTGAGTGTTCGTAGCGTACACCTGCTCCGGCCAACAGTTTGTCCATCGGCGAGAATTCAATTTCGGCGAATCCGGCATAGAGGTCGTTGCCTGCAAAGTATTTGTTACGTGGCTGCGAGCTCTTGTTGATGTAGATGCTTCCATTCCGCAGATTCTCGAAATTCAGGTAGCTGTCCGTGTTGTATATATCCGTAATCACCGGTCTTATTCCATCGACGTTGTAGTAGAAGTTTGCCGAGTAGTAGTCTCTTGATTTGCTTTTGGCGGCTCCACCGATGCGGATGAAGTTACTCTCCGAATAGTTATTGGTGAAGTTGTATTTTAGTTTCATGTCGCCTACCCATTCGTTTTCATCCAGCTCGCCAAAGTAGCGCATGGTTTCCTGTTGGTTCAGTCTGAACAGTGACAGCGTTCTGTTGTCTCCCTTGGCAAACATCACCTGACGGCGGTCGGGTTCGTCGCTGCTAGTCTTGCCGTAAGAGCCTTGCCAGTTAAGCAAAAGCTTGTCGCTCAAGGAATGTTGTCCTGCCAACTGATTATTTAGCAGTGCATAGATATGATAGATGCTGTTGCTTCCCCTCAGCAGAATACCCTCCGGATCTACTCCGTCGCGGTCCGAATAGCTGTCGTCGGTGCTCTTTACGTACATTACGTTGTATGTCAGTAAATCGTTCTTTCTTAATGTATAGCTCAACTGCCCCATGGCCGATGAAGTTGTGGCATAGGTGTACTTGTTGTAGTTGAACTTGTCCATGATGATTCCCTGTGCGTTTAGGGTTGAGGTGTAAGCATCTTTGTTGATTGTGTAATCGTTCTTAAAACTTAGGGCAGCACTTGCATTCAATGTCTGGTTGCCTATTTTCCATGATTTTCCCATTCCAAGGTCAAGCCCCAGCTCAGGCAATCCCTGTTTCTTACCGGCTCTGAAGGAAGTCTTGAAAGGATTGTTGCCGCCTGCATAACTCCTGAAATCGTCCGACCTCATCTTCTTTATATCCGAAGGAAGAATCAATCCGTTCATCCATCCCAAGTAGGGGCATCCTGTGTTGCCTTTGTCTGATGCATAGAAATCGGCGAATAGTGTGTTCAGCTTGCCTCCTGTTGAGGCTGATACGGTGAAGTAATCGCTCCCGATGTTCTCTTTCGATTCGATGTTGATATGTGCTCCCGAATAGTCGCCGAATGTAGAAGGCTGATACACCTTGCTCACCGTGATGTTCTTCACAACCGAAGTAGGGAAGAGGGAGAGAGGTATCAGTTTGTTGTCCGGATTCGGGGAGGCGATGGAGAGTCCGTTTAGTGTTGTTGTGCTGTAGCGGTCGCCCAGCCCTCTTACAAACAGCTGGTCGTTTTTTCCTTCAATAGAGATACCTGTAATCTTTTTCACCCCATCGGCCACCGTCGAGATACCTTTTACCGACATCTCTTTGGCTCCCAGGTTCTCGAGTGCGATGGTTGCTTTCTGACGTTCCACCATCAGTGCTTTTTCTGTTTCCAGATTCTTCCGGCCTAATACCACCACCTCTTTTAGTCTGATGTTGGCTGGCATCAGTACGCCGTCTATCTGTGTAGCTTGTCTTGCTTTTACTGTTACCCCCGTAATTTTCTGCGTGTCGTACGAAATATACGATATCTGAATTGTGTGAGTTCCCTGCGGTACTCCGTTGATGGTATATTTCCCGTCAAAATCGGTAATGGCTCCCAAGCTGCTGTTTTCCACCTGGACGGTAACCCCGAAGAGGGCTTCTTTGGTTTGACCGTCTGTGATGCATCCGGTTATTTTTCCTTTCTGTGCAAAAGTGGTCGATGAGATTAGAAAAGCGAATGCAAGTAAAATTGATTTGTACATACTTTCTTTATTTTGTGATAAAGTCATACTGATGTTAGTTTGTAGATTATGTGCCTTATTTTTCTTTTGCAAAGTTGAGGCAAGCAGGTTACATCAGTAAGTCAGAGCAGGTACAATTGGTTTATATATTTGCTACAAGTGTATTACGGTGTTATAAATGCATGAAGAAACAGTTTCACGCTATCGAAACTTGGTGGAACGGATAAATCGCTCTCAGATAGTGGGAATTGGCAGACAAAAAGTATTGCGTTGAAACATCGAAGAAATCGTTTATTTGGCTTTGTCCGTATGCAAAGAAATTGAACAGGGTTATTTATTGTCGATAGATTTTTATTCTCAGGCGTAAGAAAATTATTTTCAGGCGTGAGTTTTTTATTCTTAGGCGTAAGATTTATAGTTCATGATGATGCTTTTAAAACATGGAGGTTTTTTCAGAAAAGATGGTTACGTTTTCAGAAAAGATGGCGGAGTTTTCAGAAAAGATGGTGACGTTTTTTAAAAACGTGGTGGCAGTTGGCCATTTACTGAATGGACTTACGGTTCCCGAGGTTATTACTTCAACCGATTGGTGACCTTTCCTGGATGGGTTTACGTTTTCTGTTGTTATAACTAGAACCGATTGGCAATACAATTCTTATTCCTAAGCCGACTTGTCAGTAAATGTGTTATTTCTGGATTCGGTTTACATGAGTTCTGGTACAAACGACAAAGGGGCTGTCTTGTAGTAAGACAGCCCCTTTGCTTATTGATTTATCTATTCAGTCCGGTGGATTACATGCCGTAGCTTAATCCGTGGATTGTTTCGAATACGATGCTGGCGATACCCAGTCCCAGAATACCAAGCAGGCAGATAGCCAAGCTTACACGGGTAAAGTTGTCGCTCTTGAATGGCGCAATCGGAGTTTCGTTCTTGTTGATGTACATTGCTTTTACAACTAACAGATAGTAATACAGAGAGACTACCGTGTTAACCAATGCAATGAATACCAACAGCTGGAATCCTGCCTGGAATGCAGCCATGAAGATGAAGAACTTGCTGAAGAACCCTGCAAACGGAGGGATACCAGCCAGTGAGAAGATAGCCAGTGTCATGATGAAGGCCAGCTTCGGATTGGTTTGATACAATCCGTTGTAGTCGTTCATTTCCACCTTGTCGCTTCTTTGCTCAATGATTGATATGATACCGAATGCTGCCAAGTTAGCCACTACATACACCAGTACGTAGTAAACCAGCGAAGACATACCCAGCGTGTTTCCACCGATAACACCCAGCATGATGTATCCGGCCTGTGATACAGAAGAGAACGCCAGGAAGCGTTTCATGTTCTGCTGACGGATAGCAAACAAGTTGGCCAGTGTGATGGTGATGATGATAATCCAGTAAAGGATAGTTTGCCATTCTACCATCATTGGTCCGAATACCTTGGTCAGGATGGTGAGCAGCACGAATGCAGCCGAACCTTTAGACACAACCGATAGGTATGAAGTAACGGTGGTAGGAGCACCCTGATAAACGTCGGCTGTCCACAAGTGGAACGGAACCAGCGAAATCTTGAATCCCATACCGGTGAAGAAGAACACCAATGCCATAATCTGCATCAGGCTTCCGTTCAGCACAGAAGGTATATCGTTGAAGTAAAGTGTTCCGCAAGAACCGTAGATCATGGAAAGACCAAACATCAACAGTCCCGAAGAGAACATTGCAGTAAGGATATACTTGGCACCTGCCTCGGCAGAGTGGTGTCTGTACTTATCGAAAGCAACCAGAGCAGCCATCGGGATAGAAGCAGTTTCAAGTCCGATGAAGAACATCAGGAAGTTGCCTGCTCCAATCATGAAGTACATACCCAGCAGTGTAGAGAGGGTGAGTACATAGAATTCACCTTGCTTGATGTTTGTATCTTCACGTTTCAGCCAGGTGTTTGCCTGCATAAACACAATCAGAGTACCAAAAGAGAGAACGCTCTTTACGATGGTCATTATCGGGGTGTAGTAATACATTCCTCCGAACATTTCCGCCGGTTGAGAGGGGAACAGGTTAATCAGTGTATGAACGCCGAGTAACAAACAAGCTGTCAAAGAGAAGTGTTTGCGTGCCTTTTCTCCTGCCAACAAATCGAACAGGAGTAAAATAACAATAACCGCAATGAGCGACAGCTCCTCTTTCATATATAGAAATTGACTATAATCCATTTTTATCAGATTTTAATTCGTTATAAATTGGTTAGAGCATTTACTACCGGCATTACACTATCACTAATCATATTGCTGATCCAGAGAGGAGCGATACCCAGTCCGGCAACAGCTACAATCAGACAGATTACAGAGAATCTCTCATCCCAGGTAGCATCTGTCAGTTTCAGGTGTTCCGGGTTCTCAGGTGTACCATACAGGATTTTTCCAACCAGACGCAGGATATAAACCGCTGTGATTACAATTGAAGTTGTAGCAATAATTGTGATTACACGGTGGAACGTATCTGTGTGCTGGAATGAACCTACGAAGATAGTCATTTCGGCAACGAAACCGCTTAAGCCTGGCAGACCCAGGTTGGCGAGACCGGCGATTACATAGCAAACTGAAAGGAAAGGCATGATTTTCATCAAACCGCTCAATTCACGAATATCACGAGTGTGAGTACGGCCGTAGATCATACCGATCAAGGCAAAGAAGAGGGCTGTCATCAAACCGTGTGACAACATCTGGATAACGGCACCGGTGGTTGCAGTCTGGTTTACCATCAGGATGGCGAAAAGTACCAATCCGCAATGGCTTACTGAAGAGTAAGCGTTGATGTATTTCAAGTCCTTCTGAACAATAGCGCTGAATGCACCGTAAACCACACTGATTGAAGTCAGGATGAGGAAGATCCAACCCAACTGGTTGGCAGCTTCCGGCATCAGGTACATGGCTACGCGGAAACATCCGTAACCTCCCAGTTTCATCAATACTCCGGCGTGAAGCATAGATACAGCTGTAGGCGCTGAAGCGTGACCGTCGGGAGACCATGTGTGGAATGGGAAGAGGGCACCCAGAACCCCGAAACCTAAGAAGGTAAGCGGGAAGAAGATTAATTGCTGGCCAACCGGAATGTTGTGCAACTGAGCAATCTCAAGGATGTTCATGGTAGTAGCACCCGAACCGAAGTAGATACCGAAGATACCTACCATCAGCATAGCCGAAGCACCCATCAACATCAGGGTAAGCTTCATGGCCGAGTACTCTTTCTTACCGCTACCCCATACACCGATAAGCAGGTACATAGGGATAAGCGCTATTTCGTAGAACATGAACATGGTAAACAGGTCGATGATGATAAAGAACCCGAATACTCCCAGCGAGAGCAGACAGAACCAGAGGAAGTATTCCTTGGTTTGCACGTTCATTTGCCAGGAAGCAAATGTTCCGGTGAATACAATGATACCCGACAGCAGCAGCATGGCTACTGAGATGCCGTCTACACCCAGAGAGAATTTTATATTAAGTGGAGCATACCACGTCCAGTCTGATCTGAAAAGCATTTCTGCAGTATTGCCGGCACCGCGTTCTGCAAGATATAAGTAGGTAAGAACACCTGCCAGTATCAGCAGCAAGCTGGAACCTGCTACCATCACACCTCTGATTTGTTTGATGTTCCGGCTCATCCATAGCCCAAGCATCATTAAGAGAGGGACGATTACGAATAATATTAAAAAGTTCATATCTATTCTGTTTTATATTTAGATAAATAGAAGTAGTAATCCTATAATAATAACCAATGCACCGATAAGGAACACATAAGCGTATTGCTGAACTCGTCCCGACTGGAAGCCGCGGATAGAGAAAGATGCTTCCTGTGTACTCCATGCAAGGAAGTTCATGAATCCGTCAACTACGTGGCGGTCGAACCAAGCAATAGGAGTAGAGATGCAACGGAAGATAATCTTATGGGTGATAAACATCCAAACTTCATCAATATAGAAACGGTGAGTAGCTGCAGTATGTAAACTACGGAACTTCTTACCCAGCATATCGGGAATTGGTTGTTCTTCCTTACGGTAGAAAATGGTAGCAATGATGATTGAAATCACGGCAACACATACGCTGATTGAAGCTACAACAATATCCAAGTGGATGTGGTATGCTTCACCGTTGCTGCTTACAAGAGTTCCGAATGGAATGAAACCGGCAACTACTGTAACAGCAGCCAGGAACATCAATGGGAACGACATAGTAAGCGGAGATTCGTGTGGTGTATGTTCGTGCTTGTGTTCTTTACCCCAGAAAATGTTGTAGTATAGACGGAACATATAGAATGCGGTAAGACCGGCTACGAATGTCATCAACCAGCCAATCATTGAGCTGTATTTGAATGCAGCAGCCAGGATTTCGTCCTTACTGAAGAATCCGGAGAACGGAGGGATACCTGCAATAGCCAAACACGCAATCAGGAAAGTGATGTGTGTGATGGGCATGTATTTGCGAAGTCCACCCATGTCGCTCATTTCATTGCTGTGAACAGCGTGGATAATGGAACCTGCTCCAAGGAACAATAAAGCCTTGAACATAGCGTGTGTAAAGAGGTGGAACATGGAAGCCATGTAACCCAGACCTTCGTGAGCATCTTTTCCGGTACAAACACCCAGTGCCACGATCATGAAACCAATCTGAGAGATGGTTGAGAAGGCAAGCACACGTTTGATATCTGTTTGCACACAAGCAATCACTGCCGAGAAGAGTGCTGTGAAAGCACCGATATAGGCAATTCCTGCAAGTACATCAGGAGCATAATCAATAAACAGCGGGAACATTCTAGCCACTAAGTAAACACCGGCAACAACCATGGTTGCAGCATGGATAAGGGCAGACACAGGAGTTGGACCTTCCATTGCATCGGGCAACCAGATGTGGAACGGGAACATGGCACTCTTACCGGCACCACCCATAAACATCAGACCTAATCCCCAGGCAATTACGCTACCTCCAAGGAATGTTTGTCCGGCTGCGCTCTGCAGTACAGAGGTGCAGCTGCCGTTCATCAGTTCGGTGAAGCTGAAGGTGTTGCTGAAGAAAGAAAGAACCAAGATACCGGCCAGGAAGCCAAGGTCGGCAAAACGAGTTACGATAAACGCCTTTTTAGAAGCGGCAACCGCACTTGGCTTTGTGAAATAGAACCCGATTAACAGGTAAGAAGATACACCCACAAGCTCCCAGAAGATATACATCTGGAAAATGTTGGTTGCCAGCACAAGTCCCATCATTGAGAAGGTGAAGAGTGACAGGAACGCGTAGTAGCGTTGGAAGCCCTTTTCACCTTTCATGTAACCCATACTATAGATATGTACCATGAAAGATACGGTAGATACAACCACCAGCATCATTACAGAGATAGGGTCCAGTAAGATACCCAGGTCAATGTGCAGATGTTCGGTAAGGCGAAGCCATTCCATATTCAATGGAACCAGCGTCTCGAATACTCCATTCACACGCGGAGCAGTAAAATACTGAAATGCGGTGATGTAAGATATTACAGCAACAGTACCCAGGGATATTGTTCCGCATAGTCCTGCTACACTCGGCTTAAGCTTATGTCCCGCCAATCCTAAGAAAAGGAACATCAGCACCGGAAGCAGTAAAATAAATATTGTAAATTCCATAATGTCTCTTTTTTAATGTTTCATTTCCTCGAGGTCCTTCACTTGAATACTCCGTACGTTACGGTAGATATTGATGATAATCGCGATGGCGATAGCTGTTTCGGCTGCTGCAATCGCAATAGCAAAGAGTGCGAAGAAGTGACCTTCCAGCTGTTCCGGGAACAAGTAACGGTTAAATACTGCAAAGTTAATGTCTGTCGCGTTCAGTATAAGCTCTACTGAGATAAGCATGGCCAGCGTGTTTTTGCGGGTCAGGAATCCGAAGACACCGGCAAAGAGCATGATGGTGCTTATTATTAAATAATATTCTACTTGTATTTCCATTCTCTTTTATCTTTTACGTGCGATTAATAAACCTCCGATGATACAAGCCAGCAGGAAGACACTGATTGCTTCGAACGGCAACAAGTATTGGAACTTGCCACTGCCCATCAATGCTTCGCCAATCACTGTCATCGGCAATTCTCCGGCTTCGGCCGAAGCGGTTGGAACGAACCCGTGAGTAAGCAGGATAAACAATACGATGGCTGCACCGGCTACGGCTGTAACCAGACTGGCCACCACCTTACTCATTTTCAGCTTCTTGTTCATACTCTGGTCAGAGTTGGTAAGAAGAATCGAGAAGACATACAAGACGACAATACCGCCTGCATAGACCATTAACTGTACGGCTCCCAGGAACGTATAGTCCAATAGGAAATAGATAGCTGCTGTACCAAAAAGAACGAACAGCAGATAAGTGGCTGAGCGTAGAATTTTACTGGTGGTAACTGTCAGCACCGAGAATACGGTGATGAAGATTGCCACAACGAAAAATACTACTTGGTTAAGTGTAATATCCATAATCATTTACTTTTTTTCTACTGTTGAACCTTCGTTGACAGGTTTCTTTTTTTCAATTACTGATGAACCTTCGTTATTAAGTTGCTTTATCAGCTTGCTGCGTGTATAAACAGCATGTTCAAAAGAATTATCAAACTTAATGGCGTCGTGAGGACATGCGGTTACGCAAAGCTGACAGAACATGCAGCTTCCCAGGTCGTATTGATATTTAACTAATACTTTTTTCTTCTTACCCTCTTCGTCGGTAACCATTTCCGAAGTAATTTCGATTGTTCCGTTGGGGCAAGCCATCTGACAAAGTCCACAAGCCACGCACTTATGCTGGTTGTTTTCGTTATGAGGCATTACCAACGTACCGCGGAAGCGTTCCGAGATTTCGAGGGTAGCCCGGTTCTCAGGGTATTGCTCGGTAGTCTTCTTGCGGAAGAATACTGTAATGGTGGTCTTCATACCTATCAGCAAGGTTTTGATGCCGCCAAACAGAGAGCATATATATTGATTAAAACTATTCATATCTTGCTATTAATTAAAAGTGTAATCCAAATACAACAATGAGTACCATCAAGAACAGGTTGAGCAAACTGATTGGCACCAAAAATTTCCATTCCAGTCTCAGAATCTGGTCAATACGCAGACGTGGGAAAGTCCACTTAATCCACATAAGCAGGAAGACTACAAAGAAGGCTTTTGCAAAGAACCATACAAATCCGGGAATGTAATCCATGATGGCATTGAATCCGTCAAGACCGGAGATGTGGAACGGCATCCATCCTCCCAGGAAGACAGTGGCTGCTACACCCGATACAATGAAGAGGTTCAAGTACTCGGCCAAGTAGAAGAATCCGAAGTGCATACCCGAATATTCTGTGTGATATCCGGCTGTAAGCTCCGATTCAGCTTCCGGCAAGTCGAAAGGACCACGGTTGGTTTCGGCATTACCTGCAATCAGGTAGATAATGAATGCAATCAACGCAGGAATGTGTCCTTTGAAGATATTCCATCCGTCGGCCTGGTTTGCTACGATTTCAGAGAACGACATGGTTCCTGTAAGCACAACCATTGTAAGGATAGAAAGACCGATTGAAAGTTCGTAGCTGATAATCTGTGCACCACTACGCATTGCACCAATCAGCGTGAATTTACTATTACTACTCCAACCTGCCAGCAAGATACCTACAACTCCGATTGAAGATGCGGCCATCAGGAAGAATACACCGATGTTAAAGTCGATAACTTCCATTCCTTTGTTGATAGGAAGACAGGCAAATGAAAGGATTGAAGCAAGGATAACCAGGTAAGGAGCCAGGCTGTAAAGCAGGCGGTCTGAGAATTTCAGAGTAATGATTTCCTTGATCAACATTTTAAATACGTCGGCAAAGACCTGCAGAAGTCCGTATTTACCTACACGGTTCGGACCCAGACGACACTGGAAGAATGCACATACCTTGCGCTCCATATAAATAAGGATGATAGCAAGAATGGCATACATCAGCATAATGCACACGCCAACGACTACACATTCCAGGAAAATGGCTAAGCCTTCAGGCATGAATCCTGTCAGCAGGCCATGTATCCAGCTTGTAACTATACTAAAATCAAACATATCTTTAATATTTTATTTATCTATCAATATCAGGTACTACATAGTCGAGCGTTGCACCGATTGCAATAAGGTCGGCAATCTTGGCGCCGCGTGTGATGGTATCTACTGCCGAAACCAATGGAAGACCGGTTGAACGGTACTTCATACGGAATGGGAATTTGTCTCCGTGGCTTTCAATAAACACGCCAAATTCTCCACGGCTTGCTTCAACGGAAGCAAAGTAACTACCTTCGGGTACACGGATAATAGGTTTCATTTTCACTTGATAGTCTCCCGCTGGGATGTTGTCAATCAGCTGTTCGATGATCTTCATAGATTCAAGAATCTCGTCCATACGAACCATGTAACGCGCAAAGCAGTCGCCTTCAGTGTAAATAATTTCCTTGAAGTCTACCTTGTCGTACATTGCGTAAGGCTTGCGCTTACGGGTATCGCATGCCCATCCTGATGCACGTCCGGTACCTCCGGTACAACCGAATGAGATGGCATCTTCGCGAGAAAGGATACCTACATCTTTCATACGTTGCTGTGCAATGATGTTGCCTGTGAATACATCGTGGTATTCTTTTAGTATAGGGCGAAGATATGCGATGAATTCTTTTACCTTCTTAACGAAGTCGGGGTGGATGTCAGCTTGTACACCTCCGATAGTAGTGTAGTTCTGGATAAGACGACCGCCGGTAGTAGCTTCGAAGATATCGAGAATCTTTTCACGGTCGCGGAATCCGTAGAAGAATGCTGTCAGGGCACCTAAGTCCATAGCGGCACATGAATAGAACAAGAGGTGAGAGTCGATACGTTGAAGCTCGTCCATGATGGTACGAATGTACTGAATACGTTCTGTTACCTCTACGCCCATTGCCTTTTCAACACACATACATACCGCGTGACGGTTCTGGTGTGCTCCAAGGTAGTCAAGACGGTCGGTCAGGGCCAGTGTCTGAGGATAAGTCAGACTTTCGTTCATCTTTTCGATACCGCGGTGGATATATCCGCAATATGGTTCAATCTTTTTAATGGTTTCACCTTCCAGTGAAGTACGGAAACGTAGTACACCGTGTGTAGCCGGGTGCTGAGGACCGATGTTTACTACATACTCTTTTTCGTCGAAAAGAATGTTGGTCTTGTTCACCAGGTTACCCTCTTCGTCCAGAGAAAGCTCTTCGGTGGTATCCTCTGTTACCTCGTTGGTCATACGCAACGGGTTAAGCGAGTCGTCGTAATCCTTGCGAAGCGGATAGCCTACCCAGTCTTCACGAAGGTACAAACGGCGCATGTCCGAGTGGTTGATAAAACGAATGCCGAAGAAGTCGAACACTTCACGTTCGTTGAAATCGGCAGCTTTCCATAAATCGGTTACTGAAGGCAGTTCCGGATTTTCGCGGTTGGCAGTCATTGTTTTCAGTACAATGCTGTGACCGTGTGTTGTAGACTCCAAGTGGTATACCACACCCAGGGTTTCGCCCCAGTCCATACCTGTCAAGCTCAGCAGGAAGTCGAATTGCATGTCCTCGTCATATCTCAGGCGTTCGGCCAGTGTATGAAACGATTCGGCCGGAATGGTGGCAACCAGGTCGCCCTGTTCAGCAAACTGTGCTTCAGGGACAATTTCTAATATTCTGTCTTTTATCTTCATAGCTTATTTTTCTTCTTTCTCTTTGCGGTTTACTCCACCGAAGAATTTTTCGAGTTTCACTTTGCGCTGTAGTTGCATCATACCATAGTAGAATGCTTCAGGGCGTGGAGGACAACCCGGGATGTAAACATCCACCGGCATAATCTGGTCAACACCGTTTACTACGTGGTACGATTTCTTGAACGGACCTCCGGTGCAGGCACAGGCTCCAACGGCAATTACGTATTTCGGATCAGGCATCTGGTCGTAAAGACGCTTCAATACGGGAGCCATTCTGTCGGTGATGGTTCCGCAAACCATGATCATATCTGCCTGACGGGGGCTGGCACGTGCTACCTCAAACCCGAAACGGGCCATGTCATAACGCGCGGCACCGAGTGCCATGAATTCAATACCGCAACAGCTGGTCGCAAAGGTAAGCGGCCAAAGGGAGTTGCTTCGTCCCCAGTTGATGAGGTCGTCCAGTTTGCCAACAAGTACGTTGCCACCCTGTGCGTTGAGCTCCTCAACCATTTTTTCCAAATACTCATTATCTTTGAAGTCTTCATATTGCATAGACTTTATTTTGGGCTTCTTTATTTCCATTCGAGAGCTCCTTTCTTCCAGGCATAAGCCAGGCCTAAAATTAATACACCAAGGAAAAACAGAATACCGATAAGTCCGTTTACACCTAACTTACCCACAATGGTAGCCCAAGGGAAAAGAAATACGGTTTCAACATCAAACATTAAAAACAGGATGGCGAAGAGGTAGTAACCTACTCTGAACTGCATCCAAGACTTACCTCTGGTAGGAATACCACACTCATACGTTTCCCCCTTCTGTGGGTTGAACGAGCGCGGTGAAATCGCTTTGGCGATAAACAACGCCGCAGCAACCAGGGCGATTGCCGTGATCACAGCGACAATTAACATCATAAAATTCATAGTTCAATGTACATTAAAAATGTATAATATAAAAGAATGTTTAACAATAAGATATTTTTAGAGCTGAATTTCAGCTTTTTTAGAGCGCAAAGATACAATTTTATATTCGTGATTTGCAATCCTGACTAAACAAAAAGTTACTTTTTTATTCCGTTTTTATGAAATTGACAGAAAAAAGGAGACTTATGTTTAAGCCTTCCTTTGATGAAACCTGATAGATATTGATTTGTCAGTGAAGAAATGTAAACTACATTTTGGATAGCTTTCTGGCGAGCTGTTAACTATCTCATAATTAAGCGGTGATGAGTTTGGGATTCTTGTCCGGGCTATCATTTGCGCTTTATTCCCTAAAGGAGAGGATACCTCCGAATATCTTTTATTTCCGTCTGAGAGTCTAAATACAGGCTGTTTTATTTGAAACTATTTCCTGGATAATTAACAGACCAATTAATTAGCTCCAAAGGTGAGGTTAACGGATAAAAATGCATATTTTTGTATCCTGGGAGTCCTTGAATGCAATTTTGATACTCTCACATGACCAAATACCCAGGAGTAAGTAAGTATGATACGTTTTTAAGTCTCTAATTCTATCTCCTGTCACTTGGATAAATAGCAGAAATTATGTACAAAACATCCAATTAACACAACTAATAAATTAATTTATCTAACACATGAACAAACTAAATCTATGGCTGAGCGCCTTGTTGCTTTTCTGCAGCTGGACGTACTCTTCAGCCGGTCAGGTTATTTCGATTGCCGATTTCGGGTTGAAGCCCGATAGTAGGGTAAATGCAGTTCCCTATGTACAGAAAGCCCTCGAGGCTTGTCGTAAACAACCCGGAAGCACTCTGCTGTTTCCGAAAGGAAGGTACGACTTCTGGGCGCAGCATTCAACAGAAAGAGATTATTACGAAACAAACACTACAGACAACAATCCCAAGACACTGGCTATTCTGTTGGACAGTCTGAAGGATTTCACCCTCGATGGCAACGGCTCATCCTTTGTTATGCACGGACGTATGCAGCCGCTTACCCTGGACCACTGCTCGGACATCCGACTGAAAGGTTTTAATATAGATTGGGATATTCCGCTTACAGCTCAGGCAAAGGTGCTAAAGTCGACTCCCGATTATTTCGAAATTCAGATTGATACCCACGAATCACCATATATTATAGAGGATAACCGATTGGTATTCATCGGTGAAGGATGGAAAAGCGAGATGTGGGGCATTATGGAATTTACACCCGATACTCATCTGGTGGCACCCTATACAGGCGACCGCTTGGGATGGCGCAGATATCACGCCGAAGAGGTTTCTCCGGGCATTGTGCGTTTGAGCGACCCTAAAGTGGCGAAGGTATATCCCAAAGTGGGCAACTGGCTGGTGTTACGTACCAATGAACGCGACCATGCCGGAATCTTCCTTTTTCATAGCAATAATGTAAGCATGGAAGAGATTGACCTGTACCACTGCTGTGGACTGGGTGTGCTGTCGCAATACACCCGTGATATTACAATGATCAAGGTACGGGTGGTTCCAAATGCGGCAAAAAACCGTTACCTAAGCGGTCACGACGACGGTTTCCATTTCATGGGTTGCAGCGGTACCATCCGCATTGACCAGTGCGCGTGGGGCGGACTGATGGATGACCCTATCAATATTCACGGTACTTGTGTACGCATTGTGGAGATTCTGTCGCCAACCCGTATCAAGTGTCGCTTTATGCACGAACAAAGCGTAGGTATGGAGTGGGGACGACCCGGAGAGAAGGTGGGATTCATTGAAAACCAAAGCATGCGTACAGTTGGAACCGGTATTATGACCTCTTTCAATCCGCTGAGCAAAACCGATTTCATTGTGGAACTGCAGGCTCCGCTGCCAGTAGGAATTGCTGCCGGTGCAGCCCTCGAAAATCTGACATGTACCCCCGATGTGGAGATTCGTAACAGCTTCTTCGGCAGCTGCCGAGCTCGTGGATTGCTGGTTTCAACTCCGGGTAAGGTGGTGATTGAAAACAATACCTTCGAATCGAGCGGTTCGGCCATCCTGATTGCGGGCGATGCCAACCAGTGGTACGAATCGGGTGCGGTGAAAGATGTGCTGATTCGTAACAACATCTTCCGCTATCCCTGCATGTCGTCCATGTACCAGTTCTGCGAAGCGGTTATCAGCATCTATCCTGAAATACCTAAACCAGATCCTAAATATCCGTTCCACCGGAATATCCGGATTGAGAATAACACCTTCAACCTGTTCGATTACCCTATTCTCTATGCAAAGTCGGTAGATGGACTCAGCTTTACAGATAACAAGCTGGTTCGCAATACTACCTACCAGCCTTTCCATTACCGCAAAGACGGCATCACGCTGGATGCTTGCAAGAATGTGCTGATTTCCGGGAATAAGGCCGAAGGCGATGTGTTGGGAAAAACCATTCGTCTGGAGAATATGAAGCCGGGAGAGGTGAAACTGCGTAAGGATTCCTTCTTCAAGTTGAAGAAATAGTTCCGCGAAAAAGAGTGAGTGAAAGGTGGTCATCCGACCACCGTCACTAACGAGTTTGTAAAGGGCTCTACTTTCAGCGAAAAGGAATGAAAAGTTGTTGTCCGACCCTCGAAGTGCTTCTTTCCATGTTTATTACGAAAAGTAATATTTCTGCGAACCTCCGTAGTGGTGCTTCTGTGTTTTGCACAGAAAGGTTGGATAACAACTTTGCTCTTGTTTGACGAGCACTTAAAATCGTTTTGTTTTTTATAAGTGTTGTCTCAAATGTAGAATCGGGACTTTTCGCCTCATTTCTAAGATTATTCTTAAATTAATTGTCTGATTCAACATTTTAAATAAATCATCTACTTTTGCACAATGCATCTGGATAAATGGATACAGATAATTAGTTAACACATTTATTTTCGAAAACTACAATGAAAACTCAAGGAAAACACTTTCTAGTTTTATTATTACTAACAGCAAGTTCCTTATTGCATGCACAGTACAAGTGGGAAAATCCATTAAAGCAAAATTTCCCCGTTGTTCGTGGACAAGCCTGGCAAGATGAGTTGAAAGATTCGTATGCAAGACTTCCGCAGCGGGCACAGGATAAGGTTCGGAAACCAGTCTGGGACTTATCCAGAAATAGTGCCGGACTATCTGTTGCATTTTATTCTAATTCGCCGGAAATTAAAGTGCGGTATGTTGTGAAAGGGGCATTTTCAATACCTCATATGCCTACTACCGGAGTTTCGGGTGTTGATCTATATGCTACAGATCAAAATGGGAGAACCCGTTGGTGCGCTGCTAAATATGCTTTTAGAGATACAGTTACCTATACTTATGGGGGTTTATCTTACGAAACAGATCCGGTAAAAGGATACGAATATAAATTGTATTTGCCTTTGTATAACACAGTTTCTTGGATGGAAATAGGAGTACCATCAAATGCCTCATTAAGTTTTATACCAGTTTCGGAAGAAAAACCACTTGTGATTTATGGAACTTCTATTGCTCAGGGTGCTTGTGCCTCCCGGCCCGGAATGGCGTGGGGAAATATCATAGAACGTAATTTGGCGCATCCGGTTATTAACCTGGGTTTCTCCGGAAACGGGAAATTAGAAAGTGAGCTGTTTGATCTGCTTGCTGAAATCGATGCAAAATTATACATCATTGATTGTATGCCAAACCTGGCTGGAAAAGAGGCTTCGGTGGTTGTTTACGACCGCACTTTGCAGGGCGTAAAAAAACTGAGAGAAAAAAACAGTGCTCCAATTCTATTGGTTGAGCATAGTGGATATACAAATGAGTATTCATCCAAAACAACTGAAGCATCATACAGATACCCAAATGCAGAATTGCGCAGGGCTTATGAGGCTTTAGTAAAAGAAGGCATCCCTGAGATTTATTATTTATCCAAGGAAGAAATCGGACTGTCCATGGATGCAATGGTTGAAGGTGTTCATCCCAATGACCTGGGTATGCAACAATATGCCGATAGCTATATAAAGAAGATAAAAGAGATTCTGCACGAAGAGACCGGAGAAATTCAAACCTGCATCCCCTGTAAGCAACAAAGAGATAGTTACGATTGGAATGATCGTCACAACCAGGTACTGAAACTAAATAGCCAAACAGCTCCTGATGTTGTGATGATAGGAAATTCCATCACTCATTATTGGGCAGGTGAACCTGTTTCAAATAATCAATTCGGCAAGAAATCGTGGGATGACTTATTCAAAGGAAAGAAGGTTCGCAATTTAGGCTTTGGCTGGGATAAAATAGAGAATGTACTTTGGCGGGTTTATCATGGTGAGCTGGACGGCTTTCAAGCCAAAAGAGTGTTCTTGTTAATTGGCACAAATAACCTGAAGTTTAATACAGATGAGGAGATTGTTGCTGGACTGAAATTCCTGACTAAAGCGATCAAACAGAAACAACCGATGGCAAAACTATGTGTCATGGGTATTTTGCCGAGAAAAGATCAGGAGATGCGGATTCGTAAAATAAACGAGATGCTACAAGAACAACTATCTAAGGACATTACCTATATTGATTTGGCTCCTCAACTTACTCAGAGTGATGGAACGATTAATTCATCATTATTCAGAGATGGACTTCATCCCAACGAGAAAGGTTATGAATGCATTGCAAAGAGATTGAAAGAGTATTTAAAATTTTAGTGAATAGATTGCAGGTAAAGAGATAATAATTCTTCCTCTTTTGGTATTCGACGCATTTTGAGAGGATACTTACAAATACAATAAAGCCAACTAATCGATAGAAAATTAGTTGGCTTTATTGTTTTCTTATGTGGATATATCTTCGATACGCCTATCACATAATCTCATTGCGCATTGAAGGCTACAATATCTGCTTTGATTACCGATTCTTCCAGAAACGCGGAGTGAAAATAAGGAACAAGGCAAAGAGTTCCATACGGCCTGCCAGCATCAGGAAAGAGAGCAGCCACTTACCACCATCGGGGAGGGTGCTCCATGAAAACGAAGGGCCATACGAGCCTAGTCCCGGACCAACGCTTCCCAAACAGGAAGCCACTGTTCCGAAAGATTCTACAAGCCCTGTACCCATTGCCATCATAATAAGCGAGCCTACAACAAACGTAGTGATGTAGAGTGAGGCAAAGAGCAGAATGCATGATTGGGTTGACGGAGTTACAGCCACCTTGTTTACTTTCAGGGGCAACACGGCGCTGGGATGAATCATCCGTTTAAACTCATTGCGTCTCATCTTGCTCAGAATCATCAGGCGGATGCTGCGCATACCTCCCGAGGCAGACCCGCTACTGGCTCCCAGAAACATCATAACTCCCAGGGTTGCCCACAGGAAGGGTGTCCAGGTGGCGTAATCGGCCGAGGTGAATCCGGTGGTAGTGTGAATGGAAACTACCTGGAACAGAGCTTTACGGAAAGACTCTCCGGCTCCCATAGGACTAGTGTAGTAGAGTGCCACACTAAATATGGTAGTAAAAACAGCCAGAGAGGATAGATACCATCTCAGTTCATCATCAAACAGTATTTTTTTGGTCTTTCCCTTAACCAGATAGAAAAGGAGGGTGAAATTGATACCTGCAAAAATCATGAAGAAGGTGGTTACATATTCTAGATAAGGAGAGTTGTAGTAAGCCAGGTTAGCCTGTTTGGTTGAGAACCCTCCGGTAGATACTGTAGAGAAAGAGTGACAGATAGAGTCAAAGAATCCCATTCCTCCCATCAGCAGAAAGAGTATCTGAGCCACTGTCAGGGAGAGATAGACAAACCAAATCCATCGGGCTGTTACGCTGATGCGCGGTGCCAGTTTCTGATGAGATGGAGCGATGGCTTCGGCAGAAAAAAGCTGCATGTTTCCCATTCCGAAAATAGGAAGCGCGGCGATAATCAGAACAATGAATCCCAGACCGCCGGTCCATTGAGTCAGGCTGCGCCAAAATAGCAATCCGTGCGGAAGCGATTCGATATTGCTCAGAATCGTAGCACCAGTGGTGGTAAAGCCCGACATGGTTTCAAAGAAAGCATCCACCACCCGGGGAATATATCCGCTGATGAGGAAAGGCAACATGCCGATAATCGTAAAAATCAACCATGTGGATGCCACAATAAGGTATCCATCCCGGCGTGTAAGTTGTCGCTGAGCATTTCTTCCCAACAACACAAGCACACCTCCCAATAGTGCCGAACCGGCAACTACCTGCAGAAAGGCGTCAATGTCGTTCTCCTGATAAATCAGGGAAACCCCGGCACATGCCAGCAGCAAAACTGTTTCAATGAGCACCAGAATGCCCATTATCTTAAAAAACATTTTCAGATTAATCATATCTATTTTCTACCTGATAGTCTTTAACTGTTAATTGAAGTATTTTTCAATCTTCTTAATCATCATACTCATGCAGAACACAACCACGTGGTCGCCCGGTTCAATCTGAGTATCACCTGTTACCACGATACCTTCGCTGTTGCGTAGCAAACCACCGATAGTCATCCCCTTAGGCAGTCCCAGGTCTTTTACTTTGCGGCGGGTAATGGCAGTTCCCTCTTTCACGGTAAATTCCGCTACGTCGGCGCTGGCAAAGGTCAGACACTTCACATTGGTAACATCCGCGTTCAGCATCATCTGATAAATGTGGCTGGCGGCAATCAGCTTCTTGTTGATTACAGTACCGATGTCCAGACTTTCGGCCATGCCTATGTAATCTATATTTTCCACTTCGGCCACAGTTTTGCGTACTCCGTTCCTTTTGGCTGCCAAACAGGCCAGAATATTTGTTTCCGAGTTGTCGGTCAGTGCCACAAATGCCTCTGTGTTCTTCAATCCCTCTTCTACCAACAGGTCTACGTCGCGTCCGTCACCATTAATAATCATGGTCTTGTCGTTCACCAGTTCGGTAAGTCTTGTGCAGCGGGTCGGATCTTTTTCGATAATCTTCATTCGCATATAGTCGGGTGCAAACTGTGTAGTTCTTACGGCTATTCGGCTTCCTCCCATCACCATTACGTTCTTCACGTCAGAGTATTCTTCTTTTCCTGCCACCTTGCGTATGATTGGAATATTCTTTGGAGTTGTGGTAAAGTAAACTATGTCTAATAGCTTAATCATGTCGTCGCCCCGGGGGATGATTGTTTCGTTGCCCCGCTTAATGGCCACGATGTGGTAAGGTGCCTCCTGTTTGCCCAGTTCGCTGAGCGGAATATCAAGTATTCGGGCTCCCTCGCGCATTTTTACTCCTATAAGTACCAGAGCTCCTCCACAGAACTCCCACCATTGGCGTATCCAGCTCATCTTGATGGACGATACAATTTCCTTGGCAGCAAGCATTTCTGGATAGATAAGCGAATCGACTCCCAGTTTCTTGAAGAACTCCTGATGATGTGGCTCCAGGTATTCGTAGTTATCAATGCGCGCTACTGTTTTCTTGGCTCCCAGGCTTGATGCCAGCATGCAGGCGGTCATGTTCCTGCTTTCGTCTGGAGTAACAGCAATGAACAGGTCGGCTTTTGCAACACCGGCATCCTTCAGTCCGTTGATAGAAGTGGCCGACCGGCACACTGTCATCAGGTCGAAGTTACTGTCCATGGTCAGCAATTTATCTTCGTCATCATCCATCAGGACAATGTCTTGTTTTTCTTGTGAAAGCAGCTTGGCCAGGTGCGTACCTACCGCTCCGGCTCCGGCGATAATAATTTTCATAACTGCGATTTTAAAGTTTGATATATACTTTCCTCATCCATGTGACAAAGCTTAAAGAGCTCTTTTACGCTTCCGTGTTCCACGAATATATTTGGAATTCCTATTCGTGTAATTTGTGGAGAATAGTGGTGATCCATCATAAATTCCAGGATGGCGCTTCCCATTCCTCCTTCAGTTACCCCGTCTTCTATGGTTACTATTTTGGAGAATCGTTTTCCTACCTCGTGAAGCAACTCTTCGTCCAGCGGCTTCAGGAACCGTAGGTCGTAGTGTGCAATGGTAACTCCTTCTTCCTCTGCGCGGGCAATGGCTTTCTTTGCCAGAGTCCCGATGGGTCCGAGGGTAATTACTGCCAGGTCGTTTCCATCTTTCAGCTTTCGTCCCTTACCAATCTGAATTTCTTCGAACTCGCATTTCCAATCCACCAGTGTTCCGCGTCCTCTGGGGTAGCGAATTACGAACGGTCCCATATCGGGCAGCTGTGCGGTGTACATCAGTTTGCGCAGTTCGTGTTCGTTGTAGGGCGATGCAATGGTGAGGTTGGGTATGCAGCGCATGTAAGCCAAATCGAACGCTCCGTGATGCGTTGGCCCGTCTTCGCCCACCAGTCCGGCGCGATCCAGACAGAACACTACGTTCAGTTTTTGAATCGCCACATCGTGAATCACATTGTCGTAAGCCCGTTGCATGAAAGAGGAGTAGATGTTGCAGAACGGCAATAGTCCGTCTTGCGCCATACCTCCCGAAAAGGTTACGGCATGTCCTTCGGCAATACCTACATCGAAGGCCCGGTCGGGCATCTCCTTCATCATGATGTTCAGTGAGCATCCTGATGGCATGGCAGGTGTAACCCCGATAATTTTCTTATTGTTTTTTGCCAGTTCCAGAACCGTATGTCCGAATACCTCTTGAAAGAGGGGAGGCATTCCCTTTGTGCTGGTCACAATCCGTTCGCCCGTCTCCTTGTCAAACAGTCCCGGAGCGTGCCATTCGGTAGCTGCTTTTTCTGCCGGCTCAAAACCTTTTCCTTTCACAGTATGCAGATGCAGCAGTTTGGGACCTTCCATGTCCTTGATGTCATTCAGCACCCGTGCCACGTTCTTCACATCGTTCCCATCAAAAGGACCGAAGTAGCGTATGTTCATTCCCTCGAAAATATTCTGTTGCTGTGAGAGCAGTGATTTCAGGCTGTTGTTGAACCGTATAAGGCTTTTGCGGCGCGTGTCGTTAAGTATGCCCCAATGGAAGAGCTGACGGGCAATCCGTTGCCGGATGCGGTTATACCGGTTGGTAGTGGTAAGGTTCAGCAGATACTCCTTCATTCCCCCCACAGTGCGGTCAATAGCCATGTTGTTGTCGTTCAGTACAATCAGCACATTGTTCGGGATGGCTGCCACATTGTTCAGCCCTTCGAACGCCAGTCCGCCGGTCATCGATCCGTCGCCTATTACCGCTACAACATGCCGATCTTTCTCGCCTTTATGTCTTGCAGCCACGCACATTCCCAGTGCTGCCGATATGGAGTTTGAGGCATGTCCGCAGGTAAAGGTATCGTATTCGCTCTCCTCAGGCGAGGGAAACGGCTTTATTCCTTTCAGTTTGCGATTTGTTGAGAAGGCTTTTCTTCTACCGGTAAGTATCTTATGCGCATAGGCCTGATGCCCTACGTCCCACACAATTCTGTCGTAAGGGGTATTGAAAACGTAATGCAGGGCTACGGTTAAATCTACCGCTCCCAGACTTGCAGCAAAGTGCCCCGGGTTGCAGGAAAGCTCATCAATGATGTCCTGTCTCAATTCCCTGCATACTTCAGGAAGCGCATCCACGTTTAGTTTGCGAAGATCTCCCGGACAATTGATGCCATTCAGCAAACGATATGTTTGGTTATTCTTCATTCTCAGATAATATTTAAGGCAAAATTAGTACAAAATAGTAATAAGATGCTTACTTTTGCAAAGATATTTTTGTCCGGACTCAATAATTGCATATATACGATATGGAATTCAGAACATTAGTGGAGCTTCCTCAAAAAGAGCTGACCATTACCCATGCTGATCAAATCCTTCTGCTTGGCTCTTGTTTCGCTGAGAACATCGGCAATCTGCTGATAAATAATAAATTCAGGTGCGAAGTCAACCCCTTCGGAGTCCTTTACAACCCGCTCTCTATAGCTCGCGGATTGCGCTGTCTGGCCGATAAGAGAACGTTTTCCCCGACCGATTTGTTTGCTTCCCGCGGACTATGGCATAGTTTTATGCATCATGGCTCGTTCTCGGCTTCCACCCCCGAACAGACGCTTCAGAACATAAACCAGCGTCTGCAACCGGCAGCCGATCAGTTTGCCTCGCTCAACTATCTGCTTATCACCTTCGGAACCGCGTGGGTGTTCGAGGAGAAGGAGAGTGGCACAGTAGTGGCCAACTGCCACAAGCTACCCGATAGAGCTTTTAATCGTCGAATGCTCAGCGTGAGTGAAATTACCGATGCTTACATTCCTTTGATTGAGGAACTTATTACAAGCAACCCGAAGTTGAAACTTATTTTTTCAGTCAGCCCCATTCGTCATGTCAAAGATGGCATGCACGGCAACCAACTCAGTAAGGCGGTATTGCTGCTTGCCATCGAGGAGCTTCGCTGCCATTTCCCGGAAAATGTATACTACTTCCCTTCGTACGAATTACTGCTCGATGAGCTGCGCGATTACCGGTTTTACGCCGACGATATGCTTCATCCGTCGGATGTTGCCATCAGCTATTTGTGGGAGTCGTTTATCAAATCTTACTTCCCGAAAGAGACACAGAAAATCCTTAAGGAATGGGCCGAAATTGTTAAAGCGCTTCAGCATAAACCGTTCCATCCGGATTCGGCTCAATATAAGCATTTTTTAAGTCAAATTCTGTTAAAGATTATCCAACTTAAGGAAAAATGCCCTTTCTTAGATGTCGCTAAAGAAATAGAGTTATGTCATATTCAATAGAAACTATTACGCAACTAATAGGCGCACAGCGCATTGGCCTCCGTGAGGCACGAATCGACTGGTTGCTAACCGACAGCCGTTCTCTCTGTTTCCCCGAGGAAACACTATTTTTTGCCCTTCAAAGCAAACGTAACGACGGGCACAAATATATTCCGGATTTATATGCCCGTGGTGTAAGAAACTTTGTGGTCAACGAACTTCCGGCCGGAGATTCATATTCCGATGCCAACTTCCTGAAAGTGGCACACCCCTTGAAAGCTCTTCAGAAACTAGCCGAACTACACCGTGCCAAGTTCCAGATTCCGGTTATCGGTGTTACCGGTAGTAATGGCAAAACTGTGGTTAAGGAGTGGCTTCACCAGTTGCTCAGTCCCGACAGAATCGTGACCCGTTCGCCGCGTAGCTACAACTCACAGATTGGTGTTCCGCTTTCAGTATGGCAGCTTAACGAGCAGACTGAACTGGCGGTTATCGAAGCCGGCATTTCCGAGATGAACGAGATGCGGGCATTGCAGACCATTATTCGTCCTACCATCGGCATCCTGACCAATATTGGCGGAGCACACCAAGAGAATTTTTTCTCCCTGCAAGAAAAATGTATGGAGAAACTAACCCTGTTCAAGGATTGCGATGTGGTGATCTACAACGGTGATAACGACCTTATATCCGACTGTGTATCCAAATCGTTGATGAGCTCCAGAGAGATTGCCTGGTCGCGTACTGACAAGGAGAAACCGCTCTACATCAACTCTATCACCAAGGGAACCGACAGCACAAAGATATGCTACCGATACTTGGGAATGGACAATTGCTACACCATTCCGTTCATTGACGACGCCTCCATCGAGAACTCGCTCAACTGCTTGGCAGCATGCCTTTACCTCATGGTGCCCAACGAAGAGATCAACACTCGTATGTCAAAGCTCGAACCTGTGGCCATGCGGCTCGAGGTGAAAGAGGGGAAAAACGGATGTGTGCTGATTAATGATACATACAACTCGGACATCGCATCGCTCGATATCGCGCTCGACTTCCTTTACCGTCGTTCCGAGGCAAAGGGAATGAAGCGCACGCTGATACTTTCGGATATGCTCGAAACAGGACAAACCACTTCCGTGCTCTATCGTAAGGTGGCACAATTGGTTCACAGCCGGGGTATTCAGAAGATTATCGGAGTAGGAGCCGAGATATCTTCCTGTGCCAAGAAGTTCGAGATAGAAAAATATTTCTTCCCCAATACGGAAACCTTCCTCAAATCGGATGTTTTTACATCGCTACGCAATGAAGTGATTCTGGTTAAAGGATCACGCGATTTCGCTTTCGAACGCATATCCGAAGCACTTGAACTGAAGGTGCACGAAACCATACTCGAGATTAACCTCAACGCATTGGTGAGCAACCTCAACTATTTCCGTTCAAAATTAAAACCGGAAACCAAGATGGTGTGCATGGTAAAGGCATTTGCCTACGGCGCCGGGTCGTACGAGGTGGCCAAAACATTGCAGGATCATCGTGTGGATTACTTAGCTGTGGCTGTGGCCGATGAAGGTTCCGACCTTCGCAAGGCGGGCATCACCGGCTCCATCATCATCATGAACCCCGAAATGTCTGCGTTCAAAACCATGTTCGACTATAAGCTCGAACCCGAAGTATACAGTTTCCATCTGCTCGAAGCCTTGATACGTGAGGCGGAGAAGGAGGGAATCACCCATTTCCCCATTCATATCAAGCTTGATACTGGAATGCATCGTCTGGGATTTGCCCCCGAAGATGTGCCTGCTCTCATCAAACGACTCAAGTCGCAGAGTGCCGTACTGCCCCGCTCGGTATTTTCACATCTGGTGGGCAGCGACAATAGCAAGTTCGACGAATTTACCCGTCATCAGATAGCGGTGTTCGATAAGGCATCGCAGGAGATTACTTCCGCTTTCCAGCATAAAATACTGCGTCACATCTGTAATTCGGCAGGCATTGAACGCTTCTCCGATGCGCAATATGATATGGTTCGCCTTGGCATTGGGCTCTACGGAGTGAGCGCGGTGGACAATTCCATCATCAACAACGTAAGCACCCTGAAGACAACCATTCTTCAGATACGTGATGTGCCGGCCGAAGATACGGTGGGTTACAGCCGCCGTGGAGCGCTTACCCGTAACTCGCGCATTGCTGCTATTCCTATTGGCTATGCCGACGGACTGAACCGGCACTTGGGCAATGGCAAGGCGTACTGCCTGGTGAATGGCAAGAAGGCACCCTATGTAGGAAACATCTGCATGGATGTCTGTATGATCGATGTTACCGATATAGAGTGCAAAGAGGGCGATAAAGCCATCATCTTTGGTGACGACCTGCCTATGACAGTGCTATCGGACATTCTGGGAACCATCCCTTATGAGGTGCTTACCAGTGTCTCCTCACGAGTGAAGCGGGTCTATTTTCAGGATTAACAACCAAACCTTAACCAGATCAGGAGGCCGACAGGAGTCAGGTACCCTCACAGGATGCCACTAAGCAGCCTTTTGATTATAAATTCAGAGTCGTTTTCAACCTAAAATGTGGATTGGAAACGGCTCTTTTTATTTAACCCCTGGTTACTGGCTTACTTCCTGAGCCTTTTCCTCATGCTTTGTTCAGAGTTACTCCACACCGTTTTGTTACCCCACGCCGCTTTGTTCCTCCGCATCGCTTTTGTGATGCAACATTACCCCGTATCGCTTTTTATAGTTCAGAGTTATTTAGTATCACTTCATGTGATTCAACAAAGCCCTCGCATAGTTTTCTTTTTTTCAACGTTCCTCCGCATCGCTTTCTGTAGTTCATAATTCTTCCCCACATCGCTTTTTCAGATTGAAGTCCATCAGTCCGCCTTTCATTCTCGTTCAATTTGGCCTGGAATCCTGTAACAAAGCGTGTGTCTATCAGAAATTAACAGCCGAAAAATTTGTCGGTTAATATCTTTTGTTTAGCTTTGCCGCCGTAATTAAAACGAAGTTAATCGTTAAAAACAATACATATGTTCAATTCCTTGTTATTTTTAAACCTTGGTGCCGGCGAAATTATTATTATCGCTCTGGTTGTGCTTCTTTTATTTGGTGGAAAGAAAATCCCTGAACTGATGAAAGGGCTTGGCAAAGGCGTGAAGAGCTTCAAAGATGGTATGAAAGAGGCCGAAAACGAGATCAAAGACGTAAAGGACGATATCACCAAGACTTCCGACGACGAAAAAAAATAAGCGCGCATGGCCGAAATGACGTTCTGGGATCACTTGGACGAACTCCGTCGTGTGCTGCTGCGCATCTGCGCGGTGTGGATGGTGCTGTTGGGTGGCTTCTTTATAGCTATGCCCTATCTGTTTGACCACGTCATTCTTGCACCTTGCCATGACAATTTTGCGTTCTATGCGCTGTTGAAGGAAATCGGTCAGCTACTGAACCTTACCGACGATTTCTTTACCCAGCATTTTGAGGTGAAGCTCATTAACATCAACCTTGCGGCTCCGTTTTTTATCCATATATCCACAGCTTTCTGGATGTCGGTAGTGGTATCCGTACCCTATCTGCTTTTCGAGGTGTGGGGCTTTGTAAAGCCCGCTCTGTACAAGAACGAGAGAGACAATGTGCGTATCGCCCTCGGGTTTGGTACGGTCATGTTTTTTCTTGGTGTACTCCTGGGCTATTTCATGGTCTTTCCGCTTACACTGCGGTTCCTCTCTACCTACGACCTCAGCGCCCAGATAGAGAACCGCATCTCGCTCAATTCATACATTGATAACTTTATGATGCTGGTCCTGATGATGGGGCTGGTATTTGAACTTCCGCTTCTTACCTGGATGCTTTCGAAGATTGGACTGGTGAGCCGCAGCTTCCTGCGTAAATACCGTAAACATGCGGTGGTTGCCATCTTTATAATCGCGGCCGTAATCACACCTACAGGCGACCCATTCACATTATCCGTGGTGGCAATTCCTTTGTGGATGCTCTACGAACTCAGTATTCTGATGATCAACAGAGAAAAGAAGGCTGCAGTAGAAGTTGAAGAGGAGGACATATAGTACTATTATTTCTAAATAATATCCCGTATTTCTCCTGGTTTCATCATATATTCCTTTATTTCATCAGATCCTGGAAGTTGTATTTTTAGATTGCCTCCTTTTTCTGAAATGACTGAAACTTTATTTAATTTTCCATTTTTAATTTCTGCTGAAATAAGGAATGCTCCTATTGTACGAAGCTTGTTAAAAGATACATTCTTCCAATCAGAAGGGATAGCAGGGAATATTCTCACTACGCCATCAAAACTTTGAAGTAACATTTCCTGAATGCCTGCTGCAAATGCAAAGTTACCTTCGAGTGTAAAGGGACGATATTGAAAATTGGATTTTCCGCTTTTAGTCTGATCACCGTTTACATGAAATGTATTAGGCAAGCAAAAGCATTCAGCAAACAAGCGAAGATACTTTGCAGCGCCGTTGCCATCTTTCATGCGTGCTTTCATGTTTCCAAACCAACTATATGAATAGCCGCACCACCATTCGGGACCAATTTTTTCCATCCTATCGAGCGTGGATTTTATAATTTTTTGCGACTTTTCTCCATTGTTCCAGTTGATAAGTCCAAGAGGATGAATAGCCATTGCATGAGAGAAATGTCGGTGAGATTCATTATACGGGAAACCATTCGCAAAAGTGAGTGAACCATCTGTATCTAGATCCAACTCAGGCATCTGGTTTTGAAGTTCTTTCCAATGTGCCGACTCTTCAGGCAAATTCATCTCAGAAGCTAGTTCAGAAGCAGCTTTGAAAGCAAAGGTTATTAGTGACAAATCATAGTTGGTGATTGTTTTAAACCATGCTTGTAAAGAGTTGTCGAATATTTCCGGACTTGAACTAATCTCGAGTGTACGTTTTCCATTCTTCATTATGGTGATTTGTTCCAGGAAAGTTGCTACGTTCTTCACAAAAGGATAAGCTTTTTCCTGAAGAAATTGAGAATCCATAGAATATTTGTAGTGCAAATAGAAATGTTGTGCTAGCCAAGCACTAACAGTAGGAGACAGAGAGTATTGAATCCATCCAGCCATCGGTTCGCCGGTCAATGTACAAACTCCTGGTATTGCCAAGCCTCCTTTTTCAAAATATTGCTCAGTATAAGCTCTATAAATATTCTGCTGATTCCAGAGTGTATTAATATAGCCCAAACCTTCCGCCAAATGATTTCCGGTATAAGTGGGCCAATAGCTTAATTGTGTGTTTAGATCATGATGATAATCACCTTTCCATGGAGGCAACTTGCCGTTATCTGCGGTCCATACGGCCTGAAGAGAAATTGGCGAAGAGGTTTCACGTGTTGCAGATCCGAATTTATACATTTCATTGTCGTATTGACGCTGTAAAACGGAATCTGGAATAGAGATGGATGATTGTGCCCAATAATTTTTCCAAAAGCGCATATGGTCATTGTAATCTTTCTCAAATCCACGTGAAAGGGCCTCTTTTGCTTCATCTATGGCATTGTTGTTTTCCATGCTCGACGTCACGCTCCATGTACCAGAAAGCCTGTTCCCTTCCTTTTTCCAGGTTACGGCAACATTATAATAAAAATCTCCATCTCCTTTCTGGTGATAAACGATACTATGTTCGTCTGCATTGACAGTTCCTTGTTCATAACCAAGTCGGCGCAAGTCTTGTCCGGTAACAGGGTCAGTGGATGAAACGTTTTCTCCTTTATAACGAGGAATAACCATCATTGGATGAATCCCTGTAGGAAGGTTCTCGAAAACGAACCATCCTACAGGCTTGGTAGCATGAACAAAAGTCTTAAGAATAGTTCCGTTTGGCCACGAAACCTTGCAAAGTGCATTGTTCAGATAAAGTCTCACAGCAGCCGAATCGCCTAGTGAGGCTACTGGAAATTCCAAAGCTGCTCCCGGAATCTTAGAGGGGGCAGGCAACTGGTCGTAAGGCCAATCAAACTTCTTTTGAACTGGAAGATAGTCCTTTTTTGCTACCTGACTTTGAACCCAGGTGTATTTATAATTAGGGCCACTTAAACTGTCTATAGAACGTAAATCCCATAAATCTGTACGGTCCAAGGAAAGTCGTAACATACTGTCTCGTTGCCAAACCAGAGCTCCAACGGTTCCATTCCCAAGTGGTATTCCTTCATCCCAGCTTAAAGCCAAACGACTGAACTTTAAATCACTTTTAGATTCAGTTGTCAGCAAATTTGTTTTAGTCTGACATCCTGTTAATAACATGATGCCTATAAATAATGAAATGCTTTTCTTCATACTGGAAAAATTGAACAATTGTGAATTTATATATAATCCTACCAGGACAATTTGATAAACTTGTTTTCCCATGGGTGAAATTCAAGGGAAGAGTTCTTTTGTGTCGGTGTACCTGTTACATCGCAAACAATAGGTCTCTTAAATCTGATCTTCTCTGAGCTAACCGCAAATGCTGCATTTTTTCCACCAATTTCACGTAGTTGAAGCATAACTGCATTTTCTCCCGGAACAGGTTTCATGTTTACCAGAAGAAGATTCTCGGGCAATATTCTGAAAACAGATGCTGCCGATTCTCCTTTTATTGTCTTGTTTGCTGCAGGAAGCACACGGGTACGAAGAGGTATTCTGTTTTCCCATGAAAACTTTGTTGCGTGTTCAATGCTGTTGTCTGCCGAAGAATTGATAAAATAGCTCCATTTCATTTCTCCCATTTGGTCGGCATTGAAATTAGTTGTCCAATAGTTATTCATTGGCCAGGAAAACATATTCGTTGATTGTGGTAAAGCACCGGCTTTATATCTTCCTGTATTGATTGCTCCGAACTGCATCAAAGGAATTTCCTGACTACCCATTACTACCTGGTACTCATTATTTCTTGCCGTTGCAAAGTTTTGAACAGTGTACCAATCGTTCGAAGATCCTGGAATCTGGTCAACACCTGCTTCAATAACTCCTCCCGGAACGTCCAGATTAATTTTCCCATTTGCTACATCGTATGGAAAAGAAACATATATAGCTTCTGGATCGGTTATTGCCTTTTTACGTAGTTTATAGACTATCTCAATCTTCTTTTCCAAATTGAATACCCTATACTCCACCATCAGGTTGTTTGGCTCACGTCCGGCAACAGTCTCTCCCCGAAAACGATAAGTATTCCAAATTGGTCCCTCTTCAAACTGTTCGAACCAGATCTTTTCAGGACGGCGACGAATGAACTGAGGAGCCTTATATTGTTCCATAGGACGACGGCTGTCAATAATTTCATAGATAAATTCTCCCATCTCCCATTCAGGTTTTTCGGCAAGTAGCTGCTTCTTCAGATCTTTGTCGTATAGACGGTTGATGGTTCCTTTCCAAGGATTAAAATCGATTGTATACCACGAGTTTTCAACACGAGTCTCTTTCAAAGAAGAGGACCTTTTTATATCTTCACGAGGAGAGTCTTTAACCTTGATGAAGTATTGGGCATAGCCAAGTGCCGGGATATCTTTTACATAGAGATTCCAATATGTTCCATCTGAACGACTCTCTGCAGCTTGCGCAGGCACAACATTTCCTTTTGAATCTATAATCTCAAAAGCTTTTTCGCGAGGGAGAATCTGATGATCGATGTATGCTTTTGCTATTCCACTATAACTCCAGTTGAGAGTGTTGTAAACCATGATAGACGGGATCTCGGATTTAGAAGCAAACTGCTGAAGCAAGCCCATGGTAACCTCACCCAAAAGTCCGGCGTGGCGGTAAGCTTCCCAAGCGTACGACTGCTTCAAGGAACGCTGTTCCCACGTTTCAAGTCCATAAGGATCACGTACACTTTCGCTATATCCAAATGTGTGTTCATCATAGAAAAGAAGCGAATTATTAATGTCGTCAATTTTAGTATTAACTGTTTTAGGTAAACTTGCACCAAGCATCTTCGCAAACGAAAGAGTTCCCTGATTTGCTATCACGTCAGAGTGGGTAATACGCGAAACAGCAGCTTCACGTGCTCCGGAAGCAAAACCATCTGTCCACCAATCCGGCCAGGCACCACGAATAGTTTCAATCTTGTCGGGATATTTAGTTTCAACAGTCTTGAAAAATTCACTTGCAACTGCCGTACGAAGCTTTGGCCATTCGTATTTCTCATTCCATTTCTTCAGCATTTCGCAGCTTTTTGTTGATGGAGGTGAGTTATCAGTAAAGTAGCCCGAATGTTGTGCTACAAGAATATCATATGGATAGTTCTTTGCTTGCATTTCGTCGAGATAATTCAATACACGTTCTTCAAATTGCTCGAAATTGTCGGTGTGGATGCCAAAGAAGTTGCCATAGTTATAATGCTCTGCACGGTAAGTAAGGATTTTCTTTCCCGATGGAGATTGCCACCAGAAAACGGTTGGTTTGTCAAAACAGATAAGTGCACGGTGTCCGTGAGTTCCCATATTTACATACTTTACTCCTGCATCGGGGAAAAATTCGCTGAAACACCAGCCTATGCCATTCACGTCATTCTGCATCGCAACTTCGGCACGAAGTCCATTCTCACGAAATTGTCTGATTGGAGCTAAAGATGCGGCCAGTGTTTGCTCATCCGGCAGTTCATCGAAGTTAAGATACATTGTTGCTATCTCGATTCTGCCCTCTTTGACCCTCTTTTTCAAGCGGTCAATTTGTTCTTTGGGGCGACACTTTAAATATTCACTCACGGCCCATGAGATTTCGCAAGTCCATTTAAACTTTGCAAAGTCCGGATAGTTGTCTGTAGCATCGCAATAATCGAGTGCATAGTCTATATAACGCAGATGTTCGGCAAGGATCTCCATCTGCGAACGGGTGTAGCCAATATCAGTGTGGGTATGCTGAACCATATTCATCTCCCAATGTCGTACTGGTGAGATATTAACAGTTGTTTGTTTCGTCTCACCATTAGTCGAAACAACCAGGGCAACTTGTTCCGCAGTGGAGGCCTGAGGGATTTCGAAGTAGAATTTGTTTGTTCCTTTTTGAAGCTTCACCTCTTGTTTGGCTTTTCCAAATTGAATTGTAGCCACTGATGGATTGTCTTCCTGCTGAATTGTGACTTCAACTTTCTGCATCAATCCCTGATTGGTTTTATAAAGTGCCGGAAGCTGTTTCCCAGTTACTTCAGTGAGCTTTGCTGATGCTGTGCCAATGCTGAGACTGACTAAAGCCATTACTGCTAATACTATTTTTTTTCTCATCTTTATTTAGAATTTAATGCTACAAAACCAATATAAAACATGCATACCAATAATAGCAGCAATGATGCCATTAACCCAAAACTATCGTTAAGAACTCCCATTAGAGGAGGAATGAGAGCACCTCCTGAAACGCCCATAATCATTAAAGCAGAGATTTCATTTGATTGTGACGGTTTATACTCCAATGCCAATGAAAAGATAATGGAGAATATATTCGAGAGAGAAAGACCAACTAATACAATCATCGAACACATCAACCACATTCCGTTAAACAACATTAGTCCCGTAAAACTAATAATGGCCAAAACCATACTTATTTTAAAGAACGAACGTGATGCAATCTTTGCAAGAAGAATTGCCCCGACGAATGTTCCAATGGTACGAGCCGCAAAATAAAGGCTTGTGCCAAGTCCGGCTTCTTGAAGAGGAAGTTCAAGACGTTCCATTAATAACTTTGGAATGGTAGTGTTCAACCCCACATCTATGCCAACAAGGCAAAGTATTCCTAGAAACAACATGAAAATCTTTTTGTTTTTCATCAGTTTTAGAGTCGATACAAACGAGGCCTCTTCTCCCATTCCTTGTTTGCTTCCTTTAACAGCCAGCAAAAGCCAAATGATTGAGATTATCGAAATGATTGAATAGGCTATGAAAATCAGTTTCCAATCGCCAAACCATGAAGCTGCAATTCCAGCGATTATCGGACCCAGGAAAGATGATATTGCCTTGATAAATTGTCCCAAGGTGAGCACGCTCGTTACTTTGCTTTGAACAACAGTCTGAGCAACCATCGGGTTGAGCGATACCTGTAAAATGGTGTTTCCTATGCCAAGAAGTGCAAATGCAATGAGAATCATCACAAAGTCATAGAAAAACATCGGTATAAGCATTGCAATAGCCGTAATTAAAATCGAAACAACGACAACGTTTTTCCGGCCATGGCGCCCCATACAAATACCTGTAGGTATGGAGAAAAGAGCGAACCAAAGAAAAACCATCATGGGTAAAAGATTAGCCAATGAGTCTGATAGGGCAAAGTCCTTCTTTACATAATTGGTGGCAATTCCAACTACATCGACAAAGCCCATTACAAAGAATCCAAAAAGAATGGGCAATATTGTCCTTTTCGTACTTGTGATATTATTTGTGTTCTCCATTATTTAGAATATTTATCTTTAGGCTGATCGTTGAGATTAATCTCTAGTTTTCCACCCCTGACTATATCGGCAAAGGGGATATGTGTATCTGACAGTTCTTTGCCATTGAGCTTCATCGACCTGATATACTGATTTGTCTTACTATTGTTGATTGTTTTAATCACAAATTCTTTGCCCGGGTAATATCTATCGTTAAGCTGAATCGTAATTTTGTCGAATAGGGGAGAAGCTATCTCAAAAGAGGGATTCTGGTCAGTCAATCCTTTAACGTCGAAAAGTCCCATTGAAGAGATAACATACCATGCCCCAAGTTGCCCCTGGTCTTCGTCCTGTCCGTAGCCATAGCCATGAATGCCATCTGTTCCATAGAACTTATTCAAGATGGAACGTACCCACTTCTGGGTGAGAGACGGTTTGCCAGCCTCGTTGAATAGCCATGAAATATGCAGGCAAGGTTGGTTGCCATGGTTATATAGAGTTTGCAATCCTGCAAACGCATCAATTTGGGTTCCTCCACCAAAGATCATGCCTTCAGAAACAGTAAAGATACTATCGAGACGTTGGTTGAAAGCTTCTGCTCCAACTTTAGAAATCAAGCCCTTCACATCGTGAGGAACATAGAATGTGTATTGCCAGGCATTTCCTTCCTGAAAACCTCTCCACACTTGCATCGGGTTGAAGTTTTGAATAAAGGTTCCGTCTTTCTTTTTCGGACGAACAAAGTTTGTAGAAGGATCATAAAGTCTTTCCCACCCTTTGGAAAGATACATCAAAGAGTCATAATCCTTCATCTTTCCCTCTTTCTTAGACCATTGAGCTAATGCCCATGCACTATAAGAGTATTCAAGCGTATGTGAAGCTGAAAACATAAAGGATTCAAGTGGACCGTCGGAACTCTCTTCGAAAGGTACATATCCATATTCAGTAAAATACTTCGTATCTATTTTACCTGCGCCAAGAGGACGATCTTTTCCATCCAATTCGTTCTTAAGACATGCCTCATAAGCGAGTTTTAAATCAAAATCACGGATACCGCATTGGTATGCACCTGCAATTATTGTGGATAAAAGATTGGTTCCTACACCCGACACAAACCGGCTATTGGCCGTGCCATCCGAAAGCCATCCGGCATCTTTATACACCAAAAGATGACTACTGATATAATCGGAATAATATTCCGGATATGCTAATGCCCAAAGCTGCGACAAATTCCATTGCGCACCCCATGCGGCATCGGTATTGTAAAGGTTATGAATGGGTTTACCATTCTTTAAAGGGATTTGACCTGTGCTTCCGTCGTGGCGCGGATAAAATCCATTCGCATCGCTTGCAAGGCCTCTTCCTAGCAGAGCATGATAAAGACCTGTGTAGAACTTAACCTTATCGGCTTTGTCGGCGGTTTCCACTTTGATTCTTCCAAGATACTTTTCCCATGTCTGGTGCGAAATTCTCCTTGCCTCGTCAAAGTTGAGTTTGGATGCCTCGGTATCAAGATTAAACTTGGCGTTGGCAACCGATGTATAAGACAATCCGATTTTAGCTGTTATACTCTCATCCCGGGTTGTTTTGTAGTTTAGATAAAGTCCTGCTCCGATACCCGATGCTTCCTTCACATCTTTTTTGATGTTAGCACCATTAAAGGCTCCAACAGAAACAGGCGTTTTGTCTACTTTTGCATAGAAATAAAGGCGGACTGTTGCTCCGGGTTGATACTTCTTCACATATTCCGGCTCCGTTATTACCCAGCCTTCAATATCGCCTTGGGCGTTCATTTTCACGAATGCATCTTTCACTGCTCCACTTTCTCCCTGGCGATTGCCTATATCGAACAATATCCGGCTTGAATTGCTTGCAGGAAATGTAAACCTCTCGAAAGCAACGCGCGGTGTTGCGGTGAGCTCTGCTTTTATTCCATAATCTTTTAGTAAAACCGAGTAATAACCAGCTGTGGCTATTTCATCTTTTCTGTCGAATGTTGAGCGATAACCAATTCTTGTGGAATCGTTAACCGGTCCGGGAACCGTTCTCAACGCTCCGTTTGCCGGCATAAGCACAATGCCGCCCACCTGAAATTCATGAAGAACCGGGAATCCCTCAATAGAGTTGTCTCTATAATCGTATCCGGTAGCTTCCCATCCCCACTTATTTCCTAAATGAGCATTGGTGGCTGGTGCCGGTTTTGCCATTCCGAAAGGCATGGCTCCCGGGGTAAAATGAAACCATCGGCAATGCGCCGTACCTATTCGGGGCTCAACATACTGAGTCAATGATTGTGCCTTAAGAGTCTCTTTCCCGGGAATACAACCTATTATAAACAGTGATAGAACGAAAACGGGTAAAGATGTTATGTGTTTTAATTTCATAGTATTATGAGTTGTATATTTATTAAACATTGAGATGGTTTAATGCATAAACATATGCCCCCATCGAAATTGAATGACTTGTTCCGTATGGGCTAATCATAACGCCCACACGCTTCATTGGATCATAATCTATTTCTTTGTTTGTATCCGGAATTTTAATTTTTACACCTTCTCCTTTTGCAAAGAGTGCAAACTCCGAGTCATCGTCAAGATTAAAGGCTTTCATCTGCATTCGCGGAAGAACCGTTCCGTCCATCATCTCTATGTCTCCATTCAGTACCTTTATCACCGACGGAATAATATATTTGGCCGCGCCTGTAAGACCTCCGCCAATCACTACCAATCCGTCAATTACGGTCAGTGCGGTTGCTATCGCATCGCCGGCTGCTTCCCCCAGCTTGCTGAAAGATTTCACAGCTGCTTCACGATCACCTTGTCGTTCTCCCTCGGCAATTTCGAATATCTCTTTTGGCGTTTTTTCTGATTCATCTCCCGAAAGTTCGCGATATACTCTTTTCACAGCGCGGATGCTTACACTCTCTTCAATAATGTATTTCGGATATTCCGGATTGCGGAAACACCATACATCTCCACCGGCGCCATTGTCACCCAGAAGTAGCTTTCCGTCAATCACTACACCGGCACCAAATCCTGTGCCCAGGGTGATGCCCAGAATATTTTCATATCTCTTCTTACTTCCCGAAATTTCCAGTTTTGAATTGATCAAAGGTAATGCTCCGGTCAGGGCTTCTCCGTAAGCAAACAGATTTCCGTCATTATTGATAAATACCGGAATGCCGAATTTATCTTCCAGAAAAGGACCTAATGCGATTCCACCCCTGAATGAAGGGAGATTTGGAAGATCGCCAATGATGCCTTCTTTATAATTGGCAGGGCCAGGGAAAGCGAAACTTATCGCGATAGGTGCGTGGCTCAATTGTGATTTAACTTCAGTGAATCCTGTCACCAAACTTTGCAGGCATTTATCCAGATTATCCGCATTAGAGGGAAGAATGATTGGATTGATTATTTCCATTCCTCCACAAATAGCCGAGAAAACAAAATTTGTTCCACCGGCGTCCAGTGTCATAACCACGCGTTTGTCATCTTTATACATTCTTCAATTCTCCTATTCTTTAAATCGTATATAGGCCTTCAAAGTGCCACAATAATTCCCTTTTGATTGTCCGTGAGGACGAATGCTGTATTTGCCCACACAGGCCGGAACAATAAATGTTTCTGCATAATGAACAATGAAAGGTTCAAACTGGTTGTCAGGGCTTTCAACAATCAGTTCGTCTCCTTTTATAACATTTATCACATTAACCCCGTTATGCGTATCGTGCTCTACTTTTTCAGTAAACCAATGGCGCCTTGTTTCTATGAATTCATTCTCATGAAGTCCGGTTCTCTCTTCACTCCATCCTTCGCCGGTTGCAATTTGAGTCACAATATTTATAAGGTTTTCTTTCACAAACTCTGTCTGTCTTTCCCATTGAATGACTTGCGAACCATGTGTAATGTTTATGGGACGAGGAATTCCGTCGAGTCCTAAGCGTCCCCAATCCCACAGTTTAAAGGTAAAGATACTTGGTGTTGCGCTTATTTCCAACACCATTGCCCCAGCTCCCGAACAATGAATTGTTCCGGCAGGAATCAAATAATGATCATGGGCTTTAGCCTCCCATTTGTTTACGTATCTTTCAACATCAAAATCTTTTCCGGTCTCTTGTGCTTCATTGAGCGCTGTTATCATCTCTTCAGGATCGACCCCGGTTTTTAGTCCTAGATAAACAGTTGCCCCTTCATCGGCATCTAATAGATAGTAGCTTTCATCCTGGGTATATTCCATTCCAAAAGTGTCACGAATATATTGAGTGGTAGGATGCACCTGAAGGCTTAAATTCCCTCCTCCCATTGTATCTAGAAAGTCGAAACGTATAGGAAAATCCTGTCCGAATCTGGCTTCCACGGGGGCACCAAGTAAATTCCGTGTTTGATAAAAGACCAGGTTGTTGGAAGGCGTCTCGAATAGTTCACCATTCACCTTCAGATATAAACTGTTTTCTTCGGGTACGCAATCAAAGCACCATCCATAGTTTGCCTGATTCTTATCAAGACCGCAAACCTCTTTCATCCACTGCCCACCCCAAGGAGCGGGGTCGAAGAAGGGAACCACTCTAAATGGTTTATGAGCTGTCTTTTGCAAACCATTCTTCATGGTTTCGGCATCAATCATTTTTGGTTCGTCAGCCTTGTTGGTGTCAAGCCAGTAATCAATACGCCCGAATAGTTGCTTTTTTAGTTTATCGCAAATGTTCCAATCAATAAAATATCCACGTTTGTAGTGAGAGGATGGTTCTTCTTCCCTGTTATTAACACCCAATCCATCAATCTCTTTCCTTCGTGAGCGCATTTGTATTTCCCAGCGTGCCATATCGGCATAAATCAATATGTCCGCATCTTTTGCCACTTCAATGGCTCCATGACCATATACTATGATTATACCTTTTTGATCTTTCAGGTATGTTTGGATCACTTCTACTTTATTACTGTCTAAATAATCGTCATACGACAGGAAGTCTGTCTTATAGCCAAACAAACGGTCGTCTGTCAGAAAACGATGTGTCAATTGTTTGATTTGATCCTCCGATTTAAATAAGTCTCTGGTATCAACAAAAAGAGCCGCCCCCAAAGTCAGCAGAGCACTGGTGAGTTCGTGATGTAAAACACCTTGATAGCATTCCACCACGATAAGAGATCTCTCATCGGTAATCTTTGCATTTGCTTTATTCTTAATTTCCTTAAGAATTTCATCCCATCCTTTCCATATATTACCATGAATGGAAGTGGATGGAAATTTATCATAATTTGCTTTTCTCACTATAATTGTTTTATCTATTATTTAGTTTTATTACCCCTTGTTTCCACCTATATCTTCCCACAATCTGGATAAGCCATGTTTCTTTTATGAAGAAGATTGCATCAGGAAACCAAACACAGGAAACGAATTCTTTTTGTACTATTTGTATTTTCAGACAAAAATATTTCATTTCAGTTGTATATACCATTACTTTTGCAGTGATTTACTTATACTATCTTACGATTTACTGATATGACAAAAATGAAAGAAGGTTTTAAAGGAGAAAGATTGGTTTCGTTGCCAGAAGAGATACTTAATAACTACAAGAAGATTCCATTGATAAGCAATCTCTATATTCGTAAAATAGGATTCTTTCCTCATGTGAAATATCATCATATTCAAAAAGATAGAGGGTGCGATTATGCAATGCTTATATATTGCACAAAAGGCAAAGGATGGTATAAAATTCTAGGAAAAGAGTATATAGTAAATCAGAATCAATACATAATAATTCCTCCCGGAATACCTTATTCCTTTGGAGCCGACGAGATGGATCCATGGACTATTTATTGGTTGCATTTTCAAGGCAAACTGCAAGATCAGTTTTTTCCATCTTCGCCACATCCGGTTACAATAGTTGCCAACGAGCATTCCAGATTGCAAGAAAGACTGAGCTTGTTTGAAGAATTATACAGCAGCTTCTCGATGGGATATATTAAGGAATATATGATTTATTCTTCGATGTGCCTTTATCAGTTTCTGGCATCGTTTGTTTATATCGAACAATACAGACATATTGCTACCCCATCACAGAAAACAGATTCTTTCTCTGCCCAGGTTATCCATTATATGAATGAATATATTCATCAAAAACTGACTCTTAAACAACTTGCCGGTTATTTTAAATATTCTACCTCTCACTTTTCAATGCTTTTCCAGAAAGAAACAGGGGTTTCTCCTATGGAGTATTTTATTCACCTGAAAATACAAAAAGCATGTGAGTGTATAGAGTTGACCCCTTTAAAGCTTAATGAGATTTCTGTTAAGTTGGGTTTTGAAGAACCTGCCTATTTCTCGCGTATATTCACTAAAATAATGGGAATGTCTCCAACGGAATATAGGAAAAGGAACCGATGATATAAGGTTGTCCTGTTCTGAATAGAGTATATTAAGGATGGTTTGTTATTAAAAATGATATTATTTATGCAATAATATTAAGATTTCAGACTCAACAATGCATCCGCTTTAGCTTATAAAATCCGATTTTTTTGTGATCTATTATTGATACATAATTTTTAATGTATAAACCCTGAACATCTGGATGTTAATTTTTCATTTACTATAAATAAACCTGATGTATCTTTTGGAAGTATAAGAAAAACAATTACCTTTGCATGCAGAGTTGTTGAAAAAATATGTAAATATTATAGAATATGTACATTCTATAATATAACTTAATGATAATATATTGCTACAAACGATTGTACTTGATAGTTTGTTGTCAATAACTTAATTTTATTTGTACCTTCTTGCTACAAATCTAAAACTATAGACAAGTAAAGATTAATAAGCCACTTGAATTAACTTGGCTTAACCGATAAGATAAGACCAAAACGAGTAATACATTTGAATAAATTGCTAGCCAGGAATGAACATTCTGGTGTTACTTCGTATATAGCCGCTCAAAATAAATCGACTGAATTATTTTATATATATATCTATATCTCATGAACAAGCACAATAATATAGAATCCTTTATCTCCGGAAATATGGGCGCCTTTGAATCGCTTTATAATACGTATGTAGGAAAGATATTCAATTATATAAATTCTTTTATTTATGATCCGGACATAGCGAAAGATATCACCCAAAATACTTTTCTTCAATTATGGGATTCGAGATCAAATCTAGATCCAAACGGTAATATTGAAGGTTATATATACTCTATTTCTCGAAATTTATTGTTTCGAGAAATTCGTCGTTTAAATATTCACATGAATTACGCTATCCATGTTCAAGAAGAAATGAAAGAAGAAGAAGAGTCGGGAATTGAAGAAAAAATTTCGCGCGACATGATTGAAGAACAGATTCTTTCATTGCTAGCTGAACTTCCGGAGTCACGGCGCAGAATATTTATGATGAGATGGAGTAATGGGCTTTCAAACAAGGAAATAGCTGAAAAATTATCCATTTCCGAGAAAACTGTTTCTACCCAAATTCATCGTACCGTTATCTTCTTAAAATCCAAAATCGGTTCAGCACTTATGACCGTTATTTCAATATCTTCTATAAATCTCTAAAATATTTCATTTTATTGTAATCCTTTTCTGGGGGTTGTGGATATATACTATAAACAATTCCTAAAAATATGGCAATAAAACGTATAAAACATTTAATTGTAAATTTGCTTAGAGGTTCATCTTCTGTTGCAGAACGTGCCGAAATGGCAAAATGGATGAGTTCCGAAGAAGCCGAACGCGATAGTAAGGAGGCATGGGAAAGTGCCTCTGAGGAAATTGACAGTTCTCTTAAAAATAAGATATGGGATGATATACGATTGAAGATAAATGATGCACATTCCAGACCAACTTCAACTAGGCATATAGGCAGACACAGAATTTATTCTATTACAAAAGTTGCTGCTTTTATTGCAGTTATCCTATGTTCAACCTTTGCTGCTCGCTACTTGTATGACAATATATTAGGATATGATGCCAACGCAGCTGACAATCGCTATACCTTTGAGGTTGAGTCGGGACAAAAAGGAAGTATTCAATTGGCCGATGGTACTGTGGTTTATCTCAATGCTGCATCCAAAATATCATATGCGGGCAACTATAATTCTAAAAATCGAGTTGTAAAACTCGATGGGGAAGCTTATTTTAAGGTTGCAAAAAATCCAGATAAAAAATTCATTGTTACATGTAACGGAGTAGATATTGAAGCTTTAGGTACCGAATTCAACGTAAAGGCATATTCTACTGACAGTCTTATTACAACCACTCTTGCCAAAGGAAAAGTTAAAGTTTCAAACAAAGAACACAGTGTGACACTTCTCCCTCTAGGTGTTGCTACCTATAATATGAAACAGCAAACGATCATAAAATCTACTATTGATAATATTGCAATTGCCGATTTTTGGAGATCAGGACAACTCGTATTCGAATCTGTTCCCTTGTCTTCTATCGCTCAAACCATCGAAAGGATGTACAACGTAAAGGTTTATATTAAAGATGTAAAATTGAAAAATATGAAATTTACCGGTACCATTCGGAATAACTCACTGAATAATGTTCTGGAAGTTATAAGCCAGAGTTATCCGATTATGTATACTACAAATGATTCTGTAATAACTATTTCAGCTCAAAAGAACAACATAAATATTAATAAAACAAAAATGTAAACTGCAAATAATTAAGCCTATGAAAAAGAATAGTTTAAAAGTACTTAAGCTATTATGCCTATCAGTACTATTACTTATAACCTACCCGGTCAACGCCCAACATTCAGTAAGTATTCAGGATAAAACGATTGTCCAGGCAATTAAAATAATTGAAAGGAATACTGGTTATAAGTTCTTTTACGCAGATAATTTACCCGATTTTACTAAGAAAGTTAACTTTAAAGTGGATGATAAGCCCATTGAAACAATACTTTATCATCTCTTCAAGAATACAGGGATTACCTATGTTATCAAAAGTCAAAAACAAATTATCTTATCGGAAAAAACCTCCCAGACTTCAATGGATAAACCATTATCCGGTCAATCAAACCAAAGTTTTACAATCAGGGGGAAAGTTAAGGGAAATGACGGAGAAGAATTGATAGGAGTTCCCATAATGTCCGATGACGGCACTGTAGGAACTACTACTGACATTAATGGTAATTATGAATTGCATTTAACAAGCCCAACCACATTAACCTGTAAATATATAGGTTATACCTCGGTGAAAATTAAAGTGAATAAATCAGAAGTAAGGAATATTACTTTGAAGAGTTCTGATGTTCTTCTTAATGACGTAGTAGTTGTAGGATACGGAACACAAAAAAAAATAAACCTTACTGGGTCAGTGCAGAGTATAAATAGTGAGGATATTCTCAGACGTAGTGTTGCCACCGGTTCAGCCGCATTACAAGGTGTTGTTCCCGGACTTACTGCTATTCAAGCATCCGGACAGCCTGGAGCAGACAACGCTTCTATCAAAATTAGAGGGTTGGGATCACTTAATTCAGCAACTTCTCCGCTGGTCTTAATAGATGGAGTAGAAGGTGATATGGATCGTATCGATTTGAATTCAGTTGAGTCGATCACTGTACTGAAAGATGCGGCTTCAGCCTCTATATATGGTTCACGGGCGTCAAACGGGGTGATACTAGTAACCACAAAAAGAGGTTTAGAAGGAAAAGTAAAAATGTCATTTAATAGCTATATGGGATATAACAAACCTACCACATTGCCTACGCCCACAAGTGCTATTGAATACATGCAGGCTGTGGATGTGGCACGTGCCAATGCGAATCAGGATCCATTATATACCCAGACAATCGAGACATATAAAAATGGGGGAGTCGATAATATCAACTATTACGATACGGACTGGCGAAAAGAAGTGATTAAGAAACAGGCATTAATAGAGAATTATTCGCTTAGTATTAGTGGCGGTAATGATATAACAAAGCTTTTTGCTTCAGCAGGATATTATGCACAAGATGGATTGATTGATAATAACAAGTTTACGAGAACTTCTATGCGTGTAAACACAGATACTAAGGTTAACAAATGGATGAAGCTTGGAGTGGATGTGGGAATACGACAATCCACAGCAAAATCTCCTGTAATGGATACGCCTGCCAATATTATAGGTAAGGCGTTGACTATGACGCCTATCATGTCGGGCATCAATGCCGATGGCACATGGGGGTATGGTATTAACGGAACAAATCCTATTGCTATGGTACAAAGTGGATGCGTAAGTAATAGTACAGCTCCCGAATATTCGGCAAGAACAACTTTGTCAATTGATCCTTTCGACGGCTTCAATATCTTTGGAGCATATACATGGAAACGTTCAGACAGTGAAACAAATGCATTTGTAAAACCTTATCAAGTTTTTGAAAATGGTGTATCAAAAGGAGAATTTCCAACAACAGGATCATCGAAATCAGAACAAAGGTCAAAGGCAGTCAATAAACAATATAACTTACAAGGTACTTATGAAAAGACTTTTCGTAAAAATTACTTAAAAGCTTTACTTGGTTTTCAAAGTGAAGAATTGGATTACAATTATCTGATTGCTGGACGTAAGAATTTTTACTATGATGGATACGAAGAGCTGGTAAACGGTGATATCAGTACTGCCACAAATTCAAGTTCAAAGTATGGATGGTCAATGTTATCCTATTTTTTTCGGGTAAACTACGCATTTGCCGACAAGTATCTATTTGAGGTTAACGGTCGTTACGATGGCACTTCAAGATTCAAGAAACCGCATCGTTGGGGCTTCTTTCCTTCGGTATCCGCCGGATGGAGAATTTCGGAAGAGAAATTTTTTGAAGAGGCAAAAAAGGTGGTGAGTAATCTAAAACTTAGGGCATCTTATGGAGAATTAGGTAATCAGGCCATTAACGGTTATTATCCTTATGCGTCGTCCATAGGAAGCTCTACGAGCTATGGATATTGGTTTGATAAAAGTTTGGCATCAGGTGTTGCACAGATTCAATTGGCAAACAAAGCGATTACATGGGAAAAATCAAAGCAAATTAATGTAGGTATTGATCTTGGCTTATTCGGAAATAATCTGAATGCGACTTTCGATTATTACAGAAAAGACATAACTAACATGCTTCAGCAATTCCCCGTTCCATTATTTGTCGGGATAACCGCTCCCTGGGAAAATGCGGGTTCAATGAGAAATAATGGTTGGGAACTTTCGCTATCATGGCAGGATCATATCGGAAATATGAACTACTATATCAAAGGAAATCTTTCTGATGTAAAGAATAAAGTGATTGATTTATATGGAAAAGAGTACGTAGGATCTACAACGGTAACAAGGGAAGGCGAACAATATAATTCATGGTACGGGTATATTGCTGACGGCTATTTTCAAACTCGGGAGGAAATAAATAGTTCTCCTGTATATGGGGGTAATCCCAACAATGTAAAACCGGGATACATTAAATATAAAGATATAAGTGGTCCGGATGGAGTACCCGATGGGAATATAAACAATTACGACCGCACAATACTAGGTAATTCTACTCCACGATATGAATTCGGACTAACATTAGGTGGTGATTGGAAAGGTTTGGACTTCTCACTGTTTTTTCAAGGAGTGGGTAAAAAAGATGTCTATTATTCCGGTGCTGGCGCCCGTGCCTTATCAGGTAATTACACGATTTATCGCTATCAGTTGGATTACTGGACAGAAGACAATCCTAATGGAAAATTTCCGATATTACTTGAAGATCCCAACGGAACAAACCCAAACAATATGATATCGAGCTTTTGGGTGAAAAATGGAGCTTACTGTCGCTTGAAAAATATTGTGATTGGATATACATTACCACAAAGCTGGACTCGGAAGGCTACATTATCCAAGGTTAGATTTTATACAAGTGCACAAAATCTGCTGACGATAAAGAACGATTTCTATAAAGGCTTCGATCCGGAAAACAGCATTGGCTCAGGTGCTAGTTGCTATCCCTTAAATAAGACATTTATATTTGGACTTAATGTAGAATTTTAACACATTAGAAAGATGAAGAAGACATTGATAATATATAATTTGACAGCAGTGCTTTTTACAATCCTGGGATTTACCTCATGTGAGGACTTCCTGGATCAGAAAAATCCGGCATATGATTCCGAAGGGTTTTATACCACAGAAGAAGGTTTAAAAGAAGGTGTTACAGGTGCTTATTCTCTTTTATACTTCGATATGAACTGGTCGGTTCCTGCATGTATTGTTCTCGACCATTATACGGCATACGGGCTTGAACAGGACGAGAATAATTCGATCGGTGCAGGAGGGGCTTTAAATCCCGATAATGGAAAAATACAGACATTCTGGAGTGCGGAGTATGAAATAGCTGCTCGTGCTAATACTGTGATTTATGGTGCAGAAAAAGCCATTTCCCAAATGAGTGAAGAAGCCAAACAGTATTATGCTGAGGCCCGTGTAATACGAGCTTATGCCTATTATAACCTTGTTTCAGCATTTGGTGATGTACCCTTCTTTACCGCTCCTGTAGAAATTGATCAATACAAGGTAGGACGTACTCCTAAAGGGGAAATAATAGATTTCCTCATAAAGGATCTTAACGATGCTGCCGTATATCTTCCGTGGACTTCAGCCCAACGAGGACGTGTGGATAAAGCTGTTGCATACGGTTTGATAGCTCGTATTGGCTTATTTGGCGGGAGTTTCAATGTAAACAATAAAGCCGGCGAATATTTCAGAATAGCTGCCGATGCAGCAAATAAGGTAATCGGCAAACGCAAATTAGCACAAAACTTTTCTGACTTATTTAATTTAACCGGCCAGGCGAAAAGTGATGTTCGGAACGAATTGCTATGGGAATTAATGTATTCTACAAGCGGAACAAAAAAATTACATGTCGTAGGTTATGGACATTCATCTCGCAACTATGCCTCATCGGTACGTTTCCCGAGTTCCTTGATAGTTGACACTTACGAATGTGCGGATGGAAAACGTATTGATGAATCTCCCCTTTACGATCCAAAGCACCCTACATTGCACAGAGATCCTCGTTTTAAATACACTTTGGCAGGACATGGTGACACTGTTAGTTACACTAACACCGACGGCAATAATCCGTTGAAACTTATTCTTAATATTTATGATGATAAGACTCGTTTTTATCCGCGTAAAAATGCATGGTACACAGCCCAAAATGTTGATGTTACCACAACTAGTCCGTCACTCGTAAACAATGGGGTTGGATACTTATGGCGTAAATATTCTGATGAGAATACCGAACAACTTATGAGCTCTTCAAGCAATATAATTCTGATGCGTTATGCTGAAATACTTCTGTCGTATGCCGAAGCTAAGATAGAACTTAATGAATTGGATGAATCAGTATATTCGGCTATTAACGAGGTTCGCAAGCGTGCCGGAATGCCATCGGTTTCAGCTGATAGAAAGGGTGATCAAAATAAAATGCGCCAGTTGGTGCGACGTGAGCGTAAGGTTGAATTAGTACTTGAGGGCTTACTGTTTGTCGATGTCCGTCGCTGGGGTATTGGAGATATGTTAAATGAGCACCCTTCTTACGGACAGCCTAAACCCGACATCAGATATGAGGGATTGGGACTTACTGATATACCTAACTTTAAGACTGACGAACGGCATGATCTCAACGATATCCCTTCATACGAATCTTATAAAGATAAACTCAGGGTTCGTGATAGAAACAGATATTGGAATCCGAAATTCACATGGTGGCCTATCCCACGTCTCGAGACCAACCGTGACCCTAATTTGACGAATCCCGATTATTAATTATTACCATATAATGCTCGTAACCATCATCCAATGAAAAAAAAGTATTTAATATTCATTCTTGTCTATCTCGTAAGCTTAAATGCTTTGTGGGGTCAAGCCAAAGGAACTCAAGTAACCGAAACCGACTCGACCGTAATACTTCAGAATAGCAAAGTGAGAATTGAATTTCCTAAGAGTAAAACTTTCGACATCTCGAAACTGACACTTAGTGGAAAGAAATTAATATCGAACAAAGGATATAACACCATTCCCTGGACGCTTACTTATAAGGGCCCTCAGGGAGAAAATCCTGTACTTTCCCCTTCTCACGGTGAATATGCAGGATGGTTGAAAGCAACCCAAAATGGTAATAAGGCAATTGCTTTCAAATGGAATATAAGACTTACTTACAAGGATGTGGTTCCGGTAATAATGACTGTTTGCATTCCTGATGATTCGGAGCTAGTTTATTGGGATATTCAGGCTGGCACTCCTGAGGGATGGTTGGTCAGTAACACTCAATTTCCGTGTGTAACGGTAACTCGTCCCGATGATGCAAAATTGATCACTTCAGCGGGATGGGGGGCCGAATACGAATTGGGGTATCCTCAGGAATATACTTCAAGTTATCCTTCGGTAACCGGTTCCATGCAACTTTTGCTTCTTCATAATTCTGATGGGGCAATCTATTATTCTACTCAGGATAGAGAAGCTTGTGGCAAGGATTTTAAAGCTGTCGTAGATGATAAGAATGTTACTCTCTTAACGGATATAGTAACCTCTGAGGGATGGTCAAACCATACCAATAAAACATTTGCTCTTCCGTGGGCAACTGTGCTTGGATTCTCCAATTCCGGATGGCAGGATGCTGCAACAAAATGGTATCGCCCTTTCACCTTTACGACAGAATGGGGAAGCAAAACGCTGGCATCCCGCAATATTCCACAATGGCTTCTGGATACCGATGTCTGGATCAGGGCAAAAGGAGTAAATGACACCGTGAGAGTTGCCGTAAACAAGGCCATTGACTTGTATGGCAAGAACACCTTTGTTCATTGGTATTTCTGGCATCATTATCCCTACGATACTCACTATCCCGATTACTTCCCTGCAAAAGCCGATTTTGCCAATATGATAGCTGAGGTTCGAAAAAGAGGATGCCATACCGTTCCTTATATTAATGGCCGTCTATGGGATCCTGCAAGCGACAGCTACGCAGCTTTGAAGGGATATTCGGCTTCCTGCAGGAAACCAGATGGAATGCTTTATACCGAGATTTATCCCACATCGAAAGTGTTGAATACTGTTACCTGTCCCTCATCGAAACTTTGGCAAGGTATCATTACCGATCTTGTGGTGAAAATTCAAAAGGAGCTAAAAACAAATGGAGTATATATTGACCAGATAGCCGCAGCTGCTCCCCAACCTTGTTGGGCTACTAACCATGGACATGCCTGTGGAGGTGGTGATTACTGGCATAAATCTTATCGGAATTTAATGGACTCACTACGTACCTATCATTTGGAACCGGGAAATATACTAATAAGCGAGGAAAATGCAGAATGCTACATCGACATGTTCGACCTGTTACTTACTGTCAATTCCCCACATGACGGATGCAGAATAGTACCTTTATTCCCGATGATATATTCAGATAGGCTTATCACATCAGCCTATACTTATTCTCCTACTGATAGGGTGAATCGTGGCGATTTCCTTTATCAAACCATGCAATGCTTCCTTTACGGATCTCAACTAGGATGGGTAGACCCTACTTTACTAATGAAAGATGAAGCCAAAAGAGAAGCACGTTTCTTAAAAACACTTTCCACATTACGTAAAGAGCAACATGATGTTTTCGTCGGAGGAAGATATATGAAAGAAATTATTCCGGAAGGGGACAATCCTACGATCGATGTTCCCGGATTTGGGAAAATGAATGTCGTAGCAGGTTCTGAATGGATTTCTTCAAAAGGTCAGAAGGTAAGATATTATGTGAACATGGATAGTGTAGATCACGAGATTGTGCTACCTAATTATAAAAAGATAGTCGTAAAAGCTCTGCAAGGCATAAAAATTAATTTATAGAAAAATGATAAACAGATGTTCTTTCATATTGCTTTTATTAAGTTGCATCTCATCCAACTCTTTTTCTTCTGTAATCTGGAAATTGCAAAATGTTGAATATAAGGTGGATACGCTGTCGCATGTAGTGATAGGCCCTGGTACCACCCAAACGACTTTGGCATTGGAAGGACCTGTGAAATTACGTGTATTCTATACGACTACCGATATGACTGTTCCGAATGTGAACCTGAAATTAATAATGGGAAAGGATAATCTGACAAGTAATGTTACAGTACCGAATATGCCGGCATCTCATATAGATAGCAAGAATATATATTTCGCTGGTGTGAATGCCGACTTTATAGGAGGTATGGGACCTGTAGGCACTACAATCGTAAATGGAGAATTTTATAAAAGTTATAAAGGAACAGGTTGGTATGCAGTAGGTATTAGTCAGGATAAAAAGCTCTGTTCGGGAGCTCCTTATACCACTTTTAAATTAGTCTCTCCAAATGCAGGACAGATGTCAATTAAAGCTATCAATGGAGTACGTAGCGACAATGAGTTAATACTGTATACTTCTCGGAAAGGGAGTTCTACCGGAACAAACGGAACGGGAGTAGAAGTAGGGGCGGTGTCTGTAGACGGCCCGTTGAAATCGGAGGGAACTACAAGAATGCGCGTTACTATTGCACCGGTGAAAAATATCGGCAATATGTCGATCCCTGCTCAAGGATTTGTTTTGTCCGGAACTGGGTTCACGGCCGATATGATAGGAAAAATGCAGCTAGGTGAGGAGTTTGAAGTTACTCCTACCATTTATTTCGATAATATAGTTAAAACTGACATAACGGAAATGTGTGGTGGATGTCCGATGTTGTTGCAGAGCGGTAAAATCCTTGAAACGCAAGGTTTACTGGATCATTTACCCAATCGTGAACCTCGCACGGCAATAGGTTATAATTCGGACGGGACAAAAGCTATACTATTGGTTGTTGATGGTCGTCAGGCTGGAATTTCGGTTGGTGTACCTTCGAAAGATCTGGCTGCAATAATGCTCAATTTAGGATGTACAGAAGCTTTAAATTTCGATGGAGGCGGTTCTTCTACTTTGTATGTCAAGGAATTGGGTGTGATTAATACTCCCAGTGAAGGGAGCTTAAGAGCTGTGAAAAATGGATTATTTATTACAACCCCATTCACTGAGGATAAAGAAATAGTAAAAATCCGATTTGCCGACTATGCAAAAAAAGTGGAATATAACACTCTCTATTCGCCGGTGATATACGGTTACAACGCACAAGGAGTTCTAATCAATACGAAAGTGGAGGGCATAAAACTTTCTTGTGATGCGGAACTAGGAGAGGTTCAGGAAGATAGTACAACGGTATTGTGCAACGGTGTGGGTCCCCACACTCTAACCGCCTCTTTAGGCGAATTAACATCGGTAATACAAGTCACCGTACAAAAAAATCCAGGATCGGGGATACTTTCAACAACCAACCGCAATAGTGTGAACGTATATCCTAACCCCATCAGGGCAGGAGAACTGGCATACGTTCATCTAAACGAAAGAGCAGAAATAAGCATTTATAACTCTGCCGGAAAGTTAATAAACAACTTTAAATGCGAAAATATCGGAAGTGCATCAATAACATTGCCCACAGAATCCTTGATACCAGGCTTTTATTTAATTTCAATATTGGATGATAGATCAAATAGGATTGCGAAGATGATAATAAAATGATTGATAATATAATCTAAATAGTTTGTATAGTTTAACTTAAATTTCAAAAATGATGAAAAAACAATTACTTACAGTAGCGCTTATGCTAATCGGCATTTTCGCTATGGCTCCTTCAGTAGATGCAAAGTCTACGATGGATTCAAATCTCACTTTGTTATGGATGAATACAGACGTTGCTCCATTAGAACTGAACGCGCGTCAAGGTTTTGGTAAAAATGGCAAATTTTATCTTCAGAACAAGGATACCAAAAAAATCGAAATCTGGGATGGAACCGGAAAAATAAGTGAGATCGCCTCTGGAGAAGGAACTAACATGACATTCGATGATGCAGGAAACATCATTGTGCGCATTGGTACATTTAATACTCCGTATGTTGCTACAAGAAATGAATTGAGAATTATTCCGGCTGATGGCTCAAATGTAATAGATATTCCATTGAGTGGTATAACACCGGGGCGTCTTGATTTTTGGGGACATGTCAGAGGCAATGTGCTCGACAAGGTAACCGGTGGTATCTTATATATGGGCACTGCGTGGTATCCTTCGCTTATTGAAATTCCAATTATAGATGGTAAACAAGATGTAGCTAATACATATACTTACAGTTATACAAGCCCATTCGGGGTTTCAGGAAATTTTGCCACCACTATGCTTGCATCAAGTTGGGAAGGGGGTGAAGATTTAGCAATCCTAAGTCCATTATTTAATAAGACGAACTGCAATTCCATCCAGAAGATGTCATTGGATGAAGATGGCAACTGGGTACATAACTCATATTATGTAACTCCTCGCCACAGTGGATGTGCAGGATTCTATATTTTCAAACTCGGAGAACAGAAGTATATCGTATATCCATCAGGAGCAAATAATGCAGACGGGTTTACTGTATCTAAATTGACAACTAAAGCGATATCCGATGTTGAAGCTAGCGACGAATCTGTAAGAGTAGCAACTAAATATTCTGAGCAAAAGGATGATGGTAATACTATGTACATTAATAATGCTTTCTACGGGAACCATTTGAGTGTAGAAGTAGTCAGTGATAATGAGGCATATATTTACCAATATTACCCTAAGGGATATATAGCAAAATACTCATTTAAACTTACCAGCACCGGTATTGCAGGTGTTGAAACCAGTAAAGCAACAGTTATAGGTGGTATCGGAGAAATAAAGATTTCCGGTGAAGCATCTTCAATTGAGGTTTATACTATCGGTGGTGCTCTGATAAGCAAGAACCAAACGGTCGTAAAATGTGCTCCTGGAACATATATAGTTAAAGCAGATAAAAATACAACTAAGGTAATGGTCAAATAAGTTAACCATTGATTAGAGTGTTGAAGTTTCGCAAGTTTATTGTCTGTATTGCTTTGGCTAGTCAACGTTATACAGAGGGCTTGCGAAACTTAAATTAGAGTATTATTTCACAAAAAGGCGGTACCATAGAGTTTTGGAAAATTTGCCTCATTTAAGTTCATTACAAGAAACCTTCCCATCATGAAAAAGACCCTGATTCCGATAGTATCTCTTATCTTATCTTTTAGCAACGTCCTTGCTAATAATAAACCCGAGTATAATGATAAAAATATAAACAATATTATAAACCATCTTACTTTAGAACAGAAAGCCAGACTTTTAGTAGGGTGTTTGGGAAGTGATAATGGATTAAGTCATACAGTTGCTGGGGCCGCAGGCTATACCTTTCCTATTGATTCTTTGGGCATTCCTTCTATCAATTTAGCAGATGGTCCGGTAGGCGTACGCATTACTCCTGTCTCATCGAAAAAATACACGTCATATAGTACTTGTTTTCCTTCAACTACGGCGTTAGCAGCTACCTGGAGTGAAGAGATGGCGCAGTTAGAAGGCAACGCCATAGGTGACGAGGCCAAAGCTTATGGTGTTGACATAATACTCACGCCGGGTATTAATATCATGCGAAACCCACTTTGCGGACGCAATTTTGAATATTTTTCCGAGGATCCATATCTGGCAGGTATAATGGGATCAGGCATGATCAACGGAATTCAAGATAAAGGCATTGGAGCAAGTTTGAAGCATTTTGTAGCCAATAATCAGCAAACCGGGAAACTTTATAATGATGCGCGTATTTCCTTACGGGCGTTGCGAGAAATTTATCTCAGAGGTTTTGAAATCTGTATTAAAAACTCCAACCCCTGGACTGTGATGGGGTCTTATAATAAAATAGGAGGAAAATATACCCAGGCTAATCCGGAATTGCTCAAAACCATTCTTCGCGATGAGTGGAAATATACCGGACTGGTAATGACCGACTGGTACAAGAAACGGGATACCCCCGATCAACTCAATGGAGGAACTGACCTGATGATGCCGGGAGAACAATCTCAAATAGACGAAATTGCGACTGGAGTCAAGAATGGCAGGATTAGCGAAGCTATTTTAAACGAAAGTGTTAAACATATGTTGAAGCTCATTTTCAAATCGATTTCTTATAAAGGCTGGCAATATAATGAAGCGCCCGATCTTGCCGGAAATGCAGAATTAGCACATAAGATAGCCACAGAAGGAATGGTCTTGTTAAAAAATGAAGGTTCCTTTCTTCCCATCCCTGAAAAGGCAAAGATAGCATTGTTCGGGGTTACCGCGTACAAATCTATAGCAGGAGGCACAGGATCATCGAACGTAAATAAACCTTATATTATTGACATATCTACCGGACTTGAGAAGTCTGGTTATAAACTAAATGAAAGATTAAAAGGAATCTATACAAAGTTTGTTGAATTCCAAAATGACCTTCTTAACAAACATCCAGAAAGCACTGATTGGGAAAAACTATCCTATAACAGAACGGTAATTCCCGAAATGGACTTGTCTAAGGCAGAAAGCATTATAGAATGTGAAGCTAAAAAAAACGATATGGCATTGATAGTTATCGGTAGAGGCTCTGGTGAAGAATCCGACAGGAGATTAGAAGGAGATTTTTACCTAACACCCGAAGAAAAGTTGATGATCGAAAAGGTATCTTCCCAATACCACTCTTTGGGAAAGAAAGTAGCTGTAATAATGAATGTATGCGGTGTAATGGAAATGAATTCCTGGAAAGATAAGCCGGATGCCATATTGATGGCTTGGTTTCCGGGGCAAGAATGCGGAGCTGCCATAGCGGATGTGATTAGCGGAAAAGTAAATCCATCAGGCAAGCTTCCTATGACTTTCCCGGCGGACTATTTTGATATCCCCTCGTCCCGAAATTTTCCGATGGTGGGTGAAACCAAGGAGGGTAAGAATTTTGATTATACAAATTACGAAGAAGATATATGGATTGGATATCGTTACTTTAATACGGTGAATCTGCCTATTGCCTATCCTTTCGGATATGGACTATCTTATACCAGTTTTTCTTTCGCTGAGCCGAGGCTTGAAAGGAAAAAAGGCAAATGGGTTGCATCCATTCGGATAAAGAATATAGGTGAAGTATCTGGCAAGGAAGTTGTGCAGCTATATGTTTCTGCTCCTCAAACTTCAATTCGAAAGCCTGATACCGAGTTAAAAGCTTTCGGAAAGACGCGGAATTTGAAACCCGGAGAAAGCGAAATAATAGAACTTCAATTTACAGATTATGACATAGCATCATTCGATGCAAATAACTCGCGGTGGCTTACACAAAAAGGGAAGTATAAGCTTTCCTTTGGTTCTTCAAGCAGAGATTTCAAAGCTACTGTTTCATTCAATATCAACAAAGATAAGAGCTGGAAAGTGAATGATGTGCTAAAGCCGGTTGAGAAAGTAAATGTTATGGAATTTCCGCATAAAATAGGTGAAGAAATTAAGGATAATAAATAAGCCGTAAACAAACTCTTCTCATTCTTCAAAAATAGTTATAATTAATGAAAGTAATGCTTACCACAATCATTGATAGAATATCTGTGACATTTGCTGTCATTGTAAGTTGTTTTGTCGGAGCTAATACTGCAGCTGCAGCTTATCAGACTGATGTCGTGTCAGATCTGGCTCTTATTTATCAGGGAGGGACTCACCGCCCTGATTGGACGGAAGATGAACTGCGCCCTTATGTAGTACACACTTTTGCAGATGGACATACAGACTGGTTTTTCGACTCCTTTCTTTTCTATGAATTTACCGATAATTGGCAAATTGCATTCGGTTATAAATATGGGGCGCGAAATGCTAGAAGGGGCGACTGGGAATGGTTACTCAGCAGGATATTTGAGAAAGGGAAATCTCTTGATGCATTAAATTCGTGCATTGAACATTATAAAACGATCATCGGAGAACCTCAATTTAAGCATAAAATAGTACTTGGCGTGGTATCGCCTATTACTGGCCAAACTGATTGGGGAAGTCTCAATGGAGAAGTATTAAACTTTTCATACAGGAACGATCAGATAAAGGCTGCCAGGTGGTATATTGATCAGCTCATGAAATTGTTTGCCGAAGGATCGTATGATAATCTTGAATTAGTCGGTTTTTATTGGATTGAAGAGAGTACTGCTAAATGTGGTGATTTGCCTAAATATATAAGTGAATATATCCATCAATTGAATAAACGGTTTTATTGGATTCCATATTGGTATGCACCTGGCTTCGACCAATGGAAAGAGCTGGGGTTCGATACCGCCTTTTTACAGCCGAATCATTTTTTTGACAAATCTGTAATAGACGCTCGTCTACGTGATGCGTGCAAACTGGCAAAAGCAAAAGGAATGGGCGTGGAAATGGAGTTCGATAGCAAAGTCTTGTATGAAAATGAAGATTCATATTACAGTAGATTGGAGACTTATATCAATGCCTTTGAAAATTACGGTGTCTTTGAGCAATCAACAATAGCTTATTATTCTGGCACAAAGGCTATACTTGATATGTATCGATCAAATTCGATAGAGAATACTATCATTCTTGACAGGATAGCAAATAATATATTGATGAGACGAAGCCGAAGTGTAGGTATTGAAACAACGAATGATACGAAGACTGATGTTATTGCCGTTGGCGGTATCGGAGAATTATATGTATTGGGAACAGGTAAATCGATAAAAATATATACAGCATATGGAATGCTTGTTAGCGAAAACGTCAAAAAGTTGCAATGTTTGCCAGGTATTTATATTGTAAAGGTTGATGGGAAAACAAAAAAAGTGGTTGTACGATAATAATTTGTGATTAATGAATATGAACTTAGTAACATTTAATATAGAAAAATTAAACATGAAAAAAATCCTATCTTTTTTAGTGATATTAATCATTATAGCTCCTATACAATCGGTAGAAGCTCAGAGAAACAAGGAAAATAAATATAAAACCAATGAGATTAAAGATCTTGCACTAATATATCAGGGAGGTAAACAGAGAATTGACTGGACCCCCGACCAGTTTGTTCCATACGTTACACATCAATTCGCCGATGGTACTAAAGATTGGTTATTCGATGGCTTTTTATTTCTCGAATTTACCGATGGGGAAGGATACAATTATGCTCATGGGTATGCCAAAAAGCAAGCTCGTAAAATAGAATGGGAATGGCTACTTGATAGAGTTTTTGAAAAAGGGAAAGCGTTGGATGCACTTGACCAATGTATTGAACGTGAGAAAAAAAACATCGGGAAAGCGCCATTCAAGCATAGAATCATCTTAGGAGTTGCGATTCCATTGCCCAAACAAAAAGATTGGGGAGTTATAGACGGAGATTCTCTTGATTTTAATATCCAATCCGATCAGGTTAAAGCGGCTGAATGGTATATAGATCAACTGATGGCTCGTTTTAAGAAAGCTAAATACAAAAACTTGGAACTCGACGGTTTCTATTGGGTGGATGAGGATATTGCAACTTGTAAGGACCTTCCAAAATATGTGAGTCAATACATCCATTCGAAGAAAAAGAAATTTGTTTGGATTCCATATTGGAAAGCCAAAGGATATGATCAATGGAAAGAGTTGGGATTTGATATCGCTTACCAACAACCGAACCATTTCTTTACACCCACTATCCCCGATTCCCGCCTCGATGAGGCCTGTCAACTTGCTTTGGATAACGGAATGGCCATGGAGTTTGAATGCGACAGTAAAGCACTTTATGGTAGCACTAATTCTTCGTATGACAGGATGCTTGCCTACATCAAAGCATTCGAAAAGCACAATGTATTCCAAACTTCGGCCATCGCATATTATACAGGTAGTAAGGGAATTTTAGATATGTATCATTCCACTTCTCCGGAGGATAAGAAAATAATGGATCGTCTTGCGCGGCATATCGTTTCCCGTAGAAGCATTAAAGCATTAACCAAATAGTTTGAAGCAATGAATCGGATTATAATATTTTTTTTTTGCTTCTTCCTTTATTAGCTCATTCTCAGAACAAATTAAACACGATAAAGAAGGTCGGGGAAAATGTATACATATCTTCCAGAATTGACAAAACTCTTAAAATTAATTTCTGGTTCAAGAAATGTATGGCTAATGATTTGTTTACATTCTACCGTGTTTCCATCGTCAGTGCTTCTGGCGATACCATGATAGTCAATGAGGCTCTTAGCGATAATATAGGACCATTTGACATCCAGAATGGTGGTTGGTGTGGTGGTAATCACCTATTCTCGGATGGAAAAACAAAAACAGCTGAAACCCTTTCCGTAAAGCTATATGCTGATGGACGGTGTATCTCTTCTGATACTACGCTCAAGGCTCATACTGTTAAAATAGAAGTAAAAAATAATATTTTTAATCCTTTAAGTGCAAGAAGAAAAGAAACTGAAGTTCATTTCACGGATACGCTATGTATTGAAAAGGTTCTTTACACAATAAATGATAATAGTATCCAAGTGGATTTGTTTCATGAGTATATAAACACAATTCCTGTTACAATACTAAAATATTACGGGATGCAATCTATGTTTAAAGATGAGAAGCAACTTCTTACGCCCTTGGGCGAATATGTACGCTGGACTGCCATAGATAAGACGGATAGGTTCAAAAAGAAAGATTTTCGCCGGTTTAACCGATATATTGAAAAAGGCGATTCTTGCTTTCAGTCTTCGTATCTCTTCAATCGCGGTTTAGGAACACATAGCGAACTTCTTGATGATGATGTGATATTCATAGGTAACTCATGGTCTAAATGCTATCATAAACTTATAGGAAATGCACCGCGGATTGCCGGTAATTCCGATTCGTGGAGCGGGGTTTACTCTTGGGTGGTTACACCACTTCTTGATACCGGGTCTGCATTTGCTTACAATGGATTCATGGATGGAAAGGAAGTCATTTTTTTTAGTAACAACACGAAAGGCAATTTCGTTATCCCTCTTCCTAAACAATTGGAAAGTAAGAAAATAAAGATCATGGAAAATTCTTCCGACATTAAAATCAAGAAAAACAACCGCAGTATCAGTTTTTCTTGTAATTGGGCGGGAAGTGCAATTCTCTTATTCGAATAATAATTTTAAAAATTAGAATACATGAAAAGAATATTAGTCTTAATTTGTTTAATGAAATTTCTAACAATTTCTATTGCAAATGCCCAGCCCAAAGTAGTAGCTCATCGAGGATATTGGGATATTGAAGGCTCGGCTCAAAATTCTATCCGGGCATTGATAAAAGCCGATTCTATTAAATGTGATGCGTGTGAATTTGACGTATGGATGACAGTTGATAAAAAACTAGTGGTAAATCATGATAATAAAATTAATGGTTATGAGATAGAAACCACTTCATCCGATACGATCCTTAATCAAAAATTAAAAAATGGGGAATTTTTGCCTTCGTTGAATCAATTCCTCGACGTTGCAAAGCATCTCAAGATAGATTTAGTATTGGAGGTAAAACCTCATAAGGATAAAATACACGAAACAGAAGCAGTGAAAATGATACTTGATATGGTGAAAGAAAAAGGTTTGAAGAAGAGAACCTCTTACATCACATTTTCCAGAAATGCTTTTGATGAACTTGTAAAACAGACAAAAAGACCGATTCTTTATCTAAACGGAGTGGCTCCGGATGTATTGAAAAGCATTGGAGGCACAGGAGCCGACTATCATATTGATGTTTTCAAGAAGAATCCCGAATGGATAAAACAGCTTCATGATTCAGGCCTTGAAGTTAATGTTTGGACGGTAAGTGATCCTGAGGGAATTCAATGGTGTATCGATAATGAAGCCGATTACATTACCACCAATAATCCTGAATTAGTACAGAAAATGATTAAATCAAGACCGCAAAACAATATAAAATAACATAGTAAATAATGATATCTCTCATTCCCTAAGTCCCTTTCGTAATACACTTTTAATTGATAATAAAAAATATCGATAAAAAGTGTATTACTTCTTTACCAGTTGGGGCTCTTCCATATTTAGTGCAGCGTAGTGCTGAAATGTGGCAGCTTTTTGCATGCAGAATCAAATCCGCATAGTAGGCGAGGGGCTTTTATTTCTTCTCGACGTTTTTTTATTTCTTCTCGATAGATTTTATTTTCTAGGCGTAAGATTTTTATTTCCAGGCGTAAGATTTTCATGCCCTATTTTTATTCCTGAAATGTGTTGTCAGTCTCAACTTTATCAGTCTGTTTTTTAGTATTGATTGTTCCTGCCATCATAACCAATGCCGTGATAATAATAACCTGGGTAATCAGTGACTGGTTTACCATAGATAAGGTGCTGCTGGCAGGTATTGACAGAAACAGCAAGATGGTAATCAGCCCTCGGGGTGCAATAAAGAGCAGCGGTTTCAGCGGAAGTTTCATCAGCCAAAGATATAGGATTCTTGTCACAAAGATTCCGGCTGAAATAGCAACTGCCCAGATGGCCGTCTCCTTGTTTAGGAGATTCTGCGTGTCAATCATAAAGCCAAACAGCAGGAAGAAAAGCACCCTGATTAGGAAGGTCATCTCCTTGGTAAGCTCCTTAAACCGGCTTACTTCGATTTTAAGGTTTTCCATATATCTCCACTCCCGAAGGCTCTTTATGTTAAGTTCATCGATGTTGCGGATAAAGAGGCCGAAGAGCAAGATGAAAAGCAATGCCGGAAGGTGGTAAAGCTTAGAAATGGAATATATTAAAAGAATCAGGATGATAATCGGTATGAATTTCACAGAGTGCTTTACCCGATAGAGCAGAAATGCCAGCAACAAGGTGGCGGCGAATGAGATGATCAGAATAAGGAGCAGCTGAAAAAATAGGTTTGTTACCGAGTGTATGCCGGGATTGTTCTCTGTCAGTACAAAATTGAAGATAAGAACCCCGAATATATCCGAAAGACTGCTCTCATAGATAATAAACTCCCTGCTCACTGAGGACAGCGATTCAGCGCTTGGTATGGCAATGGCACTGCTGATAATGGCCAGTGGAATGGCATTCATCAGGCAGGTTTGGTAATCTGTTCCGGTGATGTGCCTGAACGCACCTGCAAGGGCGAAGCTGATGACCAGGATGGAAATTAATGCAGTGCCCGTTGATTTGCCAATTAGAGGAAGTTTTTGTCTGTTAAACTCCAACTCAAGTGCACCGTCCAGCACAATCAGCACTAGTCCCATAGTACCCAGAACCGGAAGTATGGCAGACAGGTCGGGGATCATAACCCCCGACATATCCGAAACTTGCTTTGCCACCCATCCCAGAAACAGCAGCAGTATTATCGACGGAATCCTTGTTTTCTGAGATGTGATATCAAACAGATAAGCCAATAGCACCAGTACGGTAAGAGTAATGATTATAGTGTCTGTCATACGAATTTGAGTTTGTTGTATTTTGGATTAGTTATAGAAATAGGGCAGCAGCAGGCTTTCGAAGTTGTACAATCCCTTCTCCTTTCCAGCCAAATTCTGTGCAACAAAAATCACTCCGTTACCGAAAGCCTCCCTCGAGATTGATTCGTGAATGAGTCGCACTGTTTGGTAGGGAAATCCGAAGATCACCTCGTGGCGCCCTTCAATTCCGCCGGCTCGCACTGAGTTTATATCCGACTCCTCCAGATCGAGGACTTTGGCAATCTTGATTGCCGTTCCCGATACACCGGCTTTTTCGCGGAAGTGCTCTTCCACAATTTGAATATCAACCCAAGGTGCAATTTTCTTCAGGAATTTCGAAGCTATAAGCAGGTAGTTCACCCCCAGGGTGATGTTTGGACTCCAGAATACAACGGTCTGTTTTGCCAGTTCTTTCAGGAATTCCCGTTCCTGTTCCCCATAGTGTGAAACTGCCGAAATGATGGTAATGCCTCGCTTTGCTGCAATTTCGCCATAGGTGTATATGCCTTGGTCCGATGAAAAGTCGATAATCGCATCAACCGGATGTTTGTCAAGCAGCTCCTCCATGCTGGTTGTTAAGCTCGAATAGATCAGTCCCGGTTCATCCGATTGGATTCCCAGGAATTCGGGTACGCTTCTGTGCTCCAGTAAAGTACGTTTCCGCAATACCCATTCCAAGCATAGTTCGTTATTATCCAGGATGGCTGTAGCTACAGCTTTCCCCGTTTTTCCAAAACCAATTAATCCTACTTTCATATTTTGTTTTTTTTAATGAATATCAGTAAATATCTGTCTGAAAGACTTTTGAGGTTGTGTAATCGATTGACAATGATTGGCGTATAGCCCTTTTGGAGTAACCTCCGAATGTGTGTTCTCTACCAAAAATAGGATTTTTACGCATAAATTCCAAGAATGGGTTTTACTTTTTATGAATTTATATCAATTCCACGCTTCGGTTTTAAGAAAGAAAAGTCGTAATTTTATCCGCAGTAAAAATGAAAACAAGGAAAAGAGGATTGAGAAGATGAATCAGGAAGAGATGAAAGAACAGGATGATAGTGGGAAGAACGGTTTGAGTGATACGGATAAATATTCTGAAGCAACCGGCAACCAGGTTAAGGGTGATACGCCTACCGGTTGTACATTCGGTTTGCCCAACCAGACGGATTGTTCTGCAACGGATAAAACTTCTGTTGAGGGAAGGAACTCTCAGCAAGAGAAGATTGTTTTTTCTGAGGCTCTCATTAGTGGGAAAGAAATTAACCCCAATAACGGTTTCAAAACTTCCGCTGTTTCTGCAACGGGCAAGGCTTCTGTTGAGGATAGTGACCCTCAGCGTGATGCTACACCGGTGAATGGCAGCCCGGATAAGGAGGCTGAGCTTCCATCCATCGATGCTGCCGAACTGTATGATTACTTGCTGAGTCTGGCACAAGATGAGGCTACACCGCTGACGCGCCGCTACCTTCAGTTGCGCGACCTGCTCGAACGTCTTTGCAGGGCTTCGGTGCAGGATAAACAGTTGCAGCTTACCGACCTTGCTGCACGCATCAGCTACCTGGCTGCTACATACGGACTTTCGCGCGTGGCACAGAACCGTCTGCATACCTTCAGGCTTACCTCAAATGCAGTGATGAATCTGCGCGAAGAGCCTACACGTGAAAATCTTATGAGGGACATTCGCACTCTGACACTCACGATAAAAACCATTACGCACAGCGATATTCCGCAGCCGCTGTACGCTCTTCTTCCCCGAAGTGAAGAACCTTCGCATGCGCCTGCACCTCTTCTGCAGGGAGAGCGTATCCGCCGGATGCGGGTCTGCTTTCAGTATGCCGACCAGGAGTTTCTCTATGTCAATCCCGTGGAGCGTACAGTGGACGAACCTATCCGGGTGCGCTACAATGTTGAAGGGCTAAACAGCGAGTTTGCCGAAACCGTTGATAAACTCTGGCCGCATGCACAGCTCAATCTGCTCGATGTCATGGTCAGCGCCGAAGGAATTCATTCGCCCGCTTTGATTGTTCTCGAACCCGATTACCTTCTTGATATCAGCTCCCTGGCCGAGTGTTTCAAGGAGTATGGCGCCCATCCGGCCAACTACCTGCTGGGCAAGCTCCGTCCGCCGGTCAACAGTCGCCACATCCTGCTGGGAAACATCGCCAACCTCTTCCTCGACGAGTGGATACACGCCAAAGGGGAGGTGGATTATCTGGAGTGCATGGCCAAGGTGTTTCGCAACTATCCGCTGGAGCTGGCTACCTGCGACGACCTGCTTGACGCCAAGAAGGCGAAAGAGTTCTCGAGCGACTGCCGGAGGCATTTCGAAAACATTCGTCAGACCGTGCTGCAAACCTTCCACAACCCGGGTTACAAGCTCAACCGGGAAGATGCGGTGCTGGAACCCTCGTACATCTGCGAGGCGCTCGGTCTGCAAGGACGTCTAGACTATATGCAGCGAGATATGAGTAGCTTCATCGAGATGAAATCGGGTAAGGGAGACGAGTACTTCATCCCCGGAAAGGTGGTGCCAAAGGAGAATCACAAGGTGCAGATGCTGCTTTATCAGGCAGTGCTGCAGTTCAGCATGGGGAAGGATCATCGCCACACGCGCGCTTTCCTGCTCTATACACGCTATCCGCTGCTCTATCCCGCCAAGGAGGAGTGGGCGCAGGTGCGCCGTGCCATCAACCTGCGCAACCTGATTGTGGCGAATGAATATGCCGTGCAGCTGCACAACAATCCGGCTTTTACCGCCTCCATCATAAACGATATCACCCCTGAGGCACTGAACCTCAAGGGCCTTCGCGGACGTTACTGGGAGTGCTATCTGGCCCCCTCCATTGCCGCGCCGGGTGCTGCCCTCGCCCGGCTTACTCCGCTGGAACGGGAGTATTTCCTTACCCTCTACAACTTCATTGTGAAGGAGCATTATACCTCCAAATCGGGCGATATGGATTACGACGGACGAGCCGGTGCTGCTGCCCTCTGGCTGGCATCGCTCACCGAAAAGCGCGAGGCAGGAGAGATACTCTACGACCTCACCATCAGCGAGAACCGTGCTACCAATGCGCAGCGTGCCACGGTGGCGTTCGATATCCCCCTTTACGAGGAGGAGGAATTTCTGCCCAACTTCCGCGTGGGAGATGTGGTGCAGTTCTATGAGCGCAACCGAGCGGAAGACAATGCCACCAATAAGATGGTTTTCAAAGGCTCTATTGCCGAAATATCCGCCACGCGCATTGTTATCCGCATACGGGCTACCCAGCGCAACCCCTCTGTGTTGCCTGCCGGCAGCACTTATGCCGTGGAGCACGATACCATGGATACCGGCTACAAAAGCATGTACCAGGCGCTCACCCTCTTTGCTTCGGCCAATGAAGAGCGGCGCCGGCTGTTGCTGGGACAACGTTTGCCACGTTTCGATAAAACGTTCGATGCAGCCATTGCCGCTGCTCCCGATGACTTTGCCCGTGTGGCACTCAAGGCGCGTGCCGCCAGAGACTTTTTCCTGCTGGTGGGCCCTCCCGGTACCGGAAAAACATCGCGTGCTCTTCGCCGCATGGTGGAGAGTTTCCACGACGAGACTCCCGGTTCCATCCTGCTGTTGGCCTACACCAACCGTGCGGTGGACGAAATATGCAAGTCCATCTCCGAAAAGATTGATGCCGAGCATCCCGAGAACAACCGCAAAGGGTTCGATTACATCCGTGTGGGCAGTGAGCTATCCTGCGAGGAACGTTTCCGCAGTCACCTGCTCGAGAATGTTCTGGAGCAGTGTACACGCCGTTCCGATGTGGTGCAACGACTCACCGCCTGCCGCATCTTTGTGGGTACTGTGGCGTCGCTCTCCACCAAGACCGACCTCTTCCAGCTGAAGCATTTCGATGTGGCAATTATCGATGAGGCTACCCAGATACTCGAGCCGCAGCTGCTGGGCATCCTTTCCGCCCGCGACTGGGAAGGGAGAGATGCTGTGGACCGTTTCATCATGATTGGCGACCACAAGCAGCTTCCGGCCGTGGTGCTGCAAGGGGAGGAGCAGTCGCGTGTTGCCTCCGAAGCGCTTCGTTCGGTGGGCATCACCAACCTCAAGGATTCACTCTTCGAACGGCTTTATCGTTTTTATGTAGGGGATGCTCAATCTGGTTCGATAGAAGATTCCGTGAGAACCGTATCAGATGGAATTTTTTCGGAGAACAAAACCGAAATGGGTTCTGAAAGCGATGTGAAAAGTGCTGAGACTTTTAAATCGGGAAATAATATCCCGGAAGATGAGGGTGCTGAGGCTTGTTTGTCCGCAGGTGTTCTTTCCCTGAAAGACCGTGCAGTCGATATGCTTTGCCGGCAGGGGCGGATGAATCCTGCTGTGGCGGCATTCCCCAACCAGGCTTTCTATGGCGGACGACTTCAGTCGGTGGGATTACCTCATCAGCAGGACGAATCCTGTCCCTACGGTCCCCGTGTTCAGTTCATCCCATCCGAACCGCAGCTTACCGGACTTTCGGGCAAGAGTAATCAGTGCGAGGCACGCATCGCCGCACGCATCGCCACCGAAGTGTATTATCGTAACCCCGCAGCTTTCGATACACTCCACACGTTGGGCATCATCACCCCGTATCGCAGTCAGATAGCCCTTATCCGCAAGGAACTAGAAGAGACTGGCATTCCGGCCCTGCAAGAGATTATGGTCGACACCGTGGAGCGGTTCCAGGGAAGTGAGCGCGATGTCATCATCTACTCCTTCAGCGTGAACTACGCCTGGCAGATTCCGTTCCTTAGCAACATCATCCGCGAAGACGGGGCGCTGATAGACCGCAAGCTTAACGTGGCGCTTACCCGGGCCAGGCAGCAGATGTATATCATCGGTGTGCCCCAATTGCTTAAGAAAGATAAAATATATGAAGCTTTGATTAATTTAACATCTACTATGCTTCATTAGCATACCTGTCTCAAAAAAAACTATATCTTTGCACTACGTTTTTTTCATAGAGATTTAGATTTAAGGTTAGAAGAAATGTGGAAGTCGTGAGACTTCCCTTTTTTTTTAGTTTAAGTCGTGCGAATCCATCGTGAATGGAAGGGCATTAAGGGAGAGGCTGTCTTTTAAAGGCAGCCTCTCTTCTTTTAGTTCTTTTTTGAGGAGCTTATTGCTGATTCGAATTGCTTGTACTTTTGGATCAAGCCAAAAGTACCAAAAGCTCAAGGCTGCACGCTCTCCGCTACTCCGTGAGCCGGTTCCGCTAAAGGAGCTCAAACTCGCTTGCGCTCAGACAGTCGCTCCTTCTTTACGCTTCACCAACTCCCTCCGCTTAACGCTTCGATCATGAGGCCGGTCCTTTACTGGTTTTGCAGCTGTGTTTTGAAAAAACAGTTTATAATAAACTAAGGAGCTTTATCCTTTTGGGTTTGTTCCAAATGGCTTGAAAGATCATTTTCTGGTTTTCTTCTTTTGCTGATTCGAATTGCCTGTACTTTTGGCTTGACCCAAAAGTACCAAAAGCTCAAGGCTGCACGCTCTCCGCTACTCCGTGAGCTGGTTCCGCTAAAGGAGCTCAAACTCGCTTGCGCTCAGACAGTCGCTCCTTTTTTACGCTCCACCAACTCCCTCCGCTTAACGCTACGATCATGAGGCCGGTCCTTCTGCGTTTCCCTATTGACTGCAATTGCGAGAACGGTTTAACATTACTCGCTTTGCTCGCTCCTTTTGATGTGATTTAGACTTAGCTTCACTCAGTTTCTTTTTGCATAGCGCTACCGCTTTGTTCATTGCTTTTGTTGGTTCCGGCTTCGTATCTGTTTTTTTCTTTCGTTCTTTTTTCCAGATTCTTCTTCGTTTGGCGTACACAACGTCATCGTTGCTGGTATCTCTGTAGAATCCGATACATTTGACCTTGGCCGGAGCACCTAATATAACCGATTTGGGTTCGGTAAACAAGCCACTCAATACAGTCCCGCCCCCAATGGTGCAATATTCAGCCGTTTCGGTTCCTTTAAATGTGATGCATTTCAGTCCGAACCAGTTATTTCTGCCAATAATTATGGGAGCTGAAGCAACTTTTCGCTCGCCCGTCTCATCATTGATCAGAGAATGAAAGTTGGTATCGAGAAACATATTTTCCCATCCTATACGGGCATTGTCTTTAAATTCGATTTGGTTGTACGACACTATTTTCAACGCTGCTGATGCAGAAAACAAATCGCCGATAGTCAAATTGCCGTTTGGCCCTATTGATATTGCAGATGAATTACCAATAACGCAACGTCCTTTAAATACGCAGGTGCCACCGTGCTGTTCCCACATTATTCCGTCTTTACGATATAAGGATACAATGTTAAACCCCATCCTGATCATGCCAAAATGGATATTATCATTGTCTATTATGACCCTTCCTTTCATCTTGAGCAGTCTCGGCCTGTGCAGTAGAATTGGAAGCTTAATGGCTTGACCAAAAGGGAGATAATGGAAATTGAAATAAATACTATACAAGATAGATCTTAGTGCTTCCGCTATTAATTTACGCCTTTCCATGTCTGTCACTCTTTTGTTGATGATAAATATCTGCTAAAAATCATTATAAATATTAAAACAAAAATCAGAAAAAATAGTTTGCCACAAATAATCCGGGAAAATAATTTTCTTGAAAGCCTGCTTACTTAATTTATAAACCTCTCTGTGAGGCATTTCTCGCGTTTAATAACCATTTCAGCTTCTTCGTGTCGGGATGCATAACCGCATCTAAGTAGATGGAAACTTTCCCCCCGCTGAATTGTTTTATATAGACGTTATAAACTCTACCGTCATGACTCCGCCAGATTGTGCACGATGGCTACTGTGTCCAAAGGGATAGTGGCCGTTCTTTACGCGCAATGATTTGCAAACTTACATTCTCCCCTGAACCCCACTAAAAGGCTGTCGCCCGATGGTTTTCAGGGAAAAAGACTTATTATTCCCGGATTATAAACTAAACTAACTTGTACTTATGAAATTTATCCGCGGATTATTTACCGTGTTCTGCACGGTGCTCTTCTTTGCATGTCAGCAGGACGATCTGATTACAGAAAACATTCAGGAAGGAATGCCAGACACAAAATCGATGAGCATAAATGGCGGGGTGAAAATTGCCATCCTGTCGGACACACATGTAATGGACCCGTCTCTACTGGTAAGTGACGGACCGGCTTTCCAGGGCTATCTGGCGCAGGATCCCAAACTTATTCAGTACAGCTCGGCCATATTGGAGGCTACAGTAAATAGCCTTATAAACATGAAACCGAACCTTAGACCGGACCTGGTGCTGATTGCAGGCGACCTCACAAAGGACGGGGAGCTGGTGAGCCATCAGAATGTAATACGTCAGCTCAACAAGCTGAGGGCAAAGAACATCAAGGTACTGGTAACTATCGGCAACCACGATGTGAACAACCCCGAAGCGGTGCAGTTTGACGGAGCTGTAACCGCACCTGTGGCTACCGTGCAGGCATCGGATATACCAACTTTGTACGCACGCTTCGGATGGGGTGATGCCATAGCACGTGATCCTAACTCGCTGAGCTATGTTAGTGAACCGATGAACGGACTATGGGTGATTACCATTGATGCCAACCGCTACTACCTGAATAACACTAAGAGCATTGGGTCGGGCGAGATAAGACTGGCAACAATGAGCTGGGTGAAAGAGCAACTGGCAAAGGCTGCCATTCAGAAGAAAACGGTGATTGGAATGATGCACCACGGACTGGTGGAACACTTTAATATGGAGCAGATATTGGACTACGGATACGTGCTGGACAACTGGCAGACTGCAGCCGATGAATTGATGGATGCCGGGCTGAAGCTGATTCTGACGGGACACTACCATGCCAATGATATAACCAAGCGGACACACAATGGAAACTTTGTGTTCGATGTAGAAACGGGAGCAACTACAAACTACCCGTGCTACTACCGCATGCTGACGGCAAAAAAGGATATCTTCACCTTTGAACCGCGTACCATTACCAACCTCATGGGAAATGGATTTGAAGCGTTTGCCAAAGGGTTCCAGATCGATCGTCTGAAAGCCTATTTTTCTGTTCTGCTAACGATGCCGCCGTTCAATCTCGACTCCGGAACCAGTGCATATCTGGCTCCATTCTTTACTGATGCCGCCATGGCACACTTCGCCGGAGATGAATCGCCAACAGAGGAGGTGATGGGAGAGATTAGCTACATAAACTCTCTGGACCCTACCGGACAGCTGGGAGGTGCATTGGGCACGCTGTGGACCGATATCAACACACCGGATAAGTACGTTACCATTAACCTGAATACCGGTATGGCGAACTGACGGAAAGGCCGGATACCTAAAAAAGAAAGGGGTTGCCACACAGCCGCGTAGTAACCCCGCCTTTCTACTTAACAAGACACCCGGCCCGGATTACTTATGCAGACAGAAAGCCGGAAAAACTGATCCCAAGAAGAAGAACATCGACTTCTGCCGTGCGTAAATAGGTTGAAATGAACTTAATTTCTAAAAGATTTTGCACATGAAAGCATTACTGTTATTAATTATGTTTTTGATTTCGACGACTGTGTTTTCTCAGCAGACCGATGGCCGTGAAGATGGAACACCTGCAGTGAAAGGGAGTCCGGTCGTTGTATTAAGTGACAGCCTTATACCTCCTCAGTCAAGCGTCATTGACCATGAAGCCCTGGCCAAAAGCTACAAGGATAAATCGAGGAAGTATGGAATTGCAGCCCTTGTTTTGGGAGTGGCAGGCATTGGAATGGCCTGGTACGGGGCAGCTACCTATGAATTAGATTTCGATTTCAGTGGTATGACGTGGGAGAAGATGAATACAAATGGCAGACCATATACCCGAAGCACAGGGGTGATTTCGGATGACTCGCCGGACAATACTTTATCCGATGCAATGATGGTTGTTGGTACCGCTTGTGTTGTATCGGCTGTTGTTTGTTGTATTAAATCCATAACGTATCACAGAAAGGCCGGAGCCGAACTTAAACTCTCGGTGAAAGGTACAACGGCCAGCATTGCTCTTACCTTCTGACAGTTTGGCCTCTTGTAAGCCTGACTATCAAACCTCTCTTATTCAGGTTGTAAAAGAGGCTTTGTATCTTTTAAACTTTCCGTCACGCTGATTTGTTTTATCTTTAGTTAAAACGTTGCCGTTGCAACTTCGCTGGATTGTGCCGCAAACTAAAACAGACTTTTATGAAAACAGATCGTGATATGTTACGGATGATGCTTGCAATGCTATTCGCATTTGTCCTGCTGCCGGCGGGTGCACAGTACAAGAAAAGCGATGTTTCCATTGTGGGAAACAAAAACATAATAAGCATAGACCATGGTCTGGACATAGCCATGGCAGGTACCGAAAGACCATCGCTCAGGGTAATCAGCACACGAATGCAGTACACACGCATGCTGACCGACTACTGGGGTGTACGCACAGGTATAGGTGTAACCGAACGGGTGGAGGGCAGAAGAGTCTATTTCTTCCCGCTCAAGGCATGCTTGTGCTGGAATGCTGCTCCCGATAGAGGCTTTCTTAATTCTCTTCCGCTGAACTTTGAACTGAACGCCGGAATCAATATGGGGTGGGTAGGAAAGATAAGAGACAATGAAATACCCGTTCATCTCCCAACGGAGGAGTACTATTTTCTGAATCGTGATTTTTATACTTCACTGGAAGCTGGAACGCGGGTGAGCTATAACCTGATGGAGCATATCCTTGTTCTCCTCGATTTATCGATAGGCTATAATAATACCCGGAATTACAGCTGGCACAGCACCAATCCGTACAGTGTGAACTACAACTTCAGGCCCGCATGGTTCGGATATATGTCGGGAGGGGTTGCTGTATGTTTCTAAAAAAAAAGCCCTCCCCGATAATCCGGGGAGAGCCTTCCATGTACAACATTTTATCAAACTTTTCGTAGTATCCCGCTGTTTTTCTTTCTCAACGGAATATACTATTATAAATCAGTGATGATTTTATATTTCGGAACCAGAATCTTCATAATGCTCCATGCAATAAGGTAAGCCATTGCTGCCAGGGTAAACATAATACCATATGCAACAGTTGGGGTAGCTGCGTAGAGGTCGGTTACGAAACCGGCCAGCAACTGTACCAGTACACCACCAATACCACCTGCCAGACCACCGATACCGGTTACTGAAGCAATCGCTTTCTTGGGGAACATGTCAGACACAGTAGTGAAGATATTTGCACTCCATGCCTGGTGTGCCGCACCTGCCAAACAGATAATTCCGGTAGCCAGATACATGGCTGCGTTACCGAACACGGATACATTACCAAAGAATTGAGTCAGCAGCAATGCAAGCGGACAAAGGGCAATCATAAACATGGCTGTCATTCTTGCTTTGTAGGCATTCATACCTTTATTCATAAAGAACATCGGAATGCTTCCTCCAAATACACTACCGATGATGGCAATACCAAATACAATAAAGGTTGGCCACATCACTTCCTGAGTTGTCATACCGAACTGCTTTTTCAAATAATCGGGCAGCCAAAACAACAGGAACCACCAAATACCGTCGGTCATGAATTTACCGAAGAAGAAAGACCAGGTTTGTCTGTATCTCAACAACTTGCTCCATGAAATCTTTTCTTTCACACCGTTCTTCTCGTTTTCTATCTGTTCGGGTGTAAGCTCTGCATCGTCGCTGTGGATAAAGTCGTATTCGCTCTGGTTAATCTTTCCTTTTTCAAGCATTTTCTTCGGACTGTTGTACAGCCAGAACCAGAAGAACAACCACACAAAGCCGATACCACCGGTCAGGATGAATGCCATTTTCCAGCCTAGCTCGTTGCCGAAGTAAATCAAGCACCAAGGCACAAACAGTGCCGAAATCATAGCACCGATGTTCGAACCACTGTTAAAGATACCTGTGGCCAGTGAACGTTCACGCTTAGGGAACCACTCAGTCACCGTCTTAATTGATGCCGGAAAGTTACCAGCTTCACCCAGTCCAAACAAGCTACGAATAGCTACGTGCAGGCCCACGGTCTTGCCCACAAAAGCATTTCCCATTCCGCATAGAGACCATACAATTAGTGAAATGGCAAGTCCCATCTTCGAACCAATCTTATCGATGATGATTCCCGAAAATACGGTCAACCCGGCATAAGCAGCAGTGAAACAAGCTGTAACATACGAAAAGTCGGAGTTGCTCCAACCAAATCCTCCATCTGCTACCGGCGAGCAGAAGAACTCTTTTAAAAACGCAATTACGTTACGATCCATGTAGTTAATGGTCGTCCCGAAGAACAGTAACGAGCAGATTACCCATCTGTATTTGGTCATCCTTTCGTTCATCTCTTGAAATTTACTCATGATTGTTGATTTATAGATTAATGGTTTTTAAATTATTTATCTAGAAATTTAATTCCCAAAGGTACTTCTTTAATGGGCAATCCAACTGTCTTTTTTGTTCAGATAAACCGATACAATTGTACAATTTTCACCTATTCCCGGCAAAAGTAGCATTAATTTCTTATATTTGCGTATAAAACAAAGGCTAACTAACCCAATATTTTACTTATGGAGACTGATGTTAAACTGTGTCGCAATTGGTATGCGGTGTATACCGCTCCCCGGGCAGAAAAAAAGGTGCGCGAACGCTTCCAGCAGAATGCCATCGAACATTATCTGCCGGTACAGATGGTGACACGTAAATGGCACGATCGTCTTAAAAAGATTGAACAGCCTGTTATCAATGGATATATCTTTGTTTATATTACACCGGATGAGATGAAGAAGGTACTGATGACCTACGGAGCTATCGCCTTTGTGCGCGACCAGGGACACCCTGCCATCATTCCGGAAAAACAGATCAACGAGTTGCGGAGAATGGTAGATTGGGCTTCCGAAGAGGTGGAGTTCTCTGCTACGGAAATGGTGCCTGGCCAACCAGTGCGTATTGTACGTGGCGAACTGGCTGGTCTTACCGCCGAGCTGGTCGAGGTAAAAGGAAAGTTCAAAGTAATGGTGCGGCTCCAGGGGCTGGGGTGTGCCTTGACAACTGTTGCCACTAGTTGTTTGGAAAAGCTTTAAGGACTTTCTTTATTCTTTTGTCTGGATACAAAAGAACCAAAAAATCACGGCTGCATGCTCTCCGCTACTGCGTGAGCCGGTTCCGCTAAAGAAAAAGAACTCGCTTGCGCTCAAACAGCTTTTTCTTTTTAACGCTACACCAACTCACTCCGCTTTACGCTGCGATCATGAGGCCGGTCCTTCTGCGGGATGACGCTTGCTTTGTTCGCTTTCTTTAGAACCACATCCTGCTAAGCTTTTCGTTGAAGTCATCATGCCGATCCATTTTCGTTTTCGGGTATATTAAAAGAAAAGGCTGCCATGGGACAGCCTTTCTTTTTCCTTATACTATAGTTCTCATTAACATTCTGTTGTACCATTCTGTAGTGTATGTACGCTAACAATCACCATGATACATCTCGTTCTGTTTGTATAAGGTTTTCTGGTTAGGGAATATCTTTATTTACTTGTAAAAATACTCACGCGGTTCCATGCATTCTCGCTTGGGAACGGTTGTTCCTTGTCACCGTTGTTCACTACGGTAATGCGGCTCTTGTCAATTCCGTACTTATTTGTAAGCACCTTCACTACGGCTGCAGAACGTTTTTCACTCAGCTTCTGGTTGTATTCCGGAGTACCAGTCTTCTTATCGGCAGTGCTGGTAATGGTAATCTTTGCATCCGGATTTTCCTTCATGAACTGAGCCACTGTATAGATGGCAGCTTCCTGGTTCTTATCAATCACAGCCTTGTTTATGCGGAACAGTACCATTTCATAAACGGTTGGCTTAGCCGGAACTTCCTTAATAATGGTCTTAGGTTCTGTAATCACAGGTTGCTGTTTCTTTTCACAGCAGGCTTTGTATTCTTCCACTTGTCCTCTCAAACTGTTAATCTGATCGTTCAGGCTCTGAATGTAAGCCGGGTCGTGAATTTCTGCAGGAGGGAATCCTCTTTCTTTGAACCTATAGGTGAATCCAGCCAGCAGGTTTGTTGTTACATCGTGACTCTTTCCGTATACCTGTCCGTTGAACTTGTCAATCATAAAGTTGGCATTGGCTTCCAGATTGAAGCTCCATGCGTCGTTTATTCTAAAGTCTGTTTGCAAGCCCAGTCTGGGTGCCCATCCGTCGGTCTTAGACATGGCATAAAGTCCAGTTCCCGGTCCCAGAGGCACTCTTACGTCTTTGTCACCAAATGTATGTACATACCCCACTCCCACGATTCCGTAGAAGTTGAATGTTCTACCTTCCTTGTAAGAGCAGAAAATGTTGGTCAGGTTAAATAGTGCATCGAGGTTGATGTTGTAGTACTTCACATCATAGTCTGTCATGAAATAGTTACCCGATGTCCATCCGCCCAACTGTAATCTGGCTCCTGCTTCGGGCGATACAAACTTACCGATTCCAAGCGCGGCTGTCGGACTGATCTTGTCGCCAAACGAAGCATCTTTGTTGTATTCACTGAAGGTGTATTGTCCACCAATCTGCCCCTGGATAAACCAGTTATCCCAGAAACCATACTTCTTTGCTCCATCCTGAGCCTGTGCAAGACCTATTGATGCAAAGAAAACCGATACTATGAGAAAAAATTTTTTCATACTGATTCTTTTTAGGTTAATAATCGTATATCTGTTTTCAACACTAATTAAACAACATATAATAAGCATATTTGTTAAATGTAGCTATATATATTTAACCTTTTTTAATATAAATCCTCACTTTGTTCCACACGTTGGTTTCGTTAAATGGTTGTGAATCACACTCTACATTCTCCATCTCAAATCTGTTTGCCGGGATATTGTATCGTTCTGTCATCAGCTTCACTATCGATGATGTCCTGCTTTCGCCCAGCATCCTGTTTCTGTTTGCCGTACTGGTGCTTCTATCTGTATAGCTCACTACGTGCACTTGCCTGTCTCTGTACTTCATCATGTACTGAGCCACGTTGTACAGCACAATCTCCTGATCGGCTTCAATAATATCCTTATTAAGGCGGAATACCACTATGCCTATCAGTATCGTATCCGACGCCGCATTTATCTCCTTATTCTTTTCCGGCTTACCGGCTGTTGCCTTATTCGGGATATTTCCTGTTGCCACCGCAGGCACTTCTTCCGCATTCACAACATTCTTTCCTTTTTGTCCTGCTTCCGTAGATGTTATTCCTTTATTCAGACCTTTCATTGGGTTCATTTCCGTAGCAGCTCCAGTCGTTTTTTCAGTGCCATATACCATTTCACGCAACACCCTGTTCCGTTCGGCCATCTCTTTCACCTGTTCCCTCAGGGCATTGTTCTGTTCGTTCAGAGTTTCAATTTCACTTGCTCCCATCAGCTGTGCAGTTGCTGTTCCTTTGCCGCCAAAGCGGTAGCTTACACCCGCCAGCAAATTCATCATGATATCATTGTTGAAGTTATATTTCTCCTGTCCGTTAAAGTCGTCACGCAGCAAATTTGCATTCAGTTCCAGGTTAACGTACCAGTTCGGGGTTAATTTCCACTCCGTCTGCAGCCCCAGTCTCACGCTTCCGCTGTTCGATGCCCGCAGTGCATGCAGTCCCTTGTCATACTCACTCCCCACCATTACATTTGTGTCCCCAAATCCGTGCACATACCCGGCGCCCAGTATTGCATAAAGGTTCATTCCCCGTTCACGGCCGGCATTGCTTCCCAGTTGCATCAGGTTCAGCATTATGTCCACATTGAAGTTCAAATAAGACACGCTGTAATCAGTGTACCCCATCTTGTTTTTCGAGGTCCATCCTCCCAGTTGCAGGCGTGCACCCAGTTGCGGCGAGTAAAAGTGTCCTATGGTAAGTGCGGCATTCGGGCTCACTTTTCCCCAGATTGTAGAGTAGGCGTGGCTTTCCGCAAAAGTATATTGCGCACCTCCCTGCAGTTGCACAAAACTGTAAGTTTGCGTTCCCGGGGCCGACTCCTTTTCTGGCTGCTGTGCCCGAGCGGTTGCATTCATAAGCAGAAGCACTGCTATAATCCATTGTATCTTTACCATCTTTCCATATTATTAATGGTTAACGGGTTTCAATGAAGAGTTTCATTAAAGACAAAACATTTTGCAACACTAATTGTTAAGTTTTATAGCATCTTTAACATTTTTTATTACGATGTTTCTTTCTTTATTTTTCTGATATATATAAAGTTGAGATTTATTAAATATGGGATATTTTAGTCATGATTTTATTAATGATGGGTAAAATTATTTTTTAAATTAATATATTTGCACTTTATTAGCTATTTAGATTACAAAATTCACATGGAGACAAAACGGTTCTTTCCGCTTATTTAACTAACTAAACTATGCGCCTTACTTTGTTATTCTTAAAATTTGATCACGAATACATTCTCCAACATCCTTTTTTGGCTAATCTGACTGTCTTTGTGTTACTTGTTTACATTTTCTTCATCTTTGCCCGTCTCTTTTATCTCCGCCGGCAACGACAAAAAAGTGTTGAGGCTCGCGCACACCTCCATGCTGTGCTCGATAACCTGCCTCATGCGCTCTATGTGTTTCGGGCCGATGATCATGGTGAAAAACGTTTTGTATTCTGCAACCGTCAGTTTGAAGATTTTTTTGATCTTAGGCGCGATCAGCTCATTGGTAAAACCAAGGAGGAGATTCATAACGAAACAGGGTATCGATTGCCAGGATCTGATTTACTTGATCAGCTTTCCGAAGATAGTATGCCTTTTTACGAAGAAGAACTTTTTTCCCCTCATAAAGGTATAATGACCGTTCGTGTAGGCCATCGGATTGTCCGTCGGAATAACCGTCCTCCCGATCTTATCACTACTTTGGGCGATATCAGTGAGCTGAAACAGGTTCTCAGTGATCTCGAGGATAACAACCAGAAGCTTACCCTCGCGCTCGATGCGGGCTCCATGGTACCTTGGACCTGGAACATCTCTAAAGATATCATTCATATAGATTACGATACTTATAAACACTCCGTCAGTAGTCCCGACAAACAGGATCTCTCTTTCTCACTCTCGGATGCATTGTTGCGCATTCATCCTGACGACCGTTCAAACATAGAGCTTAGTGTCTCAGCTATGCTTTCGGGTAAAATAAAAAAAGCAGAGTTAGACCTTCGTATACGTCAGTTTGGGAGTGATAAGTACAACTGGTACCAGCTTCGTGGAGAGCTTACTCGCATCTCATCCACTGGCAGTCCCGAAGTATTTACGGGAGTATTTACCGATATCAACAGTCGCAAGCAGGACGAGTGCGAACTGTTCCTGGCTAAGGAACGGGCAGAAGAGGCCAACCGCCTTAAGAGTGCATTTATTGCCAATATCAATCATGAAATCCGTACTCCGCTCAATGCCATTGTGGGTTTTTCGGGATTGCTTCCCATTACTACCGACGAGCAGGAGCGAAACGAATACATCTCACTTATTCAGAAGAACAACGAATTGTTGCTGCAAGTAATCAACAACACCATCGATCTCTCTGCTATAGAATCGGGCGTCATTGAGTTTACTACCGACGAAGTCGACTTTAAGGATCTGATGGCCGAATCGCTAACTACACTCCGCAGTCAGGTACTTCCCGATGTGCAGATCGTATTGTCCGAGCAGCTTCCACACTGTCTGTTGTCTACTGATTTTCAACACCTGAAGCAAGTGGTAGATCACCTGTTGAGCAACGCTGCCAAATTCACATCTCAAGGCACTATCGAAATTGGATACACCATTTCAGATAACTTCCTCTTTTTCTATGTAACCGATACCGGATGCGGCATCCCCGAAGAGAAACTTAAAACCGTTTTCAACCATTTCGTCAAGCTTAATGATTTTACGCAGGGCACCGGGGTAGGACTTACCCTTTGTTCGCGCATTGTGAAAAGGCTCAAGGGAAGGATTGGCGTCACCTCTAAAATTGGTCGTGGCTCCACCTTCTGGTTCGAGATTCCCGTTAATTCAGAACTATTATAAGGTAACCAATCCGATCAAACTGAATGAGGGTATGCCAAAAGTTGAAATCCAGCAATCTGAATTTTAAATAGTAACGTTCAACAACGTCTTCAATCATAAAAAGAGCCATTTCTATCTGTTCTAGGGAAATGGCTCTCTTCTTTTATTGTATGTTGCAAACCGGTACTTACTCAGATTTCAAATTGATTCTCGTTGCATCTTCTTTTAATAAAATTTTTAATTAAATTTGTTGCAAACTAATAACACAACAAACCCATGAAATCGAGATTATTTATCACATCAGCGCTTTTGCTTGCAACATTCGCTATCAGCCTCCCCCAAGGGGCATCAGCCGCCAAACCTAAGAAACGAGTTATCTTCGAAGAGAATTTCAATCAACGCGGACCGCTGCCCGATACCACCCGTTGGTCGCTCTGTCCCAATCAATCAGCCGCATGGTCGCGCCATCTTTCCGAAAGCTTTGACCAGGCTTATGTAAAAGATGGCAAGCTTATCGTCAAGGCCGAAAAGGTGGATGGTGTATATAAAGTAGGAGGTATCCAGTCGAAAGGAAAGTTTGCCTTTACCTACGGAAAGATTGAGGTTAGCGCCCGTTTCCATACCGCGCAAGGAGGGTGGCCCGCCATCTGGCTAATGCCCGAGGATCGTTCCGGCAACTGGCCTGTATGCGGCGAGATAGATATCATGGAACAGCTCAATCACGATAGCATTGTGTACCAAACCGTGCACAACAACTACAAAAACATACTGAAGCACGAAATTCCGAAGCCCTTCATCACCTGTCCCTACAAAGTGGGTAAGTTCAACACCTACGGCATAGAGTGGACGCCCGATAAGATAACCTTTACCGTCAACGGCAAGGCCACCTTCAGCTATCCCAACCTACATCTGGCCGACGAAGCCACCGTGCAGCAGTTTCCTTATAACAAACCTTTCTACATCATCCTGAACTATGCACTTGGCGGACCCGATACCTGGCCCGGTGAGATTGACGACAGTCAGTTGCCCGGCTGGATGGAGGTGGACTGGGTACGGGTTACACAAACCAGGTAATAGTAAGGTATTTTCCTTCCTTGCAATAACTTATCCTGATGTTCTGCAGGCATCAGGTTTGTTATTTATACTTAGACAAAATAGGTATTGACCCTCTCCCGGTATTTTTTAATTCGTAAATTTTAGTGTTTCAATTTAAACATTTAGCTTTGCACCCATAAACTGTTATAAGTTGATGACTACTAAATAATAACGATGGAAAAAGAGAAGAAAAGAGTGGCACTGCTCTCTGTATTTGCAGCTATTTTTTTAACCGGATTCAAAATCATTGTCGGCCTGTTTACAGGTAGTCTCGGTATACTTTCCGAGGCATTGCATTCAGCCCTCGACCTTGTTGCGGCGGTAATTACCTATTTCTCCGTGAGTGTATCCGATAAGCCTGCCGACCGCGAGCACAACTTCGGGCACGGAAAGGTGGAAAACCTCTCTGCGCTCATCGAAACCCTGCTGCTTCTCATCACTTGCGTGTGGATTGTTTACGAAGCGCTCAACCGTCTCATCTCCGGAAACACCCAAATCGAAATCACTTACTGGAGTTACATCGTGGTTATCAGCTCAATCATAATCGATATCACCCGTTCGCGGGCGTTGTACAAAACGGCAAAGAAACACAATAGCCAGGCGTTAGAGGCCGATGCACTCCATTTCTCCACCGATATCTGGAGTTCGGCTGTGGTGTTGCTGGGACTTATTTGCGCCCATTTCGGATTCTTCTTTGCCGATTCAATTGCAGCGCTGGCAGTAGCGGTCATAGTTCTAACCGTTTCCCTCAAACTGGGCAAAAGAGCAGTCGATGTTTTGCTCGACAAAGCTCCTGCCGATGTTGTTAAGACAGTCGAAGATTTTCTGCTGTCAACCCCCGAAGTGAAAGATTTCCATAGCCTCAAGGTTCGTGCCTCAGGTGCCGATACCTTTATCAAGGTGAACATACACCTCGATTCCGATCTGGAACTCATCCGGGTACACGAAATATGCGACAACATTGAGAAGGACCTGAAAAGCCGCATCAGCCGTAGCGAAGTCTACATCCATGCCGAGCCGCAGGAAAGCAGCCACATCGATTCCGAAAAAGACCTTCATCGGTTTTAGAAGTGATGGCGAAGCCGAAGGTGATCCTACTCAAAATGAGCGAGCAATGTTAAGTGGAATTGCTTAGCAAGCGAGTGACCCGGAGTAGAATCAGACGCAATGCGAAAGCGAAGCCGAAGGCAAGCCAACCCCAAAGCGAGCGAGTAATGTTAAACCACCCCGTAACTGAAGCCCCTCTGGTCCCCCCGAAGACCGGCCTCACTTTTTTGAGTTAAAAATCGGCCGGAATGGAGCATTAAAAACGAGCGACTGTCAGGTTTTCTATGAGCGTATAGTATAAGTACGAGAATCTATTTCCATCAAAATATTAAGCCCATTAGTACACTATGTCGCTTTCATAAACGCGATAGTGTACTAATGGTGCTACCTATCTTACCGGAATAAAACGAAATTCTGCATTATTGGGGGCATTATAATCTGTATGCGTCCATAGAATAATATGGGTTCCGTCACTACTTTTTTCCCCGGAGGCATTGACTACCATTCTGGTGTCCGTCGATGGGCGCAAACTATAAATGTCCGCGTTATTTTCAGAATAAATAGTCCAAAGGTAAGGGCTGTTGATTGCTTTTACCCGTGCACCATCTTTTATCGAACTATCAATCCCCAGATATTTCCCGTTAGCCATCTTTAGTGTTACCTGTTTATCTCCCTTTCTTTCTACATAAAACTTCGTATTTACCGATTTTTTACGCAGCTCTCCATATCCTGTAGCATCAAAGTTTAGGTAATTATACATGGCTCTAAGGTTGTACCATCCGTTTGCCGGGGCCTTTGCTACGCTAGTTGTTGTTGAAGCCGACGAAGGCTGGGTGGTAGGTTGCTTGCCCTCAACCACGTTTATCGTATATTTGCCAATAGTTACAGATTTATAACGCACTTCAATCACTTTTCTTCCAGGTATCGAAAACTTATAACCACCGCCACACTGATATCCGGTACCTACTAACGTGTTCGATACTGATGTAAAGAAAGTGATGTCTTTAGATTCAACCGGCAATTTTCTTCCGTTGGCATCATGGCATTCCACCTTTATACCATCAATGTAAAATCTATCACCAACTTTATATTCGGTCTGTTTAGGGTATGCCACCACTGTTGCAACTGGCTTCTTTGCTTCAACGGCCGGAAGTATTTCAACATGGTATGCTGTTTTAAAACCATTGGATTCTATGGTCATTATAAATTTACCTGCCTTCGTAAATACTTCACCGGGTTTAATTTTCACTCCGTCCAGCGTCCATTTTCTATTTTTCTCGTGTATTTGTGCTGGTTTTCCAGGTCGCATTACTTCAACCTGCCCTATACCATCAAAAGGATCGCCCACATGAAAGCTTGTCGTTGTGCCAAAAGCCCAGTTTCCATTATACTTTTCAAGCGGACATTTTCTACGTTGCCCTAAAGCCGATGTTGTAATTACAAGGAGGCAGAAGGCAAGCATTAACACTTTCCTCAAATCAAATTTGTTTTTCATCATATAGTTTTAAAATTTGGTATTTACAATTCTTATTTGTCTCCGAATTCCGCTTACTACACCTTCCATTGGGGCAATGCATCAAGCATTTGGTATCTTCACCAATATTTCATGCATTGCATTTATTCAACACATACATATAGGCATTTATTTACAAAGATAATAGATTTTTTCATATCTCTTTTATTTGTGATATGATCCTTTCACGGTGTATTATCCCCCAATCTATTATAGCCCTCGCCATTTTCTCCAGCGAATCACTGTAACTTGTCAGTTTGTACACAATAACAACCTATTTAAATACGGTCTAGAATATATAACAACCATGCTTTTTTGTCATGCATTTTTGCGTCAAGTCAGAACATAAGAGAAGAACCCTTTAATTCCCTAAATCTTAAAAGATCTAATCAGCATACAAATTCCCCGGCTACAAGTTTGCATTTCTGCATTAAAAATGTATATTTGGAATATTATTCTTCCCATGCCCGACTTTTCTTAAGTAGAAACATAGCCAGTTCAAATTATTAACTTTAAAATAATATGAGTATGTTTTGCAATCAATGTCAGGAAACAGCTAAAAACACCGGCTGCACCATTAAAGGAGTTTGCGGAAAGACCGAAGAAACGTCCAACATCCAGGATTTATTAATGTTTGTTTGTCAAGGACTCTCGTATTTAACCATTGCAGCCCGTAAACAGGGCATCGATACAAATGCCGAGAGTAAGCACATCACCAACTGCTTGTTTACAACCATCACAAATGCAAATTTTGATGAGAAGTCAATCATTCAGGTGGTTAAGGATACAATCAGCTACCGCGATCAATTAAAATCAAAAATCAGCGTCTCAGATACCCATCCATCCATCAGCTGGAGTGCAAAATCCGATGCAGAGTATTATGAGAAAGCAAAAGAAGTTGGAACATTAACTTACGATGCCGATGAAGACATCCGCGGATTGAAGCAATACGTCCTGTTTGGTGTAAAAGGTATGGCGGCTTATGCAGAACATGCTTTTAATCTGGGCTTTGAAGACCCCGAAATTTACAATTTCATGGAAGAAAGTCTGGTGATGATTACCAAACCAATCTCTTTAAATGATGCGTTTAACTGGGTTGTTCGCACCGGAGAACATGGCGTAAAGGTCATGGCTTTACTAGACAAGGCAAACACCTCCACATTTGGAAATCCTGAAATCTCCAAAGTAAAAATCGGAGTGGGCACCAACCCCGGAATCCTAATCAGCGGTCACGACCTCAAGGATCTGGAGCAACTATTAATCCAGACCGAGGGCAAAGGAATTGATGTGTATACACATTCCGAAATGCTGCCCGCAAATGCATATCCCAATCTGAAAAAATACAAGCACCTGGTGGGCAACTATGGAAATGCCTGGCATCGCCAGTTAGATGAGTTCGAAACATTCAACGGACCAATCTTATTTACCACCAACTGCTTAGTTCCGCCACGTAAAACAACCACCTACAACGATCGGGTATTTACAACCGGAGCAACAGGTATGCCCGAGTGGAAACGGATTGAAAAGAGATTGCCCAATGGCCAGAAAGACTTCTCCGAAATCATCGAATTGGCCAAGACATGTCCTCCACCCACAGAAATTGAAACAGGCGAAATAACAATCGGATTTGCACACAATCAGGTACTTGCTTTGGCCGGCCAGATTCTCGATGCAGTTAACTCGGGCGCAATTAAGAAATTAGTGGTGATGTCGGGTTGTGATGCACGACAAAAAACAAGGGAATATTTCACCGAATTTGCAAAACAACTGCCCAAAGATACAGTCATCCTTACTTCGGGATGTGCCAAATACCGCTACAACAAATTACAATTAGGCGATATAAACGGCATTCCGCGGGTCTTAGACGCCGGACAGTGCAATGATAGTTATTCATGGGCTTTCGTGGCGCTCAAACTTAAAGAAGTATTGAATCTGGACGATATCAACAAGCTTCCTATAGTTTTCAACATTGCCTGGTACGAACAAAAAGCAATTATCGTTCACCTCGCACTGCTGTCACTTGGAATTAAGAATACCCATATTGGGCCTACCTTGCCGGGATTCCTAACCCCGAATCTGCTAAGCGCAGTGCAACAACAATTCGGTGTTCAAACCATTAAAACGGTCGAGGAAGATATGAAGATTTTTAAACTTGCTTAAACTATAAAACAATGGCAGAAGATATTTTAATATGCAATTGCAACGAGATTTATAAAAGTGAAATTGTAAAAGCCATAAAAGAAAAGGGCTTAAAAACAGTTGAAGAAGTTGGTGAAGTGACCACAGCCGGAACGGTATGCGGAGAGTGTCAGGAAGACATTCAGGAAATACTCGACGAGATAAACGGCAGGTAGTCATCGAGCCTTATAAGCGGTAGTACGTCGTGCGGGTTTCAGGGCAGATTGCAAGCTCTGTTCCCGCATGTGGTACACGTATTGGTGCCAACAACGCGGTTCCAGACCCTCTGTTGTGCATAACTGCATTTTAGTTCCAGAAAACTAAAAAGAATGACCTATGAAAATAATTAATGTAGCCAAAATCCAAACCAACCAAAATCCTCACGGTGTGGATGCCCGCAAAATATTTGAAACCGAACATGTTCAGGTGGTTCATATCTTATTAAAACCGGGTGAACATCTAAAGAAACATTCAACGGCCGTCGATGTGGTTTTTTACATACTCGAAGGAGAAGGCATTGTTGAAATCGGAGACGAAAAGCAAAAAGTCTCGAAAGATATGCTGATTGACAGTCCCAAAGATATTCCTCATTGCCTTTTCAATGAAAGTACAGATATCTTCAGGGTATTGGTGGTTAAAACACCCAAACCAACCGATATGCAAAACAAGAGAGCTATATCAAGCATGCTCAACACTGAATAAGGTTCCCCGGCAGAGGTTTTAGTGCTTAAATCAGGACCCCATTTAACTCTATTTCCAAGATGAACGAAATAAAGCTCAAAAGAATTTACGATGCGCCCGATAGTGACGATGGCGTTAGAATACTCGTAGATAGGCTTTGGCCAAGAGGATTGTCCAAAGAATCAGCAAACCTGGACCTCTGGCTAAAAGATCTTGCCCCGTCTAACGAACTACGGAAATGGTACAACCACGATCCGGAAAAATGGCCTCAGTTCAGGGATGACTATTTTAATGAATTAAACCAAAAGCAAGAGCTCATCCGTTCACTTCTGGCAAAAATAGAAGAAAGTAATGTCACGTTTCTGTTCTCAAACAAGCACAGAGAGAACAACAATGCAGTTGCGTTGAAGCTATATTTGGAACAGTATATTCAATAATGGTACTTTTGGTTTGATTCAAAAGTTAATTTGAAGTTTTTTCAATCTTTGTTGGTTTCAATTGCTTGTACTTTTGGCTTGACCCAAAAGTACCAAAAGCTCAAGGCTGCCTTTTTTTTGCTAAAATCAGTCTGCATTCCGCTAAAGGAGCTCAAACTCGCTTCGCTCAAACAGTCGCTCCTTTTTAACGCTCCATTCCGGCTGATTTCTTCACGCAAAAAAAAGGAGGCCGGTCCTTTGGGTTTATGTAGCCGCTGCAATTCCGGGGCGGTTCAACATTGTTCGCTCCGCTCACTCGTTTTGGGGTGGGCTTGGCTTTGCCTTCGCTTTTAGTTTTTTGTGCCCTCATTGCTTTTGTACTTTTCCTTTTGTTCCCGTTCCAGTTTTTTCTCTCGTTTGGTGTTTGCTCGGCTTCGCCTTCACTTTTCGTTTTCGTTCTCGGTTGGGGTGGAATAAATCAGCTTATATATAAGGTATAGAAAATGAGCAATGAAACTGTATTTACGCGTAAAGAGGAGTGTGGATTTGGACCAAGCGAGCAAAGCAAAGCGCAATCCCACGAAGGACCGGCCTCATGATCGCAGCGTAAAGCGGAGTGAGTTGGTGAAGCTTTAAAAAGAAAAAGCTGTTTGAGCGCAGCGAGTTCTTTTTCTTTAGCGTAACCTGCTCACGTAGTAGCGTAGAGCGTGCAGCCGTGATTTTTTGGTTCTTTTGTATCCAGACAAAAGAACAGGCATTCAAACCAGCAAAAGCTTAATAACCAAAACTGAGCTTTTGATTCCTTTTTATATAGACCAAAAATAAATCTCTTATTGTAAAACAGACTGATTTTGCAAAACATAGTTGCAAAACCCGCAAAAGGACCGGCCTCATGATCGCAGCGTAAAGCGGAGTGAGTTGGTGTAGCGTTAAAAAGAAAAAGCTGTTTGAGCGTAGCGAGTTCTTTTTCTTTAGCGTAACCAGCTTGCGTAGTAGCGGAGAGCGTGCAGCCTTGAACTTTTGGTTCTTTTGGTTCAAGCCAAAAGAACAGGCATTACAAACCAATCCGTTTCCCGTTACCCTCAATAATTGTCTTATAATTTTCCCTCATCTCTTGCGGTAGAAAAGAGTTATCAACAAGCTCCATCCAATGAGGTATAGCTTTTCCGAATTTTGAAAAGATATTTTCGATTACCTTTTCCTCGAGTCCTGAGCTTCCGAAAGCCGTTTCAAAATCGCTTCTTTTCAGCCTCCTTTTCTTCCCGTTCAGTGCCAGTGCCAGCTCTTCCGTATCTTCCGGCATTACTAGTGCAGTCGACAGCAGATCATAGGCAGGTGTTAAAATATATCTTCCCCGTGAGGTGCTATACAACGAAAAATTCTTCAGATGCATGTCCGCGTTGCCGGTGAGCCACGAAAACAGCACCTGTTCCCAGAAGTTAACCACATCCAGCATTGGCGAACTCGAGTAGGAGAGTATCAGTTTCGCAATTTGCTCGTACGACCCCTTGTATTTATATTCCGTAAGCCGTTCCGATAGCTGGCACATGTCTTCCATCGGAAACTTATTCCCTTTCTTGTCCCGGTCAATCCTGCGGGTGATGTAACATAGCTCACCATCGGCAAATCTGATCAGCGAATGAGGCACGACAGCCATTTTAGCTGTTTCGGCCAGGTGCATAGTCAGGTCCTCCAACTCCGGAAGGTGAGGGTAAAGTTCGGTCTGAGGCTTCAGGATAAACCGTCCCCATAGCCCCACGATGGTAAACCTTTGAGGAACTGTTTTGTCCTTTTCTTTTCTCATGTCTACCGACAGTTTAGGCTGAACCCCGGTCAGAACGGTCCTGCTGCGTATCACCTCTTCGCCCAGTTCCGGAAGAAGCTGACGGGTATACGGCAGCACAGGAGGAATGCTGGTTCCAAATATCTTCCTGGAGCAGGCCGGATGAAAGTCTATCTGACCATCTTTCAGCTCTTTATAGCAATACAAACATTTATTCATTTCCTTTTTCTGTTGAAGTTGGGACAATGCTCACTGCACCAATGCAATCCTTGCAGCAAGCCAATAGTAACGACATCCGGTCGCGACTGTCAATTTTCCAGTTGCGTTCGGCGATGTTCAGCAGCCATCCCTCGGGTATCAGGCCATCGAAGAATGGGAATAGCACCATGCTTTTGTATGGTTTTCCCGATATCGGCAGAGTAAGGCTCACCGCTTCGGACGCATCACTTTGCAGGTAATCCTCGTCATATTCGAAAGTGAATCCGCTTTCATCTTCCGTCAGCCTACCAGCCAACTTGTCGTGTAAAAATACATCCGCCTGTTTCATAATCCCCATTTAGATTTGTCCATCGGTACCGGTCCCAGCTCAGTGCCAAACAAGTTCAATACACTATTCACTTTATCTATCCGCATGGTCTGCTTCCCCTGTTCCAGTTCGCGGATAAACCGAAGTCCCACCCCCGCCTTTTCCGACAGGTCGGTTTGCGTAAGATGATGCAGCTTTCGCATCTGCTTCACATAGTCCGATAGTGATATATATTCCATATTATACCCTTTTGGGTGTAAATATATTAATTTATTTGGTATTTATACCCAATAAGGTATAAAATTATAGTTTTCAGTATAAATTATACCCGAACGGTTATAATTGTCTGTACTTTTGGCTTGACTCAAAAGTACCAAAAAGTTAATTTGCAGGTTTTTCATCTTTTTGATGATTTTAATTGCTTGTAATTTAGGCTGTTACAGTAGTGTCAAAAGTTGATTTGCAGGTTTTTCAATCTTTGTTGGTTTCAATTGCTTGTACTTTTGGCTTGACCCAAAAGTACCAAAAGCTCAAGGCTGCCTTTTTTTTGCTAAAATCAGTCTGCATTCCGCTAAAGGAGCTCAAACTCGCTTCGCTCAGACAGTCGCTCCTTTTTAACGCTCCATTCCGGCTGATTTCTTCACGCAAAAAAAAGGAGGCCAGTCCTTTGGGTTTCTGTAGCCGCTGCAATTTCTGGAGACTCAGCATTGCTCGGCTTTGCCTCGCTCGCTATGGGGTGGGCTCGGCTTTGCCTTCGCTTTTTGTTTTCGTCCGTTTTGGTGTGAAATAAATCAGCCTATATATAAGGTATAGCAAACCAGCGAAGCAACGCTGAAACCCGCAGAAGAATTGACCCTGTGATTTCAGCGTAAAGTGGAGTTGGTGGGATTTGGACCAAGCGAGCAAAGCAAAGCGCAATCCCACGAAGGATCGGCCTCATGATCGCAGCGTAAAGCGAAGTGAGTTGGTGAAGCGTTAAAAAGAAAAAGCTGTTTGAGCGCAGCGAGTTCTTTTTCTTTAGCGTAACCTGCTCACGTAGTAGCGTAGATCGTGCAGCCGTGATTTTTTGGTTCTTTTGTATCCAGACAAAAGAACAGGCATTCAAACCAGCAAAAGCTTAATAACCAAAACTGAGCTTTTGATTCCTTTTGAGATAGACCAAAAATAAATCTCTTATCGTAAAACAGACTGATTTTGCAAAACATAGCTGCAAAACCAGAATAAGGACCGGCCTCATGATCGCAGCGTAAAGCGGAGTGAGTTGGTGAAGCGTTAAAAAGAAAAAGCTGTTTGAGCGTAGCGAGTTCTTTTTCTTTAGCGTAACCAGCTCACGTAGTAGCGTAGAGCGTGCAGCCTTGAACTTTTGGTTCTTTTGGGTCAAGCCAAAAGAACAAGCATTCAAACCAGCTAAGGATTGAAAAACAAAAATTGAGCTTTTGATTCCTTTTGGGTCAAGCTAAAAGTGCCTGCATTTGTATCCAGACAAAAGAACAGGCATTCAAACCAGCTAAGGATTGAAAAACAAAAATTGAGCTTTTGAATCCTTTTAGGTCAATCCAAAAAAAACAAAATTGGATTTTGGATTCCTTCCCGGTTAATCAAAATAATGCTTTAAAAATAAAAGGTAGATTTTTCTAAGTAGAAAAACGTGGTAAAAAATACGTATAAAGCAAACATTGGGGAAATTGTACTTTTTATATTGAAAAATAAAATAAAGCAACATCGTATATTTCTCGAATTACTACATATTAACATATAAAAACACAACATTCTTTAAAAAATAGATCATTTTAAACCACTCAAAATAAAGGATATTAACAATAAGGTTCATTTTACCACCTCAAAAACATGAGAATTAATGTATATTATTACGTTATATTTATGCATTTTGGAGATTATTTCCTCGCGCTAACCCAAAACAAAGGCGGGAGCCGCCCTCCCCAGAGCCGCCCCCCGCCTTTCATTCTTCATCTTACTACGGGCATGCTCAGAGCCACCAGCTCCTTCCACTAACCACCGCAATAGGAGAGAATCCTTTCCCAATCCCGATTCCATCCCTCGCTCGCTGCAACCTTCTGAACGCCACTACAAACAAAAGGCGGAAACAGCCTTCCAAAAGCCATTCCCGCCTTCCGCATACCCTCTCAATAGGGGAGTGGTCATTCCCTAGGAGCATCCCCGCCTTCCCCAAACCCCAGCAAAACGAACAACCTTTTCCCGGCTTAGCTCCACAGTTCATCCCTTACCTCAAAGCAGGGGCATTCCTTGGTGCGTTCCCAGGGGTCTACAATTCCGTTGTAGTTCTTGTCCGGACTCAGGTCCCGATGCCCCAGTACTTCCGCCTCCGGGTGCTCCGTCAGCAGTCTGCTCACCAGGGCGTGCATGGCAATGCGTTGCGGCAGCGTGCGCGTATCGGCTGCCCGTCCGTTCACGTCAAGTCCACCTTCGTAGCAGATGCCAATGGAGCGCGCGTTGTACCCCCGGGCATGCGCACCCGCCTCGTCCAGCGGTCGCATGGGTTCCACCTTTCCGTTTTTGCGGATGTAGAAGTGGTATCCCCACGAACTGAATCCCCTCACTTTGTGCGCCGCGTTTATGTCCTGCGCCGTCACGTCCCTGTCCACCCGTGTGGCGGAGCAGTGAATCACTATCAAATCTATTTCTCTCATAATCAACTGTTTTACGCCGTTCCTTCTCTGGCTTTTAATTTTCCCTTCCAATTCTCAGGAGAAGATTCCCTCTTTCGCTCCCGAAACCGTTTCTTTTGCCCAGACCGATGACTTGTCTTCCGATTGAAGCTTCCCTTCGATTCCCGGAGATAACCCCTCTCTCGCTCCCAAAATCATCTTCCTGTACTAAGGCTGATAAACCTAATCTCCCAACCAGACTTCTTCTGATGGAAGATAAGTCCGATAGCCCCTGCTTCCCGATGATTCAACCACAGAAAGCCCCCCTTTCCATAAAGGGGAGCCTTCCATCACTAGCACTATTGCCTCTCTTTGCAGCCCGGCACCTGGCACTGGTTCTTCAGCGCCTCGTTCAGCTGCTCGTGAAGCTTGTTTATCTCCATATACATCCTTCGCACCTTCTCGGATAGCTCAAAGTAGTCGCACTCAAAGCGACCCAGCTGCTCCATCAGGTAGTCGTACTGGCTCTTCACCAGTTCGGTGAATTCCTGCAAATGCTGTGCATCGCGCTTCTTCAAGAACGGAAGCACTATCTGCAGAATTCTGATTATTCCATCGATTGGTTTCATAGACCTTCTTCCGGAATTTCAGGCTCTTTCGCTGCCTGCTTCGGCAACACAGGTACCTGGCTGTACGACAAGGTTTTCATCATATCCACCAGCATTTCGCCCGGGCGGAACACAATCTTACTGCCGCGAATCATCGAAGCGTTATACTCCTTCTCGGTTTCGGCCCCGTCGCCGGTCAGCGAAATCTGGAAGCTGCCGAAGTTGCCCAGACGCACAATCTTGCCGTCTTCCAGGGCATAAATCATCGACTCCACAATCGCTTCAATCACACCCGCCATATCCGCACGGGTCACGGTACACCGGCTCTTCACGTCCTTGCACAGCCTGTTGAAATTCAACTCGCCATTGGCTTGCGCCAGTGCGTAATACTTCCCCACGTCGTCAATCTTCCCCGGGTTCTTTCTCAATACTACAGAATAATTTACACTCATCTCTTTACTTTTTTAAAGGTTCATACTGCAGGAAAGCGCTTTCCTTTTCTTGTTAACACCCTAAAGATACCCATTCTTCCGCCCATCCATACAACAGAGTGCATTGCAGTGCATCGTGCTGCATTACAGGCTTCTTAATAGGTTTTTAGTGCACCAAAAGCTTGCGTATGTGCCAATTATTTAGTAAATTCATGCAACATAAACCACAAAATACAACTACTATGGAACAAGAATTCAGAATCCGGAGTTACTCCAAGTTAGAGCTCGCCATCCTGTACAACCCCTCCATGAGCATCCCCTCGGCACTGCGCACCCTTTCGCGCTGGATCGCGGCCAACCACCGGCTGTGCGAAGAGCTGGCCATGCTCAACTACAACCCGCGCAACCGCATCTTCACGCCCCGCCAGGTGCAGGCCATCGTTACTTACCTGGGCGAACCGTGATTTCTGATTTTCATTCCAATAGATTGATCCTCAGTATGATGCACGAAGAGGTAAGGGGATGGAGGTTAGATTTAGGCCCGATGCCGTTTAATGTAAGCCGAAGGGAGTAATAAAACTGCTTCAAAAGATTGATTCTCAGTATTATGAAAGATGGGGTGGGGAGGATGAGAGGTGAATTCAGGTTGATGCAGATTGCAGTAAACCCCGCAAAGCCGGTGCAGAAACCGGGGCATAGTGCGGAGAAAAGGCAGAAACCAAGATTAACTGTTAAATAGTTTCCAGTTATGATATTTTGTGTATATATTTGCCGAAAATAGAAAACGAGCGTTCTTTTTATATACCCGCTTATGAGCACTAAAAACATTCAATTACTATTACTGGTTGCCGTGGCAGTAATCTTTACCGCCTGCAAGTCCACAAAACATATCGCCTATCTGCAAGGCGCAGAGTCACTTTCGGTTGCACAGCTGGCTCAGGGAAAACAACAACCCGTTTCCACCATTAAGCCCAACGATGTGCTTCGCATAGTAGTAAGCGGATCCGAAGATGCCGATACCTACATCCCGTTCAACCTGATGGTGGCACTCCCCTCGGGCGAAAGCTCCACCTACTCAAGCCCCACGCTGCAGAGTTACCTGGTAAACAGCAAGGGCGAGATCGATTTCCCCGTGCTGGGCAAGCTTCAGGTGTTGAATCAAACCACCACCCAGGTGGCCGATATGATAACCGCGAAACTGCGCGACTACCTCAAGGGCGACGTCGTGGTGACCGTACGTTTCATCAACTATAAAATATCCGTGTTGGGCGAGGTGAACAGACCCGGAGCCTACACCATCCGGAACGAAAAAGTGAGCCTGCTCGAAGCCCTCTCCCTGGCGGGCGACCTCACCATTTATGGTCGCAGAGATGTGGTGAAAATCCTCCGCGAAGGACCCGGTGGTCAGAAAAAGATCATCACCCTCAACCTCAACGACAAGAACCTGCTCCTCTCACCCTACTTCTACCTTCAGCAAGGCGATGTAGTGTACGTAGAGCCCAATAAAGCCAAAGCCAAAGGTTCCGACGTAGGAGCCGCCACCAGCCTCTGGCTCTCAGTAACCTCCATCGTAATCGGAGTAGCCTCCCTAATGGTTACCCTGCTAAAGAAATAATGTAGATAGAGCGAGGTAGCGAAGCGAACAAAGCGTAAAGCGAAGCCGAAGGCAAGCCCACCCCATAGCGAGCGAGGCAAAGCCGAGCAAAGCTGAGAGCGAAGCGTAAGCGAGCCCACCTCAAAACGAGTGAGCGAAGCGAACAATGTTAAGCGTCCCGAAATTGCAGCCCCAACGGAAACCCAGAAGGACTGGCCTCATGATCGCAGCAAAGCATCAAAAACGGAAGAAGACCGGCCTCACTTTTTTTTGCGTGAAGAAATCAACCGTAATGGAGCGTTAAAAAGGAGCGACTGTCTGAGCGAAGCGAGTTTGAGCTCCTTTAGCGAAATGCAGGTTGATTTTAGCAAAAAAAATGCAGCCTTGACCTTTTGGTTCTTTTGGGTCAAGCCAAAAGAACAGAAGAACGAGCTTAAAATCAAAAATTAAACAAAACTGATTTTTACCCTCTTTTAGATAAAAAAAAAGAAGAACTCATTTACGAGTCCTTCTTTTCTTTCAACCGTTCAAACCATTCCCTAGGAGGAACATAGTCCTCTATGCAAGTCATAGTAGGATTATGCCCAAAATAAACCGTACCCGTCTCACCATTCCGGTGCTTCGCCACAATCGCCATACCCAGGCCCTCGGTAGGAAATCCGCTCTCCTTGTCGGTTGTGATGCCGTACATCGCCGGACGGTATAGCAATATCACCATGTCCGCATCCTGCTCAATGGCGCCACTCTCGCGCAGGTCCGATAGCTGCGGACGTTTCGTCACCCTCTGCTCCGCCTCCCGGTTTAGCTGACTCAGCATTATCACCGGGCAGTCCAGCTCCTTCGCCATCAGTTTCGCCTTCCGTGCCGCTATCGCCACCTCCTGTTCCCTGTTCCGTTGCCATTTCTCGTGGTCCCTCATGTCGCTCAGCTGGAGGTAGTCAATAAATACGATGTCCAATTTCCCCTTCGCCTTCAGCGTTCTCGCCTCCGCGCGTATGTAGTCAATGCTCATCGATGGGTTATCGTCAATCATCATCGGCAGTTGCTTCAGCCTGCTTGCCGTGCGCTGACCCTCCATCCATTCCGGCGTTGTCACCGTACCTTTTCTCCAGGCTTTCGGGTCAATATCGCTACGCAGCAATATGCTTCTGTCTCCCAGCTGCTCCCCCGGCATCTCTATGCTGCAAAACAGCACGTTGTATCCCGCTTCCGCCGCTGTTAGTGCGCTGTGCATCGCCACCATCGTCTTCCCCGATCCCGGCCTTCCCGCCCATACCGTCAGGTCGCCCTTCTGCCATCCGGCGGTAATGTGGTTCAGTTGCTTAATTCCCGTGGGAATTCCCGTTATCCCGTCTTTCGACAGCTCCCTTCTCTCGGCGGCAAGACGTATGGTGGCCTCCATTACGTGCTCCATGCCTCGCAGCGTGTTCGTCCAATCCGCATCCTTACCTATGCTGTCCAGCATCTCCTGCACGCAGCACACCACGTCCATCAGGTCCCTTGTCATGTCCGTGGCCATTGCCAGCAATTGGCTCAGCCCCTTTATCAGCTCCCGGCGCATGAAGTACTCCTTCATTATCAGCACGTGCTCCTCCAGGTGTGCCGAGCTTGCCATGTCGGCCGATAGCATTGCTATGTAGTACGGTCCGCCCACCTTCTCCAGTTTTCCGGTTCGGTTCAGCTCCTCCGTCACGGTGATAATATCTATCGCCCTTCCATCCGTAAACATCCCCCTTAAGGCGCCGAATATCAGTTGGTGACGCTCCTCGTGAAACATCTCCGTGCGCAGCAGGTTGCTTACCCTCGGCATCGCCTTCGTTTCCAGGAGCAGTGCCCCCAGCACCGCTTTTTCCAGCTCGGGGGCTATGGGTAAATTAAAATTCTGGCTCATAGTGGTTGGTTCCTTTAAAGTAAAAATTCATTTCCACACCCTCCTCGTTCAGGTACGATCCGTCCCTTAGGTAGGAGTGAGCCTTTCGGTAGTACCGCTTGTCTTCCGTGTTTGCATAGTTTTCTATCCCCACTATTGCCATCCTCCTTTCCTCCGCCGTCAGGATTTTCCATTCCTTCAGAGCCGCCTTTCTCTCCTGCTTTGGCTTCTCCGTCATTTCGTGGTATAGCTCCCAGAAAAGTTCGAACTCCTCTTCGGCCGACTTCAGCAGATTTTCCCGTTCGTTTTTGCCGCGGCACGTCAGTTCGTCGTAATCTATTACCCTGATTCGGTTCAGCCCCTTGCCGGTGGGAGTCACCTCTATCAGCTCCAACCGTTCCATTCTATCAAAGAACCGGCGAGTGCGACCAATGGTCCAGTTAAACATCTTCGCCCAGTTTTTCAGGCTGATCACCGATTCACCCCGTTTGCACAGAATTTCTTCGCCCTTGTAATCAAACACCCGGTTGGTGTGGTTCACTTTCATCAGCAAGATGACGAATGCCGACAGATCGTTGCACTCCTTGCTTTGCCGGTTTACCTTCATCTGCATCTCCACCACGTCTCGTGGCAGTAAGATATACCCGTTTTCGTGCATGCAAAAAAGCGAATTTTCTTTTGTGATTTTCATTTCGTAAAAATTTAAGGTTAATAACTGGTTATTCGTATCACACCGGCAAAGCTAGCCCCTGTTTTCGTTGCCGCCAAATAATTGTGGCAATCTGCAGATTTTGTCTAAAAAGGCATGTTTTGTGTAAATCCGTGCAAAACGAGCGTTTTCGTATGTTATGCCGATAAACCCATTTCCATGGATGACAGTTTGTTACGCCCTATTTTGATAAAATATATATACAACGAGTGCGCACCCCAGTGCGCACTCTCTTAACTTTTAAAAAACATTGATACATAAAGAGTTAGCGTGTTAAGTTGTTTCCAGTGCGCAGCGCACTGCGCACCAAACAATTAATTAGTTTAAGAATAATGTTTATAAATAAACATAAAATGGTCAAAAACGCCTTAAAAACCACCTCAAAACGCAAAACTCAATTTCTAAATCACAACAAGAGATCCCTACCTTTGTTCAGCATCCGCTTCGTACGTTCCAGTTCCTTCAGGGCTTTTTTCGGTTTCCCCAAGTGCATCATCACCAGTTGCTGCTGCCTGGCTGTGAACCTTCGGCTTCGGTCGGTGTACCCCAGTTTCAGCAGTTCGTCATAGATGAGCGAATCCTTCAGCAACTTCCTGAACTTCCGTAAGTTCACTTCCTTGAGTTCACTCTCAATGATGTAGATATTTGCAATTGTGCTTACTGATTCGCAGTCTGATACGTTGAATAGAATCATCCATTCTGTGATTTCTTCTTTAGTGGCCTCACTCATAATAATTTAGTTTTTTAAGGTTATAAAAAAAATATATCGCTGCAAACATAGCCCTTAAAGTTGATATAAAAAATCTTTGTATGACAAATAAATTATAATAACAAATATTAAGTAATATTACCAAATATTATATACATACTTTGATTACTACGTAGTAGTAATCAACTCCAAAAACCCAATATATAAGGTGTAAAATTAAAACATCAAAACAACAAACAGCCCCCCAATCAGTCAAAATCTTACGCCTAAGAAAAAAAATCATAGGCGTAGAAATAAAAATCCCAGGCGTAAGAAAAAAAATCCCAGGCGTAAGAATGTAAGCGAGCGTAGCAAAGCGCAAAACCCAAAAGAAGGATCGGCCTCATGATCGTAGCGTTAAGCGGAGTGAGTTGGTGTAGCGTTAAAAAGAAAAAGCTGTTTGAACGAAGTGAGTTCTTTTTCTTTAGCGGAAACAGCTCACGTAGTAGCGTAGAGCGTGCAGCCTTGATTTTTTGGTTCTTTTGGATCAAGCCAAAAGAACAAGCATTTGTATCAAGACAAAAGAACAGATAATATAAACAATTAATAAATCAGCATAGGTTATTTTAACTTAAAACAATCATTTAATAATCAACTTGTTAAAAGATTGAATATTCCCCGCATAGTTATAAAATTGTAAAATTCATATAAATTTAATATCTTTAAATAGTTAAATAGTTTCCATTTGCAAAATATTGTCTCTATCTTTGCCGAATAGACAAAAAACGTTCGTTACCGGCATTAAAATGTTAGTGACGAACCTTGTCATATCCGGAGATCACCTCCACAACACAAATATCAGCTTCTTTTTATTGAAGCAAATTGACACGACTTATTTGATAATGACATTTTGATTACATACTAATCCCTGATATCTGTAGTAAAATTATTACAGGTGTTGGGGCTTTTTTTATTCCTATGACAGCCAACAAAACCATAAATAACTCAACAAATAATTCCGAAAATAACAAGAGAATTGCCAAAAATACCGCGATGCTGTATATTCGTATGCTGTTTACCATGGCAGTATCCTTGTATACGTCAAGAGTTGTTCTAAATACCTTAGGTGTATCAGATTTTGGTGTCTATAATGTTGTAGGAGGCGTTGTTTTAATGTTCTCTTTTTTGAATAGTGCTATGACTTCCGGTACCCAAAGATTTCTTTCTTTTGAGTTAGGCAGGCAAGATTTTGAGCAACAGCGTAGAGTCTTTAGCATGAGTATAAATATCCATGCAATAATTGCATTGGTTGTACTTTTTTTGGCAGAAACTATCGGGCTTTGGTTTCTGAATACCCAATTAATCATTCCTGTGGAGAGGGTGAATGCAGCCAACTGGGTTTATCAGTTTTCCATTCTGTCATTTATGGTTACCATTTTAAATGTACCCTATAATGCTTCCATCATTGCTCACGAAAAAATGAATATATACGCATATGTGAGTATTGTTGAAGTTACTCTTAAACTTTTAATTGTTTTCATGCTTCAATGGCTAGGCTTTGATAAGTTAAAATTATATGCAGCACTGGTTTTTGGAGTGTCATTGTTGATACCAACAATTAATATTGTTTACTGCATCCGTAAATTTAAGGAATGTATTTACTATTACTTCTGGGATAAATCACTTTTTAAAACTCTAATGAGTTATGCAGGTTGGAACCTTTGGGGAAATATTGCATCTGTAACCATGAATCAAGGAATAAATATTCTACTGAATATATTTTTCGGTCCTGTAATTAATGCTGCTCGTGGAGTTGCATATTCGGTTAATGCAGCTGTAAATGGCTTTGTTGGTAATTTTCAGATGGCTATGAATCCTCAAATTGTAAAATCATATGCTTCGGGTGATCGGAAATATATGTTTCAATTGATATTTCAAGGATCAAAATATTCATTCTTTCTGCTTTTTACATTGAGTCTACCTATTCTTATCGAAACCGATACAATTCTTTTATGGTGGCTTAAAACAGTTCCTAATTACACTGCATTATTTTGTAGATTGGTCTTAATAAATACGCTGATTGATTGTATATCAGGTCCTTTAATGACTGCTGCGCAAGCATCTGGAAAGATAAAAGTTTATCAGACTGTAGTTGGAGGATTATTATTATTTATTCTCCCACTATCTTATCTGTTTTTGAAATTGGGTTTTCCGCCTCAAACAACACTATATGTTAGTATCTCAATTTCGATAATAGCTCTTTTTTCACGTCTTCTGATAATAAATAAACTAATAAATATTTCTTTGATCGCTTTTCTTAAACAGGTATTGTCTCCCATATTAATGGTTTCTGTTGTGGCAGTTGTTAGTCCACTGATGGTGAAGATTTACATAAATCATGAAATAATACGTTTTTTTACTGTATGTTTTATTTCTTTATTATCAGTAGTTTTAGCTGTTTATTATATAGGCTTAAAGAACGAAGAACGTCTGTTTGTAAATAGTAAACTTCGTATGATAGCTATTAAAGTTAAAAAATAGTCTCTATGATCGAATTAGTTGATAAAAAAGATTGTTGCGGTTGTAATGCCTGTGTTTCCAAATGTCCCAAACAATGCATCAAAATGGAAGAAGATTATGAAGGATTTCTTTATCCGGTTATTGATAAAGGTGTTTGCATTGATTGTGGATTGTGTGAGAAGGTGTGTCCTGTAATAAATCAAAATAATCCAGGCAAACCATTAAAAGTATATGCTGCCAAAAATCAAGATGAAAAAATTCGTATGGAGAGTTCTTCAGGCGGTATTTTTACTTTGCTTGCAGAGTATGTTTTATCTGAAGGTGGCGTAGTGTTTGGTGCAAAATTTAATAAAGATTGGGAAGTTATTCACGATTATACTGAAACTTCTGAAGGTTTAGCTGTCTTTAGAGGTTCCAAATATGTTCAAAGCCAAATCGGGGAGACCTATAGACAAGCAGAAGAGTTTCTTAAGCAAGGCAGAAAAGTACTGTTTAGTGGGACACCTTGTCAAATTGCAGGTTTGAAATTGTTTCTGCGGAGAGAATACGTAAATCTTCTGGCTGTCGATTTTGTTTGTCATGGTGTACCATCACCAAAGGTGTTTAGAATGTATCTCAACGAAACAATAGCACGTCAGGGCGTTGATGGGGAAAAAACAGTTTTGTCTTACCCTATAGATAAAAGAAGCTTAATAAACGATATTAAATTTCGTGATAAAAGACTTGGCTGGAAAAAATATAGTTTTGCTCTTACCTTGTCTGTTCCTTTGGAAAAAGAAGAGAAATCAATTTTATTCTCAGAACCATTAACTGAAAATGTTTTTATGAAAGGCTTTCTGAAAGACCTCTATTTACGTCCGTCTTGCTATCAATGTCCCAGTAAATCGTTTAAAAGTGGCAGCGATTTGTCTATTGCTGATTATTGGGGAATACAAAATGTATTGCAAGATTTTGATGATGATATGGGGGTCAGTTTAGTATTGGTAAATACGGAAAAAGGAGAGACTATTTATAAAAACATAAATGTTATTTCTGTAGAAACTTCTTATCAAAAAGCTTTCCAGTATAATCCATGTCTTGAAATAAATGTAAAATTACCTAAGTCTCGAAAAATATTTTATAACAGTTTTGAGTGCATATCATTGTACGAGCTTGTATACAAATCGACTTATATCCCTTTATATATTAGATTGAAATTTAAAATTATACAATCGATATATTTGTTATTTTCAATGATTTCAAAAAGAATGAAATTATAAACTAGTCAAAAAAATGAAAATAGGTATACTTACTCAACCATTACAAACAAATTATGGAGGATTATTACAAGCTTATGCTTTGCAGACTGTTTTAAAACGGATGGGATATAAAGCTTGGACTATAAATAGACCATACAAGAAGGTTTCTTTATTGAGAAGAATCTTTTCATATTTAAAACGAATGATTTTTTCTGCTTTCAAGACTAAATCATATATTATCAGAGTCTGGCCAACAGATAAAGAGTCAAAATTAATAGCTCAAAACACAAATCGTTTTATAAAAGAAAATATACAAGTTACAGAGCCAATCTATTCATTAAATAATTTTTCATCTCTGAAAAAATATGAATTTGATGCTTATATTGTGGGTAGTGATCAAGTCTGGCGCCCATCTTACTCACCCAACATATCTAATTATTTCTTAGATTTTCTTACTGAAAAAGATAAAGTAAAACGTATTGCCTATGCTGCATCCTTTGGTGTAGATAATTGGGAATTCAATGATATTCAGACGTCCCTATGTGCTGCCTTAGCTAAAAAATTTGATGCTATTTCTGTTCGTGAAGACTCTGCAAAGGATCTTTGTAAAGATTATTTTGGGGTTAAGGCTGAACTAGTATTGGATCCTACAATGTTATGTACTAAAGATGATTATATAGAATTAATTAAGAAAGATAGTACGCCTGCAAGTAAGGGTACTTTAATGACTTATATATTAGATAGATCTCATGAGAAAGAAGAGATAATTTCTAAAGTAGCAAAAGAATTTGACCTTTTACCGTTTTCAACATTACCTCAAAGTAAATATGCAGAAGTAGGTGCGAAAAACATAAAACATTGTATATTTCCACCAGTTACAGAATGGCTTAGAGGTTTTTTAGATGCAAGTTATGTAGTAACAGATTCTTTTCATGGTACTGTGTTTTCTATAATTTTCAATAAACCATTTATTACTATAGGTAACAGTGAGCGCGGAATAACTCGTTTTACATCTTTATTGAATATGTTTGGTTTAGAAGATCGTTTGATCTCATTTCCTTCAGAATTGACTAAAGAATTAATGCATAAAAATATCGATTATATTAGAATTGAAGAATTGTTAAAAAACAAAAGAACAAGTTCTCTTAATTTTCTCTCTAAAGTCTTAAAAAACAATTATGAATGATTCGAATCCTATAATAAGCGTTATAGTTCCTGTTTATAATGTTGAAAATTACTTAGCAAAATGCATCGATAGTATTTTAAATCAAAGTTTTAAAAATTTTGAGTTGTTACTAATAGATGATGGTTCACTTGATAATTCTGGGATGATTTGTGATGAATATTCACTTATTGATAAAAGAATTAAAGTATTTCATATTCAAAATGGTGGTGTTAGCAAGGCTCGTAATCTGGGTATATATAAATCAATTGGATTTTATATTTCTTTTGTAGATTCAGATGACATTTTATTATCTGATTATTTCGAAAGGATGTATGAAGTTTCTAGGTTAGCTAACAACTGTAATGCCGATGTAGTATCATCGGGATTTACTTTATTAAGCACATATACAGGTAAAAAAACAGTGTATATAGCTCCTCCATGCAAATTATATACTAAAAAAGACTTTAGATCTCATATATCCGATTTAGAAGGATCAAAAATATTTAATGGACCATGTAATAAACTGTTTCGTAAAGATATACTTATCCTTCATGATATTAAATTTCCTGAGTCATTATCATTTGGTGAAGATCTAATCTTTAGTTATGATTATCTCTCGAAATGCAAGACTCTTGTTAATATAGACTACTCTGGATATGTGTATTTACAGACAGGCAAAGGATTATCTGGTAAACATTACTCTTTTGATGTGTATGATAAATTGATAGAAAAACAATACGAAGCTAAATGTAAGTTTATAGAAAATAATATTGAAGGTGAAGCAATTTGGACATATGTTGATGATACTATCATCTGGAGATATACTTCTTTTTGGCAGTCATTGATATTGTCGACTGGTATTGGAGAATCTTTAAAGAATCTGCGTAAATATTTAGATAAATATTTAAGTGAAAAAAATTATTTAACATATAAGTTGTCTATCGTAAAGGAAATTAAACCTTCAATTGTTTCCAAGATTATATTGATTGATGACTCAAAATTAATTTTGTTTTTTATTTATTGCTATTCAAAAAGTTATTTTGTATATAAAAAAATTAAGTTTTTTTTAAAAAGTAAATGTGAATTCAAAGTCTAATATGAACTTGAGTGTAATTATTATATGTTTAAACATAATCAATGATAAAATTTAATTATATCATTTTATATAAAAAGTGGTCCGCAAAAAAATGAAAAAACTACTATTCCTATTACTATATTTATTAATACTTCTAACTGCTTTTGTAGATTTAAGATTGGTAGGATGGTCTTTTATATATTTACGTGGTGATTTGGCTAAAGGATATCCACGATTAATTGAAATTGTGTCATTCTTAGTTATATTTATCGGTCTTCTTGTATCAATTTTTGATAAGAGAAAAGTTTTAAAAAATAAGCTATATATTGATTTTCTAACTATATCTTTAAGTTTCGTTTTATATATGTTTGTGTTCACTTTGTTTAAAGATTATTATTCTGCTTATTTTAGATCTGTGATTTTTGTTCCTATTTTATTAATTACGGTGTTTTCTCAATTAAAATTGTCTGAGCAAGAAGTTTCAAAGTGTTTATTTTTTCTTTACATTGTTATTACGCTAAGTTCTTTACTTGTTAATTTGAATCCCTTTGTAGATTTTAATCTACCAGTTTATAATATTGATGAGTATAATTCTTCAATACAACGATATGGAGGTTTTGGACAAAGCTTACCTTATCAAGCATTTTATACTCTCATTGGGTGCTGCTTTTTCTTTTTGTGTACCCAAAAGTCATCTCCGATTAAAATTAAACCAATTTTAAATTTAGCATTCTTTTTTTGCAATATTGTCGCTTTACTTTTACTTGGGTCTAGAACAGCTTATATCATATTTTTATTTTTAATAATTGCAAATTATAAATGTATTTTAAAAACATTTTTTAATCTTAAAACGTTGCTTTTTATTATTGTGTTAATTTTTATATTTCGGCATTCTTTAATAAATGTACTAGAAACTACTTTTTTTGCACGGGCTGATTTTAATACCCTTGCTGATAGAGATGTTGTATGGTATATATCTTTGCTTTTAATAATTAAATCCCCAATATTGGGGATTCAAAATTATTTCGAGGAAGGAAAGTTACTCGGATATAATGTTTTGGCTCACAGTCAGAATGCTTATTTTGAAATTATTTTCTGGGGTGGTGTAGGTGCATTGTTTATCTATGTATTTATGTTCAAAAAGATCTATAGAATAGTAAAATTATCCGCACCTGAATATTTAAGATTTTTTGGTCAAGTGCTTATAGTCTTTGCTATTTTTGGTGTCACTGAAATAATATTTTATTCAGTTCAAGTCTCTATCACTTTATCAATTATTTCCGGGCTGTTAATTTCAAAGAAGTTTGTTAAATGAAGAAAATGAAACTGATTTTTTCAGGTGGCCTTGGTAATCAAATGTTTCAATATGCCTTTTATCTTTCATTAAAAGAAAAAGGACTAAACGTTGATATTGATTTGTCATTGTACTCTTTTATAGATATGCATAATGGATATGAACTACCCTCAATTTTTTGTATTCCAAATGGTACTAATGACAAATCTCTAAATATCAAATTACGTATTATTTATTTACGTATCCTGTTAAAGTTTAAACCAAAAAAAATTATCTATATTGATCCATTCTATTTTACAAATATTCCTTTCAATAAAAATAATTATAAGTTTCTATTTGGTTATTGGCAAAGTGAAAAATACTTTGAAAATATAAGAGAGATTATATTAAGAAAGTTTATTTTTAGATCTATTGATTCTCAGAATATAAAATTATCTGATCAAATTAAATCAGAAAACTCTGTTTCTCTACATATACGTAGAGGTGATTATTTAAATAATTCTCTTTACAGTGATATATGTACAGATGAGTACTATTGTTCTGCGATTAATTTTATGTTAAATAAATTGGACAATCCAGTTTTTTATGTATTCTCTAATGATATCAAATGGACAAAAAATTATCTTAAACGTTTCTCAATAAAACATAAAATAGTAACTTTAAATCATGGTAAAAAAAGCTATCAAGATATGTTCTTAATGACAAACTGTAAACATAATATTATTGCTAATAGCTCATTCAGTTGGTGGGGGGCATGGCTTAATGATAATAAGGATAAGATTGTTGTAGCTCCAAAAAAATGGATGAATACTGAATTTGAAAAATATAAAAATATAGTTCCAGATTCCTGGATTAAATTGTGAAAATTATGCCAGTTTATATATCAGTAGTTCTTTGTACTTATAATGATGAAAAGTACATTGCTGAGTCTATCCAAAGTATTTTAGATCAAACATATCCTTATTTCGAATTTATTATTATTGATGATGGTTCAACAGATGAAACAAATAAGATAATTAAGAGTTTTGTTGATTCACGTATTATTTTAATAGAAAAAGCAAATACCGGATTGATTGATTCTCTTAATATAGGATTTGCTCGTGCAAAATATGATTGGGTTGCAAGAATGGATGGCGATGATATTTCACTACCAGAAAGGCTTGAGACGCAAGTAAAATATATAAAAAATAGTGTTGCTGTTATAGGATCGCAATGTGCATTAATCAATGAAAACGGTGATACAATAGGGCATACATGGTTTAAATCTAAACATAGAGATATAATTCATTTTATGAAGATAGGCTTGCCTGTTTTAGCTCATCCATCAGTTCTTATAAATAAAAAAATGTTTGATTTGAGTAATGGCTATGATAAACTAATGTATGTTGCTGAAGATTTTGATTTATGGTGTAAATTATCTCACTATGGAGAGCTGATGAATATAAATAAAGAGCTACTATGCTTACGCAAACATTCTAGTAATATTTCTTCTCTTAAACAGGATAGTCAATTCCTAAATACTAAAATTGCACTTTTTAAACTTAAACATCGTTTGATAGGAATATCTCAAAGTGAATATAACTGCATAAAAAATAATGTTGAATCCTCTTTTATATATAAAAGAGTTTATAATTATCGAAATATTAATGATGTAAGGAATATTCCTTTAAGAAAAATGTTACGGATTGTTAGTTTTGTATATAATATTATATATTATTTTTTTTTATAAACGCCTTTTACTTAATTAAGCACAAATCATGCTCTTAATTTATTCTCTCTATAATAAATTCTCCAACCTTGAATTTTTAAGATATTTGGTTGGTGTTTTGGAAGATAGGACGTGCGATGTATTCTGCTTATATGATGATAGGTGTTTGTAAATATAATGTAAATTGTAATGATTTTAATTATTAATTCAAGTAATTTAGTTGAAGGTGGTTCGATACAAGTTTCATTATCGCTCTTAAATGAATTGATTGCTTTCACAGATAATACTTATCACATTTTTTTATGTAAGGCTTTGTCAGCCCAGCTTGAAAGAGATAAATTCCCAAGCAATTTTATTTTTTATGAAACATTTGTTACACCTGCTCGTCTTATAACACATAAAAAAACGGTTAAATATCTTTCTTATTTAGAAAATCAAATCAAACCAGATTGTGTATTAACTGTTTTTGGACCTGCTTATTGGAAGCCTAAGTGTGCTCATGTCGTTGGTTTTGCTTTAGGCCAATTTATTTATTTTGAATCTCCTTATTTTAAACAAATATCTTTTTGGGATCGGTGTAAGTTTAAAATTGAAGGATTGATAAAATTTCAGTGTTTTAATAAAGAAGCCGATGCAATTATTGTTGAAACTGATGATGTTAATAGGAGGTTGTCACGTTTTTTTAAAAAAGATATTTATACTGTATCGAATACATGTAATTCTGTCTATTCTTCTTTTTCGACATATCCGAGTAAGTTACCTATAAAAGACAATCATGAGATTCGTTTACTAACAATCGCTGCATTTTATCCTCATAAAAATATATCAATAATAAAGAATGTTTTAGATATTTTAGAATTAAAGAAAATCACAAATATTAAGTTTGTAATTACAATTCCAGATGAAGTGTATAAATCTATTTTTCCGTTAAAATATAGAACCAAAGTTTTGAATGTTGGTAGAACTCCTGTTGTAGAATGCCCATCATTATATCAGGAATGTGATATAGCTTTCATTCCAACAATGTTAGAATGCTTTACTGCAGCATATCCTGAAGCTATGGCAATGAAGAAACCTATTTTGACATCTGATTTAGGTTTTGCTCATTCTATATGTCTAAATGCTGCTGTATATTTTGATCCTTTAAATGCTGAAGATATTGCAAATAAAATAAGTTTATTAGTAAACAATGATAAACTTCAGAATGAGCTTATCATAAATGGAGAGAATAGACTACCGCAATTTCTTACAGGAAAAGAAAGAGCTATTGAGTATTTAAATATCTGTCAGAAATTAATAAATAATAAAAATGTCAATCTTTAAAGATAAAGTATTGTTAATTACCGGAGGAACAGGTTCTTTTGGTAATGCTGTTTTAAAAAGATTTCTGAATTCTGATATCAAAGAAATCAGAATTTTTAGTAGAGATGAAAAGAAGCAAGATGATATGCGTCATCAACTTCAAAATCCCAAAGTGAAGTTTTATATTGGTGATGTTCGTGATAAGCGCTCTGTTGATGGAGCAATGGGAGGTGTTGATTATGTTTTTGCAGCTGCTGCACTGAAGCAAGTTCCATCTTGTGAATTCTTTCCCATGCAAGCTGTGCGTACTAATGTTATAGGAACAGAGAATGTTCTTGATTCTGCTATTCAGCATGGAGTTAAGAATGTAGTTGTTCTTTCTACAGATAAGGCCTGTTATCCCATTAACGCTATGGGTATCAGTAAGGCTATGATGGAAAAGGTAGCGATTGCAAAAGGTCGCCAATTAGGTGAGAATGGTGCTACTACCATTTGCTGCACTCGTTACGGAAATGTAATGGCAAGCCGTGGATCGGTTATTCCTTTGTGGGTTGATCAGATGAAAGCTGGAAAGGATATTACACTCACAGATCCTAATATGACACGGTTTATGATGACGCTGGATGATGCTGTGGATTTGGTTATCTATGCATTTCAACATGGGCAAAACGGCGATTTGTTTGTTCAAAAAGCGCCGGCTGCTACTTTGGATACTTTAGCAACAGCATTAAAAGAGTTGTATAAAATGGATGCCACTGTGCGTGTAATTGGAACACGTCATGGAGAAAAATTATATGAATCATTGGTAACTCGTGAAGAGATGGCTAAAGCTGTAGATATGGGACAATATTATTGCATTCCATGTGATGATCGTGATTTGAATTATGATAAATACTTTGTAGAAGGTCAGGAGAAAGTTTCCAGATCAGAAGATTATCATTCTCACAATACACATCGTTTAACTGTAGACGAGATGAAACAATTGCTTTTAAAACTTGATATGGTGAAGGAGGATTTGAATGCTTAAAGTAATGACAATTGTTGGAACCCGCCCGGAAATTATTAAACTGAGCAGGGTTATGGCTGAACTTGATAAATACACAGAACATATTATTGTACACACTGGTCAGAATTACGATTATGAGTTGAATGAAATCTTCTTCCAGGAGCTTCACATTCGCAAACCGGACTATTTTTTGGATGCTGCAGGTAGCAATGCAGCCGCTACCATTGCAAATGTTATTCTGAAATCAGATGAATTGATGGATCAGGTAAAACCAGATGCTATTCTTTTATACGGGGATACAAACAGTTGTATCTCGGTAATTTCAGCCAAGCGCAAGAAAATTCCTATTTTCCACATGGAAGCCGGTAACAGATGTTTTGATCAGCGAGTGCCGGAAGAAATCAATCGTAAGATTGTAGATCATCTAAGTGATATAAATATGCCATTGTCTGAACATGCTCGTACCTATTTGCTTAATGAAGGATTGAAACCTGAAACTGTTATTAAAACTGGTTCTCCAATGAAAGAGGTTTTGATGTTTCACAAAGAGGAAATAGAGAAAAACAATGTGCTCGAAAAAGAGAACCTGAAGAAAGGTGAATATTTCATTGTCAGCACACATAGGGAAGAGAATGTTGATTCAGAGAAAAACTTCGCTGATCTGCTTGATTCTTTGAATGCTATTGTTGATAAATACCACAAAAAGGTTATTGTATCTACTCATCCTCGCACAAGAAAGAAACTTGAAGCTATAGGATTCGTTAATTCTAATCTAATGATAGAGTTTATGAAACCGTTTGGATTTCTGGAATATATCAAACTTCAACAAAATGCTTTCTGTGTAATATCTGATAGTGGTACAATTACAGAAGAATCTTCTATTTTACATTTCCCTGCAATCACTATTCGCCAGGCGCACGAACGTCCTGAAGGAATGGATGAAGGCACATTGATTATGACTGGATTAAGCAGCGAACGTATTCTTGATTCAATTGATATTGTAACTTCTCAATTTGCAGAAAGAAGCAATGTTATTAGAACTATTCCTGATTATGAAACGGATAATGTTTCAAAGAAAGTGGTTCGCATTATCCTGTCTTATACTGATTATATTAATCGTACTGTTTGGCATAAAGAGATCTAAATAATGAAGAAGAAAGTTCTATTGTTTGGTGCTACAGGCATGGCAGGTCATATAGCTTATTATTATTTGAATAGTACCGGTAAATATGATATTACAAATGTTGTTTATCGCAATAAGTTAACTGAAAATAGCATAATAGTAGACGTTACTGATAAAGATGCTGTTGCTGAAGTAGTGCGGAATACAAAACCTGAACTCATTCTTAACTGTATTGGGGTCTTAATCAGAGGCTCGAAAGAGCATCCGGATAACGCAATTTATATTAATGCATATTTTCCTCATTTATTAAAGAAATTGTCAGATGAGGTAAATGCCAAACTGATTCATATAAGTACAGATTGTGTTTTCTCCGGAAAGAAAGGTAATTATACAGAAGAGGATTTCAGAGATGCTGATGATGTCTATGGACGGAGTAAGGCTTTAGGTGAAATAATTAATGATAAGGATCTTACTATCCGGACATCTATTATTGGCCCAGAGTTGAAGAAGAATGGGGAAGGGCTTTTCCATTGGTTTATGAACCAATCAGGTGTAATAAACGGGTATAAAACTGCTATCTGGGGTGGGGTTACTACACTAGAATTAGCGAAAGCAATTGATACCGCAATTGATGAAGATAAAAGAGGGTTAGTACAATTAAGTAACGGTATTGGTATAAGTAAATATGACCTTTTGAATCTCTTCAAAGAAATCTGGAATAAGGATAACATAACAATTCTGCCATATGATGGTAATGGTGTCGATAAATCGATTGCAGAATCAAAGCGGTTTGACTATAAAGTTCCTGGATATAAGGAAATGCTTCTTGAACAATATGAATGGATGATTAAATATAAAAGTCTTTATAAGGATTTATATTAAATGAAAAAAGAAGGTAAAACACTTATTTTATGTGAGGTCTTCTATCCTGAAGATTTCATCATCAATGATTTAGCACGACAATGGCAAAAAGAAAAAAAGGATTTTGAGGTTTTAACAAGAACCCCTTCATATCCTTTTGGTAAAGTATTTGATGGTTATAAGAATAGGGTATATCATACCACGGAGCTAGGTTCTGTAAAAGTTCATAGAGTTCCGGTACTGCAAGGCTATCAAAAAAGTATGACTATCAAGATTCTGAACTATTTTATGTTTGTTTTTTGGAGTACTCTTGTGGCTTTGTTCATTGGGCGCAAGTTCAATAAAGTTTTTATCTATCAGACTGGTCCTTTGACCTTGGCAACTGCAGGTATAATTTTGAAGAAGATATATAAAGCAGATGTTACTATCTGGACACAAGATTTATGGCCTGAAACAGTCTTTGCATGTGGGGTGAAGAAAACCAAACTGATTAGTGTACCTCTTGATAATTTTGTAAAGTGGGTATATAAGAACTGTGATAATATCCTTATTTCTTGTGAGGGTTTTGCCGAGCGTATTCATAAATTTGTTCCAGAAAAGAATTTAACGTTTGTACCTAACTGGTCTTTGATGAAGTACGAACCTAAAAAAGAAGTTGAATTACCAGGAGAACATAATTTTACTTTCGCCGGTAATATTGGTAAAGTTCAGAATCTTGATAATATTGTAAGAGGATTTAATTATTTTGTGAAGGAAAATCCATCATCTTATTTGAATATAATTGGTGATGGGTCATATCTGAATGAACTTAAAGAAATTGTTGAGCAGGAAAAAATACCTAATGTGAATTTTACTGGTAGAATTCCTCTTAAAGATATGTCTGATTATTATAAAGCAAGTGATGTGCTTATAATTTCTTTAGTCGATGTTCCTTTATATGAGAGAATGATACCTTCGAAATTTCAGGCATATTTAACCACTGCAAAGCCAATCTATTCCATTTTTAAAGGTGAAGTTAGTCATATTGTTGATAAATATGAGATAGGTTATACTGCACATCCATCAGATGTTGAAGATATTGCACAAGGTTTTAGCAAATTTAAGGAACTATCTGAAGAAGAGTTGAGTATTATTTCAGAACGTTCTCAATATTTATCAGATTCTGTGTTTAATAGAGAAAGAATTATTTCAAACATAAATAACAATGTTTGGACGAATTAATAAAAGATGAATAAAGTCGTTAATACAATAGAAGGCGGTATCTATAAGGATGTCCGCGGCCAGATTCGTTATGTGAACGATTTTGACTTTAAAGGAGTGAAACGCTTCTATGTGATTGAACACCCTGATACCTCGGTAGTGAGGGCATGGCAAGGACATCAGTTTGAGCGTAAATGGTTTTACGTAACCAAAGGTTCGTTCTGTGTGGCCTGGGTAAAAATTGATGATTGGGAAAACCCATCAAAAGATTTGAAACCGGAATATGTGGTACTGAAAGACACGGAAAGCAAGATAGTATGCGTGCCAACCGGATACGCCAACGGACTGAAAGCCCTGGAACCCGGTTCCAAAATAATTGTTTACTCGGATATGGACGTAGAAGAATCGATCAAAGAAAAGATTCGCTACGATAAAGATATGTGGATGGATTGGGAAAGAGTTATACCATAATGAATTTCGGAATTTAGTAGAAATTCGTACTATATGTACTTAGCAAGGTGTTGCATAACCTTGTGCAACGGCTGCCCGTTTTCCCTATAATTAAACCTTATCTCAAGGTTTAGGGAGTGTGGTGGTCGTTTTTTTGTTATACTTTAAACTTTTGTGTAAAGAGATAAAAGTTTTATGTATACTTAAAACTTTTATCTATATTTGCTGTTGTTTTAAGTATACTTTAAACTTTTGAAGATGAAAACTCCTAAGACTATTAAAAAGAGAGACGGCTATATAGCACGTATTGTTCCGTTTATGAGAAAACCGCTGATTAAAGTATTGACGGGTCAACGGCGTGTGGGGAAAAGCTATCTGTTGTTTCAGTTGATGGAGCTAGTGCAGAACGAGGAACCTGATGCTCATATTATTTATATCAACCGGGAAGATATGGAGTTTGACTTTATGCGAACGGCTGTGGATTTGAATGAGTATGTTCTTGCTAACCGGAAAGAAGGGGTGCGAAACTATATCTTTATTGATGAGATTCAAGATGTAGTGGAGTTTGAAAAGGCTCTGCGCTCTTTGTTGCTGGACGAAAACAATGATATTTATATAACGGGAAGCAACGCCAGGTTGCTCTCGGGCGAACTGGCTACCTACTTAAGTGGCAGGTATGTGGAGTTTAAAGTGTACAGTTTGGCATACACGGAGTTTCTGCAGTTTCATGAGTTGGAAAATAATGCCGCCAGCTACGATTTATATACCCGATATGGAGGATTACCTTATCTGATTAATCTCGAACTGAATGATGATGTGGTCAATGAATATCTGAAGAGTATCTATTCAACCATCGTGTTCCGGGATGTGGTGAGTCGTTACAATCTTCGGAATACTGCTTTCCTGGAAAAACTGATTCAATTCCTTTCGGAAAATATTGGTTCGCTGTTTTCGGCAAAGAATATCAGTGATTATCTTAAATCACAACATACCCAGATTTCTGTCAATCAAATTCAGAACTATGTGGAATACCTGGCGAATGCATTCCTGATTCACCGGGTTGGACGATATGACTTGGTTGGTAAACGTTTCTTTGAGATTGGTGAAAAGTATTATTTCGAGAATATGGGTATCCGGAATGTGATTATTGGTTACCGCTTGCAAGACAGAGCGAAGATTCTGGAAAACATTGTTTATAATCATCTTTTGTATCGGGGGTATAACTTGAAAGTGGGAATGTCTGCTTCCTCGAAAATTGATTTTGTTTGTGAGAAGGGGGCTGAGAAGCTTTATGTGCAAGTGACTTTGAAACTGGAAAGCGAAGCGACGATTGAACGGGAATTTGGCAATCTGCTTAAAGTGCAGGATAACTATCCAAAAATTGTAGTTAGTGAAGATGATTTTCGCGGAAATAGCTATCAAGGAATTAAACATGTGTTTATCAGGGATTTTTTGGTAAACTATTGAGATTGAGTTTACTGCCGGGTAGATGCGCACCAGGGCACATAAGCTGAGCTGCGGCAGTTCTATCCTACCATCCTTTCATCTATGAACAGCCAGGCTTCCTGGTTTGAATATACCGACAGAAGCGGAGGGCTGAAGTACAACTTAACCGGCTACTTCCCCAGCTGGAAAGTAATGAACGACTGGTTCGGCATCTTCAAGGAGTGGTTTGGCTATGGTTGGTATAAATTAAAGGGGTGGAGGTTTAATATTAAATGGGGCTGGGAGAAATAATGCGGTATTTAAAAATTGATCGATTTTATTAGGTATTTATAAAAGACGGTAAATAATTCATTCATAATTTAATAAATTTAGTATTATATTTGCGCTCATTTTAATAACTGAAGATCGAAATGGATAAAAATACGACTAGTTTTTCTGAAAGAAATGGATATGTAACACCCCCCAAAATATATATTAGAGAAGAATTGACGCCTGAATTAATCATTGCAATCTGTAATTCTCTGGAATTTTTAAAAAGAAAAGATTGTTTGTTCTTTTACAAACTGGAAAGATACATGTGGTGCAAAGTTTTTAATAGAAGAATTAATGATTTTGGCACTCCGGCAAAAGGATACGTATCTGTTTCTTTTGATTATATTGAAAATCCTAAAAAGCTGTGGTACGAGAAGTTAGATTATCTTGAAGTAATTATTGCCTATGCAAAAAAGAATAGCGAAGAATGCTATTCATTCCTCGTTGAACATTTAAATTTCTACTTCCAAAGCTTAAATTTTGCTTACAGAATTGTGGACAGTCAAATTAAAGAAATATTGCCTGGCGAGGAAATAGATGTATTGACCACCAGCGAGCCGCAAATTGAGGAACGCAAAAGCCTGAAATCGCATTTAAAGTCTTTGTCGCTTCTTTCTGTTTTTAGCTGGTAATTAATGGATTTGATGCTTATCTATTTTCTACATTCTTTTTCTTCAGATTGGAGCTTGCATTTTCGTTACCCTGAACGAGTCTGCGGATATTGGGAATGTGCATGATGATGATAAGCAACGCTGCGGCTAGTAAATAGTAAAAACAGTAGGAGAGGGGAAAGAAGAGTGAGGTGAGCGGTAATGATATACCCAAACAGATGGAGCCTACGGAGACGTATTTTGTGAGTCTTTTTACAAGATAAAAGAGGGCTACCGAAACCAGAACCTGTATGGGGGCAAGCAATATGGAGGCTCCCAGGGTGGTATTGACTCCTTTTCCTCCTTTCAGTTTTAGAAAGAGTGAGAAATTATGCCCCAGTATTGCTGCGAATGCAATGAGATAGATAAAATAGGGCTGAATGGTTACGAGCCCTTCTCTTTGTAGCAGGATGGCAGAGCCAACGGGCAAGAGGCCTTTGAGCATGTCGCAGACTTGGGTGAGCAGGGCAATCTTTTTGCCTGCTACCCGCTCTACATTGGTGGATCCGATACTCATGCTTCCCAGTTGGAGGATATTCTGACCGGTGGCATATTTGGTGAAGAGATATCCAAATGGTACCGATCCCAGCAAATAGGCTGCCAGGATGAATAAAACTTCGAACACCATATTATTCCAGATCTTTAATGATTCTCAACGCCTCTTCTACATGCTGCCCGGCATTGATTTGGGAATTGAACATAAACACCACTTTTCCCTCTTTATTGACAACGTAGGTAACGCGACCGGGGAGTAGACCCATCAGATTGGATGGCACGCCAAACTGTTTGCGCACTTTATTGCCTTCGTCACTGAGCAGCGTGTAATTTAACCTGTGCTTTTGTGCAAATTGCAGATGGCTCTTTACGGATTGTGCACTGATGCCGATAATCATGGTGTCGTTATTGTTAAAGACTTCGTACTGATCGCGAAAGGAACATGCCTCGCGGGTGCAACCGGGACTATCGTCTTTGGGATAGAAATAAATAATAAGATTCTTCTTTCCAATAACAGAACTGAGCTGGAATGTATTGCCAAACTGATCTTTCAGTGAAAATAGGGGAACGGTGCTCCCGATGCTTATTTTTTCCATATATTTATTTTTAGTTCTTATTTCTTGGGAAACCAGGGTATAAACGGGCTTGTTTTACGGATATATTCATCGTACTCGGGTTTTCTGTTCTTGAGTGTTTTTTCGAGTAAGGCCACTCCCGAGACTTTGATAATAAGCAGGGTCATGAGTAACGACCCGATAACCAACAGATAGCTGCCGGTCGACAGGCAGAGCAGACCGTATCCCCACCAAACAGCCGAATCGCCAAAATAGTTGGGATGGCGGGTGTAACGCCATAAACCGGTGTTAAGTACTTTGCCCTTATTGTTTATATTACTTTTAAACCTGGCAAGCTGAAGATCTCCCCCTGCTTCGAAGAAGAGCCCGGTAAGCCATACGATTATGCCGATATAGTCGAGGAAGGTGGGCCCGTGAGCGCTGGCATAGATGTTTACTCCCAGCAGCGTGCTGGAGATAATCCACATAAGCACTCCCTGGAGTAAAAATGTTTGGAAGAAACTAATGAACCGGTAGTTTTTAGCGCCATACTTTCTCCGGAACTCCTGGTAACGGAAATCTTCTTCTTTACCGATATTTCGCCAGGCAAGATATCCCGAGAGCCTGACTCCCCAGATGAATACCATTACAAAAAGGATTGTGGGTACGGGGTAGAAGGTTCCGGCCGCAAAGTAATAGTATGCATTTGTAATCACAAACCCTAGCCCCCAGAAGATATCTACAATGCTTACGTTCTTGATCAATAGGCTGACGATCCATAAGACAGTCATCAGGCTGATGATTAGAATAAGTGAGTTTAAATAGATTTGAATCATTTTATTACGGATTAATGTTAATGAACTATTCGAGCAATAAGGAGACTGCGATGGAACCGACGCCGGCATTCATGCCGATGACCGGGGATATATCGACTACCGAAACCGGCTGCTTGCCTGTAAGCGCAATCATTTTATCGGTGTATACATCCGCCCCCATCTTATTATGGGCATGCAGAACGATATAATTCCATACTTGCTGCTGCCTGGTTAGTGTGCAGATATGATTCATCACTTTATTTATATTGGCTGCCTGTCCGAATGTTTTTCCAAATAGGATGGCCTTGCCTTCGTTGTCCATGGATACCACGGGATTTATACCCAACAAAGTGGCTAGAAAGCCTTTCTTCTTTGAAACTCTTCCTCCCCTGATCATGTACTTAAGGTCTTTTACGCTGACAAATATCCGGGCGTTTTTAATCCAATCTTCGGCTGCATTAACAATATCGAGTATCGGCATGCCTGATTCGATGGACTGTGCAACCCTGAGCACCAGCAACCCCAAGGCACCTGAGAGGTTTTTTGAATCGATAACATATACGGGCTTCTGAAACTCACCTGATATTCGCTCGGCAGCTTTCACACTATTCAGATAGGTTCCGCTGAAATGTTGTGTGAGATGCACCGCTATAATGGCATCATAATGCGAGGCGAGTTTAGAGTAAAGGTTGATGAATGTGCGTTCGTTAATCTGTGATGTTTTGGGAAGCTCATCGCTGTTGTCCAGTAAATCATACAGCTGATTGGGCTGCATGGTTACTTTGTCGAGGTAATAATTGCCTTTCCAGTTTATATTGAGCGGAACCACATTTATCTGGTAGTAATCAATAAGTTCTTCGGATAAATCGCAGGCAGAGTCTGTAACCAATGCTATATTCCACTTTCTATGCGTTGCATACTCATTCTGGCGAACCATATCATCCACTTTTTGATAGGAAATTGTTCCGAAATCTTTGAGTGTATGAAACAGGTCTGCCGGATGATTGGTATGCACATGTATGCGGCAAAGTGAATCGGACCCCGCGACAACCACGGAATCTCCATTTTCAATAAGCAGCTTCTGCAGATTGGGTTTACTGATGGATATATCTCTTAACAATGCCTCTGTACAATAACGGTAATTAATATCGCCATTCTCCGCATCGTCTGAATGGATAAGGGTAATGGTTTTATTTAATTGTGGAACAATTTTGCGGATATTATAGTTCTTAATGAAATCGATAATACCTTCCATAAAATAGACAAACCCTTTTGCTCCGGCATCGACTAATTTGTTTTTCTCCAGGATAAGAAGCCTGGAGGTGGTTTCAATAAGCGATTGATGAAGCACTTCTAACGAACTGACAAGAATCTTTTTGAAATCCTGAATAACAGATTGCTTGCTGAATATATAGTCCGACCACTCCTTGATAACGGTAAGCATGGTTCCTTCAACCGGATTTGCAATGGCATCATACATATACGGTATGGATCTCTTAATGCTGGCGGCAAATTCGGGAACGGTGATACTGTTTTTATGGTTGGTTTCTTTGCTTACTCCAAACAGAAACTGGGCAAAGATAACTCCTGAATTGCCGCGCGCACCGATCAGTGCGGCTTCGGCAATATTATCAAGCGTGTTTTTATATGATTTATCGGGTTTGATACTGTCTATAACAGACCGGACGGTAGATGCCAGGTTTGTTCCGGTATCATTGTCTTTAACCGGAAATACATTGATCCTGTTTATTTCGGCCTGATTTTCGAGTATCCTGTATCCTCCTGCAAGGAAGGCGTAATACAAAGAACGTCCATCTATTTCAAGAATAAGAGAGTTTTTCATTTCGTCAGGTATAAATGAATGTTACTTATTAATGGATTAATTCTTTATGAACTTCCGGGATGTTATGATTCCGTTTGATTTTATTACAGCGATGTAAACACCCGGTGCATAAGCTGAAACATCAAACGACCGTTCATAGGCATTGATTGCTGCGCTCTCGACAAGCTTTCCGCTTGAATTAAAGATCTGAATCATCTCTATATTATCCTGCGACTTTATGGTTAGATAGTAGGTGCATGGATTGGGAGAAAGGATTAATGAAGCGGATTCGGGCTTTGTCCATTCAATATCCGACAGGTTCTGGTCTACGGTGAGGTATATCGTGTTTGGATTGGACAATGTATATCCGTCGTAAACACAATATTTTAATGAATCGATTCCCGTAAAACCACGATTGGGGAGATAATCGAAAGAGCCGTCGTTCTTGAGATAAATTTGTCCGTTGACTGGATTTTCGGTAATGAGGCTAACCATTGCGTTGCCGTCAAGATCAAAATCGTTTTTGAGTACCCCATCAGAAACATTGACCGAAACAGGGAAGGAAGGGCCGGCAAAAACAAAACTGTCTCGTACGGCTATTGCAGAGGTGTTGAATTTTGTCAGATTCTCCTTCATTACGTAATAACTTGTTTTTAGTTTCTCGGACGATGAATAATCGGGGAAATTAACCCATGGCTGCCATTTATAACGGGTTGAGGGGGTGTACCATTTGTTTTTGTATCTCACTGATGGAACAAAACCGTCGGAAATGGTATCTTCTTTTGCTTCGGTGCTTCTATTGTCGTTAAAGACTTTCATTTGGTCCGGAGCCACAACATTTATATACGACCACGGAATTCGCACCGTAATCTTGTCATCCGAAATAGTGACTGCATCTTTTGACGATTCGGGCTGGAAATCATAATTAACCTGAAGATTGCCGATATATTGCACATCCGAATGCGAGGAGTTATTGCGTATTCTTACAATATTCCACGGAGCGCCATCGGTGGCAATGGAATGATAAAGCTGTGAAGGGGCGGATGACTTATGCCATATACCAAAAATATCGTAAGCCTGGGTTACAAATAACTTGGCAGAATAATTGGATATCTGAAGCGCAAACTCCGAACGGGAGGGGATGGTATCGCCTGTGGGAAGAACAGACTCGCCCAGCTTATTGGAATATGTGTCGAGAGAAACCCACATTTGATCGGGGATGTCAAGAGGGTTTTTTAAACCGATTTCCAGATCGAAAGAGGCATATCCGGGCTTGGCATTGAGGTAGGTAATAGCTTCGGCTGAATTGTATTTGATCAGGGTGTCTTGCTGAATCTCTTTATCAAAAGAGACTAATCCAAAATTTTGCTCGGCGGAAGCTAAGTTATGCCATAAGATTCTGCTATCGGCAATGTAGTCTACTGGATCGGTAATCCATGTTCTCTTGAACCATTCGTCAATCCACGAAAACTGTATACCGCCTCCACAAGCTGTGCTCTTTATTGTGTTGAGAAGCCGGATGTTTGTAAGGCCCTGATTGTACTCATCGAACCCGCCATGATTCATGCCGGACGATGTGTAATGGGCTATTGCCCAACTGGATGGAACGCCATACTCTGCAATGATAAGCGGGAACCGGGTATAGTGAGATTTTAATTCGGTTAAATATCCTTTGTAACTGTTGGGGCCGTAATCATCCGAGAATGTTTGATAGGAGGATTGGCGACCGATAAAATCGGGGTAATATGGATAGGCGTGATAACTGATAAATAAACCGGCTTTTGATGATTGAGTGAGCTGGATTTTTGAAAGATCAACATTTTCGCTGTCTTCTTCTCTGTTAGGATCTTCTTTGTGTGAAATAGGATCTAAAGTGGGCCAGCTGGAAGCGCTGACCGGCCGCTGGGTTTTATAACCCGATTGCTCGTAGCTTACTGTATAATCAAGCATGCTTGTTAACCAGGCTTCAGATGCCGAGCTGTTGTTTACCGTGAAATAGCTCCCTTCATATTTATCTATTGGCAAATTTAACGCGTTGGTTGTGTTTACCTCTATTGGGTGAATTTCTCTCCCTATAATATAACCTAAACACCACTTGGATACATCTGTAGTGTACGAACCGAATGCTTTGCCTGTACGAGACTGAATAGTTCTGTTGCCATGAACGCAGTCTATATTTTCCTCGATCTCTTGTTTGAAAGCGTCTGACAGATAGTATAAGTTGTTGGCATATCCCGGCAATTCCTCTTCGAGCCATACTCCTTGCAAAAATAAAAGAGGATTTTGAGGATTGGCTTTGTTATAGCTGTCCAGGGCTTCAAAAAAACGGGGGAAATGAAGGGTATATACACGGATGCAGTTAAAACCGGCTTCCTTTATTTCCTTAAACCATCTGGAATAATCACTTGATGTGGCTGCCATTTCGCCTGGAAATGTACCGGGAACCGCAACTCCCAGGTTTATTCCTTTAATGAAAAAGGGAACATATCCGGAACCATTCCAAATGGTGAGGCTTGTGTTGTTTGTAGAAAATGGATATTGAACCGGATGTTGGGAAAATAAAGGAATGCTGGTTCCTGAAATAAGAAAAACAAAAATGATTGCAAGCAGTGATAAATTCTTTTTCATAGTCCGATTTTTTTTAATAGCCAACTAATATATAACTGAAAATATCTCTATTAAAGATTTATATAAATCGAAAAAAAGAAATAGACATTTGGAAAAATGCCGAAGAAAAACGAATATAATATAAAGAATCTACAATTTTATATTTTTTTGAGAAAAAATAATGCTCTCTTCTGATGAAAAAAAGAATAGCGCTTTCATTCTCAAAAAAATAACGAACTACTTGCTTTTTAAAAATAGTTAATTATATTTGTGAAAATAATAGCCCGTGCTATTAAAAAAACCTTTGTTATCAGTAATAGAATTGATTTAATATGATGAAAAAAACAGTCGTAATTATTTCAAGTGATGCATTATTTCCTCAGTTGTTTGAGACATTACTTTTTAGAAAAGTAAAAGACCTGGAAATAATAATTTGCAGATCTGTGCAGGAAATCAACCTGAAGTTAGACCAGTCTGCAGTGGATTTAACCCTTATGGACTCAATATTAAACAATACTCCTAGCTTTGAAATAATGCGATACGTTAGGATGGAAAAACAAGTTGCATCTCCCATCTTCTTCTTCCCGGAGATAAATACTGAAAGATATACTTATAAATCGTATGCTATGGGGGCTAACAGAATAATAAATAAACCATTCGATCCCTATAAAATAACTGATGATATTGCAGAATTCTTAAATTGTAATAATGATTGAAAGTTATGACTATGAGAAAAATATTAATTCCTTTGCTTTATATGTTTATTCCTATATGCCTGTGTGATGTGCATTCGCAGACAAATAGACCTGCAACAGAAAAAAATGTTGAGAGATCTGAAAGATATAAACAATATCAACAAACAATTGAAGAGGCAAAAAAGAAGCTGAGCTCGGATCCTGAAAATGGAGATTTGATGATTCTTATTGCAAATAATTATGCCTGGCAGGAAAAAAACGATTCGGCATTGATCTATATTGATAAGGCTCAGCAAATTAAATATTATAATAATGATCTGTTTGATTCATGGCTCAATGTATTATTGTGGTCGCATCAGTATGAAAAGCTGATTGAAACAATTAAAATAGCCCGGCAATATAACTACACGAATAATGAAAATATTCTTCGAAAACAGTTAATTGCTTATACAGAGCTAAAGGAATATAACGAAGGGGTAAAGCTGGCTGAATCTCCCGAAAATAAAGAACTTATCAATATTGAGGATATATCTTATCTTTATAACAATCTCTTATTGAAAAGAAATACGAATGCAATAACAGCTTTGTATTCGTTGGATTTCTTCGACTCGTACGCACCACAGCATTTAGCCTCTATCGGATATTCATTGCCGGTTAGTAAACACACGCTTGCAGTTCGTTTGAATTACGCTAAACGATTTGGAAATGATGATGTGCAAATTGAGTCTGATTTCTATTATCAGTTGAAAAACAAGTCGTATATGTATTTTAATTACGGATATGCATTCAATGCTTCGCTTTTCCCGGAACATCGTTTGGGGTATGAATACTATCTTCCGTTAAAACATAAAATGGAAACGTCTCTGGGAGCAAGGTACCTATCGTATACAAACTCAAAAGTCTTTATTCTTACAGGACACATAGAAAAATATATGGGTAGAAGCTGGTTGGCTTTACGACCTTTTTATGCTATCCAGAAAAATTTCACGGCACTGACACTGATTGGAAACTATAGGCTCTATGGAAAAAATCCGTTCAATTATTGGGGTATTGAACTTGGATACGGAAACTCACCGGATGATAGCTATGCTAATATTCTGAATGCTACTTATAATGATTTGAAGGCTTACAGGGTGAAACTTGAAAAAAACATTGCAATCAACAGGATTTCAGATTTAAGGATTGGAATTGGATATTCGAGAGAAGAGTTCAAATCAGGTGATTATAGAAACAGATATTTAATTGAACTGGGATATAAATTTAGATTTAAATGAAAGTAATAAAATTTTATTTGCAATATTGGCTGGTCCGATTGCTATATTTAATATTTATAATGCTTGTTCTTTGCGGAAGTTACTGCTATACAGTGCAGAGTTTCTCGGTAGGAAACCATGTGTTTACAAATCCATTTTTCCACTTGCATGATAATCTGCCCTTCTGGGTAAATTACATTGAGTATTTTATATTGGTGTTTGTAATTTCTACAGTGCTGATAATATTGCTTACTCAATACTACTCTTTCAGAAAGAGAAGGAAAGAGAGGATGCGTGATAAATTTGTAAAACGCTACTATAAAAACATCGTTACGGAATTGTTCAGGGAGAATGAAGAGGATGCCTCGGAAGAGAAAGAGTGGAAATACAAAAATGAAATCATGGCAAAAAATGATTTCTACAAAGAACTTGTTATAAAAACGTTTGTTCAGGTGCATAATCAAACGATTGGAAGAATAAGGCAAAAAACTGAATCCATGATGAAGGAACTTGCTTTTGAGAAACTAATCGGAAGCTACTTGTACTCTCCTTTTTATAAGCATAAAAAAATAGCCCTGGATACAATTTCTGAGTTTAAAATAAAAGGGCATGAGAAGTATCTGCTGAAACTGATTAAACAGAAAAGGAATAAACTGCTACACACTGACGCATTGATGACGCTAATCAGACTGAACGTGCATGAGAACTTAAATGTGCTTGCTGAAACGGATGTGGATATTTCAATGTGGGATATAAATATGATTGTCAGAAATATTGAGAAAGACAATGAGGCAAGAATCCCTTACGATGAACTGATCAATTCTGCCAACGAAGGTATGCAGCTGTTAGGGATTATACTAATACGAATTCATGACAGGACAGAATTTAAACAGAATGTTAGAGGGAAAACAGAGAGCAAAAACCCTGAAATAAGGGACGAAGCTATTCTGACATTCTCCACTTTTGCTGAAAATAAAGATGATTTTGATTTATTATTAAATAAATATCCGGAGTGCTCGGATAGTACCAAGAAATACATTGTTGAAAGAATGAGTGATAACCCGTATGAAGAACAAGTTACAAATTTCTTTGAATGGGTGGTACTGAACGAACCGATTCCTAATAAATTAATTGCAATTATGAATCTACTGACACTGGATATATCAAAAGTAGCCGAACTTAAGAAGTCTGAAGACGAGGCAATAAGAATGGCATGTGAACAGGTTCTGGATTTTAATAATTAATTGGTGTAAAAAATGGAAGAATACTTGATTGACATAATAAACTTTTTTTTCCTGGCATTTTCTATAACGCTGTTTGGCATGTATCTGTTTACTGCCTTGCTTTCGATCATGGAAATTAATAGGTACAAAAATAAAAACTATAATTTTTATTACAGGTCAATGTTGGCGTTTCCAAAACTTCCTTCTGTTTCTATTATTGCACCGGCATATAATGAGGAAAAAACAATTGTGGAAAACATAAAATGCTTACTATCCGTGCAATATGTGGAATATGATATTATTATTGTAAATGATGGGAGTAAAGATAATACATTGGCAAGAATTATTGAGCACTTTGAATTGATAAAAGTAAATAAAGCCTACACAAAACATATAGAATGTGCCGAAATAAGAGGTATTTATCAATCTAAAAATAAGGCATACAGTAATTTGATTGTTGTTGATAAGGAAAACGGTGGAAAATCGGATGCTTTAAATGCCGGTATTAATATTTCTCAAAAAGACTTGTTCCTGGCAATAGATGTGGATTGCATTATTGAGCCGGATGCAATATTAAAGATGGTGAAACCCTTTGTAGACGATTCCAAACATATTGTAATTGCTTCGGGGGGAGTAATACGTATTGCTAACTCTTGTGAAGTAACCGACGGAAGGATAACAAAGGTGAACTATCCGGATAATTTCTGGGCTAAATTTCAGGTGTTGGAATATTGCCGCGCATTTACTTTAGGACGTATGGCGTGGAGCAAGCTAAATGGACTGCTAATTATTTCGGGAGCTTTTGGACTCTTTGATCGGAGAAGGGTTCTTAAAGTTGGTGGATACGACACCTCATCCGTAGGAGAAGATCTTGAACTTGTTGTCAGGTTAAGAAAATACATGCACGAGGTGGAGAAGAAAAAATACAAAGTAGCCTTTATTCCGGATCCACTATGTTGGACTGAGGTGCCAGAAACATACAAGGTACTTTCGAAGCAGAGAAATAGATGGACACGTGGGGCAATTGATACAATTAAGAAACATAGAAACATGTTTTTTAATAAAAAATATGGGATAATAGGAATAGCAAGCTACCCATACTGGGTATTCTATGAATGGCTTACTCCGATAATAGAGTTCTTTGGCATTATTTTCCTGTTATTCTTTATAATCTGGGGAGCAATTAGCTGGCAAATTGCAATGATTGTACTGCTTTTTGTGATGACATTCTCTACCTTATTTTCATCAATCGCACTATTCATTGAAGCATATACATATCAAAAATATAAAGGGTTCAGTTATTTATTGCAATCTTTCTTATTTATTTTTCTGGAAATGTTTATCTATCAACCGGTAAATATGCTATTCTCATTATCGGGTAATTTTGATTATTTTTTCCGAAAGAATAGTAAGGGATGGGGAAATATGACACGCAAAGGATTTTTGGTTAAAGAAGAAGAAACTATTAATTAATGAAGAAATAAACTATGGACTTTTCAGCTACAAAAAGAAATCGGATTGCTTATAAGTTATTTGATATTCCGGTTATTGACAATCAACATAAACACTTTTTTGAGATATTTGATAATCTGATTCTGATAAACCAGAAGGAAAATGAAGATGAGAGAGAATCTGACATCTTAGCCGAATTGAATGAGCTGCAAAGATATGCAATATACCACTTCAATACCGAAGAACAGTTGATGCAGGAAGCTAACTGGAAATATGTAGAACAGCATATTATGCAGCATATGGTATTTAAAAATAAGTGTCTGGAATTTCAGGTTGCATACAATTACAGGAATAAAGTGCTTTTGGAACAAATGGTTCTTTTCCTGAGAAAATGGTTTATCATGCATATCAGTGAAGTAGATGCGGCGTATGCAGATACTGTAAAGAAATACTTTTTAGAGAAAAAAGAATAGCATAGCTGGATATATCGCAATAAATGTAAGAGTGCCCGGCACTTGAAATATAACCAAATAAATAATGCAGCCACATCTGTGTAAGAGCAGATGTGGCTGCATTTTTTTTGTCCGGAGGTGGAAGGTTTAAAAATTCTAATTAATACAAAAAAGTGAAAACCATAATCGGTTTACAAGTGTTAAAAGACAAAAGCGTATAAGTGATATTGAATTCACATTTAACTGTTAATGGGTAAGGATATTTATATAACACTTGACTATGAGCTGTTTCTGGGACTGAAAACAGGATCGGTGGAGAACAGCCTGATAATGCCGATGGATGAACTGGCACGGACTTTTGACAGGCATGGGGTTAAGGCGACTTTGTTTGTGGATTCGTCATTTCTATACGCGCTGAATAAATACAGGGATAGATACAGCTCGCTTGATAAGGACTACAGCCGGGTGGCAGGGCAGATAAAGAGGCTTGCCCGGAATGGACACAGCATTCAGCTGCACATTCATCCGCAATGGTATTTCTCTGAATATAACGGAAATGAATGGAAGCTGAATATGGAATTCTATAAGCTGAGTGATGTGGAGCATGACCTGGCTGTGCATTATTTCAAGGAATCGAAAAATCTGCTTGAATCGGTCATTGAAAAGGATATTATAGGATTCAGGGCGGGAGGGTATTCTATCCAAACCTTTAAGGGTTACTATGATTTAATGGTTACGAACAATATCAGGGTGGACTCGTCGGTGCTGACGGGTGCGGTTAGTCATTCGAGGTTTCAATGGTATGACTACCGGACCGTTCCCATGGATAGCCCTTACTGCTTTGAACAGGATATTGCGAGGCCAAGTGATAAGGGGGAGGTGATGGAATTGCCGATAACGACTTGCAGGTTCAATCCGGTTCATTATGCCTTGCTGAGGAAGAAATCGGATGAGGGTTCGTTTAAAGCATTCTCCGATGGAAGCAGTGTTGCTTCTGCACTGAGCCGGCCAAGGCGCATGTATGATTTCTACAGGCAGATGTTCAGAACCAAGATTGTACCGGCGTCGATAGATAGTTTAAGCTCGTACCTGCTGCCGTTGGTCTATAAAAAAGCATGCGAGGAGAGCGGTGCAAGGTCGTTCGTTATTATTGGTCATCCTAAATCTGCTTCGCCGAAATCGATCAGGCTTACTGATGATTTTATAAGCAATACGGTATTGAATAATGAGTATAAAGTAATTGAGGATTTGCTGAAATGAAGAAGATCGTGTTCATAATGAATACATGTCAGAACCCACGGTGCCTGAAACGGATAAATGAATTCATGGACAACGGCTATGAGGTGGAAGTGTATGGGTTTAGCAGGAAAAATGCCGGTGCAGTGCTGAGAAGCGACAGGTTTACACTGAACGTGATAGGAGAATATTCCAATGAGTTGGGTTATTTGAAACGAATTCCAATCATAGTGGGGGCATTGAAGAGGGTTTTTGGCAGAATCAAGGAGCCGGTCATATTCTACTATTTTGGATACGACATCGCATTTTTGTCTTTAACCATCAACAGAAGGGCATATATCTACGAGGAGTCTGACTTGATGCACACGTACATCAGAAATGCAATAGTGAGGAATTTACTGGAGTATATAGACCGGAAGATTATAAATAACTCTTTTGAAACGATATTTACATCGGAAGGATTTTTAAAGTATCACTACGGGAATAAGGTGCCCCGGAATGTGTCGGTGATACCCAACCGGTTGAACAAGGCTATCTTATCCAAACAGCCTGTTGGGAAGAAGACGGAATATCCGGTGAAGCTTAAGGTGGGCTTTGTTGGGGTGATAAGGTTTAAAACCGTGTATGAGTTTGTGCAGACTTTCTTAAAGAATTTTCCGGAGCATGAATTTCACTTCTACGGTACGGACACATCGCTGGATGCGAAGTTTGAATCGCTGAAAAGTTTTGGGAATGTCTTTTTTCATGGTTCATTCAGAAATCCGGATGACTTACCTGAAATCTATTCGAACATAGACCTGGTGCTGGCAACTTACGACGTGAGTGTGCTGAATGTGAGATATGCGGAGCCAAACAAGATATACGAGGCGGTGTATTTCAATACTCCGATCATTGTTTCGAAAGGTACTTTCCTGGCAGAGGAGGTGGAACAGCTGGGGGTGGGCTATTGGGTAAACCCATCGGATGCCGGGGATGTGGTATCGCTCGTTGATTCAATTCTGGAGAAGGGATTTAATGATAAAACGGAGGCATGCAAGAGTCTGCCGCCTGAATTCTCCCTGAACAACAACGAGGGCTTCTTTGTGAAATTAAATAGTAAGATGAATAATAAAACGGGTTAGGATATGAAGGCTGTTTTCATGGGTTTGGGATATATAGGTTTGCCTACTGCGGCTGTTGCGGCAAGTAAAGGCATACGGGTGGTGGGAGTCGATGTGAATCCTGCTGTTGTGGAGACGATAAATCAAGGTAAAATACATATTATGGAGCCCGACCTGGATAAGGTGGTGAAGGAGGTGGTGGAGAAAGGCAATCTCAGGGCTTCGTCGAAACCGGAGGAAGCGGATGCTTTCTTCATCGTGGTTCCGACTCCTTTTAAACAGAATCACAGAGCGGATATATCGTATGTGGAATCGGCCACACGCATGGTGATACCTTATCTGAGGGAAGGCAATCTTTTTGTGATAGAATCGACCTCGCCGGTAATGACAACTGAAAAGATGGTTGATGTGATATTCAAAACCAGACCCGAACTGAAAGGAAAAATATATGTGGCCTACTGTCCGGAGAGAGTGCTGCCGGGAAATGTGTTGTATGAACTGGAGCACAACGACAGGGTGATAGGGGGCATTAATCCGGAATCGGCGGAGAGGGCTTCTGATTTCTACGCTAAATTCGTGAAGGGGCAACTGCATAAGACGAATGTACGGACAGCCGAAATGTGCAAACTGACGGAAAACTCATCAAGAGATGTGCAGATTGCTTTTGCCAATGAGCTTTCGATGATTTGCGACAGGGCGGACATCAATGTCTATAACTTGATAGAGCTGGCGAATAAGCATCCGCGTGTGAATATACTTCAGCCGGGATGCGGGGTAGGTGGGCACTGCATTGCGGTGGACCCCTGGTTTATTGTATCTGATTTCCCGGAACAGGCGCAGATTATTAAAAGGGCCAGGGAGACAAATGACTATAAGGCCGACTGGTGCGCAAACAGGGTGTTGAAAACTTGTCAGGAATTCACGGCCAGAACGGACCGGGAACCGGTAGTAGCTTGTATGGGACTCGCTTTTAAACCGGATATTGACGACCTGAGGGAGTCTCCGGCCATATACATCGTTTCGCGCATAATATCGGAAGCAAGGGCGGAGGTATTGGTGGTTGAACCGAATATATCAGACCACCGGACTTTTAACCTGATGGACTATAAAGAGGCATACGAAAAGGCTGATATTGTGGTATGGCTGGTAAGGCACAGGGAATTTGTGGAGATGCCGGTGGATACCGGTAAAATTGAACTTGATTTTTGCGGTGTAAGAAAATAAATATATGAAAAAGGTGATGTTGGTATTCGGGACTCGTCCTGAGGCTATAAAGATGGCTCCGTTGGTAAAAGAGTTGCAGAAACACAGCAATCGGGTGGAAACGATTGTATGTGTCACCGGGCAGCATCGTGAAATGCTGGATCAGGTGCTGAACCTTTTTGATATAAAACCCCACTTCGACCTGAATATTATGAAGCAAGGGCAGGACCTGTTCGATGTGACAACCAGGGTGCTGCTTGGAATGAGGGATGTATTGAGGGAGGTTTCTCCTGATGTGGTGCTGGTGCATGGCGATACCACTACATCGACATCTGCGGCTCTTGCTGCTTATTATCAGCAGATATCAGTGGGGCATGTGGAAGCCGGGCTGCGTACCCACAACATCTACAGTCCATGGCCGGAAGAGATGAACCGCCAGATAACAGGGAGGATAGCTGCATACAACTTCTCGCCAACAACGTTGAGCAAACAGAATTTGTTGAACGAGGGAATTCCCGAGGAAAGGATATGGGTGACCGGGAATACGGTAATCGATGCTCTGTATATGGTTGTTGATAAGATAAACAGCGACCGGGATATGAACAGGAAGCTGCAATGTGGATTGAAGGAGTCGGGGTATGACACGGAACGACTGAACGGCAACCGCAGACTGGTGCTGATTACCGGACACAGAAGGGAGAACTTTGGAGAGGGGTTTATTAATATCTGTGCAGCGATAAAGGAGCTGACGAGAAAATATCCGGAGGTGGATTTTGTATATCCGATGCACCTTAACCCGAATGTGAGAAAACCGATAAGAGATACTTTCGGAGTGGAAAATCGCATTAGTAACGTATTCTTTATTGAACCTTTGGAGTATCTGCAGTTTGTGTTCCTGATGGAGAAATGTGATGTTGTGCTGACCGATAGCGGAGGTATTCAGGAAGAGGCTCCCGGGCTTGGAAAGCCTGTATTGGTAATGCGCGATACAACCGAACGCCCGGAAGCGCTGGAGGCAGGAACGGTAAAACTGGTAGGAACCGACTACGACAAGATTGTAAACGAAGTGTCCATGCTGTTGGATGACAAGCAGTACTATGACATAATGAGCAAGGCACAGAATCCTTACGGAGACGGTATGGCTTGCGGAAGAATTGTTGAGTGTTTGTTATAATCGTACAGAAAACCAACTTTGCAGCAAAGAGGTTTAACGGCAGGAATGCCGGTCTTTAGATGGAAATGAAAAACATTTTATGTTCAGAATATTTGAAAAATTCAGTAATAATAGTTGTTATTCCTTAAATATTGGAAATATTTTTTGAGAAATATGGATAATGGGATAAATACCCTTATCTTCGGGAGTAACAAGCTTCGTCATCATGTGAGTGAGTATCGTGGCATCTAGTTTTTATTATTTAGTATTAAGCCCCGCCATCGTTTATGCGACAGCGGGGCTTTTATGTTTTCTATGGCCAATGTCAATGGAAGGTGAACAGATATGACCAAACTTTGAACGAATATAGACCTTAATTATAAATGTTTTCTTTAAATTTGGCCATTAATTCTTATTTGAATGTTAACTAAAGTTTGATAAGTTAAAATGAAAATCCCCCGTATATTGCTTTTGAATCTTTTTTTGTTTCTTCTCATTTCTTTCAATGCTCAATCCGAAGAGAATAATCCAATCAGCTTTTCTCAGATATCGCTGAACGAAGGACTCTCGCAAAGTACCATCTTCTCCATTGCGCAGGACAAAACCGGTAACATGTGGTTTGCCACGTACGATGGACTGAATAAGTTCGACGGATATTCGTTCACCGTATACCGTCACGACTATTCGGATGCAAACAGTATTGCAAGCGATATAGCGAAGGTGCTGAAGATTGACAGCAAGGGGGTGCTGTGGATTGGAACACGTGAAGGGCTGTCGTGCTACGACGAGAAGAGGGATAACTTCAAGAACTATTTCTATAAAAGCAATATGCAGGTAAACGCTATTGGCGAGGTGAAGGAGGATATGCTGATACTGGGAACATCGAAGGGAGTGCTCTTCTTTGACTGCAAACAGCAGAAGTTTATTAGGCCGGCAAACCAGAAGCTGGCGGCACTCACGGCTAACTACATAACAAAGTACAACGAAAAAATATACATCGGGACGGACAATGGCGTGATGGTCTGCTCGCCCGAAGGTAATAACCTGCAAATGCTTTCGCCGGCACTGGCTGGAAAAAAGGTGCAGTGCATGCTGAGGCAGTCGGACTACAAACTGTGGATTGCCACCGAAGGGGCGGGGCTCTATATGCTGAACCTGAGAACAAGGCAGATGAAGAACTACCGTAGGGAGGCGAGCAACGGCAAGAGCCTGAGCTCGGACTACATACGCTCGCTGGCACTGGATGCGCAGAACCGGCTATGGATTGGAACATTCAATGAACTGAATCTGTATAACGACCAGACCGACTCGTTCCAAGCCTTCAGGAGTAATCCGGTGGAGGAGGGAAGCTTGTCGCAGAACTCGGTGCGCTCCATCTTCCAGGATGCGCAGGGGGGAATGTGGTTCGGAACCTATTTCGGTGGATTGAATTACTATCATCCGCTGAAGAACAGGTTTGGGCACATCAAGCGTATTCCTTTCCAGAACTCGCTGAACGATAACGTGACAAGCTGTATCGTTGAAGATAGAAACGGGAATCTCTGGATTGGGGCAAACGACGGGGGACTGAACTTCTACAACGCGAAAACGAAACAGTATTCAAACTATTCGCTGAAAGGCGGAGAAGGACCCGGCTCGGGATCGAACAATGTGAAGGCGGTGTGGCTCGACGAAAAGAATGGGCTGGTTTACATCGGTACGCATGCCGGAGGGCTCAGCGTGCTGCACTACGGCTCGAAACAGATTGACCATTACAACATGCGCAACTCAGGCTTGCAGGATGAGAATGTGTATGCCATAATTCCTGCACAGAACGGTGAACTGTGGCTGGGCACGCTGAAAGGGCTTGCCCGATTCAATCCGGCAAAGAGAACCATTACGCCGGTGAATAGCGCCTACGGTGGAAAGAGCATTGCCAACGGAAGTGTGACGGTGCTGTGCAGGGATTCGAAAAACAGACTCTGGGTAGGTGGTGAACGGGGATTGAACGTGTACAAAACAGACAGGCTGATTGACTTCAGCTACATCATATCGGGCGACAAGCAGTTGCGCGAGGCTTTTGTGAACTCCATCATGCAAGACAAGGAGGGAAGGGTCTGGATTTCTACAAGAAACGGACTCTTTGTCTACAACGATAAGACAGGAAAGATAAAGCATTACACCACGAAGAACGGACTGCCCAATAATGTGATATACGGAGTGCTGGAAGATAGCTACGGAAGGATGTGGATAAGCTCCAATAAGGGGCTGAGCTGCCTTACTCCGGATAATGATACTTTTAGAAACTATACGCAATCGGACGGCATACAGAGCAACCAGTTCAACAACTACTCTTTCTGTCGCACCCGAAGCGGGGAGATGTATTTTGGGGGAATAAACGGAATCACAGTATTTAGACCGGAGTTGCTGATTGACAACCCCTATGCACCGAAAGTGTTGATTAACGACCTGAAGGTGTTTGGCAGAAGCGTGCATCCGGGAGATGATACGGGTATTCTGGATGAGAATATCTGCATGGCGGAAGGCATAAAGCTGAAAGCTTCGCAGTCGTCGTTCTCGCTCGACCTGGTGGTGTTTAACTACATTTCGGGCAAACACAACACCTTTGCCTACAAGCTGGAGGGGTATGATAAGGATTGGAATTACCTGACCGACGGACGGACAGTGTTTTACTCCAACTTGCCATCGGGAAACTATGTATTAAAGGTAAAGGCGGCAAATAGTGACGGAAAGTGGAACGAAGCGCCTACCGAGCTGAAAATAAGGATTATGCCGGTGTGGTATAAATCGTGGTGGGCGATAATTCTTTTCATGGCTATTGCCGCGGGAATTACAATGCTGGTGTTCCGCTACCTGCTGATGCGCAAGAATATGGAGGCTCAGCTGCACCTGGAACGTATGGAGAACGACAAGCAGCAGGAACTGAGCCAGATGAAGCTGAGGTTCTTCATCAACATGTCTCACGAACTGCGCACTCCGCTGACGCTGATTCAGGCACCGCTGCAGGAGTTGCTGAGCCGGATTAACGATAAATGGGCGCGCAAGCAGCTGGAGCATATTGAACGGAATGCAAACCGACTGCTACACATGGTGAACCAGCTGATGGACTACCGCAGGGCGGAACTGGGGGTGTTGCAGTTGAAGGCTGCCGAAAGGGATCTCAACGAAACGCTTCAGCCTATTATTCTGCTGTTTGACAAGATTGCCCGGAGAAAAAAGATAGAGTACATCTTCCAGTCGGAAATAGAGAAGAAAAAGATGCTGTTTGACCCCAACTATCTGGAGATCATTGTGAATAACCTGCTTTCGAATGCGTTTAAGTTTACACCCGAAGGAGGGACAATTTCCGTTAAGACCGAGATTGAGGACAACAACCTGCTGATATCGGTGAGTGATACGGGTATTGGTATTCCGGAGGAGAAGCAGAAACTGATTTTTGAACGATTCTATCAGGCGGATTGCGAGCAGTTTGGAACGGGTATCGGATTGTCGCTGGTGAAGTGTCTAGTGGAGTTGCACCATGGTACCATTACGCTGGTGAGCAAAAAGGATTGCGGCAGTACCTTTATTATATCTATTCCTCAGAACCGGGATCTATACCATCCGGCAGAACTGACCCGCAACGAGGGCGAAGAGGCTGGTTATCACTCCATTAATCAAACCGAATCGTTCTTCACCGATATTGAGGTGAGCAAGGCAGAGGTGGATGAAGCCGAAACGGAAGAAGGAAAAAAGAGAACCGTGATGGTGGTGGAAGATAACAGTGAAATTCAGGACTTCCTCAATGAAGGGCTTTCGCGCCATTTCAACGTACTGAGGGCTTCGAACGGCCAGGAAGCGCTGGAAGTGATGAAGAATGCGGATGTGGATCTGATTATTACCGATGTGATGATGCCGGTAATGGATGGTATAAAGCTGTGCAGACAGGTGAAACGCAACCTGCAGACCTGCCATATACCGGTGATTATCCTGTCGGCCAAGGGTAATGTGGAAGACCAGATGGAAGGACTGCAGGTAGGTGCCGACGACTACATACCGAAACCATTCTCGCTGAGCGTGATGATTGCTAAGATAAACAACATGCTGCATACGCGCTACATGGCCATTGAACACTATTCTAACTCAATGGAGATTGCTCCGGAAGAGGTTACATTCAATGTAATGGACGAGGAATTGCTGAAAAAGGCCATCACCGTGGTGCAGAACAACATGGATAATATAGAATTTACCACTGATGAGTTTGCACGGCAGATGAACATGAGCCGCACCAACCTGCACCTCAAGATGAAAGCCATTACCGGTGAGCCTACCAACGAGTTTATACGTAAAATGAGGTTCAACGAGGCTGCCCGGTTGCTGAAGGAGGGACGCTATAATGTGTCCGAAATAAGCATGATGGTGGGCTTTAACACGCCGTCTTATTTTGCAACCTCGTTCAAGAAGTATTTTGGCTGTTTGCCCTCTGAATACGTGAAAAAGGGGCGTTGATAACAAAACTAATAGTAAATTCAACAAAATTAAAAGTCGTTGCACCTGTATTTAATTCGTTTCAACACATCTGATTGCCTTGTTGTTATTGCCTGATTAAATTTGTAACGTTGAATAGTACAATTTAAAAAGGATATAATAATTTGATTCAGATGAAAAAAAGATCATTAGTTATTGCATCGCTATCGGCTGTTCTGTTAAGTTCGTGCATGAAGCCCGCTTCTGACAAGTACGACTGGATTAAAAACGGCATCGACGTTGCATCTTACCAGCTAAAGTTAACAAGTGAGGAAATTGCCGATTCGGCTAAGCTGCCTCGCTCGGTTTGGAACAGTACGAACGTGGACTTCCTCAGCAGTCAGCTTGGAAGAGGCAAGGAAACATTCCAGGATTCGTTGAGAAAGATAGCGCCCCAAAAGATAGGGAAGCGGAAACTGGTAAGTCCGTACGACTGGACCAGCGGTTTCTTTCCCGGAAGTCTGTGGTATGTGTATGAGCTGACAGGCGACAATTACTACAAGAATGAGGCTTCGCGCTTTACCAACCTGCTGAACCCGGTGAAGGAGTACAACGGTACGCACGACCTGGGATTCATGATGTATTGCAGTTATGGCAACGCGGAAAGACTCTCTCCAAACGACACAATTCCTCAGGTATTGCTTCAGACAGGAAACAACCTCATCTCACGCTTCAACCCCGAAATAGGATGTATCCGCTCGTGGGATTTTGGCAAGTGGAACTTCCCGGTCATTATCGATAACATGATGAACCTGGACCTGCTCTTCTACCTCAGCAAATATACCGGCAACAACAAGTACATGGATGTGGCTATCAAACATGCCAATACAACCATGAAAAATCACTTCCGCAAGGACTATACCTCATATCACGTAGTGAGCTACAATAATGACGGAAGCGTGCAATGCAAACAAACGCATCAGGGAAAAAATGATAGCAGTGCATGGTCGCGCGGACAGGCTTGGGCGGTTTACGGATACACTGCTTGCTACCGCGAAACAAAGAACAAGGTGTACCTCGATTTCGCACGCAAGATTGCCGATATGATTATGGCACGGGTGAAGACTGACGACCTGGTTCCGCTTTGGGACTACGATGCTCCGGAAACGGCAAAGACTCCGCGCGATGCTTCGGCTGCTTCGGTAACTGCTTCTGCCTTTGTTGAACTGAGCACAATGACCCCCGACGGAGGTAAATACCTGGACTATGCCGAGAAGGTTCTGAAATCTCTCTCAAGCGATAAGTACCTGGCTAAGAAAGGATCCAACGACGGATTTATACTGATGCACTCCACTGGCTCGCTGCCTCACGGATCGGAAGTGGATGTTCCGCTCAACTATGCCGATTACTACTACCTCGAGGCATTGAAAAGATACATGGACCTGAAAAATATTAAATACAAAGACCTCTTATAAACAATAATACTATGAAAAAGAGAATTAATTATATTTGCTTGATTGTATTGCTGCTATTGCCTAAACTAATGTGGGCACAACAACTAAGAACGGAAGTGTTTGATCTGCTCGACCTGAATCGCCCGGGACTGGAAGAGGTGAAGAAGCTGCACAACAAGGGACAGGACGAAAAGGCTGCGGAAGCGCTGCTGAAATACTACAAGAACAGAACATCGGTGAAACATCCGGATGTGAATCTTGCGAAGGTGAAGATAAGCAAGGAGGAACAGAAATGGGCAGACGATGCGCTGAACCATACCTTCTTTGTACATAAGGGATATCAACCTTCCTTGAACTATGGCAAGGACATCAACTGGCAATACTGGCCTGTAAAGGACAACGAACTGCGCTGGCAGCTACACCGCCACAAATGGTTCACACCAATGGGAAAGGCATACCGCCTCAGTGGAGACGAGAAGTATGCCAAGGAGTGGGCATTGCAGTACATGGACTGGATTAAGAAGAATCCGCTGATTCCTTTGAAGAAGAATGAGTACGAGATGCAAACCAAACCATTCAGCGACAGCATCAAGGAGAATGTACGCTTTGCATGGCGTCCGCTGGAGGTGAGCAACCGCCTGCAGGACCAAACGGCTCAGTTCCTTTACTTCATCTCATCGCCCAGCTTTACTCCCGATTTCCTAACGGAATTCCTGATGAACTATCACAAACATGCCGTACACATCATGGGCAACTATTCGGACCAGGGAAACCACCTGCTGTTCGAAGCGCAACGCATGATTTACGCCGGAACATTCTTCCCCGAATTTAAGGAAGCCGAAACCTGGAGAAGAAGCGGTATCGATATATTAAATAAGGAGATCAATGTGCAGGTATATAAAGACGGCGGACAGTTTGAGCTGGACCCTCACTACCATCTGGCTGCCATTAATATTTTCTACAAGGCAATTCAGATTGCGGATGTGAACAATTTCAGAAATGAATTTCCACAGAGCTACCTCGATACAGTAGAAAAGATGATTATGATTTACATTAACTACTGTTTCCCCGACTATACCAACCCATGCTTCAGCGATGCCAAGATTACCGATAAGAAAGAGATTATTGATAATCTGAAGACATGGAGCAAGGTGTTCCCTCAGAATAAACAGATTCAGTATTTTGCAACTGAAGGCAAGAAAGGTGAACTGCCCGATTATTTGTCGAACGCATTTAAAACATCCGGATTCTATGTTTTCCGCAGCTCATGGGGAGACGATGCCACCATGATGGTACTGAAGGCCGGACCAAAAGCTTTCTGGCATTGTCAGCCCGATAACGGAACATTCGAACTGTGGATGAATGGAAAGAACCTCTTCCCCGACTCCGGAAGTTATGTATACGAGGGTGAAGGAGAAGTTTCACAACTTAGAAAATGGTTCCGCCAGACAAAGGTGCACAACACACTAACGCTGAACAATGCCAACCTGGATTCTACAGAATCAGTATGCAAACTGTGGAACGGAAAAGGGAATATCCAGAAGCTGGTAGTGGAAAATCCATCGTACAAAGGATTGAAACACAGACGCTCGGTGTTCTTTGTGGATAACAAATTCTTTGTGATTGTAGACGAGGCTGTGGGCAACGCGAAAGGAAATGTGGCAATTCACTATGGACTGTGCGAAGGAAAGACAAACCTGGATAAGGAAAACATGACCGTGGCATCCGACTTTGACGGAAACAGCAACGTGGTGCTGAAATGCTTCGGACCAAAAGGAATGACTATGAATAAGGAAGAGGGATGGAGGTCGAAGACTTACCGCGAAAGAGCGGAACGTACCTCTGTGGCTTTCGAAACTCAGAAAAATACAGATGAGGCTGTACGCTATATCACAGTGATTTATCCTGTAACCGACAAGAACGAACAGCCAGCTATCTCGGCTCAGTTCAACAACAAATCGTACAGCGACAACTCACTCGACATAACTGTAAAAGTAGGCGTAGAAAAAAATAAACTAGGCGTTGAAAATAAAAAAGAAGGCGTAGAAAATAAAAAACTAGGCGTGAAAAACTACAAGCTTAGCTATAAGTATTAACCCCGACCTTGCCTACTATAATACAGGTTATGAAAAACAAATTTATATATCCACTGATACTAACCCTGCTCTTTGGAGCAAAGACTTCACTCTTCGGGGCAGTAATATCCTTTGAGGATAATACTGTGCCTGCAGGATGGAGTGCGGAGAAAGGAAGCCTAGCGGTAAGTACGGTGAAAGCTAAATTGGGAAACTACTCCCTGCGCTGGAACTGGCAGGCGGGCGATGCAATGAACGCGGTGAATGCCGACGGACTGGCTGCTGCGTCTACACTGAAAGGAGGGGGTATCTCTGTATGGGTTTACAACTCGGCTGCTACCAATCAGCCGGCTGTGTTCTCATTCTATAACAGCAGCAACCAGAAGAAGTGCGAAATCTCCTTCAACCTCAATTTCAGGGGATGGAGATGCCTTTGGGCCGATTTCGGAAGAGACATGGGGCACGACCTCACCGCGCTGACTACCATGAAGGTATCGGCGCCGGCTTCGGGAAGCGGAACGCTCTATTTCGATTTCCTGGAGTTCAGAGCCATCTCGTGGGAAAAGATGTCCGACTTTCAGTACAAGGTGAACCTGTACGACGGCATCAACGATTATCTGGCTATCAGGAACACACCGCCGGCAGCTCCCGTAACACCTACGGATGAAGAACGGAATGCCTTCGGCCTGATTAAGGAGCGCATGGACAAATGGTATCTGGGCGATGGTACGAACAGCAGCGACGCTTCGTACGCAAAACGACTGAACGCCGTGAAGAGTTATGTTAAGACGGGAGTAACCAACTTTGGCAGGAATATTACGCTGACACAGGCGGAGGATGGTACGGTAAACGGACCCGGACTCTTCCCGATGGACTATCACGGCACAACGGTGGACGGTGTGGCGCTGACCAGTTTCCGGGGAGTGAACGAAAACTACCTGCTTCAGCTGGCGTACGATTTCCGGATGAATGGCACAACAGCCAGTCGCGACAATCTATTGAAAGCATACGACTGGTATTACGACCAGGGATGGGCAGACGGTAGTGCGCTGGGTACGCTCCGGTTTGAGATGCTCCGCAGCGCGGGATTCTTCCATTCGGCCTTCCTGATGAGGGATCAGCTGACGGATGAGCAGTTTAAAAGAATATTCGATTCGTTCAACTGGTACACACTTTTTGGAACGGTTTACAAAGATACGCAGAATGACGGGGAGTTGGCCGACTATATTCGTACGCTGGCTTATCCAAAGTTGTGCTACGCACTTACGTTGAAGGACGAAGCGCAAAGAACAGCTGCCATGAAGGCTTTCCAGGGATATATGGACCATGCGTTGAAAACGGCTCCGGGATTTCTGGGAACGCTGAAACCGGATGGCTCGGGCTATCACCATCATGCACCTTATTATAGTGCTTACTATCCCGATGTGCTCTATGCCGGATGTCTGCTCTATTATATGCTGCACGATACTCCTTTTGCACTGAGCCAGGAGTCGTACCAAAACCTGAAGAAGGCATTGCTTACCTTCCGTTTTTTCAGCGGAGAGTACAATGTTCCGGTGGCTACCTGCGGACGTTTCCCCAATCAGACAGATGTGCTGCAACAGCTTTTGCCGGCATTTGCCTACCTGATTCTGTCGGAAGATACTCCCGATACCGAATTGTTGGGAGCTTACAAAAGGTTGTGGAACCCCGACCAAGCGTTGGTAAACGCCTATATCTCGAAGGCCAGAACGGATATCTGCTATTCTAACTCACTTGGTGAGATGGATGCGCTGATTGAGGCTTCTAATTTGAATGCCGCTGCTGCAGAGAGCAATCCGGTGGGTACAAAATTCCTGCCTTTCTCCGGACTGCTGGTGGTGCGTCAGAACGACTGGATGGTAACCGTGAAAGGGTTCAGCAAGTATATCTGGGATTTCGAGGCTTCTACCACAGAAAATATCTACGGCCGGTACCTGAGCTATGGACAGACTGAATACAGCGACCTGAAGAATCATTACCGAAGCTATGATGGAAGCAATGCCAACTGGGACTGGCGTCAGCTGCCCGGTACCACAGCCAAGGCGTTGTCTACCACCAGCCTTGATTTCAACAAGGTGGGCAAGCACCGTTGCTTCTCCGATTCCCCCTTCCTGGGCGGGATAGGTTTCGACGACCGTTGCGCGGTGTTCAGCAACAGGCTGCACGATATTACTTTCGATAAGAGCTTCTACGCCGACAAATCGGTCTTTGTATTCGGAAATGCGCTTTACTGCATGGGAAGCGGAATAAACAGCAGCAGTACCACTGTTCAGTTTAATACCACTCTTTTCCAGAACAGACTGGATGTAAACGCATCGCCCTTCTACCTGAACGGGAATGAAATAACCGGCGATGTATCCAGTGTATCGGGCAATCCGGTGATTAAGGATAACTTCGGCAATGCCTTCATTGTGAACGAGGGTCTGACGGATATCAAGAAGAACGCTACCTATTGCATGGCATACATCAACCACGGTAAGATACTCTCAGACGGAAAGTATGCTTATACCTGGCTGATAGGTGCGGATGATAATCTCATAAATAATTATAAAAACAGCTCGCCAATTATTCTGTTGAAGCAGGATAACACAGCTCATGCCGTTTATCATGCCGGCGAAAAGGTGCTGGCGGCTTCCTTGTTCAGGGGATACACCGTTGTGGATGCCCGGGAAATTCATCAGGCAAACAAACCTCTGATTGTGATGATGAAGGAGAAGGAGGGAGGCATGTACGAGGTGGCAATCACCAATCCGGACATGGACCGTGAAATTCCTTTTGCTGCTACTAACGATAATGTGACCGATGCCATGGCGGCCGTGCCGGGAACCGCTTCTACAATTACGCTGGAGCTGAACGGAACTTTCGAAAAGGCGGATGGCAACAGCGGAGTGAGCGTAACCTCTTCCAAAGGGATAACCACGCTGAGCTACGACTCGTCAAAAGATGGCGAAACCTACAGGGTTGTATTGAAATCGCTGACATCGGGTATCAACAATCTGCAGAACTCGCAGGCAATCGTAAGCACGGTTGGCAATAGGGTGGTGGTTAGCTTCCCCGATTCATGCGAGCATTCCGTGGAGCTGATTCAGTCGGACGGAACCCTGCTGGCAAGTAAGCAGGAGGCATCGGCTGTAAGCACGCTCGATATGGCGGATTGCGGCAAGGGTGTTTACATGGTGCGTGTGATGACAGGGGGCAAAACCCTGATGTTTAAAGTGCTGAGATAATGATATGAAGACTATGAATAGCTATAAAAACTATATTTTTCCGGTGATGGCGGTGGCATGTTCCCTGAACTGCACCGCCAAGGAAAAGGTAAAGCGGCCGAATATCATCTTTATGATGACCGACGACCATACAACACAGGCAATATCCTGTTACGGCAGTAAGCTGGCTTCGACCCCTAACCTGGACAGACTGGCCAATGAAGGGGTACGCTTTGACAATTGCTATGCTACGAATGCTCTTTCGGGACCTTCGAGGGCCTGCATCCTGACCGGGAAATTCAGTCACGTAAACGGATTTACCGATAATTCGAGCGTGTTCAACGGCAATCAGCCTACCTTCCCTTCTTTGTTGCGGAAGGCTGGCTACCAGACTGCCATCATTGGTAAATGGCACCTTATATCGGAACCGAAAGGGTTCGATTACTGGTGCATCTTAACCGGACAACATGAGCAAGGGGATTACTACAAGCCCGATTTCTGCGAGAACGGGAAGGATATTCAGGAGCAAGGGTACGTAACGGATGTGATTACCGATAAGACCATTGACTTCCTGGAGCACAGGGACAAGAGCAAACCCTTCTGTGTGATGTATCACCAAAAGGCGCCTCACCGCAACTGGATGCCGGCACAGAGATACTTGGGCATCTTCAACGACCGGGTGTTTCCGGAACCCGAAAACTTGTTTGATGATTACAGCGAACGGGGACGCGCGGCGAAGGAACAGGATATGTCGATTGCAAAAACCATGACCGATGCGTGGGACCTGAAGCTGCTGACACATGATGAGATTATGAAACTGCCTGATGATAACAAATTCAAGAAGGTATATACACGAATGACACCGGCGGAAATGGCAAAATGGGATTCGACCTATGCTGAACGTATAGCACAGTTTCGCAAGGGTGGCATGAACGATAAACAGCTGATAAGCTGGAAGTATCAGCAGTACATGCGCGATTATCTGGCTACTGCCCAGGCGGTGGACGAGAATGTGGGCAGGCTGCTTGAATACCTGGAAAAAACCGGGGAACTGGATAATACGATTATCGTTTATACCTCCGACCAGGGATTCTTCCTGGGCGAACACGGATGGTTCGACAAGCGGTTTATGTACGAGGAATGTCAAAGGATGCCTCTGATGGTGCGCTATCCGAAGGCGATAAAGCCGAAAAGCGTATCGAACGCCATTTGCATGAATGTGGATTTTGCACCTACCTTTCTTGATTTTGCAGGGATTCCTGTCCCGGCCGATATTCAGGGACATTCGCTGAAACCTGTTCTGCAGGGCGAAGGAAAGGCTCCTGCCAACTGGAGGAAGGCTGCCTATTACCACTATTATGAATATCCGGCGGAACACTCTGTGAAACGTCATTACGGCATACGCACAGCGGACTTCAAACTGATTCATTTCTACAACGATGTGAACGAGTGGGAGATGTACGACCTGAAGAAGGACCCGCGCGAAATGCACAATGTGTTTGGAAAACCGGCATACGCAAAGGAGCAGCGCAAGCTGATGAAATTGCTTCTGGAAACACAGAAGCAGTACAAGGACACCGACCCTGAAGAGAAGGTGCATGTACTATTTAATGGGAATAAAGTTAACCAGAATAAATAAACTGACTAATATTATGGATAGAAGAAAGTTTTTAAGAAATGCCGGATGGTCGCTTGTGGGACTGGCAGCATCGGGAAACCTGTTTGCAGCCGACAAGTGGAATGGTAAAGATGTAAAGAAGATACTACCTTCGGCAAGCAATCTGAAAATGTATTGGGGAGATTTACATAATCACTGTAACCTAACATACGGTCACGGAGATATGCGAACCGCTTTTGAAGCGGCGAAAGGACAGCTCGACTTCGTTTCGGTAACCCCTCATGCCATGTGGCCCGATATTCCGGGTGCCAACGACCCTCGCCTGAACTGGGTGATTGATTATCACACCGGCGCATTCAAAAAGCTGCGCGAAGGTGGCTGGCAGAAGTATGTGGCAATGACCAACGAATATAACAAGGAGGGAGAATTCCTCACCTTCCTTGGCTACGAATGCCACAGCATGGAGCATGGCGACCATGTGGCACTGAACTACGACCTGGATGCTCCGTTGGTGGAGTGTACTTCGGTTACAGATTTAAAGCAGAAGCTGAAGGGCAAGAAGGTATTTGTTACTCCTCACCACATGGGTTATCAGGAAGGTTACAGAGGATATAACTGGAAGCACTTCAGTGAAGGGGAACAGACTCCGTTTGTAGAGATGTTCTCGCGTCACGGACTGGCGGAAAGTGACATGGGCGATTATAACTACCTGCACGATATGGGACCCAGACAGTGGGAGGGAACCATTCAGTACGGTTTGAGCCAGGGAAAGAAATTTGGTATCATGGGCTCTACCGACCAACATGCCGGTTATCCGGGAAGCTATGGCGACGGAAGGATTGGTGTACTGGCATCGTCCCTGAAACGTGGAGAGATATGGGATGCACTGAAGAACAGACATGTGTGCTGTGCAACGGGCGACAAGATAAACATCGACTTCAGGCTGAATGATGCCTTTATGGGCGATGTGGTGAAGGGAAAAAGCCGCAGGATATACGTCAACGTGGAAGGAGCAAGCTGCATCGACTACGTGGATATTGTGAAGAACGGCAGATGCATTGCCCGCATGAGCGGTCCGCAGACTCCTGTAATGCCGAAAGAAGAGAACGTGCACTGCAAGGTGAAGGTGAACTTCGGATGGAATAGGGAGCAGGCGGTAGTATCCTGGAACGGAAAGCTGTCTCTGAACAAAGGCAAGCTGAATAGCGTAACGCCCTGTTTCCGGGGAGCTGCCTTTACCTCGCCTCAGGAAAGCGACCTGAAGAAAGGACATGTTTTCGAAACGAAGGTAAACAAGATACTATCTTCCAATGAGAAAGAAACGGAACTGGAAATCTATACATCGATGAACCCGAACACTACGACACCTGCCATGCAGGGGGTTATCCTGGATGTGACAATGCCGAAAGACGGGGTGATTGCCGCTGAGTTTAACGGTAAGATGTTTAAGCACTCGCTGGGTGAACTGTTGGAAGGTACCCGGGCTCATTTCATGAGAGGGTGGCTGAGCGAAGCTATTCAGTTTGAACGTGCCATGCCTGATAGTTGCTATCGCATTGAGCACTTCATGGAAGATACGGAACAAGAGAAAGATACGGATTATTATTATGTGCGTGTTCGTCAACGTGACCAGCAATGGGCATGGAGTTCGCCAATCTGGGTAGAAAGGGGATAGGCGTATGCTGCATGCAATAGGAATAGATTTAGGGGGTACTTTTATTAAGTACGCCCTGATAGATGAGAATGCGAACATTGTTACTTCGGGGAAACTGCCATCGGGCGCTGATATCTCTGCGGAGAGAGTGATTGAACAGATTGCCGCCGCAGTAAAGGAGATTCAGCACTATGCCGGCATGCACAACTGCGAAATAGCAGGTGTGGGCATTGGTACTCCGGGTATTGTGGATAGCTCGAACCGGATTGTGCTGGGAGGAGCCGAAAATATAAACGGATGGGAGAACATCCCTCTGGCCGAAAGGATTGAGGAGATGACATCTTTGTCTACAGTGGTGAATAATGATGCCAACCTGATGGGACTGGGTGAAGCCGGTTACGGTGCCGGACAAGGTTGTTCGAATGTGGTTTTCCTTACCGTAGGAACCGGGATTGGTGGTGCCGTGGTGATTGACGGAAAGCTTTTCAACGGGTTTGATAACCGGGGCACGGAGCTGGGACATGTTCCTTTGATTGCGAACGGCGAGCCTTGTGCGTGCGGTTCGGTAGGCTGTCTGGAGACTTACGCCTCTACAGCGGCTCTGGTCAAGATGTTCAAGAAGGGGTGTGAACAGCAGAATATTATCTATCCGGAGAAAGAGATAAATGGTGAACTGATTGTTCGTCTTTACAAAGAAGGTGACCCATTGGCAACGGAATGTTTCAACAACCATTGCTACTACCTGGGAAGAGGCATTGCCGGATTCATTAACATCTTCAGTCCGCAGCGGGTGATTATCGGTGGCGGTCTGTCGGAAGCCGGCGATTTCTACATCGACAAGGTGAGTGATTATGCTTTTGGGAATGTAATACCCGATTGTGCGGTGAACACAACCATTATGGCGGCTACGCTGGGTAATAATGCAGGAAGCATAGGAGCGGCAAAACTGGTATTTACTTCTATTAAATAACCGAAGAAATGAAAAAGAATATAACGCTCATCTCCTTCATCATGATGTTCTGGTTTGTAATATCATTCATTACAAACATCCTGGGACCTATAATCCCCGATATTATTAAGAATTTCAGTCTGAGCCATCTGGCTATGGCAGGGTTTATTCCCACCTCTTTCTTTCTGGCGTATGCAATCATGTCGGTACCGGCAGGTATGCTGATAGACAAGATTGGAGACAAGAAGGTACTGTTCATCGGCTTCCTGATGCCTTTCATCGGAACACTTCTGTTTGCCTGTGTACCTTGTTATGAGATGCTGCTGGCCTCCTGTTTCATCATCGGGCTGGGAATGGCAATGCTTCAGACGGTGCTGAATCCTTTGCAAAGGGTAGCCGGAGGTGAAGAGAACTATGCATTCATTGCCGAATTTGCCCAGTTTATGTTCGGAATAGCCTCGTTTATCAGTCCGCTGGTCTACATTTATCTTGTAAAAGAGCTGACTCCCGGAACCTATAAAAAAGGGAACAACCTCCTTATTGATATGCTGGCAAGGGTGACCCCACCCGAACTGCCGTGGGTATCTCTATACTGGGTGTTTGTGGCACTGCTATTGGTCATGCTGGTTGCTGTGCTGTTTATGCGCATACCAAAGGTGGAACTTTCCGAAGACGAGAAGGCAGGGTCGAAATCCTCCTATCTGGAACTGTTTGAGAAGAAAACCGTATGGCTCTTCTTCCTGGGAATATTCTGCTATGTAAGTACCGAGCAGGCTACTGCCAACTTTATGACTACCTTCCTGGAGAAGTATCACCACATTGATCCTCAGCTGGAGGGTGCACGGACGGTGAGCTATTTCTGGGGACTGATGACAGTGGGTTGTGTGGTAGGAATGATATTGCTGAAGCTTTACGACTGCAGGAAGGTGCTGCTGGGCTCGGGAGTTCTTTCTGCTGTATTCCTGTTGCTGGCGTTGTTTGGTTCTACCACAATTGCAGTTGTGGCCTTCCCCGCCATCGGGTTCTGCATATCGGTTATGTACTCAATCGTATTCTCGTTGGCTCTCAATTCTGTTTCGAAGAATCACGGTTCGTTTGCCGGAATTCTTTGCTCGGGAATTGTGGGAGGAGCCGGCGGTCCGCTTATCGTGAGCGCCATAGCCGATGCTGTGGGTTTGCGTGCAGGAATGCTCTTTATCATGGTTTTCATTCTTTATATCACAGGTATCGGTATCTGGGCAAAACCATTGATTGACAATAAGACAGTACGACTGAGAGAGCTTTTTCAGAGATCCGAATAAGTGAAATAGAAACCATTTATCATATAAATGATTTAGTTATGTTAAACAAAAGATATCTTTTTCTCCTTTTTTCTCTTTCCATCTTGCCCTTAACGCAGGCTGGCGCACAAACGGCGGAAAAAAGCATCACAAAGCAAGCTATTCATCCGCGCTATCGTGAGTGGGCTTCGCCATCCAACGGGAAAGAAGTTTCGGTTAATCCGGTTCCTTTCCTTTGGCCTTCGGCCGGGAAAGGTACAATCTATAAGGTGCGTTTTTCGAAGGATAAGAATTTTCCGGCGAAAGCCACATTTACCAGCGAGAATATTTCCTGGGCCATGTACGATAACCACAAGAAACTGCAGCCGGGAAACTGGTTCTGGCAATACGGCGTGGTGAAGGAAAAGAACGTAGAATGGTCGGCTGTGTTCAACTTTAAGGTAACGGGCGCCAGTCGTGCGTTCGAAACACCTACAGTCAAGGAATTCCTTTCAAAATGCTCCGGCTCACACCCCAGACTATATGTCACTGCGGGCGAACTGGCTGATTTCAGAAAGCGCAACCAGAATACGCAGGATGCCAATCAGGTAATAAAAAGAGCGGATAAACAACTGAAAGCGGCTCTTCCTAAAGAGGAACCAACGCGTCCGCGTGATACAACCAATCTCTCGGCATCGGAAAAAAATGTGATGATGACCTTCATGTATCACGGATTTGGCAACAAGGTGGCCGACCCCATTTCCGATTTGTCGATGGCTTATCTGCTTACCGGAGATAAGGCTTACGGCGAAAAGGCACTGAAGCAGGCGTTGCATCTGGCAAAGATGGACCCTAAGGGCAATGCTACGAATGATGACTTCAACTCGGCAGCTGTGATGGAAGGAATGGCCGCTGCTTTCGATGCCGCCTACGATTTGATGAAACCGGCCGAGAAGCAGCAGCTCCTGGATGCGATTAAGGTACGCGGAACGAAATTCTTCCGTCAGTACGCAAACGAATTTGAAACTCACTCCATGGATAATCACGTATGGCAACATACGCTGAGACAGTTTTGCAACACATCCATTGCAGTGATGAAGGACCTGCCCGAAGCTTCGCAATGGCTGGCATATTGCTACGAAGTGTGGTGTTCTCGCTTCCCGATTTTGGGAGCCGATGATGGCGGATGGCATGATGGAACAAGCTATTTTGCGGTTAATTTCGAGACATTTATATACATGCCGTTTACTTTTAGCCGGTTGACCGGTGTTGATTTCTTTAATATTCCTTATTTTCATAATCTGCCTAAGTTTGTAATCTACTCTTATCCGAAGAACTCTTATTCTACCGGATTCGGAGATAATGCAGAGAATAAGACCAGTCCGGATAAAGCCTATATGGGATTCATGGATGCGCTTGCCCGTGAACTTAAAAACCCATACGCCCGCTGGTATGCAGATAAACTAGCTGAAGATGAGTCCGAAGGATTGTCAAGAGCGAAAGAATTTACTTTCTACCGCCTGATGACAAAGAATCCGCAGAACGTTGTGAAAGCGCAGGTTCCGGATAATCTTCCTCAGGGACTGTTGTTCCGCGATGCAGGATTTGCCCTGATGCACAACAACGTGGCGGATGCGAAAAAGGATGTGATGATAAACTTTACAGCCCTTCCTTTCGGTGCAACCGGACATGCGCATGCTGCCCATAACGGATTCGGCATCAATGTAGGCGGGAAACAACTATATGGTGGTTCGGGCTATTACAGTAACTTTACCGATGCCCATACCCTGATGCATTACCGAACCCGCGGACACAACACCATTCTGGCCGACAGCATGGCACAGTGTATTGGCGAGAATGGCTATGGATGGATTGCCCGCTTCAAGAATACTCCGGCGCTGACCTATGTACTTGGTGATGCCACTCATGCTTACGACTTGATGACTACCGATTTCTGGATTGACAGAATGAAACAGTTTAATGTGGAATATACCAAGAAGAACGGCTTTGGTAATCCGGGAGTAACCCGATTCCGTCGCCACTTTGTATTCCTGCGTCCTGACATCGTGGTGATATATGATGAGCTGAGAGCGAAGAAACCTATCACATGGACTTGGTTGCTACACTCTTATAATCAGATGGAGAAAGGTGAAAAGGAGAATGTCATTTTTGGCGGAAACGAAGTTGCCAACAGTCGTGTAGATTTGTTCTGCCCCTACGCTTTGAACAATAACCTGACGAACGAATTCTTTTCACCGGCAATTAACTGGAAGCAACGCGGAGGGATGGATGCTTCGGAAGCTTACGACTACAAGAAGCATTGGCATTCGGAATTAACTACCCAAAGCAAGACTCCGGCAATGCGTTTCTTGGCTGTTATCCAGATTGACAGAGATAAGAAAACCACCCGTTTGATGGCTCCGAAAGAAATTTCAAAAGGGAAATGGGAAATTGGTGGCTGGAACATTGAAGCGGAGATGGATGGTGCAAAGGCTCCTTTCCTGATTGTAAGAGACAATAAGGGGAATGCAGTGGAGTACAATCTTCCCGGAAACGGCAAAATTAAAGGAAGCACAGTAATCAAAGAGAGAAATAAAATAGCGGAGGAGTTAATTGATATTATCCCTGATGCGGCAAAATAATAATTTATAAACGGATTTGTATAACGAACATTGTTTATCTGGTTGATATTGTAGGCTTTATGAATGGTTTGTTTTGATGCTGAAACAGTTTTGTAACCTGTTTGATGCACATATTTAATAGAATTTTCAACAAAATTAATATTGAAAAACCACGATTAAAGGAAGTAAAAACAATACTGAATTTCATGCTATGATAAATGATATACTTTAGCGATAAGTTTAAAACCTAATAATACATTTTTTTAATATGAAAAAATACACGGGATTTATTTTAATGATAATCTTTCTTATCTCAACAGTTTCGGTACATGCCCAAAGCTTGATTGTAAAGGGAAAGGTTACCGACAATGATGGAATAGAAGTTATTGGTGCAACTGTCACCCTCAAAGGGGTGAAAGGTGTTGGTACTGCAACCGACCTTAACGGGCAGTATTCTATAAAGGTGAACAATCCGGCTAAGGATGTGCTCGTATTCTCTTTTATAGGTATGGAACCAAAAGAAGTGAAGGTGAACGGCAAGAAACAAATCGATGTTAAGATGACTGTGAATGCCGTTACGTTGAACGAAGTAGTAGCCATTGGGTACGCTACCGTGAAGCGTAAGGACCTAACGGGAGCTGTTTCATCAATCTCGGGTAGCGAAGTTGGGAAAGTTCCTGTAACCAATGTGGCCCAGGCAATAGCCGGTAAAATTGCCGGTGTGAAAGTAACCCAATCTGAAGGTTCGCCCGATGCAAGCATTTCCATTCGTGTGCGTGGAGGTATGTCAATTACTCAAAGTAATGAGCCTCTCTACATTATTGATGGATTTGTTAGCGATAACGGAATGAATGGATTGGAACCAAGCGATATCGAGAGCATTGATGTACTGAAGGATGCTTCGGCTACAGCAATCTACGGTTCGGCAGGTGCCAATGGGGTTATCCTTATCACCACAAAGAAAGCAAAAGAGGGTAAGTCGAATATTACCTACGATATGTACATCGGATTCAAGAAGCTGACTAAACGTGTTGACCTGCTTAGCAACAAGGATTTTGTGAAAATGGAATACGAAAGAGCTATCCTTAACGGGGATGATGATATTAAGAAATTCCTTTCTATCTATGCCGATCCATATTCATCAAGCGCAGGAACTACTCAGGAAGCCATGATGGCCGCATACGGACAGATTGATGGTATCTATGGAAACAGACCGGGTATCAACTGGCAGGACCAAGTGTTTGAAGACAATAATCCTATCTCTCAGAATCACAAAGTATCAATAAGCGGAGGTACAAAGAAGTCCAACTACAATGCTTCTATTGCCCGTAACATGGACGATGGTATCATGAAAAACAGCGGACTGGTAAGAACAAACCTTCGCGCTAAGTTGAACCAGATAGTGAACGACCGACTGACTTTCGGACTGAACATCAACTATACAGATGAGACAACAAAAGGACTGGGTTCGTTAGGTGAATCGGGTCAGTTCAGCCGTATGCAGCATATCCTGCAATATCGCCCGGTAATTGGCAAATACGGAAATGACCTCGATCTGCTTACATTCCAGAAAGACCCTGCTATTGATGAAGACAGCGGAAACCAGATGCAAAATCCATTGATCTCGATCGACGCTGAAGATCGTACAAAGATTAACAAGTATCTTTCTTACAACGGTGAAGTGGTATTTAAACTGAGCAAAAACCTGACATATCGTGGTACTGCCGGTTTGAGAAACAGAACTACAAGCGAAGAACTGTTCTATAAAGCAGAAAGCCGTCAGGCTATCAATGCCGGTGCTCCCTGGGGAACCATCAACAAGTATGATTACAATACTTTTGAGTATAACAACACGCTGACTTATGCTCCGAAACTGAAAAAAGGACACTCTTTCGACGCGATGGTTGGACAGGAAGACTATATGCTTGAAACTAAGTATCTGAGTCTGACTAATACAACTTTCCCTGATAAGAACTTTGGACTGGATGATATCTCTCTGGGAACAACTCCGGGTATACCATCATCTAACCACATCAAGTACAGAAAGATATCTTTCTTCGGTCGTGTGAACTATAACTACAAACAAAGATATCTGGCAACAGCTACCTTACGTGCGGATGGTTCAAACCGTTTCGGTTCGAACAATAAATGGGGTTACTTCCCTGCTGCATCTTTTGCATGGAGAGCTTCTGAAGAAGAATTCATTAAAAAATTGGATGTATTCTCTAACCTGAAGGTTCGTCTGGGTTATGGTATGGCAGGTAATGACGGAATTGGTAACTACCGTTCACTCTCAAAAATGTCATCAGAGACTACTCCTTTCGGAACAGGTGTTTATACATCTTATGGTAGCTCACAGTTGCCTAACCCTAATGTGAAATGGGAAACCAATGTTACTTCCAACTTAGGTATCGACATGGGATTCTTCAATCAGCGCATTCAGGCAACAGTTGATGTATATAACAATGAAACAAGAGACTTGCTGCTCGAAACAAGATTGCCACTGTTGTCGGGTTACGCAACAACTATCAGAAACATTGGTAAAACTCAGAACCGTGGTATCGAGGTTTCAATCAATACCGTGAATATCAGAAACAAGAACTTTATGTGGGAAACCAGCTTTAACCTGGCTCGCAATGAAAATAAGGTGAAAGCTCTTTCGGATGCCGACTTCTTCACAACCCGTTCGGGATGGGTAGGTGCAGCTGAATTCAATGATGACGACTATATCATTCAAAAAGGTGAATCTTTGGGATCGATGTACGGATTTAAACTGGCTGGAATTTATACTACTGCCGATTTTGACCACTACGATGCTGCAACAAAGAAATATGTATTGAAAGAAGGTGTTCCTTATAATGCATCAGATTATCCGCAGCCGGGTAGCTGGAAGTTTGTTGATATTGACGGAAAGGATGGAATCACTGCAAACGATAAAACAATTATCGGTAACGCAAACCCCGACCTGATTGGTGGATTGATTAATAACTTTACTTATAAAGGTTTCGACTTGAGTTTCGCACTTAATTTTCAGGTTGGCGGCGATGTGTACAATGCCAATAAGATGTATTTCACTAAGATGAACAACAGACAAAGAAACTCTCTGGCTGTAAGTGCAGACCGCTTTACTTATATCGACCCGGTTGACGGAAAGAATGTATTTACAGATATAACCAGACTTGGTGAGATAAACGAAGGGAAAACAATGGCATCCATCAATGGATCGTCTGTTCTCAAGTTCCACTCCGGATATATTGAAGACGCATCATTCCTTCGTCTGAACAATATTACCATGGGATATACCATTCCTAAACAATTGTTGCAGAAAGCAAGCATCAACAGCCTCAGAGTATACGCTTCGGCATACAACCTGATGACATTGACAGGATATTCAGGATTCGACCCTGAAGTGAATACTAAACCAAATGGTGGATTAACTCCGGGAGTAGACTGGGGAGCATACCCAAGAAGTTTCTCTTTTGTGTTTGGACTTAATCTTTCATTCTAACTATAAAACTGATATTATATGAAGACATTAAATAAATGCAAGGCTTATAAGAAAATTGGCAAGCTGATGTTTGTTGCAGCCTTTATGGGATTGGCAACATCATGCAACGACCAGTTGAAAGAGGAGGTTTTCAACTTCTACGATGTGAACGAGTATTTTAAGGATACTGAAAATCTGGATATGGCTGTAAATGGAGTGTACGAAACCTTCAGCAACATATCAACCTACGGACAGTACTGGATGGTGTATGACACTGATACAGATATATCGCACATACAGGGAGCTAGTATCGGACACGTGGCCCGCGATTTGGGACACTATAATGCCTATGCAACCCACTCATGGCTGCAGGAGTCATGGCAGTTGTACTACCGGGGCATTGACCGTGCAAACACAATTCTTGAAAGATGCGGAGATGTAACGCTGAAAGGTGAAGCAGCCGACACGATAAAATACAAGAAACTGGTGGCTCAGACTAAATGCCTCAGAGCAATGTGTTATTTTGACCTGGTACGCCTTTTCGGCGATGTGCCGTTTAAACTGAATGCATCAAAGGATGGTGACGATTTTAAATTGCCAAAGACAGACAGAAATGTGATTTATGACCAGATATTCAAGGATTTCGAAGAAGCAATTCCTGATCTTCAATGGAGAGATGCTGAAGAGCGTATAAATAAGGGCGCTGCAATGGGATTACTTGCCCGCGCTTATATGTTCCGCGGAGGATACTCACTCTATGGATCCGGACTGGTTGGTGAAATGAAACGCTCTGACAATTATAAGGAGTACTATCAAAAAGCTCAGACAGTGTTGAACGAGTTGGTCGATTCAAATCAACATGGTTTGCTAAGCAGCTACGAAAGAGTATTCAGAAATATGTGTGAGCAGGTTTACGATCCATTTGAAAACATCTGCGAAATTGCATTCTTTACCCCAACCGGACAGCCCCTGGGTGCTAGCGTAATGGGAACATACAATGGACCAAGCATTGCACAGACATCCATCTACGGCCGTGCCAATTCATTCATAAAGACTCACCATTTCTTCTATGATACTTATGAAAGTGGCGATTTAAGAAGAAGTGTGGCTATTGCTACATTCCAGATTTCCAATACCGATGCGGCAACAAACACCACTAGCGAGATACCAAGAAGCAAGAGCTACACTTGGGCTCCCGGAAAATGGAGAAGAAACTGGCATACAGGTGCAGTGAAGGATAACAATAACACGGATGTTAATGTGGTACTGTTGCGCTATTCTGATGTATTGCTGATGCTTGCCGAGGTAGAGAATGAACTGAACAACGGACCTACTGCAAAAGCAATCGAGTGCGTTAACCAGGTTCGCAGAAGAGCATTCGGGCTTCCTTATAAAACAGCCGATGCTGTACGCGACCTCAAAGTAACCGACTTTGCAGATAAAAATGCATTCTTCGATTATCTGTTTAAAGAACGTGCCCGCGAACTCTGCTTCGAAGGTGGAAGACGTCTGGACTTGGTTCGCTGGAACCTGCTGGGGAAAGCAATCATGGATACAAAGACTAAGTTTGATGAAGCTATGGCAAGTAAATTATTTGGTAAATACTCATTCCTTGCTGGTGAACGCTATACAGCCGGTAAACATGAGCTATATCCTATCCCTGATTACGATATAAGAGAAACAAAAGGTCTTATCATACAAAATCCAGGATATTAATATTATATAGAGGTTGCCTGGGAACAATTTAACTCCCGGGCAACCTCTTTGATCTCTTCGATAATCAAAACAACAACTTAAAAACAATGCTTGTATGAAGAAAATTTTTACTACAATTACTTGTATTGCATTTGCAGCAATGACTGTTAATGCACAGCGAATAAACAATCTTACAATTGATGGAGTTACTCCACTGTCAAAGTATGCCTCTTTTACTCCGGGTGCCAATCCTGGTGAGATTCAGATGGTATTCCTTCCAAACCAGGACCTCACTAATCTGAAGGTTACACCAACTATGTCAGCCTACTACAGCCTTAAAACTCCGGCTACAATGCCTACTGATTTTTCATCTATGCAGAGTGTAACGATAAGTAATGATACTTTAAGTGCAACTTATAACATTGTCTTCAAGAGCATCAAACCAATTTCATTACCGGTTGCACAGTTTGATTTCGCTACAGCATGGACTTCTGCTACAGAAGGATGGGCTGGCTCATGTGCTGAGCCCGATGCCAGTGGTAATGTGAAGTTAGGAAGCGGAAGCCGCAGCTTGATTTTGGCCTTTAAAGATGCTCCTGGAGCTTTTTCTTATCAGATCAATGTGGCAAGTACCACTTGGGATCCCCTAAATGTCTTTGATGTTCAGGAATCTGCCGATGGCATTACATGGAATACGGTAGCACAGTACAACGGTTCGACCCCAATGCCGCTATCAACAGCTACACCTGCTGAGAAAACTCAGAACAAGACATTGGATGCAGCATCAAGATATGTACGTTTTATCTATTCAAACAGAAAGGCATCAAACGTAACGGTAGCAAAGGTTTCAGTTGCTAAAAATTTGGGAACAGGCATTGCTTCAGAGACTGCTGCAAGTGAGTCGGCATATTATGTTCCTGCTACAAAAAGCCTGATGATTAATGGCATTGAAAATGTGGCTAAGGTAAGAATATGTGATATTTCGGGCAAGCTTTTATTGGACGAAAAGGCTTCGGACAATGTAATCAGCCTGAACTCTTTGGCAAAAGGAACTTATATTGTAGTTCTGGTTACTAAAGATGGAAAAACGCTTCCTTCTAAAATAAACATTTGATTTTACTTATATAATTAAGTCCCTAAAACAATTCCCCCTGTTTTAACTCTCGCTATTAAAAAGAGAGAGTTGAAACAGGGGGATTGATTTTTTATTCTCTTTAGTGTATGTGTTGTAGCGGTACTGTATTTAGTAAATACCACCTAATAATAAAATGCCGCCGAATGCAACTAATAAAATTAAGCCATTAAGACTCTACAGTGTAAAATGAACAATATCCGGTGAAGCGGCATTATAAAGATCACATATTAATTGTATGTGAACTTTGTTCGTGTAACACCCATACAACAAGTGCTGCAAGGGTAATGAAAATCATCGCAAAAACTGCGATTATGATATATTTTTCCAGTTGTTCATGTTCGGGATTGATAAACCCGTGTTCGTTGTATTTACAAAGATACTTTTTAATTTTAGTCATAATAATCGTTTCAAAGAAAGTTAGGGTTTTGCAAATATATAGATTTATAAAGCCTGAATGCCCTATGGATGGACTGTTTTATACTATTTTAGTATTTAAAAATGTTAATTTAATAATATAAAAAAGATTAAAATATAGATGTAGCATGAATATAATCAAGATGAAATATGGGTATATTAGTTTTGTTGCAAAATGGATTAGGAGACGGAATTTGCTGTAAATTAAAGGTTTTTGGGATAATTCATATTTTATTTCCCCTGGTTTTGCATGTGCCTGGAGATTTTTTTTATCCTGATAAAATACCATTATGATGCAGATTGGATGACTGGCTGTTAATCATAACTGTTTCTGTAGGAGATTTGTTATTGTAATTATTATGAATATCTTTGCGTGATGCAATAAAAACTATAATGAAGATCCGATGAAGAGTACACATGTTGTGATAATGGCCGGTGGAATTGGAAGCAGATTCTGGCCGATGAGCACTCCCGAATGCCCCAAGCAGTTTATTGATGTGATGGGATGCGGAAGAACACTGATTCAACTTACTGCAGACAGGTTTACAGACGTATGCCCTCCCGAGAATATATGGGTGGTAACATCTGCAAAGTATACAGCTATAGTAAAGGAGCAGTTGCCGGATATACCTGAAAGCAACATACTGGCCGAACCTTGTATGCGCAACACCGCACCGTGCATCGCTTATGTTTCCTGGAAAATTAAGGTGAAATATCCCAATGCTAACATTGTTGTAACTCCTTCAGATCAGTTGGTGATCAACACAACCGAGTTTCAGCGGGTAATAAAACGTGCACTTGCATTCACCGAAAACAGTGACGCTATCGTTACACTGGGTATCAAACCTAACAGACCGGAAACAGGATATGGATACATCGCCGCTGGTGAAGAAATGGAAACCAGCAAGGAGATTTGTAGGGTAGATGCATTCCGTGAAAAACCTGACAAAGCAACAGCCGAGAAATACTTGGCAGCCGGGAATTATTTGTGGAATGCAGGCATCTTTGTGTGGAATGTAAAAACAATATCGGCCGCACTAAGAGTTTATGCACCCGAAATTGCAGAGATTTTCGATAAAATATATACCGATTTTTACACTGAACGCGAAACGGAATCGATTAACAGGTGTTTCCCCGACTGTGAGAACATTTCGATCGATTATGCGGTAATGGAAAATGCCGAAGAGATTTATGTAATGCCTGCCGAATTTGGATGGTCCGACTTGGGCACATGGGGAGCGCTCCGAGGTTTAATGCCTCAGGACGATTTCGGAAATGCATCGGTGGGAACCGTGAAAATGGTGGAAAGTACAAATTGTATGGTGCATGTACCCCAGGAAAAACGTGTTGTGATACAGGGACTGGATGGATACATCGTGGCCGAGAAGGATAATACCTTACTGATTTGTCGAATGGAAGAAGAACAGCGTATAAAGGAATTCAGCGCTGAGTAAGTTCTAAATAACAATAGAAATTACGGGCAATTGTTCTCTTGAAAGAAAAGAAAACAGTTTGCCCGTATTTTTTTTTAATTTTTAGTAAACATTCTCATCTCTTGTTTGTTCTTGTTAAGTAAATCAGTGCAATATTCGATATTGTAACTGGTTATAAAGCTATTTAACTATTGTGTTTAACTAATAAATCGTGAATTATGAAAAGATTAATTTTGTTTGTGGCATTTATGCTGACTGTATGTCTTACTGCAAATGTAGTAGCTCAAGGAACAGCCAAGAAAAAAGAAGTTAAGAAAGAACAAACTGCAACAGTGAAAAAGGAAGCCCAGAAAGAGGTGAAAACTGCAAAGGAAGCAACTAAAGCTGAAGCAAAAGGTATAAAAAAAGAAGGTAAAGAAGCCGTTAAGGGAGCTAAAGAAGGCGTTAAGACCACCCATAAAGAGATGAAGAAAGAGATGAAGAAGGGTGAAGGTAAAGCTATGGGAGCCCCTAAAGGAGAAATGCCTAAAGTTAAAAAAGAAATGAAGAAGGGTGAAACCAAAGTAAAGGAAGCTCCTAAGGGAGAAATGAACAAGGCTAAAAAAGAAATGAAAAAAGAAGTTGAGAAGAAGGTTAAATAACGAATCTTGTATAATATCTGCAAACCCTGCCATTAACTAGTAATGACAGGGTTTTTTGTTGATATCGAAGTAATGATTAGATAAATAAAAATTCATATTTTTATGATAATAATTTATTGACTATGAATTAAAAATCATACACGATAGATTTTTATTTTAAGGCGTAAGAATTAAAAAGATAGGAGTAAGATTTTAAATATTAGGCGGTATGTTTTTGTTATTAAATATTTTTGTATCTTAGCAAAAAAAATAAATTTATCTGAAGCGTTTTATACTCTTATAAATATAGATGGATAATTTTTTTGTTTGCTATCTCATCCAGAGAACATAATGTCTGCATGGAGATTTAATGTTGATAATTTATTGATTAAAATAATGTGATTAATTCAGAATTGTTATCAGTTCAATTCCCTTTCACAATCCCTAACCATGTTGCCCTGCTGTCTGTCAGACAGCAGGGCAAATTTGTAAATAGAGTGCGGTAAAGATGTTGAGTACAAATTTTGATAATTGCATCACATATCGGCAGTTCACTGCGTTTATTTACCTTGCTGCTTATTTCTAAATGGTATTAAAGAATTAGTCTTCAAGTATCTGTGAAAAAATAAATTTTTTAAATTTAACCAAACCGTAATGTTAAGAGAGTTAATTAGATAAAAAAAACATTCCTATACTATCATTCAACAAATTTATTATTAATTTCGCCATCAGAAGTTAAAATACAAGTGAACACGACGCATGTCCGGAAATTGTTTTAGGCCATTAGTAAAGCACTTCCGTTGCAATGCAGCGCAACCTAACCAATTATGAATGTTCAAAACATGACGAATCTGACTGACCTATGCCGGAGAAGTGCTCTGGTGTTAATGATTCTGTTTTTTATATATCTGCCCGTCACAGCACAAGTAATTAAGGTGCGGGGAACTGTTGTCAATGAATCAGGCGAACCCGTAGAACGCGTGAATGTTATTAATGAAAAAGATAACGTTTCTGTAAGCACCAATGAAGATGGAAAATATGCCATCACAGTTAGCAACACAGGTAAACTGAAATTCTCGCACATGAACTACACTACCGAAATTGTGGAGGTGAAAGGGCAACTGCAAATCAATGTGAAATTAATAAAAAAGGCACAGATGATTCAGGAGGTTGTAATTCAAGGGAAACTGGTCAAAAAGAAAAAAGATCCTATTATTGAACCTACCAATATTGAAATTCACGGAAACTGGGCTATAGTGAGAACTTCAATCAGTCCGAACGTGAAATTCAACTCATTCAACCGTCTGGTAATGCAACCTTATGTGTACAATGAGACAAAAAAACAGAAATATCTCCTTAAACCGATGTCGATAGACGGGAGGGAATACAACATCACCCAGACTCGTATGTACGATTTTGATATCAACAAAGACCCCTTGTCAAAGTACATCGTAAAAAAGCAGGGTGAACGGGTACCTTATGTTGATTCGCTATATATGGAGAACAGTAACGACCTGTGGAGATGCGATGCCGTGCAGGCGGTGGCCGATTATGAAAATATACTGTTCGCGGATACGGTGGTAATAGCAAACGGAATAGTGAACCCGCTCAGATTCCTGAAGTTCGATTTTGCGGGAGACATGATAACCGATCAGGCATATTACCCAATAGACGAGCCACAACTCAGAGACGACCGCGCACAGATGAACCTCAAATTCCCGATAGGAAAGGCAAGCCTGGATATGCACGACTCAACGACGGTTGCCGATCTTACTTTGCTCAAAATGAAACTGAAAGAACTTGAAAGTAATCAGGATGCTCAGCTGAGCAAATTCGAGATTAACGGATATGCCTCGCCGGAAGGTGGCTATGAGCGGAACCGCACATTGGCGGCACAGCGTATGGAGGTGGCTATGAAGGAGATTCTGAGCGTGCTGTCAGCTGGAACTAAGCAAAACCTAAAACCGAAAAGTAGTTCAAATGTGGCCGATTGGGAGATGGTGGCCGATCTGATGATGAAAGACTCTCTCAAGAGCGAAGCTGCCGAGATCTCAGAAATCATACGTAAATATCCGAAGAGTAAAGACACACAGTGGAAAAAGGTCCTGAAATTGCCATACTACCGACTCATTGCAGATAAGTATCTGCCCCGACTGAGAAAGGTGGAATATGAATATCAGTTTAAGATTTATCGACTGTTGACTATGCCAGAAATCAAAGACTTGTATAACAGAAATTACAAGGAACTGACTAAATACGAATTCTTTAAACTATATCGTGGGGAAAAGAATCCGGCACAGAGTGAAGTTATTGCACGCAGAGCCCTCGAGGTTTACCCTAATTTTATGGTTGCCGCATGTGATCTTTCTGCCATGCAGCTGAAAAAAGGGGTGGCCGACTCGAAACTACTGGAGAGGTTCGCTGGTGAGAAAGCCCCCGAGCAGCTTAATCTGAACCAGGTGGCATCGCTGCTGAAGGAACGGAGGTTCTCGAAAGCCGACTCGGTAGCCCATTTCCTGAGCGACAATGAAAAGACTGCAAAGATAAAGGCTTATACCGATGTGCTGAACCATCGCTTTAGCGAAGATAACTACAAGATTGTAGCTGCATCCGGAAAGCTGAACGAAGTGGTGATGTTGCTGGCCATGAAACGCAATAATACAGCATACAAACTCTCGAAAACTCTGTCTGACGATACTGCAGAGAATCTCTACATCAAGGCAATTTGCGCCAACCGGGCTTCGAAAGAGGCTGCCGATATCAATGCCAATGCAATGCTTTACATGGAAGCGATGGATCTGCTAAAGGCGGCTATCGAAAAGGATGGATCGTATAAACGGATGGCGGAGAATGATGCTGACATCATTGATCTGCTGAAGGATGTGATGGGGCAAAATAAAAATCAGGCTGCAGGAGAATAATTAATGCAACAAGAAGTTGAACGACGATGAAACAGACAACACATTACACACAGATAAAACAGTATTTCAGAAAATCCCTGACCACCTTATTAGCATTATTTCTGATAACAATCAGTCTAAATGCACAGAATCAGGGATCGTATTCAGACTATTTGAAATACGCATTGCAGAAGATTCCGGCGTTTAAAACCTTTCACGGCGAAGATTCCATTCCACACTACTTCCTGCAGTTATACACAGGGCCATCGTACTCATTAGTGCCTAATCCAAAGTACGGATTGAAGCATCCGGGGCTGGAAACGGGGCTGGCCTTAGGTAAATGGTTTACGCCAATTCACGGAGCGCGCGTAGGACTTTTTGGAAGATACTATAAATTTGCCAATGGCAAAAGAACCAGTGAAATTGGAACCAGTTTAGATTATTTGATGAACTTTTCGGCTCTGGCTGGTGATTTCAATGCGAAAAGAAAATTCGAATTGGTTGGAGTTGCCGGAGGTGAATACTTCTTCCCGCCATTTAAGGAAGGTTACAACGGAGCATGGGGAATTCGTACCGGGTTGCAGGCACGCCTGGCAGCCGGTTACGGTAATGTGTTCTTTATGGAGCCACGAATCGGTATTTATTCAGATAATATGGACTTTATGGATTCCTGGCGAGGCTATAACATTGCCGGTTCGCTGGTAGCAGGAGTTGAATTCAGATCGATTCCGCGGAATATCCGTTCAGTAAAACCATTCTCTTCGTCAACATTCAAAGAAAACTCGTTCCTCTTCTCGGGACTGGGATTGGGTGGACAACTGGTTCCCGGTGGCTCGGATATGAGCAACTTTGTTGGAGGAAGCTTCTTTGCCGGTGCAGGAAGATGGTTTTCCCCTTTATCGGGTGCTCGCCTCACAGGAATGGGAGCAGTCTTTAAATATCCTGTGACAAAATATAAAGTGAGTACCATAGGAGCGATGGCAGACTATCTGTTTAATGTGAGCAACGCTTTCTATGGCTACGAGCCCAATCGCACATTCAGTTTGATAGCAACCGGAGGAGCGGGATATCAGTATGTGAAGAGCAAGCACGATAAAAATCTTTTTGTGCTTGGAGCCGGCATGCAGGCTTCCCTCAGGCTGAACGATGAAATGCGTTTCTTTGTGGAACCAAGACTCAATTTCTCTCCTTTAGATTATTATACTTCGGGAACAAATGATTACCGCGGCACACGCTCAAACTTTATGGTGAATGCTGGTCTTGAACTCTATGCTAACCCAATGCATATAAAAGGAGAACGTAATAGACTGATCAGCGAGAGCTGGCTGGACAATACTTTCGTAGGATTAACCTTTGGTGCTAACTCGCCTTTGAAACAGGCTGCCTTCTTTAAGGTCGATGTAGACCCCAGAGTTGGTGGGTATCTGGGAAAATGGTTCACCGGAACCTCTGGAGTACGGTTGAGTGCAGATGTAGCCAGGTTGTGGAAAAGTAAAACAGCCCCCAATGGTAAGATTGCAACCATCAGTGCCGACTATCTGCTGAACATCTCTTCTTTGATGAACGGATACGATCCGCAGCGCAGTTTTGAGTTGATAGGTGTGGCTGGCGCCAATTTGGCTTTCCGGTCTACATCTCTGACAAGTAGGAGTTATCTGGGTGGAGAGCTCGCCTTACAAGGGCTGTGGAATCTGACTCCATCTTTCGGCATCTTCCTTGAACCGCAAATGCGTTTGTATGGAAACCGTTTCTCGGAAAGTAATATTCGCTTTGCAGAGATGGATTGTGTGGCTGCATTGATGACTGGTATTAATGTGAGACTGAACAATTGTACCAAGGAACAGAGAACACTCTTCAAAAAAGAGGATAAAAATCATAAATACTTTACTTTGTCAGCCGGTACAGCTTTTCTGGCTACGCACATCAGACGACCAAATGCTTTTGGAATATCCGGACAGATGGCTATGGGTAATTGGATTAACCCGGTAGCCGGATGGAGAATTGGAGTTAGCGGCGAGTATAAACAGGAAAAAGGCGTGAAATATGTCTATGCAGGTACCGAGGCAGATTATATGGTTAGTTTGTCGACTATGGCACTTGGATATGATCCTGAAAGAAGAATAAATCTGAATGCATTCGCTGGTGTGAATGTAGGACTCGATTATGAGCGCTCAACGATGGGATTTGCTCCCGGAATAAGTGCGGGTGGACAGCTATTGTTCAAAGCATCTTCAACTACTGATTTCTTTGTGGAACCGAAACTAACGGTTCGCTCTACACTGAGAAACAATCCGGACCAAGCGGCAAGAGGCATGATGAACGTACATGTAGGTATGAATTATAAGTTTTCTTCCGAAAATATTGGGCGCTCCGAAGAGTTTAAAACTGACGAGCATTACAAATATTTCGTTTCGGCTACACTGGGAGCCGGAGGATTCGGACGGTCGTACTACGGGAAATTCTATTCGAAAAACGTAACGGGTATGTTTGGTGCTGCAGTTGGAAAGAGAGTAACTCCGGTTTCTTACCTCCGCTTCGGGGTGAACGGCAAAAGCTTTAGAAATGCTGCGAATGGTGATAAGGTAAACGTTGCGGCATTGAATGCCGATTATCTGATGAACCTGAGCGTACTGGGTGCAGGATATGACAAGGATCGAAAACTTGAACTTCTTGGTGTGCTAGGAGGCACTCTGAACTTTGCATCAAGCGATATGTTGGGCTCATCTGTTCCACTAGGTGTAAAGGCCGGATTGCAAGGAAAATTGAACCTTTCGCCCAGAGTAGACCTGACAATGGAACCGACAATGAATTGGTACAACAAACCGCTTGATGGCAGTACAGCCAGAAGAGGGAAAGCTTCTGCGGAAGTTTATGTGGGTGTTAACTACAAATTTTAATAGAAATGATTGCAACAGCACTTTATAATAACTTAAAAAGAATTGTTCTTCTGATTGTCCTGGCTATTGGGGCAGCTTCCGCTATGGCACAGCGCATTGCGCTGAAAACAAATACACTTTACCTGGCAACGGCGTCTCCCAACATTGAGACAGAATTTCGTATGGGTAAGCATTTCACACTGGACCTTAGTGTGGCTGGCAACTTTTCGACCATTAACGGAAATCAGCTTCATTTTCAACAGGTGTCGCCTGAACTGAGATACTGGTTCAGCAGACCCATGGCCCGCCACTTTGTGGGAGTAACAACTTCTGGTACAAACTATAATTTCCGCTTCAAGGATCATGCGTACGATGGTGATGCACTCGCTGCCGGATTTACTTACGGTTTCGATTGGGTTATCAGTCGCCGGTGGAACCTGGAGACATCTATAGGTGCCGGAATGTTGAAATATCGTTGCTTTGATTATAAAGAAGGAGAGGTAAAGCCGCTTTCTCCGAATAAGGATAAAACTATTTTTGCTCCAATCAAGCTGGGATTAACAATATCATATATTTTGTACTAATTGTACTTTTGGCTTGATCCAGAAGTATCAAAAGTTTTTTTAGCCCGATTCAAAAGCATCAAAAGTTCTTTTTTGGTTTTTTTGCTGGTTTGAACTGCTTGTTCTTTTGTCTAGATACAAAAGAACCAAAAAATCACGGCTGCACGATCTCCGCTACTCCATGTGCTGGTTCCGCTAAAGAAAAAGAACTCGCTAAAGCTCAAACAGCTTTTTCTTTTTTACGCTACACCAGCTCACTCCGTTTTACGCTGCGACCATGAGGCCGGTCCTTCTGCGGGTTTGCAGCGTTGTTTTGCTCGCTTTTCTTTAAATCACCAACTTACCCGCTTTATGCTGCAATCGTGAGGCCGATGCTTTTGCGTTATCGGAGCTAATGCAATTGTGTAACGGTTTAACATTGATCGCTTCGCTCGCTCGTTTTGAGGTGGACTTTGACTCGCTATCGCTGGCAGTTTCGCTTCGCTCGCTTTCCTTAAAACCACCTCTCACTTCGCTTTGCGCTTCAATCTCGAGGTTGGTCATTGGAGTGATATTATATTTTTGCATTGCCTATCATCTCTATAAATGCAAAATTATCTTTTTACAGTATTCATTCTGTCCCTCTAGTGTTGTCTCTAAATGTTGTTTCGCCTTGTTATTCAAGCCACTTATTGAGTGGTTTAATAATTAATCCCTCTGCATTTTTTTGTTTTTATTAAAATCAACATTGTTTTAAACTCTTTTTCGTAAATTATTGTTTTCTAAATATATTGGGGATAATAATCAGCTAATAATCAATGCAAATATTTCAGGGTAACAGAGATACAAAATGTTGTAATTAATAAATCGGGATAAAAGACAGTAAGTGTACTGGTTTAAGCGGAAAGAAGACTGTTTTTTTAAATAGGTCACTGAGAATGAAAAAGCAGATGTGAATTTGTAATGTTTTCATTCCTCAGGAAAGTAAAGGAAGAATAGGGGATACTGAAAATAAACGGGCTAAAAGTAGTAAAACCGCAACGGTGGGTTCTAAGGTTGAAAATGATTCTTATGAATTAGGTTTTATTACAGCTGACAAATGCTTGCGGGATAGCGGATTAGTTTAGTTTTAACCTCATGGCTCTTTTAGTAAATCAATGAAAACAGAGTCAAGGCAGTTATAAGAGTGCGTTTCTGTAAACAGAAATAAATATTGAAAGGGTAAAAAGAACTAGATAAATAGGACTATCTAGTAATATTAGTGTAAATTTGCATCATGAACAAAATGTGGTTTGCAAATCTGTTTGCTTCTGTTCTTGTAATGAGTGCCGGAGCTCAGAACGTGCCAGAGTTATATCCATCGGAACAAAATGCTGACATGCTTCATCCATCTCTTACCTGGTTGGTGGAAACCGGGATGACTCTCTCAAAAGGAGAACACTCGCCCCTTTGGCTAAATGCTAACATGCAAGGACTCTCTTCCATCAATAGAAATAGTGGTTATCTGGCGGCAGGTGTTTTTTACGCATCCGACAAAAAAAATAAGTTCTCCTATGGTTTCGGATTGGAACTGGCAGGAGCCAGAAATTTTACTTCAGATTTTATAGTACAACAAGCTTACCTCGACATGAAGTATCGTTCGATTGGTCTGTCAATCGGTAGTAAGGAGAGGTACAGTGAACAGGTAAACAGAGAGCTCTCCAGCGGAGGCTTGGCTCTGTCGGGAAATGCAAGACCAATACCTCAGGTGCGGGTTGAAGTTCCTGATTATACTGCAATTCCATTTACTAATAGTTGGCTTTTATTTCGTGGGCATGTTGCTTATGGCCGTTTTACGGATGATAGCTGGCAGAAAGAGTTTGCCGGACCGAGCGGCAACCGCACATCAGGAACACTTTATCATTCAAAGGCTCTTTATTTGAAAGTGGGTAAAAAAGAACGTTTCCCGGTAACATTCGAAGCAGGAATACAGATGGAATGTCAATTTGGTGGTACACGTTATTATTCTGACGGAACTACTTTTAAGATGCCAGCCAGAATAAAGGATTTCTTGAGAACTTTTGTACCCAGTTCTGGAGATGGGAGCACGCCGGAATCAGATCAAGCGAATATAGAGGGCAACCATTTGGGAAGTTATCATTTCTCACTGAATTATCAACTGAAAAAATGGAATCTGCATGCCTATTATGAACACTATTTTGAGGATCACTCCATGCTAGGGATTAGTTATCCTTGGAAAGACGGACTATTTGGATTGGAACTTACTCCTCCGGCCAACAGAGTGATTAGTGGAATTTTATACGAGTATATCGGCAGTAAGGATCAGAGCGGAGCTGTTTTCTGGAATCACAATAATGTTATCAACGAACAGATCAGTGCTCGCGACGACTATTATAACAATGGCTTTTATAATGCATGGCAACATTGGGGTATGGCATTAGGGAATCCGTTGTTTATATCACCCATTTACAACTCTAATGGAGAGATTACTTTCCGTAGTAACCGGATAAAAGCGCATCATCTGGGAATTTCGGGAAAGCCTTTTGCCGGAATTAAATACAAGGTATTGCTTTCTCGTAGTGTTAGCTGGGGAAATTATAGCCGACCGTTCAAAGAAGTTGTAAAGAATACCTCAGGTATGCTCCAAGTGAGTTATGAACCTGGCAGACTTCCCGGGTGGAGCTTCACGGTTGCCGGAGCAATGGATAGGGGAGGCATGTTAGGAGATAATAGCGGAGGGATGGTTGTTGTCCGAAAGACTGGAAAACTGTGGTAATATCAAAAATAATTATTGCTATGAAAAAGATATTTACGATTATACTGCTAATGGCAACATGGCTTTTACCATCTTGTGATAAAACACCGATTAACGGTGATATGGATGGAATGTGGCAGTTAATGACGATTCAATATAAGGATCTTTCAGAGAAGCAGCCAGAGCAACTGTATTATTGCATTCAGTTGCATATGGTTCAGTTGCAGGGAGCAGCCTTTTGTAGTGGAACGTTTCAGCATACTGGAGATTCTATACAGATGGTAATTAGGCAGCAGAATATTGATGCAGTCTCTGCTTATGGAATGAATGATACTATCCAAAAGTTTTATATTGAACAACTTTCTTCACAAAAAATGGTACTGAAATCTTCTTTTGCAAGGCTGTCATTCAGAAAATTCTAATAGGATTCTTTGATTCTGATAGAAATCAAATCACGAATCAAAGTCTGTATGTTTTTTAGTAATTTCTAATGTAGGAGTTATTAACATTGTTCGCTCTGTTTCTCCTTCTCGGATTGGGAGTTTGCGTTATTACCAGCCCGGTACCACCATTACTACTTCTTTAGAAAAAAAGAGCAAAACGGGTCTTTTGTTTTTTCTTCAAAGCGTTGAGTAGTTGTATCAGTCCAAACCAAAGGGCAATATCAAAAAGAAAAACCAGATTGATGTTGACAATATGAACCATCATTATGTTGAAAATTACCAGAGACTGTGCCCAGAAGACAATGTTGATCATTACTTTTCGGTGTGACAGGCCCAAATCAAGCAGTTTATGATGCAAGTGTCGCCTGTCTGGCATGAACATTGATTTACCTTTAATAGCGCGTTCAATCATCACTCGCAAGGCATCAAACAGAGGAATGAAAAGTGCCGAAAGAGAAATGAGGGCAGGTGAATCAACTGTTCCGTAGCTACTTGGAATATTCATGGCAAAACGAATGCCAAGATATGCCAGCAGGAACCCCAGAGAAAGCGATCCTGTATCGCCCATAAAGACTTTCCGGTTTGTGTTGAACACGTTATAATAAAAGAAAGGAATAAGAATTCCTACTAAGATGACACAGATCAGCGAATAGAAGAACATGCTCCGGATAAAGAACATGGTGCCCAGAGAAATTAAAGCAACGCCGGCAATACCCGATGCAAGCCCGTCGGCTCCATCTATAAGGTTCATTGCATTGGTGATAAACACGGTAAGTAAGATGGTAAAAGGTACACCAAACCATGCAGGAACTTCGTTTATACCGAAAAGTCCGTTGAAATCGTTAATGTACAAACCGCCTGAAACAAGCAGACAAGCAGCAATAAACTGTGCAAGCATCTTATGCGAATAACGTGAACCGACCAAATCATCCTTGATCCCAATACCCGCCAATACAATGCTTCCGGCAACAAAACCAACCATTTTCCGCAAGGCAGTTCCAAAGATCGTCACAGTTTCTATAGGAGATTGCTTGATTATAATCAAAGAACAAATTGAAAATACAAGCATCAGGATAGGAAGAAAAGTAATGCCAGCAAGTCTGGGCACGGGGGTAATATGTGATTTTCTACCATTGGGAATATCATAAAGCCCTTTCTTCTTTGCAATATAAATGATGCGCGGAAGAGCCATCATTTCGAGTGCAATGGATGAGGTCAGAGAAAATAATAATAATCCAATCAGTAAGTAGTAGTCGTTAATCATGTTTGTTAAATTTATAGCTGTCGCAGTTGAACCCATTCTATTCAACTTTGCAAAGGTAAATAATTTTTTTTAAAAGCAAATATAATTAACATAAAAAGTATGACTTGTGTATAATTCAATATTTTTAAAAAATGGGAACAGATTACATCTCCCTTTTTTAGAAAATAAAGCCTCTGCTTCTTGTTTTTTATTATCTCAAGTGGTTTTCTAAATATTTAATTATCAGTTGTTATTATTTTAAATATAGTCAACGAAAGAACTATTTATATTTATAGAAAAACTATATTTAAGGCTATCATGGTTTATTTTATACATTGCTAATTGACACAAATTTTTATAACTCTTATAATAGCTGATATTTCTATATTGTTAACTATAAATGTTTATTTTAATTAATATTAAAGATTTGTGCACAAATACGTTTTTTATTTTGTTGCTTTTTGTCAGTTTGTCGTTTTATTCATTTAATAAATATAAATAAGAGCCCGATTTTATTTCTCACAGGCAGCATGTGCGGTTTCTTTTTGTTTTCCTTTTATCTTGTATTGTCTGTTTAACCTGATGGTGAGGCTCAGATCTCCTGATAAGACCTCGGGTATTCTAAAAATAGAATTGAACATATATACGGATAGATTTATACCCATCATGTAGAGTTCTTGATTTTCACATTCAGAAAGTTTATTGTGTGCTATCTTTTCGTATAAAAATATTGTTTCCATATTCATAAGAAAATTGAGATTTTAATACCTATGTCCAATTACTTGTATTCTAGCTTTTATCTCACTTCTTATATCCATTAAACAGCAACCGAATAGACTTTATGATTATGTTAAAATGTATAAATAAGTTAACATATGAGGTAATCGATTAAATATTATTATATTAGCTTAATCTATTCTTTATTGGAAAACATATTCATATGACGTGTGTTACTATTGTGTAATCGTACTGCTCCTGGTACTATCTGGAGATGCAGAATAAAGCGATTTATATTTGTAAAAACTCTCAGCTTGGAAGTGCTTGCTGAGATGCATAATTGACATTTTGAGATTGTTTCAGATTTGATTTTTCAGCTGAAATATGCAACATCTGATTTTAATGGTGTGAAGGACTTGCTGCTCTTTGTTTTTAGCGTCTTACCCCGTAAGCACTTTGTTGTGTTGACTGGTTTTTCGTTATTGTCAGGGGCTCAAAACCTCCAATCGGGAGATTGATGCAAGAAAAGGAGCAATAAGTCCGATCGCCATTAGATTTATGGCAAGTGTGCCATTCTTTAAAAATTATCTATTGTAAATTCCCGAATATGAAAGCTTTATACGCATTAAAAACAGCAGTGATAACAACATGCTTGTTATATGCTGCGGCATTTCAGATGCAGGGAAAAACCGCCACGGTAAATGTGGCTACTGCCGGAACACTCTCATCGCTTATACCCTCTGAAGATAAATATCTGATTGATACACTCACCGTAACGGGATACCTGAACGGTACGGATATAAAGTTCATTCGTGATATGGGAGGAAATGTTGATGGGTATCCCAGTGCCGGCATCTTGAAAGTGCTTAATATGACGGGGGCAGATATTGTTGCCGGTGGATCACCTTATTATACCTCTTACTCCACAGCTAAAGATGCTATTGGCTATTACTTTTTTGCCTATTGCGACAAGCTGAAAAGCATTGCTTTTCCCGATAAAGCGACTGTTATTTATAGTTATGCTTGCTACGGATGCTCGCTTCTGGCTTCGCTAACATTACCTACCAGTCTTACAACGATAGGTTCATACGGGTTGTATGGTTGCACTGCTCTTAAATCAATCACTTTACCCGATGCGCTGGTTAATATAGGCGAACGTGCATTTGAAAGTTGCGGAGCTTTAACCTCGGTGGTTATTCCTTCGAATGTGACCAATATCGGCGCTTTTGCCTTTAAAAGTTGTTCGAGCCTGGGAACAGTCACTATTCCCGATAACGTAACGAATATCGGAATGGCAGCTTTCCAGCTATGCACTGCTTTGGTTTCAATAAAGCTACCTGCCGGTATCACCACCCTAAGTGATGGGATGTTCTGGGGATGTTTGGCTTTAAAGTCGGTCACCCTTCCTGATGGGCTAACCTCTATAGGTGGGACTGCATTTTATAACTGTTCATGGCTCACATCCATTGTTATTCCCAATAGTGTGACCTCAATCGGTGCATCCGCTTTTGAGAACTGCTCAAAGATGACCTCGGCAACAATTGGTAAAAGCGTAGCCAACATCGGCTCGAAAGCATTTTATAATTGTACAGGGCTGAAGGAGTTTCATTCTTATCCTATGACTCCTCCGTCAGTGGCTACTGATGCATTTACAAACTCAACCTTTACCGATTGCAAACTATATGTGCCCACCGGAACTTATGCTGCATACCGGGCAGCATCTGTATGGGTAAACTTTGCCGATGTGGTTGAAGAGAGTGGCACAGGAATCAGTCAGACAGGAAAAGATGGCATCAGTGTGCTGGGTTATGAAGGAGGCATGAGTATTGATGTTCCCCGACCTTCAATGGTTGCGGTCTGCAACTCCGAAGGACAAACAGTGTATAACGGTGTGGTTGAAATGAGTACCCAACTTGTTCTTAAAAAGGGCGTTTACATGGTTGCCGTAGGCAAAGCTGTATTCAAAGTTCTAGTTTACTGATTTTAGATTTTAAAGAGCTTTGATTCGTTCCCAATATAAATTTTAAAGTTCAGAATGCATCGCTAATACCTTGCTATTAGCGATGCATTTTTTTCTTCTTATTCAAAAATAAGGAGCTGCTACTGGTGCTCTGTTTCTATTTATAGCATCTACAACCATTCTTATCCACGCTGGCTGAAGATGTTGATCAGATCAATATTGTTCTTAATATCTGGTTGAGCATTGTCCGTCGGATTATTAGCATTATATTTGTCGGACTTTTCAACTTATCGAAAAGAAATAAACCGGCTTTACTACTATGACTAATGATGAATTGCAATCAAAATGTATTGATTTTCTGAGATTCCCGCTGATAGTAGGTGTGGTGTTTATTCATGCTTATGGTCAGGTAATTACTCTTCAGGCAGACGGATTACACTATCCGGTGTTTCATTATGTAAGAGAGATGATATCATCGGTTATTGGGCAGACTGCAGTTCCGCTTTTCTTTTTCATATCTGGATTTCTTTTCTATTATAATTCCATTCTGACTACAGATGACTACAAACGGAAGCTGAAGAGCCGGATGAGGACCTTGCTCATACCCTACCTGTTCTGGAACTTATTGGTACTGGCTTTTAACTATACAGCCCAGCATATTCCGGCAACTGCAGCACTCTTTTCAGGAAATCATAAAGCCATCAGCGAGTATGCACCTGTCGATTTCCTTAATGCATTCTGGGATGAACCTATCAGTGGACAGTTCTGGTTTATCCGCGATTTAATGATGATGGTGATATTAACCCCTCTGCTGAAATGGCTTTTAGTAAAATTGAAGCATTACAGTCTTTTCCTGTTTGGAATACTATGGTTTTTCGATATCTCGATACATGTTCCCGGAGTAGGGCCAAAAGCTCTGTTTTTCTTTTCAGCAGGGGCTTATTTCAGTATAAACCGATTGAACTTAGTTGACTGTTTCAAGCAATTTTTTCGTCTCACGCTGATTCTTTATCCGTTGGTGGTGATTGGGGCAACGCTTACATCAGGACAACCGGTATCTTTCTATCTGGTACAACTGAATCGCCTCTTGGGAGTGGTATTCTTCTTCAATCTGACAGCCTACTTTCTCGAACAAAATAAAATTACCTGCAGTGGTTTTCTAGCCACTGCAAGCTTTTTTGTCTTTGCCGCACACGAACCGCTGCAGTCTCTCCTTCGGAAATCGTTGCATAAAGTGCTGCAACCTCAGTCGGACGTGATGTTGGTGTTGCTCTACATACTGGTACCTGTAACTGTAGTATGCATCACCCTTGGCACCTATTTCTTGCTTCGTAAGTATCTTCCCCGGTTTGCTGCACTGATTACCGGTGGTAGATGATTCGATTCTTATCTTTATCTTACGCCATCAACTAATATTTCTTCATTGTAAAACCTGTGCTACACCCGGGTGGAAGCCATCTGTACACCCGGGTGTACCGGCTGCCTACACCCGAATGTACTGGTCTTGTAGATCCGGATGTACGGAAGAAAATCCGGTGGAGAAAGAACGATTCATATGGGAGATTTGTCAGGAATTCCTTTATTGAAGAAGTAATGTGATGGTCAAAGTGAATCGGTGGTGGTACTCTGTTAATTCAGCATATATATAATCAGAGGCAGATAATTCTTTAATTCTTTATGCAGGAATTTTACCGACTGGCTGATGCGGTAGTTTACGGTTTGGGGCGACACGTTCAGTTTCTCGGCAATCTCCTTATGAGTCATTCCATCCATCCGGCTCATCTCGAATGCAATGCGCTGCTCTTCGGGTAGTTTATTGATAGCTTCGGAAAGGAGAGTCATCAACTCGTTTTCCAGGTAGAAATCCGGATCGGTGAACTGTTCCTCGAACTTCTGAGTCATATCCTTCATAATGCGGTCTTTCATCTGATTGTGGGAGATTCGGTTGAGGGCCTTGTTCTTTACAATAACGAAGAGAAGTGATTTAAGAGACATTTCCGGAATAAGTGTTCCTCTGTTTTCCCAGAGCCACATCATGGTGTCCTGCACAATTTCTTCCGACTCCTCAAAAGATACATACTGAGAGGCGAATGCACACAATCCCTTATAGTAATAACGGAATACATTGTCGAAAGTATCTTCGTTGCCTGATTTCAACAGGCTAATTGTTCGGGCGTTGTCTTCTGGTTTGTTCTTTAGTAAAGTCATATCGGTTTGTAAATATCCGACAAAGGAAAATAAAACTTTCCAGACTTCAAAACCATACGCTTTTTATTCAATTATTTATAATTATTAAATAAAAAAGTGGTTTTTCGTTTAGTATATTATAAATTCTAATTGTATTATATTGAATGATAAATAAAAATGGGGTATAAGTTGATTATTGAAGGATTAATTATACCGTTAAAGATAGTTATTTCTACTTTTTTTTTAAAAAAATGCAATTTGCTTTAGTGTAGAAGTCTACTTGATTGTATTATATAAAAAGGCCGAAAAATGGAATTTGAAATTAATGATAAATTATTAATTGATTACCTGAAAGGAAATCTGGATGAGGAACAGCGCAAGGCCGTTACGGAGTGGTATGAAGCATCGCCCCAAAACCAAAAAGAGCTGGAAAATCTATACTTCACCCTCTTTGTAAGCGATCGGTTGGCAGTGATGGAGCGTATCAATGTAGAGAAATCGTTGCAGGATCTTAAAGCTCGTATTCGTGCCAAAGAGAATGAACTGATTGAAGAATCCGAAAGATGGTGGAAGGGTGCTTACCTTAAAAAAGCAATCATTGCCGCAGCAATTCTGGCTGGAGTTATCTTTGCCGGAGGCAATACGCTGAAGCACATGATAAGCAGCATGAACCAGTCGTTCATGGTATGTACGGCTCAAGGGGAACGCACCAAGGTACTTTTACCTGATGGAACGATGGTATGGCTCAACGCTTGCAGCCAGGTGAAATATTCTTCGTCGCTTTTTTCATCAGAAAGAAAAGTGGATATGGAAGGTGAAGCCTATTTTGAAGTAAAGAAAGACAAGCACGCACCATTTGTGGTAAACAGTTGCGGAGTAAGTACCCGGGTACTGGGAACCAAATTTAATATACGGGCAAATAAAGAGGAAGAAGAGGTGGTGGCAACCTTGCTCGAAGGTTCTATTCTTATTAAGGCTTCCGAACCGAAGGGGCAAGAGGCCAAAATGATACCAAACCAACAGATGCGGGTGAACAAGAATACCGGTGATATGAAACTAGCCAACGTGGACGATTCTTCTGCAGCAATCTGGTGGATGGAAGGAAAGCTTCACTTTGAGAAGGAAACCTTTGCCAATATGGCAACTACGTTTGAAAAACAATTCAATGTCAATATTGTCTTTATGGACGAAAAGATAAAGCAGGAACGCTTTACCTGTGATTTGGAGACTAAAGACAACATTTATCAGATACTATCCATTTTACGACTGACTAACAAATTTAATTATGAAATAAAGGACAGGAAAATACTTATCTACAGCATAAAATAGAACTGACTACTTACTAAACTAAACATTTTATATATGAAAAACAACTATTCAGGGCATTCTGTGCCCCAGGCTAACTATGTCCCTGCGTGGACGATTAAACTAAGCTTTTTTATATTTCTTTTTTTTCAATTTCTGTGTGCGGATGCCCAGAGTGAAAAGTTTACGCTCGTATCGAATAATGTTAGTATTGACAAGCTTTTCAAGGAAGTAAAAAAACAGACTAAACTGGATATTATCTACAATGTTAGTGATATAAATCCTGACAAAATTGTGGCTGTTAATGCTAAAAACGAAAAAATTACCGCTGTTCTGGATAAGGTGTTTTCGGGTTCGAACGTAACCTATGTTATCAATGGGAAGTACATTGTTTTTTCCGTGAAGAGTAATGCCAAACCGACCAAAAGTGTTCAATCTTCCACTAAAAACAGGGTGATTAAGGGGAAGGTGACAGATGCGGCCGGAGAGTCTTTGATCGGAGTAAATGTACAGCTGAAAGGAACCTCCACCGGTGTAATGACCGATATGGAGGGTAACTTTCAGCTTACCGTGCCGGGCAGTGGCGACCTGCTTTTTACATACATCGGTTATAAACAAGTTCTTGAGCCTTTAACCGATAATAAAAGCGTGTTCAACGTTGTTATGAAGGAAGATTCCAAGTTGTTGGATGAAGTTGTAGTCACTGCCATGGGTATTGAAAGAGCAGCAAAATCGCTGACTTATGCCACACAGACTGTTGGAGGTGGTGAACTGACCCGCGCAAAAGATGCCAACTTCATCAACTCCCTTCAGGGTAAGAGTGCCGGACTGGTGATTACTCCTAATACAGGGGGAGCCGGTAGCGCTTCAAAAATCCTGCTTCGCGGAAACAGCTCTATTGTAGGAGAGAACTCCCCACTGATTGTGGTGGACGGTATACCGATGCAGAATAAAGTAGAGGGACAATATGACGGAACCAGCGGAGGCGGTTATAAAATGGCTTATGCATCTTCCAGCGAAGGGGGCGATGCACTCTCGAACATCAATCCTGACGATATCGAATCAGTCACCATTCTGAAAGGAGCCAACTCGGCTGCGTTGTATGGTAAAGCTGCAGCCAACGGGGTGATAATGATCACCACTAAAAAAGGTAAAGAGGGAAAAATCAGTATCGACGTATCCAGCTCATCCATGTTCGAATCACCGCTGGTATTGCCAAAAATACAAAATGTTTTCGGTGGTACGATAAATCAGAATCAACTTTCGGCCAGCTCATGGGGAAAACCATTGAGCCAGATGACTGCAGAGGAACTTAAGATTCCAGGAGTTACAAACCATGCGCAGGATATGGTAAGTGACTTTTTCCAGACAGGTACAAACTTCAATAACTCAATCTCTTTCAGTGGCGGTTCAGAGAAAATGCAGAGCTACTTCTCTTATGGTAATACCATGGCTAAAGGGATAATTCCAAATAATAAATTCAATCGCCATAGCATGGCATTGAGACAATCTTATAATTTTCTGAATAAAAAATTGCGGTTGGACCTTTCAATGAATTACATCCAGCAAAAAAGCAATAACCGGGTGAGTGGCGGTACGGTGTTTAATCCGCTATATAACCTTTATCTGGCTCCCAGAAATCTGGATATGGGCTATTACAAGAACTTTGAGAAACCAGGTGAATGGCTTTCCGAGAAAATAACTGTGCTCTATGCCGGACCCAAAAATGTGGAGACTACAACCACAAATGTATTGCTGAAAGGAAATATGCAGAACTGGTTCCTGGGACGTGGGTCGGCAGGAGAAAACAATCCTTATTGGCTGACCAACCGTGTGACCAGCGAGACTTCAACCAGACATTTTTATGGAACAGCTGGATTTACCTATTCCATTCTTGATGGACTCTCTGCTCAGGCACGTTTGAGTTATGACCGTACCGATACAGACGGATCGGCTAAGATATACGCAACAACTGTAGCTCGCGAAGGAACACTGATTGACCGCGGACAATACAGTAATTCCAATGAATTCTTCTACGACATATTTACTGATTACCTGTTGAGCTATAATAAAAAAGTGTCCGACTACAACCTGTCGGGTAGCATGGGGTTCAGCTTTGACAAGAAGAGAGGAGAGAACTTCTGGATGCGCAATGCTGGTGCAACAAGCTATGCATATTACACTCAAAATGACATTAAGAATATTCCAACCAGCATCAACGTATTTCAACCTGATGCATCTTATGCAACTACACGTACGTATGGTGTATCCAGCGACTGGTCTAAAGCATTGTTCGTTACCGGATCTGTAGGATATAAAGAGATGGTTTATCTGGATGCAAGCTACCGTATGGACTGGGCACGCGCATTTACACAATTTAAATACAAGGGTGTAAAAGATCATTTCGGTTACTACTCTGTTGGTGCCAATGCATTGCTTAATGATATATTCAAAATGGGCGAACAGGTAAATCGTTTTAAAGTGAGATTCTCATATAGTGAGGTAGGTAACTCAGTACCAAACATCCTTTATAGCGGCCAGAAAGTGAATAATGGAACCGGCGGCGTGGTTGCAGTGGACTTTACCGATTGGGATCCTAAACCGGAAACCATGCGTTCTACAGAATTCGGTGTGGATTTAGGACTCTTCCGCAATAAGCTGGACGTTAACCTTACATTGTATAACTCACTCAGCTTTAATCAGTATTTGCCTACTACAAGTGCTACCGGAGCCATCAAACCAATTAACTCTGGAAAAGTACGTAACAGAGGGTTAGAGTCAACAGTGGCATACACATTTACTCCATCGAAAGATTTCTTCTGGAAAACCGGAGTGAACTTCTCTTACAACGAGAATAAGATTATTCAGACCTTTAAACATAGAAAGGATATTTATATTGGTATAGGAACTTCTGATAACCTGAAAGTGAAATTCCTGGAAGGTGGTTCATATGGCGATTTATACAGCAAGGATTTTGACCGCTACAACAAGTTTGAAGCGGAAGAAGGACTGGGAAAAGAGGGAGCCATAAAGCTAGACCCTCAGGGTAACCCTTCACTCCGTGCTCGTGGCGGACACAGTCGCTACTTGGGCAACATGAATGCGAAAGTTAACCTGGGATGGAACAACACCTTCGACTACAAAGGAGTATCTCTTTACTTCCTGATTGACGGAAAGATTGGCGGAAAGGTTATTTCATTCACAGAAGCATACCTGGATAAGAACGGAGTATCCGAACGTTCGGCTCAGGCACGTATGTCCAACCTTACCTGGACTGACAGCGATGGAAAGAAGTATCCTGCCGTGGTGATGCCTGATGGCAACCTGGCTGCAGCAGAAAAGTACTATTCTACCATTGGTAGCCAGATATTTGCTTCGGAATATGTGTACGACGCTACAAACTTCCGTTTGCGTGAGCTCTCATTGGGATATACATTCAAAAATTTGTTGGGTGCATCTACCCGCCTAAGCGTTTCGGCTGTGGCACGTAACCTGTTCTTCCTTTACAAACAGGCACCGGTAGACCCCGATGTTTCACTCTCAACAGCTAATGCACTGGGTGGAGTAGATATTTTCGGATTACCTTCTACCAGAAGCTTTGGATTAAATCTTAAACTGTCATTCTAATAATCATCCGACTAACAAAGACTACAATTATGAAAAATATAGGAAAATATAGCATCGCTCTTCTCTTTTCAATGGCGATGGGAGGTACAATCACCTCATGCACCGACGAGGTGGGAGATGTGGAAATTAATGTGGTGAAAGGTTCGACTGACTCATGTGCTACGGTAGAAGTAGCCAAAGGAATGATGTTTCAGGCGCTGGCCCTGATTCACGATACCCGCGAACACAAATACCAGTATCAGTTTAATCTGCACATTGACAACTATTCGGGCTATCTCTGTGTAGCTAATAACCTGGAAGGTCGTCTTCCTTCAACCAACTTTATGAATCCTAGCTTTGAGTCGGGTCCACTTGCCAACTTCCTGTGGGTAACCCGTCAGGTGGTGCCGGTAATGAATTCTGCCGAAAAGCTCAAATTCCCTGAATTGGGAGCTATTGCCAACATTGCATTCTGCTATTCGGCTCAGGAACTTACTGATGTTTACGGACCAATGCCTTATGCCGATTACAGAAAACTGAAGCAGGACCCTCCAATGAATTACATGTCTGTGAAGGATATCTATACCGATATCTTTGAACAGCTGAAGAAGTCGGTTGCTGTGCTAAAAGCAGCACAGCTGACTCCTGAAAAAGAGGCCGTGATTGCTTCGTTTGATAAGATTGCAGGCGGTAGCATCAACAACTGGATTAAGTTTGCCAATACGTTGCGTCTCAGAATGGCAATGCATATTAGAAAAATAGATCCGGCAAAAGCTAAACTGGAGGCAGAGGCTGCTGTAAGTGCCGGAGTGCTGGAAAGCGGTGATCAGAATATTGAGTACAATATTTCAGGAGGAAGACATCCCCTGTTCGTTATTTCCGACTCCTGGAATGACACCCGCCTGAACGCTTCGTTCGAAAATATTCTGAAACGTCTGGATAGCCCTATGTTGGCACATTTCTTTGCCGACAACGAAAAAATGATTCTGGACAAGACGGGAGCCGTTGTGGTGCCCGAACCACATGCGGTGTTTGAAGGAATCCGTTCGGGGACATCTGTGTTCAATAAGAACGATAATACCGGGGCATACCTGCTGTTCTCCAAACTGAACGCCAACTTTGCCGGCACCAACATTGCCATTATGAAAGTGGTGGAATCTATCTTCCTGCGTGCAGAAGGTGCACTTTACGGATGGAACATGGGTGGCACACCACAGTTCTTCTATGAACAAGGCATCAGAGAGTCGTTTATAAAAGAATTCTCAGACCGTATCGGAAACATCAAACTGAGAAAATACATGGCGCTTGCTGAGCCTTTGGATGTGAAATATGTGGATTTGTACGATTCAAAGAACAATTACTCCGACGTGAAGAATATGGTTCAGGTAGGTAACATGTGGAATGACACCGACACCAACGAACGCAAACTGGAACGTATCATGACACAGAAATACATTGCCAACTTCCCTATGTCGTTGGAGTCCTGGACAGATATTCGCCGTACCGGCTATCCTCGTCTTATCCCTGTGGTATATGATGCAGGCGACCACTCTACCAAAGGAGGTATTATTCGCCGTCTCCCATTCCAGCTGGAAGGTTCTGTGTCTGAAGATGATGTTTACAGCACAGGTATCCCGGTGCTGGGAGGAGAAGACTATCAAGGTACCCGTTTGTGGTGGGATGTAAATGCTCCAAATTTTTAATCGATGAAGAATCTTAATCACCTAAGAAATAGTAACATTAAATTTATTACCATGAGAAAGAAAAACTTTTTTTTAGTTGCTTTGGCTCTCTCACTCTGTACACGGATTGGTGCACAGACTGCAGGCGAGTATTTTAATTGGTCGGGTCAGGAACCATATCAGCTGCTGGAAATGTTCCGCAATGGTGTGCCAACCAGTATGGGCGACCTGAAAGATCTGGAATTCAAAAGATCTCACGTACGTGTAAAATCTGTTATTACTGATAAAGCCGGACAGTTGGACAAGACAATTGACCCGCGCCGCTCTATCTTCTTTAACTGTCCTATTGGGGCATCAGGAAGTCCGCTTACAGCGATGCCTTCCGGTCGTTTTGACGACGATGTGTTCAGTATGTGGCAATATGTGAAAATCCACGGAAACTGGAGCAATAACTGGTTCTGCGCACCGGCGGCTTATACCGATGCGGCACATAAGCATGGCACTGCGGTGTTGAGCACCTGGGGAATTCCCTGGAACTGGCAATATTCATCCGGGCAGACACTCGAATCGGATAGCAAGGCTTATTTCATTGATATGCTGACCAAGAAAGATGCACAAGGTAACTTTGTGTATGCCGAACCGCTGATTAACCTATTAATGTACTTCGGTATGGATGGTATCAATTACAACTCAGAATTCTATCTTTTTCAGGAAAAAGCAACTTTGTTGCAGCAGTTCCACGAAAAGTTGTATCAGATTGCCGCACAAAAAGGGTTCAACTCGTTCCATGTAGGTTGGTATGATGGTATCAATAACGAAGGAAACATGCAGTACATTGATTATCTGGGCTATCACAATAACAAGTGGTATTGCAACGAGCTAAATAATAATAAGGTATCCGACGCATTTATGTTGAACTATAATTGGGGTGAAACAAAATTGACTGATACTGAAAAAACAGCTTCTGAACTGATGACTCCTAACGGTGCATACGATGTTTATGCAGGATGCTGGATTGTGAATTTGCAACAGGCATGGACAGCCATCGACAACCATAAAGGGGTAAGTATCGGTTTGTGGGGCGAGCATAAGCAGAACCGTGTATTCCAACACAGAGACGGTCTGGATGAAAAGAGCATGCAGAATAATTATCAGCAAAGACTTGAGTATGTGTTTACAGGTGGTAACCAGACTCCATTGTGGCACCTGCCTATCTTCAGCGGTGCTAATCTACAGGATAACTCCACATTGAAGAGTTTTCACGGTATGTCTAAGTTCGTAACCGAACGTTCAACCGTGCAAGGTACTTTGCCGTTTGCTACAAACTTCATCCTGGGTAACGGAATGTTCTACAAAGTAAATGGAGAAAAAACATATAGTTCATGGTATAACCTTTCGGCACAGGATATGTGTCCTACTTACCGTTGGCTTATTCAGGATGCTGCCGGTCAGGAAACCAAAGACATCAAGGCTCAATACAGCTTTGCAGATGCTTGGGTAGGAGGAACCTGTCTGTCACTCTCGGGTGTTGTGAAGACCACTCCGGCTAATGTTCATCTTTATCGTTCTGATTTAACAGTAGGAACAGGAGCTACAGCCCGGTTGGTTTATAAAATTACGAATGGAACTGTAGGACAATCGTCCAACCTGCGTCTTGTTGTGAAGAAGAACGCTGAAACAGACTGGACAGAATTCAGTTTGGGTAACATCGCAAAAACAGGATGGAACGAGGTAGAACTGCCTTTGACAGGATTCAATGCCGGCGATAAGATTACCGCAATTGGTCTTCGTGTACAGGGTGCAAGTGAAGTTGCAAGTTATGAAGCTCTTATCGGTGAACTGAAACTGTATGATGCAACTAGAACATCAGTCAATGCTCCTACAGATGTTACAATTGAATATTCTAATGAAACAAACAAACACCTGGATGCTAAGATGTTCTGGAAGATGACTCCGTCGGTTACCCCGTCTAATCCAAACGCTCTTGTTTATAATGACGAGGTAAATGTAGCTTATTTCGAAGTGTTTACAAAAGAAGGAACGGTTGAAAAACAGATTGCAAGAACTGCTTCATGGGCGCATTATGTACCTGCCATTCCATTGTCTGACAATCAAAAAGAGATTCAGATTGGTATTCGTGCTGTGTCAACCGACCTAGTTACCAAATCTGCTATCACTTGGAAAACAATTGTAAGAAATCCGAGTGCGCCAGTTGAGGCTGAAAAGGACCTATATTGCGAAGCTATCAATGACCCTAAAGCCGAAGGTGCGGCAACTGCCCTGACAAACCGTTTTGTGGAGACTGCTTCTACAACAGGAGCTGTTCGCAATCTCTCCTTTACCGGTGGAACAAACGCCACTAACGGATATTTTGCTTACCTGGGCGATGACAAAGCATTTGATGTGACACCGGGCTCTACCTTTACGTTTAAAGCGTTGGCAACCAACAGAAGTGACGGTATGAAATATTGTAAATATACCATCTATGCAGACTGGAACTGCGATGGTATATTCGATCCAACAGCTGGTGAAATTGCAGCAGCAGGTGGTACCGACCGCAAAGGAGACGATGCAGTTGCTAACCTCTCTACTCAAATTAAAGTTCCGGCAAATGCCACTCCTGGTGTAACTCGTTTCCGTGTTCGCTATTCAGATGCATGGTTCCCACAACCGGGCCCTTGCGGATTGGCTCAGAAAGGTTATACCGTAGACTTCCAAATGAATGTGCTTAGTGCTACCGGCATTGAAAGCGCATCATCTGATGCTCCTTCGTTCTATCCAAATCCCGTGGTTGATGTAGTGACCTTCAATAATGTAGACCAGGTGAAGATTTACAATACAGCTGGGGTACTGGTTAAGTCCTTGGAAGGAGAAATCAGTTCGGTGAATCTGTCTAATCTTGAAAAAGGTATTTATATCGTGAAAATGGGAAAGAACGGTGTTGTGAAGAACAGCCGTCTATTTAAAAAGTAACTCATTTAGATTAGGTTTCGTAGTTTTTTAATTTAGTTAGGTTGTGGGGGTAGTCCGTGTGGATTGCCCCCACATTTTTTTATTACTCTCACGTATCGGTCGATCGTTGTTTTAACATTAACAAACGTCTTGAATGATTTTTAGTTTCAAAGAGTTGATAACATGGGCTTTATGGATGTAAATTGCGACGATATTATGCTTTATTTTCTTTTTCTTTCTGCCTGTGCAAAAAAAAGTGTTTGCCCGACTAAGGGAGTTTGACTATTTTTGCGACCTTAATTTTTAAAGGCCCTAAATAAATCAACTTTTGGGAAATAATCTCTCCGAAAATATAAAATCAGTTATTGTTGAGCTTGCTGTAAAAGACTCACAAATGGCGTTGAGGTCACTTTACATGACCTACTATGGGAAACTTATGCGCTTTGCCACGCTTCAGGTTGGAGTTGCTACCGTTGCTGAGGAAATTGTATCGGACACCTTTATGGTGGTATGGGAAAACCGTAGTAACTTGACTGATATTGCAAACTTAGATGCATATCTTTATACTATTGTCCGCAACAAATGCATTTCTTATTTAAGAACACAACACATTTCCACAGTTGATATCGACGAAACGCAGGTAGATTTATTTACTCAGACAGAGACAACCCCTGAAATGGAGCTTATATCGAAAGAAAGCATCAGCCGGTTAAACAATGCCATTAATTCACTACCTCATAAATGCAAACTCTCCTTTAAACTGATAAGAGAGGATAAGATGAAATATAAAGAAGCTGCCGAATTGATGGGTATTTCGGTAAAAACACTGGAGGCACATATCACCACGGCTGTGAAAAAACTGCGAGAGACACTTTCGGGTGATATGAACGACTAAAAATAATCTTTAAAAAAATCCATTCTTGACTAAGGGAGTTTTTCTTATCCTGCGTCTTAACTAATATAAACGATGAAATTCATGATTCAAAATATTGATAGCATCATAGCACGTATTCTTTCCGGTGAATCTTCCAGCGATGATTACCTTGCATTCAGTGAGTGGTTGCAGGAGGATGAGAAGAACAGAAAAGAATTTTGCCAGCTGAAGGATTATTGGGATGCAGAAGTGGCATACTCCAATCATATAGGACGTGAGGTGGAACTGAAACGTTTGCAGAAGAGGATACGAAAAGAGGAATCCAAGAAAAGAAACCGACGCTTCTGGGTCAGAACAGCTCCGGTTGCTGCTGCAATAACATTGGTTCTGATGATAAGCTCCCTCTTATTTCTTAAGACAAACAGCACTGAACAGCCGATTGAGTACTTTACCTACATAGCCGGAGATCATAGTTCGAACTTTACTTTGGCCGATGGCTCTAAAGTTACGTTGAATAAAAACAGTAAACTAACCTATACAAACCAATTCGGCAAGAAACTCCGTGATGTGGCATTGACAGGTGAAGCTTTTTTTGAAGTGACCAAGAATCCGAGCAAGGTATTTGAAGTCAAAATGAACAATGCTTCAATCAAAGTTTTAGGTACTAAATTTAATGTAAAGGCTAGTTCTAAAAACGAGATTGTGGCTACGTTGGTCGAGGGGAGCATTCGTTTTGAAAGTGGCGAACAAAAAGTTCAGCTTAGTCCGTCACAACAACTCACATTCAATGGTGAAAACCGGAAGCTTCAAGTTCAGAATGTGGAAACGGAGTCCTATACAGCCTGGAAAGATGGACTGGTAAAATATAAATCGTGTTCGCTGCAAGAAGTGATAACTTCCTTAGCAAGCAGATATAATACAAAAATTATAATTGAAAGCTCCCGATTTAAGGATGTGGTTGTTTCGGGAGCGTTCAGTAGTGAACAGAGTGTTGAGGAAGCTCTTAATGTAATATCGCGTAGCTTGCCTGTTAAATGGTCGAAGGAGAAAAACATATACTACATCCGATAATACAAACCCAATTAATAAATTAATTTTTGCCTATGAAAAACACCTAATTTAGTTAACGACAAATGCTTATTTTTTATTTTGATTTAGTTATTTCATTATGAGCATCATATTTAATAATAATGTAAAATATTGGATGCTTCTTGTTAACCTTTATAATAAAAATGATATGAAAAGTGTCTCTTGTTACAAGTCCTTTCTACAAAAGGATGCCAGACGAACTTTGCTACTAGGTATCGCTTTCTTCACGGCATCATCAATGCCACCCGCCTATGCTACAGCAGCAGATTCGTATTCTAAAATCAGCACTGTGACGGTTGAGTCAAATAAAATTGCCCTGACACAGCTATTCTCTCAAATAGAAAAACAAAGCGAGTTTCTATTTTTCTATGTGGATACTGATGTACAAAATGTTTTTGTAAAAGTACAGGCCCGGAATAAAAACATAGATGATGTCTTGAATCAGGCTCTGAAAGGAACAGGACTTACCTATACCATCAACAATCGGAATGTGAACATCCAGAAGGTAAAAGGAAATACGAGTATTAACCAACAAAACAGAAAGATTGCAGGAAAAGTAACGGATGCAAATGGTGAAACCATTATGGGAGCCAATATTGTTGAGGTAGGTACTACCAATGGAACGGTGTCTGATGTGAACGGTCAATTCTCTTTGAACCTGAAAGGTACTCCGATAATAAGGGTAACGTTTACCGGATACACTTCGCAGGATATCAATACCAACGGAAAGAATGATATCGTAATTGTTATGCAAGAAAATTCGAAAGTTCTTGATGAGGTGGTTGTAGTAGGTTACGGAACACAGAAGAAAGTCAACCTAACTGGTTCGGTTGCTGTAGTCGATGGCAAAGAGCTGGCAAACCGTCCGGTTGCCAACATTACCCAGAGCTTACAGGGAGTTGTGCCAGGCTTGACAGCAAGCGTAACAAGTAAAGGTGGTACCCCGGGAGCAAGCTATAATATTCAGTTACGTGGACAAGGAAACTTAAGCAGTTCAGATAGCCCATATGTATTGATTGACGGACTAGAGGGTTCTCTTTCTGCGGTTAATGCAAACGATATTGAAAATATATCAGTGCTGAAAGATGCAGCTGCAGCTTCCATTTACGGAGCACGCGCTGCTTATGGGGTAATTCTGATTACAACTAAAAGAGGAAAAGAAGGAAAGCCATCCATTACATATAATGGAAATATTGGCGCTACAACTGCTGTAAATTTACCAGATATGGTAAACAGCTATGAGTTTGCAAAATACTTCAATGCAGGATGGGTCAACGCAGATCATACTCCTGAATATTCGGATGCGAAAATTGAGCTGTTACGTCAATTCTGTGAAAACCCAAAAGGAATGAATCAATGGCCGGAGCAATCTTCCAATAAGTTTATGGCAGATAACTCTGCTATTGGAGTAGGCAATACCAATAACTTCAAATTGTTTTATAAGGATGCCGCAATCAAACAGGATCATAATCTCTCGGTAACAGGTGGAGCAGGGAAGATTAAGTATTACTTGTCTGGTGGTTTATATAAGGAAAATGGTCTTATCAGATATGCTGATATAGATTTTAAACGTCTTAATTTTAGTGCAAATATTGATTCTGAAATTACTAATTGGTTGAAATTTAATGTAAAGTCTAAATATTCAAACGAATTTTCAACCTCTCCGTTTGGTGGTTATGCAGTTTCTGAAAGTGGATTCTTCCACAACCTGGCAAGAACCAGACCAACAAACTCAATGTACGACCTGAACGGTAATTTTACAGAACTATCTCAGGTGCCTTATCTGCAATCGGGTTCAAAGAATGATAACAATAATGGCAACTTTAGTTTGACTGCCGGATTTATTATTGAACCGGTAAAGAACTGGAAAATTAATTTCGATTACAGCTATCGGTTAGGAAACAACAAGAATGAACAGGCTGCCTTACCTGCATCTGTTTACATGCTTGATGGGTCGACTACTTATATGACCCGCTCTGAATTGGGTATTCCAATCAACGGAAGCTATTACAGGCTAATGGCACAGTCCGATTATAATTCATTGAATCTGTATTCTAATTATTCCTTTAAACTTGGCGAATCGAATAACTTTAATGTTATGGCTGGTGCTCAGGATGAAAGCTACAAATATTCAAACCTGTGGAGCTATGCAACTGATTTGTTGAGCTTTGGGAATCCTGGACTAAATATCGCAACTGGTGACAAGACTACCGGTGAGACTCGAAACGGATGGGCTACCAGAGGATTCTTCGGACGTATTAATTACGATTACGAAGGAAGATACTTGGTGGAAGTGAATGGGCGTTATGATGGATCTTCCCGTTTTGCTAAAAACAATCGCTGGGGATTCTTCCCATCAGCATCTTTGGGATGGAACATTGCCCAGGAGAGATTTATGGAACCAATCAATAAGACTGTAAGCAATCTTAAACTCAGAGCTTCTTACGGACAGTTGGGAAATCAAAGTGGAGCCGGTTTATATACTTTTGCTCAAACAATGGGCACTGCAACGCAAGGAAGTTGGTTCTTCAACGGAACTGATCGCCAGATGATTATTTATGCTCCCGGTTCTTATAATCCGGATGTTACCTGGGAAAAGATTGAAAGTATCAATTTTGGTCTTGATTATGGCTTCTTCAATAATAAACTATCTGGTAGTCTGGATGTTTTCCAGCGTACTACTCGTGATATGCTTGGCCCAACAGAAAGCTTGGCTGCTATGTACGGAACTTCTGCTCCCGATGTAAACAATGCTACTATGCGTAACAGAGGTTGGGAATTCTCAATCAACTACAAAGGAAGAATTAATAAAGATATTACTTACTCAGTGGGTGGTATGATTTACGATTACACAGCCAAGGTTTTGGATTATGTTAATCCAACTAAATATAATCCTGCCGGTCAATGGTACCCGGGACGTAAAGTGGGTGAAATCTGGGGATATCGCGCTGGCGGTCTGATTCAGTCGCAAGCAGAAGCTGATGAATACAATAAGCTGGACCACACCTATCTTACAAGCAGGCCTTGGATGCCAGGTGATGTTAAGTACCTTGATTTAAATGATGATAAGAAAATTAATATTGGTGGCAACAAAGTTGGAGATATGGGAGATAAAGTGATTATCGGTAACTCAGCTCCACGTTATCAGTATTCAATCAATGGGTCAATTAATTATAAAGGCTGGTCATTAAGTATGTTGTGGCAAGGTGTTATGAAACGTGATTATGATCCTTCAGGATCTGTATATTTCTGGGGCTGCAGTTCAAAAGCACAGGTTACTGTGTTCTCTCAACATCTTGATTATTGGTCAGAAAGCAATCCTGGCGCATACTACCCAAGACCATATATTTCAACAGTTGGTAATATAAACTCATATGTAAGTAAAACACAGCAAACCTGTGATCGATATATACAGAATGCAGCTTATATCCGTTTGAAAAACGTGACTTTAAGTTATGAACTTCCTTCACAGTGGATTAAGAAGATTGGATTGCAAAGAGTTAATGTATATGCCACAGGAGACAATTTGCTCACATTTACCAAACTGGCAAAAATGTTCGATCCTGAAACCGTATTTGCATTCAACGAAGGAGGTAAAGATTATGCTTTAACAAAAGTGTTCTCTTTCGGTTTAAGTGTTAACTTGTAAATCAGAAAAGAATTATGAAAACAAAAATAGGAAAACTCTTGGTGTTGTCTGCTGCAATGGCTTTTTCCGTTAGTTGCTCAGATATGGATCAGGAACCTCAGGGTGCTTTGACATCCTCAAATCCGATTAGTTCTGTAGCAGAACTTCAGAAATATGTGAACCAGTTTTACGAAGGAACTTTTAAAGTTCAGCCCGGAGGATTACAGGCTTCAGGTATAGCTTTTGATGATCAATTCAGTGATAACATGGCCTGTTCATCAGTACCTTCTTTGCTGGATGGAACTCGTTCGCTGAGTTCAGCATCAAGTCCATCTGAATACCAAAAGATTCGTAGTGTGAACTTCTTATTTGCCAATATAAACAATTGCAAGGGTAATCTGGCGGATATAAACCAATATGCCGGTGAAGCATACTTCTTCCGTGCATACTATTATTTCAGTATGGTTTGCAAATACGGAGATATTACATGGATTGATAAGGTGTTGCCTCCCAATAGTCAGGAGATGAAACTGAAACGCGATTCACGTGTGGAAATCATAGATCATGTGTTAAGTGATCTTGATAAGGCAATCAGTATGTTAAGTATCAAGACCAACAGCTCTGCAATGAGAATTCATAAAGATGTGGCGCTGGCCTTTAAATCGCGTGTGGCTTTGTATGAAGGAACATGGCAAAAATACCACAAGGCAAAGAACGACCCATTCTTTACTGCCGGTATTACAGATGCCAAAATCAAAAATTATCTTGAACAGGCACGCGATGCAGCTTACGAGGTGATGCAAAGCGGAAGATGGAGAATATATAGTACATCTAATCCTTTGACTGACTACAAAAATTTGTTTATTACAAAAGATTTATCTAATAATCCCGAAGTGCTTTTCTGGAAAAAGTATGATGCAACGATCAGTGGTCATGATGTTACCCGTTATTGCAACAAAGGTGGTGGTAATATTGGGCTGACTTTATCGCTGGTGGATGATTACCTGACAAGAGATGGCCGTATCTTTACAGGAACAGAACGTGAGGAAGCTCAGAAAACCTATGGCAAGGAACTTGATCCAACTATTCGTGACCCGAGATTGTGCCAAACTGTTGCCAGACCAGGCGAACGTTTACGCCCTCTTACATCAAATGCTGCCTATATTTATATGCCGCCATTTAGCCCGATTATTGCAGAGGTAAGTCCTACTGTAATGTGGCCTAACCCAACAGGCTATTCTCTTCTGAAATTTGTTGAAATGGATTGTACTGACGCAGCTGCAGACGATGAACACAAAGGAGAATGTCCGGCTATTCAATTCCGCTATGCAGAAGTTCTGTTGAATTATGCGGAAGCTTTGGCAGAACTGGAAGGTGCCGCAGCTCAGGATAAAATTGCTAAGGCACTGAAACCTTTGCGCGACCGAGTTGGTATGCCGGGAGTTGACTTTCAACGTGAATATAATAACAGTGCAGACTATCCATTCTCTAACCTGGAGGCTACAATTCAGGTAGTACGTCGCGAACGTCGCATTGAGCTGGCTTGCGAAGGAATGCGTATGAGCGATATATTCCGGTGGGCTGCTGCTGATGTACTGATTGCAGGAAAAAATCCGTTAGGAGCACTCTTTACTGGAACTAACATGGAAGCTGCAAACAAAGCTGGCGCATATTTTGGTGGTAATCTGAAATATGATTTGGCAGCAGGTAATAACTTGTATTTGTCTGGTAAGCCAGGTGATGCTAAACGTTATATTAGTCCTTACAAAGGTGTTTGTCCCAATGGTATGGGCTTCAAAGTCAATCGGGATTATTTGTATCCTATCAGTCAGGATGAAATAGCAATGACCGGAAATATGTGGACACAAAACCCTAATTGGTAATTATTAACGACTAGAAAGAAGTAATATGAAAAGTTTAAAATATTTTTTATTAATGCTTGTGGCCTGCTTTGCATTAAGCAGTTGTAGTGAAGAAGATGAGTCAGTAAACTACAAACCGGTGCCATCTCCTTTTAGTGTACAGGTTAATGGAACTACAACAGTAGGTGCAGCTGCAACAACCATTACGGCTACTATTGCAGCCGGTACAAATGGATGGTGGGTGGATGTTCCTACCGGAAGCTGGTGTGGATTTAATTCTGCTGTGACTTCATATGCTATTTATGGATCGGGCGATAAAATAGTTACAATCTATGTAGCTGCAAATAAAACCGGAGAGACACGTACTCAGACAGTTACTTTCCATCCTACATTCAAGTTAGACCCTGTAGCAATTACAATAACCCAAGGAGCGCAGTAATCTCAAACTAATAAAGAGAGACTCTTCGGTTAATCAAACGAAGAGTCTTTCTCTTTTCTTATTTCAGTAATTAGCTTTTAAAGCCTGAACTTAAATAGAATTTTAATTCAATAAATATCATATTTAAGTTATATAACTAAATATATTGTTTTATTTTTTATCAATGTAACCCCAATTGCCTTTTCAGCTAAATTCAGCTTTTATATCCTAAATTATTTTATATTAAGAACAATAGAAAGTAAGTATCTTGCTAAACTAATCTGTTATAGCTAAATTTGCATTACAATTAAACAAACCGATGAAAAAGAATCAGATTTTACTTATGGGGATGGCAGCTATGGCTGCTACTTCTTATGCTTCGGATAAGAAAGAAACGAAGCAGAAGCCTATGAACATCCTCTTTATCATGAGTGATGACCACTCTTTCCAGACCATCAGTGCTTATGATCAAAGGTATATTGAAACACCTAATATTGATCGTATCAGCAATGAAGGTGCACTCTTTACAAACAGTTTCGTAGCCAATTCAATCAGTGGACCCAGTCGTGCTTGTATGCTGACAGGTAAGCACAGTCACAAAAACGGGTTTATTGATAATGCACACAAGTTTGACGGTAGTCAGCAAACTTTTCCAAAATTGTTGCAGAAAGTGGGTTATCAGACTGCCATTGTAGGAAAATGGCACCTTACTTCGGAACCTACCGGATTCAATTACTGGAATATTCTGATTGGACAGGGTGATTATTACAATCCTTATTTCATTGACAATGGAGTAAAGAAACAAATTCACGGATATGCAACAAACATTGTAACCGACCTTGCCATCGATTGGTTGGGAGAAAAACGTGATAAGGACAAACCATTCTGTCTGCTGCTGCACCACAAGGCTCCGCACCGTACCTGGATGCCTGATACATGCGACTTGGGGGCGTTTGACAATGTGAAGTTCCCATTGCCCGAAAACTTCTATGATAAATACGAGGGTAGGGTGGCTGCATCACAACAGGAAATGAGCATCTTTAAAGATATGGACCTTGTTTATGACTTGAAGATGGCCGATAAGGAAAACGAAATACATACAAAAACCGGTCTTGAAGGTTGGGGACGCGAAATGTACAACCGCCTGGATTCTGCCCAAAAGGCTAAATGGGATGCTTACTATGATCCGATTATCAAGGATTTCAAAGAGAAAAAGCTATCAGGCAGAGAATTGGCTGAATGGAAGTATCAGCGCTATATGCACGATTACCTTAGCGTAATCCGTTCGGTAGACCGCAACATTGGTCGCGTGCTCGATTATCTGAAGAAGGAAGGATTACTGGAAAATACATTGGTTGTTTATACCTCCGACCAAGGATTCTATATGGGTGAGCACGGCTGGTTCGACAAACGCTTCATGTACGAAGAGTCTTTCCGTACTCCGCTGTTGATGCGTTACCCAAAAGCTATCAAGAAAGATGTGAAAATTCCTCAGATGGTTCAGAATATTGACTATGCTCCTACATTCCTTGATTTGGCAGGGGTAAAGGTTCCGTCTGATATTCAGGGTGTTTCCTTACTGCCATTGCTTAAAGGAGAAAAGAAGAAAGACTGGCGCAAGTCGCTTTATTACCATTTCTATGAGTATCCGGCAGAACATGCTGTGAAACGTCATTACGGAGTGCGTACCGAGCGTTACAAACTGATTCATTTCTATAACGATATCGATAAATGGGAACTTTACGACCTGAAGAAAGACCCAAGTGAAATGAACAACCTGTATGGCAAGAAGGGTTATGAGAAGATTACTGCCGAGTTGAGAAAGGAACTGGTAAAACTTCAGAAACAATACGACGACCCTATTGAGTCTCAATTGAAGAAATAATGAAGATACTTCGTTTAGTATTGATAACTGTTGGTATTTTCCTGGGTCTGCAAATGCAGGCCCAGGAAGTTGCCGACACTCTTTTTTTGGAGAGTGCGGGCACGCTGCCTGCACTAATTAAACCGGGTGATAAATACCTGATTAACACGCTTACCGTAAACGGAAAACTGAATGGCACGGATATCCGTTTTATCCGGGAAATGGCCGGAAGAAACAGCTCGGGTGAATTAACCGACGGGGTACTTTCGGTACTCGACTTGTCGGGAGCGCATTTAGTAGAGGGTGGGGAACCATACTTTATGGACGATGAGAAACCGTGTTGTACTGACAATGAAACAATAGGCCGAAACATGTTCTCTGGCTGCGAACGACTTGTTTATGTGACTCTTCCCAAAAGCACAACAGCTATTTTTGCATCGGCGTTTGCAGAATGTTCTTCTTTAAAATCAATCAATATTCCCGATGGTGTGAAGTTCATCGAGGAGAATGCCTTTGGCTTGTGTACTAGGCTTACCAAGATAACAATTCCTGCAAGTGTTGATTTTATCGGAAAATTTGCTTTTCTTTTTTGTTCCCGATTAACTACTGTGAATATTCAGCCAGGGCTCTCCTTTATTGGAGAAGGGGCTTTCCAAAACTGCAAAAACCTTACATCGGTATCCATCCCGTCCAGCGTTGCCTTTATTGGCGAAGGCGCTTTCTCAGGCTGCCCGGAGCTGAAATCTGTAACGTTCCCTTCAGGTGTTATCTTTTTAGGGAAAGGTGTTGCATTGCAACATTTTTAGATAAACCATCACTTTGCGTGTGAACTAAATTACGCTTGCGAGCGGAACTTATTGCTCCCTCTGAAAATCTTCCGCCTGGAAATAAAAATCTTACGCCAAAGAATAGCCGTTTGCTGGAATGATTTTTGAGAATTGAAGCCAAGCACTGATATGACCTTTTTTAGTCCATTTATACAATTCCAGTATTGCTAATGTATTGATAAATAGTGATTAGACCCTTTTTAACTCAACTTTTGCTAGTTGAACGAGAAAACAATACGACGTTTTCTGTCTTACTATTTTATTTTTAGAGTTAATCACATGGTAATGAGCCACGGGAGATTTTATTTCACCCCCTATATATACAAAAATAAGGCTATGTTCCCCGTGCATCTATTCCCGTCGCAATATCTGCGCTTCTCTCTCCACACATTTTCACCGGTGAGGAATTAATCAGGAACTCTTTATGCATGAATAAAAAAAATCGTTGGACGAATTCTGTATCCGTCCAACGATTAAATGAATCAGCTTGAATGAAGCTTTTATTTGTTTAAAGTCAGCTTGTCGAGAACAGGAACTTTAACTCCCGAAACGGTAGACTGATTTTTATCGTTCTGTTGTTCGAAAATCACAATCTTGTTTTTTCCTTTCTTCAGAAGGCAGCCCGGTACATACAAAGTATGTTGAGGTCCTACTTTCCAGTAACGGCCAATGTTGAATCCGTTTACAAAGACGATACCTTTTCCCCATTGTTCCATATCCAGAAATGTATCTCCTATATTCTTTACCTTGAACTCAGCCTCGTAAATAACCGGTTGTCCGGCAGTGTAACTCGAAGCGTACTGTTCCAAGTTAGGAACTTCGCTCATAGGCAGCTTGAACATTTCCCAGTTGCCCGTGATTTCAATGCCGTTAATCATTACCGGAGTGGTGATACCTTTCAGGTTTTCTGTTATTTTAGAACCGTAGTTGATGCGTCCCAGGTTTTCAACCAGGATATCGAGTGTGCTGTTGAAGGGAACATCGATATTCATGCTGTCCTTTTCGAATACACGATTCAATTCTCCTACCTTTTTCCCGTTTACATAAACAATGGCATAGTCGCGGATGCCTTTAATTTTCAGTTCACCCTTGATTGGTTGGTTGAAATGTCGGCGGTATAGTACATATCCATGTCCCTGATTCAGGTCTTCGAATGTCATCGGAGTATCATTCTCAACCGGTTCCATCTTGCTTGTCAGGTCGAAAAGGTTTACTGTCTTGCCGAATTTGATGTTAGGAATCTCGATAACAGGAATCTGTTGCGGAACAGCCGGCACCTGATAATCTACATGTTTCATCATCAGTTCGCGGATGGCATTGTATTTTGTTGTTGCCCATCCTGCTTCGCTGATAGGAGCATCGTAATCGTAGCTGGTTAGATCGGGCTGAATATTCTTTTCTGTGTTATAATTGGCACCCGAAGTAAATCCGAAGTTTGTACCACCATGTACCATGTAGTAGTTGAAGCTCACACCGTTCTTCAGGTACTTTTCAGTTTGTTTCACTACAGAAGAGGTTGAAACTTTCTGGAATGGCTCTGCCCAGTGGTCAAGCCAGCCTGGATAGAACTCTGCAACCATGTAAGGGCCTTTTCCGCCATGATACTCATTTACCACCTTCTTCAGGTTTTCTACGTTATCTTCACCGTTGGCAGTTGGCAATGCGCCTTCAATGGCGCCGCCTTTAAACAACCAGCTACCATCTGAGGTAAACATTGGGATGTTAAAGCCGGCATCAATTAGTTGCTGACGGATGGCAGCGCTATATTTCTTGTGAGTTTCCAGTGGGATGTCAGGACGTTGTGCTACATACGAACCGAATTCGTTTTCCGCCTGCACCATGATGATAGGGCCACCATTGGTAATTTGCAGGTCGCGCACCTGGTCGGCCAGTTGGTTTACGTATACTTTGCACGAATCCAGGAACTGTTTGTTGTCTGTACGAATTACCAGATCCTTGGTTTTCTGCAGCCACCAGGGGTAACCACCGAATTCCCATTCAGCACAGCAATATGGACCCGGGCGCAAAATTACCATCATACCCTCTTCACCTGCAATCTTAATAAATTCATGTAAGTTGCGGTTGCCGGTTTTCCAGTCCCATACACCAGGAGCAGTTTCATGATAATTCCAGAATACGTATGTTGCTACGGCATTTAGTCCCATTGCCTTCATCATTTGCAAACGATGACGCCAATAAGGTGCCGGAATGCGAGCAAAGTGCATTTCGCCCGAGTGGATCTGGGTAGCTTTCCCATCATACAGGAAGTTTCCATCCTGTATGGCAAAGGTATGCTTCGCTTTTTGTGCAAAAGCTAACCCGCTAGTCAGCATGAGAGCTACAAGCAGAGTGTAGAGTTGTTTTTTCATGTTAGTCATTGTTGAGTTATTAATAGTTTCACATTTATTTGTTGTGGAGATGTTGTTGTTCGGAAGGTATTGTGCATAATATGATCAACTTGCATGTATTAGTAAAAGACAAGGAACACAAAGCAGGTAATAACTTTCTCATCAGAATATTAATAATGATTTGTAAAGCAAGAGTTCATAATTGTTAGCAAAAGTAGTTCAATTATGATGAAATTGCAAGGAAATTTAAGGGAACTTAAGAACTGAAACTCTTAAATTAAATTAATAAAATAATGGACTCATAACCCGATTTGAAAACAGTACATTTTCTATTTTGGTGTTGTTTCTATTGTATGTGCAAGATATAACTGTTAACTTCTAATTAATGTTGTCTTTTGTTGATCTATTTGATGTTGAACTCCAGAAAAACAAATGTTTTATGTGCATATATTATTCCTCATGGTAATCATCTTGTTTAAAAATACGAAAGAATAATGGTCCTATGCTCTTAGATACTACAATGTAATATATTAAGAAATATTAATAGGGCTACCAACTTTTTTATTATTTCGTTTGTTATTCCAATTAAAGAGAGACTGTCTTCATAAATTAAGATTAATATTAACAAACGGATAGAATACAATGAAAAAAAATAGATTATTCTATTATAAACAGATGTTATACCTTGAGTGAATAAAGTTCAAAACTGTCTGAACTGAATTATACTGTTTAATTGGTAATATTGCAGAAAAGGGAATCAGGAATTATTTTATCATAAATTCAAAAATAAATTATGGCATATTTATCATTCCCAAATGTAAAGCTGGCAGGAGTAGCAGCTGCTGTTCCCAAGGAAATAAAAGAAGTTAAAGACTTGCCGGTTTTTGTTCCTGGTGAAGCGGAGAAAGTAATAGGGCTAACGCATATAGAAAGATCGCGAATTGCTCCTGTTGGGCTGTGTAGTTCTGATTTATGTTATGAAGCAGCCAACAGATTGATAGAAGAACTAAACTGGGAGCGTAATGATATTGATGCTCTTGTTTTTGTTTCGCTTCAAAGGGATTATCTTTTACCGGCATCTTCTTGTTTGTTGCAGCACAGATTGGGGCTAAGTACAGATTGTTATGCCATTGATATCCCTCTTGGATGTTCGGGATATACCTACGGGCTATCCGTTGTAAGCGGGTTGATTTCGAACGGTGGCATTAAAAAAGCACTATTGCTTGTTGGAGAAATAACCTCAACATTTCATTCCCCACTAGATAAAACAATATGGCCTTTGATTGGAGATGCAGGAACCGCCACAGCAGTTGAATTTGATGCAGGAAACGAAGGCATCAAGTTCCAAATGGGAACGGATGGTTCCAGAGGAGGGGCAATCATCAGCCCGGATGGTGGGGCAAGGAGTCCGATAACAACCGAATCTTTCGAAATGAAAGAGGTATCCCCCGGAATATCGAGAAATAAGACTCATGTTATAATGGATGGTCTCAATGTGTTTTCATTCTCCATTACTCAACCGCCAAAGTCAATGTCTGATTTGTGCGAAAAATTTAAACTCGATTTAGAAAGCATTGATTATTTTGTAATGCATCAGGCTAATCATTATATGGATGAAAAAATTGGGCGTAAATTGAAAGTAGACCCCAATAAGATTCCTTATTGCTTATCAGAGTTTGGTAATACTAGTTGTGCCACCATACCAATGACGATGGCTACGGTAATGAGGGACTCAATCCAAAAAGAAAATCTGTCACTAATGTTGTGCTCATTTGGAGCAGGCTTGTCGTGGGGAAGTGCTTATCTTAAGACAAACGGCATTTGTTGCCCTGCGTTGATAGAAATATAATATACATTTTTGTCTAAAAGAAAAGAAAAATGGAAGTCGAGAAGAAAGTGAAAGAAATTGTCGCACAAATTTGTGAAACAGATGCAGCTGAAATAAAACCAAGCACCTCAATAGGTGACTATCCGCAATGGGACTCAGTAGGACATATATCAATCCTGAGTGCATTAGAGGACTTTTATAACATCAATTTTGAGGGGAAAGAGATGGTGGAGATTGAGGATGTTGCAGATATGATAAATGCGGTTAAGAGGAATTTAAAAATAGATTGATTCGTGACTATAGAAGAAAAAATATATCATAATCAGGAACAATTTCCCGAAAAAGTTGCTGTAATGTCAGGAAACACTAGTGTTACCTACAGTGAATTATGGAAACGAATTGTTCAATCGGCAGTATACTTCAAATCTTACAAAAAATTGCCGCAGGGAAGCCGTGTGGTCGTTTCTGCCAGTAATGAAATAGAATTTGTTTATACCTATTTTGGATTGCATCTGGCCGGTTGCATCTGCGTTCCAATCGATCCTCAAACAAATCTGATCAGGTTGAGAAGAATTATTGAATCGGCTGATCCTTCTTTTTATATAGGACAGATTCTGAACGCAGACTTTGATGTTACTCCTTTCACTGCACTTGATTATACGTTTGATGATTGTAATGATATTAGCTTTGCAGATAAAAATTCAATAGCAGATTTGCTCTATACAACCGGTACAACCGGAATTCCGAAAGGTGTTGCCCTAACATATGCAAATGAAGAGGCTGCAGCAATTAATATTAATTCTTTTATTGGCAATACAGCTGCCGATGTCGAACTATTGGCTCTCCCGGTAAGCCATTCTTTTGGATTGGGACGGTTAAGGTGTGTACTGTATGTAGGAGGAACTTTAGATCTTCTGGGAAGTTTTGCGAATATGAAGAAATTTTATGGCGAAATTTTGAACAGACAGATTACTGGTTTTGGTATGGTTCCGGCTAACTGGGCATATATCAAGAAGTTAAGCGAACGAAAAATAGGAGAATTCGCCTCACAGATTAAGTATATAGAAATAGGAAGCGCATTTATGCCTTTAGAAGATAAAAAGATGTTGATGGAGCTGCTGCCTGACACAAGAATTTGTATGCATTATGGGTTGACAGAGGCTTCCCGAAGTTCTTTCATGGAATTTCATACAGATAGGATGTACCTAGATTCAATAGGGAAACCTTCTCCGAATGTGGATATAAAAATATTTGATGAACAGGGAGTGGAGGTTAAGGATGGAATGGAAGGAGAAATTTGTGTGAAAGGAACACATGTATGCTATAATTACTGGGGGGAGATAGAATCTGATTTCTCTGAAAACTTTAATGACGGATATTTCAAAACCGGCGATTGGGGAATTAAAGATAAAGATGGGTATATATTCCTGAAAAGCAGAAAGAAAGAACTTATTAATGTGGGAGGAAAGAAGGTAAGCCCAATTGAAGTGGAAGAGGTTCTTAACAAAATAGATGGCATAAAAGAGTCTGTTTGCATAGGAATACCAGATCCTAAGGGGATATTGGGTGAAGTTGTAAAAGCATATATTGTTTCAGAAGACGAGATGGTTTTTACTTCGATAATTAAATTTATGACTAATAAACTGGAAAGCTATAAAATACCCGTTGCTATAGAACGAATAGATGCTATTCCTAAAACATCATCGGGAAAGATACAGCGATTGATCTTGAGAGAGAATGCCATTACTTGAAATTAAAGAAAGAATAATAAACTGAATAAATGTCTAATTTTCTATTATAATCTACTTAATTAAAATATAGAATATGAAATTGGGAAATAATTTTACGCTTGATAAGTACGGACTTCATCTCAGATTTGTTAATGAAGACGATGCAGAATTTATTCTTAACCTAAGAACAGATGAAAGATTAGGGCGTTTTATTCACTATACTGAGAATGATCTTGAGAAAGAAAAAAGGTGGATCAGCGATTATAAAATTAGAGAGAAAAATGGGACAGAATATTATTTTATTTACTATTATAAGGGTGAGCCGATTGGTGTAAACAGAATTTATGATATTAAAGAAGATCACGCTACAGGAGGTAGTTGGGTATGTAAAACCGGACTTCCCATGGAATTACCGATCTTAATGTTAATAATTTTGAGAGAAATTATATTTGAAATGCTAAATTTATCTTATGAGAAATTTGATGTACGAAAGAAGAATCATAAGGTTTTACGTGTAAATGAACTGTTTGGTGCTGATAAAATCAAAGAAACGGATTTGGATTATTTTTATGAATTATCAAGCGAAACTTTTAAACAAAAGAAAAGCTATTTTTTAAATTTGCTTAATGTCAATAAATTAAATTAATATGAAAGAACTAGAACAATTTATTGAGAATTTCGCTAAACAGTTTAATGATATAAACCCAAGCGAAATTAATGCCAAAACTAAGTTTAAAGAACTTGAAGAATGGGGCTCAATAGGAGCACTTCTTACAATTGTAATGGTTGATGATGTGTATCAAAAAAATATCAATGGTGATGATATTCGAAACGCTGAAACGATTGAGGATCTATTCCAGGTAATCAATTCCAGATAATATGCAATCTCAGATTATACTTTCACGGCAGGAGGTGTTAATCTAATGCGCTTGCCGTGAATTGTGTTGTATTATAGCTGTTTTATTTTTTATCTTGTGACGAATTAACTTATCTTTAAAAACCTTTTTTTATCAAAGAAAGTTTCTACAAAAAAACGACTTTAAATGCCAATCTGTTCTTGTTGCTTCATGTAAGAAAATAAAGCCTTACCATCGGATACATAGTTATTGAGATGAAGACTCCTGATTAAACAAATTCTTCTGACCAGTTGTTTTTATTTATAATGAAACACTCTCTTTCTTGCGGATATAGGTAGAAATTTTTATGTTAAAATAATCCCGGAATTTTGAGATGAAACAACGAATTGAATACATTGATTTGGCAAAAGGCTTTTGTATTTTATTAGTTATATTGCATCATATAGAAGGGCCATTTGAACAAACCGACATCAACAGATTGCTGATGCCTTTCAGAATGCCGTTATATTACTTCTTATCAGGCTTCTTTTTTCACCGATATGCAGGATTTGTGAATTTTACTCTAAGAAAAATCAATAAACTATTGGTCCCTTGTTTCTTCTTCCTGTTTATTACATATTTATTTTATTCTGGGATCTGGTTGATAAATGGACAATATGATTCTATTTTCCAGATACCTAAGAACCTTCTGTTATCTTTATCCAAAGACAGCATCTATTTAAATACTCCATTATGGTTTTTTGTTTCCTTGTTTGAGGTTTCGGTGATATTCTATATAATAACAGTTATCAGCGAGAGATTATCAATAAAATTTGGAGGTAAAAAAGCGCTCATGGCAATTTTCTGTTTTTCATCAGGTATATTAGGGTATGAAATGGGCATTTACAAGATTGGTTTACCTTTTTGGCTTGATACAAGTATCACTTCTATCCCTTTCTACTATATTGGATATTTTCTTATAAAAGAGACAGATTTTTTATCATCTAATAAATTAGATAAATATATTCCAATAATTTTGGTCGCCTTGGGGTTGATTGTTTATATATTGGCCGACTTTTCTAATAATAGAACAAATGTATATCATGGTAATTTTATTCCATTTTATTTGTCAGCATTTAGTGGAACGTTTTTTGTCCTGTTACTTTCAAAGTTAATTAAGAAGTTACCGATAGTTTCAGTCCTTGGTCAGTATAGTGGTATTGTTTTAGGTACTCATTTTACTTTAATATTACTCTTGAAGAAATATCTGTTTTTTGTAAATAACGATTGGCTGTTAACTGGTATAATATTCTTGATTATATCTGTTGTTTCTGTTCCTGTGTGTAGGTTCTTTTTGCGATATTTCCCTAAATTTATTGGCCAAAAAGACTTGATAAATACTGAATCACAATTATCTGCTAAAGTGTTTCTTATATGTTCAATGTTGATATTTTTAATGTTCGTAACCTCATAAAGGTTATGGTATTGCTGATCAATAACTTCCTGATTATTGCTACTGCACAGGAGTATCAGCATTTAATTATTTATGGGCAAAGCTTATCGGTTGGTAGTCAGTCATGGCCCCCTCTTTCAACAACGCCTGTTTCAGGTAATTATATGATCGGTGATCAGGTTTGGATTAATTATGGAAATACAAGTTTTAATAAACTGACTCCGTTAGTCGCAAATGTGGCATCTGAAACAATGACTTTACCTAAAAATCGTGCAAACAAGATTTTTGCAGAGTGTCCTTTAGTAGCTGCGACAAATCACATCCAATTAAAAACAGAAGGAAAATATAAGTTTATTGCCACTTCTTGCGGAACGGTGGCAAAATCCATTGAAGAACTGTCTAAAGAACATTATGATCCAATATGTTACAGGGATTTTACAAGCACAATTAACTACGCTTCTTTAATTACATCAAAAATACATTGCCCGGCAATTATATGGATGCAAGGCGAGTATAATTACCTCACGCAATATGGAAATACGGGTTTGACCGAAGGAAGCACTCCTACATCAGACAAATTAACGTATAAGTCATTGTTGATACAGCTGAAAAATAACATGCAAGCCGATATCAGAAATAAATATAGACAAGCCGATTCACCTTTGTTCATCACATATCAGGTTGGGGCGCAATATACTCGAGGTGATTCTGTATCGATTGGCATGGCTCAGCTCGAAGCATCAAATGAATATCATGATGTTGTATGTGCCGGACCTGTGTATCCTATGACTGATCGTGGTGGACACCTTGATCCAAATGGATACCGCTGGTATGGTGAGATGTTGGGCAAGGCTTATTATCAAACAATAACTCTTGGAAAGAAATTCAGACCTCTTCAGCCGTTGGAAATATCACGAATGGATGACAAGAGAACCCTTAGGATTAAATTTCTTGTACCACAAAAACCTCTCGTTTTAGATGAAATGTTGGTAAGAAAGGCTCCGGATTATGGTTTTGAAGTTTTTAATAATGGTGTTGAAGTGAACATACTTAATGTTTCGGTAGATAATGAGTATGTTTACTTAACATGCGAAAATGATCTTGATGGTGACGTTGAATTGATTTATGCAGGAACAAATAATTCCGGACAAGGTAATTTGCGGGATAGTGATAGCTTCCCAGCATCTTATAGCTATCAGGATTTAGATAAAAAGAATCAGGACAACAGTTATGTGTACGGACGTGATATATCCGAAACTACCTTACGTCCCGATAATGAGCCAAAAGATTCAGAAGGGATAATATACAATAAACCTTATCCATTATATAATTTCTGTGTGGCATTTTACTATAAACTGATGACTGGGATGCTAACTTATCATGTGCCTAATCTGGATACGAGTAATGATTCTCTTCCTATAAATTTCGCGAAGGTCTATTTGAACGAGGGAATATTAAAGATTGAAACCAATATATCTGATATTGTGAAAATAGATTTACTTGATATTTCCGGTAAACAAATAATCATTTTTCCGTTGGAAGATAATGACGGTTTAAAATTATATAGTTTCGATTTACCTCATATGTCCAAAGGTGTTTATTTTGTTAGAATAGCTTCTTCTAAGGTTATGAAAATCTCGAAGCTGTTTCTTTAGGCTTTATAGTTAATCTTATTTTTTTTATCTTGACATGCATGCGGTATTGTTGCTTCAGATTTGATAAGTTTGAAACGCAATCATGGCGTTACATCTTTTTAGTTTTAGACTCCCTTCTATCTTTGAATAATTACCTTCCAGTGTTATCAGATGTTATTTTTTGAATGTTATTCCTATCGATAAACATATTATTGATAAGTAGTAAATTATGGTTACTTTATGTTTGCTTAATCCAAACATTCCATAATTTTATTTGTTATCTAATATAAGTTTATACTTAGTTAACCAAATCCTAAAGTTAGTAGGAATATTTGTTAAATGAGTATGCAGTATCGTTGCTGAGGTATGTTAGTGACGAACTTTTTCATGTAACAGCTGCAAATAGTCATGAGGATATAAACTATAGCTGATAAGGCTGGATTCATCATAAGGTTTCGAATGATAATTGCAATTTGATGCTTTAACAAAAATAGACCACGCTACACTTTACTAAATTAATAGTAAAACATGCTTGTTGAAAAGTAAAACGTCCGGATATGAAAAAAATAAATTGTGCAAAAATATTAGAGTTGCCCAAAATTCTTGATCGGAGAGGAAATCTTTCATTTATAGAAGAAACCAATCATATCCCATTTAAAATTGTGCGTTCATATTGGATATATGATGTGCCTGGAGGAGAAGTCAGAGGTGGTCATGCCTACAAAAAGAATCAGGAATTCATTGTGGCCCTTTCGGGTAGTTTCGATGTAATAATTGATGATGGAGAGAATCGTAAGGTGTTTTCTTTGAACCGCTCTTATTACGGATTGTATGTACCGAGCGGTATGTGGAGACAAATGAGGAATTTCTCCACAAACTCCTTAGCGCTAATCTTAGCATCCACTCTATATGATCCTGCTGATTATATATTCGATTATGAGCAATTTAAAGAATATAGAAATGAGAAAAACAACGGTTTATGACTGTAGTGTAATTGAGCTTGATAAACATCATCATGAGAAAGGCAATATTACAGTACTCGAAAATGGAAATACTATTCCTTTTCATGTAAAACGCTCTTATTATTTGTATGATGTTCCGGGAGGGGAATCACGCGGAGGACATGCACATAAGGGATTGTTCCAGCTGATTGTTGCTGCTAGCGGGAGTTTCGCCGTTACTTTAGATGATGGAAAGATTAAACGCACATTTACACTCAACCGCCCTTACCAGGGTTTATTAGTTGTTCCTGGAATATGGCGTGAGTTGGATGATTTCTCTTCAGGATCTGTTTGCCTGGTATTTGCATCAATGAAATATGACGCGGGTGACTATATACGTGACTATGATGAGTTTTTAAAATTTAAATCTGACAAGAATGAATAACATTCATCCTTTAGCGGATGTTCATACTAATGATGTTGGTGAGAATACATTAATATGGCAGTTTTGTGTGGTTTTGAAGAATGTGAAAATTGGTCGAAACTGTAATATTTGTGCACATGTTTTTATTGAAAATGAAGTTGTTATAGGAGATAATGTTACAGTAAAACCAGGTGCCATTCTTTTTCATGGGCTAACTGTAGAAGATAATGTTTTTATCGGTCCCAATGTCAGCTTTACAAATGATAAGGTACCTCGTTCGAAAAATTATAAGGAGAGATATGAAAATACTCTTTTGGAAATGGGATGTTCAATAGGTGCTGGTTCTACAATTGTTGCAGGAACTGTTATTGGAAGTTATGCTTTTATTGGGGCTGGAAGCGTGGTTACGAAGAATATCCCTCCGAATACTCTCTGGTATGGTAATCCTGCCACTCAAAGAGGATACATCACTAATAGTGGGATTATTCTTGATATGAATAAGAGAGACAAAAAAGGAATAAAGCATAATATTTAAAGATATGACACACTCAAAACTGTTTCAGTACATATTGGATAAAGTAGAGAAACAACATCCCATCGTCTCAAAGCCCAAAAGTGTTGATCGTTCTGGTATGTTTGAGATAAATAGATATACACATGAGTTTGCTGATGAATGGAATGGATTTGTGAAGAGGTCAAAAAATGGAACTTTCCTGATTGACAGGAGTTACATGGATTATCATTCAGAACGTTACCATGACTATTCGTTGATGGTATATCGTAAAGGTAGGTTATATGCAATTCTTCCGGCAAACAGATTTGATGGTGTGTTATATTCGCACCAAGGTCTTACATGTGGCGGACTGATCATGTCTTCTGATGTAACAACGGCAGATGTGATCGTAATATTTGATTTAATAAATGAATATTTAAAGAAGGATGGTGTATCTAGGGTTATATATAAACCAATGCCTCCTATTTATCATTTGATCCCCGCTCAGGAAGACTTATATGCCTTATTTAGAATTGATGCTAAAATTATTGAACGAAATATCTCTTCTACAATCTATCAGAATAGGAAGGTCCGGTTTTACAAAATGAGAAAAGTTGCAGTTCGAAAGGCAAATGAAAATCATCTGGTTATAAGAGAAAGTGATGATTATGATAGTTTTTGGAAGATACTTTGTGATAATTTGAAGACTAACCACAAGGTGTCTCCTATTCATTCACTTAGCGAGATTTCTCTTTTGCATTCGCGATTCCCCGATAATATAAAACTCTACTTGGCTTATAAAGGGGATGAAATTTTGGGAGGAGTGCTTATATACATAACCACACAAGTTGTTCATGCACAATATTGTTCGGCAACTCCCGAAGGAAAAGCTCTAGGCGCTTTAGATTTGCTTTTTGATTATCTGATAAATAATAAATATATAGGTTTTCCCATTTTTGATTTTGGGAAATCTACCACACAAATGGGTATGTGTCTCAATGAAGGGCTAATATTTCAGAAAGAAGGCTTTGGAGCAAGAGCTACCGTGTATGATGTGTATGAATACGAAATCAAATAAAACAACTTGCAGAGTGAAAAGCTATCGGGGTATATCTTGGATAACTTTCCCCGAATAGTGTATAATTATAATCGTAAATTATAGAATAATATGATAAAATTTCTGGATTTAGAGAAAATAACCGCTCAATATTCAGATGAAATACATGATGCGGTAAAGAGGGTCGTGGATTCTGGTTTGTATCTGCAGGGTAGAGAGAATGAAGCTTTTGAATCAAATTATTCCGCTTATATTGGGACAAAGTATACTATCGGTGTTGCAAATGGACTGGATGCATTGATCTGGATCTTTCGTGCTTATATAGAAATGGGGGTGATGAAGCCGGGAGACGAAATCATTGTTCCGGCTAATACGTTCATTGCTTCAATTCTGGCCATTTCCGAAAACGGATTGGTGCCGGTATTGGTAGAACCCAACATTATTACATATCAGATAGACGAAGACCTTATAGAAGCAGCCATAACGCCAAAAACAAGAGGTATATTGATTGTTCATCTTTATGGGCAATGTGCATATACCGACAAGATCGGTGTGATATGCAGGAAACATTCGTTGAAACTTGTAGAAGACAATGCACAATCGCATGGATGTAAGTTCAAGGGCCGAAAAACAGGATCCTTAGGTGATGCGGCAGGTCATAGTTTTTACCCTGGCAAGATTCTCGGAGCTCTAGGCGATGCAGGGGCTGTCACCACTGATGATAAAGAGCTGGCGGAGGTGATCAGAGCTCTTGCAAACTATGGATCTATTAAGAAATACGTATTCAGATATACAGGAAGAAATAGCCGATTGGATGAAATACAGGCTGCTGTTTTGAATGTGAAGTTGAAGTACTTGGACAAAGAGGTACAATTGCGAAAAGATGTGGCAGCATATTATATCGATAATATTAAGAACAAACAGGTAATTCTTCCACAAGTTGACAATTGGGAGGCTCATGTTTTCCATCTTTTTACGGTCCGTTGTGAAAAAAGAGATGAACTGCAAAACTACCTCACCGAAAAAGGCATTCAAACAGTAATTCATTATCCCATTCCTCCTCATAAACAGGAGTGCTACAAAAAATGGAATAATTTCTCATTTTCAGTAACAGAAAAGATTCATCAGGAAGAATTGAGTTTGCCTATTAGTCCGGTAATGACAAAAGAAGAAATACAAGAAGTTGTGACAATTATTAACCAGATGAAACCATTGTAAATCAGATTGATGTTGTGATTAAAATCAAAATATTTTTAAACACTAATAAGTTAATCACAGTATGGTAATATTGTGATATAATAATTATCTCTGATAGTTGGGGCATACTGTATTATCTTATATTTCTGGCAATAAGACAGACAACTGTTATAATAAGTGATTTATAGAGGTGTTGGTGAAGTTTGTTTGGTTGTAATATTTATATGAAAGAATATGTCTGATGAGCTGGATAAAAAATCGTACAAACAAAGTTTGAAAGCGACATCCCTGTTTGGTGGAGTACAAATATACAATATTGTGATAGGCATTGTACGTTCCAAGTTTGTTGCTATTTTTTTGGGACCTGCAGGGATGGGGATAACAGGACTGCTTTCATCAACCACGGGAATAATAAATGCTTTGACCAATATGGGACTATCAACAAGTGCGGTCAGAGACATTTCTGTTGCTAACAAGGGGGGAGATATAGAACGAATTTCAAAAGTTGTTCGTGTATTTCGAACTCTAGTATGGGCAACGGGTTTGATTGGCACTCTCATCTGTCTTGCTTTATCTCCTCTGTTGAGCCATATTACGTTTGGAAATTACGATTATACAGTAGCTTTTATTATTCTTTCTGTTACTTTGCTGTTTACTCAACTTACGTCCGGACAAAACACATTGCTTCAAGGAATGCAGCAATATGCTTTCATGGCAAAATCTAACGTGATAGGGAGTACGATCGGTTTGTTTATAACAGTTCCTTTGTATTATTTCTGGAGAGTTGATGCGATAGTTCCTGTATTAGTAATTACAAGTGTAGTTTCACTGTCCTTGTCTTATTACTTCTCCAGAAAAGTTAAAATAAGGAGAGTCCACATTGAGAAAAAAGATCTTTTTGTTGAAGGCCGTATAATGATACGGATGGGCTTTTTTATAGGAATACAGGGAATCTTGTCACTGATTGCCGCTTACGGGATAAGGATATTTATCAGACATTTTGGAGGTGTGGCAGATGTAGGTTTGTATTCTGCTGGATTTACAATCGTAAATACATATGTAGGACTGATCTTTTCTGCAATGGCAACTGATTATTACCCACGTCTCTCAGCGCTTAGTGCTGACGAAATTGGTTTTAGAAAAGCAATTAACCAGCAAATGGAAATCTCTCTCTTGTTGTCGGCTCCTGTTGTCGCTTCATTTATTATTTTCATTAAGCCAGTAATTACATTGTTGTATTCGTCCAAATTTATTCCAATTGAAGGTATGATCTACTGGGCTATTTTTGCTACATTTTTTAAAGCAACCAGTTGGTCATTAGGATTTTCTTTTCTTGCAAAAGGTGATACTAAAGCTTTCATGTGGAACGAACTTTGTTCTACAATTTACACCTTATTTCTAAATCTGACATGTTATTATTGGATGGGACTTACAGGGCTTGGACTTTCTCTGTTTGCATCATATCTAATCTATTTTATTCAGGTACTTGTCATATGTGGACGACGTTATGGTTTCAACGTTAATGGGAAAGTTTACAGGATTTTTATCCCTCAGTTTCTGATTTCTTGTGTGTGCATATTGTTGGTTTTAATTTCGCCTATGATAATCAGATATATTGTTGGAGGACTTCTGGTTCTTATTTCCTTTTTACACTCTTACCGCGAATTGGATAGAAGAATTGAAATCGGGAAATTAATAAAATACAAACTGTTTAAAAGATGACGATTATGAATCTTACCAGGAAAGATATAACCAGTGCATATAATAAAATAAAAAGAATAGCACGGAAAAGTTTCGATAAGAAAAAATACAATGACTCTTTAGCGAAAATATCAATTGCAGCAAAGTTGGCTTATTATATAAATTTTATTTATACAGATGTTGAATTGGAGAATATGTTGAACGATATTTCAAAAAATATTATTCCAAAACCAGCAGATTTTATTTCCGTGGAAAACCGTTATGTTTTTGTTGATTCATTCGGAAATTCAAAAGTGCTGGCACTGCAATATCTTAAGGCGTTAATTTCATGGGACGTTGAAATTCTTTATATTCTTGAATCTTACAGTAAAATTGAAGAATCCAAAGAAATCAGGGAGTTGCTTAACACCTATTCCCGTGGAACGATTTTGGTTGTCGATCCTGAATTGGAAACAGCGGAAAAAATTAAATTAATATTTAATAGGATCAGTGATTACAAACCGTTTAAAATTTTATTGCATATTACCCCCTGGGATGTAATAGCCACAACCGTTATGTATGCTTTTAATAACGTGACGAGATATCAGATAAACATGACAGATCATGCCTTTTGGCTTGGAAGTGGTTGCATTGATTATACAATTGAATTCAGGAGTTATGGTTGCACAGTATCCTTAGAAAAGAGAAATATTGATAAAAATCACATTCTGGTTCAGCCTTTTTATCCAATTATTAAAAATGATGTTTTTCAGGGGTTTCCAGTAGAATTAAATAAAGACAATGTAATTATTTTTTCTGGAGGAACTTATTATAAAATATTCGGAGAGAATGATCTGTTCTTTTTGATTTTAAAAAGAATTCTTGAAGAAAACCCGTCTGCAGTTATTTTGTTTGCCGGAATGGGAAACGGACGCAACCGATTGGAAAATTTCATCTCATCAAATAGACTGGAAAAGCGGATGATGTTATTGGGTGAACGGAAAGATATAAATGAAGTCTTTAGAAATTGCGATATATATTTAAATACTTATCCGTTTGGAGGAGGGTTGATGTCTCAATATGCTGCATATAATGCCAAACCAATTCTGGCACTAACTAAAGCCAATGCATTTAATAATGATCTGGAGGATATTGTTTTCTCTAACTCAGATAAAAAACAGCAGATTTGTTTTACAAATGTTGAGGATTTATTGCAAGAGACAAAGAGACTGGTCAATGATAGGGAATACAGAGTATATAAAGGACAGCAATTAAAAGAAGGTATTATTTCTCCGGAACAATTCTCAAGCAATTTATACCGATTAATGGATACAGGCGTAAATTTATTCCCTATAGAGAAAAAATCAATAAACTTTATGGCTTTTCAGGATTGGTATCTCGATATTCATAACAAATATTCAAATAAGATAGGATATGTTATCTATGTCAATTTCCGGATGTTGGCTTTCTTGTATTTTCCCAAAATAAGCTTCAAATATTTCCCCAGTCTGTTAAAATTGATAAGAAATAAGATAGGCATATGACATCTATTTGTTATATCAAGCATTGACGAATATGAAAAGAGTGGTAAATATATTAGCAAGACTGCTGCCTAGATATAACTTTATCAGTTATGTCTATGGATTTTCCATGTTTCTATTGTTGATGCCCTATTTTACCTGGGAGCATAGGAAATTACTGAAATTGTTCATCTTACCACTTCTCTTTGTTATTGGAATGTTGAATCGGAGAAAAGTAGAAAAATTGGATTTGTTTATAATCCCCATATTTTCTTTGTTCCTTATATATATAGAACTACCCATTCAACAATCTTTGAGCTTTCTTTTAACACAGTCACTCTTGGTGTTCTTCATCGTTGACAGAAATAAATTGGTTGAATATTTTGAATGTTTTAAACTGTTTTTTACTATATCTCTTTTTCTTTCTTTGATTACCTATTTCTTGGTCATTTTTTCCGTTCCACTAAATTATAACTTGATAGACCCCTTAAATCCTTTGAAAACAGTTCTTTATCAACAATATACATTTCTGGTTTTTCCTGACACTCTTTTAGATAATTTAATCCCTAGATTTTGTGGGTTATTTGATGAACCCGGAGTAGTAGGAACCGTTGCGGGTATTATCCTTTTTGCTGAACGGTGTAATTTAAAGAAACTGAAAAATATTATTTTATTTATTGCAGGGATCTTTTCTTTCTCTCTCTTTTTTTTCATATTGGTCTTTGTTTCATTGTTGATTTTTCATAAGAAAAAAGTTGTATTTATTTTTTTGTCGTTATTTACCTTGTTTTTTGTTTTGACAAAAGAAGATCCTGTGCTTGATAAATATATTTGGGAAAGGATGGAGATGGAGGATGGTAAACTGAAAGGAGATGACAGGAGTGAAAAAGGATTAGATGAATATTTTGAAAGGTTTATTCATTCCGATAATTTTTTGTGGGGAACTGGGAAAATATCTTATGCGGCTTCTGCCTCATATAAGCAATTTGTAATTCGATACGGGTTGATTTTTTCTATCTCTGTTTTGATATTTTTTGTAGTCCTGACTGCCCAGATCAATAAAAATATAAAAGGGATTTTCGTGTCTCTCTTGCTGTTTCTGTTTTTAATGTATCAGCGCCCTTTTATTTTCGATCCGGCCTATCTCTATCTGATGATCTGTGCTTTTAATATAATAAAGCGATCGTTGAATGAAAGGCATGCTATTGCTAAAACAAGAAAAAGAAAGATATACACATTCGGTTATTTGAGATTAACATAGCCGTGCAAATATCAAAACCCTTTTTACATGAGAGTTATAAATGGAATGTAATGCAGGTATGGACTGTTGGTTCTACAGTCCATTGACAAGCCAGATCTGGTTAAATGAGCGTCTTTTGTCTGATTAGTATCCGAAAAATTACTTATTGTCCTTTAAACCTTAAATAATTGCAGATGAATGCCCCACTTTTTGATGTGTCTGTCATTATTGTGAATTATAAAACTGCAGAGCTTACCGTGCAGTGTATAAATTCTATATATGAAAACACTGAAGATATTTCATTTGAAATAATTGTCGTGGACAATGCCTCTGATGACGGTTCGGTAAGTATTGTCAAGTCAAAATTCTCGGAGGTCGTTGTAATTGAAAATAAGGTGAATCTTGGTTTTGGAAAAGCGAACAATGTAGGAATAGATATCGCAAAAGGAAGAAACATCTTTTTCTTGAATTCAGATACATACCTCATAAATAATGCGCTTAAAATTTTATCAGATTTCTTGGATTCTCATCCGGAAGTGGGGGCATGTGGAGGTAACTTGTATAATGCAAATATGCAACCGGTTTATTCTTATTCAAGGGTTTTTCCGAATTGCTTCAGCATGCTGAATGATCTATTTCTGGGAATTCCATTCAAGCTATTATACGGGAAAAATGAACATTTTAATTACACCGGAAAATTAATGGAGGTAAAATCAATTTCGGGTGCTGATTTGATGATACCTGCAAGGATTATAAATAAGACAGGCTGTTTTGATCCAAACTATTTTATGTACTGTGAAGAGACTGATCTTCAATGCCGGATATCACAAGCCAGCTACAAAATTATAAGTATGCCAGAAGCAGAAATTGTTCATTTAGAAAGTGCGTCTTATCGTCATAATCTCACAAAAATGGCTCATATATTATCGTCTAGAAGATATTTTATTCTTAAAAATTATTCAAGGCTCAATTACTATATCTCAAATTTCCTGTTTTTTATAATTGCAATATTGGCTTCGTTGAAGAATGTCCTGAAGGTTGATTTTGCAGCAGCAAAAGAGAATTATCGAGTTGTGAAATTGTTCTCCGGCTTGATTTTTCCTTCATTGATGAATCATAAAAAACAGAACACAGATTAATGTTTTAATTTATTTTGGCCTGTTTATTCCTTAGATGAATTGCATACATTGTTTTCCATATTGAAAATATCCTTTTTCTCAAATATTCATAATGCAATAAGTAAAAAATAAATTCAATTATTATGGTAGATTTTTTTGATTACATATATACTTCCATACAAAACCGCAATAAGACTCTTACTAGAATCAGAGTATATTCATTTTTGCGTTTTGTTGTAAGAGTAAGTGCAAATGTAATTATTCCCATTTATTTTTCACTTACTAAAAATAATAAGAACTATTCCATTCGGATACCGGATAAAAACAGTGGACGTGTTATTGTATCCTTGACTTCTTTCCCCCAGAGAATTAATAGAATATGGCTGGTGATTGAGTCTATTTTGAGACAATCGAGGAAACCTGATAAGATAATTCTCTGGCTTTCTAAAGAGCAATTTCCGTCATTCAATTCGTTACCTGCGAAGTTATTGAAACAAATTAATCGTGGGCTTGAAATAAGATTAGTTGAGGGAGATCTACGCTCGCATAAAAAGTATTTTTATGCCATTCAGGAATTTCCTGATGATTATATAATTACCGTTGACGACGATGCTTTTTATCATTCCAGATTATTATCTTTTCTCTTTGATCTAAATAATGAATATCCAACAACGATTTGTTGCAATAGTGCCAGAAATATCGCATCAGAAACTGGTGAATTGTTGCCTTATACACATTGGCAGATAGTTAAAACACAGCAAGAGCCTGGAACTGGTATTATCCCAATTGGACAGGGAGGCATTTTGTATCCTCCACATTCTCTGCATAATAATGTAATTGATGAAGCTGTTTTTAGGAAATATTGTTTTTTAGCTGATGATATCTGGCTGAATGTAATGGCCAGATTGAAAGGAACCAATGTTGCAAAAACATCGTATTATTCCGAGTATCTTCCTGTGTTAAACTCTAATGATATAACTCTAACATCTGTAAATGTGAATGAAGGGCTCAATGATATTCAATTGAAATCTGTGCGAGATTATTGTATTAAAGTTTTAGAAATTGATCCTTATAAAAGTAATATTTGAATAGAATTAATCAACTTTCTTTTTGCGCATCTTAAAACATGCAAACCAAAACAAGAGCTAATGTTTTCTGTAAATTGAAATAATAGAAAAGGCCTTTTTCGGTTTTGAAAGTTTCAGTTTTTTGAGATGTGTTATTTATGAACTAAAGAAGGAAAATCTTCATATGATAAAAGTTTCGATTATATGCCCTATTTATAATGAAGAAAAATACATTTCAAAATGTATTGATTCTATCTTACTTACAGACTATCCAAAAGAAGGTATGGAAGTTTTGTTTGTGGATGGCATGAGCAAAGACGGTACGCGTGGTATTATAAAAGAATACATTAAAAAATATCCTTTTATAAAGTTAATTGATAATCCTTTTAAGATTGTCCCTTATGCCATGAATAAAGGCATTAAGCATTCGATAGGTGAAGTGATTATCAGGATAGATGCACACTGTGTGTACCCTTCAAATTATGTTTCTTTACTGGTGAAATATCTTTATGAACTAAATGCAGATAATGTAGGAGGCGTTTGGCGGACTTTACCTTCAAGTAATAAAACTGTTTGTCGGGCAATTGCAGTAGCTTCCAGTCATAGGTTTGGTGTAGGTAATTCAAAACATAAAATCGGGACACAAAAAATAATCGAAACAGATACAGTGCCGTTCGGTTGTTACCGTCGTAATGTTTTTCATAAGATTGGGTTGTTTGATGAAGAACTTATCCGCAATCAGGATGATGAGTTCAACGGACGATTAATAAAAAACGGTGGAAAGATATTCTTGATTCCGCAAGTCAGAATTGATTATTTTGCTCGTGATACAATCAGAAAAATGTCAGAAATGTACTACCAGTATGGATTGTTTAAACCTTTGGTAGTAAAAAAAATAGGGTCTCCGACAACTCTCCGTCAATTATTCCCGGTTGTCTTTGTCTTGGGCTTAATTTTTGGCGCAATTCTCAGTTGTTTTTCAAAATTATTTTTAACCATTTATTCCTTTGTGATAGCTTTATATTTTGGAATAGCTATTATCTGTTCCATTATCAGTTCTATTAAATCGAAGGATTGGAGATTGACCCTGATCTTACCATTTGTTTTTTTTATTATACATTTGAGTTATGGCTACGGGTACTTGATTGGCATATTTAAAATCTTCTTCAAACAGAAATTTAGCGTTGAAATAAATAGATAGATTCATTTATAATAACTAATAAATTATGAAAATACCATTTTCCGTTCCTTTAATTGATGCCGACGTGATTGCTGAGATGCATGACACGCTTACTAATACACGTTGGCTTACAAGTGGCCCCAAAGTGAAAGCACTTGAAGATGAAATACAGAAGTTCATAGGTAATGATAACGCTCTTTGTGTAAACTCATGGACATCAGGAGCAATGCTTATACTCAGATGGTTTGGTGTTGGCCCAGGTGATGAAGTGATTGTTCCTGCATATACATATAGTGCCACGGCACTTTGTGCCATGAATATTGGTGCAAAGCCTGTTATGGTCGATGTGAATGAAGATTTTACTATAAATGCTGATAAGATCAAAGCGGCCATTACTCCTAAAACAAAAGCTGTTATACCAGTAGATTTAGGTGGCTATCCTTGTGATTATGACTCGATAAAGAAAGTGATAAATGCTCCCGAAATAAGGAGAATGTTTACTCCTGATAATGAGAGACAAAGAATGCTGGGACGTATTCTGATTCTTTCAGATGCCGCTCATTCTTTCGGAGCAACATATAATGGCATTCCAGCCGGAAAAGTATCTGATGCTACGGTGTTTTCATTTCATTCCGTAAAAAATATTACAACAGGAGAAGGTGGGGGTATTGTTCTCAACTTACCCGAACCATTTGACAATATTGAACAACTCAATTTCCTTAGAATATTTTCATTGAACGGGCAGAATAAGAGTGCTTTTGAGAAGAATCAAATCGGAAATTGGAGATACGATATCATCGATCAGGGGCTTAAGATTAATATGCCCGATTTATGTGCAACAATTGGTCTGGCACAAATAAGGAAATACAGAAATGAATTGTTGCCGGATAGAAAAAGGATTTATGATTTTTATGTAAAGGCATTATCTCAGTATGAATGGGCTATCATTCCTCCCTACAAAAATGGAGGAACAGAAAGTTCATATCATTTATTTCTGTTAAGGATTAAAGACTTTACAGAAGAACAACGAGATGAAATGATCAGGATTATAAGCAAAAATGAGGTTGGTGTAAATGTGCATTATATGCCAATGCCAATGCTATCATTGTTTAAATCAAAAGGGTATGTAATGTCTGATTATCCTGTTGCACATCATTTGTATAAGAATGAAATAACATTGCCTGTATATAACGGACTTACCGAAGAACAGCTGGATTTTGTTGTGAATGTGATAGTGGAAGCTTATATGACTGTTGCCGGTTCATAAACTGAACTTTTTTTTCTTACTCTTTGTTTTCTAATTAAAGTCCGATTATAAACTTTAATATCTTAGGTTATGTATTCTTGGGGAAAAAGGTTATTTGATATTTTGTTATCTACTGTTGCATTGCTTATTATATCACCACTTTTTATTATATGTATTCCGATACTAGCTTGCACAGGTGAGCATGAAATATGGTATTTGCAAAAAAGAGTAGGTTATAAAAACAAGATTTTTAAAATCTGGAAATTTGCGACAATGGTTAAAGGCTCTTCTAAGATGGGAACCGGAAGTCTTACCTTGCGCAATGATCCACGTGTTTTACCTTTTGGGCGTTTGCTAAGGAAAACTAAAATAAATGAGCTTCCTCAGATTTTTAATGTTTTAACTGGTTCAATGAGTATGGTTGGACCTCGTCCGCAAATGGAGGTCGATTTCTGCTGTTATCCCGAATCTGTTCAACAGATTATATATAATATGAAACCTGGCATCACAGGTATTGGTTCAATAATTTTCCGTGATGAGGAAAAATATCTTTCCGCGCAAGGAATAAACCCAAAGGAAGTTTATTCAGAACAAATTGCCCCATATAAAGGTGCTCTTGAAATCTGGTATCAGAATAATGCCTCCTTATGGTTAGATGCCAAACTTGTTTTTTTAACTGCTTGGGTAATTATTTTCCCTGATAGTAATTTGCCACATAAATGGTTTAGTAATTTACCTCCTAAACCTGATTGGATGTGTATTTCACATTCAAAGACATCTTACTCAAATCAGTTAGATGATTTATCTTTTAATTCTCAATTAGTTAAGAGTAATAAGACTGAAAAAATATAGATCGCAATGATTGATATTAATCGCTTTATTGAGAGGAACGTCATATTTCGCAATGAAAGCATGTTCCTGAAAGATATAGAAGCAAACAAAGAGAGACTTCGTGAGGAAATAGAAGGACGAAGCATACTGGTAATAGGAGGTGCCGGAACAATAGGCTCTTCATATATCAGAGCCGTGCTTGACTTTAAACCTGCCAAACTGACTGTAGTAGATATATCAGAAAACGGTCTGGCTGAATTGTCGAGAGATTTGCATAGCTCCTTTGGAACGTATATTCCAAAGCAGTTGATGATGTATCCCGTTAATTATGCCGATCCAGTATTCAAGAAGATGTTTCGTCGTGAACATGGATTCGATATTGTTGCAAATTTCTCGGCTCATAAGCATGTTCGTAGTGAAAAAGACGAGTATTCGGTTCAGGCGTTACTGGAGAATAATGTGCTTCATGCTTGCAAGCTGATGAAATTGCTCACGGAAATTCCTCCCCGTAAGTTCTTCTGTGTTTCAACCGACAAGGCTGCCAATCCGGTTAATCTGATGGGAGGGAGCAAGAAGATCATGGAAGATATGATTATGACCTTCTCGAATCAGTTCAATATTACAACAGCCCGTTTCGCAAACGTAGCATTTTCGAACGGTTCGCTTTTGGCTGGTTTCCTTGAACGGGTGATGAAGCGGCAACCCTTAAGCGCCCCGGCTGATGTGCGTCGTTATTTTGTCTCCCCGGAAGAGAGCGGGCAAATCTGTATGTTGGCTTGCATGTTGGGCAACTCGGGTGAGATTTATTTCCCGAAACTGGGAAGAGATCAGGTTTTGACTTTTTCTGAGATAGCCACCAGCTTTTTGAGGGATTTAGGTCTCAATGCGTACGAATGTGCTTCGGAAGAAGAGGCACGCAGAATGGCACATGAAATGAAAGAGGGCGATCTGGATTATCCGGTATATTATTCAAATTCGGACACAACGGGTGAAAAACCTTATGAGGAGTTTTATACAAAAGAAGATGTGATATCATTGGATGATTATGTTTCGTTAGGAGTAGTGAAGAATGGCCATCGTCGTAGATTGAAAGAAACAGAAGAGCTTTTTGCTACATTAAATGCCGCATTTGCTTCACCTAATACCAAGAAGAGCGAGATAATAAATATCGTGAAGAAGTTTCTTGTTAAATTTGATCATGTAGAAAAAGGAAAGAATCTGGACTCGAAGATGTAACTTGAAAAACTAGACAGATGATTAAGTTCGAAATGAATGAAACCAAGATGAATTTTATTCCGTTTTTTATTATGAATTATGACTGTTTTAATAAAAAACGGCTTATTAGTCGAATATCTAAAATTTATTCGTCAATAGAGTCATTAATAGCTCTTTGTATATGCACTGAAAAATCTCGCAATCAAATTGGATTAGAGCAAAATAAACTTTTTTTTAAATAAGTTGTTTCTTAAAAAGATATCTTTCTGTTGCGAGTGTAGTCGGGTTATTAGGTTAGTTAACTAAAAATAGAAAGTCGATGAAAAAGTATTTTGCAGAAATGGTAGGTACAATGGTACTGGTGCTGATGGGATGCGGTAGCGCGGTAATAGCTGGTGGGGCTGCTGGAGCTGTAGGAACTGGAGTTGGAACATTGGGTGTCGCTTTGGCCTTTGGCTTGTCTGTCATTGTTATGGTTTATACCATTGGAAGCATATCCGGCTGTCATATCAATCCGGCAATTACGCTGGGTATATATCTTACTGGCAGAATGAATGGGAAGGATGCTGCAATGTATATGATTTTTCAGGTGATTGGGGCGTTATTGGGTTCTACGGTACTTTATTTTATTGCTACTGGCATGGGTATACCTGGTAATATTGCAGGCGCAAACTCTTATGCTGAAAGTACTTCGGAAGTTTCCGCTTTCCTTGCCGAAGCGTTCTTTACATTTATTTTTGTGTTGGTAGTACTGGGTTCTACAAGCTCAAAGGCTCCTTCTGGATTTGCGGGACTGGCAATCGGTTTGGCTTTAGTATTGATTCATATCGTCTGTATTCCTATAACAGGGACATCTGTAAATCCTGCCAGAAGTATAGCACCTGCTCTTTTCTCACAAGGGGCGGCTTTATCTCAACTGTGGCTATTCATAGTAGCTCCATTTGTAGGAGCGGCATGCTCAGCACTTGTGTGGAAATATTTTGAAGATGAAGAATCTGTAAATTAAAGAATATTGTTCCTATGAGAAACCCAAAAAGCTGTTGATGAATCTTCAGCTTTTTTTGTATCTGAGGTTTGAGAAAATGAGTGTCAGATATTAGTTGAGAAATAGTTTTTTATTAACTTATCCTGGGACGTAATACGTAGATTATCATCGTTCTTATAGTTGCAAAATAGATGTTTTAAAAAAAGATTGAATATACTTGAATTTAGTGGATTAAAAACTTGTGTAGTATCTATTTATTTATATATTTGTGACTGTTATACTTTGTACTTAAATCGAATAGCTCAATTATTCACATAAGAATATGGCTAGTATGAAAAAGATATTATCTGTTTGTATGGTTCTAACCTTCCTTTTGGGTTGTGGAAACAAGAATATCAACCCGGACCATTACACCTCTTTCGACAATAACGGGGCTTTGAAAGAGATTCCTTCCCCCGAACAGAGCCTTAAAGTGAATCACATCAAATGTTTTATTGAGAGCTCCGGCAGCATGAGCGGTTTTTTCCAGACCAACAAGAGCACCGATTTCAAAGTTGATGTATGGGCGGCACTAAATGAATTTAATGATAAGATCGATTCCGTATTTCTTTTCAAGGATGCTTCGGAACCGGTTTCCAAAATGGCATTGGCCGACTTCAGACGGGATATGAATGCCGGAAACTTCAAATTTGCAGGTTCAACGCACATCCCGCAAATGTTGAAGCAGGTCATTCAATCCCTCGGAAAGAATGATGTCGGTGTTTTTATTTCAGACATGAAATACTCGCCCATGGGCAGTCAGGCCGATGTGTTGCTCACCCAGTATGCCACCGACATCAAGAATGTTCTTCAAGATACACCGTATGCATTCTCAATCATCGGACTTACTTCTGCCTATATCAGCGGGAAGGGGAAGGTTATAGATAATAGCCCTTACTACATCATACTGATAGGCAACGATTTGTCGGTTTGCAAAACAAAGCAGAAGATTCTGCAGAGCATCAATAAGAAGAATCTTATGGGTGAACTCTCTTTTTACAGGAGGGAGTTTACCGTTCCTACGTACACGTTGTTGCCCAACAAGGGAATGACAAACGGAGTTACTTACGAATCGGCCAATAATCTGTTTTACACAATTGGGGATATCGGCAAGAAGTCGCCGGTTACATTCTATCTGGCAGCCGACTTCAGTAAGTTGCCTTACCATCTTGTTTCAAATGGAAAGATTCTGATGCAGCAGCTGGTGGTCAAGGCCGAAAAAGGGAGAGCCGCCATTGAGGAGGTAACAGACAGTGCCTCGTTTGATTTTGGAAACGGGAACCGCGAGCCGGCCGAAAAGGTGCATGCTACTCATTTTATTAAAATCAGGGTTTCGGATGTTCTCGATGGAACAACACAGCTAACCCTGTATGTAAACAGGAACGAACCCTCGTGGTACACCTCCGTATGTGGAGCAAAGAGTGAGGCTGAATATGACAAAACCAGCAGCTTTGAACAGCTCCTTACGGGAATCAAGGGGGCCTATAATGCCGACAGGCAGAGTAAGTATTACTACGACAAGCCTTTTGTCGTTTTAATTTCGGAGGGTAAAAGATAAACTTTAAAATATAAGCTATGTACGATTTCTTCTTGGAACTATTAATAGGGAGGTGGTCTGATTTTATCAACAGCTTCTCACCCGATGAAGTAGATATGGAAGCGGCAAAGAGAGTGCAGGTCCTGTTTCAGAACCAGTATGTTTTTGCAGGAACGGTTATGCTGCTGTTGGCGGCTTTGACGTGGGCGCTCTATTACCTCTGGCTGAACAGCCTCCCGGGGAGATTTTATAAAAGTAAATATTGGGTGTTTTCCTGTGCATGTTGTTCCCTTTTGACCGGTATTGCAACCTTTTTCCTGATTAAGTTCAATGTAAATATCAACATCCCTTACAATCACTATTTAATTGGGATTGTCCTGGTCAATTGTTTGTACAGCATAGTTGCCTACTTTATCCTCTCGGTATTATTCAATGGCTTTACGAATGCAAAAACAACCCCGTTTAAATTATTCTGAATATGAGTACATTTCTGTTTTGTATCGGTGGAACCGGCCTCAGGGTTATGAAATCGCTGACAATGCTTCTGGCATCGGGGTATAAGGCTTGTAATGAAAACGGCGAGGATGAGGATATTATACCTGTATTGATCGATCCGCACAAATCGCTGGACGAGTTCACACACTGCAAAAAGATACTGGATAATTACTGCGAGATAAGAAGCATGATGACCAAGGGTGCCCTGCCGGGTGATAACTTTTTCCATACCCGTCTGGTTTCATTGGAAAATTTGGGATTGAACGATGAGGCTAATCCGAATTTCGATTACGATCTGCGGCTGGACTGTAGTTTTGGCGAATTTATCCAAAAAGGGAAATTACCAACCGATTCTGTTAATCAGGATCTTATCAATTTGCTCTATTCAGAATCAAATATTAACCGCTCGCTGGCTGTCGGGTTTAAGGGAAGTCCGAATGTAGGATGTGTGGTGCTGAATAACTTTAATGACCAAAACTGGTTTCAGCAATTCACAGCCAAGTTTGGTCAGAGGGACAGAGTATTTATTGTAGCTTCTGTTTTCGGTGGAACCGGTGCCAGTGGATTCCCTTTGCTGGTCAAGAAAATCCGTTCGTGCGGGAATACCTATCTGCAGAATGCCACTATCGGGGCAATAGCTGTGATGCCTTATTTTGAACTTACTCCTCCCAAAAAAGAGGACCCCAACAACGATATCAACTCCAGCTGCTTTATTACCAAAACAAAAGCTGCATTGAGTTACTACGACAAGGAGCTGAAGGTTGACAGTCTCTACTATATTGCGGACGACAAGCAACAGAAACCATACGCAAATGACGAGGAGCAACAGCAGAACGGCACTCATTTCATCGAGTTCATTTCGGCCACCTCTGTGCTTCATTTCATTAAAACTACACCCGCGGAACAGGCAAAGAGACCAGCCGACAGAAAGACAGAATATTACAGCATCTGCATAGACAAGAATGCCGAAGTTCTGAACTGGGACAATATCGGTCTGGCGCATCAGGAGTTGATTTATTCACTTTTAAACTATTACACGTTCATTTCGGTGAATAAATTGATTAGAAGCGAAAGAGATTTTCCGTTGAGGCTGACTTCCGGATTCAACGATACGTTTTATGACAGCGGATTCTTCCAACTGCTTGAAAAGTTTAATAAGGAGTATTATCTGTGGCTTAAAGAGCTAAGTGAGAACGACCGGGCATTTGCTCCCTTCCGGTTGGGAGAAAACAACCGACTGGACGACTTCCCTCTAGTAGGGCACGAATTTACCAATACGAAAAAGTGCTTGTGGAAGAAGATTCCGTACGGACTGTCGTACTACCTGCACGAGTTGATTCTTCTTGAGAAAAACTACGATAAGCTCAACATAGACAATGTGTACGAAAAATACACGAAGATGATGTACGAAGCAATTGATAACATGAACAGGTTTGTCAAATAGAACGGCTGTATGAAAGAACTGAATATATGCGCAACCGGTGCCTCCAAGAATGAATGGAGCCCGTGCGGACCGATTAATCAGGGAATGATTGCCGGTAAGGTGAAAGATAAAAGTACAAAAGACGGAAAGGCGCTCAATGCTGTGCCTTCTCCGTTGGCACGTCTTTATGTGGTGAATGATGCATTTTCTATGCTGACCTATGATTTGCTGAACAAGACAGACAACTGTGGCGAATGCTACAAATTCATAGTGTCTGATTGCCTGGATGCATTGGAGATTCTCTTCAATCTGCGCTATCATGAAGAGAAAAAGGAGGAGGTAAGAGTGCGCATCTGGAACAAGCAAAAGGGAATTCAGGAGTTCAGAAAGGTTGATTCGAACCATTTTGCCGATTCACTGGAGAATTACATGAACGACCGCTCATTTGCAGAAACAAACGACGTTGTCCTGATAAAGTATAAGAACCAGATTCTGGCCGGTTCGTCTCCCTTTACCTTCATGTTTACCACTCCCAATCTCGATAAGTATGAGGACCATAGTTTTATGAACCCTTCTTATCAGGAGCATTTTGACTTGATAAATCCCAATACCAAGAAGAGATATTTTACAACCATCCGTTTGTTTGAGGAGAGGGAGTTGTTGTTTCAGAAATATGTGCTCGACATTGTTGAAAGGTGCACGTCCCCTCACATAGAGAATTTCAGGAATTACATAAAGTTCTGGGCACAACGCATAAACCTGGGTGCCATTGATTCCGTTCAGACAAGGCCAATCCTGAGTGAGGAGAACAGTACGGTCTGCATCAACGGAGTGGAAATAGGCAAGAGCGTAGGCATCAATTCAATGAACTTCTTTACAGATCATCTTATTAAGGTACGGTATAAAATAGATGCGGATTGTTTTGTTTGCGGAGCCTATATCAATGATAAAGAGGAACGCAATTACGACTACCTGCTGCCGTTGCGTGTGGAAGCCCTCAATAGCGTTGACTATCAATTGCTGAAGGTGGAATATCAGGAGTCGGCCAAGGAGGTGAAGGTTGTTGTGACATTGCCGGGCGATAATAAACCGAAATCTCAGATATATAGAAAGCAGATAAGCGCCAGCGACAAGGAAGAGAAATATACCATCATTGCTCTGGAAGAGTATGTGGCCAATGTCAATCTCGGCATCTTCCCGTTTTTGCAGGTAGTTGATGCAAATGAAAATTCCACCACCGACAACGACTATTACAAGGTGATGCTGGCCATTGCCGACGCCAATAAAAAAATCCCGGTATCGGCCTACAACCTGACTTTCTTCAGGAAGGTGAACGAAAACTATCAGCCAATTCAGGAGGTGGAGAAGAACGATTCCATGCACATCTACTGCACACGATATGAAAGAAGGGCGATTGATGAAAATAGCGATTTGGGTTCTGTTTTCTATCAGGTAAACAATACCACCTTCTCCATAATCAAGTTGGCATTCCCCATCGATTTCGTCCACAAAGCGGAAGGACTGATTATCCCGAAGTGGAACAAAAAAAAGGTCGGGCCAAAAGAGTTTCATGTGGCAGTCGATTTCGGAACCACCAATACCTTTATTGCTTTTACCGGCGATAACGGCATCAAACCAAAACCCTTCCAGATTACCCCCGACGATAGGCAGGTGGTGATGCTCCATTCACCGGCTGACAATGAGGGGAACGAAAAGAAAATAACCTCCTTGTACGAGGAGTTCTTCGGGTTTGACGAATCTGCCTTGGATATTCAGGCTTCTGAGTTTATTCCATCGGTCATTATGAGCAAAGCGGGCGAGAAATACAGTTTCCCTATCCGTACGGCTCTGTGTGAGAAGAACAATGAGAGCGGCGAACTGAAGTTGCTTGACAACTGCAACCTATCGTTTACTTACGAGAAAAGGGAAATTCGCAAAGAGCAGGCCATTGTGACCAACATCAAATGGAGTGAAGAGGAGAAGGATAAGGAGAGGACAGCGCTCTTTATCAATGAACTGCTGCGGATGATAAAATATAAGATAGTGCTGAACGGAGGAAATCCGGAGCTGACGAAGATGACTTGGTTTAACCCTTTGAGCTTCTCGCAAACCACAAAAGAGAACTACAAACAGATGTGGAAGAGGAACTACACGGCTCTTTTCGGCGAGAAGGCGCAGCTTATTAACGTAACCGAATCCGAGGCGCCTTATTACTATTATAAGAACTACGGAAAACTGGAGAATAACGATTGTGTACTGACGGTGGATATTGGCGGCGGCTCTACCGATTTCATGATATTTAAAAATGAAATGCCGGTAAGGGGAACCTCCGTGAATTTTGCCTGTAACGATTTGTGGCGAAACGGATACAACAGTTTCTCCAATGTGAAAGATAATGGCATTTACAAAAGCATTGAAAAGAAGATAACGGATAACTTCAAGCCGACCAACCTGAACGGACTGAACAGGCAGTATCTGGCAAGCGATAAGTACAGCTCGGCCGAGATTATCAATTTCTGGTTTGCCAACGATCATGCCTCCAAAATCAGCGACCAGCTCTCCAACGGGGTTTACAAAAAGATATTCCTGTTCCATCTTTCGGCTCTGATGTATCATGCCGCGCAGTTTATGAAAGATGCTGGCGAGGATTACCCCTCCTGCATCATCTTCAGCGGAAACGGAAGTAAGTACATCGACCTGCTGAGCCGCAACCAGAAGATTATCGGAGAATATTGCAGTTATATCTTCCATGCCGTATTTGGTGAAAAAGAACGGAAAATACAGATTATTCTTCCCGAAACCGACAGGAAGGAATCCACCTGTTACGGAGGACTTTACAAAGATAACCAGGTAAGGCTGTCCAATTCTCTTTTCCTGGGGTGTCGGCTCGATTACACCGACAAGTATAATTTCCATACCTACAAGGAGGTGCGTGGTGAGAAGCGCGACGAGCTGAAGAACAGCGTGATTGAGAATGTGAAATCGTTTATTCAGCTCTATTGCAAGATGTTTGTTGAGTTGCATTTGGGAAGAGAGTTTAATGAAAACATTAACCTCAAGGCATTCGAAGGAATACTGATGAGCAAGGTGGAAGGATTCTACAATAATGGGTTCTCCAAATATACTAAAGTGCAGGCCGATGATGCAGAGCTTTCTGAAACCCTGTTCTTCTATCCGGTTGTGGGACTGATTGATTTTATCACCCGGTTTACCAAGGAAGACCTTGATATTTTTATCAATAAAGAGGTGTACTATGCCAAGAATATGGATGGAGACGGGTTCTTCTATCACAAGAACTTGTCGAAAGAGCAGCGTCTCGATTCTATTTACAGAATTATGGTGGAGGCCGAAAAGCCTACTGTGGCCTCTCTTTCACTGATTACCAATGAGAGCAACTCCTCTAAAATGATTCCTAATGTGGAAAACTGGATTAAGCCCTTCTTGGAATTTGATGAGTATCCTACATCGGATTGTACTGTCGTTAAGGAGGTTGAACCGGCACGTCTGCATCTGAAGGATAACAAGTGGGAAGTGCAGGCAAAAGGAAGAGTCATATTTAAGTAAGGCTATGAATATAAGTCTGATCATAATAATAATTGTTGTTGTAATCTGGGTTCAGCTCGCTTTCTTTCTAAAGACCCTAGTTGGAATTAAAGCGTTGAAGCTTCTCTACCCGAGTGTGAGTATTCTGGGTATAAAAGTCGAACACGGAACCCAGGTAATCAGTGTGCATGGAAAGGTTTCGCGAGAATTCGCTTCGATTGTCGATTCTACCAACTCTTACCTGAAAGAGAACCTGGGCGCGGTAGACTTTCACATCATACAGAACCTGTCGGAGCAGGTGGCTTCATCCAAGGAGAGTGAAGCCGCTTCAGGAATCTCCACGCCGCTGTACATTGGTTTGATGGGAACCTTCATGGGGGTAGGAGTGGGACTGTTCACCCTCAATGTGATGGGGATTTTCAGCGAAGAGGGAATCAACAGTTTTCTTTGGGGAGTTGTTATAGCCATGGTCGCCAGTTTCCTGGGGATGCTTTTGTCAACGGTTGCCCATTACAGGCTATCCACGGCAATCAAGCACAAGGATATGCGGAAGAGCCGCTACTACTCGTTTGTGCAGACAAAGCTGCTGCCTGGTATGGGGAGCAACATCATTGACGCCTTGGGAAGGTTGAAGGGTACACTCGACAATTTCAATACCGTATTCTCCGGTAATATCGGCAATATAAACAGCACCGTGGTCAACCTGGCGCAAAACCTGCAGACCATTGCCGACGGAATCGGCACTCAGAAGGAGATTCTCAATGAACTGTACAGCAGCAAATATCAGAGTCTCATCAAAATGAATATGAATGCCTTTGAACGGGTTGAGAAGTTGCTGCCTGCAATGGACGATTTTATACACAAGCAGAAGATGCTGAACGAGATGATGACAAACAGTGCAGAGTTTGTTGCAACAATGCATCGGCTGCTCGACAGGGTGTTGACCTTTGAAAAGAGCATCAACGAGCTGGGAGAATCAATAGGCGAAAGCCAGCTTTTGGGTAACCGCCAACTAACTTTGGTGCAAAAACACCTAGAAGACCTGGATCAGAAACAGGCTTTGGTAGAGAAATACACGAATCAAAGCAATGAAGTGGTGGAAGAATACCTGAAAGCAAACGTGAAGAATGTACGTTCGCTGGTGGCGGAATTTGAGATAGCTCTGAGAAATGCTTTTGAAATTACCAGTGTTGATAGTCCGTTTCAGAAACTCGCTGATTTGGAAACGATATCCCGGGAAGTGAAGCAGCTAAGCGAGATACAGGCTGCCGGCAAACAGCGGGAGGAGGAACTGATGAATCTGCTTGTGTCGATTCGGAATGAGATAAGATCGATTAGGCAGGGCAATCTGTACACCGGTGATCTGCCTGAAGGGGATGCCGAAAACTAAGATTACGCAGCTATGAAAACGAAAGATCTCTTCTGGCCTGGATTTGTTGGACTACTTACCTGCATGTTTGTAGTCATGCTAGTGATGTTTTGCCTGAGCTTCAAGGTTTACAGCGGTAAGACAGCGACCATCGTGAATCAGAACTCCCGATTGATGGCGGTTGAAAAAGAGTATCTCCGGGGAAAGAGGATAAACGGTGCCGTTGAGGCTTTAAGGAAAGACACCATTTTTGATTATTTGCCATCCGGAAATAGGTTTATTATCAGGCCGCTGAAGTCAAAAGAGCTTTTCGAAAGAAACGAAGCAACCCTGAAAACCGAATATCTAAAAGAACTGGTGAATGCCGGTCATGCCCTTCAGAACTTTCTTCAGCGGCAGCATTCAAAATACGTAGAGATTCCATTTTTGCTGATTATTGAGGGGAATGTGGATGAGAACTATGATAATTCTCTTACGAAAGAGAAAAATGCATGGAGTCAGCTCTCTTACCAACGCGGATTGGCGGTATATCAACTGTGGAATAATGCTGGAATCGACTTTCAGAAATATGGCGTCGAACTTCTTATTGCTGGAAAAGCTACCGGTTCCGTAATGTCTAGTGAAGAGAAGGGGCATGTATTCTTTTCAATCCGTCTGCTTCCTAAAATAACGATAGAATAAGCGTCCTGTTTTAAAGTATCTCAATAAACCATAATCGCGTCCTGCGAGCGGAACAAACCGCAGCCCTCAAAAATCTTCCGCCTAGAAATAAAAATCTCCCGCCTAAGAATTTAAATCTTCCGCCTGGAAATAAAAATCATACGCCTAAGAATAAATATCTGTCGGCATGTTTTGCAAGCACTTCTCGATTGTACGATTATTTATGTGGAACCCACACACTAAAAACAAATTTTCAGCATGCCTACCATCTGTCAAATTTATTCGCAGTTGTTACAAGAAAATACAGCCTGTTCATTGTTTTTATGGATGTAATCGTCACACAATCAACGGTTAAACAGATTTTAACTCGATTTTGACCGACGAAATGAAAATTCTTCGCTATGTTTTCTGTCTTACTATTTTATTTTTAGAGTTAATTCAATGATAATTAGCTGTGTAACTTTTAGTTTCACCCCCCTATATATACAAAAATAAGAGATGATTTTCCGCGCATTCCTATTGGAGTGTAAATGCTCATTGCAGGCAGGCTGGAATGTGAACCTTACTTCACAGCAGTTTGTTATAAAATAGCAATTGTGTATTCTTAAAAAAATGATGGAGGTTATTATATATGGAAGGAAAAAATAAGCTTACTACAGAATCGGGTGCACCGGTTGGTGACAATCAGAATATTCAGACGGCCGGTCCGCACGGACCAGCATTGATGCAAAATGCCTGGTACATGGAGAAACTTGCCCACTTCAATCGTGAGCGAATTCCTGAAAGAGTGGTTCATGCCAAAGGCTCCGGCGCTTTTGGTTCTTTGACTATTACGGGCGATATTACCAAATACACGAAAGCTTCCATCTTTTCCAGAATAGGAAAAAGAACCGAACTCTTTATTCGTTTTTCTACTGTGGCGGGCGAACGCGGAGCTGCCGATACGGAAAGAGACGTTCGTGGTTTTGCCATCAAATTCTATACCGAAGAAGGGAACTGGGACCTGGTTGGAAATAATACTCCTGTGTTTTTTCTTCGTGATCCGTTAAAGTTCCCTGATTTTATCCATACCCAGAAAAGAGACCCGAAAACCAATCTGCGCAGCAGTACCGCCGCTTGGGATTTCTGGAGTCTTTCTCCCGAATCGCTTCATCAGGTGATGATTCTGATGAGCGACCGTGGCATTCCGCTCAATCTTCGTCAGATGCATGGATTCGGTAGTCATACCTTCAGCTTTTATAATAAACATAATGAACGGTTCTGGGTGAAATTCCACTTTAAATCCATGCAGGGAATTGTTAATCTAACCAATGAGGAAGCTGCCAAGATTGTAGCTCAGGACAGAGAATATTCGCAGCGGGATTTATACAACCATATTGCTGCAGGAGATTTTCCGCGCTGGAAGATGTGCGTACAGATTATGACCGAAGCCGAAGCTAAGACATATCGCTTTAATCCGTTCGACTTGACCAAGGTGTGGAGCCAGAAGGATTATCCGCTGATTGAGGTAGGCATTGTTGAACTGAATAAAAATCCCGAAAATTATTTTGCAACAGTGGAACAGGCAGCTTTCAATCCCGCCAATGTGGTTCCCGGAATAGGATATTCTCCCGATAAAATGTTGCAGGGACGACTCTTTGCCTATGCCGATGCACAGCGATACCGGTTGGGAGTAAATGCAGGTAGTCTGCCCGTTAATGCTCCGCGGTGTCCGTTCCACAATTATCATCATGACGGAGCTATGCGGTTTGACGATAACCACGGTGGTGATGTAAACTATGAACCCAGTAGTTTTGAGGGTCCGAAGGAACATAAAGAGTATATCGAACCCGGATTGCCGATCGAAGGCGAAGCGTACAATTACAATCACCGCGAAGACAAAGATTACTATACTCAACCTGGCGATTTGTATCGTTTGGTTCCAACCGAAGAGAAAATGCGCATACATAAAAATGTGGCGGCATCTATGGACGGGGTTCCCGAATTCATAAAGATTCGTGCTATTGCTCGTTTTTACCAAGCCGATGAGAATTGCGGGAAAGGCATAGCAGATGAGTTGGGTATTGATTTGGATTTGATTCTTCGTGAAGTTGAAAAACAGAAAATGGAATAATATGGATAGGAGAATAAGAAAAGACTGCCGGTATAACCAGCAGTCTTTTCTTTTATACACCTTAGCGGGTGGATGTCTTCTATATTATAACATAATTATAGCGGCTCATTAATAACCCTTAGCAGTTTGTGCGGCTTTCAGATTTGGGTTTCCGTCAACTGCCTTCTGAGGATAAGGAAGTCTGTTGAATTTGTTATCCCAAATTCTTGCTTGTACCAGACCACCGTCTACAGCATAAGTGTTTTTCATTACACTACTTGAAATTCCCCAACGACGTGTGTCTCCCCAACGGAAACCTTCACCTGCAAGTTCTATACGGCGTTCGTTACGAATCACTTCTCTAAGAAGCTCTTTTGTGTTAACTGTATTTCTGTTAATAACAGGCATTCCAACTCTTGAACGGATCAAGTCTAACGCGTCATATACTGCTGGGCTAGGACCGGCTGCTTCGTTTTGCGCTTCAGCATACATTAGCAGGATTTCAGCATAACGGATAACCGGGAAGTTTTGAGGAGCGTTCCATTCTTGAAGTGGAACAGTTGGGTCTGTCATTTTACGGAAATTATAGCCTGTTTTAGAGATGTTGCTACCTCCCTTATTCCATACAAATGTACCGTTGTCCATTAATCTGTTCCAGATTGATCCCGGGAACATGATAGAAGCGTATAGACGAGTATCTCTGTTTTTGAACTCGTTCAGGAAACTATCACTGTATTGTCCGTTAGCATATGCTGCCTGACGTTCTTCGGTAGTTGGAGCAGTGAAGCTCTTTCCGTCGCGGGTCCAGTAAGCGTTAACCAATTCTTGGGTTGGAGTGATAGAACTCCATCCTCCTCCTACGTTATCTGAGAAGAAAATTGTGTTAATACCACTCGAAAAATCTGTATCACTCTTATATTCCACCTCTAGAATTACTTCGTCATTTCCCTGATTGTCATTCCAGAAAAGTTTTTCATAACTGCTTAATCCTTTGTAGAAAGCTGCTTTATCATCATCATTTGCAAAAGTTACGAATTTTGAATATTCATCTTTTAAGTCATCGCTTGTAGCGTCAGCTGTAAAGAGTGAATAATTCTTCAGATTCATAATTTCCTGAGATGTTGCTGCTGCTCCTGCCCAGTTCTGATAATAAAGTTGAACTCTTGCCTTAATTGCTAATGCTGCTGCTTTCGAAATACGGCTTTTTATTGTAGCAGGCTGTGGAAGATTCGGGATTGCTTCATCCAGCTCCTTGATCACGTATTTAATCACGTCTGCTTCGGGTGTTGGCACTACTTTTGCGTCATCAGCAGTTTGAATAGATTTTGTAAATACAGGTACTGCCCCAAATTTATTAGCCAAATGGAAGTAAGTGAAAGCCTTTAATACTTTTACCTCTGCCTTGTATTGATTAGCTTCCTCTTTAGAAATAGGAGCTTTGTCCACATTGTCGAGGAAGTAGTTGAAACGTCGGATACCCTCATAATTATATCCGTCATTCATATCTGTATTGATATTTCCTGCAGAAACATTTACGGCATTGCTTTCCCATGAATATTGGCAATACGCGTTATCTGCGTATCCATCATAATAGGCATCATACACACTTGCATCCAGATATGCATAGCATCCGTTAAGAGCCAGATTTACATCATTTTCAGTTTTCCAGAAATTTTCACTTGAAATCAGGTCTTGAGGAAACTTATCTAATTCGCAGCTTCCTAAACCAGTTGCAAGAGCAAAAGCGAATATTATATGTTTTAATTTCATTTTATTTCTTATTTATATGTGAAAAATAGTAGGATGAAAGGTTATTAAAAAGTAACGTTTACACCTAGTGAGAATACTTTTAGGTTAGGATACGATCCTCTTGAAGAAGCTACTTCGGGATCGAAATCTTTCATTCGCTTATCAGCTCTTAAAGTAAACAGGTTGCTTCCGGACATATAGATTCGGGCTTTATTGATTCCAACCTTTTGAGTAAGAATGTTAGGGAGTGTGTACCCGAATATCAAACTCTTAATTCTGAAATAATCAGCATCATACAACCAGAAAGAAGAGATTCTTACGTTTTGATTGTTGTTGGCTGTAGGCAATATGCGAGGGTAAATAGCATTAGGATCAGGGTTTTCGGCTGTCCATCTTCCTAAATGATACTTTTTAGCTCCCGCTCCGTTAAAGAATGCCTGAGAAGATTCTCCGCTTAAGTATACCTGTACATCATTTACCCCTTGTCCCTGAATGCTTAAATCAAATCCTTTGTAAGCAGCATTCAAACTTAAACCGTAAGTGAAGTAAGGTACGTCATTCCCTAAAATAGTACGGTCATCAGCATTGAATACATTATCACCGTTAACATCTTTATATTTGATATCTCCGGGTTTAGTTTGAGCATCTTGTTTTACGTGATTATCAATATCTTTTTGGTCAACAAACAAGCCTTCAGCCTTATAGCCATAAAATGAACCAATTGCATTACCTACACTTGTAATATAAACATCACTAGGTGGGAAAATCTGCTCATTAAGATTTATTACTTCGTTCCATATTTTAGTGACATTACCCGATATGGTGTATTGTAAATCTCCTATTTTTCCTCTGTAGTTTGCAGCGAATTCTATACCTTTGTTTGTAACTTTTCCTGCATTTGTAGACATTTCTTCTTTACTTGCGTATCCTCCCTCAAGTGGTTGCGGCATAACAAGAAGAATGTCACTAGTCACTTTATTGAATACATCTAGCTGGAAGTCGAATGTATTATTAAAGAAGCCAGCATCAACACCAATGTTTGTCATTGTAACAGTTTCCCATGTCAATTCTTTATTTGCTTGTTTTGAAGGCCATGCTCCGTTTACCTTGTTATCACCCATAATTCCGGCTGTTCCAGTTTTCAGCATATCAAAATAATCATAGTAACCTACATTATTTACATTACCTAGTTTACCCCATGAAGCTCTAAGTTTCAGGTTGGATAACCAATCGATGTTTTTCATGAATGCTTCTTCGGATAGCCTCCAAGCTCCAGAGAATGAAGGGAAAACACCTAAGCGGTGGCCTGGAGCAAATTGAGAAGACTGGTCGAAACGAACGTTAGCTTCGAAAAGATATTTTCCTGCATATGCATAATTGATACGTCCGAATTGAGAGGAGAATCCTCTTTCACTGATGCTTCCACTGTTGTCTAAGTCATCTGCTGAAGCAGAACCTCCATTAATAGCATTCAGTTCGTTTGAAGGGAAATTTTTTCTGGAAGCCATTAAGCTTTTATAGCTATAATTTTCGTATTGAGTACCTGCCATGATTGATGCATCGTGTGCTCCAAATGTTTTGGAATAAGAAGCATAAACCTGTGACATAAAGGTGCTGGATGTTTCCCAAGTGTTAGTCAGCTTATTGGTAATTACCGAAGTCCCTCCCAGTGGTGCTTTTTTTATAAAACCGATAATCGGGTCTACTGTATTTACAAAGCTTGATGCATTCTTGTCGTATTTGTTATAAGAGAATATACCGTTAATTTCCATTCCTTTGATCGGTCTCAGATTTGCATTCAATGAAGCATTGAAACGTGATGTCTGATAATTAGAACGGCCATATTCAGCTATCTTTCTTAATGGATTGTCCTTGGCAAGTACTGCACTTTCTGTTCCGGCAGTTACACTTCCCCAAGTGCCGTCAGAATGTTTTGCCACAGTTAGTGGAGTCATTCTGTCGAGGTCTGTAATTGAGAAGTCTCCTCCATCTTGATTATAATCATCTTTCACAAACGAGATATTTGTTCCCATGCGGAAGAAATCTGTAAAATCGCGTTCTGTATTTGCACGGAAACTGTATCTGTCAAGTGTACGTCCTCTTACAAGAGACTCTTGGTCGTAATATGTTCCACTTACAAAATAGCGGGTTTTTCCTCCTCCGGAAACTGTTACATTGTGCTCTTGCATAGGTGCGGTTTTGCGATAAACCAAACTGTACCAGTCGTTGTTTGGATAAAGGTCAGGTTGGCTGCCAGATTTAATGATGTCTAGTTGTTCTTGACTATAAACGGCTTTTTTGCCTGCATTAAGATTTGCTTCATTAATAAGATTTGCATAATCCAATGATCCCAATTTATCTGGAAGAACAGTTGCTGACTGCCATCCGTAATAACTTCCGTAGCTTACACTGGTTTTTCCTTCCTTACCTTTTTTGGTAGTCACAAGGAATACACCATAAGCAGCACGTGATCCGTAGATAGAAGAGGCAGCTGCATCTTTCAAAATACTTATTGATTCAATGTCTCCTGGAGGGATACGTTGAAAGTCACCTTCACTTACAGGTACACCATCTAAGATGTAAAGTGGAGCAGAAGTTCCCAAGTTACCACGTCCGCGTACATTGATTGACCCCATGTCACTGCCAAGATTTCCCGGGCGGGAGATAACTGTCACACCAGGGGTTACTCCTTGGAGGGCATTAGCAAGAGAGGTTGCTGGTTTACCGATGATAGCTTCAGTCTTTACAGTGTTTACTGTACCCGTAAGATTCGCTTTCTTTTGAGTACCGTATCCTACAACTACAACTTCGTCCAGAACTTTTGAATCCTTTTCCAAGATAATCTCAATAAATGTGCGTCCGTTTACTGCAACAGTCTGAGGTTTCATTCCGATGTACGATATAACAAGTGAGCCATTTTCTGGAACCTTATTAAGTATAAAATCACCGTCAATGCCAGTGGAAGTACCAATAGATGTTCCTTTTACAGCAACACTCGCACCAATCACGGTTTCGCCGGAAGATTCTTTAACTACACCTTTTACTGTGATGTCTTTGGCCAACACGGGTAGCGTGGTCATTACAATCAGTACAAGCATTAATATTCTCCTTGAGTACGTAGAGAATAACTTCGTCTGTTTTTTGATTTTCATTTTTTGATAGTTTGGTATTAGAATTAATATAATCCGTTGCCAGATGTTTAAGTGTTGCAAAATTAAATTCATTTATTTTAATATGATGTATTTTGTTATGTATATTTTTTAATATTATATTTTTTTAATATTTTAATCAAAAATTAATGATTAATAGAATATTTTACTCTAAAGATGGGTCTATTTAAATAATATTTTAAAAACAAAGCTTTATAGATCTAAAAAATAGGTGTGATTGAATTTGAATAGTTGTTTTGTGTATTAATAAAAAGATACAATAAAAATCAAAAGTTAAATGATCTCTTTGGAAGCATATAACTATTATTAAATAGTGTTTTGAGATTTATAAGTCGTACTAATACTTCTCTTGTAGCGTTTATTTTTATGAATTACTTATCAACTATTTTACTTATTCATATTATACATCTTAAACATGAAAGATATTTTTATATATTTGCAACAAATGAGATACCTATCACAATTGATGTGAATAATTGTATATATCATGAAAATGATAATCCGTTTGATATAGAGTAGACTAAAACTATTTAATGTAATCTATGGAAACAAAAAAGACAGGCTACAAAGTACAAGAGTATAATCAACCCGTGAAACGCTATTGCCAGACTCTGGATTTGAGAGATGATCAGGAGCTGATTGCCGAATACATAAAGAGACATCGTGAACCATGGCCCGAGATTCGGGAAGGTATCCGTGAGGTGGGTATTCTGGAAATGGAAATTTTTCTATTGGGAACAAGACTTTTTATGATTGTTGAGACTCCTTTGGATTTTGAATGGGATGTCGCAATGGCCAAACTGGCTACTCTTCCTCGTCAGGCTGAATGGGAAGAGTATATGTCTGTTTTTCAATTGGTATCACCAGGAGCTTCTTCTTCAGAGAAATGGCAATTAATGGAACGGATTTTTACTAATAAATCTCAAAAATAACCTATTAAGTATAGTATAATTTAAGTTTTTCCACCTATATTCCTTATATTTGTTACCTATTAGCAAGTAAACAAACCTAAGGTATATAGTATGAAACAAAAAGCTTTATTTAAAAGTCCTTTTAAGAGACTGTTTGTCTGTCTAGCACTAGTAGCGTGCATGCTTCCTGGTTCAGCTCAACAAACTAAACAGAGTGTTCGCAAGGCAAGTCTTACACAATATGTAGACCCTTTTATTGGGACAGGTTTACATGGACACGTATTTATGGGAGCAAATGTTCCTTTCGGAGCAGTGCAGGTTGGTCCAGTAAACCTCTCAACTGGTTGGGACTGGTGTTCGGGTTATAATTATGCCGATTCAACCATTGTCGGATTCTCTCAGACTCACCTGAGCGGTACCGGAATTGGTGATTTGGGAGATATCTCACTGATGCCTGTTATAGGAAAAGTGAAATTAGCCAAAGGTACCCCTTCAAAACCGGAAAGCGGATATGTTTCTCTGTTTTCACACAAACAAGAAGTTGCCCGTCCCGGATATTACTCGGTTCACCTGAAAAGATACAATATCGGTGTTGAACTGACTGCCACAAAACGTGTCAGCTTCCATAAATACACTTATCCAAAAGCCACAGAGGCCGGAATCATCATAAACCTCGAACAGGGAATCGGTTGGGATAATCCTATGGAAACATATATTACCGCCGAGACTGACAGCACTATCTCCGGATACAGATTCTCCAAAGGATGGGCTAATGATCAACGTATATTTTTCTACGCGACTTTTTCCAAACCATTTAAAAACTTTACAGTATCCGACACAACTGCAGTGAAACCAGGCAGGACATTGAAAGCCCGCAGAGCTTACGGTGTTGCAACATTTAATACAGCTGCCAACGAGGTTATCATGGTTAAGGTAGCCATTTCGCCTGTAAGCATAGAAAATGCAAAGTTAAACATGAAAGCAGAATTGGCCGGATGGAATTTCAAGCGGACAGTAGCCAATGCAGATGCTGCCTGGAATAAGGAACTTGGCAAGGTGGTTGTTAAAGCAGACTCTCCTGCTCGTATGCGCACATTCTATACTGCTTTGTATCATACCATGATAGCACCGTCGGTATTTGGAGACGTAGACAAAGATTATAGAGGAGCAGATAAAAAAGTTCACAAAAATGCCTCTTTCACAAATTATACCACATTCTCATTGTGGGATACTTACCGTGCAGCACATCCTCTTTTTACACTTCTTCAGCCGGAAAGAACTGCTGATTTTGTGAATACCATGCTTGCTATCTATCAGCAACAGGGAGAGCTTCCGGTATGGCATCTGATGGGTAATGAAACCTACTGTATGGTGGGATGCCCCGCTGTTCCGGTTATTGCAGATGCATATCTGAAAGGAATCAAAGGTTTTGATAGAAAACTCGCTTATGAAGCAATGAAGAATACTATGATGCTTGATGGTAGAGGACTGAAATACGTGAAAAAATATGGATATATACCTGCTGATAGTACTGTTGAATCTGTTGCTATGGGTATGGAATATGCCATTGCAGACTGGAGCGTGGGTCAGGTAGCCAAAAAAGAAGGAAATAAAGAAGATTACAATTATTTCGACAACCGGGGTAAAGCCTACAAGAAGTACTTCGATGCAAGTACTGGTTTCGTTCGTGGACGTATGGCTGATGGCTCTTGGAGAACTCCTTTCAATCCGTTCTCTTCCATTCACCGCCAGAATGATTATACAGAAGGAAACGCATGGCAGTATACCTGGCTTGTTCCGCAGGATGTCGAAGGATTGATTCACCTTTTCGGAGGAGACAAACCCTTTACTACCAAGCTTGATTCGTTGTTCCTTGCTAAGGGAGATCTAGGTGCAGATGCATCGCCTGATATTAGTGGTCTGATTGGACAATATGCTCATGGTAACGAGCCCAGCCACCATATTACTTATATGTATGCTTATGTGGGGCAGCCATGGAAAACTGCAGATAAGGTACGTGAAATCATGAATACATTATATACCGATCGCTTTGATGGTCTTTGTGGTAACGAAGATGTGGGACAGATGTCTGCATGGTACGTTCTTTCTGCAATGGGATTCTATCCTGTTAATCCGTCAAACGGATGCTATGTTTTTGGTAGTCCGGTTATTAACAGCGCTGTCATAAATGTGGGTAATAACAAGACTTTCACTATGGATGTCCGAAATAATAGCAATGTAAATAAATATATTCAACGTATAACCTTGAACGGAAAAGAGTACACAAAATCTTATATCCGTTACCAGGATATCATGAACGGAGGAAAACTGGTGATGGAGATGGGTGCTAAACCTTCTTCCTGGGGTACTGCACCGGCCGATCGCCCTCAATCTGAAATGTAAATAATCACTTTAAACCAACAAACATAAATCAACTAAAAATTATAATGAAAAGAAACAGTTTTATTGTTTGGCTATTCTTGTTATGTTTTACCGGTGTAACTGCTCAAAACCGCTATGAGCTAAATAGCGGATGGAAATGCAGATCGATAGAAGATGAGAAAGCTACGGGAGAAGCTATTTCAACTCCCTCTTATTCGTTGTCGGCATGGAAGAATGCCGTTGTTCCAGGTACTGTCCTGACCACTTTGCTGGCAAATAAAGAGATTCCGGATCCATTTTACGGAATGAATAATGAGCTTATTCCTGATATTTATAAGACAGGAAGAGACCATTATACCTATTGGTTTGTTAAGAGTTTCAAGGAAGAAACTCCCGTAAATGGGAACCAAGTATGGCTTACATTCAGAGGAATAAACTATAGTTGTAAGATTTATTTAAACGGACAGCTGGTTAATAAAGAACCTTATGAAGGAATGTTTCTGCGCAAAACATTCAATATTACAAGCATGTTGTCAAAAAGTGGTGATAACCGTTTGGCAGTGATTGTCTATCCTCCTAATCCTGTAGGTAACCCGAATGGAGGGCAAGGAGGCGACGGGGCGATTGCACGTAATGTTTCTCACCAATATGTAGCTGGATGGGACTGGATTCAACCAATCAGAGACCGTAATACCGGAATATGGGATAAGGTCTATATCGAGAAAACAGGTAGCGTGAATCTTGTTAATCCGCATATCGTAACACTTGTTCCAGGGAAACGTGTTCCAGATGGAGTGCAGAAAGATGCAGTGATAAAGGTTTCGGCCGAACTTGAGAATGCTTCCGCAGAAAAAATATCGGGAGTTCTGAAGTTCTCTGTTGAAGGGGATGTTGTCTCTCAAAAGGTGAGCATTGAACCTCATAAAACAGTTAAAGTCTCTTTGCCTAACTATATACTGAAAAACCCGAAGTTGTGGTGGCCTGCAGGTTATGGCGAACAAAACCTTTACAAATCTGAACTGACGTTTGAAAAAGAAGATAAAACTGTTTCCGATAGTGAAACTGTTCAGTTTGGTGTGAGAGAGATTCAAACGCCATGGAACCCGATTACACAAAGCCGTGAGACTCATGTGAACGGGCAGAAAATATTTATAAAAGGTGGAAACTGGATTATCTCGGATGCAATGCTTCGTTTTTCTCCTGAACGGTATGACGCGGAAATTCGCTTCCATCGTGATATGAACCTCAATTTAATCCGCATCTGGGGTGGTGCTTTGGTTGAACGTCCTGAGTTCTATGAAGCTTGCGACCGTTACGGTATGTTGGTTTTCCAAGATTTCTGGATGTCTGGCGACTGCAACGGAAGATGGCTCGATCCTTTTAAAATAGACGACCAATGGACAAGACGCAAATATCCGGATAATCATAACCTCTTCCTTGAATCTGCTGCTGACATGATTAAAATGGTACGCAACCATCCTTCATTGGCAATCTGGTGCGGAGGAAATGAAATAGCGCCTCCCGATGATATTCTTCATACATTGCGCGATTCAATATTGCCGGCTCTGGATGGAACCCGCATCTTCTTTGATTACTCAAACACTGAGAAGATGTCTTTGAATACAATCGGTGGTAATGGTGATGGTCCTTACACAATTCAGCCTCTGAGTGTGTTCTGGAACCACAAGACCTGGCCTTTCAACTCGGAAGTAGGTTCTGTAGGTGTTGGTGATTATGAATCTCTGAAACGGTTTATCCCGGAAAAGAACATGAATCTACCTGTTCATCACCCTAACCAGAAACCGAGTGAAACTGCTGATTCTGTATGGACATATCATACCTATACCGGTGTTGGCTACGAAGGTTCTCTTGAGCCTTACGGTACTCCAAAGGATATTCATGATTTTTGCCGCAAAGCTCAGTTGGTGAATTATGATCAGTACCGTGGACTGATGGAAGGATTCAGCTCACATATGTGGAGCTGGTATACAGGGGTCATCATCTGGAAGACTCAAAACCCATGGACGGCTATGCGTGGTCAGATGTACGATTATTATCTTGATGTAAACGCCTGTCTATATGGATTGAGAAACGGAAGTGAAAAACTGCATGCTATGTGCAACCCGGTTGACGGTACTTTGATGCTTGTTAATAATGGCTTCGATCCGGTTTCAAATCTTACTTTAGTGGCTAATTGGATTGATATGGATGGAAAGAACAGCCTGATTAAACAGGAAACATCTTCTATCGATGCTTCCTGCAGCAAAAAGCTTAACAATATTAAAAAAGAACTTGATGTTCTTGCCAAGGAAAAGGGTGGATTCCTACAATTGCAGCTGATGGGCGCAAATAAGAATGTTGTAAGTGAGAATATATACTGGCAACCTGATGGAAATGGCAAATATTCGGGCTTGGCACAGATGAAGGAAGCCAAACTGAAAGTTGCTGTTAAGCCATTGAAAGCTGGTAAACTGGAGGTTACACTCTCAAATCCGACAGGTAACCCGGTTGCATTCTTTAACCGTATATCTGTTGTTGATAAAAAGAGTGGCGAAAGAATTCTTCCAACATTCTTCAGTGACAATTACTGTTCTGTAGTTCCTGGAGGAGAGAAGAAGATTGAAGTAGAATACAACGCTTCATCCAAATCACGTTTGGTAGTAACAGTTTCCGGATGGAATGTTGCAGAGAAAGAGATTTCCATTCCAAAAATTAAATAATTTGATATTATGACTTCACGCAGAGATTTTTTGAAAAAAGGAGGCCTGGGACTTGCAGCTCTTGCCGTTGGCAGTACTCTGGATACTTATGGAAAATCAGTTTCCTCTGTTTTCCAGAAAGAGGCATTTGCAAGTAAACGTCCTGAATTGGCTAAGCGCCATTTTACCTCAAAAGCAGTTGAAGAAACAATTGTAAGAATAAAGAAGAAAATCAAGGACCCCAAACTGGCCTGGATGTTTGAAAATTGTTATCCTAATACACTGGATACCACAGTCAACTTTAGAATGATTGATAACAAACCGGATACATTTGTGTATACCGGTGATATCCATGCCATGTGGTTGCGCGACTCTTCAGCTCAGGTTTGGCCGTACATGTCACTGGTTGAGAAAGACCCGCAGTTGAAGCTGTTGTTCCAAGGGGTAATTCGTCGCCAGACAAAATGTATTCTGATAGATCCATATGCTAATGCCTTTAATGATGGTCCGACAGGAAGTGAATGGGCAACTGACCTCACAACCATGAAACCCGAACTTCATGAACGTAAATGGGAAATAGATTCGTTGTGCTTCCCAATTCGTCTGGCTTACGGCTACTGGAAACAGACTTCAGACACATCGGTGTTTGATTCTACTTGGCAAGATGCCATGCGTCTGGTTGTTAAGACATTCAAAGAACAACAGAGGAAAAATGGACTCGGACCGTATAAATTCCAACGTGTCACCGAGAAGCAATTAGATACACAATCCAATGATGGATATGGCTCTCCGGTAAATCCAGTCGGGCTGATTGTATCAACTTTCCGTCCATCTGACGATGCTTCAACATTTGGTTTCCTGATTCCGTCCAATCTTTTTGCGGTAACATCTTTGAGACAGGTGGCTGAAATTTCACGCAAAGTTACACGTGATGCTACTTTTGCCCGTGAATGTGAAGCTTTGTCCGACGAAGTTATGGCTGCTATACAGAAATACGGGATTGTTGATCATCCGAAATATGGAAAAATCTACGCATACGAAGTGGATGGTTACGGAAGTGTGTTGCTGATGGACGACGCTAATGTTCCAGGTTTATTGTCGTTGCCATACATTGATTGCGCTTCGGTGAATGATGAGATTTATCAGAATACCCGCAAATATGTATGGAGCAGTGATAATCCTTACTTCTTCAAAGGTACAGCAGGAGAAGGTATTGGCGGCCCCCACGTTTCTCACGTGAGTTTGGATATGATCTGGCCGTTAAGCATCCTCATGAAAGCAATGACCAGTACGGATGATATCGAGATAAGAAAATGCCTGAAGATGTTGCGTGATACGGATGCTGATACTGGATTTATGCATGAATCATTCTACAAGGATAATCCGAAAAAGTATACCCGCGATTGGTTTGCCTGGGTTAATTCAACCTTTGGTGAATTAATCCTGAAACTGGAAAGTCAGAACAAGCTTCATTTGCTTTCCTAATCGGATTATGAAGTCTAAATAAAAAGAGGCTGCTTCATTTGAGGTAGCCTCTTTTTGTTGTTCGACTAGCACGAACATATTCTAGTAATCAGAGAGGAAATCATTGATTAATTTTATCTATTACTGATATATACTTTGTATTACCCAACTTCATTATAAGTTTTGATTAATTACACTCTATTGGTATTTAATGTGTGAGATCACTATGGATTTACATCAATGTTTCGCAACTGTTCTGCGATCCCTTTTGGGGGAACCGAGCAAGTGAAATTTCTCTTTCTCTTTTCTTGTTTCTTGCTGTAGCAATGACTTTGTTATAAGTGTATATTACTAGTAAATCAATGAAGAAAACAATGTTGATATCAATATAATTTAGTGCAATAAAATTAGTTAAGGTTATTAATAAAGATGCTGCAATAATCATTAACATTGTTGCCCTGTTTGAAAAACCAATGTCAATAAGCCGGTGATGAATATGCCTTCTATCTGGACAAAACATGTTCCGATGTACACGGATTCTCGCGTACATCACTTTGATGGTGTCAAACATAGGAACGAAAAGTGCAGAACCAATAGTCAGGATGCCTCCTTCAGGAGTGAATGATGTTATTTCGGGTAGATTCATGGCAAGTCTAATACCTAGGAAAGAAAGTAAAAATCCCAGCATCAGAGATCCCGTATCACCCATGAATATTTTGTTTCTACGACTAAGTACATTAAAATAGAAGAAAGAGGTTAATGTGCCTAACATGGAAAAGCAAATAATAGCATATGTCCATTGTTCGCTAACAAAAAACAAACAACCATAAAAGGTTAATGCTATTCCGCAAATGCCAGAAGCCAGACCATCTATCCCGTCAATAAGATTTATTGAGTTAGTAATAAAAATGCATAATAAGATGGTTAAAGGTGCGCCAATCCACATTGGAATATAGTAAATACCAAATAAGCCATATAGATTATTGATGTAAGTACCGCTCAGTATCAGAAATATAGATGCGATAAATTGTGCCACAAACTTTTTCCGATAATTTACCTCGGTTAAATCATCTTTAATTCCTATAATATAGAGTATCATTACTCCCGATACAACCATCATAAAATCTGTCAGAATATCATAAAATTGACTATAATCGGTAGTCTCATTAACTTTTATACTGATAAAGAGTGTAATTGTGGTTGCTAAGAGTAATGTTGGCAAAAAAGAGATACCTCCTAAACGGGAGATAAGGGCTCCATGTTGTTTCCTTTCGTCTGGAATGTCAAATAAACATTTTTTTCTTGAAATTGCTATTATTTTGGGTAGAAGAAAACTTTCTATGACTAGAGCCAGAATGAAACTCAGAGCTATAAACGATATATAAATTAAATATTCTTTCATATAGCCTTCTAAATTAGTGTTAACTAGAACTTCTTTTATAATCACGTTCTTCAAATAGAAAACATCTAAAATAGCTCAAAAGTTCTAAGGGGTGAATTCCCGTTTTATAAAAAAAACACATGAAAATCCTGAAACGCTTATAGGATAGAAGATGTTTGAAAATAAATATTAGTATTTTCAATATTATTTAACTAAATACTTGCTAGTTAACGCTTTAAAACATTGTTTAAGCAAATTATTGATGATGTGTTAATTCTGTAAATAGATAATGATAAGAAGTGGTTTCTTTATTAATTACATTGAATTTGCTTTGAAAAATGAATTTTAGCTGCCAATACAATTCTAACATAAATATTTCCTTTCTTCATGCGAATACGATAAGCAAATGGAAAGGAAATATTTTACCAAAGTGAGATCAGTTATGGAGTTATAATTAATCAAATTTAGACCTCGGTTGAAAATTACTCTTTAGCATATTAAAAACAAGAGATCTACTAGCTTAAGAAATAAGTTCCAGAATTTCTTCAGCCTGGTTTACAATATATGCAGGACTATATTGTTCAAGCTCGGCTCGCTGACGGAATCCCCATGTTACACCTGCAGCTGTGATTCCCGCATTCAAGGCGGTTTGCATATCAATACCTGTGTCGCCAACGTAGAGCACATCCTTTTTATCTACTGGAAAAATCGCAAGGATATCTTCCACGATAGTAGGATCGGGTTTAGCCTTGACTCCTTCCCGTTGTCCGAATACTGCCACAAAGGGAATTTCACTGAAGTAATGTTTAATAAGCCTTTCTGTAGCTGCCTGATATTTATTGGACGCAACAGCAAGTTTTAATCCTTTTTTGTGAAGATTTTCAAGTAAATTCATAATACCAGGGTAGGGACAGCTATGGTCCATGTTATGTACTCCGTAGTGAATCAGGAAATGTTTGCGGACATTTGCAATGTTTTCCTCACTTTTTTCACTTTCGGGCAAAGCACGCTCAAATAGTTTGTAAATGCCGTTACCCACAAAATATTTATATTCCTCTTCTTCATGTTCCGGGAAACCGCACTCTTTCAATGCATAATTGGTGCTTTGAGCCAAGTCGGCAATGGTGTTCAATAGGGTTCCGTCTAAATCGAATATTACTAATTTCTTCATCGTTTCTATTTTTATTGCAAAATTAAGGAAAATATAGCAGGTTGAAGAGTTTAGAATCTATCTTTAGTCTTTTTTGTGGTAGATTTGAAATGATAGTTTTTATAATAGCCTTATTGAAAACTAATTAAGATGGTTGTCTGTTTACTAATAAAGTTACAATCATATTTAAATAAATGCATTTTGTTTTCATCAAACAAATAATATAACAGGAAAATAGCTTTGTTGCAACTAGAAATATATTCATTTTAACACCCTGTTTTAATCGTTGATTTCATGGCATTTTTTCTGTTTTTTTTGTCAATTTGTAGGCTATTAAAGTTAAACTTAGCAACTATTTTCCTTATATTTAAGAAATGTTTGTATCTTTGCACCCCAAATTAACTAATTAGACTAGGTATGAGTTACAATTTATTAAAAGGTAAAAGAGGGATAATTTTTGGTGCACTTAACGAGCAATCAATTGCTTGGAAGGTTGCTGTACGTGCTGTTGAAGAAGGTGCTACCATTACATTGTCAAACACTCCGGTAGCCGTGCGTATGGGCGAAGTCTCTGCGCTGGCTGAGCAATTAAATTGTGAGGTGATTCCAGCAGATGCTACATCTGTGGAAGATCTTGAAGAAGTATTCAGACGCTCAATGGCAATATTAGGCGGACCGGTTGACTTTGTTTTGCATTCAATTGGTATGTCTCCTAACGTTCGTAAGAAGCGTACATATGATGATCTGGATTATGATTTGCTTGCTAAAACAATAGATATCTCGGCTATTTCATTTCACAAAATGCTGCAGGTTGCCAAGAAAATGAATGCAGTTGCAGAATATGGATCAATTATTGCTTTGACTTATGTAGCAGCACAACGTACATTGTTCGGATATAACGATATGGCTGATGCTAAAGCAATGCTTGAATCTATTGCACGTAGTTTTGGATATATTTATGGTAGAGAACATAATGTTCGTGTAAATACCATCTCTCAGTCACCAACAATGACTACTGCTGGTTCTGGTATTAAAGGAATGGATAAACTGATTGACTTCTCCGATCGCATGTCTCCGCTGGGAAATGCAGATGCTGATGAATGTGCAGATTATTGTATCACCATGTTCTCCGACCTGACCCGTAAGGTGACTATGCAGACTTTATTCCATGACGGAGGATTCTCTAGCATGGGTATGAGTCTTCGCGCAATGGATCAATACGAAAAGAGCTTTGATCAATACCGCGATGATAAAGGAAACATTATTTACGGATAAATAATTAAGCAGTGAAAAGCTATTTGCAGCTTTTCACTGCAACTTTTTTTATGAGGAAATTTATATTCTTTTGTCTTATGTGTCTGATCTTTTTTTCCTGTCATCTGGCTTCAGGAAAGAAGGAGCGGGGCAATGCGGTCGAAAGAATAGAAATTGAACGTTATGATAAAGTTCTTAATGAATACGTTGAGTTTAATAGCTTTTCTGCTTTAAAGAAACTAAATACAGAGTATCTGCAAGAAACCAAATACCTTATCGAAGATGTTTTACGCCTTGGACAGGTAAATGACGATAAGATAAACACAAAGTTGAAGGAATTCTATTCTGATTCCACACTTCGTATGCTTACAACAGATGCTTTAAGAAAGTTCAGCGATATGAACCGTCTTGAAAAAGGTTTCAAAAAAGGATTCAAAAAACTAAAGAAAGAAATTCCGGCGCTTAAAATTCCTCATATATATTCTCAGATATCCGCATTAAACGAGTCGGTTGTTGTGGGTGATTCCATTCTTGGCTTTAGTATTGACAAATACATGGGCGAAGATTACATGCTCTATAAACGCTATTTCTACGATTATCAGCGAAAAAGCATGAAGCCTGATCGTATTTTGCCGGATTGTTTCAGCTTTTTTCTGTTTAGCGAGTATCCTTTCCCTGAGAATAACAAGGGACATTTGCTGGATGTGATGCTTTATTATGCGAAAGTGCATTATGTGGTTTCAAAAATACTCGAATACAAGAGCTTCGGTGAAGAGTTGAACTATACAAAACACGAAGAGGAGTGGTGCAAATTCAATAGCAAGAATATTTGGGGATACATGTTACAGAACGGACATCTAAACAGTACCGACCCGATGATTATTCGCAAATATCTTAAGCAAGCCCCTAATACAGCTTTCTTTGGTGATAATTCGCCAATGATGACAGGTGTGTGGATGGGAATGCAGATTGTGGACTCATATATGAAGAACCATAAGAATATGACGCTTAAGGAACTTCTCGAGATGAATGATTATACCCGTATGCTCTCGGAGTCGAGATTTAACCCTTAATATTAAAACCAGATAATGGAAGTTGCTTTATATCTTATCCCCGTCACATTAGGTGATACTCCTATTGAATCAGTTTTACCGCAATACAATAAACAGATAATTGTTCAAATCAAGCATTTTATAGTTGAAGATATCCGGTCGGCCCGTCGTTTCCTGAAGAAGGTTGATAGGGAGATTGATATTGATACACTAACATTTTATCCTTTAAACAAGTATACTTCTCCGGAAGAAATTTCTGGTTATCTCAAACCTCTTACTCAAGGCATGCCTATGGGAGTAATATCCGAAGCAGGATGTCCTGCTGTTGCCGATCCAGGTGCGGATGTTGTGGCTATTGCACAGAAAAAGAATCTGAAGGTTGTTCCGTTGGTTGGTCCCTCTTCTATTATTCTTTCAGTGATGGCTTCCGGTTTTAACGGGCAGAGCTTTGCTTTCCATGGTTATATTCCCATAGAACCTGCCGAACGGATAAAAACATTGAAACACTTGGAGCAGCGTATTTACTCTGAAAACCAGACTCAGCTCTTTATTGAAACACCTTATCGTAACAATAAGATGGCGGAGGATATCCTTAATAACTGCCGTCCGCAGACTAAACTGTGCATTGCAGCAAATATTACCTGCGAAGGAGAGTATATTAAAACAAAAACGGTAAAAGAGTGGAAAGGCAAGTTGCCCGATCTGACAAAGATTCCTTGTATTTTCTTGCTGTATAAGTAACCTGAATACGGTTTACTTAAACTCTTCGCTGAACAATACCGCATCTTTCAACTGTTCGTATTCATCTTCGAAGCAGTCTCCAAAATAACCTTTGTTCAGGTTTGATTCAATTTGCTGTATAGTCCACAGCTTCCCATCCTGGAATCGGGGATTACAGAGCTGGCTGTCATCTTCCACATAAAGTATATATAGGTAGATAAGACGATTGGTTTCCTCGTTTTTGAATCGATATTTAATGCTGAACCTTGGATCGAGTTCTTCATTCTCTGGAAAATATTTTCTGAGAATCCTTTTTACCCCATCTTCCGGCTTCTCTTCATACTGTAAATACGTTTCCATTGGGAGGTCTATTTTTCCCGGATTGTAGTTGAACTTTTCGGGGCGTCGACAAAGAAACATCATGCCGTTTGATATCACGGCAATGCGGATAACCGGATTCAGATATCTGTTTTTGTAATAGTATGCCTCGAAACTGTATTTCTTATCGATAACTTCACCCTTTTCGTTCAGTACAGGAATGTTATCCACCCGTCTTGCTAATGAATAAAGCATTGACAGTCCAATCTGACTAATGATAATAGCTGAAATGAAAATCGTCGGAGGCAGAATATGGAGCAGGATTAAACTGGTTCTTGGCCCCAGGGGCGAACCGAATATAATAAATAGCGAAGTAATGATAAAATGAGGGATACATAAAAGTTGTATCAATCTTGAATAAATTGCTCCTGAGTTGATGCTATGCATAACATTTTCATCATAACGAGAGCTGTTCACCCTTAATATCAGTTTCTTTATTTTTCTTCGTTCGTAAAGAAGGATGGAGACAAAGATAATAACCCCTATCTCCGCATAAAAGGGCAACATTCCCTTGGGTATGCTGATAGCCGGGATAAAGGTGGATATGCCAAGCAAGATGAGCAGAAGGGTGGATGCCGAAGAAAGTATCGGACTTCCTCCAAATCCAATCAAAAAATAAAGCAGAGCCGAGAAACATATACTGGTGATAATGCTTATATAAATAGCTGTCGGATCAGGCAAGAATTCACTGAGGAGCATGCAAACAGCTATTGGCAAAATTCCGATGGTGCCATTTATTATAAATAATCCGGACGCTTTTTTAATGAAAGAAATTCCCATATAATCACTTCTATTTTAACATAGAACAATTTTTCTTTCGATTGGTTCTTATTTTGTCGGATTCTTTAAAATATGTTTCTCTGCATGATATGACGAACGAACAAGTGGAGCGCTTTCTACCTGTTTAAATCCTTTTCTCAGACCGGATTCTTTGTAAGCATCGAACTGAACTGGAGTAATATATGCCGCAACCGGGAAATGTTTGTGAGACGGTTGCAGGTATTGCCCGATGGTCAGAATCTGGCAACCTTGCTGCAGAAGGTCGTCCATCAACTCTTTCACCTCTTCGGGTGTTTCTCCCAAACCAACCATGATTCCCGATTTGGCAACCAGACCACTTTGTGCCACTCTTGCAATGACTTTCAGGCTGGTTTCGTAATTTGCCGCGCTTCGTACAACAGGGCTGATGCGGCGCACAGTCTCCATATTATGCGAAATGATATCGGGTTTAGCCTCAATAACCATATCTACCAGCTCCATTTTCCCTTGAAAATCGGGAATCAGCACTTCGGTGGTTGTTTTCGGATTGAGATGTTTAATCTCGCAAAGGGTCTTTGCCCAGTGTGATGCCCCCAAGTCGGGCAGGTCGTCCCTGTCCACCGAGGTGATTACTGCATGCGAAAGATTCATCAACCGGATTGATTCAGCCACTTTTTTCGGCTCTTCCGGGTTTAGCGGAAGCGGTTTCCCGGTTAGGGTATTGCAGAATTTGCAGGAACGGGTACAAACATCCCCGCAAATCATAAAGGTTGCAGTTCCTTTCCCCCAGCATTCCCCCATATTAGGGCAACGTCCGCTACTACAAATGGTATGCAGCTTGTTCGATTCAACAATCCGCTTTGTATCTGTGTAGCGCTCGTTGCTTCCAATACTTATTTTTAACCACTCCGGTTTCTTGACTCTTTCCATTTTGCTTGTGTTCTTGATAGTATTTTCTTAAAGATATTACAGATTGTTCTTGAAGAACTCTGTAATGCGTGTAAATAGATGGTTGCGGGTGTTTCCTCCATAAATACCATGGTCGCGGTTGGTGTAAACCTGCATTTCAAACTGCTTGTTGGCTTGTACCAATTGCTCGCAATATTCCGCTACATTCTGGTAGTGCACATTATCATCAGCCGAACCATGTATAATCAGTAGTTTTCCGCTTAACTTATCAGCACGTGTAAATGCCGATGAAGCTGCATATCCGTCGGCATTCTCCTGCGGGGTGCGCATAAAGCGTTCGCCATAGGTAGTATCGTAAAACTTCCAGTCGGTAACAGGAGCCACGGCAACGCCTGCCTTAAACGCGGCACTTCCTTCACTCATACTCATAATGGTGTTGTATCCGCCAAAGCTCCATCCCCAAATGCCGATTCTTCCTTCATCCACATAAGGCAGCTTGTTTATGTATTTGGCCGCTTCCACCTGGTCTTTCGCCTCTTTTACCCCAAGTTGCATGTAGGTGCATTTGGTAAACTCTTCGCCACGGCCACCGGTTCCACGTCCGTCTACACAAGCAATGATAAATCCTTGTGTGGTCATGTACGCTTCCCATCCCAGTCCGTTTCTTGTTTCTCCAATATTCCAGCGGTCTGCCACCTGTTGTGTGCCCGGTCCGCTGTATTGGTAAAGGATAACCGGGTATTTCTTCGATTCAGAGAAGTTGGCAGGCTTCATCATCCATCCGTTTAATTTCACACCTTCGGAAGTGGTGAACGAGAAGAATTCCTTTTTCGGCATCTCCATCTGGGCGATAGCCTCTTTTATTTTGGCATTGCTCACAAGCACGCTCAGTTCCTTTCCCTTATTGTCGTTCAGCGTAATTACCGGCGGAGTGGTCAGGTTTGAGTAAGTGTTGATAAAGTATTTCATTGTGCTTGCAAACATGGCACTGTTTGTTCCTTCTTTCTCGGTGAGTTTTGTCTTTCTCCCTTTGATGTCGATGGCATATACAGCTTTCCGAAGCGTATTTCCTTCATTGCTTTCATAGTAGAAAGTGTTGGTTGCAGGGTCCCATCCATGGTATTTGCTCACTTCAAAGTCCCCTTTGGTCACCTGCTTAATCAGGTTGCCGCCAATGGAGTACCAGTAGAGGTGGTTAAACCCGTCCTTTTCGCTCATAAAGCTGAAATTGTTGGGATAGAACTCAATGTTATCCAAGCTGTTTTCGCCGATGTAGTATTTACTTTCATCTCTAAGAATCAGTTTGGCAATGCCCGAACGAGGATTCACAAAGTACATGTCGAACTTGTTCTGTGTACGGTTCAGGGTCATTACAGCCAACTTGTTCTCATCTTTAGTAAAGCGGATGCGTGGGATGTAATCCTCCTTTTTGATTGGAATATCCAGTTTGCGGGTTACCTTCGATTTAATATCGAATGAGTGTACAGTAACTAACGAGTTAACGTGGCCGGCTTTCGGGTATTTGTAGGAATAGGCTCCAGGATAGTACTCAAATTGGTCGATGGAAGGAGATTCTCCTTTAAACAACTGAATGGAGTACATCGGCACTTCCGATTCGTCGAAGCGTACGAAAGCAATCATCTTATTGTCGGGGCTGAATTCAAGTGCGCGATTGAAGGAGAACTCCTCTTCGTAAACCCAGTCGGGAATACCGTTAATCACTTTACCGAATTTCCCGTCTGTAGTAACTTGCGATTCACTGTTGCCATAAAGGAACTTCACCAAGAAGATATTATTATCTCTTACAAAGGCAACCATATTGCCATCCGGCGAGAAGGTAGGTACCTGCTGAGGGCCGCCGTCGGATAGTTTTTCCACTACATTTCGTTTGATGGTGTAAACGTAATGAACAGCCGTAAAGGAATGGCGGTAAATATGCTGTGTCTCTGTCTGAATCAGGATTTTTGTTTCATCAGGTGAGAGCTGGTAATCATCAAAACTCTTGAACTTGCATTCGCGGGCGGTTGCCACATCGAAAAGGGTTTCCACCTCTTTGCCGGTTTTGAATGAATACTTCACAATGCGTTTCTTGTCCTTGCTTATCATTGTGTAATGTTCACCATCGGCCATAGGCACCACTTTACCTAATCTTTCGCCGTAATATTTGCCTTCTACAGCATCTTTAAATGTCAACACCTTGCCGCCCTGTGCAAAAACAGTCAATGTAAGCGCGCAAAATATCAATAGAAAACTAATTTTTCTCATGTTGCAATAATTCTGATTTCTGTTATGTCCTGCAAAAATAAGTAATTTAATCGATTATGCAGAGTGCATCTCTTAAAAGTTTTCTTTGATATGAATAGCTTGTATAAGATACAATCTGAGGTTTAATAAAAGAATGGTGAGTCTGCACCCACCATTCTCTATTCAATTTTTACATATCATTTTAATTAATTATTTTTATTCTTCTCTTCTTATATTTGTATATTACCTATATTTAATGAATCAATACAAAACTCCCTAAAAATAGGCTAATATCTAAAATGATTATGAACAAAGTGACAAACCCCCATATAATTTTCTTGTTTTTCGGAATTTGATCAAATTCACTAAAATATTCAAGATATTTATCATTTTGAAATAATAATTTCTGGCATATAAAATATCCTGGCATTATAATAAGAATGAGATATAGAATTATGTATAATATATTCTCATAAATACAACTATACAAGTTTTTAAAATCTAGAACAGTCTGAAGAATGTTAAAAATACTTGCTGTAAATAAGATAAATATTACTCCGATTTCACCACCCGCCCATATAATACTTGAGCCATGTTTGGGATTATTCATCATTTCTCTATAATAATCGTTCATCTTGGGCATACCAATTTTTTCTTTATGTCTTCTTACCGCTGGAATTTTATTTATCCAATAAAATGGAAGTGTATAGTTCAATGCAATGCTGAAACTTATATCCCATCTGTATAACATATAGTGAATCATATTCCAAAACCATTCAATTTTCTTCATTTTAATTAATAATTATTGATTAAAAAAACTTTCTACAAGAGTGCTACCTCCCCAAGCTCCACCACAGGAACCAATAAGACCACCTCCTATTGTTCCAGATATTGCACCGACACCTTCAAAATATAGCCCTATTTGCCATCCTAATATCGCTCCTGAAGCTGCTCCTATTTCAAAGCCAATCTTTGCACCTGCCCATCCACCAACTGCTCCTGCTATTGCTTTATTTGAATTATTTCCTAAATGATTCCCATCTTTAAGAAATGCATTTTCTACTTGAAGGATATTAACTCCTACACTAATCCAGATTGTTGTTTTTTCTATATTTTTTGCTTTTAAAATCATACTTTTAGTTAAACCATTAATAACAGTAGTCTTGACTAAAACATCTATAAGATCATTAGCTTTACCTAAGTAATATAAAGTTTGATCAACAAATTCTGTATTTCTTTTGCATTCCCATAAATTATATTTTGCATAATTCCCTCCAAGAGTTAATAGTAAAAGTACCTCCTTTTAAGAGTAAACTAGGTAAAATAACCATTCAATTTTCAATCTGTGATTTACCTTCAATCTAGTGACCATTCATATTTATGATGTTGAACATTTTTAAATGTTCGTATCCGGTATAGCCTCTATTTTTAATCCACAATGTACGATTATCTTTATCTGTCCAATCATAAGGATTTAATCTTGCTCCCCATTGATCATATACATATTTTTCTGCCAAAGTTCCGTTTTGGTCTGTCTGTGCTATCAAAGATCTCTGGTTGTCCATATAACCGTAATACAATGTTTCCACACTGTCATTTTTTAACAACACTGCGCTGCCTCAAAGATAATGGATCTTTTTAAAATTTTCTACATTCAATGTGTATGTAATGGCTTAAAAGAATCTTTTATTCTTTTTCCAAAACGAAGAGATACCAATCTACAAGTGTTCATTTTGCTGTATGTAATGTTTAGAGGACAGGAGTCTGGATCGTATAAAGTGAAACTTAAGATACTTTTGGATATAAATGCTGTAAACAACTGTATGGCTCTAAAATGAGGTTATCGGCAGATAAAATAAAAAGAACCTGTTGTATTGTTTTTTTTCTGTACAGAAGAATGCATTCTTTTGTACAAAACAATCTTTTCTTCTGTACAAAACAATGCATTCTTTTGTACAAGGAATTACGAATGTATAACGTAAGAATCGGAAAAGAAAACAGCCTCCCGCTAAATGAATGGCACGATGTAAAATTCCTTGTTAGTGTTGATGCATCACCCTGAAGGAGGGCTTATGACTGGTGGGGTATGAATTCCTTCGCTTATTTGGAATAAATTGCGTACCTTTGCGTTTTAATTAAGAAAATAGCATGAATCAGAAACCCGCCTATAACGACTTTTCTACTTTTCTTCGAAATCATTTTGAATGTAAAGTTCAGAAAATTTCGCTTAATGCCGGCTTTACTTGTCCCAACAGGGATGGGGTAAAGGGGAAGGGCGGTTGTACCTACTGCAACAATCAGACGTTTAACCCGGAATACTGCAAGACAGAAAAATCTGTAAAAGAGCAGTTGGAAGAGGGTAAGCTGTTTTTTGCTCGTAAATATCCGGATATGAAGTATTTGGCCTACTTTCAGGCATACACAAATACTTATTCGGAACTTGAAGAGCTGAAACAGAAATACGAAGAAGCTCTCAGCGTGGATGGGGTAGTGGGGCTGGTTATCGGAACCCGTCCCGACTGCATGCCCAATGAACTGCTTGATTATCTGCAGCAGCTGAACGAAAAAGCGTTCCTTTTGGTGGAATATGGCATTGAAAGTACCAACGATGCTACCCTGAAGCGCATAAACCGTGGGCATACGTATGCCGAAACAGTAGATGCAGTGCAGCGTACCGCTTCCAGAGGAATACTGACCGGTGGGCATGTGATTCTTGGTTTACCCGGAGAAACGCACGATGATATTGTGAATCAGGCAGAACGATTGTCGCAACTTCCGCTCACTACCCTGAAGCTGCATCAGCTTCAGCTGATTCGCGGCACACGCATGGCGCACGAATTTGAAGAGCATCCCGAAGAATTTCATTTGTACGAGGTGGATGAATACATAGACCTGGTGATTGACTATGTGGAACGGCTCCGACCGGATATTGTTCTCGAAAGGTTCGTGTCACAGTCTCCAAAAGAGTTGCTGATAGCTCCCGATTGGGGATTGAAGAACTACGAATTTACTGAGCGTGTGAAGAAAAGAATGCGTGAAAGAGGCGCATATCAAGGAAAATTATATAGATATTGAGATAAAAAGATTAATTTTGCTGTTGAATATAAAAGGATAGTAATATGCAACATAAAAATATAATTAAGGGAAAAGTTCACTACGTTGGTGTGAACGACAGAAACAAGCATCTTTTTGAGGGTATGTGGCCGCTGCCTTATGGCGTGTCTTACAATTCGTACCTGATTGATGACGAGCTTGTAGCACTTATAGATACCGTGGATGTGTGCTATTTTGAGACATATCTCCGCAAAATTAAAAGCATCATCGGCGACCGTCCCATTAATTATCTGATTATAAATCATATGGAACCGGATCATTCCGGCTCAATCCGCCTGATAAAACAACATTATCCCGATATTGTCATTGTGGGCAATAAGCAGACTTTCGGCATGATTGAAGGTTTTTACGGAGTAACCGGCGAACAATACCTGGTGAAAGATGAAGACTATCTGGCTTTGGGACATCATAAACTGAAGTTCTACATGACACCGATGGTGCACTGGCCCGAAACCATGATGACATTTGATGAAACAGACGGCATCCTCTTCTCGGGAGATGGATTCGGAACTTTCGGAACTTTGGATGGTGGCTTTATCGATTCCCGCATGAATGTGGATAAATTCTGGGATGAAATGATTCGTTACTATTCAAATATCGTAGGAAAATATGGCTCTCCGGTGCAGAAGGCGCTTCAAAAACTGAGAGGACTGAATATATCAGCCATTTGTTCCACCCACGGACCAGTGTGGATGGAGAACATCTGTAAGGTAATTGACCTCTACGATAAGCTAAGCCGCTATGAAGCCGAAGAGGGGGTGGTTATCGTCTATGGAAGCATGTACGGCAATACCGAACAGATGGCGGAAACCATCGCGTCGGAACTCTCGGCCTGCGGAATTAAAAACATCGTGATGCACAATGTTTCCAAATCGAACCCATCATACATCCTGACAGATGTCTTTAAATACAAAGGATTGATTATCGGAAGCCCTACTTACAGCAATCAGCTTTTCCCGGAAATTGAATCAATCCTCTCTAAGATTGAGGTGAGGGATGTGAAGGGACGCTACCTGGGTTACTTCGGTTCTTTCTGCTGGGCAGGTGCAGCCGTAAAGAGACTGGCCGAATATGCCGAAAAGAGCAAATTCGAAATCGTGGGCGATCCGGTGGAGATGAAGCAAAGCATGAAAGATATTACCTATACTCAGTGCGAAAACCTGGCAAAAGCCATGGCCGATCGCCTGAAAAAAGACAGAATATAAATTATTTAAAATATTAATACTTAAAGCATTATTGTTATGAGACTAATCATTCAACCTGATTATCAGAAAATTTCTCAGTGGGCTGCAAATTATGTAGCAGCAAAAATCAACAAGGCTTGTCCTACTGCTGAAAAACCATTTGTGTTAGGCTTGCCTACAGGTTCTTCTCCTCTTGGAATGTACAAAGCATTGATCGATTTATATAAGAAAGGCGTTGTTTCTTTCAAGAACGTGGTAACTTTCAACATGGACGAGTATGTTGGACTTCCAAAAGAACACCCTGAAAGCTATCACTCATTTATGTGGAACAACTTCTTCAATCATATCGATATCGTTGCTTCCAATGTAAATATCCTGAACGGAAATGTAGCTGATCTGGATGCTGAATGTGCACGTTACGAAGCAAAGATCAAAGAATGCGGCGGTATCGACCTGTTCTTAGGTGGTATTGGCCCTGATGGACACATCGCATTCAACGAACCGGGTTCATCTCTTACTTCACGTACTCGTATCAAGACTTTGACAACAGATACAATCATTGCAAACTCTCGTTTCTTTGAAAACGACGTGAATAAAGTGCCTAAGACTGCATTGACAGTTGGTGTGGGAACAGTGCTTTCAGCAAAAGAAGTGCTGATTATTGTAAACGGTCACAACAAGGCTCGTGCATTGTATCACGCAGTTGAAGGTTCTATCACTCAGATGTGGACTATCAGCGCTCTTCAGCTTCACGAAAAGGGTATTGTTGTTTGTGACGATGCTGCTGCTGATGAACTGAAGGTGGGTACTTACCGTTACTTCAAGGATATCGAAGCTGATAACCTCGATCCTGAAACTTTGCTGAAGTAATCACTTCTTATCAAAAATAGTGAAAGCCCCGCTGATAAACCTCATGGTATCAGCGGGGCTTCCTTTATTTATTCTTTCGAACGGGCTGTTTCTTACGAAATATGTATCACACCTCTTCCAGGATTCCTTTTCCCTGACGCGTAATTTCTGCTTCGCCCGATGTGCAGTCTACAATGGTTGATGGTTCAATGCCTCCTATGCCTCCGTCAATTACCAAGTCTACCATACTGCCAAACTTCTCGTAAATCAGTTCGGGGGTAGTGAGGTATTCTATATCTTCTTTCTCATTCCAGGGAATGGTGGTTGTTAATATAGGAGCTTCCAGTTGTCTGCAAATTTCCCGGATAATTGCATTGTCGGGAACACGGATACCTACTTCTTTCCTGTTTTTGAAAATCTTAGGAAGACGGCTGCCAGCCATCAGAATGAAAGTAAATGCTCCCGGCAGGTTTCGTTTCATGAGTTTAAAGATGGAGTTTTCCACTTTGGCATATTCGCTGATATTGCTCAGGTCGTAGCAGATAATGGAGAGACTCTTCTTCTTAGGGTCGATATCTTTGATGCGGCAGATGTTTTCAACCGCGCGCACCTGCAGGGCATGGCATCCGATGGCATACACCGTGTCGGTGGGGTAGATTACCACCCCTCCGTCACGAAGTACCTGAACAATCTGTTCAATATCCTTCGGGCTATTATTCTTTTCGTATAATTTGATCAGCATTTTAGCATAATATTATTCACCCTTTGCTTTTTCAATCAGCTTATCGCCCTGTGCTTCGGCTTCCTTCACCAGTTTATCCGATTGCTTCTGGGCTTCCTTCACCAGTTGTTCGCCGGCTTTCTGCGCAGCCAACTTCTTCAGGATGTTACCTCCTGCCTTCTCTGTCAGGGCATCTGCCTGTTTCTGTGCTTCTGCTACCAGTTTATCGCCTGCTTTCTTGGCTTCTGCCACCAAAGCATCCTTCTGTTTCTGAGCATTGGCAAGATCTACTCCCAGCTTTTTCCCCAATTCGCCCAGTGCTTTCTCTTTTACAGCGCTTACTGCCTGCTTGGCCATGCTTTTTGTATCGATTGAGACTTTAGGAGATGTAAATGTTCCGCCAATCTTCAGGTCGAGTGTACTTAGCTGTGCCAACGAACCAGTTGAAGCCGGCAGCTTTATCTTGCCCGAATAATCGATTGTCTGGTCAAGTCCGGTAGTTCCGGATAGGTTAAGTACCGTTTCCCCAAGTTTAATATCAAATGGTTTTGTGGCAACCCTTCCGTCTTTGATGGCGAAATCAATCTTCAAATCTTTCACTTTCATGTTTTTCAGGCTCTCTTTCTTCACGGCAGTGGCAATCTGGTCGATCACCTTTACACCACTCAGGCTGACATCCTTGGTAGAGATGCTGCCACCTCCTTGCATGGAGTTGAACACCGGAGTGAGTTCCTGATCGAGCTTGCTGGTAAAGTTCATATTTCCCGAGAAGCTCCCTTTGATGTTTTCGAAGATAGGAGCCAGTTTTTGTACCATATCCATTTCCTTGTAAGCTTGTGCAAAAGAAAGGTTGTTCATCTTGAATCCGGCGTTCAGGTCCGGGCTCTTTACACTGGCCGCAGTTGAGTATGAACCATTCATTACAATTGAGCCGCCCATAGTGTTCATGGAGAGGTTCTGCATATCCACCTTGCCATCTTTCACAAGCATTTTCCCGTTCATGTCGTTGAATGTCATCTTGTCGAAGAGCACCTTTTTCATATTAGCGGTCATGTTGAAGTCAATATTCTTCGGAATCTCAATGGCCGATGTGGCAGCACTTGCTTTTGCAGGCGCAGTGGTTGTGGCAGTTCCCGTCGTAGCTGTTGTAGTGGCGGTGGTTCCCATGAAATCGTTCAGGTTGAAGTAATTCGACTTGATGTTCATGTTACCTTTAATGGTTTTGTTTTTCAGGGCGTAGCCCATGTAGTTTTCAAGTTTGCAATTGGCTGTGATATCATTCTTGCCAATCTTTACTGTAGTTTCACTCAGGTCCAGGTATTTGGGCGAGAAGGTGAAAGTTGATTTCTGAATATCCACATCGGGCATATCCTTCATCTTCAGAACCATATTCGACAACCTTAATGAACCGGATGCCTGGAACTTGTCGTATTGTTCTTTCTCGATGTACGACATGCGTCCGGCCATATTTACATCTGCCGAGACGGTTCCGTTAAGGTGCATACCCTCTTCGAGCGGATATACCTGTTTAATCATTCCCAGATTCAGGGTACCTTTCGCACTTCCCTTTACGTCAGGGTCGCTCACCGGTGTCTTGATAATGGCAGTCAGACTGAACGGATTGCCTGCCATGCGGAAGCTGAACGGATTTATGTTCACTTCTGTTAAGTCTGCGCTTCCGCCCGGATTCTTCACGCTGGCATTAATGTTTATCTGGTCTACACCCATCGGAAGAGAAGGGTATCTGAATGTTGCATTCTTAACTACCATGCTCGCATTGAAAGCTGGCAGAGTATCGCCAAGCATGATACCTTTCGCATTGGCTGCCAATGAAACTGCTCCTGTAGTCTTTACCGATTCAAAATCCTTTGCATAGATAGCCGGAATCAGAGAGAGAACATCTTTAAACTGAACTTCATTGGTGTTGAGTTTCAAGTCCATGTCCATTGCTCCGTTCTTAAGCATGGCAACCCATCCGTCCACATTTGTCTTGATGGCATTCAGCTGGAATTCATTTTCCTTGAATGTGTATTTGCTGTTGGCCAGGTCTGCATCCAGATTCATTTTGGCTGTGATTACAGCATTGCTGATGTATGGAATGGCTCCCATCTTAAATGTGAATGCTTTACTTTCCGCTTCAATTTTTAGTGTGGAGCGGTCGGCGGTCAGGTCGCCCGAACATTCTGCATTTATTTCCTTCACGGAGGCATACATCTTTCCCTGACGGTCGTCATACACTACATTTAGATTGTCAGCCGTAGTATTCTTTAGCTTTAATCTGAAGGTAGAAGGTTTTTCGGCTTTTGCCGCTGCTGTTGTATCTGTTTTCATGATATCCCAGTTCGTCTTTCCGTTTTCGAGGACGATGGCGTGTATGTATGTATCCTCCAGACTGATTTTGGAGATGTCGTAGCCACTGCTTCCGAAAAGAGAGAACAGGTCGATAGCTGCCGTCGCTTTTCTGGATTTTACCAGTGTGTCGTTGTTAAACTCGCCAACTCCTTTTATGTAGAAATTGTTGAGCGTGATGGATGCTTTTGGGAAGTTCTTGAACAGGCTGATGTTCAGACTTTCAAAGTTGAACCGGGCATTTAGCATTTTGTTACCCTCTACCACTACAATCTTTTCTATCTTATCCTGAAAAGCATAGGGTAGAATTGCCATAATTGCCAGAATACATACAATTACAATTCCTGTAATCTTTAAATGTTTCTTTGTTTTCTGATTCATAATATTTGTTCTTAATTATTAGAATTATCTTTTCTTTTTTTCAACTCTTCGGCAATCCGCCAATGAATTGCAGCTTTTTCCTCTTCTCCAAGTCTGGCATAGGCGTCGCCCAACAGTTCATGCGATTTTGTATGCTCGGGTTTTATATCGCATGCTTTCTCCAGATCGGTAATTCCCTCTTCGATGTGATTCAGTTCCAGCTGAATTCTTCCCCGGTTGTATCTGGGTTTGAAAGCTCTCGGACTCAGCTTCACCGCTTCGTTGAGGCATCCCAGTGCCTCGGGTATCATATTGTCTTCAAAGAGTGTGAGTCCTTTTCTTACCCAGGCGTCCACCATCTTCGGGTCCAGTTCGAGTGCTTTATTATAATTGGCCAGAGCAGCCCGCAGATCATGTGCATGTGTCACACAATCGTTTCCCATCTGATAGTACTCTTTGGCGTACTTTTTCAGATTTTGCCGCTGTTCTTCCATTTTCCTCTTTATAGCAACGTTTTCTTCCTTTAATTTGTTTATGATTCCCAGCTTTTTCCGTATAAATCTTTTTACGATTGGTCTTTCAATGTCGTAGCGGGAGTGGATTGCTAAAAAGAATTGCTCCAGAAACTCCTCGAAATTGCCTTTATCAAATTGCTTTACAGCTTCTGAATACTGTATATCTGCTTGCGCTTGTTTCAGGGCTTTTTCAATAGCCATCTGATTGTTGAAACGCGAAGCGAACTCCACTATCTCTGGTTTTACGAAGATGTCGCCTCTTGAAATCAACTTTTTCAGCTGAATTCCTTCGAGTGAAGTGCAACGACTCAATGCCACGTATGCCTGACCACCGGCAAAGACTCCGCCGCTGAAATCGATAACCACCCGGCTAAAGGTTAGCCCCTGACTCTTATGTACCGTAATTGCCCATGCCAGACGGATGGGGTATTGCAAAAACACTCCAAGTTCCTCTTCTTCTATCTTTTTCTCTTTCTCGTTATATACGTAGCGGATGTTGCGCCAGCAGTCCTTGTTCACGTCGCATTCCCGCCCGTCGTCGGTCAGCACGTATATAGTCCCGTCTTCATCTATTCCCGATATCACTCCGATGGTACCATTCACCCACCTTCGTTCGTAGTCATTCTTGATGAATATAATCTGAGCTCCCACCTTCAGCTCCAGGTCTTTGGGGGTGGGGAGGCTGTTTTCCGGGAAATCTCCGGTTATCTCTCCTTCGAATACGACCGAGTCGCCCGGCAGTTCGGCCAGCTTCTTATTATTTATGTAATCTACATTGTCCCTGCGTGTGGCCAGTGTTATATACATATCTTGTTCGGCTTCTTCAATGCGGGTGTTGTATCGTGTGTTAAGCAGTTGCAGGTCGGCAGCTCCGGCCGTGTTGGTACGTATATGGTCCAGTACTCCCACAAACACTTTATCACTTTGCCGGTAGACCTTCCTCAGCTCAATCGATACCAGGTCAATTTCATTAAACACTCTTGCCGAGAAGAAAAAGGGAGAGGGGTAGAACCGGTTTAGAATCTCTCGTTCATCATTTTTTATGACAGGCTCCAGCTGATAGACATCGCCCACCAACAAAATTTGTTTTCCTCCGAAAGGTTCTCTCATATTGTTGGAGTAAACCCTTAACACCCGATCTACAAAGTCAATGATGTCTGCCCGTACCATCGAAATCTCATCAATGATGATTAGTTCTACCTCCTTAATCAACTTGCGGTGAGCCTTCCGGTATTTCAGGAAATCGTGGATGCGTCCTCCCTGCAAACTGAAGTTCGGGTCATCGGGCAGAAGCGGATAAAAGGGCAGTTTAAAGAAGCTGTGAAGTGTGCTGCCACCGGCATTGATTGCTGCAATTCCTGTTGGAGCAAGTACCACATGCTTTTTCCGGGTGTTTTCACAGATGTATTTCAGGAATGTCGATTTCCCTGTTCCCGCTTTTCCGGTGAGAAAGACTGATTGGCGGGTATATTGAATAAGATTCAGAGCATCCTGGAACTCTTTGTTATCTGTGTCGATCGTAAATTTCACGGTCCTGATTTTTAAATTAAATTACAAATATAGCATATTATGCGAAAATACAATAAATGATTTTATTAAATTCTAATAGCAAGTGAACAAATCAAAATATTAAATAATTTTGCTACGTCTTGCGATTGCAGGATTAACTTACGCGTGGCAACAATTGCCCGTTGATATTCGTTTTATATATTATAAACTAAACATTTGAAGCAATGAAAAAACTATTCATGTCCTTAGGACTAATGCTAATTACTTCGTTGACTTTTGCCCAAAGTCCTCTACCTGTGGGAAGAACCCAACTAAATGCTGGTTTTGGATTGTCCGAATATGGCCTGCCTGTTTACATCGGATTCGATCATTCTGTACATCGGGATATTACTGTCGGCGCAGAACTTTCGTATCGTAACTGGAATGAAGATTGGGAAGGACACGATTACGACCGCAATGTGTGGGGAATTTCGGGTAATGCCAATTATCATTTTAATACTATTTTAAATATCCCTAGAAACTGGGATTTTTATGCCGGACTCAACGTTGGTTTTGATGTATGGAACTCTCCCGTCGGTTATCATGGAAGTCATACATCCGGCTTAGGGTTGGGTGCTCAGATTGGTGGACGCTATTACTTCAACAATAAAGTGGGTATTAACCTCGAAGTAGGAGGTGGCAATGAGTTCAGTGGCGGAAAAATTGGACTGACTATCAAGTTGTAGAATCGCACCTTATCAAAAAGAAGAGCTTTATTTTTTCTGTCTATACTCTCTTTTATCTTAAACGAGAGAATGACTAAGAAGAAAAATAAAGCTCTTCTTGTTTTTTCTATTTATTCAAGATGCTGTACAATAGAACTATTTTTTTCAAGCTGCTCTATATTATAGTCTGAGCTTACTTGATTAAAGTAGATATTAGTATAGAAAGGTGTATACTTAACAATTTACAATTGTGAGGTCTGCACCTTTTTAATTTATGTTTTAGCTCTTTATATGATTAATTAACCGATAAATTGATAGCGTAATATGATAAATGATGTTAACAGTGTTATTAATTGATATAAATTATTTGCTTTTCTTAATTTTATTAAACAATCTTTGCTGTAGTATGCTAATGCTTTAATTTTTAATATTATGAATAATAAAGAATCCGATTTTGAAGGTCTTAGTCTTAATGGCTTTCTGATGCTGTTTTTCAATCTTTTATTGATTGCAGCTTGTGTTGTGCTTTTCTTTTTATACGATACAACTGGCGATATTGGAATAATTGCTGGTATAGTAGGTATTATTGTCAGCTTGTTTATATTCGGTGGATTTATTCAGCTGGAGCCTAATCAGGCAAGGGCAATGGTCTTTTTTGGCAAGTATAAAGGAACTTTCAAGCGAACCGGATTCTTTTGGGTAAATCCTTTTCTCGATAAAAAGAAATTATCTCTCCGGGCACGTAATCTAGATGTACAACCCATTAAAGTGAATGACAAAACCGGGAATCCCATTATGATTGGTTTGGTGCTTGTATGGCGCCTTAAAGATACATATAAAGCAATGTTCGAAATTGATTCTCAGACCCTGGCCGAAGCCAGTGCCGGAGTTGGGCCGAATGCTACTGCAGTAGGACGTTCTGTTGCCGGACGGATGAATGCTTTCGAGAATTTTGTGAAGATTCAGAGTGACGCAGCTCTTCGTCAGGTGGCGGGACAATATGCTTATGATGATAACGAAGGTGAAGCAACTGGTTTGACTCTTCGTTCGGGTGGAGAAGAAATAAATAACCAGCTAGAACAAAAACTGAACGAACGCCTGATGATGGCTGGAATCGAGATTGTTGAAGCAAGACTTAACTATCTGGCTTATGCTCCCGAGATTGCGGCAGTAATGCTTCGTCGCCAGCAAGCATCGGCTATTATCTCAGCACGCGAGAAGATTGTTGAAGGCGCTGTTTCAATGGTAAAAATGGCTTTGAACAAACTTTCTGAGGAGAAGATTGTTGAACTAGATGAGGAGAAGAAAGCAGCTATGGTAAGCAACCTGCTAGTTGTTCTCTGTGCCGATGAGGCAGCACAGCCAATGGTAAACACCGGCATGAGCCAATAAAGAATATTAAGATTATTAACATTTAATAAATATTGAAATGATTATCGCAGCAGGAATCGTAGCATTTATTGCAGGATTGATTTTTATCTTAACAAAATAAGAAAAGATGAAAAAGGTCATTCATTTTGTTTTGCTTCTGTTCTTTCCCATTTCACTTATGGCTAGTCTACCGGACGATAAATTCCATTCGTCAGAGCAGCTGCTTCAGTACATCATGGAGGGGAAAGGAGAACAAGCGCATCTGATGCTGAGTGACAATGTGAAATCACTGATCAGCGTAGATCAGATGAATAATTTATGGAAAGGATTGGTTGCCATTGCGGGAGACTACCAGAATAAAAGCGAGTGGAAGGAACAAAATGTTTCGGGAAAAACCGTTTACTACTGTGACCTTCGTTTTTCTCATAAGACTTTACGCTGTAATACTGCTTTTGACAAGAACGGCCTGGCCACAACTCTGAACTTTGTACCATCGCCATTACAGGCACCGCCACCAATGGTTTATGTGAACGATTCGGTTATGCAGGAAAAAGGAATCAAGGTTGTAACCGGAAAGTTCGAACTCCCAGGGACACTTTGTATGCCCAAAGGAAAAACGATGGTGCCAGTGGTGATACTGGTTTCAGGCTCCGGTGCAAATGATCGGGATGAAACAATCGGTCCCAACAAACCTTTCCGTGATTTGGCTCACGGTCTTGCCAAAGAAGGCATAGCATCCATTCGCTATGATAAGCGTACACTGGTGTATGGCAATAAATCGGTTCCTGAAGGTGAAGAGCCTTCGATGGAAAATGAATATGTGCAGGATGTACTTTCAGCAGTCCGGCTTGCAAAGAATATTTCAGGAGTGGATAGTAGCCGGATTTTTATTGTGGGACATAGTCAGGGGGCATATCTCGCTCCGCGTCTGGCTCAACGTTGTAGAGATATCAAAGGGATTGTGATGATGTCGGGCAATGCAAGGCATCTGGCCGATTTATTACCAGAACAGATAGGATATCTTTATTCGCTTGATAGCCTTACTAGTGAAAAGAAAAAACAGCTGGATGATTTGAAAGTGCAGGTTGCAAATGTGAAGAAACTCGGTAAAAAGGGTTTCGATTCCGGAATTGCACTTCCATTAGGGTTGCCCGCTTCTTATTGGAAAGACATCAACGAATATAACCAGTTGAAAGTTGCTAAGTCGCTTAAATGCCCCATCTTGATTCTTCAGGGCGAACGAGATTATCAGGTAACTATGACAGATTTCTTGCTTTGGCATAAAAACTTGAATGGTAGAAAGAATGTATCTTTTCGATCGTATCCGAAGCTGAACCATCTATATATGGAGGGTACTGGTAAATCTTCTCCGACTGAATATTTTAAACCTGCCACAATTCCCGATTATGTATCTCAAGAGCTTGCTGAATGGATAAACAAGCAAAAATAAAGAATCGACAATACATACAGTGATGCTTAGAATATTTCCACCTTTCTACAAAAATCAACAGGATATTCGACTTCCACGAACTAAAGTGGATAAAATAATGGAAGCAATTGCATTGCTCTTACTGATTGCCACATGGCTATTGGCTATTATTTTCTACCCAAAATTGCCCGATGTTATTCCGGTACATTTTAATTTCGCCGGAGAAGCAGACGGGTGGGGTAGTAAGAGTCATCTTTTTATTTTGGCAGCCGTGGCTACTTTAGTTATGGCTCTTACAGGATTCAGCGCTTATTATCCTATGCGGATGACCAATCTCCGGATAAAATTCACGGAAGAGACCAAGGCGACCCAATTATTTCTTGCATCGCGACTGTTACGCACAGTCAATATCTTGATTGGGGTGCTATTTATTCTGGTTGAGTTCAGCATGGCATCTTCTCTTTTTACAGTAAAACCCAGATTGTTTTCTTTGTTAACTGGTGTAATTGTTATATTGCTGTTGCTGTCAATCCTTGTGTATTTTGCACTTGCCCGAAAATACAGGAAATAATTTAATAATAGAGATCTTATTAATCCAATTTTGATAACCCCGATTTTAATATTCCATAGAATAGCTTCTATAGACTTTTTGCTCATTTTATAACGTCTTTTACTGTTTCAACGTTTTGTTAGGTTCAGATAACTCGATGATACGTTTAGTAGAAAACAAAATATCTTAGAAAAAGAATAAGACTAAGAATATGCAAAATTTAAAAATGCTCTTAAAAACTTCTTCTTTTCTTAATTCTATGCTAAACCAGATAAAGAGTAATAGAGATATGTTATAGCTTACAAATTATAGATTAGATGCTCTTTTTTATTTTTAAGTATGGTATTATATCTCTTGAAAGATAAAAATGTAAACCGTTAGAACGACTGCGCAATAAAAAATTGGAGATAAAATATAAATTCTGCGGCATAACTCAGAAAATCCTTTAAAATTTATTTATTTGTAATTTGATAAAAATCAGTGTGTTGCAAAATAGATTGATATTTATTTCAAAAAAGAGTCACAAAAGATTTGGTTCGTATAGATAAAAGGTCTACTTTTGCACCCGCTTTGCAAGAGAAACAAGGCAGTAAGTTGACATAATGATAGCAGTTTTGCATGAGCCGATTCAGATGAAAATAAAAAAACTCTTAAAAAATTTGGAGTATATTACCTGAAGTTAGTATCTTTGCAACCGCTTTCGCCTCAGAAGTGAGGCATGAAAAATTAAAGCAACTGATCGTTCTTTGAAAAGATTTAGATATAAACAATACAAGTAGTACAAGAGCTATAATGTTTCGATGTTAATCGAGATATTTTAGTAAAAAAGATTCAAACCGTCAATATCCCTCCTTATAGGATGAGATATTAAAATAAGAATCGGAATCCTGAACAGAATTAAAAAGAAACTTTTACAATGAAGAGTTTGATCCTGGCTCAGGATGAACGCTAGCTACAGGCTTAACACATGCAAGTCGAGGGGTAGCAGGGTAGCAATACCGCTGACGACCGGCGCACGGGTGAGTAACACGTATCCAACCTTCCCATAACTCAGGGATAGCCTTTCGAAAGAAAGATTAATACCTGATGGTACTTTATTAGGGCATCCTAATTAAGTTAAAGATTTATCGGTTATGGATGGGGATGCGTTCCATTAGATAGTTGGTGAGGTAACGGCTCACCAAGTCTTCGATGGATAGGGGTTCTGAGAGGAAGGTCCCCCACATTGGTACTGAGACACGGACCAAACTCCTACGGGAGGCAGCAGTGAGGAATATTGGTCAATGGGCGCGAGCCTGAACCAGCCAAGTAGCGTGAAGGATGAAGGTCCTATGGATTGTAAACTTCTTTTATAGCAGAATAAAGTGACCCACGTGTGGGTTTTTGTATGTATGCTATGAATAAGGATCGGCTAACTCCGTGCCAGCAGCCGCGGTAATACGGAGGATCCGAGCGTTATCCGGATTTATTGGGTTTAAAGGGTGCGTAGGCGGAAAGATAAGTCAGCCTGTGAAAGTTTGCGGCTCAACCGTAAAATTGCAGTTGATACTGTTTTTCTTGAGTGTACATAAGGTAGGCGGAATTCGTGGTGTAGCGGTGAAATGCTTAGATATCACGAAGAACTCCGATTGCGAAGGCAGCTTACCGGGGTACAACTGACGCTGATGCACGAAAGTGTGGGTATCAAACAGGATTAGATACCCTGGTAGTCCACACAGTAAACGATGAATACTCGCTGTTTGCGATATACAGTAAGCGGCCAAGCGAAAGCATTAAGTATTCCACCTGGGGAGTACGCCGGCAACGGTGAAACTCAAAGGAATTGACGGGGGCCCGCACAAGCGGAGGAACATGTGGTTTAATTCGATGATACGCGAGGAACCTTACCCGGGCTTAAATTGCAGATGAATATGGTGGAAACATCATAGCCAGCAATGGCATCTGTGAAGGTGCTGCATGGTTGTCGTCAGCTCGTGCCGTGAGGTGTCGGCTTAAGTGCCATAACGAGCGCAACCCTTATCGATAGTTACTAACAGGTCATGCTGAGGACTCTATTGAGACTGCCGTCGTAAGATGTGAGGAAGGTGGGGATGACGTCAAATCAGCACGGCCCTTACGTCCGGGGCTACACACGTGTTACAATGGAGGGTACAGAAGGTCGCTACCTGGCAACAGGATGCTAATCTCCAAAACCCTTCTCAGTTCGGATTGGAGTCTGCAACCCGACTCCATGAAGCTGGATTCGCTAGTAATCGCGCATCAGCCACGGCGCGGTGAATACGTTCCCGGGCCTTGTACACACCGCCCGTCAAGCCATGGGAGCCGGGGGTACCTGAAGTACGTAACCGCAAGGAGCGTCCTAGGGTAAAACTGGTGACTGGGGCTAAGTCGTAACAAGGTAGCCGTACCGGAAGGTGCGGCTGGAACACCTCCTTTCTGGAGCGATTCCGTTCTTGGTTTGGATTTCTTGTACTACGGTATATTGTTTAATTTAAAATATAGATTTTAAGAGATAAAGAAAGAAGCCGGGCCGAAAGGCAGGCGGTTTTGAACGACAGTCCTATAGCTCAGTTGGTTAGAGCGCTACACTGATAATGTAGAGGTCGGCAGTTCAACTCTGCCTGGGACTACGAATAATGAGGAAGCACCACAGCGGAAAGCTTCTGAATGATTTCGGGGGATTAGCTCAGCTGGCTAGAGCACCTGCCTTGCACGCAGGGGGTCAACGGTTCGAATCCGTTATTCTCCACAAAAGAGATTCATTTCTCGACAAGATCTTTGACATGATGTACAAAAGCAAATAAAGAAGTAACTTTTTTGAGAAAAAAAGAGCTGAAAGTATATATCGAACCATACGCGGCATGATCAGCAATGTGAATGCCGGTTTGTTTGAAGAAAGTAAGCAAGGGCGCATGGCGGATGCCTTGGCTCTCGGAGGCGATGAAGGACGTGATAAGCTGCGATAAGCTTCGGGTAGGTGCAAATAACCATTGATCCGAAGATTTCCGAATGGGACAACCCAATATCCTGAAGGGATATTATCCATCATAGATGGAGGCGAACGCAGGGAACTGAAACATCTTAGTACCTGTAGGAGAAGAAAATAAATGAATGATTCCGTAAGTAGTGGCGAGCGAACGCGGATTAGCCCAAACCATAGATGTTACGGCATTTATGGGGTTGTAGGACCACGTTGTTGGACTTACATTAGAGAATGGAAGACTCTGGAAAGTGTCACCATAGAGCATGATAGTTGCGTACATGAATCTAATGTATACCATAGTGGTATCCTGAGTAGCGCGGAGCACGAGGAATTCTGCGTGAATCTGCCGGGACCATCCGGTAAGGCTAAATACTCCCGAGAGACCGATAGTGAACCAGTACTGTGAAGGAAAGGTGAAAAGCACTTCGAATAGAAGAGTGAAATAGTCCCTGAAACCATGCGCCTACAAGCGGTCGGAGCAGCTTTTAGCTGTGACGGCGTGCCTTTTGCATAATGAACCTACGAGTTACTGTCACTGGCAAGGTTAAGAAACTAAGTTTTGCAGCCGAAGCGAAAGCGAGTCTTAATAGGGCGTTTTTAGTCAGTGGTAGTAGACGCGAAACCAAGTGATCTACCCATGGTCAGGTTGAAGGTTAGGTAACACTAACTGGAGGACCGAACCGATAAGCGTTGAAAAGCTTCCGGATGAACTGTGGGTGGGGGTGAAAGGCTAATCAAACTTGGAGATAGCTCGTACTCCCCGAAATGCATTTAGGTGCAGCCTTGATAATTACTAATGTGAGGTAGAGCGACTGATAAGATGCGAGGGCTTCGCCGCCTATCAAGTCTTGATAAACTCCGAATGCGCATTAGTTTAATATCAGGAGTGAGGGCATGGGTGCTAAGGTCCGTGCCCGAGAGGAGAAGAATCCAGACCATCAGCTAAGGTCCCGAAATAATTGCTCAGTTGAACTAACGAAGTCAGATTGCTAAGACAGCTAGGATGTTGGCTTGGAAGCAGCCATTCATTTAAAGAGTGCGTAACAGCTCACTAGTCGAGGAGTTTGGCGTGGATAATAATCGGGCATAAGCAATTTACCGAAGCTATGGAACCAGTAATGGTTGGTAGGGGAGCATTCCACTCAGCGTTGAATGTGGAGCGTGAGCTCTGCTGGAGCGTGTGGAAAAGCAAATGTAGGTATAAGTAACGATAAAGGGGGTGAGAAACCCCCTCGCCGAAAGACTAAGGTTTCCTGATCAACGCTAATCGGATCAGGGTTAGTCGGGTCCTAAGGTGTAGCCGAATGGCGAAGCCGATGGCAGAAAGGGTTAATATTCCCTTACTACCTTAAGGAGTGACGTGGAGACGGAGGCGTGACAGTGCCGCCAGCTGACGGAATAGCTGGTTGAAGGGTGTAGATATTAGATTTCCAGGCAAATCCGGAAGACTAGTCGAACCTGATAGTACCGAGAGCCCTTGTGGTGATTGGATAGTGCATGTAAGCATACTCCCGAGAAAATCCGCTAAACTTAATCCTTAAGGTACCCGTACCGTAAACGGACACACGTAGTCGGGTTGAATATACTAAGGCGCTTGAGTGAATCACGGTTAAGGAACTAGGCAAATTGACCCTGTAACTTCGGGATAAAGGGTCCCTCAGCAATGAGGGCGCAGAGAATAGGTCCAGGCAACTGTTTAACAAAAACACAGGGCTATGCAAAATTGAAAGATCACGTATATAGCCTGACACCTGCCCGGTGCTGGAAGGTTAAGAGGAGATGTCATCGCAAGAGAAGCGTTGAATTGAAGCCCCAGTAAACGGCGGCCGTAACTATAACGGTCCTAAGGTAGCGAAATTCCTTGTCGGGTAAGTTCCGACCTGCACGAATGGTGTAATGATCTGGACACTGTCTCAACCGTGAGCTCAGTGAAATTGTAGTATCGGTGAAGATGCCGATTACCCGCGATGGGACGAAAAGACCCCGTGAACCTTTACTATAGCTTAACATTGAATTTGGGTAATTGATGTGTAGGATAGGCCGGAGGCTTTGAAGCAGGCACGCCAGTGTTTGTGGAGCCGCTGTTGAAATACGGCCCTTTGATTATTTGAGTTCTAACTCGTGGTTACGAGGACACTGTTTGGTGGGTAGTTTGACTGGGGTGGTCGCCTCCAAAAGTGTAACGGAGGCTTCTAAAGGTACCCTCAGGACGATTGGTAACCGTCCGCAGAGTGTAATGGCATAAGGGTGCTTGACTGGGAGACCGACAAGTCGATCAGGTAGGAAACTAGAGCATAGTGATCCGGTGTTTCCGTATGGAAGGGACATCGCTCAAAGGATAAAAGGTACTCCGGGGATAACAGGCTGATCGCTCCCAAGAGCTCATATCGACGGAGCGGTTTGGCACCTCGATGTCGGCTCGTCACATCCTGGGGCTGGAGAAGGTCCCAAGGGTTGGGCTGTTCGCCCATTAAAGTGGCACGCGAGCTGGGTTCAGAACGTCGTGAGACAGTTCGGTCTCTATCTATCGTGGGCGTATGAAATTTGCGTGGCTCTGACACTAGTACGAGAGGACCGTGTTGGACTGACCGCTGGTTTACCGGTTGTGCCGCCAGGTGCATCGCCGGGTATCTAAGTCGGGATTGGATAAGTGCTGAAAGCATCTAAGTACGAAGCCAGCCACAAGATTAGATTTCTTAGGGTCGTTGAAGACGACAACGTTGATAGGCTGCAGGTGTAAAGACAGTAATGTCAAAGCCGAGCAGTACTAATTGCCCGTACACTTTCTTCGAGCCTTTGTATGGTTGGCTATATGTTTTGCTCTTTTATTGATAAAAGGGCTTCTTTATTGCTTTTGCATTGTGTTATCTTAATAGAGAGTAAGATCTTTAAAAATATTAAGGTGGCTATAGCATCAGGGTTCCACCTCTTCCCATTCCGAACAGAGAAGTTAAGCCTGATCACGCCGATGGTACTGCGTAACAGTGGGAGAGTAGGTAGCCGCCGTTTTATCCGAGTCCCGGTCATGGAAACATGGTCGGGACTTTTTTTTGGTGCTACATATCATAACCGCTTGCGCCGGATGGCAGAAAAATTGTTGTACAAGAACCAACGCTTTGTATACTCGGAAACAAGACTGAATCACGAACAAAAGGGAGGATTTTAAGCATTATTCGAGTCTCCATACATTAGAAATCATTATCCTTTATTGTAGCCAATTGATGTGTGTAAGTATTTTGATTGTTTCTTGCATTAAAAAGATGTTAGAAAGGACAAGAACGCGGTTATACTTATCGTTACTTGCTAAGAGGTCTACTGAAGAATGTAGATCTATTCCTTTGGCGATAAAAAATGATAATGGTAACAATTAAGAGTTGTAATCTGAAATTTATAATTTCGTCAATTTGATTATTTGATACCTAATGGCTTATTCGCCAATTTGTAATTGAGGACCTTTTGTATATACTCTATAATCTCTTTTTTCTAGTAGGGATGAAACAAACAATCTCTTCATACCGTTTGAACCAGCCTTTCATAAATCTTTCTTTAACTTGTGAATTAAGTTTGAAATAGAATATAATGCGCTGTTTATCAGTGTTTGTATTCTTATTTAATAAGTTGAATGTTGTTTTATAGTTATTATAACTATGACCTTTAGTTTTAATTAACTATAAAAATTAGTTCTATAACTAAAACATTTAGTTTATTTGCATTAAAGTAAATACGCTATGAAAGGATTAACAAGTAAAGAAGAAGAAATTATGGGTTTTTTCTGGGAGAAAGGCCCGTTGTTTGTGAAGCAGATGCTGGACTTCTATGAAGAGCCCAAACCGCATTTCAATACATTATCCACCATTGTCCGAGGATTGGAGGAAAAGAAATATTTAAGTCATGAAACGTTTGGAAATACCTATCAATACTTTGCAATAGTAAGTGAAGAAGATTACCGCAAAGGGACATTGAGAAATGTTATTAGTAAGTATTTCAATAATTCATATCTGGGTGCAGTTTCTTCATTGATTGAAGAAGAAGATATATCTCTTGACGATCTAAAAGATCTGATTAAGAAAGTGGAGAAGGCGCATCAAAAGTAGAAAAAGACCTAATACGTAAAATACCATGGGAACCTTCTTTGTCTATATACTAAAGTCATCTATCTGTCTGACTATATTTTATCTGTTTTACAGGCTGCTTCTCAGTCGTGAAACGTTTCATCGGTTTAACCGGATTGCATTGCTGGGAATTCTGGGGTTGTCATTGCTTATTCCTTTATGTGAAGTGACTATAGAACAACCGAAGACAATGATAGACTGGCAGCAACTGATTATGATGGCCGATAATTCCAATATACAAGCAGTAAATGTGAAAACGCCTTCTGTTTCGTGGAGTGAGGTCATCCTGCTGTGCTATCTGGTTGGTTTATTTTTCTTCTTTTTCCGGATTCTCTATTCTCTTGCAATTGTTACACGGTTGTTGAAATCTGGCCAAAGAAAAACATTAGAAAACGGAATTATTCTGATTGTTCACCAGAATCATAAAATGGCCCCTTTTAGTTGGATGAGGTATGTTGTTATTTCCAGTGTAGACTTGCAAGAGAGTGGGAGGGAAATCTTAATTCATGAAATTGCTCACATAAAAAACCGTCATTCAATGGATCTGCTTGTTGCAGAGTTCTGTACCTTTTTCCACTGGTTTAATCCAGCTGCCTGGCTGATGAAGCAGGAAATACAGAATATACACGAGTATGAAGCGGACGAAACGGTCATCAATCAAGGCATCGATGCAAAACAATATCAGTTATTATTAATCAAAAAAGCTGTCGGCACAAGGCTCTACTCTATGGCCAACAGCTTTAATCACAGCAAACTAAAAAAAAGAATTACTATGATGTTAAAAGAAAAATCAAATCCGTGGGCACGGGTGAAGTACCTCTATGTACTTCCGTTGGCAGCTTTAGCTGTTGCCGCTTTTGCCCGTCCCGAAATCTCTGGAAAATTAAATGAGATTTCTGCAGTCGAAGTTAATGATTTATCTGCAGTTGTGAAAGGGTATTCTGGAAATAATATTTCCGATGAGGAGGCTCCTGATAATCAAAAACAAGCACAACTTGTTCTCAACGGAAAACTAGTTCCTACTGATACTGCTAGTCGAAAGAATCAAATAGCATGTGATACCACTACAGGTTCTTACAAAACTAAAAATGCTTGGAACGCTGTGGATAAGCTGTTATCAACTAAAAGTTCGGAAGCAGATCCCTTGATTCTCGTTGACGAGAAAGAGATTACAAAAGAGAGGTTAGATGTGTTGGATCCAGAAAAAATTGAATCTATTTCTGTTTTAAAGGATAAATCTGCAGCGTCAGTGTATGGTGAAAAGGGAAAGAATGGAGTTGTGCTAATAAGAACGAAAGATTCTTCAAAGGGTGGTGTTGTCAATCTTTCTTCTCAGCCATTGGTTGTTATGGATGGAATAGAATTGTCTTATGACACTTTTCAAACAATCAATCCGGAAAACATCGAATCTATTTCTGTTTTAAAGGATAAGGCTGCAACTTCAATATATGGTGAGAAGGGCAAAAATGGAGTTATAATCATTGTTACTAAAAAATAGAACTGCTGATACGATGTATGCCTCTAAACAATTCAGGTAGACAGAGCACTTCTGTTTACTCCTTAAGTAATTGAAAAGGTTTGGGGAAGACAATCAATATCCTCATCCTGAAATATCAAAAGAGTATTTTATCAATTTGATTATCTGATGCTTAATGGCTTATTTTTCAATTAGTCATTAAGCATCTTTTGTATATAATCCATGATTTCCGTTTCCTGATCAGGGTGAAACCAGACAATCTCCTCGTCTCGTTTGAACCAGGTCATTTGTTTGCGGGAGTAGATGCGGGAGTTTTGTTTGATCTTCTCAATAGCGAAAGGAAGTTCCCAGTAGCCATCGAAGTAATTAAAAAGCTCTTTGTATCCTACTGTATTCAGAGAATTCAGATGTTTGTAAGGATAGACCTTTCTGGCCTCTTCCAGTAGGCCTTCTTCCATCATGATATCCACCCTTCGGTTGATACGTTCATAAAGCTCTTCCCGATCACGAGTAAGACCTATTTTCAAGATATGGAAAGGCCTTTCTTTCGCACTTCGCGTACGGAAGGAGGTATAGGTCTTTCCTGTCATATAGCAAATCTCCAGCGCATGAATCACTCGCTTTGGATTTTTAAGATCAACAATATTATAATAATCAGGATCAAGAAGTTTTAACTCTGAACAGAGGTTTTCTAAACCTTCTGTTTCATATTTTTGAAGTAGTAGTTCGCGGGTATCTTTATCAACTGTGGGTATATCATCTATTCCTTTGCAGACGGCGTCGATGTACATCATTGACCCGCCAGTCATCACCACCACATCTTTTGTCTGAAATAGTTTTTCTAGAAGTAGTAAGACATCAGCTTCGTATTGTGCGGCACTGTAATAATCAGTCAATTTAAGTGTGCCAATAAAATAATGAGGAGCTTTGCTGAGCTGTTCCATGGTTGGAGCAGCCGTTCCAATTTTGAGATCGGCATACAGCTGTCGGGAATCGGAAGATATAATGGGTGAACCAAAATGATCGGCCAAATATAAACTAAGTTCCGTTTTTCCGACACCTGTAGGCCCTATAAGAACAAGTAAAGTTTTACTCATTAATAGCTATCTTTGTCGAAAGAGTTATCGGCAATTTCATTTGTGTCGATGTCAAAACCCTCTGCATCAAAATCTTCTGAATCATAACTCTCGTCGCCATAAAAGTTCTCATCTAAATCTATGGAGGTATTGGCTGCAGTCATCTCTTCGAAGTCTATCATCTGCTTCGGAGCTTCACCTGCTTTTTTTGTGCAAGCAGCTGTTTTCAGGTCTTTTCCGGTAATGATTTCTGTAAGTTCTATGAAGAAAGAACGTTCTGTCATGTAATCGAATACATAGATGAGTTTTTGTTTTTCATCCTCAATAAGGTCGCTGAGAAGGGTATCTTTCATGATCCAGTTATCTTCGTCAGAGCTCTTGTCCATATCTTCCAAGGTAATTTCTTTCTCTTTCTCCCAGTCATCATCGCAGATAAAGAAGGATGTCATCTGATCATCCGCATATCCAACTGATTTGATAATTGCTTCGTGGAAATCGTAGAATGTAGCTTCCGAATCAATCTGTATCTCTCTGACAAAATCGTCAATTTCATCAGATATAATTGTAAATCTGTATACCATAGTCTTTTCGCATTAATGATGGTGTAAAATTAGTAAAAATATAAAGAAGTGCAATAATAAACCATTATTGCTTCATAAAAAAAGAGGGAAGAGGTATCTTCAGGATACTCTTCCCCTTTCTGCTGAATATAAACCTTACTATAGCAATGTTTATTTTATTATTCCTCTTTGTGAATTTTCAATGAAATTGATAATGTATTCTATTTCTGGGCAAGCAGGAATTTCCTCCTTTACTTTGACAAGAGCATCTTTAATGTTCAGACCGCTTTGATAAATAATGCGGTAAGTATTGTGGATGTTTTCTATCAGTTCATTAGAGAAACCGTGTCTGCGAAGTCCTACAATATTAATCCCGGAGTAAGTAATCGGATCACGTCCAGCAATAATATAGGGAGGTATGTCCTTACTGAAACGAGAACCACCCTGTATCATCACATAACTACCTACGTGGCAGAACTGATGCATAAGTACAGCTGCACTAACAATTGCATTATCATCGATGACGATTTCGCCTGCCATTTTTGTGGAATTTCCAATTATACATCTGCTCCCGACTAAAGCATCGTGAGCTACGTGAACTCCTTCCATTAGTAGGTTGTTACTACCCACTATTGTTTTGCCTTTGGCTGCAGTCCCGCGGTTAATGGTTACATTTTCACGAATCAGGTTGTTGTCTCCTATTTCGGCAGTCGTATCTTCTCCCTTAAATTTCAGATCCTGAGGAATGGCACTGATCACTGCTCCCGGGAAAAACGTATTTCCATTACCTATGCGTGCTCCAGATAAGATGCTGACATTGGACATAATCTTATTGTTATTGCCGATTACAACATTCTTATCGATAAAGACAAAAGGAGCAATCTCTACGTTTTCGCCTATTTGAGCTTCCGGATGTATATATGCTAAAGGACTAATCATCTAATTTTATTATTTGTTCTTAACAATTTGTGCCATGAATTCTGCTTCACTAACCACTGTCTCTCCAACGAAAGCATAACCTTTCATAGTAGATATACCTCTACGGATAGGAGCAAGCAGTTCGAGCCTGAAAATCAAGGTATCACCTGGAACTACTTTCTGACGGAATTTAACCGAGTCGATTTTCATGAAGTAAGTAGAATATCTTTCAGGATCATCTACTGAGTTCAGAACAAGCAATCCTCCGGTCTGTGCCATAGCTTCTACCTGCAGTACGCCTGGCATAACCGGCTCCTGAGGAAAGTGTCCCTGGAAAAATGGTTCGTTTCCTGTGATATTTTTAACTCCGACTATATGAGTAGGTCCTACTTCGATAATCTTGTCTACCAGTAAGAAAGGATAGCGATGAGGTAATAGCTCGCGAATGCGGTTCACATCCATTACAGGAGCCTCATTGCAATTGTAGATTGGAGCTTGTACTTCGTGCTGTCTGATTTCTTTCCTCATCTGACGGGCAAACTTATTATTGATAGTATGTCCCGGACGAGTAGCAATGATGCGGCCTTTTATAGGACGGCCAATCAGTGCCAAGTCACCAATGATGTCGAGCAGCTTGTGACGTGCAGGTTCATTGTCCCACACAAGCGGTTTGTGGTTAATATATCCCAATTGATTGGCATCTTTATGAGGAACACTCATAATGTCGGCCAGCTGATCCAATTTTTCTTGTGAGAGCTGACGTTCGTAAATCACGATTGCATTGTCCAGGTCACCGCCTTTAATTAAGCCTGCTGAAAGCAATGGTTCAATTTCGCGAACGAAAACGAAAGTTCTGCTTTGAGCGATTTCTGTTGGGAAATCCTGCATGTTTTCCAACGTTGCAAACTGGTTTGGGATAATTTTTGAGTCGTATGAGATAAGCACATTTACACTGAATTTATCATCTGGAAGAACAACGATGGAAGACCCTGTTTCTTCATCTTTAAATTCAATCTTATGCTTGATGATATAGAAATCTTTTACTGCTGTCTGTTCTTCAATGCCAACTTTCTCAATTCCCTGTACGTATGCAATAGCGCTACCATCAAGAATTGGGAATTCAGGACCGTTTACCTGGATAAGACAGTTGTCGATTCCTGCTGCATAAAGAGCTGCCATGCCGTGCTCAACCGTACTGACTTTCACTCCTCCTTTAGCAAGAACAGTGCCACGAGTTGTTTCTACTACATTTTCTGCTATTGCATCAATAACTGGTTGTCCTTCTAAATCGATTCGCTGAATCTTATACCCGTGATTTTCCGGTGCCGGATTAAATGTAACAGTCAGATCAAGTCCAGTGTGAAGACCTTTTCCTCTTAGTGAAAAGCTATCTTTTAGAGTCTTTTGTTTCAACATTGGTTACTTATTTATTTGTTTTTTTAGTTCAATTATCTCTTTCTCTAGATTATTCAGAGCTTTATACATCTCTGGCAATTTTTTGTATACCACAGACGATTTAAAAAATTGTTTTGCATCAATTGCGGGTGTTCCCAATATATTTGAGTTTGAAGGAACATTTCCTGGAATGCCAGCCTGAGCTCCTATACCTACTTTATTACCAACTTTAATGTGTCCGGCAAGTCCCGCCTGACCGCCAAACATACACCATTCGCCGACTTTGGTTGATCCGGCAATACCTACCTGAGCGGCCATAACAGTGTGTGAACCTATTTCATCATTATGAGCTATTTGGATAAGATTATCCAGTTTCACTCCTTTATGAATAATTGTAGCACCCATGGTTGCTCTGTCTATACAAGTATTTGCACCAATCTCTACATCATCTTCCAATATAACAATGCCAATCTGAGGAATCTTTGAGTACCCCTCTGCTGTTGGAGCAAAACCGAATCCATCAGCACCAATTACGCAACCGGCATGTAAAATGCAGTTATTTCCGATACGACAGTCGTGATAAATAGTAACATGTGGATAGAATATGCAGTTGTCGCCTACTTTTGCGCCGGCACCAACTGTAACATGTGAATGAATCATTGCATTGTCGCCAATTACAACATTATCTTCTATACATGCAAAAGGCGCGATATATGCATTTTTACCTATTTTTGCTGTAGGAGATATATAAGCTAATGAATCAATTCCTGTTTTCTTAGGTTTGCTCATCTCGTAAAGGGTGAGCAGTTTAGAAAGGCTTTCGTAAGCATTGTCAACTTTTATAAGGGTAGCCTTAATTTCTTGTTCTGGAACAAAATCTCTGTTAACTAAGACAATGCTTGATTGAGTATCATATATATAATGGGTATACTTGGGATTGGAAAGAAATGAGATTGCTCCGGGAACTCCTTCTTCAATCTTAGCGAAGGTATGAACGCAGGCATTTTCATCTCCAATTATCTCTCCTTGAATAAATTCTGCAATTTGTTTAGCCGAAAATTCCATGTTTATATTGTTGAATGATTCTAAACTTTTTCATTAACGTTAAATGGAGATTACATTTCTATGTATATGACCATTGGGGAGCAAAGGTCGTATTTTTTTTTTATATTTCTGTACGGTTTGATAAATATTTCAATCTTTTTTAAGCCAACCGTAAGTAACAGAGGTAGTATTTCTTTACCTTCTTTGAGAGGAGAGAAATATTAAGCATATCAGATGCTTCAGCTATATTCTTGATTGTGCCGTCTTTATAGATGATGTCGATGCTATCATCAGCAGGGTCGTACATGTTTTTTTCTATACTTGGGGTCGAAACAAAATATACAGCATCTTCTTTGCTAATATGCAACTTATTGCTTATCTCATTAAATAAAGTCTTCATTCTTTCTTCACTGATTGGATTAGTTGAGGTTTCAACTTTGAAAATCTGTCGATTTATCAGTCCTTGGCTTAGTGTAGAAAGAACCGTGTCGGGATGAGCACTCCATACTTTTAGTGCTGTCCATATATCACTGTCGTCCAATTGAATGAATTGTTCCAAGCATTCAGAGTTGCGGTAGAATTCTTTTGGATCGATATCATTATATAGGAAAAAACGCAGAGCGGGTGAAGCAAATAATTCTATCTCTTTAAAAGCCAACTCTTTTGCCCGCAGTAAGGAATTTACCATCATCTGTTCATATGCTACAGATGTTTTGTGCAGGTAAACTTGCCAATACATTAGTCTCCTAGCGGTGAGGAAGTTTTCAATTGAATAAATACCTTTCGCCTCAATTACAAGATGATCGTCTTTCACATCGAGCATTTTAATGATACGTGCAGAACCGATGTTTCCTTCAATTACTCCAGTATAAAAGCTATCACGACAGAGATAGTCGAGGCGGTCCATATCAAGCTGTCCGCTTACCAATTGGTGTAAGAATCTTTTAGGATATTCATCCTTGAATATGCATAATGCTAAATCAAGTTGTCCATTCAGTTCTTTATTAATACGTTCCATCAATCGAAGCGAAATCTCTTCATGCGGTACCCCTCTAATTAAAGAGTCTTCTAAAACGTGTGAGAATGGACCGTGACCAATGTCGTGCAACAGAATGGCGGCCAGCACTCCTTCTGATTCCTCGGGAGTAATCTCATTCCCTTTCAAACGAAGCTGAGTAATGGCCTCACTCATCAGATAAAAGGCTCCCAAGGAATGTTGAAAACGGGTGTGCTGTGCGCCAGGGTAAACAACCGAAGATAGTCCCATCTGTTTTATCCGGGATAACCGGGTAATCAGCGGATGGTTGATTAACCTGGAAATTACTCCTCCGGGTATATTGATGAAGCCGAAAACCGGATCGTTGACTATCTTTCGTTCGTTTATCATGTGTTTAAGTTATAGGATAGCTTTTAGTTGCTCTTCCATTTCAACCTGAACGGCTTTAGCAGCAGCTTTGGCGGCAATTGCAAAGTTTTCCGTTTTATCTGCATAGATAATTGCACGTGATGAGTTTACAATCAAGCCACACATCTTATTCATGCCGTATTTGCAAACTTCTTCCAGTGATCCTCCCTGAGCACCTACGCCCGGAACTAAGAGAAAGTGGTTGGGTACATGTTTGCGGATATCTTGGAACATCTTTCCCTGAGTTGCACCTACAACATACATCATCTGTTCATCGGAAGCCCAGTTTTGAGAGGTTTTCAATACCTTTTCAAAAAGACGTTCTCCGTTGGCATCTTCAGTAAGTTGGAAATCGTGAGAACCTTTATTGGAAGTTAGTGCCAGTAGGATAACCCATTTTTCCGGATAGATAAGAAATGGTTTTACGCTATCTTCGCCCATGTATGGAGCAACGGTTACCGAGTCAAGATCCAACTCATCGAAGAATGAACGGGCATACATCTCACTTGTATTTCCTATGTCTCCGCGTTTTGCATCGGCAATAATAAATTGGTCGGAATAGTTCTTTTTAATATATGAAACTGTCTTTTCAAAAGCAATCCATCCTTTTACACCCAAGCTTTCATAGAAGGCTAGATTGGGTTTGTAGGCAATGCACAAATCTGCAGTTGCATCAATAATGGCCTTATTAAAAGCGAAGATTGGATCTTCCTCTTTCAAAAGGTGTTCCGGAATTTTTTTAATGTCTGTATCCAGACCTACGCAGAGAAATGATTTCTTGCGTTTTATGTTTTCGAATAATTGTTGTTTGTTCATCGGGAGTAATATTATAGTTCACTTTCTTTCATTCGTTCTGCATTTTCGGCAACAATCAGGCGGTCGATGCAGTCCTGAATATCTCCGTCCATAAATGCTGAAAGGTTATAGATGGTATAGTTGATACGGTGATCGGTAATACGTCCTTGCGGATAATTGTAGGTACGGATTTTAGCCGAGCGGTCACCGGTGGAAACCATGGTCTTTCTTTTTGAAGCGATATCATCGAGGTATTTCTGATGCTCCTTATCGTAGATGAAAGTACGTAGGCGAGAAAGTGCTCTTTCTTTGTTTTTAGGTTGGTCGCGTGTTTCTGTACATTCAATCAGAATCTCTTCCGAAACGCCTGTGTTCGGGTTCTTCCAAACATAGCGCAAACGAACGCCCGATTCCACCTTGTTTACGTTCTGTCCACCGGCTCCACCTGAACGGAATGTGTCCCATTTGATTTCGCCTTCATTGATTTCCACATCAAACTCTTCGGCTTCAGGAAGTACGGCAACAGAAGCAGCCGATGTATGAACTCTGCCTTGTGTTTCTGTGGCTGGAACCCGTTGGACGCGGTGTACCCCCGATTCGTATTTCAGAATTCCATATACGTTATCTCCACTTACAGTGAAAATAATTTCTTTAAAACCTCCGGATGTTCCTTCGCTGGTGTTAGTCACCTCCACCTTCCATCCTTTGGCTTCGCAGTATTTTGCATACATACGGAAAAGGTCGCCGGCAAAGATGGCAGCTTCGTCACCTCCTGTTCCTCCACGGATTTCCACAATCGCATTCTTTCCATCTTGTGGGTCGGCAGGAACCAGGAGAATTTTTATCTCCTCTTCCAGTTCCGGAAGTCTTGACTGGCAATTGTCTAACTCCTCCTTTGCCATTTCGCGCATTTCAGGATCCTGTTCAGAGCCAAGAATTGCTTTGGCTTCTTCAATACCGTCAAGCATTTGTATATATTCTTTGCGGGCATTTACGATATTTTCTAGGTCTTTGTATTCCTTGGTCAGTTTCACAAAGCGCTTCATGTCGGCAATCACTGACGGGTCGGTAATAAGGGTCGAAATCTCTTCAAAGCGGCTTACCAGCCCTTCAAGTTTATCTAATAATGTATTGTTGTCTGCCATATTTTAGTATCTGAACTCTCCGAATTCACTTTTAATAATCAGTTCTTTCTTATCTGATTCCTCCACGCGTCCAACTATCTGAGCATCAATTCCGAAAGATTTGGAGATAGCGATTACCTCTTCAGCATGTTCTGGTGACAGGTAAACTTCAAGGCGATGTCCCATGTTGAATACCTTGTACATTTCGCTCCAGTCTGTACCCGATTGTTCCTGGATTGTCTTGAATAAAGGCGGAACAGGGAAGAGGTTGTCTTTTACAACTCTTACTGTGTCAACAAAGTGAAGAACTTTAGTCTGAGCCCCACCTGAGCAATGTACCATACCATGTATTTCCGGACGAAGAGCATCCAGTAGTTTCTTAACTACCGGAGCATAAGTACGGGTAGGAGATAGCACCATTTTTCCGGCATCAAGCGTTATGCCTTCAATCGGGTCGGTTAGTTTTAGCTTGCCAGAATAAACAAGGTCGGCAGGAACACCTGCATCGTAGCTTTCAGGATATTTTTCTGTCAGATATTTTGCAAACACATCGTGGCGGGCAGAAGTTAGTCCGTTGCTTCCCATACCGCCGTTGTATTCCTTTTCGTAGGTTGCCTGTCCGTAAGAGGCCAGTCCCACAATCACATCACCCGGACGGATATTGGCATTATCAATCACATCGCTACGTTTCATACGGCAGGTTACGGTACTGTCCACAATGATGGTGCGAACCAAATCGCCTACATCGGCCGTTTCGCCACCTGTGGCATATACACCTACACCCATTTCGCGAAGTTCTGCAAGCAGTTCATCGGTACCATTAATGATAGCCGAGATCACTTCTCCCGGAATCAGCAGTTTGTTACGACCAATGGTTGATGAAACCAGTATATTATCAACAGCACCCACGCATAGCAAATCGTCAATATTCATAATCAACGCATCCTGCGCAATCCCTTTCCAAACAGAAATATCTCCTGTTTCCTTCCAGTAGAGATAAGCCAGACTTGATTTTGTTCCGGCTCCATCGGCGTGCATAATGTTGCAATATTCTGGGTCGCCACCTAAAATATCAGGAATGATTTTACAGAAAGCTTGAGGGAAGACACCCTTGTCGATGTTTTTAATAGCGTTGTGCACATCTTCTTTCGAAGCTGAAACACCCCGCTGCATGTATCGTTGATTACTCATATTTGTTAAAATGATAAGATGTTTATTTACAGCATGCAAAATTACTGCATTTTTTTTTTGTAGGCAAATGTTTATATCAGAACTCTACCTTTGGCGCTTTTTCAGTTCCCTCTTCAGCCTCAAAATAGGGGCGTTTTTCAAAACCGAACATGCCTGCAAAGATGTTTTTTGGGAATTTACGGATAAAGGCATTGTATTCTTTAGCCAATTCATTGAAACGTCCGCGTTCTACTGATATGCGGTTTTCTGTTCCTTCCAGCTGAGCCTGTAGTTCCAGGAAGTTCTGGTTTGCCTTTAGGTCGGGATAGCTTTCTGAAATGGCTAGCAATTTGCCAAGTGCGGTAGTCACATCTCCCTGTGCTTTCTGATAAGCTTGCAGTTTTTCAGGAGTCATCTTTGTTGGGTCGACTGTTATCTGAGTAGCTTTTGCACGCGCTGCAATGACACCTTCTAGAGTACTTTTTTCATGTTTGGCATATCCTTTTACGGTATTTACCAGGTTGGGGATCAGGTCGGAACGACGTTGATACTGATTCTCCACGTTGGACCAGGCTTTTGTCACCTCTTCTTGTTTATCCACCATTGAGTTATAAGAGCCTCCTCCAAGGAGAGCGAGAATCACAACTATCGCCAAGATAATAATTAAAGACTTTTTCATATCTATTTTCTGTTTAATGTTTTAAAAATCCGATCCGGCTCCACCACCGCCAGTCATTCCACCGCCGAAGCTGCCTCCGCCGAAGCTGCCTCCGCCGAATCCACCGCCGCCGGAGCCAAAGCCTCCGCCCATGCCGCCCATAAAGATTCCTCCTCCTAAGCCGCCACCCAGACCGCCTCTGCCTCCGCGGTAGTGGTCTTCCACTTCGCGAACCACCTTATGGCCACAGTTCTGGCAGGTAAATACAACCTGCTCTCTCTTTATTCCGTGGCTGAGCGAAAGAAGTTTTGAGTCGGTGCGCATTAGTTGATGTTTTTTGCAATTGGGGCACTGGTTTGCTTTCCAGGCAGCAAAACCTCCTATGAAGATTACCAGCAACAGAAATCCTCCGGCTGCAAAGAAGATAAGCATGATGTCTCCGGATTCTTGACCCTGTATTTCATCATTTGTCATGGTGCCGTCCAGACGGGCTACAATTGTCTTGATGCCGCTCACCATTCCTCCGTCCCAGTTGTTGTTCCGGAAAAATGGATTCATCTTTTGAACCTGTATCCGCTTGCAGATGGCATCAGGAAGATCTCCTTCCAGTCCGTATCCGGTTATAAAGCGGATGGTGCGCTGGTCTTCCACCAGTAGAATAACCAATCCGTTATCTTTTCCTTTTTTTCCTACTTTCCAGGCATTAAACAATCCGAGTGCAAAATCAAAACTATCGTTGTTGCCGATGGATGGAAGAGCAACCACTGCTACTTCGATGGATGTTTTCTGTTCCAGATTCCAGAGCATGCTGTCAATTTCCGCACAAGCTTCCTGGGATAAGAGTCCCCCCGGGTTGCTTACATATTGCATCTTGTTCTGAATATGTACATTGGGAACGGTTTCAATAGTGTACTCTTTTGCCTGTGCATGTAGTTGGTAACTGATGCACATGAGGAGAAGCAAAAATATTTTTTTTGATAATTTCATAGTTTTCATTTAGTTGTTATTTATTGCTTCAAAATATTCCAATTGGGCCTATTCTATATATCCTGGTGTTATATGGCAGAAAAAACATTTAACCAATCTTGTTTTTCAGAATACATTATTTCTGCAATAATCTGTATTAGTTACAAAGATATAAAACTATTCAGTAAAACAGTTTATCTCTCGTAGGAAATTCCACCGTGCACAGGTTGTTTAGTTAATATAAACATCTGTAAACGCTTTTACTTTCGACAGATATATTGCCGGATTTTGTTTGTATGATTTCGCATGTTCGGCACCGTGCACAATCCATAGCTCTTTCGGTGCCGGTTTGGCTTCATAGAGAGGATACACCATCCAGGTGGGGACGTATGTGTCAGCGTCACCATGTATGAATAACATAGGCAGATGACATTTCTTAACCTGGTTTAATGCCGATGCTTCCTGAAAAGTCCAGCCATATTTAATATTGCACAGCAGACTTGTGGAATGCATCAAGGGGAATGTCGGCAGGTCGAAACGAGACTTCAGTTCCTTAGCAAACTCATCCCATACGCTTGTATAGCCACAATCTTCAATAAAGCATTTCACGTTGCCGGGAAGATTTTCTCCGCTAAGCATCATGGTTGTAGCGGCTCCCATCGAAATACCGTGTACCACCATACGGGTGCTGTCACCGAATATCCCTTTAGACACATCAATCCATTTCAGTATATCAAGTCGGTCTTTCCATCCCATCTGAATAACTTTGCCTTCACTCTTTCCGTGTGCCCTAAGGTCTGGAAGAATCACATTATAATTCATTTCGTGACTGTACATATAACCAATCATCAGCATTCGGATGGCATTGTCGGTATATCCATGTACAAGTACGGCGGTTTTATCTGTTGGGTGCTTCGCGGTGATATAAAAGGCATGCAGTTTTTTATCTTCGTTACCTATGATAAAAGTATCTTTCAATGCCGAAGCTTGTTTAAGACTATCCACCCATGGTTTCAGGTTCGGATAGTTTTCGAACATGTATTTGTATGATTCTGCTTCATCGTTCCCGTTGTGCTTTGAGGCTAATGAGTAATCGAGCATATAGAAACTCCCCCATGCCAGACCTCCCAATAACAGGAATAAAAAAACAAGAACGGAATATTTTACAATCTTTAAAGTCTTTTTCCTGTTCATGCAGATATTTATTTATTCCATATTTCCCATCCTGCAAAAGCTTGCAGCAATAGCATTTCCAGTCCGTTTTTGGTTTTAGCTCCCATTTCAGCACCTTTCTTCATAAAAAGGGTTGTGTCCGGATTGTAAATCAGGTCGTATAACAAGTGTTTGTGCGTAAGTTGTTCGTAAGGAATATTGGGACAATTATCTTCATCGGGAAACATTCCTACCGGAGTTGCATTTACAATAATCGTGTGCTCAGCCATTATCTCCGGAGTCAGCTCATCGTAAGTCAGCATGCCTGGTTGTTTGGCTCGAGAAACATAAACACCTTCAACTCCCAGATTCTTCAATCCGTGGAAAACTGCTTTTGATGCTCCACCAGCACCCAGTATCAGGGCTTTCTTGTGTTTGTCTTTCACAATAAACGGTTCAATTGATTGTGAAAAACCGATAATGTCTGAATTATATCCCACCAGTTTCACTTTTCCTTTCTGTCGAATAATCTTGATTACATTAACGGCGCCTATGGCTTCTGTATCCTTGTCCAGTTCATCAAGATAGGGTATAATCTGTTCCTTGTACGGAATAGTAACATTCAGTCCGCACAGGTCTGGGTTTTCGCTGATAATCATTAAAAAATCCTTGATATCAGGGATCTCAAAGTTTACGTATTCGGCATCAATGCCTTCCGATTTGAATTTTTCGTTGAAGTATCCAATCGAGAATGAATGTTTGAGCGGATAGCCTATTAAACCATACTTTTTCATGGGAGTATATTTTTATTGTTCTTTTTATTTTGTAGCGGTATAGAGTGTGCAGATTCCAAAAGTTAGTCTTCTGAAAGCTACATTTCTGAAACCAGCCTTTTCAAGAACCCCTTTCATTACCTCTCCTTGTGGAAAGGCCTGAATAGTTTGTGGCAGATATGTGTAAGCATTGTTGTCCTTGGAAAGCAATTTACCCAAGGTTGGAATTACAATCTTTGAATAGATAGCAAATAGTTGCTTCATTGGGAAGCGGTCGGGGGTAGTCAGCTCCAGTATTACCAGATGTCCTTCCTGAGTAAGTACCCGGTGCATCTCCGAAAGTCCTTTATCCAAATTTTCAAAATTACGGATTCCGAAGGCAACCGTGATGGCGTCGAATGTATTTTCTGTGAAAGAGAGATTGGTGCAGTCCTCTTTAGCAAAAGTGATATTCTGTTCCAGTCCAAGCTTCTTGACTTTATCCTTGCCAATATTCATCATCCCTTCAGAAATATCGGTCCCGATAAGCTCTTGTGGCAAAAGGTCGCGGTATGCCTGAATGGCAAAATCCCCGGTTCCGGTGGCTACGTCCATCATCTTTTGTGGGTGGAACGGTTTTAGCCAGGCAATTGCCTTACGTCTCCAGCCTTTATCAATGCCCATAGAAAGGGTGTGGTTCAGCAGGTCGTAATGATGGGCAATGTTATTAAACATTTTTTCCACTTGCTCTGATTTCTTTCCGCTAGAGCTATAAGGCTTTATTTGTTCTTGGGGATATTTCATTTGGGAAACGAAAAATATAAATCGATATGAATAAAAATGAATGAATAATGAAAAGAAGCCCTTCCATTATTCATTCATATGGTACTACTTATTTTGTAAGAAATGCGGTCACATTCTTTTCAATTCGTGAGGCAACATCTTCCAAATCTGCTTTCACAAATTGTTCTCCAACGATGTTTTCATACAATTCAATGTAGCGTTCGGTTACACTGTTTACATATTCCTCTGTCATAGTAGGAACTTTTTGTCCCTCTTTTCCTTGGAATCCGTTTTCAATGAGCCACTGGCGCACAAATTCCTTTGAAAGCTGTTTCTGAGGTTCATCCTTGGCCAGGCGTTCTTCAAATCCATCAGCATAGAAATAGCGTGAAGAGTCGGGGGTATGGATTTCGTCCATCAGGAGAATCTTTCCGTCTTTCTTTCCAAATTCGTATTTTGTATCCACCAAGATGAGTCCCATTGTTTTGGCAATCTCGCATCCACGAGCATAAACAGCCAAGGTGTATTTTTCCAGTTGTTCGTAATCCTCTTTGCTCACAATGCCACGTGCAATAATCTCTTCCTTGGAGATGTCCTCGTCATGTCCTTCGTATGCTTTTGTGGTAGGAGTGATGATTGGGGTTGGGAACGGTTGGTTTTCCTTCATTCCGTCCGGCATTGGAACGCCGCAAAGAACACGTTTGCCCTCTTTGTACTCTCTCCATGCATGACCTGTAAGATATCCACGCACTACCATTTCCACTTCGAAAGGTACGCATTTGATACCTACGGTAACCATTGGGTCGGGGGTAGCAATTTTCCAGTTAGGAACAATGTCCGAAGTTGCATCTAGAAATTTGGCTGCAATCTGATTCAACACCTGTCCTTTGTAAGGGATACCTTCGGGAAGAACAACATCGAATGCAGAGATGCGGTCTGATACCACCATCACCAATAGTTCGTCGTTGATATTATACACATCACGCACTTTTCCGTGGTATACACTCTTTTGTCCCGGAAAATTAAAGTCGGTTTTTACTAATGCTTTGCTCATTACTGTATTTGTTTTTGGGATTCTTCAAGTTTCTCTTTTTTCTTTTTCTCATCAAACCGTTCGTAGGCTTCAACTATCCGCTCTACTAGTTTGTGGCGCACAATGTCTTTCTTTCCAAGCTCCACGAAGCTAATGCCCTTCACCCCTTTCAGGATGCGCATTGCCTGAACCAGTCCCGATGTTTGCGAAGCAGGAAGGTCAATCTGAGTAAGGTCTCCTGTAACAATCATTTTGGTATTCATACCCATGCGGGTAAGGAACATCTTGATTTGCTGAGTGGTGGTGTTTTGCGCCTCGTCCAGAATAACCACCGCATCATTTAATGTACGCCCCCGCATAAAGGCTAACGGTGCAATTTGGATAATGTTTAGGTCGATGTATTCTTTTAACTTGGCCGCAGGAATCATATCCTGCAGTGCGTCGTAGAGTGGTTGCAGGTAAGGGTCTATTTTTTCTTTGATATCTCCCGGTAGGAAACCGAGTTTCTCGCCCGCTTCAACGGCCGGTCGGCTGAGGATGATTTTTTTTATTACTTTTTGTTTCAGGGCTCTAACTGCCAATGCAATGGAAGTGTAGGTCTTTCCCGATCCTGCAGGGCCGATGGCAAAAAGCATATCATTCTTCTCGAATCCCTCCACCAGTTTCAGCTGGTTGTCGCTTCGGGGGATGATGGGCTTTCCTGTAACGCTGAACACAATGACGTTGCCAATCTTCTCCGTCTGTGGGGTGTTACCTTTGATGATATCAATTATCACCTCTTCTTTTAGGGAGTTGTATTGGGCGCAGTGCTTTTCCAATGCTAGGATATTCTCTTCGAAAGCGCACATTTCTTCTTCATCTCCCATTACCTTAATCACATTTCCGCGGGCTACTATCCTTAATTTGGGATATAAGGCTTTGATAAGTTGGATGTTGGCATTATTCAAGCCATAGAAGATAACCGGATCGATTTCTTCGAGAACAATCAGTTTTTCTATCATTGAATCAATTTAAAGGATCTAAGTGTATTTCTAATTGCCTGCAAATTTAATCATTTCGTTTGGATTTTTTTAGCTTTCAAATGGAATTTATTCGATATTACTTTTTCAGAAAAGATGAATTTAATATATATTTGCACATACTAAAACTAAAAAACCAAACCAGATAAAACTTATGCGTAAAGCTATCGCCTGCATCATTCTTTTACTACAGATATGTTTCCTGGGAGCCTGTCGGGATAAAACCATGAAAATGAACGATCCAAAAAATATCAGAGGGGTAATCAGTTACAAACGTTCTTTTGGAGATCTGAACGATTTGCATCTCTCCTCGGCAAAGAGCATTGGGATTACTCCCATCTCTTCGCGAGAAGAGGCCGAATCTATGAATGGTGATTTAGTGCTGATAGAGAATAATGAATATTATCAGGTGGATTCGTTAACCCATTCACTTCCGTATCTTGTCCCGAAAGCTGCCGACCTGCTTGCCAGCATTGGCTCTAATTTTCTCGATTCTTTGGGGGCAAAAGGGTTGAATCCCAACGAAGTGATTGTAACATCCGTGCTCCGGACAAAGGATGATGTCCGTAAACTCCGAAAACGCAATCAAAATGCCTCCGACAATTCGGCCCATTTCTATGGAACAACATTCGATGTAAGCTGGAAGCGTTTCTATAAAGTGGAGGACGGCCGGCCCATGCAGGACGTCGGCTCTGATACCCTGAAGCTGGTACTTTCAGAAGTGCTTCGCGACCTTCGTAAAGCGGAAACATGTTACGTGAAATACGAACTGAAGCAAGGTTGCTTTCATATTACAGCCAGATAGAACTTACGTAACGAAAAAAAACGTAACTTTGCACAAAAATTAGAATATACGTGCAACGATACTTTATTTACTTAGCCTACGAAGGAACCAATTATCACGGTTGGCAGATTCAGCCCAATGGCATTAGTGTGCAAGAGTGCCTGCAGAAAGCTCTTTCCACCTTTCTTCGAACCGATATCGAAGTGGTGGGAGCCGGACGTACCGACACCGGGGTCCACGCCAGACTGATGGTTGCCCATTTCGACTACGAAGAAGATTTTGCCGACCTGACAGCAATTGCCGACAAGCTTAACAGAATACTCCCTCAGGACATCTCTGTATTCGAAGTTTGCAAAGTCACACCCGAGGCGCACGCCCGCTTTGATGCCATTTCGCGTTCCTATAAATATTATATCACCAACGTAAAATCCCCCTTCAATCGTCATCTTAAATGGCGAGTGCATTCAAACCTTGATTACGAACTGATGAATCGGGCGGCAAAGATACTGTTCGAATATACAGACTTTACCAGTTTCAGCAAGCTGCATACGGATGTGAAGACGAATAACTGTCGCATTATGCAGGCTGAATGGACTCAGGAAGACGAGAATACATGGGTGTTCACCATTAAGGCCGACCGATTCCTGCGAAACATGGTACGTGCGGTAGTAGGTACTTTGGTGGAGGTGGGGCGCGGCAAGATGAGTCTTGAGGAATTTAGAAGAGTGATTGAGCACAAAGACAGATGTAAAGCAGGCGCCTCTGTGCCGGGACATGCGTTGTTCCTGGTTGATGTTGAATACCCTGCCGAGATTTTTATATAGAAACTGTTTTAAATTTTTTTATGCAGTGTTTTTTACTCATTTTTTGATGGATTTGAATTTTTATTTCGCATCGTATAGCGGTCTATACGAAAGAAAGGAAAATACAAAGAGGCAAAAAAGGGCAGAAAACAGCATAAAAGATAGAAGAAAAAACAGATTTCGTAAAATTCAAAACAGTTTCTAAATATATGTGGTTATTATTAGCGTTTACTTCAGCCTTTCTATTAGGCTTTTACGATGTTTTTAAAAAGAAATCTTTAAAAGAGAATGCGGTTCTGCCGGTATTGTTTCTAAATACTCTCTTTTCCAGTTTAATTTTCGTTCCGTTCATTCTCCTCTCGGCTGTGGGAAAGGATTGGATAACTCATTCCATCTTTTATGTCCCCATTGAAGGGTGGGAAGTGCACAAATTCGTGCTTCTGAAATCGGCCATTGTACTCTCATCGTGGATTTTCGGGTATTTTGCCATGAAACATCTGCCCCTCACCATTGTTGGCCCCATAAATGCCACCCGCCCGGTAATGGTGCTGGTCGGAGCATTGCTGGTCTTTGGCGAACGGCTCAATCTGTATCAATGGATTGGTGTACTGATGGCAATTGTCTCGTTCTTCTTGCTCAGTCGTTCGGGGAAGAAGGAGGGGATCGACTTCAAGCACAACCGCTGGGTCTTCTTTCTTGTACTGGCTTCGGTAATGGGAGCTATCAGCGGATTGTACGACAAGTACCTGATGAAGCAGTTCGACCCCATGCTTATCCAGTCGTGGTATAATGTGTACCAGCTGTTCATCATGGGAACCGTCTTGCTGTTTTTGTGGTGGCCCAAACGCAAAGAGACAACCCCATTTCGTTGGGACTGGAGTATTGTGCTGATATCCGTCTTTCTTGCCGCTGCCGATTTTGTCTACTTCTATGCACTTAGTTACGAAGACTCCATGATTTCAATTGTATCCATGGTAAGAAGAAGCAGTGTAATCGTCTCTTTTATCTTTGGTGCGATATTTTTCCGTGAAAAGAATTTAAAAAGCAAAGCAATTGATCTAATTTTGGTGCTAATCGGAATGATATTCTTATATTTGGGCTCAAAATAAATTAATAATATGAAAAAGATTGTCCTTCTCTGTTTATTGATAGTTTCCGCTGTTGCCATGCATGGGCAAGATGCAAAATCGCTGTTTATCAATATGCCCGATACATTAATGCCTTTGCTCACCAAGGTAAACCGGGAAGATTTTGCCGATTTCCTTGAAAGCAAGATGAAAGCACAGGTGAAGAACAGGATGGATAAAATGTCTGAGATGAAAGAGCTTTCCAAGGATTACCTTTTTGTGCAGACAACCTCCCAGAGCAGTTTTCAGATGAAATTGCTGCAACTGAACGATACCGCAAAGGTTATTTGCACAATCAATACGGTTTGCGGACCGGTGTGCGACAGCAGCATTAAGTTTTATACCACCGGATGGAAGGAACTCCCATCAAAAGAATATCTCGAATTGCCGTCGGTTGAACAGTTCTTTCTGGCTCCCGACTCTGCCCAGATGGAGGCGTTTAATAATGCCAGGGCCTCTTTGGATATCTACTTTCTGAAAGCCGATTTATCAAAGGAGGGAACCAATCTGACTTTTACCTATACAGCTTCGGAAAACATGGCCGAAGGTGATGCCGAGGTTTTGAAACCTTTCCTAAAGAAGGAACTGGTCTACACATGGCAAAATGGCCGTTTTGCTTTAAAATAAGGTAGATGGTAAGATGAATGCGGGGATGCCGCCGCGCTTCCTTTTGTAGAATCTTGTTTACTCTGTTTTTTTTCGAGTGAATACCCGACTGTTTTAGTTATATATTTGTTGTATATAATATGAAATACGGAATATGGAAATACCTGTTTACACCTTGGATGATTATTTTAAGGCATTCAATAAACCTTGCCTGGCGTTTAATTTAGAAACGCTTCATCATCAACTGCCGTATGACCCTAACGCAGTTCATCGGCATGATTATTATCAGATTCTTATTCTGGAAGAAGGAGAAGCCGAACAGCGTATTGAGTTTGACGCCTATCAGCTGAAGGCTCCGTGTGTTTCGGTGCTTTTCCCAAAACAGTTTCATCAGCTTTCACTTTCGCCCGACAGCAAAGGAACGGTCATCATGTTTGATGACGCCCTGTTCTGTTCGGCCGTGTTGAAGAAGGAGCTGAGCGCATATACCGTTGACTTGCAGAAACGGCTGAACTACATTCCGTTTGATAGCACATCCTTCGAGGAGGTTCGAACCATTGTCGAAAGAATGTGGTTGCATTACGAAAATCTCACCATCCTGAAGAAGGAACAGATTAAATTCTACATTAAGATTCTGCTGCTGACTTTGGTGGATGCCAGCCAAACGCGCACGCCATCCAGAAAAGAGAGTGAGGAGGCGGATGTCTATCTCCGGTTTCGGGAGCTGGTGGAAGAGCAGTTTAAGCACAACCGCACTGTGGCCATCTATGCCGAGCAGCTGAATGTAACGCCAAAACGCCTCACGGCAATGTGCCAGCGATATACGGGCGAGGCTGCACTGGACGTGATTCACGAACGTATTCTGCTCGAAATTAAAAGAATGCTGGTCTTCTATGACTATTCCAATAAAGAGATTGCCTACGAATTGGGTTTCGACTCTCCATCGGCTCTGAATAAGTTTATTGCGGCGAAAATGCATTGCTCGCCTTCGGAGCTGAAATTTCGATTGTCCCATATTTACAAGTAAACTGCCCAAATTTATAATCTTCACGTTATTGCAACCATCTATCTTTGCAACATCAAAATTAATCATAATTTTATAAGTTTTATATGAGTAAATTGTATGTTGCAGGACAGGTATTTCATGGAGCAGGATCTCTGGAAGAGTTGTCAAATTTGAAAGGTAAAAAAGCCGTAATCGTTACGGGTAGAAATTCAGTTAAAAATAATGGCGTATTAGATAAGGTAGAAGCTTATCTGCACAGAGCCGGAATGGAAACCAGGGTTTTCAGCGATGTTGAGGCCGATCCTTCTATTGACACAGTTCGTCAGGGAGCAAAGGTGTTCACAGAATTTGGTCCCGACTGGATTATCGGTCTTGGAGGTTGCTCTTCTATTGATGCTGCCAAGGCAATGTGGGTGCTATACGAATATCCTGAAATCACTTTCGACGAGATGATCAAAGTGTTCGGCGTTCCCGAACTGCGCAAAAAGGCTCGTTTCGTGGCTATCCCGTCAACAAGCGGTACAGGTACCGAAATGACCGGTCTGGCTGTGATTACCGATCGCGAAAGAGGTGTTAAATATCCGGTTGTATCTTATGAACTGACTCCTGATGTGGCTATTGTGGATGGCGAACTTTGCAAAACCATGCCTGCACACGTCACAGCAAATACCGGTCTGGATGCGTTGACACACTGTATTGAAGCTTATGTTTCAAACATTGAAGACAACTATGCCGAAGTTCTTGCCAAAGGTGGTATGGATCTTATCTTCAAGAACCTGAACACAGCCATGGAGTCTCCCGAAGATACCGCTGCACGTCAGAATATGCACGATGCATCTTGTATGGGTGGTTTCGCGTTCAATAATTCATGGTTGGGTATTGCCCATTCATTGGCTCACCAGTTGGGTGGAATGTATGGTATTCCTCACGGTTGCGCAAATGCGATTGTACTGCCTAACGTAATCCGATTCAACAGCAAAGCAACAGGCCGTTACGAAGAACTGGCACAGGTGTTGGGCAAAACTTCTACCGAAGAATTTGCACAGGCGGTTGAACAACTTAGAAGCAGCGTGAACGTAATTGGTTCGATCAAGGAATTTGGCATCAGTGAAGAGGAATGGAATAAGAACCTGAACTACTTGGCAACAAACGCCCTGGCCGATGCTTGTACCGGTTTCAACCCAAGAAAGCCGACTGCCGAAGAATTGGCGCAAATCTATCAGGCTTGCTACGAAGGTAGTAAAGTAGAATTCTAATAGCTGATTTACCTTAGTAGGTTACTGATAAGTATTGAATATAAAAGAAACGGGTGGATATTTATATCTGCCCGTTTTGCGTTATACCTGTGTATGATGGAAGAAACAATTGACCAGGTTGTACACATTCATTTTGCAATATTTAAAATTTTCGACTAAAAACAAAAAAGCCCTGGTACACTGAAGTACCAGAGCTTTTTGTATCAGCTGATTCTGATATATTATTTCTTATTACGGTTTCCGTAACGGCTCTTGAACTTATCGATACGACCAGCTGTGTCAATCATTGTAGACTTACCAGTGTAGAATGGGTGAGAAGTGCTTGAAATTTCAAGCTTAACCAATGGATAAGTTTCACCTTCGAATTCGATAGTGTCTTTAGTGTTGCAAGTTGATTGAGATAAAAATACATCGCCGTTAGACATATCTTTGAATACGACTGGACGATATGATTCTGGATGAATACCTTTTTTCATTTCAGTATTTGTTTTTTTAATTATTATTACTTTGTACTATTTGGTAAGAATAGTGTAATGGTCTATTTCAGAGTGCAAAGATAATGCATTTCTTTTAATTAGAAAATATTTAGGCTAACTTTTTAAGTGGTTTAATACTTTAGTGAGTTAAATTAAATGTTAAAATGAATCGAATGAAATTAATAACTGCTTTTATATCCGAGAAAGCATTGCAAAATCAAAATTCAGCAGTTTGTCGTCTGTTTTGGCTTAAAATACAAAGAAAAGATAATTAAATGAGCGGTTTCTGATGATTTCTGTGGTTAAATGAAAACCAATATGTCAGGTTAAAAAATAATTGTAATAGCATTTTAATGAATGAGAAAGCTTTTTATAATTAATAAATTATTAGATTTGCCGTCCAAAATAATTTTAATAGTAGAATAAACACAAATCGGTTAAAATGAAAAAAACACTTTTACGTTCGTTGATTCTTTTATTTATAGTCTGTCTTAACGGACAACTGGTTGCACAAATTCCTGCCGGATACTACACTTCAGCCGAAGGAAAGAGTAAATCAGAGTTGAAAACAGCGTTGTATAACATTATTAAGACTGCTCGTGTTTTGAGCTATGGCAGCGGATCAAGTAGTACCTGGTCTGGTTTTATAAAAACAGATATCCGTCCGGAGGATGGCACTGTATGGGATATGTACTCTAATAACCACGTGAATTTCAACGGTACATCGGCAGCATCCGGAATGAATATAGAGCACGCTTTAGCAAACAGTTGGTGGGGTGGTACTAAAAATCAAACATATAACGATTTATTTAACTTAAATCCATCCGATATAACAGCCAATTCTGCCAAGGGAAGTTATCCAATGGCCGTTGTTGATGGAACTAAAACTTTTGATAACGGAGTAATTAAAGTCGGAGTTTCTAGCAGCCGACCTGGCGGCTTTATTACTGCCTGGGAACCGGCCGATGAATACAAAGGCGATTTTGCCCGGGGATATATGTATATGGTGACTTGCTATGAAAACCTTTCCAGTATTTGGACCGGAAACTCAGTTAATCAGTTGGATAATAATACCTATCCGGTATTTGAACCCTGGGCATACAATCTTCTGTTAAAGTGGTGTAAAGACGATCCTGTAAGTCAGAAAGAGATAAACCGAAACAATGAGGTGTATAAAATTCAGGGAAACCGGAATCCTTTCATCGATTATCCGGAACTGGTAGATTATGTTTGGGGAACAAAGACTGATACTCCCTGGTATATCTCGTCTGGAACAGATCCGATTTTATATTCACCGTCTAATAATTCCACTCTTGATTTAGGTGCTGTGGCAATCAATAGTACCCTTCAAAAAGAAGTTTCAGTTACCGGTAATAATTTTACCGGTGATATTTCTGTTGTAGTTTCGGGCACAGGATTTATTGTGAATGTTTCTGCCTTGAGTAAAGAGCAAGTGCTTGCCGGTGCAAAGGTTTTAGTGCAATACACTTCCGCTACAGCAGCTGCTTCAACCGGTCAACTGACTTTGTCTGGTGATGGAGTGACTGTTACTGTAAATCTAAAAGCTGAAGCTGTTGATAAGATTCCTGTTTTATCAGCCGAAAATATCACTTCCGGGTCGTTTGTTGCTAAATGGAAAAACATTGGGGTGTCTTCTAGTTATCAGTTCAGTCTGTACAATTCAGACAAAACCACTTTAGTAGATGGCTATCCCATTACGGTTGATGCAGCAACCGAGAAGCAAACAATTACAGGATTGACTCCTGAAACAGTCTACTATTATCAGATTGTTGGAGGAGGACTCTCTTCTCTACTGACAGAAATAAAGACTGATGTTAAGTCCTCTTCGACAGTAACAAACTTCTTTGAAGATTTTGAAAAAGGAACAAAAGGTTCATATTCCACAACCGATCTGGTAAATGCAACTATGGGTTCTTGGACTTTTAACAACTCATTGATTATGGGTACAGATGTTAAAGACTTAAAGAATGGTAATCAATCGGCCCGTTTAGGGAAATACGTCGGAGCATCTGTTTCTATGAATGCCGATAAAATAGATGGAGCAGGCACTCTTTCATTCTATGCAGGAACATATGGCACCGACGCTGCTGTCACTTTCGGGGTTTATTACTCCATTGATGGAGGGAGCAATTGGGTAACAGTAGATAACAATGTTTCAGCTAGCAGTACTTTTACAAAATACACATACGCTCTGAATGTTTCTTCACCGGTCCGTATTAAAATAAGTAATATTGGAGGTACTTCACGTGTGAATGTTGATGATGTATCTATAACTGCAAACGCATCAACAGGCATATCCGGCAATGAGATTTCACCGCTCAGCTTTTTTGTGCAGGGCAATCAGCTTATTATTCAAAACAACATGATTCAGAATATACAAGTTTCGGGCATATCAGGTCAGGTTTTATTTAACCATAAGCTGATGCCGGGAGTAACAACTATAAACCTTCCTAAAGGAATATACATTCTGAAAGGAGAAAACCTCACGAAAAAGGTAATGATGAAATAAGCTGTTTTTAATAAAGCAATACCTGTTCAACCCATTCTTGGAAAATTATCTAAGGATGGGCTGTTTTTTCATTTTTTTTTCGGACATTTGTCCGATGCCCTAAAAGATAAACAATGTTTTATGGCAAAAATTAAATACGAATACTATTGATAATAAACTCCGAAATGAAAAAACTGCAAATTCTTTTTATTTGTCTTTTTGTATTGTCTTTATCCGGCCGTGCGCAGGAAAAGAAGTTCGATTTTTATAGTATCGCCTTTTATAATCAGGAGAACCTGTTCGATACGATTCACGACTCGGGTAAAAACGATTATGAATATCTGCCCGATGGAAAAAATAACTGGGATACTAAGAAATATACATCCAAGCTTAAAAACATGGCCGAGGTAATCAGTCAGCTGTCAAAGGACAAGCTGGGTACAACTCCTGTTGCCGTTGGACTTGCTGAAGTTGAAAACAAGAGAGTGCTCGAAGACCTTCTGAAGGAACCTGCTCTTGCTCCATCCGGATATCAGTTTATTCATTATGAAGGTCCCGACGAACGTGGAATAGATTGCGCTTTATTATACAAACCAGATCAGTTCAAGGTTACCGCTAGCAAATTGGTTCCGTATGTCAACGCTGAAGATACGGTTCATAAAACACGTGGATTTCTGGTTGTAAGCGGATTATTGGCAGGCGAAAAGCTTACAATCATTGTTAACCACTGGCCTTCAAGGGGTGCCGATGCTCCGGCCCGAATCATAGCCGGCAAGCAGGTGCGTGTGCTAAAGGATTCTCTGCTGAAAGAAGATGCCAACTCAAAGATTATAATCATGGGGGATATGAATGATGATCCGATGGACGAAAGCATGAGTCAGGCTTTGGGTGCAAAAAAGGAAATTAGTGAGGTAGAAGAGGGTGGACTCTACAATCCCTGGTGGAATACATTGGCTGAAAAGAAAATTGGAACCTTAACCTACCGTGGGAAATGGAATCTCTTCGATCAGATAGTGGTATCCTCAAATCTGCTTGGAAACGATGCCAGCACACTGAAATTCTGCAAACACGAAATCTTTGCCCGCGACTTCATGATACAGCAAAGTGGCGATTACAAAGGCTCTCCCAAGCGTACTTTCGGCGGTAGAATATGGCTTAACGGATACAGTGACCACCTGCCAACCATCATCTATCTTGCGAAAGCAGTAAAATAAGTTTCGAATACTCAATAAAATATAAAAGAGGCGGATTAAGACGAACTTAATTCCGTCTCTTTTTGTTCTCATTGCCATATGGAGATTACAAACTGATATCAGTATCAGTAAAGAAGATCCTATTTGTAATGAATTAAAGTGTTTTATAGCATAAAAACTTTGGCAGAACATTTTTATTCAAACAATTATTTTTAATTTTGCGAAGAATTTTAATTCACTAACAATAAATTATAAAAAAAACATGGTTAATTACAAAGATTTAGGCCTCGTAAACACTAAAGATATGTTTAAGAGAGCTATTGCTGGAAAATATGCCATTGCAGCATTCAACTTCAATAACCTGGAACAAATGCAGGCTATCGTTCAGGCTGCAGTAGAAACAAAGTCTCCTGTTATCCTTCAGGTATCAAGTGGTGCACGTAAATATGCTAACCAGACTTTACTTCGTTACCTGGCTCAGGGAGCAGTAGAATATGCTAAAGAACTTGGTTGTGAAAAACCAGAAATCGTTCTTCACTTAGACCATGGAGATTCTTTCGAACTTTGTAAGTCTTGTATCGATATGGGATTCTCTTCAGTAATGATTGATGGTTCTCACTTCCCATACGAAGAAAATATCGCTTTAACTAAGAAAGTAGTAGAATACGCTCACCAGTTTGATGTAACAGTTGAAGGTGAACTTGGTGTATTGGCTGGTGTTGAAGATGACGTAGTGGCAGAACACCACACATATACTCAACCATCTGAAGTTGTTGATTTCGTAACTCGCACAGGTGTTGATTCATTGGCTATTTCTATCGGTACTTCTCACGGAGCTAACAAGTTTACTCCTGCACAATGTACTCGTGACGAAAACGGTATCCTGATTCCTCCTCCATTGCGTTTCGACATCCTTGAAGAAATCGAAAAAGAAATCCCTGGATTCCCTATCGTTCTTCACGGTTCTTCTTCAGTTCCTCAGGATTTGGTTGCTCAAATCAACCAATACGGTGGTAAACTGGTAGACTCTATCGGTATTCCAGAAGAACAACTTCGTAAAGCCGCTTCTTCTGCAGTATGTAAGATTAACATCGACTCTGACGGTCGTTTGGCTATGACTGCTGCTGTACGTAAAGTATTCGCTGAAAGCCCTGCAGAATTTGACCCACGTAAATACTTAGGTCCTGCTCGTGATTCTTTGAAAGCTTTATATAAGAAGAAACTTGAAAACGTTCTTGGTTCAGCTGGTAAATTAGCATAGTAATCAATATACATACAAGTATAAAACAGAATCCTGCCCGGGTTATCCTAGGGCAGGATTTTTTTTGTTTTTCTGTTCGTACTGCTGAACTTGAAGAGACAACTCGCCGGCAGGTACTTATAGTAGAAATACTTCGAAATTCTTCTTCCTGATTTTAACCCGAATCCGGTCAATAAAAAGATAAAGGAATAATTGCTAAAAAAAGTTTATATTGTATCTTTGTGAATTATCTGAAAAAATTATTTAATTATATACAATTTAATCACAAAAATAGAATATGGCAGATGAAAAGAAATTCGTGCCTTTCGTTTCGGCGGAGAATAGCATGAAAGAATTTACCGGAAGAGCATTGCTCATCGGTTTGGTCCTGGCAGTAGTGCTGGGAGCCGCAAATGCTTACCTGGGCTTGAAAGCAGGTATGACCATTGCCGCAACTTATCCTGCGGCGGTGATTGGTATGGCAATCTTACGTTTCTTTAAGGGAACCATCCTCGAAGAGAACATCACCCGTACCGTTGGGTCTATCGGTGAGTCGGTAGCAGCAGGTGCAATCTTCACCTTACCGGCGTTTTACATCTCCGGAGTGTGGAGCGGAGAGCAGTTTAGCTCTATTGGCAGCTACTTTATCGCTTCACTTATTCTGATTACCGGTGGTGTGCTGGGCGTACTTTTTGTTGCGTTGTTGCGCCGTGTGATGGTGGAAGACAAAGAACTTCCTTTCCCCGAGAGTGTGGCGGCAGCCGAAATCCATAAGAGTGGTCAGAGCGGCTCCGGAGGTTCCAAATATCTTTTCTCGGCAATGATTGTAGGTGCGGTGGTTAAGATTGCCGGCGACCTTCGTCTTTTTGCCACAGAATGGACCACCTTCTTCAAGTCCACTCTTGCTAAGTTTGCCGATGGAAAGGCACTCGACGGTGGATTCCTTGCCGGAGGTCCTTCTATCAGCCCCGCCTATTTAGGTGTTGGCTACATCATCGGCCCTCGTCTTTCAGCCCTCAACTTCAGTGGTTCTGTTATGGCATGGGGACTGATGGTGCCTATGTTGCTTACCGTTTTGGGTTCTTCTTTTGTGGGTTCACTTCCTCAGAATGCAGCACTGCCTGTCGATTCGCCCGATGCATGGATGAATGCGGCAACTGTGGTGTGGAAAGAGATCGTTCGTATCATTGCAATCGGCGGTATGCTGGTAGCTGCCTGCTTTACGCTGTACAGAATGCGTGGTAGTCTGGGTACCGGCTTGAAACGCTCGGTGAAAGACCTGAAGCGTGCTACTCAAGGTTCGGCAGCAGATGTAGAGCGTACGGAAAAAGACCTAAAATCCTCTTGGATTCTTCTTGGTATCTGTTTCGCTGCAATTGCCACATTCGTGATAACCTACTTCATATTCAATACATCTATATTGGTGGCTATCGTAGCTTCAACCATCATGATTGTGCTTGCCTTCTTTTTTGCAGCTGTTTCCGGTTACCTGGTTGGTATCATCGGTTCAAGCAACAACCCAATCAGTGGTCTTACATTGACAGCATTGGTGGTAACAGCCTTGATTCTGGTTGCCTGTGGTGTTGATAAAGCCAACGGAGGTGTTGCCGCGGTGCTTGGAATCGCAGCCATTGTTTGTGTGGCGGCTGCCGTAGGTGGCGAAATGTTCCAGGACTTGAAAGCCGGACATATCTTGGGTGGTACTCCCTGGAAGATGCAGGCGGGCGACCTGATTGGTGTGGTTATCGCAGGTTTTGTGATGTTCGGTGTATTGATTGTCCTGAATCAGGGCGATATCAATATGGGACTTCAGCAAGGCTACGAAGGAGGTTTCGGAAGCAAGAACCTTTCGGCCCCTCAGGCTGGTTTGATGGCCACCTTGTCACAAGGAATCATCGGCGGACAAATGGCATGGGTGCTGATTATCGCCGGTATGATTATGGCGGTTGCTTTCATCCTGATGGGAATCACCAGTCCGATGCTTATTTTTGTGGGAATGTATCTTCCATTCAATACAGTATTTGCTATCTTTGTGGGCGGTCTTATTAAGGGAGTTCTCGACCTTTACGTGGCGCGCCGCAAATACAGCGTAGGTCAGATTGCAGCGGTCGAAAACACCGGAGTGCTTCTGGCATCAGGTTTGATTGCCGGTGAGGCGTTGATGGGATTGGTAGTGGCAATCTTTGCTATGTTTAACATCTTCTTTGCCGACATGCTTCCGTTCGCTAACCCGAACTATGTGGTTGGTTTATTAATTATATTGGTAATCGGTTATTTCTTCGTTCGTATTCCGCTCAAGAAAGCTGATTCGATGAAGTAGTGAACTGTTATGAAGAATAAAGAGAAAGTAAACCTGTTTGATGTGATTCCATACATCAGCGAGCATATTACAACGGAAAAGGAGGATGGCCTATCGGTGGTTGTATTTCCCCGCTTCCGAAATAAGTTTATGCAGAAGTATTTTGTGCCGAGAGGAAAATCGGCCAATATACATATCCGGCTCGAAGAGCATGGAACGGCTGTTTGGGATTTGATAGATGGCAACCGCACGGTGAAAGAGATTACGGAGCTGCTGGCCGAACACTTCGGTCAGGAAGAAAACTACGAATACCGTATCACCACCTACATTGCCAGTCTGTACAGAAACGGGTTTATAAAGTATAAAACGGCTATGTAAAAAATAGAGCCATTTTGCAATTGAAAAAAGAAGCTGCTCAAGCGATTGGGCAGCTTCTTTGCTTTTTATGAAAAGCTTGTTTCCGATAATCTTGGCGAAGAGCAGGGAGGTAACTCTATATAAATTACAGCATCACCTGTTTCAGACGCTACATTTCATGAAGACAAATTGTATCGGGGTAGTATACGAGTCTGTCAACTTTGCATAGGTTAGGGAATAATTATAGCCAACAGGAATCAGTTTATTATACTCTTTCACTTACTCCAGTAACGGAGTTTCTTTCTGCATTTCAGCCTTGCTTCTCTTATTTAATTATGTTGTTTTTTATTTAACTTGTTCTTACCTGCAGCAGTATCCTTAATGTTTAGCAATCAATTTTCTCATTTTTTTCATCCTGAATGCAATGATTATAGTAAATCGAGGTGCTATTTTACTGTGTGATGCATAACAGCATAATAAAATATTAATATAAATCTGTTATATTGTACTTGGTATGTTTGTTTTAATTGTTATATTCGCACAGGTTTTAATTAAATCTGATGCATGTCATATTTTATAATATAGATAAACTGTTTGATATGACATGAATATGGCTAATTTTGTCAATATATAGGTGGCGAATTTCTCAGTTTATCAATCCTGTATAATTATGAATTTATTTTATATTGAAATAAAACACGTGAAACTAAAATAATTTATTTTTTAATTTAAATGACTCTATGAAAAAAAATGGCTTTTTATTACTTCTGCTCATGATTGTTGTAACATCATGCAATCCCCGGATAACAACACAAATACTAAAATCGTACCCGGCTATCGTGTCGCCCGATTCCGTAGTTGTTTATAATATAGGCGATACAGTTCCCGGTTCTGCCACTACAATAGGACATGTCAATGTGCGAGATGGCGGTTTTACAACGAAATGCAAATATGATGAAGTGCTTTCTTTTGCTAAAAATGAAGTGTCGAAGAACGGAGGCAATGGATTGATGATTACCGCACACTCAAAACCATCTGTATGGAGCAGTTGCCATCAGATTTCCGGAACCATGCTGCTTTTAGACAGTAAGATAATAAACGATTCCTTGCTGGTTAATAAGCATTTAAACCAGTTTGTACCATCTAAAATAATGGTTAATAAGCGCATAGTGCCTAGAAATACCTTCTCGGCTAGTGTGGGTTATGCCTATATTTACAGTGATATTTATAATGACGGAGATGGTTTCAGTAGCGCGGTTGCCTCTCAACTTAGAAGCGGAACCGATTGGAGATTTGAATATGAGCATTCATTCAAGAGCGGATGGGGAGTTGGTATCATTTACTCCGGATTCCGTTCGTCAGTATCTTTCTATGGTGGAAGCGATTCTTTCAATTCAACCTACATTGCTCCATTTGTGAGCGGACGTTGGATGGTTGGAGATAAATGGATGCTGGCAGGTAAATACGGAATCGGTTATTTCAGGCACGATGAAAAGGCAAGCAACGGATACAATATGTGGGCAAGCGGGGTTGGAATAAGCGTTGATTTCGGTGCAGAATATATGCTGACTAAACATCTGGGCATAGGATTATCTATCGGAGCTGTTACCAGTCAACTGGGAGATATGAAAGATAATCTTGGAAACGTATATTCTTCAACAGAAGATAATGCTAACGGCATTGCCAGAATTACTATTCTTCCCGGATTCAGATTTTATTTCTGATAATTATAGCTATATAGTTTGTTTCAGTTGTTTTCGGGTTGCTGAATAGTTGAATTGTTGTTCATATAAAGAACTGTAACAAACATCTTGATTTTTAAAGAAAGAAGGTACAAATCTCGTTTTTAATTAACTTCAGAGCTTTAAAAGAACCATATTCAATCTCTATTGTGGATTGAATATGGTTCTTTTTATAAGTTTCAAACTCTATCGTTTTATTAATTTTATTGTTTGCCCGTTCATTCTTACAAAGTACACGCCATTTGCCCAACTGCTCACATTTATTAGCGTATTGGCTTCGTAATTGGCGTTTTCATATACTCTAACCCCATTTATAGAGTAGATTGTTACGTTCCCGCTTAAGCTCAGAATGGTAAAGGTTGAAGCAGGATTCGGAGAAATAATACTCTGTAATTTTGGTTGTTTTAACTCTGTAGAGAGTGTAACATCAACCGGAATCCGGACAAATGTTGTCACACCCAGAACAGTCCGGCTAACAACAAGCGAAGTTGTGCCTTCCGAAGCTGAATTTATCTGCAGGTTATCTGCATTAATGGTAGCTGTGGCATAAGTGGCATTGGGTGCATCGGTAATGGTATATACAGGATTTGAAGTTGCATACTGAATTTCTGAACCGGAAGCTGGCGAAATAAGGTTGAATAATGAACCGAGCGATAAAGTAAACGAGGTGTTTGGATGCATATTCTGCTTATCAGCAGGAGTTATATTTCTTTCTCCACCAAAATTATCCATGCAAAAATAGAGTGGGATAGTGGAACCTGAAGCATTCTTTCTCGTGCCATCTGCTTTAAAATCAATGTATTTCACGATTCCGAGTTCGCGAAGGTCAAACCATTGCCAGGAATCTAGTGTGTAATGATTGTCAGGATTCTCGGAACGATAATCGGCAAGGTAGAAATCCAGCGATTTGCCGTTGCTGCCTTTAGCGGTAATCTTGTACCAATCGCCTACCCCAAATGGGGTATTTGCATCCGATTGTCCGGTAGAATTCATTCCGGTACCATGTTCGGAAACATACTTCACCCAGGCAGAATTGGAAATATAAAAACCGCTGATTTGTTCTCCATTAGGCATGTCTGAGATCGTTACTCGTGTTCTGGCTCCAAATGTATATACTACTGCGTAATTTTTAGAATTATCTACTCCGTGTCCCACTGCCGACCGAAACTGTTGATTAAGAAAATCGGATGGTTCAAACGAAGTTGATGTGAGATTGGAATAGGCAAATCCTCCCCAGGTTTTATAACTCTCTACCAGCGTATTGGTGAACACATAAGCTCCGCTTTGAAATACAGATTGGTAGTTGCTACTTGTATTATCTCCCCACCAGCGACTTTCAGGGTCGAGGGACAAATTATCAAAAGTTGCAGTCCTGCCGTTAACCGTCTGTCCATTTATAACATTTGTGATTAATAAGAGAAATGTTAGCGCTAGTAAAATACTTTTGTTCATAATAAAATCTTTTTAATTGGTTATTAATGATTATTTGTAAATAAGTACTGTTAGCTACTTTTACTATTGCTACATAAGCTTCTTTCGGAGATTTTTTAATCTACAGGCGGATCGTTCAGGAGTGCCTTGAATAAACAAGACATCTTTTCGTCAGATTTACAACCGGACGACAAATAAAATGACAAGTACAAAAAGAGAACTTGAAAAAAAATGAAACAATACAAGTCAGTACGTGCCGTTTTTAGCTCTATTCCCGAAGCTTATAACAATATAATATGGCAGGTCTTCTGACTTACTCCCGTGTTCTGAACGCCTTCCCAATCGTTTTCACGAATCAGTGGCTAAAGTATGTTCAGCACGCATTAGCGGAGCTTACAGCAGCGGGTCTGTTCAGGATTTTCACCTGATTCCCTTTTCATCGCATGTTCCGAAGCAAATTTGGAATATGCGACACCAAATTATTAGCAATGCAAATATATGTATAATATATGTAACGAAAAAAGATTATTCCCATTTTTTGTAAGTTTCTAATCTTGTCATTACTTTATCAATCAGCTGTTGTTTTTGGAAAGAAGGTCTCTTATATGGAATTTAAAAATGTGAATAGTTATTGGTGCGACTGATGAAATTATGAAAATGTATAAGCCAAAATCACAACGCGAATATTGTGCCAAGTAGATGGGTAAAATGCAATAATTGCCTTCAATCATTTCAAATAATCGTTAATTCGGATGATTTTGAATGAAATCTGTACTAAAAAAGTATATTGTAAAGGTCAATCTCGGCCTACATTTGCATAATGTTAGTCTAAATAAAATACATTGTAAAATAAATCTTTTATATGAAAAGAAAAATTATTTCAAGTTTTAAAACTATAAGAATCATTGGATGCCTGTTTTTTTGTTGGCAAGTTTCATATGGCATGAAGACACAGACAAATCTCTTGTTACCCTCATCAATTGATAAAAAAACTATTTACGAACAAGAAGTTAGTTACAGTTTCATTAAAGAGGACTCGCTCAAGACCAGAATCGTCTCCAACTTACCACAACCAATAAATGACTTGGTGTTTCAATCTCTGCCTACAGTGTGGGATGAGGCTATTCCGTTGGGTAATGGCATTATCGGAGCCTTGATATGGCAAAAAGGAGATAATTTACGCATTGGAATTGACCGGGCCGACCTTTGGGATCTACGCCCGGTTAAAGAGTTTGAGAAATCAAAAAACTATTCGTATCGCTTCGTTTGCGAACAAATTATTCACAAGAAAGACCTCAAGCCTGTTCAATCGTTGATCGATGATCGTAGTCGGCTAGATCCTGCCCCCACTAAAATACCGGCCGGAGGAATAGAGTTTTGCATTAAACCACTTGGAGAGATAGAGCAAGTTCGTTTAGACGTAGCCCGGGCGGTATGTCACATTCATTGGAAAAATGGTGTTAAGGCTCAATTCTTTATTCATGCCGCTGACAATTCCGGTCGTTTCATTTTTGAGAACTTACCAAGCGAACTGATTCCTCTGTTGGTAGTACCATCTTACGAAGAAAGTACGAATCTGGATGTTAGTATGCCTAAAAGTGTAAGACCGCTCAGTTCTTTAGGCTATAAAAAAGGAATAATCCTGCACCCTAAAAAGAATATTCTTGTGTACCACCAACAAGCCTGGGGCAAAGTTTCTTACGAAATTGCACTGACTTGGAACACTTTTAATAGCTCAACGTTGGAAGGCTCTTTTTGTGTAACATCAAAGGGCACATGGTATTCTGAGTCCAAGAAAGCACAACAACTATTGGAACAATCATCTCATATTAGCTACAAGAAGGCATTGCAGCAACACGTTGCTTGGTGGAAAAATTATTGGGCGCAATCAGAAATTTCTATTCCCGATCCGCTTTTAGAAAAACAATGGTATTTAGAGCAATACAAATTTGGAGCCTCTTCACGTAAGAATGCACCGCCTATCTCTTTACAGGCTATATGGACGGCAGATAATGGACAAACGCCTCCTTGGAGAGGCGATTTCCACAATGACTTAAACACACAGTTGAGTTACTGGCCTGGATATAGCTCTAATCATTTGGAAGAATCATCTGTTTTTACCGATTGGCTCTGGAAAATCAAAGATAACTCTAAAGATTTTACACATCGTTTCTTTGGCGTTAAAGGTCTTAATGTTCCTTGTATTGCGACACTTACAGGTAAAGCTATTGGTGGATGGAGTCCATACTCTCACTCTCCTTCAACTGCAGGATGGTTGTGTCATTATTTCTATCTGCAATGGAAATATAGCATGGATAAGGACTTCTTAATGAATCGCGCCTATCCGTTTGTAAAACAAACAGCCATTTACTTCAACAATATCTCCGTAATTGGAGACAATGGAAAGCGAAAACTCCCTCTTTCATCTTCGCCAGAAATTAATGATAATCGCATAGATGCTTGGTTTACCGAAACCACCAATTATGATCTGTCTAACATTCGTCTCACATATACCGTGGCAACTGAGATGGCAAATGCGTTAGGTGAAAGAAACGAGGCTGCTCGATGGCAAAAGCTGCTGGAAGAGTGGCCGCAAGAAGCGTCTGATGAAAATGGTCTACTTATCGCCCCCAATTATCCGTTGAAGGAATCGCATCGCCACTTGTCGCACATGCTTTCTTTTCATCCTTTTGGACTTATTGATGTCAGTAAGGGAGATACTGATAAAGCATTGATTCTGAAATCGATTAAACATTTTGAAGATTTGGGTCCGGATTGGTGGATTGGCTATACCTACGCCTGGTTAGCCAATATGAAAGCAAGGGTCATGGATGGAGACGGTGCATTAAAGAACTTGCATATTTTTATTAAGGCTTTTTGCTCGCCAAACAGTTTCCACTTGAACGGCGATCAAACCAGGTCTGGTTATTCCAGATTCGATTATCGCCCGTTCACTTTAGAAGGGAACTTTGCCTGTGCTAGTGCCATACAGGAAATGTTAATGCAAAGCCATACGGGAGTCATCAAGCTATTTCCTGCTTTGCCTCACAATTGGAAAGATGCTTCGTTCAAGAGATTCCGTGCCATGGGAGCTTTTCTTGTATCTGCTGTATATCAGAACTGTTCAGTGAAGGAGTTTACCGTCGAATCAGAAAAGGGTGGTTTGCTGAGAATGGAAAATCCATATACCGGAGAGCTGATCGAGAAAGAAATGAAAGCAGGAGAGGTCTTCAGATTAACTGCACCTGCTGGAAAATAAATAATAAAGATTGTTCAATAAAAAGAACATTTCTGTTTCTTTAATAAGCACAATTGGGTTGTTTACTGAGCTGACATTTCGATGATCTAATGTGTCGAAATGTTGGCTCATTTACCAATTATGTATTGACTGTAATGCAACCAGTATATTGTCCAAGGATTTTTTTGGCTGGCACCAAAGAGAATTGCATATTGTTCTTTCGGTAAAGAAACAATTAGTTAACCTTGAAATCCCTTTTTGATTTTTAAATTGGCAATAATCAGATGATTGTATAACTAAATCGAAACAAATGTACATAGATTTACAGAAAGAATCCTCTACTTTTACACTAAAAATATTAGTTATGAAGCCAAAATTAATTCATTGGATTATACTGCCCATTTTATTCATTTGTTGTTCTAAATCAACTGCGCAACAATTAGCAGAAACTATTCTTCAAGATGTATCGTTAAAACAAGTAGACAGTATGGCTCGTGCTGTAATTCGAAGCGGATTTAATGCCGGAAGTGGATATTCTCAGATCTGGGCACGCGATATGAATACATTTGTTGAAACCGCTTGCGAGGAGAGTAATCCCGCTGACCTGCGAAACGCTATTCTGCTTTTCTTTGCTCTTCAGCAACCAAACAATGAGATGATTGATGGTTATGTATTAAAAAAAGACTTCACATGGTACGATAACACCCCCTATTACTCTGATGCAGCTCCCAATCATGTGGCTTTTAAAAATACGGTAGAAACTGATCAGGAAACATCACTTATACAAATCGTAGGAAAGTATATTTGCAAAACAGGTGATTGTTCTATCCTGAAAGAAACCATTGCTGGAAAAACTGTGTCAGAACGCATGGAGTTGATGATTGATTATCTGATGACTGAACGTTACAGCAAAAAATATGGATTGCTTTATGGCGCTATGACTGCCGATTGGGGAGATGTGCAGCCTTATGATGATTTTGGATGTGATATGAATAATTTATCGTATCGCGCCATTGATGTATATGACAATGCTATGATGATTATAGCACTTGATTATTTGCAGAAGATGACGAATGACCAGACGAAGAAAACGCATTGGAAAGAGTTGCGAAAAAGTTTCGTTAAAAATACGCGTAAATATTTGTGGGATAAAAAAAGAAATAAATTCATTCCTCACATTTATATAGATAAATCACCCATTCCAGATGGGTTCAATGAACTTGATGTGCATTATCATGGTGGAACATCTGTTGCAATCGAAGCTGGTTTGCTATCAAAAAAAGAGATCTCCATAGTTCTGAAACAAATGGTTGAAAATGTTCATCTATCTGGAATGCCAAGCATCGGACTAACTCTTTATCCGGTTTATCCGGAAGGCTTTTTCCATGGTGGAATGTCGAAACCGTATATTTATCAGAATGGTGGTGACTGGACCTGGTTTGGAGGACGTATGATTCAACAACTCATTGCTTATGGTTTTGTAGAAGATGCATATACACAGGTTCGTCCGATGATAGATAGGGTGATTAAAAATAAAGGTTTTTATGAATGGTATGGCAAAGGAAATATACCAAACGGTTCGGGGAATTTTAAAGGTTCTGCCGGTGTATTAGCTAAAGCTATAGAAATGTTTCATCAGTGGGCTGAAAAAAAACAAATAAACTGTAAATTCAAAAGTAAATAACTCTTTTATTTTTACGATCGTTATGAGACACAGTGGAGAGTGTCAAGGAAATAAAACGATGTAATATTTCTTAGTCTCCCGAGATTCTATTTATCGGGAGACTAAGTGTTATTGTTAACCGTACTATTCCGCCCGTTTCAGTTTAACGGTGAAATGCCTCATCAGCTCCGCTTCCCATTCAATCTCCATACCTTTGGTAATTGATTCGCGGCGGTCGAATACATTCTTCAGGGCAGCGGCAATTACATCCATGTGGTTGTTGGTATATACCCGGCGTGGAATGGCAAGGCGCAGCAAGTCGAGCCCGTTGAAGCGGTTCTGGCGCGTAATTGGGTCTCTGTCTGCCAATAGGTAACCAATCTCGCATCCACGGATTCCTGCCTCCAGGTAGAGCTCTACCGCTAGTGTTTGAGCCGGGAATTGCTCTTTCGGAACGTGTGTAAGCACTTTCGGAGCATCTACGAAGATGGCGTGTCCGCCTGTGGGGCGTTGGTAAGGAATTCCGTATTCGTCCAGTTTCTTGCCTAGGTACTCCACTTGTTTGATGCGGGTTTCCAGGTTCTCGAACTCGGTATTCTCGTCCAGACCCACTGCCAGTGCGTTCATATCCCGTCCGCTCATACCTCCGTAAGTAATGTACCCTTCAAAAATAATATTCTTCACCTTAGCTGCATCGTACCATTCCTGCACGTTTGTTGCAATAAAGCCTCCCATGTTCACAATGGCATCCTTCTTGGCGCTCATTGTCATGCAGTGGGCATACGAAAACATCTCCCTGCAAATCTCCTTAATGCTCTTATCCGCGTATCCCTCTTCGCGAGTCTTAATAAAGTAAGCATTCTCGGCAAAGCGGGCAGAGTCTATAATCACCTTCTTGCCATATTTATCGGCCAGCGCCTTTGTCTCGCGCAGATTCCGCATAGAAACCGGCTGTCCGCCCGAAGTATTGTTTGTACAAGTCATAATGATGAATGGCACACGGTCTCCATCCTTTTTCAGCACTGCCTCCAGCTTGTTGATGTCCACGTTCCCCTTGAAAGGAATCTCCAGCTGCGTGTTTTTCGCTTCGTCAATGGTACAGTCCACTGCAAATGCCTTTCTCATTTCGATGTGTCCTTTCGTGGTGTCGAAGTGTGAATTCCCCGGACAGATATCCCCCTCTTTTATCAGGCAAGAGAACAGCACGTTTTCGGCACCTCGCCCCTGGTGTGTGGGTAGCACGTACTCAAATCCGGTGATGCGTGTCACGGCATCTTTCATCTGATAGAAGGAAGATGCCCCTGCGTAGCTTTCGTCTCCCACCATCATTGCTGCCCATTGCCTGTCGCTCATAGCTCCAGTGCCCGAGTCGGTTAGTAAATCAATATAAACCCGGTCGGCACTGAGTTGAAATACATTGTAATGAGCCTCTTTCATCCATTGTTCGCGTTCCTGGCGAGTGCTTTTTCTGATTGGTTCAATCATTTTTATTTTCCATGATTCTGCAAATGGTAATTCCATAAATATATTCTTTTTGTGATGATAAAATAAGTATTGGCCGACTATCTTTCAATGCTTTGATAACCGGCAGTTAATAAGTGAATAAAATATATTAAATGGCTGGGGTAAAGTGGTCTCTATCCTTTACGTTGAGGAATACAAGTTGGTAAATGCTATTAAAAGATTTTTCTGAGCCCATAGCTTTTGACTGATGTTTTTCGTGTGTGAAAATAATATTCTTTATAGTTATTTCCAAATAATATTATCGCAAATCCACTTTTGAGAACGAAACTTTGCATCTCTTTTTAAAGACAAGGAAACATCAGTCGGGTAATAATCTGTATCTGGCTATTAAAACAACGGATAATTACTTGTAGATTCATTCATTTATGTATTTCTTTGCACTAATTCTAATGAGAAACAGCATGTATATCATCCTTTTACACATTCCGTTTATTAAACCAATATTACAACTAACTAAAACACAATTAACTTATGAGAAAATTAGTATTGGCAACAGTATTACTTCTGGTTTGTGCCGGCAGCCTTTTGGCTCAGCGAACAACGGCAAAGCCTCCAAAACCCTATGGCGCTCTTCCCTCTGCAGGTCAGGTAAAATGGCACGAGATGGAGATGTATGCATTCATCCATTTTTCAATAAATACCTTTACCAATAAGGAGTGGGGGTATGGCGATGAAAGCCCTACTCTCTTTAATCCAACCGATTTTGATGCCGATGCCATCGCTTCGATTGTTAAATCGGCAGGACTCAAAGGAATAGTACTCACCTGCAAGCACCATGATGGTTTTTGCCTGTGGCCTACCAAAACTACCGAGCACAATATAAGCAAGAGCCCATGGAAAAACGGCAAGGGGGATATGGTGAAGGAGTTTTCGGATGCCTGCAAACGTCACGGGTTGAAATTCGGCGTTTATCTTTCACCATGGGACCGTAACAATAAGGATTACGGAAAACCAGAATACATAAAGACCTATCGCGCACAGTACCGTGAGTTGCTCACAAACTACGGACCTGTGTTTGAAAGCTGGCACGATGGAGCCAATGGTGGCGACGGCTATTATGGTGGAAGCCGAGAGGCACGCTACATTGACAAGGCAACTTACTACGACTGGGATAACACCTGGAAAATATTAAGTGAGTTGCACCCTAATGCCGTTATTTTTAGCGATATCGGTCCGGGCTGTCGTTGGGTAGGAAATGAAAAAGGATATGCAAAAGACCCCTGTTGGTCTACAATCACCTTCGAACCCGAGGACCCGAATCAGAAACTATGTCCGGGTATCTCGATTAAAAATCTGGAGAATGGCACGCACAATGGCAAGCAATGGGTTCCTGCTGAAGTCGATTTCTCAATTCGTCCGGGGTGGTTCTGGCACGAAAGTGAGAACGGCAAGGTAAAAACAGCCGCGCAACTTCTCGACCACTATTTCTTGTCGGTAGGTAGGGGTGCAAATATGATTCTGAATATTCCGCCCGACCGCCGCGGACATATTTATGAAACGGATGCTGCTTCGTTAGCTGAATTCGGCCGACTGGTTAAGCAGATGTTTGCAGTAAACTATGCCAAGGGGGCAATAGCCAAGGCCAGCAATGTTCGTGGCAAATCGGCTCAGTATGCAGCTTCGCAAGTGCTAGATGGTAGTCGGTATACCTATTGGGCAACCGATGATAAGGTTAAGAATGCCGACCTCACCCTTCAGCTAAAAGGGAAAAAAAGCTTCAACGTCATTAAAATAAGAGAGAATATCAAGCTGGGACATCGCGTAAACAAATGGGCTGTTGATGTAATGCAAGATGGAAAGTGGCAAGAGTATGCAAGTGGCGTTGCCATTGGCTCCTGTCGTTTGATACGAGGCAAGAAAGTTACAACCGATAGGGTTCGCCTGCGCATCATCGATGCCGATGCTTGTCCATGTATTGGCGAATTTGGTCTTTACGCCGAACCTCAGACTGCGACTGAAACGCCTGTTGCCAACAAGAAAAGCGAGAATTACAAGAAGTCCTGGAAAGTTGTTTCTTCCAACCAGAACATAAAAGATGCTGCCTTGGCTATTGATGGCGATTCCAAAACGTTTAGCACCCTTCCTTCAGGGGCTGATGCAGCATTAACTGTTGATATGGGGGCCGAAGCCGCTATATCCGGATTCTGCTATGTTCCTCGTCAGGACCGTTCCGTTTCTGGAATTATAGACCAGTACGTTTTCAAGGTGAGCAAAGATGGTATCAACTGGGAAAAAGCAGCCGAGGGAGAGTTCTCTAACATCAAAAACAATCCTATTGAACAGCTGATTTCATTTCCTGGTACAATCAAAGCAAGGTACATTCAGCTTGTACCCGTTCGTACACTCGACGGTGGTCGGGCCACAGTTGCTGAACTAGGGATTGTTTCGGCAATAAAGTAGACAGATAAGCTGTTGATTACCATTCAATGGCTTGATACAACATAAAAGAGCCATTTCCTATCAATGGCTTGATACAACATAAAAGAGCCATTTCCTATGCACATTGCATGAGGGAAATGGCTCCTTATATTTTTGAAAGCTCCAAACTATGATGTAGAATGGCTCGTTAATCCATTTGTTCAGTGGCTTTTGAAGGACTCTAGTAACTTTTCGGATAGGAGAGTGCCACGTCCTGTGTTATAGAGAATGGTCTGCCTTTACCTCTTTTCCGCTCCACGCTTTTTTACTGGTCCATTCGGCATACGGGTTGCTCCAGAAGGGATCCGATGCAGGAAGGCCTAAAGATAGAAATCCGGTTGTGCACAGGTACAGACTGCCTGTATTGATATACGATTCGGACATCTTGATTTGTTTACCGGCAAACCCTATTTTCAACCATCCGTTTGCATCGAAGTTATCGGCCGATTTAAACTGATTGCGGATTACTTGGGTCAATGCGCAACGAACCTGTTCCGGTTTAACTGATTCAGGCAGCAGATGCATCAAAGAGGCCTGTGCCAGCGAATGGAAAACTCCGGTGCGGTAAACAATGGAGCGTCCCACAACAGGATATGTGCCTTCGGGAGAGATGAAGCGTTCAAGCTGCTCTGCATAGCGAGAAAGACGTTTGGTTTGTGTCTGCAGAAAATCACAACCTTCTATATTATGCTTTTTCATTACTACCAGCACATCCGTAAGCATAGGGTGTATCACGAAGCTGTTGTAATAATCCATGTGAAAGTTTTCACCATCACCGTACAAAGCATCGCCTTTGTACCACAAATCCCTGAACTTACGCACACCGTAGTTCAGACGGTTCATGTCGCATTCGCCCGTAAATTCGAGCAAGGCAGCCTCTACGGTTGAGGCAAACAAAAGCCAGTTGCTCTCGTTGGGCTTTATCACGCGACTGCTTTTCAGCTCGGCAATCATCCTTTCCTGGGTTTGCTTATCTAAATTTCCCCACAGTTGCTTCGGAGCACGAAGCAGTCCTTCGGCCAGGAAAGCCGCATCTACCAGAGGTTGCGATGGCACTCCGAAAATCAGATAGTCGGGAGAATCGGGATTTACTGCATTTTTCAACCCTTTTATGACAAGCTTGATGTATTTCTCGCGCAACTGTCCTTCCGGAGTGTTGTCGGGACCCAGTTCAAGCCATGGGGCAATGCCGCAAACGGTTCTTCCTACGGCTTCAAGGTAAGAGAAACGTTGAGTGTTGCCCGCCAATGATTCGTAAGGCATGTTCTTTTTCAAGGTTCCTTCGGCAAGGTTGTTCACTACCGGGTGGGCAATGCGAATCATTGTTTTTATCCAAAGTTCACGTTCCTGTTTTCCCGACATAGGTTTTTGCGCCCATGTTATCAGTGAAGAGAGCAGCAGGCAGATGAAAAGTATTTTTCTGATGATTTTAAAATCAGGCATTACAGTTTGTGGTTTGTTCATGATGTTTTTAATCTAAATATTAACAAAGTTGTTTCTTGTCCGTTTTGCCAGGCGTTATTCTTATCCGCCCCTGCAAATTGGGGTGTTTGTGGGGGCAAAGATATAAAATAATAGATTCTCAGTATGTAGATACTGCTCAAAACTGCATGTTGAGCCAGTTTCTTTCGCGCATAAAATTGCATTAGCCTTTTATTTAAACCGAGATTGTGCACACATCTTGCTCAATCTATTGGGACCCTGTTGCGCTGGTATGCCCCGATGTAATAACGAAAAACAGCGGTGCGTATTGATAAGTGCAGTATTTGCAGGCGTTGAGGCCGGAACACAACTTGCTTTGTTGGGGTTGCCTATTGCTCTGCCATAGCTTTGTATCGTGAAAATCTTATGTTTGAGGAATTTAAACTTCTCTTTTACTTGCCCATCTGCCTGATATTTAGTATATTGATATAGTAATCAATATTTATAATATGAAGAATAATTGTACGGAATTCAGAGTAAAAGCTTATGGTAAATCAGAGCTGGCGATGCTTTATAATCCGCACATGTCTGTGCGCGAGGCATTGCGTACGCTTACCCGGTGGATGATGCGTAACGAGTCACTCTACAGGGAGCTGGAGGAGATGGGCTACCGAAAGAACTGCAAGATTCTAACGCCGCGCGAAGTGGAGGTTATTACACGCTATCTGGGAGAACCGTGAAGCGGTTTCAAGAGAAAGGGTCGTGCTGTGTGCGAAAAGGCTTCTGGCACCCCGTAAATGTCTTGCAGTGGAATTTGGTTTTGTTCTTCCTGAAACAGTTAAATCTTTTCCGAGAAAGGAGATAAATTGCTGTTTAGGTGTAGAAACCGCTACTGAAATGGAAAGTAAACCGATTCTTAGAAAGAAAACGAACCGCTGTATGGAGTAGGAAAAGGATTTCTAAAACGAGAAAGCGTTTCTGAGCTGCTCGAAAGCTGGTCACCTTTGCATAAAACTCTCGCCGGGTTTTAAAAAAGTCCCGCCGTCTTTTCCAAAAAGACGGCGGGACTTTTTGATTGCTCTGTCACAATTACCCATTCTGCAACACATCCTCTTTCTCCGGAGCGTTGGGTTCAGCGTGATAGTTCCTGTCGAACGGATTATAGTAGTAAATGCCCAGCGAGTCCAGGTACCGTAAGAAGTAGGGCAAACGCTGCATAAACAGACTGAAATCCTTTCGCAGGGCAGGAGTCCAGGCCGACTCGGCCATGGCTGTCAGTCGGGGGAAGGTCATAAAATCAAGCCGTTTCTCGTCGGCAACCCTCTCTGTCCACAAGGAAATCTGCATCCCCATAATCTGCTTCTCGTAGCCCTTGAACAGGTGCGACACAGGTTCGGGGAAAAGGTAGATGTCCTCTATCGGATTGTAGCCATCCCACTGCCTACCGGTTTTGTGTGCTCCATCCTGAATGAAGTCGCCATACAGCGGTCTTCTCGGCGTAAGGATAACGCGGTAACCCCTTTCCAGCGCCTTGAGCAGCTGACTTCTCTGGTCGTGCCGCCACCACATTACAACGGCCTTGTCGGGCGAAATGCCGGCATCCACTATCTCGTCCCACCCAATCATGGTCTTTCCTTTCGAAGCCAGCAGGTCGGCTGCCCGGCGAATGAAGTAATGCTCGAGTCCTGTTTCGTTCACTAGATTTTTTTCTTGGATAAAACGCTGTATTTCCGGGTCGGTAAACCAGCTTTGGTTGCCAAAATGCACCTCGTCTCCCCCCAGGTGAACGTAGGGCGAGGGGAACAGCTGAATTATTTCATCGAGCACATCGCTGATAAACTGGTAAGTCTCCTCCTTGCAAGGATGAAAGGTGAAGTGCTGCCACCGGCCTTCGCCTCCGCCCGAAAGCTCGGGATATGCCCGGCAAGCGGCAGTGGCGTGCCCCGGCATGTCGAATTCGGGGATAATCATGATGTGTCGTTCGGCAGCATAGGCCACAATTTCCTTTATCTCCTTCTGGGTGTAGAAGGTTGGCGCCGCCAGTGGGTCGTGCCAGTTGCCCACAGCCCCAATCTGTGTCAGCTTCGGGTATTTTTTTATCTCAATGCGCCAGCCCGGTTCATCCGTTAGATGCCAGTGAAACACGTTGAGCCTGAGTGAAGCCATGATGTTGAGCAGCTGCTTTACCTTCTCCTTTCCGAAGAAGTGACGGCTCTCGTCGAGCATAAATCCGCGCCATTCGTAGCGTGGCGAGTCGTCAATCCTGCAACATTTCACCTTGCCCTTCCCGAAGCGAGCCAGCTGCATCAGCGCCTCCTTGCCATGGTAGAGTCCCGACTCCGAAGATGCTTTCAGGATGATGGAATCGGCGTTTACGGTAAGCTGATATCCCTCTTCGGGCATGCCCAATTCTTTGTTGAGCAGTAGTGTAATTGTGTTGGGACGGGCGGTAGGGGTGAAAAACTCTTTCAGCTGAAGCGACAATTCAGAAGCCAGCTTTGCAGCATATTTCTGATTGCCCCCAATCAGAGTCTTGCTTCCAATTCCAAACTCGCTCTTCATGCTTTTGTAAGATGCCGGGGTGGGAAACAGCGGTTGCTGCGCCATTACGGCCACGAATGCCATTACGGCCATGATAGATAAACAAAGTCTTTTTTTCATATCTCGGTACTAAATTTAATGTAAACCTGTGTTGTTGCTGCTTTTTCGGATTGCTCCCCGTTTTTTGGGGACGCTTCGCTCCACCGTTCGGGGCATAAAAGTACTCTCTTTATAGTTTCCCAGCAATATATAGCCCTATATTATTAATTTTTTTAAGAAATTAAGGTTGTTGGCGCACAAGGCTTATAGTTTGCGTTGCACTTCATTTATTGACCAACTATGGAAGTATATGTAGAATCGGAATATTATTGCCCAGGATGCCGATGTGATGATTCTTAGTCTTGAAGTTAAATAATTGAACATTTGCAAAAAAATATGGTTAGTCTGGTGAGTATGATTAGATAGTTTCCTATAACTTTATATTTTTTATATTTCCCTATATATATATAGTGCAATTGTATTTTTATAAAAGGTTTAGAAATAGACTAATTATACTAACCATACTAACCATAAAGGGCTGTTTTTGTTTTAGAATATATAGTTAAATGCTTGATTATCAACAATGTTTATTTATTTTGATTTTTATTGATAAAATGTACTAAATTGTGATTATTACTCCGTTCTCAGGAAATAGCCTTCTGCTTTGTCTAAAAATCAACTGAAATATGCATCAAAACATGCAGGTTACACATGGTAAAACAAATAAGGGTGTGAATTTTATCTTTTAAAATAATGTTACAGATAGAAAGGGTAGGCACACTTATATACAAATAAATAGCATATTGAAAGAGCTTAATTTGGATACAATGCCAAGCTGATATTACTTTTCCTGCATTGCGGCAGCTTTTGATCTCTTTTATGCAATATACCCATCTCATTGGCTTATAGACAAAGAAAAAAGCCCCGCTACCATAATGAAAGTAGCAGGGCTTTATTCAGACATCGGTCAAGGATGGATTACAAGTCAAGATTCTGCTGAGTGGCATCAGGGTTTTTCTTTACTTCGTCATTGACATGCTTGTTAAGCGTAACCTCTTCAAAGTTAATAACATGCACTTTGTGTTTAAAAGCACCAGAGCGGCTTGCCATTTGCTCAAACCCCATCTTCCGCATCACCCTGCCAATGGTAACCTTGCTTCCGTGAGTAATATTTAAACCATTGCGTTTATGCAGCAGGTCGGCAATATCGCTTGCGGTGAGGTAGGAAATCTTGTCGCCGGTACCGGGCTTGCGCAGGTTTCCCATGATGAGTTCCTCTTCGGCAGTCATCTGCACAAAGCGTTCGTTGCGCTTGTCTATCATCAGTGCCTCTTCCTTGGTAAACCAGAACCGGCATTTCTTATCCTGAAGCATGTGCATCACCTGGGCATACAGCTGCTGGTGGTTGATGGGGCTTTCGTTGTCGAAACTAAGCGTTTCGAAGCAAAGGAATCTACGCGTGCCTGTTGTATCGGTAAGGATATCAAGATTGTTAGTTGTCCCCATGAACGTGGCTATGCGTTTCAGCTCCTTGGCGCTGCGCTCGTAGGGCAAACGGATTGAGAGCCCCGAACGGGTGATAAGCCCTTTGTACTGGTTTAGTTCGCGCCCCGTCATTCCGTCTATCTCCTCGGTGTTGATAATCAGTTTGCTGGCTACCATGAGCATATCGTCCTTGTTTTCGCTGCTGATTTTCGCTTCGCTGTAGTAATCACTCAGTTCGGGCGGAAGAATGCTGCGGGCAAAGGTGGTTTTCCCGATGCTCTGATCGCCGGTAAGAATCAGTACGGCGTGATTTTGCACGTTGGCTCTTACTACGGTTGCCACCATTGCGCAGAGCCATTTCTCCAGGCAGATTCTCCAATACTCGGGAGTGGTGGTTTTTACGCGGTCGGCAAACCGGCCTATGTGGTCGGTTTTGTCCCACTGTGGCAGGTTGTTGAAATACTCCTTCAGCGGGTTGTACACGGGACTGAATTCCGATTTCAGGATGGAGTGAAGCTGCCCCACGGTGCATTCCGAGCCATGTTCCGAAAGCTCCACCCAAAAGCTGTTCAGGTGGAAGTCGTCTATCACGGTGAACTCCTGGTCGGCACCTACTTTGCGGAATTCCAGCTTGCAGGTTATCTCGTTGTAGCGGAATTCGAACCTCGAGCTTAGGAACTCTTGCGCATGAAGCACGCGGATGGCAGGCTTGCTAAGCGGCTTTATGCCATGATTCTCCGTGTTGCTGTATGCGCTTTCAAGCGTGGAATTGCGCTCTTGAGCCGGAAGATCGGGGTAACGCCAGGCTACCAGCGCCATGCATTCGTTTTTGGGAATTCCCGCCTCGTTGCACATGCACGAGAGGGTGTACAGAAAGTTGTTTCGATTTCCCCGCTTGTACTCCTCGGTGCGGCTTAGCTGCATCACCATGGCCTGGAAGTGCATGTTGTAGCTCTTCCTCACCTTGCCGCCCTTTTCCCCCACCAGGGGGATGGAGATGTTGAGGTCTGCGCCCTGTGTCTGCCTTAGTTCCTTATGCACGCGGCGCAGCTCGGCCTTGAACCCTGTGTCGTTCTCCAAGGTAACTGGAAACTTCACGGAGCCGGGGCGGAAGAACGCCTTTTCGTCGTGGCACAGGTAGCACACGCGCGGAAGGTCGCTGCCCGACTTGTCTACCTCGCACCCGGTTAGCTTTTCAATGTGTGCCGCTCCCTGTTTAAAAAGCTGTTTGTGATAGGCAATTCTCAGCTTCTGCTCCTGCTGGGGTGTGCTTCCTTCGGGGAATTCCATGGGCATGCCGCGCAACACCACCTTTAGTCCCATCCGCGGACTGTCGAAGCACACATGCGTGTACCTGCATTTCTCGAGAGCCTGGCGCACCTGTTCGCGCTTTTCGGCAGGAATGTGGTCCAGATCGAACACACACTGAAAGTTGTACACGTCGATGTTCTCCGCCCTGCGTTTCTCTTTAAACGTTCCGCTGAAGGTTACCCCCGGCAGTTGCGCCTTGAGTCGCGAAGCGGCATCGAACTCGCCCGCATCGTTCAGCCGTCTGATTTCTGCGATTGTCGCTTTGTGTTTGTCACTCCGGATTTCTTCCACCACGTCGTGGATAGTCATCTCGTTCCCAATGTGGGAATGGTTGGTGATTCTACTCACCAGATTTGGGTTTTTCATGAAAAAAATAGATTTAAATGGTTATAACATATAACCATGTGGGTAAATAACGACTTAATAGTTGAGATAAAAAAGAAGTATTTGTATAAAATGTAAAATACTTACTATCTGGTGTTTAGCTTTGCCTGTGCCTTATACATAGCCGGAATAAGACCTGTTGGAGAGAGCTCGGCACGCTGTCCGTTTGCCCTGTAAAAGGTCATGAAGAGCGTAAATATTTCGGACATACTGCGACAGTCTTTACTGTGCGAATGTTTGAGTAATCCGCTGGATGCTAGGAGTATAATGTATTCGCTGAACTGTTGTGTTGTGCCATGCCATTCTAACACTCCGAAGTAGTGCCTCATCAGGATTCTGCTAATTGTTAAAAACCTTCGAAATTCGTGGTGTGTGTGCTCATTTTTCTTCTTTTTATTGAGAAAATCAAGAAGATACTCAATAATTAACTTATTTTTAGGATAAATATCCTGCTGTTCGGGGACAAATGTCTTTTCCTTTTTTTCATAATGATTATGTTTTAATTAGTAAAAAGGTGCAAAGGTAGGAAATAAAGGGGGAAGGAATTTTTTTTATCAATATAACCTTAATCATTTGCAAAGAACGAAACATTCTCATAAATTGTATTAAAAATGAATGTCCCTATTAATGAGTTATTTAATTTTATGAAGAAGAATTATAGCAATCTCTAATATGCCTACAATGTCAATGAAAATAGATAAAAAATAGTACTTAAAAAGTTACAAACATTTAATATGAATTACTATATTTACTGAGTCAGCAAAAAATAGAGAGTATCAACGTTGATTTTGCTTTTGCTGTTGTAGGAACAAATGGGTTATGAATACAAGTTGTTAACAATTAGAATTCTGTTTTATGAATAAGGTACTTATTATTGTTGTATGTTTTCTATTAATGTCTTGTAAAGCAGATAATTTGATTAGAAATAACAATATTGCAAAACTTGTGTTGGTTGAATTACTTGATCAAAACAAGGAAAAACAACATGCTGTCAATAATAGAGATTCAATAAACAGTTTAGTTAAAACTATAAATAGTGCGGATAAAGACCCGGCTGTTTTTATAACGAAATATAAAATTATTATCTATTATAATGACAATGTGAATGACACTGTCTTATGCAATTCAAAAAGAATTAAGGTTGATGGTATAACATATAAATTGGATAAGAATCTAAAGGAAATAATTTCAGCTCCTTAAATAAGGAATTACCCCCATATGAGCTAAAGATTGCATCCTCGCCTTGGAGGCACAAAGTTCCTAGCCAAAAGAGTGTGCATTGCAAGGCGGAATAAAAAGGTAAAGACTTAAATGGAACGTAAAGATATATATGTATGAGAAGAAAAGTACGAAAGGTAATTCTGCCATTTTTCATTGTCTTACTTCTTACAATGATTTTTGTTAGTTGCAAAGTCGAGTCCAAGCATAAAGGATTTACTTTGCAAAATTTTAAGGTCGTAAATGGTCAATTGGATTCAATTATACGTGGAATTAATGATAGCACGCATATATTGAAACAGAAAGGGTACGTAATAATATTAGTACTAAGAGTCTATGATTCAAAGCCTGAATTCTGTTTAACATCTGCAGAAAAAGAAGCTGTTTCGGAAAAATATATTTATTTAAATAACAGGAGAATTGTTGGTTATCTTGATAACGGAAATGATGAGCCAATAATCATATTATCTACGGATTGTAATAAATATGATTTTGAATCAACCTTTTATACATTCTTAAATCCAACCGGAAAGAAGAAATATTTTGAATATATTTATTTTCCTGATAATCAATATTCTCTAAAGAACGATGGTACCGGATATCCACCTTCATTTTTTGATCCATATTTTTACTATTACCGATATCAAGAAAACAATATTGTACCTGTAACTTATGATAGGTGAAAATATTAAGGTCATAAAACCAAATGAAGAAAGTTGTTTATAAAATAACATACCCAAATGGAAAGATTTACATCGGCAAGGATCTTGTAAATTCGATTAATTATTTTGGAAGTGCTAATAGCAAAATTATTGAGAAGGATTTTACAGACGAACAAAGGCATCAAGAAGGAGATTTTATGGGAATCGGATTATGCAACGGATAAAGAAGTGAATCAAAAGAAATTGAATTTATCCGATTGTATAAATCAAACAACCCTCGAATTGGCTACAATCAATTGCCGAAGTATAATGAATAATAGCTGTGAAAGCACTTATCTTTTCCTCTTTAAATAACCCCGGAACCTTGAAGCTTTATTTTGAAGAATAACTGCCTGATGAATGATGTTTAAAAAAATATTAATCAATAATTCCATAAAATTCGGAAATAAAGGCGTTTAATCCTTAAATAATGGAAAAATATTTGTAAATGATGGTTCGCCTCCCTATCTTTAAATTTAAACTTTATTAATTTAACTAAATCGATTATGATAATTACGTTTAAAGAAATTATGGAGCTGCGAAAAGGCGATAAGGAAAAAGCGTATGAAGTGGCAGAGAATGTGTATAAAAGTAAGGGTGGGGTGTGGGTAAGCCGTGCTTATGCGTGGACGCTATACGACCGGATATCTGCCGAAATAACCAGTGGTGGCTACACAAGTGCAAAGCCATACATACAAGAATTTCTTGAACTTAACATGAGTTCCACCTTTATTATGAACACTCAGTTCTTGCTTCAGATGGAGAGACTTTATAAAGATGCTAATTTCCCGGCTTTAGACGTGCTTAGAAACCGATGCTTTTTCATGGAAGAAGATTGGAAGAAGGAAAAGATAAATGGTGTGTTTAAACCTTCAATTGCCGAAAAATTTGTATCTAAATTTATCAAAGTGTTTGACAGACAATCGGACGTGTCATATTTTATTCATTATAGACCGTTTTTGGAAAGCGCACATAAAAGAATGAAGGATAACATCATGTTCTGTAATTACTTAGGTAAATTGTTAAACAAATATACAAAACAGTACGACAAGGCGTTGCAGCTGATGACTCCGATGGTCAATGAAAACAGCGACTTTTTCATGGTATGGGAAGAGCTTGCAGAAGTGTATCATAATAAAAAGCACTACAAGGAATCACTCGCTTGCTATTGTAAAGCACTTACCTGCACATCGGATGACAAACATTTGTTGAGAATTAAGTTTCGTCTGGGCATGGTGCTTCATAAAATGGGCATGGATAGTGAAGCGAAAACAGAAATTCTTGAAATGGTGGATATCTTAGGTACACAAAATAACTTTGCTTGCCCCAACTGGAATAGCGTGAAAGATATGAAATGGTTTCTGAACGCTATTCCTAAATCGGATAACAAAGCGTTGTATCAGAAACAGAAAAAGGTAGCCGAAAAATTGGTGTTTCAAAAGTAAGGTAATGATTGTTTCTCTAGCACAAATACCGAAATTCTATGCCGGACGTAAGTCCGGCTAAATCGGTACAAGGATAAAGCAAACGAAGCAAGCTGAGAAACGAAAGAAGCGAAGGCGAAGCCAAGCCACCCCCAAAACGAGCGAGCGAAGCGAGCAATGTTAACCGCCCTCCCAATCGCAGCCGCTACGGAAACGAAAAGGACCGGCCTCATGATCGCAGCGTTAAGCGGAGTGAGTTGGTGTAGCGTTAAAAAGAAAAAGCTGTTTGAGCGAAGCGAGTTCTTTTTCTTTAGCGGAACCTGCTCACGGAGTAGCGGAGAGCGTGCAGCCTTGAACTTTTGGTTCTTTTGGTACAAGCCAAAAGAACAAGCATTCAAACCAGCAAAGGCTTGAAAACCCAAAAATGATCTTTTAATCCTTTTGGATCAAGCCAAAAGAACTACTTCACCGTCTCCCTATCAACCTTCATCACTGCCCCGGTAGCCGGGTTAAACGTAACCTTCACTACCGATTTCTTCTCGAACAGACTCTCGGTCAGTGTATCTGTGTTACCAAACTGCGCAATCATGAAATCATCGTCAAACAGATTTTCCTGCGAGGTGAAGATGCTGAAGTGAGCTTTTCCCGGCACGTTATACACGATGCCCTCAATCTTCTTTGGCTTTCCGGTAACAGGAGCCTGTTCGGGAACTGTTTTCAGGTTGGTAAGCGTGTAGTACACCGGTGCCCCTGCCAGGTCGTTCACTCCAAGGACTCCCAGTTTCTTTGAGAAACGGAATGCAACCGCCTTGGTGATGTCTTGTGTAGGATTTATGGTGAACTTGTATGTCTTAGTCTCTTTCTCTACTGTGCCCGAGAATAGTTCTGTGAGAGCCTGCTCCTGTTCGTCCAGCTTCTCGAGCACCAATTTTAGCGATGCGCCGTCCTTTGGCATGCTTTCCACTTCGCCTCTAAGAAGTGAACTTTTGCTCTCTCTTACCTTATAAATTTCTTTCGCCACTAGTTCGGCCACCTTTGCGCTCGATCCGGCCATTAAAATCTCTTCCGTCATGAATTCGCGGGCGTTTGGCTTTTTCTTTAGTGGAGCCGGTGTTTCTTTTACCGGTGCAACTTTCGGCGTGAGTGGAAGATTGATTGATTTGATGATGCCATCTTCTGTGAGTTCCATCAGCGGAGCCAACGTTTTGTCTTTCAGTTTTACGAAGTATGTCTTGGCGGGGTCGGGGGTACCGATGCTTTTTGCTTTCACGCTGGTGAGATCCCAATGCTCTTCTTTGGTGTCCGAAATGCCTGTCAGTCTCAGGTATCGCTCTGCATATTTGCAGAATTCACCCGGGATATAGGTAGATTTTACTGTTTCCACTTCAATTTCAATTACGCTTTTCGGAAGTGCGTACGTAACTCCATACTCCTGACCTTTCCCTCCATAAAGTGAAACATCTGTCTGAGCAAACGAACTTATTGAGAGTAAAAGGCCCAATAATGCTATTGATCTTTTCATATGCAAATTCAGTTTTATGACTTTACCTTATATAATGAGCAAATGTAAGTAAAAATATTCTATGAATCTATTTATTTCTGTCACTAATCAATAGATTGTGTTAATTTTATCCAGGCTGCAGGCAGATTTTCGGCGATATCACTTGCAATAAGCCCTCTTTCGCCCAACTTCTCCTTAGCCATATCGCCTGCCATGCCGTGCAGGTAAACCCCTAGTTTGCAGCTTTCCTCGGAAGTATATCCCTGTGCCAGCAAAGAAACCAGTACACCCGTAAGCACATCGCCGCTGCCAGCTGTTGCCATTCCCGGATTTCCGGTGGGGTTGAAGTAACAGTTTCCTTCGGGGGTGGCTATAACGGTATAGGCTCCCTTCAGCACCACGAAAATTTTGTATGTTGTTGCCAGGTCGCGCGCTTTAGTTAGTCGCAGGAAGCTGCTTTCGCACTTGCCCACCAGGCGTTCCAGCTCTTTAGGATGCGGGGTGAGGATTGAACCGCGGGGGATGGAGTTCATGGCATTGCGGTGCACTGCAAGGATATTCAGCGCATCGGCATCGAGCACCATCGGTTCCTGGCAAAGCCTGATTTGTTCTATCAAAGCAGTGGCTGTCTCTTCCGACTGTCCCAGTCCCGGACCGATTGCCACAGCGGTGTAGTTATCCGGGTAGACAGGCATACTGAAGCAGAACTCGTGTGCGTCATGCCGCACAATAGCTTCGGGAATAGCTGTCTGAAGTATATCATTGTTCTTTAAAGGAGCATGCACGGTAACCATTCCCGCTCCGGTGCGGAGGCAGGCTTTGGCGGCAAGCACGGAGGCGCCTGCCATGCCATACGAACCGGCAATGAGTAGGGCATGACCGTAGTTGCCTTTGTGGTCGAACCGTTTGCGTGGTTTTATAAGTTTCCGGATATCTTCTTCTTCCGTAAAATACCAGGTTGTAAATGTTTCTTCTATTCCTTTCTGACTTAAACCGATATCAAGAAGCTCCCATTCGCCTAAATAATCTGCATTTTCGGCAAAAAAGAACGATAGTTTCGGAAGTTGTAAAGATAGCGTCTTATCAGCGCGAATGATATGGTTTCTGATATTATAGGTGTTGTCTTCGCACATTAAACCGGATGGCAAATCGATAGAAACTACAGTTGAGGGTGATGCGTTAATGTAATTTACCACTGCGGCAAACCCTCCGGAGAGTGCTTTCTTGATTCCTGAACCAAAAAGACCATCGATTACCAAACAATCTTTATCCAGAACAGGAGGTTCGAACTTACTGGTTACCTCTGTAAATTCCACGTTGCTGTTCTCAAGCAGGCGGTCTCTGTTGGTTGCGCAATCTTCCGAAAGATGTTCGGAGGTGTTGAATAGGTAGGCCTTTACACGGTAACCGCGTTCGCCCAGCAATCGTGATACGGCAAGCGCGTCGCCGCCGTTGTTGCCCGGTCCGGCAAACACAACCACCGGAGTTTCATTGCCGCGGTATTTCATGATGGCACCGGTCAAAGCGGTGGCTGCCCTTTCCATCAGGTCGATGGAAGCAATAGGTTCTTGTTCTATGGTATAAGCATCTAGCTGTTTAATCTGTATGCCTGGAAATATTTTCATCTTGAATCGTATTATTATTGCGCAAAAGTACTAAAAAGGGCACAAAAAAGTGAACTGTTTGCTATTAAACTACTGTAAAATCACTACTTTTGCATCCAATTAATAAAAATAAAGAATAATATAACATCTTATGAGTCATTCAAAAGGGCATCCTAAAGGTCTCTATCTGATCTTTGCCACAGGAACCGCGGAGCGTTTCAGCTACTACGGTATGCGTGCAATCTTCATTTTGTTTTTAACCAAAGCTTTATTGATGGATACTCAGCTGGCATCTTCCATTTACGGAAGTTACACCGGGCTGGTATATTTAACTCCGCTGATTGGTGGTTACGTGGCAGACAAGTTCTGGGGCATCAGACGATCTGTGTTCTGGGGAGCGATAATGATGGGGATAGGGCAGTTCCTGCTGTTCCTGAGTGCTTCGTTCTTGAAATCGGTTGAGCTTTCGCACTGGCTGATGTATGGCGGATTAGGATTTATCATATTTGGTAACGGTTTCTTTAAGCCGACTATCACTACCCTGGTGGGACAGCTGTACGAACCTGGCGACAGGCGTCTGGATACGGCTTACACCATCTTCTATATGGGTGTGAATGTGGGTGCCTTCATTGCGCCGCTGGTTTGCGGTTATTTCGGTGATACCGGTAATGCGGAAGACTTTAAATGGGGATTCCTGATTGCGGCAATCGGTATTCTGATGACAATTATCTTATTCGAAACTCAGAAGAACAAATACCTCGTTTCTCCTACCGGAGAGCAGATTGGTATTCTTCCCGATGCCCATAAGCTGAAGGAAAGCGAAGAGGGAAATAATCAACCTACCATCTCGAAAGAGGATGCTATCAAGAAAGCACTTTTCTTTTCGGGGCTTACAGTGGTGCTTTTTGCTGTGTTTAAATGGGTGTTCGACGCGGAATTTATCAGTGCCGGTATCTTCTCGGCATGTATCGGTATTCCGGCTTACATTATCTTCGATAGTTCTCTGACAAAAATTGAAAGACAACGTATATTGGTAATCTATATCATTGCTTTCTTCGTAATCTTCTTCTGGGCGGCTTACGAACAGGCTGGATCTTCACTAACCCTCTTTGCCGACAGACAGACGGATCGTTCTATCTTTGGATGGGAGATGCCTGCTTCTTACTTCCAGGCGTTTAACCCGCTGTTTGTAGTGGCGCTGGCTTTTGTTATGCCGGCTGTGTGGGGCTTCCTGAATAGAAGAAATATGGAACCTTCTTCTCCTGCTAAACAGGCTATTGGGCTCTTCCTTTTGTCCTTGGGATACCTGTTCATTGCTTACGGCGTGAAGGATTTGCAACCGGGTGTAAAGGTGAGTATGCTTTGGCTTACAGGTCTTTACTTTATCCATACAATAGGCGAGATGGCATTGTCGCCAATCGGCTTGTCAATGGTAAACCGACTTACTCCGGTACGTTTCGCTTCACTGATGATGGGGGTATGGTATCTGTCTACAGCCGCTGCCAACAAGTTTGCCGGAACGCTGAGTGGATTGTATCCTGAAGCAGGAAAAGCGAAGCATCTGTTTGGTATTGAAATTGCATCATTGCACGATTTCTTTATGGTATTCGTAGTAATGTCAGGGGTGTCGGCGGTTATACTCTTCTGCTTGACAAAGCAGTTGCAGAAACTAATGCACGGTGTAAAATAAGAAATTGCAGAAGGTACTTGATTGCTTTAAAGGAAAAAGAGATGGCATTCTTGCATTTCATTCCATAAAAAGTAGTACTTTTGCACCAATTATACAAAAAATAATTGTTATGAAAACAATTCAGATAAAAGATAAAACATTTGCTCTTTCTATTGAAGCTGAGAGCATTCAGAAAGAAGTTACTCGTGTTGCGAATGAAATCAATCGTGACCTGAAAGATGAAAGTCCGATATTTGTCAGTGTACTTAACGGATCTTTTATGTTTACTGCCGATTTGATGAAGCAAATTGATATACCCAGCAAGGTTACTTTTGTGAAACTTGCTTCTTATGAGGGGGTTGCTTCTACAGGAGTTATCAAGGAGGTTGTTGGATTATCTGAGGATATTCAGGGAAAGACAGTGGTTATTGTGGAAGATATTGTTGATACAGGACTTACTATGCAACGTCTGGTTGAAACACTTGGAACACGCAACCCTAAAGCGATTCATATTGCAACTTTATTGGTAAAACCGGATAAACTGCAGGTGGAACTAGATATCAAATATTGTGCAATGCGTATCCCGAATGATTTTATTGTAGGATATGGATTGGACTACGACGGTTACGGACGTAACTATCCTGATATCTATACAATAGCTGAATAATTTTAATATAAATAAGGATAAAAAGAAATGTTGAACATTGTTATTTTTGGTGCTCCGGGTTCAGGAAAAGGAACACAAAGTGAACGTATTATTGAAAAATTTGGTTTGAACCATATCTCAACCGGAGATGTGCTTCGTGCAGAAATCAAGAACGAAACAGCGCTGGGTAAAACAGCTAAAGGATATATTGACCAAGGACAATTGCTTCCTGATGAACTGATTATCAATATTCTTGCAAGTGTATTGGATGGCATGAAAGAAAGCAAAGGGGTTATCTTTGACGGATTTCCAAGAACTATCCCACAGGCAGAGGCACTGAAGGTGATGCTGAACGAAAGAGGACAGGATGTTTCTGTTATGTTAGACCTTGATGTTCCTGAAGAAGAACTGGTAACTCGTCTGCTGAAGCGCGGTGAAGAGTGTGGACGTGCGGATGATAACATGGAAACTATCAAAAAACGTCTGCTGGTTTACAATACTCAGACTTCTCCGTTGAAGGAATACTATAAGAAAGAAGGCAAATACCAGTATATTAAAGGTCTTGGAACAATGGAAGGTATCTTCTCTGACATTGTTTCTGCTGTAGAAAGTTTATAATTTTGATAATGATATAATTATGGCTGAATCGAATTTTGTTGACTACGTTAAAATCTACTGCCGATCCGGCAAGGGAGGTAGAGGCTCTACGCATATGCGCAGGGAAAAATATATCCCAAATGGCGGACCAGACGGTGGCGACGGTGGTAGAGGAGGTCATATCATTTTACGTGGTAACCGGAACTACTGGACGCTGCTTCACCTGAAATACGAACGTCATGCCATGGCAGGACACGGAGAATCGGGAGGAAAACAGCGAAGCTTTGGTAAGGATGGTGCGGATAAGATAATTGAAGTACCTTGCGGAACGGTAGTATACAACGCTGAAACAGGCGAGTATATTTGTGACGTTACGGAACACGGACAGGAAGTGATGCTGCTGAAAGGCGGTCGCGGTGGATTGGGTAACTGGCATTTTAAGACTGCTACCCGTCAGGCGCCTCGTTTTGCACAACCTGGCGAACCGATGCAGGAACTCACCATCATCATGGAGCTGAAGCTTCTGGCCGATGTGGGGTTGGTAGGATTCCCCAATGCGGGAAAATCTACTTTGCTTTCCGTGGTATCGGCAGCGAAACCAAAGATTGCCAATTATCCGTTTACCACTCTTGAACCCAATCTGGGTATCGTATCCTATCGCGAAGGGAAATCTTTTGTGATGGCCGATATACCGGGCATTATCGAAGGCGCCAGTGAAGGGAAGGGGCTGGGACTCCGCTTCCTTCGTCATATTGAGCGAAACTCGCTTTTGCTGTTTATGGTTCCTGCTGATGCCGACGATATTAAAAAAGAATACGAAATCCTGCTGAATGAGCTTTCTACATTTAATCCGGAAATGCTCGACAAGCAACGTGTCCTGGCAATTACGAAATGTGATATGCTAGACCAGGAACTGATGGATGAAATGGAAAAGACACTGCCCGAAAATATTCCGCATGTGTTTATTTCGTCAATCACCGGTCTGGGCATTAATCAGTTGAAAGATATGCTTTGGGAAGAACTGAACAAAGAGAGCAACAAGATTGAATCTATTGTTCATCGTCCTAAAGATGTTACGAGATTAAAAGCAGAATTACAAGAAATGGGCGAGGATGAGGACTTTGAGTACTCCTACGAAGATGAGGAGGAGGACGATGAGTACTACGTGGATGAAGAAGATTGGGAAGAAGAAGAATGACAGAACTAACAGAAGATAAAGTAATATTGGGTTTCGAGCAGTTTTGCTCGATTCCTGATATTTCTCATTTTATAACCACCCGTCAGGGAGGTTGTAGCGAAGATACCTTCGCATCGTTTAACTGTGCCCCGTTCTCGGGCGATGCTCCTGAAAGAGTGAAGCGTAATCAGGAAGTGCTGTGCGCTAAATTAGGCATTAATCAGCAAAATCTGGTTATCCCGTTTCAGACGCACGGAACTACCATACGGGCAATTGACGCTTTCTATCTGAGTCTTTCTCCGGAAGAGCAACACAGAAGGCTTCACGGGGTGGATGCATTGATATCTGACCTGAAAGGAATGTGCCTGTGTGTCTCTACTGCCGATTGTGCGCCGGTTTTGCTCTATGACAGTGTGAATAAGGCTGTAGCGGTTGTTCATGCAGGATGGAGAGGTACGGTGGCAAAAATAGTTAAGCAGACCCTGGATTTGATGGAGCAGACCTATAACACGGAAGCTAAGGATGTGATGGCCGCTATTGGCCCAAGCATTTCAGCAGATGCCTTCGAGGTAGGGAATGAGGTGTACGAGGCATTCCAGAAAGTAGGCTTTGATATGGAACGGATTGCTTCATGGAATGAGGAATCGCAGAAGTATCACATCGATTTGTGGGAAGCCAATCGTTTGCAACTGATGGAAGCGGGCGTTGAGTCCGAAAACATAGAGATTTCGGGGATCTGTACCTACGAAAATCACAATCGCTTTTTCTCTGCCCGCCGTCTGGGAACCAAATCCGGACGAATCTTGTCGGGCATCATGTTGAATAAGTAACTACTCAAAATGTTTACACTGAAAGTATCTGAAGAAGTCCGCAAAGCTTGTCCCGATTATGTTGGCGCGGCCATTTACGCCAAAGTAACAAATAGTGCCCATAGCGAGGGACTGTGGAAAATAATTGGTGAGGTTTCGGCCCAGTACAAAGCTTCGCACCAGATAGATGAGGTGAAAAAGAACCAACACATTCTTGCCACGCGTAATGCCTACAAGAAGTTTGGGAAAGACCCAAACCGTTATCGCCCTTCGGCAGAGGCACTCTGCAGGCGAATTCTTCGGGATTTACCGCTTTACAGGATTGATACGCTCGTAGACTTGATCAACTTGGTATCGATTCAAACCGGATACTCCATCGGAGGTTTTGATGCAGGAAAGATTTCGGGCAACGAACTTGAACTCGGAGTAGGAAAGGCGGACGAACCGTTTGAAGGCATCGGTCGTGGAATTCTGAATATTGAGGGATTACCGGTAATTAGGGATGCTGTGGGAGGTATAGGTACTCCAACCAGTGACAATGAACGCACCAAGCTTTCTGTTGAAACTACCGAACTGCTGGCAATCATCAACGGATACAGCGGACGCGAGGGACTAACCGAAGCGGTAGATTATATGCAATCACTGCTCCGCGAATTCGCAGGTTCCGACGGTGGTGAAGTGGTCTATTTTTGATTTAGCTCTGTCTTTGAAAACAGGCTTCTTGATTTCTGTATAATGGGAAGTGAACTATTTCTTGTTTTATCTGCACTCGATGCTGCGTTTTAAAAGAATGGAAATATCTAATTTACCTTTTTCTTTTAAAGTGGCTTCCTGTTTTTTGCATCAGATGAAATGATCTGTTTCTTGTTTTATCTCTGTCATTGAAAACTAATGGTGTGGCTTACCTAATCAGGAAAAGATACTTGTTTCTGGCGAACCTTTATCCTTGAAATTCAGTTTCCTGTTCCCGCTCCAGGCAAAGTGCTCTATATCAGGTTTAGCTTCGTCTTTGAAAAAAGGTTTCCTGTTTCTACTCCAGACGAAGTAGTCTATTCCCGATTCACTCTCATTTTTGAAAACAGGTTTCTGTATTCACTTCGGATTAAATGGACTATTTCTGGCAGTATCTGTACTCGATGCTGCGTTTTAAAAAGTGGGAATAGTATCTCTCTGAATAGGAACCTCCAGTTTTTGCTCTTCAACAGGCTGGTTCTTCATTGTCCGCGGATTGAATTCATACATCATAAAAATAACCAGAACGTAGCAGAGTATCATCAGAGTAGAGAATGCCAGAATGCTTCGACCTCTTTTCTTTACTTTCAGCAAACGGATAAGGCGGAACAGGGAGTAAACTAATCCGGCCGCCATGGCAATTCCTACCAGATAGGGCAGAACTCCCAGGAAGAGGAAAACAATGAAGTAGATTATATAATATAGTATAACTGCCGAAATAACCGGTATCAGGACAAACATGGTAAGGCCGGGAAGGATGTATTTCCGCATTACGCCTTTCTTCTCTTCGGTTACAGGAATTACTTCCGGTTCTGAAAGCGGTTCAATCACCTCTTTTTTAAGTTTTATTCCTAGTCCTAATATGCCTAATTTATGCGCCAGAGCAATAAATACCCCGATAAACCACATGATACAGAGAATAGCTATATCATCAAGAATATTAAAGCTTAACGGATTCTCAAAATAGGAGAGCGAACCGTTGATTATAAGGTAGCCGGCCCATGCGGTAAGCAGGGCAAGTAGACAAACCACACTGATTACTATTTTTTTCCATTTACTGTCTTTAGCGGAATTCTTTTCCAACCATGCCTGAACGTCGGGATTCATTGCTCCGTTAGGTTCTCTTGATTCTGTATCCATATATACTAAGTTTAAGCTGAAAACAAAGATAATCTTTTTTTAGTCTGATATTAAAACATCTGAATTATTATTTCTGTTTTCAGCAGTTCGTGAAAGTTTATCGTGATAGTAAAAATGTTCTGTGGCAGGGTAGGATAAAAAACTAATTATTTAGTTGGAAAAGTCATCCTTAATTGGTAAGTTTGACAAACATTATAAACTAAATGCGGAGGATTTATTATGAAAAACTTAGTAAAAGAGGCAGTGCTCATCGCACTTGGACTATTTCTTTTGGGAATTTGTATTAAGAAAGGAATCAATGACTTTAAGGATAAAGACCGGGTGGTTTCGGTAAAAGGACTGGCTGAAATCGAAGTCCCCGCAAATAAAGTAACTTGGCCGCTTATGTTTAAAGATTTGGGCGACGACCTGCCGTCTCTCTATACTAATATAAATGCCAAAAACAATGCTATTGTAAACTTCCTGAAGTCGAAAGGTATTTCTGAGAAGGAGATTACCATTGCAGCCCCCGAAATTATTGATATGGAAGCTGAAAGATATGCCAGCAATCCACGTCCGCCATTTCGTTACAACGTGACTTCGGTTATTACTGTTACCTCTGATAAGGTGGATAAGATTCGCGGAATGATGAGAGAGCAGAGCGAACTGCTGAAACAAGGCATTGCTCTTACTGGCGGTGACTATCGGTATAATGTAACCTACGACTTCACGAAGCTGAACGATGTAAAACCGCAGATGATTGAAAATGCCACAAAAAATGCACGCTTGGCTGCCGAAAAGTTTGCAAAAGATTCGGATAGCAAGCTCGGAAAGATAAAGAGAGCCAACCAGGGACAGTTTTCCATCGATAACCGCGATGCCAATACTCCTTATATTAAAAGCATCAGGGTGGTAACCACCGTTGACTATTATCTGGAAGATTAAGAACTTACTAATATTTTAAATAATTAAATTTATATAAAATTGTTGGCCGTTTATAAATAATAGCTACATTTATAGAGCCTTTTTTAAAACACAAATCTTAATCTTAAACTATGAATGCCATGAATAAACTCATGAAATTTTTCTTTCTTACGAGTGCACTATTCGGATTTAGTTTAAACATGCAGGCTAGTGAAGCTGATCTGGCTATACCTGACCTGCATCAAGGAACTTATCACATTTTCGGTAGTGCTGTCTCATCCTGGGATTTTCTTTTTTATGGTGCTATGATTATTGTTGGAACACTGGGATTCAGTTTGGTACTGTTTCATCAGATTAAGAAACTCAAAGCACACGATTCGATGCTGAAGGTTGCAGAAACCATTTATGCTACGTGTCGTACCTATCTGTTACAGCAAGGTAAATTCCTGCTGATGCTTTTTGCTATTGTAGGCGCTATTCTTTGCATCTATTTCTTCGGACTTCTTGGAAAACCGGTTCATGTAGTGGGCGAAGTATTACTGTTCTCTGTTATCGGTATGCTGGGTTCCTACAGCGTGGCTTGGTACGGAATTCGTGTGAACACTTATGCTAATGCGCGTACAGCTTTTGCTTCTTTGCGAGGTAAACCGCTGGATGTGGTCAATATTCCATTAAAAGCAGGTATGAGTGTGGGGCTTTTCCTTATCTCTCTGGAACTTGTGATGATGGTTATCATCTTGTTGTTTGTTCCGCGCGACCGCGTGGGCATCTGCTTCCTAGGATTTGCAATCGGTGAATCGCTTGGTGCAAGTGCACTGCGTATTGCCGGTGGTATCTTTACCAAAATTGCCGATATCGGTTCCGATTTGATGAAGGTTATCTTCAAGGTAAAAGAGGACGATCCACGTAACCCGGGTGTGATTGCCGACTGTACCGGCGATAATGCAGGTGACAGTGTAGGCCCTACAGCCGATGGTTTTGAAACATACGGTGTAACAGGTGTGGCATTGATTACCTTTATTACATTGGCAATAAAAGACCCACAGGTACAGGCTAAGCTGATTGTGTGGATCTTTGGTATGCGTTTCTTGATGGACTTCCTCTCCGGTTGCTCTTTCTTTATTAATCAGGCAATCTCCAAAAGACTCTATTCAAAAAAGAAATTCTTTAATTTCGAGAATCCGCTGATGCGTCTAATTTGGATTGCTGCAACGCTATGTATTTCTGTTAGCTTCTTTATGAGTCACCTGCTGTTGTCCGACCTGCCAAATCCAACTCTTTGGTGGAAACTGGCTGTGATTATCAGTTGTGGTACGCTTGCTGCTGTGCTTATTCCCGAATTTACAAAGATGTTTACCAGTTCCAAGTCAAATCATGTACAGGAAATTGTGACCGCTTCACGCGAAGGCGGAGCGTCTTTGAATATCCTTTCGGGCATTGTGACTGGTTATCTCAGTGCATTCTGGACAGGTATGCTCATTGTTGCACTGATGACCATTGCATATTTCACTTCAGAAACCGGACTTGTTGAAATCTTGGGAGAACATGCCACCATCTTTGCATTTGGATTAGTAGCCTTTGGTTTCTTATGTATGGGACCTGTTACCATTGCTGTTGACAGTTACGGCCCAGTTACAGATAATGCCCAGTCTGTATTTGAACTTTCACAGATTGAACAGATTCCGAATGTCAGCCAGTCAATTGAGAAAGAATTTGGATTTAAACCAGATTTCGAGGTAGGTAAACATTTCCTTGAAGCAAACGATTCCGCTGGAAATACATTTAAAGCCACAGCCAAGCCGGTATTGATTGGTACTGCGGTGGTAGGAGCTACAACCATGATTTTCTCTATTATTCTGTTGCTAGACAAGGTGGGAATGCTTAAACTTTCTCTTACCGATGCACAGGTTATTCTTGGTTTGATTTGTGGTGGTGCAGTTATTTTCTGGTTCAGCGGAGCTTCCATGCAGGCGGTAACCACAGGAGCTTACCGGGCTGTGGAATTCATCAAAAAGAACTTTGATATGAACAAGAAGGAAGCAGATATAGAAGACTCAAAGGCGGTAGTGAAGATTTGTACACAATATGCTCAGAAAGGAATGTGGAATATCTTTATTGCATTGATTTCACTGACCCTCTCCTTTGCCTTTATGAGTCCGAACTTCTTTGTGGCTTACCTGATTTCGATTGCCGTTTTCGGACTGTTCCAGGCTATCTTTATGGCCAATGCAGGTGGAAGTTGGGATAATGCAAAGAAAGTAGTTGAGGTGGATTTAAAAGAGAAAAACACACTTTTACATGAAGCAGTTGTTGTGGGCGATACTGTGGGTGACCCGTTCAAAGATACATCGTCTGTATCACTAAATCCAATTATTAAGTTCTCTACTCTGTTTGGATTGCTGGCAACAGAAATTTGCATTGAGATGAAGATGAATCCGGCAATGGACTATTCTATGTACATTGCAATTCCGTTCCTGATTATAGGTTTGATCTTTGTATTGCGTACTTTCTATAGCATGAGAATACCAGTTGAAAAATTAGCAGAGGAAGAAAGCAGCGAGGTTCAATACAAGGAGAATCTTGACGAAGTAAATAAAGACAAAGATACTGACGAATTTGTTTCAGAGGACTCAGATATTCTTGTAAAGGAAACGGTTCCTGTAGATAAGAAAATGTAATGTAAGGAACACATAAACAATAAAAAGAATACTCCGAATCCTTGATTTTATTCAAGGAAGCGGAGTATTCTTTTTTAGAACTTAAGTCTTCTGTTAATAAGCATCAAACCATAATTTTGTTATTAGATTATCGGTTCCCTGATGTGCAACAGCTGCTTTATAATTAATTCCATTAAGAGATTGTTCTGCCCCAGGATAAATGAATCGGACCGGGAATTTATTATCCAATACGCTGGCAGGTCCTGCTGTAAGAACCGGATAATCCAATCTTCTCCATTCTGCAAATGCTTCGAGCCCCTGGCCATATAATGAAATCCATTTTTGTTCGCCGATAGATTTTTTGAAATTCGTTTTGTCGTACTGAACATCAGGCTGGGATAAATATGATGAAATGACTGTACTGTTTGTAATTCCAAACTGATTCAGTGAGGCTGTTATAGCTTTGTTGTAAAGTTCTTCACTATTTTGAGTCGTAAATCCACGAGCTGCTGCTTCAGATAAATTGAAAAGAACTTCAGCATAACTATAAAATACAGCTGGTGATTCAGCTTTTAAGAAATAACTTCCAGGTTTGGATGTTTTTGCAAAGCCAAGATTGTTGGCATCTGTTGTGGATAAGCCATTAGGTACTCCTACATAATTTGGTACGCTGGTATCAGTTGGTTTCTGTGCAAAAACAGCCAGACGAGGATCATTGATAGCTGATAATCTATCTACAACCGTTTTTGAAACTCTGTAATCATCACGTGTTTCAAATGAAGCACTGAAAGGATTCTGCTGCGGTGATGCCGTATAGATAAATTGTGCCGTTTCTGTATTGCTGTTAATTAATCCGGCTGATCCATTAAGAACACTGGCTATGACCGATTTCGCTTTTTCCGGTTCTTTATCTGAAATTCTCAAAGCGATGCGTAACCTTAGCGCATTAGCAAATTTCTTCCAAGAAAGGATATTACCAGAGTAAATTATATCTCCTGATATTTTTTGTCCTTTTTCATTGAAAAGAGTCAGCGAATTCTCCAAATCAGCGAGTAATCCGAAATAAACATCTTTTTGATTATCATATTTCGGGATAATGCTTTTCCCAACTTCTGAATAAGGAATATCACCATAGGCGTCTGTAAGTAATAAAAATGCCCATGAACGAAGTGTTAGGGCTACACCTTTATAGTTACTGTTTGCTTTTTCGTCAGTCAGATCCAAAATAGTATTCAGGTTTGTGATAATTTGAGTATATCCGGTATTCCACAGAGATGTAAAGCTACTGTTTGAAAGGATATAGCAATCCGGTTCGGTGTATTGGATTTTAGCCCAATGCTGAACAAATAATAATGAAGAATTATAATTATTTTCACTTCCCCAATAAAGATCCGCCGCTTTTTTTTCAGTAGCAGTGAGTAAATAATCCGGTAGTGGGTCCTCAGTTGCATTTGGGTTAATATTAATATCCGATAATTCGGCCTTGCAGGAAAATCCTGTAACAACAATTAAAAGAAGAGCTAGTTTGATTATATTTTTTTTCATATCATTTTTTTTTAAAATTTAAGACTGATGTTAACTCCATAGCTTCTTGTTGTAGGGAGCGACAAACTCTCAATGCCTTGTGCATTTCCTGTCGAGAAAGCATTTTCAGGATCAATGTTAGGAACATCTTTATAAATGAAGAATAGATTTCTTCCTATTACACCTATACTGGCCCCTGTAAGACTTAGTTTCTTAAGCCATTCACCTCTGAAATTATAGGCAAGTTTTAATTCTCTGAATTTCACGAAGGAAGAACTATAAACATATTGTTCATCAATGCTGTAAGTTGATTTATAATATTGAGAAGCGCTAATAATTTTAGTATTCTGTTTGCCGTCTGTTGTTACGCCTTTAAAGATCATACCATCATCATAAACGGTTTCTCCATTACTTGTTCCTTGTCCGTTTACTGCTGCTACGGTTCCATTTGCTTTTATATTCCCCGGATAATAATAATACAATCCTCCATTTTCAGCACTTCTTCCTGGAAGTGTACTTGCTAATACTCCGGTATAACTTCCGGTTCTATTGGTTCCCGAATAAAGAGAGCCTCCTATACTTGCATCAATTAAGAATGAGAAGTCAAATCCTTTATATGAGAAACTATTTGTAATACCTCCGGTCCAGTCAGGAGTAAATTTACCCAGTATTTTCTTTGTAGGATCAGCTTGTGGAAGTCCATTTGCATTGACAATAATATTTCCAGAGTTGTCTCGCAGATAAGCATTACCAATCAAGGTTCCATAAGGTTTGTCTACTGCAGCTACCACTTGTACACTTCCATACGAACCTATTACGTAATTTTTAATTCTTTTTTCATAATCAAGAACTTTAACCTGGCTTTTGTTTGTTGCGAAGTTTACACCCAAATTCCAGGAGAACTTCGGTTGTTTAATAACTGCGGCATCTAACTGTATTTCGAGACCTTTATTATTAATCTTTCCGGCATTAAGTAGTTTCTGTGAATATCCGCTTGCGGCACTAACATCTAATTTGAGTATCTGATCAATACTATTGGTGTTGTACAATGAAATATCAAGACGTATCCGGTTTCTAAATAGTCCCAGATCTACCCCTAGTTCCGTAGAATTTGTACTTTCTGATTTAAGATTTTCGTTCAATCCAATTCCAGATGATGTTAATTGAGGATTTCCTTTAAATGCCTCAAGAGAATTAAAGGTAGTATATAATTGATACGGATCGGCATCGCTACCCACTTTAGACCATCCACCACGAATCTTGGCAAAACTCACAATACTACTTTTGATATTCAATGCATCTGTTAATATAATGCTGGCATTAACAGATGGATAGAAATATGACTGGTTTTTCTTGGGAAGTGTAGACGACCAGTCGTTTCTTGCTGTGAGATTTAAATATGCATAACTTTTATATCCTATTTGTGCAGAAGCAAATGAACTATATGTACGCAGCTTTGAGTAAAAGTTTGAAGAGACCAGTGGGTCTCTCGAATTTGCAAGAGTGTAAAGCTTGGCAACAGCAAGCCTTGGAGCTTGTTGATAGTTCTGTTCAAACGTACGGTTACGCACATTATATCCACCAAATACATCTAGACTGATCTCTTTATTGATATTTTTATTGTATCTTAAAATGGCTTCCGTGTTTGTTTCGCTAACCCTATATGCATCTTCTTCATAAGAGCCATAAGGTGTTCCGTTTGTGCCATAAGCAATTTTTGCTTTTCTGCGATCATTATAAGTATCTGTTCCAGAACGCAGATTAAAAGTAAGTCCGTCTATAATAGTATAGTTTAGATGGATATCGCCGATAAGACGATCCTTTCTTTGACTGGTTGTGTTATTGTTGGCCACCCAGTACAAATTACTGTAATAGCTGTTGTTCCAGTTATTATTCTGGTTCGCTTTTAATTCATTGATATCCACTTGGCGTCCAAACCAGGCAAACTGTAACATGGCACTTGACGATCTTTTTCCACCGGATGCAGGTAAGTTAGGAGAGTCGTTAATGATATAATTACCTGTAGCCCCAACTTTTAGCCTTTTATTAATGCTGTAGTTTGTGTTCACAGATACATTTGTCTTTCCTGTTTCACTGTTAGGTTCAATACCGTATTGCTTTTCATTATTCAGGGAAAGCCGAATATCATACTTATCTCCTGAACCGGCTATTGAAACGCCGTTGTTATAAGTAAACCCAGTCTTAAAATAGTCTCTGACATTGTTTGGATGGGCAATGAATGGAACTGCTTCTCCATTCGAATTAAACTGAGGAATAAGCTGTCCGTTTAGTTTAGGTCCCCAGCTCTCATCAACTCCGTCATTTACTCCTGCTCCTTTTCCATCTACATAACTAAACAGCCCATTGCCCCCCTGGCCAAATTCATTTTGATACTTGGGCAACGTAAGAATGGAAGACAGAGTCGTGTTAGAATTAAAGGTAATTCCCAACCCTTTCTGTCCCTTTCCTGATTTGGTTTTGATAAGGATTGCTCCATGCGCTGCCCGCGATCCATACAAAGCAGCGGCATTAGGTCCCTTTAAAACACTTAATGTTTCAATGTCTTCGGGGTTGATGTCGGCAATGGCATTCCTGAAATCTCTTGAACCGCCTGCACCCAACTGAGAATTATCTACGGGAATTCCATCAATAACAAATAAAGGTTGATTATAACCGGCAATGGACGTTTCTCCTCGTATAATAATTCGGGAAGAACCAATGTCCCCCTGAGAGTTGGTTATCCTTACTCCGGCAATCTTTCCCGAAAGAGCATTCACTATGTTTGATTCTTTAGCCTCAGATACATCTTTTGATGATAGCTCCTGCGTAGAATATCCCAAAGATTTTTTTTCTTTCGATACCCCCAAAGCTGTAACCACAACCTCGTTAAGTGAATATGCATCAGGTGAAATCTGAATGTTGTATTCGTCACTGCTTGAAATGTTTACTGAATGAGGTTGAAATCCTAAATAACGCAGCTCCAGTTTATGGATGTTTTCATTAATTTCCAAAGTAAACTGCCCATTAGTGTCAGTCAATGTTCCTGTATTTGCTCCTACAGCTTTTACAACCACTCCGGGTAATGAGCTTCCATCTTCGGACGAGGATACTTTTCCACTTATTTTCCTGTTTTTCGCTTCAATGATCGATGTAAACAGAAATAATCCAATAAATAATATAATGATTTTTTTCATGTGTAATCTAAATAAAATAGTTTGTAGAATATTTATAACTCTTTTTCTCTGAACTTTAATATGGTTCAGATAGAAATAAAATATGAGTGTTTAAAATGACTTTTACCTGTCTTATTGATTAATGATCAAAAAGTGCTAATGATATTAAGAGCAGGATTTTGTGTATACGAAAAAGGGAAGTGATTAGCATTGCATACACATTCGCATAGATGAAAAAGAACAATTGAGAGTATCTATAGATACTTTTACTGGACTAAGGAACTCTAAAGCCGAGTGATACTTTTGGGTAATTCTGTAAGATTTCATAATTTATAAGCTTTTTGTTGCATAAATCTTTAATTATCTAAAACTTTTGCAAAGTAACGGATAATCAAAGGCACTCAAAACCCCTCATTTGGGGTATTTATCTACCATAATTAAGGTATGACGACAAACATTTGCAGATAGTTCAATAATCTTAACTTGTTGCATTACCATTATTTCCTTATTTTTGTTCCGAATACACAAATTTATCAAACACTTATGAGAAAATTAATGTTTTTTGCTCTGGTATGGTGCTGTACCGTATGTATGTTGTCAGCGCAGAGCCGTACTGAGTTTTTATTGGAGAAAGGATGGAAGTTCACCCGAACGGACAATCCGGAATCTTATTCTCCCGGTTTTAATGATGCGAAATGGCAATCGGTTGTAGTTCCGCACGACTGGGCAATTTATGGCCCGTTCAGTTCACAGAATGATATGCAGAAGGTGGCTATTTCTCAAGATGGCCAGAAAGCTGCGATGGAACATGCTGGTCGTACAGGCGGTCTTCCTTTTGTGGGTGTGGGCTGGTACAGAATTCACTTCAAAGCCCCTCAGTTTGCAAAGGGGAAGAAAGCATCTATTTTGTTTGATGGTGCAATGAGTCACGCTCGCGTTTATCTCAATGGTAAAGAGGTGGGATTTTGGCCTTACGGTTACAACTCATTCCATTTTGATATTACTTCGTACATGAAAGAGGGTGAAGATAACGTGCTGGCCGTTCGTCTGGAAAACCTGCCTGAGTCTTCTCGCTGGTACCCCGGTGCCGGTCTTTACAGAAATGTACATGTAATTGTAACCGAAGATGCACATATCCCTGTTTGGGGAACTCAGCTCACTACTCCCGAGATTGCTTCTGATTTTGCAAAGGTGAACCTGAAAACCAAACTGGTTCGTCCTGCCGGTTCTAAACTTGATGACTTCCGTTTGGTAACCGAAATAAAGGATGCCAATAATAAGGTTGTTGCAACCAACGAAGCCAAGATTACAAAATATGACGGTGATACGTTCGAACAGAACCTGTTTGTAGACCAACCTAACTTGTGGGATACTGAAAACCCTTACCTCTATAAGGCGGTTTCAAAGTTATACGAAGGTTCTTCTCTGAAGGATGAATATACAACCACATTCGGAATCCGTTCTATTCAGGTGATTCCTGACAAAGGTTTCTTCCTGAACGGAAAGAAAGTCATTTTTAAAGGAGTATGTCTGCACCACGACCTTGGCCCATTGGGCGCAGCAGTGAACGAAGCGGCTCTTCGTCGTCAGATTGTTCTGCTGAAAGATATGGGATGTAATGCCATCCGTACTTCTCACAATATGCCTTCACCTGAACAGATTAAGGTATGTGACGAGATGGGTATGCTGGTAATGGCCGAATCTTTCGATGAATGGAAAGTCGCTAAATGTCAGAATGGCTACAATCTCGTGTTTAATGATTGGGCAGAGAAGGATATGGTGAACCTGATTCACAACTTCCGTAATAATCCTAGTATCGTAATGTGGAGTATTGGTAATGAGGTTCCCGAACAATATACTAAGGGCGGCAACAAGGTGGCGCGCTTCCTGCAGGACATCTGTCACAGAGAAGATCCTACCCGTCCGGTTACTCAAGGAATGGACAATCCGGGAGCTGTTCTGAACAACAACTTTGCAGCAGTGATGGATATTGCCGGAATGAACTATCGTCCTTTTAAATACCCCGAAGCATACGAAAAACTTCAGCAACAGCTGGTGTTGGGTAGCGAAACAGCTTCTACGGTAAGCTCACGCGGTGTATATAAATTCCCGGTTGAGCGCAAATCTATGGCAAAATACGACGACCACCAGTCTTCTGGTTACGATGTGGAGCACTGCGGTTGGTCAAACCTTCCGGAAGATGATTTCATTCAACATGAAGATCTTCCATACTGCATGGGCGAATTTGTGTGGACAGGTATCGATTATTTGGGTGAACCTACTCCATACTATACCGATTGGCCCAGCCACAGTTCCTTGTTTGGTATCATCGACCTTGCCAGCTTGCCGAAAGATAGATTCTACCTCTATCGCAGCCACTGGAATAAGGAGAAAGAGACTCTGCACATCCTTCCTCACTGGAACTGGAAAGGTCGCGAAGGGCAGGTAACTCCGGTGTTTGTATATACAAACTACCCTTCTGCCGAACTCTTTATTAACGGAAAGAGCCAAGGAAAGCGCACAAAAGATCTGTCGGTTACAATTGAAAACAGCAAAGACGATGCTTCCATGAAGGAACTGAAACGTCAGAAACGTTATCGTTTGATGTGGATGGATACTAAATATGAGCCGGGAACAGTGAAGGTTGTTGCTTACGACAAGGATGGCAAGGCGGTTGCTGAAAAAGAAATCCGCACTGCCGGAGCACCTCACCACATTGAACTGGTTGCAGACAGAACTTCGCTCGCTGCCAATGGCAAAGACTTGGCTTACGTTACTGTGAAGATTGTGGACAAAGATGGTAACCTTTGCCCGGATGCCGATCGTTTGGTGAAATTCAAAGTGAATGGTGCCGGCTTCTATCGTGCAGGAGCAAACGGAGATCCTGCTTCTTTGGAACTGTTCCATCTGCCTCAGATGAGTTTGTTCAGCGGTATGCTTACTGCAATTGTTCAGACAACCGAAAAGGGTGGTAAGATTACGTTGGAAGCAACTGCAAAAGGTGTGAAGGGCGGTAAGATTACCCTGGAAAGTAAATAATTATGTGCTTGATGCTCTTTGCTTGAAGCTGTTATAAATAAACGGGTTGCCCACTTAATAGAAAAATTCTAAGCGAGAGCGACTTTGAAAAAGGGACTGAGTACTAAACTTTACAATACTCAGTTCCTTTGTTTTTTATTAATCTGTAAAAGAATGAAGTTTCAAATTGAATAATGGCTCGTATCCTAATGCTGTTCGGCTGGAACAATCTTCTTTTTATTATATTTCCCAGATTTCTTTTCTGCAGCTTTCATGAAATTACTGATTGAACGCAGCTTATCATTCACGTAATTGTAAATGAAATAAATAGAATCGTACCTGTTTTTTATACTGTTTGAAGCCAGCCGGGTGTTATTATAGAAACTCTTATCAAGCATATCTTTCAGAGTGGTGTTATTCTCATTATCAGACTCCTCAATGTCATTAATTTCAATCTTATATTTATTCCCGATGCATTCAATTCTCAATGTAAAGTGATAGATATACGTATGTGGGGTAGATGAAAACACCTTTCCTGTTCTGTAGTACCTACCAAATTTTCCTCTGTAAATTATTGTATTCCCTTTCTTATCGCCTAAAGGAACTGAAGGTGGAGGAGTCTCTTTGAAATAGTAGGTGATAGCCTCAACAGCTTTTTCGTAAAGAGACATATGACTGGTTTTGCTTACTGAATCGGTTATACAGAAATCAATGTTTCCTGCCTTATCAACAGGAATCTTATCAATCAGATAGAATAGGTCTTCTTTTGTTTGTCCCAGACATGTAATTGCCGAAAATAAAGACAATAGAAATAATACTCTTTTCATATTTGGTGTTATATCAGTAGTAGATTAACGTTATAAACAATTGGTGCTTTGGCTATATAATTATACTCTGAAAATCCTTGATAATGAGATTACAATTTTAGTAACAACTATTTCAAGAAAATAGTTCTCCCGACAATCTGATTTATGATACTTAATGAAAAAGCCTGTGTTACCATCAGGTTGATATCACAGGCTTTCAATATATGGCTTTAAACGATTATTTTACAATGAATTTATCATGGAAAATAAGAGTGTTTTCTTTAACAAGTTCGTACAGATAGGTGCCCGGTATCAGATTTTCTCTGTTGATTGTAGTCTGGTATGCTGTAATATTAATTGTTCTTACCAGAACCCCCGCGGCATTATAAATATTCATTTTCATGTTCGCTAAGTCAAGCTGTTGATTGATTTCTAGTATGCTTGATGAGATAAGCGGCATAGGGAAGAATTTTGCCGATGCTCCTGCAATTTTATTCTCCGGAATATTGGTTGATTCGGATTTGAAAGCCAACTTATCTATTTTCAGTATCGAACCTACCGAATTCAAAGAGAGGTTTTGCCAGTTGTTTGTCTGAAAATTGATAAAAGCCTCATCGGGAACGTCCGAACAATTAAAAGGCATTTCTATGTAGGTATATGTATCAGTAGCGTTCAGTTCTATCCAGCTTCCCCCAACGTTTGCACCATTCTTTTGGAAGTTGATACCAACATTTGCTTTGTCACCGGGAGTATGTGGCGCGTACTTGTAGTAGAATGTAAAGATATCATTTTGTTTGTTGTAAGCGAATCCATTTTCATTTTTCTGTGTTTGTTCATTCCACGTGCCAAGTTGCGCCCAACCGTTCCAAATTTCTGTTTCACCTTTATCATTCTCTCCTTTAATAGTTATAAGTTCAAGCGCATATTGACCTTCATATTTATCGGTAGATCTTGAGGTGGTTTCTTGACTGCACCTCCATGCTGCGGGCAAATAAGGAGTTTGTTGAGTTGTCCATTCTTCAAAATCTCCGTTCATGAGTGCCGGTTGGCTGGTTACTCCTGTGAACGAGATATTGTCGAGCGTAAGAATGCTTCCCGGCATTCCGTTTGATTTGATTAAGTCGCTTGAAGTTGTAATGAATATAAGCGAATCAGGGTCCGTACCTAAAGATGGAATTGCAAATTCGAAAGGCGTATATTCATTATGCAGACCACCCAGTTTATAAAAGTTGAAAGCAAGAACAGTGCCCGATTTCTTGAAAACGAGACCAATCAAGGCTGAATCTGCGGTTGCCACATTGTATTTATAATATCCTTTTATGCCGGTTGGCTGTTGGTTGTACGGTGTTCCACCTTTCCATAAGCTAGGATCAGGTCCATTTATATTGCTCCCATTGCATAATATTCCTCCGATTGTGTCTTCTACAGTAGCTAAAGAAGTCAGTTTCACTGCAAAACTTCCGCTATAGCTATCAGTTGTTTTCACTACGTTAAATGTACTTGCTCTTTCAAAAGCACGGGTATTCGAAGTCTCAACATAGTTTGCAGGTACTTGATACGAGCTGGAGTTCCAGTTTTCGAAACCTGAATTCGGAATGCTGCTTTGTGCGTTTGCTTTCAAACAGGCAATGCATAACAATAGTAAAAGAGATAAAGTCTTTTTCATATGCGTAATTTGGTTTATCAGCCCTACTCATCTGGATTTTCGGATACTCCCCGTTTTTGGAGTGGGTTCTGGACTCCACTATATTTTCAATTGAAATTCAGTTAGTATTTGATGACTTTTAAGTTCGAGGAATGATATTTTTGTATTTATAACAATGTTTGAGAATATATTGTTTTTTTTAGCAATAGAATTTTATGCAGAAACAGTATTTTTTTTCTGGAGAGTTATTTTGCACCAAGGCAGAAACAGGATTATGAAGAGGGGAGTGGTATCCGTTTACACCATTTAATTCATCTAATGCCGAGATGATTTTCGCATGAACAACAGTATTATCCGGATATTCCTGTAGATGCTTAAAAGATAGACGTTTCCTGATTCTGTCTGCTTCGCTTTCCTTATATTACAGTTCCCGATAAAGAGTGCAGAATAAGGTGAAAGAATCTGCAAGCATAACCTGATTATTATTTTTTCATGCCACAGTTTCATTTGTACACCCGGGTGTACACCTACCGTACATCCGGGTGTACAGCCCCTCTACATCCGGGTGTACGGATACCTTAGACCCGGGTGTACACGCCTATTTATCGGCAAATAAATCTACTGCCGGCTGTAATAATGAATATTGAACGGTTGAATAATAATAGGCCAGGGGCATCTGGTTAATGAGATAATGATGCAAAAAAAATAGGGTACACTGTTAAATGTACCCTAAATTAAGCCTTTGTCCTATTATCTTGCTGATAATCAAGAATTTTGGTGGAGCATATCGGACTCGAACCGATCACCTCGACACTGCCAGTGTCGCACTCTAGCCAGATGAGCTAATACCCCTTAAATGCTTGGCAAATATATGTATTTATTTCTAATATTAAACTATCTTTGCAATAAAATATTTAATTATGCTGGTATATAATACAACTTACAATATTGACGAAGAGGTGCTCAAAAACTTTCTGATTTGGCTACACGAGGTGTATGTTCCTGAAGTTGAGAAGAATGGATTGTTAACTAACCACCGATTGATGCGGGTGTTGAGCCATCGTGATGAAACAACTGAATGCTTCACTATGCAGTGGGAGGTGGAGAGCAGCGCACTGTTGCACCGCTGGCACACGGAGATAGGAGGTCGATTGAACGAAGAGCTAATAAAGATGTTCGGAAATAAGGTGATTGGATTCCCCACATTGTTGGAGGTAATGGAATGATAAAGCCGGTTAAGGAGAAGATTATTCTTGGCATCGACCCAGGTACCACAATTATGGGCTACGGAGTGCTGAAAGTGGTGGGCACCAAGCCCGAGCTTGTTGCCATGGGAGTGATCGACCTTAGAAAGTATGAAAATCATTATCTGAAGCTTCGTCGCATTTTTGAACGGGTAATAGGCATTATTGATGCTTATCTTCCCGACGAACTAGCCATCGAGGCCCCTTTCTTCGGGAAAAATGTGCAGTCGATGCTGAAACTTGGCAGAGCTCAGGGGGTGGCGATGGCTGCGGCATTGAGCAGGGATATTCCTATTACTGAATATGCACCGTTGAAGATAAAGATGGCTATCACCGGAAACGGTTCGGCAAGCAAGGAGCAGGTGGCGGATATGTTGCAACGGATGCTGAAGATACCGAAAGAGAACATGCTTCCGCAGCTGGATGCTACCGACGGACTGGCGGCAGCCTATTGTCATTTCCTGCAATCGGGACGTCCGCAGCTGGATAAAGCCTATCATGGCTGGAAGGATTTTATCAGCAAGAATCCAGGAAGAGTAAAAAATGTAAGTGAAAAATAAAAAGCAACCATTATGAAATTAAAGTCAGTTGTCCTTTCCGGACTAGTTCTTTTTGCAGTGAGTTGTACCTCGGAGAAAAAGGTATATAAATCGTTCGATGAATATCCAGTTCCTTCGGCACCAATCAATGAGATGGAGTATACTCCCTCAAAAACCTCCTTTACCCTTTGGGCTCCAACGGCCGACCAAGTGGAACTTATGCTCTTCGATTCGGGCGATGAAGGGTCGGCTTATCAGTCGGTTACGCTCGAACCAAAGGATGATGGGCTTTGGAGCGCCTCTGTAGATCAGGACCTGAAAGGAAAATTCTATGCTTTTAACGTGAAAATAAAGGATAAATGGTTGGGCGAAACTCCGGGACTGATGGCCAAGGCTGTAGGACTAAACGGAAAGCGGGCAGCTATTATCGATATGAGGGAGACCAATCCGAAAGGATGGGAATTGGACAAGCGGCCTCCTTTAATGAAAGACGCAGACATCGTGCTGTACGAGATGCACTTCCGCGATTTCTCGATGGATACCACTTCGGGAATCAAGAATCGCGGAAAGTTTTTGGCACTAACCGAGAAGGGAACCAAGAACACAGCCGGCGATGCTACCGGAATTGATCACCTGAAAGAGCTGGGAATTACCCACGTGCATCTGTTACCCTCGTTCGATTTTGCATCGATTGACGAAACACAGCTGAATAAGAATAAATATAACTGGGGTTACGACCCTCAGAATTACAACGTGCCCGAAGGATCTTATTCTACCAATCCTAAAGAACCGGCAACACGCATCATCGAATTCAAGAAGATGGTGCAGAGCCTGCACAAGGAGGGCATCCGCGTGGTGATGGATGTGGTATATAATCATACCTCGAATGCGCACGATAGCAATTTCGAGCTGACGGCTCCAGGCTATTTCTATCGCCATAGACCCGATGGTAAGCTGGCCAATGGCTCGGGCTGCGGCAACGAAACCGCTTCCGAACGAGGAATGATGCGTAAGTTCATGATTGAGTCGGTGGTTTACTGGGCTACCGAGTATCACATTGACGGCTTCCGTTTCGACCTGATGGGCATTCACGATATTGAGACGATGAATGAGATACGCGCAGCTCTCGATAAAGTAGACCCTACTATCTACATTTACGGAGAAGGGTGGGCGGCCGAAGCTCCACGACTGGCAAAAGATAAGCTGGCTATGAAGGAGAACATCCTGAAGATGCCGCGCATTGCCGCTTTCAGCGATGAACTGCGTGATGGACTTCGCGGTCCTTTCAACGACAATGCAAAAGGAGGATTCATGACCGGCGTACCGGGCAAGGAGATGAGCGTGAAGTTCGGACTGGTAGGGGCTATCCAGCATCCTCAAATTCTGAATGATTCGGTGAACTACAGCAAGCATCCCTGGGCTTTGCAGCCTACGCAGATGATAAGCTATGTGAGTTGCCACGATGATATGTGTCTGGTAGACCGCATTAAGTCGTCCGTCCCCAATGCCACCCCGGCAGCTATTGCAAACATTGATAAGTTGGCTGTCACAGCGGTTCTTACATCGCAGGGAGTACCCTTTATATTTGCCGGCGAAGAGGTGATGCGCGATAAAAAAATGGTGCACAACAGTTTTGAAAGTCCGGACGAGGTGAATGCCATCAACTGGAACAACAAAACCCTCTATAAGGATGTGTTCAACTATTACAAGGGAATGATCGCCCTTCGTAAGGCGCATCCTGCTTTCCGTATGGGCGATGCCGAAATGGTGCGCAAGCACATGGAATTCCTTCCCGTGGCAGGAAGCAATCTGATTGTTTTCCGTCTGAAAGATAATGCCAATGGAGACAGCTGGAGAGATATCTATGTGGCATTGAACGGTGACTGGACCGCTAGGAAGTTTACGGTTGAGGCGGGTAAATACACTGTAGTTTGCAAAAACGGAGTGGTAAACCGCTACGGACTTGGAACCATGTACGGCGGAGAGGTCTATGTTCCGGGCCAGTCGGCACTGATTTTCTATAAATAATCTCTGGTTCTCCCGGGAATATATGCAGAAGGTAAGCGAGTGAAAAGTAAAATTAAGTCTCTTAGTTACGCATAGTGAAAATCTATCTGCTTATAATCTTCTGATAGCTGGGAAATGAAAGCAGAGTATAAAAATATTCCTGCGGCAAACATCTCTATATCTGGAGTGTTTACCGCAGGATTTTAGTTTATTCTATTCAGTAATATCAAGCTATTAACCGAATGGAGTATTATTGCAGCTCGAATGTTACCTTTCCACGAATGTCGGTGGACGAAGCTCCGATTAGCGCTTCAAACTTTCCAGGTTCGGCAACCCATTCGTGTTTGCTGTCATCAAAGAATTGCAGGGCCTCTTTGTCAATGGTGAAGGAAACCACCTGTTCTTCTCCTGCATTAAGCAGAACTTTTTTAAACCCTTTCAGCTCTTTTATTGGGCGTGGAAGAGAAGATTTCAAATCGCTGATATAAAGCTGAACTACTTCGTATCCCGAGCGTTTCCCTGTATTTTTCACTTTTACGCTGACAGTGAGCTGATCGTTTGCAGCTAACTTCGGTTTATCAATGTTCACCTTACCATAAGCAAAAGAGGTATAACTTAATCCATGTCCAAAAGAGAAAAGCGGTTTAATTTTCTGTTTATCGCTCCAGCGGTACCCCACAAAGATTCCTTCGTTGTATGTCTGCTCTTTGCCGTTTCCGGGATATTCGCCCAAAGCAATGGCGCTATTATCTTTCAGGCTTACCGGAATGGTGAACGGAAGTTTTCCCGATGGATTCACATCGCCCATCAATACTGAAGCCAAAGCATTCCCGGCTTCCGTGCCGCTATACCATCCTTCCACAATGGCAGGAACATCTTTAGCCCACGGCATTGCTACGGCATTTCCTGTAATGAGCACAACCACGAGGTTAGGATTGGCTTTTGCCAATGCCTGAATCAGTTCGTCCTGAGCATAAGGTAGTCCGTACTCTTTACGATCGGATCCTTCGCAGTCCTGATATTCGTTTTTATTCAGACCTCCAAAGAAAAGAACCACATCTGCCTTTTTTGCTGCTGAGACAGCCTCATTCCGTAATCCTTCAACATCTATTATCTTCTGTTCCGGCTTTTTGGCATTTCTCACATCTTGTTCTGCCACTGCAGGCGATTCATATCCGGGAGCATAGATAATTTCGGCTTGTGAGCCTACTCTTTCTTTTAATCCGGCTAAAGGAGATTGTTCGTACTTCACCTTCAGAGAGGAACTTCCTCCACCAATGGTCATTTTCTTCACCGCGTTTTCGCCAATTACTGCAATCTTTTTCACTTTTGAAAGTTCAATTGGCAGCACGTTTTTGTTGTTCTGCAAAAGAACAATGCCTTCCTGAGCAATTTTTCGTCCGGCAAGGGCATGTTCTTCTGTTCCGAAAGAACCATATGGGCGGTTTTTATTCATCGTTGTACGGAATATCAAACGAAGAATGTTTCGAACCTTTTTGTTTACCTCTTCCTCTTTCACCTCTCCCGAACGGAGTTGTTTCAGGAATGGGATGGCAAGATAGTAGTTGTCGTAAGCATTGCTTGCGCTCCAGTTTAATCCGTTTGTCCAGGTGCCGAACTCCATATCCAGACCGTTGTATATAGCCTGCTTTGTGTCGTGAACACCGCCCCAGTCGGATACAACCACTCCATCAAATCCCCATTCCTTTCGAAGAATATCGTTCAGTAGATACTGGTTGTGGCAGCAATGCTGACCTTTGTACTTGTTGTATGACCCCATGATAGCCCATGATCCACCTTTTTGAACAGCAGCTTTAAAAGCTGGTAAATAGATTTCATACAAAGCACGGTCGCTTACATTTACGTTGATATGGTCGCGGTCAACCTCCTGATTGTTTAATGCAAAATGTTTCACGCAGGCAGCCACACCATTACTTTGAACTCCCTGAACATAGGGCACCACCATGGTTGAAGCCAAATACGGATCTTCGCCCATATATTCAAAGTTACGGCCATTGAGCGGAGTGCGGTAAATGTTTACTCCCGGACCCAGAAGCATATTCTTGTTTCTGTATCGAGCTTCTTCGCCAATGGATTTGCCGTAAAGTGCCGACATTTCAGGATTCCAGGTGGCAGCAAGACAAGTAAGAGCCGGAAAAGCGATACACGAGTCGTTTGTCCATCCGGCCGTATTCCATTCGTCCCAATAAACCTCGGCACGAATTCCGTGAGGACCGTCACTTGCCCACACTTCTGGTATGCCTAAACGGGGAACACCTGGTGAACTGAATTTTGACTGAGCATGACACATTGCTACTTTTTCTTCAAGAGTCATGCGTGAAAGCGCATCCTCAATACGTTCCTCAATTGGTTTTTTGTCGTCTAAGTAAACAGCCCCTTTCGACTGTGAGAAGGAGGGGGCTGTTAAAAGAGACAGACTTAAAACCATAAGCTGTTTGAATCTAATCATCATCTATTGTTCTAGTTTTTTCTGTTAAGAATATCAGTTTTACTTTTCAGTAACCGTTAACACAGCTGCTTTCTTTCCACCTGTAACATCGAGTGTAAAGAGGTATGTTTTTCCTGCTGTGAGTTTCTTTCCGGTAGCAAGAGCAAGGTTACCTCCACCAGCTATCACAACAATATCTGTACTGTTTGATGTGATGGTTCCTTCGCCAAACTCACCTCCCCATCCTTTCTGATGGAAGAATTTAAAGTTAATGCCGTCCGGGTTTACATTGCCCGCTGTACCTTTACCAGCAACAACTGTTATCTGGTATTTTCCAGGAGCAATGGCAGCCATACAGAGAGCCTTATCTGTGTTCCAGCCTACTTCATTGGCTAGTGATGGTTTTCCTATATCTGTTCCAATAACCCATACTGCGCCACTTAAATCATCGGCTAGGGTGGCAAGGTTATTACCGGTCATCCGTTCTACGATGAAATAGTTGTATTTAAAGTTTGCTGTAATTCTGTATTTTCCGCTCAATGGAAGGAATTTAAGTTTACCTGAAGCATCTTTAGAGAAGAAGTCAGAATCAATCCACCACTGGTCAAAATTACTAAATCCAGAAACTTCCAGCAACTGTCCGGTAGTCAGATCTTTTTCAACTTTGTAGTTATTATCATCTACCATCGTCATTTCGGTTCCTCCAAAGAGTAATTTGATGAATGGTGAACCTACATAAGTCATTGTGTTGAAGGTGATATCATAAGTTCCCGCAGTAGCATTAGAGAATGTGATAGGGCTGACAGTACCTTGAGTGATGGCCCCGTTTCCCCATCCAAAGGTAATCACATTTCCTTGTGCGCTTGCCTTGGGAGTTTTGATATATGCTTTAACTTTTTGTGGAAAATCGCCTGTTACCTTGTACTGATACAACCCTGTACGTGCCATAGAGTACTCTTTACCATCAGCAGTTACCAAAGTAAGCTGATCGTAATCGGGGCGGACTAGCTGAACGCTGACTTCCTGTTCTGTAACCGCAAAATGGGTATTTTGAAGAACCAGCTTTAATGTGGCCGACCCGTTTGGAATATTAGCCAGATAGGGGATAAATATTTTTCCGGAATAGTCACCGTTTGTCTTTGTGCGGATTACAGTTTCCGATACTTTGTTTTCCCCAAAGAACAACTGGGCTTTCAGCGTTGAAAGCGGGAACTTGGCATCAGTTGCATTAACAGCGAATGATAAGCTGTCTCCAAACATGGCGGAGGATATCTGCGATTTAAGAGTCAGAACCGGTTCTCCTTCTACCGGTGGTTCCGAATAATCTTCATTATTGTTGCAGGCACTAAAAGCAATTATAGCAACTAGTAACCATAGAAATGATTTATATTTTTTCATGTTCTTTTTAATTTAATGATTAACCTGTTATTTTTTCCATTTGTAAGAAGCTACTGCTTTAGCCGGCAATGAATAGGCAAAAGAGTTTTCTCCGTCGGACAAAGTTATGCTAACCGGATTGTTTGTATCGTTTTGCATTATCACTGCATACGATCCATCGGGATTCAGGAATGCTGAATAGTAGAGCCCATTTGCCTTATATCCGGTTGTTCCTATCCGTTTAGCTCCCGGTTTTATCACCTTGGCCAGATGACTGATGGTGTAGTAATGAGAGTTCTTTGTCATGGTTTTATAATCTGAATTAATATCAATTGCACCGTAACAAGTAGTGCAACCGCCCGGACGGTTTGGACCATGATTTTTATCCAGCATAAAATTCCATACAATTACCGCTTTTGTCCAGTTGTTTATCGTACCGATACACACCTCGGCCATGTTCCACATTAAATCGCCGGCAAAGCTGTAGCCCCATTCACCAATAGACATCTCAGTGAAATAGAGATTCTTTTCAGGATTTGCATTGTGTACGTCAAGAAGTTCGGACTTATCGCCTCCATAGGCATGGAATCCTGCTCCGTCAATGTATTGAGCCGCATCAGCATCTTTGTAAATGTTGATTGGATAATCCATCTGATCGGCCACATTATCATAATTGAAGTTGTGGTCGAAGACAATGATCTTTGTATTGATTCCGGTATTACGGAAAGCCGGTCCCAAAGCTGTTTTGATGAAATCGCGCTGCTCCTGCCAGGTCATGTACAACGAAACGGAATTCCCTCGGTTCAACGGTTCATTCTGAACAGTGATGGAAGAAATGTTGATACCCTCTGCTTTCATTGCCTGAATGTACTTCACGAAATACATGGCATAATCCTGATAATAGTCAGGGTTTAGCTGTCCGCTGGTCCACGAATCGAAAGGTTTCTTCTCTGTCAGATTATTCACTTTCATCCATTTGGGGCAAGTCCATGGAGAAGCCATGATCTTAACGTTAGGATTAATGGCCAGAATCTCTTTCAAGATTGGAATTACATAATTTTTATCTTCCGACTGCAATGCAAAATTCTCAATACCGGGAGTGTCACAATAGGTGTACTCGCTCAAAGAAAAATCTGAAGCGCCAATGGATATACGGATATAACTATATCCCATTCCATCTTTTGGATCAAACGTTTCCTTCAGCAGTTTTGCTCTGTCGTCTGCTCTCATTTTTAATAAATTAAAGCAGGAAGAACCGGTCATTGCTGCACCAAACCCATCCATTTCCTGAAATACTTCCGAAGGATTTAACTGAATGGTATAAGGCGACATATTGTCTTTCTTGCTGAATGACAATGGAATCTTCTTAAACAGATGCGATTGATCGGCTGTGGTAACGTATAGATCTACATCAGAGGTCTCAGATCCGGGTGGTTCCGGAGCAGGTGCTGAACCATTTCCACATCCCAGTAATGAAAATCCCGCAATGAAAATCCCTGTTAATGCAGATAATAATTTGTTTCTATAATCAACTCTCATTATTAATATCCTTTGTTTTGCGTTAAGTTTGGATTACTATCTATTTGAGTTTGCGGAACAGGCATAACCAAAGAGTTCTCTGTGAAAGTTGCCATCTTCTTGCGACCTGAGTCTCTTGAATTTAAGCTGTTCATCACTTCGTATACTTTTCCTGTGCGAACGAGGTCAAACCAGCGTTGTCCTTCGAAAGAGAGTTCCAAGCGACGCTCTTTAAGCACGGCATCAACCATTTTATCCTTAGAACCTTTTGTTGAAGCATCCAGCTTAGCCAGTTTAACGCGTGTACGTATTTGGTCAACCAGATCGGCCGCAGCAGTCAAATTTCCCTGATTTACATAAGCTTCAGCTTCTAAAAGAAGAATGTCTGCAAGGCGTAACTTGATTATACTGTTATAACGTGAACGGGTTTTGTACATAAACGGATAATGATCTGATGGATAGTGAATGCTCCATGATGGCTGTCCCCATACAATTGCTTCATTCATGCGAATATCGTCTCCTTCATTCTCATAAGCCTGAATCAGGTCTCTTGAAGGAGTAATCCATTTAGCCCAGTCGTAACTACTGTTCGGGTCGCATTGATCGAGTCCAAACATCCAGGTAACCCAGCTTCCACTTCCCACAGGGAAAACTATCTCGAAGATTGACTCGGAAGTATTGCGATAGTTGACATCTGTTTTTGCATCGTTAACAGAAAATAAGTCAGAGTAATTAGGTACTAAAGAGAAACCGTCATTCTTAACGGATTCACAATATTGAATTACTTTAGCATAATCTCTAACAGGAGCTTCCGCATAAACTTTTGCCAAAAGAGTTTTAGCGACTGATTGTGTCAGCTTAAACTTGTTGGATGAATCTACTTTCGGAGCATACTGAACACCGTATTCCAGATCGCTGATTATTTGTTTATAAACATCCTGCACACTGCTGCGTGAAGGGAAAAGTAGCGGATACATATCTTTTACATTCTCAGAAGTGATGTTTGGTGTTTCTTTAGTAACAACAGGTACTTCACCCCACAACCGGGTCATGTCGAACAACATCCATGCTCTCCAGATAGAGGCTTCAGCCTTCCATTGATTACGCTCGGCAGTTGTCAGTGCAGGATCGGGAACAGAATCTACGTTACAGATTACACGGTTTGCAGCTACAATGTATCCCAGATAAGATGTCCAGTCGCGCTCAATATTCTTGTTTGTACCATCCTGTTTGTTTGATTCCAGTTGGGCAAGTTCCGCATCGGTAGCCCCACTATAAGCATTGTCAGAATGAGTCTCGCAATAAGCCATCATATCCAGATACCATGATTCCTGAGAGTTCCGGATGCTAACATAAATATTATCATATTGCTGTTGCATGTCAGCTTTTGTTTTATACTTGCTGCCAGTAGCTGTGGTGTCGCTAGTACTAAGTTTGCTGTAAAAATCCGATATAGGATCGTAATTAAGGGAGCAACTTCCCATTAAAAGGACTGTACTCAATAGTAAACAAAGTTTTATTCTATTTTTCATTGTATTATTCTATTAAAATTCAACATTGACACCAAATACATAGCTCTTTGTCTGAGGGTAAGTTCCCCAGTCTATTCCTTGTACAAGTGCACTTCCTCCTTCTTGGTTTACTTCAGGATCGAATCCTTTGTAGTTTGTGAAAGTAAGCAGATTTTGCGCGGTGAAAAATGGTTGAAGACGGTTGATGCTCCATTTCTTCAATAGTTTTCCGCTAAAGTTATATGAAAAGGTTAATGCCTTTAAACGTAAGTAACTGCCATCTTCTACAAAACGGCTCGAATTCTTGAGATTCTCTTTCGAAGACACAGCTCTTGGCATGTCGGTAATCTGTCCTGGAATTCTCCATCTTTTAAGAACTGCAGTGGACTGGTTCTTCGAGTCGTACATACCTTCTGTTTCCATGCGAGAGAGGTTGTATACATCATTGCCTACCGAACCTTGGAAGAAAATATCGAGGTTAAATCCTTTGTAAGACAGATTGTTTGTGATACCAAAAGTGAAGTCCGGATTTGGATTGCCAATATAGGTTTTGTCGGCCGGAGTAATTGTTCCACTCTTATCCAGATCTTTGTAAACAAGATCTCCCGTTTCAGGATCAACTCCTTCTGAAATATAGCCCCAGAACATACCCAGAGGTTTACCTATGGTTAGTTTTGTAATATATTCACCACTTGTAGATTGTTCATAGAAATAAGATTGACGTGTATCGAATTTCATAACCTTGTTCTTGTTGAACGAAATATTGAAATCGGTACTCCATTTGAACTGACCTATGAAGTTCTTTGAATTTACACCAAATTCAAGACCTTTGTTCTCCATCTCTCCTTCGTTGCGGTATATATGACTGAAAGCTGCTGTTGGCCCTAGAGGTACATCCATTAATAAATTTGTGGTGTGTTTATAATATGCATCGGCTGTGAAGGTCAGTCTGTTGCTCAGAACTGTAAAGTCGATACCAATATTCGTCTGAGTGGTTGTTTCCCAAGTTAGATCCTTGTTTTGCATATTAGCAGGAGTTATAATTGGAAGTGCATTATCTTTGCCGGTTTCCCACCAGTTCTGACGGGTAATGTTCATCAGTTGTAAGTATCCATAATCGCCTACACCCGATTGATTACCGGTTTGACCCCATCCTCCGCGGATTTTTAAGTCGTCAATCCACTTAATGTCTCTCATGAAATTTTCGGAAGAAAGTCTCCATGCAGCCGATACTGAAGGGAAATATCCCCATTTGTGACTAGGAGCCAGTTTAGAAGAACCATCAGCACGGAAATTGGCTGTTAATAAGTATCTGCTGTCAAAGTTGTACGACAAACGTCCTACATAAGACATGATGGCCCAATCTGAAGCGCTTGTCCCATTCCATTGTTCTACCTTATTCCCGGCATTCAGTGTTTTAATATCTCCACTAATAAAATGGCTTACGGTCTGGTAACTTTGCGACCATTTGGATGTTGTTCCTGAAGCACCGGCCATCAGACCAAAATTATGTTTCTTGATACTCTTGTCAAACGTCACAATATTATCGAATACTAGAATGGTACTCAACGCACGGTTATCAGATGCATTACCATATTGAGAACGACCGTATTCTGTTTTTACTGGATCAAGGAAACTAGTGCCGTTGTAATATGCCCTGTCGATAGAGATTGAACTTTTGTATTTCAGATTCGGAGTAAACGTGATTTCACCCGATGCGCTTCCCAGCAATCTGTTATTATTCGTTTTATTATCAGCTGTACGCGACATGTTTTCTACAGGATGAGTAACATTTGCCCCATAGAAATTATTATAATATTGACCCGGATGGTTTGGATCCCATATTAGAGCATAGGTAGGTGTATTAATCACGGAAAGAACCACTCCGGCGCGGTTTGCACCTTGTCCCGAAATAATGCCGTTGTTGCTGTAATCTGAATACGCCAGATTGGTGTTGACTTTTAACCATGGGCGGATTTGATTTTCCAGATTGGCTCTCAGGTTATAACGCTCATAGTAAGCCACTTTAATTATTCCCGATTCCTTTGTGTAACCACCAGAAATGAAATATCTCATTTTATCGTTTCCATTTGAAACTGAAAGCTGATAGTTCTGGGAAACTCCTGTTCTAAAGGTTTCATCAAACCAGTTTGTTTCGTCTTTCAAACCCGAAGGAAGATTAATCATTCCAATTTCATCCATTAAATCCTTATACTGTGAAACATTAAGTGAATGGATTTTCTTTCCGATTTGAGTTGTACCTGCCTGAGCAGAAAGGCTTATTTTGGCTTCACCTTTCATACCCGACTTGGTGGTAATAAGCACAACACCATTAGATGCTCTTGAACCATAAATGGCTGCAGATGATGCATCCTTTAAAATCTGCATGCTTTCAATGTCGTTTGGAGATAAGAAATTAATGTCGGTCATTGGTATTCCATCAACCACATAAAGAGGATCATTACTTGCGTTGATTGAAGAATTACCCCGAACACGAACTACTATTCCTGCACCAGGTTCTCCATTAGGCTGAATTACATTAACTCCGGCTGCTTTTCCCTGAATGGCTGCAGCTGCAGAGATAATAGGGCGTTCATCTAAATCTTTTGTTGAAACGCTGGCTACAGAGGTGGTCACATCTTTTCTCTTAACAGATCCATAACCAATGACTACAACTTCGTCCAATAACTTATCATTTTCTTCCAATACAATATTTATAGGAGAAGTTCCTTTTACTTCAACTTCCTGACTTTTAAAACCAATGTAAGTGATGGTTAACTTGGCATTTGGTGACACCGACAAAGAAAATTTCCCGTCAAAGTCAGTCACGGTTCCATTAGTTGTGCCTTTCTCAACAACACTGGCTCCAATGATGCTCTCATTAGTAGCATCTTTTATCTGGCCTTTAACAGTGATTTTTTGTGCGAAGGCACCTAGAGATAAAAACAAACCCATAATAACAAAGAGAACACTTCTACTGAAGTTTGCCTCATACCTGATAATTGGTCTTTGCTTGCTTTTTTTCATGAATAATATATTTAATTAGTTAACATTCTGTTATTCTATCTTGAATAACTTGCTAACAAATTTAAGAAGGAAAGATTTCGATTATCTCCTTGTGTGGCAATTAAGTGGATTTTTTTAGGTGTTTATTAGCTTTATGTGATTGTAAATCAGCATAATGTAAATTTATTAACATCCTAAAAAAGTGGAATAGCTATTAATGCAAAAGATACATTTTTTTGCATTAATAATTGTTTTTAAGTATATCCTAAGCTTCTAAGAGAATAAAATGGAAATGTATTATCTTCTTCTTTAGAACTTGTTATGAGAAAGTACCAATCTTCATAACACGGTTTTCAAAATCATCCCGTGATACCAACGCTTTGTTTTTAACCTTTGCCCGATAATTATAAATTGTATTCACTGAATATCTTAAAAGATTTGCTATTTTAGAACTGTCATTAATTCCCAAACGAATTAGGGCAAAAATACGCAATTCAGTATTCAGCAGTTCTCCTTTCTTTAAAACAATTCTTTCTTCTTTTGCGAGAAGAGAATTAAACTCTTCTACAAATTGGGGATAAAGATGCAGGAATGTATTATCGAAGTTCGAATAGAATTCTTTTAATTCGTTTTCGATGACATCAGGCGATTTGGTTGTCTTAAGTAACTCGGCAATCTGACCTCCGGTAATTTTCTTGCTTACCATCTTTCGATAACTTTCCAGTTTATCAATGTAAGTTGAACATAGGCCAAGAAAAAGTGCAATATATTCCTCTTTCACACGATTGGCTTCTCCCAGCTCATTATTCAGAGACTTTAGCTGTGTGTTGATAATGCCTAATTCGTTACGAGCTTTTGCTAGTTTTTTCATTTGTCTGTAAATATACCCCAAAGCGCCAATTAGTAGAAGAGAGAGAGCACTAATACCTATTAAACTGATTCTTAAGTCATTTTTTTGTTTTTCGCTCTTTATCTGATAGCTCTTTTCTATAATAGGAAGTGTGTTTGATATTTGAATATTACGTAATCGTGCGTTATAGAAATTGGCATCCTCCAAAGAAAATTTGATATAATGATAAGCATGATCAATATCCCCTTTTTCATAAAGCAGGTTAGCGAGAGTAAACAGTGAAGCATTATCTTTTATAGCAGCTTTTATATCCGATAAGGCAGATAAAATAAGGTCTTTCTTTTCTTCATCTGGCCGTTTTTCTTCCCGGTATATGAGGGAAGACTGGAATTTAATCAAGGCATATTCGGGTGTGCCGAAGGAAGTTTTCGAGAGTCGGATATTATTAATTCGACGTGCTTCTGCCAGATCTTTGTGCTCCAGAGCTTTTTGCTCTTTGATTGCTAGATAATTTTCGGATGTAGGTGCATAGAGATTCAGCATGGTATCCTGATAAGCTCTGAATATCTTGAAATAGGTTTTTTTCAACTTCTGATTGTGAGTATAGAGATGCATTTCATCATATAATCGTTCGCAACATCTGTAATATTCGGGTATCTGCTCTTTAGTTAACTCTTTCTTGTTGATGGAAGTCAATGCGTAAGAACTTTCACTGTACATACCCGAAGAGGATTGCAAATAACTCAACAATAGTTTTGTTTCGTTAATCCATTTTTTATTATTGTGTAATTCTGCCAGATCAAGATTCATATTCAGATAATGAATGGCCGAATCACAAACGAATGCCCTATATTCTTTGTATAATAACTCATTGATTGCATATATCTGCTGAGGTGAAATCCCTTTTTTATTTAATCCTATTTTAAGTTTAGATATCCGGTTTTCCCTCATTTCTACATAGCTTCTGCTTTCTTTGATGGTTTTATCAAGGACGTTTAATAAAGAATCAAGTTGATTTCCGGCCAGAGTTGTGAATGAGTAGAAGGTAAATATGATCAAAAACAGGGTTTTTCTTTTCATTGTAATGACATAGTATTAGTTGCCTCAAAGTTAAAAAAAAGATTGTGATACAACCTAACGAAATAAAAATAATAACATATGATTATCAATAAACCAAACTATACAGCTTTTAATAATGCTTTTAGGTAATTGTTGCAGCTTCTTAATATTACGGCAATAACATGTTAACATGAGAATAGTCTCTTTGCAATCGAAATACAGATATTAGATAAAGCTTCTGAATATTAAATATTATAATTAATTTATGGACATAAGAATACTTAAATCTATACTTAATAAGTTTTGCTTGTTATCAAGATTGAAATACAGCAAATAACTATTGAAGGAACTAACCGATTAGGAGTAATATATAAGAAAGTCCTTTTAATCTAGTTCTAATATTAATGCATCTCAATGACTTATTATAATAAATAATGTCCACTAATTGTTTTTATATTATTTTGACGAATAATCCGGGCGCTAAACGTAGCAATCTTTATTTTCTAAGTCATTGAATTTATCAGGCAGTGATAAATTATTTGTCGCTGCCTGCTTTAATTTTCTTTAGCTATATTTCAAATATAGAAAAGAACTCATTATCTTTGAATATCTGCATTTATAATTGTCTGCAAATGAATTTGTTTGGATTGATTATAGGAAAATATTTACATAACACATAATAAAAGCAATGAAACAAAAAACTTTAATTATTGGAATGATGCTGCTAACGCAAGGTATCATTTCAAGTGCGGTAGCACAAGTACGCCAAGAAATAAAAATACCCGATTTAAAAGGGTATACAACATTGAAGTGTGACTTCCATATTCACACAGTATTTTCTGACGGGTTGGTATGGCCTACGGTACGTGTGGACGAAGCTTATCGTGAAGGACTTGATGCCATCGCTATTACCGACCATCTGGAATATCGCCCTCATAAAGGAGATATTGTTGCTGGACATGGACGGTCTTACGAGATCGCGGAAAAAGCAGCCGATAAAAATAACATTCTTCTTATTCGGGGAAGTGAAATAACCCGTCCTATGGCTCCTGGACATTTTAATGCTATTTTTCTTAATAACAACGACTCTTTGGATAAGAAGGAGTGGAGAGATTCCTTTAAGGCGGCTAAAGCTCAACGCGCTTTTATCTTTTGGAATCATCCGGGATGGGATGCTCAACAACCCGACACTACCAAGTGGTGGCCAGAACATACTGAGTTGTACAATGCTGGGTACATGAATGGAATTGAAGTGGCGAATGGTACTAGCTATTGTCCTGAAGCTTTTCGCTGGTGTTTGGAAAAGAAACTAACCATGCTGGGAAATACTGATATACATCAGCCCATTCAGGCAGAATATGAATTTGCAAAAGGAAAACACCGCACAATGACACTTGTATTTGCAAAGAACAGAACAATCGAAGGCATAAAGGAGGCATTGATAAACAGACGTACAGCTGTATACGTGGGAGACAATCTTATTGGTGAAAACAAGTACCTGAAAGAACTTTTTGAGAATTCAATCGAAATCCTGGATGTGGAAAAAAGTAAAAGAGGAGTGCAGATTACGTTCATAAACAAATCCGACTTAACATTCAAGCTGTTAAAAACAGAACATAACCCCGATGTGGTTTATTTCCGGGATTATGTGATTGAACCTAATTGCAGACATAGTATAATGGTGAAACTACAGAATGACGTGGAAGAAGGAGATGTGAATTTTGAAGTGACAAATCTGCTTGTAGAACCCGGACAAGGGTTGAAATATACCTATCATGTTTCAAAACGCTGATATCTTCTAAAAATATTCTGATATATAAATTATAACGCTGCTCTGGGCCTAATCTGAATGTGCCGGAGCAGCGTTTTTTGTTTCATTTAACTCTAAGATAAACTTCACATTTATATCTATAAAAAAATATAAGTTTCAGAAACATTATTCAAATAAAGATTGTTTTCATTAAAAATGGATAAAATTTTTGAAGATAAGAGTTTGCTGAGATGCTTTGCTAGTAAATCTGATTTAATAATAGAGGTTATGAGAAACAAAATTACTTTTCTGATGTTTGCTGTTATACTCCTATTGAATTATACACAGCAAGTTTATGGGCAGACTTTGCCTTTTGAATTGAGCACTGAGACTAATCCTAAATGGTACTATATTGAGAATGCCGGTGTTGAGGCTGGTTATGCTGCTGGACAGGTCATAAAAGTTGAAGCAATGGATACAGTTTGCTATTGGGGAATAAAAACATGTGCAGCTGCTCAGTTATTCAGATTTGAAGCAGTTGAAGGAAGTTCAAGTGAGTTCAGAATCATCAATAAGGCATTTCCTTCAGGAGAACTGTTAGCAACAACCAAATATGGTACTGCGGTTAATACCTCGTGGACTGTTCAGTTGCTTACCGGAGCTAATGGAGACGAGTATCGAATTGTAAGTGGAAGTACAGTTCTTTCAGCTCAACAAGTTGGACTTTTACTTGTGAGCAATGATTTAGGCTATAATTCGGCTTCATGCTGGAAATTTACTCCAGTTGGCACCTCAGCGTCTCTTCAGGCTGATATTAATTCGGCTCAATCGTTACTGGATTCCACAATTGAAGGAAACGCCTTCACCCAATATCCATCAGCAGCCCGTTCGGCCTTGGCATCTGCCATTGTCGATGCCAATCAATTTATGAGTAGCGTTGACTCTTATACCAATGATCAGATAACAGATGCACAGATAACACTAAACTCAGCTATTCTGACATACAAGCATGCAGTTGTAGGGCCGATAAGTACTGCCGCAAATCCTGTATGGCTTGTACTACAGATTCAAGCTACCGATGCGGAACGCATTCGTAAAGTCATGTCATACAATCCTGATGATGCCACAAAAAGAATTATGGGTCTAAATTCTTCTTTACTTGAACCAACTGATAAGATTGTGTGGCGGATAGAAAAAGATAATACTGGTTATTGCGCAATTGTGAGTAAATACGATTATGTTTCTGTCTGCTCGGAATTTGTGAACGATTTTGCAACTTGTGTAGCACCTCCCGCTTCTCTTTTTCCGGATTTTGACTGGCATTTAATAGCTGTTGATGGTTATTCTCTAGTTTATAAATTTGTTTTTGGAAAAGTAACTCTTCATATGTCAAGAATCTCTCCATATGCTTTTGATAATTATGATATGGGTTCCATGGGGTCACAGTTCAAAGCAATTCCGGTTTCAGAATTCTATAAGAGTGTTCTTAAATTCACAATCGATTCTATTGCACCGATGAAAAATGCAATTGTGGTAGGAACAGAAAAAGGACAATATCCTCAGGAAGCTTATGATGTAATTGTTGCAGCTTTTGCCAATGCTCAAGGTGTACACGATAGCGCAACTGCAACCGATGCTGAAACCCTGAATGCCAGAGTGGCTCTACTGGCTGCATGGAATTCATTCAAGCAATCTGTAAGTACAGGTTTCTATAATCAACCATCTGAGGTGAAAGTTTTTGTTCAGGACAAAAGGATAGTAGTGACTGGTACTGATGTCTTAATAAAAGCATACACAGTTTCAGGTGTTCAGGTTGATGTAAAGCAACCGTTGGCTAAAGGAATTTATATTGTAAAAGTAGGCAATTTCACCACAAGAGTCGTAGTCTTATAAATTTACGAACGAATATAGAAAGCGTCTGTTCCTAAAAGGGAAAGGCGCTTTCTGTTTATATATATATGAAGGTGATTGTTGCTGTTTTATACAAAAATTATTGTTGTTATTGAGTCTTTCAGAATGCGATTGATGCTCTCTTGGTTAATCAGTTGAAAGAATATTTCTATTTAACTTTTGTGCCACTTCAGGGAACTTTTTGTATCTTTCGGAAGATTTTTGAATTATTAAATTAAAGGGAAGAACTTCTTGGATAATTTGTTGTTAAACAATGAATAATATACATTAATGTTACATTCGTTTTCTGATGTTATTCTTGTTCATAAAGGAATTTACGTGATTATAATATTACTATTCTGATAATGTTCACTTTAAATTAAATTAGCTATGTCTGTAATCATGGAATTTAGCATTTTCCCAATTGATAAAGGGGAACATGTTAGTCAATACGTTAAGAAAGTAATAGAGATGATTGATGCATTACCCTGCGAAAGTCAGCTTACATCAATGGGCACGATTGTAGAGTGTGAGACTATGGAAGAGTGTCTTGCTGTTATTTCTAAAGCAAATGCTTTGTTAGAGCAATGCTCTGAACGAATATATTGTACAGCAACGTTTGATAACAAACCAGGAAAAAAAGATCAGATGGAACATAAAATCAAAGCTGTCAGAGGTGAATAATGACAGTTGCAAACACAAAATAAAACAATAAATTGATGTATGAGCTCTTTAAAAAAGATTAATGAAGTAAGAAGAACTGTTTTATCGGTTTTAACAAAGAATATTGGTACTTCTACAACGACTCCCAAGGGTAAGCCACTGAATAGAGATGAGGTAAAAAGAATCCTGATTGTAAGACCTAATCACCGTCTGGGGAATCAATTGCTTATGACACCGCTTATTCAGGAGGTTCAGCAAACTTTTCCCAACTGTAAGATAGACCTTTTCGTAAAAGGATTTGTGGCCCCGATTCTATTTAAGAATTATGATAATATTGATCAGATTCTCAGATTGCCTAAGAAGCCTTTTAAAGAACTGGGAACATACATGCAAGGGTGGTTAAAAATCAGATCAAAGAGATATGATATCGCCATTAATGTAACCAATGGCTCATCCTCAGGAAGGTTGTTAACCAAGTTTTCTAGGGCAACGTACAAATTCTATGGAGATAATATGACCGACACACATTTTTCGGCTACCGACTATATGCATATTGCCAAAAGGCCTGTGTGCAGTTTGCGTGATTGTCTGTCCATGTTAGGAGTTTCACTTACTGACAGGGAAATTCCTTCTTTAGATCTAAAGTTATCATCTTCCGAAATAACTGAAGGAAAAAAACTTCTTAATAACCTCATAGCCGATAAGGAGGCAAAAACCATTTGCCTTTTCACCTTCGCTACAGGAACAAAATGCTATACAGAAGCCTGGTGGAATGAGTTTTATGAGAAGTTGAAAGCCGCATATCCTCACTTTAATGTGATTGAAATATTACCGGTGGAAAATATTTCGAAGATTGGGTTCAAGGAACCTTCGTTTTACAGCAAGGATGTTCGCGAAATGGCAGCTGTGATGGCAAACACGGACGCTTTCATAGGAGCCGACAGCGGAATCATGCATCTTGCAAGTTCGGCAAAAGTCCCTACTTTTGGATTGTTTTCAGTGACGAGTACCGAAATGTACGAGCCATATAATAATGGCAGTCGTGCTTTGAATACAAATGAATTGAGTATAGATGAAATGATTGCTATAATAGATAAGGTTTTATCTGCAAAATAGCTTAAATTTAAATCTTTTACCTGAACAATGAGTGCTGTTGGAAAATGTCTGTTTATGGTGAAGATTTATTATAAAATAACGATTTACAAGTTTAACTTGTTTATATTTTCCCTCGAACTAATTTCATAAACAATCTTGTTCAGGGAAAATTCATCCAGGCTTTTTTATCTTCGTTAAATAATAATAAATTCACAGTTGATTTCCTGTTTTAAGTTGTTATAATGTTATTCATAAATGTATAACAGAACCTTAATAAAAGCTGGAAATGAATAAGAAAGAAAGAATTATAATATTACTTGCAGGACTTCTGTTTTTGTCTTCCTGCAGTCTTTATCGACTGGTAATCAACAGTCATGATAATTATACTTTTCATATCATTCTGCTTTTAGCTGTTGTTTTAGTCCTAATAGTGTTATATCGAATTCGTGTCTGGAAAAAGGGTAGAGAAGAGGTCACGGAACAGTTGTTAAACCGGCATGGTATGTCTATAAAGGATTTTTTTGATAGTGGAAGTTATGTTGGTGGATTTCCGTCTGTTGAAGATATTGTGCCTTCTTTAGTCTGTAGGAAAGATTCTGATGAATTTGTATTTTACCACAGACACTCCTTGAACAGTATTCCAATAGAAAAATTCAGAATATCAAAAACTTCAATCACAAATGTTACTTTAGAAGAGGCTTCAAATATTATAAAACTGATTGAAGAGCATAAAGTTTTACTTGTAAGTTCGTTTACTCCGGATTTTGAAACAAAGAAAAGAAACAATTCTTATTATGTTTCGGTGGAATGGAATGACGGGAGTATCATTCATATTACTTTGTTTCATTTTGATGGTTATAATTCATTGTTCAGAGCAAATGATTTTAAGTACAAACTTATACACCATATTAATAATCCTTCTTCCGGTGTCTCACTTTCTTGATTTCAAATTGCACCATTATCCACAATGAGGTTGTAACCGGATATTTACCATTAATTATTAATAAAAAGTAGGAAACTAAATTTATGACGAAATGTGAAAAGTTTCTTATTTATGCCTAATTACCTGACTAAAGTTGGCGTAAATGGAAGATAAAGCTGTACTTTTGCTTCGTTTTTGGAGTAATAAGTAAAAAATGCAATCAATAATTTGTCTAAAAGGAGGAGTGACACGCAATGAACTGTATCGGTTCACTCATCCATTATCTGTGAGTATGGAAGCCGGGGAGCACTTGGCAATTGTGGGGGCAAATGCCAGTGGGAAGAGTTTGCTGGTTGATACTTTGCTGGGTAAACGCCCTCTGAAAGAAGGAACGTTGGAATATGATTTTTCACCTTCGGCCACTAATACGGCCTATGACAATATAAAGTATATCGCTTTTCGGGATACTTATGGCGCTGCAGATGCCAACTATTATTATCAACAGAGATGGAATGCACACGATCAAGACGACGCTCCGGTGGTTCGTGATTCTCTTGGAGAGACAAGCAATGTGCAGTTGCGCGATGAGCTTTTTGAGCTTTTTGCAATTGAACCAATGCTGGATAAAAAGTTGATTCTTCTTTCCAGCGGTGAACTTCGAAAATTTCAGTTGACCAAAACTTTACTGACCAACCCACGAGTACTGGTGATGGACAATCCGTTTATCGGACTAGATGCGAAGACCCGAGATTTATTGCACGATGTCTTGCAAAGACTCACGCTGAAATCTTCTCTGCAAATTATATTGGTGCTATCCATGTTTGATGACATTCCCGACTTTATCACTCATGTTCTTCCGGTTAAAAATAGGACTTGTGGTAAAAAGGTAACCCGAAAAGAGTACTTTGACAACTATCAACCCAACATCACTCAGGTTTTCTCTGAGGAAAAAAGAAAAGATCTGTTGAACTTGGAGTATAGTGATCAACTATATAATTCGGAAGAGGTGGTAAAACTGAACAATGTCTCCATCAGTTATGGCGACCGTACCATCCTGAAAGAGCTGAACTGGACAATTCTTCGTGGACAGAAGTGGGCCCTCTCGGGTGAAAACGGAGCGGGAAAATCTACTTTGCTCAGTCTGGTATGTGCAGATAATCCACAATCGTATGCCTGCGATATTAGCCTATTCGGTCGGAAACGAGGATCAGGTGAAAGTATCTGGGAGATCAAGAAGCATATTGGATATGTTTCTCCGGAGATGCACCGTGCCTACTTGAAGAATCTGCCGACAATAGATATCGTGGCTTCGGGATTGCACGACTCCATCGGGCTCTACAAAAAGCCGCGTCCTGAGCAGATGTCAGCCTGTGAGTGGTGGATGGATATATTCGGTATTCTATCCTTGAAAGATCGTCCCTTTCTGCAACTCTCTTCGGGTGAACAACGATTGGTGTTGTTGGCCCGTGCGTTCGTAAAAGATCCGGAATTGCTGATACTTGATGAACCTCTTCATGGACTGGATACCCGTAACCGGAAAAAAGTAAAATCAATTGTTGAGGCTTTCTGTGAAAGGAAAGATAAGACGATTATTTATGTGACACATTATGAAAATGAGCTGCCTGTTTCTATAACAGACAGACTCATTTTGAAGAGAAACAAATAATAGTGTTAACTGTTTCTCGAAGTCAGAAAATCTTCCAGTGCGGGAATTGATAGTTGGGCTGGTCAACTGAAATTTTTATCCACAATGGAAGTAGGTCTCAACAACCTCTCTCATCTTTGCAGGGTTGATCAGTAGTTCCTTACGCAATTCGCCATCATTATAAGCTTTCAACTTGCAGATAACTCCATCAATCATACTTGGACTAAACACATTGTGCTGCTCAAAAATTGCACGTTGCTGCTGCAGGCAATCAGCAGATGCCGCACAACTATCAGGCAACTGATCCAACGATTGAAGCCGCACTTTGTTCTCTTCCTTATGTATGTCTATGTTTACGTAGGTTTTTTCAGTTATATTCAAAGCATCCTTTATCTCAAAGCCATGGCGGCAGGCAACAGCCAGACTGGCCATGAGTAGGTAAATATCAGCCGACCCGTCCGGCGAACGCATCTCGACAGTTTGTTTATTTGAAGTGTCGTTGTTGCTGATTGTTTCAAGTGGATTTGTCATGGCACACATATCTTTTTTGGCCGACCATCCTAATAGAACGCGGACTAGAACAGAACGGTTGCGGTCTCCCCAACAAATATTAGTAGGTGCTTCCTGGTTTGGAACTAAACGGAAATAAGACGTTGGTGTAGTATTTCCAAACGCCGTGATGGAAGGAGCCAGATGCATCATGCCTGCAATGGCTTTGCGTGCGGTGTCTGACAGTACGCCATTTTCCAGCATCTGGTTTTTGCCCGCTTTAGTTATACGCATGTGTATGTGTAGGCCCGACCCTGCTTTTCCGGCTGTAATTTTGGGAGCAAAAGTGATATTATACCCATATTGACTGGCTAAATTGCGGATAATCCATTTTGCAATCATCAACTGATCTGCTGCATCTTCTGCTTTTGTGGGTAAAAACTCAATCTCGTTTTGTTCGTAAGTTAATCCATCCTGCGTAAAATTACCCACTTCAGAATGTCCGTATTTAATCTTTCCGTTTGCCTGCGAAATGTATTTCATGCATTGAGTGCGGAACTGATTAAACTTGTCGTAAGGACCCGATTCGTGGTATCCATGCTGATCAGTTGCAGGAAAGAGCCCATCATTGGGTGCAATTACATAATATTCCAGTTCACCCATCGCTTCAAACTGCATTCCAGTTATTTTGGTAAATGCTAGGCAGGCTTTGTGTAATGTATATTCCGGAGAACTTTCAAGTGGTTCGCCATCTTTGTTGAAGAAAGAGCATAGCATGGTCAGCGTAGGTGTCTGGGCAAATGGATCGACGAATGCCGTTCGAAAACGAGGAATGGCATAGAGGTCACTACTCCCGGCTTCAATAAAGGAGAAAAGGCTAGAACCATCTACACGTTCGCCACAGCTTAGTATGGTAATCAAATAATCAGCACTATTAATTACAAAGTTTAAAGTCTTCAATCTACCATCACCGGCAGGATACATGAAGTTGATCATTTGAATATCCTGTTCTTTGATGAAAGAAATAATATCTGTTTTGGTAAACTCTTCAGGTGCTTTTTGAAGGAACTTCACCAATTTGTTTGGATTCATTTCTATTTTGTGTTTCATGCTTTGATTTGTTTGTTTAAGGTTTATAATTGTCAAAGATAACAGAATATATCAAAATGTCAATATTTGGCCGTCTTAAATTGCTTATGTTTTAATTATATTTTTATGATAGAGTTGTGTTGAACCATTTTGCTATTAAAATGAAAGTTGTATAAGCCGACTATATATGGGCTGAGTTAACGGCTCTTTGCAAACAGAATAATGTGATCCTCTTTATTACTTACCAGATTGGAGAACTATTTACTTGATAGGAAGAACTTGTTATTGACATGGCGCTGATGGGAGGGGGGCATCTATAATGGTTCTAACCGTTATTATATTTTTAACGGTATGTTAAGTTAGAGAGTTGAGTTGAAAATACTGTTTTAGAATTCTTGAGAGTCTGTCATTTCATACTCTTATTCGGAAAAACTTAAATATCTCCAGGAAACTGTATTAGGAATTTAAACTGTCGCCATGAAGTGCCTGATAGTTTGTTGTATATCCTGTTTTTATGGTTTTCTGGTTTTTCTGCTATAAAAATATTGCATCACTTATTTATTTCTTGTGAAAAGATATATTCGATAATAACCTCAAGAGGTTCTGTTTATTCATTTCAACCTTAATTAATGCTTTCGCGCATTACAAAGAAGTAGGTTGGGTTTAAATCTATTCTTTTTAATGGCCACTCTAAACAACGCTGATTTTCATTGTTTTTATGCTAGCGATGAATCATGAAAACCATTGGGGGATTTTTTATTATTATCTGTATTTTGTCTGCAACTTTTTGAAAGACAGATTCGTCTAAATAGAAAAGAGTATATAACCGGCCATTTTTGAAAGCACAGACTATATTTAATTACCAACATCAAATAACTTCTAATTATGAAAAAGATTATTTTAAGTATCAGTTTAGTAATCAGCATTGCTTTCTGTTTATTGTTTAGTTGTAATACTGAGGTAAGTGCTCAGGACTCTCAAAGATTTGTATATAACAAAAGTTATGATAATGAAATTGTTTACTTATGTGATTCAGTCACTAATATTCTTACTCCATATCTGAAATATGAATTTACCTATAATCAAGATGGTAAGATGAACAGTAAAAAGGCTTTTCGTTGGGATCTGTCAGGAAAACAATGGCTACCATATTATCTGTTTACTTCAACATTTGTAGGTGATAACGAGATTCAGGAGTTTGCTTTGTGGAGCAATAAGTCTAAAGATTTTACACGTAACAAAGAAAAAGTCATTTTTTGCAAAGACGAAAAGTTAGATCGTTCAATTTATATTTCATTTAGATGGAATGAAAAGAACGAAAAATGGGAAGTGAGCAATGAAGAGCATTTGGATAATTATATTGCTATGCTGATTAATGGTTCCTCTAAAAAGAAATAGAATACTTTGCCCTGAACTTTTCTCAATAACTAGCTCTTCCTAGTCTACTTTTGAAGTTTACTTTGATATTATTTGCGGTTTACAATCGGTTTACACTAAGTCTACTTTTGGGGTGCGGTCTACAAATAATCTGCAATTTCCCACTTCTTTAAATTGTTGCATTATATTTAAGTGTTTAATAATCAGATAAAAAATAAAAGCTCCAGCCTGTTAAGACTGGAGCTTTTCCCCATTAAGAGGTCTCTGGCGGATTCGAACCGCCGTAGACGGTTTTGCAGACCGGTGCCTAGCCACTCGGCCAAGAGACCTTATTACGTGATTGCGAGTGCAAAGGTAATACATTTTTCTTATCTTCCAAACGTTCTGCATTAAAAAATTGCTTAATGGCAGCAGTTTTTCCTTTTACTTTTTTGTTCTTCCCTACATATTTGTTTCTTCTTTTCCATTAAATCCCTTAACTCACAACCAGTTGTGCAGTTTGCGCAAGGGTTGTCGTTCCTGTTTGCTCCCTTGAAAAAATTAACGATGCGATTTCCTACATAGAATACGCAGAAGAAAACGATAGCCGAAACAATAAGTTCTTGTAAGCTCATTATAATATAATATTTCCTATTTGATAAAAACTAAAAGCTATAACCCATGCTAATGCCGTAGTATACAGTGCGGCAAAAAGGGCCCATTTCCAAGTTCCAGACTCCTGTTTTATTGCCGCAAGAGTGGCAATGCAGGGGAAATAGATAAGCACGAAAAGCATAAAGCTGTAAGCGGCAGTTGCATTTATCGGTATCCGTTCTGCCAGAGTTGTTTTTGTGGCTCCGGCATCATTGGTATAAAGTACTCCGAGTGTGCTTACCACCAATTCTTTTGCACCTACTCCCGAGATGAGTCCAATTCCTAATTTCCAGTCATATCCCAGCGGCTTCAACGCAGGTTCAATTGCCTTGCCTATCTGTCCGATGTATGAATGTTCCTGTTGTTCGGCCGGACTGTTGTAAGAGTTGTGGTTAGGATAATATCCCAAAAACCAGATGATGATAGAAGCTATCATAATAACTCCACCCATTTTTCGCAGGTACTGACCGCCCTTTTCCCATGTGTGGCTCAGAATGGCTTTCATTGTTGGCATTCTGTAGGGTGGAAGTTCCATAACAAATGGAGTATCTTCGCCTTTTATCAGTAGTTTGCTGAATAATCGGGCTATTATTACTGCAAGCGCTATGCCGGTTACATAGATTGAAAGCAGAATAAAGCTCGCGTTATTCGGGAAAAAGGCTCCAACCAGGAGCAGATAGATGGGAAGACGGGCACTACAGCTCATCAGTGGGTTAACCAGCATGGTAATCAGTCGGCTTTTTTTGTTCTCGATGGTTCGGGAAGCCAGAATGGCCGGAACATTACAACCAAATCCCATCACGAGTGGAATGAACGATTTTCCGTGCAATCCCATTTTGTGCATAATCTTGTCCATAATGAAGGCCGCACGAGCCATATATCCCGAATCTTCCATCAGCGATATAAAGAAGTACAGCAATAAGATGTTGGGCAGGAAGACGATAACGCCTCCCACACCGCCAATAATTCCATCAATCAGCATATCCTTAAGCGGCCCGGCCGCCATAGTGTTCTGTACCAGGTGCCGGAGCTGGTCTACCAGCCATTCAATTCCGGCCATTGGGTATGCTCCCAATGTAAATGTGCCCTGAAACATGATCCACATGAAAAGAATGAAAATGGGATATCCCCATATCTTATGCGTAACAATGGTGTCGAGCACTTTGGTCATCTGGTCCTTCTCAAGCTGATTGTCGATGTAGGTCTCTTTCAACGCGCCTGAAATAAATCCGTACTTGGCATTCATGATTGCAGATTCACTATCCTCGTTCATTGCCAACTGAATTTTTTTTGCAGCTTTTTCCTTTATCGTTAGAATCTCTTCAGCATTAGGTAATGAGTTGATAAATCTTGTTACCTCCCTGTCATTTTCCAACAATTTAATTGAAAGATAACGAGTGGAGTAGAGGTGTCTTATCTCTTCGTTCTTTGATATTTCCGCTTTGATATACTCTATTCCTTTTTCTATTTCCGGACCGTGGTTAATGTGGATGTGGCGAAATACTTTCTGCCGAGGCTTATCAGCTTGCACATACTCTTCCATGTGCTCTTCGTGCTCTGCCTCGTTTACATTACTTCGGTGCCAGTCCTGCAATTCCTTGAGAACCTCTTTGTTTATCTCACCTTTCTTGTTGAAGAAGTCGGCTCCTTCATACAAGTTTATTACCAGGTGGAACAGGTGGTCGATTCCGAGGTTTCTTTTGCAAACCGTTGGAACCATCGGAACGCCGAATAGTTTGCTAAGCAATCTGTAGTCAAGTTTGTTGCCGCTCGATTCGAGTTCGTCGTACATATTCAGTGCAATTACCATCCGCACGTTCATGTCAATCAATTGGGTGGTAAGATAGAGGTTTCGTTCCAGGTTTGATGCATCTACCACGTTGATAATAACATCGGGGGTTTCCTCTATAATATGTTTTCGTACGTATATCTCTTCGGGAGTATAGGCGGATAGGGAGTATGTGCCGGGAAGATCCACTATTTTGAACCGATAACCCTGGAAATCAAAGAATCCCTCTTTGGCATCAACAGTTACTCCGCTATAATTACCCACATGCTCATGAGCTCCGGACGCAATATTGAACAGCGATGTCTTTCCGCAGTTTGGGTTTCCAACAAGTGCCACATTTATGGTTCTGCGTTTTCCTAAAGCTACAGATTTAAGTTCTTCTTCTCTCAGTGGTCTTTCAATATTGAATGAACCGTGATAATCTGTAGTAATAGCCTGCTGGTCTGCAATTTCCTGTTCACTGATAATCTCAATCATCCCCGCTTCTTTTCTGCGGAGAGATATTTCATATCCTAGAATTTTATATTTAATAGGGTCTTTAAGCGGGGCATTTAATATTACTTCTACTACTTTGCCTTTGATGAAGCCCATTTCCACAATGCGTTTGCGAAACCCACCATGGCCTAAAACCTTCACTACCACGCCTCTTTCACCTGTTTTTAGTTCAGATAAACGCATACTTAGTCTAATTTTAAGCAAAGATATAGCATAATACTTTAGTGGACAAATTATTTAGAATGTTTTTAAATAATGGAATCCGCCCTGCTTTTTCTTGGATTTTTCTACCTTTGTATTATGTTACATCTTCAGATTGAACAATATATCGAAAAAGAGAAGCTTTTTGGACTTAAAGATAAAGTTTTGATCGCTTTGAGCGGGGGTGCCGATTCAGTGGCTTTGCTCCGGATACTTGTTTATTTAGGCTATTCTTGCGAGGCTGCTCACTGTAATTTCCATTTGAGAGGTGAGGAGGCTGACCGTGATGAGAGTTTTGTCCGGAATCTTTGTACGAAATTCAATGTACCTTGTCATGTGATTCATTTTCAGACAAGAGAGTATGCTGCTACTCATAAGATTTCCATCGAGATGGCAGCCCGTGAACTTCGGTACAACTGGTTTGAAAAACTTCGCCAGGAGCTGAAAGCTGATGTGGTTGCCGTGGCTCATCATAAGGATGACAGTGTGGAAACCATGCTGCTCAACCTGCTTCGTGGTACGGGGATAAATGGCCTTACCGGCATTCGCCCAAAGAATAATGATATTGTGCGTCCGTTACTATGCGTAAGTCGGGAAGATATCATTTCATACTTGGATGGATTGCAGCAAGAATATGTAACAGACAGCAGCAATCTGCAAGATGAATATCTACGGAATAAGATTCGTCTGAACCTGCTTCCCTTGATGGAGACTATCAATCCTTCCATTAAATCGACTCTCTTTTCTACTGCTTCGCATCTTTCGGATACTGCCACTATATATAATAAAGTGATTGAAGAGGGAAAGAAAAGGGTGCTGACTCCCGAAGGTATTTCAATTGAGAAACTTTTGGAGGAAACATCTCCACGGGCGTTGCTTTATGAAATACTCTATCCGCTGGGATTTAACCCTGCTCAGATAGAAGATGTATATCTTAGTCTGGAAAGGCAGTCGGGCAAGAAATTCGTTTCTGATTTTTGGATGGTGGTGCGCGACCGGACACATCTGTTGCTAAAAGAATTGAATTCTTTAAATTCAGAGAGCAAAGCAAATCAAATGCCCGAAATACTGGAGGACCGTTTCCCGTATTCCCCCGATTTTATTATACCACGTGATAAGAGAATAGCCTGCTTTGATGCAGATAAGATTCTTTCTCCCGTAACATTAAGGAAGTGGAAAGCAGGAGACCGCTTTGTTCCATTTGGGATGAAAGGCAAAAAGAATGTGAGCGATTACCTGACCGATGCAAAATTCTCTCTCATTCAGAAAGAACAAGTCTACGTGGCTTGTTCGGGCGAACAGATTATCTGGCTTATTGGCGAACGAACCGATAATCGTTTCCGGATTGATGAAAGCACCAAAAATGTTTTGTTGTTGCGTTTAATTTGATAGTTAATTTTATATATATTAAATTGAATTGTCGTAATAGAGCTTTTCCTCTATACGTTTTGATAATTTCGTTGCATAAAAGATCTGCTCAGTGTCTTGAACGCCAAATCTGTTATTAATTCCTCAATCAAGCTACTTTTAATGTTAATTACATTATAAGACGTTTTTCTTTATTTACTTTCTCAACATTTAAAATCTTACGCTTAATTCATTATTATATAATAAACAGATTCAAGCATACTTTAATAATATACTTGATTAAACATCCTATTATATATTAAATAGATTTCTTGTATATATGGGTATACTATTTATTTTTCTTTGATTATAATTCTATAATTAAATAGTAGCCTGAAGATTGATATAAAAAATAAATAAAATTAATAATATGTCAATTTAACTATTGAAAAATGAAAAAATAATCATTTTAATTAGTTGGGTTAATAAACTTCAAATTAATAAATAAATAATAAATTAAACTTGAAAATCAAAAAAATAAAAAAGTGATGTATAATATTAATAAAATAATTACTAACCAACCTCCCAATAAAAAAATATAATATTAAAATATTATTAAATATTAAAAAAGAGCTTTATATTTGCAAAGTATAACCAATAATCACAAACACTTATTAAATGTTTAACTTTAAAAATCATGAAATGAAGGTTGAAAAACAAACAAAGTATTTCTCTTCTTTGAAGAGAGTTCTTGCATTAGCCTTAATTGTCTTGACGACCCTACCTGTAATTGCACAGAACATTACAGTAAAAGGGAATGTAAAAGACGCATCCGGTGACCCAGTAATCGGAGCGAGTGTTGTTCTTCAGGGAACGTCAACAGGAACAATGACCGACATTGACGGTAATTACGTTTTGAACAAAGTTCCTAGTAAAGGAAAGCTTGTGTTTTCTTACATCGGTATGAAAGCTCAGACTGTTAATGTAAATGGTCAGACAGTAATCAACATTGAGTTAACCGCTGACTCTAAATTGTTGGATGAAATTGTAGTAGTCGGTTATGGTACTCAGAAAAAGGTAAACGTAACTGGTGCAGTAAGTACAGTTAGTGCTAAAACGCTCGAAAATCGTCCTGTACAAAATGTTTCTCAGGCGTTACAAGGTGTGGTTCCGGGCCTTAACTTCTCTGTAAACAACAGTGGGGGTACCTTAGACAATACAATGAATGTAAACATTCGTGGTACTGGTACTGTAGGGCAAGGTTCCAGTTCTTCTCCATTGATCCTGATTGACGGAGTAGAAGGTAACATGAATGCTCTTAATCCTGCTGATATTGAGAATATTTCTGTATTGAAAGATGCTGCTTCTTCAGCAATTTATGGAGCACGTGCAGCTTTCGGTGTGATCCTTATTACAACAAAATCCGGTTCACAAGGTAAAGCACGCGTTAACTATTCTGCAAACGTTCGTTATACTGATGCTGTTCAGATTCCTGAAATGTTGGATTCCTATCGCTTTGCACAATATTTTAATGTAGCTGCAGCAAATTCTGGTCAAAGCCCTGTTTTTTCAGCAGAAACGATGCAACGCATCCAAGATTATCAGGCTGGAAAAATCACTGCCGGAACTACTGTTGGATCAAACGGATTGTGGCAGAATTATACAGGAGCTAATGCTAATACCAACTGGTTTAAAGAAATGTATAAGGATTGGGTTCCTTCTCAGGAGCATAACGTGAGCATGAATGGCGGTACTGACAAAGTGAATTACTTTGTTAGTGGTAACTTTCTGGATCAGAACGGCTTGATTCGTCATGGAAAAGATGAATTTCAACGCTATTCAGTGAATGCAAAAATCACTGCAAAGCTTTCTGAAAAAGTTGAGATGACCTATAATTCAAAATGGATCCGTGAAGATTATTCACGTCCTACATATATGACAGGTCTTTTCTTCCATAATATTGCTCGTCGCTGGCCGACTAACCCGGTTCGTGATCCAAATGGATTCTATATGGAGGGAAATGAAGTTGTACAGATGGAAGAAGGTGGAAAACAAACCAGACAGACGGATTATTTGTATCAACAATTGAAATTAACTATTTCACCAATCAAGGATTGGAAGATTTATTTGGAAGGAAACTACAATACAAGAGAATATTATACTCATTGGGATGTATTACCAGTATATGGATACAAGCCAGATGGATCTCCGTATGCAACTTCATGGAATGGTGGTCCTGCTGGATATAGCGAATCTCACGAAGATGCGTATAAGCAGAATTACTTCACAACCAATATGTATACTGATTATACAAAGACTTTTGCAAGTGGACACTCTTTCAAAGTAATGGCTGGTTTCAATGCCGAATTATTGAGAAACAGAGATATCTCAGGTACAAGAGCTGATTTGATCACTCCGAATGTAACTGCAATTAGTACTGCAACAAATAAAACTCCAAGTGTTAGTGGTGGTTATAACGAATGGGCTGTTGCAGGTTTCTTTGGACGTTTAAATTATAACTTCAAAGAACGTTATTTGTTCGAAGCTAATGTTCGTCGTGATGGATCATCTCGTTATGTTGGTAACAAACGTTGGGGTACATTCCCATCATTCTCTGCAGGTTGGAACATTGCCCGTGAAGATTTCTGGGGCGATATGGAAAAAACTATTGGTACACTGAAGTTGAGAGCTTCTTGGGGACAGTTAGGTAATATGAACACCAACAGCTGGTATCCTTTCTTCCTGACTATGCCGGTATCTACAAATCCAGGAAGTAGCTGGTTAATTGAATCAACAAGATATCCTTATGCTACGGCTCCGGGTATTGTAAGTAACGCTTTGACATGGGAAACTATTGAATCATGGGATGCCGGTCTTGATTGGTCTGCTTTTGGAAACCGTTTCACTGGTACATTCGACGTATTCGTCCGTAAAACTAAAGATATGGTTGGTCCAGCTCCAGAGTTATCTAGCGTTCTGGGAACCGGAGTTCCAAAAATTAACAATGCCGATATGAAATCTTACGGTTGGGAACTTGAACTATCTTGGAGAGACCGCATCGGTGATTTTAACTATGGTGTGAAAGGTGTAATCGCTGACGCTCAACAGGAAATTACTCGTTTCCCAAACCCTAGCTATACATTAGGCTCGAGTACGTATTATGTTGGCCAAAAATTGGGTGAAATATGGGGTTATACAACTGTAGGCATTGCTAAATCTCAAAAAGAAATGGATGACCATCTTGCTTTAGCAGATCAAAAGACAATGGGTGCAGGATGGGCTGCCGGTGATATTATGTATGCCGACATAAATGGCGATGGTAAGGTTAATAGTGGTCAAGGAACACTGTATATGCTTGATGCTAAAGGTGATTTCATGTTAGATGAAAATGGTAAAAGAATCTCTGGAGCCGGCGATATGAAGATTATTGGTAATAACACTCCACGTTATAATTATGGTATTACATTGGATTGCTCTTGGAAAGGATTCGACTTTAGTGCATTCTTCCAGGGTGTAGGTAAGAGAGATTACTGGCTTGACGGTCCTTATTTTCAAGGTGCTTCAGGTGGTATGTGGCAATCTTGCGGATTTAAACAACATTGGGATTTCTTCCGTCCTGAAAACGATCCATTGGGAGCGAACCTGGATTCTTATTTCCCACGTCCATTGTTTACAAATTCTGGAAAGAACTATGCTGTACAGACCCGTTACCTGCAGAATGCAGCTTACATTCGTTTGAAAAATATTCAGTTTGGTTATTCTTTGCCAAAACAATTGATGGAAAAAGTTAAAATGAATTCTGTAAGATTCTATGTTTCTGGTGATAACTTATGGACTAAATCAGATATCACTGGTATCTTTGATCCTGAAACATTAGGTGGAGACTGGGGCCCAGGAAAACTATATCCTCTCAGCAAAACTATTTCATTCGGAGTTAATGTAAACTTTTAAATTTCTTGCACAATGAATTTGAAAATAAATAAATATATAGCATTGTCGTTCCTTACAGTGGGAGCTTTGACAATGAGCTCATGTAACGACTTTTTGGACAGAGAACCGTTGAGTTCCGTTACACCTCAGCAATATCTGAATAACGAGAACGACTTGGCATCTTATGCTCTTGGTATGTACAATTTAAATGTATTTAGTACGCATGGTGGTTGGGGAGTAGGTACTCTGAATAATGATAATGGTACAGACAACCAGGCTACTGCTAATGCTAATTATAATTTGTGGGTACATCAATACAGACAGGTTCCTAACAATGGTGAAAACTGGGAGTTCAGCCGCATTCGTAACTGTAACTATTTCTTTGAACAGGTAATGCCAAAATGGAAAGCAGGTATCATTCAAGGTTCCGAAACTAATATCAAACAGTACATCGGAGAAATGTATTTCTTCCGTGCATGGGAATATTTTTCAAAACTGCAATCTTATGGTGATTACCCCATCGTAACCAGAGTATTGAAAGACCAACAGGATGAAATGGTAGCTGCATCAAAAAGAAGTCCACGTAATGAAGTTGCCCGTTATATTATCCAGAGTCTGGATTCTGCAGTAATGTATTTGCAAGCTGATTTCAAGAAAAAGAATCGTATAACACGTAACGCTGCGCTTTTAGTTAAATCAAGAGTTGCATTATACGAAGCTACATTCGAAACTTACCATAAAGGAACACCTCGCGTTCCGGGTGAACCAGGATGGCCGGGTGCTAATATGGACTACAATAAAGGCAAAACCTTTAATATAGACGGTGAAATCAAGTATTTCATTGCACAGGCTAAAGATGCAGCTAAACAAGTGGCTGATAATGTTCCTTTAACTCAGAATAATGGTAAGATGAACCCTGGATTGGGTCAGGTTAACGGTTTCAACCCTTATTTTGATATGTTCAATGCCGTTGATATGAGCACTATTCCCGAAGTGTTGCTTTGGAGAGCTTATGGTACTGAACAATCTATAACCCATGGTGTCTCTGTTTATATCAGAAATGGAGGTAATACAGGTGTTACTAAAGCGTTGGTTGACAACTTCCTAATGAAGAATGGTCTTCCTATTTACGCAGCAGGCTCTGGTTACGATACACAATATGCTGATACCTCTACACAGACAGTTAAGGTAAATCGTGACGAACGTTTGCAATTATTCCTTGCTGGTAAGAATGATGTTTTGAATTCCACAAATGATACTACATTCTTTGGTAATGCAGGAATTCTTAATATCCAGGAATGCCGTGATATCACAGGTTATCGTTTACGTAAATGTTTTTCTTATGATCCAAAACAGGCTCCGGGTTCTAACTTAGATTGTACTTACGGTTCTATTGTGTTCCGCGCAGTAGAAGCTTACCTGAACTACATTGAAGCAAGCTGTCTGGAAAATGGTGGTAATTCTATTGATCCAACAGCTGATGCTTATTGGAAACAAATTCGTGCCAGAGCTGGCGTAAATACTGATTACACTGTAACAGTAAATGCAACGGATCTTACAAAAGAAGATGATTGGGGAGTATATTCAGCTGGAAAGAAAGTTTCATCCTTGATGTACAATATTCGTCGTGAACGCAGATGTGAACTTATGGGTGAATCAGTTCGTATGATGGACCTTAAGAGATGGAGAGCTTTAGATCAGGTGAAGAACTACATTGTTCGCGGATTTAACCTTTGGGATCATATTTGGGCGTTTTATACTAAAAAACCAGACCCAGGTAAACTTCCGGTTCCAGGTGATATGTTGATCTACAATGGAGGTAACACATCAAATGTTTCACCTAAGACAGATGGGAAATATTTGTGCCCTTACAGAATAATCGTTGCCAATAACAAGGTTTATAGTGGATATAATTGGGATGAAGCCAACTACCTGGATCCTGTTCCTTACAGACAAATTCAGTTAGCTTCACCAAACAAGGCATCTACCGAATTATCTACAATCTATCAGAATCCTTACTGGCCTGTAGAAGTGGGTGGTGTTGCAATGCAGTAATGCATTATGGATATAAATCATGTTGATTTGTAAAGATAGTAAGAAGAGGCTCTCGTTATGGGGGCCTCTTTTCCTTTTTTGTTTGACTTAAAAGAATCTGGGATGAAAACAATCTTCTTCTTTTTATTATTTTTGTTGTGTGGCAATTCTCTTTCTAATGCCCAGGAAGTAAAAAGCTATTTATTCGAGTCTTTTGAAGATGCAACAATTAATTTTTTTAATGGAACAGTTACCCGTCAAAAGATGAACTATAATATCCTGTATTCGCAAATGATTTATAAAGATTCAGATGGGACACTTAAAGCATTGTCTGAGAAGGATACTCAAAGTATTTCCCAAATTACTATCAAAGGGAGGACTTTTATCCCGTTTAAACAAGGTATTTGTGAGATATTATCCGTCGATCCTTTGCTGTATGTTGAATACCATTCCAGATTGAAAATGAAAGGTCAAAATATCGGGTTTGGTGAAACGTCGTCCACTACTGCTGCAACCAATATCACAAGATTGCGTTGGGACGGAGTGCAACGAGATGATCTGCTAAAAGCGACTCATCCAGAGGCAGATCTGACATTCAAATACTGGGTGCAAATCGATGGGAAATATAAATATTTCAGATCAGTTAATCAGTTAAAAAAAATCTTACCGATTAAGAAGATGATAATAGAAGAATATATGACCCAAAATAAAGTAAATATTAATAATCCAAGCCAGGTTCTTATTTTGTACCAGCACCTATTTTTAGAAAAATGAAAAAAATATTTTGTAACCTTATTATTCTGTTTGCCTCATTAGCTTGCTTACAGGCACAGGTAAAGCCCGACATGTCACCGATTCCGACGCGTAGCCAGATTGATTTTGCCGAAAGTGAGTTTGGCGTTGTGTTCCATTACGATTTGCATGTGTTTGACAACCAGAAGTACAGTCAGACTGCTAATCGCATAGCACCAGTTGATGACTATAATATATTCAATCCCACAAAACTTAATACCGATCAGTGGATTGAGTCTGCAAAAGCTGCCGGCGCCCGTTTTGCTGTTCTTACCGTGACTCACGAAACTGGCTTTGCTCTTTATCAAAGCGATGTAAATCCTTACTGCCTCAAGGCGGTGAAGTGGCACGACGGGAAAGGTGATATTGTGCTTGATTTTGTTAATTCCTGCCGTAAACACGGGATTGCGCCTGGCATCTATGTTGGTATCCGCTGGAATTCAATTTTTGGAATCCACAATTTCAAGGCCGAAGGAGAGGGTGAGTTCGCCCGCAATCGTCAACTGTGGTATAAACATCTGTGTGAAAAGATGGTCACCGAGCTTTGCACCCGTTATGGCAAGCTCTTCATGATTTGGTTTGATGGCGGAGCTGATGATCCCAAAGGAGATGGTCCTGATGTATTGCCTATTGTGACTAGATATCAGCCTGATTGTCTATTCTATCATAACGTTGAAAGAGCCGACTTCCGTTGGGGCGGTTCTGAGTCGGGAACAGTTGAATATCCTTGCTGGGCCACTTTCTCACAGCCTTACTCACATCACAAGCAATCTGATACGCAAAAAAATCACTTGGAACTACTGAAACATGGCGATCCTAACGGACAATACTGGATGCAGGCCATGGCTGACTCTCCGTTGCGTGGCGCAAACGGACGCCATGAATGGTTCTGGGAACCGGGAGATGAGAATTCCATTTATTCTACAGTCAAATTAACTGATATGTACTATAAATCAGTGGGGCGTAATGCCACGTTGATTTTGGGTCTGACCCCTAATCCCGATGGATTGCTTCCTCAAGAAGATGCCGACCGCCTGAAAGCATTCGGCGATACAATCAGCACTATTTTTGGAACACCACTACAAACAATATCCGGACAGGGACGAAAGTTTACAATCAAATTATCCAAGAAGCATGTGATTGATCAATGCGTGATTCAGGAGAATATTGCCAAAGGAGAGCGGATCCGTGAATACCGGATTGAAGGAAAGGTTGGCGGAACATGGAGAACATTGTGTCAGGGAACTTCTGTTGGAAACAAACGGATCGAAAAATTTCCCGCAGTTGAAGTAACCCAGCTGCGTACGATTGTTGATAAAGCGACCGATGTGCCATTTATAAAACAGTTTGCCGTATATACGGAAAAACACTAGCAACAAAGCTATTGTCAGACAACACTTTTGACCGGACAAAGAGTTACCAATCTATATCACCTTATTCCAGGATTTTGGATTATATCTTTATATCCTTGGAAATAGCCTACGATAAGATTTTTTTTATTACTGAATAAATACTCGCTACACCCGGATGTACCAATGCCGTACATCCGGGTGTACGACTATTGTACATCCGGGTGTACGGCATCCCTCCATCCGGGTGTACAGCAGTTTTTATAAAGAAAGGATTGAGACTCTTTCAAAGAAAAATATGCAGTAAACGCCGGTAATTAAAATTCTATTTGTATCTTTAGATACCTGTTGTTGTTTTAAGTACGAATTTTAAGCGGAAGAGTAAAATGATAAAAGTAGTCGTGAAGTTTTTCGTTAAAGAAGAGATGATTGAAGAGTTCTTGACATTGGCGGACGAATTGGTTCGACAAACAAGAAAAGAGATGGGATGCCTGAGTTATGAGCTGGTTCAGGATGTAGACAATCCGGAAATATTCATTATCATAGAAGAGTGGGGCAGTGAAGAGGCTTTAATTTTGCATAAGGCTTCCGGCCATTTCACAACGCTTGTTCCCATGATGCTTCAGTTGACTGACAAGAAAGAGACAAGCGTCTGCAAAACACTTTTCTGAGTAAATGATATTGCTGTAGGGTAAACCTATTTGTTAACTGATTTATAGATCTGTTTTGGATGGTGAGTCCTGCTAAATAGTGATGATATAACAAAAAGAGCCATTTTCAATCTCTGTGACAGGTTGAAAATGGCTCTTTAAATGCTGTAAAAAGTTGGTTAAATTATAATCTGCAACTTCCGTCTTTAGGACTTCACTTTAGATGCAGTCCTTTTAACGATATCTTTAAGAGAATTACTTTTCTGAGACTTGCTCTTTTTCTCTCCACTCTTTCATCAATTCGGCAATAGTGTTTTTAACACTCATTATTTTGCTTGCTCTATAAGCATTGGCTCCGGCAAAAGCATATCCGTTTTTGAAGTTACCCTTGAATGCGTTGTAAAGAGCCAGCATGATGCAATATGGACTTTTAGAGATATCGCAAGTCTTGATGCAATGGAAAGCACATGTCTTAGGCTGTTTCACACCGTCTTTCACCTGTTGGATGAATGAGCAACCGATTGCACGCCCCGGCATACCAACCGGACTTTTTATAATCTCAATATCTTCCTTTTTGGCATCGATGTACTGTTGCTTGAAAGCTTCCGAAGCATCACATTCATTGGTGGTTACAAAACGTGTTCCCAACTGTACGCCCGAAGCGCCCAGTTGCATCATCCGGTAAATATCCTCACCGGTGTAAATACCTCCAGCGGCAATTACCGGTATTTTTCTGTCGTACATCTTTTCAAATTCAGCGACTTCTGCTACTACTTGTGGCAGAATTTCTTCAAGAGAAAAGTGTTCATCAGCAATCTGGTTCTCCTTGTAGCCAAGGTGTCCACCAGCTTTTGGACCTTCAACAACGATGGCGTCTGGCAGGTAATCGTATTCACTTTTCCACTTCTCACAGATAATCTTTGCTGCGCGGGCAGAAGATACGATAGGCACAAGTTTGGTTTTGCTGCCTTTCGGTAAGAAACTAGGTAAGTTCAGCGGAAGTCCTGCTCCACTGAAGATAATGTCTGCTTTCTCCGCAATGGATGTTTTTACCATGTCGGCAAAATTGGTCATAGCCACCATTACGTTTACTCCGATAATTCCTTTTGCTTTTTCACGTGCTTTTCTGAGTTCTTCTTTCAAGCCTAAGATACTTGCTTCTCCAAAGTTGTTGGATAGCTTATTGTATAGGAGTCCAAGACCTGCGCATGAGATAACTCCAATGCCTCCTTCGTTTGCTACTGCCGAGGCCAGTCCAGATAATGAGATACCTACGCCCATTCCACCCTGAATAATAGGTACTTGAGCTTTTAAGTCTCCGATAGTTAATGTTTTCATTCTTGTTTTTTTCTAAAATGCGTGGCAAAGTTAATACTTTATTGTATAGATTTAGTTTCAGATTCAACTAAATTTGCACAAGGTGTGTTTATTTGTTTTATATGATGAGATAATTTGTTAAGAAATAACCTTTTATTCTTGATTCTTGTATACAATATGTAATTTTAAAAATAGAGGTTAACAGATATATTGATTAAGTCTTATCAAAATGAATCTTTTTTTCTTGCTCATTTTGATAATCAGATGGTAACTATATATCAAAAGAGGCTATCTTTATAAGACAGCCTCTTTTAATGTTATCTAATTTTTTGATTATTCCCACTCAATCGTTGCAGGTGGCTTAGAGCTGATATCGTAAGTTACGCGGTTTACTCCTTTCACCTTGTTGATGATTTCATTGGAAATTTTTCCAAGGAATTCGTAAGGAAGATGAGCCCAGTCGGCTGTCATAGCATCGGTAGAAGTCACGGCGCGCAGCGCTACTGCGTTTTCGTATGTTCTTTCGTCGCCCATTACACCTACTGACTGAACTGGAAGAAGGATAACCCCTGCCTGCCATACCTGGTCATAGAGTCCCCATTCACGCAATCCGCTGATGAAGATATCATCTGCTTCCTGAAGAATGCGTACTTTCTCTGCAGTAATGTCGCCCAGAATACGAACGGCCAGTCCTGGTCCCGGGAATGGATGACGGTTAATCAAATGTTCCATCATGCCAAGCTTGCGACCTACGCGGCGTACTTCGTCTTTAAATAAAAGGCGGAGTGGTTCGCATAGTTTCAGGTTCATCTTTTCAGGAAGACCGCCCACGTTGTGATGGCTCTTGATTACTGTTCCAGTAATTGAAAGCGACTCGATGCAGTCGGGATAGATAGTACCTTGTGCCAGCCATTTAACATCTTTCAGCTTGCCGGCTTCTTCATCAAATACATCAATAAAGCCTTTACCAATGATTTTGCGTTTTTGCTCAGGATCTTTAACTCCAGCCAGTTCCTTGTAGAACTTTTCTTTTGCATTTACGCCAATCACGTTAAGGCCAAGATGTTCATAGTCGGACAGTACGTTTTCAAATTCGTTTTTACGAAGCATTCCGTGATCAACGAAGATACAAGTTAGGTTCTTACCGATAGCCTTGTTTAGTAAAACAGCAGCTACTGATGAATCTACACCTCCCGATAGTCCAAGAACCACTTTGTCATCTCCTAGTTGAGCCTTTAGTTCGGCAACTGTGCTTTCAATAAATGATGCCGGACTCCAGTCCTGCTTACAACCACAAATGTCAACTACGAAATTGCGGAGAATTTGAGTTCCGTCTTCTGTGTGGAATACTTCCGGATGGAATTGAACACCCCATATTTGTTCACCCTCAACCTGGTAAGCAGCAATTGCTACTTCCTTCGTAGAAGCGATTGTTTTGAAATTGTCAGGAATGGTAGTAATGGTGTCTCCATGACTCATCCATACCTGTGAATTGTCTTGTACTCCTTTCAGCAAAATGTTATCCTTGCAAAAAGTGCTCAGATGGGCACGTCCATACTCGCGTGTGGCAGCCGGTTCAACTTTACCACCGTTTGTGTATGCCATAAACTGTGCACCGTAACAGATTCCAAGAATAGGGTATTTCCCGCGAATTTCACTAAGGTCGATTTTAAAAGCTGCCTCGTCGTATACAGAGAAAGGACTTCCGGAAAGAATGACTCCCTTAACCGATTCGTCATTTTTTGGGAATTTGTTGTAGGGTAAAATCTCGCAATAGGTATCCAATTCACGTACCCGGCGGCCAATGAGCTGAGTAGTCTGTGAACCGAAATCAAGAATAATAATCTTTTCTTGCATGATATAATGTATATGTTTGGAATATTATGCGCGCAAAATTACATATTATTTGGCAATAAATAAAAAAACGATTGCTAATAAATGAAGTTCTTGGGCAATAAATTATACGTCTTTATAACCTTTGTAATGAATTCAGGTAAATAGAAACTTGTTTAAAGTTTCCGCCGGACGGTCTGCACATGCCTCACTGGTGCTTCTTTATATTCTTTTGTCTACTTGCTATTTCTTCTGTATCAGGTAGTCGCTATTTTGTCTCGTAAAACAAAACAACTTAAATGCAATGAAGTTTCAATATGTATATTCAGAGACTGAATACGACTTTGTAATTCACTGCCGATGCCATTAAGATAAAATTGATCTTATCCATTTGTCTTCAATTGTTTGTGAAGACAAATGGATAGTGAAGAGTCGTTGTTCTCTTTAAATATGTCAAAAGGAAAGAGAAACAATTACTTCTCTTTCAGTATGTCTCGTATTTCTGTCAGTAATTTCTCCTCTTTTGTTGGTGCAGGTGGTTCACTAGGAATCTCTTCTTTCTTACGGTTTAGTGATGCAAAGAATTTGATAAATAAAAAGATCACAAATGCGATAATAACAAAGTCAATGGTGGTTTGAATAAAATTTCCGTAATTTAAGGTTGATGCTGGTGTAATCACTTTGCCATCAGCTCCGTAAACGGCTTCTTTAACAACCCATTTTAACTCCGTGAAGTTGGCACCTCCGAATAATGTGCCAATGGCTGGCATTAAAATATCTGCAACTAAAGATGACACAATTTTCCCGAAGGCTCCACCGATAATGATACCTACTGCCATGTCAATAACATTGCCTTTCAATGCAAATGCTTTAAATTCTTGAACAAAGTTACTTTTTCCCATATTTTTTTATATTTAAGATGAAAATGTGTGCTTATATAAAAACATTTTAGTACTTTTGCGCTGCAATTAGGAATTCTAATTGAGGAATAGCCATTTTATTATAAATAGTGCTAAATCACACAGCTTTTGTGTCGTATTAATAACATTTTTAAGGTATTTTGGTTCACCTCCTTTTCCTAAAGTAAAAACGGATATTTTAGAATGAATATTATAAAACCCTTAAAAGTTTAACAAAATGATTAAAGTAGGTATTAATGGATTCGGCCGTATCGGACGTTTTGTATTCCGTGCTGCTCAAACAAGAAACGATATCCAAATCGTTGGTATTAACGACCTTTGCCCAGTAGATTACTTGGCATACATGTTGAAATATGATACAATGCACGGTCAGTTCGACGGAACTATCGAAGCAGATGTTGAAAACAGCCAATTGATCGTTAACGGTCAAGCTATCCGTATCACAGCTGAAAGAAACCCAGCTGACTTGAAATGGGATGCAGTAGGTGCAGAATACGTAGTTGAGTCTACTGGTTTGTTCTTGACTCAAGAAAAAGCTCAGGCTCACATCCAGGCTGGTGCTAAATATGTTGTAATGTCAGCTCCTTCTTCAGATAGCACTCCAATGTTCGTTTGCGGTGTTAATGAAAAATCATACGTAAAAGGTACTCAGTTCGTATCTAACGCTTCTTGTACTACTAACTGTTTGGCTCCTATCGCTAAAGTATTGAACGACAAGTTCGGTATCCTTGACGGTTTGATGACTACAGTTCACTCTACAACTGCAACTCAGAAAACAGTTGACGGTCCTTCTATGAAAGACTGGAGAGGTGGTCGTGCTGCTTCTGGCAACATTATCCCTTCATCTACTGGTGCTGCTAAAGCTGTAGGTAAAGTAATTCCTGAATTGAATGGCAAATTGACTGGTATGTCAATGCGTGTTCCTACTTTGGACGTTTCTGTAGTTGACTTGACAGTTAACTTGGCAAAACCAGCTACTTATGCTGAAATTTGCGCTGCAATGAAAGAAGCTTCTGAAGGCGAACTGAAAGGCGTTCTTGGTTACACTGAAGATGCAGTTGTTTCTTCTGACTTCTTGGGTGACACCCGTACTTCTATCTTCGATGCAAAAGCTGGTATCGCTTTAACTGATACTTTCGTAAAAGTTGTATCTTGGTATGATAACGAAATCGGTTACTCAAACAAAGTTCTTGACCTGGTTGCTCACATGGCATCAGTTAACGCATAAGAAACTTTTCTTTAAATATAGAAAGCCGTTCCGGATAACCGGAGCGGCTTTTTTACGTCTCTACTTTTCCCCATTCAGATTATCTGAAAATGTAAAACTCCTTTTTTAAGTCGAAGGTTTATATATTCAAGAAAATTGCGTAAGTTTGTACACACTATTACTTGTGCATTTATGGCGAATTTCGACTTAATTACTATATTAGGACCCACAGCCTCAGGGAAAACCTCGTTTGCTGCCGCTTTGGCGTATGAATTGGATACAGAGATTATCAGTGCCGATTCACGCCAGATATACAAGCAGATGGATTTGGGGACCGGGAAAGACCTGGAAGATTATACGGTGAATGGCAAACAGATTCCGTATCATCTTATTGATATTGCCGAACCTGGATACAAGTATAATGTGTTTGAATATCAACGTGATTTTCTTATGGCTTATGATTCAATTATACATAAAGGTAAATTGCCCATTCTTTGTGGTGGAACCGGCATGTATCTGGAATCTGTATTAAAAGGATATAAACTAATTCCGGTACCTGAAAATAAGGTGTTGCGGGAAAGACTAGCAGACAAATCGCTTCAGGAGCTGACTGAAATTCTGGAAAGCTACAAAACTCTTCATAATTCTACAGATGTTGATACTGCTAAACGAGCTATCCGTGCCATTGAAATTGAAGAGTATTATCTGAAAGAAGATATCAGACAGCGAGAGTTCCCAAAACTGAACAGTCTTATTATAGGTGTGGATATTGACAGGGAGCTCAGAAGGAAAAAAATATCGGATCGCCTTCGACAACGGCTCGATGCTGGCATGGTAGATGAGGTTAAAAAGATTCTGGAACAGGGTATTTCTCCCGAAGATCTGATCTATTATGGCTTGGAATATAAATATCTCACATTATATATTACCTCTAAGATCACTTACGAGGAGATGGTTTCGCAACTGGAGATAGCCATTCATCAGTTTGCCAAGAGGCAGATGACTTGGTTTCGTGGCATGGAGCGCAGAGGTTTTACTATTCATTGGCTGGATGCGACGCTGCCCATGCAAGATAAAATAGAACGAGTAAAATGTTTACTTAACAGCTGATTTTTATGAATATAGATCCAAATAAATGGGGGGTTATTTACAACCCCAAAGCAGGCACAAGAAAAGCCCAAAAACGATGGAAAGAGATAAAAGAATACATCGAAAGCAAGAATGTGGATTTTGACTATGTTCAGTCCGAAGGATTTGGTACGGTGGAAGTGCTGGCTCGTTCGTATGCCAGTGAAGGATACCGTACAATAGTTGTGGTTGGGGGAGATGGTGCATTGAACGATGCAATTAACGGAATTCTTACCTCTACAGCTGAAAACGTGAGTGATATTGCGATTGGGATTATTCCAAACGGGATTGGAAACGATTTTGCCCGTTTCTGGAATATCAATTTAGATTACAAAGAGGCAGTGGATTGGATTATCAATAATCGCAGGAAGAAAATTGATGTGGGTTACTGCTCCTATTTTGATGCACATAAGCATGAACGTCGTTATTTTCTCAATGCACTTAATATTGGTTTGGGAGCCCGTATTGTGAAGATATCCGATCAAACAAAACGTTTCTGGGGTATAAAATCTATTTCTTTCCTGGCTGCATTGTTTTTGATTTTCTTTGAACGCAAGCTTTACAGAATGCACCTGAAGATTAATGATGAGCATGTGCGGGGAAGAATAATGACGGTTTGTATTGGGAATGCAAATGGTTATGGACAAACACCTAATGCTGTACCATATAATGGCTGGCTGGATGTTTCCGTTATTTACCGTCCTGAACCCTTGCAGTTGATATCAGGACTCTGGATGTTACTTCAGGGGCGAATACTTAATCATAAGGTTGTGAAGCCTTACCGTACAAAAATGGTACGCGTTTACAAAGCCAGGAATGCTTCAGCCGATGTTGATGGACGAATTCTTCCAAATCATTACCCTCTCGAAGTGGGTATTCTGAGCGAAGCTATTACATTGATTATACCTAATTAAATATGAATATTAAAGATTTAAAAAATAGTGATTCCGGCAATTTCTTTTTGCTGGCTGGTCCTTGTGTGATTGAAGGGGAGGAGATGGCTCTTCGTATTGCAGAACATATTGTGAAAATTACAGATAAGCTTTGTATCCCTTATGTTTTTAAAGGGTCTTATCGGAAAGCAAATCGTTCACGACTTGATTCATTTATGGGCATTGGTGACGAAAAAGCCTTGAAAATTCTCAGAAAGGTGAATGAAACCTTTGGAGTGCCGACTGTAACGGATATTCATACTGCCGAAGAAGCTGTGATGGCTGCTGAATATGTAGATGTTCTTCAGATTCCGGCTTTCTTATGTCGGCAAACTGATTTGTTGGTGGCTGCTGCTAAAACTGGAAAAATTGTCAATATCAAGAAAGGGCAGTTCCTTTCTCCGGGAGCAATGCAGTTTGCTGCGAACAAGGTAGTTGAAGCCGGTAATAATAATGTTATGCTGACCGAACGTGGTACAACTTTCGGATATCAGGATCTGATTGTGGATTATCGTGGTATTCCTGAAATGCAGAAATTTGGATTTCCTGTCATACTTGATGTAACTCATTCTCTGCAGCAACCTAACCAGACCAGCGGGGTGACTGGTGGTATGCCTCAGTTAATTGAAACTGTAGCCAAAGCTGGCGTTGCAGTTGGTGTCGATGGATTGTTTATTGAAACGCATGAACATCCCGCTTTGGCTAAAAGTGATGGCGCTAATATGTTGCAGTTAGATCTGCTCGAAGGACTCCTTACTAAATTGGTTCGAATACGTGAAGCTATAAAATAGTTAACCGATTTTACTTATCTTTTTCAACTTTTCCTCGTCGATAATCTTTATCTTTCTTCCATCAATAGAGATTATTCGCTCGTTGGCAAAGTTGGAAAGGGTTCGTATAGCATTAGAAGTGGTCATATTCGAAAGATTGGCCAAATCCTCACGTGACAGGTAAATGCTAAGTGTTGACCCATCTTCTTCTAGGCCATAATTATCTTTAAGGAATATTAACGATTCAGCAAGACGTCCGCGAATGTGCTTTTGAGTAAGGTTTACGGTTCTTTCGTCTGCAATGCCCAAGTCAATTGATAGCTGCCTGATGAAGAACATTGCCAACTCGTTGTTCTGGCTGATAAGTGTCATTATTGTCTCCATAGGTATCATACAGATTGTTGAAGGCTCGAAAGCTGCCGCAGCTGTCAGATAGTCTTCTTGTGCAAAATAAGCACGGTAGCCAAAATATTCCACAGGTTTAATCATACGAATTATTTGGCTTCTACCTCCAACGCCATCCTTGTAGATTTTAACTTTTCCGTTGAGAAGGCACATAAGATGGGTGGGGGTTTCTCCCTCACAGTATATTATTTCGTTTTTTTTATAACTCTGAACGGTAAAGTTTTTCATTAGATATTCTCTTTGCTCTTCATTCAAAGGATACCACATGTCGGCAATATGTTCTGATATTACTGCTTCAGATAAATTTTTCTTGACCATAGTATGTGTTATATAACCGTGTTATAAAGCACAAATGTATAAAAAATAAATTGAATTAATGAATTTTATGAGAAAAAAGTAATTGTTTGCCTTTCTTGAAATAAAAAAAGTTTTGCAAAGTCGACAGAGACTTTGCAAAACTTGCATAATAGTTTATTAGTTTGATATAACGAATGTTATACTTTAATATTTCTCCTTTATACAAGAGGAGGAATGCAAATAACGTATATGGTTTTATATTTTACTTAGCAAATAACAGTTCACGATATTTTGGTAATGGCCATATCTCGTCATCTACCTCCATTTCAAGGTGATCAATGTGATCACGGATCAGTTCAAGGAATGGGCGAACTTTCTCTTCGTAGGAAAACGCCTTTTCTTCCTGACTCTCAATTCTGTTGGCTACCTTACGAGCTTCAATCATTTCTTTAACCAATTTCTTTATTTCAGTTACGCGATGAGAAATTTCCTTTATAAGTTCTTTTCGATCGTGACTTAGTTCATTAAATTCCTCTGCTGAGAAGATTTCTTTCATTCCTCTAATGTTGTCCAGTAGTCTGTTTTGGTAAGTAATTGCTATTGGAACAATATGATTTATGGCGAGGTCTCCCAGTACACGGCTTTCAATCTGTACTTTCATGGTGTACTTTTCCAGTTCCACTTCAATACGGCTTGTCAACTCTGTTTCATTGAAGATTTTTTCTCCGATCAATACTTCGCGTGCTTGTTTATCTCCGTATTTCATCAAAGCTTCTGGAACGTGGCAGATATTGGTTAGCCCTCTTCGTGCTGCCTCTTCTTTCCATTGGTCTGAATATCCATCACCTTCAAAACGAATAGATTTAGATGCGATGATGGTTTCTTTCAATATTCTGAAAATGGCTTCGTCGCGGCCCACACCTTCGTTCATCAGCTTATCCACAGATGCTTTGAATTCATTAAGCTGATGTGCCATAGCTGCATTGATAGCAATCATAGCTGCAGCACAGTTGGATGATGACCCGGCAGCGCGGAATTCAAAACGGTTTCCAGTAAAGGCAAACGGAGAGGTTCGGTTCCTATCGGTATTATCAAGAAGAATTTCTGGAATGCGTCCGATTCCCAATTTTAAAATTGTTTTTTCTTCCGGAGTCATTTTGGTATTTCCTGCTTGTTCTACCTGTTCTACTATTTCATCGAGCTTGTTAGAAAGATGTTTGCCCAGAAATATTGAAAGAATTGCCGGTGGAGCTTCATTGGCACCAAGACGATGGCTGTTGCTTGCACTGGAAATTGAAGCACGAAGCAGATCCTGGTTCTTATATACCATCATCAGCACATTAACGATAAAGGTAATAAAAAGCATGTTTCCTTTAGGGTTTTTGCCTGGTGCAAAAAGGTTGATACCGGTGTCTGTACATAAAGACCAGTTATTGTGTTTCCCCGATCCGTTGATTCCGCTAAATGGTTTTTCGTGGAAAAGCACATTGAAATTGTGTTTCTGGGCAATTCGCTTCATTAAATCCATTACCAACTGGTTGTGGTCATTTGCCAAATTGACATTCTCAAATATCGGAGCCAGTTCAAACTGATTTGGAGCCACTTCGTTATGACGTGTTTTTGCCGGTATGCCCAATTTGTGACATTCGAGCTCCAATTCCTTCATGAAACTAGTTACACGTGGAGGGATCGATCCAAAGTAATGATCCTCCAACTGTTGGTCTTTTGCTGAAGAATGCCCCATCAATGTGCGTCCGGTAAGACATAAATCGGGGCGGGCATTGAACAATGCACTATCTACTAAAAAGTATTCCTGTTCCCAACCCAGGTTAGCAAATACTTTAGTTACGTTCTTGTCAAAAAGCTGACAAACTTCAGTTGCTGCTTTATCAACTGCAGCAAGAGCTTTTAATAGAGGCGTTTTATAGTCTAATGCCTCGCCGGTGTATGAAATAAAGATAGTAGGTATACAGAGTGTTGAATCTACAATAAACGCAGGTGAAGAAACATCCCATGCTGTATATCCGCGTGCTTCGAAAGTATTTCTGATACCCCCGTTAGGAAATGAAGAAGCATCTGGCTCCTGCTGTATAAGAAGTTTCCCTGAAAAACGCTCAATTACATCCATATCGTCACCAAACTCAATAAATCCGTCATGCTTTTCGGCGGTTCCATCTGTTAAAGGCTGAAACCAGTGGGTGTAATGAGTAACATTAAAAGATTTAGCCCAGCTTTTCATTCCGTTGGCAATAAGATCTGCCATTTCTCTACTGATTGGAGTTCCTTTTTCTATTGCATTCATTACTGCCTTGAAGGCCTCTTTGGGGAGAAATTCCTGCATATTCTTTCTATCGAATACGTGACTACCGTAATAATCGGATAATTTGTTGGAAGGATTTGAAATTTCTATAGGTTTTCTGTTTGCAAGCTCCTGTAGAGCAAAAAAACGCATTTTGGACATAAGTGCTCTTATTTTTATGGTTGTTTGCGCAAAAGTAATGTAATTATTTAAAATACCCCCTAATGAAAAGGGGTAAAATTATAATAATGATGAAAAAATATTGTATACCCCCATTTTTATCATATCCATCGAATGATGAAATATATAGTTCTATCTGATTAATAATCGTTGAAAATCATTATATTCACGCAAATTATTAAGTGAAAACATCATCCTGTTTGAATTTTAATTCGTTTATAATAGGAGACTTTTAATTTTTATCCATTTAATTAAATCAGGAGTAATTGAAACATCGTTTCTTACACATATGGTTATTTGTTTACGCTCTAATTTTTGTCCCTTATTCAAGTGTGGCAACAGAGATTAATATTGGACTGAATAAACATCAGAAACCGATGGACTCCATTCTTGATAGCATCCTGTGCAATTCGGCACTGTACGAGAAGATTATAGAAAGCTATGATGCGCAGCTTTATATTAAAAGGAGTATGAAAGTTAAAAAGAAGAACTTTCTCCTCTATTTTGCTCCGTATACTTTGAGGCAAGCCCAAAAAGTAAAAAACAATATTACCGAGTCGATAAACGAACTCCATTATACAGCACCAAATATTTATGATCAGAGAGTAAAAGCAATTTATGGAAATAATCTCTATCTGCAGGGAGTTACTAATATTATTGCTCCTTATTTTAAAATTAACATCTACTCCTCTTCTTCCTTATTATATAATAAGCTAATTTCTCCACTTGCCTCTAATGCCAGGAATCATTATACATATCGATTAGATTCATTATGGAAGATTGGAGATGGTACTTTTTACAAGATAAAGATCATTCCAAAGAATTTAAGTTATCAACTTGTGAGTGGATATATGATTGTCGAGGATCGATCCTGGAAAGTACGTGAACTATATCTGATGGTTAGTTCTGAGTATATGCATTATAATATAAGAATATTTATGGGGAGAGAAAAAGGAGAGGAGTATTTGCCGGTAAAGTTTGATATTGATGAGTTTGTTAACTCAATGGGAAATGTAATTAATACCAATTATACTGCTCTGCTAACTTATAAAAATATATGTCTGGCCACATCGGTTCCTATTCGTACTAAAAATAAATATGATTTATCTGAAGCTTTTTCTTTAAGTTGTGATAAAGATTCGTGTATTACAGATAGTTTGCAATTTTCGCGTCTGCGTCCGATACCATTGAGTGAAAAAGAAAAAACACTCTACCGGGATTATTTTATTTTCAAGGATAGTTTTTATTATTCCAACGGAAAGATTAAGAAAAAAGATCTCAACTTCTGGGGACAGGCAGGGGAATTGTTATTGAAAAGTTATACTATTGATTTTTCTTCATTAGGCAGTGTTCGTTGTTCGCCCATCATAAATCCTTTTTTATTGAATTATAGCCATAATGATGGATTGTCCTATCGCCAGGAGTTTAAATACAACCGTCTTTTTGCTGATGATCGTCTGCTAAGGGTGGTTCCAAAAGTAGGATATAACTTCAAACGAAGTGAATTTTATTGGAGTGTGAACTCTGATTATGATTATTGCCCTGCAAGAAGAGCCTCCATTCATTTCAGTTTTGGAAATGGTAACCGTATTTATAGCAGCAAGGTGGTTGAAAAAATCAAAGATATACCCGATAGCCTGTTTAACTTTGATAAACTGAATCTGGAATATTTCAATGATCTATATTTTGATATTAACCACAGCAAGGAGGTAATAAACGGATTATATATAAAAGCTGGTGTAACAATACATCAAAGAGATGCTATAAAGCCATCAAAAATCTATGTGCCTCAACCAAGTTCAATTTCTCAGAATGAGCAAGATCTTTTAGATGGATTGAAGAATCGTTATATTAGCTTTGCCCCTCGTTTGCAGATATCCTGGACACCCGGACAATATTATTATCTGAATGGGAAACGTAAAATCAACCTTTATTCCAGATATCCAACCTTTTCTTTTGATTACGAACGAGGGATAAAAGGAATAATGAGCAGTACCGGTCAATATGAACGGATAGAATTTGATATGCAGCATCATTTTACGCTAGGGTTGCTGCAGAGTATTTACTTAAGAGCAGGTACAGGAGCATTTACCAATACTCACGAACTCTATTTTGTTGATTATGTAAATTTGTCCAAGAATAATCTTCCGGTAGGTTGGTACGATGATATTGGTGGAGTATTTCAACTGCTGGATAGTAGGTGGTACAACTCTTCAAAAAAGTATTTGCGTGCCCATCTTACCTATCAGTCTCCATTCTTATGGTTGAAACATATGAAAAAATATACCAGTTATGTAATTAATGAACGAATCTATTTAAATTTGCTCAGTGTTCCTCACCTGAATCCCTATGTTGAACTGGGGTATGGCATAGGTACTCATGTTTTTGATGCTGGAGCTTTTGTGAGTTTCGAAAAAAACAGTTTTAAACAGATTGGATTCAAATTTACCTTCGAATTATTTAATCGTTGATCCTTAGAATATTAAGAGAAATGCGCTAAAAATGTTCGAAAAATGATTAAAAAAGATTTGCACAGTATAAAAAAACTGTATATCTTCGCATCGCAATTGAAAGATAGCACAACCCTGAAGGAAGTTTGGGTGAGTGGCTGAAACCAGCAGTTTGCTAAACTGCCGAGCGGGTAACCGCTCCGGGGGTTCGAATCCCCCAGCTTCCGCAAAGAAAGGTCGTCCGAGGGGCGACTTTTCCCATTTATAGGCACTTTCAGAGCTTCCGGGATATTAGTACTATATGCCAAATAATGCCACTTTGAGACACCTTATGACAAATTTTTCGTACCTTAAAGCCTAAAAGTACGAAATGAAGTACGAAAAAATCAGATTATCTTACAAAAAAGTACGAACTAAAACGTAAAAGTATGAAAAACAGTATTTTACGCTATGTTTTTGATAGAAAAAAACAAGCAACCGACACAGAAACGGGTCTGCTTCAAATAGAAGTTCGCGAAGCTGGCTCTAACAAGAAAGTACTTATCAGTACAGGTATTAGACTACTCAAACATCAGTTCTCAACTAAAAATGGCTTTACCTGCGTTAAGCATGATAAGGCTACCATGATTACTCTAAAGGCTAGAAAGATATACGACGAGATAGAGACTTTCGTATCATCTTCTCGCTGTCATAATCTATCCGACGCTAGAAAATGGGACGTCAAGGATAAACGCACCTATTCGGTTGTAGCCTTCATATTAGAGGAACTCAAAAAGAGAGACCCTAAGGGCTCTACTGTAGAACACCACATGGTGCTAGTTCGTAAGCTGGAAGCCTTCGAAAAGATACGTACCTTCGACGACGTTACGTATGAGAACATAGCTGATTTCGACCTGTTCCTTAGAAAGACTATTAGCTCTCAGCCCGTCCTATATAAAAGGCACTCTGCCCTTAGAGATTACATAAAGACTGCCGTAAAGAAAGGACTCTGCGAGACAAACCCGTATGGTTCTGGCGAAATGCAATTCGACTTTGGGAAGGGCAAAAGCAAAGAGCCCGTATTCCTGCTAGAGCATGAGATTAAGAAAATACAAGAGTATAAGCCCCTTACCGAAAGTTTAGAGCGCGTCAAGGATTTATTTCTCTTCCAATGCTTTTCAGGTGTAGCCTATTCTGACCTTATGAGCTTCGACGCATCTAAGGTCTACGAAATGGACGGATACAAAGTATATCGCTCTAGCCGGACTAAAACGGACGAGAGCTTTATATGCGTACTCCTGCCGGAAGCGCAAGAGATTCTGGAAAAATATAAAGGAGTCCTGCCTAGAATATCCAACCAGAACTATAACTCATACATTAAGATAGTAGCTGCCGGAGCTGGCGTGAATAAGACCATTACTACACATACGGGTAGGCATACCTTTGCTACGTACCTGCTTAACCGGGACGTGCCGATAGAGACGGTATCAAGAGCCATAGGGCATTCTAGCATAAGGCAAACCCTTCACTATGCAAGAATGCTTGGTAAGAAGGTTATTAATGATATTGCCGCTATTATACCCCAAAAATAAAGCCGCCCGTCCCTTCGGACAAAGCGGCTCTACCCCCTAAAAACAAACTATCACTTTTCTTTTTAACGTGCAGACCGGAGGGGCAAAGCCTCCGGGTGCACTGCTATCCTCTTCCCAAGTCCATAGGAATGATAGCCCCCCATCTTCCGTTATCGAATATAACGCCAACGTTAAGCTGGGGCTTTTTAAAATGTCGTCCGTACGCCATCGCGTAAGCTCTGCGGTCTACACCGCATCCAACTTGCATAGCGAAGTGTAATCTAGTCTCTGATACAAATGTAGTGTAGTCTGATTCTGAGTGATAGTGTCCCTGCACAACTGAAATAAATTCATCCTTAGCCCTTATACGAGCTTTTCGACCGATGCCATGATTATATAGCACTCCGTCTATGATATGCTCCTCTGCGTACTCCCATGTGGGGGTCTCGAGTATTTCACTTATTGACTTAATCCAGTTCTTGCTAAGACCTGCCGAGAAGGCTTTACGGTCGGGTATGGCGTCGTGATTCCCGACACATACCTTTGCATTTGGGAAAGCTGCGTAGAACTTTGCAATCTGAACCTTCGCCCTTTTAAGCTCCTCTCCGGCTCCGTGTCCGTCAGGGTCAGCCTCATGGTAAGACGAGTAATGATTATCAAGTAAATCGCCTAGAAACACTACTTCTGTGCAGTTGTAGGTCTGATATATTTCTTTGCAGAACTCCAGATACCCTTCCTTAATGAAAGGGGCATGGAGGTCACCAATTGCTAAGACCGTCCTAGCGCCTGAGTCTCTCCAACGAACTAAGCGGTCGTATTCCCCTCGGGTTATACGAGGTCTTATTTTTGTCATAGTAGTTTTTTAATTAGAGTCCAAATAGGCTTCCGGAATTTCAGGAGTATAAGTATTACAATTATTCCGGCCAGCCAGTTAAATAGATAGAGCCTCGCGGCTTGGGACTTGGTTAGTTCATTCACTTTAACAGTCTCTTTAATCCGTACGCTATCCGTTAGCCGGACAGTATCTACCTTTAGCCTGTCTACGTATTTTGTCTTCCAAACTTTTAGTATAACGGAGTCCGGAGTTTCCCGTATATAGACGCTGTCGTGCATATATACGCTATCCCGGAGAAGTTTATCCCGGTACTCTGTCCGGAGTACTACCCGTTCTACCGGAGGGAGCGCTTTCTTAGAGCACCCTACCAGTAGGGCAGTAGTAAGTAGAAATAGAATTGCTACTTTTCTCATAATAGTATTAGTGTGTTTCTGGAAAAGAGGGCGGCTTCCGACTTGCGTCTTTTCACAAGTCCGGGAAGCGACTTGCCCTCTGCTGTGATATAGTGTGTTTCAATCCAGTTTGCTATCTTATCCGGGCTAATCTGCATGTTTACTGCGTCAAATAGCTGATTGCTTCCTCCGGTATTGTACGTGTGTGATACGAGGGCGTCGAATTGGTTCTGACTGACTTTGACCTTTAGGCGACTGCTAACTTTTGCCTCCGTTTTTTGTAAGTCCGATGCAAGCAATATTTCTGCCTGCTTGTCGGTCATGTTAATATACTGCGGATATTGAGCCCTTACAATTTCATAATCACCCTTTCCCTTCAAAAACCGTCCCGTCTTTTTGTTCACGAGTGCGTGTCCGTAGCCTACCGTCCATATACCCGCCGGGCACATAATAGGCTGCATACCCGGGGTTTTAGGTTCTCCGTCATGTCTTCCTTCATAATGCTTAATCAGCTTAATTCCTAGTTCTCCGGTTTTCATTCTGTTGTTTCTATTTCAGGGGTTTCAGTACGGTACGTGCCGAGCTCGGGCTTCCGCAAAGTACAATCTTTCACAAGGCATAAGTGCCTCTCAGCATAATCTTTGCTTCCTACTAGCTTCTTTACCACAGCAGTAAGCCCTTTAATCTGCCTCTGCTGAGAGGTAGTAGAATAGGTTAGCTGCTTGTTGCTTTTCTCTAAGCTGTCTAGCCGGATAGTTAAGTCCGATATGGCTGTGTCCTTCTGTGAGTTCGAAAGCCTAAGCCCCTCTATGGTTGTGTTAAAAAATGCGGTTGTCTCTCTCATTAGATTGAGCATTTCCAGCCCCGCGCTGGCGTCCTCTTTCAATGCCTCTGACTCCGCTTTACTTTTATTCTCCTTAAAGTACAGGAAGGTAGCTAGCCCTCCAGTACCTAGCACTAAGCCTGATAGGGTAGTAATTATATATCCCCAGTCCATAGGCTTATTCTTGCGTTAATCTTTTTACGATAGCCATTTCTGTTGCACCGTCTAAGGCATTGTTGGCTACTAGAGCTACGGCTTCCTCCTGTGTAAGCATGATAGGGCAGATGTCTAATTCTTCATCTAACCATTCGCGCATGATAGGTGAGAAGGCTGCGTCCCATTCGGTACGGTCGTCCCCTTCTTTCCAGCTTTCGGGCTTAGTCTGGTCTGCTATTTCATTGCGTACTCTCTCGTATTCTTCAGCCAGATTAGCCAAAGGCAGCCGCATTAAGATGTATTTTTTACGGGACTCTGGGTTTAGTCCTCCGTTATTCAACCCTAGTGTCATAAAATACAAATCCAATAAATCTCCTCTTTTCATAATAATTTATTTTTAGTGTTAATAATTTCGATAGGCACTCACTAATATGCCTGAGAAGTGCCATTTTGGTGCACACTTTCTCAGTCATATTTTTATAATTTGCAGTATTTAACTTATCTGAACTCGAAAATGTTAGACTGGATAAGCTCAGAATCCTGCGCGTCAGGAGCTCCGCGCCAAGTACTGTACTCCACCCGTACAAAACTTCCATCTAAGGCGTCCAGATAAAAGTTAGGTATAACGTATGTGTAGGAGCTGTTAGCGGCTAGCGTATAGTTTGGAAGTGCGTAGGTATAGTTAGTCCCGACTTGGTTTCCATCTAAAATTCTAGCCCTGAAATAATACCCAGAAACAAGCCCTCCGGTTTTATTACTAGAGTTCACAGTAACCACCGCACTGCCAGAGTTTGATATCCTAGCTCCAGCTTTAGCGGGAGTCTGAGTAGAGTAATTGGTAACAAAGGAGAATCCGCTTGCCAAGAACTGTCTACTCTCAAAAGTAGTCTGCACAGTATCTTCACTCTTTAAGCTCCATCTTTTCGGGTTCACAAACCCGCTTCCGGCACTCCATGAATCTGCCTCCACAAAAAATATCTCTCCTGTAATAACTCCTCCTGAGCCTATTAGAGTGTCTATCTCGGAAGCTGTAAAATCGACCTGAGCTCCATGCAAAACAGCTTGTGCGTCCGGTATCTGGGCGCTAAATTTATCTACCGTTCTGCTTTCAGTTACGTTTTTAAGTCTAAACCCTAGACAACAGTACTTAGTATCTAGTTTAAATACGTCTTGTAGTCCGGTTAGACCTACGTCGTCCCCTCCCTCTAAGTTCTCATACCCTCGGGCTATCATATTTACTGTATATCCCGACCCTTTCGTTAGCTGACCCGGGATAACTGTTCTTATCACGTCTCCTCTGCCAGTTCCGTGAATATATCCCCTAAAATCCCCAATTCTACCCGGGCAGTTGTTCCATATACGCTTGTAATCCCATTTAGTTTGGGCATACGTAGGGGAGGAGGAGTCATTTTCTATCCAGAAGCCATTTCTAACCCTGTCGTCCACAGATGAAGTTTTCCAATACTTCCCTGTATTCTTTACCCGGACTGTGTCAATGATGGGCTTTCTTTTACTCCACTGAAATATTTTCGCGTGTGAGCAGAGTGTACCTATATCCGAGCTACCTACGCCGATTGCAGACGCTACTAATTGCGTTGTTATATTACTTAATGGTAATGCCATGTTTCTCCAGTTTATTTGTTAATAATTCTATTTGCGTTTGCTGTTCCTTCATACCAGCAATGAGGTACGGGATAATCTTAACGTAGTCTACGGACTTATAACCGTCAGAGCTTTCATGTACGAGCTCTGGAAGAACTTGCTCCAGCTGCTGCGCTATAAGACCAAAGTCTCTAGCATCTGTCTTATGGGGGTTAAGTTCTTTAGCTTTTTTGTTCCAGTTATAAGCTACCGGGGCTAGTCTGCATATAACGTCCAGACCGTTATTTATACTTCGTACATTGGTTTTGAGTCTCTCGTCAGAAGTGGAATAAGCAGCCAGCTCCCCAGTACAGTACGTATTTCCAGTTAGGATAATACCTGTATCAGTTAGTGTTAGCTTAGATTTAGTAACCCAATTATTGTACTTAACTATAGATATCTGGTTTCCGTTGGAGTATATGGCGTTTTCGTAAGAAGCATTTTGCAAACATATATTTGCATTATGATACGCTTCACTATACATTATAACTGTGTCCTGAAATTCTGCTGTCGCAAAGACGCTAAGGCTTCCCTCAACTGACAGAGTATTGTACACTGATAAATCGTACCCTACAATCATACTACCAGTGATGCTAGCACCTCCTGACACCTGCAATGCGTCGCTGGCAGTAGATGGAACTGATAACTTAGCATTGTTAATTTTGAATACGCCATTTTCTGAAATTAGCCTAGTAGTGTAATCCGATGATGCGGACTCGTGAAAGTCGATGTACTTACCGACCTCCATCACTCCGTCGCTCTTAATAATAGGTATCTTATTGGCTATACCAGCAAGCGCGTAAGCATTTGCAGAAGATATTCCTAGCGTTGAGCCGTCAGCCATAAGTATATCAGTCGAAGACCCTCCGGATTTAACAAAGGAAGAAGCTGTTAGTGCCCCTTTCAGACTAGCATTCCCGGTATTATAATTAAGGGTTAGCACGTCATAGTAAGACCCAACTACGGTCGTATAGTTGCTCTGGAATCGTAGATTGCCTCCAGAGTTGAGCATACGCCAGCTGGCATTTGTTCCCCTCCAAAGTTCTAAGTGGGCATCCCCGGAGCCGTTTGCCCCTATAATGCGATTAAAGTTGTAGGACGTTATGGAATCACTGACAGTACCTCCAGTAATCCCGAAGCCCTCTAAGGTAGTAGGGACTCCGGTTAGGTTGTCCCAGTGTATATCATCCATAGTAGCCAGCCGAGATACTACGCCCGCCTTATTCTGATACAGTCCATCAGCTAAAGCCCCGAGAGCGATAAAATTGCTCCCGGGATTTTTAACTGCTGTGGCTACTTGTATATCGAGATGTTCGAGATACTTTTTATTTGCCATGATTATTTGTTTATCCGATTATACAATATGAATAAGCGTTAGCTGCCGGGGCTACGTTAAAGTTAAATACAGTAGTCCCGTCCGGAGACGTAACTATATCGCATTCCACCACAGTGCCTGTAGCAGTCTCGTACACCTGCGCAACTACGCCAGCGGGCAACCCATGATTAACAGAGAAAGAAGTAACAGAAGTCGATATTTTCCCCGTCATTTTTCTAGTGAAACCCCCTTTTGCCTCTGTGAATCCTGTACCTCCGTAGGCAACTCCGATAGCAGTTCCCTGCCATACTCCAGTAGAAATAGTTCCCACTTTCGTAAGAGACGAATTAACAATGTTAGCCCCTAGAGTAGTCGCACTAAGAACGTCAGTTCCTGCTATCTTATAAGTCTTTCCGGAAGCTAAATCTAAGTGTTCACTAGAAGTCCAAGCGCCAGAGGAACTATACCAGTTAAACGTTTTATCTGTAGCCCCTTTGAGTGTTACCCCTCCTCCGTTAGCAGTAGCGTCCGTAGGAGTAGCTACACTTCCTAGCTCAATATTCTTATCGTCTACTGATATGGTAGTTGAGTTTATGGTAGTAACTCCTCCATTTACGGTAAGGTCTCCTGTAATAGTAAGCCCTCCGGAAATAGTTCCCCCAGTCAGCTTCAAATACGCGGCGTCGTGGTTGTGCGCTAAATTAAGTGTCAGGTTAGCCAGACCATTTCTAGTAAACGTTACCGTTCCGTTACCTCCGTCTGTGGACGAAGCCCCGGTAAGATAGTTGTTCACATAAGAGGTTATATACCCCACGTCGTTTGCAAAAGCAGACAACTTCGTTGGAAAGTCAGTTATCTCCGATTTAGTGTGAGTATGACCTATTGCTGAATAGGAAGCGTCGTGATTGTGATTACTCAGTGAATAACTCTCTGCCACGTTAACCCAGTGCGTTCCGTTATATTTCAGATAATTTCCAGTGGCTAAATTAGTCAGGGACACATCTGCTGCATCAGCAATAGCGCCGATACCTGCACCACCTCCTCCACCTGAACCGATACCATACGCGGACAGCGCGCCAGTTGCATAAGCATCACCCGCTATCTCCAGAGCGCCATTTACGATAGATATGTTGATTTCGTTTGTTCCGTCTGTGATAGTCAAGCCCTTAACCTTCGCGCCCGCTCCGGCTGTAAGCAGACCCGAAAATTCTCCTGTAGAGGTTTTTAAACTTCCAAGAGTCGCAAGTCCGGTAGACGCTATAGTGGTAACGCTCGAAATAGCCCCAGATATATTACTAGTTCCGTCGAAGTTCTGCCCGAAAATACTTCTAGGCGTCGATAGCTTTCCAGCGGCAGTAGCTGTCTTAGCATTTCCTTCCAAATCTCCAGTGAAAGTCGTGGAGTACATGTTATTGAACTTCAACGCCGAAGTACCCACAGAAAGGGTATTGTTCGCGTTTGGAGTCAGATTACCTGAGATAGCCCCTCCTGATAGATTTAATTTCTTACCTAGTTCCAAAGCGGTTGCATCTGATACGGGCTTATTTAAATCCGATGTATTGTCTACATTAGATAGACCTACAGCCGCTTTGTTAAGGGTCTGCCATGTCTTATCCCCTCTGAAATATTGTGAAGTAGTACCAGCAGCTATGCTAGGTTCTCCCCCTAAATCTGATAAAGAATCGCCGCTAACCCATGATGAACCGTTGTACCATTTTAGTTTGTTGGACGCCGTATCAAAGTACATCTGCCCTTTTGCCGGGCTGGTAGGGGCAGTCCCTAAATTTTGTAAAACAGCATTTAGCAGCTGGTTTTTGCTAAGGTCTATATCGACCAAAAATAATCTTTTTGCCATTATTTATTGCTTTAGTTTAAGTATGCTTCGCCCGAAAACTCGTAAGCGAAAGACACCCTTACATTGTTATTATCCAAATATTCTACTTGTCCCTCTACCACACTACCTGCTGAGTCTACTACCGTAACAGAAGGTCTTTTTCCAAGATTGTGCGTTATAAACCATACTGTAGATGGCATACCCTGTGAATACTTATACTGCTTGTCAGTTTCCATATTCTCTACGGTTTCGGCGACTCTTCCCACTTTATCGTTAATCGAATTAATAGCGTGAGCATTGAACGTCTTGGTATAGTCTACTGGGTCGAGGTACTGGCCAAAGTAGGAAGCGTCCAGAACTTCTTCGATTATTCCGCCTCCTGAACCTCCACCCCCTGCGCCAGCCCCGTATGCGGATAATTCACCTTTCGAGTAGAAGTCGTCTATCGCATGAAGAATACCGTTCTCGTCTATGTCGAAGTGAGACAGTATTCTAATAGCCTTCTCCGTCAGCTGGTCTACGACTTCCTTGTTATCATGTATATGCCCCGAAGGAGTTCCTGAAACAGTAGGCTGCGGGAGCATAGTTCCTACTCCCGCTGCGCCTCCACTTGTCAGTTTAGGGCTCCTATATCTGGCTGGTACATATTGCTTTTTTATTTCCATAATTACATTTCTATAAGGTTAAGTCTTACCGAGTCCATTTTATAATCTTCCGCACCTCCAGCTACTAAGAACCGAGAGTCCGGCAGAGATAAGTCCGTAAGCAGAGAATAAGGCTTTACCGAGTTTGTGACTGTAGGGTCAATCTGGTATCTAGGCTTACTAAACAGACTTACCATTCTCTCTATAAGGAGTTCCTCCGCAATTCCTTCTTTATTCAATGCTTCTGACCGGATATTCTGTAGGTACTGCCTGTTAGCCATTACACTACTGAGGCAAAGTTTACTGTCCGTATTGGTGCATATCTTTAAGTCTATTTCGTCGGCTTCCTCTACATAGTCGTCGCTAATAAGGTTCTCATACGATACATCATTCTTGCTTCCGTCTTTAACCCAATCACTATACACCGTACTAGCGTCAGGAATAGCATAGTCGAGTGATATTCCCTTTATGTACTGATATTCATAATAAGGCAGCGAACCGGGGTATTCTTTATCCATGTCGCATATTGTCAATTCGCACTCGCCATTAATTATATACGGCGGGCACTGTATAATCCTGCCGGAAAGGTCACCTATACCCAGAGTATAATTGTTAGTGTTCTTAACAGGGTAGTACCTATTAGATATAGGGTCTCCTTTCTTTGTATCTAAGGCAACCGGGAACGTAGTTATACCTGTCTGCCAGCTAGTACCATTGTAGTAGTATTCCCCTAATCTGAGAATGCAACGCACATTCTTTGTACCCGCAAAAGTCCACCCGTTTGTAACAGATGGGTGCGCAAATCTCTCCCCATCTGGTACGAATTTTACCGAGAAGTTTATGCACAGATACACATTTGAATTAGTTACTATGCTTCGGGTAGTTTTTATCTTAATTACTGGTCTATCTACAGCCATCCAATGCGTACCGTACTTCGCTGTACAAATCAAAACCTCGTCCGCAAAATCTAGTTTGCTAGGCGTATTTTCGGTATTATACGAAGCCGTTCTAACAAAGCAAGAACCTAACTTTTCAGGTACAACGCTCCCGTGATGTTCTACCCAGTCGTACCCGCCCTTAGCATTTTCTACGGACTTGTAAAAACTAAATCTAGGCTGCTCATAGTACCTAATTATCCCCTTATACGTAGAACTCTTTTTATTCTCCGTATAGGTCTTATCAAACTCCACCATTGAGAGGTACGTACTCTGTTCATTGTCGAACTCGGGTAAAACGCTATCCATCTCATACAAGGAACAGCTCACAGAGGCTTTGTTCTTCCCCGGTATTCTACTCAAAGTAGCCCCAGTTCCCTTATACCCTAACTCCTGAATAGTTTTTTCGTCCGATACTACTAAATCTACCTTCTCAGCACCTGTGTACTTCCTATACGTATTAATACCTTTCCTGATAGCCGCATAGTCCACCAGCCATATAGCGTCCTTATATACCGTAAAAGTACACCCCATGAACTTAGCTATTTCCTCGAGGACTTCGTAGTAGGTCATTGCTTCCCCTAGTTCGTCGTAAAAATTAGCGGTAGCTATTGTAGCTGACTCTATGAGTTCTCCCGTCTCGGGTATATGCACTGCGGAGGAAACATAGATGGAGTTATACCCAGCCAAGAAAGCGGCATCCTGAATAATTTGTAGAAATGTGACCGTTTCTTCTGTCCGGTTAAACTTCTTATATTTCAGAGTAGACAGGGCGCAAACGCACTCCATGTCATATATAAACTCTGGGTTAGAAAAGTCTTGACTAAACGTATCTGGCGTAAGAAACCCATACCACTCGGGCATACCATTTTTATATAGCCTTATTCTGACCCCTTGCGGGTTAGAAGCATATAGGCTCTGTAGGTAGTCGCTTCCGTAAACGGATAGAGTAGCTTTAGACAACCTCATAGGAAGGTATAAGTCGTCTTCATCTGTTTCACTGGTAAAGGGCGTTTCGCCCCCTACCAATTCCACAGCTTCTCCCTGATACCCGAGACTTTCCACTTTCACTTCGTATTGCACCCCAGCTAATGACCTGAAAGGCACTGTGTACATTAAGTTATATGTCATGTTCTCATATTTCTTTTAGTTTCTTGTTCTAAAATTCCTAGCAGCTTTTTGCCAGATATCTCGAAGACTACTTTCCCAGAAGGGGAATTAGCCCCCAGTGCTGACTTACCGTTAAGAGCGTCGAATAGTCTGGTTTGCTGACCCTTGTTAAGAACCATCTCGCCGCTATTCAATCTGGCTAACACCTTATCCCCTTCAAAGCTGTTTCCTCCAACGATACCGCCATCTGCAAACATGGGAATAGAAGCTGCCATGATAAGGGCTTTCATTTCGGCAATCTGAGCAGCAGCTAATCCTACTCCACCGAAAGGTATTCCTGCGTAAGCGGCTGTACTGGCTGCGGCCATTAAAGCCTGTGCGGCCACTTGCTCTGCTCCTAGTGCTGCCACTACTGCTGTACTCTTAGCCGTAGTACTTGTAACTTCCGCTAAATCAGCGGCTGTTTTAGCCGCGCTTACTGCTTCAATCCCAGTTACTTCGGTAGTTGCCTTAGTAGCGTCTAGTACAGTCTCTGCTTGCTTTGCAGCTGCGAGAGCCGTAGAAGCTGACTCAAATGTCTGTACAGCTTTAACGATAGTCATAATTCCATCGTAGGTTCGACTTATTGCCTCCAGAAGCATAAACAGCTTTTCCAAACCCGAGATATCCGGGTCTCTTAGCGTTTCAAATGCACTTTGAATATGTTTTCCTAGCTGGTAAAATGCCCTAACCCCGTCGTCTGCGCTTCCTATCAAGTCCTTTTTGTACTCGGCTATGTCTTCTTTAATCTCAGCAAGTTTAAGAGCGTCCTTCGTACTTTTAGATTTACTAATAGCTTTGTCTAGTTCATCCGAAAATCTTCCAGTTTCCTCATTCAGCTTTTTCCATTCGTCTACTAACTTCTCCTGTATGCTAAGTTCTTCGCTTAGTTTGTCCTTGTCAGATTTCTTGTAGTCGAGGGTCGTGTCTCTGGCATCTGCTTTTGGGAGTTCTATGGGTTTAAGCTGATTTTTCATATCTATGAGGTATCGGACAAAATCCTCTCCCTCAGCTCCTATATCCGAAATAGCGCCTGCTGACTTAGCCGTCTTATCAGCTAGGGACGCGAGTTCTTCGTTATACTCCTTTTCAGTGTAGTACCCCTTGTCTTTAAGTACCCTTAACTCCTGTAAGTCTTCGGCATACTCCTTCTGGATTTTACTTAGCTCTGTTTCCGCTTCTGTCAGAGGATTATCGACTCCGGCTTTAGCCTTTTTGAAAGTGGCGTTCTTAGGAGCATTCTTCCCAAGTAATCCGGCTATCTCCTCGTAAGTCTTCTTGTTAAGGGCATCGACCGCTTTATTATATTCTTCCTCCTTTATAGCCCGGATAGCAATCTGATTATTAAGTTCGCCCATCTCTTTAGCGTACTTCTCCTCAGCTTTTTGCAAGTCTGTTTTATCCTTCGCGTCTTCAGTATTCTTAGGCTTTATAGGGTCTTCCTGAGCTTGAAGTACTGCTGCTCCTAAATTTTTGTCAGCGTCCTTCATTATTGCCCTAAGCTGTATAGCCTTCTGCATGTCATTGAATAGCTCCTTATTAGCGTCCCAGAAAAACTTAGCGTTATAAGAATCACTACTAGCGAATTTCTCCCCTTCTAAAAATCTGGCATTTAACTTACCTTCCCCTCCGTACTTTGCATAAATTCTGTTAAGCTCTGCCTCTGACTCTACCTTACTTCTGGCATAAAAATCAGCTTTTGCAGTAGCCTCCAGAAGTTTTACTCTTTTAGCCACTTCTCTGTTTAATTCCTCCTGAGACGCTTTCTCTAGCCCTAGCATCTTCATTAACTCTCTCTGAGCGGCGTTTATGTCCTTATGAGTTTGCTCTTTATCCTGCGTTATGGCTAGCAAAGATTTTAGCTTGGCGGCTTCTTCTCCACCATTAACAGCCTTTAATTCTTTCTGATAATCAGAAAATATGCTCCTAATAGCATTCGCTTCTTTTTCGGCCTCAATTAATCCGAATATAAAATCGGTAACTAGCATTATGAGAGCCATTATACCCGTGGTAACAAATGCGGTTTTCAAAGCTATTTTAACCCTGTTAAGGGCAAAAGAAAATACGTTAGCAGTCTTATTAGCTTCAAATTGTAACTTAGCTGCTGACCTAGCTGCCCCTTTTGTCCCTTTGATAGCTTCTGTTTCAGCCAACCTTCCAATTTTAGCAATCCACAGCACTACTTCTTTCAGACCCTTATTTATCAACACCCCCGTAATTATAGCTGCTATGTGTCTTACTACGGTACGAAGATTATTTTGCAAATACTCCATTCCTTTAGCTATGCCATCTATAAGGGTCTTATAAGCGTTCCCAATCCCTGTATTATCGGTAAACTCTATAAATGCTGTTTTTAGCCTATTTAAACTGGTCTCTATGTTGTCCGTATTTACGTTCGGGAGCATTTTTTCCATTTCCTCCGCGAACTTGGGGAGGATATCCTTAGCATACAGCTCCCCGTTTTTCAGGAGCTTGTCTAACTGCTGAATGCTTACCCCTGCGGCTCTTGCCATAGCCTCCATAGCAATAGGCATACGCTCTCCCAGCTGCCGTCTAAGTTCCTCAGAACTAATCTTACCTTTAGCCATCATCTGAGTAATAGCTAAGAATGATAAGTTAGACTCCTCGGCCGAAAGACCGAAAGCTGTTGAAGCTCTTGTAATAGCTGTAAATATCTTCTCTTGGTCTGCTACGCTTACGCCCCCGCTGGTAGCGGCTGCTGAGAACCGGGCGTAGTTTCCGGTTAGAACGTTAAGCTCCTGCCCATATTGCTTCGCTAGGTCTATCAGAAACTCTTGATTTCTAACATATCCCGCCATCGTTCCTGATATATTCCTAAGAGCTACGCGAGCTCTATTAGTCTCCCGGGCGGTTTCTATCATACGGCTGACTAAGTTAGACAGACCTAGACCCCCAGCTCCGAGAGCCGCGCCCATCGCTAGTACTTGGAACTGAATATTCCTTAGCGAACTCTGAACGCTGGTAGCGCCTCGCCTAAAATTTTCAGTAAGAAAATTAAGTGCTATTGAAAATGATAATCTAGCCATTTATTCCTCCTTCCGTTTTTATGAATTTGTTAAATCTGTCTTCATCAGCTTCTAGTTTAGCCAGATTTTCTTGTCTTTTAGCGTCGGCCTCCCACGGAAAAGTGATAAGGTCGCTGGGCTCTTTTAGCTTTTTACTGTCTACATGTGGCAGAATAGAAAACCAAGTCCATAACCTACGCTCCTCCATCTGCTCGCGCTTCTTGCTCTCTAGCGCCTTTATGTATAATGGGAGCTCGTGCACGTCCATGTCGAACATCACGTATTTTGCGTCTAGCCCGCCATGTATGATTATGTACGTAGCAAGTTCCCCCACACGTAAAGTAGGAGTTTTATCGTCCGGGTTAGCTGATTTTTCTACGGCTTTCTGAAATTGAGCCATGTATGCCATTGCCTTTTCTGCTTGTTTAAAGATGCGGTCGCTCTGCTTCTTACTTCCCATGAGAACCTTAAAGGTGTTGAGCGTAAAAAGGCTGTCACTTCCAGATACAGCCATAGCGTACAGAAGGGTCGTATTAGTTTCGTCGTCTGAAAAGTCGAAGTCTGAAAAGGCTGCCCCCATAAGATTTTCTGCTAGCGTTATGGCTCTTATATTGAGTTTTAGGTTATCTATCATGCTGTGTTATCTTTAAATAGAAAAAGGGACAGGCGATTAACTCTCACCCGCCCCTTTTTGTGGATATTTATAAACTATGAACAGAGCCTTTATACAGCTTCGTCTAAGGCTACTCCTGTGGAGTCTTTAAGAGCCCCAGTACCCTGCAAAGTGATGGAACTAGAGCAGATAGCTCCTTTATCAGCCTTCTTGTCAAGAGAGGTGATATAAGCGGTTCCTGCGTTCCACTTCTTAGTTTCGTCCATTGCGAACTCGTCGTCAAGTTCTCCCGGCGTAGCTTTAGGCTCGGCCATCACAACCTCGATAGGCTGTCTTTTTGCCATTAGCTTAGCCAAAGTCTGGTAGCTCATGTGACCTGTAGTTCTTGATACAAGAGACTCAGCCGATACCTGCCATCCGATTTGTCCGGCGATAACGGTCTTCCACTGTCCGCTAAACTTGTTGGTAGTGTCGATAGTATCGGCGCTTAATGACAAGGTGTGACTGGAAGCAAAGGCAATCGGGATATATTTTTCACCCGACTTAACATATAGTAGCAGCTCCTCACCTCTCAAAAGGTCAGTGCTTTCTTCATAAGTATTAGCCATTTTTTATTAATGCTTTAAATTATTGAATTTCAAAAAGTAAAAGTTGGACGTACTTCTTATCTGAGTAGTCCTCTGTAGAATCTATTAGCTCAAACCTAGTAGCCGTATTGGACTCAGTAAGAGCTATAAATATGGCCTCGGCAATTTCCTGCGACCTCTCATAGCCATTGCTGACTACTGCAAACATAACTGTAGCCGTCTGCATGTATATCCCCTGCTTAGTTTGCTCTACTGCATATTTATCTCTATAGTACAGTATGAAGTCTTCGTCAGTGTCTTCCGGGGCTACGCATGGGAATATTCGAGAGCCTATTAGCGCTCTGACCGTAGTGTCGGCCATTAGTATATCCCGGGCAGCAGAGCTTATCCGGAACTTAGTTGATTTAAGAGCCATATTATCTCCTTTGTATTATTCTCTCAACTGCTCTTTCTAGGTTAGCCATTAATGACGTTACGGCTCGTTTTCCGTCTTGTTCGAAAGTGTCCGTCCAGAAACTAAGGGCTGGCATCCATCCGGTGCTCTTAGGTATTCCTTTCTTGGTCGCTTTTTTCCAGAATCTTTCCTTCTTCGAACCTCTGTCTACTAGCGACGCATGGCTTCCGTATCCATCCTTGCCAACTTTGTAGGCGTCATAGTCTTGGCTAAAGCCTGCTAGAGCTCCTAGCTTACGTCTTTTTACTCTAACTTTAAACGATTTCAGCAAGTTACCTGACACCCCGGCGCTATCCTTCATCCTGCCTCTTAGTCGGCGTCTTCCACCAGCTACTAGCTTTCCTCCGGCTCTCCTGAGTGCGTACTTAATAGCCTTATCCTTCTCGATATTATTTAGTTTGCTAACTACGTCATATACTTGGTTAAGGTTTAGTATTTCAGTTCCTATGCTTACCTCATTTGCCATTATTTATTGATTTTTCTAACCTGAATTAGCAGCGAATTGTCGTCTGCGTTAGGTTGTATCATTAGTATTTCGTATCGGTCTCCCGCGTAAACTAGCACCTGCTTTTCGTTGACTTTATCGCTTCGGCGAATCTGAAAAGTGCGTGAAACTCCTTTAAAAAGTTCCATTGCATCTACTCCGTCCTTGTCATACGATGGTGCTGATTTCCTTAAATACGCTCGGCACTTATATACTGATACATACTCTTTTTTATACTCTCCTGACACGCCCTGCGTAGTTCTTAGTTCTAGGAACTCAATGAACTCCCTTAAACTGGCTGCTCTCATGGCTATGTCAATTTTACATAGGGCATAACTAGAAAACTCAGGGTAAAAGCTACGTTACTTGCCTTTGCATAGCTTACGGGTTCCCGGTTTTCGTACAGGTTAGCAGCTACCAGCTTGATAGCGTGGCGTAGAGGTGCGGCGAGTTTACTTTCGCCTGACTGCTCCTCTACGACCACGTAATCTTCTAAGCCAGTGTTAATCATGTTGGCTACAGCCGCCTCGGCAGTCTCTATTAAGTCTGCGATATAGATGTCGTCCTCAGAAAAATCTACGTTAACCTGCCTTTTAATGTCCTCTATAGTTACGTACATCGGCTATTAAGGTGCGACCTTAACCTTACCCACTGCAAAGGCTTCTGGGCGAAGGATAGTTTGGTCGAAGTCGCCGTTTAATACGAAGTTTACCTGATTTTTCTTAGCCCCAGTATAAGGGTCAAGAATCAACTCAGAACGACCGAACTCGCTAATTACAGCGTAGTCGAAGAATCCGAACAGAACATGACCCGCTGGAACTAGGTTAGTTACCTTAACCGGATAGCCGTTCATCTCTCCATTCTCCAGAATCATTTTTGTACTACCAGCTTCAATCGGAGTCGATTTCAAGCGACCAGCCATAGACGGAGAAACGATATACGCACCTACCCCGGTAGCGTCTACGTTAGCGTCCATAACGGTAGTTTCCAATTCTACAATCTCTGCGAAAGTAGGAGCGTCAGCTACGAACTCTACGTCTGCTGCCTTATTGAATGCGCCTCCAGTAGTTCCAGCTACCACTCTATCTACCGTATTGAAGAACCATTTGTTAAGGGTCTTAGCAACTGCTAAACCAATTTGCTTGGTTACGATACCGTACAGGTTCAAGTTTGACTGGTTAAAGGCTCTGCGAGAAACAGGGACAGACACAGCAAGACGCTTAGGGCTCGCTTTGATTTTCCCAAATTCTAAGGTGCTGTCTGCAACCTCAGCGTTTTCACCCTCGATAGTGGCCTCAATTCCAGCTACAGTCGGCCACAAAGGCTCGCCCTGTACATTAGTCTGCATTGGTACTCCCAGCTGCTCGAGTACAAGGGCTGGAGTCAATGCGTCCAGAACGTCTTTGTACACGATGGGGATAGTGTCTGCCACAGACGCGCTAGTGAGAGGAGCAGAGGCGCGTAATTCGATAGACGTTCTCTGTCCGGACTCTACCGCGCGAGTAACGTTTTCTGCGAAAACAGCTCTCATGTCTACTTCACTTCCCAGAGTTTCGTCCATCTGGCAGTCCAAGCGGCGCTGCATCATATCCTTTTTATTACTCAGGGCGTCGAAGGCTTCTTGTTCGTCAGCAGTGAGACTTCTTTTTTCGGTTTCGGCCTTGTCAAGTAAGGCGCGCATCTGCTCTTTGTACTCAGCAATTTTGTCTAAAAGTTCTTTCATGTTTTGGTTGTGTGTTAAATTAAACTTCTTAATCTTTGTAGTTCTTCCTTATAGGAATCGTCCTCCTTATGTTCTTCCTCGTCCAGCTCAGTGATACTTCTTACAGTAACCTCCGTCCCGGAATACGCCGGGTCTGCGGTAATGGTAACGTCGTGTAGGCTATCCAGTTTATTTACTGTTCTTAGCCAAATTCCGTTTGCCTCCTTAGTCCAAGAGTAAGAACCGGGTTTGTAAGACCTGAAAGCGAAAGACGAACCTGATATATCCCCTCGCTGTATCATCTCCAGAGCGAAGTCCCCATCTGGGGTGTTTGGGGCTTCAAACCTGTATTTAAGTCCGTGGTCGTCGAACTCTAGCGAGAGAGTTCCTACGCCTTTGTTATACCGGGCTAAAAGCCTCTCTCTGTTGTGTTCAATCAGCGCTTTTACGTCGCTTCTCTCTAGTAGCTCCGGAGAGGCTACCTTATCTGATATGATTTCATGGAAAACTCGTCTTTCCTTCTCGTCATACATGATTTTAGAGCGCTGATTGTACACCAAAGCGTAGCCCTCAACGGTTCGCCCGTCCACAATTTTTGGGGCGGCTAGGCCGTCAAAACTTCTAATTTCCATGTTATTGATTTTAAGTGATTAATAGCCTCTACCTATATTCCCGAAAAGGTGTGTTTTGGCGTACACTTTTTTAGGTTTCAGCCTCATTTTCTTCTACTTTTTTATCTTTTTCTTCGTTTTTACCCGTAATAGGCTTTTCCGGAGGCTCTTTTTTACCCTCAGCGGACGAATCTTCTGGCTTCTCTCCTCGTATTTTTGCAGAGTCAATAGGAGCAATGTTACAGCTAACAAAAGCTATATCCCCACCGTCTACGGGAGGTAGGTTTTCTTTTTGCCGGATTTCATTTGTGGTGAATGCCCCGATTTCCTGCATTTGTTTGTAATATTTCGATTTAGTGTCTAGGTCTACCTGATACAGAGCCGAGATGTCGAATTTGATACGATATTTGCCTATTAGGTTTTTAGGTATTAGTTTTGCGGAGAACTCCGCCTCAATCTTAGCTAGAACTGGCTGCAACGTGTCTGTCAAGAATGATACCTGACTGTTTTCACTTGCCTTATAGTTAGACGAAGCCTCAGCGAATACCTTATCCGGGTGAACCCCGTAGAAGCGGCATATCTCAAACACTGAGAATTTTCTTGTTTCCAAAAGCTGCGCGTCTGCGGGAGTGATAGATAGCTGCCGGAAGTCTACCCCGGCGGGCAATCTCATAATGTTTTCCCCCGCTGCCAGTTCGGCTTTCAGGCGCTCCTTAACAATGTCGGTTTGCTTATCCTGATACTTACCCATACCGGAAGCTATATCCCCTCCAGTTACGAAACCTTTCATCCTATTGCCCCCCTTCAACTCATTCAAGGTCTGCTGGTCGGCATTGGCGGTTACATTCATTGTCCTTGCTGCGTAGGAGATTGTAGATACTCCCGTATAGCCTCCGTCAATGCTCTTGTTTTTCAGGTGAATAACCTGCCAAGCCTCGTACACTCCATTAATACCGTTAACCCAGTCGTGAATGCGATATGTATGAGTAAACTTGTCATAGTTCACAGAGCCTCGGTTACATAGCACAAGCTCCGATACTTCGCCGCGCTTCCGTTTTATGAGAATGTAGGCATTACCCTCGTTGTACATCTCAATGATGGCGTTTTCTAGCAGCTCGTAAAAGGTTTGCCTCCCGGAAGCCATCCAAGAGAATATAGGGTATAACTCGTGTTCAGTATCTACCTCATAGTGTCTGCTTTTCTTGCGCCGTATCTCTAGTGGTAGAGAGGCTATAGTCCCTGACAGGATAGATACGCACCTGAAAACAGTTGCTAGGCTCATGGCGGAATCTCCGCTGGTAACGTTTATATTGTTAGCAGCTCCGGAGCCTATCAAGTCGAAATACTCGTTGAGGAAGGGGTCGTCAGAGGATATGTACCGCAACTCCGGGGCGTCGCGCCTTCTGCGAAGGCTGATTTCTAGTCCAAATAGTTTCATTATTTTGTCATTTTTACGTTATTCAATAGGTAAAAGTTCATGGTGTTTGTGATAGCCCCGTCAATTTTAAGGTTATGAGATACCTTTATGGGTTTACGGTTCTCCATACGGTCTTCATCCACCACAGCGTTAGCAAAGCAATACGCAGTAATAGGGTTCGGGTCGAAGGTCATTTGCTTTCGGTTAACAGTCAGCTCAATGCTCTCCACTGGAGAGGTGAAAGTCCCGTAAGTCTGACTAATAGGGTACAGGTAGTCTTTTCCGACAGATACCTCCATTATTTTCACGAACTCCAGTGACTTGTAGCTGTCATAGCCCAAACCCATGAGGACGTAAGGCTTACTCAGAATGTCGTTGGCTATTTGTTCGTAGTCAATTACATTCCCCTTACACGTTTTCAAGTGCCCTTGTTCTATCCACATTCTGTACAGCTCTCGGTTAGGGTGGTTTTCCAGCTGTCCTTCGGGGAAATAGTATTCCGTTATGGAGTGAAAAGGACAAAGATTACCATTCCTGTATCTGTGCGGCATGTACAGGGTGTACGAAACAGCCGAAAAGTCGTCGCATACTGATAAGTCCACAGACGCTACGCCAGTTAAGCCCTCCAGATTTTCTTCTGGAATATCCAAATACAGTTCCTCTATCTGGTCTTTGCTTATCCACTCTCTAGCTATGCTGCTTGTGAAGATGTTTAGCTGTTTGTTTCTAAACTCCTTCATGTCCTCTGCTGATATCTGAGCTTTCTTCCATTGCTCTTGGTAGAAGTCTTCATAAACGGTTATCCCCATGTGGGGCTGAACCTTTCGCCAAGTTCTAGGGTCGTCCTCTGCGTCGTCTACGTCCGGCTCGAAAATGTGAGCGAATACGGAGTCGTTTTCAATCTCTCCGCGAAGTATAGCCTTGTAGTGTTTAAGCATTTCAGTAAAAGGGGCTTCCGACTTATCAGAGGCTGTAGTAATGATTATCGTAAGAGGATTTAGCCTAGCTCCCATAGAGGAGGTCAAAACGTTTTTAAGGTCTGCGCTATCGGCCTGTGCGAACTCGTCAAGGATAACAGTAGAAGCGTTCAATCCGTCCAGTTTGTCCGGGTTGGAAGAAAGGCACTCCGCAAAAGAGGTTCTGCCTTTACACAGGTTATACACCTTCTCGCGATTAATCCGGAATCTTCGGAACTTAGGGTCTAGCCTTCTAAGGATTGCCTTAATTTCGTTGAAGCATATCTGGGCTTGCTTATAGCCGTTAGCTGCTGTGTATGCCTGAGCATTCGCATCTCCGAACAAAAGGTCTTCGATGGCAAGAGCCGCTACGGAGGTTGTCTTAGAAAATTTTCTAGGTACAAAAAGCAAAGCATCCCGGATTACTCTTTTAGGCGTACCCGGATAGTAAAATCCTTTTATGTTTGCGAACTGGAAAACTTGTACTGGAGTTAGCTTGTACCGAGTAGCTCCTTTGACTCCCGAGAATCTCAGGTATTCGTAAAAGAGAATGAAGGCTTTAACATCTCCAGTCCGGAACTCGTACTTATCCAGAAACGAGAAAAAGCGGAGTATGGATAGTAGTTCATATACATTATGTCCGTCCGGGTCAGAGATGCAATTCTGTACGTATTCGAGTAACCTTTCGTCGGTAGCTTCTAGGTTGTACCTGCCTACGGCAATGGACTCCAGCCTAGATACAGTTTCCGTTTTAAGCTCGCGCATCAGTTGTGCATCCGGCTGTATCATACGCCCTCCTTCGCACCGTTAACGAGCTTGCTTAATTCGTCTACATCGTCTCCTTCCTGCGCGGAAGCAGTTCTAGCAGTCATACCTAGCTCTATTAACATTTTTCTACTCTGTTCTACGAGAGAAGTTACCAAGCCAACCGTAGGGCTAATCTTAACTCGGGTATGCCCTTCGCGGGTCTTCTCCGATACCACCAAGTCCTTTTTAGACTTAATGCTCGCTAAAGCTGCACTTTTCATGTATCTAATCTGCGCGTAATCTTCTATGGCGCATTCCAGAAGCTCTGAGTACGCGCCCTCCGCTTTAAGAGCAGCGCGTATTTCGTCAGCGATTTCTTCTATTTCGTTGTTTTTCTTCTTGCTCATATTTGTTTTTAGATTATGGTTGCTACATATATTCCTGAAAAGCGGTGTTTTGGCGTACACTTTTAGCAGAAAAGTTATAAAAACACATATATTTAGCTAGAACAGGCTATAGAATTTACTGTAAATATAAATTACGCTGTATTGCAAGCCAGAAAAAGTAGCGTTGTGCCACTTGTGCCACTTGTGCCACTAAAAATCGCGAAACTTTTATTTTGGTCGATTTAGGCAGTATATAGGGGCTTGTAATTCTTATATATTTACAAAAAAAGCCTATTTAGTTAAAAAATGTTTTTGCTGTTTTTTAGTGGCACAAGTGGCACAACCATACTCAAACCCTTTGCTAGTCGGGGCTGTAGCTGTTCCAGTAGCTGAAAAATAAGTGGCACACAAGTGGCACAAGTGGCACAACTTTTTCATGCTCTGTGCCACTTGTGTGCCAGCTGTGCCACTTGTATTTCTGATAAGTGGCACAGATTTTAGGCATGGGGCGCACCCCCTTACCCTCATAGATATGTATTTAAATATTACTTTATGCTGATTCCAGCCGATACCCCCACCGCCCAAAAATGCTCCGCGCGTGTAACTAGGGGGGCGGGTGCGTTTCCGACCCCGGTCGCTCGTTTCAAAAAACCCTCCCCCCCATTCACAAATCCTTACAAAGATTCCAACGAAGCACCGGGAATTCCCACCACCAAGCTGTTTCAGCACCTTTGCACTTCTCATTAACGTAAAACATTACTACATATTTAACCACTAATACACCACTTTGGCTCACCTCCTAAGAACTTAGTTACTACATAGGCAAACAGCCTACAACTCCCTACAGCAAGCCTTTACAGCGTATTTGCGCACCTTATTGCTAGCCATATCAGGCGCAAAGCGCAAAAGCCCTAAGAAACGCAAAGGTTAAAGATTGTATAAACGCTTGCAAGGTTAGAAACATCTTACTAACATTGCAAAGCATTAAGGCAAAGACGCCTTATCGGTCTAACAGAATATTAACTATTAAAGCATACGGTTATGATACGATTAGAACACTTTTCAGAAAGCACATTAGCATTGTACAACGCTTGCAAGTCGGGCGACGTGGCTACATCGGACTTAATAGATGTACTACTAGAGTCAGACTTTAGTAAAAAGGAGATTAAGAGTTTCTTGAAGAAGCACTTTCCCGTTATATGCGTGTGGCTAATTGAGATATACGAGTTATAGATATTAAAGCGATACTAATATGAGAACTGCAACAATCATAAATAAGAAGTCAGGTATTACCCTAACAGCAGAGGTGTACACAACCTTTTATTACATAGTGGAACACATGACCACATATCCTATAGATTCGTTATATGAAAAGTTTAATGTAATATGGAAACAGCAATAAAGGTAACTATAGCACTATGGGCGCTATGTATTCTCATAGTGCTAGTAATAGAAAGGATAAAAAGAAATGATTGAAATTATAATAATCGCGGCGTGCCTCATAGGTGGGGCGGCCGCTATAGATAGAAACAAATTGATTAAATAACTTAAAACAATACGATTATGAAAACAAATGTAATTAATGAAGTAAGAGAGTTTTTTAAAGACCTGTCAACAGATATATGCGTAAATGACCATCTAACTGATGAAGATATTGAGAACGTAATAGATAATGTGACCCATGAAGACGCATACGACGCAATAGAAAGCCTTTTAAATGATAACGGCGTATTCGAAAGTGAGGGCGAAATAATATACTCTACAAAAGCAATTAACTTCCTTGCTGAACACGACGCCTCACTTAATAGGTCTCTCAAGATTGCTGAGGAGTACGGGTACACACCATCTAACCTTGACAGCGAAATTCTTGCGACGCTGCTATATACTGAGATGCTAAAAGAGGAGTTTCAAGGATTGAGAGCTGAGATAAACGATTTTTTCAATGAATTAGAATATAACGAAGAGGAGGAATAATACTATGCAGAAGATAACAGTATTAGCAACAAAGAGAACATTCGAAGCGGATTGCATATATACCGCATTGAATATGCTATCTGATTGGTTTTTCTTCGAACAAAAAGGCATGAACGATAACTTCGCGTTCGTCCTTGAAACCGGGGCGCTTAAAAACTCGTATCGTTTTGACCCGTACTTGTTTCATTCTTTTTTCTGTAAAGGGAAGATTGACGGGGCGACTTTTATAAACCTATTAACACCCGCTGTTGTGGACTATTGGCGCAATCCTACACCCTCAGAGATACTTTTTGGAGAGGGTGCAATACATTACAGATACATGCAATTGCACGAAGTATGCAACCGCGCCGGAGAGGCAAAAAAGTACTTTTATCACTCTGACGGATTGAGATATAATAAAATTTAGTATATTTGAAACAATTTAAAAAAAAATAGCTATGAAAACAATTCAAGAATTAAGCAGCCTAACAGGCTACAACGTTATTGCAGCTAATAAAGGCGATAACAAGTGCTATCACCTCTTAATTAAAGGTGCTACGGGTTATTATCTATCTTACTACGTAGACGGTCAAAAAATGGGTATAACGCTACAGGGAACACCCTCCAGCAAAGGTAAAAAGCCATATAAACGCGAGCCTAAATTTTTGAAGCAAATCATTTAAATTAATAGACATGAAAACAAAAGAACGACTTTGCCGCCCTTGCAATCGAGCGCGATATAGTAATAGATATAGCGGGTTTAGAATACACTGAATAATGCGTATAAATCAACCGCATCTATAAAGTAAGCCTCTACAATATCACGTGTAGAGGCTTACTTTATACACGATTTTTTCGCGATTCCGCAAAAGCATGAGCCGAAAAAATCGAGTACGTGAAAAACAATCCGGACGCGTTAACCGTTACAATATAACGCCAAAGAGCTTATTTTTAGGCTCTACAATCAATTTAGACTATAATATAATACAACTATATGCCAATAGGGTGAAAAGCCCTCAAAACGATTAAAAGCAAGCCTATGAGAAATATTTTTCTAAAAACATATTAGTGTTATTCGCGGCCGCTTGTTTCGCGGCTTGCTTGCTCTTGCTTTGTAGTTCGACGTGCGCGGCGACGTGACACGCCCGGCAAAGAGCCTGTAAATTGGTGTAGTCGTATGCCAATTGCTTCATTTGTATTTCATTACACCCTGTTTCGACAGGGGTAATGTGGTGAACCTCAGACGCCGGAGTTGTCCGGTCTGAGAGCAAACAGCGTTCACAAAGAGGGCTATTTTTAAGCTTAAAAAGCCGGAGTTTTTGCCACTTTTTAGAGTTTATCAATTTTCTATATTGCTGCTTAGAGGCCATAAATGTTAATTATTTTAATAGTTTTGTACTTTTGAAATGTTAAAAACCGAAAGGGCGGCACACCCTGATAGGGAGCAAAGTGTTAAAAAATAGCCCTTTTTTGTCAGAAAACGAGAATATTTTAGCATTTTTCCGGGGGAGTAGACCCCCTGTTTTTAGGGGGGTCACTAGCTGGATTTTCAGCGTGAGTCATGAAAATTTTCAGCGTGATTCGTGAGAAATTTCGAGTGATTTTTATTTTCCAGAGAGCCTTCTACTTTTTGAAGAACCTCCATCGCGATTCACGAGGTAGGGGTATGACTCCATGCTTTTACGCATCCTTATAAGTAAGCCTCACCAGCAACAAGCCTCAACGCCAGAAAGCCCTAGCAACCTTTTCGCCTTTAATAAATTCGGCTCTTAGGTGCTTCGGGCTTTCCGCTTCCGCATGATGGACAATTCTTAGTAGTTTCATTTAGTTATCTTAAATCAGTGGTGCTTCTACAGGTCTTAGCTTTGGGGCTTTTGGCACTTGCGCTATACCTCTGAACTTTGCGTGTATGCATTCGTCTGCCTCTTTCTGCGATTCGAAGTTATCCGGAGCCCTATAGAGCGCCAGAATTGTGTCATGCAGAATATCCATAGACGAGTTACCTCTTGAATTAATTTTGTTGTCGTGTGCCCGGAATTTTTGGGCTAGTTTTTCATAGTGCCTCTCCATGAAATTGTCTATGAAGGGCTTGTTGTTTGCGTTGACAAATAGTTGAGACTTGTTTTCCATAAATACTTTATTAGTTAAAAACGATACCCCCTTTATAATTAAAAACGATACCCCCTTTTCGGGGGTATGCGGTTAAGGAGAAGGGCAATCACTCCAGCCCGCTACCTCCCTGAACATGAGTTTTATTTCATCATGAACAGGGTCTTCGTACTCTCTCGGGTCAGTGGCTCGTAAGAAGCAGTCTATAAGGTATGCGACAATCTGATATATAGATTTAAACCCGTGCTTTTTCCTTACTCGCTCCAGACGCTCGTACTTCTCTAGGGAGATACGACTAACGATTCTTCTCATACCTTTTCTTTTCATGTCTGCTCTTTGATAAGTTTTATTCGTGCTTTTATGCATTCCATTAGCGACGATTGCGCCGCGTCTTTTCTAGTAAGAGCCTTAATGGCATCTTCATCATGTGTACCCTCCGTTATTAGGTGGTAAATCAATACCGGGTGCTTCTGCCCGTTTCTGTGTAGCCTCTTGTTGAGCTGCATATACAGCTCTAGGCTAAACGTGTTTCCGAACCACACCAGATTATGTCCGCCAAATTGGAGGTTAAGTCCGTGCCCTACGCTGGCTGGGTGAACCAGCAGAACCCTAATCTTGCCTTCGTTCCAGTCCTTTTCATCCTGCTTCGTGTTAAGCATACGAGGCTTATAGGTTTTCAGCCTAGCATTAATACGGTCTAAGTCGTGCTTATACGCATAAGCAACCATAACCGGGCTGTTGGCTGACTCTATTATTTCCTCGAGGGCTTCTAGCTTCGCGTCGTGTACTACGTGATAGTTTTTTTCGTCGTCGTACACTGCTCCGTTGGCATATTGCAGCAGCTTGTTGGAGAGAGATGCAGCGTTAACGGCTGATATCTCCTCGTCCGGAAGACTTAGAACGTAGTTCTTTTCAAACTCCCTGTACTTCTGCATATCCTCTTTGGATAGCTTGACTTTAATAAAGTGGTCTATCCGGTCAGGCAGCTCTAGGTAGTCCTCGGACTTCATGGATATGCAGATATCCGATATCCGGCTCTGTATCTCCTCGGCCATCATGGGTAGTAGTACATAGTCAAAGACCACTTGCCCGTTAGTTCTGCCCGGCTTAAAATAAGTACCCCGGAAGGTAGATACAGACTTTCCAAGTCGCTGCCCCATATCCAGAAGATACAACTGACTCCACAGGTCTATGTAGCTATTAGGGCTAGGAGTACCTGTTAAGCCTACTACCCTCTTTAGCATAGGGCGTACGGCCTTTAGCTTTTTAAACCGGACAGCTTTAGGGCTCTTGAAGCTGGATAGCTCGTCGATTATAAGCATGTCGAAAGGAAACTTCTTGCCGTAGTAGTCTACCAGCCAAGCTACGTTTTCCCGATTGATTACATATATGTCCGCTTTAGCCTCGAGAGCTGCTAGCCTCTGCTTAGGCGTCCCGGTTATTACCGAGACTCGAAGATGTTTCAGATGTTCCCACCTACTAACCTCGTCCGGCCATGTACTCTCTGCAACGCGCTTAGGGGCAATGATAAGTGGCTTATCCACCTCTAAGCGGTCGAACATTAAGTCGTCCACAGCGGTAAGGGAGCATACCGTCTTTCCCAGCCCCATATCCAGAAATAATCCGGCATAGGGGTGGGAGAGTATATGCTTGGTGGAGAACTTCTGGTAGTTATACATGTTCTCCCGTTTCAGCATTAGCCTTCTAAAAATTCGTCAGTGCCTTGCTTCGAGAATATATCCTTCAATATATCACGGAAGCTGTAGTCCAGTAGACTTACGTCTTCATTCATGAGAAGGGCAGTCCTCGGGGTAGTCAGTTTTAGATGGTAGAACATATTCCATAAAATACGCGCTGGGGCGTGTAGGAATACTATAAATAGCAGTATTGCTATTTTAAACATAGGAATTAAAATGTACTTCATAGTTTTACGTGTTTTGTGTTAATTACTCGTTTTAAAGTTCAAAATCTTTGCAAGCCAAATCCTCTTTGAGTATAAAGACTTGCTGGAGTAGGCAGTAAGATTGCCTACGTTTCGTTTTTGGGTTAAGAGAAGTATCGTAGTACTTACAATGCTTACATTTAGCCCTATAGGTAATCTCTAAAATGCTCATAATAATTTTGTGTTAATCAATAAACCGAAAGCCAGCCCGGCTCTAATTCAGGGCTCATAACTGCTTATTTCGTTCCAGTTTGCCTTAATAAGAATAGCCCCCATTCCCAGAGCATTGCCTTTAATAGCTTATCAATGCGAGTCAGCAGAAGGGCAATTAATTGTAGGGGTATTGATATGCAAATTACTGGGTATCGTAATACGTTGTGCAGAATCTTAGCACGGGTTTTAATTTTCATCTTTGCTTAAATTTGTTTTCCTGTTTTAATATCAAAAGTAACTTCATTGCCATAAGTATAAAGCTGTCCTTTATTTGCACAAGCATTACCTTTTAATGGCTTATCATAAGAGGAACATGCTTTCTTGGAACATTCAGATTGTTCTACTACAGCACCGCATAAGGTACACCATCTATTACCGCTTACTCTTTCTGGTATAGCTTCAATTAAAGTAACTGTTTCTGTTTCTCCATCTGCCTTAGCTTCGTTCAGGCAATCTTCTAAATATTGACAGAGGTTATCGTCTATGCTTTTGAAATATAGTTTTTTCATATCTGCCTAGTTTTGAATTATTCTATCTAAAAAGCTGGTAAGCTGTTCTTCGGTGTTCATGTAAGATACGTCGAAGCCTAACTGCCTCAGCTGCTCATGTACGAATGCCTGTCTAGGAGATGGTTTTTTGTATTCTGATTTCAGTTCTACAAAGTAGACCTTGCCCCCGGGCATAAGTATAATCCTGTCAGGCATTCCGGTATAGGATAAGCAGTAAAACTTCAAAGCTATACCGCCTCGTCGCTTTACTGCAATCCTAAGCCTTTGTTCAAGTCTTTTCTCTAAGCTCATACAACTCTCCGGTAGCCTCGTTCCAGTTCTCCACCTACTCGGAAGCGGAAGGACTCCCAAGACTTGTTCTGGCGCATGATGTTTCGTATTTCCCTGTTTTTCATAGGGTCTAAGTTAGCCCCCGGCTGATTGAAATACTCCTCCCATATCTCCATAACAGTAACCCGGTCTCGCCTTACAGTTCCCTGCGGAACTAGCTCTCCACCTGCTAGGTGCATACGCTTGTCTACTAAGTCCAGTTCGTCCCAGTTCTCCGGTAGGAGCTTGTCTAGGTACTCGTTAATCTTAGCGGCATGAGCGTTTTGCTCTGTGTGCTGCTCCTGTTGTATGATTGCCATTTCCTCCAGCTCTCCCGTTAGGTTAAGTTCTTCCCCGGCTAGGTAGTACTCTACAGCCTCAGCCCAGAAGCTATCTACCTCCTCGGGTTTTATCTCCCACGGTCTTCGATTAGGGATAGTAATCCCAACCTCTACAGGCCAGAACCTGCGGTTGCCCGTAGGGTCTTTCAAAAAGTCGTAGTCGTTGGTAGTACCTATGAATACGCACTGCCGCTTAAACGTTTGTGTACGTCTCCCGTAAGCAACCCGGTAGCGGTCGTCGCACTTGGATAGGAAGTGCTTAACTGTCTCCATCTCCACTTTACGAAGACCTGCCAGCTCACCCATTTCCATAATCCATACGCCCTGTATGCTCTCGTAAGCCTCTCTGCCTTGTATGGAGTTGAAGCTATCCGAGTACCAGTCCTTACCGAGCATCCGGACAAAGGTTGATTTTCCTACACCCTGAGAACCTACGAGGGTAAGCACGTTGTCGAACTTCTTACCCGGCTCGTAAATCCTTGCCACTGCGGCAATCATAACTTTGCGCATAACCGCCCGGGTATATGGCGTATCTTCTGCACCTAAGAACTCTATGAGGAGGTTTTCAATCCTCGGAGTTCCATCCCAGACTAGGCTATCTAAATAGTCCTTTACCGGGTTAAACCTGTTATTGGTTACTGTGTTCTGCAAAGCATCCTGTATCACTGACTTGCTCATAATTTTATAATATTTTTCGATATATTGCCGAAGTTGCGAGTCGTCAGAGTCAACTAAACTCCGGTTAGATTTATTTACTTTTCTCCACGGTAAGTCCCTTAGCGCCACCTCTCTAGCGTCAAACTCGTTATAGGCGAAAGTACCTCTTAGCAAAGGGTCGTACTTTAGGATAGCGGCCGCGTTGTTTATTGTCTGGAGTATCTGCCCCCGACCGTCGTATTCAAGTTCTTTGGCTAATAGGTCTAGCGCCTCGTCGCTATCTAGTTCGTCGTCCGGGTCTATCGGCTCTGAAAAATCGGCGCTAACCTCTTGGCTGTTTGCCTCAAGTATAGCCCTCTTGACCTTCTCGTCCTTAGCGGCAAACCCCTCCATAGCCTTAAAACTCGGCAGCTTGTTAACCGGGATAGTGTCTTTATCCTTGTCGTCAAGCTCGCCAAACATGTGAACTCTAACTAGGTCAAAAGCGTTGAGGGTACGACCGCAACACGGGTCTGTGCTATGATGGCTACATGCGTAAGAGTCGTCATAGGTCACAAGCCCTCCAGACGTAGAGCCTCCGGTATAGGTGTACCTGTCAGGGCTAATATCGCAAGGCTCGTAGATGTCTCGAAGGAATGTGCTTATCGCTTCGTGTATGTCGTAGGCTCTATTAAAAGCCCCGATTACCCCCGATTTTTCCCGGGGGTCTCCCAGCTTCTTACGTTCCTTTTCGAGAACTTTGCCAACTCGTGAGGACACAGGCCACTGGCTCCTATCCGTCCAATCTCTGTAGCGCGAAAGCTCTTTGTCCGGGTCTAGGATAGGGGCGTCGTTGTAGTCGAATATATACTCTCCGTCGTCCGGCGTACTCTGCCAGTACATTAGTCTGGCTGGCTCAAACGTGGTGTCGTCGAAAGCATCTATCCCTATGTCTCCGGCTACCTTTCTTGCCACGGCCTCATATTCCTCTGGAGAGACTTCCCGGCTAAGAGGTATAATAAGCCTTAGTCTAGGGGACTCTGGAGTATGCGAGTGCGTGGAGTAGACGCATGAGGCAAAAGGAAAGAAGTCTTTAACTGTTTCCCACAAGTCCTCAGTAGCGTAGTCTATATCGAGAGTCAGCGCACTTCGGGAGACTATATTCTCCGACTTACGTCTACCCTCTTTTATATACCCTGCGACAAAGCCTCCTACGTCCTTTATTTCAGCTTTTCTGTCACGAGACGCACTCTTATACTCTTTTGAGCTTTCGTGCGTTCTGTGCTCCTTAGATAGCTTTTCCAGTAGGGCTTTCCAACGAACCCTTTTGTTTTTCCAGTTAGTGTCCTTACGGCTTTTTCCTACCGCTATTGCGAGCTCTGTGTCATACCGAATTTTGCTGATGTCCTTGTTCACTTGTATTTCAATTTAAAAAGTTATTCTCTGGGAGAAGCCGACTCTCCTTGCTGCGGAGAGTCGGCTTAGTGCTAAGTGCTTGATTTTGTAGTAATCACATAGTAAGAGCCTCGGAAGTAAAGCACCTTAAACCTATCTCTAACAGCCCCATTCCTCATAACTGACGGGGTAGTTGTCCTAGTGATGGAATACGTATCTGAACGCATTACCCTCTGTAGTTGACACTCTAGGTCTTCTAGGGTATGCGCCTTAGCCATAATAATTTCTTTTCCATCGAGAATCCTAGCTATGTCTGACTCTATCCGGTCTTCCTGTATAGCCCACGCAACTGCTATGCCTATAACGGCTAGTATTAATATGAAGCCTATCATGCCTTACCTCCTTTCTTCTCAAAAATACGGTTACGTATCTCTGCGTAAGCCGAAAGGTCTATCAAGTTGTCTTCCTTGTGCTTAAAGGCTTCACGCGCTAGCTTAACTGCCATCATTACGCTAACGCAAGTCTCCGGTGTTTCCTCTCTGCCGTTGAGAATAGATGCAATCTTAGCAATTGTCTCGAAGTTCTCTACCGGGTCTGAGTAGTCGGCTTGCCTGTCTCCATTAAGGATATGAGCCGCTTTGGCTAACAGGTTCGTAGTCCCGTCTGGGTTTTTGAACAATGGTTCGTCTTTCTTTTCGAAAGTAACAGACTCTAGGGCAGCACTTGCATCTTCTGGAGATACCAACTTACCTTCAATCATTTCAGACGTCCAGTCCCAACATCGGCCGTCTTCGGATATTTTTATGTATCCAAAATCTCTATGATAGTCATATTCTTTTCCAATAACGTGTACTACTTTACCTAAGTATCTAGCCATATCTGGGTTAAAATAATACTGAGATAAAGTTATACCCCCATCTGCTGTCTTACGACTCTTGTCGTACCATTCCTTAGATTTAAGCAGAACTTTATCGCCGATTTTTAGGTCTTTGATATCCGTTTCCACTATTTTGCCTTCGAGCATATCATACGTAAACCAACAGTCTTGCTCAGGATTTACGTCTTTGAAGTAAAGCTTATAGAGAATATGGCCATTCCTAGACAGGTGCTCTCTCCTGATAGTTCCTACTTTACCGCATAGTTCTTCCATTTGGGGCATAAACGTATCGCCAACGCACTCAACGCGACCGTCGGAGTCTTTGCTGGTTTCATACCATTCTCTCGATTTAACGAGGACTTTATCCCCGACTTTATAAAAATTTTCCATAGTTTTATCTGTTTTTAAGTTTTGAGATTTATAATCTGAAATAATTTCTCCTAGCAGCGATACGGCTATCCAGATGAAGAATGCCGCCACCATAGCTGTAACTAAGAGGCATAATAGGATAGGGGCTACTAGGTTGGATTGCAGCCCCATTAAGAACGTAAAGTCTCCTAGCTCTGCCGCAAATAGGCTATATCCTACAGCTGCGCCAAGTATGGCGCTTATTATCTTTCGCATCATATCTGGCATGTAGCTACCTTATACAGCTTGTCAAGTACTTCCTCTGAGGTTAGTTTGCCCTTTTTGCATCGTTCCAAAGTTTCCGAGCGCCCTCGTAATACGTGGAATATCAGTATTCCCTTACGCGATAGGGCTATGATATTTTCCTCAGTGGCGTGGGTGTTACTGTCTATTTGCTCTAGCAATTCCTGCAATTCCTCTTGGCTAGTTCTGGTCTTAGCCGCCCAATAGGCAGCTATTATCCTTAGACCCTCTACTCTACCTACCATAAGTACCGTAGTTAGTTTTGCCCTCGGTTGTAGGGTTTTCGAAGTTGAACTCAGATACTGGTATAATATAACCCCAGTAGACCGGAGCAAATCCCTTATCGGATTTATAACCATCTGGATATGCACTCCCGTTCTCAGCGTAGTATCTGAGCCTCCATCCATCATTACTGGGACTCTTAATCATTACCGGAGTATCTCTTGGAAGGTCAATTCTGAATTTAGACCAGTCCCTACATTCCTTTGAGGGGAATAACATGCACTCTCCTTCTGGATATGCCCCATAATATCTACCCGAGAGGTCAAAGCTAATAGGTCTCCCAGTTTTCTCACGGCATTTTATTTGGTGTAAATCCGGAGGGCATGTTTTGAATAAATATACTACTCCAAAAATAGGAGAATAAAGTTCCGTACCCTCCGGCGCGTTTTTCAAAATTTGTACTAAATCTAATTTGTCGTTCATAGTTCTAATCTTTTGTGTTAACATTTAATTCCTGCAAATATGTGGGCTATTACATCTACCGTCCAGCCGTTTCCTAGCATCTTATACTGTTGAGCTTCACTGCACCCCCACCTATACCAGTCAGGTATAGTCTGCAATCGTGAGCACTCCGTAGGGGTGAGCCTTCTTATAGTACCCTCTGTGTACACTCCCGTACTAGCGACCCCTTTAGCTAGGAGTGTTCCGTGACTCCCCGTATCGTACCAAAATCTGTAATCGCTGTCAAAATAGGTTTCTAGGAGCTGCATATAATTCGCTGTGAGCTTTCGGGGTTTATCGTTCAGATGAGACAAAATGTATTTCTCAGGTACGTTTTGGCATAGAATATCTTTAAGTATAATGCCCTTCTCGGGGAGAGGGGGTATTGTGTAGTCCTCCTCTATTCGGTCAGGGTCTAAACGATAGTAGATGTTAGTCCAGTACAGCCTCTGTCTCCTTTGTGCGGATACCGACTTAGAATCTAGGAGGGTAGGGGGTACACCGATGGCTTTGCTTAGTACTTTTTCCCATTTTTCCTGCATCTTAACGTTCTCTAGCAAGAATTTTATTTCTGGATTACGTTTCCTCAGTTCTGTCAGAATACGTATGTACTCCCAAAACAAGTAGCTCTGCCCTTCAAATTCAAACCCCTGCCCCTTTAACTCAATGTATCGTTCAAGAGTGTATATCTCCTCGTTCTCAGTCGTTGCCATCCCATTTCTCTTACCTGCGAAACTGAATGACTGACAAGGGCTGCCTCCTATTAGTATGTCTATTTTCCCTAGTTCCTCCGGGTTTATTTTCGTAACGTCCCCCAGCTGAAGGGTTTCGGGGAAGTTGAGCATCGTCTGGGCAATCGCGTGTCTGTCAACCTCGGAGGCGTAGTATTTCTCTAGGGGCAATCCTATCTTCCTCAGGGCTATTTGTCCACAGCTCATGCCGTCAAACAGGCTTAGCACCGTTAGTCCTTTTTTCATAGTTCTAATCTTTTTTATAGAAATTTGTCGTTCATAGTTCTAATCTTTTGTGTTAGCATTTAATTCCTGCAAATATGTGGGCTATTACATCTACCGTCCAGCCATCCCCAAGTACATCGGCGGCGTCCGCATAGTCAAGTACGTCAGTATATCCTTCGGGAACAGTCTGTAGTCTTTCAAGCTCCCTTCGGGTCATAAAACGCATGTGCCCATCCTCGTGAATCAGGGTCATAAATCCCTTTTTATGCCTTTTTACGAGCACCTCCTGAGTGTGAGCACTCTTATATTTTTCGTCTTTTAGGGCGTATTTATAAGCGTATGCGTACCTAGCAAGTATGCAATTGGATTTTTTTTCTTTCCGTCCATCCGCTATCTAGCACGTCGGATAGCATAATTCCTCTGTCTTTCGGAATTGGAATTTCTCTCTCTCTCTCCCAAATATTCGTCCAGTATATCCTATCCCTTAGCTGTCCTGACACTAAGGAAGAGTTTATCTTCACCCCCGTAGCCCCGAGAGCCTCTGATATCAGCATACGGTCAAACTTTGGCATAGAACCCACATTTTCAAGGATAAAGTAAGTCGGGTTTATTTCCTTCTTTAGCCTTTCGTATTCCCAGAAAAGAGAGCTTTTGCTTCCTCCCAAACCCGATTGTGTCCTATTCGCAATGGATAAATCCTGACAGGGAGAACCCCCAGCTAGTAGGTCTATGTGACCCACTTCAAAGTCTCCGTTCTCTGTGTGTAGAATACCATCTTTAAATGATACCTTTGTAACGTCTCCTATGTGTATTGTATCGGGATAGTTATGCCTAGTTACTTTTATCGCTATGTCTTTTATTTCAGACGCGAAGTACTTCGATACTTGAATTCCAGCCCTCTCGAGGGCTATGCGGCAGCAGCTCATGCCGTCAAACAGGCTGAGCACCGTTAGTCCTTTTTTCATAGTTCTAATCTTTTTTATAGAAATTTGTCGTGAATCCGTCTGCTCTAAGAGGTAGCCCCTCAGCCCATGGTATAGGGAGAGCCATAATCCGGCAGACGTCCTCGAGATTGTCGGCACTTTCGTTCTCTATGACAACCTCGTCGTGTATGTGCATACAGACTCTATAGCCTGCGTTTTCAAGGTTCAACAAAGCAAAGGCTAGGCAGTCCCTAGCAATCGCCTGTACAATGTTCTCAGTAAGTTTACCCCCGTAGGTGTCAATCTTACCCCACTTATTAGTTACCTGTATAAGACCCTCGTACTGGATAGCCTCTCTGCCGAAGCGGTTAACTACCATTCTGGCTTTAGGGTAGGCAAGTCTTCTCCCGGAAGGGAGTTCAACGAAAAGGAAATTGCGCTGTCCTATGAATTTAACCCCGTGGGCTATTGTTACGACCGTTTTTTCTTTAACGGCTTTAACAGCTGCCCTTTCGATTTTACCCCATAGTTTTACAATGTTCGGGTTAGCGTCTCTCCAGTTCTTAACAAGACCCGGCTTTTCTTCGTCCGGAATCTTTCCTGCTACGTCCATAGCGGTAAGGGCTGCAACCCCTCCCTGATAGCCGCAAGCTAACTGAGCGACTTTCCCCCTGTCCCGTAGTCCGCTTCCCTTCGTAACGCTCTCTATAGGAACTCCGAACATTTGAGCAGCTGTGGCTTCATAGATTTTACCGTGCGAGTTGAATACGTCCAGCACCCACTGTTCATCTGCCAGCCAAGCTATAACTCTTGCCTCGATTGCGGAGTAGTCAGCTACCAATAAGGTGCATCCTTCTTTAGCAACGAAGGCAGTCCGGATTAACTCAGAGAGGATATTAGGTACGTTTCCGAAACACATCTCCAGCATAACTCTGTCTTTATCCTTAACCAGTTCCCTAGCAAGGTCTAGCTCCGGGTGCTTGTTCCTCGGGAGGTTCTGTACCTGCACCAGTCTTCCAGCCCAGCGTCCTGTACGGTTAGCCCCATAGAATTGAAGCAAGCCGCGTACTCGACCATCTGTGCATACAGCGCGAGCCATAGCTTGATACTTCTTAACAGAGGTCTTTGAAAGTTCCTGCCTTATCCTAAGCATCTCCTCAGCTTCTTTAGAAAGCTCCCCGCTTCCTAGCAGTTCTGATACAGAGTCTTTTGACAACGACTTCGGTACTTCCGTTCCTTCGCCCTCTAGCCAGCTTTTCAACTGAGAAACAGAGTTAGGGTTGTCTAGCCCGGTTAGCTTTTCAGCTTTCCAGAGTAGGTCTTCCCTGATTTCTGTATCTAGGCTAATTGCGTTTTGAACCAGCTCCATATCCAACTCAATTCCCCGGGATATGATTTTCTGGTCTAGTTCCCAAAGAGCCTGCTCCGTAGGAGTTATCTCTATGTTTTGCAGCTTGTTGCTAATCGCTCTCTCGGTCGATACGTCCTGTTTACAATAGGTTTTGAATATTTCCCATTTAGCAAGGTCATGCTCCGGGAGGTTTCTCGACCTATACCCATTTGCTTTTGTAGGTTTACAGGGCATGGAGAAATATCGAATAAGGGCTTTTCCTTCCCTCATTTTTTGTTCCTCCAGCATAAGCACCTTTGCAGCAGCTTCCAGCGAAAGAGGCAGTCCGGCTACAGCCGAGCGAACTCTAGTGCATTCCCACTGCGACTCACGTAGCCTAAATCCCGTGCTTTCAAGTAAGTACTTGTTAAGACACGTAATCTCGAAGTTTGCGTTAAATGCTGTCTTTAATACGTTGGAATCAAAAAGAGCTAGCTTTACCTTAAAAGGGAGTACTCCCCCTCGTGCGAGGTCTACTATCTCTACAGGCTCGTCGTCAAAAGCATAGGCAAAGAGAAGTATTTCGAAAGAGGGGTCTTCTACGTAGCGATATACACCACAATTAGGAAGGTCTGCCTCTGAATAGGTCTCTATGTCTATAGATAGTTTTCGCATTTTGTGTGTTGTGTTTAGAAGGGGCAGAACCATGCTGCCCCTTGTGCTTGTGTTGTGTGCGGATTACCAGTCTGAGTCTTCGCTTCCGAAGTCTTCTTCGGCAGTGCTTCCACCTCCCAGACGCTCTCCATCTTCCAGCTTTTGTAGGTTGTTAAGTCCTACGCCGATACCCTTGTTCCCGGCTTTATCAAACAAGAACAGATTAATCGAAGCGCGACCGTAGCAACCGCTGTAGAACTCGTCAGAGTCTATAATAGGCTGTACACTGTCGTCTACAATCTGGGGTTTGCGCTTGCTGCTAGCTCCGAGGAACATGGAGTTTGCATACGCTGGGTCGTCCTCTCTTTCCTCGTCCCCGTCTCTTAGAGGAATATAGAACTTAGCCGGGAGTTTGGTTAGCCCTTTAGCTTGGAGGAACTCTTTCGTTAGCTTCTCGATTTCCTCCCGAATCTTAGCTATTGTCTTCTTATCCTTTTTAGGGATAATAATAGATACTGAATACTTAGGTTCTTGTCCTTCCTCAATTGCATGAGGTGTGAAAACATGTGCGTAAGAAAATCTAACTTTTCCTGTTACTACTTTTGCCATAATTGTAATTTTGTCTTTAGGTTATTAATTATTGAAAATCTGCTTTTGCTTGCTCAATGCCGTTGAACTCCGGTCGGCTATCGCATTCCGGGACTAGCGTTGGCTTGCCCTGCGGTTTGTCGATTAATCCTGCTAGTAACTCGTTGAACTTAGCCTTTGAGACTAACTTCTCGAGGGAAGTAATACCCGCCAGTTTGCGAGTGAATATCTGTTCATCTGTGAAGCCTTCTTTTGATAGAATTTCTGCCGCTTTTTCGTCGTCGGTTATTACCCGGACGCTTCGGCCTTCTACCAGTTTGAAGCCTTCCCATTTCTTACCGTTCAGTGCCTCTTGGAGAGCATATCCGGATATAGAATTAGCCCATGATACAAGCATATCAGTATAGGTAAGTATCTCGGTTATTTCCTTATCCGATAATAAGTCTGGGTCTTGGAACTCGTATTTAAGTGCCTCTAGGTTTTTCATAGCCAAAGCCCTGCATCGGTTTTTGGCTTTACAGAACTGGCACTTATCACTAGGAACATACTCTCCCAGTCCGTCGAAAGCGAGTTTAGCTTTAGGTTTGAGCTCATTTTCAGCCCAATCCCGTAAGTCTTTCACCTTCATTGTGTACGAGGATATATTATCCATTCGAGGCTGGTAGATAGTCATTTGGACTTCTTCTATGTCATACGCTATGTCGTATATGGCAAGGAATCCAAGAGCGTATATTTTCATCTGTATGTTATCTACACAGCTTACCTTTACGCCCTTACCGTATTTCAGGTCGATAACCTTTAGCACCTTGTCAGATACTATTCCGATATCCCCTGTTCCGAAAGCATCTTGCATGTAGTCGGATAAATTAAGCTGCACCTCTACCTCTATCTCCGCATCCGGACAAATAACCCGGGAAGCGGTAAGCTCGTCTAACACGAAGTCCGCATAGGCATTCATGTAGTCCAGCATTTCAGGAGAGTAGAACTTGTGCTTCTTGATATTAACCATAGCATCTGCGAAAGCCTTATCAGAAACCCTTCCTAGTCTGTTCCGGATTATCGTTTCGCCTAAAAGGTGGGCTAGAGTGCCTTCCTCGGCGGCGTCCGATGTTTTATCCGGGAACTGAGACTCTAATACAGCCGAAGGGGTGCATATCATCCAGCGAGCTGCCCCAGAAGGGGACAGCAGCGCATGTGCTTTTTCTTGTTCCTTCTTAGCCATATATAAGAGCCTTTAAAGTGGCATGGAAAGAATGAATATTCTCAGGGGCGGTTTCCATAAGCTCTCCGATTGACTCTACCCCGTGAGAGGTAAGAGCGTCCTTAGCTTCTTTACGCTTTCCGTCTCTTGCTAGTTGAACGCATAATGCTCTCAGTTCCTCCGAGTCAGGAAGCCCTTGTTCATTTTGTGGCTTACTTTCCTCAGTTTTTGGAGCTTCTTGCATTGCTTCTGCGGTCATATCCGTTCTGACTTGCGCCGCTTTACTACTCTTTCGAGCTTTAGGCTTCTCTGCTACTTTCTCCGTTGGTTCTTCCTGCATGGAAACTGTTCCTTCGTTTGATATCTTTATTCCTCTTTGGAATTGCTCCCCGGAAACAGCAGCTATCAGTTTTTCGACTAGCGCCTCTAAAGATGGAGACGCGGTTAATGTTACATTCAATTCTAAGTTCATAGTTTTTAAAGTGTTAAATTGTTGTGTACTGTAAGCCACTGTGCTCGTGCTTTGCGTGATTTATGGGTATCGCTCTAATTATTTTACCTTTATCACTTGCCAGCTTTCGTAGCACAGCAGCTTAGTTATTTTCTACTAAAGAATTGTCCATCATGTCAAAGAGCGATTGTAAGAGCGTTGCGTTTGGTTAGTTTTTGTCTATCACCGCGTGTCTGTGTTTAGACGTTGTAGCTTTAACTAGCCAATCTGGGACGGGAGCAGTTACGCGTTGAATGTACATCTGCTCTGCCTCTTGTATTCGGCGTGGGTGCTGCTGTACGTGCTTCCACTTTCTGCTGTTCCCTTTTCTCGTTACTACCGAGATTTTTTTCACTGAGGAGTCATAAAGCATAATAGCTTGTCCTCTTTTTAGTTGTCGCGCTTGTGATTGCATACCTTTTTGTTTTTTAGGAGTTAATAATTATTCTAATTCGAAATATTCAAAGTATAAAGCTGCGACCTTTCCGAAATAGTCTTTAAGTAGTTCTCGGTAACGCTCTAAGTCGCGTACAGCTATTCCTAGCTTGTGAGATACCGTCTTTCGACCTTCCGTTACTACCCGTAGCCTAGTAACATACATCATATCCGCATGTGCTTATTAATAAAAGTATTGATATCTTCCTCCGTGAATTTCAAAGGACTGGTCAGCCCCGGAGCTTTGCTGAAATTGATAAGCCCCTCTGCCACTTTCCTTTTGAGGGTTCTGTCGCTTATCTTTAAGCGCTGGCATACCTCCTTCGAGGTGTAAAATTGTGGTACTTTCATGTCGTTTTTATTTTTGTGTTTTCAAATTGTTAATCTCTGGCAATTAAGGTTAAACTATATTAAGCTGATTGCTTATATGGAATATAGTTTCTAACTTTGCTGCTCTCGATGTCTAGCTTTTGTATTTAATTTCTATTCGTTAGAAATATATGGCTAAGAATTGAGAGATTAGCTCTTTCTAAATTGTTTAAAACTGGTAATATTTCCTGTTTTAAGAATCAGTAATTAGAACTAACTGATGCAAAGATAGAAACAGATTTCTAATTAGCAAATTATTAGTCCATTTCTTAACATACATTAACACTCTGATTACTTAAAATAAGACTAACCATTACCCATTTATATATGAAAACTGTTGATAACCAACAAATTAAGGAGCGTATTAGAGAACTGCTGAGACAGCATGGTGATTCTGTTAATTCCTTATCAAAAGAACTGAGGGTTTCGCAAAAGACCCTGAACAATCAAATCAATGGCACGTGTGCTTTGTCGCTAGACACCATTGTTAATATTGCTACCCACTACAGAACGAGTGCCGATAGACTTCTAGCTTTGTGGGCTGACCCAGTGCAAGAAATAACTCACCCGGACGTCATAAACCTTCCAACTCCAGATACACCATCCAAAAAAGAGGAGGGTGCAATACCACTTTTCAGAATGCGCCCGGGATTAAGCCTTCGGTCTTTCCTAAACAATAAAGAACCCTACGCTGTAGACTCTATTAAAATTCCGAGGTCGCCTAAATGCGACGGAGCTTTATATGTTATTAATGATAGCATGTACCCACTTATCAAGCCCGGGGATATTGTAGCCTTTTCTGAGATTAAAGACCTCAGCTATATTATATCCGGGGAGATTTACCTTGTAGGTGTAAACATGGGTGGCGAGTTTTATACACTCTGCAAATATGTTAAGACTATTCCCGGAGAGCCTGATAAAGTTACGCTGTTGAACTTTGCCGAAGGAGGCGACTCTTTGATAATAGATAAGAGCTGCATAGAAGCTATAGCTATAGTCAAAGCGAGTATAAATTTTAGAGGCATTGGCTAATTTCGTACTCGTTTCGTACCGGCTAGTATATGAGTCTGTGTATGAGCAAAGTATATGTTCCCCCAGCTTCCGCTATCAATTTGAGACGCCTGCAAATAGATATTTGCGGGCGTTTTTTGTTTCAAGCATGAACATGTAGGCTCGGCTCAGTTGGAAAACTTAGCCTCACTATATCTCTCGGATTTCTGACTAGGAGTAAAATAAAAACATCGAGAGAAAATCGGCAAAACATGGTGACAGATTTTAATTTCCTAGTAGTATATTTTCAAGGAGTGTGATAGGTTCCGCTCGCAGACGTAATCTTATTAAGTTTTTGTTTTCTAAGAATATCTAATCTGGTATAATAGCATATTAAAATAAATGCAATAGCGGAAGCTGGGGGATTCGCCCCCCCCCGGAATAATACATTCAGAATCTAATCAACCAATTAAGTGATGAGGTTACTGTTGTACTATTACTATCCAAGGATGTAAAATGAAAAAACTATATATTGACATCTGCCTTGAGGGGTAAAATCAAGTGCTTATTTTTATCAAGAAATCTCTTTTGTATAATTCATGCAGTGTTAATCAATTGATAATTAGGTGTTAAATATATTTTAACCCAACTTCGGCTTGGAGAATGAGAATTCTTCTCGTTGTTTTCTGTCTTACTTTGTTACTTTTTGAGCTAATCTATTGGTAATGAAGCGCGGAACTTTTTATTTCACCCCCTATATATACAAAAATAAGAGATGATTTTCCGCGCATTCATTTTCATTGTGAGATTAATCTATCCGTAATAAAATTGCTTTTCATCGTTTTTCACCAAATTCACTCTGCTGACGTTCTACTTCCTTCAATTTCTGCTCGTTTTGCCTTTTACGCTTATTGATTTCTTCCTGAGAAGAAGCCGGCTTGTTTTCCGAAGCATCTGTTTTAGACGGTGAGACTGTAGGAATCAATTCGGCTTCTGCTGGATTATAAACCATAGGGAATACCGATGGGTGGCTTTCAATTTCCAGTTCTGCACTGGCAGGTCTTTGTGAACCTTCAAATAAAACAGAAGCAGTTATTTTTATTTTGCCCGGTTTGGTGGTCGACTGAATCAAAGCTGGAGCTGTTCCCCAGCGTACCTCCACAGGATTTGCCAAAACTTCATTGTCTCCCAGCAATCGGCCTTCTCCTTCAACTTTGAACTTAACATAGTAATTACTCAACCGTTTTATGTTTCCATTATTATCGGCCACGGCTGCAACAACGGTCACAAAGTCAGATCCATTGGCTTCGAGTTCTGTTCCTTCATTATCAACCCATAACAGTAGTTTTGATGGACGAAGTGCCGGGCATACCTTGTGTGTCGCCACCACTTTTCCGTCTATCAATCCCTCGGCTAGCAAGAATACTTCAGCCTGTTTCTGTTCTCTTGCCAGTTTCTTATCTACCATAAAGTCGAATACATCCTTGAAAGTAATGACTGGCGATGGCATGCCTCCTAAGGATTTATCCTTTTTCCAGGTGTAGGTCTTTCCTCCTTTGTTGTAAGTGAGTCGTACCTCATCGCAGTTGGAATATACAGTTACATCTTTTGATGAGAAGGGCGACATTTCGTGAGCAATATAAACCATGGGGCCGGTTTCGGCAATCAGGTCGCTTTTTACCGGTTCTCGCTGTGCCTGAAACATATAATAAGAATATTTGGGCTGGCGGAAAACATCCATTATTCCACCGTAAAATGGATCAGGATGATAGCCGCGTTGATGATCGAATGAGTGCCACAGGCATCCGCCCATATGCTGACGAGAAACACGATACAATGTTTCGTAGCAAGTGTATTGGTAAGAAGGATGTGCATAGTGTTGTGCCTGTATCAACATAGGTTGTTCGCCCCAGTTACGTGCCACACGGCTGGGGGAGTTATGACTGCTCCAGTCGTCTACATTATCTCCCCACTCGCGGGTGAAATAGGTCTTTGTCTTATCATAGTTACCCAAACGATCATGCTTATCAATATCTCCTTCAAATGGATGAGCAAAAAGAATAGAGAAATATTCACTTCCTCTTGCTTGTAAGTCGCATGCAGAATTGGAGTAGGGGTAAGGATACTCTTTTTCAACCAGCTCTTTCGTGTTTTTGGCAAATGTTTCCGGATACCAGGTCTCATTCAGAATAGGTTCCCATAACCACACGCATGGGTGGTTTCGGTCTCTGCGTACCATGTTACGGATATCGCTGAATACTCGTTGCTCAAACACTGGCGCATTATTCCAGAATTGCCAGCCTGGGGTATTAACAATAACGAAAAGTCCCAGTTCGTCGCAGGCATCCATAAAAGCTGGATCTTGAGGACAGTGTGCATTACGAATAATTTTCAAACCTGCATCGCGTAATTTTTTCGCATCCCTCCAATGCGCATTATTGGCAACAGCATTACCCACAATTGCGTAATCCTGATGTCGATTGGCTCCAATCAGCGGATTTTTATAAGGTCTACCATTCAGCCAAAATCCATCGACCCCTTTAAATTCAATGCTTCGGATACCAATTCTCTTACGATATCCATCAACCACTTTTCCCTTCTGATCTTTGATTCGTACATACAGGTTGTAAAGAGTGGGTGATTCGGGACTCCATAACATCGGATTTTTAAGCAGTATCTTATTGTAGAAACTTTCGGCGGCATTGGCGCTAACCATTACTTTCTCTTTCTGAATAGCTACCCTTCGTCCATCCGGTTGTTGCAGTTCAAATTCAGCTGTACCCTTAAAATTCTGTTGTGCTGAGTTTCGAATATGGAGTTTCAGCATAACCAACGCAGAACTTTCAGATACTTTGTCGTATGAAACGAATAATCCACCGCCCGCTTCCACGTTTTCATAATTTGGATCGGTTATAAAAACATTGTTATGGGCTATCAACCAGCAATCTCGATATACACCTCCGAAATATGCAAAGTCAAGCATGTCCTGTTGTTTTCCGGGAGGGTACGACGGATCGTCGCTGTTGTCGGCCCATACGGCAATCACGTTGTCTTCATTCCATTTCAAAGCATCAGTTACATCGGTTACTACAGGAAGATAACCGCCAAAGTGTTCGGTTAGTAGTTTGCCGTTTACATAGATTTTGCATTTTCCCATGATCGCTTCGAAATGCAGGAAAAGTTTCTTTCCTTTCAACGATTCCTCGGGAGTGAAATGTTTACGATACCACACCTCGCCTTGATAGTTGCTGCAACCGCTGGCCTCAGTAGGTATATATTCTATTCCGTTAGGAAGTGACACCATTTCCCAGTTTTTGTCATTAAAGTTAATGCTTTCGGCACCTGATGCCGTTCCTTTAAAGAATCGCCAAGCCGGATTCATGGAGTACACTTCACGTCCGGAGTTCTTCAGACAAAAGAAACCGGCTGTCGAAAATTCTGGTTGATGGCCTGCCCATATCGGCAAGCAGATGAGCCAAACAAGAAGAGCAATATTGAGCCTCTTTCTCATAATATTTTAGTTTGGAGTTAATATTCTTTGTTTTTTGCCCTTTCTGTTTAATGTATTATGAAAAGACAAATTTAATCTAATTCAGAAAGTTACATGTTGTATCAAATAAAACAGGCTCTGGAAATTATTTCTTCCAGAGCCCTGAATCATGTTTTTATCTAATTATTCTATTGCTCATTCTTTCCAAAGTTGAACAATTTAGATTCTGTGCGACATTTATCCATTAGCTCTTGAATCTCCTTTGCTTTCTCCGGATATTGTGCAGCCACATTATTGTCTTCGTGGATGTCCTTACTTAGATCATACAGTTCGAATGTTGGCTTTCCGCTAGCCACTTTTTGGCGGATACCTTTCCAGTTTCCCATACGGATAGCCTGGCGGCCACCCTCTTCATGGAATTCCCAGTATAAGAATTTATGCTCTAGTTGTCCTTTCTTTGAAAAGATTGTGGGCAGCATTGATATTCCGTCGCTCTTTATTGGCATTTTAGTTTTAGTCAGTTCGGCCAATGTAGGCATTACATCCCAGAATGCACATATGTGATCGTTCTTTACGCCGGCTTTTACTTTTCCTGGCATAGACGCAATCATTGGAACGCGGATTCCACCTTCATAAAGAGCACGTTTAATGCCTTTAAAAGGTCCGTGGCTTTTAAAGAAATCTGGTTCGGCTCCACCTTCGCGGTGAGGACCGTTGTCACTGGTAAAAATAACCAGTGTATTTTTGTCCAGCCCCAAATCCTTTAGTTCTTTCATCACTTGTCCCACATAAAAATCAAGGCGAGTTACCATGGCTGCGAACGAAGCTTTTGGTTTATCTGAAGGATAATAACCATTTTTAGGATTGTATGGTTTTTCCTGGAACATGTTCTCATACATCTTATAGATAGAATCGTGTGGCAGGTTCAGTTCAGCATGTGGCAAAGTATAAGTCAGCATGGCGAAGAACGGTTTGTTCTTGTTATCTTTGATAAATTTCAGTGCATTTTGATGAATCAAATCTTGTGAATATATCTTTCTGCCATCATTTTCGTTCTCTTTCAGGACCACTTTCTCTCTGTTGTGCCATAAATGGTCAGGGTAGTAGCTATGTGCCTGGCGTTGACAGTTGTATCCATAAAACTCATCAAATCCCATATCGCGTGGTTCAGAACCAGAACCAGGATATCCAAGTCCCCATTTACCGAAGATACCCGTAACATAGCCTGCAGATTTCATAAGTCTGCCAAGAGTGTAAGTTTTAGAAGTCAACGGATGTTGTCCTTCCGGAGCAATTTCTTCGTTTCCGCGAATCTGTGTGTGTCCAGTATGTAGCCCTGTCATTAACGAAGCTCTTGAAGGTGCACTTACTGTGCATCCGGCATAATTCTGAGTGAAAAGCATTCCGTTCTTAGCCAGTCGGTCAATATTCGGAGTTTTAATTATTTGCTGTCCGTAGCAGCCTAAATCGCCATATCCTAAATCGTCTGCCAGAATGTAGATAACATTTATTGGCTTTTCTTTTGCTGCAGCTTCACAATGAAGGACTGGTAATCCCAACAGTGCAGTGCTGGTTAAACTTAATAAAGTTTGTGCTTTCATTCTTATAATTTAATTAGTGTTTAGTTTGTTGGTTTTTATTAACAATCTTTTGTTTGGTATATAAAAACGGCAACAAATATACAAAAAAACGCTTAGCGTTGGTCTATATAATGAACTATTTGGCTTAAGCGATATTGATTAATGAAATTGATATCAGATTTAAGATTTCAACGTGATATTTTTTAAATAAATAAGAGGAAACCAATCTGGCCTCCTCTTATTTATCATTTAATCTTTTAGTAAGACTATTAATCAGCTGTATCCCACCAAACCGGTAAAGAATTGACGGTTGGTAATGTTGCTTCCGGATTTGATTTTTTTAAATTATCAATGTTATAATTCACCTCATGTGTACATTGTTGAAATCTGCGGATCCAATAACGTTCGTTATTCGGATCAGAATTATCAGTGAAGTGTGTTGCACTCTCGCTATCAAATTCATATGGTCTCTTGAAATCTGGATATACCACGCCAAAATCTTTAATATTCCCTGCACTATAATTGAAACGACGCATATCATTCCAGTTTTGAAGTGAATAAGAGCATGCAATATACTTCTGCTGCATAATTTTTGCCATTGTCAGCTGTGCAGTTGTTTGGGCAACAGCAGCACTAGCAAGAAAATCATTTATAGCTGCCGCAGGAATTATTTGTTTTCCAAATTGAGTTTGATCGTATGTTGAAAGCTTTTCATTCATTAGTTCCATGTGTGCGCGGATTCCAGCTTTGTATGCTGTTAATGCACCCGCTTTATCACCTTTACGGAATAATACTTCAGCCTTGATAAAGCAAAGTTCAGGATAGCAGAGTAGGTGTCCCGGTGCATCAGCTCTAGTATAAAAAGTACCAGTAGATATAATCTGATTTGTCTTTCCATTATAATTTGCTGCTATATATCTATCATCAGTGCCCCCATTTACTAGCCAGCTCAAACATTCCGAATAAATTGGAACATAGATTGAATCACCTAGTCTTGCTGTAACTTTAGAACTTGTATACCATATATCCATATTAATAGGTTTGCCGTCTTTATCATAGAATTTACCTCCGTACATATCCTGAGATCTGCTATAAATGTTATATGCAATAGGTCCGCTATTTTTACGAATATCACTGTTAAACATATCTACGCCTTTCGTTCTGATATATTTCAGCGTTCCGTTAATACGGAATTGAGCACTTGGAACAAGGAGGTCTGTACGAGGATCTTCTACGCCACTGCCACCTGTGAAGGTATTTGTCAATAAGTCGAGATACCATTTCGTGATGCGTGAAGTTGTGCTCGATAAATTTTGATGTTGTAATGCTCTTAGTGCAGCTTGCTTCGTGTCGCTACTATTGATATATCTCATAACAGTATTGTCTGAATTCGATTGCCCTGCTTTCTCTAAGGCCGCTAATACAGCATCCGGATTATATCCTTTTTTCTTTGACAAATTATTCAACCAGCGTGCTTTCAGTCCATAAGCAAGTTTTATCCATTTATTAACATCTCCACCATTCCACACATCTCCTTTGGAGAGAGGGGTAGCAGTTACAGGTTGAGACATTTCAAAATATTTAATTGCCTCATCCAACGTTTGGAGACATCCGTTAAAGATAGTCTCTCCATCATCGTATTTAGGAGTTATTTTATCTGTCAAAGCTTCCTTATATGGCATTTCACCATAAACATCAACCATTGTCATAAATCCCCACGCATGAATTAATTTTGCAGCACCAATATAATGCCAAGCTTCCTCTTTTGTCGCCTTATCAATCAGTGGTTCAAGATTGGCTGCTGTATAAATAAACCATGCCTGATATGGCCAGGTTGTAGTTCCAATTACCGGAGCCCACTTGATATTTTTATCATTTGTTGTTGTTCCGTAAGTTTTAGTAATATTGCCTGTAAACCAACAACCACGAGTACCTGAAGATTCATATGCATCTGAAAAATTTGTCTGGATTATCATTAATCTTTGGTCCGGCGTTGGAACTGTACTATTAGGCGTATTTGGATTGTCATTTATATCCAGATAATCGCTGCATGCGTTTAAGCTAAACATAAATAGAATGCTTAAACTGAAATATATTAGTTTTTTCATATTTACAATTACTTTATAAGTTTAAAAATTGATACCCACTTTTAGAATGTGATATTAATTCCGAATGACATCCCTGCAGTTGCTGGAACTCCACAATAGTCAATGCCGACAGAACTAGATCCTGTTACACCTGCTCCTGCAGCACTAGTTTCAGGGTCCATCCCCTTGTAATTTGTCCACAATAAAAGATTGGTGCCTGTTACTGTTGCAGAAAGATCTTTTATCAACTTTGTTTTTTTCAACATGCTACTTGGAAAAGCATACGAAAGAGATACAGAACGCAAGCGTAGCCAGTTGGTCTTTGTCATGAAGTTAGCAGATTCATAAGAGTAATAGGTCTCCCAATATTGTTGTATCAGATTCTTATCTGTGATAGTATAGGTTTTCTTTTCGAATTCTCCTGTAGTTGGGTTCTTTGCAACTCCTGTTGTAGTAATCGATTCACGATTCATGCTTCTCTTGCTCATTCCAGTGGTAGTCATGAAATAATCTGTTCCATTGTAAATATCTCCACCAACTCGGTAGTCAAATAGAAATGAGAAATTCCAGTTTTTATATTGCAGACTATTGTTAAATCCACCTAGAAATTTAGGCTCTCGATTACCTATCTCATAAGTAGTTAGGCCATCAGATGTAGGCATTCCGTTATCCCAGTTTAGGATCATATTACCATCCTTGTCACGAGCATATTTAGATCCTGAAATAGCCATAAAATTCCCCTTATTAAACGAAGCCGCTTTTGCATTGCCTACTTGAACATCGGTTACATATAAAACCTCCAGTCCTTGTAGAAGATTGTCCACCTTGCCGCGGTTTCCAGACATATTCAATGTCATGTCCCATGTAAAGTCTTTAGTTTTAATAGGAGTGCCTGTGATCGAAAGTTCCATACCTTTGTTATTAATGTCTCCGGCATTTGTTTTCATGAAAATATATCCGGTTGTTTGACTGGTACGCGGGCTTAGTAACTGGTTATAACTCCTGTTTGAATAGTATGTATAATCAAATCCGAAGCGTCCGTTAAAGAAACGGAGTTCGAGTCCTAATTCTACTGATTTAGTAATTTCTGGTTTTAAATACGGATTTCCTTTTGTCCAAGCATTTTCAAATCCGTTAGCCCCCAAAATAGTTATGATAGGATCATCCAGATAGGTGTTTGTTACATAAGGATCTGTATCCTTACCTACTCTGGCCCATGATGCGCGTACCTTACCAAATGACAGTATATTGTTTTTGGGAATTAATTCTGTAAAGACAAAGCTACCTCCCACAGATGGATAGAAATATGATTGGTTATCTACAGGTAAAGTCGAAGTCCAGTCATTGCGTCCGGTTATAGTAGCATATAATATGTTCTTATATCCTGCACGGAATTCACCATATGCTCCAATAAGACGTTTTCTGCTATTGTATTGAGTTATCGAACGATCTGTTTGAGCTGTATTTGTTATAGAGAAGAAATTCGGGGCTACAAAATTCCAACCTAATCGCCCGTTGGACGATGTTCGTGTATCTTCTATTGTATTACCTAACAATAAGTTGAAATCGAAATCTCCGAATGCTTTTTTAAAGTTTAGCATCAGATTGGATGAGAGATACTCATATGTTCTATCATTTTCGGATAGCAAACCTTTTTGATATAAGAGCTCCACACCAGATCCTGGCTCTATCAATCTTCTGGTATTTGTCGTGTAATAGTCTGTACCGCCGGTATAGGCAATATTAAACCAATCAACAACATCCAGTTTTAAGTTTAATGTTCCGGTAAAACGTGTCGTTTTATCATTGACCTTATTCCTGTTAACGATCCAGTATGGATTATCAATATCTTCGTCAACTTGTTGCAATCCTTCAAACATACGATATTTTGAACCATCATCGTTTAACCAATGAGACATATCTTCACTCCTAGGCCATCGATACACAGAAACCATAGCCCCTGTTCCACCAGAATTGTAAAGTCCGCCACTGGTTAGAGATTTATCAGCTGATGCAACTGAGTAAGCAACATTTGCTCCTGCTGTAAGTTTGCCATATTTCTGTTCTCCATTGAAACGGAATGTGTTTTTTATATAACCTGTTTCAGGGATAATTCCATCCTGATCGTACCGTGAAGCAGAAAGATAGAAATTCCCATTCTTATTACCTCCTGAGATATTTATGTTATTATCCCACGTGCCTGAACTCTTGAAGAAATCTTCTATGTTGTTATACATCTTTTCTCCAGTTTTGAATTTTTCGCCCCATGATTGAAGGGTATATTCATCTAATCCTCCGGCAGTGTTATAATATCCTCTTTTATATTGATCTTGTTGTTCCGGATACCGGTTTACCCAATTAGTACTAAACTTGGAACTAAGATTTACCTTAACATTTCCCTCTTGTCCTTTTTTTGTAGTAATAACTACAACACCTGCAGCAGCTTTCGATCCATATAAGGCTGCAGCAGCAGGACCTTTAAGTACCGACATGCTTTCAACGTCTTCCGGGTTAATATCCATAACACGGTTGCTATATGTGGAGTTTGTACGCATTGCACCATCAAATCCGCTATTACCACCTATATCTGTAGTGTTATCATAAATCATACCATCAATAACGAATAGAGGCTGATTGTCACGTTCCAGAGAAGTACCTCCACGGATAACAATATTTGCCCCAGAACCAGCTCCGCCGCCACCTTGCGTAACGTTTACACCTGCAATTTTACCATTTAATGAATTGATTACGTTGGTGTTTTTATTTTTTAGTATTTCATCACTTTTAATATCCTGTACAGAATATCCAAGTGCTTTCTTTTCCTTTTTAATACCCATGGCTGTTACAACAACTTCATCTAATGTCTTAGTGTCTTCTGTTAAGACAATATTAATAGTAGATGAAGTGCCAACTGCAACGGAAGTAGGTTTAAATCCAATACATGTAACAACTAAAGTTGCTTTTGCTTTTACTGTTAAAGTAAATTTACCATTCACATCAGAGATTATGCCATTAGAAGTTCCCTTTTCCGAGATACTTGCTCCAATAATGGCTTCGCCTTTTGTGTCTGTTACTTGGCCCTTTACAGTTATATTCTGTAATTGTTCTTTAATGCTGTATGAAGCATTTTTCCCGTTTGTTACACTGGCTATTGCACTCAGACTTTCTCCTGTGGAGAATATTAAAGTGATAGCAAAGGCCGATAGACACCTTTTAGAAAACACTTTTAAGAATTGTTTATTCATATTATTTAGAAATTAGTTATAAAATAGAAAAAGGTTAATAATAGTTTTGAGTAATTTTGTCCATATAAAACTACATGAATGTAAATTTATTCCTGCTTCAATTTATTTTAAAGTTAATGATATTCAAATCATTAACTTTTTGCTTATTGTAAGGATGGAATGAGTGATATTCTCTTGTTTATTTGATAATCCTTCCTAATTTGTGTTTGTTTATTATAAACAATATAAAATTAAATAATATTTATCTGAGCTATTGTGGTGGTTGTTAGAAGAAATAGGGATTAAAGAATCCAAAATGAAAAGAACTATTTATTTTTTATAATTTATGATAATTACAAATATATTATAATATATTTAAAAAGAAAAACAAAAATTGAATAATATTTTATATAAGCAATCTAAAATTAACATAATATAACTATGTTATTTCGGTGAGGAGTGCATAATTCATTCATCTTACAGATTAACCTTTCAAACGATTTTAAAGTGCATTCTTTTTCAATTTCTGATATAGTAGATAAAATATTGTCTTTCTTTGTACAGATGTAACAAATGAGACAATTATTAGCTAATATTTCTTGCTAACTTTGACTCATATTAAACAAAAAAAGTTATGGAAGAACTATTTAAAAAAGGAACAATTTTGAATTTCGCAGAGTTGATAGACTATTCTGCCGGTGGAGTTGTAAGTAAACAAGTACTGAAAAATGAAGCTGGAAACATTACTCTTTTCTCTTTTGACAAAGGACAAGGGTTGAGCGAACATACTGCTCCTTTTGATGCTATGGTACAAATTTTGGAAGGAAAAGCGATTATTATGGTTGGTGGAAATCCTTTTCATACGAAGGATGGAGATACTATCATTATGCCTGCCAATATTCCTCATGCATTATTTGCAACTGAACAGTTCAAGATGTTGCTAACAATGATTAAAGGAGTCTGAGAATAGACTCTATTTTGCAACGGAGAAGTTTTCTTACAGAAAAAAAGTTTTTAAGAATCAGGAATATTGCATTTTTATCAATTTAATATTTATATTTGTCATACTATTCAAATACTATGTAAAATATAAATTTGCGTTATAAAATGAGCATTAAAAATCGTTTGATTCTTATGAACTTCCTGCAATTCTTTGTGTGGGGAGCTTGGTTAATTTCTTTGGGAGGATATATGGGGAGAAACCTTCATTTTGAAGGTGGACAAATTGGAGCAATCTTTGCAACGATGGGGATTGCTTCTCTTATAATGCCCGGTTTGATAGGGATTATAGCCGACAAGTGGATAAATGCTGAACGTTTATTGGGAATTTGCCATTTACTTGGTGCGTCTTTTTTGTTTTATGCATCAACACTGACCGGTTATGATGAAATGTATTGGGCTATGCTGCTAAACCTGATGGTGTACATGCCCACATTATCACTGGCTAATACTGTTTCATATAATGCCCTGGAGAATAATCGATTTGATATTGTGAAAGATTTCCCTCCGATTCGTGTGTGGGGAACTATCGGCTTTATCTGCGCAATGTGGGCGGTTGACTTAACCGGCTTTAAACATTCGTCAGCGCAACTATATGTGAGTTCCATTTCTGCTCTATTTCTGGGGATTTATTCTTTTACCTTGCCTAAATGTCCTCCGGCAAAAAGCGAAAACAAAACGTTGTTATCTTCTTTTGGCTTAGATGCGTTGGTACTTTTTAAAAGGAGAAAAATGGCTATCTTCTTCTTTTTCTCCATGCTTCTTGGTGCAGCCCTTCAGATTACTAATTCTTATGGGGATTTGTTTTTGAGTAGTTTCAAAGAAATACCTCAGTATGCCGATTCTTTCGGAGTAAAGCATTCTGTTATTCTACTCTCTATATCACAAATGTCTGAAACCTTATTTATTCTCGCTATTCCATTTTTCCTTCGTCGTTTTGGAATTAAACAGGTTATGTTGATTAGCATGATTGCATGGGTATTTCGCTTTGGGCTCTTTGGAGTTGGAAATCCTGGCGAAGGATTGCCTTTGCTGATTCTGTCAATGATTGTATATGGCATGGCTTTTGACTTCTTCAATATTTCAGGTTCTTTATTTGTGGAAATGGAAACAACACCACAAATCAGAGCGAGTGCTCAGGGACTATTCTTCATGATGACGAATGGATTGGGGGCTATTATGGGCGGATATGCAAGTGGAGCAGTGGTGGACTTCTTCTCAAAGTATGCAATTGTATCCGGACAATCCCAACTGATTAGTCGAGACTGGCATTCAATTTGGTTGATATTTGCGGCATATGCGCTCACAATTGCTATCTTCTTTACTTTTGCTTTTAACTATAAAAATGGCCTTAAAACAGTTAAAGAAAAATAGTATATAGAATCTTGGGCATTCATGTCCATGAATGATATTTGTATAATTGAATTAAAAAACGTGCCGGAAGAACACTTCCGGCACGTTTTTTAATGTATTTTATGTAAGATTCAATGTATGTGATTGCAGAAGTTTAAGACATATTGTGACTAAGCATTATAAATAAGTTAACAGGATAAATTCAATACATAAGATCTATTTAGTAGTCTTCGGCTAGTAGATGCGGTTCGGTTTTAATTAGTGTTGGATCTTTATAAGAAAAACATCAGAATAACCTGAGCGATAATTACCCGCAAGAACATGCTTAGCGGATAAACGGTAGCGTACGAAACGGAAGGATTGTCTCCTTCGACCGTGTCGTTTACATAATTCAATGCCATTGGGTTGGCCATGGTGCCACAAAGCATACCCGATACTGTGCCAAAATCTATTTTCATAACCCTCAATGCAATCAAACCGGTAATAACTACAGGTATAAAAGTAATGATAAAGCCCAAGCCAATCCAAAGTGCACCTTCAGGACGAACAACGGTTTCAAAGAAATGGCTACCTGCATCCAGCCCCAGACATGCCAGATACATGGATAAACCTAATCCCCTAAGCATCAGATTGGCACTTAAAGTGGTATAGGTAATCATGTGCAAACGTGGACCGAATGTTCCAATTAATATGCCGACTATAATAGGACCACCTGCCAAACCGAGTTTAACAGGAGCACTGATTCCAGGAATTGAAAGAGGAATTGCTCCTAAAGCCAATCCCAGAATAATGCCAATAAATACAGCAACCAGGTTTGGCTCTTTCAGACTTTTAACAGCATTTCCAAGTACTTTTTCTACATTTTGTATAGCAGCAGCTTCACCAACCACAGTCAAACGGTCGCCCATTTGGAGGATAAGTTCCGGTGTGGCAAGCAATTGTACACCAGCTCTATGCACCCTGCTTATGTTAATGCCATAATTATTTCTCAGACGGAGTGAACCAAGCTTTTTGCCATTTATTTCAGGACGGGTCACAACAATGCGTTGAGACACCAGTTGGCTGTCGATTGCATTCCAGTCGATATCCTCTTTATTCCAGTCTTTCTTTTCTTGCTCTCCGAAAAGCATGGTAAGCGCTTCCACATCCTTTTCAGAAGTGACAACCAACAGGTGGTCACCCTTAGCCAAGACTTTTTCTGAGGTTGGAATGCTTACCTTTCCGTCTCTCCAAAGGCGCGAGATAACAAACTTCATGTTAGTAAAGTGAGCGATATCTTTTATGCTTTTTCCAAATATTCCAGGGTTGAATACTTGAAATTCTGCAATGTAAGTTTTGTTGCCGCTTTCCTTATCTTGAACGGAAAGTTCTTCTTTCCTCACAAACAACTTCCGTATAATCAAAACGGCCAATATAACTCCAAGTACCCCTAAAGGATAAGTAACAGCACAGCTTAATGCAGGTGAACTTGATGGATGCCCCATTTGTTGTAATGTTTGCTGGGCTGCACCAAGGGCGGGAGTGTTGGTAGTTGCTCCGCAAAGAATACCTACCATATCGGGTAATGACACGCCGGTGGTGAGGTGGAAAATCACTGTGATGATGGTTCCAAGGGCTATTAACAGAAGAGAAAGCATGTTTAGCTGCATGCCTCCTCTGCGAAAAGAGCTGAAAAAACCCGGCCCAACCTGTAGCCCTAATGAGTACACAAATATAACCAATCCAAAGCTTTCGGCATAGTTAAGCATCTGAGGATCGATTGAGAGTCCGAGATGGCCTGCCATAATTCCGGCAAAAAAGACAAAGGTTACTCCAAGCGAGATTCCCATAATGTGAATCTTTCCAAGCCCGAGTCCGATAGCTGAAATCAGAGATAATATTATAACTGCCTGAAGTGCAGAGTGAGTCAGAAATAATGTATTAAGCCATTCCATGCTTATGATTCTTTTGTTGTTTTTTATCGGGGTGCAAAGGTAGCAACTATTTTATGAATAGCTGATTTATATTGATAAAATATACATAATATTTTGACTCATCCTCTTTCTGGCAATTAAAAAAGTATAATCCCCAGCTCTGCTATAGGCTTCTTTTCGTAGGTGCCACCTCCACTGTAACGATTTGTTTGATTGTAACCTCCTGATGCGAAGATTCCGAAATTATTTGTCATTTGATATTCCACATTCAGTCGTGCCTGAAGGGAATACATTCTGGCCGGGATATTGTCTGTCCCTTTATTATCGAATGTTTCAATATGTTGAAAACCAATATCTCCGCTTACTGACCAGTTGCGTGCAAATTCCTTTCTAAGCCCAGTACGGTAGAATGTTGATGCAGAGAATTTCTTTCCCGATTCAAGGCAATATGTTCCCATTCCCAGCATGGTGTAGAAAAGTTCGTTCCTGAAGCGAACTGCTAAATTTCCTTTAGTTGTGTTTCCTCCAAATATCATTAACTGATAGCGAGTCGAAGGGTTAAGATTTACAAGGCCAAACTTTGCTTTTGCAGATGAACGACTATAGTTAACTAGTCCCACCTGCACACCGTTGGTTACATCGTCAGCAATATTTAATATTGATATTTGACTTCCATTCAACTTTTTAGCAATATTACTGATCCCTGCAACTTGTAGCCCGTTGGCATTTACTGAAATATTTCCCAATGCTGATAATTGAAGCCCGTTTGTCTGTTTGCCGGAAATATTAGCTAATGAGGCAATCTGTATGCCGTTTACATTTTTGCCACATACATTTATCAACCCTCCGGCAGCAATTCCACTGAGATTTTCTCCGATGATGTTTCCAATACCTGCAACTTTCACACCTCTGGAACTTGAACCGCCTCCAATGTTCAGCAAACCCGCAATTTCAATGCTCGAAGAATTACTTCCGGTAATATTCATCAGTCCGGATAATAGCACGCCGCGGCAGTTATCTCCTGTAATGTTCATTAATCCGCTGATTCCTGCTCCCTGAAGATTATCACCAATTACATTGGCAATTCCTGCTCCGATTATTCCTGAAGCATTGTTTCCATTTATGTTGCATAATCCGGAAAGTTGTACTCCTCTCACACTGCCTCCTACAACATTAGATAGCCCCGATATCTGGATGCCATTAACATCTTTTGCAGCAACCGAAGAGATTGCATTAACACCGATTCCATTAAGTCTATTTAAACGCGAAGTAACTCCCAGATTAAGATAGGTTGTTTGAAGTGAATCGTAAGGTTGGGTAGAAATGTTTTTCCAGAGAGAAAGATTAATTCCTCCTGATTTATTTTGTGCTTTGATAGTTGAGTTGCAGAAGATAAACGATAATGCAACCGCTATAACAAATAATATAGTAAACCTCATTTGTGAATATTCTCTTTTCATATCGATATAATTTTACATATTTTATGCAATAATACATAATAATTCCGAGAATGCCTTATTTACAATTGATTTATTACTTTTGAATTATAGAAAAGAGTTATTTATACGGATCTTGCATAATACAAAATATAAAGGTGTACACTCAAGTTTGAAAAGTGCACACCTTTATAGTGAAAGATTATATCTTATAAATTTACATTATCCTTTTGCTTCCTGATAAAGGAATCGTTTGATGCTCTTTTTAGGAGTTTTTTCAAACTCTTCAGGATAGATTTTCATTTTAGCAATCTGGCTGTATGCCGGAAGCAAGGTGTTTAGTTCAATTCGATTTTCTTCCATCACTTTCTCAATATCGTCATTGGTGAGTCCATGAGCAAATGCATCGTCGAAATCCGGATAAACCAATCCTACCAGTTTATCGTTTTGCTGAACAATAATTGATTCTGCCACATAAGGAAGGTTGTTGAGCATATCCTCAATTTCTTCCGGATAAATATTTTGTCCGGATGCTCCCAGAAGCATATTCTTGCTCCGACCTTTTATGGTTAAGTTTCCTTCTGCATCAATTACTCCCAGGTCACCTGTATGGAGCCAGCCATCCTTGTCAATAGTCTGTTTTGTAGCCTCTTCATTCTTATAGTACCCCAACATAACGTTGTCGCCCTTGCAGACAATTTCACCAACCACATTTTCAGGATCTGGAGAGAGAACTTTGATTTCCATGCGTGGTGCTACCTTTCCGCAAGAACCCATTTTGAATTGCTTCCAGTCCTCATAACAAATAATTGGTCCGCATTCAGTCATTCCATAACCAACGGTATAAGGGAATTCTATCATTTTCAGGAATTGCTCAATCTCTTTGTTAAAGGCTGCACCACCGATAATCATTTCGGAGAAATTTCCACCAAAAGCATTGATCATCTGTTCGCGTACAGTTGCTTTAATCTTATCGTTGATAATAGGAAGCTTCATCAATATCTTCATTGTTGGAGTTTCCAGTTTGGGAAGGATATTCTTTTTAATGATCTTTTCAATAATCAAAGGAACGGCAATAACCAGATTTGGTTTAACTTCCGCGAATGCCTGGAAAATGATTTTTGGACTTGGCATTCTTGTCAGGAAGTATATATGGCATCCTTGGGTGAATTCATACAAAAATTCAAAAGCAAGGCCATACATGTGTGCCATCGGAAGAATAGACACAATTTTGTCGCCAGGGTTCAGAGTGAGTACTTCTTGGGCAAAACGGGTGTTCGACCACAAACTTCGATAAGGCAGCATTACACCTTTAGAATAACTCGTTGTTCCCGAGGTATAATTGATAACTGCAAGTTCTTCGGGTTTATCTTTGTGATATGAAACGTGTTCCGTACGGAAATTCTTTGGATATTTCTGGCCAAACATTTCATTCAGATGTTCGCGGGCATGCGTTAGTTTCTCTGAACGGGAAACAGGAACCGAGAAATCGTTCATTAGTACGATGCCTTCCAGAAGTGGCATTGCCGCTTCATTTAGATTTTCCCAAACCACATCACCAACAAAAAGAAGTCTGGCTTCTGAATGGTTCACAATGTTGTGTACATTGTCCGCTTTAAATTCGTGAAGGATAGGAACCACTACGGCTCCGTAAGTTATTACTGAAAGGAAAGTAACACCCCAAAATGAACTGTTTCTACCGCATATTGCAATTTTATCGCCTTTTTTTATGCCACTTTCCTCTAAAATGATATGTAACTTTTCAATTTTTCGGGCTACATCTTTGTACTGAAGTGTTGCACCATTATAGTCTGTCAGGGCATCTAAATCCCAATTTTTTTTAATACTATTTTCAATGTACGCTATAAAACTTTGTTCCATTTTTATTGCACAGTTTTTTTTATTTTGTGCAAATATATAAGTTTCTCTTTGCTTTGCAAATTAAAAAGATAAAAAAGTGATATGATGAGGTTCATACAATCCTATTGTTTATATAATAGAAAGATTGGTTTTAAATAATTATATCGCTGTTATACCGATAAATCATTTATAAAAGCTTTTCTCAATCTTTGCCATATTGAATTGTTAGGGCTTTGTTTTTCTTTCCTATTATATTTCTATGTTTTTTACCCTCTATCCGGGTGTACTTGTCTTCTACACCCGGGTGTACCGATGCCTTCCACCCGGGTGTACAGGAGGCGTACACCCGGATGGAGCGCAAGAATTATAATGATGAATTAAGAAATTCAAGCCAATGAAATAAAATAGAATGCTCATATAAAGGTGATATCAGCATTTTGATATAAAAAATCGATCTGCTTGATGTTGGTATAATGCTGCGTGACTTCTTTTAAGTCACGCGCTTTTTTTAACGAAAGTCACGCACTCGCAAATTGTTGAATAATAGCTTGTTATTTACTTTCTGCGTGACTTGCGCGACTTGCGTGACTTCTTAAAACAAATTATATGGGGGAATGAGATAAATGTTATTCTCTTTCGCTGAAATAACGAAGAAATTGAGTTCGTTCATAAGCATTTGCCTGGTTTATATCTTTGGCTTTCAATAAACCTTTAAACTGGGAAATACTTTCGTAGCCTTTCTGGCTCATCCATCTTTCAATGGTTTCAAGCATCGGACGAATATATTGAACTCCATTCTTGTAAATAACACTGCAAATCTCTACTGCAGATGCCCCTGTGAGAATAGATTTTATTGCGGAATCGGCATTGTGTACACCTCCTGAAGCAGCATAATCAATATTGCTGATTATAGCTGAAGAGAGACTTATCCAACGTAAAGAAATCGGGAGATCGGACGGAGAACTTAGAATCTCTCCGGAAACATATTCCAGCTTATCAATATCGATATCAGTTTGGTACAAACGGTTGAATAAAACAACTCCCTCAGCACCATGTAAGCGTAGTTTATTTATCAGAGCTACCGGGTTGGTAAGATTAGTTCCTAACTTCATAATAATTGGAATCTGCACCCGTTCTTTGACTTTTCTTAATATTTCAATATGCTGATTTTCAAATTCTCCGCATTCATAATAAGGTGATGCCTGAATGCTCAGGATGTTAAGTTCAATGGCATCTGCTCCGGCAGATTCAATTTTATGCGCAAACTCCACCCAATCTTTGTTTGTACAACAGTTAATACTGGCAATGATTGGAATGGAGCAATGTTTCTTACTTTCCTGTATCAGCTTCAGGTAATCGGATAATACCTGTGCGTATAGGTGTTCAGTCAGATAATTTCCACCTTCCGGATAGTAAATTGGTTCATTAACCTGTTTTGCTTTTTGCATTATTTGCTCTTCGAAGAGTGATTTCAATACAACTGCACCTGCTCCGGCCTCTTCTAGTCTTTTGTTTTTTTCGGCACTGCTTGTTAGCCCCGAACTGCTGATAATGATGGGATTTTTTAACTTCAATCCCGCAAATTCCGTTTTTAAATCCACCATAATATATTGCGCGTTAGTAATTTCTTTCTCCGAAAATCTTACTTCCTACGCGAACAAGTGTGCTTCCCTGGGCTATAGCCAGTGGAAAGTCATGAGACATGCCCATTGATAATTCTTTAAAATTCGATTCCTGGGCGAAGAATGTTTGCTTGATCTCTGTAAAGAAGTTATTTAAGGAACAAAATTCCGCCTCAATTTGTTTCTGAGAATCAGTGTTTGTTGCCATTCCCATTAATCCGACGATGGATATATTTTTTAGCTCTTTCCAGTTGTTATTGGATAAAAGATCCCTGCACTCATCAAAGCTTAATCCAAATTTGGTATCCTCCTGCGCAATATAAATCTGCAGCAGGCAGGGAATTACCCGACCTGCTTTTTTTGCCTGCTTATCCACTTCACACAGCAGTTTATAGCTGTCAATGCCATGAATCATTGATACATACGGAGTCATGTACTTCACCTTATTGGTTTGCAAGTGGCCAATAAAGTGCCATTCAATATCTTTAGGCAGAGATTCGTATTTCTCTGTCATCTCCTGCACTTTACTTTCTCCGAATATCCGTTGCCCGGCCTCATAGGCTTCCATGATTGATTCATTGGGATTGAACTTGGAGACTGCAACCAATCTAACTCTTGCGGGGAGTTGCGAAAGTATTTCCAGTAAATTGCTTTTAATGCTCATTTTTTATTGATTTTGTCCGGCTTGGGGGAATTCTGGTTTTACATCAGGTTCGGCAGAGTAGGGGAATACATCCATAATGGCTGTTTCTGTTACCGATGCAATGATGTAATCGGCCATGGTTCCTTTCATTCCTTCATCGAGGTTTCTTACAGCTTCGCGCAAGTCTCCTGCTTGCACCAGCACCTGAGTTGAGACTTTCTTTTCGGCACCACTCTTTTCATCGAGAGAAACGAACTGAAGTTTGCATTTAAACCAGCGATCACCGGTTTCATCCTCAAATAGCTCGCTGTAGTTGGCGCGTTTGATATCGGAAACAGTAAATTCTCCCGAAATAAATGGTGTAATTTCTTCTATAATACGAGCCTCAGCTTCAGTAAAACTGAGTGCATCAACCAAATAAGGTTCTGTTACTTTCTTATTCATCCCGTTTTCCATTACTTTATCGTAACGGATTTTGCATTCAAACCAAGTGTGCATCATATTGGTATCTTATTTTATAAATCGTTATTAATTTTATGAAACAATCATTTACCGGATTATATACATATTCCTATTTACTAAATCGCCCCGTCTATCTATAATCGAAGAGCAAAGATACCGTTTTTTATTTGTTTGCAGTAAGGTACGGAAATATTAATTTCAGATTTCCTTAATCAACTAATTTGGATGTCTTTTTATCAGGAAGTTGTTTTGATTGAATCTGTAAATGGATAAAATGTTATTTATCTGTTAAGTAGTGAAATATATATCTGACTGAAAAAAATAATCGCCGGATGCCCTTATGAGAGGCAACGGCGATTATTAACGACTGTATAAAAGAGACTTTTGAGGTTTTATCTAATAAACAACTTTCTTAGTCTTGCTTTTCTAAACGATCTTTATCTTTAATAATAGTTGAACTCGCTTCCGATTATTCACTTTGTTTTTCCAACTTTACAGCAAAGCCCCCGCCTGGCGCCAGATGAATGGACTTACTGGAATCAGCCGTAACCAATACCTCTTCTTTTTTATAATCTCTGCCGGCACGATGTGCATTCATTCCGTCCTTGAAGATGGTTGCTTTGTATGTTCCTTTTCCTAAGAATGAGAAATCAAGTGTGATATCACGAGCAGTCCAATCCGTTACTCCGCCAATATACCATTTTTCTCCCGCCCGGCGGAGAGTAACAATATATTCACCCATTTTGCCGTCAAGTACTTTTGTTTCATCCCACACAGTAGGAACTGTAGCTATAAAATCAAGATTCTCTTTCTCACGCATGTAGTTTGAAGGATTGTCGCACAACATGTTGAATGGTGATTCGAGTACCACATACAAAGCCAGCTGATGGCAGCGGGTTCCCTGACTCATCGGTTCCGAATTGATAGGAGCATAGCATCCTTTTGCTGCATTTTTCATAGCTCCCTGGGTGTAATCCATTGGTCCGGCTGCCATTCGAATAAATGGGATAGTTACATCGTACTTTACCATGTCGGTTGTTGCAGGCGACCACTTTAACTGCTCTAATCCGAATACTCCTTCGCAGTTTAGCACGTTGGGGAAGGTGCGGTTAATTCCGGCAGGCTTGTACATGCCATGTAGATCTAAAATCAGGTGATATTTAGCGCAGGTTGCAGCAGCACGATAGTTAAATTCTACCATCTCCTGGTCATCGCGGTCCATAAAGTCAACCTTGAATCCCTTTACCCCTAGCTGGGAATAGTATTTGCATACATTTTCCATATCGCGATTAAAAGCATGATAACCTGCCCACAGGATAATGCCTACATTCTTTTTAGCTCCGTAATCAACCAGTTCTTTAATGTTGATTTCAGGAATCACCTGCATCAGGTCGCTTTTAAGATTCACCGCCCAGCCTTCATCCAGGATAACATATTCCAACCCGTTGGCAGCTGCAAAATCTATATAATATTTATAGGTGGCATTGTTAATTCCTGCTTCGAAGTCCACTCCATATATATTCCAGTCGTTCCACCAGTCCCAGGCAACTTTGCCGGGCTTCACCCATGAATAATCAGTCACTCTCGAAGGAGATGCAAGCTTATACGTCATATCGCTTTGAGCAAGTTGTTTATCTTCTGAAGCGATGATGGCAACCCTCCAGGGAAATTCGCGTGCACCATTTACTTTTGCAATATAATCCTCCCGTTCCTTGACACGCAACTGCAGCATGTTATGTCCTCCTTGTTCGGAGCGTTTAGGATAAGGAGCCAAGATTCCTACCAATGAATTTTGATTATTAATGCTATTCAGATAAAGCCCCGGATAACTCTCCAGATCGGCCTCGGTAATACATACTTTCACTCCATTTTTAGCTTGTACAACAAGGGGTAAGAATGCAATTCTATTACTGTCTAATTTCGATAAATTATCAGTTGTATAGGTGTTTTCAAATGAATTGGCAAACTGCATCTCCTTGCTCTTGATATCTTTGGTTCTCCCTATATTTACAAATGGAACAGTTGCTGGAAAATCGTCCGTAAAGTTGTATTTCACTTCTTCATTCCGGATAGTGAATGCTTCTTTTCTGTAGTTGATAAAGCGGTAAGCCACTCCGTCATTATATACTCTGAATTTTAGTCCCCATCCTTTTTTAAAGTTCAGGATTAATTCATTACAGTTATCTTTTATCTGCTTTTGTTTGTAAAAAGGCGACACGATTGTTTGGTTGATAGTTTGCCGTGTCTCTTTTTCCAGACGGACATTTTTTCCCCACATCTCACCGGAGCTCAATGTCATTGAAATAGGGGATGCGTCAATGATTGTCTGATCATATCCTTTAACTGTATAAGTTATTTTGTCTCCTAGAGAAATCGTTGTCTTTATCTTACCGTCGGGAGATGAGACGGTCAGTAGTTTTTGCGCAAAACCTATTTGTGTAAACAGGCAACAGATTACAATTAATAAGGTTCCTTTTTTCATCATTGTATTTATTTAGGTTTGTAGATTCATATTAAAGAGCGTCGGCTCGGAAAGATAACATCAGAAGTTCTGTGTTATTGTATATATTCCCAATCATAATGTTGCGAAAATAATATATTTCGGCCATCGGTCCTTTATTGTATACAACAATTATCTTTTTTCCAAAATAGACAATTGCGGTAGCTGGAAGAAATATAAAAACCTACAATAGTAGGTTGCATAATTTGTTTTTCATAGTATAATTTGATAATTAGATTTTTATTGTGTTTTTAGTGTTATTACGGTTATCTCGGGCCAGGCTCCAAATCTGAATGGGATACCAATATATCCCAATCCCATATTTACATATAACGCCCTTCCTTTATTTGTATACAGACCTTTCCATTGAGGACTGAAAAGTGCAGCCAGCGAATGATTCCCAAATGCAAGCTGCATGCCGTGGGTATGTCCCGAGAGCATTAACGCGACATCGCTTTCGGGTAGTACCTTCTTTTTCCAATGCGAAGGGTTGTGGCTCAGTAACAACTTGAACGGTATATCTTCAGCCCCTTTAATAGCTTTTTCCAAATCGCCATTTCCGGTAAACGGTGGCATTCCCCAGTTCTCGACACCTATTAGTGCAATGCTATCTCCGTCGCGATGAATAATATGGTGTCCATTGTTCAGCATGTTCCATCCCATTTCAACTTCCTTTTGTTTAAGTGTTGTGAGATTGTCAGCTTGTTCTTGTGGGTTTTTCCATTTGTAGTAAGGCCCATAATCATGATTACCAAGTATAGAATATACTCCGTCTTTTGCCTTGAGCTGACACAGAATCTTTTCAAAACCATTCAGTTCCGTGGCTTTATGGTTAATTAAATCTCCTGTAAAAACTATCAGATCAGGATGTTGGGCATTGGCCAGATCTACAGCTTGTTGTAATGCTGTTCCGTTACCTTGCCAGCATCCCATATGGATGTCAGATAGTTGTACAATCTTATATCCGTTAAATGACTTAGGCAATAATGAAGATTTATATGTAACCTGTTTTATCTGAAACCTTGTTTTTCCCCAAAATGCCCCATAAAGCAGTATTATTACCCAGATAACTGCTGCAACAATTCCGGCATAGGTGAAAGGAGCATATTTATGCTTTAGAAAATATCCAAACGGGAGGTCGAGAATGGATATTAGCATAAAGCTGAGTTTGGGAATGGTAAAAATGAAATAGAACATAATAAACCATTCAACCAACCGGGTTTTCTCAATAATCAGATCGTGGCTCGTGAAAAAAAAGAGAAAGATGAGTCCAACCAACAGAAAGAGTGTTGGGAGAAAATAGAGATACCTGGTAAACTGGCTGATTTGCATATTCATTATGTAGACCCTGTAGATAAACAGATCCGGAATAATGAGCAATGCGAGCAATGTGAAGAAGATTTTTTGTATCATAATTCCTATTGCGTTTTAAAGTCTTTCCTGACAGAGCAGGAAAGACTTTGATTGTTAGAGTGTTTTATGAAAAAAAGCGTTAATCTTGTTTTAATTCTCTCAACTCAGCAAGATTTCGCTTGATATTTCTTAATTTATTATAGAAAAACTTCTTAAGTATCCAGATTGCGGCAATACATCCAATAATCCATACCACTGAAAAAAGGATTATAGAAACAAGATTCAGTGTAAATAGCTGTATACATATTGCCTGTATCAGTATGGCCGACAGTACGAAAAGTGCTGCAACGTAGCATTCGATGATGAAATTGCGGTGATATGCAGTCACTTTCTTTACAACGGTGACCAGAGGCATATTTTCTATATCAATGCTTTTAAGATACATGTATCCTATTGTGTCCCAAACCAGCCCCAGGCATAGCACAGCCCATATATAAAGCCATAGGTAATACTCGTTACCTTGGTTACTCATAGTAAACAGGTAAAAGCCCAGTCCGATAACCGCAAGAAATCCCACGATAAGAGTTGTTTTTGCATAGAACAACATTTTGCTCATCGAAGTCCGCGTTTGCTTCTTTCTTTCGGCTATTAAATTACTTAATCCTTTCTCGTCAATCAGTTCCTTGTTTTTTAGTCGGTTGTCCAATAATTCCCACGACTTTTTCAATTCATCCAGTTCCATCATTCAATATATTAGTTGTGAGACATCTTTCTCATTTTTTCCTTTATCCGGCTTAGCTTTGTTGCTACATTGGTAACAGTAAGTCCGGTAATCTCTGCAATTTCCGCATAATCTTTCTTTTCCAGGTAAAGCAAGACAATAGATTTGTCTAGCGGTCCCAGATTGTTAATAAGCCTATACAGTTCTATCAGCATCTCCTTGAAGCTGTCTTCCTCTTCTGTGAACCATTCACTCTCATAAGTGAGTGGAACTATTTCTGGGATATTTTTTTCTTTGCGAATGAATGAGATACAAGTATTCAGTGTGATGCGGTAAATCCACGTGGATATTTTGCATTCATGCCGGAACTTAGGAAAAGCTCGCCAGATATTCAGCACCGATTCCTGATAAAGGTCGTGAAAAGGAGCTGATTTTGTGGTGTATAAGTAGCAGACTTTATATATGACCCGTTCGTACTCCTTGATACAAGCCGTAAATTCCTGCTCTAACTCTTTGTTCATTCTTGTGTCGTTCATTTGCAAAACTATATATATAGTCGTAAAACATTAAGGAAAATCACAACTTTAAAAGGAAACCTTATCTTTTAAAAGTCACTAATTCAAAATAAGGTGAAGGTTTTGTTTGAATAGGGTCTGTGCTAAATATTAATTTGGTGACCTATGAATATTTACTATAGGCCGGTTATTAGTTTATCATTGTGTTATGATTGAGAAGTTCTGGCTACAGATTGGCTGCCAGGAACTTTTTCATCTCAGAAATTTCAAATCCTCTTCTTCGGGTATAATCGTTCAGTTGATCTTCGCCAATTTTCCCGATTGCAAAATATCTGGAAGCCGGATGAGAGATCATAATCCCGCTGACTGAAGCATGCGGATACATAGCTCCGTTCTCGGTGAGCTGAATGCCGATCTTTCCCATATCAATAAGCTCATTCAACAGGAAGTTGATGCTTTGATCGGGTATGGAAGGATATCCCACTGCAGGACGAATGCCTTGGTATTTCACCTTAAGCATCTCTTTTATGGTTAGATTTTCCTCTTTTGCGTACCCCCAGGCTTCCTTACGGACATACTCGTGCATTTTTTCTACGGCAGCTTCTGCAAGACGGTCGGTTAGCGTTTGAGCCAGTATGTGTTTATATGGATCGTTTTCGTACATCTTTTCCATATCGGGATCTACACTTGAAGCAAATACACCCACCGTGTCTTTTCTCCCTGATGAAAGCGGACGTACAAAATCGCTTAGACATAGATAAGGTTCGTCTTCTTTCTTACGGGTTTGCTGACGAAGCAGCGGAATCACCTTGTTGCCTATAATTAGATTGTCTCCGTCGGAGTTGGAATCGAAGAGCTCGAACATGGCTTTAACCTCAAAATCCTGGTCCAGTTCGTTCAGCAACCGGTTAGCTTCTTTGAAAAGTTGCATCGCTTCAGATGCTTTAGAACGATCTTCCTCTGGAAAGCTGCTGAGCCATTGGGCACGGCAGGCGTCGCAACCGTGAATGTCAGCAATCTGCCCGAACTGAGCCCCTAGTCTCCAGGCATGAAAAAAGTAAAGCCAGTCTATGTACTCTACAAGTTCGTGTATTTTATAGTTTAATATCATTATTTATCTGAACTGCAATTCCTGTCCACGGTAATTTTTATCAATCTCTCCTTTGTTGTATACTGTATGTCCATTCACAAAGGTACGTTCCACTCTATGTTTGAAAGAAAAACCTTCCAACGGACTCCATCCGCATTTGCTCAGTATCATCTCTTTTTTCAGTGTCCATCCGGCTTCCGGATTCACCAAAACAAGGTCGGCTTGATATCCTTCACGAATATATCCCCGATTACGTATCTGGAATAGTTCTGCTGGTGCGTGACACATTTTCTGGACCACTTGTTCTTTTGTGAAAGTTTCGGGTGATGAGTGATCAAGCATGGTAGTAAGCGAGAACTGAATCATCGGCATACCTGAAACAGCCTTCAGTGCACCACCTTCTTTTTCTGATAAGAGGTGAGGAGCGTGGTCTGTTGCCACAACATCGATCAGGTTATTACTGATGCCTTTTATCAACGAATCTCTGTCTATTACGCTTTTAATTGCCGGATTGCATTTAATGCGTGTGCCAAGTTGTTCGTACAATGAATCATTGAAAACAATATGAGGCACACATGCTTCTGCAGTGATTTTTTTTCCGGCCAAAGGTCCTTTACTGAACAATCCTAGTTCTTTTGCAGTAGATATATGAAGAATATGGAGCCTGGAACCCGTTTTTTCGGCCAGCTCTACAGCAAGAGCTGAAGACGCATAACATGCTTCTTCACTTCTTATGATAGGGTGATATTTCACATCAGGATCATCTCCGTATTTCTCACGTGCAATGCGTGTGTTTTCTGCAATAATAGCTGCATCTTCGCAATGAGCAGCAATAATCAGATCGGTTTCACCAAACACCTTCAGCAGAATTTCCTTCCGGTCTACCAGCATATTCCCGGTGCTAGACCCCATGAAGAGTTTAACTCCGCAAACATGGTGTGAATCCAGTTGAGAGAGTAAATTGGTGTTCGTATTAGTTGCTCCGAAATAAAAGGAGTAATTCACCAGACTTTTTTCGGCCCCTAACTGAAATTTGATGTTTAAAGCATCCAGATCGGTAGTCTGCGGAATAGTATTGGGCATATCCATGAAAGATGTTACCCCGCCGGCAGCTGCAGCCCGGCTTTCGCTTGATATATCAGCCTTGTGTGTCAGTCCAGGGTCGCGGAAATGTACATGATCATCAATAACTCCTGGGATAAGATACTTCCCGGTGGCATCAATTACCTCGGAATAAGTATCTTCTGATACAATATCCCCTTTGATTATCTTCTCAATCTTTTCGCCCTCAATTACGACCGACCCTATGAAACTGAGTCCTTCATTAATAATTGTTGCGTTCTTAACTAATATTTTTTTCATGTTTCTTTGGGTACTTACGGAAGAAACTATCAAGTTTAAGTTGAAGAACTCCCATTACAGCCTCACCGAAAATGCCGCTATTCATTTTTGAAGTTCCCAGTTCGCGATTGATAAAGATAACAGGAACCTCAATTATATTAAAGCCCGATTTATAGGCCATAAATTTCATTTCAATCTGGAATGCATATCCTTTGAAACGGATTTTGTCCAATTCAATGGTTTCCAGTACTTCCCGACGATAACATTTAAATCCTGCAGTGGTGTCGGCAACTGGTATGCCCGTGATAAAACGAACGTACTTTGAAGCAAAGTACGACATTAGCACTCTTCCCATAGGCCAGTTCACTACATTTACTCCGCAAACATAGCGCGAACCGATTGCAACATCGGCACCAAGTGTGGTACATGCATGATAGAGACGTGGCAAATCATTAGGATTATGAGAAAAATCGGCATCCATCTCAAAAATGAAATCGTATTTTTTCTCAATAGCCCAGTGGAATCCGGTAATATATGCTGTACCAAGACCTTGTTTCCCTTCACGTTGAATCATAAACAACCGTTCAGGAAACTCAATCTGAAGACGCTTTACGATTTCGGCAGTGCCGTCAGGAGAATTGTCTTCGATTATCAGAATATGAAAGATCTTATCTAGTCCGAAAACTGCACGGATAATATTTTCTATGTTTTCCTTCTCATTGTAAGTCGGAATAATAACGATACTGTCGGAAGATTGCATATGTAGTGTATAATTAGTAAGACAAAAGTAGTTAATTTATTGTACTTGCAAAAAGAGAACCGTAGTTTTTTAGTATTTTTGCATCAAGAATAAACTCTTTTAGTATGAATTCAATCAATCAATAAGTATTTGTATCGTAATTTCTCTGATTTGATTGTTTTTATATGACAGCTGTTTCTCAGGCTGCAGCGAAGCAACGAGATATTTTATGAAAATAACAGAATTACAAAGCTTATATGCCAAGCACCCCACCGTGGGAGCTGTGGTAAAGCTGTTGGAAGAATCCTCAATAAAGAAGATTTTTCTTGGAGGTTTATGTTCCTCTTCCTCAGCTCTTCACTTTTCAACGTTGATTAAAAATAGTAAAAAATCATTTGTTTTTATATTGGGTGACCTGGAAGAAGCCGGATATTTCTATCACGATCTGACTCAGATAAACGGATCAGACAATATTCTTTTTTTCCCTTCTTCTTATCGAAGAGCAATTAAATACGGACAAAAAGATGCCGCAAACGAAATTCTGAGAACAGAAGTTCTGAGCCGTCTACAAAAGACTGAAGAGCCTTTGTGTGTGGTGACTTATCCTGATGCATTGGCAGAGAAAGTCGTTTCCAGGAGAGAACTGACTGATAAAACGCTCAAGCTTCATGTGGGCGAGCAAGTGGACACCTCTTTTATCACTGATGTATTGTTTAGCTATGGTTTTGAACGAGTTGATTATGTCTATGAGCCAGGACAGTATGCCGTGCGTGGTAGTATTATTGATGTTTTCTCTTTTTCTTCGGAATACCCTTTCCGGATAGACTTTTTTGGCGATGAAGTAGAGAGTATCAGAAGCTTTGAAGTGGATACCCAGCTGTCAAAGGAGAAGAAAGATAATATCTCAATTGTACCCGAACTGACAAAAGGAACAGGAGAGGACGTATCCTTTCTGGATTTCATTCCTGAGGATACTATTCTGGGTACCAAAGATTTTTTATGGCTTCGCGAACGAATTCAGGCAGTGCATGATGAGGCTCTTTCTCCGCAGGCTTTGATAGCCCAGGAAGAGGATGGAAACGAGTTTGTAAATCTGGAACAAAAACTGATTGACGGATCGGAGTTCACTGTTCGTGCACTTGACTTCAGACGGATCGAGTTTGGGAACAGACCAACAGGAACACCTGACGCTTCTCTGGACTTTGATTGTTCTGCCCAGCCCATCTTCCATAAGAATTTCGATTTGGTGAGTAGCTCGTTGAAAGGGTATCTCGAAAAGAACTATCAGATCTATATTTTGTCAGATAGTGCCAAGCAGACAGATCGTATTCGGGCAATTTTTGAGGACCGGAATGATGATATTGTTTTTACGGCAGTTGATAAAACACTCCATGAAGGCTTTGTGGACAAGACATTACGATGTTGCTTTTTTACAGATCATCAGATATTTGATAGATTTCATAAATATAATCTAAAGAGTGACAGTGCTAGAAGCGGAAAGGTTGCTCTTACTTTGAAAGAGCTGAATCAGTTTCAGACAGGCGACTATGTGGTACACACTGATCATGGGATTGGTCGTTTTGCCGGCCTTATCCGTGTCCCGACCGGAAACACTACACAAGAAGTTATAAAGCTGGTGTACCAGAATGAAGATGTGGTTTTTGTGAGCATTCATTCCTTGCATAAGGTTTCAAAGTATAAAGGAAAAGAAGGTGACCCTCCCAGATTAAATAAACTGGGAACAGGTGCCTGGGAAAAGCTAAAAGAGAAAACAAAATCGAAGATCAAGGACATTGCTCGTGATTTGATTAAATTATACGCCCAACGGAAAGAGGAGAAAGGCTTTAGTTATAGCAAAGACTCATTTCTACAACACGAGTTGGAAGCATCGTTTATATATGAAGATACCCCCGACCAACTGAAAACTACGCAAGACGTGAAAAACGATATGGAGCGGGAGATGCCGATGGACCGCCTGATATGTGGAGATGTTGGTTTTGGAAAAACAGAAATTGCTGTTCGGGCAGCCTTTAAAGCAGTTACTGATAATAAACAGGTGGCAGTATTAGTGCCGACAACGGTACTTGCCTTGCAACATTATAAGACATTCAGCGATCGATTAAAGGATTTTCCTTGCAAGATTGATTACCTGAGTCGCGCTCGTAAACCGGGAGATGTAAAGAACATTGAGAAGGATTTGAAAGAGGGAAATATCGGAATTATTATCGGTACGCATAAAATTATCGGAAAAGGAGTGAAGTTTAAGGATCTTGGATTACTCATTATTGATGAGGAACAAAAATTCGGGGTATCCGTAAAAGAGAAACTCCGACAGCTTAAGGTTAATGTGGACACGTTGACTATGACTGCAACACCTATTCCTAGAACATTGCAGTTCTCTTTGATGGGAGCCCGGGATCTTTCGGTTATCAGTACTCCTCCGCCAAACCGCTATCCTATACAGACCGAAGTACATACCTTTAACGAGGATATTATCAAGGAAGCAATTAATTTTGAGATGAGCCGCAACGGACAGATTTTTCTGGTGAATAATCGCATTCAGAATATTTATGAACTGGAGTCGCTAATACATCGCTTGGTTCCTGATGCTCGAATTTGTGTAGGTCATGGACAGATGGAACCTGATAAGCTCGAAAAGATAATTATGGATTTTATTAATTACGACTATGATATTCTGATAGCTACATCTATCATCGAGAGTGGTATAGACATCCCTAACGTAAATACCATTATCATTAATAATGCCCAGAACTTTGGACTTAGCGATCTTCATCAATTGCGTGGCCGTGTAGGGCGAGGGAATAAGAAAGCATTCTGTTACCTGTTGGCACCACCGCTTAGCGGCCTTACTCCAGAGGCTAGAAGACGCCTGCAGGCAATCGAGAATTTCAGTGATTTGGGAAGCGGAATTCATATAGCTATGCAGGACCTGGATATTCGTGGAGCGGGAAATATGCTTGGTGCAGAACAGAGCGGATTCATCGCAGATTTAGGATATGAGACCTATCAGAAGATTTTGAATGAAGCTGTTCATGAACTGAAAACAAGTGAGTTCGTTGATCTATATGCAGAAGAAATTGCTGCAGGAGAAGAGAAAATAAGCGGGCAAAGCTTTGTAGAAGAGTGCACAGTGGAAAGTGACCTGGAGTTACTCTTTCCAAACGAATATATTCCAAGCAGCAGTGAAAGAATGTTACTATATCGAGAACTGGACAGCATGGAAAAAGACGAAGAGGTTGCAGCTTTCCAGAGTCGTCTTGAAGACCGTTTCGGTAAAATACCCAAAGAAGGCCTGGAGCTGATGCGCATTGTCAGCCTTAGACGTTATGCAAAAAAACTGGGAGTAGAAAAAGTATTTCTGAAAGCTGGGAAGATGACTCTTTTCTTTGTGAGCAATCCAGAATCTCCCTATTACCAATCGGAAGCGTTTGATAAGGTAATATCCTACTTGCAAAAGTACTCTCGAAATTGTCAGCTTCGTGAGCAGCATAACCGAAGAAGTCTGATTGTAAAGAATATTGCGAACGTGGAAACAGCTGTTTGGGTGCTGAACGAAATGTATTCAATAGATAATGGAAAAACTAAATAAAATGGCAAATCTATGGAGATAGTATATGGTATTATTATGCTCCGCTCTGCGCAACTCCTTTGTACATCGCATTAGCTTGCTAATTTATAAAATGCATAGCTGGATAATTTTCTTCTGGGTTTATGTCTTCATAAAGTTAATTCCGACAAACTTATCAAAGATGGTCCCTGGTATATAACTTTCAACTATAAAAGAGCCTTTTTACAATCCATGATATTATTGAAATGGCTCTTTTATAATTGAATGAAGTTGAAAAATAAGAATCTGTTCCTTTTCAGGTCCGGGCTTATACATTTATAGTGAAAGTTCGACTGTGGAATATTTAATTGCTTATAAAACGGTTATTTCTTTTTGATCCTGAATGATGTTTTTCCCTTCATCCAAGCCTTCAACTATGATCTGATACTTTCCAGGTTTTGATGGGAGCACTATTTTGCACTCGGTCAGCTTATTTGCTGTAGTTCGGAGAAATTGAGGATTCCTATAATCGCATGATATATTTGGAGATAGTCCTAACGGATAATAATTTATACCCTGAGATTTTACACTTGGTTTAAGGCCTTTCCCATTTTTTGTCTTAATAGATACTACCCCATAAAGATTACCGGGACCATAAATATTGGCTCGTGAAGGAGGTATAAATTCTACAGAAGAGATTTCGTAGATATTGGTCATATAGAATATATTATCAGGATTTCCATATTTTATTCCATCAAGAATTATTGGAACTTCGCCCATTCTTCCTCTAAGACCATTTGTATCAGCTTGATTTAAGATTGAATGCCCTCTTGTTGATCTTAAATAAGGACGATTGGCTTCATCAAAATCAACCTGAACTCCGATTAACCTCCTGAAAACACCTTCTAAATCATTGTAAGCGTTTTTTTCTATATCGTTCGCATCAATGTAGTTTTTTTTATAAAAGTGAACTGAGGAAGGTTCTTCTTTATTAACTTTTGCTTGAATAACGATTTCTGGTACCCAATTTAATTTGTCTGTTTCCCAACTTATTCCTGCCGATTCCAATGTTGAATCAGCTTTATTTTTCCATTCTACTGGTGGTATCTTTATACCCGGTAAGGTATCTTTAACTATCTCAACTTCGTAATCGTTATTTTTCCCTTTAATGTTATATGCCTGAAGAAAGAAAGATGCACCTTCAGGATAATCATCTACCCCCATCACAAATGAACCATCTTTTGTAATATCTGTGTCATAACAAAGTGAGCGTTTGTTATCGAATGCAATGACACTGCCTTTTTTTAGTTTACCTATAAACTTACTAATATGCCCACGAATGCTCAATACCTGTTCCGGATAAATAGAATAAGGATATTTTTTTAGCAAAATTTGTTTGTAACTGTCACCTTTATCAACCACAGGTTGAAGTAGTTGGGTATAAAAGTTCGGATTATTATGATTGATGTCGCTCACTTGTTTTATATGTAATAGTATGTTTGCTTTTTTAGTTAATGCAGGGAATGAGAGCTTTAAAGTGTCCGAGGCTTTATAAGTGTCTCCGTATAACTGAATGTTGAATGATGTATTTTCAGGTTCTTCTTTCACATTAATCACTCGGTGGAAAACAATGTTGTCAGCTTCATCCGTTACAAAACAATCGAGTAGATAAGGAGGTTTCTTTATGATAGAAACACAGCCTAGTGGTTGTTCTGATAGAGAATATGTACTCATAAATCCATCTCCTGCTGAGATGGTTAATTGGAATTTACCTTGTTTGGTGTAACATGAATCATATTGATAACTGAGGTTCCCATCTTTGTAGAGTAATTGCAAAGGGAACATTTTGTTTTCTTTAGGTAAAAAGACAGCCTGTTTTATATTCTGACCAACTTCAATAATGTGTAGAGGAAAAGACCCCGGAGAGAAGTTTTGCATCATTTTTGTATAAGCGCGGATAAATATGGTGCTTTTATCCGAAACTGAATCAAGGACTATGTAAGAGCTAAATGAACCATTCCTACAACTTATTTTGCTCCTTTTAAGGACTTTTGCATTTCTGTCAATTAACTCTAAGTAGCAATAGTTACTTAGATTACTTATTTTTACGGCATCGGGGTTTAAAACTAATCCGCAAATGTACATAGTGTCGTTTAGCGAATAGGCCGATTTATCTGTTACAAAATAGATTGATTCACTAAAACCATTAGCTTTAATTGTTGTAATAGCCATCAGGAATAGCAAAATTGCAAATGACTTTTTCATAGCTTTCTTTAGGTTAATAGTTCATTATACAATGAAAGGAATAAGTTGCTATTGTCTTATATAGGTATAATTGTACAAGCGACAAATGTATTAAAAATATTGATAATTCAAATTTTAATTTGATTATTTTTTTTATTTCTGATTTTACGAAATGTGTGTGAGGTAATATTTTTGAAAATACTTTTTAATAGCTCAATATGTTTTGTGCTAGAAAGGTAGAAATACAAAGTATCCAGCTTAAATACAATATATTAAGTATCAAAACTGGATAAAATTATTTATCGATATAGTTGAAGTGGTGTAAATTAAGTTACTTTCCGTATAGCTTGTTGATTAGGTCCTTTCTTCCTATTTTATTTAATTCTGAGATAATCTGATTTTTATACTCGCGTTTATACCAGAAAAAGAATTGCCGTTGAGCCAGTTTCTCTTTTGGGTTTCGGGCTGTGAATGCCGGTTCTAATGTGTATGGGTGATATCCGGTATAATAGATCTCCGTTGCTACTGTCATTGGAGTAGGGGTGAAGTCTTGTACCTGTTCCAAATGAAAATTCAGATTTTTTGTAATAACAGCCAATTCAGCCATATCTTCTTCTTTACAACCAGGATGAGAAGATATAAAATAAGGTATGAGTTGTTGGTTGAGGCAAAGCTCCTTATTTAGTTTGTCGAATGTTTTCTTGAATTGTTGAAACTGTGAAAAGGATGGTTTCCGCATCATATTAAGTACCCGGTCCGAAGTATGTTCAGGAGCGACCTTAAGACGTCCGCTCACATGCTTGGCTATCAGTTCACGCGTATATTCAGCAGTCGATTTGTTCACGCCCGGATCCTTACTGTCATGTTGCAACAGATCGTAACGCACTCCGCTTCCTATAAACGATTTCTTTATTCCCTTAATTGCATCCACAGAGTGGTATATGTCCAGTAATGGTCTATGGTCGGTATTTAAGTTTGGACAAACTTTAGGATGGATGCAGGAAGGTCGTTTGCATTTCCTGCAAATTGACAAGTCTTTGCCACCCATGCGATACATATTAGCCGATGGTCCGCCCAGATCACTCAGATATCCTTTGAAATCGGGCAGTTCAATCACCTCTTTCACCTCTCTCAGAATTGATTTCTTGCTACGGGATACGATGAATTTTCCTTGATGGGCTGAAATAGTACAGAAAGCACACCCTCCAAAACAGCCACGGTGAATATTGACAGAAAACTTAATCATATCATAGGCTGGAATTCTTTTTCCTTTATATTTAGGATGTGGAAGACGGGTATATGGCAAATCAAATGAGCGGTCCAGTTCTGCTTCTGTCATCGGAGGATATGGAGGATTTACGACTAACACATGGGATTCTGCAGCCTGGAGTAGCCTGCTAGCTTCCATTTTGTTACTCTCTTCCTCTATATGGCGAAAATTTTCCGCTTGTTTTTTCTTATCCTTTAAGCACTCTTCGTGTGAATACAGCCAGATGTCGCTATTATCAGTTGTTATCTCTTCTTTTTTTCGAATGAAAACAGTTTGAGGAATATTTGTGATTTCTGTAAATGGAATTCCCTTTCCCATCAAATCACAAAGTTCGATGATAGGTTTTTCTCCCATTCCGTAAATCAATAGGTCAGCTCCGGAATCTGCCAGAATACTTTTGCGTAATTTATCTTCCCAGTAGTCATAATGAGTAAGGCGGCGCATTGAAGCTTCGATGCCTCCCAAAACTACTGGAACATCCGGGTATAATTTTTTTAGGATCTGAGTGTAAACTATCGTAGGATAATCTGGACGCATATCTGCTCTTCCATCAGGAGTATATGCATCATCAGAACGGAGGCGACGATTAGCGGTGTAATGGTTGACCATGGAGTCCATGCACCCAGGAGCAATACCGAAGAACAGACGGGGGCGTCCCAGCTTTTTAAAATCACGAAGGTCGTCCCGCCAGTTAGGCTGTGGCACAATTGCCACTTTCAGTCCTTCAGCTTCCAGAATACGTCCAATAACCGCTGCGCCAAAAGAAGGATGGTCAATATAGGCATCCCCGGAAAAAAGGATAACATCTACTTCATTCCATCCACGCAACTCTACCTCTTTTTTGGTAGTAGGCAACCAATCTGTCAGTTTGTACTCTTTCATGGCTGCAAAGATAGGTATTTTACCTTAATATGAATCTATATTCAGGTTAATTGACATATCCCGTGTGGATGGAACAAAGAAAGCTGTGAACTTATTCAGCTTCTGTAGCTATTTCTTCTACCGGGATTTTGGCTTCCCACTCTTTATAAAGATTGATCAACTGTTGAAGTCCGAAGGCTTTCATATTATTATGATAAATGACATCTATGCATAGATCCAGTAAATCCTTGCAATCGCTTTCTTGTGAAGCGATTAATGACCGTATATTCATTCTGAGCTTTTCCAGATCCAGTTCGCTCACCACCCCGTTGCTGCTTATCAGATGGTGAAACAACATATATTTTTGGATAGTCAGCAGATTCTCTTCAGAAATTTCCAGGCTTCTGGACCCGGATACATTAGCTTGTATTGTGTACATGGTATCTTTGTTTTTAGGTTATACGTATAAGCAAAGATAGAAATAATAATGAGAATCCTTCTATCTTCCGTTTAAAAACTGAAGAATTCCAGCCATGATTTCTGCCCGTTGTTTTTCACTGTTTATTGACTCAAAGGGGAATCCCATAATAAAAGTCCTATAGTCTCCTTTATAAGCTGTTCCTGCACCGTATCCTCCTTCTGCATATTTCAGTACCGGGAAAGCCGGAGCAACCGGAAGAATGCATTCAGGTGCTGTAACAGCATAACATTTCTCATTCAGATCCCTGGAAATAGTGAATGAACGTCCTAAACCAAGCACTTCCCCCGAACGAGTATCTTGAATGCTTCCATTGAAACAACACTTAAGCATATCTTCCATAAAACTCCGATCTGCAATTGTATTGCTCAAATCACTTCCCAAATAAGATCCGCTTACCAGAATATTACCACCTTTCAGGCAGTATCGTGTAATCAGTTGTTGCATTTTAGGAGAAAAGGTCTTGTAGCTGATATTGGTCATTTTATAAGTAGTTGAATCCTCCTTCTGTAATCCAAGAATGTAATCCACCAAACGATAGTCATCCAGTTTTACACGTCCACTCTCTACTGCTTCATTGCTGCATGATACGAATGAATATCCCGGTGATGCCTGTATGGCCTTACCGTGAATAAAAGGATAATCAAATGAATTTCCTGCAATCAGCAAACCTTCCAGTTCACTTCCACTGTAGCCTAATCCATCTGCAGTTTCTTTACCGGCATTTTTACGATTGAACCCGGTTTGAGCTCCACAATAAGAAATGTTATAATGATATGCTACTCCGGGATCTTTTTTAATGTCAAACCCTATAGAGTCGGGGGTGTTGATGATGGCTGGCCCACTAATCCGATCGAAACCATTAACAATCAAAACTTTTGCTTTTTCCTTCTTTGCCTTATATGCAGACAGTATCTCGGATGGAAAACTTTCCCCTCCCTTATTTACGGCAGTTACCTTAAAACTGTATACCAAATCAGGTTCAATCTTGGCAGTATATGAAGTCCCTTCCACTAGTACACCGTTATCAAACCCGAAGTTGCCTATGCGGGTATATACAATATAATTTTGTGGTTTTGCTGAAGGTTCCAACCTATCTTCTACTCCTTTCCAAGAAAGCTCAACACTGTTCTTTCTTTTTCCAAATTTCAATGAGAAATGACTTACCGGAAGTGGTTGAACCACGCAGTTGTCATTGTGTTGTGAACTCACAAAACGAAGGATTGATTTATAAATTGATCGTCCAACTGAAAATTTAAAATTAGGATCGTGTCCCAGTGTCATATCTGCAAAGTTCTGATGTGAGAGAAACTCAAGAATCATAGAAGGCACCGCAGGAAGTCTGGTTTCACTATAGTTTTTATCCCACATACCTCTCCGGTTCCATTCTACATCAAATTGTGAACCAATATCCGATTTAAGTTGAGTAATCATGATGTCGGTCAGATCTCTTGAGGCATAACGAGATATACCGGAATTGAGTTTGCCATCATTATAATCAGTTGTGTATACTCCCAAAGAACCAATAGTTTTATTATCGTTTGAATATCCGGCATCACTGTGAAGTGCCATGGTCATTTCAAATGGAACTTTTAGGCCTTCTTGTTTTGGGTTGTAGATTGATCCTCCTGATAAATAATTTATCATTCGAGAACGTGTGTTTATATCGTCGGCATAATCATTAATCCTGGTGTTATCTCCATAAACGGAGAAAGGCATACCTGCCCATTGAGCCCAGTATCTGGCCCCTTCCAAATAACGAGGAGAACCACTAACAGTATCACCACGTGCGATATTGCCCATTCCACCTCCAAAACGTACTGCATCGGCACAGACTACTCCATTTTCTTTGCTTTCATTACTTAACACAACCATGCCATAGTCGTTAGAACCTTCTGCAAAAGGGAAAGTTCCCAGGTAAACCCAGGTTCCACCGCCTATTTGTTGGTTTACGGTGAATTGAGTAGCACCACCTTTATGAATAACAGTGTATTTTGCATCAGATACACTACCTGGCAATGTTTGATATGAAACGTAAACCGCATAATTCCCATCTTCAGGAATTGTGGGAACCCATTCTGCAAATGCCCGGTTTTTCTTTTTCTCTGTTCGAGCATAGCGAACGGTTCCTTCTGTAAACGGATTGTCGCTATTTCTGAGTATATTCTTTTTCTGTGCAAACCCGGGTACATCTGCAGTATTCCAGTTACTTTTTTTGCTTTTCACTTCAATGTATAATGAGCCCGAGCGAGTGTTGTCATTGTCTACAATCACTTCGTTTTTTTGAATGTCTCTTTCGCGTGGAGTAAAGACATTCGCACCAGCGTTTTCCAGCATCGGGATTACATATGGCAGTATAATTGATTGAGTAAATAAGTCTTCAGATGTACAAAATAGGCGTGGACGCTGCCAAACCCAGGAGCCTTTCCCATTTCCGTTCCGGTAGTACTTCCCATGGCTTTGCCACAATGCAATGTGTCGGTTTTGCAAACCTTTAGAAATTTCATATGGAAGTGAAATGTTTTTTACCCATGGTGCTCCGGTATAATCTAATTCTCCCATCAAGCGGGATTTGTCTTTTCTTTTTTTACGATAAATATTGGGAATAAGCTCTTCTATCGGTTTTCCGCCACTGTACACGGTTGTTTTGAAATAGCATACAGGTCCGGGTAGAAGTTGGGAAAGATATCTGTAAATTCCATCGGTTGTTTCAGGAAGAAACGGTTGGTACGCAAAATTGTCGGAGGCAAATATATCCAGTTTTTTTGCTTCATAATCAATCTGGAAGCTATTTAGCTTGCATTTACCTATTTGGGCTGAGGAGCATGTATAGTTCTCAAAGAACTCTTTCAAACGTACTTCTACATTTTTATCTATATCTTGTGCAAAACCTTTTACTGATAAAACAGTTAAAAGGAAAAATAACATATATACTCTTTTCATCTTTCGTGTTTTACACACAAAAGTACACTTTTACATAAACAGAATCCACAGATTCTCACAGAAAATATTGCTAATCTGTGTTAATCTGTGGATTCAGAATTTATTTATACAGGCAACTTATAGCGGAATGTACTCCACAAATGCTTCGATAGCTTCATAAGATGCCAAACCAAGGCTGTCATACAACGCAGCTGTACCACGGTTACGATCTTCAGAACGCTGCCAGAACAAACGTTCGTCATTACCCATGAATGGTGCACCTTCCATTTGTGACTGGTGTTTCAGGATTGTATTTCTTTTCAGTCTCAATTCTTCAGGAGAGATAGGAACAGCCATTTCAATGTGTTCAATTTCCCATTCAGCCCATGCTCCACGGTACATCCAGATGCGGCAATCTTTTAGCCATTCTTCTCCGGCTTCTTTTTCCATGTCGATTGCAGCAAGAACAGAGTCTGTACAAACGCGGTGAGTTCCGTGTGGGTCAGCAAGGTCTCCAGCAACAAAAATCTGATGAGGTTTCACTTCTCTTAACAGAGCGCGTACAATTTCAACATCCTTTTCAGAGATAGGTGATTTCTGAATCTTTCCGGTTTCGTAGAAAGGCAGGTCAAGGAAGTGCACATTTTCTGATTTAATGCCAGCATAAGCACATGCAATGCGAGCTTCACCACGACGGATCAAACCTTTCAGTTTAAGCATGTCCCAGTTGTCAAAGTCACCTTCTTTTTTATTGCTGATAAATGAGCGGATTTCTTTATATTTATTTCCAACAACATCGCTTTTAGCATCAAAAATCTGGTTGAAGCCATTGATGAAGTGCATAAAACGAACAACTTCTTCATCACCTACGGCAATGTTTCCAGATGTTTCGTATGCTATGTGTACATCATGATTCTGTTCAACAAGTCTTCTCACTGTTCCTCCCATTGAAATTACATCGTCATCAGGATGCGGAGAGAATACAATCACACGTTTTGGATATGGAGTAGCACGTTCCGGACGATTGGTATCATCTGCATTAGGCTTTCCACCTGGCCAACCGGTAATTGTATGTTGCAGGTCATTGAATATTTTAATGTTTACATTGTAAGCTGATCCATAAAGAGCGAGAAGTTCGCTTAATCCGTTTTCATTATAATCCTTATTTGTTAACTTCAGGATTGGTTTTTTAGTCAACATGCATAACCAAACAATTGCGCTACGAATAAGCTTGTCATCCCATTCGCATGAGGTCACCAGCCATGGACGTTGGATACGAGTCAGATTTGATGCTGCAGAAAGGTCGATTGCAACACGTACATTATTGTGTGATTGCAGATAAGACGCAGGAATAGTATCTGTTACTTTTCCTTCTACTGTTTCTTTAATCATCTGAGCTTTGTCATCTCCCCAGGCCATTAAGTATATTTTCTTTGCACCCAGAATGGTTGAAATACCCATTGTGATTGAACTAACAGGAACATTTTCTGTCCCACCAAACAGTTTAGCAGCTTCATTGCGAGAGGTATTATCCAGCAAAATAAGTCGAGTGGTAGAGTTTATTTGAGAACCCGGTTCGTTAAAACCAATGTTTCCTGTGCGGCCAATACCTAATAACATGATATCGATTCCACCAAAGCCTTCGATTTTTTGTTCGAAAAGACGGCATTGTTCAAAAATGGAATCTTTTGTTATTGTACCATCTGGACTGAATATGTTTAGTGGATTGATGTCTATGTGATTAAAGAATAAATCCTGCAATAATTTCATATTACTGCTGGTTCCACCCGGAGCTAACGGATAGTATTCGTAGATGCTGAAAGCTACTACATTACGGAAGCTGAGCGCTTCTTCACGGTGCATGCGAATCAATTCGTCGTACACATAACGTGGTGAATTACCACCAGGAAGAGCAATTACACAGAACTCACCGGCTTTTTGTTTTTCCCGGATACTGAAAGCAATTTCTTTAGCAATCTGACGTGCACCTTCTTCCACTGATTCATAAATATCTGTAGGAATTTTTTCAAAACGAGTAAGAACAGTTCGTTCAAACGCGTTTTCGGGTTTGTAATATTTAGTAGAAACCCGGTTTAATGTAATTTGTGAACTTAGATTAGTCTTCATAATAAAATTACGATAAATTTGTTTTTTTTCAGAACTACAAAGATATGAATTTCTTCTAATTAATTTTATGAAATGTGTGATTAATATCTCGTTGCTAAATATATTTAATAAATATTAGCCTGATATTAATTATGATTGCAGAAGGGGAGGGTTCTGGAGAGTGAAATAGTCTGCATCGCGCCATGCTGGGAACTTGTTTCTAAAAAAACGGAGAGGTTCCATTTCAATAGTTACTGTCTTTACAGTGTCCTCGTTTTCTTTGAAATGAATCATATTCTCCCCTTTCATATTATGTAGTTGGGAGTCTCCGCTGTAATTGAGTCCCAGACCATCTATACCAACACGGTTCACACCGCAAACATAGCTCATGTTTTCAATAGCTCTTGCGCACAAAAGTGTTTTCCATACATTGCTTCTTGATTCCGGCCAGTTAGCTACAAATAGAAGTAAATCATATTCGTTATTCACGTTTCTGCACCACACCGGAAAGCGAAGGTCATAGCAGATCATTAAGCAGATATTCCATCCTTGCCAGTTTATAATGCAACGTTTATCACCTGCAGCAAAGTGTTCTGGTTCATGCCCCATTCTGAAAAGATGGTGTTTGTCGTAATAATACTCTTCTCCCGTTGGAGTTATGAAAAATGCCCGGTTGAAGTATTTCCTCTCATCGGAACATATAAAACTTCCGGTGAGGGCCAGGTTATATTTATCTACCCATAATCTGAGAATATTCATTGTTTCTCCATTCATGGGTTCAGCAAAAAGATGGCTTTGCATAGTAAAACCGGTAGAAAACATCTCAGGAAGAACAACCAGGTCTGTTTTTCCACTCAGATTCTGAAGTTTAATTTCAAGTCTTCTGAGGTTTTCCTGTTTATTTTCCCACGCAATATCTGTTTGTACCAGTGAAATACGCAAAGCCTTCTTCATTATAAACCTGTAGTAAAGTTTTCCGGATTTTTTCCTTTAAATTGGTTGTAATAGAGCTTTATCTCACGCATATCCTTTTCAATATCTCCCGAAGGAATGATTACTTTCTCCGCGATAATTGTTTTGGATGGATAGTCGATTGCTACCAGCACGATTGGCACGTTGGCTTTCATTGCAATATAATAAAAGCCTTTTTTCCAATGTGGATTTCTTGATCGTGTAGCTTCCGGCGTGATAGCCAGACTGAATTTTTGGCTGTTATTTATTGCAGTAGCTACTTGTTCTACCATAGAATTTTTTTTGTCCCTGTATACAGGAATACCTCCCATGGATTTTAGAAAGCTGCCTAACGGAAAGAAGAACCACTCTTTCTTCATCATAAATCCGGTTTTTCTTCCGATAGCTGCATAAAATAATTTGCCAATGATAAAATCCCAATTGCTGGTATGTGGGGCCGCACAAAGAATCTGTTTATCATAATCTTCGACTTTAACCACCGACTTCCATCCCATTATTTTGTGATAGATAAAACTACAAATTGCTTTTTTCATCCTTTTGTTGAATGCAAATAATTAGTTTAGCGCGGCAATGCTATCGATGATTGTTTTAATTTGCACTCCAAAATCCTCTTTGAACTTTTTGTAGAATAATTTAGCATTTCCAGGTTGAGTGTGACTGATGCGGCTCACGAATTCCTGTTGCATTTCCAAAATTTGCCCCATAAGTTCGTCTGCTTTTTCTTTATCTGTTCCGGGCACATACAAACTATTGATCATACACTCTGTGAACAATTCGCCTACAATATAATTTACGTGCTTTTTTAAATTCTTTCTGCTAGCCATAGTCTTTCTTTTTTTAATTAATACTAATGATTAATGCTAATGAAATATTGGGTAAAGATAGATAATTTTCCGGAGTTCTTTTCTTTGTTTTCATTAAATATATAAGCATAGAGGTGAAAACTTCTCTTTTAAGTAGTTATATTGTGTGGTTATTTTTGACAAATATTGTAATTTCTTTATGTGATATTTTTTATTAATCAACATTTCTAAAGAACACTCTCACAATCGGCTAGCAATTATTAAAAGCAAATCAAATAAACAGTCGCCGGAATTACCTCCAGAGAGTTTGGTGTGAATACACGATTTTCAATCAAGAGACCCCAAAATATTTATTCGTTATTTATTCTTTTTACTTGTTTGATGCGCCTTGTAACATCGTGTGAATTTCCGGTTAAATTATAGTTTTAAATTAGATTAGCTTTTATAATTCAGAAAAAAAAGCGAAATTTGCAACGCTAATTTTCTTATATAGTAAACACACTTTAAACAAATATAAAAAAAATGACTAAAAGCGCATTACAAATTGCCAGAGCTGCTTACCAGCCTAAATTGCCTAAGGCATTGCGTGGTACAGTGAAAGTTGCTGAAGGAGAACCTACTCAATCAGTAGCCGATCAGCACGCTATTAAGGAACTGTTCCCAAATACTTATGGGATGCCTATCGTTCAATTCGTTGAAACTGACGAAGCTGTTAAATATCCTGCAATTAACGTAGGTGTTATTCTTTCAGGAGGACAAGCTCCTGGTGGTCACAATGTTATCTCAGGTATTTTTGACGGTGTAAAGAAACTGAATCCAGAAAGCAAACTTTTCGGATTTATTCTTGGTCCTGGCGGTTTGGTTGATCACAACTACATGGAACTGACTGCTGATATTATCGACGAATATCGTAATACAGGTGGTTTCGATATGATTGGTTCTGGTCGTACCAAGCTTGAGTCGACAGAGCAATTCGAAAAAGGACTCCAAATTATCCGCGAATTGGGTATCAAAGCGCTTGTCATTATCGGTGGTGATGACTCAAACACTAACGCATGTGTACTGGCTGAATATTATGCAGCTAAGAAATATGGCGTTCAGGTAATTGGTTGTCCAAAAACTATCGACGGTGACTTGAAGAACGAACAGATTGAAACTTCTTTCGGTTTCGATACTGCATGTAAAGTTTACTCTGAAGTTATTGGTAATATCCAAAGAGACTGTAACTCTGCGCGTAAATACTGGCACTTCATTAAGTTGATGGGACGTTCTGCTTCTCACATTGCATTGGAATGTGCTTTGCAGGTTCAACCTAATGTTTGCATTGTTTCTGAAGAAGTAGAAGCTAAGAACATGTCTCTTGACGATGTTGTTACCTATATTGCAAATTCAGTAGCAGCACGTGCAGCACAAGGCAATAACTTTGGTACCGTATTGATTCCTGAAGGATTAATTGAGTTCATTCCTGCAATGAAAGCATTGATTTCTGAACTGAATGACTTCCTTGCAAACAATGCAGAAGAGTTCTCTCACATCAAGAAATCTCACCAACGTGATTATATCATTTCTAAGTTGTCAAAAACTAATGCTGAAATCTATGCAAGCCTTCCTGAAGGAGTTGCACGTCAGTTGACATTGGATCGTGACCCTCATGGAAACGTACAGGTTTCATTAATTGAAACTGAAAAGTTGTTGGCTGAAATGGTCGGTAACAAGTTGGCTGAATGGAAAGAACAAGGTAAGTATGTTGGTAAGTTTGCTTCTCAAGTACATTTCTTTGGTTACGAAGGTCGTTGTGCAGCTCCATCTAACTACGATGCCGACTATTGCTATTCATTAGGTTATGCTGCATCTGCGTTGATTGGTAACGGTAAGACAGGTTACATGTCTTCTATCCGCAATACAACAGCTCCTGCTGATGAATGGATTGCTGGAGGTGTGCCTATCACAATGATGATGAATATGGAAAAACGTCACGGTGAGATGAAACCGGTTATTCAGAAAGCACTTGTTAAGCTTGATGGTAAACCATTCCATGCATTTGCTGCAAAACGTGATGAGTGGGCTATCAATACAGACTACGTGTATCCGGGACCAATCCAATACTTTGGCCCTACAGAAGTTTGTGACGAGCCTACTAAAACATTGCAATTAGAACAGAGCAAGTAATAAACAATAACCAATATTTGTTGGTTATATATATGATTCACCACAAATTTACGCGGGTGGCAGAAATTTATATTTGAAATTTTTCGATGAATATTTGCTATATCTGTGAAGTTTGTGGTGAATTCTTTTTAGTAAATTGAGAATCAGTAAACTGAATGAATAAATCTCCCATATCAGCAGTAAACGGTTCACGGAAATCCAGAAAAAACACTCCTGTAAAGAAACGTTTGTCCGGAAAAACCAATAGCCGCAAAAAGAAAGGTACACCAAGGCAAACGCCACGGTGGCTCATTCGTGTGTTTGCTGTATTTCTTATATTGATTTTTTCCGCTTTGTTTTACTGGTTCTTTATCCGTCCCTATTCTTACCGCTGGAAGCCCTGTATCGGAGATAAAGAATATGGTGTATGCATGCCTCTTGGGTATGAGGTGCATGGAATTGATATTTCACATTATCAAGGTGAAATTGATTGGAAAGAACTGGTGCATTATCAGTCTCCCGATTATCCGTTACAATTTGTCTTTATTAAAGCTACCGAAGGCGGTGATTTTAAAGATAATACTTTTCAAAAGAACTTTGAATCTGCTCGCCAATATGGCTTTATCCGTGGCGCATACCACTATTTTAACCCGGGAGCGCCAGCATCCAAACAAGCGGAGTTTTTTATTAATACAGTAAAGCTGGATAGTGCAGACTTACCTCCTGTGCTCGATGTTGAGAAAAAAGGCCTGCATACAAAAAAAAGCCTGGTTAGAGCAGTTAAGCTTTGGCTTGATTTAGTGGAGGCTCATTATGGTGTCAGGCCGATACTGTATACCTCTTATCGCTTCAAAACTAACTATCTGAATGATTCTGTCTTTAATAAGTATCCTTATTGGATAGCCCACTACTACGTTGATTCTGTTGAATATAAAGGTCCATGGAAATTCTGGCAGCATACCGATGCCGGTACTATTCCTGGAGTTGATGAGAATGTAGACCTGAATATCTTTAATGGAACACTGGAACAATTAAAATCACTTACCCTGAAAAAAAATATTTCTGCTGAGAAGCAATAATGACGAATATGCCTCGTTTTAATAGAGTAAATTGAAAAACATTCTATATAATCTTAATCAAATTGGTACTATGGCAAAAGAAGTTATCAAAATAGCAGGCCAGATGATACTTTATATACTTATATTAGTAGCATTGGTTTTTATTTTTTATCCTGAACATCCCAAAGATAAAACAAATTCTTCCGCTCAAACTAATCAGACATCAATTATGAGAGAATAAACTATTACTTCATAATGAATCGGACTACAGCCCAGTTATTTTTTTCTTTATAACTAACAAACTCCAGCCCTAGGCTTTCTGCCTTTTTCTGAATCAAAGGAATATCATCTACATAAAATCCACTCATAAAGATTTCCGAACCTTTGACCATGCATGCGGTATAGCTTTCCATATCGCGTAACAGGATATTGCGGTTGATATTTGCAATGACTATATCAAAAGGACCTTTCCCTTTAAGAGAATCGGCATCACCTAATTCTACTGATATATTGCTGATGTTGTTCAGGAGAATATTTTCTTTTGAATTCTCTACACACCAGGTGTCAATATCAATTGCCGTAATCGGGTTTGCGCCACGCATCGCTGCAAGAATGGCCAGAATAGAAGTTCCGCAACCCATATCCAGCAGTGATTTGCCTTGTAGTTCAGCATCCAACAGCTGTTCCAGAATCAGGCTCGTTGTTTCATGATGTCCGGTTCCGAATGCCATCTGTGGATTAATCAAAATATCATATTCGGCTCTTGGCACATCTTTATGAAAGGAACTGTGTATAACGCAGCGGTTGTCTATAGCAATTGGCTGAAAATAGTTTTTTTCCCACTCTTCGTTCCAGTCCTTGTCTTCAATCAGCTCAAAAGTATACGAGATTGTAACATTTTCTATAGGCAGACTGGCGATGGTCTCTTTCAAGGCAGTTTCGTCAAAAAGTGGTTCTTGTATGTAAGCTTTCAAACCGTCGGCCTCTTCAACAAAACTTTCAAAACCAATTTCTCCCAGGAAAGCGGAAAGAACATCATTTACCGTTTCGTTGCAAGAGGTAGCTTTAAGAGTCACTTCAAAATATCTCATATTAATTTCTTTTTCACTGTTATTTTATCTGCAAAGATAGCTAAAATAGGGAAATCCCTATTACTATTTGGGGAAATTATTCTAAAAAGGATAAAACCCTTATTTATCTTTGTATCGGATAAAAAAGAGATGGTTTAATTTTAAACTAAAATAGTCATGAAAAAAATTGTAAGATTGTTGCTAATCGCTATTTGTGCCTCACCGATGGTAATGGCCCAAAATTACGATGATCTTTACTATAACCCAAAGAAAGACACGTCAGTGGTAAAGAGAGAAAGGGTGAAGAAAACTCCATCCACTACTACTATAGCCACAACGATGCCGGTTGTAGTAAAAGACGTGAATGGAAATGTTCGTGATGTAGACGAATATAATCGCCGTTTCAACAGCGATGAATACAAATTCAATATTAACAACGATACGTTGTATGTTGAAGAAGATAACGAAGATCGTGGATGGATTAATGGATTCCAGGGAAGTCAGGATGATTATGAATATGCATTAAGAATTATCCGGTTTCATGATCCACGATTTGCAGTAAGCATCAGCAGTCCGTACTACTGGGATATTGTATATGGCCTGAGCGCGTGGGACTGGAATATCTATGTAGATGATTTTTATGCATATGCATTCCCTACTTTTACCAACAGACTTTGGTCTGATTGGCGTTTTGGTACATTAGGCCGCGGTTTCGGATATAACTGGGGTTATAATTACTATGGCTGGGGCTTTGGCTTTGATTATGGCTGGGGTTATCCATATTATGGTTATTATCCAGGATATTGGGGTGGTTATTATGGAGGTTACTGGGGTAGTCCTTACTACGGATGGCATGGAGGTGCAGGAAGAGTAGGAGGCTATTACAATACACGCCGCTCTGATTTTGGAATTGCTGGTAGAGATAATGTCGGTCGCCGCACTTCCGGCTTTTCACGCATTGCCGGTGTACAAGACCGTACAACTAACGGAGTTGTCCGCCGTACCGCATCGGGCAGAGTAATAGGTACCCGCAGTGATGATAATTCAGGAGTAATCCGTAGATCGGGTTCACGCTTTGAAACAATCAATTCGGGCCGTACAGATGGAATGTCGAGAAGATCATCAGGTTACACTCGTCCAAGTTCAACCCGCACCTATTCACCTTCAGATGACGGAACGGTAACTAGAAGAGGTTCATCTTACAATCGGTCAGAGTCAACTGCTCCTGCTACCCGTACATATAACCGTGGGAATAGTACCAGTACAAGAAGTTACTCTCCAGGTGAAGGATCTCGTCGTTCAACCGGACCATCCTCATACGATAACAACAGTCGCTCTTCATCACCATCCAGGAGCTATTCACCAAGCAGCAGCTCTTCACGAAGCGAAAGTTTTGGTAGCTCACGTTCCAGCGGAGGTTCTTCCGGCGGAGGTTCATCCAGCGGCGGAAGCTCACGTTCCAGTGGTGGAAGAAGATAAAATATAATTTGATTGAAGTTTATAAAAGTATTCATTTAAAAGAATAATTCTATGAAAGCAAGAAATTTAATTAAGCTAGTGGCATGTGCCCTTTTATTGGGCACAGAAGCCGGCGCCCAGACTATATACGATGCAGCCAAATTTTCCGGAAAAGATCTGAATGGAACAGCACGTTTCGTGGGCATGGGCGGTGCCATGGGGGCATTGGGTGGAGATATATCTACCATTGGAGTGAATCCTGCAGGCATCGGTTTGTTCAGGAGTCATGACTTAATGACCACCTTTGGTTTTAATTACACCACTTCGGAAAGTAACTTTAATGGAACCACCATCAATACCGATAAGTATCGCGGTTCATTTGATAATATCGGGTTTGTCTATTCTTCCAAGATTGGCAATCAAACAGCTTTGAAGTATGTTAACTTTGGATTCAATTATCATAAGGCAAAATCTTTTAACCGCAATTTTGAGATGGGAGGCAATCTAGGTGGGCTGTCGCAGACTGACCAGATGGCTAATCTGAGTAGAGACCTTGTGGGCGGAGATATGTCGCTTGATTATTTGAACAGTAACAGTGCAGATGCCGGATGGCTCTCTATTCTGGGATGGAACGGTTGTTTGATTCACCCCACTTCAAAATCAGGTGAATATATCGGATTCCCTGCCGACGATCCTTCCGGTAGTTACAGATCCTGGGAAAGAGGCGGTATTGATGCATACGATTTCAATCTTTCATTCAATTTCAATGACCGCGTATATCTCGGTTTTACTGTAGGAGCTTATGATCTGAACTATACCAAGAATACATTGTACAGCGAATACTTCCCAAGCAGTCCTGTAGTAGATAATGGCTATTTTCTTCAGAATTCAGACTATTCATATTCTCTGGAAAGCCTTATGCGTACAACCGGTACAGGTGTTGATTTCAAGGCAGGTATAATTTTTCGTCCGGTTGAGGACTCTCCATTCAGAATAGGAGCTGCAATCCATACTCCCACATTCTACGACCTGACATTATACAATAGCGCAATCCTTACATCAGATGCTGATGTTAATAAAGACGACTATATTGTACCTGTAAACTCGTACAAAATAGATACATATAAGGAAATTGCCGGCGACGCCGTTACACAGTATAAACTCCGCACCCCATGGAAATATAACCTGAGTATGGGATATACCATTGGAAGCAATGTTGCTTTGGGAGCAGAATACGAGTATCAGGATTATTCCACTGCTAAGCTTAGCTACTATGACGATGTTAATATGAAAGGTGAAAACTCCATGATAAAAGATTATCTGAAAGGAGTGAGCACACTTCGTCTGGGAGCTGAAGTTAAACTGGTTCCGGAGTTTGCTATCCGTGCTGGTTATAACTATAGCAATGCCGCCTATGCAAGTGATGCATACAAGAGTCTGCCTTTAAACTCAGTGCGTACCGATACTGATTTCTCAAACGAAAAATCAATCAACAATTACACACTTGGTTTAGGTTACAGAAGCGGTAATTTCTATGCAGACCTGGCATACCAATACAGTGCATACAAGGAAGATTTCTATCCATTTGACAAAATAGACTTATCCAAGACTGCTGTAAACAATGATAAACAGCAGGTAATACTAACATTAGGTGTACGTTTTTAGGTAAAGAAAGCTAGTTTTATCAGGATAACTTAATAAATCCTCTCCCGGTTAATTTAATATCGGGGGAGGATTTTTTTATTATATCTTCAGTAAGAGTTTATATCTTTCTCTATATTACTGAGAATCAGTCTGATTGTTATTTTGGATTATTGTTAATGCTACTTTATCTAGCTTCTGTAAATAATTTTAGTGGCAGTGTGGCAGTAAAAAATAGGTTTATTCGGTTTCAAAAAATGAAATTTGAAAAATCTTCAAAAAGATTTTTTTTCAAATTACGATTTACAGAACCAGAAATAGAATGTTTTCTCTGCCACACTGCCACTAAAATTGTTTACAAAATTATATTCTTATAAGTAATAGGCTGAATATCTCTAATATTTTCATATCTCTAGAACGGTTGTGTTAGATAATGAGTGTTACAACTCAGAGTAGGAGAGATGCTTAAGGATAATCACTAGTCTAAAAAGCAAAATACAATCTTTTTTAGGGTTTGCACCTTTAAAAAATCAACCACTCTTAGGGTTTTTAGCTTATTTGTCAACCTAAAACAGTGTTTGCAACAGACTAACTCTCTATAAACCTTAATATTGGCAACAACCGCAGTGCCCACTTTAGGTTAGCCACAGATGTTACTAACTCTAAACCGGTTGTTACGGTAATAATCCCATCAATTAACCGAAACGTTGGGACACATTATCCCAATCATGTACAAGATTAGGGGGTAAACATGTACAAGACTGGGTTGAATCATGTACATGATTGGAGCTAATGATGTACAAGATTGAGGTAATCATTGCCGTTGTTTTGGTTAATTGTTCTTGTTGATTTGATTAGTTTTCCATGAAGAAAGAATTAATATAATAGGTGATTCAATTTATACGAACACCGTGTGGTGATGATTTACAAAAAGGCTTACTTTAGTCTGCTACCCCTGGTACCCCAAATTTATGGTAGTAAGTGTTATAACAGATAGCTGCATGCTGTTTTTATCTATTTCCATAGCCAAAGTCCATTCATTTAGGTCTGTTTTTTGTGATATTACTGCACCAATAAGTTCCTCTGCACCATTTGATATTCGATGTAAATGCAATATAATCAATAATATACGATTTTCTGGGGTGGAGATGGTGTAGTAAAAACAAGCTTTTTATGTTTCCAGAAAATCATATTTGAAAAAAATTCTTTTAGAAGAATTTTCATTTTTCATTTTTTAGAATCGAAAAACAGTCGTTTTATCTACACCATCTCCACCCCTTTTGGGGAGTCAACTGCACCACCTAAGTTAATGCAATAGCTTACTCTTAATTATATGTGATTAAGCTCAATAAAAAGATTTATAAAACCACTAGAATTTAATATATATGGAACTAAAGAATACAGCAACTTGTCAGATCCGGATAATTAATTTTTTTATGATGTAAATGGCAATATGAATGAAGGTTTTGACTGCAAAGTAGTAACGATTACATATAATTTGTTAAATTTGTCGGGTATGGTACTGTTTAGGAATTGTATCCGGACCATCAATCATCCATCCGGACTGCCGTGGGGGGAAAGCGAAGGAGCAAATGTACAACCGTATAAATACAACGGCAAAGAGTTCATTGAAATGCACGGCTACGATACTTATGATTATGGTGCAAGAGGATATTATCCCGCTATTCAGCGATTTACTTCGATTGATCCGTTGGCGGAGAAATATTATTCTATTTCGCCTTATGCTTTCTATTCTAACAATTCAATAAATAGCATAGACTTAGACGGAATGGATGACTATAAAATCAATAGCGACGGGCGAATTTGGTTGTGGCGAGAAACTAAGGACAAAACAGACAGGTTAATAGCTATTGGCAACAAGAATGTAGTTAATGTGGACAAAGCGAGAAAGATACTAAACAATAATATTATCGTAACTGATAAGATTATTTTGCCATCACTAAGTAAAACTAATGCAGATGATGAAAGTGTAACAGGCGTAACAACCTTGATGTTTGAAAATAAAAATATATTATTTGAAGTACACTCTCATTCAAAAGAAAATTAAGAAAAAGGAGCATCGGTAATTGGGAATGCAAAAGATGGCTATATGTGGTGTGATATGACTGATATTTGTTATGATTATATGTATTGCAGCAATCACAATCAACTTCCACAGCCACCGCATTATGTTTATCATAAATATACAAAAAACATATACCAATACATACCTTGGAAATCACGTGTATTTGTTAAAAAACTGCATCTGTAAATTTATTGTTTTTTTTAATTAAACTGAAATGATATGAGAGTTCTTATGCCTATTTTGATGTTACTAATTCTGACTTCTTGTCATAATTCATCAAATAAAAAAATGAATAATAGTTTTGTTAAAAACAAACAATTGTTTGCGGTTATTGATAATGAGATTAAAAATAGTATTACAAAGAAAATAATAATGTTGTTTTTCACTACCGCTAATGATACGAATTATATTCTTACAGCTTCAACTAATTATCCACCAGTACCTGTTTTAAGAAAAGAAGATAAAATAAACGAAAAATTTAAGTCGTTTGATATACCCTTTTATAAATATAGAGGTTTTTACATTATATTAAGTTCAATGGATTTTAAATTAGATATAAATAATTTTTTATTCACTGATAGTTTGAAATATAATTTGCAAGAAATCAATAATTTACATCCAAAAACGGATAAGGAATTATGTAACTCAATAAGACGTCCTATTTATAATGTTTATTATATTAATTCAGAATATGATATAATTTACTTGGGAAAGAGAAAAGATTGGATATGGAATTGATAACTTAGCGCGGACACAGAGTTAAGTATAGAATCTTAATTTTGTGATACGAAAAAAGAGAGAACACATTATGACAAGTTATTTAAGAAGAATGTTGTCAAGTTGAGTTCTGAACGGAAGAATGTATCAGAATTAGATAGTGAGCTTGGGATAAGTTCGATGCTACTTTACCGATTGCGTAAGGAATATGAGTCATAAGGTGCCTTGAGTTTCTCCAGCAACGGGATTCAGGCTTTAAGTAATGAAGCCAAAGAGCTTGCAGATTTGAAAAAGAAGCTGCAGAAAGCGGAAACAGAGCGTGATATTTTAAAAAGGATTTGAGTATCATCTCCAAGAGCGATCGCTGATTTTCCAGTTTATACGGGATTATAATTCTGGAAGTTGGGCGATTGAGGTGATGTAGGAAGTATTAAAAGTATCTCGTAATTCTTATTATGCTTGGTTAAAGGATCCGGAAGGAACTAGGGCTCACAAGTATAAAAAGCTTGAAAGTTAAGTGTATGTAATCCAGGTCAGAATACTTATAATCAATATAATAACAAAAGAATATTAATAAAATAAATCGATGAAAATAGGGCCAATAGCATTGTTGCTTATATTATTGTTTACAAGTGGATGTGCTCATATAGCTAAATCGAAAAATGTTATAGGGGACAATATTTTGTCAATGGAGCTCTCAAGAATAATTATCAATAATGAAAAAGTTGATTCGCTGATAGCCATTGTAATTAGTAATAATCAGAATTATTTGAATGCTAAGAATTGCTTTTTGTTAATAGAAAAGATAAAAGGTGATAATGATACAAATTATGTAAATATCATGATTTATGAGAGAGCAAAATTTGTTTTAAACTGCTCTAGTAATGAATATCCAATTCTGGGCTATTTTGAAGTAAATAATCAAACTGTTTTGATTGTTGGAAATTTGCAATTTGATAAAATGCTAATATTAGACGAAAAGAAAATATTTACTTTTAAATGTAATATAACTAGTAAAAAAAAGGTAGTTCCACCACCACCATCAATGTATAATCCACCTTTTTATACTTTCCCATATGAAGAATGAGAAAACCTATAAATCAGAAATCCTATATATAGCAGCATATTAAATAAACGTCCCACGACATGAAGAATTACCACATTTTCGTGGGACGATTTCTATAAAGAGAAGCTTAGCAGACGGCTATTTTCTCAGTTCTATCTCTTGTTTAGCACCGTCAGTTTGCAATGACGAGTTTACATATAACGGAAATCAGTTTTAAAAGATTCATGAAACCAATGGATCTTCAAATATATATGGAGTTAAAGAATACAGCAATTTGTCAGACCTTGAAACTGAATTTTTCTATGATGTAAATGACAAAAGAACAAAAACGTTTAATAAATAGCTTTTATCCATTAAAATAGATTGAAGTATGAAAAAAATACCATTGATTATTTTTCTATCATTGATTTTTATAAGTAGTGCAAGTCAAGACGAATATCCGATTAGGAATGTATACTTAAATAAAGATGTTGTATTTAAATTAAATGTAAATGATACGATAAAGGGATTTGCCTATTTTATTTGTACCTTTACTATAAATAAAAGTGTATTGAGTGTATCTAAAATAAAAGTCGAAGATGTTATTCTTAAAAAAACATTAAACTATCATTATCAAACAAAAGAAAGATCTTTGTTTGATAATGATATAAAAAAAGATTCAGCAGATCATTGGGGTCTTGTTGAGAGTAAAGAAAAATTGGAAGAAATCAATCTTATAAATCGAATACGTTTTTTAATAGATTCAACCCTAATTAATAATAAAGACAAAATTAAATTTAGTTATGATACATTAAGTATTCAATGTTATGAAAATAGTAAATATAAGATGCAGAAAAGATCTATAATTCTATTCAAAGTTGCGCCTTTAAAAAATATCGGGAGCGTAAAATAAACTGTGTCATGCTTTCTTTTTCATAAATGTCTAGTCCTAATATAGTGTTACATAAAACGAAGTAAAGTTATGAGTAGTTTAAGAGTAGGTCTTGTTAAGCATATTCAAAGGTACTTTCAAATAATTGTTTGGTTGGAAATGTAGGATATTATTTATATTTTTAATGAGAACCCATAAATCAAAAAATCTTATATATAAAAACACATTAGGTATAAATAGTAAAAAAAGTAGCGTTGTTTAACAACTGCTCCAATAAACTAATTGATAGCATTGTTTAAAATATAATTGATTTTAATAATGCTTTACAATCATTTAAAAAGAGGTCGATTTTTAATGATAATAAAATATATAATGATTTGCCTTAAATAGTAAAAAAGGTGAATTTACTAAACTCATTTTATCCATTAATTAAGTAATAATTGCATGAAGTTCAAATTTTTACAGAAATACCATCAAAACAGTTATTATTTATGTAAATGGTGCAGGTAATGTAACAGGTGTAAAACGTTAAGAAATTGAATTATGAAAAAAATAATATTCATATTGCTGTTGCTAAATGCTTTCTGCATAGTAAAAGTAAATTCTTGTAATAAAGATTGTGACGTAAATATTGACTCGTTATTCAAGAAGAATCTTTCTTCAATGAAAAAAATGACGAGAGGTTCATCAAAGGATGTGTTAGTAAAAGAAAGAGATAATGTTGAATTCCTATGGGCAATCTCACTTTTATCAGGTCAAAATTTTGCGTCATACCCAGGTAATACTGTTGTAAATGCTAAAATAATATTAGCAATAGAGAGTTGGTATAAGAAAAAGAAAAAGTATATCACATGTGATAAAATTAAAAAAGCATATTCATTTTTATATCCTCCTCCGTTTAGGAATATAGAAGAATTAAATAAGTATTTTGATGAATTGGATCAAGTGGAAATAAAAGAATAATTAGCAAGTTTGTGCTTTTGCTCGACTAAAACTGAATAGATAGAACTCCCGTTGGTCTGTGTAAAAGCGACCGGTGGGAGTTTTTTTCGATAATGCTTAAAGAACGTTGGGGTGACAAGGTTCAAGGCGGGATTATTTTGCGGATAAAGCATATTCGGATAAAGTTTGCATGTCTTGAGTTGATACTAAATAGAGATATCAGCAGCATATTACAAAAATCGTCCCACGACATGTAGAATTATCACATTGTCGTGGGACGATTTTTATAAATAGAAGCTTCGCAAACGGCTATTTTCTCAGTTCCATCTCTTGTTTAGCCCCGTCGGCCTGTAATGACGAGAAAGGGTAGGTGAGGCTTGCCGTTCCGTCCATTGTGGGTTCGTTGGACGAATAGTCGCCTACACAATCGTGATAAACCATTTCGTCGGGCTGGAATTGGTCGTACGTTTCTCCGTCTGTGAGAACCACTCCTCGCAGACTTTTGAAGATATTCTGATAAACCGGACCATCTACCAGTCCTCCGGTAGGATTGCCGCCTCCCATGGCTGTAATAGCTGCATGAGGTTTGGAAGGGAAATCTCCATTCTTGGGGAAATCAATAATCATGCTAGTTCCCCATGGATTGCATCCCAGCAGCCAGTCCACCAGAGACGATTCCATTTCTTCGTAACGTAAGTCACCGGTCAGTTCACGGTACAACCGACATTGCGTAATCATGGCAGTAACCAGATTATTGGAACACCAAATAAATGGTACACCCACCAGGAAAGGCGAATCTTTTCCTTTCTGGTACACATTCTCAATTCCGGTACGCAGTTTCCTTATGAATTCCTTGCTTACCCTTGCATCACCATCGATATTAGCCAGCAAGTAATGCCCCATATTCATAAAGGGATACCATTGATAATGGCGTGCGCTGTCGGCTCCCATCCACGGTGTAACAGGCTCTTTCCGTCCATATTCCAGGGCTGCACTCAGGTATTTCTTGTCTTTGGTCACTTTGTAAAGCTGTGCGCTGGCAAGCTCCATGTCGTCGGTCCAGTTTTCTTCTTCGTAGATATAAGGCGATTTAACCGAAGCGGTCTGACAATTCCCCGGGTTGGCAGCACCAAACTGCCATGCATTATCGGCTTTTGCTCCAATTTGTCGGGCAAACTCGGGATAGAAAGGTTTCAATATTTCCGCTCCGAGTGAAAAGCACGATGCAAATTTTCCGGCTGTTGATGCTATGCCGGTGGTTGCATTGGTGAATGGGCCACGTACCTGTGGTTTCCCGGTGCAAAAGTATACCGGACGACCCAGTCCCGGTCCGTATCCATAGTCCACTTTATCCTCCGTTGGCTTGCGGAAGTTGGCATGGTCGCGGTCGTCGGCAATCTGATTATACATTTCTCCTTTGTCCGGATTCATCCGGTTAAGCCAGTCGAGCCCCCATTTAATTTCATCCACAATGTCCGGAATTCCGTTGGCTCCAGGCAATCCGGCTGCATCATGCTCGTCCTTGAACGATTTTGGGTTTTGCTGATATGCAAACATCATCTGGTAGATGGCGTTGGCCGAGGTGGTGGTATATTGCAGATAATCCGAAGCGTCGTGCCATCCGCCACGCACATCAATCTTCTGTCCTGTTTTAGTAGGGTGATAAACAATGTATCCGTCGTGTACATGGCAGCTGTCTTTCAGGAACGGATTATATCCGCATCGCTGAAACCGCATGTAGTTGAGCAGAACGTCGGCTGTTCCGTCGTAAATTCTGGTACCGATGGGGAAGACGGGCGATTTGTATTTGCCGCATTTCAGGTAATAATTCCCTGTAGACTGGAATGTGCTGAAATCCAGCCGGAACACACTCTTCATCTTTCCGAATTTGGGCACCTCTTTTACTGAGCTGAATCGTTTCACAATCTTTCCGTTGGTCGCATCGACCAATGAAAAATCGCCCAAACGACTTTTTTCATCGCTCATAAAAACCGCCACCTTCTTCGATTTGGGCAGATATCCCACCTGATTTATTCTTATCCATGCCTCAGCCTGAGCCGAAAGTGCTGAAATAAGGCAGCACAGCGTAATAAAATACTTCGTTTTCTTCATTATAACACCTTTACACGTTTTTTGTACTCTGAAATGGCTTCGTCCAGTCTCTCACGGGCAGTAGTATCACCCGGAATGTTATGCGACGGGTGAATGTGAAGTTTTACTCCCCGGCTTTCTAGTATCTCGGCAACAGTTGTAATTGTCATCCATACCATGGTAACAAACCCAAGGGTGGAAAGTGGACCCACTTTGTCATAATGATGTTTCAATGGAACGGATGCATCTTCCAATGGAACGCACGAGTCAACAACTACATCGGCTATCTCAAACAGAGTCTTGCCACAGGAGTGGCGGGTAGTTTTTCCTGCTGATGCACCTGCAGAACCGAATACTATCACTTTCATTCCTCTCTTTTGAGCTTCGAGTGCCATATCGATATTTACGGCATTGATACCGGTATGCGAAAAAATCCACATGGTATCTTGTGGAACAAAATCGTAGTTCTTCATAATTTCCACACCGTATCCCTCTTCTCTTTCAAGAAAAAGGAATTGATGGATGCCCATCTGACCGATAATCTGGGTAAAGAAGGTGAGTGGCATTTCACACAGTGGGTGAAAACCAACGAAACTACCGATGCGTGGATACATCTCTTCAACAGGAATTGTAGCATGACCGCATCCAAATGTATGAACCCAGCGTCCAGCTTCAATTGAATCGGCCATCAAAGTCGCCGCTTTCTTAATGTTTTCCAATTGGGTTGCTTCAATTCTGTCCATTGCAGCGTGCGCATTTTTTAACCATTCTAGTGCCAACATAATATAAAATTTTAAAGATGAATATTAGCCTTCCTTTTCGAATAGGTGAAAAGGAAAAGCATAATTGTTAATGATGTAATCGCGATAAACGGGTAGCAGGCAATTCCCACTGCTCCCGAAAGTAATCCTACCAGATTGTTCAGCAGATTGTTTCCTATAAGTGCCACGGTGAGGGCAATGCTGAAGGCCGTTCCCGACAGTTCCGAAAAAGCGGAACCAATAATCCCTAGAATAATAGGAAAGGTAGACGATAGTCCGACTCCGATGCAAATCATTCCGAAAAAGGCCCTCCAGTATGAAGGACTGATAAGTAAAAGAAATCCGAAAATAGCCAGTGATAAACTACTTATCAGAATGGTTTTTGCAGTTGTCTTCTTGAGAAGCCAAATCAGAATTAACCTTGTAATGGTTAAACCTGCCACCATTCCGATGATTGTGAGCATGGCGTCCGATTTACTGATTACCGTACTACTGGTAAGATAAAGGGCTGTCCAGTTGTTGCTTATCCCTTCAATGCCACTCTGAAAGAAAAGAATAAAGGCCAGAAGAACCAGCGTCTTGTTTTTGAGCAACCTAAGACTCTCCTTTATTGGAAATCCGCTTGATTGCTTGGCTATTGGGTATTTTATGGATGAGCAGTAGATGATAAGTAATAACATCAATCCGCCTAATGCAGCAAGGATATTTTCGTGTGAATAATAATGAGTAAGAAAACTCAGCAATACCGGTATGCCCAGGGCACCTATTCCATAGAATGCTCCTAGCAGACTGAGGTGTGCCTGCTTTTTGCTGTTGTCATATATATCAGAAACCAGCGCATTGGTTTCTCCGTTCAAAATTCCACCTCCGAAACCGATGCACAAAATAGAAACCTGCAGCAGCTCCACGCTTTTCAGAAAAGCAATCCCTTCTAACCCTATTAGAACAAGAAGGCAGCTAACATTGAGTAATGTTTTATATCCATAACGGTCCATAACCGGTCCAAAAAGAAGGGAACCGGCAAGCATGCCAATAGGCAGAAAGGCTACCAATGAAGTGGCCTGGATAGGTGTAAGCGACAACCTTTCTGTAAGTACAGGCAGCATGGCACCCAGCACGATCATGGCAATTCCGAAGAAACACATGCCGATGCAGGCAGAAACAAAGACTTGTTTGGTGTTATAACTGTTTTTCATCTTCCTTATTTTTAATGGCTAAATAGGCTGCTCCGATTAGTCCGGCATTTCCCGAGAGTTGAGAAGGAACGTATTCTACCTGCCGGATGCTGATAGGTTGTGCCCATTTACGTGACTCTTTGTATATGTCCGGAATGAATTTTGCGGCTGGACCAAAGACACCGCCACCCCATATTATTTTTTGCGGATTGAATATGCTCACCATGTTTGCCGAAGCCATTCCCCACATTTCAATTGCTTTCTTAATTACCTGTTCAGCTATCGGGTCTCCTTCGTCAAGTGCTGCAAACACATCTTGTGCAGTAACCCTTACAATAGGCTTTTGTCTTAACTTTCCTTTGTATGTTTTCGAACGGTATATCTCGTCTTTTGCCCGAGCGCCTATGCCACTACCTGAAGCATAATATTCAAAACAGCCGCAACTGTCGTATTCCGGCAGGTAGGGTGGTTGCAAAGCCATCCACCCACAAGCACCCACAATATCGTTGGCTCCGTGAAACAGACGCCCATCCATCATAATTCCCATTCCTATTCCGGTGCCAACCGCAATAAAAATGGCACTGTGACAATCCTTTGCACTTCCTTGCCACAGTTCTCCATAGAGATAGCAGGTGCGGTCACTGTCAATATACAGCCCGATGGCAGGATCTTGAATGCAACTCCTTAATTGTTCATGCAATGGATAATCTTCCCATCCCGGAATATTGGGTGCCCATACCCTTCCCGTTTGAGAATAGGCAATTCCAGGAACACATACCCCAACACTGTCTATTTGGATCCGTTTGGATGAGGCTGTAGCCAGTAGTCTTTTCAGTGAATGCGCTGCCAGTTCGCCCACTTCACTACCGATTCTGCCACTTAATAAGTTTTTGCGGTGATATAGCATCTCGCCTTCTGGAGTAAAGATAGCTGATGATATTTTAGTGCCGCCTATGTCAATTGCAATCGACGCCATAATTGGATAGATTTAAGGTAATGTTCTATTCGCAAATATAGGCTTATGTTTGAATATATCAAACTAAACAGACCTTTACTTAGCTATTATTATGTATAAAATATGTTTGCGAACATTAATAAATGTGTTGTATTTCATCGCATGAATTGATTTATATTTTGTATACAATTGATATATACTGAAATATTTTTTGTTTGGAAATCTATTTCTTATTGTTGGTTAATGAATATTCACATTTCTGTTTATTGTTTAAATATAATCACATTTAGTTGATAAATGTGTATCTTTGTATTTTGTTAAGAACATAAAAATGTATAGTATGAATAAAGAAATAGATCTTTCGGTAAGCTGCTATGGGGCAGTTAAAGATTTGCATTACGATGTGGCCATTCTTCCCTGGGGAGCAACTGAACCACATAATTATCATCTGCCTTATCTTACAGATTGTATAGCACCTAAAGAAATTGCAGTAATGGCAGCAGAACTGGCTCTAAAAGAGTCTGGGGTTCGTTGCATGGTGATGCCGCCTATATCTTTGGGCTCGCAAAATCCGGGACAGATTGGACTGAGCTTTTGTATCCATGCCCGTTATGAAACTCAGTTTGCAATACTGACTGACGTGGTTGCTTCACTCCGGGCTCAAGGAATGAATAAACTGATTATTTTCAGTGGTCATGGAGGGAATAATTTTAAAAACATGATTCGTGATTTGGCTTTTACTTATCCTGATTTCTTGATTGTGCAGTCGGACTGGTTCACAATTTTACCTGCAAAAGAATATTTTGAAGCTGTTATCGATGATCATGCTGGTGAGTTGGAAACATCGGTAATGATGCATCTTCATCCGGAACTCGTAGATTTGAGCATTGCCGGGAAAGGAGAATCGCAGCCTTTTGCCATCGCTGCTCTCAACGACAAAATTGGTTGGACTCCAAGACACTGGAATCGTGCTACCAAAGATACAGGAGTAGGTAACCCGGAAAAAGCTACTGCAGCTAAAGGTGAGAGATATGTAAATGATTTGGTACCTGTAATAGCTCGTTTGTTTGCAGAAGTAGGAAAGGGTGAGCTTTATTAAATAAAATAATAACAGAATGGAGTAAGCTGATTCTCCATTCTGAAAGTCAAAGCCTGTAAATAGCTTTAATCATAAAATCCATTTCCAACTGATGCTGTCGATTGGAAATGGATTTTATTAATATTCAATCTTCTCGTTATTATTGCTCCATGCCTCAAAAGCTTTTAGTGCTTCGTTGCGTAGTAATTGTTCCGATTGCAATTTCCTTTCTGTTAGTTTCAACTCCAGTTCATCATAGATAAAAGAATCGTCAAAGCCAATATTCATAGCATCTGTCTTGGTATTTGCATAATACATCTTATCCAGTCTGGCCCAATAAATAGCTCCAAGACACATGGGGCAGGGTTCGCAGGAAGTATAAATCTCACAACCGCTAAGATTGAAAGTTCCTAGCTTTTTTGCTGCGGCACGAATGGCACATACTTCTGCATGAGCAGTTGGATCGCAAGAATCGGTTACTCTGTTTACACCTGTGGCTACAATTTTTCCTCCTTTTACAATAACTGCTCCAAAAGGTCCTCCTCCATTTTCAATATTTTCGATAGAAAGCTCAATGGCTTTTCGCATGAATTCTTCTTTTTTCATACTGCATACGATTTTTTGTTAGTATAGACGTAAATTAAAGCTGTTATTAAATTAAATTTCTCTATTTGTAAACCTCTAATAATATAAAAGATGTAAGACTCCTTTTGTTCGTTACTTGTCTCTATATTGTTTTTTCTTTCCAAAATTAAATCCGGCATAAACTCGGATGGTACCGAAACTGTTGTTTAGATAGAAATTTTTAGTTCTATAGTCGTATGTGTGCATTACCAGCGATGCTCCGGCAAAATACTTGGAGTTGTTATAAACTATACCGGCACGTGTGATCAAATCGAAGTTGATGTTGTTTAGTGTAGGAAAACTTTTTTCTTCCTGGTCAATTTTCGATTTTTTATAAGCTACAGCCGGTGTCAATGAGAGATCCGCCAGCCAGTTTTTTGCAAAGACCCAATTATAGGCATAACCGAAACTGAGGCTGTAGTCGGAATAGTTTATTTCATTAAATTTCAATGCATCACTCAGTTTGGCAAGAACCGGCTCAGGCAGTTTAGTGTGGTCAAAATGAATCTCATGTTGTGAATAAGAGAAACCTGCAATGAAAGAGCCTGCGCTTTTGCGCTGATTGCTTGACTGACTGTAAGCAGCCGGGTAAGAGAATTTTTTGTTATTAAAGACCCAATAGGCATTCAGACCTTTGATGTCGACGTTAAATCCGCTTATATCTATATTATAATCAGGAATTTGCCCATCTTCAAAAATTCCGCTTGTACTGCGCAGTTTGAAATCGCTTCCACTTTTACGAAAATAGATATCTCCTCCAATCATCGGGCTGTAGAGGCTTAGCCCAAACTCTGTTTTTTTCTTTGAATATTTTCTGTTTCCAATAAGATCATTGATATTTATAGACCATCCAAGGAATATCCATCTCCAACCGAAATAACCTCCAAGTTTATAACTCATGTTGGGCGCAATGTTCAATCTCTGCGGTGTATCTTCGTTGCTGCTGAACAAGTAATATTCGTACCAGTTGCTGTTTTCAAGCATGAATGCGTAGTTGTATTTATTGGGCTCCACATAGCTTGTGTCAGTTGCTCCGATGTTGTGTATTACAGTGTATATGTTTTCTTTTGCCTTGTCGCTCAAATCTTTACCTTTCTGCAACAAAGTAGACTTATCATTTTGCGCCGGCAAAAGGATTGAAGTTAGAATCAGGCAATAGAAGACAAACACCCTTTTCATTAAAACGATCTTTAAGTATGAAATTATAATTTTCCAAGAATTTTATCCATCACCCAGTTGGTTGGTGTGGCACTGATTCCATCACAAGTACAAATAGTCTTTCCTTGTAGGTGATGAATTACATTCTCAATTAAGTTGTATTGAATATGTTCTGGGTTTTCAAGCTTGAATTCCTCTCGTCCTTTCTCTGTATGAAGAGCAATCGGCTCGAATGTAAAAGTGGAAAAACAAATCATTCCTTTGTCACCAATAACTTCAATGCGATCTTCTTTGGCTGAATTGTGCGCTACGAAGCACCATGAACCCGAACCAACTAAGCCCGAATCGAATTTGAAACAGGCACTTACAGTATCTTCTGCAGGGTAAAGTCCTCCACGATTGCTTTTACACCCTTGAGCTTCAAGAATAAATCCGAAAATGTCCTGTAAAATGTCAAGTTGATGAGAGGCAAGGTCGTAAAAATAACCACCTCCTGCAATGTCCGGTTGAACTCGCCAGGGTAGGTTCTCTTTATTGTAATCGAGGTCGTAAGGAGGCTGTGCAAAACGAATCTGAACATTGATTACATTTCCTATGGCACCTTGTTCAATCAGCTCTTTTACTTTCATAAAATAGGGTAGATATCGGCGATAATACGCAACAAAACAGGGAACACCTGTTTCCTGAGATATTCGGTTAATACGGGTGCACTCCTCATAACTGCTGGCCATTGGCTTTTCAATGTACACAGGCTTGCCCGCTTTCATTGCCATGATTGCATAAGTAGCATGAGAAGAGGGTGGGGTAGCGATATAAACAGCATCTACTTCGGGATCTTCAATCAACTTCATCGGATCGGTGTACCATTTCTTAATCCCTCTTGATTCTGCATAGTTTTTGGCTTTCTCTGCGTCTCGGCTCATTACTGCAACGACTGTTGATCCTTCAACTTTTTTGAATGCCGGACCGCTTTTCTTCTCAGTTACTTTACCACAGCCAATAAATCCCCATCTGATCATATTTCTTTTTCCTCTTTATTTTTCTTATAACAAAAATTACTATTTATGAGATTGCAAATATATTGTTTTTAATTACTTTTGCCATAAGAAATTTAGAATAAACTGATAAAAATACAATATATGGCTACTCAGACAACAAAAATAATATTTTATAAGACCAGAAGCATTGCCGGACGCTTTGCTGCTGCATTCGATTTTATTGAGAATAACTTCAAAATAATTGTCAAATATGGATCGCTGATATTAGTGTTGACAGCACTGCTTAATGCACTACTACTGGCTATAAGTGGAAACTCCGTTTTAAAATATTTTCAATTCGGTTTTTCGACTCAGGGCTCAATTAAGCTTTTGTTAATTATAGCCGGAATTACATTTATTTATCTAGCAGGCAATATCCTTTTTAATGGAATTATTTATACGTTGGTGAAGGAATACCCTCAACGTGATTCTCTTGAGAGAATTCAGTTTAAGGAAATAAAGAACAAGATAATTTTAAATAGTAAACGTTTTCTGATGATAAACGTGGTATTTATTTTATTTGGCATTCTTTTTTCCATTCTTTTAATAGGAATGTTTATGCTTTCTGTATGGACATTATTGCTGTTTATCCCTCTGATAATATTTATTTTTATTCCATTTGCTTATACTCAACAGATATTCATGTTTGAAGAAATCAATGTGGTGAAAGCTTTGAAAAAAGGGCTCCGTATGGGTTGGTACAACTGGTCTGGAACTTTTTTCCTTCTTCTGCTGGCATGCATTTTTACTCAGATTATTTCGATGGTTGTCTTCACACCCTGGCAGGTAGGAATGTATGTGCAATCTCTTTCTTTTATCTCTGTTTTAGATGGAAATGCGCCTAATCTTCCATCTTATTTCGGCATACTGATGTTTGTTTTTTTTGTTGTAGGTTTCTTTATTGCTTCTCTGGCACAGTTAATACCATCTGTTTCAATGATGTTTCAGTATTTTAGCGCAACACAAAAAACAATAGAAAATGAGGCAGAGAAAGCAGAGATTAATCAGTCCTTGTAATATCTCTTGTATATTTGTTTATACTCCGGACTCTTGGTGAACTTTTTCAACCAAGCGTTGAGGCTATCAAGTAAGATGGGGGATTTCTTACTTACACCCCATGAGTAGAATTGCGTGAAACTGATATCTGTCTTGATATCCAGATTTGGGAATGAGTCTATCGAAGCCAAGGCTATACTTTCATCACAAACTGCATAATTGATATCACCATAGGCAACCATGGCTAACAACTGCTCTGAACCATATTTCTCAACCTCTTTTATGTAGATCGGATCTCCGATTTCATTGCTCAGATTCCTAATGCGGAGAATAGAAGGGGAACCTTTTACAACATGGAGAACCTTGAAAGCCAGATCAAGCTGGCTTTTGATATATTGAGGGTTCTTTGCATCTTTTTTCCGTTGTACCAATACTTGTTTGCTTAATAGAATAGGCGAGGTTAGCAAGAGTGAGTCTTTTTGTTCACTGGTAACAAGCATGTTGTAAGCGATTATATCATATTTCCCATCAGAAAGATCCTTTAACCGTTTATCAAAACTCATTTCGGGCGTTATTTCTAAACGTAACTTTTGCGATTTGGAAAAAGCTTTTATCAATTCGTACTGAAATCCAGAAATAGAATCTCCTTCAACAAAGTAACTTAGAGAGTTATATTCGGTAACAACACGAAGAACTCCTGATTGTTTAATCTCGGCATAATCTCTCGGTGTGGATTTTGTAGGCCCGTTATGATTGAAATAAAGAGCAATAAGAATAGTAATAATGATTAAAATCAGAAATTTTAAATTCTTTTTTATTTGCATATGACTAATCATAGAAGTTCCAGGAAATACCAAGCTTAAATATACGAGGGTTGATTGGATAATGAGGTACATAGAAAGAATTTCCTCCCGAACCCTGGTTTACATGATAGAGCATTGCAAAGATGCGTGTACGTTTAAGATGCAGATTGGCATATAAGTTAACTATAGGATAACCACCTATTTCAACACTTTTAGCTGCATCTTGCAAATTGAAATTCCCAATTGCCGGAGTATAAACCGGAGCCATATATTTTGTGAAATAGCGCACATCAGCACCAAGTTGCACGCTCAGAACTTTCTTTGAAATTTTAGTTTCCAGATATAAGTTATGATATAATGAAAAGTCCGGAAGTGGCAGAACTGTACTATTTGAAGTTTTTTGATAGGAAACCTCATTGTCTAAATGAAGAATGCCTGCTTTGAAATTTTGACTCAAGACAGCACTTATAATTTGGATGTTGCCGTTATATTGTTCGGGTACTGCTTTGCTGTTGAAATAGGTGTAATTTTTTATATTTTCCACCCCAACTTTTAGATTCGTTTCCCATCTTTTGACTGAGAATTCCCCTTCCATGCGTGTTTTAAACTCTTTAGACAGATCATCATTATCCCACCAGAAATGGTTGGAATGATAATGACGAAGATAAAAAGCCGGCAATGTGTTAGAAATGGTTCCTCGGGCGATGAAAGTCACAGTGTCTTTCTTAAAACGGAAGTTTAAATCCATATTTCCTTTTAGCCGGAATTGTCCGATGCTTTCTTTCAATATACCAACTTCTCCTGTTGCTGAGTAATGAAGTAATTTCCCACTTTTTCTGGATAGTTCGCCTCCGGCATAAACTTCATTTTCAGTGTACTTATTCACTGAAACTGAATCTTTGTCCATTAATTTATATTGACGTATTTCATGAGAGATAAATCCGGTAAGTCCAGCCTGTGCATATTTGTTGAAGCCTTCGAGCAAAGCAATGGCAAAAGTGTTTTTTATTGACGAATAGCTTGTTGAGTCTTTAGAAGAAAGAGCATTTTTATTTATATATATGTTTTCGTAGAAGTCCTTATTTTCAGAGAGTGAAAGATACTTTCTACGGGCACTTTCGTATTTTACAGTGTGTATAAAGCTGGTGACAGGTACAAATTCCTTCTCTTTTTGCTTTTTCTCATTTTCTTTTTCTCTATTGAATCCAAGATTGTAGCGGTGGGTCAGGAAGATGTATGAATCATGGTTCCTGTTCCATGTATCAGTAAAGAGGGTTGGAATATTAACTGGCTCATATTTTTTTTTGCCTTCACTCATTGCCAGAGGATTGGTAATATATCTGTCATCAGTAATTCCTCCGTTTTCTACCATTTTAGTAAAGAAATTGTTATAAAGCAAATGGGCCTGATAGTGACTTCCAAGATAGCTGCCAAAAAGACTTCCGTTAAAATGGGCTGTTGACTGATTTGAGTAGAAACCTCTACCGTATTGATAATCAATGTTGAACCCGAAAGCCATACGCTTATTTACGTTAACAGAGAAGTAACTTTTAAAACGTTCTTCACCATCTACACTTGATCCGGATTTGAAATATGTGAGATTAGTATAGGGTAAACGAGAATTTGAAAATTTAAATTCTTGTGGCTTCACAAAGAAGCTTGAATAAGGGTCAATGAAAAGATATTGAGAGAAATCAGAGCGCTCGAAATAAATCCTTGACATGGAAGGTGAACCCAGATTTCCAAGATGATTTTTGTGCCCTGTGACTCCTTCTACCAGGTTCTGGTTCTGAAAGTGATGAAAGGCTGTATCAGCAGGTATCAACTGAATATTACCCAAACGTTCATCAACAGTCCACATGTAGAGTTTCGGATCGATTGATGCTGAGTTGACTTTTGTACTGTCTTGATGCTCTTCATTATTCTGACCATTTCTGTTATCAGAAGTATTTCTATTGTTCATCCTGTTCGGAGAACCTGGCATCTCTCTGTATTGTGCATGAAGAGATGTCTGAGAAAGAACTGTGAATAGTATATATATAAATGTGATCCTTTTCATAATTAGGCGCAAATATACACAAAAAACAATTCATAAAGGAAATTTGCCAGACAGGTTCTTTTAAAAGTTCTCTCTTTTTGTTATTTACTTATTTTAGCGGGATTGTTAAGAAACCATTCCTTTTGATTGTATAATTCTGATCCAAGACTTGTATGTCAATATCAACTTCTGCCAAATTGTTTACAATGATCTCTTCCTTTGCAATTTTGATCAGTAGAAAATATCCGTTAAAATTGACCTTAAAGGAATAGGATTTCCATTTTTGAGGGATGAGTGGGTCGAATGACACTTTCCCGTTTTTGAGTTTAATTCCGGCAAACCCTTCCACCAAGGCAAGCCAGCTGCCTGGCATGCTGGTGATATGCAGCCCTTCTTTCAGGTCATTATTATAATCGTCTAAATCAAGACGTGTAGCCTTCAGGAAAAGGTCATAAGCTTTTTCAATATCACCTATTCGTGCAGCCAGAATAGAGTGTACAAAATATGACAGAGATGATTCGTGTAATGTACGTGGCTCGTAAAACTTAAAGTTTTTCTTTACAGTACTTCGGCTGAAGTTGTTACCGTACAGATATATCCCCAATAAAACATCACTTTGTTTAATGAAACATGAACGTAGAATTCGGTCCCACGACCAATGTTGACTGATAGGACGTTCTGCGGGATTAATATCTGCAACGACATTTAATTCCTTATCAAGATAACCGTCTTGCTGAACGAATATTCCAGTTTCTTTATCTTCAGGAAAAAACATGTTCTCAATGATATCTTTCCATCTTTTGGTTTCCTCTGGTTCAAAATTTGTTTTTGCAATTATCCTTTGATATTCTGTCGGATATTCTTTCTGAACCAGTTTCAGGTAATGGAGAGTTGATTTTAAATTTTGTACGCAACTATAATTGGTATACCAGTTGTTGTCTACATTGTTTTCATATTCATTGGGTCCCGTGACTCCAAGGATAACATATTTTTGTTTAGGAGTGGAGAAACTCACACGTTGACTCCAGAATCGCGAAATTCCAATAAGAACCTCAAGTCCGTATTTGGCAACATAATCTGTTTTGCCTGTGTAATTTGTATATAAATCGATGGTATAGGCAATAATACCATTTCGATGAATTTCTTCAAAAGTTATTTCCCATTCATTATGGCACTCATTTCCATCCATTGTTACCATAGGGTAGAGTGCTGCTCCATTTAAAAATCCAAGTTTTTCTGCATTTTCGATTGCTTTAGGCAGATGGTTATACCGATACAGCAACAGATTTACAGCTAATTTTTCTGAACCGGATAACAGATAGTAAGGTATACAGCATAATTCGGTATTCCATTGAGTGTTCCCTCCATATTTTTCACCGGTAAATCCTTTAGCTCCAATGTTCAAACTTGGATTGTCTCCCTTGTAGTTTTGGCGTATCTGGAATATATTAAATCGGATTGCTTGCTGAACTTCATCATCTCCCTCAATTTTTACGTCCATTATATCCCAGATTTTACTCCATTCTTTGCGTTGCTCTTCCAGGAGATTTTCCCATCCCGTAGATTTAGCTTTTTGAGCCTCACTAACAGACTGTTCAACTAGCTTTTTTCTGTCACAATATAATGAGGAGACAATAGAAGTGTATTTAATTAAAGATAATCTTTCACCAGGTTTTACATCACTACCTACACTGAAGCCAACCAGCTTTTCTTTCTCAATTCTGATAGGTCGACTAGTAATTTCTTTGCTGTTTTTAAATAACTGATAAGTGGTAGCACAACAAACTTGTGAATCTTCACGTTTAGTCTGAGCCCATAACAATGCATATTCTCGGGTTGTTTCTGCTAGAATAATGTTCCACATCTTTTCATTAAAATTGGAACTTTCATGTACCACATCTCCATTGATATAGGGCAGAAGAGAAATCTTACCTTCGTAATTTACGGAAGTTACGCTGTATTTTATTAAACAAAGATTCAGTTGAGTCATGCTATAAAAGCGTTCAACATGTATTTGTAATGTATATCCTTTAGGTGATGTTACGGTAAATGTCCTTTCTGAGATGCCATCTCTCATAGAAAGTTTGCGGTCAAACTGATCTACATCCCACAGTTCCAGATCAAGTTCTTCATCTATTAATCTGAGATTAATTCCACTCCAGTAAGGAGCATTAGGCATGCGTGAAAAATAGCGGGGATATCCGTTTTTCCACCATCCAACACGAGTGCGGTCTTGAAAATAAATACCAGCTATGTAAGAGCCCTGGAGAGTATCGCCGGTGTATTTTTCCTCAAAATTTCCACGTTGTCCTATTCTACCATTACCAATACTGAATATGCTTTCAGATGCTCTTTGGTCTTTAACGTGAAAGCCTTCTTCAATGATATTCCATTCGTCAGTTTTAAGGTATTTTTTCATCCTGCTTTATATTCGTGCCCACTTTTGTGATGCGTGTTTTTATTACTTTTTCGCTTCAAAACGTTCAATAGCTCTGATATAAACCATGTCTCTATACTTATCATGGCTAAAATCTGCACGCCTTTTAGGCCTTGCAACAAGTTAATTGATAATAAACTTGTTGCAAGGTAATAATAAATATTTAAAAAAACACGCTCTGAATACTAATTTTCTGCAGAATTGAGTTTATGTTTTGGCAAAGTTTCTTTAATAATCCAGACACATGCGGCACCGATAATCAGGAAGCAACCTGCCAAAACAAGCATGTTTACCTGTTTCCCTCCAACAACACGTAACAATATTCCCCCAACCAGAGCAGCACAAATTTGTGGAATACAGATGGTGCCATTAAATAATCCGAGGTATGCTCCCATGTTTTTTCCTGAAATGGAATTAGTTAATATTGTAAATGGCATTGCCAGCATAGCTGCCCATGCAAAGCCGATTAGGAAATAAGCTGCAAACAATATATATTGATTATGCATGAATTGAGTAGAGATAAAACCAAGGCCACCTAAGAGTAAACTGAATGAATAAGCAAATTTTCGAGATTTAAACATAGGTAATACAACCGCCCAACAAACTGACCCGATTGCTTGTATAGCGAATAGCACGCCAACCCAGTTTCCTGCCTCCTGATATTCAGCAGTTGCTGTATTAGTCGTTCCCCATACATTGTCGGCTATTGCCCCGTTGGTATATGTCCACATATACATGAATGCAGCCCAAGAGAAGAATTGTACCAAGCCTACAGTCCAGAATACTTTAGGAGCATGAATTAATAAAGAAATAAAATCGGTTTTCTCCTTCTTTTCTGCAGCAGTGATTCCGTGAAACTCTTCAAATTCTTTAGGAGGCATTTCTTTAACCTTGATTGTGGTATAGATAACACATAAAATTAATATTGCAGCACCAATGTAAAATGAATAAATCACTGAGTCAGGAACCAGTCCCTTTTCTGCAATATTACTGATTCCGAAGAACGTAAAAATAAACGGGAACATGTATCCTACAAGACTTCCGGCATTGCAAAGAAAGCTTTGAATTGAATAAGCAAGTCCTTTTTGTTTTTCATTTACAAAATCACCAACCATCATTTTAAAAGGCTGCATGGCCATATTAATGGAGGTATCCAGAAACATCAAAGCTATTATACCAAATAGCATTGCATTAAATATTTTAGTGAAGCTACCGGCATTTGGTAGAAGACACATAATAATGACAGCTATCAGAGAACCGACGAAAAGATAAGGTATCCGTCGACCGAAACGAGTCCAGGTCTTATCGCTTGCTGAGCCAATAATTGGTTGTACAATAATTCCTGCCAAAGGAGGAAGAATCCAAAAGTAACTCAGATTATGTGGATCGGCCCCCAATGTAGCAAATATACGACTGATGTTTGCACTTTGAAGTGCATATGCAATTTGAACACCAAAAAATCCGAAACTAATATTCCATAGTTTCCAAAAGCTTAGATCTGGTTTTGTTTTCATATTTTGTTAATGGCATTTATTATTTTAATTTGCTGTTTTGATTACTTATTCAATTATTTAGTTGTTCCTCTTACAATAAGGTTAGTCTTGACGATTTTATTTCCGCTTCTTTTTTCTTCCGGGTTTTTATTCTCAAGCTTTTCTATTAAGAGGTTAATAGCACTCTCACCAACTTCTTTACCGTGCTGTTCTACAGTTGTGAGTTTGGGATCGGTAGTTTGTGCAATAATTCCATCAGAGAATCCGCAGATGGAAATTTCTTCGGGAACTTTCAACTCTGCCAGTTTGCATGAATATAAGATCCCCGATGCTGTTTCATCGTTGATAGCAAAAAAACCATCAGGACGATCCGGAGATTCCAGTATATCCGGAGTGATAGCAATTGCTTGTTCTCTAGTATCGCATATTTTTATCATACTGTCGTCAACCGGAATTTTATATTTTCTCATAGCATCCAAATATCCGTTTCTTCTGTTTTTGGAGATTTCCAAGTGAAGTGGAGCACTGTAAAACAAGATTCGCTTACATCCGGTTTGAATCATATATTCCACTGCGGAAAAGGCTCCTGCATAATCATCAACAACAACACGTTCCGTATTAATCCCGGTGCAGATTCGATCGTAAAATACTATAGGGATATTGTTATCTAGCAATTCCTGATAGTGTTCATAATGTGAGGTATCTTTGGCCAAGGATGTAATAACACCACATACACGTGCTGCAAGAAATGAATGAACGATCTTTACCTCACGTTCATATTCTTCGTTGGACTGGGCGATAATAATATTATATCCGGCTTTTGAAGCCACCTCTTCAATTCCATCAAGTACACAAGAAAAAAAATGATGAATAAATTGTGGAATGATTACCCCGATAGTGTTAGAACGACTGGTTCTTAAGTTAAAAGCAAGCTCATTAGGCTTATAGTTATGCTCTCGTGCGAACTTATTTATAATGTTTCTTGTTTCTTCACTAATATCAGGGTTGTTTTTTAAGGCCCTCGATACTGTTGATGGAGAGACATTCAAAGCCTTGGCAATATCTTTAATTGTGATTTGAGGTTTATAATTCATAGTTATATTTCTTAAGCTTTGGTCCAAGGTTATTATTAGATGATTATCTCATTACAAAAATAGAATAATTGTCCTGGATTGTTTTTAGGAGTTAATTAATAGAGATGTATTTGGAATGCAAACGATTGCAAGGCAAAAGTAGCTAATTCAACGCTTAACTGAATCAACCAACAGTTAATAAATTCTATTTTTGTTGCATTACTGATATGAAATGTTAAATTCATTTCAATTCTTCAGAGAGAATCTATTATTATAATATTGTTAACTTTAATTTTTAAATGCATGAAGCAAGTTAATCTTAAATTCGTGAAGACAATTCTACCTATATTGATGGGGTTGTTCTTGTCGATGAGTGTCTTTGCACAGCAGATCAACATTACGGGAACTGTAAAAGATGCAAAAGGCGAGCCTATTATTGGTGCAAATGTTGCTGTTAAGGGTACGACTAATGGGACAATTACCGATTTAGATGGCGTTTTTCATCTAAAAGTTCCGCAAAATTCTATTATTACCTTTTCTTTTATAGGTTACAAAGCTATAGAAATGAAAGCTGCAGCTAACATGTCAGTTGTATTGGAAGAGGAAGCCGTGATGCTTGCTGGAACAGTTGTTATTGGTTATGGAACGGTAAAGAAGAATGATCTTACCGGGTCTGTGACAGCTATCAAGCCAGATAAACTAAACCGCGGTTTGACAACAAATGCCCAGGATATGATGATCGGTAAGATTGCCGGTGTAAACGTAACGTCCAACGGTGGAACTCCAGGAGGTGGCGCAACTATTCGTATTCGTGGGGGATCTTCTCTTTCTGCAAGTAATGATCCGCTAATTGTAATTGATGGTATGGCTTTGGATAATGAAGGAATTAAAGGTGTATCGAATCAATTGAGTACTATTAATCCAAACGATATCGAAAGTTTTACAGTTCTTAAAGATGCATCAGCGACCGCTATATACGGTTCACGTGCATCTAATGGTGTTATCATAATCACGACCAAAAAAGGTTCTGCTGGAGCTCGTCCTGCAGTTTCTTATGATGGGAATGTATCTATGGGTATTAAAAGAAATATGATTGATGCTTTGAATGCTGCTGAATATACTAACTTGATTAAAGAAAGATATGGCGAAGGTAGTGATGCGGTTAAAGCTTTAGGCACTGCTGATACAGATTGGCAAAATGAAATATACCGTACAGCAATAAGCACAGATCATAACTTAACCATCTCAGGAGGCTTTAAAAATTTACCTTATCGTGCAACATTTGGCTATACTAACCAGAATGGTATCTTGAAAACATCTAATTTTGAACGTTATACAGCATCTTTCAACTTGAGTCCTTCATTTTTCAATGATCACTTAAAGATGAATTTGAATGCAAAAGGGATGATCGTTAAAAACCGTTTTGCAGATACTGGTGCAGTTGGAGCAGCTGTTCGCTTCGATCCGACTAAACCTGTTTTTGGAACCCCTTATCCGTACACAAATGCTGACCCAGATTACTTTGGAGGATATTTCCAATGGACTGGTAAAGATGGTGTTTGGAATAATCTTGCAACTACGAATCCCGTGGCTTTGCTAAATTTGAAACATGATACATCCAATGCAAGAGACTTTATTGGTAATGCAGAATTTGATTATAAGTTCTTCAATATTCCAGATCTGAGAGCTCATTTAAATTTAGGAATGGATATTTCAAAAGGACATCAGGATTTGTATCAGCCAGTTGTGTTTGCTGCGGATGCTCACCATGGACGTGAAGGTCGAGAATCACAATTTAAGTACAATAAATCTCTGAACTTTTATTTGCAATATGCAAAAGACCTTGACATTCATCATTTTGATGTTATGGGTGGTTATGAATGGCAACATTTTTTCAGAAGTGGCCATAGTAATTATGCAGGTGTTACAGAGAACTACAATCCTGAAAGCAAACGATATAAAACAGAAAGCTTTTTGGTCTCTTTCTTTGGTCGTGCTAATTATTCCTTGCTAGATAGATATTTAGTAACATTCACTCTTCGTGATGATGGAACATCACGTTTTGGGAAGAATAATAGATGGGGACTTTTCCCCTCCGCAGCTTTAGGATGGAAAATTAACGAAGAGCCATTTTTGAAGGATGTAAAAACAATAACAAACTTGAAACTTCGCTTAGGTTGGGGTATTACCGGACAACAGGATATTCAACAAGGTGATTATTCTTATATACCTCAATACATAATGAATATTGATGGAGCATATTATCCTCTGGGTGGTAATAGCGGAATAACTTCTCGTCCTGCTGGCGTGAATGAAGACCTAAAATGGGAAAAGACTACTACTTATAATGCCGGATTTGACTTTGGCCTTTTCAATGATCGAATTACAGGATCTATTGATGGTTATTATCGCCAAACAAAAGATTTATTAAATATGATTGATATTCCAGCTGGAACCAACTTTGTGAATCGTTTGTATTCTAATATCGGAACTTTAGAAAATAAAGGTGTTGAGTTCTCTATTACTGGCCGTATAATCGAACAAAAAGATCTTAGATGGGAGATGAATTACAATGTAACCTGGAATAAGAATAAGATTACCAAGTTAACAACAGGTGATTCTAGTGATGACGCAGTCTTTACTGGAAGTACAATTAGTTATGGTACAGGTGCTTATGTTTTGGCAAATGCTGTGGGTCATCCTGCTAACTCCTTCTATGTATATCAACAGGTTTATGATAAAAATGGTAAGCCAATTGAGAATACATTTGTAGACAGAAATGGAGATGGAACTGTAAATGCCAATGATTTGTATATTTATAAAAAAGCAGCTCCTGATGTAACAATGGGACTTTCGTCAAAATTAATCTGGAAAAGATGGGATTTCAACTTCACGCTGCGTGCTAATTTCAATAATTATGTTTATAATGACGTAGATTCCAATCTTTCTCCACTTGGAACATCTGCAATCTATGCAACTTCCGGATTCCTGGAAAATCGTCCTAAAAGTGCTTTAGTGACTAATTTTGCTGGTAAGGGTACGTGGTTCCTATCTGATTATTATGTGCAAAATGCAACATTCCTACGTTGTGACAACATTACATTGGGATATGCCTTTAATAAATTATTTGGTGTGCTCAACGGACGGGCATATGCAACTGTACAGAACCCGTTTGTGATTACAAACTATAAAGGATTGGATCCCGAACTTAACGGTGGAATTGACCGCAATCTATATCCTCGTCCTGTTACAAGCCTAGTTGGTTTGAGCCTTAATTTTTAATCATTTAAAACATTCAATTTATGAAAATTAGATATATCAAATCAATATTTGCCCTTGCAGCAATATCTCTTTGCTTTAGCTTGGGATCATGTACTGGCGATTTGGATGTAAAACCGATTGATCCGAATTCAGTTACTACATTTGAACAGGATGCAGTCTTTAATAAAGTTTATGCAACATTATCATTGACTGGACAACAAGGTCCTGCTGGTAATAGTGATATTTCCGGACTTGATGAAGGAACATACGGATTTCTTCGTCAAATGTGGAATTTTCAGGAGCTTTCTACTGATGAAGCTATCTGTGCATGGGGAGATACAGGTATCCCGGAATTTAACTTTGCGACATGGAATTCTTCAACAGCATTTATCTCCGGATTTTATAATAAATTAATGATAGGTGTTACACTAACCAACCGTTTCCTTGAGCTTACTGAAGGTAAAACAGATGATGTTTCTGTAAAGCAACGTGCTGAAACTCGCTTTATGCGTGCTTTGTACTACTATTATTTAATGGATTTATTTGGAAATCCATCATTTACTATAAAGGTTTCTAAGGATGCTCCTCAACAAATAAAGAGAGCTGATTTATTTAAATTCATTGAAACTGAGCTAAAAGAATGTTCTGTAGACATGTATGAAGCTCAAAAAGCGCCTTATGGACGTGCTGACCAAGTTGCTGCATGGCTCTTACTTTCTCGAATTTATCTGAATGCCCAGGTTTACACTGGTACACCTAAATGGTCAGAAGCAGCAGATTATTCTTATAAAGTAATTACTTCCGGATACACTCTATGCCCAGACTATCAACAATTATTTATGGCTGATAACAGCGGAGCTAAAGATCCTTATGGAAGTCCTTCAACAGTGAATAAGGCCACTAATGAGATTATCCTTCCTATTTTGACAGATGGAGTGAAAACAAAATCTTACTCAAATATGCAATTTATTATTGCTTCGACACACACTGCTGATATGCCAAACTGGGGTTCTACAGCAGGTTGGGGTGGAAACAGAGCACGTCCTGATTTGATTAATAAGTTTACCACAACAAATGATAAACGTTATCTTTTCTTTTCAGAAAACCGTACGAAAGATATTACAAACACTCAGACTTTCAAAGAAGGATATTCTGTAGAAAAATTCACAAATCTTCGTGCTGACGGTGGTCCTGTTCACAATGTGGAATATGTTGATACAGATTTCCCTTTGATGCGTGTTGCCGAAGCTTATCTGACTTATGCCGAAGCTGTTGTCCGTGGTGGTACGGTTAAAGGTATGACTGCTTTAGAAGCAATTAACGCCGTACGTACACGTGCCGGAATTAATCAGCTGAACTATTTGTCCTCTCCTGATCAGATTCTCGATGAGAAAGCTCGTGAGTTCTATTTTGAGGGACAACGTCGTACAGACCTTATTCGTTTTGGCTACTATACATCAGGTAGTTATGTTTGGCAATGGAAGGGAGGAATACAAGCTGGCACTGGAATAGCTTCAACTTACAATCTTTATCCAATTCCATCAGCTGATTTGAGTGCGAATGCTAATCTGGTACAGAACCCGGGTTATTAGTTTTAGTGTGAATTGATTTTTAATAATTGATAAAAAAGAAATTAATATGAAAAAAATAACAATATTGGCTTCCTTGTTTCTAGGATTGTCTCTCTTCACAGCTTGTGATAGTGATAGAGACTCTAATCCCATATTACAAGACCCAACTACATTCGTATTGAATACTCCGGCCTATTCAACTTCTGAATATGACCTGGAAAAATCTAAAAGTATCGAATTGACCTGCTCTCAGCCTGATTATGGATTTACTGCAGCAACTATATATTCTGTTCAGATATCGTTAAATAATGATTTTAAGACAGAAGGAGCTTTTGCAGATTTGGCAACTACATATACAACTGCTAAAATGAATGTGGATGCTTCGGAAGTAGCTGTTGCTGCTACTAACTTAGCGCTTGCCGAAGGAAAGACAGAAGCCGACTTCCCACTTATAACTAAAGTATACGTTCGCTTGAAAGCCGCATTAACAAATGGTATGGGGGCAATCTATTCAAATCCTGTTACTTTGAGCAATGTTAGAGTACATTTTGCTCTACCTCCCGTTTTATTGCCTACAGCAATGAATATTATCGGTGGTGGTATTGGTGGCTGGGACTGGAATGCTAATGCCCTTGAAATGGTACCAACATTTGATAATAACGGAACATTCTGGCGTATAATCTATGTTACTGAAGGTGGTGAAATCAAATTCAATAGTGTAAAAGACTGGAATGGTGGCGAATTTGGAACATCTGCAACTTTAGTAGATAACGCTGATGCAGGTTTAGGAGGAGATGGTAATATATCTGTTGCGAATGCAGGATGGTATTTGGTTGTTGTCAAGTCGACTTTAGTTGGCCGTAACATTAATTATACAGTTGAGTTTAATGCTCCAAAAGTATATATGATGGGAAACACTGTCGGTGGCTGGGATATTAAAGATGAGAATTCATTTACAGTGCCAGCTGACGGAACAGGATTCTTTGTGTCTCGTCCTTTAGATGCCACCGACGAAGTTCGCATGTGCGTAAAGCTTACTGACTTAGACTGGTGGAAGACCGAATTCATTGTATTGGCAGATGGTAAGATATCTTATCGTGGAACAGGTCCTGACCAGGAACGCTATAAAGTTGATGCAGGAAAACGTGTATACCTGAACTTTATGACTGGTAAAGGTAAATACGAATAATAACATTAAATTAAGAACAAATATGAAAAAGTTATCATTATATACTCTTTTATTGGTATCTGCTCTTACTGCATTAACTTCATGCACTGAAGATTTCAATAAAGATGTTGCTGCTCCACAAAGCTGGAAGCAGGAAGATGGAAAGACGATTTCTTTCTCAGCTGTAGCTGCATCAGCTACGACTATTGACTTGGCTACTGTAACCACTGATTCTGTTGCTATTTGCTCATTCACTGCTCCACCAGTGAGTGAGGGGCAGACTATAAAGGGTTTTGATATTGTACTTGATGGGACTGTAAAGTTGAACGTAAATGCACATGGACAAGTTGCCAAGGCCGACCTTCAGTCTGCAGTTACAAAATTGTATGGTAAACGTCCGGCACCAAGAACTATGAAAAGTGTAGTTAATGCATATATGAGTACTAACGGTCAGGTATTTCGTGCGTCTTCAGATGTAATTAATATTATTGTAACTCCGGTTGCACCGTTGATTGAATCAGCCTATTACTTGATTGGAGATATGAATGGCTGGGATGGAGCTAAATTAATTAAATTCAATCATAGTGATAAGGATGTATATGAAGATTCATATTTCAGTGTTATAGTTAAAATACCGGCAAATTCCTATTGGAAGATTATTCCGCAGTCAAATGTAGATGCTGGTAATGTTTGGGCAGATGGCGTTTTGGGAACCATTACTAATGGTGATACTTCAATGAGTGGAAATTTGACTAGAAATAACCCTCAGGCCGGAAAGATTGCCACAGACCCTGGTTACGTCAAGATAACGTTGAATATGATGGAATACACATATTCAATTGAATACATTGGAAATATGGCTCTTCAACTTTATGTACCCGGTGCTCACCAAGGATGGAACCCTGCAACAGCTCCTTTTGTCTATTGCCAGAATTATGATATGAAATATGATGGGTATGTAAACTTTACTGCAGATAATCAAGGATTCAAGTTTACTTCTGAGCAGAATTGGGATGGTACCAATTACGGTGACGGTGGTAACGGAACCCTTAGCACTGCAGGAGGTGACTTAAAAGTCGCTACAGCCGGTTTCTATCGCTTAACAGCAGATTTGTCTTCAACTCCGCTTAAGTATACAGCAACCAAGACAGTATGGGGACTAATTGGAGATGCGACTACCGGTGGATGGGATTCCTCAACACCAATGACGCTTAATCCTGAAACTGGAGAATGGACAGTGACTACTACCTTGACTGGAGGTAAATCATTTAAGTTTAGAGCAAATGATGCATGGGATATTAACCTTGGAGGTAATGCGAACAACCTGACATACGGTGGTGATAATGTTTCTGTTACCAGCGATGGAACATATAAGGTAACACTGAAGTTAGGCAATCCAACAGCCTACAAATTTACCATGGTAAAGCAATAATCACTTTATAAAGTGGTATGGCATAAAAGGTCGTTCTTTTGGACGGCCTTTTATTTCATTTTAAAGGACTATGATGTCTGATGTTATTATAGCTTCCCAATTTGTGTTAATCTTTGCATATTAAGATTCTTTTATTGGAGATAAGTTGTTTTATATAGAGACTTTTCAAGTTTCCAATAGAGACCTTTGATGAATTTTTCATTTAGATTTTATAAAATAGACAAATTATGAAGAAAGGATTACTTCTTTTTATTTTATGTTGCATTTCATTGCTTGGCTTTGCTCAAGGAACTGTAACAACCAGCCCATCACCACTTAATGCGGATCTGCCGGGGAAAATTACATTTATACCATCTTCATCCTCTCCATTGTATAATTATTCCGGAGATATTTATGTGCATATAGGTGTTATAAATGGATCAACTTGGCTTTATGTACCTGCAGATTGGAATACAAATCTGGATAAATGTAAAATGACTAAAGAAGCAGCCAATACTTGGTCAATTTCTCTATCCCCGACTATTCGTGAGTGGTTTGGTGCAACCGGACCGATTACAAAGATTGGTCTAGTTTTCCGGAATGAGAACGGTACATTAAAGGGAATTTCTACAGATACATTTGTTTCGGTCACAGACAATAACCTGTATGTTTCATTGTCCGGAAGTTCTGCTTCGGGTGTCTATGAGATAGGTTCTACTGCAACATTTACCGCAACGGCAACTTCTGCTTCAAATCTGAGCATCTCGGTTGATGGAATTAATATAGCAAGCAATTCTGCATCAACGTCTTTGACTGCAACATATACTTTTAACTCAATTGGTTCGCATGTTGTTAAAGCGACTGCCAACAATGATCTGTCTACAGTATCTGTTACATCAAATGTTATAGTTCGCAACCCAATAGTAACTGCTACTCGTCCAACTGGTACAGTTGAAGGTATAAATATTATAGATAATAATACGGTAACCTTTGTCTTCTATGACCAGGATACTAGTGGAAATCACAAAGATTGTGCCTTTCTGATTGGTGATTTCAATAACTGGACATTAAGTAGTGATTATCAGATGAAATGGGATAATGTTAATAAATGCTGGTGGCAGACAGTTACAGGATTGGATCCTAATATCGAATATGGATTTCAATATTATTTCTGTTCAACCACGGAAAGCCCTATTCGTTGTGCAGATCCTTATTGTGAAAAAATACTCGACCCATGGAATGACGGTTATATCTCTACTGATGTATATCCCGGTTTAAAACCTTATCCATTTGATAAGACCTCAGATCCTGTGGCTGTTTTTAAAATTAATAAAACCAATTATAGCTGGCAGGCCACCAATTTTATTGCTCCTGATGCCCAGCATCTACGGGTTTATGAATTGCTTGTCCGAGACTTTACTACTGATGGAGCAATAAAAGCCGCGACTGCAAAGCTTGATTATATAAAATCTCTTGGAATGAACGCTATTGAGTTGATGCCTATTCAGGAATTTGATGGGAATGATAGCTGGGGATACAACCCAAATTTCTATTTTGCTCCTGATAAAGCTTATGGTACGCCGAATGATTATAAAACATTCATTGACGAATGTCATAAAAGAGGATTGGCTGTTATTCTTGATGTGGTGTTCAACCATTCTTGGGGACAATTTCCATGGTGCAAACTTTATTGGGATTCTGTCAACAATCGCCCTGCAGCAAATAATCCTTTTTACAATGCAATAGCTCCTCACCCTTATTCCGTAGGTAATGATTTCAAGCATAGTAATCCAAAAGTACGTGCATATTTCAAAAATGTACTTGCTTATTGGATGAATGAATATAAAGTAGATGGTTTCCGTTTCGATTTAAGCAAGGGCTTCACAGATAAGTCAAGTACTGAAAGCACAGCATCCAATTATGATGCAACTCGTATTTCTTATTTGAAAGAATATATTGATAAGATTAAGTCTGTTAACCCCAAGGCATATGCAATCCTGGAACATTTCTGTGTGGTTACAGAAGAAGCAGAACTGGCAAATGATGGTGCCATGTTATGGCGTAATTTGAATAATGCATATTGTCAGTCGGCCATGGGATATTCTTCAAGTAGTGATTTCTCTGGTTTATATTATGGGACCTCAATGCCTGCTGCTAGTTTGATGGGCTATATGGAAAGTCATGATGAAGAGAGGACTGCTTTTAAAGCAAAATCATACGGGGAAGCTTCATTGATAAACAGCCTGGATGAGCGGATGAAGCAGGAAGCCAATAATGCTGCATTCTTTTTCACAGTTCCTGGGCCAAAGATGATTTGGCAATTTGAGGAACTGGGATATGATGTATCCATCAATGAAAATGGACGTACAGGGCGTAAACCTGTACTTTGGAACTATTATGATGAGACAGCCAGAAAAGGATTGTACGATAACTATAGTAAAATTTGTGCATTGAGAAATTCATATCCCGATCTGTTTTCTACAAGCTCAACCTTCAGCTGGCTTGTCGCAACATATAATTGGTACAGTGGCCGGTTTATAAACATAGAATCAGCAGATAAACAGAAACATGTTGTGGTTGCCGGTAATTTTAGTAATACATCAGGTGATATTTCTGTCACATTCCCTCATGTAGGAACGTGGTACAATTACTTAGATAAAACGTCAATAACAGTAACTGCGACTACACAGAATGTTCAGATACCTTCTCACGAATTTAAATTGTACACTGATTTTGTACCTGTTATTTCAGGTATAGAAGATATTATTCTTTCGGATAAAGAAGTAAATAGTGTAGATGTTTTCTCAATAAATGGAATTCTGGTTAAGAACCTGAAAACTAGATCTGAACTAAATGATATCAATCTTGGGAAAGGATGCTTTATACTTCGGACTCATTATACCGACGGAACATATAGTACAACCAAAATTATGAAGTAATAAAGACTCTTTTGGTATAGTGATAGGTCTAAAAAAGACACTAAAAGAAAGAGATTACAGATCTTACTTTATCGAACTGGTCAAATCATAAAGAGAGCCATTTTCAATCCAAAGATAGGTTGAAAATGGCTCTTTAAATTTGGGGTATTTATAAATTATAATCTATATCATGCCATAAACGTTTTTGATACCTAATTCTACTATGGGGGTGAAGTTGCTACAATTCAGCCACATTTCCAGTTCTTTTTAAAACTCCCCAAGTCTGCAATTCCCCTTTTATAGCTTTCTTGAAACTTTTAAACAGTACAACATACATTATCCATCGGTAGCAGAATCTTTGAGGGATGATCCAGATTAATTTTGTAACTTTCTCTTTCTCAAAGATAAAGGCAACAACCGAGATGCTAATGTCAACAAGCATAAACAACAGATAATATAGGCCTATTTTTGCAGCATTGCCGGCAAATAATCCAAAAAGCAAGAATAAATCGGCTAATGGTGAGAAGAAAGGTATGAAGAATTGGAAAATCAGGATATTTGGCATAGCCCAAATTCCTAATCCTTTATATTTCTTGTCCAATAATGTTTCTCTATGCTTCCAGAATGTTTGCATTACACCAAAAGTCCATCTGGTGCGTTGTTTGATGAATTGCTTAATTTTTTCAGGAGCTTCGGTCATAGCAATTGCTTTGTTTTCATTTTCAATTGTATAACCAGCTTTTAAGATACGTATGGTTAAATCACAATCTTCAGCTAAAGTATCAGTAGTAAAGCCTCCTGCCAATTCAATTGCTTCTTTTTTAAATGCACCAATTGCACCTGGAACTACAGTTATAGCGTTAATATTTGCATATGCCAAACGATCAAAGTTCTGACTGGTTACATATTCTATTGCCTGCCATTTGGTAAGCAGGTTGATTTGGTTACCAACTTTTACGTTTCCAGCAATAGCTCCGACATTTTCAGCCCTATTTTTATCCAAAAAATGCATCATCATTAATGAAACAGCGTTTGGATACAACTTAGTATCTGCATCTATACAAACAACATAGTCTGCATCTGTGTGCATTATACCGTAATTCAAGGCAGAAGCTTTACCTCCATTAGGTTTCGTGAATATTCTAATTTTTTTATTTTCTGATAATGCTTCTGTAACTCTTTTGAAAGTCTCGTCTTTACTTCCATCGTCTACAAAAATGATATTAAAGTTAGGATAATCCTGTTTCAGCAGATTATTCAAAGAAGAAACTGCATTCACTTCTTCATTGTAAGCCGGAACAATTATAGAAACAAGAGGTGCATTTTCAAGCAGGTTATTATCAAAAGAAATATTCTTGTTTTTACGTTTCTCTCTTGTTGTGAGTACCATCATGAATACTAACCGGGCAATTCCTAAAACAATGAATATGATGAACAATGCAGTGAGGAAATTCCCTATCCAGTAAGTCAGTTCTGCCAGAGCCAGGTTTGACTTCATAATATAGAAACCACTACCTTTAGGTACACGTGGCATTAATTGCTCTTTACTTTTTTGCAATATTGAAGGAAGATCAGTAAAAGTGTATCCTCTTTTCTGAAAGTACTCAATAATCATTGGAAGTGCCTTTACCGTTTCTTCCCTTGTTTTTCCTCCTGCGTCATGCAATAGGATAATATTCCCCCTTTTTTGCTCAACGGCTTTCACCACTCGTTCAAAAATAGTTTGCGCCGTGATACCTTCCTGCCAATCTTCAGGGTCAATATTTTCACCAATATCCAGGTAATTCTGTTTTCTAGCTAAGGCAACAGGAATGATTTCCTCCATTGTTACTGGTTCACTGTCAGCATTATAAGGAGCTCTGAAGAGGATTGTGCTGTGACCGGTTACACATTCAATCAATAAACGAGTAAGTTTAAACTCCATTAATGCTCTTTCCGAAGTTATGGTTGCTACGTTTCTATGCGTAAATGTGTGATTACCAAGCAAATGTCCTTCATTGTAAATTCTTCTGAGGATTGGTAGATTTTTCTCAGCTTGCAGACCCACAACGAAGAATGTTGCAGGAACGTGATACTTTGAAAGAATATCGAGAATCTGAGGAGTATATTTTTCATCTGGTCCATCATCAAAAGTTAATAATAACTTAGTCTGTGGAGCCTCCCCATATTTTCTTACCTGATAGGTACTAGGAATTTTAATATAGTGTTCTTCTGCAATGAGCATTTCTGTGCTGTCGATTTCTGTAATGATTTTGCCTGGATGTGGAGTATTCAGTACATCAAGTACCTCTCCATCACCTATATAATCCACATCATTGACCATCGTTACATTTTCCAGACTCTTTTTACTGATTCTCTTCGCACCATCTTTTGATATGTCTTTGTTGTAGTATGTCCATACCCGGCTATCTTCACTACCAAGTCTCCAAATTCCAAAACCAGCCAAACCATATTCTGCTCCAAACCGCATGGTATTGAAATGGGTTGCCGCATCTGTGAAATATACCTGATGAATAATGTTCTTATCATCCTTATAAGCATAATTCAGGTTATAAGTATCATTATCAAAAATGATTTTTGATTTACTTGCAGAAGCTCGTGAAAGCGCTTGTTGATATGTAACGTTAGGAGTTGAGTTTGCTGCAGCCGGCCAATCATAGCCAAATGCTCCTAGACCAAGAATTATCTTTTCAGCTGGGACCTTTTCTGCCAGATCGTCTACAGTGGCTTCAATCCATTTTTGTGAACTTATTGGGCCCGGGTCGCTGTCTGAAGAGTATTCATCATATGCCATCAAACAGAGATAATCATTGTATTTTGCAAGTTCTTTGATGTTGTAGTCTTCATTAAACGGCATAATATCCTGTGTCACTAAAAGTCCTTTCGCATGAAATGCTTCAGAGAACTCTTTAACAAACTGAATGAGATATGCATCGCTTTTTTCATTCAATGATTCAAAATCGAGATTAATCCCAACAAAGTTGTGCTTGAGACATTCGTTTAAAACGTAGTTAATTACCTTTTTCCTTTTTTGCTCATTATGCAGAATTCGTCCGATAGCTTCCGGTCTGAATTCCCTCTCAAAGTTATTGCTTAACATTGGCATAATTGGAACTCCGCTTTTTCTCATCAGATTGTATCCACGCACGTCGACATTTGTTTTTACTGCATCGGTTTTCGGATCAATAAAGAACCACTCCGGCATTATCAGATTCAGGTTACGGATATTCCTTTTAAGAGAGAAGAAAGATTGCGGGTCCCAAGCAACATAGAAAGCTGCACGGATGCCTGCAGGAAATCTGTTCCAGTTATTAATTATCTTGTTTGAGCTGTTTGGAGTCAGGTTATTCTTAAATTGATTATACCTGGCAAGTGATTTCATTTTCTCTTTTTCATAATCCGTATGCAGCTTCTTATCCGAAATATAATCTCTAAATCCTTTATATTCTTTCGAAAGCTTTGTTTCTTGCATGAATGGTCTTGAAGCCGTTACTACACTTCGATAATTATGTCTGAAAGGTAAAGTCGGTGTTTTATCAATGATTAGCATGATAATTAATGCAGAAAAAAGTATTGCTGCAATAAAAATTATAAACCTCATGCTCCATTTAAACTTTTTCCATCTGGAAGTGTTTTCAGTTTGGAAGATCTGTTTGCCCATATTAGTATAATATTATATCTCTTGTTTTGGTGACAAATTTAAAGAAAAAGACGCTTACGAATAGTAAATATTGAATTATATATTTATAAAATATGGTTAATTAATTTTTATGTTCAATCATTGATCAGCTTTTTAAGATGTTTCACAGAAAAGATGCGTTATTAACGTGAATTTATAGTAGTCGATTTAACGAAAATAGCTTCATCATTTTATAAAGATTTAAGTAGATGGTTCTTTGATAATACCCAAAAATCCTAAAACAAATCAAAATGTATTATAAAGAACACTTTATCGTAAGTTATTCCGTGGATAAAATCCTTATCTTAGCAGCGTTTTTAATATACTAATGAAAAATGAAAAAGTATTTGTCGCTTATCTTATCTGTTATATTCCTGTTGTTTTCTTCGAATGTTGATGCACGTAAAAAGAGACACCGTCACCGCCGTGTTGCAAAGAAGCATGTTCGTGTTGTAGATGTAGCTCCTGTTGTTCCTCGTATTGTTGAAGGGATCTGCGGCATTGATGTTTCTCATTATCAGGGAACCATTGACTGGGATAAGGTGGTACATTATGAAAATAATCCAATAAAGTTTGTATATATAAAGGCAACCGAAGGAAGTACCATTAAGGATGAATGTTATGAACGAAATATAACACTTGCTAAACAGAAAGGCCTTTTAGTAGGCAGTTACCATTATTTCACTACTCGTTCATCTGCCGAAGAACAGTTCGAGAATTTCAAGCAGACAGCGAGTAAAGATTCTCAGGATCTTATTCCTGTAGTAGACATTGAAGAATGCAGATATTGGACTGAAGATATTTTTCACAAGAATTTGCAGGTTTTTTTAAATGAGGTTGAAGCGCATTATGGTAAGAAACCTGTTATCTATACAATGCCTTCTTTTTACAATAAATATCTGCTGGATAAATACAAAGATTATAAAATATTTATTGCTCAGTATGGCGATGGAAATCCAGAACTAAAAGATGGAAGTAACTGGCACATTTGGCAGTTTACACGCCGAGGACGTATTGAGGGCATACGAGGAAATGTGGATGTCAATGCAATTAACCCTCAGTGTGACCACAAAGAAATTCTGCTTTATCACAATGAACCGAATGCAAATCAAAGTGTAGAAAAGAGAGAAGAGGCTCCCAATCCGGTTCCGGTTCCTGTAAGTTAGCAAAATTTATAATGAGAATATCGAAAGAATTTCTATAACCTCAATCCGAGAAGGTTATGATTTTCAGTTTCTCCAAATTAAAAGAGCCATTTTCAATCCATAAGATAGGTTGAAAATGGCTCTTTAATTATGCAATATGTTTGTCAAATCATAATCTGCAGTTCAGTCTTTAACATCTGGATTAATGTTAGTTCCTTCTCATAATTATAATTCAATAATCATGGATTGTCTAGGTGAAAGATGCAGATCAGTGGTCAGATCGATTGCCTTATCACTGACAATGTCTTTTCCCGAAACGTGGTTCTTAATCACTTCCGAATAGTTCTTAATTGGAAGAGATTGTTCTTTGCTGGTTCCATTAAGAATAACCATCACTGTTTTCCCTTCGTAAGTTCGTGAATAGACGTAAATACCGTTCTGAGGAAGGAATTGTGTCATGCCACCTTTCGAGATAGCTTCGTTTCCTTTTCTCCAATGCAATATTTTACTAATATAATCAAAAGCTTCATTTTGTTCCGTTGTACGTCCTTCTCGAGTAAAGGCATTTTGAGCATCATCTTTCCATCCGCCTGGAAAATCTTTTCTCACATTTCCGTCACTGACATCCTTTTTCCCATTCATCATGATTTCAGTTCCATAATAGATTTGAGGAATTCGTCTTGTAGTAAGAAGCAAAGTAATAGCTTGTTTCAAGGCAGCAATGTCATGTCCATCTTCCAGGAATCGGTTGGTATCATGGTTATCCAGAAATGCCATTACGGAAAGCGGGTTAGGGTAGAGGAAATCATATACAAAATTGTTGTATATTCTATTCAGACCTTTCCAGTCTTCAGTGCTCTCTTCATGTTTTGCCTGATTTACCTTTTCAAAGAAACTGAAGTCCATCACGGTCTTTAAATTAGAATTCCTTGGTGCAGACAACTTAGAATCTTTTTGCCAGTATGCTGTATAGGCAGGTTCGGTGACCCACGATTCGCCAACCACATTGAAATTCGGATATTCTTCATTCAACTCTTTCATCCACTCCGCCATCGCATCGAAATCCGCATAGGGGTAAGTATCCATACGAATACCGTCGATGCCTGCATATTCAATCCACCAAAAGCTGTTCTGGATAAGGTAACGCAGTACATGTGGATTACGTTGATTAAGGTCAGGCATTGATCTTACAAACCAGCCATCGTTCATTGTTTTAAAATCATATTTTGATGCATACGGATCGACATGTGGAGTAAGTTTGAAATTGGTTTGCACAAATTTCTTTTCATAATCAGGGAAATTAAACCAGTCATGCGAAGGCATGTCTAACAACCATGGATGCTCTGAACCGCAGTGGTTGAAAATCATATCCATCACAATCTTTAGTTTTTTCTCATGTGCTTTATCAATCAGACTCTTATATTCTTCGTTACTTCCGAAACGCGGGTCAACCTTATAATAGTTGGTAGTAGCATATCCATGGTAAGAACCACCGGTCATGCTGTTTTCAAGAACCGGAGTAAACCATAAGGCTGTTACCCCAAGCTCATTAAAATAGTCCAAATGTTCTGATATTCCGGCAAGGTCACCACCGTGACGTGCATTCGGATCTTTTCGGTCGGCTTTAGAAGGAGATAAAGTGTTATCATTATCATTTGCCGGATTCCCATTTGCAAAACGATCGGGCATTAGCATATACAGTACATCCGATGCGTCGAAGCCAATTCTTTCAGTTCCTTTATGGCTACGCTCCTTAAGTTCGTAGTATTGAATCTCTTTTTTCTTTCCTTGCGTGAATGTGAGTTGTACTTTACCTGGCTTTACCTCCTCATCAAGAAACAGGTATATCAACAGATAATTCGGGCTTTCCAGTTTCACCACACTGCCTAGTCTTACTCCTGGATAGTTCACGGCTACATCCCACGAAGCTATGTTTGCTCCGTATACCATCAATTGTAATTTTGGATTTTTCATCCCTACATACCAGAATGATGGTTCAATCTTGTCTATATTTTTACTTGCTGCATTCATTGTAGATGCAATTATAAACAAGACTAAAGTTAAAAGTGTTTTTCTCATGGTTATAATAAATGTTGTTATATGTGGCGAATATAGTCAAAAATGTTCTCCGAAAACTTTGTAGTTCTGTTTCTTTTCGATGATGTTAATGCAAACGATTTCATGAACTCTCTAAAATATAAGAGATGCTTCAAAATGAGGAATCCCTCTCTTCAGAAAGAATGCTATTTGACTAGTCTTTCACTGAGAACTTCTCCATCCAGAATATTGTATATTATGTCTGTTTGTATAAAAAAAGGGGTTGCCTTGTATTAAGGCAACCCCAATCTATTTTGAGATTATGATATATTACATCAGCAATCCAATAAATACTCCCGCAGCAATCGCGGCACCTATGATACCTGCAGCGCAAGGTCCCATGGCGTGCATATGCAAGTAGTTGGTCGAATCATATTCTAGAGCAACTTCTTCCGAAACACGTGCTGATATTGGAGCTGCAACACCTGCATTTCCAATAAGCGGGTTAATCTTATTGCCATTCTTCAGGAACATATTGAGCAATTTAACGAACAATATACCTGCGATGGTAGCAATAACAATTGCCAGGAATCCTAAAACGATGGTATATACAGTTCCTGATGTAAAGAAACTTTTTGCAGTCATTGTAATACCAACTGTCAATCCTAAGAAGATTGTCACGATATCGAGTAATATTCCGCTTGCAGCTTCAGCTAAACGACGAGTCACGCCGCTTTCCTTCAGCAAGTTTCCAAAGAACAACATTCCAAGTAATGGAAGTGCAGCTGGAATCAATAAGCAAGTCAGCAACAATCCGATAATCGGGAACATCACCTTTTCAGTGTGTGAAACCTGACGTGCCGGTTTCATCTTGATTGTTCTTTCGTTCTCATTGGTCAATAACCGCATAATCATAGGTTGAATTTTCGGAATAAGAGCTATGTACATATAAACTGAAACAGCTATTGCTCCAATAAGTTCAGGAGATAATTTCGATGCAAGGAAAATTGCAATTGCTCCGTTTGCGCCTCCAATTGTTCCAATTCCTGCAGCTTGAGTAGGATCAAGTCCCAACACCATTGCAAGAATGTACGCACCGAATATACCTAACTGGGCAGCTGCACCAACCAACATTAACTTCGGATTTGAAATCAGAGCAGAAAAATCTGTCATGGCACCAATGCCTAATAGAATCAGAGGCAGATACCATCCGCTTTCTAACCCTTGATAGAGAACATTGAGTACAGAACCATCCGAGTATAGATCAAAATCTCCACCGATAGTGAAAGGTATATTACCAATCAGAATGCCGAATCCGATCGGAATCAGCAACATCGGTTCAAAATCTTTTTTGACTGCCAGATAGATAAGGCACACTCCGACAAGCATCATTACAAATGTCCATGGCGTTGCGTTCGCGAATCCTGTATAACTCCAGAAGTCAGCAAAGTTATTAGTTAAAAATGTTCCAAGTCCTCCCATACTATTATTCAATTACGATGAGATCAGTTCCTTCAAGAACAGAATCTCCATTATTTACGTTAATAGCGGTAACTTTTCCATCCTTTTCTGCATGGATATTGTTTTCCATCTTCATAGCTTCAAGAATAAGAACAGTTTGTCCTTTCTTCACTGTGTCGCCTACTTTCACTTTAATATCCAGGATGATTCCAGGAAGCGGAGATTTAACAGCATATTTGTTTGTTGCAGCTGTTGGACGAGCCACTACAGGTTTGCCACTTTCTGTTTTTGGAGCGGCAGCCGGACGTGTTACAGGTTTTGGAGCTACAGTTTTTTCAATTTCTACTGTATAAGGTGTACCGTTTACTTCAACTGTAGCGATGTTGTTTTCATCAATGTCATTAACCGTAACTTTATAGAGGTTTCCATTGATTTTATATTTATATTGTTTCATCTTTTTTGAATTAAGAATTAATATTAAAATGCTTTTAACGTCTACGCGGGGTTTCAGTTAAAGTATAAATCTTAGAACTCCATGGAGAATAGTTACGTTTAACCTTGTTGATGGTTAATACAGTGTCTTCCACGTCATGTACATTGTCCTGAAATTCGTGCAATGCCATTGCAATAGCAGCAAAAACCTCACCGGACTCTGAGCCGATGGCCTTTTCCTTAGCAACATTCTTATCTGTAATTCCCTGAGCCTTCATAGCATTCTTCTTTGATAGCTTAACAGCTACGTCAGCAATGATTTTGAATACCAGATAAAGAAGGATTAAGCCAAGGAAAATTGCAACCATAGCAATAATGGTCATGCCAATGCCTGCAGAGTCATCCTGACGGAAATTTTGTGCATTTGCGCCAATGCTTCCTGCAAGCAAAGTGATGATTAATACCCCTTTATTTAATTTGTTCATAACTTATCTGTTTATAGTTACTTATAATGGAATATTACCATGCTTTTTAGCAGGGTTGGTCAATTTCTTAGTCTGTAATTGTTGCAGAGCACGGATAATGCGGAAACGAGTGTTTCTAGGCTCAATTACATCATCGATATAACCATATTTTGCAGCATTGTATGGGTTTGCAAACAGCTTGGTGTATTCAGCTTCTTTTTCTGCCATGAATGCATTTGGATCTTCTGCTTCCTTAGCTTCCTTAGCATACAATACTTCAACTGCACCAGCACCACCCATTACGGCAATTTCTGATGTTGGCCATGCATAGTTCATGTCACCGCGAAGTTGCTTGCAGCTCATTACGATGTGAGAACCACCATATGATTTTCTTAATGTAACTGTTACTTTAGGAACTGTGGCTTCACCGTAAGCATACAACAGTTTAGCTCCGTGAAGAATTACACCGTTATATTCCTGTCCTGTACCTGGTAAGAATCCAGGAACGTCAACCAATGTTACCAATGGAATATTGAATGCATCGCAGAAACGAACGAAACGTCCGGCTTTACGTGATGCATTGCTATCGAGCACACCTGCCAGATATTTAGGCTGATTTGCAACAACACCTACTGATTGTCCGTTGAAACGTGCAAAACCGATGATGATGTTCTTTGCGTAGTCTTTCTGGATTTCAAGGAATTCACCATTATCAATGATTGCACCGATTACCTCGTACATATCGTAAGGTTTATTGGGGCTATCAGGAATAATGTCATTCAATGAATCTTCCAGACGGTCGATTGGATCATCACATGTAACAAGCGGAGCTTCTTCCAGGTTGTTCTGAGGAATGTAGCTAAGCAGCTTGCGGATAATTCCTAAACCTTCTTCTTCTGTTTTTGCAGTGAAGTGAGTAACACCCGATTTAGAAGAGTGAACACTTGCACCTCCCAGATCTTCCTGAGAAACATCTTCACCTGTTACAGTCTTAACTACTTTCGGACCAGTAAGGAACATGTAAGAAGTTCCTTCCATCATCAGTGTAAAGTCTGTCAATGCAGGAGAATAAACGGCACCACCGGCACAAGGACCAAAGATACCTGAAATCTGAGGAACTACACCTGAAGCCAGAATGTTACGTTGGAAAATTTCAGCGTAACCTCCCAGTGCGTTGATACCTTCCTGAATACGAGCACCACCCGAGTCATTAATACCAATTACCGGCGCACCCATTTTCATGGCCTGATCCATCACTTTGCAGATCTTTTGTGCCATTGTTTCAGAAAGAGAACCACCAAATACGGTGAAATCCTGTGCAAAAACATATACTAATCTTCCTTCGATAGTTCCGTATCCGGTTACAACACCATCACCGAGGAATGATTTCTTTTCTTGTCCAAAGTTGGTACATCTGTGTTTCACAAACATATCCATCTCTTCAAAACTTCCTTCGTCTAATAACTGAGCAATACGCTCACGGGCAGTGTATTTTCCTTTCGCGTGTTGTTTTTCAATTGCTTTTTCACCACCACCTAAGCGAGCTTGAGTACGTAGTTCTATAAGCTCTTTTACTTTTTCAAGTTGATTACTCATGAATTTATTATGTTAAAGTTAATAATTTATTGTTCACAGAGTTCAGTCAGAACACCCAAAGTAGATTTTGGATGTAGGAATGCAATTTGCAGACCTTCAGCTCCCTTGCGAGGTGCTTTGTCAATCAGGCGAATTCCATTGCCTTCCATTTCAGCTAAAGCATTTGCAACTCCATCTTCAACAGCAAATGCAAGATGATGTACACCTACACCTTTGTTTTCAATGAATTTAGCAATTGTACTTTCAGGGCTGGTAGGTTCTAGAAGCTCAATTTTAACGTCTCCAACTTTTAGAAAAGCAGTTTTAACCTTTTGGTCTTCAACCACTTCGATGTTGTAGCATTTTAAACCTAAAACATTTTCATAATAAGGTAAAGCTTCTTCGATGCTATTAACGGCAATACCCAAATGTTCAATGTGTGAAATCTTCATGACTATTCTATTTTATTATTAGTATATATAGTTTATATTGTGTATATCTATATCATAAAAGAGTACAAAGAAAGTCAATTACTTCTTAATAAAGAAATATTTCAGCATTTATTTAGGTGCTGTTACCGTTAAAACTCCAAAAGTAATCGGACGTTAATCTGACGAGATGTCAGGTAATTAGGTACCGCATACTGGTTATTATAGACGTCTGTCACCCAATAATATGAGTTTACGTTATTTATACCTAACAAATTGAAAACATCAACCCCTAACCACATGTTGCGGATATGTCTGCTTATTCGGCCTCTATACGTATTATCTTCATTGTCGATTAATTGTCTCGACATACCTATATCCACTCTTCTGTAGGGAGGAGTGCGGAACACCATTTTTTCCATTCCTGAATGCGGAGGACCAAAAGGAAGACCATCTGCCCAGCATGCCTTCAGATTCATTTTCCATTTCTTGTTTCCGGGAAAATAATCACTGAAGTATAAAGAAATATTGTATCGCTGGTCGGTAGGACGTGGAATCCATTTTCCGTTTATCTTTTCTTCAGTTTGCATTAGTGAAAGGCAAAGCCATGAATCGGTACCTGTTACAAACTCTCCGAACAGTTTCATGTCAAGCCCTGCCGCATATCCCGACGATATATTTTTGCCATAATAGCTTATGCGCACATTATCAATATTGTATGGCACTAGGTTGTTCAACTTCTTAAAATACATCTCGGTAGTAAATTTGAAGGGTCTTCCCAATGCCCGGAATTTATAATCACCTGCAAGAACATAATGAATGGATTGCTGTGATTTAATGTTTCTGTTCAGCGTAACAATCGTATTTCCTTCAACAGAGGTCGTATCACGAAATTCTTTGTAGAATGGAGCCTGATAATAGATTCCGGTGGCAGCCCGGAAGGTGAGATCTTCATTAAATCCGGGAATCAGGGCGAAAGAAACACGTGGACTAAAGATAAATTCTTTATTCCAGTTCCAGTAGCTGCCTCTTACTCCAGCATTGAGTGTAAACAGCCCCATTTCGGATGAAAATTTATAAGTATCCTGTGCATAGAAAGAATAGCGGTTGCTATTAATCTCATTTTTCGATGCCAGACTGTAGATTAATTCTACACTGTTGCTGCTTCGTGGAAGAGAGTACCCTGCAGAATCTCTCATTTCCCATTCCCGGAGCTTATCTTTTATTATCTCTTTTTTTAATTCGATTCCCCATTTAATTTGGTTTCTTTTAATCAGGTGGTTCCCGGTAAAAGTAAGGCTTCTTACATCCGCCCTCAGGTAGTTTCGCGCATGTTCCATGTAAGTTCCCACTCCCACGGTTTCCGACCCGCTTTCGTTAGAAGTGCTACCGTCAAGCGAACTTAGCCAGTATTGCCCCGTAATATCGTATGTTTCCTTTTCTTTGGTTCTGAACGCCGACCCTATCAAAGATACGTTATTATATGAATTCAAGTGGTAAGTCACGCTTCCCGATCCAAAATAGGTCTGGAATAAATCTTTTTCCTGACCGCCGAAGTATACCTTAAATTCCTGAACGGAAGCTATAGTCCCGAATTTAGTGGAACGATCCTTAGGCGTAAAATTGTATTTGTTTTGCGAAATATTTCCTATGAATCCAAACTCCCATCTTTTGTTGGGCATCCAATTCAGATAAGTCTGATAATCAAGGAAACTAGGATCGTATTCCCCTTTTGTTTCAAGGCTTCCAAGTAGATAACGATTGGTTTTATATCGAATACCATGAGTCATTGAAAAATGCTTGTTTCCATATCCTGCATATACATTCGCTCCGAGAAGGCTAGCCGAAACAGCACCTTCCATTTTTTCCGGTTTCTTGTAAGTGATATCCAGAACAGACGACATCTTGTCCCCGTATTTAGCTTCGTATCCACCAGATGAGAATCCAATATCCTGAACCATGTCCGGATTGATAAAGCTAAGCCCCTCTTGCTGTCCGGAACGGATGAGTAACGGACGATATATTTCCACGCCGTTTACATAAACGATGTTCTCGTCAAAACTTCCTCCCCGGACATTGTATTGAGAACTTAGTTCGTTGTGAGAGCTTACTCCGGCTTGTGTCGCAATAAGCGATTCAATATTTCCTCCCGAGGCATCTGGCATTAGCTTGGACCCTTTTGGCTTTATTTTTTCAGTCATTCCAGTCTGCCGTTTCGTTTCAGTGACTGTTACCTCACCAAGTTCGATGCCGGTATTAAGCAATACAACATTCAGTGTGATTTCTCCATGTGGATTTCTAAGGACCCGTTTTTTTGTATTATATCCCAGCATGGAATATATTAATACAACGCTGTCTTTTGAAGCTACAGTAATTGAGTAATGCCCTTTCAGGTCAGTGACGGTTCCAATAACTTGCCCTTCAACCCGCACGCTTGCTATTTCGATCGGATTATTATCCTGATCCATCACTATTCCCGATACTTTAGCCGTTCCCTGAGCCATGATTGCAGCGGGGAAGAATATAGTTATAAGTGCCAGAAGTGCACAATATTTCATAATAACACAATCTTTTATTTTTATGCTTACAGGCACGTTCATGCCTTTATCATTTAATAACGTAAAAAACGAGTTAAGTGTATATTCTGGCGAAAAATTTATTTAAAAACGGCCAATTCAGTCGGAACCATCTTCGGGAGCTTTGCTGTTTTCCACCAAATCGGAGAACAAAATCCCTGTATCCATGTTTCTTGAACGGTAACCCCACATCCATGTATTCAAGATGCTTGTATCCCATTTTATGAACAAATTTCAGTGCTTCCCATATAGCAAGAACTCCGGGATAGAGATTTTTATAAGTTTTTCTAATCCCGCCTGAAAACAACAAATAAGCATTTTCTCCAGAGAAAACAACCACCGATCCTCCGATAATCATCTCCTTATATTTTATGATAAAGATTTTACCTATTCCTTTATGCACAGCATTCTCGTCAAAATGCTCAAAAAACTCGATGCAAGGAAAATGTTTACGTATATTGTACGAATAGTTCTTTCTCAGCATCTTCGAGAATAAACGTATATCTTTAGGAGTGTCGGCAGTATACGCTTTTGCCCCATTTGCATATCCTTTTTTTATCTGTCTTCTTCTGGATACACTTATATTTTCCAATAAGTTTTTATTGTCATAGAGTGAGTTTTTTACCCTCATCCAGTTAATTGGAAAGTACTTGTTGTTTCTGAATGCTTTATAGCCAAACAGGGCGTTCTCCAGATTCCTGAATTCAATAACGAACGACTCCTTTAAAGCAATGTTGGTAATGTATTCAAGCATCTCCTCAAAAACCTGTTCACTATTAACCATATCATCAAAATATTCGCCCGTGCCATATATTTCGCAGCGTCGAATGATGCTCGGCGGAAACAGCCTGTTTGACTTTCTGATTACAAACAGTATTTTGGCCAGAGGTTTCAGTTCATTATATGCCACAACCAAAACGGGTGAGTATCCCGGAGTGGCTTCATATACATGAAACATCTCTTTGGAATAAAATACGTTGCTCCCCGGCAAGTCAGGGATGTCATCAACATGATAATATGTAGAGAGCTTTAGAGTCATATAGTCGCAAATTTATAATTCTTAACCATAAAATCAAAATTCTAGTTGTATATTTGTGGTTTAATGAATATGCAATATAATAATGATGGAACATTTTAGCGATTTAATAAAGAATAGACGAAGCATGCGAAAATTTACCTCTGAAGAACTTACTCAGGAAGAGGTGGTAAATTTATTGAAAGCAGCTTTGATGTCTCCCTCCTCTAAACGTAATAATCCCTGGCAATTTATTGTTGTTGATGATAAGGAAACACTTGCCAAACTAGCCCATTGCAAAGAGCATGGCGCAAACTTCATTGCCGATGCTGCTTTGGCTGTAGTTGTTGCTGCCGATCCGTTGGTAAGCGATGTCTGGATAGAAGACGCTTCGGTTGCTTCAATTATGATTCAGTTGCAGGCCGAAGACCTCGGACTAGGAAGTTGCTGGGTGCAGGTACGCGAAAGGTTTGCGGCAACCGGAATGACATCCGACGAATATGTACACGGAGTTCTGGATATTCCATTGCAGTTGCAGGTTCTATCCATAATTGCCATCGGGCATAAGGGCATGGAACGTAAGCCTTTCAACGAAGAAAATCTGCAGTGGGAGAAGATTCATATCAACAAATATGGAAGCAAATAAAATAGTATTTATCGGGTCCGGAAATCTCGCTACCAATCTGGCTAAAGCTTTCTTCGACCGACAAATAAAAATTTCACAGATATACAGTCGCACGGAAGAATCCGCACGATTACTGGCTGAAGCCGTGGGTGCCGATTACACCACATCACTTGCGCAGGTCATTACCGATGCAGATATATACATCGTAGCACTGAAAGATGATGTAGTTGCCCAGCTGATGCCGCAAATCATTGCAGGCAAGGAGGGAGCCTTGATGGTTCACACCTCGGGCAGCCTGCCATTAAGCATCTGGCCCGATTCCGTAAAACGCAAAGGAGTCTTTTATCCGCTCCAAACATTCAGTAAACAGCGCAAGGTTGAATTCGATTCCATTCCGGTTTTTATCGAATGCAATAACCCCGACGATAATAGCTTGCTCAAAGAGCTGGCTGCATGTATCACGAATCAGGTTTGCGAGCTATCATCCGAAAAACGCCGTCAGCTACATCTGGCAGCTGTTTTTGCCTGCAATTTCACGAATCACATGTATGCACTTGCAGAGAAGATATTGAAACAATACAACATACCTTTCGACTATATTCTTCCTTTGATTGAGGAGACCGAAAAGAAAGTGCACTATCTTTCTCCGCACCAAGCGCAAACGGGTCCTGCAGTGCGTTATGATGAAAAGGTTATCAATAAACACCTTGAGCTGCTGTCGGGCGAACCCGAGATGCAGGAAATTTATCAACTATTAAGCAAAAGCATACACAGGTTATGAGTACAATCAATTACGATTTAAAGAAGATAAAGGCCCTGGCTTTTGATGTGGACGGAGTGCTGAGCTCCGATATGGTTCCACTTCATCCAAGCGGTGAGCCAATGCGATGTGTCAATATCAAAGACGGTTATGCCTTGCAGTTGGCAGTTAAACACGGGCTTCATATAGCAATTATCACAGGAGGAAGAACAAACTCCGTGCGCCTCCGTTTCGAAGGGCTTGGTGTAAAAGACCTCTATATGGGCTCCAGTATTAAAATAAACGATTACAATAAGTTCAAGCAAAAGTACAATCTTGCAGACGAAGAGATTCTCTTCATGGGCGATGACATCCCCGATTTGGAGATTCTTCAAACCTGCGGACTACCTTGTTGCCCGGCCGATGCAGTTCCCGAAGTGAAAGGAGCGTCACTCTATATCTCTCATAAGAACGGCGGGTGCGGTTGCGGAAGAGATGTTGTGGAACAGGTTCTCAAAGCCCAGGGCAAATGGCTTAACGGAGAGGCTTTTGGATGGTAATTTTAAACAGATTATAAATGCTCGATAATTTAAATAAATACAAGATAATACTTGCCTCCAATTCTCCTAGAAGAAGAGAGTTGATGACGGGGCTGGGAGTGAAGTACACCGTCAAGACACTACCCGATGTAGACGAGTCGTACCCCGAAACCTTGTCGGCAGGAGAGATTCCCGTCTATATCGCCAAAGGCAAAGCGGATGCCTACATGCATCTTATTAAACCCGACCAACTGATTATTACCGCCGATACCATTGTGTGGCTGGAAGGCGAAGTGCTTGGAAAGCCCACAGATGAGGAAGATGCCAGAGCGATGCTTCGTCGCCTTTCCGGGAAAACGCACGAGGTAATTACCGGCGTATGCCTTACCACCCAAACATTCCAGAAGAGTTTTTATTCAGTGAGCGACGTTACATTTGCTACGCTCGATGAGGAAGAGATAGACTATTACGTAACCCATTACCGTCCGTTCGATAAAGCAGGCGCCTATGGCGTTCAGGAGTGGATTGGCTTTGTTGGTGTGGAACAGATTTCCGGTTCCTATTTTAATGTTATGGGTCTGCCCATCCAAAAGCTGTATCGGGAGCTGAAGCAGATTTAATTTATAACTTTCACTTATATAATGGAGCTATTTCCAGTCCTCATTGTAGGTTGGAAATGGCTCTTTTGTTATTATTGGTTTCTTATTTGTAGATTACAAAATAATTTATTCGGGATCAGAAATGCAATACGTCTTGTTAATTTGATGGCCATTACACTATTTTTTACCTTTTCTTTTATCTTCAATATATTCCAAAATAAAGACAGCAAATCCAAATGTTATAACTATTACGCCAATAATCGCGCAATAAATGTAATATTTTGATTTAAGCAACTCGTTTTCAAATACAGCCAATATTACGAACATCGAAAGCATAACTTTTGACATAATTTTCGTCAGTTTTGTATACTTATTCATATCATTATTTTTTTGAATTATTTAGATAACTATGTGTTTTATCAGATATTTTGTATCCTAATAAAATCCCAGATAATAAGATCATTATATAGGTGTAATATATAGATATGTCTTTTAGCCAAAACGCATACAAGAGTAAGTAAATTAAAAACAAAGCATGTATTATTGTGTACGAATAATAGTGCAAATTAAATAAAAGTTTCCGCTTCATATTTTTACTGTTATTAGTTTGAATATTTATTATTTACTTTATTGCTGGCATACCTAAATTATTGTTTCCGGATCATAGGTTCTTGTTTAAATACAACATCATAACCAGCATTTTTTATTTACGTAATTATTGGGATGTTGTCATTTGGAAATTAATCATTAAGCCAGTAACAATGATAATCGGAATAGGAATGTTATTGTCCCTATAATAACGAAGAACAGCCAATATTTCCTCATCGACTGATACTTTTCCTTTTTTGACGTTTTTAAATACAAACCAGCAACAATACCAATTAAAGGAATTGCCAATCTAATTATCTCCTTGATAATAATTGCATTTTGCAATTCTTTTGAAAGAAGCATTAGTCCCATGATAATAAATGCAATAGAACCTATATAACCCCTAATATGGACTACATATGATGTTGTAAAACTAGCTTTTATTTTTTTTCCATCTTTATAGCATATATAAAGAAAAACACTTCCCACAAGGAGACACCCAAAAGAATATAAAAAATTCATTGTTTTAATATTTCATTTTTAGTTTTCATAACAATATTCTTTTGAAAAAAATGATAATGCCAAAACTAAAACTTGCCACAATAATTCAAAAAGAATATAGGTACATGCCTATGCCAGCAAATGACAGACCGCATAAAAGTACAAAATAAACCGGAAGATCCAGGATAAATTTTAATTCAGATTTTTGAGGTTTTTGCGGATTATAGTACACCATGCATTCTTCTCCTATGCCGTACTGCTTTACAATTTTCTTTATATAGGATGAGAAGCATATGGCTATCTAATCACCGTAATAGATTTTTTTTAAAGAATATATTTCCCCATCTACTTGATACTGATACTCAACTATTGCTCTATATGATTTACTCGAACTGTCGTGATTCCAGCCAAAGTCTATTAATTCAGAAGAACGTATTTTTCCTGTTGTTGTTGACCATTGCTTTGATTTTCTCGTTTGATGAAATATGTTTAGGAAGCATAAAATTTGCAATGCACCACCAATTAGTAAACAGATACTAAAGAAAGGGATATTTTCCATCATCATTCTATGTAATAAAATTTGGCTGATTCATCTAGCTCATCCATGAAATCTGTTGAAAATTGGAAATTATACAATAACCATTTATCTTTGGGCTTATATAGTGTAAATTGAAACCTAATGGGTTGCACTTCATAATTGACTATGCACGAATAATGAATCAATGATTTTCCAATAATACGCTTTGATACAATTTCATAGCCACAATATTTCCCAATGGAATCTGTGTATGAAGTCAATCTGTTTTTTACTTCATCAGTAGTATTAGAGTGCATCATACTAAAATAAACATTTGTCGCAAATATCTCATTTAGGGCCATTTTAACGCCTTTATTCTTATATGTATCAAAGAATGATTCTATCAATTTCTCTGATTCTAAATTAGTTGGTTTATTTTGACCACTTGTTGTTAATAATAAAAATGATAAAACAATTAAGTGTTTCATGTTAATATATTTATTAATTATTTGCAGCGATTTTATTATTGCATTAAGAAGAGCGTCTGCTATGGGAAAGATCAAATTCTGCATGGTAGTTGTTTTTTATATTTCCTTTGAATGAAGTAAATGCATAACATAAGTAATCTTATATTGTTTATTTGCTTAAATAGAATTAATATGGTACTGATTTTATAGATAGTCATCAGGAATATCTCTCAATTGTTCATTTAAATTCCAATTTTCGGGTTTATCACGTGACTCATCCCATTTAGCTCCTTGTTGTATCCAATTATTCCGAAATCTTTTTATTGATTCTGGGGTATAATCTTCGTTACCAAATTCAACTCCACAGCAAGGACAAATCTCATAGGTTGGACATAATCCATCCTTGCCCCATGGCTTGTCTTCTATATATAATCCACATACTCTGCAATTATGCTCTTTCATATTTTGTTTTACGTGAGTATAGCTTATCGTTTATTGGTTAAATATTGTCAGTTGTATTTTTTTTGACAATGAGAATGCTGTGAAAACAGTATTAATGCTATTAGTAAACTGGCCTTTTTCATAATATTGTTTGTAAAATTAGCGAAGTGAATAATAATACATCATGTTACCAATAGACTCTATAATATACCGTTCATCATGCAGTTTACATGAGATAAGGTGAACATATTTCCAAAATGTTTTTTCGTAAAGCTGTAAAGTACCATTATGTTTTTCTTCTACTAAATATTTTTATTAATCCCTTGTTTTTTATAATACTGTCCATTTCTTTACCACAAAAATAAAAACAAATTTATATTCTTTTCATTTTTAATTTGTTTTTATTTTTAATCCCTGTATTAAATGTTTATGTAGATTCATTCAAGGATACGCAAAATACATTCATCTAGAATGATCAATCTGCTCCACCATTTTCTATTTTGTATTCTCATATCAAAGGCTAATACAGCCCCGTCCTTTCAATAAAACCGGTAACTTAAATATATAAAACTACCAATAAAATACAATAAAATACCCAAAATAACTAATAAACCTGTCCAAAAACATTTTCTTTTTTTATTTATTTGCATTTTATCAAATTCTTTGAAATAAGCAATGTATTTGTCATGTTTGAATAGTAAATGATAATTTATTATTAACGAAATACATATTGTTAAAATGAAATCGAATAGATTTAAATTTAATTTTTGTTGAACTAAACCTGAGTATATATTTAATAGTCCAAAAAATATCAGTAGAACTAATGTATTCATAAATCCACCGGCAAAAAGACTACTTAACCCAAAGTCGGCTCTTTTGAATGCTTTGTTAACTTCATCTACTGGATTTATCCCTTTTTTCTCAAAATGTCTTTTAGCAAAAGGGAGATTGTAAAAATAGAACACAGGATTTATCTTATTAAAGATTAAATGACTTTTGTAATGAGCTTTATAAACAAAATAGTGTATTAGATTCCAAAATCTTTCCATAATAAATATTTAAGTAATAAAATAAACGGCGAAATCGCCAATTGCAGATCCACCTATACCAGCAATAAATCTGCCTATAGCTCCTTCAATTACAGCATCGGGTATAGATCAAATGTCTCCAAATCAAGCGTCATTGCTATTAGAAGAATTGCATATAACTCTGCAGTATCAGATTATTTCCAACATTTATCATAAGTTGATATAATCTGTAAAATAAAAAACGTAATAGTTTTATAGTTCGTTATTTTAAAGAGTCGCCCCATCCACCAATTCACCAGTAGTTCTGCATTTAATGTGTTAATATTAGACTTCCCCAGAATGAACCGATTGCAAATAATATCAATAATAACGTAATAAAACCCCACTTAATTTTCCATTTTATATCTTTAAGATCAAATTCTGTGAAGTAATCTAAGTATTTGTCATTTTTAAACAGCAGTTGATTATTAATCCAATACGGAATAATAAGTTGTAAAATTAAAGCGGGTATTATTAAATATGTATTATTGAGAATAATTTCATATAATATGTCTTTTCCGGTAAATGCTTCACAGAGAAAATAAATGCTAAATTCAATCAAAACAATTATTCCGCCAATATGAATGCTGGCCCACATAATACTTGCGCCATGTTTAGGATCATTCATCATTCCCCGATAAAAGCCATTCATATCGGGCATGCCATTCCTTGCTTTATGCCTTTTCACTACTGGAATTTTATTTATCCAATAAAATGGAAGTGCATAGTTCAATGCAATGCTGAAATTTATATCCCATCTGTATAACATATAGTGAATCACATTCCAAAACCATTCAATCTTTTTCATTTTTTTTATTTATGTGGTTCAAACAATTCTCCTCCAATCCATTGACCTCCCAAAGCTCCACCAATTGTTCCTATAAACCCTCCGGCAACACTACCAATTACTGCACCGGATATTGCACCCCATCCTTCGAAACACAAACCCGCTTCCCAGCCTATTTCAAAGCCCAATGATGAACCAGTTTTTAAGTTAGCAAAAGCACCAACTCAACTACCAGTAGCTTTAGTAATTACTTCTTTTGTATTATATCTTATTCTATTTCCATCTTTCTTATATGCAATATAACTTTGTATTCCAGTTAGTGAGCAGCCCAGCCGTTGGGTTGTTAAAAGTCACACCTCCATTGGAACAAACAGTAGTTTTGCCAATATCTCCAAAATTTGTTGCATAAGATTCAATCTATGTTAATTTGCAAATAATAAAAGCTATAATTAATATTATTAGTGGAGTAAGTAATGAAATCAACATATATTTTATAAACAATTTCCCATCATGAGGTTTGTATTTTTTGATAATATTTTTATATTTATTTTTATAAAACACGAGAGGATAATGGATAAGGTATCCCGGTAATAAAAAAAGAATGAGGGCATGAGTTAACGTGTCAAGAAATTCTGACTCAAAAAAGTGAAACTCACGAAAGAACTTAGTCGGGGCAAAATCTTTTGGCAAAAATGATAGTAAAAAAACAAAATTGAACCCAAAACATAATGACATAACAAAAAGGGAGTACCATTTCCAACTATTTTTATTAAAAGGATTTTTTTGTAGTTGCAAAATCAAGTCAGCCCAAACTGAATAATAGAATTTCTTAATCATATTTTTTTATTTTTTCTCATTAATGAGCACTTATTCCCTGCTAATGTTTAATTATTTATAATTTACTTCCTTGTTATTTTTGTAATCGTTTTTAGTAAGTAGCTTAGAACATCTTTAGCATTTGCATGCCTTTAGCTTTGCATGCAAGTGATAAATAACCGGAATAAAACTAAGATACATTATAACTCTCCCCGGTTTTTCATCATCATCAAATATAAGCCAAGAGAAAATAACAAATATGATAAAACTAAATAGCAAATCACAACAAGTCTACCTGTTAATAGCTTTTTCCTTGATTCATTTTCATATTCCATTTTTATTTCTAAAAATTTCTTTTCTCTTGCAAATGATAAGTAGAAAATAGAAACCAAAACAAAGGCAATAGTTAAAACTATTGTGTTAGGGATATCAAGAATATTTTTATTGATTTTTGTAAAAACGTATAATAGTGACTTCAAAGTAATGTAATTTAAGAATAATGTCATTGTCATTAGAAGAATGGCACAAAATTCTGCCAAATCTTTATTTCCTACACTAATCATAAGTTGATATAATCTATAAAATAAAAAACGAAATAGTTTCATGGTTTTATAATATATTATTTGTCATTTTAGAGGGTTACCCAAATCGCAGATTCATTAGTTTATCCAGAGTGTTTTTTTGAAAAGATTACTAATCGATCATATTATTTTAATGGGCCGCTGCTGCTCTTCCATAAACAAAAATAGGCCAGGTAAATGCTAACATCCATAACAAAAGTGTACCAAATGTATAGACATAGGATAATATCGCATATTTCCTTTTCTCTTCTTCCGACATCATCTTTACCGCTTTCCTGATTGGTGCCCGATCAATTCTTTTGTCCATTTTAAAATGCATCCAGAATATGAACAACAGCATAACAGCCCCATATGAATAAAGGGTTTCTGTACAGAATATATTCAGTGTTAAAAGCAATCTTGTGACAAAATATAAGGATAGTATTCCTAAATTACCCATTTTTAGGTCCATTAATATTATGCATGTTTCTTCCGGTTTATATGCATTTTCCCGTTTCTGAAACCGTTGGTATCCCAATACATAATCTAATTTTATCAAATAGTCAATCATAGATGTTTTTAAATAGTTTGTTGTTTTATTGGTTGTCTGTTTGTAAACCAAAGGTTTGTTGTCAATTTGAAGAATATTATTAAAAAATCATTTAGTCATATTCTTTTGTTTCAACTATCCAATGAAAATGTTATTTTAAATAGTGTTTCGTCCGACAAATATAATGATTAATGTTCTATTATCGTTATGGAATACATAAAATGTGTAAATATATATATAAGGTTTTAATATCACTTCAGTCCTTAAAACGCCAAATATGCTTGATGCTTCTATTGGGGTGGTACAGGTGTAACAAAAAAGGGTGTAGATGGTGTAGATAAAACGGCAGTTTTTCGATTCTAGAAAATGAAAACTGAAAATTCTTCTAAAATAATTTTTTTCAAATATGATTTCCTAGAAACGTGAATAGCTTGTTTTTACTACACCATCTACACCCTCTAAATTTGCACTCTAATGATAATCAGTTGATTGTATTCTTAAATGAATGGTGCAGAGGAATTACATTATGCTGAAATGCCACTAAAAATGGAGCCGGATGAGTGGTTTACGGCAATGGAATCGGATGAAGCAGGTACCTCTACCTGGTGTGGTGCATGGAATAGCTGCAGAAGGGCTTGTTGACCAATATGACAGTCTGCCAACTACCTGTTCCGGTCTGTTTTTGTTTTGTTTATCAAGGATTGGCGGATATGCAACAATACACGACCTCTTTTTGTCGGAACTTCTTTCCGGCAGATAGAGTTACGGTCTGCTCCGAAGATTATTCTTTGTTCATGAGGAATTAGCAGAAGCAACAGGAAGAACTAACCAAAACAACACGACGTATTACCCCAATCTTGTACACGTTTTGCTTCAATCATGTACAAGATTGAACTCAATTATGTACATGATTACCCCCTAATCTTGTACATGATTGGGCTAACTCTTCGCCAATAAATGGTTAGTGCTTCCTTTATGACTCTTAATTCAACGTTGAGAGTGTACTAAACTGATTACGGTTGACTGCAAATGCTTCTAAGTGGATAATCGGTTGATTGATGAATAGGCAAACTCTGATATGGGTTGACTTTACAACTATGAGGCTTGAAAGAGGGATATGGGAGTAGAGGAGTGCACCATGTGCGCCTGCTTAAAGAGGTGGGTTGACCGATAAATGGTGCAATCGCAAGCCTAAAAGTATGCAGGGTGGAGTATAAAATCTACTGCCACCCCGGTATTATTCTCTTATCAAATGTGTAAAGTGCAGATATACAGCACTGTGCATCTTTGAGTGGGGCAGAAAGTGGTGCAGAGGGTGGAGTAAAATAGACCTGCCAACCTTTTCTGAAATTTTATTTTGAAAATTCAGTTTTTTGAAGAATTTTTTTGAAATAATTTTTCACGACTGCAAAAATGCCTTTTCATCTCCACCCTCTGCACCACGAAGAGCTGCTAAGTGTTGATAATAAGGTGAATAAGGTTGTTTATATGTAAACAAATATTTTAGTTAAATGAGAAATATGATTACGTATTTAAAGGGGTTATGTGTTGAAGCACCTCAAACAACAGTAATCGGGCCCTAGCACCCTAAAAAAAAGAGAACCGCAGCATAGGGTTCTCTTTTGGGTTATTGTGAAGATAGGGAGTTTACCTGTAATATCTAAGCAAATCAAGCATTAACGGAATGTCGTCTTCATTGATTCCCTGCCTGATTAGCTCTTCACGGTCTTTGTTGAACAATTCGAGGAAGGACTCCTGATTATCGCTCATGGCAAGACTGGTGGCATAGTATTTTACGGTTTTTTCCAACTGCCCGAGGCTCCAAGCCACATGGCCGGCATTGAGATAATCCATGAGCTGAGTCTCTTTCTCCAGCAATTTTGTATAGTATTTCATCGCCTGTTCGTGTTTGCCAATAACGAACGAACACCAGGCAATGGCACGCCATACTTTAGGAAGCTCGGAGTCGAGGTACTCAACCTTAAAGAAGTAGTTGAGTGCCTCGTCATAACGTTTAAGTCCTAAAAGACAGTGGCCTATCTGAAGAAGTACCGAAAGATTATCGGGCTGGGCGGCTTCTACCTTGAGGTAGTAGGAGAGGGCTTTGTCCAGTTGGTTTAGCTGACGGTAGCACATGGCCAGATGGCGGTTGGTCCAGATGCTGTCGGACTTCAGGATGTCGGCCTGAAGGTATGCTTCGATTGCTTTCTCGTATCCTTTGTTCTTTTGCATGCAGTAGCCCATCTTCTGATAGATTTCAGCATCTCCTTTGTTTACTTTAACAATGTCTTCGTACAAAAGCCAGGCTTCGAGCAGGTAGTTCTTGTGGAAGAAATACCCGGCAAGCGAGAGCTGGTTGCTTATGTCGCTAACAGTATCTTTTAGCGTAATGCAATTTTGCAGATTCAACGACTCCATAAATGGGTCTTTGAACTCGTGCCTGCGGGGATGTATCTTAAAGAACCTGTAGAGGTCGTGAATGTACTGGTTGCTAATGGTGTCGGCATGCTGAGCATAGGCAATGATTTTATCGTAATTCTTTTCTTCGTTCATTGCCTCGTTCTGTGCTTCGAACTGCTGTGCCATCATTTCGCGCTGTGCTTCGGGAACCTGCATCATTGTGAAGCAGAAGGAGTATTTATCGCTGTTGCAGAAGAAGCCCGACTGGTAAATGGTGTCGAGCAACACATCGCGTTTTACCGGTGTGGTAGAGAATGTTTGTACCACGGCAGAGTGCTGCATGTCGAACGGATAGAACCAGTTGGCCATCTCACGGAAGAAAGGATATGTTTTCAGCTGGGCAAAGGTGCTCATGTAGACGTCGGCTCCTTCCATCTGAAGCTCATTCATCTCTTTCAGCTTATCGCTCAGCCCCGTTTGTTCCATCCAGTCTTCCCAATCGGGGTTTTTATCGTTCTGTCCGCTTTCTTCATCCGGCGCTTCGTGGTTGAACTTTACATTCCGAAGGTTGGGGTTCTTCATCAGTTCGGGAAGAATCTCCTCCCTCATCTTTTTATCAATCTTTTCTGTTTCGCGGCATCTTAGCAGCTGAATTTGTATTGTACTCAGGTTATTGGCAAAGATGGCATCTTCGTTAAGCAGCTTTAAGCGGGCTGCAATTTCAGGATAAAGAGCCAGCCGTTTGTCGTAGCGGAAAATAATAAGGGCAAGTCCAATGATGGCTCTTTGGTTGACATCGTTTGCGGAATGCTGGTATGCATCGAACAGCAACATCATTTTGCGGATGTCAAAAAACTCCATCAGGCTTAATGTCAATGCGCTAACAAACAATGACAGGTCATTTATCTGCACCAATGCTGATTGAAGAAAAGCGCGGGCCTCTTCTTCCTCCTGGGCTTCCCAAGGATCGGCAAGCCACAATATATAAAATAGTTCGGAAACTGCTGTTTCGTGACGGCGACGTATGGCTCCCAGTTCTGCTGCCTGCTTTTCAGTATAATGCATCAGTTTGTTTACTGCCATGTCTTCGGTGTAACTTTCCAAATCCATCTGCACTGCCGGAAGTGTACGCAAAGGAACAAACTTATGATACCTTCTTCTGTCGAAATAATATTCTATTGAGCCGGGAGTCAGCTTGGTAATTCTTGTCTTATCGGTAAGCTTATAAGCAGTAGATAATAGCTTTTTGTAAAGATTATTACGTTCAGGGTCTGTAACTCCTTGTTGCATGTACTGTAACATGTATCGATAGGAGGTTTGTAGCTCTTCCAAGGAATTCTTTAATGTCCAGTCAGACAAATCCTGAGTAAAGGCCTCCATACGGTTTAATGCTTCAGATAATCTTTTCTTGTCCAGTAATTGGATAATCCGTTCATATTCTTCGTTAATGGCTGCTTCGTTCATAGTTTTGCACAATTAGTTTCTTTTATAACAAACAAAGATAAAAAAATATCTGTATGCACCTACTTAAATTATCCTAATCGTTCAATTTTATACCTGAAATGGCCTGTTGCGATATTGCTGTAGTTATTTTACAAATGTGCTATCAACCAGATTCTCACCTGTGAAGTTGTTTTTGATAAGTTGTTTGGCTTTAAGCCAAGAGATGTTTGCTTTTAAATCTTTTGCTTCAGGAAGTTCTGCTTTCTGAAAATCTGTAGAATGAACATGTTTTACGGCCGATTCGGGTAATTCTGAATCTTCAGCCAGAATCTTAATCCACTCTTTTGCCGGATGGGTCTTAATAAATTCCACTCCCAGATTGTATCCTTGCACCAATGCAGTGATTTCTTCGCTTTTCTCTTGAATGGCTTTTTCTGAGAAAATGGTTCCGGATACATTTATTCCTAACTCTTTCGATGTAATAAGGGTTTTCATTCCGTTGTTTCTGGCAACTGTAGCAAATGGTTCCGGAAAGAATGAAGCGTCAATCTGCCCGTTTTGAAGCATCTCGAGCCGAACAGGTATCTTATTTATTTTTGGCTTGTTCACATTCTCAGTGAGGATATTTGCCGATTGCAAAGTAATATCTGTGAAGAACTCGGCGGCAGTATTCTCGGACACTCCGATATTGGTCAGTTTCAAATCTGAAAGTTTCCGGATTCCCGACTCTTTTCCGGTGAGAAGATAAAGAGCGCCATCGGTTTTCATGATAATTTTTAGTCCGGCACCGTTTGCCTGTAAGAAGATGGCATGGGTCAGGTCTGTGATGGCACCATCGAGCTTTCCTGTTTTAAAGGCATTATCCCGGTCGCTGGCCGACTGGAACTTCACAAAATCTACACTTAATCCTAACGAGTCATAGATACCCTGTTTCTGAGCTACTGCGAAAGGAATATAATCCATTGAAGGGATAATACCAAGTGTGAGTTGCTGTAACTCAATGTGATCTGCTATCTTTTCTTTTCCTTTGCAAGAGGCAAAGAGTAATACTGTCAGAATAAGAGTGATGGAAATAAAGTGTCTTTTCATGAGAGTGTAATGATAAGGAATCTGTGAAACGGGAAAAGAGAGCGTTTTAAAAACATAGTACGAATCCACTGGATTTGCAGCGTTTTTAAAACACTCTCTTTAATATTTAAATCTCTTCGGGAGAATTATTCGCCTTGAATAGCTGCAATTCCTGGAAGAACTTTGCCTTCGATAGCTTCGAGTAATGCACCACCACCGGTAGATACATAAGAAACACCATCAGCTAAGCCGAACTTGTTAACGCAAGCAACTGAGTCGCCACCACCAACAAGAGAGAATGCTCCGTTCTTTGTTGCTTCAACGATTGCTTCGCCTACAGCACGTGAGCCTGATGTGAAGTTTTCGAATTCGAATACTCCAGTAGGACCGTTCCAAAGAATTGTTTTAGAGTTCTTGATAACTTCAGCGAAAAGAACTTCTGTTTTAGGACCGATATCCAAACCATCCCATCCGTCAGGAATTTCGTTTACAGGAACAAATTGAGTGTTAGCGTCGTTTGCAAACTTGTCGGCAATCTTAGCATCAACAGCCAATACCATGTTTACATTGTTTGCTTTTGCTTTTTCAAGCAGTTCGAGAGCTAAATCCAGCTTATCCTCTTCGCAAAGAGAGTTACCTATTTTACCACCTAATGCTTTAGTGAAAGTATAAGTCATACCTCCGGCAATGATAAGGTTGTCTACCTTAGTCAGCAGGTTTTCAATGATTTCAATTTTAGAAGAAACCTTTGAACCACCCATGATTGCAGTGAAAGGACGGTTGATGTCTTTCATTACTTTTTCTACCGCTTTTACCTCTTTTTCCATCAGGTAACCAAACATTTTGTTGTCTGTATCGAAGTAGTTTGCGATAAGTGCAGTAGAAGCGTGAGCGCGGTGAGCAGTACCGAATGCATCGTTTACGTAGCAATCAGCATAAGAAGCCAAAGCTTTAGTAAAGTTCTTCTGGCTTTCTTTTACAGCTTTCTTAGCTGCAGCTTTTTCTTCGTCGGTTGCATCATCGGCAAGACCTCTTGGTTTACCTTCTTCTTCAGCATAGAAACGAAGGTTTTCGAGCAATAAAGCTTCACCTGGTTTCAAAGCGGCAGCTTTTGCAGCTGGTTCTTCGCCCATGCAGTCGCTGGCAAACTGTACTTCTACGCCAAGCAGTTCAGAAACGCGACCAATAATATGTTTTAATGAGAATTTATCAGTTGCTCCTTTCGGACGTCCGAGGTGAGAACCAATAATAAGGCTACCGCCATCTGCGATAATTTTCTTTAATGTAGGAAGAGCGGCACGGATACGAGTGTCGTCTGTAATGTTGAAGTTTTCATCCAATGGAACATTAAAGTCCACTCTAACGAATGCCTTTTTACCGGCAAAGTTGAATTTGTCAATTGTTTGCATAATTCTCTTTATTTAAAATTCTAAATTTCTATATCGTGTTGCAAAGTTAATTAAAATTCCAGCTTATCGAATAATTATTATTTAATAATTTCCCGTTTTAAGAGCTTTTGTCTTGCATGATGTTATATTTTTGTTCACTTTTGTAATATTTGCATAGCAATTGTAATCCGCATTTATCACATTTAGGATTTCGGGCAAGGCAGACGTATCTTCCATGCAAAATCAGCCAATGGTGTGCAATGGGAAGCAATTCGCCCGGAATGTATTTTACCAGTTCTTTCTCAGTGGCAAGTGGGGTTTTTGAGTTTGTGGTAAGCCCAATGCGGTTGGATACGCGAAATACATGCGTATCAACAGGCATTGCCTCTTTATTGAATATCACAGCACGAATCACGTTGGCTGTCTTTCTTCCTACACCTGGCATCTTTTCGAGAAGGTCCAGATCCGACGGCACTACATCATTGAATTCGTTATGCAGCATCCGGGCCATGCCCACAAGGTGTTTTGCCTTGTTGTTGGGATAAGATACGCTTTTGATGTATTCGAATATCACTTCGGGTGTGCTTGCTGCAAGCGCTTCGGGGGTAGGATAGTCTTTAAAAAGTACGGGGGTGATCAGATTAACACGCTTGTCGGTGCATTGTGCCGATAGGATTACTGCGACCAACAATTCATACGGATTGTTGTAATTGAGTTCAGACTCTGCCACCGGCATATTTTGCTGAAACCATTCAATGACTTTTTTATATAACTCTTTTTTACTCATCTATCTTAATTTGTTTTGCACAAAATGAGGACCAACTTTTTTTCTGAAATAAAAAACAGCAAAGAGTGTAAGGCAGGCTCCGAAGAAGAAGGCTCTATCGAACGTGGTAAACTGTCCGATGTAACCTCCTGAGAGAACTCCGATTCCTATGCCCATATCCCAAGATGTAAGATACGTAGACGTGGCTGTTCCGCGTTGTGAGTTCGGTGCCAAATTCACAAACAGTGTGTTGAACGCCGGAAACATGGTGCCAAACCCGATTCCAAGAAAGAGGGCAATACTGAAGAATATCGTGATGGTCATAATTCGGTTTACTTCCATTAATAGGGCGCATGCCGAAAGAAGGAAGTAGCAGAAACAGACAAGCCCCATTCCCCAGGAAATAACCGAGAGAATCCTCCCTTTGTCTACTTGCTTCCCGGCAAACAGGCGTGAAACGGCCATACCTATTGCCATGAAAGTAAAGAAAAGGCCTGTGCCGCTTGTAATCCCAATATCCTTGGCGTAGATGGCAACGAAGGTGGTTGTCATTCCGTAAGGAACCGATAGCAGCATCAAATCGATGCCGGCAGGAATCCCTTTAATCAAAATAAAGCGGTCGAGCGAGATAGGCTCCCGCTTGATGTGTTGTTTTGCATGTGTCTTTACCAGGAAAGCCATGATAAACCCGAGACTGCACGAGATAAAGGCGCAGCAGAATATTGTTTGGAACGAGTAGGCTTCGTGCAGGAAAAGTCCCACCATGGGACCGATACTCATAGCCGTATTGTTCATCATTCCATAATACCCAAGCCCTTCTCCTCTGCGGGAAGAGGGCATAATATCAATCACAATTGTGTTTCCGGCAACTGTTACCGTGCCGAATGCCAGCCCATGGAAGATTCTAAGTATGGTGAAAAGAGTAAGTACTCCTGCAAACAGATAACCTAAAAATATACCGGTAAAGATGAAATAGGCAAATAAATAGAGCGGTTTTCGTGCGAAAGTATCGAGTAGATACCCGGAAAAAGGTCGTATAAAAAGTGCCGCGATGGTGTAGCAAGAGAGGATAATTCCTATAGTTGCGTTGCCTGAGTGAAAAACTTCCGTGAGATAAAAAGGCAGTATTGGGAGTAGTAGATAAAAGCCAAAGTACAACAGGAAATTTGCAGCAAGAATTAAGATATAACTGCGCGTAACTAGTTTGTCTTTTGCCATAAGCAGATTTTTAAAAACAAATAATGAACAAGAGATAACGAGAAACCCGAGTGTCGGATTGCTCATTATTCCTTGTTCATTTATAATTCATATTAGTTTGCCGCTTCGAACTCTTTCAGGAAACGTGTGTCGTTTTCTGAGAACAGCCGAAGGTCTTTTACCTGATATTTCAGATTGGTAATTCTTTCAATACCCATACCCAGGGCATAACCTGAATATACTTTGCTATCGATACCGTTGCTTTCGAGAACATTCGGGTCGACCATACCGCAACCAAGGATTTCTACCCATCCGGTATGTTTGCAGAAAGGACATCCTTTTCCGCCGCAGATATTACAGCTGATATCCATTTCGGCGCTTGGCTCGGTGAATGGGAAGTAGCTTGGACGAAGACGAATCTTGGTATCCGCACCAAACATCTCTTTAGCAAAGAGCAGAAGCACTTGTTTCAGGTCGGTGAAAGACACATCTTTGTCGATATAGAGAGCTTCAACCTGATGGAAGAAACAATGTGCGCGGTAGCTGATTGCTTCGTTACGATACACACGTCCCGGGCAAATAATGCGGATAGGAGGTTGTGAAACTTCCATTACACGGCTTTGCACGGAAGAAGTGTGAGTACGAAGGATGATATCGGGATGCGATTCAATAAAGAATGTATCCTGCATATCTCTAGCCGGATGATCTTCTGCGAAGTTCAGCGCAGAGAATACATGCCAGTCATCTTCAATCTCCGGTCCTTCGGCAATGCTGAATCCAAGACGGCCAAAAATATCAATGATTTCATTCTTGACAATTGATAATGGGTGGCGGGTGCCCAGAGAAACAGGATATGCTGTTCTTGTTAAATCTAAATCACATGCTCCGCTGTCCTGGCTATCGAAAGATTCTTTCAGGGTGTTTATTCTTTCCTGAGCTTTTGTTTTCAGCTCATTCAACTTCATCCCAACCTCTTTCTTTAGTTCGGCAGGTACGTTGCGGAAGTCGGCCATCAGGTCATTGATGGCTCCTTTTTTGCTTAAATACTTAATTCGAAGAGTTTCCAGTTCTTCAGCATTCGCTGCTTTTAACGTTTCAACCTCTTCCAGTAGCTGTTTGATCTTATCTATCATATTTTCTTTATTAATTCCATTCCCTTTTGAATAGCTGCCTCATTCATCGGAATTAAATGATGATGACGCTCGGGGAGAGTCTTTTTCAATCCTTTAATTACGCTTTCAATGGTTACCATCGGACGAAGTTTCAGCAATCCACCCAGTACAATCATATTGAAAGCTTTGGCATTATTCATTTCGTTGGCCGCATCCATGGCGTCTATGCAATAAACTTGTATATCGGTGCGTGTTGGAGGAACAATAATACCGTAACTGTCATAAATCAGAATACCACCAGGTTTCACCTTACTTTCAAACTTTTCTAAAGAAGGCTGATTAAGAATGATTGCAGTATCGTATTTACTTAAAATTGGAGAAGATATTTTTTCATCACTGATAATGACGGTAACATTGGCAGTTCCACCTCTTTGTTCCGGTCCGTAAGCTGGCATCCAGGTAACTTCCTTATTTTCCATTAAGCCTGAATAGGCCAGGATTTTTCCCATTGACAAGACACCTTGCCCACCAAATCCGGCTATAATTATTTCTTCTTTCATTGCTCTGATTTTTAGATTATTCTTTATCTTTTAAATCACCCAATGGGTAATATGGGAACATGTTTTCTTCCATCCATACATTGGACTTCTCAGGACTCATTTTCCAACCGGAATTACATGTTGATACAATTTCCACCAGGTTTGAACCTTTTCCGTTCATGGAGTTTTCGAATGCTTTACGAATAGCCTTTTTAGCTTTACGAATTGCAGCTGTTGTATGTACAGACTGGCGTGTAACATAAGCTGTACCTTCAAGAGTTGCAGCAATTTCAGTCATTTTAAGCGGATAGCCGTGCAATGAAACATCTCTACCATAAGGAGAGGTTGCAGTCTTCATTCCTACCAATGTTGTGGGAGCCATCTGGCCTCCAGTCATACCGTATATGGCATTATTAATAAAAATAATTGTGATATTTTCACCACGGTTCAGAGCATGAATAGTTTCAGCTGTACCAATACAAGCCAGGTCACCATCTCCCTGATAAGTAAAGACAAGTCTTTCAGGCCACAAGCGCTTAATGGCTGTTGCCAGAGCGGGTGCCCGTCCGTGTGCAGCTTCCTGCCAATCGATATCAATGTAGTTGTAAATGAATACAGCACATCCCACTGGAGAGATTCCGATGGTTTTATCTTCCATGCCCATCTCTTCAATTACTTCGGCAACCAATTTATGTACTACCCCATGACTGCATCCCGGGCAATAGTGCATCGGGTTGTCATTCATGAGCTTTGGTTTCTTATATACTAAGTTTTCGGGTTTGATTATTTCTTCTTTAGTCATCGTCGTTCCTCCTCTTATTGCGGTTGATCGCATTTTGAGTAAATCGCAATGCGTATTCAACGAATTTAACAAAAATAGTAAAAAAGCAAACTGCAATCATTACCAAGTCGTTCTTGACTACGAAAAACACTACAATGGTGCTTAAAGCGCCAATCATGAAGATGATGTTCAGAATCAATCTTATTTTATCAAGATTTACCATTGTTTCTTATTTAATTAGTTTTTCCTTGATTGCCGCAACCACTTCGTCAGGATCGGGTACTATACCTCCCAATCGGCCGAAATGTTCAACTTTTACTCGTCCGTTCACTGCAAGGCGGATATCTTCCACCATCTGTCCGGCATTAAGCTCTACAGAAATCATACCTTTTACTTTTTCAGCATAAGCAGCTATTATTTTTGTAGGGAAAGGCCAGAGGGTAATAGGACGAAGAAGTCCTACTTTTAGACCTTCTGCACGAGCCAGCTCCATAGCTTTCTGACAGATACGAGCGCATGAGCCAAATGCTACGATCAGATATTCTGCATCTTCGCAATTAATTTCTTCATAGCGAACTTCGTTTTCTTCTATTGTCTTGTATTTAGCCTGGAAACGCAGGTTGTTCTGCTCCATTGCAGCTGGTGCAAGCTCAAGTGAAGTAATGATATTAGGCTTTCTTCCATTTTTTCTTCCTGTTGTAGCCCAAGGACACTGAGCAATCAGCTCTTCATCGGTACGACGTTTTTTCTGTTTTGGGAGAATTACCTTTTCCATCATCTGGCCAATAACACCGTCGGCCAGAATAATTGCGGGATTGCGATATTTGAATGCAAGATCGAAACCCAGTCCTACAAAGTCGGCCATTTCCTGAACCGAAGCAGGTGCAAGGGCTATAAGTCTGTAGTCGCCATGACCACCGCCTTTTACTGTTTGAAAATAGTCTGCCTGACTTGGCTGGATTGTTCCCAAACCGGGGCCTCCACGCATTACGTTTACAATTAAACAAGGGAGCTCGGCACCAGCGAGGTATGAAATACCTTCTTGCTTTAAGCTAACTCCGGGACTTGAAGATGAGGTTAGAACCATTTTACCTGATCCGGCACCTCCATATACCATGTTTATTGCTGCCACTTCACTTTCTGCCTGTAGGACAACCATTCCGGTTGTTTCCCAGGGTTTCAGTTCGGCCAGCGTTTCCAATACTTCAGATTGAGGAGTGATAGGATAACCAAAATAGCCATCGGCTCCGTAGCGGATAGCTGCATGCGCAATGGCTTCGTTACCCTTCATTAAGAGAACTTCTTCTTCCATATGTATTTAGTTTTTTTGGATTCATTTATTTGTTAGTCGTGACTCAGGTAACTTACAGTTTAATTTTATAAACCGTAATACATCCGTCCGGACACACGGTTGCACAAGAAGAACATCCGTTGCAGGTGTCTTCAACTATCTGTTGTGCAAAATTATATCCCTTGATGTTTACCTCTTTTTTAGTAAGTGCGAGCACATTTAACGGGCAGGCTACTACACAGAGATTACATCCTTTGCAACGTTCGGTGTCTACTACTACTGCTCCTTTTATTTTAGCCATAACTTAAGATTTTATTGGTTGTACATATCCTTATTATAGAAATTCAGGATGTCTATGATCATTTTTTTAGCTTGCAGGGCCGGGCTTTGAGGGTTGATTTCGATAGCAGATAGATAATTATTGATTGCCATTTGCCAGTTCCCTTGTTTTCGATAAGCATTTCCGCGAAGATAAAAAGCTTCATCGCATGACGGATTCTTCTCAATGAACAGATCCAATGCCTGAATTGCTCTTTCTATCTCACCTTCGTTTATTAGTCCTTTTATAGCGTCAAATTCTTCCATCGTTTGAATTTCCAATGCTTAAGATATGCAAAGATACTTTTATTTTTTGATTTACATATTTGAATGCACGAAAAATAAGAAAAAGTAATGTATAAAACAAAGAAAAATTAAAATAATAATAAAATCATCCTAATTTCTTATTGCTATTAAAAGTGTTGACTAATATCTGTTTTTATAAGAATTAACCATTTTGTGTTGTTGTTATGGTCGTCTAATTAATCAAAAAGATAGATAATTCCAATTGTATGATTTGTTTTTATTTCTTTGTTTGTTGTGATTAATGAAAATATTTTTTGGCTTTTGCAAATATGGGCAATCAGAAATTGATAAATTCTCTTGTTTTCCCTGTACCGGAACTTTTGGTGGCCTTTATACTGAAGAAGTCTAAAGATTGTGAAGTGATTAGAAAAGGACAGACAGATAATAATTCAATATCAATGTTTTAGGTAGGCACTTCTATTTATAGTTTAAAATATATGAATAATATTTTGTTTATAAGAAAAAATATTTTGATTTTTGTGTTTATTGTATTAATGATTATTTATGTAAAATTACATCTTCTAATCCATAAAAATGACTATATATATTATTTTTAGTTAAATATTTTAATTGATAAACATTGTTATTAATATTAATATTATGAGAAAACAAATTTTTACGATTATAGGTGTATCATTACTTCATGTATCTATATGCACGCAAGCACAGAGTTATGATAGTTATTTATTAAAGGATTATCAAACACCTGATATCAAGCGGAGTTCACTGGATGTTAAGTTGAACTCTCAAGGTGAATTTACATCTAAAGATTATTATGAAGAAAGAACTGACCAGATACAGGGAGAGGCAAATCTGGATTTCAAACATTATGTAAACACAAGAAGTCTAATTGGAGAACATCAGGTTCTGTTTAATCTATCCGGCATCAGTCTTGAGAATCTGAAAGCTTCTCAATCGAAGACGGACGAACTTATTTTTTCTGCCTCTTATGCAAATAATTACCGATTTTACACTTCGAAAAAATGTTTCTGGGGACTTGGAGGCGACGTATCGTTTTCTTATTATAAATCAAAATATGTAGATGCGCTGAATTCAAAAAATACAATATTGGGAATTTCTCCGTTGGTAATGATAGGTCGTGGACGTATTGAACCGATTCAGGATGCCCGCCAGGCGGTGTATATTCTGGATGAATTATCACGTAAAGGAATTATTACTGAAAGATTGTCTGATGATGAGGTGAATCGCCTTGCACAACTCATATCCAAGGTTAAGAACAAGCGCTTTCTGGATAGTCGTCTGCATTTAATTGATGAGATATCTAATGTTGATTCATTCTTGTTAAATAACAAATATCTTAAAAAAACGACTGCAGAGTACTTTACGACACTTTATGATTATTGGATGAACGGTGACCTGTTTAAAAGAGGATCTGGTTGTGATGTAAGTCTGATCATTAAGCCTTTTTATCACAATTATAAAAATCACATAGATTTTTTACGAACATCTCAGACGGGATTCAACATAAGTGTGCCTTTTAATTACGAGAAACCGGTAAACCTTTATTGGCAACATTCAGCCAACATATCTTTGAGCGGAACTTATAACCACATTTCAACTAAAGCGAGTGGTGATGAGACGACCTATAATTGGCGCAGCGGTATTATTCTGGGAGGTTATAGCATTGGATATTATCCCAATACACGCACAAATTTGAATGTTGGAATTTCGGACAGGTTATTGTTGAGTGATGAGGACAAAGTCAGGTATAATTCGGCTACAAGCCTTACGTTTTCTGCTAATTATTATGTTTCTCCCCATGTACGAATTTCAGGTGACGCAGGTCTGGTTTATGAAAATAGCAATTTATATACGAGATATTCGAACCGTTGGTCTGGGAATTATTCGTTTAAACTGACCTATATGATTTTTTAATTTCATAAAAAGAGGTTATTCAGTAAGTAAGAATAACCTCTTTTTATTTCTATTTTTTGGGAAGTCTTTCCATTCCTACTGTTTACTTTTTCTACGTTTGGAATAAACGAATCCGACTGTCAGTACCAATAGGAGAGGGATGCCAATGTTTATCGTTTCCCACAACCCTCTTTGTGCGATTGCCTGTTTGTTAAGCAATCTAAGTTTATAATCGCGCGAACGAAGACTTAGCCACTGTTCGTTGCCTGCCAGATAATTGACAGCATTAGAAATGAATTCGGCATTCCCCAGGTATTCGCCTGAAACGTTATCGTATCCAAGAGGGACCGGTTGTGCTTCATCTTTTTCTCCTCTCCATTCGTTTTTAATAATACTACCGGTAGCTACAACAATCATTCGGGTGTATTTACTCTTCTGCAATCGTCCTTGGGAGAGCTCTGTGCAGCTATCAGGTGTTAAACGGTTGATAAAAGCTGATGTAAATTCTCCTTCCAGTAAACCTGCCACCGGGAGATTGCGCTCGTTAAAGTAGGATTCCTCAGCTGGCATCTCTACATATCGGAGGCTCACTTTGTCCGGAACAGGCAAGGTGTGTGCATTGGCAGATGTGGAAAGGAGTGCTTCTCTTTTCAATTGGTCACTACCCACAAATGAGATCGTACTCACAAGTTCGGATTTAAGAGGTGAGATGTGGTGCGTGATTATGCTCTTGTCTGATGGGATAAGCAATGGGGCAAAATACCAGGGAAGGGTAGTGTAGGTCTCTTTGGTTCCTGCTGCCGAGGATGCGAGACGAATGGCAGTGCATTGCATATCTTGTATCGTAACAGGATTAATACGGATGCCGTAGGTGAAGAGCATGTCGTCCAGGTTGACATCCTCCTTCAAAGTGGCCGATTCTCCGGTTGCATCGAATTCCTGTTGGGAGATCTTTGTTCCGTTAAGTAACCATAGTACTCTTCCGCCATTCATTATATATTGGTCAAGGGCGAATTTCTCTTTTTCACTGAAGGCTTTTTGAGGGGCTGCGATAATAAGTACTTTATATGGTAGCAGCTCTTCCGGATTTCCGCTCAACCTGCCCCTATCAACATTGTAATACTTGCTTAGTAAGTTGGTAGCTTCGTACACGTATGCCTCGCTCCATTCGTTGTGCCCTTCAATAAAGGCAATTCGCTCGGGATGAGTTATGGCAAGTATTCTTATTCCTTCGGTCAGGTTGTATTCTAGTTCGCTGACGGAAGTGTTCAATGCCTCTTGCGGGGTGAGATTCAGGTTCTTTTTGAGTAGACTTACCGGTAGGGTATCGCCGTTGTATATAAGTTCCATCCAGGGGTATATTACTTTAGAAGAAAGTTTTCCTTCCCGATCATGCTCATTAACGGAAAGCCCGCGCATTCCTTTCCGATCCATCTGAACATAGTGTTCCTGTCTCGTTTTATCGTCAGGGGCTGCCGATGGATTTACTTGATGCAGTTTTATTCCATGAGGAGCGTATATTGCAAGTTCGTCTAGCATATCGGTTACTGATGTGCGGAGGCGATCGAAAGCCGGGTTTAGATCTCCGTTCAGATAAAGAATCACTTCCAGAGGTTTATCCATACTTTTAACCAATTTTCTGCTTTGACCGGAGAGAGTGTACCGTTTTTCGGCGGTGAGGTCAAGCCGCACGAAGTAGCTTGAAGAAAGCAGGTTTAATATTACAATCAGTACCAGTATACCAGATCCTTTTAATATATTCTTTTTCATCTTTTGCGTGTGTTTACCTGGATGGTGAGATAGATAAAGAAGATAGTTACTGAAGCGAAATAAATAAGATCGCGTGTATCGATAACTCCCCGGGACATGGATTGGTAATGAGCTTGAACACCGAGCTGAGCCCATGTGTTGTGCAGACTGCCATTCGATGTAAGTGAAGCAATAAGCTCAAATCCATAGAAAGTGGCAAATGATAAGAGAGCAGCTATCAGAAATGCAATCAACTGATTGCTGGTGAGGGAAGATGAAAACAAACCAATGCTGACGAAAGCAGCCAATAGGCAAAGTAGTCCGAAATATCCTCCGATGATTTCTCCCGAGTCAATACCTGCAGTACTTAGCGATAAAATACTTATAAGATATATTAGGGTAGGGATCAATGCAATTACCATTAACAACCATGCCGACCAGAATTTACTTACGACGATGGTGCTGATCTTGATTGGACGTGAAAAGAGTAGTTCGAGTGTTCCCATTCTTTTTTCTTCGGCAAACATTCGCATCGTGACTGAAGGAACCAACAGCAGAAACAGCACAGGAGCTAGCGAAAAGAACGGGCGAAGGGTTGCAAATCCTCCATCAAGCAGATTATATTCTCCTGCAAAAAACCATAACATAAGTGATACAGCCAGTAGCCATACAAAGAGTATTACATACCCCATGGATGAACTAAAAAAACCTGCTATCTCTTTTCTAATCAAATATTTCATTAAAAGTCAGAATATTTATTATTTTTGTATGTTAACACATTTAGTATAACGTGACAAAGATACTGATATTGTATTGAAAAGCACATTGCAATGGACCGGAAATTAAGGATAAAGATATTGATTCTTGCCTCTGTTCTGCTTTCTCTGATAGGAGCGGGGGTATTCTTTTTTACTAGCCTTAATGCTCGTGGACGGAATGCGGGGATTAACCTCTATTCACTTGTTCCACCAAATGCATGTGCGGTTTTCGAAACAAGGGAGCTTTCAACGTTAATGAAAGATTTGAACTATGCATCTTTCAGAAAGGAATTTTCTAGTCTTAAGCTTTCGCGTATTGCCAATGATGTGAGAGAGCATTTTGATGAATTGACAGCCTCTGCTCCGCATGGCTTGGGCGAGAGACTGAACCGGATGTTAATCAGTTTTCATTCTCCCGGTAGCGAACTGGATCAGGTTATCTACTTTTGTACGAATCCTGGTGACGAGAAATGGATTGAACATCAAATTCGCAAATATCGCTCAATCGATTTTCCTTCAAAAAATGTTTCTTATAAAGGACATCAGATTGAAATTTTACCAATGGGAGGAGATCTGTTTCTCTGTTGCTACAAATCTTCTGGTTTTATGACTGCCAGTTACAGCAAGAAGCTGATTGAACAGGTTATTGATGCCCGGTTAAGCGGACAATCGCTTCTTTCAGATCCGTTGTTCTCACTCTCTCATGACCAAAAACGGCTTAATGGCATTTCAACGTTGTATCTTAAGATGAAGGAAGTGGGATGGAGTGAACTAGACCTCAATCTAGGACGCGATGCACTCTATTTTTCAGGTATCAGCATTGATGCTGATACCAGTTCATCGTTTGTAAATGCACTTAAGCTGCAAGTGCCAATCGAACATTTATCTGGAAAAGAGTTCCCTGAGTCTACCTATTATATTAATCAAACAGCTATTTCTGAATTTAAATATATAGCAGCAAATGCATCGAGGAGACAATATGCTTTAACTGATTATCCAGATTATATAAGAGAAGCGGATGTAAATCTGATGCATTTCCTGATGGGCAATGTGGCAGGTAGTATGATGGGACTTTCATTTTATGCAGCCGATTCAGTACGCCGGCCTCTCTCGCTGCTTGCCATTCCACTGAAAGATTCCATTAAGACAGAGAATGAACTGAAATTGTTCCTGCAAAACAATTCTATGCAGAGGAAAATGCCTATTTCGCCAATGGAGATATTGTATGCAGGTAATAAAAATTATAGGTTCTATTCTCTTCCACAAAATACACTTTTCTCACAGTTGTCTGGCATTGCAGATGCTGATTTCAAATCTTGTGCGGTGTTCTACAAAAATTACCTGCTGTTGGCTCCGAAGCCGATTGATATAATATCATATATTACCCAGGTAGAAACATTCTCTTCTGTAGCTGAATCTACTCTGTACAAAAAATTTGGTGCCAGACTTGCTCCCGGATTTAATTATCTGTTGATTGCCGATCTGGCTGAATTGAGCCACTTCTCGGAAAGCCGTTCACGAATGATACCTGATTTTTTCTTCTCGCATGGTGAATTCTTCAGTCATTTCATACTCTCAGTGCAGTTTGTTTGTAAGGATGGAGTTATTCATCCCAGCATGTCGCTTGCCTATAAGAGGGGCCCGACAGATTGGAAACAGTGATGTTTTCCAGTTGTATAATATTTTCTGATAGAAAATAACATCTTATGAAGTAGCCGCCTTTATTTTCCTCTTAATTATCTGATGCTCTATTGAGAATCGAGTTTGATAATGAAAAATTTAAGGCTGAATGTCGAAACCGATGATCTGGATTTTATAATAAATAAAAATCCCGCCTGAAAACAAGCGGGATTTTCTTATTTGGAGAAATTGCTATTTTATTTTACAGGAATTTTTTCAATCCGTTTTTGGTGACGTCCGCCTTCAAACTCGGTTGAAAAAAAATCAGTCATGATTTGGTCGGCTTCTTCGGTAGAAATAAACCGGCCTGGCATAACCAGAACATTAGCATCGTTGTGAAGACGTGCAAGTTTTGAGATTTCAGGATTCCAGCAAAGAGCCGCCCTGATTCCCTGATGCTTGTTAAGTGTCATATTGATGCCATTACCACTGCCACAGATGGCAATTCCCGGATAACATTCACCTGCTTCTACAGCCAAAGCAAGCGGATGAGCGCAATCAGCATAATCACAGCTATCTGTTGAATATGTACCAAAATCTTTATAGGCCCAACCTTTAGCTTCAAGCCAGCTCTTAACGAACTGCTTCAATTCAAAACCAGCGTGGTCTGAGCAAATTCCAATTGTTTTCATTTTAATCTGTTTACAGTTTATGTAAGGTTTATAACATCGCCTTTACCTGATTGTATACATTCTCAGCAGTGAATCCTAATTTCTCGTCAAGCACCTTGAAAGGAGCAGAGAAACCAAATGATTCCAGACCAAATACCTTTCCGTTGGCACCAGCCAAACCTTCAAGATTTACCGGAAGGCCAGCTGTCAGACCAAATACTTTGGCTCCGGCTGGGATGATTGATTCCTGGTATTCTTTGCTTTGGTTGCGGAATAATCCTTCAGAAGGAACAGAGACAATGCGAAGTTTGAGTCCATCTTTGCGAAGTAGCTCAGCTCCTGCAACAAGTGTAGAAACTTCAGAACCTGATGCGATCAGGATTACATCTGGGTTTTCGTCTGAGCCAGCAACGATGTAAGCTCCTTTGGCAGCTTCTGCATAATTGGTTCCGGCAGGCAGATTAGCTACATTCTGACGAGAGAAGATTAATCCTGTAGGTGTGCAGGTATTTTCCATAGCCAGTTTCCATGCTATTGTAGATTCGTCCGAATCAGCAGGACGAAGAACCAACATGGAATTCTTGCCGCTGTGGTTTTTAAGTTTTTCCATCAAACGGATTTGAGCTTCCTGTTCTACCGGTTCATGAGTAGGCCCGTCTTCACCAACGCGGAATGCGTCGTGCGACCAGATAAATTTAACCGGAAGTTCCATCAATGCAGCCATACGGATTGCAGGTTTCATGTAGTCGGAGAATACAAAGAATGTTCCGCATGCCACAATTACCCCACCGTGAAGAGCCATACCAATGCAAACACACGCCATGGTTAGCTCGGCTACACCTGCTTGCAGGAAAGCTCCACTGAAATCACCTTTTGTAAAGGCATGAGTCTTATTCAGGAATCCATCAGTCTTATCAGAATTTGATAGGTCGGCAGAAGAACAGATCATGTTTTCAACTTTAGTTGCCAATACTCCTAAAACGGCAGCAGATGCACCACGGGTTGGAATACCAGCTTTTTGCTGGATGCCTGCCCAGTCAATTTCCGGTGTTTTACCTGAGAAGAAATTCTCTAGTTTTGCTGCAAGTTCAGGATTAGCTTTCGCCCATTCTGCTTTAGCGACATATTTTTCAGCAACAATCTTTTTCAGTTCGGCTGCTCTCTTATTATACAGGTCCTGTACTTCAGGGAAAATCTGGAAAGGATTGGTTGGATCGCCACCAAGGTTTTTGATTGTTTCATCAAATGAAGCACCGCTGGCACTTAATGGCTGTCCATGAGTAGAACATTTACCTTCGAAATTCTGGAGTTCGGCTGTGACAGCACCTTTCCCCATAATTGTTTTACCAATTATGATTGTAGGACGTTCTTTTTCTGCTTTAGCAGCAGTCAAAGCCTTACGGATTTCATCAGGATCGTTGCCATTAATGGCTAATACATTCCAGTTCCAGGCTTCATATTTCTTTGCGATATCTTCGCTGGTTACTTCGTAAGTATCCGTTGATAGCTGAACATCGTTTGAATCATAAAACATAATCAGGTTGTCAAGTCCCAAGTGTCCTGCCAAGCGGCCTGCACCCTGAGATACCTCTTCCTGAATTCCTCCGTCAGAAATGAATGAATAAATGGTTTGATTCATAACCTCTCCAAAGCGTGCTTTCAGGAATTTTGCAGCGATAGCGGCACCTACTGCATATGTATGTCCTTGTCCAAGCGGACCGGATGTGTTTTCAATTCCTCTCATTACGTCAACTTCCGGATGGCCTGGAGTACAGCTACCCCATTGACGGAACTGCATTAGTTCTTCGATTGTATATTTACCTGTTAAAGCTAAAACAGAATATAGCATGGGAGACATATGTCCGGGATCAAGGAAAAAACGATCGCGACCTTCCCATTTTGGATTTTCGGGATCATATTCTAGAAATTCGGAGAAAAGAACGTTGACAAAGTCTGCACCACCCATAGCACCACCGGGGTGACCTGACTTCGCTTTTTCTACCATAGAAGCTGCTAAAATACGCACATTGTCGGCTGCGCGATTCATTAGTTTACTATCGTTCATAACTATTAGTTCATTAATTTTCGTGCAAAGATAATGCTTTATGACTAATAACTAGTTAGAAAAATATTTTTTTTAATAAGCCGATGATTCCTGCAGGCTATTTATCGCATTAACTTTCGTGATAAATTGATTTATTTGTATAACAAAAAGACAAATTCGCAACTACTTCTTTACTCTTCCAATCTGGAGATTGGTCTTTCAGAAGTAGTTTATTCCGTGTAAACCAGAACTGCATGATATAATTATTATGACTCTATAGAATAAACAAAAAAAGGTGTACTGTTCAGAACAATACACCTTTATATTATTTAAATATACTGATTATGCCAATTTGCGAGAACCGTCGCTGATAACTACATCGTATACTTTTGGAGCTCTGCCGAATTTAGCAGTGAATGATTCTTTTGCATCAGCAATGAATGAATCATAAAGCTCTTCTTTAACGAGGTTGATGGTACATCCACCAAAACCACCACCCATAACGCGTGAGCCAGTCACACCGTTTTTCTTGGCGCAGTCGTTCAAGAAATCAAGCTCTTCGCAACTTACTTCGTAAAGTTTGCTCATACCGTGGTGAGTACCATACATCTTTTCACCTACAGTTTCGTAATCACCTTTTTCTAAAGCATCGCAAACGTCGAGTACACGTTGAATTTCTTCAATTACGTATTCAGCACGCATGTAATCTTCTTCAGTTACATCGTTCTTCACAGCCTGAAGCATTTCCATTGTACAGTCGCGAAGGAATTCCACTTCCGGGTGATTCTTTTTGATAGCAGCAACTACTGTTTCGCAAGAATGACGACGCTTGTTATATGCTGATGAAGCAAGCTCGTGTTTTACAACTGAGTCAAGCAACACAACTTTATAGCCAGTTGGGTTGAATGGGTAATACTTATACTCCAAAGAGCGGCAGTCCAGACGAATCAGGCTACCAGCCTTACCGAATACAGAAGCAAACTGATCCATGATACCGCAGTTTACACCGCAATAGTTATGTTCTGTTGCTTGTCCGATTTTAGCCAACTCAAATTTATCGATTCCGCAGTTGAACATTTCGTTCAGAGCATAAGCGTATGTGCTTTCCAATGCTGCTGATGAAGACATACCTGCACCCAGAGGAACATCACCTGCAAAAGCTGTATCAAATCCTTCGATTTTACCACCTCTTTTGATAATTTCGCGGCAAACTCCAAAGATATATCTAGCCCAGCTAGCTTCCGGAGCATCTTCTTCATTCAGACCGAATTCAGCATAATCGTTTAGGTCGATAGAGTATGCTCTTACTTTATCTGTACCATTTATTTTGATTTCGGCTACCATTCCTTTGTCGATTGCTCCCGGGAATACGAAACCGCCATTGTAGTCAGTGTGTTCACCAATCAGATTAACACGTCCGGGTGAAGCGTATACAGAGCCAACTTCACCATTAAAGCGTTCTGAGAAGTGACCTCTTACATATTGTAAATCCATGATATTATTTTGAAAGTTATGAATATTATTATTAAATTATTCTACAGGAATGTCCTTGTTGACATTTTTGCAACCTACTAATGCATAGTAAAGTATGAAGCAAATTGCGGCGAAAATTACCCAGTAACTAGTCATGTAGCTGCTGGTGATATCAGCCAAACCTCCTTGGATAAGAGGAAGGATACCTCCACCACAAACCATTACCATGAAAATACCTGATCCCATTGATGTGTATTTTCCAAGTCCTTCAACTGCAAGGTTGAAAATTCCTCCCCACATTACAGAAGTGCAAAGACCGCAAAGAACAAAGAACATAACATTAATAGGCACAATAGCTGTTCCAAAGCTGATGTTTGATTTAAATACCGGCATAGAAACTGTTGTGTCGATAGGAGCAAAGATACCGATTACCAAGAATATCAAGGCTAATGTACTAACTGTTGTCAGCTGTACCTTACTGGAAATTTTACCACCGATACTTCCACCTACCAAACGACCAATCATCATAAGGAACCAATAAGTTCCAACAATGGTACCTGCCATGGCTGTGTCCATACCAAAACCTTTTGCTCCTTCTGCATCTTTGGCAGTAGTAAGGAACAAGTTCACAAAGTTAGGAATACCAACTTCAATACCAACGTACAAGAAGATAGCTACAGTACCTAAAACGAAGTGACGGAAAGACATTGCGCTGTGTTTTTCTTTTACCTCTTTTTTTGCTTCTTCTTCTCCATATGGTTCAGGGATATTCATTGTGAACAGTACGATGAATGCTAAAGCAAAGATACCCATTGCGATAAATAATGCAGGAGCTGCATCACTGATTTGTGCACGTGCTGCATCACCAATGAGGTAACCAACTAGGATAGGAACGATAGTTGCAGAGATAGAGTTCAAAGAACCACCAAACTGAATAAGTTGGTTACCTTTTTTACCTCCACCACCAAGTGTATTCAACATAGGGTTTACTACTGTATTCAACATACACATAGAAAAACCGGAAATAAATGCACCAGACAAATAAATGCCGAAGCTGCTTGCCAATCCAGAAACATATTGAATACTTACACCGAAGAAACCAACTGCAATAGCAAGAAGAGCTGTTTTCTTATATCCTATCTTTTTTAATAGCATACCGGCTGGAATACCCATAAACAGGTATGCAATGAAGTTTGCTGCATTTCCTAACTGAGTCATCCAGTTAGCAGCGTTGAATTGATTCTTTACGATTATTCCTAGCGGATTGGTAAGTCCGGTAACGAATGAAATCATTGCAAAGAGAGCGAACATCATTGCAATAGGCAATGCATAATTCTTTTTTTGTTGTGTCATGGCTTTTTTAATTGTTAATTATAAAATGTAGTTTATTTGATTATTTTTCTATTCCAAATTTGTAAATTGTAGTCTGATTGTACTCTTCACCCGGATTAAGTACTACTGATGGAAAATGAGGTTTGTTAGGAGTGTCGGGGAAGTGTTGTGCTTCAAAGCATATAGCACTTCTGGCCGGGAAAGTGGTGCCATGTGCACCGCTGAATCCGTTCAGCCAGTTGCCTGTATATAGTTGTACTCCAGGTTCTGTAGTATATACTTCCATTGAACGTCCGCTAAGGGGTTCAACACATTTAGCTGCAAAGCTAAGTTCTCCCGGTTCTTTTTTATTTAGTACAAAACAGTGGTCATAACCAGTACCATTAACTGTTTGTTGGTCTTTATCATCAATTCGTTCTCCTACTACATGAGGTGTTCTGAAATCAAATGGAGTTCCGGCTACCTTAATAATTTCACCGAATGGGATGCTTACTTCGTCAATCGGGATGAAATAATCTGCGTTGATAGTAAGAATATTATTCAGAACAGTTGGAGTAGGATTAGCAATACCTGCCAGATTAAAGAAACCATGATTGGTCAGGTTAACTATCGTTGTTTTATCTGTGGTGGCTTTGTAAGTTATTGTAAATTCGTTGTTGTCCGTTAATGAATAAGTCATATTTACAGTCAACTTACCAGGAAATCCTTCTTCACCATCTTGAGAGGTATGTTTGAATTCTACAGTCTGCTCGTCTGTCTGTTCTGCATCCCACACAGCTGTATGGAATCCTGTAGGACCACCATGTAATGAGTTGGGTCCATTGTTGATGGCTAATGAATACTCTTTACCCAGCAAGGTGAATTTTCCTTTTGCTATTCTGTTGCCATAACGGCCGATCGTTGTACTAAGGAAAGGTTCGGGACTTTTGATAACGTTCTCAATGCTATCGTGACCTAAAATTACATTTGCATAGTTTCCGTTTTTGTCCGGTACCATAATAGCAAGTGTGGCCGCACCGTAGTTGGTTACAGCTATTTCCATGCCATTTTTGTTTTTAAGAATGAATAAATCAGTTGATTTACCATCTATTGTCTTTTTAAAGTCTTCACGCTTAAGGCCTGATAGGTTTTCCTGAGTATTTGTGGTGTTAATCATGTTTGTTCTCATTTTAAGTAATTCCCTGCAAATAAAGTCAAATTCTTCCGTTTACCAAAATATATTTCTTAAAAAACGGCTCCCATAATAAAGAAAGTTTTTCTTTATTTCATTAATATAAGTTTCATCTTTTGCTGTAATTGGGTATAGATAATTTTTGCCTAATTTGAATTATAAGGAAATACAATGTAAATATGTTATATTGTTAAATAAGGTTTGTTTTATATATATCGTTATTTATATGTTACATTTGAAACAGTTATTTTTGCGATAAATGGCGTATATTGTTGGTCTATGGTAAAATAAATAACAAATAATGCTTGTTGTATTTGGTTTTGTATTAACTTTGCAGCCAAAAATTATTAAAGAATAAGAAATATGAGAAAAACATTTCAGCTTTTTGTTTTATTAATAACAGTTTCAGTCCCAACATTTGCGGGCGGACTTTTAACTAATACAAATCAGCATATTGCTTTTTTGCGTAATGTAGCTCGTGGTGCTTCGACTGAAATTGATGCAGTTTATTCAAATCCGGCCGGAGTAGCTTTCATGAGTGATGGATTACATCTTTCATTGAACGGACAGAGTGCTTTCCAGACCAGAACTATAACTTCAACATTCGCACCATTCGCTGGGAATGGTGGAAGTAAAATGAAAGAATTTAAAGGTGAAGCAACAGCTCCGTTTGTTCCAAGTTTTCAGGCTGCTTATAAGAATAATAATTGGACCTTTTCGGGTAGTTTCGCTATAACCGGAGGGGGTGGAAAGGCTACCTTTAATGAAGGTCTACCATCTTTCGAATCTCAGGTGGCAATGATTCCGGTGCTACTTTCAAATTCAGTAATTGCTGGAAGTAAACCATTTGCAGGTACAACCAGCTATGCTGTAAATAGTTACATGGAGGGTCGTCAATATATTTTTGGTCTACAATTGGGTGCGACTTATAAAATATCTGATAACTTGGCAGTTTTTGGTGGAGGAAGAATGAATTACGTCAGCAATGCCTATTATGGATATTTGAAAAACATCAGAGCTAATCTTGCCGGAGGTGAAATGATGAATCTGAATCAATATTTTACATCAGCAGCCAATCAATACACGACTGCTGCTTCTCAGTATACAGCAGCAGCTGCTGCAGCTACTGCTGCTGGAAATACAGAATTAGCAAGTCAATATACGGCTGCAGCTTCTATGGCTACCAATGCTGCTGCAACAGCCGCAGGTGTTGCCATTAAAACTGCTGATAAAGAACTGGATTGCACTCAGAGCGGGTGGGGAATTACTCCGATTATCGGTCTTGATTATAAGTTGGATAAATTTAACTTTGGTGTGAAATACGAATTTAAAACCAACCTGAATGTCGAAAATAAAACAAAAATCAACACAACCGGAGTTGCGGCTTATGATCATGGAATTAATACTCCAAATGATATTCCAAGCTTGTTGACTGTTGGTGCACAATACTCAATTCTTCCTTCATTACGCACCTCAATCGGATGGAATCATTACTTTGATAAGGATGCGGAGATGGCAAATCAGAAACAAAGATATTTGAGTGGAGACAGTAATGAGTTACTGGCTGGTGTTGAATGGGATATCACCGACAGAGTGCTAGTTAGTGGTGGTTACCAACGTACAATGTATGGTCTGGAAGATAATTATATGTCTGACATGAGTTTTACTACAAACTCTTACTCAATTGGTATGGGAGCCGCTTTTAAACTAAACAAGAGCCTGAAGCTGAATGTAGCATATTTCTTTTCTAAATACGATGGATATACAAAAGAATCGGCTAACTATAATGGAACCACTTTGCCAGGGACTGATGTTTTTGGTCGTACAAACAAGGTGTTTGGTGTTGGTGTAGATTATTCTTTCTGATAATATATACAAGACTTACTAACTAAAATATGTAATGGGCGGCCATAAGGTCGCCCATTGTTTTTCCTACTTTTAACAGTAACATCGCATTCTGTTTTCATTATAATTACTAACTTTGCACCCAATTAAGAAATGCGATGCCTTGAATAAAGGTCGTGTGCTTGAACACCACGTAAAAAACAAGAATTATGAAGAATAAAGTTTCTGTATCATTTATGCTTATGGGCATACTATTCAGTATGTGTCTTGTATTATCGAACATTCTGGCTGTTAAACAGTTTGAGATTTTGGGTTTCCCCTCTACCGCCGGATTGATAATTTTTCCCATTTCGTACGTAATTAACGACTGCATCACTGAAGTTTGGGGCTTTCGCAAAGCCAGGCTTATAATCTGGATTGCATTTGCCATTAACTTTCTGGCAATATTGCTGTTTCAAGTATCGGTCGCTCTTCCGCCTGCTGCCCATTGGGGTATGCAAAATTCTTATGCTTCAGTACTTGCTCAAACACCTCGTATTGCATTAGCCAGCCTATTGGCTTTTCTAGTAGGATCTTTCCTGAATGCGTTTGTAATGAGTAAAATGAAAATCTTACATAAGGGCAAGAAGTTTGGTCAAAGAGCTGTTGCTTCAACCATTGTAGGTGAGCTTGCCGATACTTTTGTTTTTACTACTATCGGCTTTTTATTTGTGATACCATTGAATGTTGTGATACAGATTATCGTAGTGGAAACAGTTGCTAAAACATTGTTTGAGATACTAGTTCTTCCGGTTACACGTAGGGTGGTAGACTTTGTGAAACAGACTGAAGAAACGGATGTTTATGATACCGACATTTCTTACAGCGTAATTAAAATAAATGAAATTTGATGAAAATGAGAAATAATGAATCGGCTGTAGTCTTGTTTAGCGGAGGACAAGATTCCACAACCTGTCTATATTGGGCTAAAAGAGAATTTAAGAAAGTATACGCCCTGTGTTTTAAATATGGTCAGAAACACCAGCTAGAAGTCGATGTTGCAAGGGCTATTGCAGAGAAAGCAGACGTAGAATTTCGTCTGATTGATGCTTCTTTTATCAGTAGTTTAGGCAGTAGCTCGCTGACCAATAATTCCATTGAGATGGATGAAGAGAAACCTTCCGATTCATTTCCGAATACATTTGTGCCAGGTAGAAATCTGTTTTTTATAAGTATAGCAGCTGTTTTTGCACGAGAAAAAGGAGTACGTAACTTAGTGACAGGTGTATCTCAAACCGACTTCAGCGGTTATCCTGATTGTCGCGACTCATTTATTAAATCGCTCAATGTAACCCTTAATTTGGCAATGGAAGAGCAATTCCTGATTCATACACCACTTATGTGGATTGATAAAACAGACACCTGGGCTTTGGCGGATGAACTGGAAGTGTTCGATGTGATACGAAATGAGACGTTGACCTGTTATAATGGAATACTTGCCGATGGTTGTGGCCATTGCCCTGCATGCAAACTAAGAAATAAGGGTTTACAAGAATATTTGAATAGAAGAAAATAATTATTGGAAATAAATTGAATTATGGCAGAACTAAAAGAACAGCTCTCATTATTGGGGGGTAAAACGGAATATAAAAATGATTATGCTCCTGAAGTTTTAGAGGCTTTTGACAATAAACATCCGGGAAACGATTATTGGGTGCAATTTAATTGTCCCGAGTTTACAAGCCTTTGCCCAATTACCGGCCAGCCTGATTTTGCGGAAATACGCATTACATATATTCCCGATGTGAAAATGGTTGAGAGTAAAAGTCTGAAACTGTATCTCTTCAGCTTTCGTAACCATGGAGCTTTCCACGAAGATTGTGTGAATATTATCATGAAAGACCTTATTAAACTGATGGATCCTAAATACATTGAAGTAACCGGAATATTTACTCCACGTGGGGGGATTTCTATTTATCCTTACTGTAATTACGGTCGTCCGGGAAGCAAATACGAAGAAATGGCCAATTATAGGCTGATGAACAGAAAATAATCATTTTGATTTTATATAATATGAGAGGCCTTTGGGTTTAGTTAAGTTCTAACCCAAAGGTCTCTTTTAATTTTAGTAGTTCGGGGTTTTTCTGAGCCATCATCTGAAAACGCTCTACTCTTCCGTATGCCCGGACAATTTCCTGCGGTTCGCTGACCCTTACATTCATTGTAATTTTACTGTTGTGCAACTGTCTGCGCAAGTAATTCTGGATTTCGGGAATCATTGCTGTCATGTCTTTAGCAACAATTTCATTATCTACCACCATCTCGAAAGCAGTGTCTGATATTAGTTTTGCTGGAGAATTTTTCATTCGCATCATAATTCCTCTTTGTTCAATAGGAAGCGCATTAGCAAATTCTTGCCAGTAGTGGTTCAGGTCTCTGTCATTGATGTTATAATCTTCCTCGATAGCCCTGTTCAGTGTAGGGTTTTGTTCGGCAACCTTTGGCTGCTCATCCTGAACATTCCGGTATGGATTTTTTATAGATACACCTAGACTTCCGGCCTTCATAACCGGAATCTTCTTTTCCTCTTTTTTCTGAGGAATAGGAGATTTATGACCTATAGAGATTGTTGCTGTTTGAGCAATGTTCCTTGCAGGTTGCAAATTTGAGGCAGTCTGACTTTTGTCTGTAGCCTGAATCGTTGTCTCTTGTTGAGGCTGTCCGTTATCGGACTGATTGAATATGGGTTTTATAGCTTGTTTAGGGCCACGCCCATGGCTTTCATCTTCAGGTTCCGATGTTATCTGTGCTATTTGAATTAAGGTGAGTTCCACCAGAAAACGCTTGTTTTTACTAACTCTGTAGTTCAAATCGCACTCGTTGGCAAGCTTCATTGCCTTGTATAAGAATTTTGGAGTGCATTTTGTAGCCTGTTCTCTGTATCTTTCACGAATGCTGGCACCAACCTCAAGAAGCTGAAGGGTTTGTTCATCTCTGCTGACCAATAGATCGCGGAAATGAGAGGATAGCCCTGTAATGAAATGACCTCCCTCAAAGCCTTTGTTTAAGATGTCGTTGAAAATAAGCAGTGAATCTGCCACCTTGTTTTCAATCAGCCTGTCTGTTAGTCGGAAGTAGTATTCGTAATCAAGAACGTTCAGATTTTCAATAACACTTTTGTATTGTACATTTCCTGCTGTAAAGCTTACTACCTGGTCGAAGATGGATAGTGCGTCACGCAGACCTCCATCCGCTTTTTGAGCAATTACGTTTAAAGCATCTGGTTCGGCATTTATACCTTCTTTTTGAGCTACGTAGGTAAGGTGCTCTACTGTGTCTTGTACGCTGATTCTGCTAAAATCGTATATCTGACACCTGGAAAGAATTGTAGGCAGTAACTTATGTTTTTCTGTTGTTGCAAGAATAAAAATTGCATGTTTTGGGGGTTCCTCCAATGTTTTCAGGAAGGCATTGAATGCCGCGGTTGAAAGCATGTGAACCTCATCGATGATATAAACTTTGTATCTGCCTATTTGTGGCGGAATGCGTACCTGTTCTATAAGCAAACGTATATCGTCTACACTATTGTTTGAAGCTGCATCAAGTTCATGGATATTATACGAACGCTGTTCATTGAAGGCAAGGCACGATTCGCACTCATTGCAAGCTTCACCTTCGTTTGTCAGATTCAGACAGTTTATGGTTTTAGCAAAAATTCGTGCACAGGTAGTCTTGCCAACTCCTCTTGGACCACAAAAAAGATAGGCATGCGCAAGTTTTTGAGAGGCTATTGCATTCTTCAGTGTGGTGGTTAAGGACTTTTGACCAACAACAGATTCAAAAGTTGATGGACGATATTTTCGGGCCGATACGATATAATTTTCCATATTCCTGGATACATTCTATAATTCAATCTCTGCAAATGTACATTAAATTATCGATTAAGTAAAACGTACGTTCGGAAATATTTCTATCTTTGTAACCACGTATAACTTGATGTAATATGATTAAACTTCTTACTATTTGGAATTTTATCAGAAGACATAAATACTGGATTACGGTATTTGTTTTTCTTGCAATCATCGGTTTTCTTGACGAAAACAGTATGGTGCGGCGTGTTTCTAATATCCGGAAGATTAATAAACTTCACGAAGGCATTAAAGAGTATCAATCTGAATACGATGAGAATACTAGGCGCCTGAACGAATTAACCACCAATCCTCGTTCAATAGAAAAAGTGGCTCGTGAGAAGTACCTCATGAAAAAATCGAATGAGGACATTTATGTTATCGAGGAAGAAAACACAGAAACTACAGAAAACGAAACTCAGAAATGAAAAAATATACTTCTTTATTATTCCTTTTGGGAGCAGCGCTGGTGTTGATTGGTGCAGCCTCTTACATTACACGCTGGACTTTATCTCCTTATGTATTTTCTGCCGGAGCTTTAATTGTTGCTTTGGTTCAAATTTTACTCACTCCTTATAATGGGAATGATCTGATTGTAAAGCGTCTTCGCCGTCAGCAGATATTGGGGGCTATCTTTCTGGTTGCTTCCGGTGTGCTGATGTTTGCACTTCCTCATGGTAACGAGTGGATGCTTTCACTTACAATTGCTGCTGTATTTGAGTTGTATGCTGCATTCCGAATGCCAAAGACAGACGTTGAATAATCTCTTTTAGCTCTCTCTTGCATTAAGAGATTCTTTATAGGTCCTTAATTTTGCACGCTTAAATTAAATAGTGACATGCAAACCTTTCTATGCAAATGTTTTGAATAGGTTTTTTTATCAGAAACTTGTAATCAAAAAATAAATTCAATTCCTTGAGTTTAATTTCTCTTGTACAAAACAATCTATTCTTTTGTACAAGAGAATTAATTGTTCTGTACAGAAGAATGCATTGTTTTGTACAAGAGTTAATTAATCTGTGTAGTAGGAATATATATTCCCGATATACTTGTTTCGGGGCAAAAGTACTTTATCATATCCGGTGGCGAATATACTCTATTAACCAAACAGGAAATAGGCTACCTCAAAGTATGTGTTATTTGGAAAGACTGCGAAATAAAGAACGCGAAAAAGATAAACCATCTCTATTTTCATTGCAATAATAAGGAAGTTTTGGGATAAAAACTATTGGCGGCAGGGACACGAAGTTGCTTTGTCTATTTAAATTGAATTATATTTGTTGCAGTTTTTTCTCGATGAAGGAATCTGGTTGATAATATGTGTTAACATATAAATGTCGATAGGAATGTTATTCTGGTGTGCAATGCTAAGACTGTTAGCGTTTTACATACAAGTAAATTATGCATTAAAAGAAATAAATATATCTAAAAATACCAAATTTTAAAAAGCATCACTACCTTCTCCGAAAATGGGAATTCATAACCGTCAATTTGAGGGGGTAAAGCACCTCTCTCTTCTGAAACGCCCTGCTGGTGGGGGTGACAAATTTCACACCGAACCATATAAAAGAACTATTTTACAGAACTTTGTCACACTGTATAATTATTTCATATCTTTTTAATCAACCACTCATACTTCACAATCAGATGGTTCTTTTCTGTCTGCTGCAATTTTGAGTCATACACAAACTTACCCGCTATTTTCCAATGAATGCGATGAAAATCACAGAACTGGAAAAGCGGAAGTCAACTTTGATAATAATGAGATAACATCCATGCCGTTTCCTCATTTTCAGAAGAATAAAAACCATCGACCGGTCATTCAAAGACAAGATAGTAAGGATAACGACCTGGATATATTTGATGTAAAAAAGATGATGAGTGTATTTTAAACAATTATTGAGAAGCATTGGAAAGAAAAAAGTCCCGCTGTCTTTAAAAAGAGCAACGGGACTTTCAAAAACTAAGACGGGCTTTTAAGTAAAGTACCGCCATATTTTGTTTATTTCAACCAAGGAATATGACTTTTCCCTGATTAGATTTTCTACCTTCTGGTATTTACCTGAATCAATGCTACCTTAATCAGGAAATAATTCCTTTTTTAGATTCTCTGATGAAATTGATGATGTTTTCAATTTCCTCGCTCATCGGAACCTCTTCTTCAACCCTGTGTAAGGCATCTGTGGTGCTTACTCTCGCGTGAAAAATCAATTCATACGCATGGGCGATATGACCGATTACTTCTTCAGAAACATTATAGTGATTCAGCAACTTAACATTTACACCGTAATAACGGGTCGGATTAGTAGTTGTGATAATATAAGGAGGAATGTCTTTCTTAAAGCGGCAGCCTCCCTGTATCATACTCCAGCAACCTACATGGGTATCCTGAAACATGCTGACCTGTGAACTGAATATCACATGCGAATCAATGATGCAGTTTCCAGCAATAATTGAGTTGATGCCAATCACACAGAAATTATCTATCTTGCAATCATGGCATATATGAACTCCTTCCATAATAAAATTGTCATTGCCTATGATGGTTTTCCCATCTTTAATAGAAGAACGGGCTATCAATACGTTTTCACGAAAAACGTTGTTGTTGCCAATTTCCAGAATGGTATCACCGCCATGGTAAGAAAAATCCTGCGGGGTTGCTCCCAGAACTGAATTCTGGTAAACCTGATTGCCATCGCCCATACGGGTACCGTTTAAAATACTTGCGTATGGCATAATGGTGCAGTTGTTCCCAATCACTACATTTTTATCTATATAGGCAAATGGATGTATCGTTACCCCTTCGCCAATCTTTGCTTCGGGGCTGACAAAAGCCAATGGGCTGATTGTGTTCATATGCATTTTATTTTTAGTTATGTTTTATCTTCCGCCTCCCAAAGCTTGGTATAGGCTGATGACTGCCTGGATACTCTGAAAACGGTCCTGTACATCGGATAACTGCGCGCTAAGCAATGATTGTTGTGCCGTAAGAACTTCCAGGTATCTTGAATTTCCCAGCTTCATTAACTGCTCGGTTTTATTAAGTGCACTTGTTAAAGATTCAATTTGCAGTTTTCTTTGCACGCATTTGTCGTTCGCTGACTGATATTTATATAAAGCATCGCTAACTTCGGCGCCGGCTTTCAGAATACTGTTTTCAAACGAGAGCAGAGCTTGCTGTTGTTGTGATTTTGCTATTTTAAGCTGTGCGGTAAGAGCTCCTCTTGTAAATAATGGCTGAGTTATGGAACCTAACGCTGATGCCAAAAAATTCCCCGGATTTGTAATTGCACCTCCGGCACTGTTAGTCCATCCGGCCGACCCGCTTAATGTTATCTTTGGATAAAAAGCAGAGCGTGCCTGATTTGTTGCATAATAAGCACCTGCAAGAGTCATTTCAGCCTGTTTTACATCCGGCCGATTGGACAGCATCTGCAATGGTATTCCTACTGATAAATGTTCAGGCATTACTTGCTCGTCCATTGTACCACGTTCTATGTGTCGAGGAGTCTGTGCTAGCAACAAAGAAAGCGCATTTTCGGTTTCACGAATCTGGCGGCGAAGATCCGGCAATGTGGCATTTACCTGATAATAGTATGCCTCGCTTTGAGCCACAGCTGCTTCAGTTATTCCGTAAAGTCCCGAATTTTTCATCGCTTTCATTGCCTTCACGTTCTCTTCCCAATTTCGGGCTGTCTTTTCAGTAATTGATAACTGACCATCTAGGAGTAAAAGCGTATAGTAACAATTGGCGATATTGGCTATAACCTGTGTTTGTACAGCCTGACGGTAAGCTTCGGTTTGCATTAACGTTGCTTTTACTTCTCTTTTTGCATTTAGAATATTGCCAAACAAATCTAACTCCCAACTTGACGAGACCGGCAGCTGATAAGTTTTGGTTGCTGCATGGTTATCAAAACTACTGATGGTTCCCTGAGGTGTAAGTGCCAACGATGGCAGAAAGGCTAAACGAGCAGCCCGCAAACCTTCTTTTACCTGTTCCACCCGAAGCATGGCTGTCTGTAGGTTAATATTATTGGAAAGCCCCTGTTCAATCAGTGATTGAAGCTTCGGATCGCGGTACACTTCCTTCCAGGGGAGATTTCCCATATTGGTTGTATCAGAAACCAAAGTATCGTTTATTGAAATGGTATCCCGATACAGACCGGAAGTGTTCACTACTGGCCTCTCATATGATTTGTAGATGTTGCAACTGCTTAGTAAGGCAGTTGCACACATCATTCCTATTATCTGTTTTTTCATTCCGTTATTCTTTATCAATGTTAGTATACTGTTCAAGCTCGGGCATTGCTTCGCTTACATCCATTCCTTCTTTTTCGATAGGTTTGATTTTTTCCTGTAGATATTCAAAGATTACGAATAATCCGGGTACCACAAATATCTGGCATAATACACCGATTAACATACCACCTACGGCACCACCACCTAAAGTTCTGTTACCATTGGCTCCTACACCGCTGGCAAACATTAATGGAAGCAAACCAATAATCATAGCCAGTGACGTCATCAGAATAGGACGAAGACGAGCTGTTGCCCCCAGAACTGCCGACCACTTGATGCTCATTCCGGCGTGACGCCTTTGCAGCGCAAACTCAGTTATCAGAATTGCATTCTTAGCCAGCAAACCAATAAGCATAATCAATGCAATTTGCAGGTATATATTATTGGCCGTTCCCATGAACTGGGCGAAAATAAATGTACCGGCAAGTCCAAACGGAATGGAAAGAATTACCACCAGAGGCAATATATAACTTTCATATTGAGCGCTCAGCAATAAGTAAACAAATACAAGACACAAAGCAAAGACAATGACGGTGGTACTTGCTCCGGTACTCTGCTCTTCACGCGTCATACCCGAGAATTCGTAACCGTATCCAGTTGGCAATGTCTGAGCGGCAACCTCTTCGATGGCCTTAATAGCATCACCAGATGTATAGCCCGGTGCCGGAGCTCCATTCACAGCCATGGATGTAAACATGTTGAAGCGGTTAATCACGTCGGGACCATAAACTTTCTGAATGGTCATGAACTGAGAGATGGGAGCCATCTCTTCCCCGTTTCTTACAAAGATACTGTTCAGTGTTTCCGGGTTGATACGATATCTTGCATCAGCCTGTACATACACCCGGTACAGCTTACCAAAACGGTTGAAGTTGGACACATACATACCGCCATAATACCCCTGAAGAGTTTCAAGAATGGTATTAGGCTTGATTCCTGCCTGTTTACATTTGGCGGCATCCACATCAACCTGATATTGAGGGAAGTTCGGGTTGAAAGAGGTCATAGCTCTTGCAATTTCAGGACGTTTATTCAGTTTTCCAAGAAAATCCTGTGCCACCATGCTAAAGTTTTGCAAACTACCACCGGTTTTATCCTGAAGATTAAATTCAAAACCGCTGGTCATACTGTATCCCGGAATCATTGGAGGAGCAAAAATAAGGATTTGTGCATCCTTGAATCCGGCGGTCTGCATATAAAGCATTCCCATGATGCTGTTAACGTCTTGTCCTTTACCTTTTCGCTCATCCCAGTCTTTAAGCTTACAGATGAATGTGCCGTAAGAGCTACCTGCACCTGTAATAAGACCGTAACCGCAAATCTGAGTACTACTTTTAATCAGCGGATTGGCCTTGAGAATCTCATCGACCTTTTTAACGGTTGCCTCTGTTCGTTCAAGTGAGGTTCCGGGAGCCATTGTTATGTTTATCATCAAAGTTCCGGTATCTTCGTTTGGCACCATTCCGGTTGGAGTAAACTTCATCAGCAATGCAAGGATTATAAAGCTTATAACAACAAGCCCGGCGGATAGCCAGCGACGCTTGATGATCCGTGTAACGCCTCCCTTGTATTTTTCAAGCATCACATTGTAAGTGGTGTTGAAAGCCGTATGGAAACTTTGTACGAAAGTTGTTTTCTGGTTACCTTCTCCCTCTTTTCCATGTGGCTTGAGGAAGATTGCGCAAAGTGCCGGACTTAGGGTCAATGCATTGACAGCTGATAAACCGATTGCAACTGCCATAGTAATACCGAACTGACGATAGAATACACCAGCGGTTCCTCCCATAAAGCTTACAGGGATGAACACCGCCATCATTACCAGCGATATGGAAAGGATGGCACCGGAGATTTCGCTCATAGCATCAATTGAGGCTTGTTTTGCTGATTTATATCCTTGGTCTAATTTGGCATGGACGGCCTCGACCACCACTATGGCATCGTCCACCACTATCGCAATGGCTAGTACCAGAGCGCTCAAGGTAAGAAGGTTAATACTGAAGCCAAACAGCTTAAGCAGCAGGAAGGTACCCACAAGCGCCACCGGGATGGCAATTGCCGGAATCAGCGTAGAACGGAAGTCCTGCAGGAATATATATACAACGAGTACTACCAAGATAAATGCTTCCAACAAAGTCTTCAGCACTTCGTAGATGGAGGCATACAAGAAGTCATTGGTATTCATCAATACATTGTATTTTACACCGGCCGGCAGCGAGCCTTCTGTTTCACTCAGGAACGATGAAATGTTATTGATGATTTCGGTAGCATTTGACCCCGGAGTCTGGAATATAATGCAGGATACACCATTACGTCCGTTAGTGAAACTTTTAACGCTATTTGACTGTGCACCCAGCTCAATCCGGGCCACATCCTTCAGTCTTAAGACATTTCCATCTGGAGTGGCACGAACCACAATGTTTTCAAATTCTTCAGTTTTCTGCAAGCGTCCTTTTGATTTCAGAATGTATTGGAACGATTGTCCTCCATCTTCCCCGAACTGTCCAGGTGCCGATTCGATATTCTGTTCAGCTAGTGCAGCCGAAATGTCTCCCGGCATCAGTTTATATTGAGCCATCACCTCCGGCTTCAGCCAGATACGCATGGAATATTCGCGGGCACCCATAACCATGGCGTCGCCCACACCGGGTATACGCATGATTTGTGGCAGAACATTGATCTTGGCATAATTCTGAAGGAATGTCTGATCGTACTTGTCGTCTTCGCTGTATACAGAGAATACCATCAGCATACTGGTTTGTCGCTTACTGGTAATAACCCCTACTTTGGTAACTTCGGCAGGCAGCAACCCCTGAGCTTTAGCAACACGATTTTGTACGTTTACTGCTGCCATGTCGGGATTAGTGCCTTGTTTAAAGTATACATTGATTGTAGCCATACCGTTATTAGCGGCTGTAGATGTCATATAGAGCATGTTTTCCACTCCGTTGATAGCTTCTTCGAGCGGAGCGATAACACTATTCATTACAGTTTGTGCATTTGCTCCGGTATAGGTGGTACTTACCTGAATCGTTGGGGGAGCAATATTTGGATATTGTTCAACAGGCAACGATACAAGCCCTAGTATCCCCAATACAACGATAAATATTGAGATGACCGTTGAGAGTACCGGTCGGTTAATAAATTTATCTAATTTCATATTTTGTCAATTTTTAAACAGATCAGGTTACTTTGAAGTTTCTTTAGCGGCCTTTTCCTCCATAGCTTTTTTGGCTGCAGCTTTTTCAGGAGTAATTTCCTTTATTTGCATGCCATCTTTCAAAGTTCCTGCGCCTTCAACAACAATCTTATCGCCAGCTTTCAGCCCCGAAGTAACAACATAGTTTTGTCCATCGTCTAGTAGGAATGTTTCGATAAGTGTACTTTTAACGGTAGATTTGTTGTCAACTACATATACATATTTCTTATCTTGTATTTCATATGTTGCTTTTTGTGGAACAACGATGCAATTATCCATCTTATATGGAATCAGGACAGAACCTGACCCTCCACTGCGCAATGTGTGATTTTTATTTGGAAATTTTGCCCTGAGACTTACAGAACCTGTACTTTGGTCTATAACTCCGCTCATAGTAGCAACCTTTCCTGTTTCGCCATAAATTGATCCATCTATCATTTTTAATTCCACTGCAGGCATCTTATCCAAGATATCCTTTGCGGAATTTCCTTGTGCGGTAAGAGTTAACAGTTGTCTTTCAGTCATGGAAAAATAGGCATACATCTCTGAAATATCAGAAACTGTTGTCAGTGGGGTTGGAGTACTTGGGCTAACAAGGCTTCCTACACGATAAGGAATAGTTCCCACCACGCCGTTTGACGGACTTGTTACCTTAGTGTATGAGAGATTCTTTTTGGCACTGATAAGTTGTGCCTTTGCCTGAGCAAGAAGGGCTTTACTTGATGCGAGTGCATTTTCGGCTGTTTGCAACTCGTAAGCACCGATGATATTATTTTTTGCAAGTTCACGTTTATTCTCGGCGGTAAGCTGAGCTGTTGCCACATTTGATGTTGCCACATTAACTGCGGCCTGAGCGGCATTGACAGCTTCCTGATACTGTACCGGATCAATAATGAATAAAGTTTGTCCTTTTCGTACAGTTGAACCTTCATCTATGCATAGACGTGTAATAATTCCTGATATCTGAGGACGTATCTCAATATCTTGCTTACCTTTGATTACCGCAGGATACGAACTTTTAAGTTCAACATTGGTCGGACTCAAGACTGTTACCGGATATTCCAGGTTCATCTCTTTTGCTTGTTTATTACCTTTTTTGCATGAAGAGAGTGAAAAACACATTAATAATGCTCCGCAAAGCGCTAATGGAGCAGTAAACAATCTACCTTTTTTCTTAAACATAAATAATGTCGTATTGGTTAATATACATTTTATCTAAATTATTCAATGCAAAGGTCTTAACAATTTAAGAAGCACGAAAGTTCTAAAGTGCATTATAATTGGTCAATAATTCATCGGATTTTTCGGAATTTAACAAAATTAATGATATTTTTGTGGTCTAAAAGGAATTTGATATGTATGATAGGCTGTTAGAACTTGCTGATAAATCAGTATCCATAGATGATAACTTTGCAATGGTTTCCGGCTCAATTAACTTATTTGAACAGGAATGTCCCATTCATACTGACCGAAATTATATTGGTTTCTGCCTTAGTGGTTCTGGAAACGTAGAGATTAATCTAAAAACTATCACTATATCTAAAAATGATTTGTTTTTTATTGCAAGACATTCAATTGTCTTTAATAAAGAATCGAGTGATGATTTTCGTTATGTCTTTTTTTCCATCTCTCCTGAGTATATGAAAGATTTATTGAATGATTTAAGAAAATATCCACCTGTTTTTCTCGCAAATCAGAATAAGCCGACTCTTTCATTGAAAGATGAAGAAATGGAACAGTTGATGACAATCTTTAATCTTATGTGGAAGCATATGGAAGAAGAACAAAATGAACATCAAAGAGATATTGTCAAGCATCTTTTGTGCTCTATTTTGATAAACATCCATCGGTTGGCTGATCGTAATAAGAATATCCTTGAGTCAATATCCCGAAAGGAAGAGATGGTTAGAAAGTTTTTTAATTTGGTGTTTGAGAATTTTAAGGAGGCTAAAGATGTATCATTTTATGCTGATAAACTTTGCGTGTCACCTAAATATCTTTCTTCTCTGGTTAAAAAGGTGGTTGGACAGCCGGCAAAAGAGTGCATTGATTATTGTGTAATACTGGAAAGTAAATTAATGCTTAGATCTTCTTGTACTATTCAGGAAATATCGCAGGAACTGAATTTCCCAAATCAATCCTTCTTTGGTAAATACTTTAAGAAGCATACCGGTATGTCACCTATCAACTATCGGAAATCTTACTTAAAGTAATTCCTGCATACCTTTCATAAGCTTTTTCAAAACAAAAGTTTTATCATTGAATATATATCTGGATTAATTGTAAGATAGCTATAAATTATAAAAGGGTAAAATCTCATTGTGATTTCACCCTTTCTTATAATTTATAATGATTTAAATGATTTTATTTCTTCTTCTGTGAAGGAGCGTATCTATCATTTAATCCTTTAATAATATCATTTGTGATGTTATAAGCTTTGTCGGCATACAATAGATTGTCAAAACCAGTATTGCTGAAAATCATGCTGTATTTATGCTTTTTATTATAAATCTTCAAGAATGAATTAATAGAATCGCGTAACTGGATGCTATTTTTCTGGTTTTCAGCCTGCATTTCGTTAGTCAATCTGGTTTGTAATTCCTGTAGCTCTTGTTGTTTTTTGATAAGACGTGCATTTTCTTGTTCTGCTCTTTCACGACTTACAAAAGCATTGTTTTGTACCTTGCGTTGAAATTCTTTTCCTTCTGCATCAAGCTCACGTGCTTTCTGGTTAAGAGTTGCACGGATGTTTTCTTCCTTCTTCATCATCATTTCATTAAGATCATTCCAGAAGGTGTATTTGGTAAGCAGTGTGTCTATTTCTACATAAGCTATTTTCAGACCACTTGGCGCTGCTCCCATATTTGCAGCACTTGATTCTTCTGATTCAGCTTTCTTTCCGTTACATTGAGTAAACATAACAATCACAGCTGCAGCTAAGATTCCTTTTGCAAGGTAATTAATTCTCTTCATAATTCGTTTGAATATAGTTTCTAAATAGTTATTATCTTTTTATTTTGTATTTTTCTTATCTAAGGATAATAAAAGGTTAAATTTCAAATCTTCTAAAAAATAATATCAGAATTGCTAGTGCATCTAAGTTGCAACAATTAACACTGTTTTAGGGGTAGTGTCATGCATTTCTATTATTTTTGTGCTGCAAATATAGACTTTTGAAAGGATTATACATGCTCTTTTCTAATAAAAAGTGTGTTCGGTTTTCATAGAAAGTAATCAATTTAACCATATTTAGTAATTTCACCATGAAAATACTAAGTATAAACATACATAAGCATATGAATAAAACAGAATTAAAGCCAGTTGAGGTATTTCATTTCTTTGAAGAGATTTGTAAAGTGCCTCGTCCTTCTAAAAAAGAAGAAAAGATTATCCAATATTTAATAGCATTTGCAAATAAATACAAACTTGAATCAAAAATTGACGAAGCAGGGAATATTTTAATAAAGAAGCCTGCAACGAAAGGGAAAGAACATCTTCATACAGTAGTGCTTCAGTCGCATATTGATATGGTGTGCGAAAAGAACAGTGATGTAGATCACGATTTCATGAATGACCCTATTCAGACAATTGTTGATGGAGAATGGCTCAAAGCAAAAGGAACTACGTTAGGTGCCGATAACGGAATTGGCGTAGCTACTCAGCTGGCTGTTCTGTCTTCTGATGAAATAGAACACGGACCGCTAGAATGCCTCTTTACCGTAGATGAAGAAACTGGATTAACAGGTGCATTCGCATTGAAAGAAGGGTTTATAAGCGGTGATATACTAATCAATCTGGATTCGGAAGATGAAGGTGAGCTTTTCATTGGATGTGCAGGTGGGGCAAACACTTTAGCCGAGTATACCTACCAACCGATAAGTGCTCCCAAGGATTACTTCTATTTCCGCGTCGACATAAAAGGACTTTCAGGTGGACACTCTGGCGACGATATCAATAAGAATAGAGCAAATGCCAACAAACAGTTGGTTCGCTTCTTATCTATATTGGCAGATAAATATGATTTGTATCTTTGTGAAATCAACGGAGGGAACCTACATAATGCTATCCCTCGTGAGGCATATGCTGTTTGTGCAGTACCTATGGCCTACAAAGAGCCAATCCGCATCGATTTAAATGTTTTTGCATCAGAAGTAGAAGCAGAATATGCAGTAACCGAACCCAATATGAAGTGGGTGCTTCAGTCAGAATCGCCGGTATCTGTTGCTATCGACCGTGAAACAACAACTCGGTTGATTAAATCTCTATATGCTGTTTTCAATGGTGTGTTTGCTATGAGTCAGGAAATACCGGGATTCGTGGAAACATCATCCAATCTTGCTTCCATAAAGATGAGCGATAATAATATTATCCGCGTTGTAACAAGTCAACGTAGTTCTACGCTCTCATCAAGAAAAGATGTATCTGCTGCAGTGAAGGCTGCATTCGAGCTTGGAGGTGCAAAGGTTAATGTGGGAGACGGGTATCCAGGATGGAAACCCAATCCGGCTTCGCCTATTCTGAAAGTGGCACAGGAAACATATATACGCTTATTTGGCGTGGAACCTAAAGTAAAAGCCATTCATGCCGGACTTGAATGCGGACTTTTCCTGGAAAAGTATCCTTCACTCGATATGGTCTCTTTCGGCCCGACATTAAGAGGGGTTCATTCTCCTGATGAACGGATGCTGATTCCAACTGTAGATAAATTCTGGAGACATTTGTTGGAAGTATTGGTGAATATTCCTGCTAAGAAATAATATTTACGCTTATTCAACGTTTTATATAGGGATAGCTAATACTGGTTATCCCTATATTTATATATACTTATGAAGAAGATTCTGACGATTGTATTTCTGAGCATTATGATCTCTGGTTTGAGCACTCTTTTCCATTCGTGCAATGAAGAGAGTTTTTCCACAGATTCAACTCATTTGCTGACCTTTTCTCAGGATACCCTCTCGTTTGATACTGTTTTTACAACTATCGGGTCGGCTACGGCACAAATTAAAGTTTATAACCCCAATAATAAACCTCTTCTGATATCGTCGATAATGCTTGCTAATGCGGCTAACTCAGGTTTTAAAGTTAATATTGACGGACAGAAAGGAACTCAGTTTGCCGATGTGGAGATTCAGGCAAAAGATAGCATGCATATTTTTGTTGAGGTGAAAATCAATCCTCTGGACAGAGATAACCCTGTGCTGATAAAAGATTCTTTAGTATTCACAACCAATGGAGTTAAACAGGATGTAAAGCTAATGGCTTACGGGCAGGATGTGATAATACTGAAAGGGAAAACGATTAACAGAGATTCAACATTTACTTCAAATCGTCCGATATTGATATATGACAGCCTTAAAGTTTCCGAAGGCGCCAATTTAAATTGTGAAGCGGGGACAAAGCTCTATTTCCATGATAAAGCCAATCTGCTGCTGCATGGCACAATTAATGCACAAGGAACTCTCGGAAATCCCGTATTGTTCCGCGGTGACCGTCTTGATAAAATGTTTACCAACCTTCCTTATGATCGTGTCCCTGGCCAGTGGGGAGGAATTCACATCTACTCAGGCAGCTATAATAATCGCTTTGATTATGCCGATATTCATAGCGGTAAATATGGCATTTTATGTGATTCGTCGGCCGTAGACCAGAATAAACTCGAAATGACCAATTCTATCGTGCATAATGTGGAGGGTGATGGGTTAAGCCTTATTTCGTGTAAAGCGGCAATATCCAATTGTCAAATTACAAATGCCGGGAAGAATTGCGTTAATTTATTGGGGGGAGATTATACTTTCACCCACTGCACAATAGCCGACTTCTATTCATGGGGAATTCGTAAAGGGGTTGCTCTGACCTATTCTAATTATAATGGAAAGATTGATTATCCAGTTAAGGCTTCATTCTACAATTGTCTTATAACCGGCACTTCTGCAGATGAGATTGCCGGGAGCAAATCAGATAAACAAAACGTCTCTTTTGATTATTATTTTTCTCATTCACTGATTAACTCCAAAGAGGAACCAGCCAGTGATGTCTTGGTTAATATTACCTGGGCAAAAGAGAATAAATTCATTTATATTGGAAAGGATGATTTTAGATATGATTTTCGTCCCGACTCATTGAACAAGGCAATCAACATAGCCGATCCGGAAATAGCCAGGAATTATCCGTACGACCTAAATGGTCGTTATCGGCTGAAAGATGGTAAGCCCGACGCGGGTTGTTACGAATGGGAATCGGGTGATAAATAAAATATGGCATGACATTTAAACGTAATCTGTTTTTTGTGTGCTTATTCACTCTGATCTTCAGTGGGGAAAGCAGTTTGGCTCAAAACAGATTTCGTGTGATGTTTTATAACGTGGAAAATCTGTTTGATTGCAAACATGACACGTTGAAAAACGATTATGAATTTCAGCCTCAAGCTCTGAGAGCCTGGCACTATGGCAGGTATAAGAAAAAACTGATTAACATAAGCAAAGTAATAACCGCAGTAGGAGAGTGGACTCCTCCGGCGTTGGTTGGGCTTTGTGAAGTGGAAAATGATAGTGTATTGACGGCACTGGTCAGATTCTCCCCACTGAAAGCACAAGGATATAGATATGTGATGACTGATTCGCCCGATGAACGAGGCATTGATGTGGCACTGTTGTATCAGCGGGGAAGTTTTAAACTGGTTGAACAGCACTCTATACGAATAGCTTTCCCAAATAATCCAAAGAAAACAACGCGCGACATTCTGCATGTGGCAGGAGAAGTGGTCACCGGAGATACCTTGGATGTGTTTGTCTGTCACTTTTCGTCCCGAACAGGAGGCGAGATTGAAAGTGAACCCTATCGACTTATTGCCGCAAAGCGGTTGAAGCTCTATACAGACAGTCTTTTTAAGGTGCGAAATCATCCCAATATCCTCATTATGGGCGACTTTAATGACTATCCCAGCAACAGATCAATCTCTGAAGTGCTGGATGCAAAGACTCCATCTGGTACAATACAACGCGAAAAATTATACAACCTGTTGGCAAACAGGGAAAAAGACCGCTCATTCGGCACTTACAAATACCAAGGTGAATGGTGCATTCTCGACCAGATTATTGTTTCGGGTTCATTACTAACAGGTGATGGTAAATTATCTACATCGGAAAAACTGGCAGGTATTTGTAATTCTCCTTTCCTATTAGAAAAAGACGAAAAGTATTCAGGTTATAAACCTTTCCGAACCTATTATGGAATGAAGTACCAGGGTGGATTCAGCGATCATCTTCCTGTTTATCTGGATTTGATTCTTTCTGAGTAGTGCAAACGTTCGCACTAGTCAATTCCCTTTTTGATGTTATGTACTCAATTTGTTTGTTCTGAATTTAATATATTTGAAGTATAATAACCTATTAGTATTTTACTATGAAGAAATTACGTCATCTAATTCCATTATTCCTTGTTTTATCTCTTTTATCCTGCAGCACAAGGAAAGAAAGTCCAATATTACAAACAGGAGTTGTTCACCCAGAGTGGTCGCGCAATGCAGTGATTTATGAAGTTAACCTTCGCCAATATACAGATGAGGGCACTATAAAGGCGTTTCAGAATCATTTACCCAGATTAAAAGAGCTTGGAGTAGATATTTTATGGTTCATGCCGATAAATCCTATATCCGAGAAAAATCGTAAAGGAAAGTTGGGCAGTTACTACGCTGTGAAGAATTACAAGGAAGTAAATCCTGAGTTTGGAACCATAGCCGATTTTAAAGAAATGGTGGAAAAGGCGCATGAAATGGGATTTAAAGTAATACTTGATTGGGTGGCCAATCACACCGGCTGCGATAATGTATGGGTAAAAAAACATCCCAACTGGTATGTGAAAGATAGTCTGGGCAAAATTGTGAGCCCGTTTGACTGGACAGATACCTATAAACTTGACTATACAAAGATGGACATGCGTGCAGCCATGCTTGATGCGATGAAATTTTGGGTTAAAGAGTGCGATATAGATGGTTTCCGTTGTGATGTTGCTTTTGAAGTGCCAACAGATTTTTGGGATGAAGCCCGCAAAGAGCTTGATTCTATCAAACCAATGTTTATGCTTGCTGAGGCTGAAAAACCGGAGTTGAACAAGAAGGCTTTTGATATGAGTTATAACTGGCCGTTAAAAGATCTGATGACGAAAATTGTGAAAGGCCCAAAAGATGCTGGCAAAGCTCAATACGTTCATAAGAAAGATAGTGCGGATTCAGAAACGAACAAAGTAAAAGCAGCCGAAGAACTTGATAAGTTGCTGGCTCATCAGGATAGTATTTTCCCAAAAGATGCTTATCTGATGAATCACATTACTAATCATGACCTGAACTCATGGGAAGGTACTGAGTTTGACAGGTTGGGCGAGGGTGTAAGGGCATTTGCCGTCCTTACTTATACATTGAAAGGAATGCCGCTTATTTATACAGGACAAGAAGTGGGAATGAACCGGGCATTGAAATTTTTCGAAAAAGACAAAGCACCCGACTGGACAAAAAATGAAACATTCGAGTTCTATAAGAAACTTAACGAGTTGAAACATACTCAAGCAGCATTGTCTGCCGGCGATAAAGGAGGAGAGATGGTGAGGTATTTCACCGATTCTCCTAACGTTTATATTTTTGCTCGCAAACTTCCCGCATCAGAAGTTCTGGTTTACCTGAATCTTGGTAAGGAACCAGCCACTCTTTCATTCAAGAGAAATGCTCCTATAGGTGTTTTTAAGGACTATTTTCTGGGGAAGAAGGCCCATCTTCCGGTAACCCTGGCTCCCTGGGAATATAAAGTGTTTGTTAGATAAGTATATGTGTTTGGTGCTCCCGGATGGTTAAGCTGATTTAACCGCCGGGAGTTTTTTATTCATGATGATAAGGTCCGTTGTTCAAGATGTTCATTGCCCTGTAAAGCTGCTCTACGAAGATAAGTCTTATCATCTGATGTGAAAAGGTCATCTTTGATAATGAGATTTTCTCTTGCGCTGCGGAATATACCTTCTGAGAAAAACCATAAGGTCCTCCGATTACAAAGACTAATCGCTTGTTTACAGTCGACATTTTCCTTTCAATCCATCCGGCAAAATCCACGGAACGGAATTCTTTCCCGAATTCGTCAAGTAGCACTACCACATCACCTGGCTGAAAAGCTTTCAGGATAAGTTCTCCTTCCCTTTCTTTTTGCTGTTCCATTGTAAGACTTTTGGTGTTTTTAAGTTCGGGAATCACCTCCATGTCAAAAGAAATATAATGCTTAGTGCGCTCAATATAATCATTGATTGCTGTTATGTAATGCTTCTCTACTGTTCTTCCTACAACGATAAGTGCTATTTTCATGGATAAATTATTTTTTGGAGATTTTGAAGATGCAAAAATAGGTCTTTTATCTTGAATTAGGGAAATTACGTATGGTTTTAAGGAAATAATCCATAACTTTGCAAAGTATTAATGCTCATTGATATGAAAAAACAAATCCTTTTAATGTTATCGGCTATGATGTTCTGTACGGTTTTTGCCCAGGTGCAGGATATTACTTCCGGACTGGAAACAGCTTTCAGAAAAGGAAGTGCACAGGATTTACTTCCGTTTTTAGGCAATCAGGTAGTTATGATTATACGTAATAACCCTCAGAGCGTGAACAAAACTGAAGCTCAACAGAAGATGGCGGACTTCTTTTCGGCCAATAAAGTGACCGGCTTTTCGGTCAATCATCAGGGAAGCCGGAATGAGTCGGGCTTTATAATTGGAACATTGAATACGGTGAACGGCCCTTTCAGGGTGAACTGTTTTTTTAAGAAGAGCGGCAACAATCCAGCACTGATTCATCAAATAAGAATAGATAAGACAAATGAATGATTTAATTGACAGATTAATAGATCTTGCCTTCGCTGAAGATATAGGCGATGGCGACCATACAACTCTATCGTGTATTCCAGCCACTGCAATGGGGAAATCAAAACTTCTGATTAAAGAAGAAGGTGTACTTGCAGGAATTGAGATTGCAAAAGAAATATTTCACCGTTTCGATCCAGAATTGAAGGTGGAAGTTTTTATAAATGATGGAGCGGAAGTGAAATCAGGTGATGTAGCAATGATTGTAGAAGGTAAAATTCAGTCTTTGTTGCAAACAGAACGATTGATGCTGAATGTTATGCAGCGTATGAGCGGTATCGCAACTACAACCCGTAAATATGTAAAAGCATTGGAAGGTACTAAAACCAGAGTGCTGGATACCCGCAAAACAACTCCGGGATTGCGTATGCTTGAAAAAGAAGCAGTTAAAATTGGTGGAGGGGTAAATCACCGTATTGGTCTTTTTGATATGATCCTATTAAAGGATAACCATGTAGACTTTGCCGGTGGCATTGACAAGGCCATTAACCGAGCTAAACAATATTGCAAAGAGAAAGGTAAAGATCTGAAAATTGAAATTGAGGTACGCAATTTTGATGAAATACAGCAGGTTCTTGATTTAGGCGGCATTGATCGTATTATGCTTGACAATTTCAACATCAGAGATACCCGTAAAGCTGTAGAAATGATTGGCGGTAAATTCGAAATAGAATCCTCAGGCGGTATCACTTTCAAAACACTTCGTGATTATGCTGAATGTGGAGTGGATTTCATCTCTGTAGGAGCACTTACCCATTCTGTAAAAGGACTTGATATGAGTTTTAAAGCTTGCTAAAGATTTTATAGCAAATCTTTTTTGATTAATAACAGATGGAGCTGTCTTATTTTAAGGCAGCTCTTTTTATTTTGTAGGTGTGCATGATTAAAGACAGTTTTTTATTATTAGAACCTCTTATCGGAATCAACTTTATTCTATAAATACACAACTAATGAACAGAGCTGAACGATTGAAAAAATAATGGTAATATTACTAAGTCTGAAAAGTTAATTCTGAAACATCTTTTCCCTTTTGTTTGTTATTGATATATAAATATAAGTTAAAAATAGAATTTTCTTCTTTATTTCATGCAGCATTTATAATTTCACGGAGTTAAATAGATAGACAACGCAAAACAGTCTATAAAAACACAAGTAAAGTTGAAAGATGAGTTTGAACTGGTAAAAGGATGTCGGGCTGGAAATAACGAAGCCCGGAAGGGGCTTTACACCCTTTATTCCAAGAGGCTGCTTGCTGTTTGTTACCGCTATACCGGTGATATGGATGTGGCGCACGATATTTTGCACGATGGTTTTATAAAGATATTTAAATCAATCTCTAAATTTGATTATCGTGGAAATGGGTCTCTCGGATTATGGATGGGACGTATAATGGCTAATCTTTCACTTGACTATCTGCAAAGAAAGAAAAAAATGCAAGAGTTGATTGTTCAGGAAGAAGAACTGCCAGATGTGATTGATTTACCTGAAAAGGAGTTGTATGAAGGAATTTCGGATGAACAGTTGATGCTTTTTGTAACAGAACTACCGGCAGGTTATCGAACAGTATTTAATTTATATGTGTTCGAAGAAAAGACGCACAAAGAGATAGCAGCTATGCTTAGTATAAACGAGCATTCTTCCACCTCCCAGCTTTATAGAGCCAAATGTATGCTAGCAAAGAGAATTAAAGAATATATCAGCAATGAAGAAAAATGAAGATGAAATAACAGAATTGTTCCACTCGCGACTGAAGAATTATGAGATTCCGTTGCAAAAGGATATGTGGGATGACTTGGAAAGTGAACTTTCCCAATCTTCGTCTCACAGGATGTATTCAATCTGTTTGATTGCAGCTGCAGCTGTTTTTTTAATATTGGTTGCCTGCTCGGCAGCAGTTTGGATGTTTACTCCACGTCAACCAATATCTTCTGCATTGTCTGATGCATCCGCGCCTGCTGTAAAGAAGAACGTCCAAGTAATAAAAAAGGAGAAAACTTCTTTGAATATCCCGGTTACTGAAGTTAAGGAGACCTCCGTGTCTGAATCTGAAGAAATACTGGTTGCAGATACTTCTTTAAATACTGAAAAGAGTGATTTGGCGTCAATAGAGACATTGTCGGTTGTTCAACAGAAAGATACGGGTAACAGAATGGAGAATAGCATGTTGGCCGAAGTGAAGCAAAATACTGATGAAGAGATAAAACCTCACTTTGAAAGTGACTGGTCATTCGGAGTTACCGCATCCATCGGTGGAGGTAAAGAGCTTACTAAGATAGGTGATGATCAACATCAGCTTAACATTAACCATAAAACTCCTCTTACCCTGGGATTATCAGTAAGTAAAAAGCTTATTAATAATCTGACTCTTGAAAGCGGATTGAATTATACGGTTACTCATTCTGATATAACAGATAATAATGCGTCTACCGTTACCAATCAGACAATCAAGTATGTGGGAATACCTTTGAAGCTTAACTGGACCCTTATAAATAAAAGAAAATTTGATCTGTATCTGTCAGGAGGAGCATTAATGGAAGAATGTGTTTCTGCTAAAGACAGAATTAAATATTATACAGGGAGCAGACTGACAGAAACTGAAGAAAAATCGCTTGCATTGAACGGGATGCAGTTCTCTTTTACTTCTTCTATTGGTTTTCAGTACAATGCTTCCGAAAGTCTTGCTGTTTATGCAGAGCCGGGTATCGCCTATTCACTGAGTGATCACACTTCGGCTTATACACTCAGAAATAACCGACCGGTTAATTTATATGTAAGTTGTGGAGTAAAGGTAATGTATTAGCTACATTGGAAACACTAAAAGAATCGGTACAATGAAGAATGTAATAAGGATATTATTAGTAGGATTCTTTCTCTTTACGGGATGCAAAGGGGATGAGGTGAATTTTGATAATCCAGATCCGGAAACCTTTGTAAAACAGATAAAGTCCGGTAATTATAATACCAGAAGTCCGTTTGGTTTTGTGGAAGTTCCGGTGTTTGCAAAAAAAGATATTCCCGAATTAATTACTCATGTCAAAGATATGTCACATGTAGCATCTTTCCCGGTTAATGTTGGAGCTGTTTATGGACCATATGCTAATTACAGGTTAGGAGAGTGTGTGCTGTGGACAATAGAATCCGCGAGGGTAGGACGTTATGCGTCGTTCGGCTGCAAGCTTATTCATAAAAATGTGAATAAACATCTTCAATATGCATTTCTTACAGATAGAGAAGTAAAGAAAGTAGCCGATTTATATATTAAATGGTGGGAGAGAGTGATGAGTCGACCTGATTATGCTCAAACAGATCCTTTTCAAGAAAATCCTTTGGAAGGTTCAGAATATTGTTGGAATTAAATGATTAAAAGGATATATCTGTTTTTGTTGTTTTTGTTTTTTGGACTGACTGTTTCAATTGCACAGCAGCGCACTGACACATTAAAAAGAAAAAAAACTGTCCAGACCAGTGAATTATCTCCCGAAAAAGAAATCTATATTAACCCGGATGCCCTGAAATCAATCAATCTGGGAGCTCCACGTATATCTCCATCTTCAAATTCAATCGGAAGTTCCACCGAAATAAAGGATCTTACCAATAAGATTCTTGGTAAGGTAAACACCAATTTAGAAGAAGGAAGGCCAATGCTAGGCTTTTCATGCTTTGGAACCAGTCTGGTAAACATGAAGCGTAAAGGATTATCTGTCAATGCTATGGCTTTCACACCTCAGAAAACTCAGGTAGGTAGAGGTATGGTTATCAATAGTGATGCAATTAAACCCCGTTACCTTGCCCCGGATAGAATTGCGGCAATGGCTGGCCCCTCTTCAAGACCAGCTTTTTCGTTCAGTGCAGAAGATATGCTTCAGTCAATTTTTCGTAAAACGCCAAAAGATTACTGGACCCATTATGCAGATTTGTCAAAAGGTTCTTATAATATTGAAACTGAAATGCCCGAAGAGCTTGTAAAAATCAGAATGACTGATGTGGCTATGATGGATTCTTTGATTCGTTCCTCTCATAAAAAGTACAAAATTGTCTACCTCTTTTGCAAAGACAAAGACTTAGCTAAGCAGAATTTCCCCGAAGTGGCTAAGTTTGTAGATACTAGGAAAAGTGATTTCGAACTATTTCCCATTTCTGAACGCGATCAGAAGGAGGGAACTGCCTGTATTGCCAAATATCTTCATAAAGCGGCTTATTACAATCCGGTTTATGTGATGACAGGGAAAAACAGGGAAAGTATGATTCTGATGCTTGACCAGAATAACCAGGCTATTTCTTTGCTGGCTTGTGATGAAAGCATATCTAAAAAACTGGAAGAACTGAAACTTTTGCCATAGCTTTTTTCTTAATCTGTTTATTTCAGCTAAATTTGAAAATAAAAAGCTTATGAACAGAATTTGTAACCTGTTTGGAATTAAATATCCCATAATTCAGGGTGGAATGGTGTGGTGCAGTGGTTGGCGCCTTGCCTCGGCAGTGAGTAATGCAGGAGGCCTGGGACTAATTGGTGCTGGTTCCATGCATCCGGAAGTTCTTCGCGAACACATTAAAAAATGTAAGGAGGCTACCAATAAACCGTTTGGCGTAAATATTCCATTAATGTATCCGCAGATAGACGAAATCATGAAGATTGTGGTCGATGAAGGTGTGAAGATTGTCTTTACCTCGGCAGGCAATCCTAAAAACTGGACAAATTATCTGAAAGAAAACGGCATCAAGGTGGCTCATGTGGTCTCTAGTGCCAAGTTTGCCGAGAAGTGCGAAGCTGCTGGTGTCGATGCTATCGTAGCTGAAGGCTTTGAAGCTGGAGGACATAACGGAAGAGAGGAAACCACAACTTTGTGTCTCATTCCTTCTGTAAGAAAAGCTACTGTGCTTCCTCTGATTGCTGCTGGTGGAATAGGCTCGGGTGAAGCAATGCTGGCGGTTATGGCTCTCGGTGCCGAAGGGGCTCAGATGGGAACGCGTTTTGCACTTACAACTGAAAGCTCTGCACATTCTCTTTTTAAAGAATACTGCCTAAGCCTGAGCGAGGGTGATACTAAGCTTTTGCTCAAGAAACTCTCTCCAACCCGTTTGGCTAAAAGTAAATTTTTCTCAGAGGTGGAAGAGGCTGAGGCTCGTGGTGCATCTGTAGAAGAAATGCGCGAACTTCTGGGTAGAGGAAGGGCAAAGAAAGGCATCTTTGAAGGTAATCTGGAAGATGGTGAACTGGAAATAGGTCAGATTTCATCACTGATTCATGAGATTCAGCCGGTAAGCGAAGTGATAAAAGAGATTATCTGTGAGTTTAACTGTTCTCATCAGAAAATATCAGAGCTTTCTTCATTCTGAGTGGCTCAGGTTCAATCTACCTCTCCATATAATTGTTTTTTTAAAGTCACGCAAGTCGCGCAAGTCACTCAAAAGTTTGTATCTGACTGCAAATCAATATTGTGCAGGTGCGTGACTTTGTGTGTGACATCGATAATATTTACACAAAGTCACACGCTTTACACAGGGGTGCTTTTCTCTGAAAGCTAGAGAAACATACTTTTCGGTAAAGAAATAGCTGAACTAAATGTTTTTCTGAAGAAGAGTTTATTTTCTCTTTACGTGAATTTCTCTCTACACCCGGGTGTACAGTATGCGTACACCCGGATGGAGAATATAGTTACACCCGGATGTACAAGTGTTGTACACCCGGGTGGAGAAAAGGATTTACCATTATGATATACAATAATATCGGCCGGAGAATAAAGACTCTCCGCGGTTTGTGATTATAGTTCTACCGGTTCATAATTTAATCCGAAAGTATCTGCTACAGCTGGATAAGTTACTTTTCCCTTAACTATATTCAGGCCCAATTTCAGGCTTGTATCTTCACGGCATGCTTTTTCCCAACCTTTTTCAGCCAGCATTAACACATAAGGGAATGTGGCGTTGGTTAATGCAAGGGTAGAGGTAAATGGCACAGCCCCGGGAATATTAGCAACACAATAGTGCATTATTCCGTCTACTAGATATTGAGGATCGGCATGAGTTGTTGGGTGCGATGTTTCAAAGCATCCACCTTGATCAATTGCTACGTCCACCAGAAGGCTTCCTTTCCGAAGATGTTTCAACATATCTCTTGTTATCAGATGCGGAGCTTTTGCACCAGGTATTAATACTGCGCCAATAACCAGGTCTATAGTGGGTAATTCTTCTTCAATGTTATGTTGAGAAGAGAAAAGAGTTTTCACATTTGGAGGCATCACTTCGCTAAGATACCTCAATCGGGGGAGAGAAATGTCTGTAATAACTACGTCCGCGCCCATTCCAGCAGCCATTAACGCTGCATTTGTTCCAACAATTCCACCTCCAAGCACAAGCACTTTGGCAGGTTTTACTCCGGGAACACCGCTGATCAACAGTCCTTTTCCTCCCTGAGGCTGCTCAAGAAAACGTGCTCCAACCTGCACGGACATTCTTCCTGCAACTTCCGACATAGGTATTAAAAGCGGCAATGATCTGTCTTCTTTCTCAACTGTTTCATAGGCAATGCAGATAGCTCCGCTTTCTATCATAGCATATGTTAGTTCTCTTTCAGAAGCAAAATGAAAATAGGTGAAAATAACCTGATTGGGTTTGATTAATTTATACTCCGATTCAATGGGCTCTTTAACTTTTACAATCATTTCGGCAATATCGTAAACCTTTTCAATGCTGGAAAGAATATTTGCACCTGCAGCAACGTATGCTTCATCATCAAAACCACTGTTCACCCCTGCATTATGCTGCACGTAAACGGTATGACCTCTTTTGACTAATTCTTTAGCTCCACCCGGAGTAAGTGAGACCCTGTTCTCGTTGTTTTTGATCTCTTTTGGTATTCCAATAATCATAGTGTTAGATTTTTAAGTTAAACTTGGCGAAAGATACACTATTTTTTGATAAAGTGTTATTCTCAATCCTATTTTTTATTTTGTCTATTTGATGTAATTATTAAGATTAAGTAGCAAAAAGATTTAAATATATATATTATAATTTCATAATGATTAGTATATTTGCAAAAATAATATCAAAATGATGGCCTATAGCTTAAATTTATTGCTTCGTGCTATTTGATATAGGTATAATGAGTAAAAAAGTTTAGAGGATGAAGAAAAAATGGATTGTAATGATGGCGGTAATTGTCATCATAAGTGTGATTGGAGTATTTACTCCGGAGAAAGCGGGGTTATGGGAACCTGATGCTAAAGTTAACTATACAGATGTAACCTGGATGATTACCGCTACTATTTTTGTTTTAATGATGACTCCCGGTTTATCCTTCTTTTATGGAGGTATGGTACGGCAGAAGAACGTAATTTCTACAATTCTTCAAAGTTTTATAGCAATGGGAGTGATCAGTGTAATTTGGGTGGTTTGTGGCTTTAGTCTTGCTTATGGTAATGATATAGCCGGTTTTGTAGGTAACCCCATGACATTTTTTATGTTTAATGGTGTCGGAGCCAAAACTGACCAAGTACTTTCTCCTACAATACCATTGGCGTTGTTTGCTTTGTTTCAAATGAAATTTGCCATAATTACCCCATCACTTATTACCGGTTCATTTGCTGAACGGGTTCGTTTTTCTGCTTATCTGGTTTTTATGGCTCTGTTTTGTATTTTTGTTTATTGTCCACTTGCCCATTGGACCTGGCATCCTCATGGTTTTCTGCGTCAGTTGGGAGTCGTTGATTTTGCCGGAGGTATAGTTGTGCACGCCTCTTCCGGAGTCGCTGCTTTGACTGGTGCTTTGTTCTTAGGAAAACGTAATGACCAAGGCGGAGATAGAACACCGGCAAACATTGCTTTAGTTATTTTAGGAGCATCCATGCTTTGGCTGGGATGGTTTGGTTTTAATGCAGGGTCCTCGCTTGCAGCCAACAGCATTGCTGTTAAAGCATTTTTAAATACAAATACTGCTTCGGCAACGGCTATGTTGGTATGGGTGTTTTTTGATTGTTTACGTGGTCGTAAATCTTCGGCTATGGGAGCTGCCATTGGAGCGGTTGTGGGAATGGTGGCTATTACACCTTCGGCCGGATATGTTACTGTGGGACAAAGCATTTTTATTGCTTTTGTTACAACTATTGTCTGCAATGTGGCTGTGCACTGGAAAAATTACAGTTCTGTAGATGATGCTTTAGATGTTTTTCCTACACATGGAGTTGGAGGTATTATAGGCACAATTCTTACTGGAATCTTTGTTAATGGCCTTTTAGCAGGGAATATCCATGTTTTTCTGATTCATGTATTAGCCGTCATAATTGTGGGGGGATATACTTTTGTTGTAACATATGCTCTTTACTGGTTAACAGATAAAATGGTACCAATGCGGGTTTCGGCTAAAAGTGAGCATCTCGGTCTGGATCTTAGTCAACATAATGAGAGTTATGGAGCTCATTGGGGAGAACGAGAACTTGCAGAATATTTTGAGATTGAGGAAGCTAACCAACAACTGCTAATGCAGCCTTCCACAGAATAAAAAATACTATTGGGAATTTCTATATGAACAGATATTCTTGTTACCCTTTTATATAGAGTATTGACAGTTTTTGAAAATTAAAAAAAAAGGACTGCATTGTCAAATAGATGCAGTCCCTTTATAGTACATATAAATCAATAATTTAATTTTTTTTAGTGACATAACTCCCTTAGTGCCGTTTTAATTTCCGGAAATTGGAACATGAACCCGTAGTTGAGTAGCTTATAAGGAAAAACCTTTTGTCCTTTAGTGAAAATGGATGCCCTTTCTCCATACATCAGTTTGAAGAGTAATGATGGAATGCTTAAAAAAACCGGACGGTGACTCTCTTTAGCCATGCTATAAGTAAATATCAGATTGTCGCACATTTGGGGAGCTGTGCAATTTATTACACCTTTGATTTTCTTTGTATTAATAATAGTCCAGAATATCTCAAGTAAATCTTTTAAATGAATCCATGAAAACCCCTGATTGCCTGATGCAATTCTTACTCCTGCAAACAGGCGGAAGGGTAGTGCCATTTTGGGAAAAGCACCGCCATCTTTACTTAATACAACCCCTAAACGTGGAATTACAAGGCGAACGTCATCATGTATTTTCCTGGCCTCTGCTTCCCATTCCTGACAAACTTTTGAAAGAAATCCTTCATCGTATGCTCCTTCTCTTTCACTCCATATTTCTTTCTTGTCAGTATAGATACCTACTGCTGAAACAGAAATAAACACCTCAGGCTTATTTCCTAGTTCATTAATGGCCTGAACCAGAGTACGGGTTGTCTTAACCCGGCTATCTCTGATTTTAAGTTTGTTTGTCTTTGACCAGCGGCAATTGATCGAAGCGCCTGCCAGATTGATTATCGCATCACATCCGTTCAACAGAGCTATTAAATCTAATTTACGCTCCGGAAGCAAATCTTCCCTCCTGATGGCTTGTACGTCAGCTCCTTTACTTATTAAGAAAGCTGTAAGGTGTCTCCCTATAAATCCTGTACTTCCTGTAATAGCTACTTTCATAATATTATTAACTTCTTAATTAGATAACGTTTAAAGAGGTTATTATGTTGAACAGTTGTGAATAATATTTATAATGATTATGTGCTTTGAATAAAAAACTGTAAGTTTGCAACTGTTGGAAATTGTATTAGTTTTAATGAAAAGATATATTATTGCTCTAATGTTGTTTGCCGGACTTCCGCTTACAGCGCAGGAGTCAAGAAAGGCTGAATTTGTACCGCCTTTAAATCCTCCTCTGATTTTAAGTGGGAATTTTGGGGAATTGAGAGCAAACCATTTTCACCGCGGACTCGATTTTAAGACCCAAGGATTAACCGGACTACCTGTTTACAGTATTGCCGATGGGTATATATCTAAGATATGCGTCTCTTTAGGCTCGGGATATATGTTGCATGTAAGGCATAATAATGGATATACTTCCATTTATCGCCACATGATGGGTTTTGTAAATTATATTACAGCTTATACTGAAAATTATCAGTATGAGCATGAACAGGATGAGGTCAGTATCGATTTGCCTTCGGATAAATTCCCAGTAAAGGCGGGGCAACAAATTGGGTGGAGCGGTAATGAAGGTTATTCTTTCGGGCCACATTTGCATATGGACTTATTGAATACGGAAACCGGTGATGTGGTAGATCCGCTTCAGTTTTATGTCAATGTGATAAAAGACACCAAGGCTCCTGTGGCTCAGGCTGTGATGCTTTTTCCTCAGAGAGGCAAAGGAGTGGTGAATGGTAAGCAAACCAATGTTTCGTTCCCTCTTTCAAAGAAGAGTGTACTCGAAGCATGGGGAGAAATAGGTGCCGGAATAAAAGCCTTTGATTTTATGGACGGTGTGTATAATCATTATGGAGTTCATTCGGTTGCTCTATGTGTAGACGGAAAACTGATAGCCTCAAGTCACATGGATTATTTTTCGGATAATGAAAACGGATATGTAAATTCGAGTACATATCTGGGTTATATGAAATGTTTCCGCGACCCGGGTAATAAACTGCGGGTTTTGAGGACTGATGATAAAAACGGGATTATAACAATTGATGAAGAACGTGATTATAAGTTTCTGTTTATCCTGAAAGATGTTTATGGAAATACTTCAAAATGCACTTTCACAGTAAGAGGACGCAAACAGGCTATTCCGAAATGGGATACTGGAGATAAGAGGATTATCAGGTGGGATGAATTGAATATTTTGCAGGAGCCTGGGGTTAAACTAACAATACCTAGGGGAATGGTGTACCAGGATGAGCCTGTAAACTTCAAGGTTATGGATGTTCCCGGAGCTGTCTCGTCAGATTGTCAGTTGCATAGTGTGGCTTTGCCTTTGCATGCTCCTTGCGAATTGCAGATTGGAATAAGGAATATGGTAACTCCGGACACGAACAAATATTATATTGCCCAGAAAAGAGGGAAGGGATATCGTTCCTTAGGAGGGAAATTTATTAATGGATTTGTTTGTGCAGATATAAAAGAACTGGGAACCTATGCTGTGAAAGTGGATACAATCCATCCGGTAGTGGCACCCGTAGGAAAGAGTTTCTGGGGAAAAACCGGAATCGTCTCTTTTTCTATTTATGATAAACAGACCGGTATCAAATCCTACAAAGGAAAAATTGACGGAAAGTTTGCGCTTTTTCATTTAAGAATGATGAATTCCCGCCTTAGCTGCAGGCTCGATTCGAGAAAAGTGCAGAAAGGCATCAGACATACAATTGAATTGCTGGTAACTGACAATTGCGGCAATTCTACATTATATCGTGATACATTTATATGGTAGAATAATTAATAGCTATAATAGTAATATATGAATAAAAGACTCTTGACTTTTGCTTTCTTGCTGATAGCAGCACTGGCAAAAACTTTTGCCTGTACTAATCTGATTGTAGGAAAAAATGCTTCTGTTGATGGATCAACCATTGTTTCTTACTCTGCCGATTCTTATGGCATGTACGGATACCTATGTCATTATCCGGCAGCTACGTATTCACAAGGAACCATGCTGGATATACATGAATGGGATACCGGAAAATATCTGGGAAAGATAGAACAAGCCAAAAGGACCTATAATGTGATTGGAAACATGAACGAGTTTCAGTTGACTATTGCCGAAACTACTTTTGGTGGACGCCCGGAACTTGTTGATTCAACCGGAATTGTTGATTATGGAAGTTTAATCTATATTACCCTTCAGCGCGCACGTACCGCCAGAGAAGCTATTCAAATAATGGATAATCTGGTACAAGAATATGGATATTACAGCAGTGGAGAATCATTCACTATCGCCGACCCGAACGAAATATGGGTAATGGAGATGATCGGTAAAGGACCAGGTATTCGTGGAGCAGTATGGGTTGCAGTACGCATTCCTGATGATTGTATTTCGGCTCATGCAAACCAGTCGCGTATCCATCAGTTTAATATGGACGACAAAGAGAATTGCATGTACTCTTCGGATGTAATATCATTTGCTCGCGAGAAGAAATATTTCAATGGAGTGAATAAAGATTTTAGTTTTGCCGATGCTTATGCTCCGATTGATTTTGAAGCTCGTCGCTTTTGTGAAGCCAGAGTATGGAGCTTTTATAGAATGTTCAATCCGGAGATGGATAAGTATTTAAGTTACATTCAAGGCACTACTACCGAGCCAATGCCTCTTTATATAAAAGCCCCCAAGAAAATATCTGTACAGGATATTAAGAATGCCATGCGTGATCATTACGAAGGAACTCCGCTTGATTTAACAAAAGACTTTGGTGCAGGCCCTTTCAAGAGTCCATACCGTCTTTCTCCACTCACATTCAAAGTCGGAGATCAGCAATATTTCAATGAACGTCCCATTTCGACACAGCAAACCGGGTTTACATTCGTGGCACAAATGAGAGCTGATAAACCCGATGCCGTTGGTGGTGTGCTTTGGTTTGGAATGGATGATGCTAACATGACAGTATACACTCCGGTGTATTGTTGTACAGACAAAGTGCCTGACTGTTATGCTCAGGGCAAAGGCGATTTTCTTACTTTTTCATGGGAGTCTTCATTCTGGGTATTCAACTGGGTGTCGAATATGATCTATCCGCGTTATAGTTTAATGATCGATGATATGCGTGCAACTCAGAAAGAACTGGAAAATGGATTTAATACCTCTCAGGAAGCGATTGAGGCAACCGCCACAAAGATGCTTGAGACCGATCCGGCCAAAGCAAAAGCATTTCTTACCAATTATTCGGGTATGACCGCACAGACTACAACAGAAACATGGAAGCGCCTTGGCGAATTCCTGATCGTTAAATATAACGATGGAGTAGTGAAACGTATGAAAAACGGTAAATTTGAAAGAAATTCTATTGGGCAACCTGCTCCAGTGATTAGACCGGGATATCCGAAGGATTTTCTGGAAGAGATAGCAAAAACGACAGGTGACCGTTATAAAGTACTTGAATAAGAAATCGTTTAACTCAAAAAGTTAATTGATTAGATAGGAAATATGAGTTGAAAAACTTATTTTTGTATAATTATTAAACTTCTGAAAATAATAATATAAAATAGAAATAGACGTATGAGTAATGAGGAATTAATAAAATTCGTTACAGAGAAAGCAATGAAATGGCTGACTCCGGCTTATGATGCAGAGACACAATCTGAAGTAAAAAGAATGCTCGAAAATGAGGATAAGACAGATTTAATTGAATCTTTCTACAAAGATCTGGAATTTGGAACCGGCGGTTTACGTGGTATTATGGGAGCAGGCAGCAACCGGATGAATATCTATACTGTTGGTGCTGCAACCCAAGGACTGTCTAACTATCTGAATAAGTCTTTCAGCGAATTGAAACAGATTTCGGTAGTTATTGGTCACGATAGCCGTAACAACAGTCGTAAGTTTGCCGAAATTTCTGCAAATATCTTTTCTGCTAACGGTATCAAAGTATATCTGTTTGAAGATCTTCGCCCAACTCCTGAAATGTCGTTTACTATTCGTCACTTGGGATGTCAGAGTGGTATCATCCTCACTGCTTCTCATAACCCGAAGGAATACAATGGTTACAAAGCATATTGGGATGATGGGGCTCAGGTACTGGCACCACACGATGCAGGTATTATTGATGAAGTGAATAAAGTAGCTTCAGCGGCCGATATCAAATTTGAAGGAAATCCGGCATTGATTGAAATCATTGGAGAAGAGATCGATAAAGCTTATCTGGATAAGGTAAAAACTGTATCAATCGACCCGGAAGTAATTGCTCGTCATAATGATTTAAAGATTGTATATACTCCGATTCACGGTACAGGTGTGCATATCGTACCTCGTGCGTTGAAAATGTGGGGCTTTACTAATATTATACCTGTTCCTGAACAAAACGTGATTAGCGGTGATTTCCCAACCGTGAAATCTCCTAATCCGGAAGAACCGGTTGCATTGTCAATGGCTATTGAAAAAGCAAAGGAAACCGATGCAGACTTAGTTATGGCTTCCGATCCGGATGCTGACCGCGTAGGTATTTCATGTAAAGACGATAAGGGAGAATGGGTACTGATTAATGGCAATCAGACATGTTTGATGTACCTTTATTATATCATTACTCAGTACAAGGCGTTGAATAAGATTAAGGGTAACGAGTTTGTGGTAAAAACAATCGTTACAACTGAGCTGATTAAGACAATAGCCGATCGTAACAACATTGAGATACTTGATTGTTACACCGGATTCAAGTGGATTGCTCGCGAAATCCGTCTGCTTGAAGGTAAAAAAGTATATATTGGTGGGGGAGAAGAAAGCTACGGATTCCTTGCTGAAGATTTTGTTCGTGACAAAGATGCTGTTTCGGCCTGTTGTTTGATCGCTGAAGTTGCTGCATGGGCAAAAGATAATGGCAAAACACTATATCAGCTTCTTCAGGATATTTATGTTGAATACGGATTCTCCAAAGAGAAAGGTATTTCTGTTGTGAAGAAAGGTAAGAGTGGTGCCGAAGAAATTAAGCAGATGATGGCTGATTTCCGTAATAATCCTCCTAAAGAAATGGCTGGTTCTAAAATTGTTCTTTATAAAGATTTTAATGCTTTGAAACAAACTAATGCAGCTGGCGAACAGAGTAACCTGGATATGCCCGAGGCATCGGATGTTTTGCAATACTTTACTGAAGATGGAAGCAAGGTCTCTATTCGTCCTTCAGGAACAGAACCTAAGATTAAATTCTATATTGAAGTGAAAGGTGAAATGAAATCTCGTGAAGAATTTGATGACGCAAATGAAAAGGCAGACGAAAAAGTTAAAGCCGTGATGACTTCACTTGGAATCTAAATAAACATGATACTTTATAAAAAAAGCTGCCTCCATAATGGAAGCAGCTTTTTTTTATTGAAGACTCATTTGAGAAGTTATTTTTTGCAGCTACAGCTATTATCAAAGGTAAGGCTTTCATTCCCTTGTTCCTGAGATATCAATATGGAGTTCTCAAAGTGAAATATTGTATTTACGGAGTACCATGTCATTATATAAAGTTGCTCCTTATAATACAGTGTTTCGTGTAATATCTTATCCTTATCATAAAAGAAGGCTGATTTATATGGCTTTCCAAAAATGGAAATCAGCTCTGCTTTACTCATGCCCGGTTTTATCTTATCACTTGTTACAAATATGCTTTTGGTATCATCATTTCGAATAAATGAACCTTTATTCTCTATTTGTGAAGTTACACAACCAGATAATGATACAGAGAATAATAGCAATAAACAGATCTTTTTCATATTATTTTCCTATTTAATATAAGACATTTGATTGCTAATTGAAACTACTCCATTGCCGAAGCATCAAAAGAGAGCGGAAGCAGATCTTCAATCCCTTCAATCAGATAAATGCAATTTTTTCCATAAAGCAAAATGCGGATAGGTTTTCCAAAACGTTTTTCTGTTTCGAGGATTACCTGACGACAAGCACCACAAGGAGGAATAGGAGTTTCTATATAATCACGCTCAGTGCGAGCTGCAATAGCGAGTGTTTTTACTGCTGATTCAGGATATTGAGAATTGGCATAAAAAAGTGTGGTACGTTCGGCGCACAAACCCGAAGGGTAGGCAGCGTTTTCCTGATTAGTACCTGTGACAGTTATTCCGTTTTCAAGTAAAGCGGCAGCTCCGACAGAGAATTTGGAATAGGGTGCATAGCTGCGTTTGGTTGCCTCTTTCGATTGGTCGATCAATCTTTTATCTTCGTCATTCAGTTCGTCGTATTGGCATATTTTTATAACAGACTTGATTAGTAGTTCTTTCATACCTGCGTAGTTTTAAAGGTTTGATAAACAAAGTTAATAAAAGAGATTGGTTTATTCGATTATTTTTATGAATTTTGTGCTTTGAACCAGAATTAAACATAGATTATGAAACTCTCCCGATTGTTATTTGTTTTTGCAGTGTCTACAGCATATTCAGGTATGATGCAGGCACAATTCAGAAACCCCAAATACGTGGCATACGTTAAGCAATACAGTAGCTTAGCAGTGAAGCAGATGAGAACTTACAAAATTCCTGCTAGTATAACTCTTTCACAGGGATTACTTGAATCTGGCGCCGGTGAAAGCACATTGGCAAAAGAATCGAATAACCATTTTGGCATTAAATGCGGTGGGCGATGGAATGGTCCGAGCGTGCTTCATGATGATGATGCCCGTAATGAGTGTTTCCGGGCATACGAGCACCCTGGAGCTTCCTATGAAGATCATTCCAAATTCCTTGTATCAGGTTCACGTTATGCATTCCTGTTTAATTATGAAGTAACCGATTATAAGAGTTGGGCAATTGGTTTAAAGAAAGCCGGATATGCAACAGATCCATCTTATGCAAACCGTCTGATTACCATCATAGAAGATTATGAACTCTATAAATATGACAGGGAGGGACTGGGAAAAGCTGTACGCGATAAAAAGGAATTGGTGATATTCAATTCGCATCAGGCTTATATTGCTAACGATTTACTTTATGTAGTTGCTCGTCGTGGTGATACCTTCGAGAGTATTGCAAAAGAATTTGAAACCTCAGCGCGTAAGCTTATAAAGTATAACGACCTTCAAAAGGGATACACCCTCGAAGAAGGAGATATTGTTTATCTGCATGCCAAGAAAAAACATGCCGCAGAAAAGTATAAGGTTCACGTAGTGCGTGAGGATGACTCTATGCACAGCATTTCTCAACGTTATGGTATTCGCCTTAAAAACTTATACGAACTCAATGCTAAGCCAGGTGAATATGTACCTCAGGTAGGCGATCTTATTTGGTTGCGTTAGTTTTAAAATGCAATTTAAAATAAAAGGCTGTCCATTTGGGCAGCCTTTTGTTTTTTACTTGATTTCGATTTCTTCTTTCATATCAATTTCTTCGCCATTTGAATCGTAGAATAGATATTCCAGGAAGGCGAGTTTTTGATTAGGAATAATCTTAATACCAAATCCGTATTTTATTTGCCACTTATGTTTCAAGGATATTAATCCCTGATTAACATACGCTGCAATATACGGGTGGATGTGCAGAGTGAATTTCTTTACCTTTAGTTTATTTACCAGGTAATCAATTTTATTCTCTAAATTATCTGTAAAGAGGATAGAAGGCTTAATGGTCCCTTTACCGAAACAGGTGGGGCAGGTTTCGCTTGTGTTTACATCCATGGCAGGACGGACACGTTGGCGAGTGATCTGCATCAAACCAAATTTACTTAGTGGCAAAATGTTATGTTTGGCCCGATCCAGTTGCATATTGGCACACATTCTTTCGTAAACTTTTTGCCGATTTTCAGGTTCATTCATATCGATGAAGTCTATGACGATAATTCCTCCCATATCCCTGAGACGAAGTTGTCTTGCCAATTCATCGGCCGCTCCGAGGTTAACTTCCAAAGCATTTCCTTCCTGGCTGTTGGTTCCTTTTGCGCGGTTACCGCTGTTCACATCGACCACATGAAGAGCTTCTGTATGTTCGATAATCAGATATGCACCACTTTTGTAGGAAATAGTCTTTCCAAATGAGGATTTTATTTGTTTGGTGATACCGAAATTATCGTAGATTGGAAGCTGTCCTTTATACAACTTTACGATTTCAGCCCTTTCAGGGGCAATAAGTGTAACGTAATCCTTTATCTCTTCATATACGTTTTTATCGTTGATGTATATGTTTTCGAAAGAAGGATTAAACAAATCACGAAGCAATGCAACAGTGCGACTAGTCTCCTCATAAACAAGAGTAGGAAACTTGGTTGCTTTCTGAACTTTTGTGATGCTCTCTTCCCAATGTTTTAGAAGAACCTTGAGTTCTCCATCAAGTTCGGCAACCCTTTTACCTTCTGCTACTGTGCGCACAATAACACCAAAGTTCTTTGGTTTAATGCTTTGCAGAAGTTGTTTTAACCGGGCACGCTCTTCACTTGATTTAATTTTTTGTGAAACAGAAACCTTGTCGTTAAAGGGGATAAGCACTAGATATCTTCCTGCGAATGAAATCTCTGCTGTAAGTCTTGGCCCTTTGGTTGAGATAGGTTCCTTTACAATCTGTACAACAACTTCCTGACCTACTTTTAAAACGTTGGAGATAGTTCCTTCTTTTTCTATGTCGGGAAGAACAGTTGCTTTGGCAATGGAATTAAGCTTTTTTCTGTCGCTTAGTGTTTGTTTTACGTACTTTTGTAGAGAATTAAATTGAGGACCTAAATCTAAATAATGAAGAAAGGCGTCTTTTTCGTAACCGACATCCACGAAGCAAGCATTTAAACCGGGCATTAATTTTTTTACGCGGCCTAAATACATATTACCCACAGAGAAGGAGATGTTTCTCCCTTCACTTTGAAGTTCCACCAGATTCTTGTCTTCAAGAAGTGCAATGGAAATTTCTTTGGGTTGTACGTCTACTACCAGTTCGCTTGTCACAATATCTTTCTTTATTAGTTAAGTGATGAACAGTAGATTAATATCTATTGTTCATTTGAAGTTCCTCTTTAAACAAAGAACAAACTTCCAAGACATTAGTCTCAACAAGTTTGTTCTTTATTTCTGTTATACAGACTAAAAATTATTTCTTGCTTTTATGTCTGTTCTTTCTTAGTCTTTTTTTACGTTTGTGAGTAGACATTTTATGTCTTTTCTTCTTCTTTCCGCTTGGCATAGCTTCAAAATTTTATGGTTAATACTCTTGTTAATTATTTCTTTACTGCAAGTGTAAATGTCTTCGCAGGCTTGAACGATGGGATATTGTGTTCAGGGATAATGATAGTTGTGTTCTTAGAAATGTTACGAGCTGTTTTCTGAGCTCTTTTCTTTACTACAAAACTACCAAATCCACGTAAATATACATTATCGTCGTTTGATAATGATTCTTTCACTGTATCCATGAATGCTTCAATTGTTGTAAGCACTGTAGTTTTATCAATACCGGTATTCTTGGCAATCTCGTTTACAATATCTGCTTTTGTCATTTTATTAAAAAATAAATGTTATAAGTACTTCTAATTTTTTGGAATGCAAATATATAGCTTTTTAGGTTCTCAAAAAAATATATCCTTAAGATTTTTCTAAAAAAGTAGGCTGATTCCCGTTTATTGCTTTACTTTTGTGGAGAAATGTTATTTTGATTTATGTGATGAGTGATTTTAGTAATAAACTTATAGACTGGTATTCAGTAAATAAGAGGGCTTTGCCATGGCGTGAGACGACTGACCCTTATTTAATATGGATTTCAGAAATCATTTTGCAACAAACACGGGTAGTGCAGGGATATGACTACTTTATCCGATTCGTTGAACGCTTTCCAACAGTAAAATCGCTTGCTGAAGCTGATGAAGACGAAGTGATGAAGTATTGGCAGGGATTAGGCTACTATTCCAGAGCCAGAAACCTTCATACTGCTGCAAAAAGCATCTTGGGTGACTTCCCTAAAAGTTACGATGAGATTCTTTCTCTGAAAGGAGTCGGTGAGTATACTGCTTCTGCAATTTGCTCTTTTGCCTACAACTTGCCGTATGCAGTAGTTGATGGAAATGTTTATCGGGTATTGTCGCGTTATTTGGGAATTGATACTCCGATTGATTCAACACAAGGAAAAAAGTTGTTTGCTTCTTTGGCAGCTGAACTGTTGGATAAATCGAATCCTGGAATCTATAATCAGGCAATTATGGATTTTGGTGCTATTCAATGTATCCCATCTTCTCCGGATTGCAATGTATGCCCATTGGTTGATAGCTGTATCGCTTTTGCCGAGAAACTAACACGTGTGCTCCCTGTAAAGCAAGGCAAGACAAAATCGTCAAATCGGTATTTTAATTATATATATGTACGCATGGGCGCGTATACCTTTATTAATAAGCGTAGCGGAAACGATATCTGGAAAAATCTGTTCGAGCTTCCGTTGATAGAGACAGAGCATCTGCTTAGTGAGGAGGAATTCTATGCTTTACCCCAATTTCAGCAATTATTTACTTCTGGTGAAGAGCCAATGATTCGTTGCCTGGAACGAAATGTAAAACATGTATTGTCCCATCGAATTATTATTACTAATTTTTATGAGGTTGTTTTGTCCGAACATTCAAAATCTTTTTCCAACTATAAGAAAGTCGCGATTAAGGATATTGACCAGTTTGCTGTGTCTAGATTGATACATCTCTTTCTTGAGAAATATTTGTAAATATCATCTGAATATTTGTTTGATGACTAATTTCTGCTTATTTTTGGGCAAAAGATGAACTAATAATTTTTAAAAACAAATCTTATGTCAGTTAATAAAGTGATATTGTTGGGAAACGTTGGGAAAGATCCTGATGTTAGGTATTTGGATAGTGGGGTAGCAGTAGCAAACTTTACTTTGGCAACATCCGAGAAAGGGTATACTTTGGCCAATGGCACTCAGGTTCCTGAAAGGACTGAATGGCATAATATTGTTTTATGGAGAGGATTGGCTGAAGTTGCTGAAAAGTATGTGCATAAAGGAGATAAATTGTACATTGAAGGAAAGATAAGAACTCGTTCTTATGATGATCCTAGTGGTGCCAAAAGATACATTACAGAAATATTTGCAGATAATATGGAGATGCTTAGTCCGAGAGGAGGAGCCCAACCAGGCAATGGAACTTATCAGGCGCCATCTCAAGGTGCACCGATGCAAGCTCAACAGGAGCCTGCACAAGAAAATCCTACAGATGATCTGCCTTTCTAAATTGATGAATTATGTATTTTGAAACATGAACCGAATGTATTTCTTGGTTCATGTTTCAAAATACATAATTCTTCCGATGTTTAACTAAATTCAAAATCTTTGGACTCAGATGCCTTTATATGCCAATTGGCTAATTTTATAAGCGGTATAACCGCACATACACCTTCTTTAGTTGCAGAATTAGAACTATTTATAGCCATATTGCTGTTAATTGTTTCAGGTTTTGTTTCTGCTTCAGAAACTGCCTTTTTTTCGCTTTCTTCCTCCGAACTAAATGTAATTGCACAGCGTAACCATTCTTCTGACAGAAAAATATCTTCGTTGCTGGAAAAATCCGATAGATTACTGGCTACTATTATAGTGACCAATTTGTTTGTCAATGTAGCCATTATCATGTTATTTAACGCTTTCTTTCTGAGCGTTTTTGATTTTGGTGAATACAAAATTATCGGAATCATTTTTTTGACTGTTGTAATCGCTACCATTTTATTACTTTTTAGTGAGATGTTGCCAAAAATATATTCTTCACAACGAAGCCTTTCTTTTTGTCGTTTTGGCGCTCCGATAATTAAAATACTGGAGTTTGTATTTTTGCCGCTTGTTCTGGTTATGACTCGTTCCACAACATTTGCCAATCGACACATGGCTCGGAAAGGATACAATATTTCGGTAGATGAACTCTCTCATGCTCTGGAGCTGACTGATGAAGAAGAGTTATCTGACGAAAAGCAGATCCTTGAGGGGATTATCCGGTTTGGCGGAGAGACAGCAAAAGAGGTGATGACTTCACGACTGGATATGGTCGATTTGAATATTAAGGCTACCTATAAAGAAGTACTTCAGTGTATTATTGATAATGCCTATTCAAGAATACCGGTGTATTCAGGATCAAGAGATGATATCAAAGGGATTCTATATATTAAAGATTTGCTTCCTCACCTGAATAAGAGCGATAATTTCCGTTGGCAATCTCTTATCCGTCCAGCCTATTTTGTGCCGGAGACAAAGATGATTGATGACTTACTTCGCGATTTTCAGGCCAATAAAATTCATATTGCGATTGTGGTCGATGAGTTCGGAGGAACTTCCGGGATTATCACCATGGAAGATATTATTGAGGAGATTGTTGGAGAAATCCATGACGAATATGATGAGGAAGAACGTAATTTTGTCAAGCTGGATAATCATAGTTATATCTTCGAGGCAAAGACTTTGTTGACTGATTTTTATAAGATTACAGATCTGGAAAATGATATCTTTGAAGAAATAGCAGGAGAGGCTGATACTCTGGCAGGTTTGTTGCTCGAAATTAAAGGGGAATTTCCCGCTCTACATGAGGTTCTGCATTATAAAGAATACGACTTTGAAGTCCTGAAAATGGATGAACGCCGCATTTTAAAAGTTAAATTTTCCATCAATGACAACGAAAGAGAAAACTAAACTATTTCAGGGAATATTTTCTTTTATACTGATACTTCTTTTAATGGAAGCATGTTCGCCCTCCAAAAAGAAAGAACCACTAAAAGTGTCCTTCCCGAAGGCTATATATGCCTTGTCAACAGACACTTTACCTTTTACGTTCGATATTTCTAATCAGGCAAAGCTTACCTGGCAAAAGAACAAACCTGGTGAGTATTTCTGCAATGTAGATTATCCTCAGCTGAATGCTAGGCTTTACTGCACGTTTCATTTGATAACACCCGATAAATTTCGCACTTTTGCCGAAGAGAGCCGCAAGATGGCTTATCAACACACTGCAGTTGCCACAGGTATAAAAGAGAAGGCTTATTCAAATGACACGGCTCATAGATACGGAATTCTATACGATATTCAAGGAAAAGTGGCAACCCCCATACAGGTTGCTTTGACTGATAGTAGTCATTACTTCTTTAATGCGTCTCTTTATTTTAATACAATAACCAATGCCGATTCCATTGCTCCGGTGGTGAACTATATCCGTCAGGATATTATCCGGATCATGGAGACGTTGACTGTAAAATCTCACTAAGCGTATGGCTGTTATTGAAAAATACATAGAAGATGATTGCTGTTGGGGAATCTGGAAGATGGAAGAAAACTTTGAGAATTTGCTTCAGCAGTTTAATAATCCCGCTCAGGTTTTAGAGCAGATGCAGCATCTAACAGCTCCTTTCAGGAGATTGGAGTGGCTCTCTGTCCGTGCTCTATTGAAAGACCTTTGCGGAGAAGAAAAACAGGTGAACTATCTTCCTAGTGGTAAGCCTTATCTGGCAGATCAATCTTACCAAATCAGCATCTCGCATACAAAAGGATATGTTGCGGTTATTCTCAATCCAGATAAAAGAGTTGGGATTGATATAGAGCAATATGGCGAAAGAATCCTGAAGCTTCGCTCCAAGTTTCTCAGCGAAAAGGAAATTGCTGCTATCTATTCTGATAAAGAGGTGCTTCACTTGTTGTTGCATTGGTCGGCAAAAGAGACCATGTTCAAGCTCTTGGGAGAAGAAGGGGTTGACTTTAAGGAGCATTTATTAATAGCCCCCTTTATGCCTGAGGATAATGGAAGGTTTGATGCCTGCGAAATGCGAACTGCTAAGCAACAGAAGTTTCGACTTCATTACAGAGTTCATTCGGATTTTGTAATTACTTGGAGCCAGCTTTCTCTTTAATTAGAGCCGGCCGAATTTTCTGCTTGTCGTTGCTGAGGAGAAATAGATTGTTCCCTGAAGGGTTAAACAATGCTCAATTAGTTCTTGAAATAAATGAGAGGTGGAGCAATTTACTGAAGGTATTTATAGACCAATATTCTTCTATTTTCTGTAATCACGACAGTACAGCCTACGCTACAACATATCCTTTGTAGTTTAATGTTCATCTTGCTCCTGCAATCAAAGAGAGATGAAACAATTTGGTGCAGCTGTTTATAGGCCAATATACTTTAAGTTCCTGTAATCATGACAGTTTTATCTATGCTGCAACATAATCCTTTAAAGTTTCATGCTCATTTCGCTTATGTAATCAGCTCCTGAGTAGAAACGGCTCGCTCCCGAATCCTTATAATGTAACTATATTCCAATATTAGTACTCGGCGAACTTTTTAGGATAGCACCTAATATATTAAATTACAGTTTGCTATATTTCAATGAGAGACGAAAATACCGTTCAAAAAACTTCAGTAAATCAGGTGGTAAAACGGGATTAACGGGTAACAACTATTTTCTGATTATTCGTTGCAGTCTTTATCAAATAGACTCCTCTGGCTGGTGTAAACTCAAAACTTTGCATCCCTCCTTCGTGATTCCACTGACCAACAACCGTTCCCTGTAGATTATAAGCTTGCACGATACAAGGATATTCTTCTTCAATGGTGAGACGCCCATCTTGATAAATCGCTTTGGAGTTATTACTCACCTGATTAATTGCCGTAAGTATAACGGATTCTCCCGTCAATTCGGGGTGAAGATCTTCAACTCCTGAAATTTCAGTGGAGATTTCGCCCACACCATTCTCTATGGCTTGGTTCACGGCTGTATAAATCCTAATAAAGTCAACGCCTTTTACCTTCACGCTGTTACCGTTTGCATCGACCGCCCAGTCCAGTTTCAGCTTGCACCCATCTGATATGTTTGGTTGATTATCAGCATAACCATACTCATACGAAGCCATAACCCACTTATTCAGATTACTGTCGAAAGTTCCGTTGTTCTGAAGCCGTGAACCTTGATAGGTCATTGTTTCTGCATTTATCCACTGAGGATAATATGCTTGTGTATGGAAAGTGTTGCGCAGTACGTATCCTTCTCCGGTCTTGTTGTCTGTCCATCTGACTTTATCAGTAGCATTCGCCGGTTTGTAATAGGTAATCTGGTAGTTGTGAATGGTATTCGGGTTATCATATTCCGACCCTTTCAGTTCGTACCAAGTATCGTTGGGCAAACCGTCCTTGTTTGTATCGGCTGATACAAGGACGATTCCCGGTTCTGCGCTTCCATCGAAGGCATTTCCCAGTACTTTGATATCATATTCGCCTTCCTTATTCGCAATTGTATGGTCAAATCCCACAGTTATATAACCGCCAAAAGCGCCTAAACTAACGGTATAATCCTGATTAAAGTAATCCAAGCATTTGGCACACATGGTAGCAGCATTGTCACCGCTTGTGTACGCCGGAAGCACATTCACGAATTGTCCCGGAGCAGGAACATATTCCAGCACCTTGGTTATGTAATATTTATTTTGAGCCTGACCTTGAATGGCAAGCAAAGTTATGATACTTAGTAGAATCTTTTTCATTGTTCCTATTTGTTTATAAACAATACAGAGTTTGGGTTTATGCCTTTTGCATCAATGGTGAATTTATGTACACCATTCTTGGAGAAGCAAACAATGCTTCCGTTGATTACGTAATTCTGCGCATCGCAGATGTAGATATCACCGTTGACCGGATTAACATCGATATGGTACGTACGGACAATCTTTGTTTCATCTTTAATAAAATTGTCATCAATAATCTCCCCCGTACGTGTATCCATCACCTGAATGGCTTCAATGTTCGAGTTGTAACTGTACATATAAGCCAGATGCCCGCTGATAGTAAAGCTCAGAATAGGCCGATCATATGTTTTAATCAGTTTATCTGTTTCGCTATCGATGCGATGCAGCCGACAGTTGTAATCGCCAATGGTATAATTGTAGCTGTCGCGCGAAACTACATAAACATTCCCCGATTCATCCGCATGAATGGTGCCCAGGTTGTTGCGAACCGTAATTCTCTTTGTTTCCGTAAAAGTCTCCGTGCTGATTACCGATACGGTATTATCCGGATTCTTTTCGTCCAGTCCACCCGAATTCGCCACATAAAGCTTGCCGTTTGCCACACAAATGCCGTCGGGATTGCGGCCAACTTTAACTATGCCGTCCACTTTTAATGTAGTAGTATCAATTCGTGCAACTGTTCCATCGAAGTTGCATGCATAGGCTTTATCCTTATAAAAGGCAAAGTAGCGGGGCTGACGGGCAATTCCTTCTTCGTTTATCAGAGGAATCTGTTTTAGCGAAACGCAATCGGAGGCATTCAGTACCTCTATCTGACTGGATACGTTTACCGCACAGTAAAGTTTGGAACCGTAACGCTGAAGGTCGTTGGCGGTATCGCCCAGCTTCCTGCCGTTCATCATCTTGAAGTAGTCGAAGCTAGTCTTGTCGCTTCCTCTTTTATCCTGATCCTGGAACGAGATCATTTGCCCTTTCCCGAAGTCGTAGCAGGAGAGGGTGCTGTTGTTCATGTTAAACAACCCCTCGCAAAGAATATAGATTCCCTTTGTTTCCGTTTCCATAGGGTGATCGCCCGTTTCTTGCCATACGATGGTGTCGTCGCAGGCGCACATCAACAGCGAAAGTAGGAGGATAATATGTAGAATACTTTTTTTCATATCAATAAATCAAACGTATGCTTCCGCGGAACTGTCGTCCCGGCATCGGGTAATTCTGTACTATTTCATATTCCTTATCGAAAAGGTTGAGCACCTCTGCCTGTGCGGAGATGGAGCAGCTCTTCATTTTGAAGGTTCTACTCAACGAAGCGCAGTGTTCCGTGTAACCTTCCAGACGATATTCCGGGGCATTGTACTGGTTGGAAAACCGTTCGCCGGCAGCTATCAGTGTATAGGCAATGTTTACCCACGGCATTTCCAGACTGAGTCTGGCCGATCCCGAATGACGCGGAGTGTATGGTATCTGATGATTATATGTCACCTTATCGGGCATGTTGTATTTATCTGTTTTATCCATGGCGCGCTGATAGGTATAGTTTCCGGTAGCGGCCAGTCTGATCTTGTCGCTGCAACGGAATGCCGTCTCCATATTTGCTTCCATTCCCCGGATGTCAACCCGTCCGATATTGCGCATGCTCCATACAAACAGATTCTTTGTGGGTACAGCTACAATCTTATCGCTAACCCGGTTATAGAAACCGTCGACCGACAAGGAGATGTATGGAATAACGTGGTTAAATTTCTTAATCCAGCTCAGGCCGGCATTGAATTCGCTCGCCTGTTCCGGCTTGAGCGACCGTGTGCCTATCGTTCCGTAATAGAGATCGTTGAAGGTAGGCAGACGGAAAATATCTTTGTAAAGCAGTCTCGCCCGCAGATCCTCGTTCTTAAACAACTGGTAGGAGAAGCTTACAGAGGGAGAGAAGCGGTTCCGGTTATCGGCAGCCGTTCCGGTTCTTACTGATTCGCGGGTTAAGGTAGAAAGTATGTGAGCCGTTGCGGTGAGGCGGTTGTTCACATACTTGGCAGCCAGCGCATTGAGCAAAGTGAAGCGGGTAGGGTAGACAAAATTGGTAAGGTCTGCCCTCATGGTATTGATACTTCCATCATTGGCCAACGATAAGGAGAGATTAGAATTTGCACGATACATGACGGTTCCCGACAGATAATATTCGTTCTGATAATAATTATTTCGGGTAACCGCATTATAAGTGGCGTTGTCCGGATTATCATACCTGTTGTAGCCCCAGTTGAACTTACCGTTCATCAAGAGGCTCCAACGATTGGATAATTGGTTTTCATAATTTGCCTGGACAAAGAAATTCTTGTCTTTCAAACGCTCCTCGGCACGTGCGTAATATAATTTGTTAGAAGGCAGACCTCTGTCCGAGAAGTAGTAATAAGCCTTCAAACTGGCCTTCTGCCTGTCGCTGAAACGGGCAAACAAGTTGGCTTCTGTCTTCACCGTTTCAATATCCGAGTTAAGACGATGCAATCGCTCCGTGGCGGTTCCGTTAAGCTGAGTGTAGGGATAGTTGCCGTCGGCATGCATGTAGTCTGCATGGAAGGAGGAAGACAACACCTCGTTCCACTGGTTGTCTAGATGAAGACTCGGATTATAAAAGCCAAAGCTACCCCCTTTAAAGGTAGCGCTGGCATTTATATTTTTCTGAGTAAGTACGGGTGCCGGACTCTTTATATTCAGGACACTGGCGGCAGAGAAGAGTCGGGCAGGCTGAAAGATGTTATCGTTTTGCCCGCTGTTCAAACTAATCTCTTCAATATTATCCAGCGTTAGCTTTCCAAGGTCCACTTGTCCCGTTTGAGAATCGGTAATAGAAATCCCGTCGTAAACCACGGCTGTGTGGTTGGCTCCCAGACTTCGTACCGAGATTGTTTTTAGTCCGCCGATGCCGCCATAGTCTTTTACAACCACTCCGCTGAAAAACCTGACAGCATCCGAAACCTGTAATAACCCGGACTGTTTTAATTGATTAACATCAAGCACCTGAAGCGGAGTAGTGGAACGAAGTTCCTTCTCCTTTTTTCTCTCCTTTACCACAACTTCCTTAAGGGTATGTACACGTAAGGAATCTGGTTTTTGCGCCTGGACAAGCAAACTTGTGCAGAACCAAATGGATAAAGAGATTATTATGCTTCGAGTGTATGACATTTTATTTTCAGATTATAATTCGATTGTGAATCCGTCCATGCAGAAATAGGCAGGAGTATTCATTCCGAAATTTCCGTTATCAGTTGAAGATAGGCTGAATTTAACTTCAGCAACTTTGCCAAGGGCAGAAAGGTCCATCCATGTCCATTTATCAAGCAGAACCTTTTTCCCGTTGCGGTAATCTGCAAGATAAATTTCGGCAGTGCCTGTTGTGTTACCTTTATCATCTAAACCAGTAACAGTAAGTTTAAACCAGCTGCCATCCTTAAATGGTTTTGCGTAACCGTCACCATTCAATATAGATAAATAGGCATAAGTACTGTTGGTTACATACATACCTTTCACGGTATGGCTGGCGTTTCCTGCAAAATGGAACTTGTCGGTTGAGTACTCACTTGGGTTTACAGTCATATATGTTGCACTGGTTTTACCGCTACCGGTGATTGCACTGTTGTTAGTATATCCCGCAGTTTTTACATCAGTCTTATTGGTATAGGTAAATCCCCCTCCAAATGTATTAAAGCTTGTTGTGTAGCTATCGAAAACGAAATAACCTGTCTGGTCAACAAATGTGTTTTTATAAGTCCAGGCCCCTGCCGGCTCTTCTTTAAATATCCCGGTAAATTCAGTTTCGGGCTTGTCTAGTTTTCCTTGTAGGTTAAGAACAACGGTTGTGCTGTTTACAATGGGCGAATTGTCGTCGCTGTTGCAACTACATAGTACCACCACGGTAAGCAGCAATAGAGAATAGATCTTTTTCATCTTGTCTATCAGTTTAAATAAGTAATAAAATGTGTTTTGTTATGTGCTAAGCTCATTCCTCGTAAGCTTTATACTGTCATAATGCACGGTAGGTCTTCTGACTTGTTTCCGTTGGAAAGCGCCTTCCCGAACTAATTGTTCAGTGGTATTGAGTGGTTGCTTACAACGTTATAATGAAACTTACAGCAGCGGGACTGTTCAGGATTCTCACCTGATTCCCTTTTAATCACTTCTTCGCTACGGGAGATTTTGTGAACCAATGCGCGGCAAAGTTAGAAAGAAAATCTATAAACACAATAAACTTTTGATTTAATTCTACTCTTATGCCCGTTATTTATCTGACTAATAATGAGAAACTAGCTGGTTATTGCCGCCGAATTAGTATCTTTGTTTAGACGACTTATTGTTAGGGTCATGTCCCTTGATGTTTAGGGTCATGATGCCATGAGTATAGCCTCATAAGGCTAATAAGCTGGGGTCGCGACCCTAATAATAGTTCTTCGATAATAAAGTAATAGTATAAAGTAATTAATCTGTTAATCTAAAGAGGAAGAAATGGCAATTCGTTACAGCGTTCACACCAATACTTTGAAGAATGCAAAGACTGGTGAAGACAAAAAATCTGTTTGGGTAAGTGTAAAAAGTAGATCTAACTATAGGATGGAGGATTTGGTCAGGGAGCTAAGTGGTGGTTCGCCGGCTAAGAAGGGCGAACTGATGAGTGCGTTTATAAGGATTGCCGCTTGCATTGAGGAAAAACTGAAAGATGGGCACAGTGTTACCATTGATGGATATGGTACGTTCCAGCTGACAGTGCAGGTTAAAGAGGGGAAAGAGAATAGCGATTTCCGTGCCGAGTCAGTGGAATTGAAGAATGTGATATTTAATGCCACCAGACAGGCAAAGAAAAGAATCAACGCTGCCGGGTTTGAACGTTTCAATGAAGATATTCATCCCAGACGATAAATAAAAAAGAAAACCCGGGCGAATCACTTCGACCGGGTGTCTTTCAATAAACTTGGCAGAGTTTAAAGATTATATACTATTTGTCATAAAGTTTTCGCCTGTTAGAGTAGAAAATATTCCTTCACCCTTTCAGCTACATAATTGGTTATGGAAATAATATAACCGGAATGATTATCATTCGGCTACGTGGTTCAACGCTTTATCCTCGAAAGCTATTGAAAAGCATGCATGGCAGGTCTTCTGACTCTGTTTCCGTTTGCAGGCACCTTCCCGAACATTCAGTTCAGTGGTAGTGAGTAGTTGCCAGCAACGTTTTGTTGAAACTTACAGCAGCGGGACTGTTCAGGACTTTCACCTGATTCCCTTTTCATCTTTTGCCCGATAGGGCTTTAGAACCAATGCAGAAGCAAAGATACATATTTATTTTAAACAAAACAGGATTGCGGAAGAATAAAATCTTCGCAATCCTGCTTTTTAATTTTTGGCGAGGGTGAATACGAACTCCAGTCCACCGCCTTTATTATTTTTGGCCGAGATGTTTCCTCCGTGTATAAGTATGGAGTTCTTCACGATGGCAAGTCCCAGCCCGGTACCGCCTATCTTTCGCGATCGTCCTTTGTCAACCCGGTAGAATCGTTCGAAGAGCCGGTTCAAATGTTCCGGTGAAACGCCTACGCCTGTATCCGAGAAACTGAAGTAATAGAATGTTTCATCTTCTCTGAAGCATTTTATTGTGATGGAAATATCGGTTCCAGCGTAAGAGATGGAATTATCCATCAGATTGCGGAAGATGGAATAGATGAGCGATGCGTTTCCGCGGATATACATATCTTTTTTCAGCAGGTTATGAACGGAGATGTTTCTCATTTCAAGCTCCAGAGATACCTCATTAATTATATTCTGTACCAGTGAATTTACTTCCACCTTTTCCATGTCGATCATGTTGCTTGCCTCATCTATTCGGGTAAGAACCGAAATATCCCTTAGCAGCCTGGTCAATCGGTTGCTTTGTGCATAACATCTTTCTATGAAAGTATTGAATTTGTCTTTCGGCAGGTTCGGATTGTTGACTATGGTTTCCAGATATCCTTGGATACTGCTTACAGGAGTTTTCAACTCATGAGCAATATTCTGCGTCAGCTGCCTTTTCATGCGGTGCTGTTCCTCTTCCATAGTCACATCATTAATTGAAACTTCAAAGCTGAGGTCCTGGAAAATGATACATTCAACAATAAAGACTCTTCCGTTTTTCTCAATATTAAGAGAGAGGCGTCTCTCCTGATTTCCCGGTTTTGCCGGTGCATTGTTTATAAATTCGGTAATCTTCTGTAGCTCCGGAATTGAGAATACCTCTTCCGCGCTTTGAAGATTGACATCCGATATCAGGTTGCTATACTGTGTAAAGAGACTGTTGACAAGAATTTCTTTTTTTTCGGCATTGAAGACCCCCAGTCCTTCATGAGAACTTTGCAGATGGGTAATCAGCTTTTCGCGTTCAATATATAGAGCCTCTTTTGTTTCGCGAAGACGCTTGTATATTTTGATAATATGTTGCGAAATCTCACCCAGTTCGTTATGCGGAAAAGTCTTTTCCATATCCATTCCCAAAGGCTCGTCGCGGTGTGCCCTTACGGTAAATTCCCTTAATCGGGCAATGGACATTCCAAACTTTCTGGTAAATCTGGAAAATGCGATGGTGAGTATTATAGTAATGAATATGGTAAACCAAACGAAATGGTAATCAGCTTTCAAACTGGTGATTAGTTCAACATTGTAGGGCAGCGCACTTCGTATTATGTAGTCGTCATACAGCGTGGCCGAATAGAAATAAGAAACTCCGGTAGTTTCTGACGTTCTTCTAACAGAATAACCGGTTCCACTCTCTAATGCCATTTTTATTTCGGGCCTTTCCAGATGATTCCCTATGTGGTTGTAATCCTTCTTTTGATTATCAAAAATTACTTTCCCATCTAAGGTGATTACTGTTGTTCGAAGATCCTTTAATTTATGTCGTTTAATAAAGCCGTTCAGCGCATTTTCTATATTGCTGGAATCGTTAATCTCCTCGTGTAATCGAGCATTATAATCTTGTAGTTTTGTATTTAGTAATTCCACTTTAAACTCTTTCTCCCGCTGATATTGATAGCCAATAAAACATAGTGAAAAGGCTGCAAAAAGAGCAACTACCGAAAGCAGTAACTTTTGGTTGAAAGATAAAAGTGGTTTGTTGATTGGAGTCATATAATAATCAGATGTTATTAGATACGAAGTTATTCACTTTCAAAGCAATAACCATAACCCAGACGGGTAACTATTTGTTTTCCATATTCGCCTATTTTTTTACGTAGGCGAGTGATGTTTACATCTATTGTACGATCGAGAACATACACTTCATCGCTCCATATTTTGGAAAGAATATCTTCTCTGGAGAATACACGTCCTTTGTTTTGCAGTAACAGGAGAAGAATCTCAAATTCTTTTTTGGTCAAAGAAATTTCATGTTCGTCTATACTTACCTTTTTCTTGCTGATATCAAGTACCAAACCTTTGTAGATAATCTGTTCGCTGCTCTCTTTTGCAGTTGCATTTCCTGTGCGACGAATAACAGCCTTAACTCGTGATATTACTTCGCGGATAGAGAATGGTTTAGAGATATAGTCGTCAGCTCCCAGATTAAAGCCGGTGATTGTGTCGTTTTCCGTATCCTTTGCTGTGATGAATATTATTGGAATTTGTGCTGTTTTTTTATCTTTTTTGAGAATATTGGCCATCTTAAATCCCGATATCTCACCCATCATCACATCCAGTAAGAGCAGATCATAGCTAGAGATGTTCAATTTCAGTGCTTCTTCAGCTGAGTTTGCTGTATCTACTTCGAATCCTTCATTCTCAAGATTAAATTTCAGGATCTCACAAAGATCTTCTTCGTCATCAACAACTAAAATTCGATTGTCATTCATAATTTTTTTCTTTTGTTATCTATACAAATATATGCATTCTTCTTAATTATTCGCAAAGATCCATATTTATTATTACGGTTGAATGAAATACATATTACAAAGTTGTGACATTCCTTTTCTGTATAAAAAGTTATCTTTATATTTGTTTCATGATTGTTTTTAGCAAGAAAATGAAGAATATTAATGTCTGGAAAGTCCTTTCAATCTCATTGTTAGTTTTTATTATAGGATCGGGAGCACTTTATTTATGTCGGGACAACCTTTTCCGACAAGGATATAAACTGGTCGACGAGTTGGGAGGCAATGTTTTTCCTTCTGCTATTCTTTCAATTGCTACGACCGATACACTGGTTGTTAAACCTACCGATAATCACATTCTGGGCAATCCGAAATCTGGCTTTATCATTCGACTAAGAGCTCCCAGAGCAAACAGTAAAGTAAGAATTACACTTGCCAAAACTCCTTTCTTTGAAGAGTCTGTATCAGAATTTATATTGGAGGAATCAAAAACATTTTACCAGATATTTCCGGATGTAATATGGAATTATGATGCTTTGAGAAACAATAACCAGGCAGTACCAGTCAGTGTTTCTGTTGAAGTGGAGCTTAATGGAACCAAATTAGGACAAACTGTTCGTACCTATTCTGTTAGAAGTATAAACGAATGTTTGTTGGGTTATGTGGATAGCAAGCAGCGATTTCATGATACGGGAATTTTCTTTGCTGCATATGTCAACGAAGAGCATCCAATGATTGACAAGTTATTGCGAGAAGCCTTAAATACCCGTCTTGTTAATCGTTTTGTGGGGTACCAGTTCAATAATCCGGTTTTAGTGGACAAACAGGTTTATGCTCTGTGGAACGTGTTGCAGAAACGTAATTTTAAATACAGTTCTGTCTCAACTTCGAGCCTATCTTCCAATGTGGTTTTCTCGCAACGGGTACGTACTCTCGATGATGCCCTTGAATCGTCTCAGGTAAACTGTGTGGATGGTAGTGTTCTGTTTGCGTCACTTCTAAGAGCAATAAACATAGATCCTATCTTAGTACGGATGCCGGGACATATGTTTGTGGGGTATTATCTGGATAAGAAACATAGTAAAAGAGATTTTTTGGAAACAACAATGATAGGTGATGTGAATTTGGATGAATTCTTCCCGGATGAACGATTAGACTCTACGATGGTTGGCAAATCTCAAAACGAGATGTCACTGCTTACCTTCAAAAAGTCTAAAGAATATGCGAATAGAGTTTTTGAAAAGAATCTTCCGGCATTAAAAGCGCATCAGCGTTTCTATATGTACCTCGAAATATCCAAAGAGGTGCGTGGGAAAATTCAGCCTATCGGCAAATAATTAATAAAATAAGAAAAGATAGATATATGAGTGTGCAAGGTAAAAAGTTTATTTCTCCAGGAGCCTGGTTTTCGTTGATATTCCCTTCTGCATGGAATGAGTTTGAGGATTCGGAAGGCTGTTTTCTGTTTTACAATCCTAATAAATGGACTGGTAATTTCAGGATTACTGCATTAAGGGATGATAGAAATAAAAGATACGGAAAAGAATCGGTTGATTATGAGTTGAAAGAGAATAAGAATGCAGCCCTTGTGAAGGTCGGCGAACTGAACTGTGCATACAGCAAAGAGATGTTTCAGGAAGAAGGCGCTTATTATGTAACACATGTATGGATTACCGGCATTGATAATGTAGCATTTGAATGCACATTTACCGTTCCACGCGGAAGCAATGTGGATGAGGCTGAAAAGATAATTTCATCGCTAAATATATATCCGATAGGGCAACTGATTCACGAAATAATTCCAATTCGTGTGCTCGAGATCAATGAGGTAAATGAAGCTTTTGATTGGACTTCGAAAACAATTAAAAAGCAATTGAAGAAAGATTTCACCTCTTCGGAAGAGGATATTGTTAAAATTCAACAGTTAATTGATAACGGAAGCTTCAAACCTCAACAAAGAGAGGCATGGATTTCGTTGGGCATTGCATTTGGTTCAATACTTGAGAACCAGATTGATGGTATGGAATGGGTCACTGTTATCAAAGGAAAACAAGAAGTTCCGGCATTACGTTTTGAGCAAAGCCAGCTGGTGATTTATCCGGCAGAACTGATTTGGAATCCGATTCATTCGGGACAAACATGTGTTTTGAATGCCATTTTTGAAGAGATAAAACAAAAGGTGGAGAAAGAGTTGAATAAGCAATAAGAGGAATAAAATGGCGAGTTATATGCAGGTAGACGGGTTAACCAAATCATTTGGCGATTTGGTCCTGTTTAATAAGATATCATTTGGGATAGCAGAAGGACAAAGAATGGGTCTGATTGCTAAAAACGGAAGTGGGAAAACAACCTTACTAAATATCATAGCCGGGAAAGAGGGGTATGACGAAGGAGATATAGTTTTCAGGAGAGACTTACGCGTGGCGTATCTCGAGCAGGACCCTCATTATCCGGAAGAGTTGACTGTACTTGAGGCTTGTTTTCATTCAGAAAACACAACTGTGCAGTTGCTTAAGGAGTACGAAGCATGTATGGAGACTGAAGGACACCCTGGTTTGCAGGAACTGCTTATACGAATGGATCATGAAAAAGCCTGGGATTATGAAAGAAAGGCAAAGCAGATTCTTTCGCAATTAAAAATCCGTAACTTCGACCAGCCGATAAAATCACTTTCCGGCGGTCAGCTGAAGAGGGTAGCTTTGGCTAATACACTGATTACTGAACCCGAATTGCTGATTCTTGATGAGCCAACCAACCACCTCGATCTGGATATGACAGAATGGCTGGAGGAATATCTCAAACGATCAAACATTAGCTTGCTGATGGTTACTCACGATCGTTATTTTCTGGACAGGGTATGCTCCGAAATTATTGAAATAGATAATAAACAGATTTATCAGTATAAAGGGAACTATAGCTATTATCTGGAGAAAAGACAGGAACGAATCGATGCTACTAATGTAGAGATTGAACGGGCCAATAATCTGTACCGCACGGAACTGGACTGGATGCGACGTATGCCACAGGCACGTGCACATAAAGCTAAGTACAGACAAGATGCCTTTTACGAATTGGAAAAGGTAGCCAAACAGCGTTTCAATAATGATAATGTGAAACTGAACGTGAAAGCCTCTTATATCGGTTCGAAAATATTTGAGGCAGAACATGTATATAAAAGCTTTGGCGATTTGAAAATCCTGGATGACTTTTCGTATACATTTGCCCGCTATGAAAAAATGGGGATAGTAGGAAATAACGGAACAGGAAAGTCAACCTTCATTAAAATCCTGATGGGAGAAGCAAAACCTGATAAAGGAAATATTGATGTGGGTGAAACGGTTCGTTTTGGTTACTACTCTCAGGATGGACTACAATTCGACGAACAGATGAAAGTCATTGATGTGGTACAGGATATCGCAGAAGTAATAGAACTGGGAGATGGAAAGAAACTTACTGCCTCACAGTTTCTTCAGCATTTCCTCTTTACACCCGAAACTCAACACAGTTATGTGTACAAATTAAGTGGTGGCGAGAAAAGGCGTCTCTATCTTTGTACCGTATTGATGAGGAATCCTAATTTTCTTGTGCTTGATGAGCCAACCAATGACCTTGATATCGTAACCTTGAATGTGCTGGAAGAATATTTGGTCAACTTTAAAGGATGCGTGATTGTGGTTTCTCACGACCGCTATTTCATGGATAAGGTTGTTGATCACTTACTTGTATTCAATGGACAAGGTGATATCCGTGATTTTCCGGGGAATTATTCTGATTACCGCGATTGGAGCGAAGCAAAGAAGCAGAAGGAAAAAGAAGCCGAAAAACCAAAAGAAGAAAAAACAGCAAGGGTTCGTATAAATGATAAACGCAAAATGACCTTTAAGGAGCGAAATGAATTCGCTCAGTTGGAAAAAGAGTTGGAAGAGCTTGAACAGGAAAAGGCAGATCTGGAAGCAGATCTTTGTACCGGTGATGTTCCTGCTTCACAATTAATGGAAAAATCAAAAAGAATAGCTGAGATTATTGATTTGATTGACGAGAAGACTATGAGATGGCTCGAATTAAGCGAAATTGAAGGATAAATTATGAATCTTACGAATTATCATAGCCATACCACGTTCTGTGACGGAAGGGCACCGATGGAAGATTTTATTAAGGAAGCCATACGACAAGGATTTACATCTTATGGCATTTCATCACATGCACCACTCCCTTTTCCAACACGATGGACGATGGAGAAAGAGAATGTTAGTTCTTACCTTGATGAATTTTTCAAATTAAAGAAGATATATAAGGATAAGATTGAGCTCTATATCGGGCTGGAGATTGACTATCTTGACGAAAATAGCAACCCAGCTGCAGAATACTTTCAGAATTTACCACTGGATTATCGCATAGGCTCAGTACATCTTCTTAAAGACGAGAAAGGGGAAATCGTAGATATTGATTGCAGCAAAGAGGTATTTAAGGAAAGACTTGAGAAGCACTTTCATAATGATTTGAAAACTACAGTCCTTGCCTATTATAATCAGTTAATGACAATGGTCGGGCTAGGTGGGTTTGACATTGTTGGGCATGCAGATAAGATTGCATATAATGCCTCTTTTTGCCAGGTAGATGTAACTGCACAGGAATGGTATAAGCAAACAGTAAGAGAACTTTTTGCATATATTGCTGAAAAAGGATATATGATGGAAATCAATACAAAAGCTTTTCATCAATTAGGCGTTTTTTATCCAAGTGTGACTAATTTTTCTTTGATCAGAGAAATGAATATTCCCGTTTTGGTAAACTCTGATTCGCACTTTCCTGAACTTGTTAATGATGGCCGTACTGAAGCACTTCAAGCGTTGAAATCCGCCGGAATAAATGTTGTTATGGAATTAACGGGAGGTGTCTGGCAGAAAGCACTTATTCTCTAATAAGATTTTATTGTAGAATGAGGCTGATGTTGTCTCATTCTACACGCTTGCAGTTGTTGGAGGCAAAAAAGGCATCTAATGCTTCTTCATAATTTCCTAATATTACCAAATGATGATTTCCGATAGGATTTTTTAGAAAATAATCAGCTGGTGAGTCCAACTTAACACGTATTTGTGTGCGACATGCATTCAAGAAATTTGTGTTTTCAGTCAATCTGCCAGAAGTTACATAATACTCGTCAAGGCATTCTCCTCCACATTTTATAACTGTAACATCTCCGATGGGCAAGATTCCCTGAATTGATACTCCCGAGTTGCTTTCAAAATGATTACGGATAATAAACTGTTCTGTCAATTTAGTGCTTACACTGCAATGGGCAAATACAATCTCATTTTTCTTGATATTAACTTCTATGGGATTTGCCATAAATGCGGTTTTTCCTACTACTGCTTTTATAGCCAGGAAAGTGAATATTGACTGAAGATCTCCTTCACAACCTGCAACTATTCCTTCATCATTCAATAATGATAGAGCAAGACAACCGGTGGTGCCGATCATTGAAATCAGCTTATAACAGTTTAGGGTAATTGCAGATAAGTTTTCTTTTTCACAGATCTGCTTAACTGCTTTGTAGACCCGCATCGCCCTGATCATATCATCGGGTGATGCCTCCCTACATGCAAGAGCTTTTCCTGCAATGATTGCAGCTTGTTCTCCTACTTCATCTTCCGTGATTTCTTCGTATCTTTTTACTATATTCTCAATAGGTATATTGAGGAATTCGATCCCCCACCGCCGTTTACTAAGCAGATAATCAACGCCGCTTGCAATTAGCCAGGAAGATGGAGTACCAATAACGCCTATTTTTTTTCCTTTTATATTTTTTTGTGCTTCAAAGTTATTATAATGCACATTTATTCTTTGTACAATGGATTCTGTTTCTCCGTGCAGGATTTCCGATTTCAGACCTTTACATTGCAACCAGTATGAAATTTCCAGTGATGCAGAGAGTGAATTCTGCATGCCGTCTGTTAGAAGAATCATAGGTTGAGGTAGTGCTTCAAAGCTTTGAACTACGAATTTTTCAACGCCTCCTGTGGCAATAAATACAAGCTTGAAATCGTCTTCCGATAATGTGTAAAGCTCTTTATAATCCACATATTTAATCTTGAAGAATTTTTCAAGTTCGCTCAGCAGCACTTCGTGCATCTTGTAGATAGATGACTGTTTCTGTAAAGCAGATGAGAAGGTAATCAGATGAATTGTTATCATGGTGCGTTTCTCATTAAGGATAGTCAAATTTACATATTATATTTGAAATATTATATGTTTGCCTCTAAAACTTAACTTAAAGAAAACTAAGAGGTATTTTTGTTAACTATTTGTTTGCTTGGTTACTTTTGAAGTCCTATCTTTGCACCTCAAACGAAAATATTTTTTTAATACTTAAAAGTATGCCAACTATATCCATCCGTGGAACCGAAATGCCCGCATCACCGATCAGGAAACTGGCTCCGCTAGCTGAAGCTGCAAAACAAAAAGGAATTCATGTGTATCATCTGAATATTGGTCAGCCAGACCTTCCAACTCCTAAAGCCGCGCTTGATGCGATTCGAAATATTGACCGTACAATTCTGGAATATAGTCCAAGTGACGGATACAGAAGTTATCGGGAAAAACTCACACAATATTACAAGAAATTCAATATAAACCTGACGGCAGATGATATTATCATTACTACCGGCGGTTCAGAAGCTGTGTTGTTTGCCTTTATGTCCTGCCTGAATCCGGGAGATGAAATTATAGTTCCCGAACCAGCTTATGCCAACTACATGGCCTTTGCTATATCTGCTGGAGCAGTAATACGCACGGTATCAACTACTATTGAAGAAGGTTTTTCTCTTCCTAAAGTTGAAAAGTTCGAAGAACTTATTAATGAAAGGACAAAAGGAATTTTGATTTGTAATCCGAATAACCCAACTGGGTATTTGTATACTCGTAAAGAGATGAATCAGATAAGAGACATGGTTAAGAAATATGATCTTTTCCTTTTCTCAGATGAGGTTTACCGTGAATTTATCTACACTGGTTCTCCATATATTTCGGCCTGTCATTTGGAAGGAATTGAAAACAATGTAGTTCTGATTGATTCGGTTTCTAAAAGATACTCTGAATGCGGTATTCGTATTGGGGCTCTGATCACAAAGAATAAAGAGGTTCGTAATGCCGTAATGAAATTCTGTCAGGCACGTTTAAGCCCTCCGCTCATCGGTCAGATTGCTGCTGAGGCTTCTCTGGATGCTCCCGAAGATTATTTCAGAGAGAACTATGACGAATATGTTGAACGCCGTAAATGTTTGATTGACGGACTGAATAAAATTCCGGGTGTCTATTCACCAATTCCAATGGGTGCCTTTTACACGGTAGCCAAACTTCCGGTCGATGACTCAGATAAGTTCTGTGCATGGTGTCTTTCCGATTTCCAGTACGAAGGAGAAACTGTGTTCATGGCTCCGGCTTCTGGTTTCTATACTACACCGGGTGCAGGATACAATGAAGTGCGTATTGCGTACGTATTGAAAAAAGAAGATCTCACTCGGGCTCTTTTTATTCTGGGTAAAGCACTTGAAGCCTATCCGGGAAGAGTTGATTAATGTACTCCATGAAGCAGTATGATTACATAACGCTTTCCAAAGCTCTAGGTATTATATTGGTCGTAGTCGGTCATTTTACTTCAACAGTATACATGCCCGCATATTATATTGAAATGAAGAACCTGATTTTTTCATTTCATATGCCTTTATTCATGGTTTTGTCCGGCTTTCTGTTTCAGATGTCTTTGCGAAGTAAGCCGGACAAAATTTCTTTGCTCCCTTTCCTGAAGAAGAAGTTCAACCGTCTGATGGTTCCCTATTTCTTTATTTCTGCTCTAATAGCCTTGCTGAATTTTGCTTTAGGTTTTTTTATGCCGGTTAAAAGATCGGTAGATTGGCGCTATCTGGTTGAAATTCTGTATACAAACGTAGGAGGTTCGGCTGTGTTTCTTTGGTTTGTTTATACCTTGTTTGTGATATTCGCGATTTCTATTCTTTGCATGAGAAGCAAAGGAGGCATATTCATATTGGGAACACTTTCGCTCTTGCTGTATTTTATTCCATTGCCGCAAATCTTCTATTTATCATTTGTACATTCATTCATTGTTTATTTCTGGGGGGGGATGCTACTCTTTTTGTTGACCGACCGGCCGAAGAAGCATTACTCGGTTAGCTATTCGCTTATAGCTTTGCTGGTATTGGTTCTTGCCTATCTGATAAGAGAATCGGTACCTGTTGGTTTTACGAAACAGATTTTAAATCTGATATGTGGTTTTGCCGGGAGTTACATGGTTATTTGCGTGGCTTATATCTCTCAGGATAAAAGCAAATGGCTGATGGCATTAGGTAAATACAGTGCCTATATCTATTTGCTTCACATGGCAGGAGTCTATATGGTGCGTGTTGTTTTTGAAAAAATTGTTATTTTTACACCTGTATGTTACGGTATTGCTTTAGTGGCTGCTGTGATTGCTGGTCTGCTGATTCCTTTATTGGTAACAAAGAATATTATCTACAGGAATAAAGCGCTAACCTTTTTAATGGGAGGAAAATAAATATGAATTTTGCACTCTACGTTGCCCGAAGAATATACTCCGGAAAAGAAGCAGGAAAACAAGTTTCAAAACCGGCTATCCGTATAGCTATGCTTGGCATTGCAATTGGTTTGGCGGTAATGATTGTTTCGGTGGCTGTGGTTATTGGTTTTAAAAATGAAATCAGAAGCAAAGTTGTAGGCTTTGGTTCTCATATTCAAATTAGTAACTTTGACTCTTCTCTTTCTTATGAAACTCGTCCGGTAGTCACCAATGATAGTATCATGAAGGTAATCTCTTCTTTGCAAGGAGTGAAGCATGTGCAACGTTTCTCTACTAAGCCTGGAATGATAAAGACAAATAATGCATTCCAGGGAATGGTATTGAAAGGAGTTGGGCAGGAATTCGACCCGACTTTCTTCCGAAAACATCTTCTCGAAGGTGAGATACCCTCATTCTCGGACTCTTCTTCCTCTAATGAAGTGCTTATTTCGAAATCTTTGGCAAACAAACTACGTTTAAAGCTGGGAGATAAGATTCTTACTTATTTTATTCAAAGTGAAGTAAGGGCAAGAAAACTCACTGTTAAAGGTATCTATCAAACAAATTTCTCAGAATACGATAATCTGTTCTTGTTGACGGATATTCACACGGTAAATCGGCTTAATCACTGGGACCCCGTACAGTCTACAGGTTTGGAGATTCAGGTGAAAAACTATGATGAATTAAATAAGGTTGCTCAAGAAATCTATGGGCATGTAGACAAACAGGTTGATAAATATGGAGGGGTTTATTATGTTCAGACCATAGAGGAGCTGAATCCTTCCGTTTTTGCCTGGCTAGGATTGTTGGATATGAATGTTTGGGTGATACTTATTTTAATGATAGGAGTAGCTGGTTTTACAATGATTTCCGGGTTGCTGATTATTATTTTGGAAAGGACCAACATGATTGGTATTCTGAAAGCTCTGGGAGCAAAGAATTTTGGAATCCGTGAAATTTTTCTCTATTTCTCTGTATTTTTGATAGGGAAGGGGATGTTATGGGGAAACATTGTTGGCTTACTTTTCTGTTTCATACAATCTAAATTTCAGATTTTCAAACTAAATCCGGAGACATACTACATTGACCACGTACCGGTGGAATTCAACATCTGGTTGTTTCTTTTGTTGAATATCGGGACATTTATTGTTTCAGTGTTGATGCTACTGGGCCCATCTTATCTTATTTCCAGGATTCATCCTGCCAAGTCTATTCAGTTTGAATAAATAAGAGTAACTGATAATTTATTACTTTATGACTTAGGAAATAGATTTCCTATCCCTTGTGTTAGGCTATCTTCTCATAAAGTCGCCTTTTCCTCTGAACCTTCTGTATAATTTGAACTTCAGAATATCGATGGGTTGAATGACATCGAACAGAGGAAGGGTGAAATAGTATCTCTTTTCATTCATTTCAGATGCAGTACGATTTATGATGACCATCTGCATTACATAACGTAGTACATATGCCAGAATTGCAATTCCTAATATCAACCATTGCTGCATAATGATGCTGTAGGCAAGTGTTGATACACATGCTGTCAGGAAAAATAAACGTGAAGTGGTTTCGAACCCTGTTAGAAACCTTTGCATGCCATGGTAGTAACGCGAAGTAGCCAGGTAGCTCACTTTCTCTTCTTTCCAGAACTTATAGCTAATAGCAGATTCCATCCTTACAATAGCCCCGGGTGATGTCTCAACTTTCGTATTGAATGGAGTTGCTACCTCATTGATAAACAAATCATCATCACCACGTTGCAGATTCAGGTGTGATGAGAATCCTTTATTCTTAAAAAACAACTCTTTCCGATAAGCCATGTTTCGTCCAATTCCCATAAAAGGCTTATCAAGCAGGGCAAATCCCAAATAACGGATGGACATTAGCAGGTTGGTGAAAGCAGCTTTTCGCTGAAACCACCCTTTACCTTGCTCGTATCCGCTGTATCCAAGTACAATATCTGTACTCGGGGTAAAGTTTCGTGCCATTAATTTTAACCAGTCTCTGCTCACCGGACGACAGTTGGCTTCTGTAAATACTAGCCAGTCGTGCTTACTTGCTTTGATGCCCACTGTAAGGGCTAGTTTCTTTCGGCTGATATAGCGAGCTCCATCTGGAGTAAACGAGTGATATAAATTGCTGTATTTATCCTCAAATATAGTGAGTACATCTTCACTTTCATCTGTCGATCCGTCGTTGACAACGATTACCTCAAAGTTTGGATAGTCCTGTTCCAAAACGGCAGGCAGAAACTTCTGTAGATTTTCCGATTCATTTCTGGCACAAATAATAACTGATACCGGGGGATATTTATCCTCATATATTAAATCTCCTTCTTTTTCGGCTTTATTGTGAATGTGTAATTGATTGTAAAGTGTGAAGTAGTAAATTGCCTGAATAATAAGAAGCAAACCAATGGTTGCCAGTAAAATAATTTCGACTATGTTGAATGCCAGTAAATCCATTTCTTGATATCTTTTTTTGTTGTTGCAAAAGTACACTAAATATTGGAATTACTATGAATACAATTCAGTTTTTGATGCAGAGAATTTCCGTCAATTACAATCTGGCGATTCTATAAAAAAGTAAAAGGATGACTTTTGGTCATCCTTTTACTTTTATAATCATTTTATCACATCAGTTCATCAGATGTATAGCCTTTTGGAAGTTCTCTGCAATTGTATCCAGAAGCCATTATCTCTCCATATGCACCGGCCGAACGAAGAGCCAAAAGGTCTCCGCGCTTAACCTTGTTGAGGTCGAAAGCTTTTCCAAATACATCAGACGACTCACAAATAGGACCTACTACATCGTATTTTTCCACAGGTTCTTCCGATGTAATATTCTCTATCTTATGATAAGCCTGATAAAGAGCCGGGCGAATCAAGTCTGTCATACCACCATCCAGAATAGCGAATTGTTTGTTTGCACCTTGTTTAACATACAACACCTTGCTGATTAAGCTACCGCATTGGCCAACAATTGAGCGTCCAAGTTCAAAATGCAATGTTTGTGATGGTTGCAATTTCAGATGCTTGTGGAATGTGGCAAAGTAAGCTGCAAAATCAGGAATCGGTTGTTTGTTTGGGTGTTGGTAATCAATCCCAAGTCCTCCACCTACATTTATGTGCTCAACAATAATGCGGCGGTTGGATAACCTCTCTTGTATTTCGTTTACACGATTACATAATCCTACAAAGTCGCCCATATCAAGGATTTGAGAACCAATATGGAAATGCAATCCTACCAGTTTTACATTAGGTAATGCATTTACCCTGTCTATTACATCGTCTAGGTCGTCCAGATTGATACCAAATTTGTTTTCTTTCAGACCGGTAGTAATATTGGCATGAGTATGTGCTCCTACGTTGGGATTGATTCGCAGAGCCACTGATGCAACTTTTCCTTTTGCACCAGCCAGTTCGTTGATAACCTCCAGTTCGGGTATGGATTCTACGTTGAAGCAGAAGATTCCGTAATCCAAACCGAGATTGATTTCCCAATCAGCTTTTCCAACACCTGCAAAAACGATTTTAGATGCAGGGAAGCCTGCTTTGATTGCAGCTCGGATTTCTCCACCGCTAACACAGTCGGCACCAAGGTAGTTCTCTCTGATTATAGAAAGAACTTTAGGATTAGCATTTGCCTTAACTGCATAATGAACGATGTAATTGCCATATCTCTTAGCCTCGTTATTTACACACTCAAGCGTATCCCTTAATATTTTGGTATCGTAAAAATAGAAAGGCGTTTCTAACTCGCGAAATTTATTAATTGGGAAATTTCCTTTCATATTCCAACTCTCTTATTTGTTATTAAACAGTAGATCGCTAAGTGACTGCAAAGCAGCTTTTTTGTCTGATTCCTTGATGAGAAACGAAATATTGTAATTGCTCCCACCATAAGAAATCATACGAACAGGAATATTGCGCATTGCATCAAGTGCAATTGCCTCGAATCCTACATTTTCCCATTTTAAGTCACCCACAACACAGATAATACACATATCCTGATCAACTGTTACAGTACCATATTTCTTCAGGTCGTCCAGAATTTCGGGTAAATGTTTTGTGTTGTCGATTGAAACTGAAACTCCTACTTCAGAAGTACACACCATGTCGATAGAAGTCTGGTAGCTTTCGAATATTTCGAACACCTTTCTAAGGAATCCGTGTGCCAATAGCATGCGGCTTGATTTGATCTTGATAGCAGTGATATTATCTTTTGCAGCAACGGCCTTGATTTTATCTTTTTCTGTTTCGTTTGAGATAAGCGTACCTGGAGCTGTTGGTTCCATGGTGTTTAGCAGACGAACCGGAATATTTGCATATTTTGCCGGCTGAACACATGTAGGGTGAAGAATCTTTGCACCAAAATAAGCCAATTCGGCTGCTTCTTCAAAATGAAGCTGGCGAACCGGAGCTGTTTTGTCAACAATGCGAGGATCGTTGTTGTGAAGTCCGTCGATATCTGTCCAGATCTGAATCTCGGCAGCATTTACGGCAGCACCAATCAATGAAGCGGTATAGTCGCTACCACCACGTTGTAGGTTATCAATTTCACCATAAGCATTGCGGCAGATGAATCCTTGAGTGATGTAAATTTCAGCATCAGGATAAAGCTCTAACTGAACCGCAAGCTTTTCTTTGATGTATTTAGGGTCTGGTTCAGCGTTTTTGTCTGTACGCATAAACTCGAGTGCCGGAAGTAAAACCGATTTTACGCCACATTCGCAAAGGTAGTTGTTTACCATTGCAGTGGAAATCAGTTCTCCCTGTGCAAGAACCACTTTCTCTTCGAAGAGTGTAAACAGATCTTTGGTGTAAGAACGAATGTAATCAAAATGTGATTTAATGATTTCCAGCCCTTTCTGTTTATACTCATCTGTAGAATAGAGCTCATCAACATGTTTTTTATATTTCTTTTCTAATTCGTTGATGATTTCATTGGCACCATCAGGATTCTTTTTGTATAAGTAATCCGAAATTTCGACTAATGTGTTTGTTGTGCCCGACATCGCTGAAAGCACTACAATCTTCTTTTCACCATCGGTAATTAATTTGGCAACCTCTTTCATCCGTTCGGCAGAACCAACGGAAGTACCTCCAAACTTTAAAACTTTCATCTTCTTTACACTGTTAAATTGTTATTATTCATTGTCCGCCTCTTCTTCACTTACAAATTCGGCTTGTGAGTAAGTCGTCTCTAATGCTGACTCATTTATCTCATGTTCTTCTTTGTTCAGAGATCTTGTTTCATTATAAAATTCATGAGTAGCATCCTGTAATTCATTATTTTTGCATTTGAAAACTAAACCCGGAAATTCTTTCACTAATTGTGTATTATGAGTTGTCATGATTACAGAGGCTCCATTGCGGCTGATGTTGTGAAGCAGCTCAACAATTTTTCGTCCCGTTTCTGCATCTAAATTACCGGTTGGTTCATCGGCTAGTATTATGGAAGGAGAGTTTAATATTGCTCTTGCAATAACAATGCGTTGTTGTTCTCCTCCAGATAGCTCATTAGGGAATCTATCCTCTTTATTTGTCATCCCAACCTGCTCAAGTACTTCATCAATGCGGTTTTTTATTTCCTGTTTATCTTTCCATCCAGTGGCACGTAATACAAATTCTAAATTTCCATTGACCGTACGGTCTGTCAACAGCTGAAAATCCTGAAAAATGATTCCAAGTTTTCTTCTGAGTTGTGGAATATTCTTTCGCTTTATAGACTTTATATTACTTCCTAATACCTCTGCTTCCCCTGAAGCGATACTCAATTCTCCATAAATAGTCTTCAGTAAGCTGGTTTTACCTGTTCCTACTTTCCCTATTATATATAAAAAATCACCAGCATTCACTTGCATGTTCACATTTCTAAGTAAACAAGCATCCTGTTGGGCAATTTCTACATTCAGATAGTTAATGAGTGGTTCGCTCATACTTATATATTTTTATTCTTTATGTCTTTTCTTAAGTTCTCTTGCCAGATCCTCAATCCGATATCCTTTTGAGGTAAGAAGTACAATCAGGTGATAAATTAAATCCGATGCTTCATATATAAAGCCATCCTTAGTACCGTTTGTAGCTTCAATAACTGTTTCAACAGCTTCCTCACCAACCTTCTGAGCCATACGGTTTACTCCCGATTTGAATAATGAGGTGGTGTATGACTTTTCAGGCATCTCATCGTAACGTTTGCAGATGAAATCCTGCAGATACTTAAGAAACATGATGTCTTCCGTGTTATCTTCATTCCAGCATGTGTCCGAACCGGTGTGGCATACAGGACCTACAGGGTTTACTTTTATCAGTAATGTATCTTTGTCACAATCTTCTTTTATGGATACGACATTGAGAAAGTTTCCGCTTTCTTCACCTTTGGTCCAAAGTCTGTTTTTGGTTCTACTGAAGAAAGTTACCTTTCCTGTTGCCAGCGTTTTTTCATAAGCATCTTTGTTCATGAATCCAAGCATCAGCACTTTTGAGGTGTAGTTATCTTGTATAATTGCCGGAATTAATCCGTCCATTTTATTAAAATCTAAATCCATGATATTATATATTTGTAATTCATTGTTTTTCTTGTCATTTCCTGACTACTATTCCTTGTGCGCAAAGATACTCTTTTAATTCGGAAATTTTGATTTCTCCGAAATGAAAAACGCTTGCCGCCAATGCCGCATCCGATTTTCCTTGAGTGAAAGTGTCTTTAAAGTGTTCCATTTTTCCTGCTCCACCTGATGCGATGATCGGGATGGGTAATGATTCGGAGAGAAGAGCAAGGGTTTCATTTGCATATCCATTCTTCACACCGTCATGATTCATACTGGTGAACAAGATTTCGCCGGCACCACGATCGGCAGCTTCTTTTGCCCATGAAATAAGCTCTTTGTCTGTTTCAATCCGTCCTCCGTTCAAGTAGCATTTCCAAAGATTGTTTTCTTGTTTTGCGTCGATTGCCACAACACATACCTGAGAACCGAAATGTTTGGCGATATCATTTATCAATTGCGGGTTACGGATAGCTGATGAGTTGATGGAAACCTTGTCAGCTCCTGCGTTTAACAAGCGATCTACATCCTGCAACTCATTAATTCCTCCACCCACAGTGAAAGGAATGCTGATGTTTGCAGCAACCCTTTTTACAAGGTCTGTAAATGTTTTACGACCTTCGTGACTGGCTGTAATATCTAGAAATACAAGCTCATCGGCTCCTTGTTCGCTGTAGGCACGTCCAAGTTCCACCGGGTCGCCCGCTTCCCGTAAATTAACAAAGTTGGTGCCCTTTACGGTTGTTCCGTTTTTTATATCCAGGCAAGGTATTATTCTTTTTGCTAACATCTTTGTTGTTTTATAAAAAAATCTTCAGGTCCTTCAGTTGTATTCTCCCTTCGTAGAGGGCTTTGCCGAAAATAACAGCCGGAACTTTTGCTTCATCCAGTTTGATAATGTCGTCTATATTGCTGACACCACCGCTTGCAATCAGGTAGGTGGAAGGATACTCTTCCAGGATTTCCTGATAAAGCCCGATTGACGGTCCCTGCAGCATGCCATCGCATTCAATGTCTGTGCAGATAACCTTTTTGATACCTTTTTCAATGTAATTTCCAAGGAATGGCATTAGGTCCACTTCTGTTCCTTCTTTCCATCCATTGACTGCAATTTTTTTGTTTTTTACATCGGCTCCAAGAATAATCTTCTCGCTTCCGTAACGTTCAATCCATTGGGTGAAGATTTCCGGCTCCTTTACTGCGATGCTTCCTCCGGTAATCATTTGTGCTCCGCTTTCAAATGCGATTTTTAAATCCTCGTCACTTTTAATGCCGCCGCCAAAATCGATAACCAGAGATGTAGACGTTGCAATCTTCTCCAGGATACGGTAGTTTACTATATGATGAGATTTCGCACCATCCAGGTCTACCACATGAAGTCGTCTGATGCCGGCTGCTTCAAATTCCTTTGCAACCTCCAGCGGATTCTCATTATATACTTTCTTGCTGTCATAGTCACCTTTGGACAGTCTGACGCATTTCCCTTCGATAATATCTATTGCAGGAATAATTTCAATCATTTTCTACTATTATTATAGTGGTAAGTTGATGAAGTTTTCTAATATGCGCTCTCCAACTTTTCCGCTCTTTTCCGGATGGAACTGAGTTGCATAGAAATTGTCTTTCTGGAGTGCCGCGCTGAATGGCTGGATGTAATTTGTTGTAGCCACAGTAAATTCGTTTGTTGGTACATAGAAGCTGTGTACAAAGTATACAAATTCATCCTTTGTGAATCCTTTGAAAAGGTCTCCTTTTAAATCGCCAATTGTATTCCATCCCATGTGAGGCACCTTGTCTTCGTGTTTAGTTGGAACGAAGCGCTTTACAGGGGTGGGGAAGATGTTTAGGCAGTCAACCTCACCCTCTTCCGAGTAATTGCACATGAGCTGCATTCCCAGGCAAATGCCCAGCACAGGTTGTTTTAAATCAACAATTAGCTTATCCAGTCCCGATTCCTTGAGGTACTGCATGGTTGTGGCAGCTTCGCCAACTCCGGGGAAGATAACCTTGTCGGCTTGCATTAATGCATCTTTTTCTGCGGTTACAATAGCATTTACCCCTAAACGACGTAAAGCGTAATCAACCGAGTAGATGTTTCCTGCATTATATTTTACGATAGCTATATTCATTTTTATTAGCTGAAAATTACAGTCTTGTTTTTGTAAGCCAGGACTTTACGCTCGATGTGTTTCTGGACTGCTCTTGAAAGAACAATTTTTTCTAGGTCTTTTCCTTTGTTTACCAAATCCTCAACAGTATCCTTATGAGTGATGCGAACTACATCTTGCTCAATAATCGGACCTGCATCCAGTTCTGTAGTTACATAGTGACTTGTTGCACCAATAATCTTAACTCCTCTTTCGAAGGCTGCATGATAAGGTTTTGCACCAACAAAAGCCGGAAGGAAAGAGTGGTGAATATTAATGATACGATCAGGATATTTACTAATCATATTTTCTGAGATCACTTGCATATATCTTGCCAGCACGATGAAATTAATTTTGTGCTTTGCCAGTAATTCCATTTCTTTAGCCTCTTGTTCCATTTTATTTTCTTTGGTAATGGGAAATAGATAGAACGGAATTCCGAATTTTTCGGCAACATGTTGCAAATCTGGGTGATTACTTACAATAAGTGGAATCTCCACATCCCATTCGCCATTAGTGTAACGGGCAAGCATATCGAAGAGGCAATGAGACATCTTTGAAACAAAGATAGCCATGCGAGGTTTGATGTCAGAAAAGTACAAACGGAAACTCATGCTATATTTTTGGCCGTAAAGAGTCTCGAAATAATCTTCTATTTTTTCTCTAGGAATCAAGAAATCGTCAAGTTCCCATTCTATTCTCATAAAGAAAATATCTTCAGAACGATCTACATGTTGATCCAGATAAACAATATTTCCTTTATTTATGGTAATGAAATTGGTTACTGCAGCAAGAATCCCTGGCTGATCCGGGCAGTGGAGCAATAACTTTGCGGTATTTTTATTTTCTTTCATCCTAATATATCATTAATTGCCTGTATGAGTTCGCAAAAATAACGAATTATTGCCAAAATATGAATTATTATAGCAAGAAGTTTAATTTAAATCTTATTGATTGTCACATAGTACATAGAAAAGAGACATCTTCATGAACAATTTATAATTTAAATCAGCTTTTTTTCAACAACTATTTGCAAGTATGAAATAAATGTCTACCTTTGCATCCGCAATCGAGGGAGATAGCGATAAAAGAATTCTGGTGCGTTAGTTCAGTTGGTTAGAATACATGCCTGTCACGCATGGGGTCACGGGTTCGAGTCCCGTACGCACCGCAGTATAAAAGTTCTGTAGAAGTTATCTGCAGGACTTTTTTTTATTTCTACTTAGTACGTTTATAAATTTCTTCATATTACTTTAAGTGTATCTTTTCGGCAAGGAGGTGTATTGTTCTTTGTGTTGATAAGTGCTTTAATTTTAAGCTTGTAGATAATGATGGAAAGATAAATTCATAATCGGATAAATATAAATCAGTATTTACAGGAACGGATAAGATGGTGTAATGCTATTTTTTTTCGCCAAAATTTAACAGAAATGCTTGCAAATTCAAAATTAATATCTACCTTTGCAACCGCAATCGAGAGAGAAAGCAACGAAAGAAATTGGTGCGTTAGTTCAGTTGGTTAGAATACATGCCTGTCACGCATGGGGTCACGGGTTCGAGTCCCGTACGCACCGCAATATTTTAAAGTCCTGCAGGAATAAATTCTGCAGGACTTTTTCTTTTTTCAGTGTTCAATGTATATATTTGTCTATATATGTCAGATTGATATGAAAAACATTCAAAAAGTAGTTGCCTATTTATTAGGCACCTTTCTTTTTCCCGTTTCTATGATGGGACAATCAGAAGAGGTAATTCCGTTGGTAACGATCCCAGCTGGAGTATTTTATATGGGAGGAGCCGCGGAGGGTGAGGATTTTGATGAGGCACCTATTCATCAAGTGGTGCTGACCTCCTCATTCAAGATGGGGAAAACAGAGGTGACCAATGCTCAATATGAGGCTTTTTGTCCTGAACACCGTGCACTTCGTGGTAAGAATGGACTTTCTAAAGAAGATGATGAAGCAGTTATCTTTGTGAGTTATTACGATGCTGTTGCTTTTTGTGAATGGCTAAGCCGGAAAGAAGGTAAAATATATCGTCTGCCCACTGAGGCAGAATGGGAATATGCATGCCGTGCCGGTAGCTATTATCCTTTTTCTATGGGAGATGAACTTCCCTCGAATTATCAAAAGAACCAGAGAGTCGTGAGAAATTATGCTCCAGTTTCTTTAAAGGTAGCTCAAACGCCTCCAAATACATTTGGTCTTTATGATATGCATGGTAATGTGGAAGAATGGTGCCAGGATTGGTATGGTCCTTATTCTTCAGAAAAGCAGATGGATCCTGTGGGGCAAAGTAATGGGTGTTTTCGTGTTACTCGGGGTGGAAGTCATAATACTCCCGAGAAGTTTTTGCGTAGTAGCAACCGCATGGCTATGATTCCTGAAGATAAGCATGCTCAAACTGGATTCAGAGTTGTTCAGGCTGATTATCCAAAAGGCAAACCTCAGACAATGGAACCATTCGTTTTGAGTAATCAGCAAATTTCACAAAAGATGATTTCTTGGAAAAGAAAGAGTTCGCCGTCACTGTTTATACCCCCGATCCCTTTTGTAATTCAACCGGATTGTTCTTCTCAAACACCTTTTTATAAACACAATCATCAGCCAGCAATCACCTGGTGTGATAATGGTGACTTATTAGCTATCTGGTTCACTGCAGATAATGAGAACGGACGAGAAATGGTGGTTTTAACTTCTCGATTGCGTGCCGGGGCGAAAGAATGGGAGCCTGCTTCTTTATTTTTTAAGGTTCCTGATAGGAATATGACTGGCTCTGCGTTGTTGAATGATGGATGCGGAACTCTTTATCATCTTAATGGGGTAGAGGCCTCGGGTGACTGGCAGAACTTAATTATGATACAACGTATTAGTAAAGACAACGGAAAAACTTGGAGCTATCCACGCATTATAGCATCTGAACATGCCAAACGTCATCAGGTGATTGCCGGAACAATAAAGACGAAAGAGGGATGGCTCATCCAGCTTTGCGATGCAGGTCCTGGCGGACAAGATAGTACAGCAATTCATGTGAGTAGGGATGGAGGAGAAAACTGGAGTGATATGGGTGGATCAATTGCCGGTATTCATGCAGGGATAGTTCAACTTAAAGATGGAAAATTGTTGGCATTTGGCAGAAATAATAATATTCCGGATTCAACAGGACAGTTGCGAATGCCGATGAGTATCTCTGATAATATGGGAAAGAGTTGGCGTTATTTCGCTTCGGAATTTCCTCCAATTGATGGCGGACAGCGATTGATACTTAAGCGACTAAACGAAGGTCCGATTCTGTTGGTCTCATTTACGGACCATCCCTTGAGAACTCCCAAGAATGAACGAGGGATAATTTTTAAAGATGATGAGGGGAAAGAATACAGAGGTTATGGCATGTATGCTGCACTTTCTTATGATGAAGGGAAAACTTGGCCGGTGAAAAAGTTGATTACCGATTGTAATTATCGCTTTTTGAACGGTGGTGGATGGACACAATTCTTTGAAATGGATGCTACTCACGCAGAGCCTCGTGGGTATCTGGCCGCGACCCAAACACCAGACAATGTGATTCATCTACTTACCAGTAGATTGCATTATCGCTTTAATCTTGCTTGGCTTGAAGAACCGATTTCAGGACGATATATTCATGAAAAAAATCATTGATCTCTCTGAATCGCAAAATAATTTATAGTCGATTAAGGAATGTCCATATTTTTTTTGGCTTTTTGTTCCTATATAATCTCACAACCAACTCTCAATTCTAGGTTTTTAAAAATATTTTTTTTGTAGGCTTATGGCTTTTCTTTTGATAAATGATCTTTTCTTGTGAATAAAGAAGTATCAGTAATACTAAAAAATTACAAGCGTTGAAATGTAGATATGTAAAATTGTATACTGAGATTAATTATTTAAATAAATGATGTTTTCATAAATTAATTGTATCCTAAAATTGGTGTAAAATTAATATTTTTGTATGTTTGTTGCGTATAACCCATTTATATAACATAAAAATGTATCCATTCAAGTTTAAACCCATCCTTAAACAAACAATATGGGGTGGTGATAAAATTATTCCTTTCAAGCATCTATCTGAAGAGATGCCTAATGTTGGTGAGAGCTGGGAACTTTCTGGCGTGGCAGACAACGAATCTGAAGTTATTAACGGTGAATTCAAAGGGATGACCTTGGGGCAGTTGGTAAGAAGGTTTCGTGCAGAGTTGGTAGGAGAGAGCAATTATGCTCGCTTTAATTCTACATTCCCTTTATTAGTTAAATTCATTGATGCAAAACAAGATCTTTCGATTCAGGTTCATCCTTCCGATGTGCTGGCAAAGAAACGTCACAATTCGATGGGGAAAACAGAGATGTGGTACGTTGTTGATGCCGATCCTGGAGCAAAACTTCGTTCCGGTTTCTCCCAAGAAATCACTCCCAAGGAATATAAGGAAAGAATAATGAATTCTACAATCACCGAAGTATTACAGGAGTATCCTATAAGTAAAGGTGATGTATTTTTTCTTCCTGCCGGCCGTATTCATAGTATTGGTGCGGGAGCCTTTATTGCGGAAATTCAGCAAACATCTGATATCACATATCGCATCTTCGATTTTGATAGAAAAGATTCTAACGGTAAAACCAGAGAATTACATACTGAATTAGCTAAGGATGCTATTGATTATGAGGTGTTCGATGACTACCGCACTCATTACGAGCAGGTGAAAGATGAACCTGTAGAATTAGTTGCCTGTCCTTATTTTACTACTTCTCTTTATGATATGACCGAAACAATTTCGTGTGATTATTCTGAACTAGACTCTTTTGTTGTATTAATTGGTTTAGAAGGTAGTTGTAAGGTGATTGACAATGAAGGGAATGAAGTTCAGCTTCAGGCTGGCGAAACAGTTTTGTTGCCTGCTTCAACGATGGATATTACCATTATACCTGATGGAAACGCTAAGTTACTTGAGACGTACGTATAGTATATAGCATACAAAAAAGAAGAGAGGAACCAGTTGATTGGTTTCTCTCTTCTTTTCTTATTTCAAATCAGTTGCTTAATATTTAGCCGCCTGTGCTATTTTCTTTGGTATATCTGTGTTTTCTAATTTTCCAGAGAAAAGCTCAGCTCCTGCACCTATTGCATATACCGGAACATATCCAGCCGAGTGTCCACCGCTTGTCCAGCCCACCATTGCGATATCGTTGAGGATCTTTTTAGCGAGCGCAGCCATCGGCTCATCTTTAAAATATTCACTCTGTGTCAGTTTTACGTCTTTTGCTAGGAAGGAACGAATATATTCTTCTTTTAGTAGCTGCTCCTGTGCATCAGTTAAGTTTACTTTCTCCCAGAAACCCATATACTCCTTGAGTAAATCCTTAATGTCATTCCAAGTTACATTGTTTTGCTTTTCTTTTCTCAATTGATTAATTTTAGCCGAGAGTCCTACCTGCGAAACCTTCTGGTTGGCTAGTGCTTTTAAATTTAATTCGTATTTCCCGGTTCCCAATGCAATTCCTCCTGTTTCATGGTCCGCAGTGATCACAATAAGTGTTTCATTGGGATGTTTCAGATAGAAATTGTATGCAATTTGCACTGCATCAGCCATATCTTTTACTTCATTAAAAGCGGTTGCAGCATCATTACTATGAGAAGCCCAGTCAATCATTCCACCTTCTACCATTAAGAAAAAACCTTTTTTATTATCTTTATTCAAAAAGCTTATTGCACTTTCGGTAATCTGACTCAGTGTAAGGTCGCCTGGTTTTCTGTCAATTGCATAAGGGATGTTCGACATGTTGGAGCCGTCTTTTTGCATCAGTATCATTTTGGAGACTTTTGAGCTTTTCGCTTTAAAATCCTCGTATCCTTTAGCTATTGTATAATTGGATTCTTTAAATAATGTATAGATGCTTGGTGCATTTTTATCTTTTGAATTTTGAGGTTTTAAAAAACCTGCACCTGCATAAAAGTCAAATCCGGTTTTTGGAAGATCGGTTGCTATTTCGTAATACATATTTCTATCTGGCTGATGTGCATAAAAACATGCAGGTGTTGCATGGTCAATGCTTACGCTGGTAGTAATCCCCACTTTTTTTCCTGCTTTTTTTGCTTTTACTGCTACGCTATAAAGAGAAGATTTTCTTAAACTGTCCATTCCAATGGTTCCATTTTTGGTCTTTACTCCTGTAGCAAGAGCTGTTCCGGCAGCAGCCGAACAAGTTACCGAGTTATATACCGAGTAAGTTGATGCAAAGGTGGTATACGGGAACCTAGAGAAATTTAACGGAGATACTCCGATTTTTCCTTCTTTCTCAGCAATGAACATTTCAGTTCCATTTACCTGATTTACTCCCATTCCATCTCCAATAAAAAAGAAGACATACTTAGCTGTTTTTGATTGTGCACGACATTCAGTTTGCACGAATATCAATCCGGCAAAAACGATGAATGCCAAAAGATACATTTTTGGTTTCATGCTGTTTTATTTTAATGTTTATCAAAATTTAGATATTATTGATTGTCTGAGGTTTAATTTCATAGTACAAAAATATCTATTTTTTGTGGAAGAACTTGCGGAATTTAGTGATTAATTTAAAACCTAAAAATATTCCATTGACAACATTTATACCAGTTGTAAAATGATTTAAAAAAGATTTCCCGGAAGTAGCATGAATAATAGGAGTGAAAATATCTGAAGATATTTCAGATATTTTCTCTTTTTGAAGAATTATATTCTGTTTGGTTTCAATTCTTTTCTGAATAATTTCTTCTAGTGTTATTTTTTGCTCGGTTGATGTATAGGGAGTTATTTTCATTTGTTATTTATTTAAATCTTGAATGAAAAGATTTGTTAGGAATCGAACCAATGGATTGGCAATCAGTTTATTGCGAAATACTACAAGGCAAATGATGATTAATATAGTGATGCCAGCTATAATACAGAAACTTAGAGCTAGTCCTCCAACCAATGGCTCGAGAAGATAAGCCAGAGAAAAGAGTAAATAAAATAAAGTCACCATACCCAAGATAATCAGAATAAAGATCATTATTAGTGTAGAAAGCAGAATCGTTAATTTTTCCACTAGCTGCAATTTGGCGTAATCTTTTTGTAATGTTACGTACTCTTTGATCTCAGCAATCAATTGTCTGATATTATCTATCGTATTTTTATCTGTGGACATGGTGACTTGTTTTTTAATTATTCGGAACCCTCAACACTCATTTCTGAAGCAATTTCATCAACAAGTGTATTCATTTCGCTGCGGCTCAGTTTAATGCCTTTCTTACGAAGTATTTCAGCGATTTTGTTCCTTGTGTCTTCACCTTTTTCCGGAGCAAATAATAAACCCAATGCAGCTCCAATGGCTGCACCGCCTAATAAGGCAGCAATAACACTTAAATTCTTCATAGATATTGTTTTTTAATGTGGTTTTATGACTTGTCTAGTATAAGTTTAGATAAGTTTTCTTCAGTTTAAACAACTATATCTACTATAAAGTTTTATTGAAAGCAAAAAATTATTTCTTATCTTTATTTGAATTCACTTTTTGTCTTCTCCAGAAATCACCATTGCCTTTATTGCCCCTATATTTTTTATTTTCTTTTGCTTTGGCTTTCATCTCTTCTTTTTTCTCCCCGATGGCCACAGTTGTTTCAGTTGAGATAAAAGGATGATTGTTTACAACGGGAATTGATTGTCCGGTTAACTTTTGAATATCTTTTAAATACGGCAATTCTTCCGGTTCGCAGAAAGAGATTGCTATTCCTTCGTTCCCTGCTCTACCTGTACGGCCAATACGGTGAACATAAGTTTCAGGAACATTTGGAAGTTCGTAGTTTATTACGTGAGACAACAAATCAACGTCTATCCCACGGGCTGCAATGTCTGTAGCAATCAGTACACGTAGGGTATGATCTTTAAACGTTGTTAGGGCTCGTTGCCGTGCATTCTGCGATTTATTCCCATGAATTGCAGCGGCTTCTATACCCTCTTTTATCAATAATTTGGCCAGTTTGTCTGCTCCATGTTTGGTGCGTGTAAAGACAAGAACCGATTCAATCGCGGGATTCTTTAACAAATGAATCAGCAGTTTTTTCTTGTCGCTTTTACCTACGAAGTATACACTCTGCTGAATAACTTCTGCAGTTGAAGAAACCGGAGTGACTTCGACTTTCTCTGGTTTTGACAAAATAGTACTTGCCAATTTCGATATTTCAGGCGGCATAGTTGCCGAGAAAAAAAGCGTTTGTCTTGTTTTAGGCAGTAATGGTAATATTCTTTTTATATCGTGAATAAAACCCATGTCGAGCATTCGGTCTGCTTCATCGAGAACAAAATATTCCAGACTTTTTAATGAAATAAATCCCTGATTTATCAAATCAAGCAATCTTCCCGGAGTAGCAATCAATACATCGATTCCTCTTTTCAAAGCGTCAGTTTGAGGTTTTTGGGGAACACCTCCAAATATAACGGTGTGCCTCACACCGGTAAATCGCCCATAAGACGTAAAGCTTTCGTCGATCTGAATAGCTAGTTCACGTGTGGGCGTAAGAACCAGTGCTTTGATTCCTTTGTTTTTTTCCGATTTATATAACTTTTGCAGAATTGGAATTGAGAAAGCTGCAGTTTTACCTGTTCCGGTCTGTGCACAGCCTAACAAATCTTTGCCTTGAAGTACGATTGGAATGGATTGTTCTTGGATAGGAGTAGGAGATGTATATCCCTCTTTTTGTAACGCCTTTAAAATAGGTGCTATTAAGTCTAATTGTTCAAATGTCATTTAATAAAATTGAAATAGCCTCGCGGCTGATGTGTATTTATAAGGCAAAGATACGCTAAAGCATTCGGCTCTATCGGATAATTATTAAATCGTTAAGATAATTTAACCTACAACTTAATTTATAATATTTTTAGATATAATATATTTGCTCTACTTCTTTTTATAAAATAGTCTAGTATTAATTTTAAAATGCTCTAAACCTTTTATAAAAAAGAGCTAGACCATTTCATTTAATATCTTTGAAGTATTCACTAAAATAATTAGTTTATATGAGCATTCAGTACAGATTAACGCCCATGCGCGATAATATTAGTAGGACCCCTAAACAAGGATTCTATGCACAAGTAGTTACCAAAGGCACTATTGATACACGGGAGTTGTGTAAGGTGATTTCTGAAAAGTGTTCTCTGAATGTAGCTGATATGAAAGCGGCCATCGAGGCTCTTGCGCAGGCCATTGAAGATAAGCTCCAGGATGGCTATAATGTTAGTATTGATGAGCTGGGGACTTTTTCTGTTTCTGCCGAGTCGCGAACCGTTTTGGATAGTGAAGATATTAGAGGACAATCGGTTAGAGTGAAAAATATAAATTTTCGTCCGTCCGTAAGATTAAAGACAACTATGAAAACTTCTAAATTCGAACGGGTGCAAGGTAAGAAATAACTTATATATAAATAGGTAGAAATGAAAAATAGAATTATCTTTATAACCGGATCGACTAGTGGTATAGGAGAGGGGTGTGCACGGAAGTTCGCCTCAAAAGGGTCTGATATAATACTTAACGGACGCAACGAGGAAAAAGTGCTCCAGTTAAAGAGTGAGTTGGAGAAGAAGTATGGAATTGAAGTGCTTCCTTTGGTGTTTGATGTTCGCGACAGGAATGCCGTGATTGAAGCATTGTCATCTCTGAAAGGCAAATGGAAAGCAATTGATGTGCTAATCAATAATGCAGGACTTGTTTTTGGGGTAGATAAAGAATTTCAAGGAGACCTGGATGAGTGGGATGTGATGATTGATACTAATATCCGTGGGTTGCTCTCAATGACCAGATTAGTTACCCCTGGAATGGTGGAACGCGGCAGAGGACACATAATCAACATTGGCTCTATTGCAGGTGATGCTGCTTATCCCGGAGGAAGTGTTTATTGTGCAACTAAAGCTGCGGTTAAAGCGTTGTCTGATGGATTGCGAATTGACTTGGTAGATACACCTTTGCGGGTTACGAATATTAAGCCGGGAATGGTTGAAACTAATTTTTCGGTTGTTCGTTTCAGGGGAGATAAAGTAAAGGCTGATAATTTTTATAAAGGTATTAAACCTTTGACAGGAGACGATGTGGCTGAAACAATTTATTTTGCGGCTTCTGCTCCTGCACATATTCAGCTTGCCGAGATATTGATAATGCCAACAAATCAAGCTACTGGTACAATATCCTATAAAAAAACTGAAGCATGAGGAAGGTGCTGAACATATTCTTTTTTACGCTGTTGATAACTTTAAGTGCAGCATGTAATGATGATAATTGTCGTTTGGAAAACAAATGGCAGCTTAGAGAGTATGTTCATACAAATGGAATAGTGCAGCGGGAAGATAGTGTGTTTTATAATTTTATGGACGGTTCATTTTCGGCCATTTGTGTGCTTCCGGATGGAAAGTTTGAAACCTATTTTGGGAATTACGTTTATCAGGGAGATGATATTTCGATTACTCTGTTGCCCGAGTATACCTCGAAAATAGCTTATAACCGCTATCTTGGTTGGGACAATGGTAGCAGAAAATTTCAGGTGGAAAAACTATCATCTACGGCTTTGCAATTAAACTATAACGGAGAAAAATCAATTTTCAGAAAATATTAAACTGAAATTATTAATTAAAACAGAGAATAAATTATGAAAAAATTAGCAGTATTAGGAATGGGTTTATGCGTTGTACTTGCATTTACTTCATGTAAATCTGGTGAAAGTGCCTATAAAAAAGCGTATGAAAAGGCAAAACAACAAGAGCTTGCCGAGCCTAAAGTGTCTGAACCGGTAGAGGTGGCTCCAGTTTCGGATGTTCCATTAGTGGAGAAAAAGAAACCGGCGGCATCTTCAACAGAAGCTGTTCGTCAAGAAAGACTGACTGTTCAAGGAAATGGTACATTAAAAGAATATAGCGTAGTATGCGGAAGCTTTCAGACGAAAGCCAATGCAGAAGCTCTGCAAGAAGATATGGTAAAAGCTGGATATAATTCTGTTATTGCTTTGAACCCTGATACTAACATGTATCGTGTTATTATCAGTACATTCGATGATTATTCTTCTGCTGTATCAGCTAAGAACGCTTTCAAGGCAAAATATCCAAGTCGCAAAGATTTTCAAGGAGCTTGGATTTTACGTAGAGTATTTTGATAAATCTTTTATAGCATAGATTATTTCTATGTTAAAGGCAGAAGCTGTGAAGTTTCTGCCTTTTGTGTTTATAATGCGTTATGTGTAGTTCTTTCTAAAAAGTTCAAAAATCTACTTTATCTTAAGAAATGAGCTGGTAGGAATATCTCAAAAACATGTGGTAGTATATATAGAAGTAATTCAATTTTAATAATTGTGAAATGGTATTTATATCATAATATTGATAAAAATGCCTAGTCTTGGCGAAATTTCTATTATGATATTGATTATCTCAAGCATAACAGTACATATAATGGTTATGGAACTGGTTATAAATATAAAAAAACAGAGACTTATTTAGGTCTCTGTTTTTATTATTTGCGGAAGATGAGGGATTCAAACCCCCGGTACGGATAAACCGTACAGCGGATTTCGAGTCCGCCCCGATCGTTCACTCTGGCAATCTTCCTTTGCTAGCAAATGTACTATTAATTTGTTTTTGTTGTACTCTTAAAGCGGTTTTTTATAAAAAAAGTGGGTACAATCATTCTCAGATGTACCCACTTCGTGTTTTGCTTATATTTATTTGGTTCGGAAAATCACTATTCGGTTCCAGGCATTTTTGTTAGGATACGGTTGCACTCTGTCTCCATTGTTTATAATGTTAAACCGCTCTGGAGATATTCCGTATTTTGTTGTTAAGGCTTTCGCTACAGCAGCCGAGCGCCTTTCTGACAGTTTCTGGTTGTATGCCGGATTTCCCGTTTTTGCATCGCAGTGACTAAGGATGGTAACATGTGCTTCAGGGTTGTTTTTTAGGTATTGTGCTACATTATACAAATTGATTTCCTGTCCGGGGTCGATAACAGACTTATCAAGCCGGAAGTAGATGATAGCACTCCACGGAATTTCTTTATCAACAGGTACCTCTTTGATTACAGGTTCTGCTGCCTTCTTGTTCTTTTCGCAACAATCCTTGTATTCTGCAATTAACACCTTTTGCCTGTTAATCTCTTCCCGCTGCCTGTTTATTTCATCATTGAGTGATTTTACCAGAGATGGGTCAATCACCTCAACGAGCTCAAATCCTCTTTTATTGAATCGGTAAGTTATTCCGGCCAAAACGTTAATATATCCATCGTATTTGCTGTTTTCTCTCCAACCGTTAAAGTTGTCATCAAGCAAATTTCCATTGATTTCAATATTCAGACTGAATGCCTTATTTAATCTGAAATCTCCTTGGAATCCAACTCTTGGTGCAAAGTAATTTGCCCTTCCTACATTATGGTTAAGATCTTTATAGGTGTGAACGCAGCCTAGTCCAAGAATACCAATAAAATTGAAAAATCTGTTTTCTTTGTAATTCATGAATATATTAGTCAAATTAAACAGACCATCAATGTTTCCAGCTAAATAATTAACGTGGTAAATATTGTCGTAGCGTTCTGTATTCGATTGCCAGCCGTTTACCTGCATTCTTATTCCGGCAAAAGGAGTGAAGTTTTTTCCAATTGATAATGCAGCATGAGGAGAGAGAATTTTAAACATAGAAGCTTCTCTATGATTCTCACAGAAAGAGTAAGATGTACCTAGCTGTCCTTGTATAAACCAATTGTCCCAGAAATTATATTGTTTCATGGCTTTTTCCTTTTCCTGGGCAGCGCAGGTGAGAGTTGCCAATGCTGCGAAAAATAATAATAATAACTTGTTCATTTTGTACTAAATTTAAGGTAGGCACGTAAAGGTGTCTGTTTCATCGTTTTTTAATTTCCATATCTACCTCGAAGGTGTATTGTTCCAGTTTCTAAGAGAAACTCTTAATTCTTACAACTTATATTCATAATTAAAACACTTTTTATTGTTTTTTGTTTAGGTATGGTTTACAATAAATAATTAATGTTGTATTTTTGCATACTGAATTATGGGAAGAATTTTAGCACTTGATTATGGAAGAAAGCGGACAGGCGTTGCTATAACGGATGTTTTGCAAATAATAGCGAATGGTTTGGCAACTGTCCCAAGTCATAAGTTACCTGAGTTCTTGCAGCAATATGTTGCAAAAGAACCGGTTGATTTGATTCTGATAGGCCTTCCCAAACAGATGAATAATGAATTATCTGAAAGCATGAAATATATTAAGCCTTTTGTTCAACGCTTGAAGAAGATACTTCCAAATATTCCGGTGGAGTATGTCGATGAACGCTTCACTTCCGTTTTAGCTCATCGCACAATGTTAGAGGCTGGACTGAAGAAAAAGGATAGGCAGAACAAAGAACTGGTTGACGAAATCAGTGCAACAATTATATTGCAATCGTATCTGGAGAGCAGAAGATAATCAATTAATAGAAATCTATTAGTAAATATAATATTTTAAAATAATGATTTTACCTATTTATGTATATGGACAGCCTGTTTTAAGGAAAGTGGCAGAGGATATTACTCCTGATTACCCCAACTTAAAAGAGCTGATTGAAAATATGTTCGCTACAATGGAAAGGGCAGACGGTGTAGGACTTGCAGCTCCGCAAATTGGGCTTTCTATTCGAGTGGTAGTAATTGACCTGGACATTCTTTCAGAAGAGAAACCAGAATACAAAGATTTCCGGAAAGCATATATAAACGCTCACATTATCGAAACAGAAGGTGAAGTGGTTTCAATGGAAGAAGGATGTCTTAGTCTTCCGGGAATACATGAACCTGTAAACAGAATGAGCAAAATTCATGTAAAGTACATGGATGAGAATTTTGTTGAACACGATGAATATGTAGAAGGATACCTTGCTCGCGTAATGCAGCACGAATTTGAACACCTGGAAGGTCGGCTATTTATTGATAACCTCTCTCCATTGCGTAAACAGATGATTAAAGGTAAATTGAATGCAATGTTAAAAGGCAAGGCCAGGTGCTCATACAAAGTGAAAACGATTAAGTAACTCTGAATATTTAAAATCGATTTTTAGTTAAAGACGCACTTTTTTATTGAAAAATAAGAAGTGCGTTTTTTTATATAAATCCGCTTCAGAGATGATTTTCTAGAATAATTTCGAGAGAAATCTGTTTTGGGGTTTCTTCCTGCTGTTTTTCAGAATATACTGTTAGCATAAATGAAAATACTCCTTGAATTTTTAAAAAAAAGTTATATAGGTTGTTTCTTCATCCGAAATCATTAATTTTGCTTCTTCCTTAGATGAATATATAAATGATAAAGAAAATTATAATAAGCCTTTTGTTATTACCAGCAGCCGTATGTGCGCAAATAAATACTGATCGTGTAATGGCAAATGGTCGTAATGCATTATATTTTGAAGAATACGTTCTTTCAATTCAGTACTTCAATCAGGTAGCAAGCGCTAAACCTTACTTGTATGAGCCCTATTTTTTCAGAGCACTAGCTAAATTGAACCTTGATGATTATCAGGGGGCCGAAGCTGATTGCTCCCTGTCAATTGATCGGAATCCGTTTGTGTCTGATACTTATCAAGTCAGAGGATTAGCACGTATTAAACAAGGAAAATATGAAGGTGCGATCGAAGACTATACCAAGATGCTGAGTTATGACCCCGAAAATATCGGTGCCTTACATAATCTGGCACTCTGTAAAATATCGAAAGGCGATTATGATGAAGCCGATAAAGACCTATCAACAATTTTAAATCTTTCACCTCAATATACTCAGGCTTATTTGATGAAGGCCGATGTTGCATTAAAGCAGAAGGATACAGTCCGGGCTATGAAGAATTATGACCTGGCTCTTAATATTGATAAGTATGATTCCGGTATCTGGTCGTCACGCGCCGCAATAAAGCTTCAACAAGGTAAATATAAAGATGCTGAAGCAGATTATGATCAGGCTATTCATCTAAAGAACAGAAACGCCGGAGATTATATTAACAGGGCTTTGTCTCGTTTTCATCAAACAAACCTACGAGGGGCAATGGATGATTATGATGCCGCACTCGATATAGACCCGAATAATTTTATAGGCCACTATAACCGCGGACTTTTGCGGGCACAGCTGGGAGATGATAACAGGGCTATTGATGACTTTGACTTTGTGATTAAAATGGAGCCTGACAATATGATGGCAATTTTTAACCGTGGAATTCTGCGTAATCAGACGGGAGATTATCGAGGAGCAATTAAAGATTATTCCACCGTGATAAAAGAATATCCTGAATTTCTTGCCGGATATTATAACCGAGCTATTGCCAAACGGAAGATTGGAGATACTAAAGGGGCAGATATGGACGAATTTAAAGTGCTGAAAGCACAGTTGGACAAGAAATATGGTTCGAAAGGTAAAAAGAACGTTAAATCTGACAAAACCCGTAAGAAGTCTGATAAGGATATGGAAAATTACAGCAAAATTGTTGTTGCAGATGATACGGAATCAGAACCAAAATATAAAAATGAATATCGTGGAAAAGTGCAGGATCGAAATGTTGAGATAAAGCTTGAGCCGATGTTTGCCTTAACATATTATGAAAAAGTAAGTGAAATTAAACGTAATCTGAAATATCACAAGTATATTGATGATTTGAGCAATTCGGGGTCAATGCCTAAAAGGTTGATAATTACAAATATGGAAGCCCCGCTTGATGAGATGCAGATTAAGACTCATTTTGCCTCTATTAATGAACGAACGTCAGAAATATCAAAACACCCTAAAGATGCGAAGAAATACTTTGCTCGATCATTGGATTACTATATGGTACAAGATTTTGCGGGCGCAATTTCTGATCTGACACAGGCGATTCAAAACAACGAATCATTTTTTCCTGCATATTTCAACCGCTCGCTAATTCAATGTAAACAGCTTGAATTTGAAAAGTCGCAAGAACAGAATGAAACCAAAGAAGGCTTAGCATTGAAGAAAGTGGACGTAAGAATGGCCGACTATAACCTTGTGAAATCTGATTTGGACAAGGTGATTCAACTTGCTCCTGATTTTGTATATGCTTATTACAACCGCGCTAACGTTAATTGTATTCTTAAAGATTATGCTTCAGCTATAGAAGATTATAACAAAGCAATTTCTCTGGATCCTAATTTTGCAGAGGCATATTATAACAGGGGATTAACTAATATTTTCTCCGGGCGTAGTAAGGAAGGCATTTTAGATTTAAGCAAGGCAGGCGAATTGGGTATTGTGTCTGCTTATAATGTCATAAAGCGCTTTACAGAACAAAAACACTAATATTTTTTTTGAAAACAGGTGTTTTTTAAAAGAAATAGCTACTTTTGTAAGTCTAAAATGAAAATAAACAAACCATTATGATAAAGATAACATTTCCAGATGGCTCCGTTCGTGAATATAATGAAGGAGTAAATGGTCTGCAAATTGCAGAAAGTATTAGTAGCCGATTGGCGCAGGATGTTGTTGCCTGCGGTGTAAATGGTGAAACATATGATTTAACTCGCCCAATAAATACAGATGCATCCGTAGTTCTTTATAAGTGGGATGATGCAGAAGGAAAGCATGCATTCTGGCACACAAGTGCCCACTTATTGGCTGAAGCACTTCAGGAACTATATCCAGGTATACAGTTCGGTATTGGTCCTGCAATCGAAAACGGATTCTATTATGATGTTGATCCGGGAGAAGCTGTAATTAAAGAAAGTGATCTTCCTGCCATTGAAGCAAAGATGGCCGAACTTGTAGCTAAAAAAGAAGCTGTTGTAAGAACTGAGATTGCAAAAGAGGATGCCTTGAAGATGTTTGGCGAAAGAGGTGAGACATATAAATGTGAGCTTATCTCGGAGTTGGAAGATGGAACCATCACTACTTATACACAAGGAGCTTTCACCGACCTTTGTCGTGGACCTCACTTGATGAATACCGGAGGTATCAAAGCAATTAAGCTGACATCTGTAGCCGGTGCATACTGGAGAGGACGTGAAGACCAGAAGATGCTGACTCGTATCTACGGTATTACTTTCCCCAAAAAGAAATTGCTGGATGAATATATGGCAATGCTTGAAGAGGCAAAGAAGCGAGATCACCGCAAAATTGGAAAAGAAATGGAACTTTTCATGTTCTCTGAAATGGTAGGGAAGGGGCTTCCGATGTGGTTGCCGAAAGGTACTGCACTACGTCTTCGTCTTGAAGATTTCCTAAAGAAAATTCAACGTCGTTTCGGATACCAACAGGTAATGACTCCGCATATTGGTAACAAACACTTGTATGTTACTTCTGGTCACTACGCTAAGTACGGAAAAGATTCATTCCAACCAATTAATACACCTGAAGAAGGGGAAGAATATCTGTTGAAACCGATGAACTGTCCTCACCACTGTGAAATATACAAATGGCAACCACGTTCTTACAAAGATCTTCCTTTGAGATTTGCAGAGTTTGGTACTGTTTATCGTTACGAACAGAGTGGCGAGCTGCACGGGCTAACACGTGTAAGAAGCTTTACCCAGGATGATGCTCATATTTTCTGCCGTCCGGATCAAGTTAAAGATGAATTCTTAAAGGTGATGGATATTATTTTCATCATATTCAAAGCGCTTAACTTTGAGAACTTTGAAGCTCAAATCTCTCTTCGCGATCCAGAGAACCGTGAAAAATATATCGGAAGCGATGATAACTGGGAACGTTCTGAAAGAGCAATTATTGAAGCTTGTGAAGAAAAAGGCCTGAAAGCAAAAGTGGAATTGGGTGAAGCAGCTTTCTATGGACCAAAACTCGATTTTATGGTTCGTGATGCTATTGGTCGTAAATGGCAGCTTGGAACAATTCAGGTTGACTATAACCTGCCCGAAAGATTCAACCTTGAATATACCGGTGCAGATAACCAGAAACATCGTCCGGTTATGATTCACCGTGCACCTTTCGGTTCAATGGAACGTTTCGTTGCTGTACTAATAGAACATACAGGTGGAAAATTCCCATTGTGGCTTACTCCTGATCAAGTTGCTATTCTTCCGATCAGCGAAAAATTCAATGATTATGCAGAAAAAGTGAAGCAGTATCTCGATATGCAAGATATTCGCGCAATTGTTGACGATAGAAATGAAAAAATAGGTCGTAAGATCCGTGATAATGAGATGAAACGTATCCCGTATATGCTTGTTGTCGGTGAAAAAGAGGCTGAAAATGGTGAGGTTGCAGTTAGAAAACAAGGTGAAGGTGATAAAGGAACCATGAAATTTGAAGAATTTGCGAATATTTTGACTGAAGAAGTTCAAAATATGATAAATAAGTGGTAACTTTGCAACCGCTAACTAAAAATAATAGAAAAAAACAAACAGGAACTAAAAGTTATTGAATGAAGAACGAAGGTTTAAAAGGGCAACATCGAATCAATGAACAGATTCGCGCCAAGGAAGTACGCATCGTAGGGGATGAAAATGTAGAATCAAAGGTTTATCCAATCTTTCAAGCCTTAAAAATGGCTGAAGAGAAGGACCTGGATCTTGTAGAAATTTCACCTAATGCTGTTCCGCCTGTTTGTAGGATTATCGATTATTCAAAGTTTCTTTATCAGTTAAAAAAACGTCAGAAGGAGCAAAAAGCTAAGCAGGTGAAGGTGAACGTAAAAGAAATACGTTTCGGACCTCAAACCGATGATCATGATTACAACTTTAAGTTGAAACATGCTAAAGGCTTCTTGGAAGATGGGGATAAAGTTAAGGCTTATGTTTTCTTTAAAGGACGTTCAATCCTTTTCAAAGAGCAGGGAGAAGTATTACTGCTGCGCTTTGCCAATGATTTGGAAGACTTTGCAAAAGTAGAGCAGATGCCCGTACTGGAAGGAAAGAGAATGACTATCTTCTTGTCGCCAAAGAAAAAAGAGGTTTTAAAGAAGCCTGTTAACAATGCTCCGAAGCCTGTAAAACCAAAAGCCGAAGAAGATAAATCTTCTGATGCAACGGAAAATGCAGAATAATAGAAATGTTGAAATGTATAGCGCGCAGGTATAGTGCGTTACCATTATATTAATAATTAAAAAATAATTAAGATGCCAAAGATGAAGACTAACTCCGGTTCTAAAAAAAGGTTTACCCTTACCGGAACAGGTAAAATCAAAAGAAAGCACGCTTTCCACAGTCACATTCTGACTAAAAAGAGCAAAAAGAGAAAAAGAAACTTGTGCTACTCTACAACTGTTGATGCAACAAATGTAGGCCAGGTTAAGGCTCTTTTAGCTATGAAGTAATCAAAAGCGTACAATCGTATTATTTAGTATTAACCGAATGCATTAGCTTCAAGTTCGCTACGTGAAGTTGCGGCGCTAACATTCAAAAAGATTAAAACTATGCCAAGATCAGTAAATCATGTTGCTTCAAAAGCAAGAAGAAAGAAAATTTTGAACCTGACCAAAGGTTATTTTGGTGCAAGAAAAAATGTATGGACCGTTGCTAAGAACACCTGGGAAAAAGGGTTAACTTATGCATACCGCGACCGTAAAAACAAGAAAAGAAATTTCCGTGCTCTTTGGATTCAGCGTATCAACGCTGCAGCTCGTCTCGAAGGAATGTCTTATTCTAAGTTGATGGGCGCTTTACACAAAGCTGGTATTGAAATAAACCGTAAAGTCTTAGCTGATTTAGCGATGAACCACCCAGAAGCTTTCAAAGCTGTGGTTGCAAAAGCTAAAGCTGCATAATTACAGGTTAAAGAATTTATTGAATGCTGCTACCCGAAAAGGTGGCAGCATTTCTTTTTTAAGAGAGACTATTTATTACCCCCTCTAAACATTTATTAGTTTTTGTTTGTTTCTTTATTGTAAATGTAGTATATTTGCATAGAGAAAGTTTAGCCACATTGGTTTGATTGGGAAACTCATCAAATTAATCTGAAAACCGAGACAAGCTTCGGACTTGATGGCGGGCCACAACCTTCGGGTGGCGTAATGCCAGGTGGATTACAAAGAGGACGGGCACTCAAATCATGTCATACGGAGTTTCATCGCATCACTGATGTGGCTTCCTATAGAAGCGGGGATGATTGATAAGATCATCCCCGCTTTCCTTTTCTACAGCAATAACCAATTACTTTAAAGAATAGTAGTACATTAGATAAATTACGTTTGAGTTTTAATCTGGTTGTACAAGCATAAAAGAATATCGATGACTCTTCTTAATCATATCGAATTATAGCTTAAAAAAAACGAGGGAGATAATTAATCTCTCTCGTCTATATTGGGGTTTGAGGTTAATAAACTATTCTTTAATCTTAATCAACCTGTTTGATATACTCTCTATTATAGCAAGCGACTCAACTTTGACTCCTTTAGATTCAAGCAGAATTCTTCCGTTCTGAAACTCTTTCTCAATGATAAATCCCATTCCAACAAGATTCGCTCCTGCCTGTTCCACTAAATCAAGGATTCCCATTGCTGTATTGCCGTAAGCCAGGAAATCGTCAATAAAAAGGACGTTATCGTCTGGAGTGATAAATTCAGGACTAATGACCATTTCGTACTCCCTGTCTTTTGTAAAGGAATGAACGGTTGTTGACAGATAATTTTTCATTGTGCAAGGAGGCTTTTTCTTGGCAAAGACTACCGGTAAGTCCATTAAATATCCAGTCATAATTGCCGGAGCAATTCCGCTTGCCTCGATTGTTATGATCTTATTGACGTTGGTTGTGGCAAACCTGCGTATAAATTCAATTCCAATGGCTTTCATCAGCCAAGGGTCCATTTGGTGGTTTATAAAGCTGTCTACCTTTAAAATCCCCCCTTCGTAGCATTTCCCATCTTGAAGTATTCGCTCTTTTAATAGTTTCATGCTCGGCGTTCTTTGATTATCATTGGTTATTTATTATCCCGCAGATCTTTTACCCGAACAGCTTTACCTTCACTTTGCGGCAATGTGCCTTTATTAACTAACTTCAATTTTGGAGTCACCAATATCTCATCTTTCAGTTGACGGGTGATTTCCTTTGCCAGACTTTGCAATTCAATATAGTTGTCGGTAGAAAGATCGCTTAATTCTACTTCAACAATCATCTCATCCTGATTGTTCTTGGTTTCGAGTGTAATCAGGTAATTACTGCCTAGCTGAGTAAATTGTACCAGTATTTTTTCTATTTGCATGGGGAAAATGTTTACCCCTTTGATGATAAACATGTCATCGCTTCTGCCCTTGATCCGGTCAATTCGCACATGGGTGCGTCCGCATGAACATTTACCGGGCAATATACGCGTCAGGTCCCGTGTCCGGTAGCGGATAAGCGGCATCTGTTCGCGGTCGAGGGTAGTAAGCACCAGTTCACCAATTTCTCCTTCCTGAACATGTTCTCCGGTTTCTGGGTTGATGATTTCAACCAGGTAGCAATCTTCCCAGAAGTGCATCCCGTTCTGTTCCTGGCATTCAAAGGCTACTCCGGGACCGTTCATCTCTGTCATTCCGAAACTGTTGTAAGCCTTAACGCCAAGCAGTTTCTCTATCTTCCTACGTTGTTCGTCAGTATGCGGTTCCGCACCAATCACAAGTGTTTTCAGCTTTGTACTTTTTGGGTCGATGCCCTCTTCGTGAAACACCTCTGCCAGACGGATGGCATAACTGGGGATGGCGTGAAGAGCTGTTGTTCCGAAATCGGTGATAAACTTGATTTGACGCTTACTGTTTCCTGCTGCTGCAGGAACAGTGAGCGCACCAAGTCTTTCTGCTCCGTACTGAAACCCGAGTCCTCCGGTAAACATTCCATAACCCGAGCTGTTCTGGAAAACATCTGTGTTTCTCAGACCAACCATATAGAGGCAGCGGGCAACAAGATTCGCCCATGAATCAAGATCGTGCTGGGAGTGTACAATGACGGTTGGATTACCTGTAGTTCCACTTGAAGAATGAACCCGGACTGCATCTTTCATTTCACCTGCCATAAGTCCGAAAGGGTAATTGGCCCGCATATCTTTTTTGGTGGTGAAAGGAATCTTTTTTATATCGTCCAGCGATTGAATTGTGTCTTCGTTAATGCCGTGTTCAGCGAATACCTTTTTATAGTAAGGTGCGTTGGAAGCGATTTTAACTGTTTTTCTGAGCCTTTGAAGCTGAAGTTCGTTCAGCTTCTCCCGGCTCATCGTTTCTATTTCTTCTTCCCAATATTGATTCATAGTAACTCTTGTTTTTTGAAATCTATAAGTGTGTTTGTGATTCTACATCATTTTTTCGGCAATCTCTTTTCCGGCAGCTAAAGCCTTCAGATTCAGTTCGACGATAGCTTCACCCTTACGTGCAAAAATATCGCGGATGCTTTCCTGAATCTTGCTGTATTCAATGCCCAAGAACGGGATTGTTGCACCAAGCAGCACAATGTTGGCCACACGTGTTGAACCCAATTCCTTGGCAACCTTATCCACATTGAGAACGATTTTACGTGGAAGCTTATTGATTTCGTTCATAACGTCAGCTTCTGCCGGATAGTTCGGGATGTTGATAAACGGAGTTTCGTTGGTTACCAACCATCCCTCTTCGCTGAGGTAGGGCAGGTAACGTAAACTTTCCATTGGCTCCAGAGAGATGATCAGGTCGCATTTTCCTGCTGGTATTAGATCGGAAGCAATGGGTTTGTCGCTGATGCGAAGGTTTGACTGCACATCTCCGCCTCTCTGGCTCATTCCGTGCACTTCTGCTTGTTTCATATAGAGCCCTTCTTTCAGAGCAGCTTCACCGATAACGGTGGCGATGGAGAGAATCCCCTGACCGCCTACACCTGATAATATAATGTCTTTTTTCATACTATTTGCTACTTCTTTTCTTTCTTGATAATGTTTGTATACACTCTCTGCGTGGGATAATTACAGAAACCCCATTGTATTCCACTTCTTCACGGATAATCTGTTTCATCTCCTCATAGTTTTTCTTCAGAGGAACCATCACACGGATATGAGCCGGCTCAACCCCAAGCCCTAAGCAGATGGCTTCAATCTTTCCGGTTCCGGCCGAGTCCTGACCACCCGTCATGGCTGTTGTTTCATTATCTGAGATTACAATAGTAACATTTGAATTCTCGTTTACACAGTCCAGAAGCCCAGTCATCCCTGAGTGAGTAAAGGTTGAATCACCAATAACAGCGACAGAGGGGAATAGTCCGGCATCGGCGGCACCCTTTGCCATGGTGATTGACGCCCCCATATCCACACAGGAATCAATGGCATTGAATGGTGCACCGGCTCCCAGTGTATAACAGCCGATATCACTGAATACTTTATAAGAAGGATATTCGTTTTTAAGAACTTCGGTCAGTGCAGTGTACATATCGCGGTGACCGCATCCTTCGCACAGGGCAGGTGGGCGCATTTCAACAATTGAAGGAGTGCTGAAGATAGATTTATTTTCTTTTCCTACCGCTTTTGCAACGTTGTCTGGATTCAGCTCTCCGTCGCGTGAAAGTGTTCCGTCCATGCGGCCTTTCACCTTTATGCCAACGCCCAGATAGCCTTTCAGCATATTTTCTACGAATGGCTGTCCGTCTTCCAATACTAGGATTTCGTCACATTCGGCAATCAGTTTTGAAAGTTGTTTCTTAGGAAGAGGATACTGACCGATTTTTACTACCGGATATTCGCATCCTTCCGGATAGTTTTCCATCAGGTAGTTGAATCCGATGCCGCAAGCTACGATTCCCAGCTTCTTGTTAGGACCATCAATGTATTGGTTGTATGGAGATTCTTCGGATGCCTTTACAAATTCCTCCTGCTTTGCAATCAACCCTTTGTATCTACGGCGGGCAATACCCGGAAGAAGGATAAACTGACGAGGGTCGTCACTGAATGACATTTCGTTCTGTGGCTTCAACGGTTTGTTTTCAACCCCTGAACGGGAGTGTGCAAGGCGGGTAACCATTCTCATAAGAACCGGTTCGCCAATCTTTTCAGAGAATTCGAATCCGTTGTAAACCATGTCATAGGCTTCCTGTTGATTAGAAGGTTCGAACATTGGAATCAGTGCAAAATCACCATAGAAACGGCTGTCTTGTTCATTCTGTGAAGAGTGCATACTGGGGTCGTCGGCAGCCACAACAATTAATCCGCCTTTTACGCCGGTCATGGCCGAGTTGATAAAACAGTCTGCTGCAACATTCATTCCCACATGCTTCATGCATACAAGAGCACGTTTGCCAGCAAACGACATACCCAAGGCAGATTCCATCGCTGTTTTCTCGTTTGTACTCCAACGGCTGTGGATGTTTCTCTCTTTTGCCAGAGGGGATTGCTGAATATATTCTGTGATTTCAGTTGAAGGGGTGCCCGGATAGGCATAAACGCCGGAGAGTCCGGCGTCGATAGCTGCTTGAGCTAAGGCTTCATCGCCTAATAAGAGATGTTTGCTCATATTTGTGTATCTTAAAAGTGATTGTTTTAGGTGTTAATCGACTTCAAAGATACACAAATATGAACTATAAGGATAGCAAATAGTTAGAAAATCTTCCTCTTGTTTAACTCATCCTGATATTTTTTTGCGTTTACCTGATGCTCTTCCCAGGTTGCGGCAAAATTGTGTGTCCCCGAAAAATCTTCTTTCGCACACATATAAATATAATTGTGATGTGTATAGTTTAGTACGGCATCGACACCTTTTATGGAAGGTATGCGGATGGGACCGGGAGGCAATCCCAGAAATTTATAAGTATTGTATGGAGAATCCGAACGAAGATAAGCTCCTGTTACACGTTTAATGGTAAAATCCTGAACTGCAAACTTAACTGTCGGGTCTGCCTGAAGTTTCATTCCTTTGTGTAGGCGGTTGATATAAAGACCTGCTACCATTGGTTTTTCGGCTTCGTTGTTTGTTTCCTCCTCTACAATCGATGCAATTGTGCATACTTCAGATGGAGTAAATCCAATTGATTTTGCTTTGTTCAGTCTTTCTTCATCCCAAAACAGATTATACTCCTTTTTCATTCTTTTAAAAAGATCGGCAGTGGAGATGTTCCAGTAAAGCTCATAGGTGTTTGGAATAAAAAGACATACGATGGTCTCTTTATTAAATCCGAGATCAGCACAAAATACTGAGTCGTTCAAGCTAACTGCCACTTCGGAGGAATCAATCATTAGTTGATTGCCGATTTTCTTTGCCAGTTGTCCGGCTGTCCGGATATCGTTTATTGCAAAATTAAGAGGAGATTGCTGACCTTTTGATATACGACGGAAAACAGGGTAATTACCATCTCCCGGATTTATGATGTATCGTCCGGTATGAATAGTTTTCGCATCGCCGATGTTATTCATCAACCAGCGGAACACTTTCATGCCGCGCGGCATCCCGGCTTGTTCAACTTTGACAATAATCGAATCCTGAGTATCGTCACGATCTACATACACATATGCTTTCTTATCGGTTTGAAATTCAGAAGCAAATAGATTGAAATAGAGGAATATTCCTGCGAAGAAAAGTATTGCGCCAGCGATGATTGCAGCGATGGCCCATTTATTCCGTTTTTTAAAATTCATAATTTTGAGCGTAGTGCTAGGTTAATTTTCGCGCAAAGATAATTATTAATCTTTTACGGTATACTCAAGCAGTCTTAATAAATTTGAGTAGTATAATATTTTCTTTGAATAATGGAACTATTCTGATAATATGTTTATATTTGTCAAGCAAGGAAATATAGTAAAAAACTATTTTGTTGCCTTCCTTATCATTTTCGATATTGACAGGGATTCTTTTCTGATTCATAAAAAATAAATCTATGGTAAAAAACGTATTTTTAATTCTGCTAATATTCTGCTGCGTTGGCTGTAATAAATCATCAAATTATTACTATATGATATATCAAGATAGTAGTGTGTATTTTAAAAACTATTCAACGCCTTCAACAATTCCTTTTAATACCTCTGTGTTGTCTGATACAATAGATTATGATCTTTATGATGCTAGCTTGATCTCTAAAAAAATAAACTTGAAAAAGCTCAATAAAGAGATCTATTACTATTTCATGAAAGAGTATATTGCAAGTTCGGAAGAGTATTACAAGAATCTTGCGGGAGATGAGTATATGGGAACCGGAATTGATACGACGTATCGCAGATCTGAATTGTATTTTTGTGGAAAATTAAATTTGCAACCTGGCGTTCAAAGTCTTGTTATTTTAGAACAAGAACCAGACAATTTTCATAGGAATAGATTTTTAAAATCCCTGTTATTATATAACATTAGAAATAATAAACTTTGCTCAATAATATCACTCTCAATGAAATGTGCGGGAATAGACACTGCTCTTAATATAAAATCATATTTTACATGTGGTAAATATTTTACCCAAGTTAAATTTGGTGAAGCAAATTATGACTTGCCAGCAGAGTTACTTAATGAATTGAATCTTAATGATGAAAACAGAGAAGCATTGTATTATTCTAAGTTTATGGTAGATAAGAATGGGTATATTGAATTTCTAAATTATAAATAAGATGTTTATACAGCTCTTCTTTATTCGAATTATAAAAACCTTGAATGTAATGTTGGGTAATTAAACAAACAATAATTTTTATAACCCCCAGTTCGAAGTGTAGCAGCTGCTTTCAATCCTTTCTTCCAAATCATCCGGTAAAGCCGAAAAGAAATCCATTCCGGTGATCTTCTCAACGCTGTCTACCGTAACCGCATATTGGCTCAAAGGCATCTTTTCGTTCCCATTGTTCATGATAAAGGCAATAGCTTTGGGCGATTTTAGAAATGGAGACAGGATAACCTTAAAGAATCGTTGCGGCACAGCCACCCGTCCGTTGCCAATTGTTTGATATCCTTTTTCTACAATCGGGCCGCAAACAATAACAATGGCACTGTCTTTCCTTGCCCAGTTACGAATATCCTCTTCCAACTCTTTCCATTTGCCGGCATTCAGGGAATGTTTCTGGGGACACATGTTGCTGTAATAAAAGCACTCCTTCATTGCAGTGGAGTTCCATTTCATATCAGCAGCAGGAGCCATATGTCCGCGGTCGTATCCGGAACGTTTATAGTCATATCCGGTCGGGCCATCGGTCTTGACCTCTGGATCCTCTGTAAATTTGTCCGAGCGTTCAAGATCTCCTTCCGTTTCATTTCTTGTAAGCTCATAAGATACCCAGTTGGGTATCCGCCATTCCGGATTGTAAGATACCGTGTAACCGGCATGTGTAATAACCTGTTCGGGGCGGGGAGTGGTAAGTACCGTAAGTTCCAGTTCTCCCGTAATTTCCGAGTTTTCGGAATTCATAATCACTTCGGTCTTATCCTTCATCTCGTTTGCCGCATGTAGTATCGGCGAACGGAAATGTTCGTAAACAATAACCGAGATCACTGAAATAGCAATGATCAATAGCAGGGTTCTGAATATATTATTCTGTTGATTCTTTTTCTTTTTTTTAGCCATGTCTTGTATTCATTTTCTTCTGCAAACATACTAAGTTTTTTTCTTTTGCGTTATCTAATCAATGTTTTTTAAAATTTAAATCGTTACATTTGTCTTATGAAGAATACTAAAATAGCAGTTATCGGACTTGGTTACGTGGGTTTGCCGTTAGCTCGTCTTTTCGCAACAAAATATCCGGTTATTGGTTTCGATATTAATATGCATCGCATAGAGGAACTCAATAGCGGAAAAGACTCCACCATGGAGGTTGCTGATGAGTTGCTGCAGTCTGTACTGACTGAGCGCCCTTCTGAAAAACAAGGATTGTTTTGCACTTCCGATGCTGACTATCTTCGCCAGTGTAATTGCTATATTATTACAGTTCCCACACCAGTTGACAAAAGTAATCGCCCCAACCTGCAACCGCTGCTCTCTGCCAGCGAAACGGTGGGGAAGGTGATTGGTTGCAACGACATTGTAATTTATGAGTCGACTGTCTCTCCGGGAATCACAGAAGATGTGTGTATTCCTATTGTGGAGAAGATCTCAGGATTGACATTCAACAAGGATTTCTTTGCAGGCTATTCTCCCGAACGCATCAATCCGGGCGACAAGCTTCATACGGTGGAAATGATTTTGAAGATTACTTCCGGTTCTACTCCCGAGGCAGCCCAACAGGTTGACGAACTTTACAGTTCGGTGATAAAAGCCGGAACCTATCTGGCTCCGTCCATACGAGTAGCCGAGGCAGCAAAAATCATAGAAAACTCGCAACGGGATATCAATATCGCCTTCATCAATGAGCTGGCTAAGATATTCAATCGCATGGGCATAGATACCCGAAGCGTGTTGCAGGCGGCTGCTACCAAATGGAATTTTCTTCCATTCTATCCGGGACTGGTGGGCGGACATTGCATTGGTGTCGACCCTTATTATCTGGCTCAGCGTGCCAAAGAATACGGCTTTCGTCCGGAGATTATCCTTTCGGGCAGAAGAATGAACGATGGAATGGGAGAGTATGTGGCTCAGGAAGTGGTAAGATGCATGATTAAAAAGGAGATTCTTATAAAAAATAGCCGGGTGCTGATTCTGGGATTCACCTTTAAAGAGAATTGTCCGGATGTGCGCAATACGAAGGTGATTGATGTGGTGCACGAACTTCAGCGCTTTGATATTGATGTTGCTGTTTACGACCCCATTGCCTCGCCAGCCGATGTAGAACGTGAATATGGAATTAGGATTGCCTCCGGTTTGCCGGATGAAAAGTTTGATGCTGTAATAGCTGCTGTTGCTCATAAGGAATTTATCTCATTGGATATTCGCTCTTTAGCAAAAGAAAAGGGAGTGATTTACGACGTAAAAGGAATTTATCCACTGGATATAGTTGATGCACGACTCTGATTTTTTTAGAAAAAAATACCAAAAACACTTCTTTGTTTTTGATTTATGATATAAATTTGCACGTAGTAAAACAAATTACTGCCGCCATAGCTCAGTTGGTAGAGCGTTTCACTCGTAATGAAAAGGTCCCCGGTTCAAGTCCGGGTTGCGGCTCGTTCAATTGAAAATGGGTTAAATTCAGAAAAGCTTTGTCTCCGGGCAAAGCTTTTTTGTTTCTGTAAATTCCATTTTTTCTTTCATTCTGTGAAATATTTGCATACGGGGTGGCAGAGGTGGCAATAAAAATGAGTGTTTCTCAGTTTTACTACCACCTGTGCCACCCGCAATATTAGACGCCCCTCATTTCGATGGTTATTCTTCTTAAAATATGGTACTGTATCATAGAGAGAGGAACATTTTTCTATCCTCTCCACCTTCTGCACCCTGCACCACCTGTTTTGTTCAATTATTGAGACGATTTAAGAGTGCTAATAAGACAATCCGCCACATCTATTTATTTAATGCCGTCCACTTCATTAAATAAATAGAACTGTCGGCAGATACTAATCCTCTATAAACCGAGAACTAACTAAGATATAAGGGAGAGTTAACCAAAACAACGAGATGATTTAGTTCAATCATGTACAAGATTAGGGGGTAAACATGTACAAGATCGAACTGAATCATGTACAAGATTGAACCGAAATATGTACATGATTGCTTTAATTCAACCTGATAAAAACATTAATTCATGCTGATGAGTGCAATAAACTGATTCCAGTTGACTACTAATGCTCTTAAGCCTATAAATAGTTGACTTATTAATGCATTAACTCTGATATAGGTTGTTTTTCTTCAGATTATATAGGGTGTTCTGGCACTTTTGTAAAAAGATTCCAGATAACTATATAGTTATTTAGTTATGATTCGTAATTTTAAGAAACGATTACCTGATGTAATTGATCCTTTTTTCTTAATTATTTTTTTGTAGATAATAAATAAAAACGTAAATTAGTTGCAAATAAATAGTGGTTCTTAATGAACTGATTCATCTTTTAATTGTTATTGATAAATGAATTAATACTAAAAAATAAAAAAAATGAAACAGATAAAATTTAAAGGACAGCCAATAAAATTGTTCGGTGAGTTTATTCAGATAAACGATATGGCACCGAGTTTTCGTTTGGTTAAGAATGATTTGAGTGACTATTATCTGGATTATACCAGAGGTAAAAATGTGGTGCTAAATATATTCCCTAGTCTCGATACCAGTGTATGTGCTGCATCGGTAAGGCATTTCAATAAAATTGCCTCTCAGTTACCAAATACAATTGTTCTGGCCATATCAAAAGATTTGCCTTTTGCGCAGGGACGTTTCTGCACAACAGAAGGTATTGAAAATGTAGTAGCCTTGTCTGATTTCCGTGATCAGCAATTTTCACAGGAATATGGGCTGCTGATTGAGGATGGACCTTTGAAAGGTTTGCTTGCAAGAGCTGTGATTGTTCTTAATCCGGTAGGAAAAGTTATTTATACTGAATTAGTTCCGGATATTGCGATGGAACCCGATTACGAAGCTGTTATCAAATTATTGAAATAAAATAAAGAAAGGGGTTATCCAAATGTCGGACAACCCCTTTTTTTCTTTTCAGATCCTGAAGCTGAAACAGCATTCAAATATTCAATTTTTGGAGATTAAATTTAAACTTTCAACAGTCACTTTGTAGTTCCATTGTGGAATGTGTGAGATTATCAATCTCAATTAAATTCAGCTTTACCCTCGTCTTCATCAATTGCTTTTTTAAGATCACGAATCAACTGTTTTAGCTCTTCTTGTTCTTTTTCCGGCATAAGTTTCAAGCTATCCATTACCTTGTCATGGTCTTGTTTGGTAGCCTTGATTAAATAGTCTGTGAATTGTTCGTTATTTCCCATTGCTCCATAAGCAAAGGCCATAGATAAATAGATATCATCAAAACCCGGGGCATTTAATTCTACGTTTTTATAGTAAGTCAATCCGATGTCGTACATTTTATTTTCGCAATAAATGCGTCCGATATCAATATTAGTTCTTGGGTCATCGGGAGCCATTAATATAGCTGTATTAAAAGCTTTTGCAGCCTCTTCCTTATGATCTCCATTCAATAGAATATCTCCTTTGTGTACATATAATTCTGCATTGTTCGGATCCTCTTTGATAGCTCTTTCAATATATAGAAGAGCATCATCAAACATTCCTTTTTCTTTATAACAGAATGCAAGATAAGTATAAGTATCAACAATTTCGGGTGAAACTCCTTCGCTTAATTCAAGTGAACTTTTTAAGTTCTCTATGCTTTTGTCATATTGCTTTAGGTTATATTGACAAAATCCGATATAGAAATAAGCTGTACTGGAGTTATTTACCATGGTAGCATACTTCTCATAATATTCGCACGATTTTTCATAGTTTTCAAGCTTAAAATAGCAGTGAGCCATCATTAAAATAGCGCTATGATTAGCGCTGTTAATGGTGAGAACAAACTCGTATGCATCCAATGCTTTGTTTATATCTTCTGTAGTAAAATAAAGCCGTCCTAATTCATACCAGTATTTTGCCGAGTAAGGATCGATATCCAGTAATCTGTTGTACAATGCTACCCCTTTATCAATCATTCCGCAATCCCGGTAGCTATCAACTAGTCCGATGCGGATTTCATCATTTTCAGGATTCATTTTGTATGCTTTTTCAAACCATGGAAGAGCTAGTTGCGGAAGATTCGAATCAGTATAAAGGTAAGCAATATCCAACAGGTTGTCTACATTGTCATTCTCTTCCTGATTGATAAGTTCCATCAGGATCTCTTCTGCTTCCCCTAGTTTTTCTTCCAGAATCAGGAGCTCCGCTTTCAGCATTTTTACGTCTCGATCATAACTTTCAGGAATAGAATAAGCTATGACTTTTGCCTCCTGGATATTTTTCAGATCAATATTTATATGTGCTTTTATAACAAGAACCTCGGTGTTACCGGGATGAATAGAAAGAGCGTATTCTATCACCTCGAAGGCTTTATCGTACTGTTGCAGTGATGCATAGTACTCAGCAAAATCGGCTAACTGGTCTGCATCGAAGTAGATGCTTCTGTTGCCGGCCTTCATTTCTTCATACTGAGCAAGAGCTTTTTGGAACTCATTATCTTGCTCAAAATCGGAAGAGGAGTAGTTGGTCATAGTTATATGTATTGTGTAAGAATAGTTTATTCCTCCCTGAGGAGGAATAAACTATTCTTTATAATATTACTTATTTGTTTATTTTACTCCAAGTATCTTTTAAACCGACAGTGCGGTTAAAGATCATTTTTTCAGGAGTAGAATCAACATCTACATTGAAATATCCAATACGCTGGAATTGCAGATAATCTAGTGGCTTCATCTCTGCCACAAATTTCTCCACACGGCAATTGGTTAGTACTTTTAAAGAATCCGGATTAAGCAATTCGCGGAAGTCTCTTTCCTTCTCTTCCAATGCCGGGTTTTCAACACTGAACAGTCTATCGTACAGACGAACTTCTGCCGGAAGGCTGTGGGCTGCACTTAGCCAGTGAAGAGTTCCTTTTACCTTGCGGTTGCTGTCGGGCATTCCGCTTTTGGTATTGAAATCGCATTCACAATAAACCTCTTCAACTTCTCCTTCTGCATTTTTCTTGCATCCGGTGCATTTCACGATATATGCATTCTTAAGTCGCACTTCCTGTCCAGGAGTCATACGGAAATACTTTTTGGGTGCATTTTCCATAAAGTCTTCACGTTCGATATAGAGTTCACGACTGAATTCTATTATATGTGATGCTGAGTTTGGATCTTCCGGATTGTTGATTGCTTCGAGCTCTTCTACCTGTTCTTCCGGATAGTTCGTGATAATACATTTTACAGGGTTGATAACTGCCGATACACGAGTTGAACGGGCATTGAGATCTTCTCTTACTGATGCTTCAAGCAATGAAACATCTACAACTCCGTCGTATTTGGTATATCCAATTTTATCGATGAACTTATGAATCGCTTCGGGAGAATATCCTCTTCGGCGATAGCCACAGATAGTCGGCATACGAGGGTCGTCCCATCCGTTAACCAATCCTTCTTTTACCAAAGCGAGAAGTTTACGTTTGCTCATTACGGTATAAGTCAGGTTCAATCGGTTAAATTCCATCTGACGTGGACGGTAATCATCGTTTTCCTTCAGTAAGTCAATGTAATAGTTATATAATGGTCTATGTACCTCAAACTCTAATGTACAGAGTGAGTGGGTAACACCTTCAAAATAGTCGGACTGGCCATGCGCAAAGTCGTACATCGGATAAGCTTTCCAGGTAGTACCTGTGCGGTGATGCGGGTGATGTATAATACGATACATAATCGGATCACGGAAGTGCATGTTCGAGTTGGCCATATCTATTTTAGCACGAAGAACCATTGCTCCTTCGGGAATATCACCAGAATTCATTTTCTGAAATAATTCCAGGTTTTCTTCAATCGGACGGTCACGATACGGACTGTTTGTGCCGGGTTGTGTAGGAGTTCCTTTTTGTTTTGCAATATCTTCGGAAGATTGTTCGTCTACATACGCCTTGCCCTCTTTTATCAGTTTGATGGCAAAATCCCATAACTGTTGGAAGTAATCGGAAGCATAATAAATATTACCCCACTTGTAGCCCAGCCATTCGATATCTTCCTTAATGGCATCAACATATTCAACATCCTCTTTTACAGGATTGGTATCGTCGAAACGAAGATTACATATGCCATTGTACTTTTGAGCGATGCCAAAGTCTAAGCATATAGCTTTTGCATGGCCGATGTGTAGATAACCATTTGGCTCTGGCGGGAAACGAGTTTGTATTCTTCCACCGTTTTTGCCCTCTTTTAAATCATTCTCTACGGCGATTTCAATAAAATTCAAACTTTTCTTTTCGCCTTCTTCTGTTTTAATATCTGTCATAGTGATACGTAATTACACAGTTAAGGTGCAAAAATAGTTATTCTTTTTTGTATTACCGTTATTTAACGGGAACATATCCACTCTTTTTTATTATATTTTGCCCTTCTTTTGACAAGATGTAGTTAATAAATGGAGTTACTTTCATTTTATCTTTGTCATTATAATAGTAGAATAGTGGTCGTACGATAGGATATAATTTCTTTGTTGCATTTGCTACTGTTGGTGTTGCAAACTTCTTTCCGTCATAAGAAACGGCTATTGGTTTTATGTTTTTGTTTATATATGCTAAGCCTACATATCCTATGGCACCTTTGGTTTGACTCACGGATTGAATTATTGCACCTGTTGCAGGCATTGAGAGTATGCTGCTCATATAATTCTTGTTTTTCAAGACACTCTCTTTAAAAAATTCGTAAGTTCCCGAAGAGGTCTCTCTTGAGTAAACTACAATTTTCATGTCTTTTCCACCAACCTGTTTCCAGTTGGTTATTTTCCCCCTAAAGATGTTTTCAAGTTGCTCTCTGGTTAGTTTGTTTACAGGGTTGTTTGGATTTACAATTACAGCAAGAGCGTCATAAGCAATTGCCACTTCGGTTATATTTTGCTTTTTCTTTTTAAGTTTCATCTTTTCATTGAACTTAATTGATCGGGAAGCCATGGCTATGTCGCATGAACCATCAATTAATGCAGAGATTCCAACACCGGTTCCTCCACCTGTGACGGTAATTTTTGCCTTGGGATTCTTGTTCATGTAGCTTTCTGCGGTTTCTTGCGACACAGGAAGAACGGTGTCACTTCCTTTAATTCGTTGAGCCTGTGATGTAGTACACAGTAAAACTGTTATAAATGATAATAATATTCCTTTTTTCATTTTTTAGGATTTTATAATTTGATGCAAAGTAATGAAACACATGTTACAAAACAGCTACAAAAATATTACTTAGATGTAACAATCGATTTCTTTATTTGTTTTTCACTAATACCTTAACTTCGTTTCTGTAATACATACTTCATTGATGAAATTTATTTTATAATTTATTTGTTAAGTGGCTGATTGAATTCTTTGTAACTAGGATTTTTTGAAAGCGATAGTAAGAACATATTTATTTTTTGACTGTTATAATTGAATGAAAGCCTTGCTTTGTGTAACACGAATGTAATATGAATGAAATATATCTTTCAAATCATAGAAACATAATCTTAATATCGGTTCCGTTACTTTGCACAAGAAAAAAATAAAATATGAAAAAAGTATTTGAACGAATAATCGAAGGGATTCTTTCTTGCAGTGGCTTTGTGACAAGCATCGCAATCTTGCTGATAGTTGTTTTTCTTTTCAGTGAGGCATTCGGCTTATTTGGCAGTAAAGTCATTGAAGAAGGTTATGTACTTGCTCTTAATAAAGAGAATAAAGTCACTGATCTTAGTTCGGCTGATATTAAAAAAGTGTTTGACGGTGAGATAACCAACTGGTCGCAACTAGGAGGAACAAGTACCCCGATTACTGTTTTTAGGTTAGGTGATCTTACCAATTATTATTCTGAAGAGGAATTAGGGGCTGAATTTGAAAATGCACCGGCAAAGATATCTCAATTGATAGCTGCCAATCCTGGTATGATTGGTTTTATTCCTTCTAATTTTGTGGATAAAAATTTTAAAGGACGTCTGATAAAAGATAAAACTATCTCAATTAAAGATGTTATAGCTGGCACAGAATGGTTCCCTACCGCAACCCCGGCCGCTCAGTACGGAATACTTCCATTGATTACCGGTACTCTTTGGGTTAGCTTCTTTGCCATATTGTTCGCACTGCCATTCGGATTATCAGTTTCAATATACATGAGTGAGGTTTCAGGTAGCAAAGTAAGAAATCTGCTGAAACCTGTTATAGAGCTACTGAGTGGAATACCTTCAGTTGTATATGGCTTTTTCGGATTGATTGTAATCGTTCCGTTGATTCAGAAATTATTTAATCTGCCCGTTGGGGAGTCAGGGCTTGCTGGTAGTATTGTATTAGCCATTATGGCATTGCCAACTATTATTACAGTAAGCGAAGATGCAATGAGAAATTGTCCTCGTTCAATGAGAGAAGCCAGTTTGGCTTTAGGAGCTTCCAAATGGCAGACCATATATAAGGTTGTGATTCCATATTCAATTTCCGGTATAACATCAGGAGTTGTTTTGGGAATTGGTAGGGCTATTGGAGAGACAATGGCGGTTCTTATGGTTACCGGCAACTCAGCTGTTATTCCTCATACAATTCTGGAGCCTCTTCGTACCATACCAGCTACTATTGCTGCAGAATTGGGTGAGGCGCCAGCAGGAGGAGCACACTATCAGGCTTTATTCTTATTAGGAGTAGTGTTGTTCTTCATCACTCTGATTATCAATTTCAGTGTAGAATATATAAGTAGTAAACAGAAATAATGGAAAAGAATAAATTTCCCGAATCATATGAACGTCGTAAACGCCGTTCTCAGAAAATAGCTTTTGGTATTTTCTCGATGTTCAGTTTTAGTATAGTTGCTATATTATTTGCAATATTAGGTTTCATTATCTACAAAGGTGTGGGCGTTATTAACTGGGAGTTTTTAACTACCGAACCTAAGGATGGAATGACTTCAGGAGGAATCTGGCCGGCAATTGTAGGAACCTTCTATCTGATGATTGGTAGTGCATTTTTTGCATTCCCCGTTGGAGTGATGAGTGGTATTTATATGAATGAATATGCTCCGAAAGGTAAGATTGTTCGTTTTATCCGTGTAATGACCAACAATTTAAGTGGTATTCCATCAATAGTATTCGGGTTGTTTGGTATGACACTTTTTGTAAATTACCTGAATTTCGGGGATAGCATCCTTGCCGGTTCGCTAACGTTAGGATTGCTTTGTGTTCCTTTGGTTATCCGTACTACGGAAGAGGCTTTAAAAGCAATACCAGATACTTTCCGGGAAGGAAGCCGGGCGTTAGGCGCTTCAAAGCTGGAAACTATCTGGCGGGTAATTCTTCCCATCAGTACCCCAAATATTATCACCGGCTTGATTCTTGCACTTGGAAGGGTTTCCGGAGAAACAGCTCCGATTCTCTTTACCTGTGCTGCATATTTCTTACCTAAATTGCCTTCTGGTATTTTCGATCAATGTATGGCATTACCTTATCACCTGTATGTTATTTCCACAAGTGGTACCGACATAGAAGCTCAGCTGCCTATTGCTTATGGCACCGCATTGGTTTTGATTGTGATTATCTTGGTAATTAATCTTATAGCAAACGCTTTGAGAAAGTATTTTTCCAAAAAAGTAAAAATGAATTAAATTAAAATAGAATGAATAAAATTGATGCTAAGGACGTACATTTCTATTATGGCGATTTTCATGCTCTGAAAGGAATCAATATGGAGATAAAAGAGAAGTCTGTAGTTGCATTTATCGGACCATCCGGTTGCGGAAAATCTACTTTTCTTCGTCTCTTTAACCGAATGAACGATCTGATTCCTGATACAAGAATGCAAGGACAAATCTTAATTGATGATAACGATATTTATGCTAAAGGTGTTCAGGTAGACGAACTCAGGAAAAGTGTAGGGATGGTTTTTCAACGTCCAAATCCATTTCCAAAAACCATTTTTGAAAATGTGGCTTATGGGCTTCGTGTTAATGGAATAAAAGATAATGAATTCATTCGTCACCGTGTTGAAGAAACTTTGAAAGGGGCGGCTCTTTGGGATGAAGTGAAAGACAAACTGAAAGAATCGGCTTTTGCTCTCTCCGGCGGACAACAGCAGAGACTATGTATTGCTCGTGCAATGGCTGTGTCTCCATCTATCCTTTTAATGGACGAACCCGCTTCTGCGCTCGACCCGATTTCAACTTCTAAAATAGAAGAGCTTATACATGAATTGAAAAAAGATTATACAATTGTAATTGTTACGCACAATATGCAGCAGGCTGCCCGTGTCAGCGACAAAACGGCCTATTTCTATCTTGGCGAAATGATTGAATATGATGATACTAAGAAGATATTTACCAATCCGTCTCAGATCTCTACTCAAAATTATATCACAGGACGTTTCGGTTAATCTATTTATGTTATATTTGTAATAAATTAAAAGAGTAGCGATATGGTGAAATTTATTGAATCAGAACTCGTACAGCTGAAAAAAGAGGTTGACGAAATGTGGACTCTGGTTTACAACCAGCTTGACAGAGCATCAGAAGCAGTGTTAACTCTGAATAAGGAGATGGCACAGCAGGTAATAGTTCGCGAAAAGCGGGTAAACGCTTTTGAACTTAAAATAGACAGTGATGTAGAAGATATAATTGCTCTATATAATCCTGTTGCTGTAGATTTGAGATTTGTTCTTGCAATGTTGAAAATAAACACAGACCTGGAACGTTTGGGAGATTTTGCCGAAGGACTTGCCCGCTTCGTGGTTAAATGCGAAGAACCAGCACTTGATCCGGACTTGATAAAAGAACTCAGACTTGAAGAGATGTTTATGCAGGTATTGTCAATGCTTGAAACTGCAAAGCAGGCTCTTACTGAAGAAAGCCTTGAAATTGCGACATCAGTATTTGCTAAAGATAATCTGGTGGACGAAATCAACTCATCAGCAACTAAAATTCTGGTAAACTATATAGGTAAAAATCCTGATAGCCTTCCTTTATGCCTGAATTTGATAAGTGTATTTCGTAAATTGGAACGTTCAGGCGACCATATTAATAACCTGGCCGAAGAAATAGTTTTTTATATAGATGCGAAAGTGCTTAAACATCAGGGAAAAACAGATGAAAGCTATCCTTTGACTACATAGTCATTCAAAATATTTAGGTATTGATAAGGTAAAAAAAATGGGATTTTTACAAAAATATGTTTTATGACATATTTTTTTGTTTGTTTGGTATTAAAATATCCTGCATCTTTGCAGACGTTATCCTGAAAACAATCTTTTTACCTTAAAAAACTAATACCTATTGAAAACTGAAAAGCGGAACTTTGTGAAAAGTTCCGCTTTTTGATTATATGGATCTACATATTAGTATGTTAAATAGTTACTCAGTATGCTTTCTGGTAACTTGAGAGTTTAATATTGGATTCTACTTAATTTAAGAGTGATTTATCAAGAGAAAGTTAAGTAAGAATGGTAAATATAAATGTAAAGGAGGAATGATTATGTATGCATATCATTCCTCCTTTATACTGTTTATAACTGATAGTGAGCAAAAAATCAGCTATAAATATTTGTTAAATTTATATTAATATACCAGAACTCTACTATTTGGAAGATCTGGTATATATAGCTTACCTTTATGCATTGACATGTCAGCCGGTCCAGTGAGCTGTATTGGTAACTTTAACTTTTCCACAGTCATATCTTTCAGGTTTATTTTACCTACGTTTCCGTTTACCCATGTTGTGAAATAGAGCGATTTACCATCTTCAGAAAGAACTAATCCGTCATATTGGCTTTTACGGTCGAAGAGCTTCCTTACAATCGGTTTTTCAAAGTTCTGGATAGTATAAATAACATTTTCTTCTTTAGTATTTCCATCAACTGGATATGATGCCACGTAGATAATACTGTCGGTTGCAACAATTCCGTTGGCTCCTGGTACTTTAGCAAATAGCTTTAGAGCTTGTTCATTCATCTTTTCCGGAGCCGAGACATCCAATTTATACACATTCCCTGTATTCGTAACGGTTATATACATATTATTCCTACATACAGCAATATCGTTTACAAAGCTATCGTTTGCCGGGAAACTTATTTTCTGACTTTTCTTGGTATTTCTAAGATCGAAAACCATCACAGCATTTACATCGGCAACGAACAGATGCTGGTTAACCACGCACATTCCTTTTGGTGCATTCAGACGTCCATCAGCAGGAATCAATACGGTTGGTTTATTAGTAGTAAACTTCATAATATACCCTTTACCCAATTTGTTAAGCGGGTTGATGGTATCTCCCCCAAAATTGCTGATATATAATGAATCGTCGTTCCAACACGTAGCCTCGCAAAAGTGTAAATGATCTGAAATTACTTTGGCGGAATCAGATACCGGTGCTACATCCACATTTGCTTTTTTCTGGTCTTTGCAGGAAAAAAATGCCAATGAAGTCAGCAATAAACATCCAATTGTTTTTTTATTCATATACCTGTTTTTTAGTTAACTAATTCAACTTTGAGTTACAAAGATAGTTAATATTGCGCTTATTTGGGTTATATTGAAAAAGAATTTATATTTGTTCTTTTTATGTAATATGATTTTATCTGCTTAAGTTTTTAAAATATTAAAATCTTAGAAAAAGGTACAGACTATGATGAAAAACATTGCCTGTGATTATATCGCTTATAAAAAAGGGGTTATATTTAATAAATCACCGCATCTTGAGAAACAATTATGCAAGAAAAAATGTTCGGCCTTAATGATTAAACATAAAGGGTGGTATGTAAAAAATACCTATAATTTTGATACGTCAAAGCCAACGTCTTATTGGTTTATTATTAAGGATTCATTTGGAGGAATGGAAGAATTAAAATGCCGTACAAAAAACAAAGTCAGAAGAGCTTTGAGGTTTTTTGATATCAAACCTATTTCTGTTGATATGATGCGTGAGCAAGGTTATGATGTTTATCTGGATTCGTTCAGACGGTATGGTAAATCTGTAGATAAAATTCTTACCAGATCTTTATTTCTAGAAGATCTTGACCAGAATAAAGAAGGACGCGAATTCTGGGGAGTTATTGATAAGACAGATGGAACACTAGTGGCTTACGCTGAGAATTTCCAGAAAGAAGGCATGTGTGATTACTATATGTTAAAGGTCAGAAGCAGGTATTTAAGTAAAGGTTATTATCCATTTTATGGTCTTTTTTACAAGATGAACGAATATTATCTTTCTCAGCAGCATATTAAGTACGTTTCTATAGGGGGACGTACAGCAACCGAGCAAAGTAATATTCAGTCATTTATGATGTCACATTTTAGTTTCCGGAAAGCATATGTAATAATTCGCCTGAATTATGTTTTTATATTAAAGTTACTCGTGCATTTGTTGTATCCGTTACGTACATATATTCCATCTTCCAGAGTGAAGGCCTTACTCTGTCTTGAAGCTATGTCAAGAGGTGATATTTAATTACTTCGTACTTTTCTGTTTATATTCCAGGTTACATAGATATCCAAGTTTATAAAAAGCGAATAAACGCATGTTTGGATGGGTACTTAATAAATTATCCTTTAGATATCTTTCGGTTAATCTAAATAATGTGGCCAGAACTGACTGAACTCGGTATTTTTTAAGCTTCTTATATGCCTGTAATAAACGAACATGGTTGAATAACAGGGCTGAATTGCAATAAAGGGTTTCAATTCCCTTTTCTGTCTTCCTGAGAAAATCATCGTTCCTTTCCAGTCCAAGGTGATAAAGAGGATTGTCGATATGTTTGATTCTGACATCTTGCTTTTCAAGTTCCATGCCGAAGGCAGTATCCTCATGCCCATATTCAGTAAAGGATTCATCAAACAGTATTTTTTGGAAAATTCTTTTTTTAATCAAAAAGCTAAAAGAAGAGAACTGTGAGTAGGGATGTAGATTCCTTTTTCTTGCCGAACGCTCTTCTGCATATATACCATAATAATATCTCAGACTTGACAAAACAGATGGAATAGGGCGATCGTAAATTAATCCTCCGCAAACAACATCACTATTTTGTGCAGCATATATATAGTTCTGCAAAAAATCCTTTTTGACCAGGCCGGCATCACTGTCGATAAAGAGAAGCAGATTGTATTGAGCCTTTTCAGATAAGAAATTGCGGATTTTAGCACGGCCCACATTCTCTTTAAGTTCAATGAATTTACAATTACTTACTCTGTTTATTTTTCTGTTGTTGCGTTTAAATTCTTCAGATGAGCCGTCATCGGCGACAAGGATTTCTATTGGGAATGATAAGGTTTGCGCCTGACGATGTAGCTCTTCGACTAGTCCCAAACAATCATAGTTATAAGTTGGAATAAGAATGGATAGCATTTTTTATTGGTCAATTTCTCGCAAATATAATGTAATTTTTACTCTTTTACCTTAATAAGATGAACTTAATTAAATGAAATGTCTAACTTTGTGTCCAATTTTTATTGCTATTGTATGAAACAACGATATATAAAGCTCGTTTTCGGACTAATTTTTATTGCCGTTTCTCATGTTGCTTCAGCACACTTCAATGGAAAGGGAGATGATTCCTCTCCTGGTTCAACACATTTAATAGGTATTGTCCGCGATTCTTTAACCGCCGAACCTATTCCATACGCATCTATTTCTTACGAAGGAAAAGGAGTTGGTTGTATCTCTGATGCAAACGGAGCCTACAGAATAATAACTCGTAAGGGTTGGAACTATTTAACCTTTACTGCGGTGGGGTATAGAAAGAAGACTGTGAAAATTGCACCGGGAGTCACTCAGAAACTGAATGTTAAATTACAACCCACCGATGTTCAGTTGTCGGAGATTGTGATTAAACCCAAAAAAGAAAAGTACTCACGTAAGAATAATCCGGCCGTCGAACTGATGCAAAAAGTAATTGAGCATAAGTCGAGTCAGCGGTTGGAACAGCATGATTTTTATCAGTATGATAAGTATCAGAAGCTTACTACATCTATTAACGATGTAAATCCTGACGATTTTGGAAAGGGTATCTATAAAAAAATGCCGTTTCTTGTTAATCAGGTTGAACCTTGCTTGGAAACCAATAAGTTGATTATTCCTATATCTGTTCAGGAAACAGCTTCACAAACGGTATTCCGTAAAGATCCTAAAGACGAGAAGACAATTATTAAAGGATTGAATTCTACTGGTGTTAGTGAGCTCTTTTCTACAGGAGATATTATGGGTACGGTATTGAAAGATATTTTTGCAGACATAAATATCTACGATGATGATATTCGATTGTTGTCAAGTCGCTTCATAAGCCCTATTTCTTCCAAGTCGGCCATTTCCTTCTATAAGTTCTATATTATGGACACATTAAAAGTGGATAAAGATTCGTGTATCCACCTTACATTTGTTCCTAATAACTCCCAGGATTTCGGATTTACAGGTCATCTGTACATCCTGAAGGACTCAACATATGCGGTAAAGAAATGCACCATGAATCTTCCCAAGAAAACCGGAGTGAACTTTGTTGATAATCTGGATATAATCCAGTCGTACGAGCAGCTTCCTAATGGACAATGGGTGCTGAAAGACGATGATATGATTGTAGAGCTTTCGTTCATGAAAGATATTTCGAAGATGCAAATAAGAAGAATTACCCATTACAATAACTATTCCTTCGAAGCGGCCTCGCCAAAACTATTTAAGCTGAAAGGAACCACTGTGAAGGATGTAGATGCAATGATGAAGGGTGAAGATTTCTGGAACGACGTTCGCCCTGTTCCTCTTTCGGATAAAGAGAACGCGATGGATATGTTTATACAGAATCTGGAGCAGATGCCCGGGTTTAAATATATTATCTTTGGTTTGAGAGCTTTGATTGAAAATTTTGTGGAGACCGGAAGCAAAGGTCATCCAAGTAAATTCGATTTTGGACCAATGAATACCATTATCGGAAGTAATGATATTGAAGGACTTCGGTTGAGAATCAGCGGACAGACAACCGCAAAGCTTAATCCGCAGCTTTTCCTGAGCGGATATTATGCATACGGATTCAACGACCATCGCTCAAAATATAAAGGTTTGTTGGAATACTCATTCGACAAGAAAGAGTTTCTTGCAAGAGAGTTTCCTAAGCATTCTATTTCGGCTTCATACATGTATGATGTTATGTCTCCCATGGATAAATTCCTGAAGACCGATAAAGATAATATGTTTGTAGGACTGAAAACAACGAAGGTCGATCAGATGTCTTATATCAGGGATGTATCTTTTAAGTATGAACGCGAAACCATGAGTGGTTTTTCATGGAATCTGTCAGTGAAGAATCGCAATGACGAACCCACAGGCCAGCTATTCTATATCAAGAATGATGTTGCCCGTACAATGGTTCATGATATGACAACCACCGAAGCAGCTTTGCAGCTTCGTTATGCACCAGGTGAAACGTTTATCAATACAAAGCAAAGAAGAATGCCGATTAACTTTGATGCACCTGTCTTTACTCTTTCGCATACCATGGGTATAAAAGATGTTCTTGGAGGTGAATACAAATTCAATATGACCGAAGCTGGCGTATATAAAAGATTCTGGCTATCATCATGGGGCAGACTGGATGCATATGTAAAAGCCGGCAAACAGTGGGACAAAGTTCCGTTCCCATTATTAATTATGCCTGCTGCAAACCTTTCATACATTACTCAGCGCGAAACATTCAACCTGATTAATAATATGGAATTCCTGAACGACCAGTTTGCATCGCTTGATCTAACCTATGATTTGAATGGTAAGATATTAAACAGAATTCCATTCCTCAGAAAATTGAAGTTGAGAGAAGTATTCAAATTTAAAGCGCTATACGGCAGTCTGAGCGATAAAAACAATCCTGAAAAAAGTGACGGACTCTTCCTGTTTCCAACAAGAGATGGACAAACAACTAGCTTTGCTATGGGAAAAGATCCGTATATGGAATATAGCATAGGTATCTATAACATATTTAAGATTCTTCATGTGGAGTATACCCGCCGATTAAATTACTTAAATCATCCGGGAATAAATAAAGACGGAATCCGTCTTGCAATGATGCTCAATTTTTAAAAGAATGTTTGTATTTAATTGAAATAGTTTTCTCCTGTTTTGTGCAAAAGGGTTATTCCTTTTGTACAAAACTTTTCTTGAACTCCTCCTGTTTTTCTTTATTCAGAAGATGCTACACAACTTCTGAGGCCATTAAAATCTTTCCCAGTAACTATTTGTTTTAAATAATAATGTGTAAATTTGATGCCATATAACTAGAACGAAATGGCACAACCTTTAGCGGAAAGACTTCGGCCCAGGTCGCTTGACGACTATATTGGCCAGAAACATTTGGTGGGTAAGGGAGCTGTCTTGCGCAGAATGATTGACGCAGGACGCATATCGTCATTTATTCTCTGGGGACCTCCGGGAGTGGGGAAAACAACTCTCGCACAGATTATTGCTAACAAGCTCGAAACTCCTTTCTATACATTAAGCGCAGTAAGCTCGGGTGTGAAAGATGTTCGCGATGTTATTGATAAAGCAAAAAGCAACCGCTTTTTTTCTCAATCCAGCCCAATCCTTTTTATTGATGAAATTCATCGGTTCAGTAAGTCTCAACAAGACTCTTTGCTGGGAGCTGTAGAGCAGGGAACAGTTACGCTTATTGGCGCAACTACCGAAAATCCTTCTTTTGAGGTTATTCGTCCGTTGCTTTCCCGTTGTCAGCTTTATGTATTAAAATCACTCGAAAAAGAAGATTTGCTGGAGTTGCTTCACAGAGCTGTCACGCAAGATGCTATTCTCAAAGAAAAACATATAGAACTGAAGGAAACCGAAGCAATGCTTCGTTATTCGGGAGGCGATGCCCGTAAACTTCTAAATATTCTTGAACTTGTAGTCGGAGCAGATAATGAAGATCCGGTAGTGATTACGAATGAAAAAGTGGTTGACAGACTTCAGCAAAATCCCCTGGCTTATGATAAGGATGGAGAAATGCATTACGATATTATATCTGCTTTTATCAAAAGTATTCGTGGAAGTGACCCTGACGGAGCAATTTATTGGCTTGCACGTATGATTGAGGGAGGAGAGGATCCTGCTTTTATTGCTCGTCGTCTCGTAATATCTGCATCCGAAGATATAGGCTTGGCAAATCCAAATGCTATGTTGCTGGCCAATGCATGTTTTGATACACTGATGAAGGTTGGTTGGCCCGAAGGAAGGATTCCACTAGCAGAAGTAACCATCTATCTGGCAACCAGTCCGAAAAGCAATTCTGCCTATCGTGCCATTAATGATGCATTACAGTTGGTTCGCGAAACGGGCAATCTACCCGTTCCTTTGCATTTACGAAATGCGCCGACTAAGCTGATGAAACAGCTGGGTTACAGTGATGGATATAAATACGCACACGATTACAAAGACAATTTTGTTAAACAACAATTTCTTCCAGATGAGCTGAAAACTAATTCAATCTGGCGTCCGCAGAGCAATCCCGCCGAAGCTAAATTGAAAGAACGTATGATACAGCTTTGGGGAGATCGATATAATGATTAAACTAAAAAATAAATTATGAAAATAGTTGTATTAGATGGATATGGAATGAATCCCGGTGATCTTTCATGGGACGCGCTCAAGGCTTTGGGCGAATGTGTAATTTACGATCGTACATCTGAAGCAGATGTTATTGCTCGTGCTGCAGGTGCCGAAGTTGTTCTAACTAACAAAACTGAAATCACTGCTGAAGTTATGGCTGCTCTTCCCGAGTTAAAATACATTGGGGTTACTGCTACCGGATATAATGTTGTAGATATTCCAGCTGCAAAAGAACGTGGAATTATTGTTGCAAATGTACCAGCTTACAGCACAGTTTCTGTAGCACAGATGGCTTTTGCGCATATCCTGAATATTACACAACAGGTAGCTCATCATTCAAATGAAGTTAAGAGTGGTCGTTGGACTAAAAATGAAGATTTCTGCTTTTGGGATACTCCGCTGACTGAACTAAGCGGACTTAAAATTGGTATTGTAGGCCTTGGAAATACAGGGATGGCAACAGCCCGCATTGCTCTTGGATTTGGAATGAATGTGTGTGTATATACCTCTAAATCTCAATTCCAGTTGCCGCCTGATTTTAAAATGATGACTAAAGACGAAATCTTTGCCGAATGCGACATTATTAGTCTTCATTGTTCTTTGAACGAAGAAACCCGCGAACTGGTTGATGCAAAGCGTCTGGCTACAATGAAGCCTACTGCAATTCTGATTAATACTGGCCGAGGTTCACTGATTAATGAACAAGATTTGGCAGATGCTCTGAACAATGGCGTGATTTATGCCGCCGGACTCGATGTGCTTTCTACCGAACCTCCTCGTGCAGATAATCCTCTTCTCACTGCCCGAAATTGTTTTATCACTCCACATATAGCATGGGCTACTAAAGCTGCCCGTGAACGCTTGATGACTGTTGTCGTTGAAAACGTCAAAGCTTTCGCTGCTGAAAAACCAATCAATAACGTTGCAAAATAATACGTCATTCAACTTTATAAAGATATAAAAGAGGCTGTTATCATTAAAAATGGTAACAGCCTCTTCTTTTGAATAAATATTTTCTTATGGAAAGTTGTTGTATTGGAAAATAATAGTAAATTTGCAAAATAATTCCAGTGGAAAATATTATTATTGGAATATGTGTATATCGGTTAAAGTAAAAAGAATATAAAAATGAGTAAAGAGAAGTACATTATTATCGGAGGAGTAGCTGGTGGAGCAACAACTGCTGCCCGAATCAGGCGAATGAGTGAAGAGGTGGAAATTGTATTGTTCGAGAAGGGCGATTATATCTCTTATGCAAATTGTGGATTACCTTATTATATAGGTGATGTGATAACAGACCGTAATAAACTTTTTTTGCAGACTCCTGAATCTTTTGGATTACGATTCAATATCGATGTAAGGGTACGTTCTGAAGTAATTAGCATCAATCGTGAAAAAAAGGAGGTTCTTGTTCGCAAACAAAGCGGAGAGGAGTATATTGAGAAGTACGATAAGCTATTGCTTTCGCCGGGTGCTAAGCCTGTACGCCCTCAATTTCCAGGTGTAGATTTAAATGGAATCTTTACTTTGCGTAATGTCAATGATACCGATGCTATCAAAAACTACATGAACACTCACCAAGTAAAAAAAGCCTTGGTGGTGGGAGCCGGTTTCATTGGTCTGGAGATGGCCGAGAATCTGCATCATGCTGGAGCAAAGGTTTCGGTCGTTGAAATGCTGAATCAGGTAATGCCGCCGGTGGACTTTTCCGTTGCTTCTTTTGTGCATCAGCATTTGCAGGAAAAAGGAGTCAATCTTTACTTGGAACATGCAGTAAGCGCCTTTACCAAAAAAGGTGATTCCATCGAGGTAGTATTCAAGAATGGAAAATGTATACTTACCGATTTGGTAATTCTTTCTATTGGGGTACGTCCTGAGACTACATTGGCAAAGGATGCCGGACTGACAATTGGCGAAACCGGTGGAATCAAGGTGAATGAATATCTTCAGACATCAGACGAAAATATATATGCGGTGGGCGATGCTATAGAATATACACATCCCATAACCGGAAAACCATGGCTGAATTATCTGGCTGGACCTGCAAACAGACAAGCACGTATTTGTGCAGATAATATGGTGCAAGGAAATAAAACAAAATACGAAGGATCTATCGGAACCGCCATTGCAAAGGTGTTCGATATGACCGTGGCATCTACCGGACTTGCTGCCAAACAGCTCAAACGTAATGAAATCCCTTATATTTCGTCGGTTACCCATTCTGGTTCTCATGCCGGATATTATCCCGCTTCATTGCCTTTGAGCGTAAAGATAACCTTCAGCCCGGAAGACGGAAAGCTTTTCGGTGCCCAGATTGTAGGGTATGACGGAGTAGATAAACGAATTGACCAGATAGCTTTGCTTATTAAACAAAAAGGAACAATATACGATCTTATTCAACTGGAACATGCTTATGCTCCTCCATTCTCTTCGGCAAAAGACCCGATAGCTATCGCCGGTTATGTGGCTGAGAATATCCTGCAGAAGCGGGTGAATATAATCACATGGCGTCAAATGCAACAGGTGCAGGATGGAGTTATCCTCGATGTACGTACCCCTGATGAATTCTCATTAGGAGCAATTCCGGGTGCAATCAATATTCCAATTGATGGAATCAGAAACCGGCTGAGTGATATTCCTAAAGATAAGGATATTTACATTTATTGTGCAGTAGGGTTGAGAGGATATCTTGCAGCAAGAGTTTTGATGCAGCACGGATATACCCGCGTATATAATCTTTCGGGAGGGTATAAGCTGTACAGGGCCGCAACTACTCCGGTAGTTATTGATGAAAAAGAGATGAATGCCTGTTCGGCGGCTTTAAGAACCGAAAGCCCCATTACAGAAAATATCTCGATACTTAAAATTGATGCATGTGGATTGCAATGTCCGGGGCCCATCATGAAGATGAAGAATAGTATAGAAGAGGTTAAGGTGGGCGAACGCTTGGAAATTGTTGCAACCGACCCCGGATTTACTCGCGATGCTCAGGCATGGTGCAACATGACAGGCCATAAGTTGATATCGCAAAAGGCAGAATCAGGCAAGTTTATATCGGTTATTGAGAAAGCCGAGAAAAAGAGTATCACCCCTTCTCTATGTGATGTGCCTACAGAAAATGCGAATAAGGGCAAAACTTTTATACTCTTTAGCGATGATTTAGACAAAGCTTTAGCTACTTTTGTACTCGCAAACGGAGCAGCTGCCACAGGCGAGAAAGTTACCATTTTCTTCACCTTCTGGGGATTGAATGCAATAAAGAGAACAAACAAACCCAGTGTGAAGAAAGACATTTTTGGGAAGATGTTTTCAATGATGCTTCCTTCGGACACCATGGCATTGAAACTTTCTAAAATGAACATGATGGGTATCGGCACTAAAATGATGCGGTTTATCATGAAGCGGAAAGGAATTGATTCACTAGAGTCACTTCGCCAACAGGCAATTGACAATGGGGTAGAATTCATTGCTTGCCAGATGTCGATGGATGTAATGGGCGTTAAAGCCGAAGAGCTGCTGGATAATGTAACTATCGGAGGAGTGGCCACCTATATGGAGCGAGCCGACAAATCCAATGTAAATTTGTTTATTTGATCAATTTTTGTGTAAGATGATAAAACTAATCTGTCAGCTGAAAGATATTACAGTCGCAATGTCGAATATCGAAATGCAGCTTAATGACAAATATGGTGTAGGATTAAACGAAGCAATGGCTTTATGCTGTCTTTCTGATGGCAAACTGTCGGCTTCCGAAATTGCAGAGAAAACCGGGATGGGTTCTTCTCACTGTTCGAAGATAATTAAATCAATCGAACAAAAGGAACTTATAAATAGGAGCCTGGGAGAGTGCGATAAACGTCAGATGTATTTTTGTCTTAACGAAGAAGGCCAAAAAAAGCTGAAAGAGATAAAATGCAAGAGTATTCTGATTCCGGAAATATTAAAGCCGGTTTTTGGAAGTTGTGACGATGAGTGACAAAGGGGGGGGGCTGAAGCCTGTAAACGGCTTCATAAACCTTTAAACAAATAAAATCTGTTTCAAAGTTCGAGTCAAATCTCAGGTAACTGACTACTTTGGTCTGACTTTTAAACGGACGTACAAATAAAAAGAGGAAGTAATTTGCGTTTTTCGCAATTCATCCTCTTTTTTGTTTTTTGTGCTCCCTGTATGATTTTCATAACGAGACTATCTTATTTCCTCATATAATTTTTTTTTAAAGTAACGCAAGTCGCATAAGTCAAGCAAAAGTGATATAAGTTATTGCTTGCCAGAAGAATGCGTATGTGTCACTTCTCTCTAAAAAGCGCGTTACTTCTATTAAGTCACGCAGGGATACCTCAGATGCCCAGTAACTGATTATTGTTATGTTATAAACGAGTAAAAGCACAGCGTGACACCACCAGGGTATCACTATCTAGTAACTGATTGTTGTTATTTTATAAACGAGCAAAAGAAATTGTGTATAAGTGATTTAAATCATATCCGGGAGTTAAATCTTAAAAAATATATTATAGATTCTTTGCTCCATCCGGATCTACACCCCTTGTACATCCGGGTGTACCAATGCTGTACACCCGGATGTAGGACGTGCCTCCACCCGGGTGTACAAAACTTTATTATTTGAACTTTTTTAAATTAGCCGAATTATTATAGTTGGCTTACAAGCGGCCTCTGGATAATCTTCATGGCTTATGCCGCTTTTTATTCAGGCAGGTAGATTATGCCTGTTGAAGCAAAATCTGCACAATTCTATCAGCAGTTCTTCCGTCCCATCTTTCGGGTAAACCGCCTTCTTTCCATTCTCCGCGCATAACCTTTTCAATTGCTAAACCTAGCTGTTCAGCATCTTCACCTACCAGTTCGTTAGTTCCAATAGTACAAGTCTCTGGATGTTCCACATAACTGTTTAGTGTGATGCATGGCACACCAAGGAAAGTAGCCTCTTCGGCCACATTGCCCGAGTCGGTCACAATTGCTTTTGCTTTGCTGGTGAAGTAACCAAACGACAAATAGGGTTGAGGCGGAAGTATATGCAGATTAGGTGCGGATATATTCAGTTCGCTGATTGCTTCACGCACATAATTGTGAAGTGGGGCAATGATTGGAGTTCCGTTTGATGCGGAAATCAGCCGTTCTATTATTTTTTTGAAATTCTCCTTATTTTCCAGCAACGCATGACGGTTGATGGTCAGAAGTATATAGTTGTTTTCCTTCAATCCTAAGATATCAAACGTTTTTGGTCTGATAAATCTGTTGCGATTATACCGAAGAGTATCCATCAAGATATTACCAACCAGGAATATTTGTTCGTTTTCAGTTCCCGTCTGATTCAAATTACGGTTGGCACCCATTCCGGCAGTAAAAAGATAATCAGATAGTCCGTCGGTAATCATTCGGTTCAGTTCTTTGGGCATACTCATATCAAAAGATCGGGTGCCGGCTACAAGGTGAGCTACTTTGATGTTCTGCTTTTTAGCTACAATGGCACATGCCATGGTAGAAGTCAGGTCATCAACAACCAGAACTATATTGGTAGGATTTTCTTTCAGCTCTTTCTCAAAAGCCATCATAATTCCTCCGGCACGTTCTGTCAGGTTCTCAAATCCAATTTCAAGATAAGCATCCGGCTCTTTCATGTTCAAGTCCGAAAACAAAGAGGGATCCAGGCTGGTATCCGTAGATTGTCCTGCATAGATTAATCTGTACGAAATTTCTTTGCCTTGTTCTCTCGCATTGTCAATAGCTCTCATTATAGGTGCTATTTTCATAAAATTGGGACGCGCCCCTGCAACAATAGTTATTTTCATCTCTGTATATGATTATTTGACGTGACAAAAGTACACTTTCTTTCAGAAATTTCGATAATAAATATCGTCCCTTTTTCATTATTTGAGACTTTATTTGTTACTTTGCGACAAAAATCAGAAATATGCCTACTTTTGTCCAGATTATTGAGTTTATTGGTACTTTTGCCTTTGCAATCAGTGGTATTCGATTAGCTTCGGCAAAAAAGTTTGATTGGTTTGGCGCTTATGTTGTCGGACTGGTAACGGCTATCGGTGGTGGTACTATTCGTGACCTCTTGCTGGATGTCACCCCTTTCTGGATGACTAATCCTGTTTATCTAATCTGTTCGGCCCTGGCCCTATTCTGGGTAATTGTTTTTGGTAAACAATTAGTTCATCTTCACAACACATTTTTTATATTCGACTCAATCGGGCTTGCCCTCTTTACAGTTGTTGGTGTTGAAAAAACCATTGCTTTGGGATATCCTTTCTGGGTTGCTGTAGTAATGGGAAGTATAACCGGTGCTGCGGGAGGTGTAATTCGCGATATCTTTATTAATGAAATACCTCTTATTTTCAGAAAAGAAATATATGCAATGGCCTGTGTTGTAGGCGGATTATGTTTCTGGGGTTGTTCATCCCTGGGTATGGATAGTATGTTAGTTCAATCAATAAGCGGAGCCAGCGTTTTTTTAGTCAGAATTCTGGCGGTTAAGTATAATATCTGTTTGCCCAAACTAAAAGGAGAATAACCCGAAAATTATCTTTTAATAGACTAAAAACTGTTATTAACAGATTTTCCCCCAATTGTTGATAGATTTTAGGTCATGAATTGAACTTTTTTGCTGTAATATTGTGTTAACGAAAAAAACCAGTATTAACACTTTAACAAGCAAGGTATGAAAAGTTTAAATTTTAAGAAAGATCTCTTGGGAGTACAGGACGAACTACTTCGCTTTGCATACAAATTAACATCTAATCGTGAAGAGGCTAATGATTTATTGCAAGAAACGTCGTTGAAAGCGCTTGATAATGAGGACAAGTATACACCCGACACTAACTTTAAAGGGTGGATGTATACCATAATGCGTAATATCTTCATTAATAACTATCGGAAGGTAATGAGAGATCAGACCTTTGTAGATCAGACAGAGAATTTGTACCATCTTAATCTATCTCAGGATTCAGGATTTGACAGCACTGAAGGTGCTTATGACATCAAAGAGATTCACCGCGTGGTAAATTCATTGCCAAAAGAGTACAAAGTACCATTTTCAATGCATGTATCCGGATTTAAATACCGGGAGATAGCTGATAAGCTTGGTCTTCCACTAGGAACAGTTAAAAGCCGGATATTTTTTACTCGTCAAAGACTTCAACAAGAACTTAAAGATTTTGTATAATATTGATAATATAATTACATATTAAAACATTATAGGGAGTAATTTCAATAAATTGGAATTACTCCCTGTTCTTTTATTTTCCAAGCAATTCTACATGATATTAAACATGTTATATAGCAGGTCGATTTTATTCCTTTTTGTGACAGAATGTCAATTCATTTATTATCTTTGCAATAACATATAATTTAATCTTTGTACTCTTTATTATAGCACTATTCACGATGAAAAAAGAAATTAAATTCAGTCTCCTTTACCGGGATATGTGGCAATCTTCCGGAAAGTATCAACCCAGGGCTGATCAATTGGCTAGAATTGCGCCAGTGATTGTAGAAATGGGATGTTTCGCTCGTGTGGAAACCAATGGTGGAGCATTCGAGCAGGTAAACCTGTTATACGGTGAAAATCCGAATATAGCAGTAAGGACATTTACAAAACCGTTAAACGACGTGGGCATCCAGACACATATGCTCGACCGTGGTTTGAACGGATTGAGGATGTTCCCCGTTCCTGCAGACGTGCGTAAACTGATGTATAAAGTAAAGAAAGCACAGGGAGTTGATATTACCCGTATTTTCTGTGGATTGAACGATGTGCGCAACATTATTCCATCCATAAAATACGCATTGGAAGCAGGAATGATTCCTCAGGCAGCTCTTTGTATCACTTTCTCACCGGTACATACCGTTGAATACTATGCTAATATTGCCGATCAGCTGATTGCAGCCGGAGCACCTGAAATCTGTCTGAAAGACATGGCCGGTGTGGGTCGTCCAGATATGCTTGGTAAATTAACCAAGGCTATAAAGGACAAACATCCGGAAGTGATCATTCAATATCACGGCCATTCCGGTCCGGGCCTTTCAATGGCTTCTATTCTGGAAGTTTGTAAAAACGGAGCTGATATTATTGACGTTGCCATGGAACCGCTATCATGGGGTAAGGTGCATCCAGACTTGCTTTCTGTTCAGGCGATGTTGAAAGATGCTGGTTTCCAGGTGCCGGAAGTTGATATGAAGGCCTACATGAAAGCCCGCAGCTTAACTCAAGAGTTCATCGATGATTTCCTTGGCTATTTTATTGACCCAACAAACAAACATACCTCTTCTCTGCTTCTGGGATGCGGACTACCTGGTGGTATGATGGGTTCCATGATGGCCGACCTGAAAGGAGTTCAATCGGGTATCAATATGATGCTGAAAAGCAAGAATCAGCCGGAAGTAGCTCTGGACGATCTTGTGGTGATGCTATTTGATGAAGTTGAATATGTATGGCCTAAGTTAGGTTATCCACCACTTGTAACGCCATTCAGCCAATACGTGAAAAATGTGGCATTGATGAACGTGATGCAGTTGCTAAAAGGAGAAGAAAGATGGACTGTGATTGACCCACACTCTTGGGATATGATTCTAGGAAAGAGTGGTAAGTTACCTGGTGAACTTGCTCCCGAGATTATTGAACTGGCAAAATCAAAAGGATTCGAATTCTCTACCGAAGATCCACAAGAAAACTTCCCTGATGCATTAGAAAGCTTCAAAAAAGAGATGGACGAAAACGGATGGGAATATGGTCCGGACAATGAAGAACTCTTCGAACTGGCTATGCACGATCGTCAATACAGAGATTATCGTTCAGGAGTTGCAAAGAAACGTTTCCAGGACGAGCTGCAAAGAGCTAAAGATGCAGAGATGGAAAAGAAGGGATATACCGAAGAAGATATCAAGAAGATGAAACGTGCAAAAGCCGAACCAATTACTGCACTCGAAAAAGGACAGGTCTTCTGGGAAGCAAGTTTTACTTCGGGTTCAACACCTCCTGCTATCGGTCAGAGATTCTCTCCGGAAGAAACATTCTGCTACATCGGTACAATGTGGGGAACATTTGACAGAATACCTGCCAATTTCTCCGGACGCATTATCGAAGTCTGTGTAAAACAAGGTGCTCATGTTAATAAAGGAGATGTTCTTGCATATATAGAACGTGCTGAAATATTGGCATAAATTAAACTGACGAGTTCTAACCGTTACAGGTTTCTGTGACAAAAGAGATAAAAAAGGGGTTGTCCTAAAGCAGGAACAACCCCTTTTTAATTAAAGATTAAGACTTCGTAATATACAAAAGTAGTTCCCAAAACAGGAACAACCACTTTTACAGCTCTTTACTTTCGGGTTCTATCCAATTCAGTTTTCAAATACCCAGTATTTTGGTTCATCCTACAAATGAGTAGATAGTGTTCACTCGCCAATTTTCAGAAAAACTTTAATTCAGGACAACCTCTTTCTTTTCTACTAATGGCAGTATAGGTAGGCCAAACAGAATCATCTGAAATTTAAGCCGACAACTCTTTCATTATGCAAATGGAAGTATTCCCTTCAGCTTCTGTATAACTGAGTGCATTTACTAAATTACTGGAAGTATTTCCGGAAAAAGTAGCTAGGCTGGATTTGATATATATAAATCAGCTTCATGATTTATAAAAATGGATTTCTTCCCAGGAAAGGAGTCTGTTTTATTAGTAATAATGATTCCTATTTGTAATAAACCGGCTGAACTCCAATCAGCTTGTCATACCGTTCACCAAAGGGACGGTGATAAATCAGGATGAGATATTCGTTTTCTGTTTCATAGAAGTTTCCTTCTGTTAATGCTCCGGTGGCTTTGTTGCTTTTGGTGGGCACAAAAAGATATTGGTAATTGTATGCTCCCTGTTTCAGGAGTTGTGTTGATTCAAACGACTGTGTTTCCGGATTGTATGTCAGTCGGTAATTATCTGTGAAGTTATCGTTTGTAAAAGATCCTTGCAGATAAAGATCGCCGTCAGGCAATAGGCCTTTCCAGGGAAACGAAAAATGAACAAACATGTAGTCGGCATCAATATCATTGTTATTGCCAAGGTCGTAACGTACATAGTATCGACCGTTCTGATCTTTATCGAAACTGTAGTTTCTGTTTCTTACTTCGTCAGGGAAAAGAATCGTATGATAATAAGGGGCAAAATAGCGAATAGTCTGAATCCCTCTGGCTGCATGTCTAATACTAACCATTTCAAAACGGCGGTATTCATTTCCAGCTTCAAATATCAAATCTCTGTTGTACTCGTACCTTAGCTCCGTAGGGCTTACATAAGATGGCTGCACATTCGTTACGCAATTATCCTCACGAAGATTCTGCATCACCTTTATTTTCACCTCATTCTGGGGATTACGGATGGTGTATCCGTTATAATTCACCTTGAATGATACCTGCTGATGCGACTTGTTGGTATCGATGTCGGTATTGCTGCTTACGCTTGCAGCTATCGCCACCTTCTTTTCCACAACAGAGAAATAAGCCTTGCATATTGGTTTGGAACTGTCATCATCATCGAATATGGTTACCACATAGTTGCCCGAAACCTTCAGCTTTACCTGTTCATTGGGTAAGGAGAGGCGATAATGAGTGTACAACATTGTAGTATTCAACGAATTTTTATAGTCCTCAATCGGGCTGTTATTGAATCCCTCCAGATAATCAATCTCGTTCAGGTCCGAAGGGGTCCAGTCGGCATTGCAATGCGAAATTACATACTGAAAACGGTGATATTCGTGTGATAGTTCATCGAAAGATATTTCAACGATGTCGTCCGAGTTCAGACTTATAACCGGAGGAGCCAGCCAGTTATCATTCACTTTTACCTGCAGGCTCTGAATCTTTGATGAATATACTTCATTGTGTTGTGCTTTTGCAGACAGGCAAAGAAGGGCATACAGACATAATATCATTTGTGTTTTCATAGATTCTTTCACATTAAATCCATTTATCTTTTTGAGGAAGGCGGGAATTTAGGAACCAACTGCATCAGCCTCAGAATTTTTGCCTGGCGTCTGAGAATGTATCTGGATGGATTTGCCGAATCAAATCTGAGAGGATTTGGTAAAGTTGCAGCTATCAAAGCGCATTGACCTCTCGACAATTTCTTGGCTGTAGTATGAAACTTATATTTTGCTGCAGCTTCTGCTCCGTAAATACCTTTTCCCATTTCTATGGAATTGAGGTAAACCTCCATGATGCGTTCCTTTGACCAGAAAGTTTCAATCAGTACGGTGAAGTATACTTCAAAGCCTTTTCTTATCCAGGACGATTCAGGCCACAAAAACACGTTTTTTGCGGTTTGCTGACTGATGGTACTTGCCCCTCTTGACCTTTTACCTCTTTCACTCTCTTCCACTGCCATCTGAATGGCCTCAAAATCAAACCCGTGATGAGTGGCAAATTTGTTATCTTCTGACGCGATAACCGCCATCGGAAGATGCTTTGAAATTTTATCGAAAGATACCCATTTGTGCTTTAAGGTTACCTCTTCTCCATCTATTATCTGCTGTCCGCACCTTATCACCATCAAAGGAGTGACGTATACAGGAACGAATCGATAGATAATCGTAACTAAAATAGTCGATCCGAAGAATGCTATTGCAAGATTTCTTAAAATCCGAAGAATTTTTTTCCCAGGCATAGGTGATTTATTGATGTTGTATAATAAAACAAATCGTGTAAGCACAATAAAGGCCTACACGATCCATTTTATGTATTGGAATTATTTATTATTTGCTTGCGTCCTTAATCATTTGTTCGCTGGCATACATGTATACTTCAACACGGCGGTTTTGTTGTCTGCCTTCTGCAGTATCATTGCTAGCAACCGGCTGCTGAAAATCTTTACCTTCTATGTATTTAAACTGGCTGGATGATACACCGCTGCCTTTCAAATAAGTTGCAACAGAGTTAGCACGGTTGTAAGAAAGCTTCTGGTTAAATGCTAAAGCACCAGTATTGTCTGTATGTCCATACACAGCAATATCAATTGTTGGGTCGTCAGAAAGAACCTTAGCCAATTTAGTTAAAGCTGTTTTAGAAGTTGAGTTCAGTGTGCTTGAATTTGTTGGGAACAAGATGCCGCCCTCGAAAGTTACTTTTACAGCAGTAAGTCCGTTAGCATCTGTAATTGTCTCAACTTGTGCTTCTTTAATAGCTCTTGCCTTCTCGGCAGCTTTATCCATCTTTTTACCGATGATAACTCCGGCACCGGCGCCAACGGCGGTACCAATGGCAGCACCAATAACAGCACCTTTACCTTTACCTGCAATCTGACCAACAATAGCACCCAAGGCTGCACCTGAACCTGCGCCAATCAGACCTCCTTTGGCTGTATTTGACATTCCACATCCTCCAAAAACCAGAGAGAAACTGAGTAGAACTGATAATAATTTGATTTTTTTCATAATAAACTGTTATTTAATTTATTTTCAACCATGAAATATAGTGCAAATTTACTATTTTTTTTGAAAGAAGAATTATATATTATTAATTTATTCTTATACAAAACGCACCATATCTTAAATAAGAAACAGTTCTTTGCATTTATTGTTTGCTAAAAATCCTCGAAATAGGATATACTAACATATAAAATTGAAATTAACCTAAAAATCCAGCGGTGAACTCTTCAGAATTCGTTTCTTCACAATGCCAAACCATACAGCAGCAATTATTCCTTTCGCAATGCTTGTTCCGCTTATAGCCCACCATATTCCCACAACTCCCATGCCCATGTTGGTAAGAACTATGGCAAGCGGAATGCGTAAATAGTTGCAGGTAATACTGATTATTGCCGGAGGCGTAGTGCGTCCGGTGCCGTAGAACAACCCCTGGGTGGTTATTTCGAGCATCATAAACAGTTGTGAGTACCCCGAAATCCGAAGATATATACCTCCAGCAAGCATGGCGTTATGTTCAGGAACAAATACAGAAAAGAGTTCCGGTCCAAAGAAAATGAATAACAATGAGCAGAAGGAACCAAAGACGGATGTCATCCACAAAGTCGCCTTATAAGAGCGAAGCACCCTATCGTTCTTTCCGGCAGCATAATTCTGAGAGATAAAAGCACCAAGGGCACTCGAAAAACCTTGCGATGTGTTCCATGTAATCGCCTCAATCTGCCCTCCGGTAGTCAGCGCCATTAAACCGATGTGTCCTCCTTGTTCTGATGCCAGTCGGCAAAGGAACATATTTACAAAGGCAAATAGCGTGTTAAGTGTAGCTGCAGGAACTCCCAGTTTAAAAACCCGTAATGAAACATCTTTCTGCAATCGGGTGATAAACTTGAAGCCACCCAGCAGACTTTTCTTGTACTTAAGCTGGTAAACAAAGAGACTGAAGACAAATGCCTGAGATATCCACGTGGCAATGGCAGCGCCTGTTGTACCCATGTCGAGAACAAAGATGAAAAAAGGGTCAAGAACCATGTTCATTATGAGTCCAGCTCCGCTTATGTAGAATGGAATCTTGCTTCTGCCCGCAGCATTGTAAATGCCGGTAAAGGCGGTCGATAGGAATATAAAAGGCATGGCGGCAGATATAATCCGCAAATAAACCACAGCATTTCCCGAGATGCGGTCGCTAAGTTCATAGATACCTATAATAGGATGAGCAAAAGTAAAGAGCATTGCTCCCCAGCAAATAGAAATGATTAAAGCAATGGTGATGTTGTGCGAGGCGAATTTCTTGGCAGCACTTTCATCTTTGGCACCGATTGCCTGTCCAACGCTAATCTCCGAACCCACCTTATTCAGCAATGAGATGGAGGCCGACATCCACGATAGTATACCCACGGTTCCGATAGTAGCTACAGCTTCACTTCCCAACCGTCCTACCCATGCCATATTTATCAGGCTGTACGCCATCTGTATAAATGAGGTGGCCATAATGGGCGTTGCCAGGTTGAACAGCTGTTTTAAGATCGGACCTTCAGTGAGTTTTTTTATTCCTTGCATGGATTGGCTTTATTTTGAGCTGCAAATTTAGAAAATTAAACCATACGTTAATGTATTCTCTTTGTCAAAAGAGTTACCTTTGCAATCTGAAAAGAAAAAAATCAATAAGATTATGTCTATTCTTATATTTACACTGATTCTTCTTCTGGGGGCATACTTCGCCGGGTTAATAGGCTCCATGACCGGACTGGGTGGGGGAGTAGTTATCATCCCGTTGCTTACCCTTGGATTTCATATTGATATACATTATGCCATTGGTGCTGCACTCGTAGCCTCAATAGCAACCTCGTCAGGATCGGCAAGTGCCTATGTCAGGGAAGGGATAACCAATATGCGATTGGGTATGTTTCTAGAGATAGCCACCACCCTTGGTGCAGTGCTCGGTGCGGCTATTGCCGTCTACATGCCTACCAATGCCATTGCTATTATCTTTGGCATAGTACTTATCTTCTCCGCCGCCATGACTTTACGCAAGAAGCATGATCAAACCGTAGTAGTAGGAAGCGCGGCTTCCAAGAGACTGAAGCTCAATGGTTCGTATCCTACTGTAGAAGGACAAAAGTCTTATCAGCTCACCAATGTATCCGGCGGCTTTTCTTTAATGACACTGGCCGGTGTGCTTTCCGGTTTACTCGGTATCGGTTCGGGAGCACTGAAGGTGTTGGCAATGGATGTTATTATGCGGGTTCCTTTCAAGGTAAGTACAACAACCAGTAACTTTATGATTGGAGTCACTGCGGCAGCCAGTGCGGTGGTATATCTGCAAAGAGGATATATCGACCCGGGTATCGCCTTCCCGGTAATAGTCGGAGTGTTGGGCGGAGCCACCACAGGAGCTCGGTTGCTGCAACGAATGAATGTAAAAGTACTGCGCATCATATTCAGCGTGGCAATTTCCATTGTTGCCATTAACATGATGTATAATGGTTTCCACCATAAATTCTAGTGTAAAGATGAAGAAGTTTTCAACAATGTATTTCCGCGATCGCGATATTCAGAAAATTATCGGAAAGCTGCTGCGGTTGGGAGTTGTTTCTGCAAGTATAATTTCACTGATAGGAGGCATCATCTACCTTTCGGTTCACGGCATGGATAGCATCCCCGATTATCATAAGTTTCACGGACAGCCCGAGACACTTACCCAAATTGCAGGAATCATCGAAAAGACCTTCAGTCTCAATGCTCGTGGCATTATGCAGCTGGGAGTTGTGGTGCTCATTATGACACCCATACTGCGTGTGTTCTGTTCGCTGTTCTCTTTTGCAATAGAGAAAGACCGTATGTATGTTGTAATTACCTTTGCGGTGTTAAGCATCATTCTCTTCAGTATGTTTACCGGTATGAAAATCTAATTTACACATATTTGTAACTTAATCCATAAATTGATGTAACATTACAAGGCTTACTTTGCATACTGATAGATAGAAATTAATACAGAATGCAATGATAGGTCTTTTTAATGATTGTTTCCCTCCTATAATGGACGGGGTTTCCCTGACTACACAGAACTATGCTCATTGGCTGAACAGGAAAACCGGGAATGTATGTGTGGTGACTCCCAAATCGCCCCATGTGAGAGATAATGAGGAGTATCCCGTTTACCGTTATTCCTCTCTTCCTATTCCAATGCGAAAACCATACCGGTTCGGAGTACCCCAGGTAGACCTGGCTTTTCAATACAAGCTAAATCAAATATCCTTCGAGCTGGTGCACGCTCATTGCCCATTCTCTTCGGGTGCGTTGGCTATGAGAATTGCTAAATCTCAGAATATTCCTCTGGTTGCCACTTTTCATTCAAAATACAAGGCCGATTTTGAACGTGCCATTCCCAATAAAAAAATAGTAGATTATCTGATAAAGGATGTAATTCGTTTTTATGAAGGAGCCGATGAGGTGTGGATTCCTCAGGCTTCGGTAGAAGAAACGCTTCGTGAGTACGGCTACAAGGGAAAAGTAGAGGTGGTGGACAACGGAAACGATTTTTCGGATTATGGTTCAGTCTACTCAATGCGAGCTACTGCTCGTGAAGAACTTGGAGTGAACGATGGCGAGTTTGTTTTCCTGTTCGTAGGTCAGCATATCTTCGAAAAGAATCTGGCCTTTTTGCTGGAGTCTTTGGCAATAATTAGATATATTCCGTATAAGATGTATTTTATAGGTTCAGGATATGCCGAAGGCAGACTAAAGCAGATGACCGAAGAATTGAACCTTTCCTCGAAAGTTTTTTTTGTGGGAACGGTTTCCAACAGAGAGCAGCTTAGCAGATATTATGCAGCGGCAGACCTCTTTCTGTTTCCTTCATTGTATGATAATGCTCCTTTAGTTGTACGCGAGGCTGCAGCATTGCACACCCCTTCCGTTTTGATATCCGGCTCAACATCGGCGGCAATAGTTACCGATTCGGTGAATGGCTTCCTGGCATCTCATTCCACGGCCGATTATGCCCGGAAGATTCGTGAACTCACCGTTTCACCGCTTCTGATGAGAATGGCCGGCGATAAAGCCTCTCACAGCATTGCCCGTTCATGGGAAAACGTGGTGGATGAAGTGTGCGACAGATACCAGTGTTTGATGAGGAGAACATCCTGTAACCACCCCGACGTTCTATGGCAAGCAATCTGAAAGTATTTAAAACAGGATATGTCCTGTTCCCCGTAATTGTTGGATTGGCAGTTGTAGGCTGGTTGTTTTACAAAGAAATAAACCTAGAGCTATTATCCTCTCTCACCTTCAGCGGTCGAATGATTTTTTTTATTGCTCTGGCTTTTCTTCTGATGTTAGGGCGCGATTGGGGATTAATGTGGCGTTACCGGGTGATGGCCGAAAAAAAACTGTCGTGGATTCAGGCATTCAATGTGAATATCCTTTGCGAATTTACGTCGGCGGTTACCCCCATGGCGGTAGGAGGTAGCAGTCTGGTTGCCCTGTTCCTCAATAAAGAAGGGCTTAATGCCGGCAGGAGTGCTGCTATCACAATTTCCTGCCTCTTTCTCGACGAGTTGTTCTTTGTGTTGGCCTGTGCCTTGTTTTTCTCAATCATTCCACTTCAGGATTTATTCGGAAGTTCAACCGCGCTATCAACCAGTGTTCAGGTATTGTTTTTTCTGGTCAATGGAGTTATTGCCTTCTGGACATTCCTTCTTTTCATTGCCCTGTTTAAGCGTCCCGATTGGGTAAAAAAGTTCCTGTTCACTCTTTTCAGTCTCAAAATGCTGCGTGCTAAGAGGAAGTCCGTCACCCGTTTTACCAATAGTTTGGAAAGTTGCTCGAACGAACTTAGCCGCAAGCCCTTTTCTTTCTGGGGCAAATCCTTTCTAGCCACGGCGTTTTCCTGGTGTTGCCGATACCTGGTTGTAAATGCTTTACTCATGGCCTTTACCCCGATGGAGAATCACCTCATAGCCTTTGCGCGCCAGCTGATTCTCTGGATTCTGATGGCGGTAAGCCCCACGCCCGGTGGCAGCGGATTGGGCGAATTTATGTTCAAGGAATACTATTCGGAGTTTTTTGCTGTATCAGGTGTTGCAGTAATTGTGGCATTACTATGGCGCATCATTACCTATTATCTGTATCTCATAGCCGGTGTATGTATTATTCCGCAGTGGGTGCGTAAGCTAGGTTAAAAAAACATTCTTTGTTTTTTCATCTGGTTGTAAAAGATTTGAAATATGTTCCGACTACCTTTACGCTCAGAAAATAAATTCTTAATTATATATCAGGATGAAACAAAATTCTTTTGCTCAGCGTAATAGTTTTATGGCCATTGGAGTCCTGATGGCTGTTATTGGAATATCTTTCTTGTTCTACATGGGTAACTCCCTTTATCAAACCAGTCAGCGCATGCATCACGATTATTATTCTGTTTGCGTGTCGAAATAGTTTTTTTCTAACCTACTATATATTTGTCTTGCTGGGGGTGAACAGTAACATGGTTTCACCCTCATCTTTTTTCTCAATTCTTAAAATGCCAATCCAGCCTGTAATATTGCCTCAATTATTAATAAATCTTTAATTCCTTTCTTGAATCTTATATTCCTCTATTTTTTCCCATTTAAGTTCTGGGTTTAGTTGTTTAAGTTTTTAAGTGCTGCTTCAAAATGATTGTGAAATCACTTATCAACCTACCACCATGAAGATTTTTATTATATCGAACAGACTTCCCGTAAAAGCTGTAAAGACAGAATCGGATAACTTTGAGTTCATTCGTAGCGAAGGAGGAGTTGCCACCGGATTGAGCTCTTTAGAGATGCCTATGGAAAAACATTGGATAGGCTGGCCCGGTGTTTATGCTGAAAATGATGCCGAAAAAGAGACTATTATCGCTCATCTTCGTCCGCATAATTATCATCCCGTATTTTTATCTCCCAATCAAATTCAGAACTTTTACGAAGGCTATAGCAACAGTACGCTTTGGCCGCTTTGCCACTACTTCTTTACTTACATAGAGTACGAAAATAAATACTGGGAATCTTATAAAGAGGTCAACAAGCTGTTTTGCGAGGTGGCTATTCCGCTCATTGAACCGGGAGATATTGTCTGGGTGCAGGATTATCACCTCATGCTCCTGCCACAGATGCTCCGCCATACGGTTGAGGGTATCAGCATCGGCTACTTTCATCACATCCCCTTTCCTTCGTACGAACTGTTTCGGGTGTTGCCCGAACGTGCCGAACTGCTTAACGGTTTACTGGGAGCCGATTTAATAGGATTTCATACCCACGATTATATGCGGCATTTTGTGAGTGCAGCCGAACGGGTGCTCGATTTACGCTTCAAGCTGGACCAGGTGTTGTTGGATAATCGCATGGTGTATGTCGATGCCTTCCCCATGGGAATTAACTACTCTCTTTACCACGATGCCATTCTGAAGCGTGAAGTGCAGCAAAAGGCCGTCGAACTGAAAAAGAGCTATGGCACCCATAAGTTGATTCTTTCTGTCGATAGGCTCGATTACAGCAAAGGAATCCTTCATCGTCTCCGTGGGTTCGACCTTTTTCTCGAGAAACACCCCGAATACAAAGAGAAAGTTTCACTGGCCATGATAATTGTTCCATCAAGAGGAAAGGTGGACCGGTATGCCGGACTAAAGACAAAGATTGACGAAACGATAGGAGCCATAAACGGGAAGTATTCTACCATAAACTGGCGACCGGTATACTACTTTTACCACAGCTTCAACTTCGAAGAGCTGGTAGCCATGTATCATATTGCCGATATTGCCCTGGTTACCCCGCTCAGAGACGGCATGAACCTGGTGGCGAAAGAGTATCTCGCCGCAAAGCGAGATGCCCCCGGTGTGCTGATACTAAGCGAAATGGCCGGAGCCTCTATCGAGCTAAGAGAATCGATTATCGTCAATCCCAATGATGTGGGCGAAATTGAGCAGGCAATACTCCGGGCAATGGAAATGCCGGAAGATGAGCAGATGCATAAGTTGCGACTAATGCAGAAGGATATATCAACGCAGACGGTAGACAAGTGGGCGGCGGGCTTTATCCAAGAGATGAACAAAATACGTTCGCTCAACGAAGTCTTAAAAAGAAAACGGATTGAGGGATGCACTTTTAAGCATATCCAGAAAAAATACCAGGATACCCGAAAGAGGTTGCTCATTCTCGATTATGACGGTACGCTGTGTGCCTTTAATAGCAACCCCGAAGATGCGGTTCCTTCTGCTCAGCTCATGGAAGTGTTAGATAAACTCAGTACGGATCAGAATAACAAGATTGTGATAAGCAGTGGTCGAGATCATCAAACGTTGGATAAGTGGTTTAGCTCGCTTCCAATAGATATGGCTGCAGAGCATGGAGCCTTTTACAAGGAAAACGGACGGTGGCATAACAACTTGCAGACCGATCAGTGGGACGATGAAATACTCTCCATTTTAAACTCCTTCATCGATAAAACCCCTCACTCCAGGCTCGAAGTAAAAGATACGGCATTGGTGTGGCATTTTCGCAATGTGGATGCCTGGCTGGCATCATTGCGCGAGCAGCAATTGGTCAACGCCCTGATATCTCCCTGTGCTCGACAAAACCTGCAGATTATGCGCGGCGATAAAATCGTTGAGATAAAATCGCCTCTTTACACAAAAGGTTCCGAAGCACGTAGAATACTGCAGAACAACTGTTTCGATTTCATACTTGCCATGGGCGATGACGTAACCGACGAAGACACTTTCAAGGAATTGCCCGCCGAAGCATTCACAATTAAAGTAGGAAACATCTCCGAAGTAGCCCGTTTCAGCCTTCTTTCGCAAACAGAGGTGCTTCCTTTCCTTAATAAGCTGACCGGCAATTAACCTATGGCTTAATGAATTCCGAACGTTCAATCTCGTCGCCAAACAGCAGGGCGGTATTTATTACTGCCAGATGCGAATAAGCCTGAGGGAAGTTGCCCAATTGGTCTTTCGTCTCAAAATCCAGGTCTTCGCTAAATAGCCCTAAATGGTTTGCATACCCAAGCAGCTCGTTGAACATGTTCAGTGCTTCTTGTTCCCTGCCGATTACGTACAGTGAGCGTATCATCCAGAACGTGCAGATGGTGAAGGCAGATGATGGCTTTCCAAAATCATCCTTATTAATGTATCTGTACATCAATCCCTTATACTTCAGCGTGCGATATACCGCCTCTACGGTTTTCTTGTATTTTTCATCATTGGCATCAATAAAATCGTATGTTTCCATCAGTAAAAGTGATGAGTCCAAATCGTTGTTGCAATATGTCTGCGAAAAACTCTGAATCTCTTCTTTCCATCCATTGGTAAGAATGTCCTCTTTTATCACGTCGGCCTCTTTCTGCCATCTTTGGGCATATAGCTCGTTTTGGTACAGCAGCGCAATCTTCGCAGCCCTGTCCAGTGCAACCCAGCACATCACCTTGGAAAATACAAAATGCTTTTCCTCTCCCCGTATTTCCCATATTCCCTTGTCGGGATTCCTCCAATCCTCGATTACCGTCCTTGCCAGATTCTTCACAATCCCGAAAAGACTCTCAACCTCATCCAGAGTGCCCGGAAAGTAGCGGTAATATTGGTAAATTACATCCATCAGATACCCAAACGAATCGTTTTGCTTCTGGTGATACGCATCATTGCCTATCCTTACCGGCCGCGAGTCTTTATATCCCTTTAAATGAGGGAGTTCCTCTTCCGTTAGGATACGTTCGCCCCGTATGCCATACATAATTTGGAAAGTATCATGTTTGGATCTGATTATGTTGAGGATAAAATTAATAAATCGCTGTGCAGTTCCCCTATGTCCCGTCTTTAACAGAGTCTCGATTGACATGGATGCATCCCTCAACCAGCAGAAACGATAATCCCAGTTGCGTACCTCGCCAACTGATTCCGGCAGACTGGTTGTCAGTGCCGCCAGTGCAGCGCCTGTGCGGTGGTACGACATTAATTTCAGTACAAGTATGCTTCGCTCAACCTCTTCATTGAACTGAGTATATTTTTTCGACCTGTTGGTCCAGTTCAGCCAATAAACCTTGGTTCGCTGAAACTCCAGTTCAACCCTGTCCTGATCTACAATTATCAGTTTCTGGTTATAAGAGAGCATGATAAATTCGTCCTGCTGAATTTCAAAATCCTTTTTATTCAGAATTTTATGAAAATCGAGGCTCGAGTAGAGATATATCGTGTCTTTGTAGTTCTGCTTCGAATAAGTTTTAATGTATTGCGGACCGCTTTTATGGTCCACCTCCTCCCGGGCATAGTTCAGGGCAGGGCAGTAGTCAACTGTGAGATGAGGCTTTCCGTATTTATATCTTATCAGTCGGTACAGCTCGGGTGGCAGGTAGTGCCCGCTTATCTCGCTTATTTTATACCGTGGCATAAAGTCAAAGATTTCAAATCCGCCTTCGTCCGATTCGAAACTGGTCAATAAAATGTTTGTGTGCTCTACGTACCTTTGAGTTATTTCATATTGGTCGCTCACAATAATACCCAGGTGTCCCCCTTTTTCCCGGTCCAGCAGCCTGGCAAACACAGAAGGTGAGTCAAAGTCGGGAAAACAAAACCAGTCTATGCTTCCCTGGTTCGAGATTAACGCCGCTGTACGGCAGTTGCCCACAGCCCCATAATTCAGATGTTCCATATCTTAATACGAATTTTCAAAAATTGAGATTTATTTATAGAACAAACAATCCAGAGAAAAATCATGATTTAAATGTTAATATTTTCTTTTTATTAACTTCTGAATCTCTTTTTATAATTGAATTTATCAATGAAAATAAGCCTTTATTCTGCTAAATTTAGTAATATTGCGCTCCGATATGGGGACGCATCATTTTTAGGCAGTTTTATTGCAGCACAATGATGCGCAAAAGTGATAAAAGAAGCACTTTTATCACTAGAATACATTTACAGAAAAGGTATTAGGAATCAATCGTGAACTGACTGATGTTCATACCCGTTTTATGAAGATTTTATTTGAATAATTTTATGAGTGAAAGAAGCATAATGCCTTTTGCAAGGCCACTATATGTAATGGTTAAGTCCGTTGGCTCGGTTTGTAACCTTTCCTGCGATTATTGTTACTATCTCGAAAAGTCAAAACTGTACAAAGAAACAAAAAATCATGTGCTGAGCGAAGAGCTCCTCGAGAAATTCACGGAAGAGTACATACTTTCGCAAACCATGCCTCAGGTGTTGTTTACCTGGCACGGCGGCGAACCGTTAATGCGTCCCATCAGCTTTTATAAAAAAGCGGTCGAACTGCAGAAAAAGTACGGTCAGGGACGCACGATAGACAACTGCATCCAGACAAATGGAACACTGCTCACCGACGAATGGTGTAAGTTTTTCAAAGAAAACAACTTCCTGGTAGGTGTCTCCATTGACGGCCCTCAGGAGTTTCACGACGAGTATCGCAAGAACAAGCAGGGGCACCCCTCCTTTGCTAAAGTAATGAAAGGCATCGAGCTGCTCAAAAAGCACGGTGTGGAATATAACGCAATGGCGGTAGTGAATGATTTCAATGCAGATTATCCCCTCGAGTTCTATCGTTTTTTCAAGGAGATAGATTGTCGTTACATCCAGTTTACCCCCATTGTAGAACGCATCTCTGACCGGGCCGACGGCCTCTCGCTCTCTTCGCCCGTTCAGAAAGAAAAAGCCGAGCTGGCAGAGTTTAGTATTTCGCCCGAACAGTGGGGAAATTTCCTTTGTACCATTTTCGATGAATGGGTGCGCGAAGATGTTGGCAAATTCTTTATTCAGATATTCGATTCCACCCTGGCAAACTGGGTAGGAGAGCAGCCCGGAGTATGCAGCTTGGCAAAGAACTGCGGACATGCCGGCGTAATGGAATATAATGGCGATGTGTATGCGTGTGACCACTTTGTGTTCCCCGAATACAAGCTGGGCAATCTCTATTCAAGTACATTGGTTGAGATGATGTACAGTGACAAGCAGACAAAGTTTGGCGAGGCAAAATCAAAAACCCTGCCCACACAGTGCAAAGAGTGCGAATTCCTATTTGCCTGCAATGGTGAGTGTCCTAAGAACCGTTTCGCCTTTACCGCCGATGGAGAACCCGGGCTTAACTACCTGTGCAAAGGCTACTTTAAGTTCTTTAAGCATGTGGCACCCTATATGGACTTTATGAAAAAAGAGCTGATGAACCAGCGTCCGCCGTCAAATGTGATGGAGTGGATAAAAGAAACCGGAATCAGATAGATATGAAATAAATTCCGGATATATTGCCGGACTATAAAATACAAGTTATAACCGCCTTTTGGAAACCATCCCATAAGGCGGTTTCTTTTTTTCAAATATCAGGAATCATATTAACTATTTATTCTGAAACAATTATATCTTAAATATTGTTATTTTTTTAATTCGCAGTAAATAAGCATGTTAAATACAGATTACCTATGTCAGTATTTAATTAACGCATATCATATATAAAGAATCCATTAAACCTAAACTTATTAATTATGAAAAGAACGATTTTATTCATGCTGGTTTCCTTCCTTTTTATATCCTGCGGAAACAAACAGGCAAATAAACCAGCGGACGAGGCGTCTATCGCACCAGTCCAAAACGAAAAAACAATCACGGCAAACAAGAAATTTCCTCTTGAGCATGGCACTATTTATCAGCAGGTCACTGCAGCAGGATTCGAAACTACTCCCACTGTTTATTTCGATAAATGGGGCGATTGGCAAACCACCGAATCAACCATGCTGATGGAAGTTATGGGAATGAAAACCGGCAGCTCCACCATCAATATTGTAAAAGGCGATGAGCATTGGGATATTGATTTAACCGATAAGAAGGGAAAGCACTACAAAATGAGTACAAAGATTAACGACCTGGGAGTCGATTTAAACAAGCTTACCGACGATATCAAGAAGCAAATGAAGATTGAAGAGCTGGGCGAAGAGAATTACCTGGGTTATAAATGCAAAAAACTGAAGATTAAGAACGATAAACTGAAAATGGACATGGTTTATCTCACTTATGGCAACATGATGATGAAGATGGACGGTAAAGCCATGGGTATCAATACCTCTATGAAAGTTACCAAAATTGATACCAAAGCACCTCCTGCCCAAAAGTTCCGGGTTCCCGAAGGGATTAAAATGGAAGAGATGAAATAACAAAACGCCCCGCCATCATGTGAGTGACTAGCGGGGCGTTGCTATTTTAACTTCTATCCTTGCAGGCAGGCACCACGCACTGCAGCTTTAGTGCATCACTGAGGCGGGCATTCAGGGTGATGATTTCCTGATACATCTTCCGTACTTTTTCCGATAGCTCGAAATAGTCGGTTTCAAATCGGGTAACCTGCTCCATCAGGTATTCAAACTGGCTCTTCACCAGGTCGGTGAACTCTTGCATCTCGCGCACACTTTTCTTCTTTACGAAGGGCAGCAGCACGGTAAGCACTTTCAGAATTTCATTGATTACTTTCATTTTTCAAGGTTTTTAAATTCGTTAGCAACATCAAAGCAGGGGCACTGCTTCAGCCATTCGTGTTTCTCTATAATACCGTCTCCGTCCAGGTCGGGGCTTAGGTCTCGGTGACCAACCACCCGGCTGTGGGGGTAGTCCATATGCAATACATTTACCAGTGCACGCAGTGATCTTTTCTGCCACATGGTGCGTGTATCGGCAGGCTTTCCGGCAGCGTTTAATCCACCTTCATAGCAGATGCCTATACTGTTGGCGTTGTGTCCGCGGGCATGAGCTCCGGGCTTCTCCACCGGTCGGGTAGAGGCTATGAAGCCATCCTTGCGAATGTAGAAGTGGTAGCCTATGCCGTTGAAACCTTGCTTGCGATGGCTCCGCTCCAGGTCGGCCTCGGAAAAATCGAGGTCGGCCCGGGTGGCAGAGCAGTGCACCACAAGGAGGTTAATCTCTCTCCTGCAGCTCATTACTCACCTTTTTCAGGTATAGGAATGGGTTGCGGGGCAATAGGCAGCTTGGCCACCTGGTGAAAATCCAGAGCCTTGAGCATCTTAGAAAGCGCTTTGCCAGGGCGGAAGCTGATGCGCGCTTTGCGAATCATACTGCTGTTGAACTCCTTCTCGGTTTCGGCACCGTGGCTGCTAACCGAAATTTGGAAACTTCCAAAATCGCCCAACCGTACAATCTCTCCGCGGCCCAGGGCCATTTTCATGGTTTTGATAACTCCGTTTAGCGAGGCGGTAATATCTGCCTTGGTCACGGTGCAACGACTGTCCACATCGTCGCAGATTTCGTCGAAATCCATGTCGCCACGTGCTTGTGCCTGTGCGTAAAACTTAGGTTCATCGTCAATCTTTGACGGATTCTTTCTGGGAACTACTGAAAATCCTACTGACATAACATTCAAAATTAAAGGGTTAATAATGTGGGGTTTGAATCACATTGCTAAGATACAATGGGCGTTTGCAGAGGGGACACTCATTAGGTTTCAATAGGTGCTATTGAGTAAATAATGGTGAATACTCTTGTTCTTTTGGCTTGAACCAAAAGAACCAAAAGTTCAAGGCTGCATTTTTTTTGCTAAAATCTGCCTGCATTCCGCTAAAGGAGCTGAAACTCGCTTCGCTCAAACAACAGCTCCTTTTTAACGCTTCATTCCGGTAGATTTCTTCACGCAAAAAAAAGTGAGGCCGGTCTTTGTGGGGTTTTTGGGCTGCTGCGGGTTTGGGAGCGTTTAACATAGCTCGCTTTGCTCGCTCGTTATGGTGTTGGCTTGCCTTTGGCTTCGCTTTTTTGGTGGTTATAATCCTTTTTGAAAGAGAGTTAAATTATTCAGATTATAAAGTTACCCTGCATAATCATAAATATATATCCGAAGATTAGGATAATGAATTTATATAAATTAACTGGTGCACTAAAACTATAATTCACAGTACTTGTTTCTTAATAAGTTAGATATTAATTATTAACTCATCAAATTTTTTTCCAAAATTATCACATTTTGTTTCTCAAAAAATATTGTTTTATTATTACCAGAACCAAGTTTAATACGCGGTAATTTATTTTGTAAATAATACAATTCCTTTACTAAATATTAGCTCTATTTTTTGGTTCTGCATTGCACTTTTCGCTCAATTGATAATCAATCACATAATCAAAAAAAGGAGGAGTTCTGAATTCTGTATAGCTCAATGTATGTATGAATAAAATTTATAAATCAATAAAAAGAAAGAATAATGAAAAAATTAGTACTCCTTATTTTGCTATTTACAATGGGAATAGCAAGTTTTGGTAAAAACTGGAGAATCACAAATTCGGGATTTACATTTAGTCCGTCTACTTTAACAATAAGCTTTGGCGATAGTGTTGATTTTAGCCTAGCCGGTATTCATACTGTCCAGGAAGTTGATCAAAACACATGGAATTCAAACGATATCACACCCCTTCCCGGAGGTTTCTCTACGCCCTTTGGTGGTGGACAGGTACTGCCGGACAAGCTTACTGTTGGGACACATTATTATGTTTGTACTGTGCATGTAGGCACCACCGGAATGAAAGGGATTATTATTGTTAAGAATGCTACAGGCATTGACCAGAATAATGCGAATAACAATATTTCAATTTACCCCAATCCAACAAACTCAACCATTCATTTTAAATTAAACATTTCTGAATCTGAAATATTCTCACTTAAAATCTTTAATATCGCAGGACAGAAAATTATGGAAAGTAAAGTTCAAAATGGTGAAAATAATGTTGATGTAAGAAGTCTGCCAGATGGATTGTACTATTTAATTATAGCTTCAAACGATAAGCTGTTATACCGAACAAAATTTACCGTAATTAAGTAAGGACCGATAATATACAAATGTACACGCCTGATTTTTAGGTGTACTCATACTTGTACAGCTGTATTTATAGAAAAACAAGCTTTTCAACATTACATTTTGTGAATTCCAATAGTTTAGTGGTTTTCTCTTGCCCATCTGCTTAATATTTTGTATATTGATGTAGTAATCAATATTTATATTATGGGTAATAATTATTTGGAATTCAGAGTAAAGTCTTACGGAAAGTCCGATCTAGCTATGTTGTATAATCCTCAAATGTCTGTGCGCGAGGCGCTTCGTTTGCTCATGCGATGGATTGTGCGTAATGAGGCTCTTTGCAGAGAGTTGGAAGAGATGGGCTACCGCAAGAATAGCAAGATTCTTACACCGAGAGAGGTTGAGGCCATTACGCGCTATCTTGGAGAGCCGTGAGGGTGTTGCTTCTCTATTAATAATACTGCTTCGAGTTAAACAAATGTATTTGATTCGTTTATTTTTAAACGAATCAAATACATCGGCTAAAGGTGCTAAATACCACGTTTCTTAAATGAAGGAATCTTCTTTTTTCTGGCTGAAAATTTACAGAAAGATTTCTATAATCGAGTTATTTGTAGCTTCCCATTTGATCAGTACGGTTGTTCTACAACAATCATTAAAGTTACTTCTGTACTATTTTATACGTTTATATGTGATTGAAACCTTTTGGTTGTTAGAGATAAAACTTTGAATAAATATATCGGGAGATTTAAACTTTTCATAAAATGTCTGATCTATAATATCAGGATGCATAATGTCCTTGATTGCAGTTCCTTCATAAATATTTTCCGAGATAAATCTGGATAGATAATAAGTAAATGTTCCGGATTTTTTTTCTAGTTCAACTCCGAATATTTTGTCAGACTTTTTATCATATATCCACATTTGTTTCGTCTCAAAGATTATCTTATCCTTCACTTTTGTCTTGAAGCTACCTAAGAAGGCATTTTCTCCGTAAGCGGAAGTTTCAAACCAGATGGTTGTATCTTTCCCCACTTCAGCTTTCCAGAGACCAAGGTACCTCTTAACCAGCTCCGCCTGATTGAGATTTTTCTGATTGTTTTGCGCCTGCACAGCATAACAGAATAGGCTTGCCATGAGCAAGGTCCAAACAAAAAAAAGTTTTTTCATGATTGCACAGTTTAGATTATAATTAAGTCACTATTAAAAAAAACAGTTGATGAGAGGAATAGTTGCTCCAGAAAGTATAAGAAATGTTACAGTGACAGAGATATCAGTTACGCAAAATTAAAAGAGAGTATGTCAAAAGTCAATTAAACTTTTAATACACCTTCCAATGAATTAAATCAGATTTATGTTACTTCTTTGCTTTCATTTCAACATCATGCAATAGATTGTCCAGCTTATCTCTTGAATAATAATTGCCGGCTTTTACAACAGAATTAATTTTAGTAGTATTTTGAATATCTTTCAGTGGATTAGCATCCAAGAGCAGCATGTCGGCACATTTCCCAACTTCAAGAGTTCCGGCCTTGTCCAGTACACCAAGCGCCTCGGCTGCATTCTTTGTGGCTGTCAGTAAAGCCTCCATAGGCGATAATCCAGCTTCAACGAGCAGCGATAATTCATCATGCAAACCGAATTTGGGCATAACCTTACCTTTATACCAGGTGATATCCGTGCCTGCCAGTAACTTTACTCCGCGTCGGTTGAGTTCTTTCACCAACTGAAAATCCATCTTTACCAACGTTCTGATAAGATTAAAATCTTCCTTTGATATCTTTGCCGTAGACAGGTCAGCTTTTAAATCATACCAGTATTTAAGATCTTTCGCCGGCACATCTTTAAACCGTCCATCAGCGCATGTGTCGGTATTGATAGCCGTTAGTAATCTTTTCCAGAACACCAGGGTGGGGCACTGGTAGCTTCCGCTGTTTTTAAGCCGCCGGAAAAGATTATTTGCTTTATTTACATCATAGGTACCACTGATATCAGCAGATTGCACATAAAATAAAAGACGAGTAAGGTCTGAAAATGAATCATGAACCTCATGGGTCTTTTGCACCATCTGGCTTCTTATTTGCGTTTCTTTTGAGCTGGAGGCAATTAAGATTCCCAATAAATGCTCAAAAGTAGATTGACCTGCTTCTGCCGCATCAGCAATATTAACGCTGATAGGACAATGGCCCACTACCTTAATGCCTGCCTGTTTGGCTTCATTTACGATGGCAAAGTATACTTCGGGATCGTATAGATCATAGATCTTTATAAAATCGGCACCTGAGGCTTTTGCTTCCCTCACAAAATTGGCAGCTTCTTCTTTCGATTTTACCACGATGCCCCACCACCAGTTCTGATCAGGTCCAAATACCGCCAGAGGAATGTACATGTTGGGCCCAATCAATTTACCTTCGTTTATCAACTTACGCCACTCAGTTTTCATTTCAAATAGTGCAGCATTGTTGTACATATCTCTAACACTGGTAATACCATTGCATATCATCAGTGGGAAAAAGACCAGGCTGTCATTCAGACAGTGAACGTGCATGTCCCACAGTCCTGGAATCAGATATTTACCTTTCCCGTCTATAATCCGGGTGTTTGCTCCAAAGTTTTTCCGGGAAAACTTCTCTATCGCTGTAATCTTACCATCTGTTACCAGCACCGTCATGTTGGGTTTTTCCTTGCTTCCGGTGCAATCTATCACAGACACATTAACAACGGCCATATCCTGAGCTTTTGTTCCCGGATGAAAAAATGCCCATGCTATAAATATGGCCAAAATAGTTGTTTTACTCTTCATATTTTCATGGATTTGGTTTACATAGAAGCAAAGTGTGCTCATATAAGCACTTGTATAGCAGTATAATATATAACAGTATTTATAACCGGTTGTTGGTGATTAAACCGTTATTCTTTTGAAAAAAATATGAATTGTTTTTATGATAGGCATAATCAAAAAAGCCTCTTGACTTGTTTTATAAATACGATGGCTTAACAAATAATCTACTGATTAAAACACTTGAAAAAATGAATAAACATTTAATTTCTTTCATTGCAATTATATCATTAACACTTCTCATCACATCGTGCAGAACATCATGCACCGGTGAAATGTCCGATAAGAAAAGAGAGATGATTAAAAGTGAAATAGAGACAATAGTAAAGAATTTCTTTAATCCAAAGACCCTAAATTATAGCACCCATACCGGGCTAAGGGCCGATAAGGAGGGGTATGTTTTCGGGCTGGAAGGAAAAATCGGGTTTACCAGTTACGCTAGTTACAACGAACAGATGAAAATTAATTTTGCAGGCATTCAGAGGTTCACAGAAGCATCAATTGTTTCAATGTATGTTTACGTGCTTTCAGAGAATGCCGCAACATGTACAACGGAATTTAAAAGTAAGTACTTAACCGTAAAAGGTGATACGATCCCCAATAATGGCTGTTGGACGGCTGTATTTAAAAAGTTCGATAATGGCTGGAAAGTAATACAAGAGAATGCCACACACATAAAATAAATGTATGCCGGCTTCTCATTCTAATCTAATTACTTATTTATCTGAAACAAATTGTTGTTTTTCCTTTTTACAAATCAACTGTACCGCCCATTTACCGGTTTGAGCCGAAGGTGGAAGTCCACCACCGGGAGACAGCCACTGTCCGGCCATGTAAAAGTTCTTAAGCCCGGGAAGCTGCATTTTCAGCGATTTCATCAAGTTGTCTTTTGTAGGCATAAAACCTTCGTAAGCACCATCTTTCACTCCGGTGTACTCAACATCGGTTTTAGGAGTTGCCACATCAATCACTTCAATAAATTCCGTAATGCCCGGATATTCCTTTTCAAGACAAGCCGTGGCATCTTTCTGTATCTGAAGTTTCTCGGCCTTGTATTCTTGCTCGTCCATGCTCTCCCACAGTTTCCAGGGACTGTCGAACCTCAGAACGATTGTTGTTTTTCCTTCGGGAGCCAGGGTGGGGTCGAACGAATAATTCATGATCGAATACCCGTTTTCTAATTTGGTATTGCCCATCATTTTGTCTTTCGACATATTAATAACTATGGGACAGATTGAAGGAATGGCTTTATTTACCCCAAACGAAACCTGAACGATGGGCGTAAAAAGCTCCCAGTTTTTATACGCGAAATCAATTTCTTGTGACATGTACTTTGCATCCAGCATCTTGAAGATGGTGGTATATCCATCGGCAGTGCCAATAACATAATCGGCATCAATTGTAGTTCCATCGGTAAGCAATACCCCTTTCGCTACACTGTTTTCTACAATCACTTTCTCCACTTTCTTTTTATATGATATCACTCCGCCCAGCTTGTTGAGCTTTTCCACCATACGTTGCGCCATTGGGTATGAACCTCCTTTTATATATCCGGCATTTTTCTGATTAAACCAGCCAAGCATAAATATAAATGCCAATGCCGAAAAATTGCGGTTGCCATACAGCGAAAAGAAAACAGATTTAAGACGTTTATTCTTAAACTTCAGTTTCTCAAAATACTCATTACAGGAGAGCTTCCCAAATTTCCGTATTACATTAAATACCGGCAACATTTGGGGTAGGATTCTGATATAATCCAGCGGACTGCGCAATTCCGGTGGTAAGGCAAACGGCTCTAATAAGGCACTTTTACGCATGTCGGTACACATCCTTTGAATGGACGCTTTGTCTTCGGGCGCTAATTCAACCAGGTACTTCTCCCAACGGTCTATATTGGAGTAGATGATAAACTCATTCCCTTCTTCATCCAAAATTCGCGAATGAATTTCGTGGTCAATGATTTCAGTCTCATTATTAATAACATTGGTCTCTTTCCAAATTTCGTGAAAAGCCCCTTTTGCAGTGCCAATCAACCAATGGAGACAATAATCAAAACGATAACCCTTACGGTCCCAGGCTGTACATTGCCCTCCCGCAACACTGTGCATTTCGATAATTTCCGTTTCAAAACCATTCATGGCCGCGTAAATACCGGCAGACAATCCGGCAATTCCACCTCCGATTATTAGTACCTTCTTGCTCATGGGTAATTGTGTTTAACAGTTTATTATCATTGTTGATTTCATTCTCTTTGAATATTGAAGCAGGAACATTATAATGCTGCTCATTTATTATTCACAAATATAAAAACTTAATTCCTAATTTCTCTTTTTTGTTTGTTTTTTATTTTCAATGTTATTTTAAAAGATTTATGTAGATTAAAATAGACCGAACAAACCAGTATTGAATGACCTTGCATTATGTGCTTCTTATAAATAGCGTTGTCCTGGATTAGAAAATAATGATTACTTTTTAATTGGAGGAAATATACTTTTCGTTTTGATTAGTCATTAGAAGCCGAAGAGAGTTAATTGAAAAGAGTCTTGTGCTATTAACTACAATACCAAGTATGATTTTATTAAAAATAAGGAATCACATAAAGCAGAAAGTGGTTTTAAATACCATCATCTTTATATGAAGTAATCTTCTTAAAGTTGTTAGTCCACAGTCAGAATTTTGTTATCCGTTCATATTACTTCACTACGATCCATGCTCCTGTTTTTAAATCTTTATATTCCTTTGAAAAAGCTTTTTTAAATGCTTCTATTGCTTTAACAGAACTATCATGTGTTGAAATTCCAATCAACTTTACATTTTGCTTTTTTATTAACTCTATCTTCTTATTTACATCGCTTACTGTAAGTGGCTCCCAAGGCAACCGGCCTGTAATAAGATATCCCATATATTTTTCCGAGTCCCCATAAATCGGAAAATGGATCCCTCCAAGAATACCATATATCGGCAAATCAGATATCCTTTTACAACGTAAAAGTAGTTTGTCAACTGTCTGATGCCCACAACCAGTAACAATAATTAATCCTTTATCCTTAACATTAATAATTAATCCTTGCTCCTGAGTTGGCCAAAAGAACAAAGGAGCCTTTATAATTCCAGTTGTATAAACCCCCTTACAAATTTTGGTAGGATCATTAAATAAAAGAGCAGGAATTTTGAGATTAAGACTGTCACAGGGAACAAAGATGTTCATTTCAGGAAGGATGGATTTATTTTTTGAGTTTATAAAAGTCTTGTCATTAATCCATTTCCAATTATTCTGGTGATCTCCGTGATTGTGTGATATAACAATAGCATCTATTTCGCAGACATCAATACCAAGAAGGTCAAGATTATAACGAAGAACACACTCTATTGAATCGTCATCAATACCCGTATCAAAAAGTATTGTAAAATTGTCAGTTCGGATAAGATAAGATATCCCTCCGGCTTTTCTAAATGTTTTTCCATCATTAAGATTCTCAACAAGAGGAATTAACTCAAACTTATTTGTATAACCAAAATTTTGAATTTTAAACAACCTTTGTTGATCGTTATTCCATGTAGAATCTGACTTCATTACATTAATCTTATATTGCTTATAAAGTTCTAAGGCATTAGAGGTGTCTTTAACAAATGATGCAAATAAAGAATCGGTTTCAATAGCTTTAAACAAATCCGTTTTCTCCTGTTTCGTAAGCTGAAAGAGGTTATTCTGTTGAGCAGATAATCCAAAACAGAATAATGTTGCCAGAAACAACAATACAGTTTTCATAACTTATTCACTTTTATCTTGTATGATTATTTGTAGTCATTCTACATTTAATCCAGAACTTTTATTATGCAGGTTTGATTAATGATTACCTTTTATATAACAATTACAACCAAAATATGATTCTGTAATGGATGAAGAATTAGTAAACTTTATACGTTAATAATATTCACAGATTTTGAAGCAATTTAGTCAAAAAGTAAACATCTCAAATGAAGATTTGAGATGTTTATATAATCAGTTGGAATAAAATTATATTAAGTCCTGATTGAATATGTTTTAATTTGGATGAAATAAATAAACATTCTAATTCATATATTATTATAACTACAGAAGCTAATGAGCTTCTATCTGTCATTCATAATTCAAAGAAAAGTATGCCAGTTAATATTTAATTACCATTTCATAAAATCCTTAATTTTTTCAACCGGAATACCGAAATTAAAATTGTCTGTTCCAGACAGTTTTGCAAAGTTTACTGCTACCAAATTTCCATATTCATCAATAACAGGGCTACCGCTTGAACCTTGAAGCGTAGGGATACTATAAAGCAGTCGTTGTCCATCTGGCAATTGAGTTAATTTTCCGCTTGTCATTTGTACATTTATTCCTTTTTGTGTATTTGCAAGGGTCAATCCAGCATTGTAACCAATCATATACAATTGCTGATTGATCTTCAACTTTTCTTCATCCTTATTTCCTGAGAATAATTTTGTAAAAGACTTACTTTTTGCATTCTGTTCTGCAGTGGTAAATATGTAACTATCGTTAGGAGTTTTTTTGTTTTTTAGTTGTATTAAAGCTAAATCAACGTCTTCTTTTTCAGAGACACGTACTACAACACAAGGATTTTTATCAATAAAGTCTTTGTCATTCGTTACAAACGTATTATTATATGCAATACCGATTTCGCAAACTGAGCTTATTATTAGTGCTTCAGGATCTAAATTGGCATCAAGGTTATTGTATGTTTGTAATAACTCATTAAAATTGGTCTCTATTTCAGATTGTTTCTGAACAATTTCTGAAAGATTTGCCTGATCTGTATAAGGATTACCGTAGTTATCGTAGTATGTGCAATTACTTTTTTGAGTATCTAAATTATAATATTCAGATTGCATATTTTCAAGTTGGCCTTGGAGTAGTTCTTTCAAGCTTCTAATAAGCCCAATAAATCCCTGTTTTGCTTGCGCTATATCAATGGTTGGCTGTGCAACATGGCGGTTAGTTAATATTGAGCCTTCTTTATCTATAAAAAAGCCTGTCCCTGTCAGCATTTTACGATTTTTGATAATTTCATTAATATCTAATGTGAAGTTTTCTAAGTTCCCCTCATTATCAATTCCTGTAAAATATATTGTTTCTCTATTGGGTATCTGTATTTTATAATAGAATTCATTCAATATAACTACAACACCAGATGCATCATTATTGAATAGCTCTTCAGCTGTTTTTTTAGAATTACAACCAACAAACGTTATTGATAGGAGTAAATAAATGAATATTTTTTTCATAACATCTATACTGTTAAATTTCAACTTCTAAAGATACGTGAATTGTTGCAAATGTATGAAAAAAGTAGTTTAAATTTAAAAAAAATACTAAAAATTTCAATAATCAAGTAATCAAACATATATTTAAAACGTAATAGCGTGAAAGAATGAATTTATTTAGACAAGAATAAAACGTTTGAATATCATTTATATGCTTCTGTGTACCTCTCAGTTAATAGCACCTTTTCTAATTATATATAAGTCTGATTTCATTTAAAAACATACAAATTAGATACAGTGGAGGTGTGGTGTCAAATATAACCATTCTTACATAAAGCAACCTTCGTAGTGTACACGAGAGTATTCTTGCTCATGAACGACAAAGACGTGATACAGAAAGATGACATTCATAATATTGTTTGATTGGACTCTACAATATAATGATTTATCAACTTATTTTTATTTAGCAACTTCCCCTTTCTCGGATGAACTAATTTATTAAACAAATCAGCTTTTGTTTTGTTAGATATTTAATTATAAATCACAAGAACCATTCAAAATACAAAAAATGAAAAAGAAATCAAGAATTATTCAATTATTTGCAGCACTTATTGTAGTAGCAGCAATCGCGTCTTTCAACAGTTGTATGAATAAAAACGGTAACACCTCTGGAAGTAAATCAGAAATTGATTCACTACGTAATCAAATTAAAGAATTAACTGCAGGCAATGATACTCTTACAAAAAACCTTGTAAAGTTTGACACACTTGATTTTACTATATTCAGCAATCAGGAATGGGTAAGATTCCATGAAAATCATTCAAAAGATATAAAGGTGTACTGGCCGGACGGACATTTTACTACGGGATTAGAAAGACACATTGCAGATTTGAAAGCCATGTTTGTATATGCTCCTGACACAAGAATTAAGCAACATCCTGTCCGTTTTGGAAGCAGCACAGGTGAATGGACTGCAGTAACGGGAGTAATGGAAGGAACATTTACAAAACCCATGCCTATTGGTAATGGAAAATTTATTCAGCCAACAGGGAAAAAATTCAAATTGCCTATGTGCACAATAGGACATTGGAAAAACGGAGTAATGTTTGAGGAATTTCTGTTTTGGGATAATCAAACTTACATGAATCAACTAGGATTAGGTAAATAAAGATATCTATTCTTATATTGACGTTATCTCTCTTTTTTGTAATATGAATAACTGTTTTAGAACTACTTATAATAGCACCTTTCAAATACATATATTATGTTTGAAAGGTGCTTAATATTTCTATTAATGCTTTAATTTATTTGATTCAGGTAATTTGTACATCTTTATTGGTGACAATCTTTGCCTTATTCATAAACTTATAGAGATTTCTCAATTATGATATTCTGAAATCCCAGATGATGCATAAATTCTCTTAGGATTAATAACGATGCTGCAAAAGAAGAACTTTCTGGTAATGTATCGGTACTGTATGGTCTGCCAGAGATGATAATTGCCAAACGGCTAAAAACGTCTTCCATTTCTTTAATCGACAAGACTTTTTTCGGAGATGATAGACTCTTGTTTGCTTGCAGAATGATTTCCTGCATAACAGGAGAAAAGGAATACAACTCTGAATTGGTGGGCAATAATTTTTTTAAAGGAATGATAGTATCTTCGATAAAGTTAATGGCATATTCTATCTCATCTGGCGAAGGAGGAGTATGTTTGAAAAATTCTTTGGACGTTTTTTCGCTTCCTAACGGAAGTATCCAAAAATCATCCGGTTCTAATGGAGATTTTCCAGAGGCTACAATAGTGCATTCTTCAGTGATAAGAAGTAATGTTATAATTTTATTTTTTTGTGATTCATTATAGGCTGCACAATAAAGTTTTGTGATATTAGCCTTCATCTCAGGAGGTACAGCTGAATTCATAAGTCGATAACGTTTAAACCAATGTATTGTATCTTTCCCGTAAAGATAGTTTAAAATTACAATAATAATTCGGCAAAGATCTAATTTTAAATTCAATTTCAGGCAAGTTTCAGGCAACTTTTTTCGGTGCTTTGAGCATCGTACACCAACAAAAAACACTCCACCATGGGGTTTTCACGATCCAATTACAACCTTCTCCGCCATATTTTCACTCTTAGTCAGCTTAAGTACATTATGAGGTATATGGAGAAAATCGTGCAAGATGAATTTATTATATCCGGTTGAAGAAGATACTTTTTCAATTTAAGTTCTCTTTCATGTGAAAATTCAAAATTTATACTAAATTGTTTAGTATCATTGCTCAATAAACTTTAAAAACTAGAATCATGAAAAAATTAACTTTAATGATCATGGCAGTGATGATTGCTTCGTTTGCTTTCGCACAAAAAGAACAGAAAAAAAACATTCCTGCACAAGTCGAAAAAACTTTTCAAAAACAATTTCCTAATGCTACAAAAGTAAAATGGGAAAAAGAAGGTGCCAAATATGAAGCAAACTTCACCCTGGATAAAACTGAACAGTCCGTTTTGATAGATAACACCGGCAAAATGGTGGAGGTTGAAGCTGCTATTGGAATTAACCAGTTGCCTAAGAATATTTTAAGCTATGTAACAGCTCATTATCCAGGAAAAGCAATAAAGGAAGCTGCTAAAATAACAGACAGTAAAGGCAAAGTTACCTATGAGGCAGGAATCAAAGGAAAAGACCTCATTTTTGATTTAAATGGTAATTTTATTAAAGAATCAAAAGAATAGACTTTAATAAGTTACTCTTTTCTGATTACCTATTAAATATTTATGTCATTCCCAGTAACTGTGCGCTTCCCTTTTAAAGGGAAGCACCAAAAGGGAAAGCTGACAAGATAAGGAAATTAGCATACTCTACCTGACTGAAAATCATTATGATTTTCCATCCAGTTCCTTAATGGTTTTCTTTGCTGCTGCCAGTCTTATTTTATTATTATTTTCTATAAGCTTCGCTATAGCCAACTTTTCTAATTTGTAATGCAATGGCACTAGTAATGATGCAATACTGACCAGTATCAGCAACATTAAAGACGGGGTATAATTAGTAAATGTTTCAATAATAGGATGGAGCACCTGATCTATAAATTCAAACGAGATAAGAAGTACTACTATACCCAAAAACTTAATCAGCCTCTGACTCGCAATAATTGTACGGCTTAATAACAGGAATACAATAATAAAAACGATAATTGAAATAGCCAGAATAGTTAGCTGTAGTCTGCGAACACGTACTTCTTCCTGATGCTGCTTGGCAAGTTCAATCTCTTTCTGACGAATCTGTTCGTTAAACTTAAGCATATTCATCCTGCTAATTTTGTCCCTACTAAACATAAACTCCTGCGTTTTAAGCATTATGCTCTGATATTTAAATGCACTGTCTATTTGATTCTTCGATTTAAATAATTGACTCAACAGCCGGCTTGATTTTAGAATATATATTCTGAACACACTATTTTTACTAAAAGAAAATGCTTTTCGTCCATAATAAATAGCCGAATCAATTTGGTTATTACGCTCAAAATGTTTTCCTACTTCATAAAAACCAAGAATCTGATCTTGAATACTCAATAAATCCGTAATTTTTAAATAAGTTCTGAAATATTCTAATGCTAATGATGACTGCCCTAATTTTGAATAAATAGTTCCTAAAATGTTTCCCCAATGAGGAATCGATTTTTTACCCCCAAAATCTATACTCATATGTAGTCCATACTGAGCATAGTAAAGAGCAGAATCAAGCATATTTTGTTTTTCATAAGCACGAGCCAGGTTCTCAATTGTTGGGAAAAATTGCACCATCCAGAAACTATATTTTTGTCCATGATAAAGAGAGATAGCTTTTTTATAATTTGATACGGCATCTTTGTTATTTTCTTCCTCCAGATTTATATTCCCTAAACACATATATGCCTTAAAGATTCCAAAAGAATCCTTTATCACCTCACTTTGCTTTAGTTGTTTCAAAAAATATTCTTCTGCATCAGGATAATTACCGATACTCTGCAATGCCATTCCCATTAGATTACTTGCATTCCAGGCTGCCCATACTGGTAGTTTATCATTATTTCTTGTTACAAACTGAACAGCAGCTTGCGCATAACGAATAGCAGAATCCGGATTGTTTTGGGCATAACCTTCACTTAATGATCTGATTACCTGAAACCTCACAGAATCATTTATATTTTTCCTCAATTGTAATTTCAGGCTATCAAAGTAATTCAAAGATTGCGCTAATATACTTAAAGGAAGTATGATGATCACAAATACAAGTTTATTCTTCATTAGTTACTTCATTTTAAACATGTCGGCAAGAGCGTTCTCTCCATAAGCTGCAAACTCAAACCAATTAGTTTTATCCTTATCGACTTCAGCCTTCCAGACACCAATGTATTTCCTGAGCAGCTCTGTTTAATACAGTTAGTATTTAAAAAACATCCGATAACAGGAATTAGTTGCTCAAGGAAGTATAAGAAATGTTATTGTAGCTCAGATGAAAGCCCGTCAATATTTCTTTGTTGTTTATCAATATTCCTCTTACTCTTAATTGGCACTGTGTGTTGTTCAAATCTTGTCAATCAAAGGACAACTAGATAATGTATATCGTTTATATAGTGCATTTTAAATATTTTCACTTTTTTTGCTGATCTACTTTTTTTTTATAACTTGCAATTATATATATGTGAAGTTAGTTAGTTCTGACTCCGTAATTTGTTGTTTTTCACTTGTTAAGTTATGAAAAATATATCAATTATAATCTGATTTACAACGAAAAATATATAGTTATGAAAAAAATGTTATCAATTGTAATGCTGCTAATATCATCAGTAGCTTTATATGCACAAAAAGATGTGACCCAATTTCTTGGTATTCCTGTCGATGGTAGCAAATCTGTAATGATACAGAAATTAAAAGCAAAAGGGTATACAAGTAGTCCAAATAATAAAGATGTCTTAGTTGGTCAATTCAATGGATCAGGTGTCAATATACATATTGCGACAAACAACAATAAAGTATGTCGAATTATGGTTCAAGATGCCAAAACAATAAATGAGAGCGATATTAAAATAAGATTCAATAAGCTGTGCCAGCAGTTCCAGAATAATAAAAAGTATATACCAGCATCGTTATCATCGCCAGACTTTACATTATCAGATGATGAAGATATCTCTTATGGAATATCAGTTAATAATAAACGATATGAAGCAGTTTATTATCAACTGCCAACAAACATAGATTCTGTCACTGTCGCTGAAGAAATAAAGTCTGTCCTCTTGTCGAAATACACGAAAGAGCAACTATCTAATCCAACAGAAGAATTGCAAAAGGATATGATAATAACTGGTATTTCATCTATGTTGGAGAAATATTCAATGAGGCCTGTTTGGTTTATGATTAATGAGCATTTTGGGGAATATTATATCACAATGTTTTATGACAATGAATACAACAGAGCAAACGGAGAAGATTTATAATAACAATAAAAACATTAAGAAAGGATAACGCAACTCTGATTTTTCATTAAATGAAAACAGCAAATAGTTTTCCGAAGCTGCTAATTCCGCTTGTTTACCTGCCTAAAAGATCCAACGGGCTTTTGAGCAAACTCTCGCCATCTTTTTAGAAACTCCCGCCGGCTTTTTTCAAAAGACGGCGGGAGTTTCTTTATTACTCTATCCTCTGGAGCTCTTATTGGTTTGTTTTAAGTTGATAGCCGAAACGTTTTTTATTTATTCAGATATAACTGGGACTGTTTCAACGATTTTTTTACTGTTTTTATCGCAACCGGGTTTACAGTACCGAGGTTATTTCGTGAGTAGGTTTACACTGTTTTTCTTAACCCTAAGCCGGCTTGACAATGGATGAGTATATTATAGCATGTCAGAGAGAAAAATCTTCCCTGGCGGTGAGTGCATGCTTATAAAGAGACAAATATTTTCAGGGCTGTGTGTTCGCTTTGAACGAGTAGGTATTCATGGAAAGTGCAGAGACTGCAGAGACTGCAGATGTATTTTTCAAACATTTATAATATTTATGTATTTCTGTATAAAACGTATATATATCATTACATCACATTTTTTCGCATAAGTTTTGGAATTCAACTCTGCAGTCTCTGCAGTCTCTGCACTTGATACTGGGAATTGTTGAGATTATAAATTTCGTCAGCCATGAATATCAGATATATAGCGCATTTATAGTGTTATTATTTGTACAATCTGCAAATGTGTAAAGTATTGTGAAATATGTACCTAAATGTCATATTAATTTTAATTCGCGATAATGAAAAGTATTAAATCGCAACGTTGGACTTTCTATATATGTATATAATTTTTAAATAAATATAAAATATATACAAAACCCCGCACCACCTATGCAGGGTGATGCGGGGAATAAACACCTCTTAATATGAATTAATTGTTTATCAATTTCTTAAGAGATATCAGGACTCTCGGTTTCTTTTTGCTCTTCATCCGGGTTGTGAAGGCCCAATTTCTGCTGAGTGGCTTCGGGTTCTTTTTCCACCTCGTCGTTTATGTATTTGTTCAAGGTAACCTCTTCGAAGTTGATGACATGCACTTTATACTTAAAAGCTCCTGTGCGGCTTGATTTCTTTTCAAACTCCATCTTCTTCATCACTCTACCAATGGTTACTTTCCCCGAATGAGTAATGTTTGTGCCGTTGCGTTTGTGCAGCAAATCGGCAATATCGCTCGCAGTGAGGTAGGATATCTTATCGCCGGTGAGTGGCTTGCGCAAGTTCACCATGATAAGTTCCTCTTCCGTGCTAAGCTGCATAAAGCGTTCGTTGCGCTTGTTTATTATTTGAGCCTCTTCTTTGGTGAACCAGAATCGGATTTTGTCTACCATAAGCCGGTGCATCACCTGGGCATATACCTGTTCGTGGTTGATGGGTTTATCGTTATCAAAACTGATGGTTTCGAAGCAAAGAAAGCGCCTGTTGCCTGTTGTATCCGTAAGAATATCTTGATTATTGGTTGTTGCCATAAACGTTGCAATGCGCTTGCGTACCTTCAAAGTGCGGTCGTAAGGCATGCGGATATTCATCTCGGCACGCGTGATAAGGGCTTTGTATTGGTTCAGCTCGCGTCCGCTCATGCCGTCTATCTCTTCGGTGTTGATAAGCAGGCACTGAAACATCTTGGTTAAATCGTCCTTGTTATCGCTGTTGATGCGGTCTTCGCAATAGTATTTCTTCAGCTCGGGCGGAAGAATTTTGCGGGCATAGGTTGATTTTCCGATGCTTTGAGGGCCCGTGAGAACCATTACGGCATGGTTAAGCGCATCGGGGAGAACTATGGTGGCCACCATGGCGCAGAGCCACTTTTCGAAGCAGGTTTTCCAGTATTGGGGCGTGGTGGTTTGCACCAGGTCGGCAAGCAGCCCGATGTGGTCGGTTCCGTCCCACTTAGGCAGGTTTTCGAAGTACTCCTTCAGCGGATTGTACGGACGGCTGAAGGAGGAGTTAAGGACCGAGTATACCTGAGCGACGGTGCACTCTGCCCCTTGTTCGCACAGCTCCACCCAGAGGCTGTTGAGCGCAATGTCGTCCAGTTCGGCAAACTCGTTGTCGGCCTCCTTAACGCTGTATTCCAGTTTACAGGTGGTTTCATTGTATCTGAAATCGTACTTCTTATCCAGGTAAGCCTGCATAAAGAACACGCGAATGGCTGCCTTGCCCATTGGGTGATGGCCGTGGCGGTCGGTGTTGCTGTAGGCACTTTCCAGAGTGGCATTGCGCTCGTCTTCGTCCAGGTCGGCAAAGCGTTGTTCCATTAGTAAGCGGAGGCTCTTTTTGGGGATGCCTGCTTCGTTGCACATACCGGCAAGGAGATAAACAAAGTTGTTGCGATTGCCGTGCTGGTACATCTGCGTGCGGCTCAGCTGCCAGCAAAGCGCTTTAAAAAGCATGCCGTAGCTTTTCCTCTTTTCGCCAACATTAGGGGGAGGAGGTGCGGCATCGCCCTCCTGTTTCTCTTTTATCTCCTGCTGTACGCGAATCAGCTCGGCTCTGAATCCGGTATCGTTTTCGAGCGTTACGGGAAAATGTATAGATTCGGAGCAGAAGTAAGCTCCGGGGTCGTGGCAGGTGTAGCAGATGCGAGACACGTCGCTGCCGGACTTGTCTACCTCACACCCGGTAAGTTTTTCAATCCACTGTGCTGCCTCCCTGAACAGATTTCTGTGATAGTCTAGTATCAGCTTAACTCTTTGTTGCGGATTGCACTCCTTGGGGATACTGATGGGGATTCCCCGGACAACAACCTTAAGCCCCATGCGCGGACTGTCGAAACAAAGGTGTGTGTATCTGCAAGCCTGGATGGCTTGTCGCACCGCTTCGCGTCTTTCCAGGGGCAGGTTGTCAATGTCGAGTACCACCTGCGAGTTGTACACCTTAATGTGTCCGGCCTTTCGTTTGCCTTGGAATGTACCTGCAAATGTGTAGCCCGGTAGTTTTGCCTTCAGTCGTGAAGCTGCATCAACATCACCCTGCGCGTGCAGCCGTCTGATTTCGGCAATTGTTTCTTTGTGTTTGCCACTTCGAATCTCTTCGATTACTTCTTGCATACTCATCGCTCTTTCAATGAGCGAGTGGCGAGCAATTCGGCTCACCATGTTTTTGTGTTTCATGTAAAGAAATTAGTTTTTTAATGGTTATAACGTATAACCACGGAGGTAAATAAAGATCAAATAAATGAGATAAGAAAGCAGGTTTTTGTTTATTTGTCAAGGTGTTCATTTTCTGCGCTTTAACCTCGACTGCATTTTGTAAAAGGTGGTTTTTAGGCCGGTTGGAGATAGTGGTTCACGCCTTCTGTCTGTCCGATAAAATGTCATGAACATCTGTAGTATTTCTGCAATATAGCCAATGTCTTTACTGCTTGAATGCCTTAATAATCCTCTGGATATGAGGAGTATGATTAGTCTGCTAAACAGGCTGACACTTCCGCGCCATTCCAATAATCCGAAATAATGTTTTATCAAAATTCGGATGATTGTTAAAAACCTGCGTTGTTCGTGTTGTTTTTGCTTTTTTTCTTTCCTTTTTTCAAGAAATTCAATAAGAAACTCAAGAATCAACTGATTTTTTAGATAAATACTGCGTTGTTCGGGAACAAACGTCTTTTCATTTTTTTCATGATAATATTTATTTGTTAATAAAAAGTTGCAAAGGTAGCAAATTAAAAGATGAAAAATGTTTATTTGTGTGGATTGTGGGGGTGGTATTTGTTTTTAATGTTGTGGTTAATCAATATGAAGTACGTAATATTTATATTTTTAGTGATTATATAATTGGTTGGTATTTTTAAATACCTTTGATAAAAAAAATGTTAGTAGCTGATATAAGAATCTTTTTGATACTATGACTACAAGAAATATTCAATTTTGGCCAGAACCATCAATTTACGTGTGTTGACTGGCTAGAATTACTTTAAATATACCAATTGCAAATAAATAAATCTGGGAAAGAGTATGAAAAGTCAATAAATAGATAAAATGTTTCTGGAGGCTATTAAACAGGAGTACATCAATCTGATACCTGTTCGATAGTCTTGAATTGTATTTGGATATCTGTAAATATGTTAGTTGTTTTAATTATAAACGTGCGCATCAAGGTCTTGAACGACGTATTTCCAGTGGCATATATAGTTGGCTGTATACCAGTTTTATTATTCTCATAGTAAATAAAAGAACTTGTTCCTATTCCTGAAAAAATCAAAATAAATTCGCTCCCTTTGTACTTATTCAATAATATGCATGAAGCTTTTTAAAATGCTATTGAAAATAAAAAACAAAAAAAGTTATTTTATAAATTATGTTCTTATATTTGTGGTCAATAAACTGCTAATATTATAGTTAATTTCAAAATAATTAATTGGAGTTATGAGTGGTTTGTTAGGTCATTTGTTGTTTTATTCTTTTAATATGATTGAAACATGATAACTAAACTATTTATTGATGGTTTTAAGTCTTTAGTTGATTTTGAAGTATCGTTCACAAAAGGCATCAATGTGCTAATAGGACCAAATGGTGTGGGTAAAACAAATGTTTGCCAAGCGATGTCTATATTAGCATCAATGCCTAATAATGAACTTAAAGACGTCCTGAATCAGTTCGGGGGTGCAAATTCTGTCTTTAACAAAGGTAAACTAAAAAATGGGAAAATATTTATTATTAAGGCAGAAGGTGAGACTCTGTTTAAAGTTAATAAAAAGGATGAGACAGAAGAATTTCGCATTAAATATATATATGAGATAAATATTAAGTTACAAAGAAATGGGAGATTATTAGTTAATGAATTTATGCTTATTAAAAGAAAAAATGATAATAGTGAATATATTTCTATACTTGATGTCTCACAAAAGAAAGGTATTCTCAGGTATGAAATATTAGATCGTAGTTTCTTGGGAGATTTTAAATTACCTCAAAAAAAGTTGTTGTTAGAGCTAGATGCGGAGGATAATTTATGGTGTATCATGCCTAAAATATCTTTTGTTTGTCATTTAGTTGGAAGGGACCTATTTAGGATAAAATCTATAAATATTGATCCTAATATAGCCAGACAAGCATGTGATATTGTTGACCCTAATAAAATGCTTGGAAATGGTAAATTTTTATCCAATGCACTTTACTCTATTTCAAAAAAATCAAGTAAATTAGATGAGATTAATTCAATTATGGAGCAATCTCTACCCTGTTGTGTTAAGATTAAGTCTGAAGTGTCACAGCTAAGCCTAAAAAGATATTTTGTGCTGGTTGATAATGAAAAAAATACATTTTCTTCTAATAGTCTTTCTGATGGCACAATAAAATTATTGGGATTACTTGTTGGTGTAATTAATCAAGATGAATATACTATGATTATTGAAGAGCCAGAAAATTATTTACACCCAAAAATACACAGGCTTTTAATTGAATATTTACGAGAAACATTTGAAAATGGTGCTTGTATTTTAACAAGTCATTCTGAAACAATTCTTAATTTAATGAATCCAGAAGAATTAATCATATGTAATCTTGAAGACAATTTAACTAAATGTAAAAGGATTGATGATATTGAATCAATAAAAAAGGCAATATCTGAATCAGGATTTGGTTGTGGTTATCATTATGTAACAGGAAATCTTTCAGGACTTTAATTTAGTATATTTATGGAATTGTCGAAAATAGTGATATATGTTGATGGCCCAACAGAAGAAGGTGCACTTAAAGTAAAGTTTTGTAAGGAATACTATAACAATCCTGAATTCAGATATGGACCAGGGAATGGTGTAAATTATAGTGTAGAAGGTTATGCAAAAAATGTTGCACCAAAAATTATTTTTAATCTAAATAGTAATATTCAAGCAGTAATATTAATTCCTGATTTAGAAAAGAGAGAAAAAAAGGATGGAATTAGTTTTAAAAGATTTGCTGAAAAAATAAAAAAAACAATCGTTTCAGTTATTTCTGAAAAATGTAGCTTTACTGAGGAGTATCTAAATAATGTAATTTATGTTTGTCCCTCTGATATAATGTTTGAAAATTGGATAATATCGGATGTTGAAGGGATTAAATCGAATAGCTTGATAAAAAATGATTGCATGCAAATGTATTATGATGGGAAAAATGGGTCATGCGTTTTAAAAAATATCATGAAAGAAAAGTATAAAAAGACTGTGCATGCACAGGCTTTGTATAAATATGTTAATTCTGAAGTTGGAATGAAATACTCTCCAAGTTATTCAAACTTCATATCTACTATATATGAACTTATCAGTAAATAATATTAATTAATCAATAACATCATTTATGAGATTGCTTTAATGATATTAGTTGTTTTAAAACAATTCGAGTTTAATATTGAGGCTATAGTTCCCTCTTTGAATAACTTCAATTTCGTATTATTCCCCCTATTTTTAAGTTAGAACTTTGTACTCAAAACAATATGAGATTATTGTTTATTATTCTGAAAGTTTATAAGAGTATATATACATTAAATAAATGTTTTTCTTCTTTTTTAGTTTGTGTTATTGTTTTTGTTAAATTATAATATTGTTTTGAAGTTTGTTTTTATTATTTAGTCCGGCTTTTTACTTGTGCTTAGATGCATTTCATGTCTTTTTGCTCGTTATTTTCTGTGATATAATATGATGTTTGCGTAAAATATTAACAACCTTTAGTCAGAATGAAATAGTAATTAGTAATTATTGCTAGAGTCATGATATAAGAAAATTAAAAACGACCATCAAGCCCTTAAGCCATGAAGGTCGTTTTTAATGTTTTTGTAAGTTTCCGCTTATTTCTTCAGGAAGCAGGTTTTAAGAACAATGCTGCTTCCGTCTATTTTGCAGTCTACCTCTTCGGGTACTTCGGTAAGACGGATGCTTTTTACTTTTGTTCCTCTTTTAATGACCATTGAGGAACCTTTTACTTTAAGGTCTTTGATTACGGTTACAGAATCGCCATCCATCAGTTCGGCCCCGTTGCTGTCACGGGGTACATCGGGAGTTGTTTCCGCCGCAGCGCTTTCTGCGTTGAACTCGTGGGAACAGTCGGGACATACGTAAAGGGAACCGTCAAAATAGGTGTTTTCACCCTGACAGTTTGGGCAATTTGGAATTTCGTTCATTCTGTTTTTTGATTGAATTTATATATTAAAAAACTAAAAGCGGATTTCAAAAAAAAAAGAGACAGCCTCTGTTGTCTCTTCCATCGAGCAATCCGCCTGGGATTATTCCTCGAAGGGTTTATGCCTTTGACTACAAGTTGTTTTCTAAACTACAAAAAAAACATAAATTTGTCTGATTGGCATTACGGGGGTCAAAACTACTACATTCCTTTCAATTTGCCAAATTTATATGATTAAAAGAGGTTTTTTGGCGAAATGTGCAAACTTAATGATTTATCAGAGGAATCCATAATTGATTGATAAATAATGTTCGTGTTTTATTTATAATTAAAATAATTAATATGCAAGCATCGCTTTAATTGAAAATCATTATTCTAGTCTTGTTGGTTTGATAATTGAGAAACTTTTATTAGCTTTGTAAGTGCTAATATAATAGCAATATATATATGATAAATAGTATAAATGATAATATATTGTCACTTATAGGTAGAACACCTGATTTATTAATTGGGGGTGTTGCCGAACGTGTTAAGCAGAGACGGTTGGAAAAAGGATGGACACAGAAGATGCTTGCCACAAAAGCAGGGGTCTCTTTGGCCTCTTATAGGCGCTTTGAGTTGTCTGGAGAGATATCCTTACGTTCATTAGTGATGCTTGCTTTTGCATTGGATATGACAGATGAATTTGAAACTCTTTTCAATAAAAAGACATATCAAAGTATTGATGATATAATTAAAGCAGAGCAGCCGAAACAACGAAAACGAGGAAATATAAATGAATAATATTTCAATAATAGAGGTCTTTATGTCAGATAGGCGTGTAGGGCGAATGGCTCTTACCCCTGAAGGGTTATGCGGCTTTGAATATGATGCAGGCTGGATACAGACCGGATTTTCAATATCCCCATTCTATCTTCCATTGAACCCCGGATTGATAATGGCCAAGCGAGATCCGTTTAATGGCAACTTCGGAGTGTTCGATGACAGTTTGCCGGATGGATGGGGCAATCTTCTGCTTGACCGTTATTTGCAACAAAAAGGAGTAGATCCTTATAAACTTAATGTTTTAGAACGACTGTCACTCATAGGTTCTATAGGGCGTGGTGCATTGGAATATCACCCGGACAAAAGTATTGTTACTGATGATATGTTTCTCAACTTTGATAGTTTGGCAAAAGAGGCTGAAAAGATACTTGAAAGTAAGGAGGGTACAGATTCGGTAGACTTGCTCTATAAGTATGGTGGTTCATCGGGTGGAGCTCGTCCCAAAGTATTTGCCAAGATAGATGGTTGTGAGTGGCTTGTGAAGTTTAAGGCAATAAACGATCCTGTAAATGTGGGAGAAATAGAGTACAATTACTCGCTGCTCGCAGGTGAGTGCGGAATTCAAATGGCAGAAACTCGCTTGTTTAATGACCGTTATTTTGGAGTCAAACGATTCGATAGAACTTCTCAAGGTAAGATTCATACAATAAGTGCTGCAGGATTGCTACATGCAAATTATAGAATTCCGAGTTTGGACTACTCTTTGCTGCTAAAACTAACGTTAAATCTCACTAAAGATATGGAGCAGGTAGCCGATATGTTTCGTTTGATGGTCTTTAATGTTCTTATTTCAAATCGGGACGACCATGCTAAAAACTTCTCTTTTCAATGGGTTAACGGAGCGTGGAAGCTTTCACCCGCATATGACTTGTTGCCAAGCAGTGGATTTAACGGTTATCATACCACAACAATAAACGGCAAAGGAGAACCTGCGCTTTCTGATATCATAACTGTTGCTTCGGAAGTTGGTATACAAAAACAAAATGCAATACAGTCAGTGCTGGAAATATCGCAAATATGTTCCGAACGTAAATGCTTAAACTACAGGCTTAAATGATGAAAATATGAGTAGGAATGTAGATAGAATAATTACGATATGATCAAAGGTTTTGCAGGCCGGCTAAAAGAAAAGTAGATTCCAATAAAAAAGAGACAACATTCGTTGTCTCTTTTTTAAGTGATCCGCCTGGGGCTCGAACCCAGGACCCCAACATTAAAAGTGTTGTGCTCTACCTGCTGAGCTAGCGAATCAGTCCTTACTTGTTGTAAGCGGGTGCAAAGATACAACTATTTTGTAAAACACCAAACTATTCGAAGGTTTTTTATTATCTTTGTGTCAAATATCAACTCTATACTTTATATATATGGCTGACGATAAAAAGATTATTTTTTCAATGGTGGGGGTGAGCAAAGCCTTCCAACCGAACAAACAAGTACTTAAAGACATCTATCTATCTTTCTTTTATGGAGCAAAGATTGGTATCATCGGTCTGAATGGATCGGGTAAATCGACTCTGCTGAAGATTATTGCCGGACTGGAAAAGTCTTATCAGGGAGAAGTGGTCTTTTCACCGGGTTATTCTGTGGGCTATCTGGCACAGGAACCTTACCTTGATGATACAAAAACCGTGAAGGAGATTGTAATGGAGGGAGTACAGAGTACTGTTGATGCATTGAACGAATACGAGGCGATTAACCTGAAGTTTGGTGAGCCCGAGTATTATGAGGATCAAGACAAAATGGACGCTCTGTTTGCCCGCCAGGCTGAGCTGCAAGATATAATTGATGCTACCGATGCATGGAATCTGGACTCTAAACTGGAACGTGCAATGGATGCGCTTCGCTGTCCGCCGGAAGACCAATCGGTGAAGAACTTATCGGGAGGGGAACGCAGACGTGTGGCTCTGTGCCGCCTGCTGCTTCAGAAACCGGACATCTTGTTGCTGGATGAGCCTACCAACCACCTCGACGCAGAATCGATAGACTGGTTGGAACAGCACTTGCAACAGTACGAGGGTACGGTAATTGCTATTACGCACGACCGTTACTTCCTGGATCATGTGGCCGGATGGATTCTTGAACTGGACCGCGGTGAGGGTATTCCATGGAAAGGAAACTACTCTTCTTGGTTGGAACAGAAAACCAAGCGAATGGAGATGGAGGAGAAGACTGCCAGCAAACGCAGAAAAACGCTGGAACGAGAACTGGAATGGGTGCGACTGGCTCCTAAGGCTCGTCAGGCGAAGGGTAAGGCTCGTCTGAACTCATACGATAAGTTATTGAATGAGGATCAGAAAGAGAAGGAAGAAAAGCTGGAAATCTTTATCCCGAACGGTCCGCGCCTGGGTAATAAGGTGATTGAAGTGAAGGGGGTTACGAAAGCATACGGTGATAAACTGTTGTTTGACAACCTGGAATTCAACCTTCCGCCTAACGGCATTGTGGGTGTGATTGGCCCGAATGGTGCCGGTAAGACAACTCTTTTCCGCCTGATTATGGGATTGGAAAAGGTAGACAAGGGAAACTTCGAAGTGGGAGAGACCGTGAAGATTGCATACGTAGACCAGCAACACAAGGATATTGATCCTAAGAAGAGCGTGTATCAGGTAATCTCGGGTGGTAATGAGTTACTGCGGATGGGCGGACGTGATATTAATGCGCGTGCGTACCTTTCTCGTTTCAACTTTACAGGAAGCGACCAGGAAAAGCTTTGTGGTATGCTGTCGGGTGGTGAACGTAACCGATTGCACCTTGCCATGGCCTTGAAAGAAGAAGGTAACGTGCTGTTGCTGGATGAGCCTACCAATGATATCGACGTGAACACGCTTCGTGCACTGGAAGAGGGTCTGGACGAGTTTGCAGGATGTGCAGTAGTAATTTCGCACGACCGCTGGTTCCTGGACAGAATCTGTACTCATATCCTTGCTTTCGAAGGTGACTCGGAAGTATGCTTCTTTGAAGGTTCTTATTCTGAATACGAAGAGAACAAGATGAAGCGCCTTGGTAATGTGGAACCCAAAAGAGTACGATACAGAAAATTAATGGCTGATTGATATTTTGATAAGTATGAAAAGAGCCTCGCAAACCTTTGCGGGGCTCTTTTTTTTTCTTTAGGTTAAATAAAACCTTTCAAATCTAAAAAAAAATAAATGGAATGTAATATTCATGTAATTTTTATTAATTACATTTGTTCCATAGTTCTTTAATTTATTAAAATTTAGTTTTAATCAAATAATTAACATTCTGAATTATGAGAAAACATTTTGTTCATTTCCTATTCACAACTCTACTTATAACCTTTTGTGCGGCATCAACGTACGCTCAATCAGTGGTTAAAGGTAAAGTGGTAGATGCAGAGACTAATGAAGAATTAATTGGTGCATCGGTAATGGTTGAAGGAACCTCGACAGGGGTTGTAACCGGCATGGACGGTTCCTTCACTTTAAATGTAAAGTCGGCTAACCCTACTTTACTTTTCAAGTACATAGGCTATAAGGACCTGAAGATGAAACTTACCCAGAAAGGGAAAGTTGATTTGGGTACCATCACAATGCAGTCAAACACTGTAGCTTTAGCCGACATTACTATTACTTCTTCAGTTGCTATTCAGCGTAAGACTCCAGTTGCCGTTTCAACTTTAGACCCAGTATTTATTGAAGAAAAGTTAGGTACACAGGAGTTTCCAGAGATATTAAAATCAACCCCAGGTGTATATGCTACAAAGCAAAGTGGAGGTTATGGAGATTCGCGTATTAACCTTCGTGGTTTTGAATCAGCCAATATTGCAGTAATGGTAAATGGAGTTCCAATGAATGATATGGAATGGGGAGGGGTATACTGGTCAAACTGGGCCGGATTATCAGATGTTACCCGTTCTATGCAGGTTCAACGTGGTTTGGGAGCTTCAAAAATCTGTTCTCCTTCAGTTGGTGGATCTATTAATATTATCACTAGAACAACTGATGCTAAAAAAGGTGGCTCTGTTCTTTACGGAATCGGCAACGATGGATATAATAAAATAGGTTTTAATATGTCTACAGGCATGAATGAAAAAGGATGGGCTTTTTCTATTCTAGGTTCTAAAACATGGGGCGACGGATACATTCAAGGTACCGCCTTTACTGCTTATTCTTGGTTTGTAAATATATCAAAGAAAATCAATGATAATCAGAGCTTATCATTAACAGCTCTTGGAGCTCCACAGTTTCATAATAAACGATATGACCAATTAACAATCCTTGAATGGGCAAAACAAGCTCAATTTGGTCGTAGATATAATGCAACATATGGTTTTGATGCAAACGGCCAGGAGAGAGTTGGCTCTAACTATAATTACTACCATAAACCTCAGATCTCATTAAATCATAACTGGCAGATAAACTATAAATCGAGTTTATCAACTTCTCTCTATATGTCAATTGGACAAGGTGGGGGATATTCTGCTCAAGGTAATAACCGGTCTTCTTTTTATGGAGCAACAAATGGAATTCCTAATACAACTTATAGGAAGATAGACGGAACATTTGACTATGCTACATTGATGCAGGATAATGCAACTGCAGACAATGGAAGTTTAGCTGCAATGTCTTCAAGTATTAATAACCATTTATGGTATGGTGCAATTTCTACTTATACTTGTGAACTGGCTCAGTCTCTTTCTTTACAGGCTGGTCTTGACCTTCGATACTACAAAGGTACTCATACTAATAAGTTAGTTGATTTGTATGGAGGATCATTTTTCATTGACCCGGCACGATCATCTTCTACAAACTGGAGAAAAGATGATTTGGGATATGTTAATGAAAAACTGAAAGTAGGTGATGTTGTTTATCGTGATTATGATGGTTTTGTAACACAAGAAGGTGCTTTTGCACAATTAGAATATTCAAAGGATAAACTATCGGCTTTTGCTTCAGGTAATATTAATAATAATTCTTATTGGCGTAAAGATCGTTTTTACTACGATAACAAAAAATCTGAAGTTGTTAACAAGTTAGGATTTGGAGGTAAAGGTGGTGCAAATTATAACTTAGATGATCACAATAACGTTTTTGCTAATGTTGGTTTCTTCTCAAGAACTCCTTTCTACTCAGGTGGAATCTTTTTATCAAGTGCATTAAGCAATGCGTTAAATCCTAACTCAACAAATGAAAAGGTATTTTCTTATGAAGTAGGTTATGGATATAAATCAAAAGTTTTATCTGCAAATGTAAACGTGTATCGTACAGCGTGGAAGGATAAAACGATGACGAAAGCCGTAGTTAGTGGTGATGCTGCAAGTAATTATATTAATATGAATGGTGTGAATGCCTTACATCAGGGTGCTGAACTTGATTTTAAATATAAACCGTTTAACGAACTTCAAATAACAGGTATGTTATCTTTAGGAGATTGGAACTGGGATAGTAATGCAACAGGTTTCTGGTATAATAGAAATGGTGAAGCATTGAATAAAAAATCTGAAGTAGTACCTGCAGGTAGCCCTGACCACGCACAATCAACATTGAATTTAAAAGGAATTCATGTAGGAAACTCTGCACAGACAACTGCTGCTCTGGGAGTTAATTATGAATTTATGAAAGGATTGCGTTTTGGCCTTGATGGAAACTATTATGGACGCAATTTCTCTAACTTTGATATTTCTGTTGCAGATATTAAATCAAGTGGTGTGCAACCTTTCTCTCAGCCATGGCGAATTCCTGATGCTTTTGTTTTTGACTTTAATATGAACTATCGTTTTAAAATTGGAAACTTAGATGCAAGCTTGAATGCTAATGTTAAGAATATCTTGAACGAGAAATATATTACTGATGCACAAGACAATGGTGCAAAAACAGGTGGACACGGATGGAGTGATGCAACAGTGTTCTATGGTTTTGGAAGAACTTGGTCATCTTCTATAAAAATTAATTTCTAATCGATTGATAAAATAAAAAATATGAAGAAAATATTATTTATTACGACTCTTTTTACATCAGCTTTAGTGTTAAGCTCTTGTAATCATGAACCCGACTTTCCCGGATTAGATGAGGCTACCCGACCTACTGCTGTAAAAAAAATAACTGTTGATTTTGCTGGAACATATCCAAGTAAACAAACAGGAGGGAACTATTTTACAGAATCTGTTCCTGCCTCGGATGTTATACCTTCCTGGTTGTCTTCTAAATATTATTCTTTAGATTCAGCCTCAATTGCGACAGTGGCATATGACTATATGGAAATGACTCAAGAGGTATCTTTGATGCAAAACTTCACTGATGCTGCTCCTGATAAAGCTCCTACCGAAATTGACGGGTGGTACAATATTACAACTAAAGGATCCAAAACATGGGTAAACAGAGCCTATAGCGGCAATATTTATTCTCAGTTTAGTGCTTATGGAGAACCAGGAGAATCTGTGGGATGGCTAATATCTCCACGTGTTCTTGTTAGCAATGGCATGAAACTAACGTTTGATGCTTGTATTGGTAATTTTGATGCGACCTGTTTGCAAATATTGGTTTCTACTAATTTTAATGGTATAAATGTTGCTACAGCTACATGGGTAGATAAGTCTTCTGCTTTCACTATACCAGCTCCGGCAACAGGTTATGGAACTCTAGGCCCTGTTGGTACATTAGATTTGAGTAGTTATGCTGGAAAGAACATTTCGGTTGCCTTTAAATACTCAGGAGATGGTGTTAATCATAAGACTACGACTTATCAGATAGATAATGTTAAGATATATAAGGATGTAAAGTCTGTAACAAAAAAGACTGATAATTTTAAGTTTGACGGCAAACAGTGGAATTGGGTTGATCCGGCTCCAGTATATGAAAGCATTAATCAAACATTTGAAAGACCTGTTACTGTTAATGCAGAAACAACGATCGACGATTGGATGAATGCAACATTGCAAGGAACTTTAACTTGGATAGATAAAACCTTTAGTGGAAACACTTATACTCAATTTACGGCAAATAAAGCACCAGGTATCTGCGAAGGTTGGTTTATTGCTCCTAAAGTTAAGGTTGTACCAAATATGAAATTATCATTTGATGTTAATGTTGGCTATTATAATGCTGATTGTCTTCAGGTACTTATCTCAACTGATTTCAAGAGTAATAAAGACAAAATATCATCTGCAACATGGGAAGATGTAACATCTAACTTTACTATTCCTCAAACACCTACAACAACTTATGGTGTAATAGCTCCTGCTGGTGAGATGTCACTTGCTAAATATGAAGGTAAAATTATTAATGTAGCCTTTAAATATTTAGGTACTGGTCCAAATGTAAAAACTACAACTTATCAAATTGATAATGTTTTTGTTGGAGTGAAATAAATGTATTTAAACATGAAAAAGACCGATATAGTTTTCTTTATCGGTCTTTTTTTATGTTTATATATGAAGAATATAATCACCAATACACCCTTCAACGTAGATGTTGAATAGATATGGATTACTTCAAAATGAAAATCCCTCAGGAAAAAGATTCCTGAGGGATTTTTTAATGCTTTATCTAAGAAAAAAGCTTGCTGATTATTCAGCAGCAGGAGCTTCTTCTGCAGGTGCTTCTTCAGCAGGAGCTGCAGCGGCAGCTTCAGCAGCAAGTTCAGCAGCTTTCTTTTCTGCTAATGCCTGAGCTTTTGCTTCGTTTACTTTCTTTTCAGCATCTAAGCGTGCTTTAGCTTCAGCTTTAGCAGCTTCTTCGTTCTTTGCTTTCAATGCAGCAAGACCGTTTTGTTTGTTGTTCTTCCAAGCTTCGAATTTAGCTTCAGCTTCAGCTTCACCAAATGCGCCTTTAGCAACACCGCCAAGGAGGTGTTTCTTCATATAAACGCCTTCGCTGGAAAGAATGTTACGAACTGTGTCAGTTGGTTGAGCTCCGGTAAGAACCCATTTTAATGCACGTTCGAAATTCAAATCTATTGTTGCAGGATCGGTATTAGGGTTGTAAGTACCGATTTTTTCAATAAATTTACCATCACGTGGTGCTCTGCTGTCCGCAATAACAATCTGATAGAACGCGTAGCTCTTGCGACCGCGTCTTTGCAATCTGATTTTAGTTGCCATTTCTTAATAATGTTTTTAATTAATGATTTGAATTAATGCCGATATCTCGTATCAGCGGCTGCAAAGTTAATGTTTTTGTTTGGATAGGCAAAGAATTTGCTTTTTTTTGTTTCTATTTTGTTGAAACACAGGTGATGGCTGAATTCCTGCTTTAAATACCAAGAACAAAAACAGGTATTAATTTGTTGTACCATAAATATTAACCTAATAAATTATATATATGATAAGCAAAAAGTTACAAGATGCTATTAATGAGCAAATTAATGCAGAGATGTGGTCGTCGAATCTCTATTTGTCAATGTCGGTGTTCTTTGCAAAGGAAGGATTTAATGGTTTTGCATCATGGATGAAACATCAATCTCACGAAGAAATGGGGCATGCTTACTCCATGATGGACTACATGATAAAAAGAGGTGGAACTCCGGTAGTAGGTATGATAAATGTGGTTCCGACAGGGTGGGGAAGCCCTCTGGAGGTTTTTGAAAGTGCTTATAAGCATGAAGTGCATATTTCTGAATTGATTGACAAGCTGGTGGATGTTGCCGCAGCGGAAAGAGATAAGGCCTCGCAGGATTTTCTATGGGGATTTGTTCGTGAACAGGTTGAAGAGGAAGCTACCATTAAAGATATTGTAGATAAGTTGAGAATTGCAGGTACAACAGGTATATTCTATATTGATGCTCAGTTAGGACAGAGAAAATAATCCGATTTTATCCAATCAGGTTTCGCCCAACGGTGAAAATCGTAATTATAATAAGAAGCAGATAGCAGGCCTTCTCTCCGAAAAGAAATTTTCGCATTCGAGGATGCCTGCTTTTGCCATTAAAATATTCGATATATATTCCGAAAACGACATAAGGAATAGAGAAAACCATCATTGCATTGTATCTGAAAGCCTGTATAAAGTCAAGATGCATTAAACAATGAATAGCCCTTTGTGAACCACATCCGGGGCATTGCCATCCGGTAAGTTGATAGATGGGGCATTTGGGAAAGAAAATGTTATGTTGTGGGTTATATGAATAAAGCATAAATAAGAAAATCAGAAAAATACCTATTAAAAGTACTTTTCTGATTTTCTTATTTTTTGAATTCATTGATCAAAATTTAAATTGCCAGAATTTAATTACAGGAAGTATTTACTGAATTCTGTTCTAATATTTGATTACAAACTACTGCTGTAAAATGCAGCTCCTAGTACAACAAAGTAAAGTATATATAACACACCTACGGCAATTCCGCAATATAATGCAATCATCGTCCATTTTTTTGCATCTCTTGATGCTTTCAGTGCAATCTCTTTTCTTCCTGCATACCAATTTGATTCTACTTTAGCTGCATTAATTATTCCGACGATACCAAATGGCAAACAACAAAAGAGAGTTGCAAGAATTGATTCAACCAACCATGTTTTGGGAGGAAGCTCATTACTTGGCTCTTGACTGAAATTGGGGGCTTCGGTATTATGAGTAAAAGGTTTGCCGCAATTTGGGCAATTTGTTGCTTCGGAAGAAACTTGACTTCCGCAGTCTGGACAAGTGTTTAATGCCATAGTCAGATTTATTTGTTAATAATTTAGTTGTTATTTTATAATTTATACAAATATATAGATTCTTTTTTGAAAATAAACAAATTGCTGTAAAAATATAAATATTTGTTGAGTTGTAAAATGTTCACTTCTTTATATTAGATCTGAAACATAATAAAAAAGCTGTTTCAAATTTGACTCATGTCTTTTTGAAACAGCTTTTAAAATTATTCCTGAAACAGGGATCAGTACTGTAAGATCATCTTTTTGTAGTCGGTTCCTTTCTTAAAGGGAACAAGTGTAAATCCATAGCTGATAGGACCTTTGCCCGGGAATATCAGATATTCTTTATGTGGCAAGGCTCCCCAGCTGTCGTCTCCACCAACTCCCATCATTCGGTAATCAATGCACAAATCGATCAGTTTCTGAGGCTGCGGATCGGTCAGGTGACGATGGTTGGTCTTTTCAGTAATTGGTTTGTCATTATCGATGCTCTCTCCGCTATCCATGCTTTCGAGTGTGTAAGGAGATGCATTTATTTCAAATGTTCTATCGGCAACTAAGAGAAGACCTTTGCCTGACTTGTCGGTGAATGCACACCAGTAAATGTCTGTGTGGTGGCTATTCTCTTGCGGACGGATATAACCTTCGTAGTTGTTTTTTACATTGGTTGTAAATTCACCGTGGAATTGTGAAGTGCGACGGTCGCGGTAATTCTCTTTCGGACCACGTCCGTAATAGGTCATATTCTCGAACGAAACCGGTAATTGCATACGGAGGCCGACTCTTGGAATCATTGGGGTTTTTTCGTTGGCTGCAACAAATTTGTTGTCTACCTTGATTGTACCATTTTCATAAACGGTATAAGTTATATCCCATGTGGATTCGGTTCCGGGGAATTCATAAGTACATGATACCTTACTTGCTTTATCATTGCTGGTTACAGAGAAGTTCTTTGCTACCACATCCTGATAACTTGCCTCTTTCCATGCTTTTAGTTTTCTTGGGAGACCTGCGCCGTAATCGTTATCGGTTGGGGCACGCCAGAAGTTAGGGTGCAATCCGTTTTCATTAAGGATGTATTCTGTTCCTTTATAAATATAAGAAATCAGCATTCCGTTCTTCTTGTCAAAAGTTGCTTTGAACTCTTTACCCGTAAGAACAACCTGACTGCCTGTCTCTTTTACAGTAGCTGGTTTTACCACTGGTGCCACTGGCTTTCTGAAAGGATTGATGCATTTCTGTTCGCGGGCTATAACATAACCCACTGGAAGAAGTGGTTCGGCCGTTCTGATTTTTGCTTCGAATTCAATTCTGTCATCACCTGTAGTTGCTGGTGTTGTTGGTAAGTTTTTCAGGTCGATAGATACTGAATCTCCGGGTTCACAATCAATATTGAACTTTTCGGTGAATACACTCTTTCCTTCTCTTTTTATTGTGTAAGTGAAATCGTATTTATTCAGATTAGTAAAGAAGAAACCGTTGTATATAATTGCCTTTCCTTTTTTGAAGTCAGTATCAAAATCGATGTTCTGATATACTTTACGCATCTCTTCGGTAGCAGGTTTTGTAGTACGGTCGGGGTATACAAGTCCGTTGATACAGAAGTCGCCATCGGAAGGTGTTCCAATTTTACCATAATCGCCACCGTATGTCCAGTATTTACGTCCGTCTTTTGTCTTTTCTAGGAAGCCCTGGTCAACCCAGTCCCAAATACATCCGCCCTGTAACAAGGGGTATTTCTTGATTATATCCCAGTATTCCTTAAAGTTTCCAAGACTGTTTCCCATGGCATGGGCATATTCACAAAGAATCAACGGACGGTCAGCGTTTGGATTCTTAGCATATCTTTCAATGTCGGCAGGTCTGCTATACATAGGACAATAAATGTCAGTATTCCACTCCAATCCGGCACGTTCGTATTGTACGGGGCGTGAAGAGTCTTGTGCTTTCAGATACTTGTATGTGTTGTAGAAACAGATTCCGTTTCCTGCTTCGTTCCCCAGTGACCAGGTAACTACACAAGGATGGTTCTTGTCTCTAAGATACATATTCTCTGTACGATAAAGGTGTGCCGCTTCGAAAAGAGGATTGTTTGCCAGTGTTCCCCCTTTTCTCAAATCGTATCCCATGCCGTGTGATTCAATGTTTGCTTCATCTATCACATAAATACCATATTGGTCGCATAGTTCATAAAAACGTTCCTGCTGAGGATAGTGGCAGGTACGAACGGTGTTTACGTTGTATTTCTTCCACAACGTGAAATCCTTCATCATTAAATCTTCTGTAACGTAGTGGCCGTTTACTTCGTTGTGCTCATGTACGTTTACTCCTTTGACGAGGACAGGTTTGCCATTTACAGTGAATTGCTTGTTGATGATGGCAACTGTGCGGAATCCAACCTTTGTACTGGTTGATTCCAGCAGTTTGCCGTTTTCATCTTTCAGGGTAAGAACAAGTGTGTATAAATTGGGAGTTTCTGCATTCCATGATTTTACATTCTCTATTATCTTTTTCCCGAAAGAGATTTTAGCTGATTCATTAACCGCTGCTTTTTCCTGATTCTGAAGAACTGTTTTGCCATCGGCATCCAGCAGGCTATACAATGCAGTAACTGATTTCTTCTCGCCACTTGCGTTGTTAATCTGTACATCCATACTGAATTCACCATTCTTGTAGCTCTTATCCAATGGAGAATGAACAGTGAAATCTGCAATTCGTACTTTAGGCTGTGCATACATATAGATTTCTCTCTCTATTCCGCTCAATCTCCACATGTCCTGACACTCCAGATAAGTGGCATCCGAGAAACGGTGTATCTGAATTGCAAGAACATTCTTTCCGGGCTTTACCAGATTGCTTATCTTAAAACGGGCCGGAGTTTTTGAATCTTTATTCATCCCTAGAAACGTACCATTCAGGTAGTAGAATGCTGCACCTTTTGTACCATCCGCACTCAGGAAGATTTCTTTTCCCTGCCAGTCTGAAGGCAAATTGAACTCACGGCGATAAGTACCGGTAGGGTTCCAGTCCTTTGGAACATAAGGAGGATTTGGTTCATCCCAAAAAGGTTTATATCCGGGAGAGGTAAATTCATAGGTTGTATTTACATAAATAGGAGTTCCGAATCCCTGACGTTCCCAATTGCCGGGCACTTTGATGTCGCTCCATTTGCTGGAATCGAACTCCGGCTTCATAAATTCTAAAGGACGCTCATCGAAATTTTCTGCATAATTAAATTTCCATGTTCCGTTAAGTGAAATACGGTAAGTGTCAGACTTACGGTCATTTTTAATTGCCGCCTCTTCTGATGTGTACGATGTAAATGTACTTCGCGGCATTTCCCGATTAATGCTTGTCAGGTTTGGATTGGTGATCATTTCATATCTGTTGTTCTGCGCAAAAGCAAGCAACGGAATGAAGGCCATCCATGTTAGTGTTAGTTTGTTTTTCATAATTCTTTATTAATTAATAAAAAGAACTCTCTATAGCCTTGAATTACCAAGGCTGAATAGAGAGTTACTATTTTGATTACTGTTTCATAGTTCTCTGAGCCATTTTTCCAGCTCTTCGGTCCATTGGCGCTTATATGCAAAGCTATCCCAGAATCCCCATCCATGACCTCCAATCGGATATATGTGCATAGATGCAGATACGTTGTTCTTCAATAAAGCGAGATAATAATTAATCCCGTTTTGTGGCGGAACCGACCGGTCATCGCTTGAAAGTACAATGAAAGCTTTAGGGGTATCAGGTGTTACTTGCAATTCATTTGAAAATAACAACTCCTTATCTTTGCCGGGGTTCTTGCCTATCAAGTTTTCGCGCGAACCATTGTGAGTATATGCTTTATCCATCGTAATAACCGGATAAAGCAGTATCTGGAAGTCCGGACGGGTTTCTTCTGTAAAATGAGTAGCCAGAGTTGATGCTAAATGACCTCCGGCAGATGCTCCCATGATGCCGACTTTATGAATATCGACTCCCCATTCAGCTGCATGCTGACGAACAAGAGTTATAGCCTGCTGTGCATCCGATAGTGGAACTTCACAATGACCGTTGGGCATACGATACTTTAATACAACATAGGTTATACCTTGCGCATTGAACCATGGAGCCATATCGTGCCCCTCATGATCTGTAGCCAAAAGAAAATAACCTCCACCAGGACACATAATTACTGCCTTGCCATTCCCCCTTTTAGCTTTATAAACGGTGATAGTAGGAGATGTGACATTGCTGATCCTGTTCTTTTCAAGCTCTTGCTCTGGCCCCGTTAATCCGTTAGAGTTTGGGGCGCCTTTTGGCCATAGAGGTAATTCTATCGGTTTTTGAGCGAAGAGAGTGCTTGATGCTGCTACCATAATAGTCAGGAGAACCTTTTTCATTAAAGTTTCTGTTTATCGGATTTATGCATGGTTGCTTTTATGAAATAAACAATCAGTGCAGCATAAAGAACCAGTGAAACAACTTGCGACCATGAGTTTGCCAGCCATTCTTCGTGAACCAGATTGATTCCTCCGAAACGCATTACAGCGCTGACAACTCCCATCAGAGCACCACCGGCAATGAATCCGGAAGCAAGAAGAGTTCCTTTTTCTCCACGTTCAGCATTAACGGCCGAGTCGGAAGAACGAGAAGTTACATACCAGTTGATGGCTCCACCCACAACCAATGGAATATTCAGTTCCAATGGGATGAACATACCCAATGCAAAAGCCAGTGCCGGAATTCCGAAAAAGGTAAGTACAATTGAGATAATGGCACCAATTCCATAGAGTACCCATGGAGCGCCAACACCGTTCATCAACGGTTCGATAACGGCAGCCATGGCATTTGCCTGTGGAGCTGCCAACTGTCCGCTTGTAAATCCATATGTCTTATTCAGGATAATCATTACTCCACCAACTGTTGCTGCCGATACAATGGTTCCCAGGAACTTCCATGTTTCCTGTTTAGCGGGAGTTGTACCAAGCCAGTAACCAATTTTCAGGTCGGTGATGAAACCTCCAGCCATTGATAAAGCGGTACATACCACACCACCCATTACCAATGCGGCAACCATACCTGTTGAGCCTTTCAAACCTACCGATACCATGACAACAGATGCCAAAATAAGAGTCATCAATGTCATACCCGAAACAGGGTTTGTTCCAACAATGGCAATGGCGTTTGCTGCTACAGTGGTGAAAAGGAAAGTAATAATGGCAACTAGAAGGATGGCAACGATAGCATGGAAAAGATTTCCCTGCATCACATCAAAGAAGAAAAACAAGAATACTAATATGATGGTAAGTATTGAACCGATTGCAATAACCTTCATTGGTAGGTCACGCTGTGTGCGAATCACGCTTTTTTCAGGATTTTCCTTGCCGCTCATTTCCTTGGCAGCCAGTCCTACAGCGCTCTTAATGATTCCCCATGATTTGATAATCCCGATAATACCAGCCATGGCGATACCACCGATACCAATGCTTTTCGCATAGTATTTAAAGATCTCTTCCGGGCTCATCATTCCAACAACGGTGTGAATATCAGGATTCCACATATTCAGCAGGCTGTCTCCCCAGATTAAAGAGATTCCCGGAATGATAATCCACCATACTGTCAGCGAACCGATGCAGATAATGGCAGCGTATTTAAGTCCGACGATATATCCCAAACCAAGTACCGCTGCACCTGTATTTACTTTGAAAACCAGTTTGGCCTTATCGGCAATCATTTCACCCCATCCGCATACACGGGTTGTGAAGTTTTCGTTCCACCATCCAAAGGTAGCAACGATAAAGTCATATAAACCACCCACGATACCTGCTATAAGCAACGGCTTAGCTTGGTTTCCGCCTTTCTCTCCCGATACAAGCACCTGTGTTGTAGCGGTTGCTTCGGGGAAAGGATACATACCGTGCATCTCCTGCACGAAATATTTCCGGAAAGGAATTAAGAACAGGATACCAAGAACACCTCCCAACAAAGAGCTGACAAATACCTGGAAGAAGGTTACCGACATATCGGGGTACTTTGCCTGTAGAATGTAAAGTGCCGGAAGTGTGAAGATGGCACCGGCAACAATTACCCCTGAGCTGGCTCCGATTGACTGGATAATAACATTCTCGCCCAATGCGTTTTTCCTTTTAGCAGCGCTTGATACTCCCACCGCAATGATGGCGATAGGAATAGCAGCTTCGAATACCTGGCCTACTTTTAGCCCCAGATATGCAGCTGCTGCAGAGAACAGAATTGCCATTGCAATACCCCAGAGTACCGACCAGGGAGTAACCTCCTTGTATTTATTTTCGGGAGACATCAGCGGATTGTAGACTTCGCCCGATTTAAGCTCTCTGAATGCATTTTCGGGTAATCCCGTAAACTTTTCGTTTTCTTCGTGTTTCATATTGAATTTTTTGATTTTATAATTGAACTTCAAAGGAACGAAAAATATAGGTAATATACAATTCTGAGTTTAACTAAAGCGCATCTGAATACAAAAAATGAGGTTGTTGCAATCAAGCAACAACCTCATTAATTTACAAATTATTAGATGACCAGGAACAGCTTATTTGATCTCAATCAATCTTGCATATTTCTTTTCTTCTTCCGGAGACATTTTGGGGATGTTAATGGTAAGCACTCCATTATCCATCGAAGCTCCGATTTTATCTTTCAATACATTGTCCGGAAGAAGCATGGTTTGTTGAAACTTTGTGTACGAAAACTCACGTCTCAAATAACGACTGTTCTTATTCTCCTCTTTGCTTTCTAGCTTTTTCTCCATGGCAACTACCAGTTGATTTTCATCATCAATCTTGATACTGAAATCTTCTTTAGTCATTCCCGGAGCAGCAACTTCCACTTTGTACTCATTCTCTGTCTCAATAACATTGATGGCAGGGGCGGTAGCGTTTGACCTTGACATCCAGTTAGTGTCGAACAAATCATTGAACACATCTGGTAACCAGTTTTGAGATCTTCTAACAGGCATCATAACTTTAATCTCCTATAATTTAAAGGTTTAACATTAAATTTATCATGAACTGGGTTTATGAACTCAAATTCACTGAATATAAAACAAAGTTTGTGCCAAAGAGGTTTATTGAACTATTCGTGTCTTAACACTGACAAACTTTCTTTATGAAATTGTCATTTGTGTCAGTTTGAATGTGATTTTTTCTTAATGATGTGAAAGGTTAAGCCAGTTTAAAACGTAAACGCAATTTCCCTTCCGAATAATCGTGGCTAATGATCTTAAAAGTTCCAATTTCTGAAGTATTTTTCACGTGCATACCAATGCATGGACATGCATCATAATCTCCAACTCTGATAATGCGGAGCGTATCAGTTGCATCATCCGGCAGCCGGCTCAGGTCGAACTCCTTCTGTGCCAGTTCCGAAGGCATCAGTTCTTCTGTTACCTCCAGGTTCATAGCGATTATTTCATTGACTTTATTCTCTACTTCCTGTAATTGTTCTTCAGTAGGGCAGGAGGAGAGGAGGTAGTCGCACTTGCTTTTCTTCTTTTCAATATGTGCATTCACCGAACGTGTGCATCCAAACGTTCTCACCATTGTCTGGTTCAGAATATGTTCTGCAGTGTGCATCTGCGGATTTTCTGACTTATTATGACTATTTAGTATAGGTTTTTCCATTATTTTCTTAAAATAGATATAATATTGTTGCATAAACTTAAAAGAGGTCTAGGCTTAAATCTTTATTTTGAATCTAATATTTTGAATATTAATGTTTTAAAAAGGAATATACCAAGAACCAGCAGTATGCATCGGAGTGCAGTAGTCTTTCTTGGGTTGGTTTAGTATCTGTTCTTCCATGTTTTATATTGCTTTTTGCAAAGATACTACTTTTTATTTTCTTTATATTCTTCATCAAAATTAATGATTGTCGTAGTGTTACGCTGGATGTTATATTCAGTCCAAAGCCCCTTTAGTTTTCTTCTGTCACAGTCAAATGAAATGCGGAATTGTCCAAAGTCACCAATTATTCTTCTATCACGGTAATCATGAATTATAAGCTCTCTCCGCTGACTTATTACTTTTTCTCCGTCTTTATTTGTGTAAATTGACAGATCTTCCCACATTGGACAATCTATTATCATTATTTTGCAAATACCATTTAACAAATAGGGAATAGCTAATATACAAATTAATCCAGTGATTATTCTTTTAATTGTTCTTTTCTCAATTTTATGAGCTAGTATAAATAAAAAAATAAATACTAAAATAATTAGTAGCATTAATAAACAAGTAGCTATTCTATCAACTGTTGGATTTAAAAATTCAAACGGTGTCCCGACAATTAATGCAACTGTCAATAACAGCAATCCGCAAAATATGATAATTAAATTCTTCTTCATTTAGATTTGTTTGAATATGATATAGCAACCTAAATAGATGACTGTTTAAATGTTTGATGGAAAATAATTCTAATTCTTATTCATCATCTGAACCGTGGTATGATTCATCCTCAACTTTAATAACGATAAGTTCTCCTTTATCAGTAATAGTATACTCTATTGCGTATTGGTAATCTGTATCGGGTTGTGCAAGCGTCGCTCGAAACACAGGAATGCTTCCATCTATATGCGAAAACTCATTTTTCCACATATGGCAAATTTTATAAAAATCAATATCTAAACTAGCTTTAAAATGCTTCTTTGTGACACATAATTTTATATTTCTTTTATTTGCCTTTTTTATTATGATGTCAGTAGCATAATTATGAGCGACACTATATTCAATGAGTTTTTTGTTTTTTTTCCTTAAGTCTGAAAAAGTCTCGTTGTAGACTGCACTATCATTTAAACAATATGTTTTCATATGATAGTTTGTATTATTTATAATAGTGTCGAATGAATAAATACCATAATCTGGTTTCCAGTAGTACATTAGGGAATCAGATGAATGTGTTGATTTGTCAGTAGTATTTATTGATTTCTTCTTCGTTCCTTCAATCACAGTGGCTGCATTATTTTTAGCCAATCTTTTATCTCCAGTGCAGGACGTGAAAATTAAAGCTAAAATAATTAATGTACTATGTTTTATTGCGAACCTGTACAATGTATTATGCATTTTATTGATAAATTTAAAATCAGACATCTCTTGTAAAAATGGCAAATGTATTTATACCAATGCCGTTTATCATTTGGTTAGTTGGTGATCTCTACTTCATCCTCTGCTAATTTATATTTAAAGTACACGCCCAATTTTGGAGAGTAAACCTTAAAAACAATTGCTGGGATTTATTCATATCAGCTTGCTGTCTATTATTTAAATGCATTATTCAGAAAATCAAAAACTTTCGTGATATCAAAATATATTTTTGTGCCTTCATAGTATTTGCTGGAGGTAAATTCCATCAGGTCATACGAATTCTCTCCACTATTTACTAGTGATTGTTGTTTAAAACCTTCAATCTCGAAATAATTCCTCAACAGTTGATATTCATCATTTACACAGATAACATGGAATGCAGTTTTCTCTGATTGCCCATCTCCTGTTGATACTATCATGTTCATCAGTTTCCAGAATTTCATTATGTAATTTTCAAGTTCCTCTTGGGGCTTTCCCAGAGCTTTTCCTGCATAGTAGAGGTTTTCCAATGTGTTGAGTGAAACAGGGTTCTTCTGCAATATTTTCAGACATTGCTCATAAGCTTTGTTGTATTCTTTGGCTTTCATCAATTTATTAGCTTCATCAAGCCCTTCAACATTATAAGGATTATACGATTTCTGGTACAGTTGACCATAATAGAGTATTGAATAATCGTTTTTTTTCAAGGTTGTATCGTTTGCTTCATAACGTTTCAATAATTCCTTGTATGTGTTCTCACTTGTAACTGCTTTCTTAATGGATTCGTAGTTGATCTCCAGTTTTTCTTGTGCACCAATGCCGGGTAAAATGAATGATAACAGTAATAAAATAATAATGTTTTTTTTCATAGTTCAAGATTTTATTTTAAAATAAATTTTCCTTCTTCAATATATAGCACTACTACTTTCTGAAATTTAATGTTTATTCCGTTTTGGGTTCCTGGCATCCAATCGGGCATACTGTTTACTGCATCTTTGAATGAAATGGCATTTAAATTATAATCTGTCATGTTTACGAAAGAGGTGCAGCAGGTTTTGCCGTCAACATTGACAATAAAGGCAATGATGACCTTCCCTTTCTTTATCTTTTTTATTTCCTTGTCATCAACATGCTGATTCATGTATTCTATTAATCCGATGGAATCACATTTCCACTCAGGTTCTTTTTCCGATTTTATATAAGTGTTATTCCTGTCGCATTCTTTAAAATTAATAGGCTTATAGCTGATTGCCTTATTCTGAGAATAGGAGCAAAGAGTGATGAACGATGCTAAAATAAGTAATGTCTTTCTCATAATGCTTTTTGTTGTTTTAATTATTCTTCCTGATTTATTTAAGGAAGCATTTCGTTAGTGATCGATATGCTGTAAATACCTAATAGCGTTTTGGATTTGAACGACCAACAATCTTCGTTCCAGTATTTCATATCTATCTCTTTGTTGTTTGCATAAACTTCTAAAATAAAATCGAATAGAGGAGAATCATAATAACTTTTTATCCGTTCTTCTTTACTAATCGATCTCAAATCAACTGGCTTATATGCCCAGCCACAAAGTGAGCCATCTTGTTCTATCGTTAATTTCGAACGCGGATTTATTATAAAAACAGAATCTTTTTTATTTATTTTATTAACCGTCATATTATCAAAAAAACGAGGTGGCAGGTTATTTACATAAATACGCAGAGTGTCATTTGTGTTATTGTTTATAACATAGTGGTAGCTATACCATCCATCGCAACTATATAGTATGAATGGCAGGAATATAAGCCAGATCTTTCTTTTTATCATTTTCATTCAATCTCTTTTGGAAAGTTCTTAAACTCGTACAAAGCTATGTGTGAAATGCAATAAGGCCATAGTTCCGTGCTCATAGCGTTGGGAAACAGTGTCACTACTGAGGTGTTCTCAAATTCTTGTTTCCCGCATGGTACAATGTCTGCTTTATAATTCAGTGCAACGTCACTATTATTTCTGATGCATAAGATTGTTTGCATTCTTTCCTTACTTTCCTGTCCGGCTTCAGGTTTGCTGTAGTAACCAAATCCGAAAATGGCTTCAATTGTGCCTTTTTCCGGATTTTCGCTGAAATACTTATTTGTTTCACCCAGAATTAAAGTATCTTTCAACTCTTCAGAATTGATAACCGTGTATTGATAACTGGCTGTATCGTTTTGTGGAGTAACCAGTTTTAGTTTCAGCTTCATTCCTAGGGTGAAAACATATCCAGTTGCTGGTTCGCTTCCATTGGCCATTGTGGTTTCTTGTTGTGCAAATAATGGACGGCTGATTCCTGTAATAATCAATAACAGGACGGTGAATAAAGTCTTTTTCATAGAATAAATTTTAAGGATGAAGCCTGAGCGCATTATTAACTAAATGCACTTTATTTTAATTTATTAATTTAAGAATCAACAACTGAAACGATTACAAAGAATATTTTCATACTTCTTTATTGGTCGTTTTTACAAAGATAATAATCTTTTATAACGAAGGATACTTTTATAATAATATTTTGATAGGTAATTATAAATATCTTAAAATGATGTTTATTGTAAAGTGAGGGGAGTTTTAAGTACGGGCAAAAAAAAAGGAGTCACGCCTGACTCCAACCTTTGTTAACCTTAAATCTAATACTATGAAAAACACATTGCAAAGGTACGGCTTTTATGGATATCTCCAAATATTTCTGCTGAAAAAGCATGTTTAATAACATGTTTTAATGATTACTTTGTAATCTGTTTAATTGTGTAAAGGGGGAGGGAATGGCCGTTGATTGAAGGATTTCATACTAGGAACGATTGCTATAAGACTGAACATTAGATAAATATTGCACAAAATAAATGGTGCTTACTGATTGCTGCAAGATAATAAATGAGATTCTGCAGATTAATAACTATCTTTGCGGCAAAGAAAGCCCCTTTGGTCAATAGGTATATATAATCAATAACAAATTCAAGAATGTCATTCGAAGCAACAAAAAGAGAGTGGAGCGAACTCTATACTTTTTTTCGTCTCCTGAGCAACGGTTTTATTTATTCCGGAACTCCACAAGTGAAAATCAATGAGGACGAACGTCTTCAGATTGCTATGATTCAGCGCGAGGAACATGATGGCACCCGTAAGTATATTATTGAAGGTGAGGAGGTACATGTTTTGGGTGAAGCTGTGGATAAAACATTTCCACGTAACCGGTTCGGTAGTGTTGCTGATGCTATATTGGCGGGGATTAAAAGTTCGTCGGACGACCAGGTTCTTTCTCCGGAAGGGGTGGAAGAGTTTCTTGACGAGGTCTCTATTTTCGATCTGGAATCACGCACACAAGACCGCACCGATTTTTATGTAGCCTTTTATCATCCGGAGGCACCTCTGGTTGGCTTCAATGTTCGTTCGCGCATGAGTGCTATGAATCCACTGCTGGATGGTGGTCGGGCTGCCAATCTGAAGTTTGAGCAAACCGGGATTAAATTTGCAAATCCTATGGTTAATAAAGTGAATGCGATGGATACCCCAAATGAGGTGGCAGACAGGATGATGATGATTGAACGGCTGGGCGGTATACTGAAATATACAGATGTGGCCGACAAGGTGTTCCGTTGCAATCTGCATATGATCGATCTTCATTTTCCACGTGTTCTGGCCGAGATGGTACGAATAATGCACCTGGATGGCATAACAAAAATATCGGAACTGACAGAGCGTATCAAGGAAATCAATCCGTTGAAAATAAAGGATGAGCTGATTACCAAACACGGCTTCTATGAATTCAAAATGAAACAGTTCCTGCTGACTCTTGCTTTGGGGATGCGTCCGGCCAAGATCTACACCGGCGAAGATTCGGCTGTATCGGGAATTCTTCTGGTAGATGGAAGTGGTGAGGTGCTTTGTTATCAGAAATCATCCAAAAAGGTGTTCGAGGATTTCCTTTATCTGAATACCCGTCTCGAAAAGGGCTCTACCGAAAAGGATAAGTACGGCTTTATGGAGAAAGAGAATGGGGTAAACTACTTTAAACTGAACCTGAAAATAGGATTGACGAAGCGATAGATTATCTTTTCTTCCTTTCTGTTTATTGGGTTTGCCTGCAAGAACTAATCATTTATTGGCGAAGAACTAACTGAATCATGTACATGTTTCATTCCAATCTTGTACATGTTTGGATTCAATCTTGTACATGATTACCCCCTAATCTTGTACATGATTGGGGTAATTCATGGCGTTGTTTGGGTTAATTCATGGTCTTGTTTTTCTAATCGTCGGTTTTTGGTTGACTACTGTTGCTCTAAATTGTGTAATGGGTTGACTAATGAATCCTTAATCCTGATTCGGGTTGTCCTTCGTATTTATAGTGAAGATAATCAGCAGTGTATTGCTGTGAGAATATTTTCTGGGTGGCAGAGGTGGTAGTAAAATTATGCTTTTTAGCTTTCTAAGAAATGATATTTGAAAAATCTTCAAAAAGAATTTTTTTGGATTTGCGATTTACAGAATGAGAAATAGAATGTTTCCTCTGCCACACTGCCACTAAAAATGTTTACATTTAGTTTTGTGAAACCCGATGATTGATGCTGTATATCAGCTCAATCAATTGATATACAGTGTGATGTGGGTTTCGTGATCATTCTCATTGTCGACAGCATTACCCATCTTACTTTTAAGGCGTTCTGTCAATCGGTCGGCTTTGCTTGAAGGCATGGTTAGTTATGCATGCACTGCGCAAACCTTGGTCAATGCAATCCGTTATTGTGGAATGATGCATCAACCGGTAATAGCAACCTGCTAACCTCCAAACAATGAAGGAATAGTCAAAACTTAAACAGACTCCGACAGCTTTTATAAGGTGAATTTCAGGATCTTCCCGTTCATTCCCTCTACAAACGTTTCTGCAGGTTGATAGGGGAGAAGACTCAAGTTCTCTTCTTTCCCGGTAAGCAGATCGACTGTTGCGTACGAATCCTTTTGGGGGATCTGCAAAAAGTCGAAAGCGTGGCTGGGGATGTTGATGGATATTTTGGATGCCTGTTTGTCGAAATTGGCTATGATAAGCAGAAGCTCGTTATCTTGTTTCCTGAAAAACGCATAGTTTTTGTGCACGTTAAAGTCGGCCTTGCCGTAGTTGACATACATCAGGTCAAAGAAACTTCCCTGAGAAATGGCTTTTTCCTGATTGCAAAGGTTCAGTAATTTACGATAAAAACGTTGCAATAGCTTTTGTTCCTGAGTAAGAAACTTACCATCGAACTTACCTTCGTTTCGCCAGTTTCTGATTGTTTTCACACTCCAGTAATCAAAAATGGTTGTTCTGCCGTCTTTTCCGCTGAATCCTTCTTCGTCCATACCATGCTCGCCCAACTCCTGGCCGAAATAGATCATTACAGGGTTTACATTCATGCACGAAGCAACAATCATGGCCGGAATACCATAGAATCCATTTCCAGTGAGAAAACTGGATGCGAACCTTTGTTCATCGTGATTCTCGATAAAATTGAGCATCTTTTTTTCGATTCCTCCCAGGCTTTGCCAGCAGCGGGTAATATCGGATGCCGATTTGTAACCACAGCTTACATCGCGAAGCGTTTCATAAAGCCCCACTTTATCGTACAAATAATCAAACCCTCCGTTGAAGAGGTAGTTGTGATATTCCTCCGGTTTATAAACTTCAGCAATAAAGAGGATATCCGGATACTGGAACTTAACCTGAGCAATCACCCATTTCCAGAATTCAACCGGTACCATTTCGGCCATGTCGCAACGGAATGCGTCAACTCCTTTCGATGCCCAGAATAGAAGTATATCTTGCATTTTAAGCCAGGTGTCGGGAACCGGATAGAAATGCCGGGTATCTCCATTGGCATAATCAATTCCATAGTTCAGCTTGATGGTTTCGTACCAGTCATTTACTCCGGGACATGCATCAAACCGATCGTTGCCGGTAGCCTTGGCGGGAAATTCGTAGTAAGCTTTCTTCGCATTCCCTTTCATATCAAATTGTCCGTTGAGTACGGTCTGGGGAATATAATAGAAGTTATTGTACGGACTGAATGCATTTTCCGGATTATCTTTCTCGCCCAGGTCGCTTACATTTTTGGGTTTGGCATCCGAATGATACTGCCGTGCCACATGGTTGGGCACAAAATCAATAATAAACTTCAGATTTGCCTGATGGGTGCGGTCTACCAGCTCCTCAAACTCCTTCATCCGATGGAGAATATCGTCTGCCAGATCGGGATCTACATCGTAATAGTCTTTAATTGCATAGGGAGACCCGGCTTTTCCTTTTACAATGGCCGGATGATCTGCCCGGATGCCGTATTGTCTGTAATCAGTTTGAGTGGCATGCTCAATTATTCCGGTATACCAGATATGGGTAATACCCAGTTTCTTGATTTCGCTTAATGCTTTCGGTGTGAAATCGGAGAACTTACCACATCCATTTTCGTTTATCGAACCGTTTGGAACACAATTGCTGTTGTTGTTTCCAAAGAGACGGCTAAATATTTGATAGATAATTATTTTTTCTCCATTGTTTATTTCCATATATTCCCTTTTTCCTGCTTAAGTTTATTGATTACTTTATTGGCGGTATCGTAGCCATGTTTAAAGATCTCTTCAGCCTTTCCAAGCTCCCTGTTGCGGTATCCATCCAGTCCGTAAGGCTCGATTAGCAAGTCGCTGTGTTCTCTGTCGGGAAAGGTGTTGGCACGAAACATAAAATGATAAGAGCGCAAGGCGATATCAATAACATTCATTTTGTACTTGCCTGCTACAAGGGGACTTACGTTGATAGCAACCACCTTTTCACACTCCTTGCGAATGGTTGAGACAGGCAAATTTTTCAATACTCCGCCGTCTATAAAATTGGTACCGTTTATGTTTACCGGAGCAAACATTACCGGCATACAACAAGAAGCTGCTACAAGATCCGCTGTATTCCCTTTACGAAATTGTACACTTTTACCGTGATCCAAATCGGTTGCCGTAATTACAAGGGGGATTTTCATGTCTTCCAGATTCTGATTTTTCAGATTTGTTTTCAGGAAATCCTTAAAATCGTCTAACTTAAAGAATCCGGTTCTAGTCAGGGCCCAACTGGTTAAATCCATAAACTTATAGCCGTTGAAGATTTCCACCACTTTATAAGGTTCGTTCCCATCGGCATAGAATGCACCGGCCAAGGCTCCGGCACTTACACCCGATATTATATCAGGTTTGATATCGTTTTCGAGTAAAGCCTGAATAACTCCTAAGTGAGCAAACCCTTTTATGAATCCACCGCTGAGGGCGTAACCAATTTTGTGGGGCTTGTTGGCTTGTAAGTTATCTTGTTGTATCATCTTTTTTTTCTGACTGATTAATGATGCTACTAAATTACGAATTAATTTGGGACTATACGAAAAGAGGCCGGACTTTTTCAAATCCGGCCTCTTTAAAAAAAACTAATATTTTTTATGCTAATCCGTGAGCATTTACGGATGGTTCAATCTTCTTGATTAGCCCCTGAAGAACAGCACCAGGTCCGCATTCAGTAAAATCAGTAGCGCCATCGGCAACCATATTCTTAACTGTTTGTGACCAACGTACCGGTCCGGTAAGCTGAGCAACCAGATTCTCTTTGATCTTGGCCGGATCTGTTTGAGGAAGTGCGTTCACATTCTGATAAACCGGGCAGCTAGGTGCGTGGAATTCAGTATTGTTAATTGCTGCTGCAAGTTCTACTTCAGCTGGTTCCATAAGCGGAGAGTGGAAAGCGCCTCCAACCTTTAAAGGAAGAGCACGTTTTGCTCCGGCAGCCTTCATCAGTTCGCAAGCTTTTTCAACTCCGGCAATCGAACCCGAGATTACAATCTGTCCCGGACAGTTGTAGTTTGCTGCCACACAAACTTCATCTTCGATAGATGCACAGATTTCTTCTACTTTTTCGTCAGACAATGCAATGATTGCAGCCATTGTTGAAGGAGCAGCTTCGCATGCTTTCTGCATTGCCATGGCACGTGCATAAACCAGCTTCAAGCCATCCTCAAAAGAAAGAGCTCCAGCAACTACCAGTGCAGAGAATTCGCCAAGTGAGTGACCGGCTGTCATTTCGGGTTTAACATCATCGTTCTTGCAAAGAGCTGAAATTACAGAGTGAAGGAATACGGCAGGCTGAGTTACTTTAGTCTGACGAAGATCTTCATCGGTACCTTCAAACATAATATCCGTAATGCGATATCCTAAGATATCATTCGCTTTTTCAAAAAGTTCTTTGGCTAATGCCGAGTTTTCATACAGGTCTTTACCCATGCCCACGAATTGTGCGCCTTGACCCGGGAATACGAATGCTTTCATACTATTCTTTTTTTATGTTTTTATGAATAACGGCCGCAAAGGTAGTGATATTTGGTTATAATTGAAACGTTTCTTCCAATTTTCATACTCGGAATGAGTAATCTTGATTCTTATCCTGCTGATATTCACGAGTGGGTATACAAATGAATCATTCGGAAAACAGGGCAAAGGTATTACGGTATATAAATAAAAAAAGGTAGATACAGCGTAAGCTTTATCTACCTTATAATAAGTTTATTTGGTTGTTATGCTTTTGGAAGAGCTTCTTTTACAACCATCTGACGGCCTTCAAATTCGGCACCGTTTAATTCTTTGATTACGTTTTCTGCTTCAGCTTGGTCAGGCATTTCTGCAAAAGCAAATCCTTTAGATCTGCGAGTTTCGCGGTCAATGATTAATTTAACTGAATTAACTGTTCCATACTCTTCAAGTACCTGATTAAGATCTGATTCTCTAACCTTATAGCTAAGGTTGCCAATGTAAATATTCATGCGAATAAAATTAAAATAAATAAATTAAATTTTGAAACGATTTAAGTTTTAAAAGATCTGTTTCGTCAGTAGAAGATGCCCGATGTTAAACGGGTAAATTATAAAGAAGATAGAGAACGATATAAACTGTCTATTGTTTTATGCTGCAAAGAAAAGCAATTATTTTTGATCTTGAGCTATAAATCCTAATTATTTTTTTCAAACTGAGATTTATTTATTCTATTTTAATGAATTATAGCTGAATAATCACATTTTGAAACAAATAAATAAGATTCCTTCGTGCTGGTTTATACAAATAAGAAAAGGTAGATAAGCTTTCACTGTATCTACCTTTACCTTATAATGTTTTTATAGTTGTTATGCTTTTGGAAGAGCTTCTTTTACAACCATCTGACGGCCTTCGAACTCGGCACCGTTTAATTCTTTGATTACGTTTTCTGCTTCAGCTTGATCAGGCATTTCTGCAAAAGCAAATCCTTTAGATCTGCGAGTTTCGCGGTCAATGATTAATTTAACTGAGTTAACTGTTCCGTACTCTTCTAAAACTTGACTAAGATCTGATTCTTTAACCTTGTAGTTAAGGTTTCCAATGTAAATATTCATGCGAATAAAAATTATAAAATAAATAAATTTAAAAAATGAAACAGAATAAGTTTCTAAAAGATCTGTTTCGTCAATTAAATACCTAATTGAAAGGGTATTTAGTTAGAAGATTAAGAACAATACAAACTTTTTCTTGTTTTATGGCTACAAAGAAAAGTATTTATTTTTAATATCAAACAATAAAATCAAATTATTTTTCAGTAAGATAAAAAAATATTCTATTTTTAATGCATTAAAACCCTGTTTGCGGCATTTATGTAATTTCTAATAAGCCAACGTTTCTACACAGATGAAGTAATGCATGTCAGATATGGAGAAAATATAGTCATCTATTTTTAGATACTCTCTTTTATCCGAGGATATTTTCCTTTTTAATATTACCTTTGCAAACGTTAAAAGATAAAGCTAAGGTTATGACAAAGAAGATAGTTTTACTCGGATCCGGAGAGTTGGGAAAAGAGTTTGTAATATCAGCTCAGCGTAAAGGACAGTATATTGTGGCTTGTGACTCGTATGCCGGAGCCCCTGCCATGCAAGTGGCAGATGAATATGAAGTATTTGATATGTTGGACGGCGATGCGTTGGAGCGTGTTATCACGAAACATAAACCAGATATTATTGTTCCCGAAATTGAAGCAATACGTACAGAACGCCTTTATGATTTTGAGAAAGAGGGTATTCAGGTTGTTCCAAGTGCTCGTGCAGTGAACTTTACCATGAACCGTAAAGCGATTCGCGATTTGGCTGCCAAGGAACTCGGTTTGAAAACAGCGAAGTATTTCTATGCTACATCACTTGAAGAATTGAAAGAAGCCGCTTTAAAAGTTGGTTTTCCTTGTGTGGTGAAACCGTTGATGTCTTCTTCCGGAAAAGGTCAATCACTTGTTCGTTCTGCTGAAGAGCTGGAAAATGCCTGGGAATATGGATGCAGTGGCAGTCGCGGAGATATTAAAGAACTTATTATCGAGGAATTTATCAAATTTGATAGCGAAATAACCTTATTAACTGTTACTCAGAAAAATGGTCCTACACTTTTCTGCCCACCGATTGGTCATATTCAAAAGGGAGGCGATTACCGTGAAAGTTTCCAACCAGCCCACATTGATCCGGCACATTTAAAAGAAGCTCAGGATATGGCCGATAAGGTTACCCGAGCATTGACAGGAGCAGGTATCTGGGGAGTAGAATTCTTCTTAAGTCATGAAAACGGAGTGTATTTTTCTGAACTGTCTCCACGTCCTCACGATACAGGAATGGTTACACTAGCCGGAACACAGAACTTAAACGAATTTGAACTTCACCTTCGTGCAGTTCTTGGTTTGCCTATTCCAAATATTAAGCTTGAAAGGATAGGGGTGAGTGCGGTTATCCTGTCACCAATTGCTAGTAAAGAGACACCTAAATATAAAGGACTGGAAGAAGCTCTGAAGGAAGAGGATACTTATTTGCGTATTTTCGGTAAACCTTTTACGAAAGTTAACCGACGCATGGGGGTAGTTCTTTGCTATGCCCCGATTGGATCAGATCTGGATAAACTAAGAGATAAAGCAAAAGATATTGCTTCAAGAGTAGAAGTATATTAATAACTCTTTAAACTAAATTCAATTCCCTTGCAGAGAAAGAACCCTCTTTTTATGCAAGGGAATTTTTTATGGAATACCTTAACGGTATGATTCCTTTCTTTTTGTTTTTATAAACCTTTTTTTCTGAACATCTAAGATATCGCCGTTGTTCAATAATAGATATAACAGTTATCTAACTCAGTGTTCTATATGAAAAAATCGGATATAGGAATTATTGGTCTAGCTGTAATGGGTGAGAATCTGACTCTGAATCTGGAGAGCAAAGGATGGCTTGTTTCTGTATACAACCGAACTGTTGCAGGTGTTGAAGAAGGAGTAGTAGACCGCTTTACGTCGGGGCGTGCGAAAGATAAAAATATAGTTGGCTTTAACCAGCTTGGAGAGTTTGTAAACTCGCTTCAAGCACCACGGAAAATTATGATGATGGTGAGAGCGGGAACCCCTGTTGATGAGCTGATTGAGCAACTTATACCGCTTCTTTCTGCTGGTGATATTCTTATTGATGGAGGAAACTCGAATTACAAAGATACCGAAAGAAGGGTAGAACAGCTTGAGAAGAAAGGTTTCTATTTTATAGGTGCCGGAGTATCGGGAGGTGAAGAAGGAGCTCTGAATGGAGCATCAATTATGCCGGGAGGATCTGTAGATGCTTGGCGTGATGTGAGGCCAATTTTACAAAGTATTGCTGCTAAGGCTGAAGATGGTGCTCCTTGCTGTGAATGGATAGGAGGTGGTGGATCCGGACATTTTGTGAAAATGATTCATAACGGAATTGAGTATGGCGACATGCAGCTTATTTCTGAGGCGTATTTTATAATGAAAGCCCTCCTCGAATCTTCAAATGATGAAATGGCTGATTGCTTTTCTCATTGGAATGAAGGAAAACTGAAAAGTTATCTGATAGAGATTACCTCTCATATTTTGAAATATAAAGATGCAGACGGATCTTATGTAATTGATAAAATACTGGATGTTGCAGGTCAAAAAGGAACAGGGAAATGGACAGTAATCAATGCTCTTGAACTGGGAATGCCTCTTAATCTAATTGCTACTGCTGTATTCGAAAGAACTATCTCAGCATGGAAAGAGATTCGTATTGAAGCAGCACAAGCATTTAACAGAGAAGCACCGAAAAAAACTTATGTAACAGAACAGTTGCTCGTAGAGGTTGAGAATTCTTTGTATGCTTCAAAACTGGTGTCGTATGCCCAAGGTTTTAGTGTGCTAAAACAAGCTTCCGAAGAGTTTGGCTGGATGCTCGATTTGGCTGCCATTGCTCGTCTCTGGAGAGGAGGATGTATTATTCGTTCAGCCTTTTTAAATAATATCGCAAAAGCATTTGAGGAAGATCCGCAGTTGTTTAGTCTATTATTGGCTCCCTATTTCAAAGACGAAATTCTGAATGCCTTGCCTTACTGGAAAAAACTTGTTTCTGTTGCAGTTAGAGAGGAGTTACCGGTTCCTGCTGTTTCGTCAGCGCTTAATTACTTTTATTCTTTAACTGCCAGCTGGTTGCCGGCAAACTTAATTCAGGCACAAAGAGATTATTTTGGAGCTCATACTTTCGAAAGAATAGATTTGCCCAGAGGTGTTTATGTTCATACCAACTGGAAAGGCGATGGAGAAAATACAAAATCGGGAAGTTATAATGCATAAATCATGGATGTTAAGATGAAACCTCAAAGCCTGGTCATGGTTATCTTTGGAGCCTCTGGTGATCTGACCCGCCGAAAACTGATTCCGGCTCTGTATTTATTATATAAACATAATCGTTTGCCTGAGAATTTTGCTATTCTTGGTGTTGCAAGGACAGCGTTTACTGATGATGAATTCCGCGAACGAATCCATCTGCAGCTTCTCCGCTTTGTAAAACCTGAAGACGTTAACGAGGAAAAGATTCGTAGTTTTGTATCTTTGATTAATTATTTCCCCATGGATCCGGCCGATCCGGATGAATATTTGCGTCTGCAACCCAGGTTGTTGAAGCTTGATCAAATGATAGGGAATGGGGAGAATTACATTTATTACCTAGCCACACCGCCTTCCTTGTATGGAGTGATACCTCAGTATCTGAAAAATGTAGGATTAAATCTTAGCAAAGGCCCCAAAGGAAATAAACGGATAATTGTTGAAAAACCATTTGGCTATGATTTGGAATCGGCACTTGAACTGAATAATATATATTATAAGGATGCATTTCGGGAGGATCAGATTTTCAGGATAGATCATTACCTGGGCAAGGAGACTGTGCAAAACATTCTGGCTCTTCGTTTTGCAAATACTGTTTTTGAACCTGTCTGGAATAGGAACTATATTGATTACGTGGAAGTTACTGCTGTTGAAAATATGGGTATAGAACAGAGGGGAGGATATTTTGACGATGCCGGAACTTTGCGTGATATGGTGCAAAATCACCTGATTCAGCTTGTGGCACTGACGGCAATGGAGCCTCCTACAGCTTTTAATCCGGATAGTTTTAGAGACGAGCTGGCTAAGGTTTATCAGTCGTTGACTCCTTTGACTGAAAAAGATATTAATCAACACATTATCAGAGGACAATATACAGCGTCTGAAGGGCGTAAAGCGTACCGTGAAGAAAAGGATGTCGCTCCGGATTCACGTACGGAAACTTTCCTGGCCATGAAGCTGAGTATTAGTAATTGGCGATGGAGTGGAGTGCCGTTTTACATCCGTACTGGCAAACAGATGCCTACAAAGGTTAGTGAGATTGTGGTTCATTTCAAACCAACTCCTTTTCCATTATTTAATTGTGCTGAAAGAACTTGTCCGACAGCAAACCTGCTTATTATTCGTATTCAGCCGAATGAAGGCATTGTCCTGAAATTTGGGTTGAAAGTTCCCGGTTCCGGATTTGATGTGAAGCAGGTTGCAATGGACTTTAGTTACAGTTCTCTAGGTCCAATACCAACCGAGGACGCTTATGCTCGCTTAATCGAAGATTGTATATTGGGTGACTCTACACTTTTTACCAGAAGTGATGCTGTTGAAGCTTGTTGGAAGTATTTTACTCCTGTATTGGAGTATTGGAAAAATCATCCGGAATCTCCGCTCTATGGATATCCTGCCGGAACTTGGGGGCCACGAGAAGCTGATATGTTGATACAAGAGCAAAATGCAGAATGGAGCAACCCATGCAAAAACTTAACGAATACGGAGCTTTATTGTGAACTTTAAGTGCTATCTCATGGTTAAAATCAACAATTATTTATCGTCAAAAGAAGCCGCTTGTGCACTCACGAAGGCTGTTTTGGAACAGATAGAGCACTCGGGAAATAAAATTTTTCACATTGCTTTATCAGGAGGTAATACTCCTGCAACTCTTTTTCGATTGTGGGCAGAAGATTTCAGGGATATTATTCCCTGGAAAAAATTACAAATTTATTGGGTTGACGAAAGATGTGTTCCTTCAGATCATCCTGATAGTAATTTTGGAATGACAAAGAAAATTCTTCTTGATAAAGTACCTCTTTCAGAAATGCAGATTCATCGTATTCATGGAGAAGAAGAACCGCAAAACGAAGCGAAAAGATATTCGGCATTGGTAGAAAGATTGTTGCCTGAAAAAAATACATTTCCTGTCTTTGACTCTGTTCTTCTGGGAATAGGTATTGACGGACACACGTCTTCTTTGTTTCCTGGGCAGAATTCTTTAATAATTTCCCCCGATACGTATATTGTGAATGAAGAACCTGGGAGTGGACGGCATCGTATTGCTCTAACGGGTTTACCCATACTCCATGCGCGTTCTGTCTTTTTCTTTGTTACAGGAGAAGATAAAAAAGAAATTCTCAGAAAAGCGATTAAAGGAGACGACAGCTGTCCGGCTGGATATATTATTGCCAGACTGGAAGAAGCAGAGTTGTTCACTGATAGTATTTAAAATAAAAGTATTCCCCATACCCTGAACATTGCCAGGAGGGGAATACTAAAAACTAAACTAGACTTAACTAAACTAAACTATTTATATTGAGTTATCGCAACTCCTTGATTGTATAAAAAAACTTGTGTGTTTTAAGTGCCTGGAAACCATTTTCACGGTTTCATTCGGATGCTAACAAGTTTTTTATGACTTTAATGATTCTGTTTTTTATTGTTCTATTCAATAGCATCATTGCTGTTTAATATATGTGTGCATCACATTCGTTAAACTGCTATTGAATTTTGTTGCAAATATAATACAATGTGGCAATTAATTCTAAAATCAACACTTAAATTTATTTTCGTAATTGAATCTTTTTTAAGTGCTCGTTAACTATTGAATATAATCTTAATATTGTGCTGCTAATAGTTGTAATACCAATACGTTACTATTTTTTTCTGAAAGGCTGAAATAGACTTATTGATACAGTTACAAGTCTTTAACTAATATCTCGCTGTTTCTTCTAGCGAATAAATCTCTCGATTCGATAAGAGCATTCCATTGATTATTGAATTTCTCGTCTTTATCTACCTTGAAATCCTCTGATCCTTTTGTGTCTATCCTGTCAAGAAGTAGTGCCACATTTATTTTATTAATATCCATTGATGGAAGATACATAATGCTTTCGCTTTTTGTATCTTCAACCAATTCGTGAATCAGATTGATATCCTGTAACTGATTCAATATATGATGAGTCAGCCTGATTGGAATTTTATGTTCCGATGATATTTCTTCTGCTGTATATGGCTTGTCTCCATTTTCAAATCGTTTACATATTAATGACATAATTAGTATGGATAGAAAATCGCGGTAACGTCTGCTTATATTTTTGGTGTCTTTTTCAAAATTGAAATTTTTTATATTTTGTCCTGCGTAAGTTAATTCTACTCCGAATAAACATATCGTCCATGAAATTTGAAGCCATAATAAAAAAAGAGGGATAGCAGCAAAACTACCATAAATAGCATTATATTTAGTGACAGATATCTGTCCGCTGATGTAGAGGAATTGAAAAGCCTGATATGCAGTCCCCACAATAATTCCCGAAATTAATGCATTTTTTAAACGAACTTTAGTATTTGGAATAAAAACATAAAGTGCCGTAAACATTCCCCAGGTAAGAGCAAACGGGATTAATCTCACCAGAAACTTTAAAAATGGCGCAAGCACTGCGAATCCTTCCATGCTTTTTATCATGGTACTCATAAAGATAGTAAGACCACCGGATACAACAATCAAAATAGGCAAAAGTAGAAACATAGAAAAATAATCGGTTATTTTTCTGTAGAGAGTGCGTTGCTTTTTAACTTGCCAGATATTGTTGAAGGTAAGTTCGATATTAGCTGTTAGGTTAACAACTGTCCAAAGCAGCATTACCAAACCAACACCTACGAATACGCCACTTTTGGTTTGTTTCAGATAGGAGTCAACAAAGCTGAGTATGGTTTCTGTAGCGACTTCCTGACTACCTAATCCAGATCTGACTTGTTCTTCCATCATATTGTCAAAACCGAAACCTCTGGCTATTGCAAATACAATTGCTAGAAGTGGAACAATCGAAAGTAATGTGCTATAGGTTAAAGCTGATGCCTTGTTCATGATACGGTCTGAAGTAAACCGACGAACCGCCAGAATAACCGTTTTTAAAATATTGTAGAAGGAGAATTTTGCATGAGTTACTTCACTCTCGGATACACGCCAAATTTCATAGTTTACGAAATCGGATAGTTTTTTTATTCTCTTATTCATAGCTTTAATCTAAAGTTGTTAAAGTATCAAGAAAAGAAAAAAACAGCCAACCTGTAAGCCGGGTTCTGTACTTTATCTGAAAAAACAGATATAGTGTTTGTCATTTATCTGGACTTAATGTCACCATTAAATTCTAGCGGTCTACCCTCCGACATGGGGCGAGCAGCCCTCATAACGCCGGTATACATGACCTTACAACTCCTAAGACGTACGGCTCTTATGTCGCCATAAGACCGGTAGGCTCTTACCCCACCTTCTCACCCTTACCCTCCGAAGAGTGGCGGTTATTTTCTTCTACGTTACTCTACCCTCACGAATAGCTTTCTGTTAGGAAGTAGGATGCTCTTTGTTGCCCGGACTTTCCTCCCGCATAATAAATATGCAAGCGACAAACCGGTCGACTGTTTTTCTTTTGCAAAATTAGTGAAAATTATTGGGAAAGACATCATGTTTATTTGAGAATTTACACCAATGATAGAGCGTTTCTGTTTTTATTGAATTTCCATTTTTAGAGACATGCTTGTTTATCATTTAATTAAAAATGAATCTCATTACCAACTGTTTAAATTTTATTTGTTAATAATTCTAATAAAATGTATCTGTTGATAAAATAAATAATATCTTTGTGTATGTAGATAATTATTTATACTTAGCAATTGGTCAAGATGAAAAAAAGATGTTTTTTATTTCTTGCATTATTTTCTTTGCTATTATTAAGTAGCAATAGCAGTGCTTTAGCCGGAAAGCTTCCTAAGCGCCTCAAAGAAATTGTAGAAGTGGTTGAACAAAGGTATGCACCTGATAAACGAACAGCGGTTTTTGATCTTGAAATAAAAAAGAAAAGGAAAACGATAACATTAAATGGCATAACATCGGTTCCTGAAGCTAAATATGAATTGATAGACCAGCTCCATAAATTAAACAAGAAATATAAGATTGTTGATAATTTCCGTTTATTGCCGGATAGTATGTTAGGTGATAAAGTATATGGGGTTGTGAATTTATCTGTCGCAAATATCCGCAGAAAAGTGAGTTTTGCCAGTGAAATGATGACACAGGCTTTATTGGGTACACCAGTAAAAATTCTTCAAGAAGATGAATGGTACAGGATACAAACTCCTGACGATTACATTTCATGGGTCAATAGTTCAAGCGTTTATCCAATGAATAAGGCTCAATTTAACTCTTGGAATGCTGCAGATAAAATTGTGGTTACTTCACATTATGGATTTACATACGAAGAGCCGGATGTAAACTCTCAAACTGTTTCTGATTTGGTGAGTGGCTGTATTCTTAAATATGAAGGAGATTCCGGTAATTTTTATAAAGTCTCATATCCTGATGGAAGAATAGCTTACTTATCTCAAAATGAAGGGATGTTGAAGACAAAATGGCAGAATCAGTTTAATTATAATGCTGATAATATTATTAAAACCTCGAAAACATTTATGGGTATACCTTATTTGTGGGGAGGAACTTCTGCCAAAGGAATAGATTGCAGCGGATTTGTCAAAATCACAATGTTCTTAAATGGGATTATTTTGCCAAGAGATGCTTCCCAAATGGCCAAGGTAGGAGAAAAACTGGTAGTAGATAGTGTGTTTAGTAATCTGAAGCCGGGAGACCTGTTGTTCTTTGGACGAAAAGCAACTTCTGAGCAAAGTGAGCGTGTAATACATGTAGGAATTTATATCGGGAACCGTAAATTTATTCATTCGCAGGGATTTGTACACATCAGTAGTTTTAATCCGGAAGATAAAGAATTTGATGAATATAATCTTAACCGGTTTTTAGGTGCCAACCGAATACTTGGACATCTAAATTCCCCGGGCATTACTACTATACAAACAAATCCATTCTATCAACTTCAATAAAAATATAACCATGGGTCAGGACAGAAGACAATTTATAAAAACTGCAGCCTTGGCAGCGATTGGCTCCGGCATGGCAATGCAAAATGCATTTTCCGGAGAATCGGCGAATTCAATTTTCTCAATTAACAAACTTACCTCTTCAAACAAAATGAAACTAACTTTCCGTCCGTACGATTTACAACTAAAACATGTCTTTACTGTTGCCACATATTCACGAACTACAACTCCGGATGTTCAGGTGGAAATTGAATACGAGGGGATTACTGGGTATGGTGAAGCCTCTATGCCGCCTTATCTGGGAGAGTCGGTTGAGTCGGTAATGAATTTCCTGAAAAAAGTAAATCTGGAACAGTTTAATGATCCTTTCCAACTGGAGGATATTTTAGCTTATGTAGATGGAATTATGCCTGGGAATACCGCTGCGAAAGCTTCTGTAGATATTGCTCTTCATGATTTAGTGGGTAAACTTCTGAATGCTCCTTGGTACAAAATATGGGGGCTGAATAAAGATAAAGCACCTTCTACTACTTATACAATTGGTATTGACACAGCTGACGTTGTAAGACAAAAAACACAGGAGGTAGCTGGACAGTTCAATATTCTGAAAGTAAAATTAGGAAGAGAGAATGATAAGGAAATAATCAATACTATTCGTTCTGTGAGCAAATTGCCGATAGCTGTCGATGCAAATCAAGGATGGAAAGATAAGTACCAGGCTTTGGATATGATTTTGTGGCTTAAGGAACAGGGGATTGTTATGGTGGAACAACCTATGCCAAAGACCCAACTGGACGACATTGCTTGGGTAACTCAGCAAAGTCCACTTCCTATTTTTGCAGATGAATCACTTCAGCGGTTAAGTGATGTGCCCAAGATTAAAGGAGCATTTTCTGGCATTAATATAAAATTGATGAAATGTACCGGAATGCGAGAAGCCTGGAAGATGGTTACATTAGGAAGATCTTTGGGGATGAAAGTTATGGTGGGATGTATGACTGAAACATCTTGTGCGGTTTCGGCTGCAGCTCAATTGTCTCCAGCCGTTGATTTTGCTGATTTGGATGGAAATCTGCTTATCTCTAACGATCTGTTCAAAGGGATGGAAGTTGTTAAGGGGAAAATTACGCTGAATGACCTTCCTGGAATTGGAATTAAGAAATTATAAAAGAATATGGAATAATCTTCCCTTGTTTGCGGCAGATATTCTTGATATTCCTATTGTTCTGTTTGTATAAAGTAAAATCTTGCAAGGACAAATCATTTATGAATTAGATAAATAACTGTAATATGGGAATAAAATACTGGCTAGGCTTGTGTGGACTATTTGTATTTACCGGTTGTGCAACTCGTATTAGCCAAAAAGGTGATTTTGAACAGGAAAAGATGAGTCGTATCCGGCTTGATTTTACAAAAACCAAAGAGCAGGTAACAGATTATATACGTAAATATATTCCAGATGTAACCAAAGAACAGTTATTGCAATGGGAAAATGAAAAATCATTGGAATGCATAACTATTGATGGTCAGAAAATGTATTTTTATAATGCTGCACCTAATCTTTTTAGAATTAATAAGGAAGCCGCGGAAATAAAGCTTGCAAAAGACGGAGTTGTACTTGATGGAAAAGATTTAGTGAACTTAACTCATGTGCCCCAAGTTGTCAATGAGGTTAAATCGAGCCAAAAAAACATAGTGCACCCTGTCAGAATGAGAGTTAAGTATACTTTAACGGTAAAACCGGGTGTGGTTCCTGAAGGGGAGATTATTCGCTGCTGGCTTCCATTTCCACGTACTGATCAGTCTCGTCAGACAGATGTAAAATTGCTTGCTACCAGTGAAAAGAAGTATACCATCGCTCCTGCAAAATACAAACATTCCACTCTTTATATGGAAAAAAAACAGGAAAAAGAGAAGCCAACTCTCTTTTCTGCTGAATATGAATATACTTCTTCTGCAGAATGGCACCCACTTAAGCCAGAGGATATATTGCCATATAATAAGAAAACTGCTATATACAGAGAATACACCTCTGAAAGGAATAGTCACATCCTTTTTACTCCACGCATTAAAGCATTGGCTAAACAGCTTGTGGGTGATGAACAGAATCCATTACTTAAAGTAAAGCGGATTTATGAATGGATCAACCAAATACCGTGGGCTTCGGCAAGAGAATATTCCACATTGGATAATATACCCGAATATGTGCTGGAAAATAAACATGGTGATTGTGGGCAGGTTAGTTTATTGTTTATTACCTTAGCCAGATACTGCGGTATTCCGGCCCGATTTCAAAGTGGATTTATGATGCATCCTGGAGGTAAAAATATGCACGACTGGGCAGAAGTCTATTTTGAAGGACCGGGATGGGTTCCTGTCGATCAGTCATTCGGAATCTTTCCTTCAAACAATGACGATGAGAAATATTTCTTCATGTCCGGAATCGATTCATATCGGATGATTGTGAATGATGAATATTCTTGTGATCTATTCCCGAAAAAGCGTTTTCCACGTAGTGAAACCGTCGATTTTCAGAGAGGAGAGGTAGAGTGGAGAGGAGGAAATCTGTATTTCAATAAATGGAACTGGAATCTTGAAATTGAATATTTGAAATAAATTGTATAAGTTGCTTTTTTTATTCCTCATCTAATGAATGTAAAATTGTCAGTCTCTGTCGTTAAGCGCTGTTAAGTGTCAGATTTCTGTGTTAAAATATAGCAAAAATGAATGACAAGGTGAATAGTTGAATGATTTTTGTTCTTATTTTAACGTCGATAATGTTAAGGACTAATCAGATATTAACAAATTTAATGGAAAAACAATATGAAACAGACAACAAAAAACATTTTAGGCCTGGGATTTGTAGTTGCTATCAGTTCGGGAGTAGCCGGAGTTACGACTTACTCATTAGTTGCTCCTAAAAAAGGAAATACCTCATATGAGGAGATGTTTCAACAGAATCCGAATGTGCGTCGCGCCAGCTTTAATGCTTCAGAAGGAGGCCCGGTTGATCTTACATTTGCAGCCGAAAATTCAATTCATGCTGTAGTTCACATAAAATCAACTATAAATGCAAAGACTACTACAGTAGAGGTGCAAGATCCGTTTGCTGATTTCTTTGGTGACTTCTTCGGAAATGGTGGCGGACGTCAGCAGAGAAAAGTTCAACAGCCTCCGAAAGTGGGCATAGGATCCGGGGTTATAATCTCAAAAGATGGTTATATTGTCACTAATAATCATGTGATTGATGATAGTGATGTTATAACGGTTACACTGAATGATAAAAGAGAATTTAAGGCTCGCCTGATTGGAGCTGATGCTGCAACTGACCTTGCTTTGATTAAGATAGAAGGAAATGATTTCCCAACTCTTCCGGTAGGAAATTCAGATGATTTGAAAGTGGGTGAGTGGGTGCTTGCAGTAGGTAATCCGTTAAACCTCTCTTCAACAGTGACAGCTGGTATTGTTAGTGCAAAGGCACGCAATCTTGGTATGGGAGGTGGAGGAATAGAATCCTTCATTCAGACTGATGCAGCAATAAACCAGGGAAACAGTGGCGGCGCTTTGGTAAATACCCGTGGTGAACTTATCGGAATTAACTCGGCAATCTATTCGCCAACAGGATCGTATGCAGGGTATGGATTTGCTATTCCAACAACCATTATGAAAAAAGTAGTAGCCGATCTTAAAGAATATGGAACCGTGCAGCGTGCGTTATTGGGAATCAAGGGAGGTGATAATAGTGCCGAACTTTCAAAGGAAAAAGATCTGGGAGTTATTGATGGCGTTTATGTTGATGAAGTAACAGAGGGAGGATCTGCTGCAGATGCCGGATTGAAACAAAAGGATGTAATTGTGGGAATTAATGGCAAAGAGATCAAATCAATGGCTGAATTGCAGGAAACAATTACCCGATTGACTCCTGGAACTAAGATTAAAGTCAAGATAATTCGTGATAAAAAGGAGAAAACAATTGATGTAACTTTGAAAAACTCACAAGGAACTACCAAGGTGGTTAAAAACGCTGGAATGGAGATTCTTGGTGCAGCATTCAGAGAGGTTCCAAATGATTTGAAAGAGCAGTTGAAACTATCCTATGGATTGGAAGTTACCGGACTTGAAAGTGGAAAAATGAAGGAAGCTGGAATTACAAAAGGATTTATAATCCTGAAAGCAAACGGCCAACCGGTAAAAAGCACTTCCGACCTGGAGAATATATTAAAAGCTGCAACTCAATCTCCCGAACAGGTGTTATTTATGACCGGAATGTATCCATCTGGCAAACGAGCAAATTTTGCAGTGGATTTGTCCTCTAAAGAATAAAAAATCATGATTATTTAAACTAAAATTGCCCGGATTTGTTTTAGATATCGGATATTTAATAAAATCCGGGTTTTTAGCATTTATTTATCGTGTAAAAATACAAATTTGCGTTATATATTCGTTAAAATGAATATTTTATTGTAACTTTGCACCTTCAAATTTGTTTTATAAGCATGAGACAATTAAAGATTACCAAAAGTATCACTAACAGGGAGAGCGCTTCTCTTGATAAGTATTTGCAGGAAATCGGCCGTGAGGATCTGATTACTGTAGAAGAGGAAGTAGAACTCGCCCAACGCATTCGTAAGGGAGATCGTGTGGCATTAGAAAAACTGACACGTGCTAATCTCCGTTTCGTTGTATCAGTAGCTAAACAGTACCAGAACCAAGGCTTAAGTTTGCCGGATTTAATCAATGAGGGTAACCTGGGATTGATTAAAGCTGCTGAGAAGTTTGATGAAACGCGTGGATTTAAATTTATCAGTTATGCCGTATGGTGGATCCGTCAATCAATTCTTCAGGCTTTGGCAGAGCAGTCTCGTATTGTTCGCCTACCGCTCAATCAGGTTGGTTCCTTAAATAAAATCAGTAAGGCCTTCTCTAAATTTGAGCAGGAAAATGAACGTAAACCATCACCTGAAGAACTGGCAGATGAACTGGATATCCCGGTCGACAAAATATCGGATACACTGAAAGTGTCGGGAAGACATATTTCCGTGGATGCCCCTTTTGTTGAAGGTGAGGATAATAGCCTGCTGGATGTGTTGGTTAATGATGATTCACCAATGGCGGATCGTTCTCTGGTTAATGAATCTCTTGCGAAGGAAATTGATAGAGCTCTATCTACGTTGACCGAAAGAGAAAAGGAGATAATCCAGATGTTTTTCGGTATTGAAACGCAGGAAATGACGTTAGAAGAAATTGGCGACAAGTTTGGACTCACACGTGAGCGCGTTCGCCAGATTAAAGAAAAAGCGATTAGAAGATTAAGACAGAATTCGCGTAGTAAATTGCTCAAATCTTATTTGGGATAAGTAAGAAAATCAATTTTTGGAAAAATTATATAAAGCCGGTTGGTCATAAAGATCTTCCGGCTTTATTTTTATCTCGTTTTTACTTTGGCGTTGTCTGCTTTTAGTTATCTTTGTGACACAAATTAAAGATATATGTATATGAAATTTATAAAAAATGTTTTTCCAGCAGTGCTCATGATATTACTGCTTTCTTCTTTTTCATTCCTGGGAAAAGGAAATAAACAAAAACCTGTATATGCTTTTGGTGTTTCGGCATCATTCACAGATTCTATAGTTTATTATACAGAAATACAGCAGCTGGATAGCGTACATCTGACAAAAGATGGCTTTCTTCCCAAAAGAGATGCCTACAGTGCACAGCTGAAACTATTTTTGGAAAACAGAGGTGAGGCTGGCCGTACTTGCATGATTTATTTTTCTAACAGCAAAAAAACTATAAACAAAGAGTTTGATAAAATAACAAAACGATATAAGAATAAAAAATCAGTTTCTTTTCAGAAAATCACGGCTAACGATTTTCAGTTCAAAAAGCCTGAATAATAGTTTCAATATAAGATTTGTTTAGCTGATGAAGAAGCTCCTTCTATTATTTTGCATAGCATTCACCCTTGTTGCTTGTCACAATGACGAACCGCAAATTCCTGAAGCGGCAAACCGGACTGTATTAGTCTATATGATTGCGGACAATACTCTTGCCGGGAATGTGGAAGCCAATGTGGATAGTATGATGTCCGGGTATAAAGCAACAAAAGAGGCCGCCAATTTGATTGTATATGTTGATGAAGCTGGCAAGACACCTGTTTTGTTTAAACTAGAAAAGAATTCAAATGGCTCCGTTTCTAAAACAATAATTAAAAATTACCCGGAGCAAAACTCTGTTGATGTTACTGTTATGCAGGGGGTTCTTTCTGATGTATTCAACAATTTTAGGGCTGATAGCTACGGACTTATTTTATGGTCGCATGGTTACAGCTGGGTGCCATCTTCTTCAACAAAGACTATTTCTACGCGTTGGTTTGGACAAGATAATGCCACCAAAACACAATACGACTCAAATAACTTCATGGATATCACAGATTTAAATGAGGCATTATCTGTGGCTCCGAAGTTTGATTTTATCCTTTTTGATGCCTGTCTGATGAGTGGAGTAGAGGTGGCATATGAATTGAAAGATCGCGCAGAATATATTATTGCTGCTCCAACCGAGATTATTGATCTGGGATTCCCTTATAACCGGATAGTTGAACCAATGTTTGGATCAAAAGATAATTTTAAAGAACTGGCGATACGATACTTTGACTATTACAATGCAATGAACGGTCTTTATAAATCTGCTACCATCGCTATGATAAAGTGTAGTGAGATGGGTAATCTGGCAATGATTACTAAAAATATTCTTGCTGCTCATAAGTCTGAGTTTAGCACACTGCCAACAACCTCGATACAGCTTTACGACAGGGTGGGAGCTTCCTCTCATTTTGCATATGATTTCGGTCAACTGATTGGAAGCGTTGCAACTTCTGCCGAGCAGTCTGCTCTTCAAAAACAACTGGATGCCACCGTTGTCTATAAAGCGACTACCGACTATTTTATTGATTTACGTATTGATCCTCTACATTTCTCGGGATTGGGTGCATATATTCCCCGTCAGGAACAGACTGCATATAATATATTCTTTAAAACTTTATCTTGGTATCAGGCTGCAGGTTGGGATCAGATTCAATGGTCCTGGGAATAAATTATGCCTATTCTTTATCTTAATAGCTTTAAAATACTTAATATATCATGCAAAAATTACTTTCACTTCCTCCCAATTTAGTAAACTGTTTCCATGAAATTGAAGAAGCCGATCATAAAGATTGGTTCTGCACGTCCGATCCAATTGGAGCAAAACTTGGTTCAGGTGGAGGAACAACCTGGTTATTGGACGAATGCCACAGGAAAGATGCTCCTGAAAAAGATTTCGGACAGTGGATTTCCCTGGAGAAACGTATATTGTTGCATGCTGGAGGTCAGAGCCGCCGCTTGCCGGGTTATGCACCTTCGGGCAAGATTCTTACACCAATACCTGTTTTCCGGTGGGAGAGAGGACAACGATTGGGGCAGAATCTGTTATCACTTCAGTTGCCTCTTTATGAACAAATCATGAAAAAGGCTCCGGATTCTATGCATACGCTCATTGCCAGTGGAGATGTATATATCCGTTCGGAGAAAACTTTGCAACCTATTCCGCAGGCAGATGTTGTGTGTTACGGATTATGGGTAGACCCTTCGCTGGCAACCCATCACGGCGTGTTTGTTTCGGATAGAAAAAGTCCGGACCATCTTGATTTCATGCTTCAGAAGCCGACACTCGAAGAGCTTGGGGCATTGACTAAAACACACATGTTCTTGATGGACATAGGAATCTGGGTTTTAAGTGACAAAGCTGTCGAGCTATTGGCAAAGCGTTCTCAGTCGGCCGACGGTAATGGGTTAAGATATTACGACCTGTACTCCGACTTTGGAATGGCATTGGGGGCTAATCCTCGCATTGAAGATGATGAACTTAATGCTCTTTCGGTTGTTATACTTCCTCTCCCGGGCGGAGAGTTTTATCATTACGGCACCAGCAAGGAACTTATATCATCGACGTTGGCGGTACAAAATCTAGTAAGAGATCAGCGTGAGATAATGCAGCGTAAAGTGAAACCTCATCCTGCGATGTTTGTTCAGAATGCAGAGATAGGAATTCGGCTTACAGCGAAAAACTCTGAGTTGTGGGTGGAAAATAGCTTCATAGGCAATAAATGGACGCTTACCCACCAACATATCATCACCGGAGTTCCTGAAAATGATTGGGAAATAAAACTTCCTGCCGGTACTTGTGTAGATGTTGTTCCGGTTGGTGAGCAGAATTATGCCGCAAGACCTTACGGATTAAACGACCCTTTCAAGGGAGCTCTGACAAGCAACGACACATTGTTCCACGGAACGCCATTTATGGAATGGGCTTCGGCGAGAGGCTTGAACGTAGACGAAGCTTTTTTTGGAAGAACTGACGATTTGCAGGCTGCAAAGCTGTTTCCGTTATGCCCAACGGTTGAGGATTTGGGTAAAGTGATGCGTTGGATGATTTCCGAGCCTGAGCTGACCGAAGGAAAGAGAATATGGGAAGAGGCCGAGCGTCTCTCGGCTGACGAGCTTTCGGCTAAAGCAAATCTGAAAAGACTTTATGCTCAGAGGTTATCCTTTAGAAATAAAAACTGGCCGGCATTGGCTGCCAATTACGAAAAAAGTGTCTTCTATCAGCTGAACCTGGCGGATGCGGCTTCAGAATTTGCCAAAAATAAGTTAGCAATGCCCAAGGCTCTGCCTGAGGATGCACCGTTGATGACACGTATTCACGACCAGATGTTCAGGGCACGCGCCCTGCAGCTGCAGAATAAAGAATACAAGGCCGAAGAGCAGAAGGCTTTTGCGCTTCTTAAAGAGGGCTTGATAGGCTCGCTCTCCGGCAAACAACAAGAGCCATTTCTGAATGTATATCCAGACCAGATTGTCTGGGGACGAAGCCCGGTTCGTATTGATCTGGCAGGCGGATGGACCGATACACCTCCTTACTGTCTTTACTCAGGAGGAAACGTAGTTAATATTGCTATCGAACTCAATGAACAGCCACCTTTGCAGGTTTACGTAAAGCCCAGCAAGGAGTTTAAAGTTATATTGCGTTCAATCGATTTGGGCGCCATGGAGGTTGTCTCCACTTACGAGGAACTTGCCGATTTTGCTAAAGTAGGTTCACCATTCTCCATCCCGAAAGCTGCATTGACATTGGCTGGCTTCTCCTCATTGTTTGGTTCTAAATCATACAAAACACTAGAAGAGCATCTCAAAAAGTTTGGTTCGGGTATCGAGATCACTTTGTTGTCGGCAATTCCGGCCGGGTCGGGACTTGGGACAAGCTCTATCCTTGCATCGACAGTTCTGGGCGCGGTTTCCGATTTCTGCGGCTTGGCGTGGGATAAGAATGAAATCTGCCAGCGTACACTTGTCTTGGAGCAATTGCTGACTACCGGCGGCGGATGGCAGGATCAGTACGGTGGTGTGTTGCACGGCGTGAAGCTGCTTCAGACCAATAAAGGCTTCGATCAATCGCCTTTGGTTCGATGGTTACCCGATTATATCTTTAATAATCCGGAATATAAATCCTGTCACCTGCTTTATTACACCGGCATTACCCGTACGGCAAAAGGAATTCTCTCAGAAATTGTGTGCAACATGTTCCTCAATTCAACCGAGCATCTCACATTGCTCAATGAGATGAAAGCGCACGCCCTTGAAACATATGATGTCATTCAGCGAGGTAACTTCGACGAGTTTGGCCGATTAATTGGTAAAACGTGGAGTCAGAATAAAGCGCTGGACTGTGGAACTAATCCACCGGCAGTGGAAGCAATCATTGAACTGATTAAAGATTATGCACTAGGGTATAAACTTCCGGGAGCCGGGGGAGGAGGGTATCTGTACATCGTTGCGAAAGACCCTAAAGCCGCCATGCGGATTCGTGATATACTGACAGAAAACCAACCTAATCCGAATGCCCGATTTGTTGATATGACTCTCTCAAACAAAGGATTGCAGATTAGTAGGTCGTAATATTGGTACAACTATAAAATAAAGTCCTCTTATCTAAAGATTATATCGGATAAGAGGACTTTTTTATTAATCTCCTGGTTATTTCCCTATTCCAGTTTTCTTTCACTAAAAGTTCCTGCTTTCTATTATCTCCGCAACTATAGAACATAATCGTATCATTTTTCTAATATTTGGTTTTAAATCAATTAATTCTTGTACAAAAGAATGCAATCTTCTGTACAGAAGAATGATTTCTTTTGTACAAAACAATTCATTCTTTTGTACAAGGAAATAAGAATGTTACACCAGCTTTTTTATTTCTGATTAGAGAGCTGATTAAATAGCTCACCGGAGTTTGAAAAAACAGATAACTTAGCTTTTGAATTTCATATTATTATCGCTTTTATTTATGAATTGCATTTCGTCAATGATAATATGCAGTTGGTCAAAAGAATTTGAGCCCCCCATTTTTAGATTCTAGCTTTGCGTAGAACTAAAAAAGAGATAATTATGTATAAGTTAAGTTGCCTTTTTCTTTTATTGAATTCTTTTCTATGTTTTAATGTTCTTTCTTCAGAGACAAACAGTGTATTAAGTGGTAAAATCTTTGTAGAAAGCAAATCACCTTTGGAAGGTGCTCAGGTTATTTTATTAGCTCAGAAAGATTCCTCTTTTGTGAAGGGAACTGCCAGTGATAATAATGGAGATTTTGTTTTCAGACAAATAGCTCCAGGACGTTATTTTGTTCAGATTTCCATGCTTGGTTATAAAAAGGAATTCAGAAACACTGTAGTTGAGGATGGGAAATCGGTTGTACTTTCGCCTGTGTATATGGAAGTTGAAGCTCAGAACCTGAAGGCAATTGTAGTAACCGCTAAAAGGCCTTCAATAGAGATTATGGCAGATAAAACAGTTGTTAATATTGAATCGTATACGTTAAGTTCGGGAAATAGTGCACTTTCTGTTATGCAAAGTCTTCCGGGCGTAATTGTTGGCAATGATGGCTCTTTCTCATTGAATGGTAAAGCCGGAACAAAGATTCTAATTGATGGAAAAACCTATTATCTGGGGGGGACTGAGTTGATTAATTATTTAAAATCTACTCCGGCTTCAGCTCTTGATAAAGTGGAATTAATAACAAATCCTTCTGCTAAATATGAAGCTAGCGGAAATTCGGGCATTATTAATATCAGGACTAAAAAATCAAAGATGATGGGCTTTAATATGACCCTTAATTCAAGCTTTGAACAAGGCGATTACGGGAGGTTTAATAATAATGTTTCGTTCAATCATCGTAATGGCAAAATAAATATTTTTGGAATGTATGGCTATTATACAGGGCATGATTTTGTAGATTTAAAAGTAATCAGAAAAATGAATAGCTCTTTTTCTCCATCATATACTACCTTCGATCAGAATTCGTTCCGCAAAAGAGCAGATGATAATCAATATTTTAAGGCAGGAATTCAATATTACCTGTCGGACATGACTACTTTTGAGCTTTCAGTCAACGGATACTCAGCAAAACGTTCGGAGAACGGAACAATTAATTCTGCATTCTATAAGTCTGTTTTGAAGAATGATTCAACTCTTAATTCGTTTACCAGAAACTATGAACATAGAAATAATTTCAGTTCAAGCTTGAACATGCTCCATAAATTTAATAATAATGGGAAAGAATTAAGTTTTTCTTTAGATTATCTGCGTTATTCACTTGATGAAGATCAGATGCATAATGATAAATTTGCAGGACAGAATGGTTTAATTCGTGACAAATATTTGAAAGGGTTAAATAATGGAATAATTAATATGTATTCCGGAATGGTTGATGTGACTTATCCTGTATCTGAAAAATTATCCTTCGATGCAGGTTTTAAATCAGCACTTGTAGATATTGATAATGCATCTGCCTATCAAAATAAAGCAGAAACAAACTGGGCTCCGGATTATAAATTAAGCTGTAACTTTCTTTATCGTGAAAATATAAATGCTGCTTATATAAGTGCTAAGTATTCTTTTAAAAAACTTCGCCTTGAAGCGGGAATAAGATTGGAAAATACAAATGTGAAGGGCCATAAATTAGCTAATCGGCTGCAGAATGATTCTTTGTTTACTCAATCGTACATAAATATATTTCCAACAGTTATGCTGGGGTATAGCATTAATAGTATGAATTCTTTTAATTTTTCTTATGGAAGAAGAATTAACCGACCTAATTACAAAGATCTTAATCCGTTTACTTATATCTTTGATGATTATACCTACGAACTGGGAAATACAGCATTAAAGCCACAATTGTCTGACAATTTTAATATATCATATATTCTAAAGAATAACTATAATTTTGGTTTGTTTTATAGTACAACTCAAAATGTTATAGTAAAATCATATATAATTGATGGTAATAAAGATAGGGTATATGTTATGCCAACTAATATGGCATCATATAAATCGTACGGTTTAAGAGTAGGTGTAGGCGATATTTCGTTTGTGAATTTTCTGCACTCAGCTATTAATGCAAATTTAGTGCGAAATAATTATAATTGGGATTTAAATGATTTCTGTAACAAGAACAGAAAAACAACCTTCATGTTCAGTATGAATAACAGCATAATTTTGCCTAAAGACTGGACTGCAAGTATCTCCGGATTTTATAATGATAAAATGGCTTACGGACAAATGATAGTTTCTTCAATGTGGAGACTTTCAGCCGGAATTCAGAAGAAATTCCTAAATGGAAATGCTACTTTAGGAATATATTTAAATGATATTTTTAATTCATACAGAGAAAAAGGGAGTGGAACTTTTAATGGAACATGGGCTTCTAGTACTGATAAAACAGATCGTTGCCTGATAGGTATTTCTTTTAGTTATAGATTTAAAAAAGGCTATATGTCAAAAGAATACAAGAGGAAAAGTGAATCTTTTGATTCAAAAAGAATAAATTTGTAGTAGTAAAACCTTAAACAATCAAAATGAAGAAATATAATATATGGTTCTGGCTCACTCCATTAATTTTTGCAATGGTTGTATTGACCGGTATTCGTTTGGTAAGTGATACTCCTACCGGTTACAAATTTTGGGAACGACCTTTGGAATGGAACCTTATTGAGTTTGGTTGCGCAATAATAATTGCGTATTTGTGCCAGTTTATTATCAGTTATTTATTAGAAAGAAATAGTAAACGCACCCGAAAACTGACATTTAAAATGTTTCTTTCGGAATATCTTTTGGTTTTGGTTGCAGGAATTATTCTATTCAATCCTTGTTTGGCGTTGATACATTATCTAATAAATGATCCATTGGGTATAGATGACATTACTATTGCTAATACTATTTTTCTTTTAGTGCTTATTATCAGTTATTCTCTATTTAGAGGAAATCAAATTCTTAATGCATATATTGATCAGAAACTGCAGACTCAGAAAATGAAAAATATGCAGATTGAAACAGAGCTGAAATTTTTAAAGGCTCAGTTCCATCCTCATTTTTTATTCAATGCATTAAATACTATTTATTTCCAGATTGACGAGAAAAATGAAACTCCAAGAAGAACGATTGAACAATTGTCTGATTTGTTACGCTATCAACTTTATGATGTTAATCAGGCCGTAACTATAGAACAAGAAATTAATTTCTTGCTTACTTATATAGATCTGCAAAAAACACGCATGAAGGAGAGTCTTATATTAGATATTAATTTTAATCCGGAACTTAAAAATCAGGAAATTCACTCTTTAATTTTATTCCCTTTTGTTGAAAATGCATTGAAATACGTAGGAGGGGAGTATTGGATAAAGATAGATGGTAAACTTGATGGAAATAAACTGTTGTTTGAAGTTGTGAATGCTATACCTCAAACTCCTTTTCATGCATCGAAAACAGGTGGTATAGGACTGGAGAATTTAAGAAGAAGACTTGAACTGTTATATCCTGGTAAGCATAAACTTATGGTTTCTAAAACAGCCGACTCTTATAAAGCAAATTTGATGATTGAGTTTTAATTTGAGATAAATAGCCAGAATGAAAATTAAATGTATAATAACCGATGATGAGCCGATAGCAAGAAATGGAATTCAAAGCTATGTTGAAAGACTCGACTTTCTTGAATTAGTAGGCGTTTGCGAAGATGCAATACAACTAAATAATATTTTGAAAACTCAGCAAGTAGATTTGCTGTTTTTGGATATTGAAATGCCATACATGTCAGGCATTGATTTACTAAACACTTTGGTTAATCCTCCCAAAGTTATTATTACCAGTGCTTATGAGCAGTATGCAATAAAAGGATATGATTTAGAAGTTGTAGATTATTTGCTTAAACCTATTTCTTTTGAACGATTTCTAAAAGCTGTGAATAAGGCGTATGACGTTATTGCAAATCAAACGGCATCAGAATCTCCCGATTATTTCTTTGTAAAAGCAAATCAGAAACTGGAAAAGATCTTCTTCAAGGATATATTATATATTGAGGGAATAGAGAATTATGTGGCTATTCAAACAATTTCGGGAAAGATTATAACTCATTCAACTCTTAAGCTTATATTAGAGAATCTTCCTGAACAACTTTTTATTCAAACACATAAATCTTTTATTATAAACGTAGAAAAGGTCTTGAATATTGAAGGAAATATGCTTGGCATAGATAAATATAAAATCCCAATATCAAGGACTTATAAAGAAAAGGTGCTGGAAGCTATTCTTAAAAACAGATTGCTTTGTGGTTGTTGACAATCTTATTTAAAACAATAATAGGACATATCACATGCCCTATTATTTGATTTATTCTATTCATTAACTTAATTTTGTTGTTCAGATTGCTCTGAACTTCATCATATCTCTATTTCTTATTTATTTATATACCAATCATACATCATGGCAACTCCCTCTTCAAGCTCTACTTTATGCTTCCATCCCAGACTGTGAAGCTTGGAAGGATCGGTCAGCTTGCGCATTGTTCCGTCTGGTTTGTCTGCGTTGAAAACAATGTTGCCATTGAAGCCTACTTTTTTGGCTATAAGATAAGCCAGCTCTTTAATTGAAATCTCTTTTCCGGTTCCAATGTTGATATGGCAGTTGCGCACCTCTTTGCTATCTCCCTTCAGGTCTTTGAAATCCACATGTTCCATGATGAAAACACAGGCGTCGGCCATGTCTTCACTCCAAAGAAACTCACGCAATGGAGTACCAGTTCCCCAGATTTCAATATTTACTTTGCCATCAAGCGAAAGTGTGATTCCATATTTGTTCAGCTTTTCAAGGATTTGTTCCTGTGTGGCAGTACCGTCAACACCTTCTACCGGTGCAAGATTAAAGTCTTTACGAATGAATTCCCAGTTGCCATCCATCAGTTGCTTGCCTAGGTGAGCTTTTCTTATCAGTGCCGGTAGCACATGGCTACGTTCCAGATTGAAATTATCATTCGGACCATAAAGGTTGGTTGGCATCACAGCAATATAATTGGTGTCATATTGCAGGTTAAAGCTCTCGCACATTTTTAATCCTGCAATTTTAGCCAATGCATAAGGTTCGTTGGTATATTCCAGTTCCGATGTCAGCAGGCAATCTTCTTTCATTGGTTGAGGAGCCAAGCCGGGATAGATGCAAGTACTACCAAGAAACAATAGTTTTTTAACCCCGGTGCGATATGAGTTATATATTACATTATTCTGTATTTCCAGATTACGGTAGATAAAGTCGGCCCTATACAGGTTGTTTGCCACTATTCCGCCCACATGCGCCGCAGCTAGAAATACATATTCCGGTTTTTCCTGGTCAAAAAACTCGACTACGGCAGCTTGGTTGCATAAATCAAGTTCCGCATGAGTACGTAGAACAAAATTGCTGTATCCTTTTTCCTTCAGATTATTCAGGATAGCCGAACCTACAAGTCCCCGATGTCCGGCAACAAATATCTTTGCGTTTTTTTCCATTCTATCTATTTGCTATCATTTTTCTTACCTTTTCAAGATCATGCTTAACCATGATTCTTACCAATTCCGGGAAAGGAGTCTGTGTTGGGTTCCATCCCAGTAAAGTTTTAGCTTTTGTTGGATCACCCAGCAGCAAATCAACTTCAGCAGGGCGGAAGTATTTTGGATCGACTTCAACCAAAACACGTCCGGTTGCTGTATCAATACCTTTTTCATCCACGCCTTCTCCTTCCCAGCGAATATCAATTCCTGCTTCTTTGAAAGCCAATGTACAGAATTCGCGAACAGTATGCATTTCACCGGTGGCAATAACAAAATCTTCAGGCGTTTCATGTTGCAGAATCATCCACATACATTCAACATAATCTTTTGCATATCCCCAGTCACGTTTCGAATCCAGATTTCCCATATAGAGCTTATCCTGCACACCATGCTTGATTCTTGCTACGGCAAGTGAGATCTTTCTTGTAACAAATGTTTCACCGCGTCGTTCACTTTCGTGATTAAATAAAATTCCGTTTACGGCAAACATTCCATAAGATTCGCGGTAGTTTTTAGTAATCCAGAAACCATATTGTTTGGCTACACCGTATGGGCTTCGCGGATAGAAAGGAGTTGTTTCTTTTTGAGGAACCTCCTGTACCAGTCCAAAGAGTTCAGAAGTAGAGGCCTGATAAATTTTTGTTTTCTTCTCTAATCCCAGAATGCGTACTGCCTCCAATACACGAAGAGTTCCAATTGCATCTGAATCGGCTGTATATTCCGGAACATCAAAACTCACCTTTACATGGCTTTGTGCTGCAAGATTATATATCTCATCCGGCTGTACCTGCTGAATGATGCGAATCAGGGAACTTGAATCGGTCATATCTCCATAGTGAAGATTAATGGTACGTTGTTGTTTCATGTCGCGCACCCACTCATCGAAGTAGAGATGTTCAATACGTCCGGTATTGAAAGAGGATGATCGACGAAGGATGCCGTGCACTTCGTATCCTTTCTGTAATAGGAATTCTGCTAAAAACGAACCGTCCTGACCGGTTATCCCTGAAATTAATGCCTTTTTCATTTTTTATGCTATTTGGATATTGTTTTTTATATTCTAATTATGTCAATAATATTATTTATTTCACAAAGATATGTTCTTTATTTATTATGAGAAAGAAATTATCTTTAAAAAGAAGATCAGATCAATGTGCTATTTTCTTCATAGTATGGTTATAATACTCAATTATAACGATTTTATATAGCTGTTTATTGTCTATACTTACATTCGGGTTTTAATTATTGAAACTTAAATTACAGTCAGATTCTTATTTTTAACGACTTGAATTTATATATTTTAATGTCTGTATTTATCTAATATCTTCCTGGCTTTTACCTGATTGTGTTTAGCTGACTATACTTAACTGTGCTGAAATATAATCATGCTCTTTTCATCTTCTTTATCACTCAAAAAAATGTTTTTTGAGTGGTATATGAGTTTTTATACAGTATAAAGTTTGTTGATTTATAAATTAGGTTAGCAAATATTACTTGCTTTCAAATTATTTATAAGCGAGTGTAGCTTTTGATTATTGATTAAGAAATAGATTAAATGCCTTATAAATCTTGCTACAATTACTTTATAATATTATATTTAGTAATTGCTTATTGTTTTGTAATGTATAAAAAAATAAAATAGAATCTATTTGGTATATATATGCAATGTGCTTTAATATCTTTTTAAATATCTAATAATAAATATACTAAAATAAATTAATTTCTTTTTATTCTTTGAATTAATGGGAAAATGCTATATAGTTATAAATATTATTTCTATTTTTGTGTCGAAATTGTTGAATTTACTAATACAGCAACTGATTAGTTACTAATTTAGTATTATAGCTTGCCTCTTTTCCGGAAGATCTATTTTGGGTTCGAAGACTATTTCTCATTTTATAAAATATAAGATATAATCAAGCGAACTTATTGTTTTGTAATTTGTTTTTTTGTAAAGCTATTGAATGAATTTAATCATTCGATAGTAAACTAATAGATATGAAACCCTCTAAAGTTTTATTGCTGTCGGCTTTTATAGCTACTTTATCATTTGTCTTGGGAAGTTACTACGAAGGACTTTATAATAAAGATGTGCCCTTCATGGTTACTGATACTGTATATGTTTATGCAAAAGATTCTCTCCAACACAATATTTCTCAGACTAAGAACAAAGAGAACAACATGAAGAATCTGGACTAGAAATTTTAGACAATTCCTCTTTTACAGAACATTTTAAAGCTAGTTGTGAACATTTCATTCAGAACGTTTGTTCTATAAATGGTTTTTTCATTGTGTGAGATTTAAGGTTAAAAAAAATAGCACTGATACTATAATTATAGGTCAGTGCTATCTTTTTAATGAGATTATAGTTTATTAAAACTCTTGTTCAATGTTGGTGCCATCATCAGCGCCTTCTTCAATTCCAATACTATCTGTTGCATTTACATTAGTAGAGTCATTCTCTTCCACCGGATATGCTGACTGGCATTGATATGGTCTTGTAATCGGTTGTTTTGGTTTCGGGAATTTTGCCCTGTACTTAGTTAAGCTGGCATCGGCGAGTACCTTTTCCATAAAGTATCCAAATATCGGCAAGGCTGTCTTGCTTCCTTCTCCAAGCTTCCCTGTTCGGAAGTGGATACTGCGGTGTTCACCGCCAACCCATGCGCCACCTACCAGGTTAGGGGTAACTCCTACAAACCATGCATCCGAGTGATTTGATGAAGTTCCTGTTTTACCACCAAAATCTGTGTTGGATTTAAACAAATTGAACGACCACAAAGCTTGCGTAGTTCCCATAGGTTCTGTTAATCCTCCTTGAAGCATTTGCTGCATCAGGAAAGCTGTTTCATATGGAATTGCTTGTTTCTGTTCAGGCACATAATTATATATAACATTACCGTTGCGATCTTCAATACGTGTAACCAGCACCGGATCATGTGTCATACCATCATTGACAACAGTACAGTAGGAATTGACTAATTCCAACAGAGATACATCTGATGATCCTAATGACAAGGACGGAATATTATGCAATGGTGTTTTAATACCCATTGCATGAGCTGTTTTAATAATTTCTCCGATTCCCACTTCTTTGGCAATCTGCACTGCGATACTATTGATTGAACGGGCAAAAGCAGCTTTAAGCGTCAATGTTTGGCCAGAATAAAATCCGTTGGCATTACGTGGAGTCCATTTTTTCAGTTCACCTTTTTCCATTACTTCCCATTCAAGATATTGGTCTACACGTTCATCACATGGTGACATACCTTTGTTGAAAGCAGTTGCATAATCAAAGAGTTTAAATGTAGAACCTGGTTGTCTTTTTGAAAGCACCTTATCATATTTCCATGAGTCAAAATTAATATCTCCCACCCATGCTCTTACAAATCCTGACTGAGGTTCCATAGCTACGAAACCGGTATGCATAAACCTTTCCATGTATCGTATGGAGTCCATTGTACTAAATGTAGTATCCTTAACACCGGTTTTATAGTCGAAAACTTTAAGACGGTGAGGCTTGTTCATGAAGTAATTAATAGAATCGGGCTGATCAGGAAATTTCTGCTGTAAGATCTTATAAGCAGATGTTTTTTTAGCCAGGTCTTCAATGAATCCTACAATTTCTTTGTGGTTTTTATCTTGCCAGGGATTCTCTTTCCCCCAGTGGTTGTCGAAATTTCTCTGGACAATACGCATCTGTTTGTCTACCGCCTCTTCAGCATATTTCTGCATTCGGGTATCGAGCGTTGTGTATATTTTAAGACCGTCAGAATATAGGTCTATATCATTCTCTTTACACCATTCTTTAAGAGATTCTGCAACTGCTTCTCTAAAGTAAAGTGCCTCTCCTCCATAATTGGTTTCAACGCTGTAGTTCAATTTTATAGGGATCAGTTTCAGAGAATCGCATTCTTTAGAAGAAATCAGATGGTGAGTCAATAAGTTTTCCAATACTACATTTCTTCTTTTAAGACTGTTCTTTGGATTGATGCGTGGGTTGTATGTGGTTGTGGCTTTAAGTAAACCAACCAATGTAGCCGCCTGTTCTATTGTCAAATGTTGAGGATTTGTGTTAAAGTAAGTCTTACATGCGGTTTTAATACCATATGCATTACTTCCAAAATCTACGGTATTGAGATACATTGTAAGAATCTCCTCCTTGGAATAAAACATTTCAATTTTAACTGCAGTAATCCACTCTTTTGATTTCATTATCAAAAGCTTTAATCCTGGTATGTTACCCAGTAATCCTCTGGAGTATTGTGAACGTACCTTGAATAGATTTTTTACAAGCTGCTGAGTAATTGTGCTTGCTCCTCGGGCATTTCCATGAGCCATATCCTTTATTGCGGCAAAGACTCCTTCTAAATCAACACCAAAGTGCTCATAGAAACGTTCATCTTCAGTGCTAATCAGTGTTTTAATGAGGATTGGAGAGATTTCTTCGTATTTTACGGGAGTTCTGTTTTCTCTAAAATATTTGCTGATGAGCTTCCCATCCGCACTGTATATTTCTGAAGCCACGCTTTGGTTAGGGTTGTTAATGCTTGACATGCTTGGAGATTTCCCAAATAACCAAAGGAAGTTGATATCTACCAGAAAGAGGTAGAGAGAGAATAAAAGAATAATTGAGCAAAAAACAAGTACAATCTTTTTGTACCAAGGAGAATTACGGTAGTAAGATTTGCCTTTTTTGTACCAGTTTTTGCATTTAGACTTTAAAAAATTGAAAGCGGATTTACCGTTTGTAATCAATTTACTGATATCAATGTTAATCATTTAAGTATGTTTCAATTATATTATTTATCAACTAATGCAACAGGTTGCAGTTGTCTTTTTATTCTCCTGAAAAGATAGCGCAAAATTACTAAATTTGTTTGGTAAAAAGCGATTCGGTACTATAAAAAAGAGATTGATTTAAGAATTCTTATTATAGATATATTAATTGGTGTAATTAAAAGGCAGAATATTAAATAATTAGCAATATTTTTGACTTGATTTCATTACGGCCTGTTTGATAATGCAGATGTAGAATTATCTAAATTGTTTTTCTATCAGAAGGAATTTATATTCAACTTATTTATATAGATTTGCGTTATATTGATTAGCATTTACAAATTGTAAAATGTTAGAGGATGAAGAATGAGAAAAAGAAAGTAGCCTTACTCTCAGTGCTAGCGGCAATTTTTCTGACTGGCTTTAAGATGATTATCGGTGTCCTTACTGGTAGTTTGGGGATTCTTTCTGAAGCATTGCATTCAGGACTGGACCTCATAGCAGCTGTAATTACTTTATTTTCAGTCAGTATCTCCGATAAGCCTGCAGATAAAGAACACAACTATGGGCATGGCAAGATTGAGAATTTATCGGCCCTTATTGAGACGGTATTGTTACTAATTACATGTGTCTGGATTGTGTATGAAGCAATCAATCGTCTGGCAACAGGGAATACTCATATCAAAGTAAATATTTGGAGTTATGTGGTTGTAATTACTGCAATTGTTGTCGATATTTCGCGCTCGAAAGTACTCTACAAAGTAGCAAAGAAGCATAATAGCCAGGCGCTTGAAGCAGATGCATTGCATTTTTCTACGGATATCTGGAGCTCTTCAGTTGTATTGTTCGGACTTATCTGTGCCAATTTTGGGTTTTATTTTGCCGATTCTGTAGCTGCATTGTTTGTGGCAATACTTGTAGTTTCGGTCTCGTTGAGGTTGGGAAAGAAGTCAATTGATGTTTTGCTTGATAAGGCTCCAGAGGAAAAGATCCGTTTGGTAGAGGAAAAGCTTCACTCAATAGCTGAAGTAAAATCCTTTCACGGTCTCAAGGTTCGCTCGGCTGGAGCCGACACTTTTATTAAAGTGAATGTACATTTTGATTCAAGGCTGACATTGACAGAGGTTCACAATATATGTGATAAGATAGAGAAGGAGATAAATATGCTCATTAACAGAAGTGAAGTATATATTCATGCCGAACCGGAAGATGAAACGCATATTGATTCTGAAAAACAGATAGATATCTGATACTTATCAATGCTTTTTCCAAGCAAAAGAACAGTTACTAATCATTTGTGTTTTTAATTTCAATTCGGTTGATTTCCCAAATATTATTCTTTTTTATTAAAGCAGCGTAAAGATATTTATTCCAGTAACTTTTGTCCGAAACCGGGCTGGTTGAACTGTAAAATTTTCCTTTGACAATTACATTATTGGGATCAATTGTTATGGTCTCAATTATATCAATTCCGCTTAATGGCTCTACGCACATTGTCCATCGGTATATATTGAAAAAATCACAACCAATGTTTCTATAATCTTCAAGATTTGGCAACTTCTCATTCAATTGTCCAAAAGGTATCTTTCTCACTTCCTCAATACATTTCAGATATGATTCAATTTCTTTATTTATAAGACTATCGCTAAAATGATAGCTCTTTAGGTTTGTTATATATTTATTCATATTAAGTGTGGTCATCCCCGTTGTATCAGGCACAAAGATTGGCTGATATTCTTCAATCGTTCCTTGCTCAATCATGCTGAAATACCATTTATAAAAGCTTATCACAACGCTATCGGGCTGTTCTTGTGCGAGTGCCTTTTGAGAAAATATAATAAATAATAATAGAATAAAGAGCTGTTTCATATGTGTTCTAATAAGATAGTTGTTTTAATACATTGTATCCAATAATGCATAATCATTTAAAAGATTAACATAACAGTGCCACTCCCATCTTTAACAAATAGTCTGAGTTCTTTTCCTGCTTTTTTGTTGTACTTAATAGACTTAATTGTACAAACAACGGCAGTGGCGAACAACAAAGTTCCTGCAATCATGCATGCAGCATTAATAGAGTGAGTGTTTTCTTCATCAAATATATTAAAATTATTGAAACCAATAAAAAAACAGGCGGTACTTGCTGCAAGTGTTCCAATAGCTCCATACTCATAATAACCAGATCTTTGCAAATATCCGCCCGAACGGTGCAGAATTTCTTTTGAATTCTCTGTCAACATTATGCTTATGCTGTCTGTTAATTCCTTTTTTGAAAACCCTCTTTCTGTTACTCCGTTTACCTGCTTCGTTTCTTGAGTATATGCTTTTACAGAAATCAGAAGTAGAGTTACCAATATAATTTTTCTCATAGCATGATATTTATAAAGTAATTACGATCAGAAAGTATAAACAATACAACCTGTAGTTCCATTCATGGTTAGTTTTAATTGCTTTCCGGCTTTAATCTTATAATTGATTGAGATAATAGTGCATACTACAGATGAAGCCAGGAACAGACCACTTATTGCATAATAAAAATCTCCTTGGTTATTATTGTTACTTCCATTGTATTGATTGTCCTTATTTGAAGCAATTGAAGATAAAATTGCACTGGCCGCCAAAGAGCCAAGAGCAAAATAACTGAAGTTGGCCGATTTCTGAAGGAATTCCCCCGATTTTCTAATGTGGAACCCGGTTGATTGCCCGATAAATTGTTGAGTAGATTCATCCACATTTTGACTTAAATTATCTTGATAAATAGCATCTTTACCCACCTGACTCTCATTTCTCTGAGAAAAAAGACTAGATGAAAAAATGAACAAGAGAATAAATAATTGTGTTCTCATATGGCAATCTAATTATTGGATAAAATCTGATATTCTTATACCAAATCGATTTATTTAGAGTTGATTTGCACTATCTTTGCCTAATTAAAACATAAATCGGAGTGAAATGGTTTTTATCATTCCATGAATTTACTATCTAGAGATTCTTAAACAGATTCTCATCAAAGGATGAATTATATAATTATCAAGAAAAAAATAGATGATATACCAATTAATATTTGTGCTGGTTGCCATTCTTATCGGAGCAAGACTGGGAGGGATTGGCCTTGGAGTGATGGGAGGTGTGGGACTGGCTATTCTCACATTTGCATTTGGACTGCAACCGACTGCTCCTCCAATTGATGTAATGTTGATGATTGCAGCAGTAATTTCGGCTGCATCCTGTATGCAAGCTGCCGGTGGACTCGATTACATGGTAAAAGCTGCAGAGAAACTTCTTCGGAAAAATCCGTCGAAAGTTGTTTGGTTAAGTCCTCTTGTAACATATTTGTTTACGTTCCTGGCAGGTACCGGACATGTTGCTTATTCTATTCTTCCAGTGATTGCCGAGGTTGCTACCGAAACTAAAATTAGACCAGAACGGCCATTGGGTATTGCAGTAATTGCATCACAACAAGCTATTACAGCCAGTCCTATTTCTGCGGCCACGGTTGCATTACTTGGATTATTATCCGGATACAATATATCTCTGATTGATATTTTAAAAATTAGTATTCCTGCAACTTTGGTTGGAGTGCTTGTCGGATCTTTCTATTCATTATACGTGGGGAAAGAACTGGTGGAGGATCCTGAATACAAAAAAAGAATTGCTGCGGGTGAATTTGATGATCGTAAAGTTCAAACTAATGATGTTGCAAATAACCGAAAAGCTTTATTATCGGTAATTATCTTTTTGTTTGCAACTATTCTTATTGTACTTTTTGGCTCGTTTGAGAGTCTTAAGCCTGCTTTCGTTGTTGATGGTGAGGTTGTTAAACTGGGAATGTCGTCTATTATAGAAATCTTGATGCTTTCGGCTGCTGCTTTGATTTTATTATTGACTAAATCAGATGGGATAAAGGCAACTCAGGGTTCTGTATTCATTGCCGGTATGCAGGCAGTGATTGCTATATTTGGTATAGCATGGATGGGAGATACATTCTTACATGGAAATATGACAGAACTCACGGCATCTATTAAGGATATTGTAACTGCTACGCCCTGGCTTTTTGGGATAGCTTTGTTTGTTATGTCAATCTTACTGTATAGTCAGGCAGCAACTGTCCGGGCACTTGTTCCTCTCGGAGTTGCATTATCTATATCTCCATATATGCTTATTGCTCTATTCCCGGCAGTGAATGGTTATTTCTTTATTCCTAACTATCCCACAGTAGTTGCTGCTATTAATTTTGACCGTACCGGAACTACTCGAATCGGTAAGTATGTGTTAAATCACTCCTTTATGATGCCTGGAATTATTTCAACGGTGGTAGCTGTAGGGGTAGGTTTGTTGTTGATTCAATTCTTTTGATTGATTTTTATCATTTGAGATACCACTTTAATAGCCTTAATCGATTTGATAAAATCATCTTGTTCTTTAAATGATGCGACCTTTACAACATAGGTCTGTAACCGGCTGATACCAGGTTCTTCCTCATTGGAGTATTTAATAACAAAGGGATATTGCATGCATTCGCACGGTTGCAATTTTAAGATGAAACTACCTGAACTGCTAATATCTCCTTCATTTGGATTTGAAATGCTGACATCGGTATTTGGATCGTATTTTTCTGGATAAGTATAGCTCTTCTTGAATGAACAAACTAATGTGTCAGCTCTGTCTTCAAAAGTTCCGATATTGTATTGAATGCTATCCGAACCTACACATTCAAACTTAAACAGACTATTGCCGTTTGCTGCAAGAAAAATATACCCCCAATTGCAATCTCCCGGAATAAGGTTTTTATCGTTGCAGTAATTTTCATTTTCAGATTCCATGAATAATAAAAATGTTCCAGCGTAATCTTTCTGCTCTTTGTAATAAGAATATGCATACTTTAATGGGAAAAGGTCAGAGAAGGAATTTATGATTGTATCGACCAGAGCATTGACAACATTTCTGTTCATGTATCTAATTTGATTGTTCAGACTGTCTTTCATCAACTGAATTGTATGCTCTCTGATTTTGTTGTACTGTTTAATTGAAACGAGTTCGTTGCCTACAGATGCCAGTTCGTATTGAAAAATAGCAGAAGGAATAATCTTGAATGATTTATTACTTATTATCTTTTTTATTAAATCAGATGAAAGAATTTGTTTTGTATCCGTACTATTTTCTAAAGGCAATAAAGCCTTTTCGAGAGATACACTTATAAATGCCACATGTTGATCCATATATAAGTGGTACTTCTCGCTCATTTGTCTTTTGATCTGGTTCATTTGTTCTTTTTGGTCTGTGCATCCATAAGCCAATACAATACCAGCAATGACTACTGATTTTAATATATTGAAAATTAGTTTCATGTTCGTTTTTAGTTATTTATATAAAATAACATTGTTCCAGTCAAAAGGTTTTCATATTATTTTAATCTTCATTCATTTTTTTGATAGTATTTTCATTTTGGGATGCGAGCAGGCTTATCAATAATTAAGTCGAAACAGAAATACTATTCAATAAACCATCTATAAACACCATCTCCATTTAAAGCCTTGCTGATTCCTGTTGCCAGCTCTGTAGCATTCAGTGTTCTATCGAGAAAGAGATCTATATAGGAGTTTCTATTTGCTTCTGTAAGTAAGTTATAGAAATTCCACATGTTCGTTTTCTTATTTGAATTACCAGAATATTTGACATTACAATATGCCTTGACAATAGAGTTAATCTGTGTGTCCTTAAAAAGCATTTGAGGCAATTCTTTTTGTTCTTTTATAGACAAATACTGATACAATTGCATTCTGCCAATAATCTGAGCAAATTGCCTTTCTGTTAGTTCAGATTCTACTAAAGATTTCATCTGTTTAATCTGTTTTTCCGGATTATATCTGAGAAACAGTTCCAAAGCAGAAATAAATAAGTCGGCCGTGTTTGTAGCTTCAAGCTTGTTCAGATATCCATCAGTAGTGACACAAAGATTGCAACAACTACTATTCTGGTATCCAATAAAAATCTTGAATTTTTCTTTTCCTTTTCTTCCGTACAGATTCTCATTATTGTAAGCTCGGACACCACCTATGGAGAGATGTATCTTTTGCCCGTTTATTGTTTCGTTTATATCAGGAATATCAAAGTAGAATGCCATTCTTTCATAATACATGGTTTTGTCTGATTCCAAGAGTTTATTTACTGGTTTGTGGATTGCTGAAGGAATCCGACCTTTTATCCTGTGGGAGACTCTGATATTTGGCTGTCCTAAGGTCTCACCAAGAAAAAAAGAATTTGCAGCTTCCCAGATAGTCTCAATGAATACAGGATGGGAAATTGTCAACTCATTATCTTTCGAAAATACCGGAACAATGCAATCGTCTTCCAAGCTAAGAATGTCGATTTCTTCTGAATTTGCTTCAATAAAATGATTTGATTTACTATTACCGGAATTGTTTGGATGAGAAGGCTCATTTTTTACATTTGCACTGAGTTTATTACCGTTTTTAGCTATTGTCATTTCAGACAGACTCTGTGATGTTTCCATGATGAATAAATTTTAGAACCTAATTAATTGTTTAGTGGACTGAAGGGGAAATAAATACTTGTTTATTCTAAACAAAAAATATGGGAAGATTGTTGGATATAGTTTGCCTTATTTCTAAAAAAGAAAAACTGCAAACACTTCAATAATTGAAAAATGCTTGCAGTTAGTTTAGGTCATGCTCATCATCCAGTAAATTAAGACTGGAATTCTTTAAATCAATTCATTCTGGAAATCAAATCCTTTTTGAATGGGTAAAGTTAAATGATGATGTGTCAATTGACTTTTCTTGGATATTCACAGTTTAATTTTTAGACGCTTCTTCAATCTCGCGAAGTTCCTCTTTCATTTTTTTGAGCTCGTTATTGAGCCTGACAATTTTATCACGTGTTAGCTTTTTTTCTTGCCTGAACTCCTCTAACGTAATTTCACCACTTATTAATTTGCTATGCTGGATTAGTTGATCCTGGAAGAATTCTTTCCTTTCATCATTGTTGTTCCTGAATATGAATCTTATTCTTTTCATAGTTCTGCTTTTTTAGTAATCTCAAGTTATTTTCGTTAGAAAATAATTATGCAAAACTAATTGGATTTATGCCCTCAATAAGGTTCTATTGTACATTTTTGGTGCTTAAAAAGTTCATACTAGCCATAAAGAACATACAAAAATTAAGTATTAATATTTTGCTTAATCTTATTTGAAAATAATGTTAGGTACCAGGTAAATGGAGCTCTTTCATCTCAGATGACACTTTCACATAGGACAATTTTGATAACAATTATATTTTGTGTTTGATTTGTTCCAACAATAACCTCAGAAAATATCTTGTATCCGGATTATGACTAGAATTTATTCAAAATGGGATTTCTTAGTATATCGTTAGTAACATACACAATTTAGATTGGTGTGCATTAGTAAGGCAATTATGATTAGGAATAGTAATGACCTATTTTATTTGTTCTTGCATGAAATGGATTTTATTTAGCCTTAGTTGTAATAAAACAAAAAAAGCAGCCTGTTATGACTGCCTCTTTGTGATTCCGAAGCGATTCGAACGCTTGACCCACGCCTTAGAAGGGCGTTGCTCTATCCAGCTGAGCTACGGAACCATCCTCATTTGCGCTGCAAAGGTACAACAATTTCTGAAACTTCAAAAGGATTCGCAGACTTTTTTTCATCTTTTTTCTCTTTACCAAAGGCTGAACCGCCCTTGTTTGCTTGCATTTTTGCAAGACACTACTGCATTTTGACGCTGAAAATATCTATCAATAAAACAGTTAGCTCAAGGCTATTTTATTTTCTGTAAAATGTAATTCACCTATAATATTTCTGGAAATATTTCGAATAAAATGCAATGAATAGGGTCGAATTGCCATTAAAGAGAAAATGAGGCTTATGAATTTAGCCAATGAACAAACCGGTTTTATAAGAAACCCCATATAGAAATAACGGTTCTATGGAAAGAGCATTGGTTGGAATGCACTCAATGCGGACAGTTTTTTAGACCTTTATTGGGAGGTTTTAAGAAAGAACATTGATAGTGCATCCATTTAACATCTACACCATAGTATTACTTTAATGTCGTTTACGAAAAGAACATTGAGAATGCATTTAACATAAAAAAAGTCCCTGCAATCAAACGTATTCTTTGCAGGGACTTTCTTATATTGAAATCAGTTCGAATCCGGTAATCGGAGCCTAACTCTTTTGTTAGTGCTTATCGTTTCCTCTTTTATATCGAATATATTTGAATTGATCAACACGCTTCAGGATTTTCTTGTAAAGTTCAATATTTGATTCTTTGCTAATAACAATTTTACCATCTTTAACTGCATTATCGAGTTCGGCTTCAGTGATGTTCTTGCTTATCAAAGTGGATAAATCTAGCTGGAACAAGGCTGCGAGAGATTCTACAGTTGCATTTCCAGTTAGGTCTTTGGCAGACATGTTAAATTTAATATCTTCGTTAATAACCACAGCTATTGGAGAAACAACTCCCGATGCGTTGGTGTATTTACCAGATAGATAAAAAACAGGTGATTTACCTGCGTCTCTTTTATTTGACTGAATCTGAAGAGCTATTTTACTATAATTGCCTGGTTGAAGAGGTAAATCGCCTAAAACTGCATCCACATTGAACAGATCAACCAATTTTGGACCTTTGATTTTAAATTCAGCTGAGAATTTGTAAGTAATAGAATCACCACACTTTTGCATTGCTTCAAAGTGAATTCTGGAAACATACATTCTGCAGGTGTCCCATGATAATGTACCGGCGGTTAACGCTTTTGTTCCTACAAATGAGAAGGTTTTGTTGATTGCCTGAAGCTGAATCCCTAAGGAGGAGTCTCCGCTTGTGGGAATGTCTGAGTCTTTCTGACAGGAAGTGAAAAATAATCCGAATGCTGCAACCAATAAGACAAAAAGCTTAATTGTTTTCATACTTCTTTTAAGTTTAATTATTACTTAGGTTAGGGTAAATGCACGACTTCTAGGTGCTGGATATAGTTCCAGACCTTATGAAATCATGCAAAAATAAAATAAAATTCATAAAATTAGTATGATGCAAAAGCTTTTTTTTACCTCTTGCAAAAAGCTTTAAAGTCGCAATATTCGCACTTACTTACGAAATCAGTTTGTTTGAAAGGTTCTTCAGGATCAAAGATTTCCGATAAAAGCAAAGATAATGACTCTCTGAATTCCTCTTCATACTGAGAAAAATCTTCTACATATACTTTATTGTTTCGTAGTCCAATTTCTATGTATGGTTTGTAGTCTGCCGATGCTGCCTGATGTATGTACAGCAAGGAAGGCGCCACCTTCTGCTTTTTTTGACGGGTAACAATTGCTGCATAAAGAAATGTCTGGAATATATAACTAGGACGAGATTCCCCCGGGTTGAAAAGGGAAGCAATATCTGCTGCAGCCTTAGGTGTTCCACCAGTTTTGTAATCAACTATACGGAGGGTACCGTCTTTACTATCCATTCTGTCTATGTTGCCTCCGATTCTTGAGTAGATGTTTCCTTTGGCAGTAGTGATGGTAATCTCCTCTCTTACCTCTTGCTCTGTTCCTACCAACGTAAAGGGGGCGTACTCCTTGTCGTTGCGCAATAACTGACGGAGATAGGAAGCAATCACTTTTGAGTTAATCAACTGTATGCCGTTATATTCCGGCTTTTCAGATTCTGAGACTTGAAAGAACTTCTCCTTGAATGCCCTATCTACATAGTCCTGCAGTTTCACTTCATTACGAAGCAGTTGTTCCAGTTGCTCTTTATTGACCACATTGCCATGGCTGCTCAAATCCTCATATACCATCTCGGCAGAGCGGTGAAAGATGGTGCCGAACATGGCTGAGTCTATTTCTGAAGAGACTCCGGGTTTGGGTTTCAGGTTGGCCACATAATTGAAATAGAATTTCAGCCGGCAATCCAGGTAGGTGTTCAGTGCCGAGGGTGAAAAGCAGGCTTTCTTATTACAACGGGTATCGTAAAAGTTTTGCAGGCGCTTCATCACTTCGGGACTCTTTTCAATGGTGATTTTTTGAGATGTCTGTGGCGATTGTCCTGCTTCAAGACATTCACGAATAATTTCATGTGGCCATTCAATCAGGAATTGGAGCATAAAACGCGACCATTCACCTCGATTTAATCCATCGGCCGAGGTGTTGTACATCAAGGTTATGTTCTCAGCTCGTTGTATCAACCGATAAAAATAGTAAGCATAAACGGCATTCTTATGTTCGATTGTGGTCATCCCGAATGCTTTACGGAGGTTGTAGGGAATAAACGAAGAGTCGCCGCTTCCTTTGGGCAGCTGCCCTTCGTTGAGCGACATCATCACTAGGTTCTTAAAGTCAAGGTTGCGGGTCTCCAGCACTCCCATAACCTGCATCCCAATAGCCGGTTCGCCATGGAATGGGATGTTTGAGGCAGATAAGACCTTGTTCAGCAAACGCTTGAAGGTCTCTGTCTGAACAGTAAGGTCGTCGCTCTCTAGCAAACTCCCGAGGCGGTTAATCAGTGTGAAAGCCTTGAACAGCGATTCGCGGTAAAGCTGATTGAACACATCATCACTCTTTTTTTCGCGGTGATATATTCCGGCGACCTCTTTCAGAACGTCGGTCAGATACCGGCACAAATCAAGGTTCCCTATTTGCGGAGTGAAAAGCAGCGTAAGAATGCTGTCACGTTTTAGCTCGGAAGGGAATGGATAGAAACGGTTCTTTTCCGTAAGCTCCGTTTCCAGCTTGTCAGCTTCGGGCGATAGTTGGCGGGTATAGGGGTGTTTTAATACCGCCTGCACCGCTGCGTAAGTATATCTACCTGTATCGGGACGGAAACCTTCGGTCTGCAGCTCCAGCAATGCAGTGATAAAACTGTGTATAGGTGTCTGCGCTAGGGGAAATCCCATGGTAATGTTCACATGTTTCACGCTGTCGGGGATAGAGTGGAGTACGGGCAGCAGGAGCGCCTCGTTGCATAGCACAACCGCACTTTCTGATTCTTTCCCGGTTACATTGTTGCGAATCCACTCCGGAAGGAAGCGTGCTTGTCCGTTTTCGGTTGACGAGGCCACAAACCGGACCTTCTTTGGCTGAATCAGCTTATTGCAAGCAACTCCGCTCAATGCAGAGGGGAACTCTTTCAGGTTGCGACGGATAAACTCTCCTGCCTCATGATTCTTCGCTTCGGTGTAAAACTGGTCGTAATCCCAATAGAAAAGCGCTTTCCCGGCATCGCGAAGCAATTGGAAAAAACGTGTCTCCACTTTATTCAGCACATTGAAACCTACAAACACATAGGTGTCGTATTTCATTTGGGAAGCATCCAGTTGTTCAATAACCGAGCGGTAGAGCATCCCTTCGTAGGCAATATTCTGATTGGCCAGTCTCTCTTTGAAACGGCAGTAGATATTACCCAGCACATCCCATAGGGAGATGAATTTCTCTTTCAGTGCAGTGCGCTTTTCGATGGAAAAGTTCTGGAAAAACTGCTGAATGGCCGCCTCCTGCTCTTCACTGAGAAAATCAAAGCCATCCATCATCTTCTTCAAGTCCTGCAGATTGCTGAAAAGCTTCTCGGTATTTACCAGGTTCTTGTCCGCATCGTCAAAGTCGCCGATAAGCAGTTCGCCCCAAAAGAAGAAGTCGTCAAGCGACTCCTCGCTTTTTGTTTCCTCCCTGAATATCTTGTAAAGTTCGCAAACTAGTTTGATGGAATCTCCTAGTTTTAAAGGCTTTTGAGCATTTTGAGCCGCCAGTTGCTGGAACAGTTCGCTGATGCTGAGGTAAGCCGGCGACCAGATTGGGCGTCCTGCCTCCTGTGCCAGATGTTCGTTGAAGAACAATCCCGCCCGTTTATTGGGGAAAATGACTGCCACGCGGGAAAGATCGGCCCCATGCCTTTTATATATATCTTTTGCGACGATACTTAAGAACGTTTCCATTATATAATTCTTTATTTGCTCTATACTACTTCAATTTTTTCCAGCTCATTGTTGTATACATACCACAGATAGCCGGTAATGTTTTTATAACCCATCTGGTTCAGCAGTGAAATGTACCCCTGCACCTGTTCGTTATATTCCCGTTTCTTCTTACCAAATTTAAAATCAACTACTATCACCTCATCATCACTCATCATTACCCTGTCCGGGCGTCGCACTTCCAGCGTGTCGTTCTTCCTGTAAATAATGGCACATTCGTTAAAGAGGCGGTACGAACCCGAATACCATTCCTGAACCATTGGGTGGGAGAGCGCTTTTTCCGCCAGATTCTGAATCTGCATTGCACTCTTCCGGTCGGGTATCACCCCTTCGAAAAGAAGCCTTTCGACAGCGCCCTCTATATCGTTGGGCGTTTCAATTGCAGAGAAAAGGGTGTGAAGCAATTGCCCCTGATCGATGTATTTATTTTCCCCTTCGCCCGTATCGTCCCCTTTTATGAAGTCGGCCGAACGGTTCGACTGACGGAATTCGATATCATGCCGGTGCGACTCAATCTCCACCGCCAGCCTTTTGAGGGGCATAACCAGTTTGTTGGTCGTGGCTTTTGATTCCTTGGCTTCAGACGGACAAAGGGTGCCAAATTCATAAGAGTCGTCCTCATCCCATTCCATGGAATTTTCTTTTGCAACCGTTAGAAGGGAATTGTAAAGCAGTTCCGAGACAGTGTTCTTTTGCGCTTTTTTACCCCATACAATCAGGTTCTTTTCCGCGCGGGTAAAAGCCACATAGAGCAGGTTTAGATTGTCCACCCACAGTTGGAGGCGCTCGTTTTCATAATCCTGCTTGTAGATAGATTCCGCCATGGCCGATGAGTAGTTGACCGGAACGATGTCAAGCTCGTTGAATGGCGGGATAACCGGAGCGCACCACACCAGCTGGTTGTTCGTTTCATTCTCCAGTTTCCAGTCACAGAAAGGAAGCAAAACGGTATGAAACTCCAGCCCTTTCGATTTATGGATGGACATAATCCTTATTCCATCTATCTCTCCCGAAGGGATGGTTTTTGCACAAAGACGCTCTTCCCAGAACTCAATAAACGAGTCGGGGTCGGAGGTGTTGTTTTGCAGGTATTCCACAACCGCATCGAAGAAAGAGAATAGGTATGCATCCTGATTTTCTATCTTCTCCAATTGGAAGATGCGGAAGAGTTCCTCTATCAGCTCGTAGAGAGGCATCAGCGGAAGGGTATCTGCCCGTTCAACAAACTCCTGTGGGAGATAGCTGTCTACCTCTCCAAGTAGCAATGTATTCAAATCTACCCCTTGTTGCCTCATTTCACTTTCGTGAAACAGCATGCCCTCCTGTGGTACTTTTTGTTCTGATATGTTTTTGTTTGATGCACCCTGTTCCTGAGCAGTTGCCTTATTTCCCTGAAACAGCACTTCGTTTTGGTAGGCTGCCGCAAGCTGAGCTTTGGCAATCGAGTTTTCGGGGTTTGAAAGATAACGCAATCCGTCCATAATCATGCAGATTGCAAGAGATGCGTCCAATCGGAAAGCCTCGTCTGAGACAATTCGATAGGAAAGGTTCTCGTCAAAGAACTTGGCAATTTGCGGAATTACCTTATTCTTACGCACAAGGATGGTTATGTCGTTCAGTTTTACCCCTTGTTCAATCAGGTTGTCCACCTCTTCTGCCAGGGCTTCAAGTGTATATTGCACATAATCTTTCTTATCTTCGGTAGGGACATCTTTGTCATCTCCTTCCAGGAACGTGGCTTTTACATATCCTTTATCTTCTTTTTTGGGTGATTCTTGTTTTACGTCCCAATAGGCATCTTTCAGGCTGTCGCATTCATCTCCCAGTTCTTCTTTGTATATTCCGCACAGGTATTCGCAAGCCGCGGTAAACAGACGGTTGTTGAACCCGATGATATTTGCTTCGCTTCGGCGGTTGGTGGTCAGCGTTTTTACGCGGACCGGAAAGTTCTCCATCTTATCCCGCAGACTATTCAAAATTCCCCAGTCGCCATTGCGCCAACGGTAGATAGATTGCTTAACGTCGCCCACGATGAGACTATCGGCACCTTGCGACAACCCCTCAAGCAGCAGCAATTTAAAGTTGTCCCACTGCATTCGCGATGTATCCTGAAACTCATCAATCATCACATTGCGGATGTTGGCCCCGATTTTCTCAAAAACGAAGGATGAATCTCCATCTTGTACCAACCTGTGCAACAGAGCATTTGTATCCGACAATAGAAAGCGGTTACATTCCTTGTTCAGTATGCGCACCTCATCATCAATGTTTGTCAGCAATCGCACTTTGTTTACGTGCTGTAGCGACAACCGACAAGAGTTAACCAGCCTGTTGTTCTTCATTCGGAACTCCTCTGCCGTTTCAAGAATCGGAATCAGTTCCTCTTCCGCCAGTGAAATGATGGTGCTTTTATAAGGCGAAGTTTTGGTTGCCCAGTTTTCAGCACTTTCCAGACACTTCTCCACTGTGGTATTGCGCACGTCATTGCCAAGATTTCCGTTTTGAATCTTATTGAAATAGCTACTTATTCCCCTTGTTCCGTTCTTCAAGTCGGCAGGAGTCAGTCCATGTTCCTCAAGAAGTCCGAAGAACTGCTCCGAAAACCCAATCATCTGGTCCAGTGCCTCCGTTTGGATAGCCTGAAGTTTCTTTTTATAATTCGATATATAGTGTGGGTCTTTCAGCTTTTGTCGCAATCCGTAACCTTTTTCAATATAGCCTTCATCGAATATGTTCCGGCCAAAGTTTTTTACCTCACCCGAAACATTCCATCGTTTGTCATCCTTAATCCGCTCGTCTATGTAATCCAGCAGCCATGCCAGCACTTCCGACGTTGGTTTCAATTTCTCAATCATTGAATCCACTGCATCACTAAGCACGTCTGCGTTGTTGAGCTCAATGTTCAGGTTCGGACTCAGTTCCAGTTCCCGCGCCAGATTGCGCATCACCGACTGGAAGAAGGAGTCAATGGTCTCCACCCGAAAACGACTGTAGTCGTGAATCATGTAGTTTAGTGCCGTGCCGGCTGCATTGCGCACCTCGGTTTCCGGTAGGTTTAGCTCAGTGCATACCTTTTCCAGATAGGCGACCGAGTCTTTGTCTCCGTTCCAAATTCCGTAAAGCTGACTCAGAATTCGTTCCTTCATCTCGGCAGTTGCTTTGTTGGTGAAGGTTACAGCCAGTATTTGCTGATAAGCACGTGGGTTTTGAATCAACAGTTTGATATATTCCACAGCCAGGGTAAAAGTTTTTCCTGACCCTGCGGAAGCTTTGTATACTAATAGTTCGGGTGAAACACTCATTGTAAATGTTTTTATTATTGCAAAGCTACTATTTAGAATCTGATTCAACAAAGAATTCAGCCAGAAAAGTAAGTTGTACGAGGGAGATAAAAAATAACCTAAGGCGTAGACAAAATCCCGTTCGGTTGTCTGCTTCTTAGGTTATTTGTTTCCTCCAATTGTTTTGAAATCAGAGGATTTGTTGTTATCCCGATTGTTAAGTCTAGTTTAGTTTTTTATCATATCAATATCTTTTGTTTAGCACTCCTCTCCCTGATACATAAAGCGTTTGATGCTCTTTTTAGCTGTTTTTTCAAATTCTTCCTGGTAGATCTTAATCTTGGTAATTTGCTCGTAAGCAGGTAATTGTTGGTTCAGGGAAGCTCTATTTGCCTCCATCGCCTTTTCAATATCCTCTTCACTTAATCCGTTTGCAAATGCATCGTCATAATCGGGATAGATAAGTGCTACTAGCTTGCTGTTTTGCATAACAATGAGTGATTCTGCAACAAATGGCATATTGTTGAGTACCGATTCAATCTCTTCGGGATAGATATTCTGTCCGGATGCATTCATAAGCAGATTCTTGCAACGTCCTTTCAGTGTTACATAACCATCTTTGTCCATAATTGCCATATCGCCGGTGTGGAACCATCCATCGGCATCAATCACCTCTTTGGTTGCCTCTTCGTTTTTGTAATAGCCCAGCATCAGGTTTGTACCTTTGCAAAGAAGTTCTCCCGGAATGTTTTCCGGATCTTTCGATGCAATTTTTACTTCCATACGTGATGCCGCACGTCCGCAAGAGTATTTCTTAAGGTCTTTCCAGTAATCGGATGTGATAATCGGACCACATTCGGTCATTCCATAACCAACGGTGTACGGAAAATTAATTGATTTCATGAAATCTTCAATTGCTGCGTTCAGTGAAGCCCCTCCGATAATGAGCTCGCTGAAGTTGCCTCCAAAGGTTTTCTTTGTCTCTTCCAGGATAGATGCTTTCAGTTTATCGCTTACAATAGGAACATGAAGCAGGAATTTGCTCAACTTGTTATCCAGTTTAGGCAGAATTGTTTTTCTGATAATTTTATCCACAATCAGCGGCACACAGGCTATTAACTTTGGCTGAACGTCTGCATAAGCCTGTAAGATGATTTTAGGCGAAGGCATGCGGGTGAGGAAATAAACCTGCGCTCCTACAGTGATTCCGTAAAGGAAATCATAGGTCATACCATAAACATGTCCCATTGGCAGTGTAGCAACAATCTTTTCTCCCGGATTAATAGGATGCTTTTCGTAACAATATTCCACGTTTGATGTGAGACTGCGATAGGGCAGCATTACTCCTTTAGAGAATCCGGTTGTTCCTGATGTATAATTTATCAGTGCGAGCTCTTCTTCATGATTCTTATGATAACAGATATGTTCCTTTCGGAAATTCTTTGGATATTTCTTCCCATAAAGAGCATTCAGGTTTTCGCGTGCATAGGTAAGTTTCTCTGAACGCGAATGCAAAAGGTCGTATGTGTTCAACAGAAAGATACCCTCAAGGTTAGGCATAAGCTCTTCGTTCAGATTTTCCCAAGCTTGGTCTCCCACGAAAAGAATGCGGGCTTCAGAATGATTCACAATATTATGGATATTGTCGGCCTTGAACTCGTGAAGAACCGGTACGGCAACAGCCCCGTAGGTTACAGTTGCCAGAAATGCTACTGCCCAGAATGAGCTGTTTCTTCCGCAAATGGCAACCTTATCGCCCTTTTTTATGCCACATTCCTCGAACAATAAATGAGTCTTAGCTATTTTTCTTGCTACGTCTTTGTATTGAAGTGTTGCTCCTTTGTAGTCTGTCAGGGCATTTAAGTCCCAGTTATTGATGATGCTTTGTTCTATATAATCTATAAAGCAGTTTTGATGTTTCATTATAAATTGCACAATTGTTTAGTTTTTGTGCAAAAATAAGAAGCGGAGCTATTATATAGAAATAAAAGAATAAGATTTAGCAGAAATTAACAAGAAGAGAATATTTAATTTATTTTACCCGATATGTGTTCAATATCTATTCTTATCACTTGAATTCGTGTAATTGCTTGATTGATATATTTTTCCCCTGTTTCGATGTGTTCTGGAGCGTATTTTTTTAATATCAGTGTCATTGCGTAACGAATTTCTTCTTCCGAGGTTACAAAGTTTGCTTTGCCAAATGCCATGCTACTTCTATAATTTGTAGTAAATTTCTCTGCAATAACTTCAGCATTCTGAACTACGCAAAAACTTACTTTATTATTTACTTTTAAACTACGAAGTTTTTCTCCTTCAGTTGCACAATGAAAATAAATGTGATTTTCTTCAACAACATAGTTTAGTGGTACGCCATAACCATAATTATTTTGTCCGCACATAGATAAAATACCGTATGATCCGCTTTCAAGAACTTCTTTTGCTTGTTGAGAACTCATGGTCCTCTCTTTTCTTCTTATTTCTGCAAACATCTTTTTCTCGTTTTTATTTAGTTAGACAAAAGTAAAGATATAAAGTAATAGAACAAGTATCCCGATACTTAAAAGAAAGTACCGGGATACATAAAAACTGGTTTAGGGATAATGATTTTTATAATGATTCGTGCGAGTGTTTTATGCAAGGAATGCAGCAATATCTTCATCTACAGTACTTATACCTCCGATTCCGAAGTTGTCTACCAAAACCTTTGTTACATTTGGTGAGAGGAATGCCGGCAGGGTTGGTCCCAAATGAATCTTCTTCACACCAAGTGAAAGAAGCGCCAACAGTACAATTACTGCTTTTTGTTCGTACCATGCAATGTTATAGATGATTGGAAGGTCGTTGATATCCTCCAGTCCGAATACTTCTTTCAGTTTCAGAGCGATTACCGCCAGTGAGTAGCTGTCGTTGCATTGTCCGGCATCTAGTACACGTGGAATTCCGTTGATGTCTCCCAATGGAAGTTTGTTATAACGGTATTTTGCGCAACCAGCAGTGAGTATGACAGTGTCTTTCGGCAATTTCTCGGCAAATTCTGTGTAGTAGTTGCGGCTTTTCATGCGTCCATCGCATCCCGCCATTACGAAGAATTTGCTGATTGCGCCGCCCTTAACGGCATCTACCACTTTATCTGCTAGGGCAAGTACCTGAGCATGTGCAAAACCGCCGACAATCTTACCGCTTTCAATCTGAGTAGGAGGCAGGCATTTTTTTGCATGTTCAATTATTGCCGAGAAATCCTTTGGCTCACCGTTTACTCGTGCAGGAATATGGGTAGCGCCTTCCAGGCCGCTGGCTCCGGTGGTATAGATACGGTCGGTATAAGTAGCATTCTTGGTTGGAGGCACTATACAGTTGGTTGTGAAGAGGATAGGGCCGTTGAATGTTTCAAATTCCTCTTTCTGTCTCCACCAAGCATTTCCGTAATTACCTACCAAGTGTTTGTGCTTTTTCAGTTGCGGATAGTAGTGAGCCGGCAGCATTTCGCTATGTGTATACACATCCACGCCCGTTCCTTCGGTTTGTTGCAGCAATTCTTCCAAATCTTTCAGGTCGTGACCACTAATCAAGATTCCCGGATTCTTGCCAACACCGATATTTACTTCCGATAGTTCCGGATTACCATAATGTGATGTATTAGCTGCATCAAGCTGAGCCATTGCAGATACACCGTATTTACCTGTTTCCAGAGTCAGTGAAATCAACTCGTCGATAGTAATATCATTGCGGGTGATTTCGGCCAGTGCGTGCTGCATAAATCCAAATATCTCCGGATTCTCATTATTAAGGTTCCAAGCATGTTCCACATATGCCGCCATACCTTTAATACCGTAATGCACCAACTCTTTTAAAGAACGGATATCTTCGTCGCTGTTACGAAGCACGCCTACTGTTGCAGCCTTTGTCTCGAATTCGCTTTCATCGCCATTCCAGGTACATTCGTCGGGAGGATTTGGCAGTGTTACTTTCTTACCCAACTCATTTTTCAAGGCGAGCCCCGCTTTAATCTTATTAATAATAGCCTGTTTGTCGAAGTTTGCATTGGTAATGGTCATAAACAGACCGTCGAATACAAACTTATCGGCTTCGGGAGAAGCATTGCCTGCCTTTCTTAATTCCTGGTTGTACACAGAGATACCACGTACTACGAAAAGCAGAAGGTCTTGTATATTGGCAACTTCGGGAGTTTTACCACATACACCACTTAAGGTACATCCTATACCTTTAGAAGCTTCCTGACATTGAAAACAGAACATACTCATAATTTTATTCATTTTATAGGTTTATCAATTTTATATGTGCAAAGATATAGGAGGGGAGGGAGGCAATTCTGTAACCAATGTTACAACAACCGGAATTTATTTTTTGTTTTCAGTTATCTTGCAATCGGACTGAATTGCTTTTGAGTTTAATCATTATTATTGTTTGGTCGGAATTATATTTGAGACTTTACCGTCAATGCGACTAAGAAGAGCAGTTTCGTCCTTCAATCCCATCGCAACGGGAGGAAAGTGAGCGGCCTACCTGTTTCAGACTTTGAATCTAAAGAGCACAACCCGTATCTGAGCACTAAATTCATCTATTCAGGTAAGCAGATTCGAGGGGAAGGCTATCGTACAACCGGTATCAGGGGAATGAATTCATCGGTCAACTGATTATAGGGCTTGGAGCACTAGTAGTCAACTTATAATTGCCAATTAGGGAAACTATTCAATGAATTAGTCGAAATAACAGGATACATTACCCCAATCTTGTACATGATTCGGGGGTAAACATGTACAAGATTGAATCCAATCATGTACAAGATTGAGGGTAAACATGTACATGATTCAGCTAGTTCATCGCCAATAAAACATTAGTTTGCCCTTATGTTCGGATTAGTTCTCTTGGTTCAATCCGCTAATTGTCGGTGTGAAGACTGCTGTCTTTCGGGGGTGGCTTTGCAGAGTGCCTTATTGATTCATCCCCGCATCCCGATAATGGAGGTGAGGGATAGAGTAGTGCGCAAATAGATGCCGGGGTGGAGTAGATTTGTACTGCCCCCTGGTATAGTTTGCTATTTATATTTGTAATAACCAAATAATCAATGTAATGAGATTGTGTGACGAGCCAAGAATGGTGTAGAGGGTGGAGTAAAATCGTACTTCCAACCTTTTCTGAAATTAAATTTTGAAAATTCTTTTTTTTGAAGATTTTTTTCAGATTTATATATCCATACATAAAAACCGCTGTTTTATCTCCACCCTCTGCACCACGGTTGTTTCTAATAATAAGATTATCAGATTTATATTGATTTTTAATTGTAAAATAATATATGTGTTAAAATAGAAAGAACCTCACATCACAAGGTGGCAACATCGGCTTGATGCTTAGAAAACAGCTGTTTTATTCTGCTAAGGGTGTTGTTTTACCGAATCATCTCCTTAAGTTTTTCTTTATTAATGATGGCGATGTGCTTTCGGTCAACTGTAATCAGCCCCTCTTCCTGCATATTTGCAAGTTCCCGTGCTAGTGAAGGACGTGATACACCGAAGTAATCAGCCAACTCCTGTTGTGAGCGGTCCATTACCAGTTTGTCTCCTGCCGAAGCCGAAAGACGAAGAATATACGAGGCTAATTTCTGTTTGATGTTTTTAAAGGATAGAAAAAATAGTTTGTCGGAAATAGTTTTGGCATAGTTGGCAGAGGTGTTCAGGTAGTTCTCCAGGAACCGTTTGTTGCGTTGGAAGAGAATGAGTATACTCTCTTTTGGAATAGAGAGGGCTTCCACATCTTCATTGGCAGTTACTTCTACCGGATACTTGTTTTCTGTCCCAAAAAGGAACAGAGGAGCCAATGCCCGTGGAGCATGTATATCTTCTATTTTTATCAGTTTTCCGGAATAATCAATCATTTCGCCACGTACACTTCCTTTCAGCAGGATGATGAGTTTATTGCAGACATCTCCCTGAAAAGCAAGAATATCTCCTTTCTTGTAGCTCTTGATCTGATAAGATATTCCTTCAATGTTTTGTGCCAGCTCATCGGGTGATGTTCCCCTGAAAAGCGGGTTCCCTAATAGAATTTCGATCATCTGATTTATATCTTTATGAGTGAATAATCACCAAAGATATAAAATAAGTTCTTATTGGCTGCGAGTGGCGGTAAATTCTTTATGCCCTGTTTTCGGCCATGATTTGATTTTGCTTGCTGATTTTTTTAATGTGTATTGTCAACATAGCTATTGCTGTGAAAAACGACATAAAGTCTGATACAGCCATACTTCCCCATACTCCTTTTGTTCCAAACATTGACGGAAGAATCAAAAGGCAAGGCAACAGATATATCAACTGGCGGGAAAGAGAAAGGAAAATGCTGACTTTAGCTTTACCAATACTTTGGAAGAAGTTGGATATTACTATCTGGCAACTTACCAATGGAAATGCAAGAACGGATATTCGTAAACCAGTAGCAGCAAGACCAATTAATGAATCGTCGTTTGTGAACATGGCCGAAATGGCATGAGGAAAGAGTTCGCATAAGACAAATCCCAGCGACATAATAGAGAACCCGGCAATGATACCTGCTTTTAGTGTCTTCTTTACGCGGTCAATTTGTTTGGCTCCGTAGTTGTAGCCAATGATTGGCTGCATACCCATGGTAACGCCCAGTACCACCATTACAAAAAGTGTTTGTACACGGTTGATGATACCATAAGCACCAATGGCCATGTCGCCGCCATTATCTTCGAGACTCTTATTAATAATGATTACAATTCCGCAGGCACAAACGTTCATCAGGAAAGGAGACATGCCAATAGAGAAGATATTCAGTACTACCTGTTTCCTTATTTTGTGAAATCCTTTCTGAAAATGAACATAACTGTCTTTATTCATAAAATGATGAAGCACCCATATCATACCGATGAACTGTGAAATTACGGTAGCCAGTGCCGCTCCTTTAATTCCCCAATGGAACTTAAAAATAAAGATAGGGGCAAGAATCACATTTGCAAGAACGGTTATCATGGACGATAACATGGCTTTCTTTGGGTATCCTGTAGCACGCATCACGTTATTCAAACTAATCATGGTGTATGATATAGGAGTTCCTAACAGAATCACTTGCATAAAATCATGCGCATATGGCAATGTAGTGCTACTAGCTCCGAAGAAAATCAGTATCGGATTGAGAAATATCAGAAAGAGAGAGCCGAAAACCACAGAATTGACCAGACACAACATCAGTACCGTTCCCAGAACCTCTGTAGCTCCTGCACGATCTTTCTGTCCCAGACGAATGGACGAGATGGCCGAACCGCCAATTCCTACCAGAGTAGAAACAGCAATTATTAAGTTCATCAAAGGGAAAGAAATAGCCAGCCCTGAAATAGCCATGGCCCCAACACCGTGACCGATAAATATACTATCAATGATGTTGTATAATGAGGTTACCGTCATCCCGATAATCGCCGGGATGGAATATTGAAGCAATAATTTACCGATAGGTTCGGTACCAAGAATATGTGGATTGTTTTGATTAGTCATAAACGACTTTACATTTTTTTAGCGCTGCAAAGGTAGGAATAATTTGTTGTATTGAAGAATTATGAAGACCTTTGCACAGGAAAAATAATATTATAGTTAATGAAAGAATCTAAAATGATGGCTGCTCTTTTTGATTTTGACGGAGTTGTGATTGATACGGAAGATCAGTACAGTACCTTTTGGGAAGAACAGGGGCGTAAATATCATCCCGAAATACCCGGATTTGCTCATGTAATTAAAGGGCAAACATTGATGCATATATATGAAACTTATTTCGAGGGAATGGAAGAGGAGAAGCAAAAGCTTCGGAAAGACCTGCTGCTTTTTGAGGGAAACATGCAATATGACTATATCCCCGGTGTGCTTGACTTTATAGAAGATTTGAAGATGAACGGGGTAAGGATGGCGGTAGTTACCAGCTCGGATACTTGTAAGATGGAGAAGGTGTACCGTGTTCATCCCGAAATAAAAGAGATGTTTGATGTCATTGTTACGGCGAATATGTTTAAGGAATCCAAACCTCATCCGGAATGTTTCTTGCTGGGGGCAAAACTGCTAGATGCAACACCTGCACAGAGTTTTGTGTTCGAAGACTCTTTTCAGGGATTACAAGCAGGGAATGCTGCCGGGGCTACTGTTATCGGGCTGGCAACCACCAACCCCCGCAATGCTATTCAGAATAAGGCGCATCATGTAATTGACGATTTTACTGGATTTACCTTTAAAAAGCTGATGGCATTAAAAGGATGATTGCTTATTAATGTTTTCAATTCTAGTAACATTAATGGTATCGTGAACCTTTCACTGAAAAAAAGGTTTTATACTAATAACAGAACTTTTATTTGCGGATATATAAAAAGTAACAATTAATGCCAATCATCTTTTTAATGAATTCCTTTTCACATTTGGCAATAAGCACTACCTTTGCGTTCAATTTTGAATAAAATGCAATTTAATATTCTATAATTATGGCTGGATATATTAATGAAGATACCAGAAAGGTGACAACTCACCGTCTGATTGAAATGAAGCAAAAAGGAGAGAAGATCTCCATGCTGACTGCATATGACTATACCATGGCCCAGATTGTTGACGGGGCAGGTATGGATGTTATACTGGTAGGCGATTCGGCATCAAATACAATGGCAGGAAATGTAACCACTCTACCAATTACTCTCGACCAGATGATTTATCATGGTAAATCAGTGGTTCGTGGTGTAAAACGTGCAATGGTTGTTGTAGATATGCCATTTGGCTCATACCAGGGTAACCCGCTGGAAGGATTGGCATCTGCCATACGTATCATGAAAGAGTCTCATGCCGATGCTTTGAAACTGGAAGGGGGAGAAGAGATTATTGAAAGTGTTCAAAAGATTCTTTCCGCCGGTATTCCTATTATGGGACATCTTGGGTTGATGCCGCAATCCATAAATAAATATGGAACATACACCGTTCGTGCAAAAGATGATTTTGAAGCTGAGAAACTTGTTCGTGATGCTCATTTGCTCGAAGAGGCTGGATGCTTTGCAATAGTACTGGAGAAAATACCTGCTGCCCTTGCACAAAGAGTTGCAAACGAACTGACCATTCCTATAATTGGTATCGGAGCCGGTGGGGGAGTAGACGGACAGGTATTGGTTGTTCAGGATATGCTGGGAATGAGCAAAGGATTTAGTCCTAAGTTCCTTCGTCGATATGCCGATTTACATACGGTAATGACTGACGCAATCGGACAATATATTACCGACGTCAAAAGTCGTGATTTCCCTAATGAAAACGAACAATACTAGTTTGTAGAAAGTAATCCAATAAAAAAACCTTGCTGATATCAACACAGCAAGGTTTTTTTATTGAATATAATTAATAATATCTTATACTAAAGGGTTAAGCCCCTTTTAATCCTATTTTTTAGTTGCTTTTTGATGTTTTAGGGGTCATCTCTCCTGTTATATAAAGTCTTACCAGTTCTTCTTTTGCATTGCTTCGGATGGTAATGCTCTTTTTAAATTCACCAGGATATTTACCTGCTCCGTTGTATGTAACCTCAATCGTTCCTTTCTTGCCTGGCATAACAGGTTCCTTTGTGTATTCGGGAACAGTACATCCACAAGAAGCTATAGCCTGGTTGATTACCAACGGTGCATCTCCGGTATTTGTAAATGTAAATATGCATTTAACCTTTGGGCTTTCTTCGGAGAATGTACCAAAATTATGCACTTTCTTGTCGAAAGTAATCTCAGCCTGCTTTTCTGCAGAAGCATAAGTAACTCCCAAAAATAGGAGCATCAATAAAAAGAGAGTCTTTTTCATTTTTTATTTCGTTTTTATGACACACAAAGGTAATAGTTATAAGTTAATAATGAATATGTTTATTCGGAAATTAACAAACTTAAAATATTACAGATTTATATTTGGTATTTTGATATTATAATATTCATTCTTTAATAAATAGATTGTTAAATATGCATTTGTTATTTGTATTTGCATGTTTATACATTTTTGATAAAATAATCAGGATAATTCGAAACAATCTTATTTGTTTGTTCTTTTAGATAAGACTTAAGGCGCCATTTTATATGGTTTTATAATAGTTAGTTAAACAATATTTATGTAAAAACGTATAATCATCCGCTTTTAGGGTTAAAAATAATAATAAATGTTAAATTAGGTGCTATTCGTTATAAATCCTAAACCTTTTAAGATACTTTTAGAACACGAGTTGTTATACAAGAAAATCCAAAGGTTTTGTGTATATAAGCACTAATCTTTCATAGCGGTATATTAAGATCTTTTTTAGATTGTTAATTACCGAAGTATTTTTATTGAACACAACATACACCTGCTTTTAACCCAGACCTTAGGCTTTATTTATTTCTTAATATTAATTAAAAGAAAATTTGATGAAACCTAAAGACAATTTAATGCATGACCATAAAAAAATTGAGGTGATGCTTGGAATCCTAACTAAAATCGGAGAAAATATCAGAAAACATCAAAATCCAGTATTGGAGGAAATTGATCAGATTATTGAATTCCTGAGGCTGTTTGCCGATAAACTTCATCATGGAAAAGAAGAAACTATTTATTTCCCTGCACTGTTTGAATATGGAATGGCCAATGAAAACAGTCCAGCTGCCGTGATGCTTTTCGAGCACGAGGTAGGAAGAGGGTATATTAGAGATATGGCCTCGGCTGTTGAATCATTGAAAAAAGGAGAAAAGAATGCAGCCAATCTTCTTGCAGAATCAATCGAGAGCTATGTTGAGCTGATGGAAAACCATATTTTAAAGGAAAATACGATTTTGTTTTCGATAGGAGACAAGTTGATCCCTCCTCCAAAACAAGAGATTCTCTACAAAGACTGTCAGTTGATGGATAGCAAATTTGGTGAAGATCAACATCAACGCTTTAATGAGCTATTGCATCAGTTGGAAAAAAAATATCTAGCCTAAAAACTAACTAACTAATATATACCTATTTACTATTTTATGAAGAAACATATCAAAAATAATATCTACTGGGTTGGAAAAAATGACTGGGAATTAAGGAGATACGCAGGTTATGATTATTCGGCTTACAGAGGGACAAGTTACAACTCATATCTCATTCAGGAAGAGAAGACTGTTTTAATAGATACAGTTATAGCTACTTTTGGCGATGAATACATAAAGAACCTGGCAAAGGAGGTGGATTTATCTTCCATTGACTGTATAATCTGTACCCAATCAGAGGGTGATCACAGTGGGGCTTTGCCAAAACTGATGAATCTAATTCCGCATACACCTATTTATTGCACAGCAAATGGCAAAGAGGTCCTGATGGGCAATTATCATCAAAACTGGAATTTCGTAACGGTTAAAAGTGGTGATAAACTGCCAGTTGGCAATGGAAAAGAAATCATTTTTGTTGAATTTCCATTAAATTCTTCCCCCGATACGATGTTTTGTTATATGACAGAAGAAAATGTTTTGTTTAGTAATGCATTGTTTGGTTGTCATTTAAGTTCGGAACTCTTGTTTAACGATTTGGTAAATCAGTGCGATTTAAACTTTGAGACTATTAAGTATTATGCCAATCTCATGAATCCACATGGGAAAGTTATTACCAATACCATTAACGAATACATCCGAAAAAATATTCCAATCGATGTTATTTGTCCTAGTCATGGGATAATTTGGCGTGAAAATCCGTTGCAAATAGTAACCAAGTACCTTATGTGGGCAAATAATTATCATGAAAATCAGGTTACCATTATATATGATACAACATATAATGCTACACGAACAATTGCCGAAAGTATTGCTGATGGGATATATTCTGCCGACCATAGGGTTGATGTTAAGTTGTTGAATGCATCTATATGTGACCGGAATGATTTAATTACAGAGGTGTTTCGTTCAAAAGGAGTTTTGGTGGGCTCTCCATGTTTGAATCACGGAATACTTCCTTCTATATCCTGTTTTCTGGATATGACAAAAGGGCTGAAGTTCAAAGACAAAAAAGCGGCTGCATTTGGTAGTTATGGTTTGAAAGATGCCTCAGTCAGAATGATATATTCTAAACTGAAAGAATCTGGTTTCGAAATTGTGATGGATCCTATTAGTTTTAAATGGTCACTTACCGATGAGGCTCTTGAGGCAAGTAAGAATTACGGATGGCTTTTCTGGGATCTCCTAAGCAGAAATGACTGATACCTATGATTGATTTTTTACTCAGATAAGAAATAGAGAGAGCGTTCCGGTAACATAAAAAGACTATCGACTGATAGCGACTTATATATCTGGCACGCTCTCTCCCTTTTTGTTTGCGAGGAAATATGAAGAGCAAACGTTTATAATAAATTAGATTATCAGGAAGTTAAAGGCCTAATTGTGTTCCTTGATAGATAGCCAAATAAAAAGAGAGTGAAATCGCATTTGCGAGACACTCTCTTTTATCTGTTTGTAATCGGATTTAAATTGTATATTTAAATTTTGATTGTAGGTTATCGTTTAGAGAAATCCGGATTCTTTTTTTTACCGCTTTTTGCGATCAGGATAAATGGGAAGACATATTCCACAATCCATTTTTCCGAATATCCTAATTTGTTATTGTATTTTCTTACATCACGACAGGTTTTACGCACTTCATCAGCTTTCCAGTCATCCTTAGTTAGAATCTTATGGATGGTTTTCTCTGTAATTGAATAAAGAGCTTTCGTGAAAAATCCAGGTAAAGCCATTTTTAGTTGCATTTGATTGCTAACAACCATTAACAGGTCGTTTGAGAACCCCTGAAATACGAAAAGAAATGATTGTGCATCAGTTTGCTTCTTACAATTGGTTTTAATTGAAGAATCTAATTCCTTAAAGAATAAATCACTAAGACCATAGTTCTGCATTAATAACTTTCTAGCATGTGATCTTTCGGCAACTCCCAGCTTTCCATTTTGTGTTTGAAGCTTAAAGGTTCTTTTGAACATGGCCATATCAGGTAAAGCATTGATATTGGTAATGCCTAGGTTGATGGCCATTGTTGACTGATAATATACGCGGATAAGCGTAAAATAGTATTCAATTCTCGACTGAACTAATTCAGTTTGTTCTTCTCTTGATTTTCTTAATTTTGGAAATAATTTCATAGCTCTGTTTAAATTTGAACCGAAGATAAGGAGAACTTGTTTATTAATGGCAATTTGTGCTATTAATTTTCAGATTTTTATTAATTTCACACACCTAAGACGCATGATAAATATAATAATCACATTATTATATGTGATTGCTTGAAATAATACAGAGGTCTAAATATGTCAATAATTAAAATGTGGTGATACTTAATAATTGATTAGTTTTGGAATTTAGCGGGTAATAAATCCCGGCTTATCGTTTCCTGATTGTATTTTTGTAGTTAATACACCTATTATATATGTCACTTTGGAATCCATGGCATGGTTGCCATAAAATTAGCCCTGGTTGTCTGCATTGTTATGTTTATAGGATTGATGCAAAGCATGGAAGAGACAGCTCTTTGGTAACAAAGACAAGGGATTTTGATTTGCCTCTGAAGAAAAAGCGTAATAAAGAGTATAAAATTCCTTCGGGAGATGTTGTGTACACCTGCTTTAGTTCTGATTTCTTTCTTGAAGATGCTGATGAATGGAGAATAGATGTATGGAATATGATCAGGGCTCGGAATGACCTGCATTTTTTTATTATAACTAAACGTATTGACCGGTTTAATAATTGTTTGCCTGATGACTGGAAGGATGGCTATGAGAACGTGACAATTTGTTGTACAGTTGAAAATCAGGATAGAGCAGATTATCGTCTACCGATTTACTTGAAAGCACCGATAAAACATAAAATTATTGTTTGTGAACCGCTTCTGGAGCAAATAAATCTATCAGCCTATCTAGGAACAAGCATAGAAGAAGTGGTAGTGGGAGGAGAATCGGGCCATGATGCCCGCGTGTGTAATTATGATTGGGTGTTGGACATTCGAAAGCAATGTATTGAAAAAAAGGTCCCCTTTTATTTCAAGCAAACTGGCGCTAGGTTTATTAAAAATGGTCGTCTTTATATACTTCAAAGGAAGTTTCAGCATTCACAAGCCAAAAAAGCGGGGATTGACTATAGGTAATTATTAATTCAATTTCTAGTTGTTATTAATAATTGTGCATTAATTAGTGATTATTATAACGTTATATTATACCTATTAATATAAACTTACTGTTTATTGGTTAATAATATATAAAATATAATACCTTGTATAACATAGTACTGTGGTTATGCCTATATTTGAATAATCAAATGATCAGGCTATGAATGTAGACAACGTAAAATCTCAAATGCGCAAAGGAATGCTCGAATATTGCATTCTGCTTTTGTTGCATAAAGAGGCAGCCTATGCTTCGGATATTATCCAGAAGTTAAAGGAGGCCAAGTTGATTGTGGTGGAAGGAACACTTTATCCTCTGCTCACAAGATTGAAGAATGACGGTTTACTTGAGTATGAATGGGTAGAATCAACTCAGGGGCCACCAAGAAAATATTATAAGCTTACTCCTGATGGAGAGTTGTTTCTAGATGAACTGGAAATTTCCTGGAGAGAATTAAATGAAACTGTGAATCATATTGCATCAAATTGACCTATAAAAAATGAAAAAGACATTAACTGTGAATTTAGGAGGTACTGTATATCATATTGATGAAGATGCGTACCAATTGCTGGATCAATATCTGGCCAATCTGAAGTTGCACTTTCGTAAAGAAGTGGGTGCCGAAGAGATCTTGAATGATATGGAAATTAGGATCTCAGAGTTGTTTACAGAGAAAGTGAGTGCCGGGTTTCAGGTTATTTCTATAGAATATGTAGAAGAAGTAATTGCCCGGATGGGTAAACCAGAAGAACTTCCTGAAGCAGAGGCAGGAAGTGAAGAATCTGCTACAGGAGAGACCTTTCGAGAAAGTCATAAAAAACAAGAGGAACCGGTTCATCGCCGTTTCTTCCGAAATTCCGATGATATGATTTTGGGAGGAGTCGCTTCTGGTTTTGCCGCTTATATGGGGTGGGATACGACTGCGGTTCGCTTGTTGATGCTTCTTTTATTAATCTTAGGGCATGGAGTGGTTGTCATTATATACATTATATTGTGGATTTCAATTCCGTTAGCTAATACAGCAGCCGAAAAACTGGCAATGAGGGGAGAACGTGTTACGGTGGAGAATATTGGTAAAACAGTAACCGACGGTTTTGAGAAAGTGGCAGATGGAGTTAATAAATATGTTAAGTCTGGGAAGCCTCGCACAACATTGCAAAAAATCGGAGATGTAATTGTACAGATAATAGGGGTTTGTATAAAAGTAATTCTTGTATTACTGGCTCTGTTGTTATGCCCAGTGCTATTTGCATTGATATTTGCACTTTTAGTGCTGATATCCACGGCTGTTTCAATTGTGTTAGGAGGTGGAGTTGGTCTTCTGGGACTACTTCCGGTATTTAATGATAGCGTAATTGTACTGAACTCTCCAGGAGGAATTATCTGGGCATGTATTGTTGGAATAGTGTTGGTTGGCATACCATTGGCCGGGTTGGTTTATGCCATTTTTAAACAACTATTTGGTTGGAAGCCTATGTCTCTGGTTGTTAAAATCACATTATCAGTGTTATGGCTCATCAGTTTGGTTATTTCAATCTTTTTGTTTCCTACTACATTTTATCCTTTTTGGCATCATTATGTATATTCTATAACAGTTTGATATAGATATTATTATATATAACAGGTTTAAGGCAGTTATTTTTGATTTAGTAATCATTAATATCTGCCTTGATTTTTTTGAAAATAAACTAATTTATCTGATTTCCTGTTGTTTAGGTGAGTTTGTATTTAGTGTCGAAAAGAAAATTAGTGTTTTATGATTTAAAAATTCCCTAAAAGAACGCTTGTGTGATATTTTGTTTTTATCTTTGTGAGACCCCAAAAACGGGGTTATTTGAGAAAAAATAACTAAAAAAATAAAATAACTGCTTATGTCACAAATAGTAGGGCGTATCTCACAAGTAATTGGTCCTGTTGTGGATGTATTCTTTGAGAGTACGGGCGAAAAAGTACAGCTGCCTCGTATTCATGACGCCATGGAAATAAAACGTTCAAATGGGAAAACACTTATTGTAGAAGTTCAGCAACACATCGGAGAGAACACTGTACGTTCGGTGGCCATGGACAGTACCGACGGTTTACAGAGAGGTCTTGAAGTAATTGCTATTGGGGCTCCCATTACGATGCCTGTTGGAGATCAGGTGAAAGGACGCTTGATGAACGTGATTGGTGAAGCTGTAGATGGCATGGAAAGTCTCGAGATGTCGGGAGCTTATCCCATTCACCGTGAACCACCTAAATTTGATGAACTAACAACTTCAAGTGAAGTCTTGTTTACAGGAATCAAGGTGATTGACCTGCTGGAGCCATATGCAAAAGGTGGTAAAATTGGATTGTTCGGTGGTGCCGGTGTAGGTAAGACAGTTTTGATTATGGAGCTGATCAACAACATTGCAAAAAAAGGGAATGGTTTCTCTGTATTTGCAGGTGTAGGTGAACGTACCCGTGAAGGTAACGATTTGCTCCGTGAAATGATTGAATCGGGAGTAATTCGTTATGGTGAGGAATTCAAGAAATCAATGGCCGATGGTAACTGGGACCTTTCTTTAGTTGATAAAGAAGAGTTGGCAAAATCACAGGCTACCTTGGTATATGGACAGATGAATGAGCCTCCAGGTGCACGTGCTTCTGTTGCTCTTTCCGGATTATCTGTTGCTGAGTCTTTCCGTGACTCAGGTGCTTCAGAAGGAATACAAAAAGATATTTTGCTCTTTATAGATAATATTTTCCGTTTTACTCAGGCAGGTTCCGAGGTATCTGCATTGCTCGGACGTATGCCATCGGCAGTAGGTTATCAACCAACACTGGCTACTGAAATGGGTGTTATGCAGGAACGTATAACTTCAACTAAAAATGGTTCTATCACTTCTGTACAGGCGGTTTATGTTCCTGCTGATGACTTGACAGACCCTGCTCCTGCAACAACCTTCTCTCACCTTGATGCTACAACAGTATTAAGTCGTAAGATTACCGAGCTCGGTATCTATCCTGCTGTTGACCCACTGGAATCTACATCACGTATTCTTGACCCATTGGTAGTTGGTCAGGATCACTATGATACTGCTCAGCGAGTGAAACAGATTTTGCAACGAAACAAAGAGCTTCAAGATATCATTGCAATCCTAGGTATGGAAGAGTTGTCTGATGAAGACCGTCTGACAGTGAACCGTGCACGTCGTGTACAACGCTTCTTGTCACAACCGTTCACTGTTGCCGAACAGTTTACAGGTGTAAAGGGTGTGATGGTTTCTATAGAGGATACAATCAAAGGCTTTAAAATGATTATGGATGGTGAAGTAGATTATTTGCCAGAATCAGCCTTTCTGAATGTTGGTACCATCGAAGAAGCTATTGAAAAAGGTAAGAAATTGTTGGCTCAGGCTCAATAATTTTTTCTGAGCATTTAAGAATATCATAATAACATTATGAAAGTAGAAATATTATCACCGGAACGTACTCTTTTCAACGGCGATGTAGACCTTGTTACATTGCCGGGTACTAACGGGAGGTTTACAATTTTGCAGGACCATGCTCCTTTGGTATCTTCCTTAAGAAAGGGAGTTATACGGATTAAGCCTTTTGAAGGGGATGAAATAGAAATCCCGGTCAATGGTGGATTTGTGGAAGTCAAACGGAATGTTGTTTCTGTTTGTGTAGAATAACATAATTGTATACTCTTAAATCGAAAAATCAATTTTAATCTATGGGTCTTATTAAATTTTCCACGGGGTAGTTTTACCGGGTTTCTTTCTTTCTTTCTTTCTTTGTATAATGCCGTTTCAGTATGTTATGCTTTTTATTCGATTGTAATTTATCAACCTGTAAACAAACAAAATAGCATGAATCAAACAAAATTGAGAAAGAACCCAATTTAAGGAGGCTCTTTATTTTTGTAATTTCTATGAAAACGTTGAGGAAAAGATTCCTTGTTGTACTTACTACGGTAATGTGTACTTTAGGAGTAATTGGTGGAATTATTTTTTATAATATAATTCCCGAAGAATTATTTATATGGTATCCTAGTATTCCAATCTTCTTTTACCTGATGGGATTCTCATTTGGTGAGGTGTTAAGGCGGATAAACAAGAAATCTAACAATGAGTTGTTGAATATATATTTGGTGCTAAGAATAGCTAAGGTCTTTGCTACAGTAATATTTATAGGATTATACGTATTATTGATTAATGAAAAAGATAAAGAATTTGTGCTTACAATTGCATTTTTCTATGTGGCTTATTCGGTACTTGAAACCAAATTCTATTTTGATTTTGAAAAGAGTTTAAAAAGAAAAAAAGCAAATGAAAAACTTAGTGTATAAGATAAGAAGATATACATGGCTATTGCTACTTATGTTTTTGCCTGTGTTACCAGCTTCGGCTAATGAGTCAGAAGGCAAAGGTGAGGTAGATGTTAAAAGCATAGTTTTTGGTCATATTGGCGATTCATATGAGTGGCATATTACCACATGGGGCGAAACCCATATCTCCATTCCTTTGCCTGTTATTGTTATGGGGCAGGATGGAACCTGGCATATGTTTTTCTCTTCTGAATTCCATCATTCTCCCACAGGTGAGTACGAAGGGTTTTATGTTGCCAAAGGAGGACAATTTGATGGTAAGATTGTAGAGAAGAATGCAGCCGGTGCAGAAGTGAGGCCGCTCGACTTATCAATTACCAAAACTGCGTTTGCTATAATTCTAAACAGCATTCTTCTTTGTGTAATTATTCTAGGTGTATCTCGCTGGTCAAAAAGAAATCCCAATCAGGCTCCGAAAGGATTTGTGGGAACCATGGAAATGTTTATCATGGACATCAATGATAACGTAATAAAAGCCTGTATCGGAAAAGGATATGAGCGTTATTCTCCGTATCTGTTAACCGTATTTTTCTTTATTTTCTTTAATAACCTGATGGGGCTTATCCCTATATTTCCAGGAGGTGCCAATGTAACCGGTAACATTGCAATCACGCTGACTCTGGCATGTTGTACATTGCTAGCGGTTAACCTGTTTGCCACTAAAGAATATTGGAAAGAGATTTTCTGGCCCGATGTGCCATTGGCATTGAAACCAATTATGATTCCTATTGAAATAGTGGGTATCCTGACCAAGCCTTTTGCATTGATGATTCGTCTCTTTGCAAACATTATGGCCGGACACTCTGTGATTTTGAGTCTTGTTTGCTTGGTATTTATTACAGCAACCATGGGACAGGTACTAAATGGCTCGATGACTGTATTATCTGTTTTCTTCGGAATCTTCATGAATATTCTGGAACTTTTGGTAGCCTATATCCAGGCTTACGTATTCACGATGCTTTCTTCGGTGTTTATCGGACTCTCTCTGGTAGAGCATCATCATGAAGCAAAATAAAAATTGAATTTTAAATTAAAACATTAATATTAAACCATTAAAAATAAAAAATTATGTTAGGAACAGTATTATTACAAGCAGCAGCAGCTGGTTTGGGATTAGGTAAATTAGGTGCAGCTATTGGTGCAGGTATTGCAGCCATCGGAGCTGGTCTTGGTATTGGTAAAATCGGTAGTTCTGCTATGGAAGCCATCGCTCGTCAACCAGAATCTGCAGGTGATATTCGTATGAATATGATTATTATTGCTGCATTGGTTGAAGGTGTTGCTTTGTTTGCCGTTGTTGTTTGTTTCTTAGCTCTATAATAACATGTCATTATTACAACCTGAATTTGGACTTCTGTTCTGGATGCTCCTTTCGTTTGCAGTGGTATTTATCATTCTTGCGAAATTCGGCTTTCCTGTCATCACTAAGATGGTAGAAGAGCGTAAGCAATTTATTGATAAATCACTCGAAGCTGCAAAAACAGCCAACGAGCAGTTGGCCGGCATTAAAGCCGACGGAGAAGCTATGTTGGCAGAAGCTCGTGAAGAGCAGGTGAGAATCTTGAATGAGGCAGCTGCTATTCGCGAAAAAATATTAAGCGAAGCAAAAGTAAGCGCACAAATTGAAGCCAAAAAACAATTAGACGAAGTAAGACTTCAAATCCAGGCTGAAAAAGAAGAAGCTATCCGCGATGTTCGTCGTCAGATAGCAGTCTTGTCAGTTGATATTGCCGAAAAGGTTATTCGTACCAATTTAACGAAGGACAAGGCACAGATGGAGATGATTGATCGTTTATTGGACGAATTGACTGTATCAAAATCGTAAACAATGAATATAGGTATTATTCCAATGCGTTATGCAAAAGCTTTATTTGCTTTCGCGCAAGATAAAGGTATGGAAGAGACTGTTTATGCGGAGATGAACCAGCTTGCCCGGAGTTTCGCAGAGCATGCCTCCTTAAAAACCATACTCGACAATCCTGTGTTGAAAAGCAAAGAGAAGCAAGCGCTAATATGCACTGCGGCCGGTACTCAGGTGAGCGATATATTTGTGCGTTTCATTGAAATGGTATTGCATCATAAAAGAGAAAAGCATCTGCAATCCATTGCTTTGATGTATCAGGATTTATACCGCAAGGCCAGACAGATAACCATCGGTTCTTTGGTCACGGCTACTCCGTTGAGTGCCGATGAAGAGAATCGCATGAGGAAAATGCTGATGATGGATAAAGAAGGAACGCTGGAGTTCAAAGCAACAGTCGATCCGGAAATTCTTGGCGGATTTATCTTTGGTATTGATACCTACCGTTTGGACGCAAGTGTTGCAACTCAGCTTAAACGGGTGAAGAACCAGTTTATGGATAAGAATAGAAAAAGTTTATAAATAAAGAATTATGTCCGAAAATATAAAAGCAAGTGAAGTTTCCGAAGTGTTGCGGATGCAGCTTGAAGGAATTGATACCAGTCTTCAGTTTGATGAAGTGGGGACTGTACTTCAGGTGAGTGACGGAGTTGTCCGCATTTACGGCCTTAGGAATGCTGAAGCTAACGAGCTGCTGGAGTTCGACAATGGTATGAAAGCCGTTGTGATGAACCTGGAAGAAGATAATGTGGGCGCTGTGTTACTTGGCCCTACAGATCAGATAAAGGAAGGATATATAGTAAAACGTACCAAGCGTATTGCTTCCATCAATGTGGGAGAAGGCATGCTGGGACGTGTAATCAATCCGCTTGGTGAATCGCTAGATGGTAAAGGAGAAATTTCAGGCGAGCGTTTTGAAATGCCTTTGGAACGTAAAGCTCCGGGAGTAATTTTCCGTCAGCCGGTAAATCAGCCTCTGCAAACAGGTTTGAAGGCTGTTGATGCCATGATTCCTATCGGACGCGGCCAGCGTGAGTTGATTATCGGTGACCGTCAGACTGGAAAAACTTCGATAGCCATTGATACTATTATCAACCAGAGAAGTAACTTTGAAGCCGGTGATCCGGTATATTGTATCTATGTGGCCATTGGTCAAAAAGGTTCTACTGTAGCTACCATCGTAAATACTCTGAAAGAGAAAGGCGCGATGGATTATACTATTGTAGTTTCTGCAACTGCATCAGACCCTGCTGCATTGCAATATTTCGCACCTTTTGCCGGAGCTGCCATCGGTGAGTATTTCCGCGATACCGGTCGTCATGCTCTTGTAGTTTATGATGACTTGTCCAAACAGGCCGTTGCCTATCGTGAGGTATCCCTTATTCTTCGTCGTCCTTCCGGACGTGAAGCATATCCGGGCGATATCTTCTATCTGCACTCTCGTCTGCTGGAACGTTCTGCAAAGATTATCAATCAGCAGGAAGTGGCTTGTCAGATGAACGACCTGCCCGAAAGCATGAAAGGCAAGGTGAAAGGTGGTGGCTCGCTCACAGCTCTTCCGATTATTGAAACTCAGGCTGGAGACGTTGCTGCTTATATCCCTACCAACGTAATCTCTATTACCGATGGTCAGATATTCCTGGATACCGACTTGTTCAACCAAGGTAACCGTCCGGCTATCAACGTAGGTATCTCTGTATCTCGTGTGGGAGGTAACGCTCAGATAAAGGCGATGAAGAAAGTTGCAGGTACCTTGAAAATAGACCAGGCACAATTCCGCGAATTGGAAGCATTTACCAAGTTTGGTGGTGATATGGACCCAGTAACTGCCCTTACTATTAACAAAGGTCAGAAGAATACTCGTTTGCTGGTTCAGCCTCAATATACTCCAATGCCGGTTGAGCAACAGATTGCAATCCTTTATTGCGGTACACACGGCTTGTTGAAATCTGTAAAGCTAGATAAAGTGCACGAGTTTGAGAAGAACTTCTTATTAGATCTTCAAAACAACCACCAGACAGATGTACTCGATGTACTGAAAAAAGGTGTCATCAACGATGAGGTGTCTTCAATTATCGAGAAAGTAGCAGAAAAGATTGCGAAAATCTATAGTAAATAGGAGGGAATATGGCATCACTAAAAGAAGTAAAAGGAAGAATTGCATCGGTTAACAGTACCCGGAAGATTACCTCTGCCATGAAAATGGTGGCCTCGGCTAAGCTGCACCGTGCGCAGAATTCTATTGCGAATATGCTTCCTTACGAGAAGAAGCTGCATGCCATGCTAACGGCTTTTCTCTCAATCGAAGCCGATATTCAGTCACCTTATATTAAGGAACGTTCTGTAAAAAGGGTAGCTATAGTTGCTTTCTCTTCCAATTCCTCTCTCTGCGGTGCGTACAATGCCAATGTGGCCCGTCAGCTCAACCTGATGGTCGATGGGTATGCTTCTGAGATTGGTAAAGAGAATGTTCTGATTTTTGCTGTGGGCAAGAAGATTGGTCATGCTGCTAAGAAAGAAGGCCACAATGTCGTTGAAAACTTCCTGGAAATGGCTGACAAGCCTTCGTATCAGGAAGCGTTCGACCTCTCTCGTAAACTGATGAAACTGTTTACAGAACATCAGGTTGACAAAGTGGAACTGCTTTATCATCACTTTAAGAACACAGCTTCGCAGTTACTTACCCGTGAGGAATATCTGCCGGTAAATCTGCAAGCCATTGAGACTGAAGAGATACCTGGACAGCACCATAAATGGGCTTTGCATCATATCTTTGAGCCTTCGAAGGAAGATTTGCTGGCAACGTTAATACCTCAGGTTCTTGGCTTAAAATTGTACACAGCGCTATTAGACTCTAATACGTCCGAACATGCAGCCCGAACCATGGCTATGCAAATTGCGACCGATAATGCAAACGATTTGATTCAGGAACTTACAGTTCAGTACAACAAATCCCGTCAACAGGCTATTACAAATGAGCTGCTTGATATTATCGGTGGTTCTTTGAAATAAATTTAAATACGATTATAGAAAAGGCTGTCTATTGAAGACAGCCTTTTTTGTTGAGATGTCTCGGTTTTAAAACTCTTTCATACTGAACCACTCGTGCACACTCATTTAGCAATTAAAAACTGATAATTATAAGTTAATGCTGCACCCTATATTCATTTGGTGAACATCCAACACGCTTTTTAAACAAGCGGCTAAAATGTTGAGGATATTTAAAGCCCAATTCATATGCAATTTCGCTTACAGATTTACTTGTGTCAAACACTAACTCTTTAGCGGTATCAATTAACTTCAACTGTATATGTTCAAGAGCTGATTTTCCAGTTTCTTTCTTGATTAGATCTCCTAGATAGTTCGCTGATAGATTAAGCTTATCGGCACAATATCCGACGGTTGGTAAGCCGATATTCTGTGGTTTAGATGATGTAAAATAATCATCCAGCAGATTTTCAAATCGAACTAATATATTTTTATTAACATGTTCACGAGTAATAAACTGACGGTCATAGAAACGTTTACAATAATTAAGGAGTAATTCTATATTCGATGTAATCAACGTTTTGCTGTGTTTGTCTATGGAGTGATTTAATTCCATTTCAATTTTATGCAAGCAGTCTATTACAACTAATCGTTCTTGTTCTGATAAATGAAGCGCTTCATTAACTTCATAAGAAAAAAAAGAATATTCTTTGATATTTCGTCCAAGCGAAGTACCACGTATCAAGTCCGGATGAAATAACAATGCCCAACCTTTTGGCTGAAAATACTCACCGTTATCTTCTACACCAAGAACTTGCCCCGGTGCAATACACACCAATGTACCTTCTTGGTAATCATAATAATTACGACCATAGATCAAATCTCCGCATTTTACATCTTTCAGATATATTGCATAAAAGCCGAAACTATGACGCATATGTGCTATTTTGTTAGACTTTGACATATCAATGACACTAACTAACGGATGCAATGTTTCCAGTCCGAGAAGGACATTATAATCACATATATTATCAATTTTTAATATCTCATTCATAAGCACTTATATATTAGTTTGCAAGACAAAAGTAGCACTTATTTTGTTATTTATATCGTAAGACATCTTGTATCTGTAATATTGGTATGCATATCAGTAATCTGTATAACAGTGCCTCGGGAAATCCGGTATAATTTTGCATCATCAAAAATAATATAATTATGAAATACAGAAAATTAGGAAATAGTGGCCTTGAAGTTTCTGAAATGGGACTAGGTTGTATGGGGATGAGCTCGGGTTACGGTCCAGCATCTGATGTTAAAGAAATGACTAAGTTAATTCACGCTGCATTAGTTAGAGGTATTAACTTTTTCGATACTGCCGAGATTTATGGTCCTTACATTAATGAAGTACTTGTTGGTAATGCATTGGTACACGTACGTGATAAAGTTGTTATTGCCACAAAGTTTGGTATTAAGTATGCGAATGGAAATCAGGAACTAGATAGCCGTCCCGAAATTATTCGTGCATCTGTTGAAGGATCTTTGAAGCGTCTTAAAACGGATGTAATAGATTTGTATTATCTGCACCGTGTGGATGTAAATGTACCTATTGAAGATGTGGCAGGAACAATCAAGGATTTTATGAAAGAAGGTAAAGTAAAACATTGGGGACTTTCTGAGGCTTGTGTTCAGACTATTCGTAAAGCTCATGCCGTGTGTCCGGTAACTGCCGTACAAAGTGAATATTCCATGATGTGGCGTAAACCTGAAGAAGAACTTCTTCCGGCACTTGAAGAAATGGGCATTGGGTTCGTACCATTCAGTCCCCTCGGGAAAGGCTTTCTTACAGGTGCAATCAACAAGAATGCAAAATTCGAAGGCTCTGATTTCCGCAGCATTGTTCCGCGTTTTACATCAGAGAATCTGAATGCGAACCAGGTCTTAGTGAATTTTATTCGTGAAATTGCTGCACAAAAGAATGCCACACCTGCACAAGTTGCTCTGGCCTGGGTCATAGCCCAAAAGCCATGGATTGTTCCAATTCCGGGAACCCGCAAGATGGAAAGGCTCGAAGAAAACATAAATGCGCTAAATATTGAGTTTTCCCCCGGTGAGATTGCTCATATCAATGAGTCTCTTTCAAAGATTGAGATAAAAGGTGCACGCTATCCTGAAGATTTGGAAAAAAGAACAGGACGATAAGAAAAAGTGAAGTTTACAAAACAAAATGAAGAACTTAGTAACAATTTCAATAGTTGCTGCAATTCTGTTATTCAGTCAATACAATCAATTAAAGGCACAAAATATGATAGAAAAAAATCCCAAAGTCAGTAATTTCCCAGTGGGAGACAAATTGCCCGAAATGTATTCTAAATACTTCATCGGACAGGCTTATTTAGCTCCGTTGACAAAAAATAAAGATTTAAATTGTCCCATATCTAATGTGACCTTTGAACCGGGTTGTCGAAATAACTGGCATAGCCATACTGGTGGTCAAATCCTTGTTGTAGTAGGTGGAAAAGGATATTATCAGGCTAAAGGTGAAGCGGCACGTTTGCTTTTACCCGGTGATGTGGTTGAGATTTCGGCTAATGTGGTTCACTGGCACGGTGCTGGTCCGGATAGTTGGTTTTCGCATTTGGCAATTGAAACAAATCCACAGAATAGCAAAAACACCTGGTTAGAAGCTGTGGATGACGAGCAATATAAAAAAGCAACTGACGCTTCAAAAAGTGACCCCATCAACTTAACGAATGCGGCTATTAAAAATCATGAAGAATTATGGCCCGGTTATATCTCTAAAATAGCTAAAACTGATCCAGAATTGATTCAGATATTCGATAATTGGGCTTTCGGCGAGGTCATTAGCGATGGTAACATCGACACCAAAACCCGGGTGATAATGATTATGGGTTCCACCATTGCTCAAGGTGCACTTACGGAATATAAAATGTTTGTAAATGGAGCTCTCAATGTGGGTGTTACACCTGTTGAAATAAAGGAAATTCTGTATCAATCGGTTGCTTATGTTGGAGTGGCAAAGGTGATAGACTTTATTAATGCCGCAAACGAGATATTTACAGAACATGGTATTGCTTTACCTCTGAAAGGGCAATCTACTACCAATCGTGAAACACGTTTTGAGAAGGGATTGGCTCTTCAAAAGGATATTTTTGGAGAGGTTATTGATAAAATGTACGAGCAAGCACCGAAGAATCAGCTGCATATACAAAAGTATCTATCGGCAAATTGCTTTGGTGATTATCAAACTCGTACAGGTTTAGATACAAAGACAAGAGAACTTTTAACTTTCTCCATGCTCATCAGCATGGGTGGCACTGAATCGCAGGTAAAAGGACATATTCTTGGAAACGTTAAAGTGGGCAATGACAAAGAAACATTGTTGAGTGTAACCACACAACTTTTACCATATATAGGATATCCTCGTACCTTGAATGCATTGAAATTTTTAAATGAAGTTATACCTGAATAAACAAAAAAAAAAGTATGCAAATTCTCTGAAAAACAGATAATTCCATAAATGAATATCATTAATATGAGTATTTATTCCAGTAATATGTATAATAACACATAAGAAATCCATAATAAATTTGCATCGTGAATAAAATTTGGAGAAAGAGTAAATTATAGAACTTAAAAAGATTATGAATTCAGAAAATAAAAACATTTTAATCGCATATTATTCACGATCAGGCAATAACTATGTTGGCGGGTCAATCGTTAATCTGCCTGTTGGTAATACGGAAGTGATAGCCAAGATGATTCAGGAAATGACTGGTGGTGATCTCTTTAAGATAGAGACTGTGGATTCTTATCCAGAAGATTATACTCAGGCTACGGAGGTTGCACAAAGTGAACTAAACATGGATGCCAGACCAGAATTATCAACTAATCTTGAAAATACAGATAAATATGATATTATATTTATTGGATATCCTAACTGGTGGGGAACAATGCCTATGTCGGTTTTCACTTTCTTTGAAGAATATGACTTATCAGGAAAAGTAATTATACCATTTTGCACTCACGAGGGCAGTGGATTATCAAGAAGCGTAAAGGACATTGAAAAGCTTAATCCGAATTCAGAAGTGTTTCCGGCTTTGGCCATTCGAGGAGGAAGTGTGCAATCTCCATCTTCTAGAAAAAGCGTGGAAATGTGGTTAAAGGACAACGATATTTTATAAACTACATATAAAGATGATTATGCAAAAAGTGATATTAAATAATGGCATTGAAATGCCAATCCTTGGATTTGGTGTTTATCAGGTTACCGATGATGAAGAATGCGAAAGAAGTGTTTATGATGCTATAGCAGCCGGTTATAGGTCAATTGATACTGCCGCTGCTTATGGAAATGAAGAAGCTGTGGGAAAGGCAATCAAAAGAAGTGGTGTAGCAAGAGAAGAATTGTTTATCACCACAAAGCTTTGGATTCAGGATGCCGGTTACGAAAGCACGAGAAATGCTTTTGAGAGATCCTTAAGAAATTTACAGTTGGATTATTTGGACTTGTATTTAATTCATCAACCTTTTGGAGATGTTTATGGCTCTTGGCGAGCTATGGAAGAGCTCTATCAAGAGGGTAAAATCAAAGCTATAGGTGTCAGCAATTTCCAACCTGACCGTTTGATGGATTTAATACTCCATAATAAAGTAGTTCCAGCTGTAAATCAGATTGAGACTCATCCGTTTTGCCAACAAATCGAAACTGCAAAATTCTTACAAGAAAATAAAGTTCAGATTGAATCATGGGGACCATTTGCTGAGGGCAGAAATAATATCTTCCAAAATGAACTGCTGTTATCTATTGCACAGAAATACAGAAAGAGTGTTGCTCAGATAATTCTGCGCTGGTTAACGCAAAAAGGTATTGTGGTGATTCCCAAATCCACCCATAAAGAAAGAATCATTGAGAACTTTAATATTTTCGATTTTGAACTAGCCCCGGAAGATATGGATGCAATTGTAGCACTCGATATGAATCGCAGTAGTTTTCTTGATCATCGTGATCCGGAAATAGTTAAATGGTTAAGTACCGCAGTATTTTAAACTAAATAAAAATCAAACAAAAACAATTTAAACAATAATCAAAATGAAAGATTTCACATTTTACAATCCTACCCGGATAGAATTCGGAACAGAAAAAGAGAAAAATATAGGAAAATACATTGCTGAATATGGCGTTTCAAAAGTATTAATCATTTATGGTTCAGACCGAATAAAGAAGAACGGCTTGTTTGACGTCGTAGCTAAGTCTTTGGCCGATAACGGAATAAGTTTTGAAGAGTTGGGCGGTGTGCAAAGCAATCCACTGTTAAGCAAGGTGTATGAAGGTATTCAACTCGCTAAAGCAAAAGGTCTGGAAGCTGTACTGGCTGTTGGTGGCGGTTCTGTGTTGGATTCATCAAAAGCTATTGCAGCAGGAGCTGCCTACGAAGGTGATGTTTGGGATTTCTTTATCTATAAGGCTGTTCCCAATAATGCCTTGAAGATTTTCGACATTATGACACTCGCGGCTACCGGTAGCGAGATGAACAACTATGCAGTTGTTACAAAAGATGAAACGAAACAAAAGCTGAGTCTTGCCGGTGCTGCCACATTCCCGACTGTCTCGGTAATAAACCCTGAACTGCAGACTTCTGTTACCAAAGAATACCTGGTTTATTCGGCCGCTGATATTTTCGCACATAGTTTAGATATGTACCTATCGGCTACCTATTTACCCGAATTTATTGCCGGACACGTTGAAAATATTCTGAAGACGGTTATCAGAACAACTGAAATTCTGTTGACAGATGCCGGTAACCTTGAGGCAAGAGGTGAATTTGCCTGGGCTGCTACACAAGCCTTGAATTTCACCACTTTTTGCGGAGTAGAAAACAACCGGTTCGATACCCATTTTATAGAGCATACGCTATCGGCCGAATATAATATTGCACACGGCGCAGGCTTGTCTATTATAGTTCCGGCGTGGATGAAATGGCAAAAGAACAATCTTCCAGAACGCTTTGGACGCTTTGCTAAAAACATTTTCAATGTTGAAGGTGCAGATTCAGGAATAGAGGCACTTAAAAACTGGTATGTAAAAATCGGAACTCCCGTTACATTAAAAGAAGGCAACATTCCGGAAGGCGACATTCCTGCACTGGTCGAAAAATTATCTGCTATTGCCAGCATGTGGGGAGCTGAAGGCTTCTATACCAAAGAGATGATAACAACTGTGCTTGAAAATGCCAGATAATAGAATTCCAGGCTCTTACATCGTAGATGGTTTTAATTGATTATTGAATATCAAAATTAAAGTATCTATGGAAGCATAAATAATGTTAATTAAAACATTAGCTATGCATAAAAATAGAACAAATAGAAAATATATAAAAGGTGTTGTTTTAAGCCCATTTATTCTTGGAGATTAAAACAGCACCTTATAATTAAAATGTTCATGCAAGAATTTATCTTCCCGTAACCTGCAGATATCTGGATTTCTTGATTAAGAAGTTTACTTTCGCTTCGGTTTCCTGATTTCTGCTTTGCTGCATCAGAGTTTGAGCATCGAGCAAATCACTGAGAGCCACTGTACCGGCTTTGTAATATTCGTTGTTTAGCCGTAGGTTTTCAGTGGACGACTGAACCGATTTTTCTGCCAGCTTTACCTGCTTATAAGCCTCTTCCAGCTCATTCCACAATTGCTGCATCTGGATAAGAAGCAGTTCACTGTTGCTCTGTTTTGTGTTCTCTGCCATTTGCTGGTTCAACTTAAGTTTTTTGATTGCGTGCGAACCTCCCCACCATCCGGAAAGAGGAACCGAGACTGTGGCAAATGCCATGGCAAAGTTATGTTTATTATCCAGTAGGTCGTGGTACACATAACCTGCTCCAACGGCTACTTGCGGCATATATTCTCCGGTTTTCATTTTTGTCTGAACCCGGCTGGCTTCCACGTTCTTGCCTAGTAACCTGTATTCAGCCCGCTTTTGAAGCGCCTCTTCATGATTCATCCTAAATTCAAGCGGTGAGCTTATCACCGTGAATGGGATCGTATCGAGCAGATACTCTTTGTTGGGTGTACCCAGGTATTGGTTCAAAGCTAACCGGGCAATGGAAATGCCGTTTTCCAGTGACAGTTTATTGCTGGCAATTTCATTTTGTTTTAATTCAACCCGGAGTACATCGTTTCTGGTGATGATTCCGGCATCGAATGATACACTTACATCCTTGTGCAAGTTGCTTAACTGCGTTTCCACTACCTGAACGGTTTTCATCTTCTCCTGCAGGGAAACAATCTGCCAAAAGTACTGCTCAGCATTGAACGTAACTTCATCTTCCGAAAGCTGAAGCTGGTAGCTGCTCACCTCTTCTCCCAGTTTTGCCAGTTTGTTTCCGTAGATAATCCGCCCTCCAGTGAAAACCGGCTGAATGGCGGTTATAGCTCCTACAACACCGTTCTTCATTAAAGGTAGTCCCATCCCCATGATGTTCATTTCCATCATGCCTTTGTTGGCATCGATTCCAGTCCCCATTGCGCTGACAACCGGAAAGTACTTGGTGAAAGCTTCTTTCTTCACTTCGCTCGATGCCGATTGTTCCAACCTGGCATTCCTCATTTTAACGTTATTCTCAACTGCGAGTTTCTTGCATTGTTCCAGAGTCAGCATCTCTTGAGCGGAGATGCTTGTTATGCAACAAAGCAGAAGTCCTATCAGTATTATATCTCTTTTTCTCATTTATATATCAATATTTAATCGGTTAATCGGATTTATCTTCAATAAAGCGTTGCCGTGTTATGACAACCTATTATTCCGGAGAACTAATTCCTTTATGTTTACCACGAAAAATCAACCAATATGTTACCGGAAGTACCGTGACTACCAGCACCATGGAGATAAGCGTTCCGAAACAGATGACCGAACCCATAGGGGCCCACATCGGACTTTTACTTATTATCATCGGAATAACTCCCATAGATGCTGCTGCCGACGTGAGGAAGATGGGACGCATTCGTCTTTTGCCGGCTTCAAGAGCAGCTTCATAAGCTGGAATCTTCTGTTTCTTTCTCAATGTTTCGGCATAATCAAGCATAATAATTCCGTTTCTTACCAAAATACCCATCAAACTGATTATACCCAGAACAGCTGTCAGGCTCACATCAAGTCCCATTACCCAGATGCCGAACGCAGCACCGAAGATGGTTAACGATATTGAGCCCAGAATGAGCAGAGCCAGATTAATTTTCCGGAAATGGAAAAGCAGGATGAAGAAGATAATGACAACAGCAATCAGCAGACCTCCGATTATCTGAGGAAGAGCCTCTTCGTCAGATTCTTTCTGACCTCCCATGCTTAAGGTGACTCCCTGTGGCATTGATATTTTCTCTAGTTCCTTCTCGATTTTTGTTTCGGTTGCCGTAACATTCACACCGCGTTTTACATCGGCCTTTACAGATAGGGTACGTACCCCGTTGCGACGTACAATCTGTCCATCGGTCCAGTCGGCTTCCACTTTGGCTATCTGGCGTAATGGGACCGATACTCCGGGAATGAGTGAAGAAACGTATTCATTTCCCAAGTCCTCGAAGTTGGGGTCGCTTTTACGTTCGGCACGCAGCTTCACCTGCATCGGATAGTCACCGTCCCACAATGTGGTAAGAGGAATACCCGGCCCGAAACGCATGGCCATGTTGGCCGAAACCAATGATTTGTTTATCCCCAAACGGTTTGCTTCGTCGTGGTCAATATTAATTAAAGCACCTGGTGTTTGCTCTTCGAGGTTGGTTCGTACAAGATTTAGTTCTTTCATACTCCGGAGCCTGCTCAACACCTGTTCTGATGCACGTTTCAGTGCACCCAGACTATCGCCGCTTAAGCGAACCTCGATGGGAGAGAGAGCATCCGAATAATCGAGTTGTTTAAAACGAATGTAGGCATTTGGGAAATAGTTGGAATATTTGCCGGTCAGCTCATCAAGCAGTTCTTCGGTAGCTTTGCTGGAGACCGTGTTCACAATGTATTGGGCATAGTTGCTTCCAGGCATATTGGGGGCATACGAAGTGTGGAAGCGCGGTGAACCTTCTCCCACAAACGAAGTGATGGATACAATCCGTTTATCTTTACGCATAATTTGTTCCAGACTGTCCGTAACAGCTGCTGTCTGCTCAATGGCAGTTCCTTTGGGCAGGTAAAGCTCAACTGCAAACTGGTTGCGCTCTGCAATCGGCATCAATCTTTGAGGAAGCAGGCTGAACATTATGATTCCTATAAGAACAATTCCTATCCCGGTTCCTATTGTAATCCACGGATGTCTGAAACATTTTTCGAGTAACCATTCATACTTCCTTTGCATCATGTTAAGCACACTGTTCTTCTTTTCCTTTTTCCCTTCATCAGACTGTTTCAATCCGGTTCTGACAAAGAAATATTGCAAGTAAGGAACCAACAGCATCGCAACCAGCAGCGAAATTCCCAGAATAATGGTGATGGCCCAGGGAAATGCCAGCAGAAAATCCTTAAACATCCCTTTCATAGTGACCAGAAACGGGAAGAAGGTAATACTGATGGCCAATGTTGCAGAAAAAATGGACTTGAAGAACTTCTGGGCACTCATTATGGATGCATACCAGCGCGACATGCCCTGATCAATCCGTTCAATGTAGCTGTCGATGATAACGATGGAGTTGTCAACTATCATTCCGAGAGTAACAATCAGTGCTGCAAGTGTCACCGTATTCAGCTCGATACCAAAAGCATAGAAAAGCCCCAACGAGATAAATATGGAAATTGGAATGGTAGATGCTGCAACTGATGCAACACGCATAGGGAGAAGTGCCATAATTACGATAATAACTGCGACAATAGCTATCAGCAGTTCCTTCAGAAAGTCGATCACAGAATCGCCAACTACTTTAGGTTGGTCGGCAATGCGATACATACTCACACTTTTTGGAAGCTCTTTCTGATAGGATTCCAGTACCATATCCACGTCGTGTCCAAACTGAACAATGTTGTTTCCGGAACGCATCTCCATGGAAAGAAGAATGCATTTTTTCCCGTTGTTTTTTATGTATGAATCAGGGTCGGGATATTCACGGACAATCCGTGCCACATCTTTCAGTCTGATGACATGTCCGGTAGGGTCAGAGTAAATAATCTGTTCGGCTATGTCTCTTTCTGTTTTATAAGTCTCGGATATATGGATCGGAGCAACAAACCTCTTGTTGTCTACCGAACCGCTCATCGTTGTAAACCCTTGCGTGAAGAGGTTGGCAGCCAGTGTGGTCGAACTTATTCCGTAAGCAGCCAGTTTCTCCTGTTCAATATAAATGCTGATTTGTTCTTTCTGCAAACCATAACTGCGAAGATTGGAAACCGCATCGATTCGTCGTAGTCTGTTTTGCAGTTCGTCCAGGTATTTTTCCAGCTCGCGGTAAGTTTTGTCTTCCGATTCCAGAGTAATCAGCAACGCCGAAGTATCACCGAAATCATCGTTTGCCATCAGTTCCAGCACGCCTGAAGGCAGCTGCGACTTGAATCCATCCAGTCCGTGTTTAAACTTCGACCAGAATTCGTCCTTGTTCCTTACGTCGTCGTTCAGTTCCACATTAACAATTACCATCCCGTCTTTAGAGGTGGAGTATGTCTTTTTTTTCTTTACCTCTTTATAAGTGAATATGAATTTTTCCAATGGCTTGGTCAGCTGCTCCTCTACTTCGGCCGATGTAGCACCGGGATAAATTCCAATGACCAGTCCCTGACGGATTGTAAATGTAGGAAATTCCTGCTTGGGCATTACGATGAGTGCATACACTCCGAACAGCACCAACAGTGTAGTAATGAGAACTACAATCTGCCGGTGCCTCATGGCTGCTTCTACTATGTTGATTTTCTTTCTGCTCATTTTATCACAACTTTCATTCCTTCACTTACCTTTTGATTTCCCTCGGTTATCACCTTGTCGCCAGCCGACAGTCCGCTGTTAATGACAACCCCTTTATTTGTCAAGGCTCCTGTTGTAACCATCTTTCTGATTGCTTTCCCATCCTTAGCCAGCCATACAAATCGATCGCCATTTTCTAGAATCTGAACTGCACCGTTTGGCAGCAGAATTTTTCCGGAATTCTTTTCGGATGCAATATACACTTCACAGACCATACCCGGCATCAACTCTCGTTGTGAGTTGTTTATTCTGATTTTTACCTCGTAGGTATGTGAAAAAGGATTGGCCATTACACCTTTTTCTTCTACCTTTCCTTCAAACTGTCTGTGATTTAGCGCAGCAACATTTACAATTGCTGCAGTTCCTGATTTTACACCCGAAATTTCATTCTCCGGAATCGAGACTTTTACATTGACTTTATCAATGGTTACCAGCTTAAGCGCTTCTAGTCCCGGTGCCACATTCATTCCTGGTTCGATGGATTTCCTTGCGATGAATCCGCTGAATGGAGCATACAGATTACAGTCGTTTAGGTTTTTCCTGGCAATACTTTCGGCTGCCTGCGCTTGCTGCAAAGCGGTTTGAACCTCAATATACTTTATCTCAGGAAGAGAGCCTTTGTCGTGTAGCTGTGTAAGCCGATTGTAAGCATCTTCAGCTTGCTTCAGCGATGAAAGTGCCATGCTGTAAGTGTTTTTGGGAGTAGCCTGATTGAGTACTGCCAGCAATTGCCCCTTTGACACACTTTGACCAGCTGAAACCATTACTTTCTCAACTGTACCCATCAATGGAAAACTAAGAGAAGTGCCCGTATTTTCTTCTATTGTGCCCACATAGTTATGATCTCCAGTGGTTTGAGAAAGGGCTACGGTTTCAACTTTTACCGGGATTGCTTCTTCTGTTCCTAAATTTTCTGTTTTATTTTTGCAACTTACAGCAAAGACCAGTAATGCAAATACATAAAACTTTCTTTTTACTCTCATACTAATATCTTATTTGGTTAAAAAATTATTGCTGTGCAAAGTTGAGCAGATTACTTAACGGAAGGAAGTTCTGCTTTTCCCCTTAATTGTTCTAAAGTTCTCATACTGATGCAAATAATCACAATATAGTATTATATTTACGTCCGAATAAGACATTTTGTTCAAATGGAAAAAAATAAATTGCAGAATTTGAATCTTTCAGATATTGAGAAAGATTCTGATATTGATTTTATTGACAATGATTTTGCCATATTCAGTGATATAAAGGATGTTCCCCTTTTTGAGTATCCAAGCAGAATTGATTTATGTGTATTCTGCATCCCATTAACAGGGTATGCTCGTGTGGGGATTAATTTGAAAGATTATTATTTCAAAAAGAATGATTTAGCACTAATCATGCCTAGACAAATTATTCAGCTATATGAAAAAAGTGATGATTTTGCAGGAATCTTCTTTGCTCTTTCCAATGATTTTATGAATGAGATTGCGGTGAACCTTGAAAAGAAACTTTCTATTTTCTTATATATAAAAGATAATCCGCATACAACTCTTTCTGATCAGGAGGTTCTCTCAATAATGGAATATCATTCTTTTTTATGGGAAAAAGTGAAAGATAAGGAGAATGATTATCGCAAAGAAATAGCTAAAAATCTGCTTCGAGCACTAGTCTTTGAAGTCTATAGCATATTTGATAGTCATTTACCGGTAAAAAGATTTCAGTCGCGTAGGGAAGAACTATTCGAGTCATTTCTCATATTAGTTTCAGAGAACTTTCAAAAAGAACGGAGCGTGAGTTTTTATGCCGAAAGACTTTTTCTCACTCCTAAACATCTTTCAAGAGTTGTGAGAGAAGCAAGCGGTCGTTCGGCCAGCGAATGGATTGATGAACAGGTTATCCTCGAAGCTAAGGTAAGGCTTAAATCTTCTCTTTTCACAGTACAGGAGATCGCTGATAAACTAAGATTCCCAAATCAGTCGTTTTTTGGTAAGTATTTTAAGCAGCATACTGGAATGTCGCCCAGCGAATATCGTAAAAAATAGCAATTTTATGATTCTCTGTTTTAAAAATGAGCGTTTATCCTTATATTTGTGGAATTAACTAAACATAAAAAAAACGCGAATGAATTTAATGAGAAAAATCACTTGTGCGGTAGCTTGTGGTTTTATTTGCAATGTGGCTCTCTATGCACAAGATATTCAGGTGCAGCCTCGGCCGCAAGAGATGAAAGTTACAGGACAGCTACTTACGCTTCCTCAACAAGTACAGTTAGTAGGGCTTGAACAGGCGGATACCAATGCTGCCGGTCTGCTTAAAGAATTGCTTCAAGGAAGAGTTTCCAAAAAAGGATTCAAAGTATTTATTGGTGAAAAAGGAGATAAAGCAGTGAAAAAGTTCGCACGCTTTGTACCAAAGAAAGCTGAATCGTACTACTTGTCAATCGAAAAAGATAAACTGGTTCTGGTTGGTTCGGATGAACGTGGTACATTCTATGGCATGCAGACCTTAAACCAGCTTTATAAAAATGGCACATTGCCACAACTCACCATTACCGATTACCCTGATATACGTTTCCGTGGAGTGGTCGAAGGTTTCTATGGTAAACCATGGAGCTTTGAGGATAGAGTTAGCCAACTGAAATTCTATGGGTTTAATAAAATGAATACCTATATATACGGTCCGAAAGATGACCCTTATCATAGCTGCCCCAACTGGAGAAAGCCTTATCCTCAGAAGGAGGCAGAGCGCATGGCCGAACTGGTAAGACTGGCAAAAAGCAACAAGGTGGACTTTGTATGGGCCATTCACCCGGGACAGGACATCAAATGGAACGATGAAGACCGTAAGCTGCTTCTGGATAAGTTTGAAAGTATGTATAATCTTGGAGTACGTTCGTTTGCTGTTTTCTTCGATGATATTTCGGGGGAAGGTACTAATGCGGCAAAGCAGGCTGAATTACTGAACTATATTGACGACAATTTTGTGAAGGTGAAAAAGGATGTTACTCCGCTTGTGATGTGCCCAACAGAATATAACAAAAGTTGGTCAAACGTGGCAGGTGGTTATCTTAAAACACTCGGCGATAAACTGAATCCATCCATTCAGATTATGTGGACGGGAGACAAGGTGGTGGCTGATATTCACAGCGATGGCATGGCATGGATTAATGGGTTGATTAAGAGACCGGCTTATATCTGGTGGAACTTCCCGGTGACAGACTATGTAAGAGACCATTTGTTGATGGGACCGGTGTATGGAAACGATACAAACATTGCGGATATGATGTCCGGATTCGTTTCTAACCCGATGGAACATGCAGAAGCATCTAAGATTGCCATCTATGGTGTTGCAGATTATACATGGAACATGGAAAAATATGATTCTGATGATGCATGGAAACGTTCTTTGAAAGCAATTATGCCGATATCAACAGAGGCTTTCCAGGTTTTCGCTACACACAATCAAGATCTTGGACCGAATGGTCATGGATACAGACGTGTGGAATCAGTTGAGATGAAACCGGTTGCAGAGCGCTTCCTGAATGCTTTCCAGGAAAACGGAACTTATGAGAAGACTGATTTTACTGCATTAGAGCGTGAGTTCAAAAAAATCATTTCAGCATCTGATGTGTTATTGAGAAGTAAAGACAACGAAGCGCTGATAAACGATATTAACCCCTGGATAAAACAATTCGGATTATTAGGACAAACAGGTTTGGTAGCAATGGATTTGCTGCGTGACCTTGAAAATAGCGATAAAGAGGGTTTCAAACTCGACTACTCTCGCTTAAAAGAGTTGAAAGAACAGACGTACGAACTGGAGGCTGTCAATAACCGCAATCCTTACCAGCCGGGTGTAAAAACAGGATCATTGGTGATGGCTCCGTTTGTGAATAATCTATTTGCTCAGGCTACAGAACGTTTCAATAAACAGTTCGGAGAAAACCTTATGGTAGTTTTTGACTATTGTCCTCATACATTGGAGAGCAATATATCTCAGTTGAAGTCATTGCCGTTGCAGTTGCAGGGAAAACTGGTAAACCTTTCTCCTTCTAATGAAGTGATTAAAGCGGGAGCTGATGCTTTCGTTACAATCAATCTGGTAAAACCGGTACGAGTTCGTTCGGTTGAATTCAATGCAGGAAAAGAAGATGTTTTGCAATGGGGTGAGCTGCAGTATTCTGTAGATGGTGAAAGCTGGAAGCCGCTGACTTGCGAGCAGGAAGGTGAGCTGGTTAAAGGTAAAACTGCAAGCGGAAGTGTGAAAGCTGTACGTTTCATTAATAAGAGTGGTAAACCACAAGAGTTCTATATGCGTAAATTCGTGCTGAACATATAAGAACGGACAGAAAAATATATGAAAATCCAGATCTCTTAATTAATGAGGTCTGGATTTTTTTCTTGTTAATATGGCAGTTAAACCATTTTGCCTGATTATATATTCAATCTTTAACCTTCAATAACGGATGAAGTGTGTTTATATATGTAGGTTAGTATTTATTGCTGCGGGCTTTTATTTTAATCTGCCTGATAATTTTTCCTGATAATATTTTAGTTTTCATTTGAGCAAAATGATTGCTAATTTTTATATTCAATTTCAAACTGTTTGAAATAATGCAATTATTATAATAATTTTATAATTAAGTTTATTTTTTACATTAATTTGAAAAAATAAACTATAAAAGAACGCAAAAAAGAGGCATATTTAGTAAATTTGCACTCCTAATTGAATATTATATGAAAACAGATATTGAAATAGCAAGAAGCATTGAATTAACCAGGATTAATAACGTTGCTTCTGGGACCGGTATTCCGGTCGACGAAATAGAGCATTATGGTCGTTACATTGCTAAAGTTCCCGTACACTTAATCAATGAAGAAAAAGTTAAGAACAGCAATCTGATTCTTGTAACAGCTATTACTCCAACAAAAGCCGGAATTGGTAAAACAACGGTCTCCATTGGACTGGCACTTGGCTTAAACAGAATAGGGAAGAAGGCAATAGTTGCTTTGCGCGAACCTTCACTTGGTCCTTGCTTTGGAATGAAAGGCGGTGCTGCTGGTGGTGGATATGCACAGGTGCTGCCGATGGAAAATATCAATCTCCACTTTACAGGAGATTTCCACGCCATTACCTCTGCACACAATATGATCAGTGCATTGCTCGACAACTATTTATATCAGAATCAGGAAACCGGCTTCGGACTGAAAGAAATTCTATGGAAAAAGGTTCTTGATATTAATGATCGTACACTTCGTAACATAGTTGTTGGTATTGGTGGAAAAGCAAATGGAATTACCCGTGAATCGGGATTCGATATAACTCCGGCATCTGAAATTATGGCTATTCTTTGCCTTGCCAGAGATCAGAAAGACCTTCGTCGTCGTATTGAGAATATTTTACTAGGATTTACGTACGACAATAAGCCGTTTACAGTTAAGGATCTTGGGATAGCCGGTGCCATCACCGTACTGCTGAAAGAGACCATTCACCCAAATTTGGTACAAACAACAGAACATACTGCTGCGTTTGTTCATGGAGGTCCTTTCGCGAACATTGCCCATGGATGTAACTCTCTGCTTGCAACAAAGATGGCCATGAGTTATGGAGATTATACAATTACGGAAGCTGGTTTCGGTGCCGATTTGGGAGCTGAGAAGTTCTTCAATATCAAATGCCGCAAATCGGGCTTGCAACCAAAGCTGACGGTTATTGTTGCTACAGCGCAGGGACTTAAAATGCATGGCGGAGTTAGTCTCGATAAAATTAAGGAACCAAATACTGACGGTTTGTGTGAAGGACTGAAGAATCTGGATAAGCATATTCAGAACATGCGTTCTTTCAATCAGAATGTAGTTGTGGCTTTCAATAAGTATGATACAGACTCTGACGCTGAGATTGCTATGGTCCGCAGTTTCTGCGAATGGGCAGGTGTAGGTTTTGCAATTAATAATGCTTTTGCTGAAGGTGGTAAAGGAGCAGTGGAACTGGCCGAATTGGTAGTTCGTACTATCGAGGAAAAACCTTCAAAACCATTGAAACTGACATACAAGGATGAAGATTCAACTGCAGATAAAATTGAAAAAGTAGCTAAAAATATTTATGGAGCCAAGTTGGTTACATTTAGCTCTCAATCGAATAAAATGCTGAAGTTGATTAAGGAACTGGGTATTTCTGATTTCCCTGTATGTATAGCTAAGACTCCGTACTCATTCTCAGCTGATGAAAAAGCATACGGTGTTGCTACCGATTTTGAATTGCATATCAGAGACATTGTTATAAATAACGGTGCCGAGATGATTGTGGCTATTGCTGGAGACATAATGCGTATGCCGGGTCTGCCCAAACAACCTCAGGCAACAAAAATCGATATCGTAAATGGCTATATCGAAGGTTTGAGCTAATCGCTGTTTTTTGAAACACCCTCCCGCACTGGGATGAAATAATATATGGAAGGCGCCTCATAAGGGCGCCTTTGTGTTTGGTATTCAGGGAAATATCATTCTTTTTCTGATTTTTTTTTGTGGAAAGACCTCTTTTTATCTGTACCTTGATAACTTCGCCCATATAATTAATTCGCAAAAAGTAGCACAAGTCACGCAAGTCACGCACTTGTGCTATTAACATGTTTATTGTTAGAGATATAAGGGTGCGTGACTTCTGTGAAAAATTTCGTTTTGCTCACGCAGAAGTCACGCACCTGAATCTGGATGAATGTAAGCGTCTTCGCGATGCCATCTTGTTAGATGCGGATACAAACTGAAGGTTTACTTTTTCTTCCAGAGATCAGGAAAGAGATTGCGGTAAACCTCATCAGGTGCGGTTGGGCTAATGTTATGACGATTCGGGAAAAGCAGCTCTTTAAGGATTAACAAGGGCAATCCTGCATTCAATTCCAAGTATTATATTTTTTAGGCCTTAAAATAGGCTGTACACCCGGGTGGATAGGACTTCTACACCCGGATGTACATCCTGCCTCCACCCGGGTGTACAGGCTTACTTCCCGCGAAGAATTGGTTCATTCCATGCGTTCTTTTTCTGCTGGATGCCGCAGTTATTCCGTTCAGTGGCCAATCAGTTCTTTGATAGGAGTGAACTTCATCAGCTTGCTTTCGATAATTTGCTACTCAGGCTTTTGGTGCACTCTTTGCCCCATTTTTCCATATTGGGGCTTCGCATTCTTTGGGGACACTAAGATTATCGGTGCTGCCATATTGCGATAATCAGTTTTATGCCATGAATAAACTCTTTTCTCCAAGCATAATGGGGTGCGTGACTTTCGTAGAAAATTGTGTTGCTCACGCAGAAGTTACGCACTTGTAATACGCTATATATCAAATGGATATATCGGTTTTGCGTGACTTGCGTGACTTGTGCTACTTTTTGTGATTCAATTATATGGGTGGGAGCGGAGATAGTTTTTTTTTGAAAAGTGTTGCAAAAACAAAGAGGCTATCCAAAAAACGGACAGCCTCTTTGCTATTATGCTTTTAAATGTTTGATTAATAAGCAAACATCGGGTAATCTTTCATGATGTTGTTTACTTTCTCACGAACTGATTTAATGACTGCTTCATTATCAACGTTAGAAAGAACAGTTTCAATCATTTCAGCAATTTCAGCCATCAGATCCTCTTTTGCACCACGGGTAGTGATAGCAGGAGTTCCAAGACGGATACCCGAAGTCTGGAATGCAGAACGGCTATCAAATGGAACCATGTTCTTATTTACAGTGATATCAGCAGATACCAATGCATTTTCTGCAACTTTACCAGTTAGCTCAGGATATTTAGAACGCAGGTCAACCAGCATGGAGTGGTTGTCTGTTCCACCTGATACGATTGTAAATCCTCTGTCCATCAACGCTTGTGCAAGTGCTGCAGCATTTTTCTTCACCTGTTTCTGATATTCTCTGTATTCAGGTTGTAGACATTCGCCGAACGCAACAGCTTTAGCTGCGATTACGTGTTCCAGCGGTCCTCCCTGAATTCCTGGGAATACAGCTGAATCTAGCAACTGAGACATCATCTTGATTTCACCCTTAGGTGTTTTCTTTCCCCATGGATTTGGGAAGTCTTCGCCCATCAGGATAACGCCACCACGAGGACCACGAAGAGTTTTGTGAGTAGTTGAAGTAACAATGTGTGCCCATTTCAGTGGGTTCTCCAATAATCCGGCTGCGATAAGTCCGGCAGGGTGAGCCATATCTACCATGAAGATTGCTCCAACCTTATCTGCAATCTGGCGCATACGCTTGTAATCCCATTCGCGAGAATATGCAGAACCACCACCGATAATCAACTTAGGTTGTTCGCGGAGAGCTACTTCTTCCATTTGGTCGTAATCAACTCTACCAGTATCTTGTTTTACATTATATTCGCATGGAGAATAGATGATTCCCGAAGTATTTACCAAAGAACCGTGAGACAAGTGACCGCCATGTGCCAGATTTAATCCCATAAATTTGTCACCCGGATTCAATACTGCAAGAAATACTGCAGCATTTGCCTGTGCACCAGAGTGAGGTTGTACGTTAGCCCATTCAGCCCCAAAAATTTCTTTTAGTCTGTCAATAGCCAACTGTTCTGTTTGATCTACCACTTCGCAACCGCCATAGTAACGTTTGCCCGGATAGCCTTCAGCGTACTTGTTTGTCAGGCAAGAACCCATTGCCTGCATTACCTGGTCGCTCACAAAATTTTCTGATGCAATCAGCTCGATACCCTTGAGCTGTCTCTGATGTTCTTTTTCGATTAAATCGAATACTAAATCGTCTCTTTTCATTCTATTAGTATGATTATTAGTTTTTTATTCGAGAACCTTTTCCGATTAGGCAAAAGTAACCAAAAAAAATCAGAAAAGGTCGGTAAGATCTGAAAAAATGGAATCAGAACATGAACCCGAAAGAGAAACTAAGCAGGTTGCTTCTCCTTTTAAAGATCATATTTGCCTCACTTACAGTACCATCCGGATTTGATTCAGTGTAGGTTACTGACTTAGAAATATTTCCTAACCCTACCTCATAGCGGAAGTCGAAAAATATTTTTGAGATATTTACGCCTACACCTCCTACAACATTTAAATTGAACGGATATGGCTTTTCCTTAATTCCTTGTTGGTCAAAATTAGAAAAAACCAGTTCGCTCTTTTTATTCCATACATATTTTAGTTTCGGGCCAGCAAAGAATGACATGCCGTATGGCCCCTCTTTAATGAAATTATATCCGTAAAGAACCGGCAGTTCAATAGTATGGATGGTAGAATTGATACTGGCATAATCGGGCTCAATATCGGGATGCTGACTTCCTTTTTTGTCAAATGTAATTTCGGACTTACTTACATGATAAGATAATTCGGGCTCAATAAAGTGTTTTTTTATATTGAAACGGACAAACATGGCGCCAAAATAGCCGACTTTATAATTATTCTGTATTTCATCTATCGTGATATCTTTAATTTTGAACTCATCGATAAAATACATAGCCGTATTGAAACCTCCTTTTATCCCGAAATTTATATTTTTTCCTTGTGAGGTTCCGGAATTCTCTTGTGCAAAACAAGAGAGATTCAAGCCAATAAATATAGTTATAAGTAGAGCTATCTTTTTCATGCTTATTTTTTCTTTTCTACCGACCAGCCAAATTTACCTAAATTGTCGCCCAGATCAAAGTAATTGCCATGTACATAAACCAAAGGATTACTCTTGGCAAATTCAAATTTACCGGTGTTAGGATTCATGTATTTTTCGTCTGCTTTCACATTGACCACATCAGCGATAAACATATCATGCGACCCTAATGAGATAATTTCCTTTACGCGACATTCTATGCAAAGAGGAGACTCTTCTATAACCGGAGCATTAACAACCGAAGCTTTGCCGGGGGTGAGCTTCATCTCGGCAAATTTATTGTAGTTCTTGCCTGAACGTACGCCACACCAGTCAGTCGCAAACGCCATATCTTTAGTAGTGAGATTAATTACGAATTCCATATTCTTTTTCAGAATAGGATAAGAGTGTCGTTCGGGACGAACTGATATATAACACATGGGTGGGTTGGTACAGATTGTGCCTACCCAGGCTACGGTAATGATGTTATATTCGCTCTCCTCACTGCCGCAGCTTACCAATACGGCAGGCAGCGGATAAATCATTGTACCTGGTTTCCAGTCCTGCTTCATTATAACGTTCTGCGTTGTGATAGAACAATATCCTCTTTCTTGAACTCTTTTTCGCAGTAATGACATTTGATAACACACGTTTCTTTATCGATTACGTGAAAACGAGTAGGCATGGGCTCATTATTGGTAATGCATTTTGGGTTTGCACATTTAACAATTCCTTGTAATTCGTCCGGCAATTCGAGTTCTCTTTTCTCTATAACCTCATACTCACGGATAATGTTCAGCTTTACATGTGGTGCTACCACTGTGATACGATTTATTTCTTCGTCGTCAAAGAATTTATCGGCAATTTTAATAATTCCTTTTTTACCCAGCTTTTCGCTTTCCAGATTAAAACCGATGGTAATGTTGCAGTCCATATGTTCAAGCCCGAGAAGGGAAACAACAGTAAACAGTTTTTCGGATGGTATATGGTCTATTACAGTACCGTTTCTTAGTGCGGCAACCTGTAGTTCTTGTCTTATTTCGCTCATTGAATTAAATGATTGATTGGTTATGAAAATATGTTGTTTACGATGTAAGATTATTCCTTGATTTCATCCAGGGTGATTCCCAGTACATCACAAATAATAGCCTGACGTGCAAAGAGTCCGTTGCGGGCTTGCTGAAAGTAGTATGCTTTTTCGTTATCGTCAACATCGTATGCAATCTCGTTTACCCTTGGAAGCGGATGTAGAATGCGAAGATTAGGACGGGTATTCTCAAGCATCTTGTTCTTTAGAATATAGACATTTTTCACTCGTTCATACTCCATCAGATCTGTGAATCGTTCGCGTTGAACACGTGTCATGTATAAAATATCGGCATCGGCAATGATTTCTTCTGTGAAATCAGTATGCTCTACATATTTAATATTGTTCTCATCGCAGTAAAGCTTATACTCTTCAGGCATTTTCAGTTCATCTGGAGCGATGAAATGGAAGGTTGGATTAAAGTGGCGCATGGCCATCAGTAAGGAGTGAACGGTACGTCCGTATTTTAAATCACCAACCAGATATATATTCAGGTTGTCCAGTCTGCCTTGAGTTTTCTGAATAGAGTAAAGATCGAGCATTGTCTGCGAAGGGTGTTGGTTGGCACCATCGCCTGCGTTAATAATAGGTACGGGAGATATTTCGCTGGCATATCTGGCTGCACCTTCAAGAAAGTGTCTCATCACAATCAGATCGGCATAATTGCTCACCATCATAATAGTGTCCTTCAATGTTTCTCCTTTTGAAGAACTTGTGGTTGATGCGTCTGAAAAGCCAATAATTCTTCCGCCTAATCGGTTTACAGCAGTTTCAAAGCTTAAGCGTGTTCGGGTTGACGGTTCAAAAAAAAGGGTTGCTACCACTTTTCCGTCCAGAATTTTTCGATTGGGATTGTTTTCAAACTGTTTGGCCATTTCCAGAAGATAGAGGATTTTTTCTTTGGAATGTTCGGCTATAGACACTAAACTTCTATTTTCCATATTCTTATCTGTTTATCATTGAATGTAAAATACGGAGCGTAAAGGTATGGAAAAAAATGGTTATTAGAAAGTTCTTTTAATTAAAAGATTTATTATAATTTTGCGGCAAACTAAGAAATAAAATAATGAATCAAGTTGAGGTTAAAGGAACTCCGGTGTCTGTAAAAAAGCTGGTTAAATGGCTTTGGGTCGCTTTTTTTTCATTTATCGGATTAAGCGCGGTTCTCTTTTGTTTTATAGCGTGGGGATGGATTGGTTACATGCCCGATGTGGAAGAATTAGAAAATCCAAAATATAAGTTTGCTTCAGAAGTACTATCCGCTGATGGGAAAACATTAGGTACCTGGTCTTTGAATAAGGAAAATAGGGTATATGTAGGGTATAAGGATATCTCTCCTTATCTTGTTAAAGCTCTGATTGCGACCGAGGATGTCAGGTTTGAAGATCATTCGGGTATAGATATCCGGGCACTTGCTCGTGCCGTTATTAAACGCGGACTATTTTTTCAGAAAAATGCGGGGGGAGGTAGTACTCTGACTCAGCAACTCTCCAAACAACTTTATTCCCCCGGGGCTGGTAACATACTTGAACGTTTGTTTCAAAAGCCTATAGAGTGGGTAATTGCTGTTAAACTGGAACGATACTATACCAAAGATGAAATTCTGACCATGTACTTCAATAAGTACGATTTCGGAAATAATGCGGTTGGAATAAAAACTGCTTCATATACATATTTTGCCAAAGAACCAGCCGACCTGACAATAGAAGAAGCTGCAACCCTGGTAGGTATGTGCCAGAATTCATCGATGTATAATCCTGTACGTCGCAGAGAACAAACCGAACAGCGACGCAATGTGGTGCTTGACCAGATGAGGAAAGCTGGATTTATTTCGGAAGAGGAGAGAGATTCGCTAATGGATATTCCGTTAAAGCTGAATTTTCACAGGGTGGACCATAAAGAGGGGTTGGCAACCTATTTCCGTGAATACCTACGTATCATGATGACAGCCAAGAAACCAAACAGAAGTGATTATGCTTCTTGGCAGTATCAGAAATTCTATGAAGACTCACTCTCTTGGGAACAAAATCCGCTCTATGGATGGTGTAATAAGAACAAAAAGAAAGATGGCACAAACTATAACATCTATACGGATGGTTTGAAGATATACACCACAATCGATTCGCGTATGCAGCAATATGCTGAAGAGGCAGTGGATGAACATCTGGGACATTTCCTTCAACCTCTTTTCTTTAAAGAGAAAAAGGGGAGAAGTACTGCGCCTTATACAAATCAGCTGACAAAAGAACAGGTGAAAGAGATTATGATGCGCTCCATGAGACAGTCTGAACGTTACAATACCATGAAACAAGCCGGATATTCTGAAAGTGAGATTCTGAAGGCATTTAAAACTCCGGAACAGATGTCGGTGTTCACATGGAAAGGAGTGAAGGATACGGTTATGACTCCGCTTGATTCTATCCGCTATTATAAATATTTCCTGAGAACCGGATTTATGTCAATGGACCCAATGACAGGAGCTGTGAAGGCATATGTTGGAGGACCGAATTACGCTTTCTTCCAATACGACATGGCATTGACCGGGCGTCGCCAGGTAGGTTCTACAATTAAACCATTCCTTTATGCTCTTGCAATGGAAAACGGGTTTACGCCTTGTGATGTTACCAGAAATGTTGAACAAACACTAATTACCGGAGCTGGTGTGCCTTGGAGCCCCAAAAATGCATCGCGTGCCCGTTATGGAGAGATGGTTACCTTGAAATGGGGACTTGCCAACTCAAATAACTGGATTTCGGCTTACTTGATGAGCAGGCTGAATGCTTCTTCGTTGGTACGTCTTATTCATCGATTTGGGGTTAGAAATCGAAATATTGTAGCCAGCCCCGCTCTGTGCCTCGGACCTTGCGATATCTCAGTAGGAGAAATGGTTAGCGCGTATACTGCATTTGTGAATAACGGTCTTCGTTGTGACCCGATGCTTGTTACCCGAATAGAAGACAGCGAAGGGAATGTTATTGCAAAATTCCATCCTCAGATGGAAGAGGTGATTAGTGCTCAGAGTGCCGCAAAAATGTTGGTTATGTTGAAGGCGGTAATTAACGAAGGAACGGGTGGACGTGTTCGCAGATATACCAGAGCTGACGTAGGAGGTAAAACTGGTACTACGCAACGAAACTCTGACGGTTGGTTTATCGGATTTACCCCATCTCTTGTATCCGGATGCTGGGTAGGAGGCGAAGATCGTGATATTCACTTTGATACGATGGTTTACGGGCAAGGTGCTTCCATGGCGCTACCAGTATGGGGCATTTTTATGAAGAAGGTTTTTGCCGATAAATCATTAGGGTATTCAGAGTCTGAAGCCTTTAATCTTGGAAATCAAAGCATCTGTGGTAACGACTCTACTCTAGTTGGAAATGATACAGGCGGACTTGATAGTATATTCTCTGAATAGCAGATATTTATATAAATAAAAATAGAAGGGTTGTCTTGGTTTTAAGACAACCCTTCTATTTTTGCCCGGATATAGTTGAATTTATAATCCGAACTCCTTCAAACCGGCTATGATGAATTCCTTTTTCAGGTCGCTGACTTTTAGTATGGCAGAATCGTACATAAGTAAGTCGATATCCATTTTTATGATTCCTTTTTCTTTATCTTCCGGAATTCTTCCTACCTGAATTTCGATATTTTTTAAAACCTGTCTGATTTCTTCTATTGAAAGCTTTGTTTGCATCATGGCAAGCTGATTGGTGAAATGTGCAGGATTGTTAATTCCGATAGGTTCGGTATCCATCTCCTTTCCCAAATGTATCTGAGGAAAATTAAACGATAATAGTTCTTGGGCAAGTTTTATGTTTTTTACCCTGTTTGTATTTGTACCTATAGAAATAAGACAGAAATGTTGTTTCATTGATTCCAATTTAGGAACAAAATAACGACAAATAGCGGGGATTACCAAATATTTTTGTACTTTTGAAATCTATAATAGAATCATTAAACAATCAAAATGAAATACATTGGAATAATACCCGCAAGATATGCTTCAACTCGTTTCCCGGGGAAACCGTTAGCTGTATTGGGGGGAAAAACTGTAATTCAGAGAGTGTACGAGCAAGTTCTGGGATGTCTTGACGAAGCGTATGTTGCTACTGACGATGTACGTATTGAAGAAGCTGTAAAAGCTTTTGGTGGGAAAGTTGTAATGACATCAAATATGCATAAAAGCGGAACAGACCGTTGTTTCGAGGCATATACTAAAGTTGGTGAAGGATATGATGTGGTTGTGAACATTCAGGGAGATGAACCTTTTATTCAGCCATCTCAGCTAGAATCGATAAAGGAGTGCTTTAAAGATGCATCTACTCAAATTGCCACTTTAGTTAAACCGTTTGATGCAAATGATTCTTTTGAAATGCTTGAAAACGTGAACTCTCCAAAAGTTGTGGTAAGCAAAAACTGGAACGCATTATATTTCAGCCGTTCAGTTATTCCTTTTATGAGGAATTCTGATAAAAGTGAATGGCTAAAAAATCATACATATTATAAACATATTGGTCTATATGCTTATAGGGCAGAAGTATTGAAAGAGATTACAGCACTTCCTCAATCATCATTGGAAATAGCTGAATCTCTTGAACAGCTTCGATGGCTGGAAAATGGGTACACAATAAAAGTTGGTGTAACAGATCTGGAGACTATCGGGATTGATACACCGGAAGATCTTATTAAAGCCGAATCATTTTTAAAGGAACAATATGTTGGATAGAACAACACAACCAGAGGTAAAAGCAATGGAGAATATCGACATTGCTGTTCCACGGAGAAAAGTCATGCCGAATGGCATTCCTCTTCATGTAATTGAGGCTGGTACTCAGGATGTGGTAAGACTGGATATTCTTATCGGTGCAGGTAAATGGCAGCAAACTCAACTGCTGCAAGCACTGTTTGCCAATCGGATGTTGAGAGAAGGTACTAAACGCTTCACTTCGGCCCAGATTGCTGAGAAACTGGATTATTATGGTTCGTGGCTGGAACTCTCTTCCTCGATGGAGTATTCGTATATTACTCTTTATTCTCTAAATAAATACTTTGCCAGTACATTAGAGATCGTTGAATCAATGCTAAAGGAGCCGGTTTTTCCTGAAAAAGAACTTAAAACAGTTGTTGATACTAATAAACAGCAATTTCTTGTAAACAGTACAAAAGTGGATTATATGGCACAAAAAAGCTTTGCATCTTCCATTTTTGGCAACCAGCATCCCTGCGGGCGCTTTGCTTCGGCAGAAGATTATGACTGCATAACCAGCTCCTGTTTGAAGGAGTTTTATGATCAGTATTACCATTCAGGTAATTGCAATATTTATATTGCCGGTAAGGTTACTGATGAAATTCAAAAACTTGTGGAATATACATTTGGTAACCAATCGTGGGGATTTGCGGATAGAAAAATCTCTCTGAAACCATATTCGATTAATACGACTCCTGATAGACGCGTTTTTACAGAACATTCCACTGCTATGCAGAGTTCTATAAAAATGGGTAAGGTGATGATTCAAAGAACCCATCCTGATTACTATAAAATGAGAGTGCTGATGACGATATTTGGTGGCTACTTTGGTAGCAGACTGATGTCAAACATTCGAGAGGATAAAGGATATACCTATGGAATTTCGGCTGGAATAGCCTCTTATCCTGATGCAGGAGTTTTTCTGGTTTCTACAGAAGCTGCTAACGAATATGTTGAAGATATTGTAAAAGAAGTGTATCATGAAATGGAAATTCTTCAGAATCAACTTGTTCCTGAATCAGAATTAAACATGGTAAGAAATTATATGCTAGGTGATATGTGCAGAAGTTATGAAGGCCCTTTCTCCTTATCAGATGCTTGGATATTTATTCAAACCTCACATCTCTCTGATTCCTATTTTGCTGAATCAATGAAAGCAGTTCAAAGTGTTACAACGCAGGAACTAATGGCTTTAGCTCAAAAATATTTTAATAAAGAAAAAATGATTGAAGTTATTGCCGGTAAAGCCCTGTAAATTATAACAAAACATAATAAATTGCAGCTCTTAAAAGATAATTATTACATTTGTCGTATGATTTTTTTAAATGACGTTCTACTATGCGAAAATATTTCTATATAATTTTATTGTTTTTTTCTGTTTCCGTTTCATCACCAGCACAGGGAATCGGAGGCTTTTTCTCAAAAATAAAAGAGGCTTTTGCCCCCTCAAATGAGATTAAGATTGGTAATTATACATTTAAAGACGGATCAACTTATACTGGTGAACTGCAAAAAGGAAAGCCAAATGGAAAAGGCAAAACCACCTTTAAGAATGGAGATGTATATGATGGTGAATATGTTGATGGCAAAAGACAGGGCTATGGAGTTTACTCTTTTGTAGATGGGGAAAAATATGAAGGACAGTGGTTTCAGGACCAACAACATGGTAAAGGTACTTACTATTTCATGAATAATAACAGATATGAAGGAATGTGGTATACAGACTATCAACAAGGAGATGGTACAATGTACTATTATAATGGAGATGTCTATACCGGAAACTGGGTGAATGATAAACGTGAAGGTAAGGGCACATATAAATGGAAAAATGGTGCCGTATATGAAGGGAGCTGGAAAGCTGATAAAAAAAATGGAAATGGTGTATTAGTTTGGGAAGATAAGTCAAAGTACGAAGGTGAGTGGAGAGATAATGCACGATGGGGAAAAGGTATCTATTTTTATCCCACAGGAGATAAATATTCAGGTGATTGGGTGAATGATATTCAGGAAGGAAAAGGAACTTATTTCTTTCATACAGGAGAAAAATATGAAGGTGATTATATAAAAGGACAACGTACTGGAAGAGGTATATTTACTCTCGCAAATGGTGATAAATATGAAGGTGAGTTCAAAGAAGGTATGCAGCATGGGCAAGGCACTTTTACCTGGAGTAATGGTGCTGTATATACCGGTCAGTGGATGAACAATCAGAGAAATGGTCGCGGAACATATGTCTGGGCTAATGGAGATCGTTATGAGGGTGACTGGAGAAACAATATTTATAACGGACAGGGAGTACTTATCCTGAAAAACGGAACCAAATACAAAGGTGGTTTTGTTAATGGATTGGAAGAGGGTTCAGGTGTTCAAGAGGATAAAGATGGAAACCGATTTGAGGGATTCTTCAGACAAGGGAAAAAAGACGGACCTTTTGTTGAATATGATAAGGACGGCAACCGAATTAGAAGAGGATCATATAAATTTGGTGTACTTGATAACGTAGAGAAAGAGTAATCGTATAAACATATATATAAAAAAATGCCGGTGTAATTTTCAATATCACACCGGCATTTTATTTATAGATTATATTACATAATATATTGCGAACTGATTGATTCGTTGTTAACAACGCGTCTGATTGTTGTGGCAAACAAGCTTGCAATTGAAAGCTGATTTACTTTGCAACCATCTTTACAGTATGGAATACTATCAGTGAAAATCATTTCTGTTAAACCAGATTTCTGTACGCGGTCAGTTGCCGGGCCAGACATTACACAGTGACTGGCAATTGCGCGAACTGAAAGAGCACCAGCTTCCAACATAATGTCAGCAGCCTTAGTGATAGTTCCGGCTGTATCCACGATATCATCGATCAGAATTACATTTTTACCTTTTACATCACCAATAATCTGCATTGATGCAACTTCATTGGCTTTTTCACGTGATTTATTGCAAAGAACCAATGGAACATCCAGATACTTTGAATATGTGCTGGCTCTTTTGGAACCGCCGACATCAGGAGTAGCAATCGTCAGATTCTCAAGATTTAACGACTGGATGTAGGGTAAAAAGACAGCAGATGCGTACAAGTGGTCAACTGGTACATCAAAGAAGCCTTGAATCTGATCTGCATGTAGATCCATTGTTATTAAACGATCGATGCCTGCTACTGATAATAAGTCAGCAACCAATTTTGCTCCGATTGAAACACGTGGTTTGTCTTTTCTATCTTGACGAGCCCATCCGAAATAAGGGATAACCGCAACAATGCTTTTTGCTGACGCACGTTTTGCGGCATCAACCATTAGCAATAGTTCCATCAAGTTGTCTGAGTTTGGGAAGGTAGATTGGACAAGAAAAACATGTGAACCTCTGATAGATTCTTCATAAGATACTGCAAATTCACCGTCGGCAAAGTGGGTGATGTTCATGTTACCAAGGGGACAGCCTAAGTTTTCACAGATTTTCTCTGCTAGGTATCTGGAATTAGTACCAGAAAATACCATAAAAGGTGCTTTTTCGCTCATTTTATAATTGAATTACCTTTATATAAATTTTGTTTGCAAAGGTATGAATTCTAGTTTCAAATAAAAAGAGTTCGTCTATAAAATATATCTTGAAATAAATATTTTCCCAAATTATTGCTTAGATTTGCACCCAAAATGTAGTTTTATCATGCTAAAAATCAGATATTTTCTCGTCGTTTTATTTTTGTTTTTGTTTTTTATCGCTGCAGAGTCAATAGGGCAGTCCCGCTTAAAAGGTAATCCCTCTTTTTTATATGATTTGATGGCAAAAGATGTATTCTTTAAGCCTTATCTGGATAACCCTGAAAAATATGAGATTCAGATTATCTATACACAGATAGATCGCAATAGTCAGAACAATCCCAACTTTACACAATATGATTATCGTTTGGACAACAGGCAGTTCTTCAATCCTGCCAGTCTTGTAAAATGGCCATTAATATTATTAGGAATGGAAAATGTGAACAACCTGAATGAGAAATTTGGGGTTTCAATATATAATAAAATAGGTTTTTCATCTGCCTCCCGTAAAAGACATTCTGGTTCAGTTGATAGACTGGCGCCTGATAAAAAATCTCGTCTGGTCAATTATATAAAGGAAATGATTCTTGTTAGCGATAACAATGCCTATAACCGGATGTACGATTTTCTTGGACAGGGATATATCAATAATCGTTTGACAGAGATGGGATATGATTCTCTTCGTATTTTGCATCGATTTGATGATTGTACTGTGGAGCAAAATAGGACAACTCCTTCTGTAAGTTTTTACAATAAAAAAGGTGTGCTTATCTACAAGCAGCCTTCCACTACAAATCCTATTCAATTATCTAATCCGCTAGGAGAAATAGTCAAAGGAGGGAAGGATTATTCTTACTTTAATAATGCACCGCTTCAGAACATCAATGATATGATGCTTTATGTTTTCTTTAAGGAGTCTGTTCCACAACAGAAACGCTTTAATTTAACTGAGAGTGATTATCGACTGCTATACAAATATACAGCCATGCATCCGGCTGAAAGTGAATTTTATGTCTTTAAGAAGAAGAAAAAACGATATCCGGTCCATCTTAAAAAATATCTTTATTACGGAAAAGATTCATCTAAGCCAAACATTCCCGGTTTGAGGATTCATAATATGGTAGGAGAATCTCATGGTACATTATCTGATGTGGCTTACTTTGTTAATCCGTCTACAGGTGTAGAGTTTATGCTTTCTGCAGTTATAAATACATGCGATGGAGACATCACTCCCGCAAACTACCATTATAAAGATGTCGGTTTTCCTTTTCTTGAGAGGTTAGGGGAGATGATATATCAATATGAGCTTCACAGAAAATGAAAAGCAGAGATTGATAGTTCAATTAAAACCGAGGTTAAATATATAAAAGTTTAACCCCGGTTTTTACATTTGTTTTTTGTTGAACAGACTTATGTTTTATTACAAACAAAAGCATTCGTCCCAAGCTTTAAAGTGAAGAACTCTTCATTTTTATGAAAAACATAAATCAAAACAACAACGACATTTTTAATTAAATCAATATTTTACTTCCCAAAATGAATATATCATAATCAGGGAGACATTGAACTGAATTCAAACCATTAGTTTCATTTAATCACAAACCATGTCTGACTTTTAGCCGGTATCTCTATTTCAAATTCTGCATCATAATTGTGATCTATTCTGATTTTTTTTATCTTTCCATCCTGTTCTGATATTTGTGCATGATCTTTCAACCCGGTATAATACAGATTAATTTTTAATTTTTGTTTAATGGTCCCATTAAGAGGATTGTATACCATCAGTAATCCTTTTTCTGTACCAAAAGGATTAACATGAAGGATGGCATCATAATCTCTTCCGTCGGGACGTCGAACATGAATAATGTCACTATCCAGCACCTCACGATGTTTTTTATAAAAATTCACCCATTTCATTACCAGTTCTTTGGTTTGTGGAGAGTCATATAGTTGAGGTCCACGGTAACAGGCTTGCACTCCTGCTCCGAACAAATTGGCCAGTCGCTGTCCGTAATGTGGCAAATGGTCTTTTAATGGCTCAATTGTTGCCGCTTCACCACCACCTTGATATTCCACGAGCGGAACAAACATCCACCCCATAGAAGGTGTTTTGCTCCAGGTTCCATCGAAGATGTTCTGTCTTTCAATTATTTCTTGTTGTGCACGTGGCAAAGACCAGTTAGCTTCTCTGTATCCCATACCTGTTTTGTTACTTCCATTCAAGAAATAGAGGTCTGGAACATTCAAATAAATGCCTTTACTGCGACACCATTTATAAAAATCTGTGATACGCTTGAATTGATTCCATTGTGAATCTTTAACTCCTTTATGTCCGGGATGTAGGTTTGAATAACATAAATCGCCGGGATAAGAACCGTCATGCTCAAAAACATTCAACCCTGTTTTTTCGAATAGATTATATAATTTACCGAAATATTCTTGTCCCCAATTACTCTCAAGGCAAGGAGAATTCCCAAAACGAGGATGTTGTCCTTCAGGTAATACGACATCATTTGCACTATCAATGTGGCGACTGGCAAGCAATGAATAACCTCCCAGTGCAATATTCTTTGACCGTGCATAGTCAGCCAGTTCTTTCATTCGTGCTATATTTTCAGGAGAATTATTTTCTGCATCAAATCCACTCCAGAAAGTCATGATTGCCATTTCAAAGCCAACTTCAGCGCATTGATCAATGGCTTTCTTTACAGAGGCATTATCAGAACTTCTGATGTGCATCAATATAGGGTTTTCTGTAATCCATGGAGCAATAGAACGCATCATACGCCTATAAGCCAGTGTTTTTCTTTCTCGGTCCCAACTGTCATTCAATAATTCCCATGTGCGGAAACTGCTGAAAGTCTGGCCGGATTTGATCGTTTGTTCAGGACCTATTTTAGGCGTTACTTCAAGAAGACAAGGGGTAGTTAAATCATAATTGACCTGTGTAGTATAAAGCGAATCCTTTTTCCATTCTACACTTGATGAGTAAATATATTCTTCACTCATACCTCCAAAATTGTAGTCTGTTTCTACAGTAATATTAGGATATAGCCATCTTTCTTTTCTATCAACAGCACTTTCGGGCTCTGAAGCTGCTAGTATTTCGCTTTTAAAACTATTAATAGTGATTTCTTGTCCTGATTGGTTATCAATCGTAATCCATTTGCAAAATACAGGCATATTATCATATAACTCATAATGTACGTTTACTTCTATCTGCTTAAGATAAGCAAGACGAGAAATGTTTTCTGCGGCAGATTTCATGGGAAGTTCTCCAAGCATTGAGAACGCTTCTATCTTACATCTTCCTTCTGAACCTTTATTGTCAAAATCTGAATTTCCTCCTTTGGGATCCATTTTACCAATTCGAACTTTTCGTGGAACTTCTCCATCATTCAATATACAAATACCAACAAACTGCCAATTGACACCATCAACAGAAGCAGATGCTTCCACCTTGTCTGCTTTCAATTCCAATCGAAGCCAAATACTCTCAGCGTTCCAGATTGCTACACTTTTTTGCTCGTTATTACCATCAAAGAAACCAACTTTGTGCTCGTTGCTTCGTATGTTGATCTTTATTGTTTTGTTGTCAAATATCAACCCTATTCCGGGTCCCCATGCGGAGGAATGATCTGTTCCAGGGACAATCTTAGCCGTTATTACTTTGGTCCCATTTTTATAATCTTGTTCTGCATATACGGCTGTATTTGCCAATGCCATAATCTCTCCCAATTTTCCTTCGTTAATGAATGAGTTTCTTTCATGAGCTTTGGATACAAACATTCTCCAACTGGGAGATAGCTTTTTAAAATCGTCAGAAAATATAATTGGTCGTTGATTATCCTGATTTTTTCTTTCGGCTAAAATGTTTATAGCATTGTCATCAAGATGGTACGTGAAGATCAATTCTTTTCCTGGTATAGGCCATGGCAAATCTTTAGGCATCCATTCGCGATTTTTTTGCCATGTAAAACGCTCCTTAGTATCCTCTACATGATAATTGGTTAATCTAAAGACGCCTGGGATAGCTTTAAGGGTTGGTACCCATTCTTTTAAAAGGTAATTATGCACAGATTGTCCAGCTAAACCACCGACATAGAAATTATATCCGTCAATTGTAAGAGAAGCCTCCGGACGTACAGAACGCAAATAAGATGTGTTGTGTCTCATTTCATCCAGTCCAATTGAAGCAACATTTGGTTGTAGTGTAAAGGTTCTGCTTACCAAACCATTAGAGAGTACAATATATCCTTCCGGCGTTTGATAAATTCCGGCTTTAGCCTTTACAGGCTCAGTCAACCAATCGTTTTGTATTATAACTTTTTGCTTATTAAAGACTGGAAGTTGGTTTTGCGAGCATAGAAATGTCCACCAATTCATTGAGAATAAAAGAAATAAAAGTTTTTTCTTCATATTAGAATTCATCATAAATTTGTTGTGTAATGTAGTTAGTTGTTATAATTAGAAATGCAAGTAATGTTTCAATCGTTGAATTAATTTGCATCAAACCAAAACAATTATTAGATCAGGTTTTTTGTTTTATATATATGAATAGAGATTACATAGTTTTTTTATGTTATTTAAATTATTAGGTTCCAATTAGGCTGCATCTGTATAAAGTACAAAAATAGATAATTATGCCGATTATATTTTAAAACATCAAAATATTGTGAATGAGAAGAAGAAACATCATATAATACGAAATGTTTTGTTCTTTGTTTTTGTTCATACAAAGGTAGTATCGTTCTTTTATTGAGGAATATGCTTCCTTATTTTGATAAATAGCCTATTTTTGCATTATGAATATGAAACAAGAAATTACTAAAGCGCTTCAGAACCTTCAAATTGAGAGGTTGAATCCCATGCAGGAGGCATCTTTGAGTGCAAGTACTCAAGGTAATGATGTGATATTACTTTCGCCTACCGGTTCAGGGAAAACACTGGCTTATCTGCTTCCTTTATTGCAGGGGCTTAAACCGCAGGAACAAACAATACAGGGGTTAGTGTTGGTTCCATCGCGTGAATTGGCTTTGCAGATTGAATCGGTTTTTAAGGCAATGAATTCTGGATATAAAACCTGCTGTTGCTATGGAGGGCATCCTATTTCAGATGAAAAAAAGAGCATTCTGGGTAACCATCCGGCAATTATTATCGGTACCCCCGGACGAATCAATGACCATTTGAATAAAGGTAATTTCTTACCCGATACAATTCATACACTGGTAATCGATGAGTTTGATAAGTCTTTGGAATATGGTTTTCATGATGAGATGGCTGAAATAATATCTCAATTGCCTAATCTTAAGAAAAGAATGCTGCTTTCAGCAACTGATGCAGAAGAAATTCCTGAATTTACCGGATTGAATGAAACTATAAAGCTTAATTTTCTTGTTGAAGAAGAACAATCAGCACGATTAAAACTGATGAAGGTGTTTTCGCCAGATAAAGATAAGCTGGAAACACTTTTTCGTCTGCTTTGTACATTAGGCAGCAGTTCTACAATTGTATTCTGTAACCATCGAGATGCTGTTGAGCGGGTAAGTGATTATCTGGCTTCACGAGGACTCTACAATGAATATTTTCATGGAGGAATGGAACAACCAGATCGTGAGCGGGCTCTTTATAAGTTCCGAAATGGCAGTTGCCATGTATTCGTTTCTACCGACCTTGCTTCTCGTGGTCTGGATATACCTGAAATAGAGAATATTGTTCACTACCACCTTCCTATTAATGAAGATGCATTTACTCATCGCAACGGAAGGACGGCTCGCTGGGAAGCTGAAGGAAGCGCATTCATTATTCTGAATGAATCAGAAAGTCTTCCTTTATATATAGCTGATGAACCAGAAACATATGAATTGCCAGCTGTTGTTTCAAAACCTTCTAAACCTCTTTGGGCAACCCTTTATATAGGGAAAGGTAAAAAGGACAAAGTCAACAAGATTGATATCGTTGGATTCCTTCACAAGAAAGGAAAATTAGGCAAGGATGATATCGGACAGATTGATGTAAAAGAGCATTTTGCCTTTGTTGCAGTCCGCAGAGCCAAATTTGAACAAGCTCTTTCTCTGATTCGCGGAGAAAAGATTAAGGGAATGAAGACTAAGATGGAAGAAGCCGATTAATTTATTTTCAGTTGTATATAGAACCATTGAGACAATCTAGAAAGAGGCTGAGCAACATTGATAGATGAAGATATTAGTGTTGAGAACCTGCTCCGATAACGATAAAAGATAATCCGACAATTCTCGAGAAATTACGAAAATTGTCGGATTTCGATTTATATGCTTTAAAAGTGTATTTCTGTAAATTCATAACCCAAACAGGCAATCAACAAGATTTCATTTAAACATTAAAAGGGTGATTCAATCAGAAAGTTATCAAAAGGTAAGTTTCTGAATCAAACTAGCCTGTTTAATCTATGTTTCATCCGAAAATTAAAGTTTCGCGTGCAATATCATTATTTCATCTTCCTGAAGATACGGTGTAACCCCCAATTTAAGAAGCATACTATAATGCTGAACATGACGACCGTTCCGAAGCTATTCACATTAAAGCTGTCACTAAGCCAGTCGACCATAATAATTATCGCGCCGTTTACAACTACCAAAAAAAGCAAGATAGTCAGCAGAGTTGGGATAATTGATAGAAGCTCAAGCCCAGGTTTTACTAAAATATTAAAAATGGCTAACAGAATAGCAATCATAATAGCATACCATATACCTCCAGTTTCAATTCCCGGCATCAGAATAATGGTTAAAAAGGTTACCAATATTGACGAAATAAAATTTAAAGTTGCTTTCATAATTTCTTTCTTTACTATATTTTAAAAACGAAAATATGCATGAAATTGTTCGGTTTTTCCGAATATATATGAATTTATAGATTACAAAATGTTGGTATAAATATGCTTTGGGGGATAAATAGAAAGCAAAAAGCAGATATTATAATTTATTTTTATAATAAAAAGCTTGTTACCCTAAAATAAATTTGTAATTTCGCAAAATCTATAAAAATAGTAAATTAATTGTATAACCAAAAAACAACAAAATGAAAAAGCATAATTTCAATGCCGGGCCTTCCATTCTTCCACAATCTACTATTGAAAATACTGCGAAAGCAATATTAGATTTAAATGGTTCGGGACTTTCTCTGATGGAAATCAGTCATCGCACGAAAGATTTTCAGGCAGTCATTGATGAAGCAGTTGCTTTGTTTAAAGAACTGTTAAACATCCCTGAAGGCTACTCTGTTCTGTTTTTGGGTGGTGGCGCAAGTCTGGAATTTTGCATGGTTCCTTTCAACTTCCTTGAAAAAAAAGCTGCTTACCTCAACACGGGTGTTTGGGCTAAAAAAGCGATGAAAGAAGCAAAAGGATTTGGCGAGGTTGTTGAGGTTGCTTCTTCAGCTGACGCTAATTACACTTTTATTCCTAAAGATTATACTATTCCTGCCGATGCTGATTATTTTCACATCACCACTAATAATACAATCTATGGTACCGAAATTCGTAAGGATATAGATTCTACTATTCCTTTGATTGCAGATATGTCTTCGGATATCTTTTCTCGCCCAATTGATGTATCGAAATATGCATTAATATATGGTGGCGCTCAGAAGAATCTTGCTCCGGCAGGTGTAACTTTCGTAATTGTGAAAGACGAAGCGCTCGGTAAAGTAAGTCGTTATATCCCAACAATGCTTGATTATCGCACACATATAAAAGAAGGATCTATGTTCAATACTCCTCCGGTTGTGCCTATTTATGCAGCCATGGAAACTCTTCGCTGGATCAAAGCTGAAGGTGGCGTGAAAGAGATGGAAAGAAGAGCTCTTGAAAAGGCAGACCTGCTTTATGGTGAAATCGATCGCAATAAGTTATTTGTAGGAACGGCTAATAAAGAAGACCGCTCACTGATGAATATCTGTTTCGTAATGAAGGATGAGTACAAGGACTTAGAAGCTGAATTCCAAAAGTTCGCAACTGAAAGAGGTATGATTGGTATAAAAGGACACCGTTCTGTTGGCGGATTCCGTGCTTCTTGCTACAATGCATTGCCAAAAGAAAGCGTTGAAGCGCTGGTTGCATGCATGCAAGAGTTTGAAAAATTACACTAATATAATTTTTTCACCACAGGTTGTGCTGTCTTTGCATTTTAAATGATATCTGCAGGTCAGTACTATCTGTGGTGAACTATTAATAAATATATTGTTTATGAAAGTATTAATCGCAACTGACAAGCCGTTTGCTAAAGTAGCAGTAGACGGTATTCGCAAAGAGATCGAAGCTGCAGGCTATGAACTTGTATTGCTTGAAAAGTACACTGAAAAGCAACAACTTCTAGATGCCGTAAAGGATGTTAATGCTATTATTATACGTAGCGACATTATTGATGCTGAAGTTTTCGATGCTGCTAAAGAACTGAAAATAGTTGTTCGTGCAGGTGCCGGATACGATAATGTAGATTTAGATGCCGCTACAGCTCATGGTGTTTGTGTAATGAATACTCCGGGACAGAACTCTAATGCTGTAGCCGAACTGGCTCTTGGCATGATGGTTTATGCTGTTCGTAATTTCTATAATGGTACTTCCGGCTCTGAATTGATGGGAAAGAAACTGGGAATCCACGCTTATGGTAACGTAGGTCGTAATGTAGCCCGTATCGCTAAAGGTTTTGGAATGGAAATCTTTGCTTTTGATGCATTCTGTCCTAAGGAAGTGATTGAGAAAGATGGAGTTAAAGCGGCTGATTCTGTAGAAGAATTATATTCTACCAGTGATATTGTTTCGCTTCATATCCCTGCTACTGCCGAAACAAAAGAGTCAATTAATTATGAACTTCTGAATAAGATGCCAAAAGGTGCAATCCTGGTAAATACAGCCCGTAAAGAGGTGATTAATGAAACTGAATTGATCAAGTTGATGCAAGACCGTGTCGACTTTAAATACGTAACTGATATTATGCCAGCCGCCGATGCTAAATTCAATGAGAATTTTGCGGGAAGATACTTCTCAACTCCTAAAAAGATGGGAGCTCAGACTGCCGAAGCAAATATCAATGCAGGAATTGCAGCTGCTGTGCAGATTGTTGGGTTCCTGAACGACGGATGCGAGAAGTTCAGAGTAAACAAGTAATAGCAACCTTAATCTAATCTGATTTACAATGCACAAAAAGATACTTGTATACGGAATTTTGCTTTGTTACACAGTTGGCTTGATGACTTTTTCTCTGAGCAACATATTTAGAAATAGCTTGTCAGACTTTGCAAGAGGCTTTTGCGAAGGGATTTCTATTACTTTTATCTTTATCGGATTTATCTATATGTGTTGGTGTATTGTTAAAAAGAAAAACCCTTATAAGATTTAATTATGGCAATCATAAAACCTTTTAAAGGTATTCGTCCTCCACAAAACCTGGTTGAGCAGGTCGCTTCTCGCCCTTACGATGTTTTGAACTCAGAAGAGGCAAGAAAAGAAGCGGAAGGTAATGAGAAATCATTATATCACATCATTAAACCGGAGATTGATTTCCCGGTTGGAACGGATGAACACGAAGAAATAGTTTATTCAAAAGCGGCCGAGAACTTCCAGATGTTCCAGGATAAAGGCTGGCTGGTGCAGGATGATACAGAAAAGTATTATATCTATGCACAAACCATGAATGGCAAAACACAATATGGATTGGTGGTTTGCGCATATGTGGACGATTACATGACTGGTGTGATTAAAAAGCATGAGCTTACCCGTCGGGACAAAGAGGAAGACCGCATGAAACATGTTCGTGTGAACAATGCAAATGTGGAACCTGTGTTCTTTGCTTATCCCGAGAATGTTGCACTTGATGCTATTGTGAAGAAATACACAGTCAATAAACCGGTTTATGACTTTATCGCCCCGGGAGATGGTTTTGGTCATCAGCTCTGGATAATAGATGATAACGACGACATTGAGGCTATCACAAAACAGTTTGCAGCAATGCAGGCTTTGTACATTGCCGACGGTCATCATCGGTCTGCCGCTGCTGCATTGGTAGGAGCTGAGAAAGCCAAGCTGAATCCGAACCACAGAGGCGATGAAGAGTATAATTACTTCATGGCAGTCTGTTTTCCTGCCGACCAGTTGACTATTATTGATTACAATCGTGTGGTTAAAGACTTGAACGGACTTACTCCTCAGGCTTTCCTTTCTGCATTAGAAAAGAATTTCATCGTGGAAGAGAAGTGTACTGAAGTCTATAAACCAAACGCTTTGCATAATTTTGGCCTCTATCTGGAAGGAAAATGGTACAGTCTGACTGCAAAACCAGGCACTTATAACGATAATGACCCAATCGGCGTGTTGGATGTTACCATCTCATCAAATCTTATTCTCGATGAAATTCTTGGTATCAAGGATCTTCGTTCGGATAAAAGGATTGATTTTGTGGGAGGAATTCGTGGGTTGAGCGAATTAAGCAAACGAGTGGACAGCGGTGAAATGAAGGTTGCACTTGCTCTCTACCCGGTTTCAATGAAACAGCTGATGGATATTGCCGATAGTGGAAACATTATGCCACCCAAAACCACTTGGTTTGAACCTAAATTACGCTCAGGATTGGTGATTCACAAACTGGGTTAATATATTTTCACCACAGATTAAATGTCTGCACAGTTGTTCTCAATGCAAGAATGTTCTGTGCCCACGATTAATCTGTGGTGATTTTTTTTGTATCTTTGCAAAATGATGGTGAATGAAGATACATATAAAACAATTACCGAAATTTCAGAGGCTATTTATACTGAAAAAAGGAGTAAGTTTATAGCTTTTGCCATACCGGTGCAAACCCTTGAAGAGATAAAAAGCTATCTCGAACAGTATCAGAAGAAATACTACGATGCACGTCATGTGTGCTATGCTTATATGTTGGGGCATGAACGGAAAGATTTTCGTGCAAACGACAACGGAGAGCCATCCGGTACTGCGGGGAAACCAATTCTGGGACAAATTAATTCCAACGAACTTACCGACATCCTCATAATTGTGGTCCGCTACTTTGGTGGTATCAAGCTGGGAACCAGCGGACTGATTGTTGCCTACAAAGCGGCGGCGGCGGAAGCAATTGCAAGTGCCACGATAATTGAAAAAACAGTAGACGAGGAGATTACACTTTCTTTTGAATATCCTTTTATGAACGATGTTATGCGGGTGGTGAAGGAAGAGGAACCTGAAATCCTAAATCAGTCATACGATATGGATTGTGTTATGACTTTGCGTATCAGGAAGTCGGCAATGCCGAAACTAAGAGCCCGTCTTGAAAAGGTGGAAACTGCAAGAATCCAGGAAGACGAGGAGTAGAACCAAATAGCGATGATTCTATTTGGTTAATGCAACAAGATATATTGAATCAGAATAAAATAAACCATTATGGAAAGAATTGAACCCAATAAACTGACCGAGAATTTTTTTGAGACATTCAGTAGCGAGTGGATGCTGATTACAGCGGGTGATAAAGAACATTTCAATACCATGACCGCAAATTGGGGTGGGATAGGGTATCTTTGGAATAAGCCAGTAGTCTTTATCTTTGTAAGACCGGAACGTTACACTTTCGAATTTACTGAGAAAAAAGATTATTTCACCATCTCTTTCCTTGGAGAAGAGAACAAGGATGTCCACAAAATCTGTGGAAGCAAATCAGGACGCGATACAGATAAGATAGAAGAGACGGGATTGAAGCCAATTACTACCGAACTTGGCAACGTGATTTTTGAGCAAGGGCGTCTTACCCTCGAATGCAAGAAACTATATAGCGAAGTAATCAAAAAAGAGAGCTTCATGGATGCTGAGCTGGTAGAGAAGTGGTACACCCATAAAGGTAACCCGCATGTGATGTATGTGGCCGAAATTGTAAATGCTTGGAAATAACTCCTCCCATCTACCCATAAAATGAAATTTAAAAAGTAGCATAAGTCACGCACTTGCGACTTAACTCACTTGAATACAGTGTAATACAAGTGCGTGACTTCTGCTTTTTATGGTATTTTTAGACTTATGTAGTTTGTTTTATGATGGAAATCGGCCTACTTCAATTCAATCCATATAGATTGAAGCAACCAAATCCCTAAGAAGGAAATTTCTCTTTCAGTAAATCTTCCAGCTTTATCAATTCGTCCCTGTACTGAGCCGCTTCAATGAATTCTAGCTTCTTGGCAGCATCACGCATCTGTTTCCGGATCTTTTCAATATTCTTTTCCAGTTGAGACTTGTTCATGTATTTAACAATCGGGTCGGCCGCCACATTGGTACTTGTAGGTTCCACGTAAGCCTTCGGAACTTTGGTGGCTTGTTGCTCTTCGGCACTTCCAAATACCGACATTTTCAGTGCTTTCTTTATCTGCTGCGGCACAATCCCGTTGGCTTCGTTGTAAGCCAGCTGCTTTTCCCTTCTGCGGTTGGTCTCGTCTATCGTCTTTTGCATGCTGTCAGTTATCTTATCTGCATACATAATCACTTTGCCGTTCACATTTCTTGCTGCTCTACCGGCGGTCTGCGTAAGCGAACGGTGCGAACGTAGAAATCCCTCTTTGTCAGCATCCAGAATTGCTACAAGAGAAACCTCGGGTAGGTCGAGCCCTTCACGAAGCAGGTTAACACCGATCAGTACATCGTATACACCAGAGCGAAGGTCTTCCATAATCTTTACCCGTTCCATTGTGTCTACATCGCTGTGGATATAGTTACAACGAACATTATTGCGTAAAAGATAATCAGTCAATTCTTCGGCCATACGTTTGGTTAGTGTGGTAACCAGAACACGTTCTTCTTTTTCAATCCTCAGCTGAATCTCTTCCATCAGGTCGTCAATCTGGTTCATACTGGGGCGCACCTCGATTATTGGGTCCAGCAGTCCGGTTGGACGGATAACCTGTTCCACGACAATGCCTTCACTTCTTATCAGTTCATAATCGGCAGGAGTGGCGCTCACATAGATGATCTGTTTTGCCATCTCTTCAAACTCTTCAAACTTCAGAGGACGATTGTCCATGGCGGCGGGAAGTCTGAATCCATATTCAACCAGATTTAATTTTCGTGCGCGGTCTCCGCCATACATTGCCCTGATTTGAGGAACACTTACATGGCTTTCGTCAATCACCATCAGGAAGTCGTCGGGGAAGAAGTCCAATAAACAGTAAGGTCGCGTGCCAGGTGCCCTTCCGTCAAAATAACGGGAGTAATTCTCAATCCCGGAACAATGCCCCAGTTCCCTCATCATCTCCATGTCATAGGTCACTCGCTCATAAATTCGCTTGGCCTCGTATGGTTTACCAATGGATTCAAAGAACTTAACTTGCTCTGTTAGATCATCTTCAATTTGATGTATCGCAGCCAGGGTGCTCTCTTTGGTTGTCATAAAGAGATTTGCCGGATATATTTTATAAGCACTGAAAGAGGCCGTTTTTAATCCTGAAATAGGATCAATCTCTTCAATGGAATCAATCTCGTCTCCCCAGAAAATTACACGCAGAATATTATCCGAATAGGCAAGAAAGATATCAACGGTGTCTCCCTTTACCCGGAAATTCCCTCGGTTCAGATCTACATCGTTGCGAGAGTAAAGACTGTCTACCAATCTGCGCAGAAAAACATTTCGATTTACTGTGCGTCCCTGCTCAATTTCAATGACATTGTTGTAAAAGTCCGATGGATTTCCCATACCATAAATACAGGAAACCGATGATACCACAATCACATCTTTTCGTCCGGAAAGCAAAGCAGAAGTGGCCGCAAGCCTCAGTTTATCTATTTCGTCATTAATGGCAAGGTCTTTCTCGATGTAGGTATCACTACTTGGAAGATAGGCTTCGGGCTGGTAATAATCATAGTAGGAAACATAATACTCAACAGCATTATGCGGAAAAAAACTTTTAAATTCTCCGTAAAGCTGGGCTGCCAGTGTTTTATTGTGACTTAAAATCAATGTTGGCTTATTTACGTTCTTAATTACATTTGCAATTGTAAACGTTTTCCCCGAACCGGTAACACCAAGAAGTGTTTGCGAGGGAACACCTCCCGTAACACCTTCTGTAAGCTGTGCAATAGCTTCGGGCTGGTCTCCGGTGGGCTGATAATCTGATGTTAATTCAAAATCCATCTTGTGTAACTCTTTAAAATGTAAAGGTACAATTTTTTGAGATAGAATAGGAGAGCGCTTAATTAATATTTAAGCTTTGTATTGATTATTGAGACTAATTATAGGAAAATTACAACTTTTGTGCCGTTGTTTTTCTAAAACATCACGTTGAGTTGATTTTTTCTTGTACAAAACAATTCATTCTTCTGTACAAAAGAATGAATTGTTTTGTACAAAAGATTGTTTTCTTTTGTACAAGAGAACTTAAATGTATAGTTGGTAATTTTATAAAGGAAGTGAAGCAGTGAAAAAGCGTCGTTGATCCAATCTTTCTGTTTGTCGGTTTGTTTTAATTAACTCCCCGTATATAATAGTTTTTCGGAATTATTTTGTTACTTTGCGACTGTTTATCACAAACAGAATACGAACTATAAAAACATAGCTTAAAATAAACATGATTTGGAATGAAAGTATCGAATGCATGGATCGCGAAGGGCTTCGCAAAATTCAGAGCATCAGATTAAAAAAGATGGTAGAGTATGTGTATCTGAATACACCATTTTACAGAAAGAAAATGCAAGAAATAGGGATTACTCCCGATGACATACAGGGTGTTGAAGATATTAGCAAACTTCCATTTACTACCAAGACAGATCTTCGTGATAATTATCCATTCGGACTTTGTGCCGTTCCCATGTCGCAAATTGTACGTATTCATGGCTCATCAGGTACAACCGGAAAGCCGACTGTAGTAGGATATACCCGGAAGGACCTTGCGTTGTGGACTGAATGTCTTTCCCGTTGTTTTACAGCCTATGGGGCTGACAATAAGGACGTTTTCCAGATTGCATACGGATACGGACTCTTTACCGGAGGACTTGGTGCACACTATGGTGCAGAAAACATCGGTGCTTCTGTGATACCTATGTCAAGCGGAAATACGGATAAACAAATTCAGCTGATGCACGATTTTGGAACAACTGTATTGTGCTGCACTCCATCATACGCCCTTTTTATTGCCGATGCCATTAAAGACTCTGGCATTCCTCGTGAAGATTTTAAACTGAAGGCGGGAGTGTTTGGTGCTGAGCCCTGGACGGAAGCTATGCGTAAGGAGATTGAAGAAAAACTGGAGATTAAAGCATACGATATTTACGGGCTAAGTGAAATCTCTGGTCCGGGAGTTGGTTTCGAGTGCGAACATCAAAGTGGTACTCACTTAAATGAAGATCATTTCTTCCCCGAAATTGTCGATCCAGTTACTTTGCAACCAGTAGAACCTGGTCAGCAAGGAGAACTTGTTTTCACGCACCTCACCAAGGAAGGTATGCCTCTGTTGCGCTATCGCACTAAGGATCTTACCGCGCTGCATTACGAAACTTGCGAATGTGGCCGAACTTTGGTTAGAATGGATCGTATTTTGGGAAGAAGCGATGATATGCTGATTATTCGTGGTGTGAATGTGTTCCCGTCACAGATTGAAGATGTGATTCTTGGTTTGCCGGAATTTGAACCTCATTACCTGCTTACAGTAGATCGTATAAACAATACTGACAGAATGGAGCTTAAAGTTGAAGTTCGTCCGGAATTTTATTCCGATGAAATCAATAAGATGCTGGCCTTGAAGAAGCAAATCACGTCTCGTTTACAAAGCGTTCTCGGATTAGGAGTCGATGTAAAACTGGTTGAACCTCGTAGCATTGAAAGAAGTGTGGGTAAAGCCAAGAGGGTGATTGATAAACGAAAACTATAATTAATTCTTTAGTAAATCTATTCATAATTAATATAATGTAAATCATAATGTTATGGTAGCAAAACAATTATCCATCTTCCTGGAAAACAAGTTTGGAAGACTCACTGAAGTAACGGAAGTTTTGGCTCGTGAAGGAATCAACCTCTCAGCGCTGTGCATAGCCGAAAATGCAGACTTTGGCATTCTTCGCGGAATCGTTTCCGACCCCGACAAAGCGTATAAAGTTTTGAAGGAAAATCATTTCGCTGTAAATATAACCGATGTGGTCGGAATCAATTGCCCTAATGTGCCGGGCGCATTGGCAAAGGTTCTTAATTACTTGTCGGAAGCAGGAGTGTTTATAGAATACATGTACTCGTTTGCAAATAATGACTCTGCCAATGTCATTATTCGTCCAAGCAATATGGAAACTTGTATAAAGGTGTTGACAGATAAAAAGGTGGACTTACTTGCAGCCAGCGACCTGTACCGGTTATAAAAGAAGATTATTCCAGGTTTGTAATCATTATTTTTATATAAAAAACATTGAATAATTGTATTATTCGATGAGATTCAGTAACTTTGCGCATTATTTTGAACGAAATGAAAAGAAATATCATCCTTACAATACTTATAGCTGGTGCTCTCTCTTCGTGTGGAGAATACAATAAAATTTTAAAGAGTACTGATTATGAGTACAAATACGAGGCGGCTAAGAATTATTTCGCTAATGGTAAATACTCGAAGTCGGCTACTCTGCTCGAGGATATGATTATCCAGTTAAAGGGTACTGATAAGGCTGAGGAGTCTTTATATATGTTGGCTATGAGTTATTATAATCAGCAGGATTATGTAACAGCTTCTCATTATTTTACCACTTACTATAATACGTATCCTCGTGGTACGTTTGTAGAGCTTGCTCGTTTTCATGCAGGAAAAGCATTGTGTCTGGATACTCCGGAAGCAAGACTTGACCAGTCTGGAACGTATAAGGCTATTCAGGAACTGCAGATGTTTATGGAATATTTCCCGCAAAGTTCCAAAAAACAGGAGGCGCAGGATATGGTCTTTGAATTGCAGGATAAACTGGTGCAAAAAGAGTATTTATCTGCAAAACTTTACTATGATTTAGGAAATTACATGGGTAATAATTACGAATCATGTATTATTACAGCACAAAATGCATTGAAAGATTATCCGTTTGCAAAACTTCGTGAAGAACTTTCTCTTCTGGTTTTGCGTTCTAAATACGAAATGGCTGTTCAAAGTGTTGTAGAAAAGCAGGCAGATCGTTTCCGTGAAACGATAGATGAATATTACGCATTCAAGAATGAATTCCCTGAAAGCAAGCACTCAAAAGAAATAGAGAAGATATTTAAAGAGTCAAGTAAAAAAGTTAAAGAATAATTATATAAATAAGATTATGGATTACAAAAAAACAAATGCTCCGTCAAACACCATTACCCGTGACATGATGGATCTGTGTTCTGATACCGGTAATGTTTATGAAACTGTTTCAATTATTGGTAAACGCGCAAATCAGATATCAGTCGAAATCAAAAGTGACTTGTCTAAAAAGCTGCAGGAGTTTGCTTCATATACCGATAATATGGAAGAAGTATTTGAAAACAGAGAGCAAATTGAAATCTCTCGGTATTACGAAAAATTGCCTAAACCAACCTTGATTGCCGCTCAGGAATATCAGGAAGGTAAGGTATATTACAGAAATCCAGCAAAAGAAAAAGAAAAATTGCAATAAACTCTTCAGATAAGGCCGTTTCTTTACTGAAGCGGCCTTTTTGTTATTAACACTAAAGATTATTATGATACAACGCATTCAAACTGTTTATTTATTATTGGTGGCAGCATTGCTGACTATCACCATTTTTATACCGGTTGGTTCTTTCATCGATACAAACGGATTGACTTATCCATTCACCCCATTGAACATAACTCTTCCAAGCGCCGGCTTGAATTATACTCCCTGGGGGCAGTTGGCTATATTGATTTTAGCAGCTATGATAGCCTTTGCTACAATATTCTTGTTTAAAAACAGAAAGCTTCAGATGAGAATGTGTGTGTTCAACTCGCTCATTATTGCTGGTTATTATCTGGTATATCTTATGTTTATTCTTATGACAAAAGGTAGTAGTAATGTCAGCTTTCAATTCTCGTTCGGTCTTTGCCTTCCGGTGATATCGTTGATTCTTACCTACCTGGCATTTCGTTCTATCCGCAAGGATGATGCAATGGTTAAAGCTGCCGACAGAATCAGATAATTTAAAATACTTCTTAACGAATTTATAACAAGAAAGGCTGTTTCAATATCAAAACAGCCTTTCTTGTTAATTGCACTTAAGTGACTAGCTTTTTTAGCTTTTAAATATATTAGTGGTTTCAACAACGATTTTATTTTGAAATATCAAACAGGTAGGTTAATCTAGCCGATAGAGTGCTGTTTGAAGATTTTTCGAAGTTATTGATATTTGCTTTATTGTTGGTATAGAAGTCAGACAGACCAAGATAATAACGTCCTTCTAATAAGAAATTGCCAACTCCTGTCTTTATTTCAAATCCGGCTCCTCCCACAAGTCCGTAATCAAATCGATTGTCAGCCATCTTGCCATACTGGTAGTTTATACCGTTAGGACGTTTACTGGCATCCCAGTCAGAGCTGTAATGTTCCTTTTCGTTCAGCAAAAAAGCAATTTGAGGGCCGGCGTTGACAAAGAATTGAGTTCCTTTCTCTTTTCCAAAAGCCAGATGAGCCAGGAATGGCACTTCCAGATAATTCATCGTGCGGCTGTATGTGTTTGCATTATCTTCAATCTTCTCTTCCCAGCCTCTTTGAGAGTAATTCAGTTCCAATTGAACTCCGCAAATCATGGCGAAATATTTTTCGGAGATATAACGTGCAGTTACCCCCCCTGTATAAGCCATATATCCTTTTTGTTTGATATTGGGTAAAAAAGATACCTGATTGTTATTAACTCCACCGTTAAAACCGAATGAGAGGTTGTTTTTCTGTTCTCCAAGCTGTGCCGCAGCGGGAATTGATATCCCTAATAGCAATAGAATTAAAAAGTATTTATTCATAAGTTATTCAAAATCGTATTTAATCAGTTCATAGTTCTTCGAGAAATTAACGAAGAACACTTTTTTATTGATGAATCCGCCCCAGTTGTTTGCCCTTTCAAATCTGAATCCAGTCTGAATTGGACGAACCCCATTCATCTGTGAGAAATCTCGTTCAAAATCAGTTCCGTATATAGACAATGCTTTCAGGAAGAAGTATCCCATATCAAAACCCAACATGCCATATTTAGGATAAGTATTAATCATATCTTTACTGTACCATTTGCGGTAGGATGAGATAAATTTAACAGCTTCCGGCAATAGGTTGTTGGTATAAAATGATGAATAAAAATAAGTGTTCAGTTCATAAAAGCTTGCTAGGTGGTCTTTTGTATAGGTTTGCCATTCTGGATAACCAAACAGGTGAATGTTGAAGTTCGGGTTATCCTTAACCAACTTCTGTAATTGAGGAAGACACTTAATCAGTGTTGTATTTGAACCTGAAGTTGGTATAAATATATTCTCTTTGGAGCTGCTTAATGCTGTTTTAAAAAGAGTTGCATCTCCAGTTGCTTTAACTGTTTTAAAAGAGAAATTCTGAGTCATCAGTTCGTGCTGAAAACCTTTGATAAATTCTTTCTTCTCACCGTCGCTATCATCGGCATCCAGAAATATTACATTTGGAGATGGGAACTTCCGCAGGAAATGTTCGTACACTTCCGAGTACAAATAAGACTGAGGGGTGTTAATCTGGAATACATAGGGGTTGTTGAATACCTGATTATCCTTTGAACTGAATGGAATTACCAGTCTTATCTTATTTTTCTTTGCAAAGCTAGCTAAAGGCTTTATATGATTGCTGTGCATGGGGCCAAAAATGATGTTCATTCTTTTTAGCTCATCTTTTTCCAGAATTGTGTTAATGTTTGCATTCGCATCTCCGGAATCATAAACGTACAGGTCAATGGATGCACCACTCTCTTTTAAACTATCTACAGCCATCAGGAATCCTTCGTAATATTCAACCATTCGAGCCGATTCGGCCTTGCCGCCACCATCAAGCATAAATGGCAGTATGATTGCCGCCTTGATAGTCGAGAGCTTTTCGCCTTTTGATTTTTGTACAGTGAACAATTCATTATCATTCGGAATCACTTTCTGTTCTTTCTTTTCTTCAATAGGGGCAGGGTAAGGGATGCATATCAAATTTCCTTTTTTTATTCCATCTTTTAGTTCCGGATTGGCAGCAATCAACTCTTTTTGAGTAATATTATACATCTGGCAAATGCTGAAAATAGTCTCCTTGCTTTTAACTTTGTGCATCTCCTTGCATTTGGATGTAACTGCAGGACGTACACTTGTTTGAGTAACTGACGCAGGCGCGTTTGCATTCTTCTGCTCATTTAGAGAGCTGCCTGCAGGAATGATGATTACCTGTCCGGATTTGAAATTTTCAGGACTCAATCCTGGATTGAGGTCACATATATCTTGTGAGGAGACTTTATATTTTACTGTAAGGCTATAAAGTGTTTCTCCTGGTTGTATTGTATGAAACTGCTGTGTCTGTTTTTTTGATTTATTCTGCGGAATCCTCAATTTTTGTCCGACAAATATTTTTTCATCACATCCGGGATTCAGTTTGATAATGTCAACTGTGCTTACATTGTATGTACTTGCTATGGAATAAAGACTTTGTCCTTTTTCTATTGTATGGAGAAAATATGTATTACTTTCCTGAGCGTAGGCTGTAAAAAAAGAAAGCCCTGAAAATAACAGTGCAATGTACAATGACTTCAATGACTTCATGAATTTTAATATCATTAATATTTTGTATTCTGGAACGAGAAGCAAAGGTACAAAAAACTGCAATATTCACATTATATAATGAGTTAAGAAAATAATATTCCTTTTTTTAAATAAATAATTCGGCAGGAAACATTAATTTTGCAAATATCCCGTTAAGTGTATATAGGCACTTAAAGAGAACAGATATGATTAATTTTATGAACTCAAGAGATAACAGAATTAAAAATATTTTTGTAGAAAAAAGCAGTCGTCTGATACTACTTTGTCTGTCGATGTTTTTACTTGTTTTTCCGGCTAAGATGTTGGCTCAGACGATTGATGCAAATCCTGCAGCACGGCAACTTTCCGAAAATGGTAAACCGACTGAAGGAAACCTTATTTATCCCGGCGAACAATTTACAGGAGCCGCACCAATGGAGGTGGAATTTACTTCCAATGTGAAAGATCCTTCATCAACTTTACGGTATGAATGGAAGTTTTCTGATAAACCGGATTTTTCTTCTGTTCTTTTAAGTCGGTTTGACGAGAATGTTACCTATACTTTCACAACTTCGGGTACAACTTACATAAAGCTTTTTATAACTGACACAGCAGCAGATTTGACTTATGAATCGGACCCTTTTTCTGTAGTAATCAGTGAATCTGAACTGAAGGTTCCGAATGCATTCTCGCCAAACAACGACGGAGTGAACGATATTTTTAAGGTAAAACATAAATCGCTGATTAAGTTTAATGCGGTTGTCTTTAATCGCTGGGGACAAGAACTCTTCAAATGGAACAACCCTGACGAAGGATGGGATGGTACTTCTCATGGAAAAGCTGTGAAGGATGGAGTATATTTTATCGTTGTTCAGGCTGTTGGTTCAGATGGAATTAAGTATAATCACAAAGGAGATATAAATATTCTTCGTGGTTTCACCGGTTCAAAGACCAGTGGAGCAACAGGAGAATAAAATATAAAATATGGTTGAAGAAACAGATCAGGTTAAAGTGTACGGTGCCAGGGTACACAATTTAAAAAATATAGATGTAAATATACCACGTAACAGTCTTACTGTTATTACCGGTTTAAGCGGTAGTGGCAAGTCTTCTTTGGCATTTGATACTATTTTTGCCGAAGGACAAAGGAGATATATCGAGACATTTTCTACATATGCCCGCAATTTTTTAGGTAATATGGAACGTCCGGATGTAGATAAAATCACCGGATTGAGCCCAGTTATCTCAATAGAACAAAAAACGACCAATAAGAATCCCCGTTCTACGGTAGGAACTACAACGGAAGTTTACGATTACCTTCGTTTGCTTTATGCAAGGGCGGGAGAGGCTTACTCTTATCTGTCGGGAGAGAAAATGGTGAAATATACCGAAGAGAAGATTCTTGAAATGATTCTGCACGATTATAAAGGTAAGAAAATATATCTGCTGGCACCTCTTGTTAAGGCCAGAAAAGGACATTATAAAGAACTTTTCGAACAGATTCGGAAAAAAGGCTATCTATCTGTACGTGTTGATGGAGATATCCGTGAAATTATGCACGGCATGAAACTGGATCGGTATAAGAATCACGATATAGAAGTGGTAATCGATAAGCTTATTGTAAGCGAGAAAGATTATAAGCGCCTTAAAGATAGCGTTGCAGTTGCTATGCTTCAGGGAGAAGGACTGGTAATGATTCTTGATGCCCAGACACAGAGTGTACGTCATTACAGTAAGAAACTGATGTGTCCTGTCACCGGATTATCCTATCGTGATCCTGCTCCGCATAATTTTTCCTTTAACTCGCCACAGGGAGCCTGTCCCAAATGCAAAGGGTTAGGAGCTATTAACATGATAGATACTGATAAGATTATCCCGAATCGTGACCTTTCCATCTATGAAGGGGGGATAGTCCCGTTGGGCAAACATCGAAATGCGTTAATCTTTTGGCAGATTACTGCCATCTTAAACCGTCATGATGCAAAACTGAAGACACCAATCAAAGATCTTCCTGAAGATTGCATTGAAGAAATTCTGTATGGGTCGGAAGAAAGAATCAAAATTGACAGGAGTCTGATGGGGCTCTCTTCGGATTACTTTATGGAGTTCGAAGGAGTAATAAAATATATACTGATGCTTCAGGAGAAAGATTCTTCTGCCACTGCACAAAAATGGGCTGAACAGTTTTCGGTTACAACGGTTTGCCCCGAATGTAAGGGAGCCAGACTAAACCAAGAAGCACTTCATTTCCGCATTCACGATAAGAATATCGACGAGCTTTCATCTATGGATATTTCCGAACTCTACGAATGGCTCATGAATGTGGATCAATATTTAAGTGAGAAACAAAATAAAATAGCATTTGAAATACTGAAAGAGATACGTACCCGACTGAAGTTTCTGCTTGATGTTGGGTTGGAATATCTTTCCCTCAAACGCTCATCGGCTACGCTTTCTGGTGGGGAGAGTCAACGTATTCGTCTGGCAACTCAAATCGGCTCTCAGCTGGTGAATGTATTGTATATTCTTGATGAACCTAGTATCGGGTTACATCAACGGGATAATATCCGATTGATTAATTCTTTGAAAACATTACGTGATTCGGGCAATTCTGTTATTGTTGTTGAGCATGACAGAGACATGATGATGGCAGCCGATTATATTGTTGATATGGGTCCAAAAGCTGGTCGTTATGGTGGGGAAGTGGTTTTTGCCGGTACTCCTCAAGAGATGATAAAGACCGAGACATTAACCTCGCAATACCTGAATGGAAAGAAGAAAATTGAAATTCCGGCCAAAAGAAGAAAAGGTAATGGAATGGTGCTTACCCTGAAAGGTGCACGCGGGAATAACCTGAAAGGAGTGACCGTTGATTTCCCTTTAGGAAAGCTAATCTGTGTAACAGGGGTGTCTGGTAGCGGAAAGTCATCGCTGATTAATAACACATTGCAGCCTATTCTTTCGCAGAAATTCTATCATTCATTGCAGGATCCGTTACCTTACGAGTCAATTGAAGGCATTGAACATATTGATAAAATTGTAAATGTAGATCAGTCCCCGCTGGGTAAAACTCCACGTTCCAACCCGGCTACCTACACTGGTGTCTTTTCGGATATCCGATCTCTTTTTGTTGGACTCCCAGAAGCAAAGATTAGAGGGTATAAAGCTGGTCGTTTCTCTTTTAATGTTTCCGGTGGAAGATGTGAAGCTTGCTCTGGCAACGGATATAAAACAATCGAGATGAATTTCCTACCCGATGTCTATGTGCCTTGTGAGGTGTGTCATGGCAAACGCTACAACCGTGAAACACTGGAAGTTCGTTTTAAGGGAAAATCCATTGCCGATGTGCTGGATATGACAATTAATCGAGCTGTGGAATTCTTTGAGAATGTTCCGCAGATATTAAATAAAATCAAAGTGTTGCAAGAGGTTGGTCTGGGATATATCAGGCTTGGCCAACCTTCAACCACGCTATCCGGAGGAGAAAGCCAGCGTGTTAAGCTGGCAACGGAACTTGCTAAACGCGATACCGGTAAGACTCTTTATATTCTTGACGAACCTACAACCGGACTTCATTTCGAGGATATCCGGGTATTGATGGGAGTGCTTAATAAACTTGTAGACAAAGGAAATACAGTCATCGTCATCGAACATAATCTCGATGTGATCAAGATGGCCGATTATATTATTGACATGGGACCCGAAGGAGGAAAGGGTGGAGGAGAGCTTCTTTGTTGCGGCACTCCCGAAGAGGTGGCACAAAGTGCAAAGGGGTATACTCCTAAGTACTTAAAAATGGAGCTGGAAAGATGAAAATAAATAAGACCAATGCAGTGCGTTTACTCGACAAAGCTAAGATTGACTATGAATTGATTCCTTACGAAGTGGACGAAAGCGATCTAAGTGCCGTCCATGTAGCTACGGAATTAGGAGAAGACGTAAATCAGGTGTTCAAAACCCTGTTGTTAAAGGGTGACAAAACTGGCTACTTTGTCTGTATTGTTCCAGGTGATAAAGAGGTTAATCTGAAACTGGCAGCAAAAGTGTCTGGCAATAAAAGTTGTGACATGATACCTATGAAGGAGCTGCTTCCGGTTACTGGCTATATTCGTGGTGCCTGTTCACCGATAGGAATGAAAAAGCATTTTCAAACCTTTATTCATTATACCTGTGAAACATTTCCATACATATATGTAAGTGCAGGTCAGCGTGGCCTTCAAATAAAAATCAATCCTCAGGATTTAATCAAAGAGGTGAGGGCTGAAGTCTGTATCTTATTTACACAAGAGGAATAAACAAAATTATTAATCAAAATAAATACCAATTAAACTACGATGAAAAAACTACTTTTATTAGTGGCCGTTCTTTGCATGCAAAGCAATGTCATGGAACTGAATGCACAAACAGTGAAAAGCGCACAGAAGAAGAATAAAGTAACAGAAAAGAAGGTGAAGGGTGATACTCCCAAAATGGCACCTACCGTATCTCTGAATAATCAACTGGATTCAATTGCTTATACAATAGGTATGGCTCAGACACAAGGACTGAAAAATTATCTGGTCAACAATCTGAAGATGGATACGGCATACATCAACGAATTTATCAAAGGATTAAATGAAGGAGTTAAGAAGTTAGACAAGAAGCAAGAGGCTTTACAGGCAGGAGTTCAGATTGGTCAGCAGATCAAGAAACAAATGATTGTCGAGCTTAATAAAGAAATTTTTGGTGCAGACTCAACAAAGACAATCAGTGTTGACCACTTTATGGCGGGATTTATTGCCGGGACATTGGAAAAAGACCAAAAGATGACAATGGAACAGGCTCAGGAGTATGCCCGAACAAATATGGAAGCACTTAAAAACAAATCTACAGAACAAACATACGGTGCAAATAAGGAAGCAGGAGCTAAATTCCTTGCAGAGAATAAACTGAAAGAAGGAGTGGTTACCACTGCAAGCGGTTTGCAATATAAGGTCATTACAAAAGGCTCAGGTGAAATACCTACTGCAGAAAGTAAAGTAAAAGTTCACTATAAAGGAACTACAATTGATGGTGCAGAGTTTGACAGCTCTTATAAAAGAAACGAACCGGCAACATTTGAAGCTGGTCAGGTAATTAAAGGATGGACAGAGGCACTCACTATGATGCCTGTAGGTTCAAAATGGATTCTTTATATCCCTCAGGAATTGGGTTATGGTTCAAGAGAAGCTGGCCCTATCAAACCATTCTCCACATTAATTTTCGAGGTTGAACTATTGAGCATTGAAAAGTAAAGAATATTATTAATTAAATAAATTATTATGTTAAAAGGACATCCCAAAGGTTTATTTGTTCTTGCCCTTGCAAACATGGGTGAGCGGTTTGGTTATTACACCATGCTAGCTATTTTTGTGCTCTTTATCCAGGCTAAATTCGGTTTTGATAAAGATGCATCCAGTGTTATTTTTTCCAGTTTCTTGGCTTTGGTTTATTTCCTCCCCTTGTTTGGAGGTGTTTTAGCCGACCGTTTCCTGGGATATGGAAAAACAATTATTCTCGGAGTACTTATCATGTTTGCCGGCTACTTACTGCTGGCCATTCCTACCGGAGTTGACACTGTAGCTAAAGTAATGATGTTTGGTGCCCTGGGACTGATTGCCATTGGTACTGGCTGTTTCAAAGGTAACTTGCAGGCGTTGGTTGGTAATCTGTACGACGATCCAAAATACAACTCCAAGCGCGATATGGCTTTCAGTATTTTCTATATGTGTATCAATATCGGTGCATTCTTTGCTCCATCGGCAGCAGGTGCGGTTTATAACTTCTTCCTGAAAAAAGCAGGTCTGTTCTACGAGGCTAAGATTCCTGCCTTGGCGCATCAATTTGCTAATGGTACTATTACTCCGGAAGGGTTGGAAGGTTTCAAGAAGCTTGCAGAAGCACAACATGCAGGCGCTAGTGCCGATCTTGCAGCATTTGGAGCTAATTATATACAAAAACTGTCCGAAGGATATAACTATGGTTTTGCTGTAGCTTGTATTTCTTTGATGTTCTCCCTGTTTATTTTCCTTGCTTTTCGCAAGTATTACAAGAGTGCTGATGTTACTGCACGAGAACAGGCAAAAGCTGATAAAGCTTCAGGAAACGCTTCTCAGGTTGAGGAACTTTCTCCTGCTGAAACTAAACAACGTATTGTTGCCTTGTGCTTGGTATTTGCAGTTGTAATCTTCTTCTGGATGGCTTTCCACCAGAATGGTTTGACACTGACCTGGTTTGCCCGTGATTATACTCAGAGTGCCGTTACCGGTCTTAGTCGTATCGGATTCGGATTGCCAACTATGGTGATGATGATCATCGCTTTCTATGGTATCTTGGGTTTTGCTCAGGCAAAGAAAATGGGTGCAAAGATTGCAAGCAGTATTGCTTTTGTGATAGGAGTCGCTGGTGCATATGCTTATTATACAGGCATGCCCGAAGTAATTAATATCACTCCTGAAATCTTCCAGCAGTTCAATCCTTTCTTCATCATCATTCTTACTCCGGTTGCGGTAGGTTTGTTCGCTATGCTAAACAGCAAAGGTAAAGAACCCTCGGCTCCTCGTAAGATCGGAATCGGTATGTTTATCGCCGCTATGGGTTTTATTATAATGTCGGCAGGTTCATTCGGATTACCTACTCCTGATGCTATTGCTGGAACCGGCGGCGTAAGCGATACTTTGGTTTCTACCAACTTATTGATTAGCACCTACTTCACCTTGACCATTGCCGAATTGTTCCTCAGCCCAATGGGATTGAGTTTCGTTTCGCGTGTTGCTCCTCCAAAATATAAAGGGTTGATGCAAGGTGGTTGGTTGGCTGCAACTGCGGTTGGTAACTACTGTGTATCAATTATTGGTATGTTGTGGGGCTTGCAGTTGTGGATGCTTTGGGGAATTCTGGTAGTGCTTTGCGTGTTGTCAGGTCTCTTCATTTTCTCTATCATGAAGAAGCTGGAAGCTGTAGCCAAGTAGGCAGAGACTTATAAAATTGATTTAAATATAATAAGAGGGTGAATCATTATTGGTGATTTATCCTCTTATTTTTATTTTCAAATCTATCCCGAAGGCTGATTTAAATATTTAATTCCTGAACTAACAATTCCTGTTTGATTGTTTATCTTTTCTCATCTTGAACCGTAATTGCCAGTTTGTAATCTTTTCTTGTACTATCAATAAATGTAGAAACAGGATTTAATGCAAAGAAAATCTTTTTGTTAGTTAATTTTTATATGCACTTCTCGATTATATAAAATATATCTATAAATTTGTAGCAGGAAATAATTTAAAATACAATAATAAGTCTATAAATATGGCCTTAATCAAATGTCCCGAATGTGGTGAATCGGTTTCAGACAAAGCTGCTGCATGTCCTCATTGTGGTATTGCAATATCCGGTAACATTATAAAATGTCCCGAGTGCGGAGAATACGTTTTTGCTGATCTGACTTCATGCCCCAAATGTGCTTTCCCGTTAAAGGATGAAAACAATGTAGAGAATGAAGATACTGTTACCTTAAATTTATACGATAAAAAGAAAGATGAGCCGAAATCAGGAATAACTCTTGTTGAAGTTGAAAAGTTATTTGAAAACAAACAATACATTCCGGCTTTCGAAAAGATAAACGCAGTCCTATCTGTCACACCTTATAATGAAGAATATCTGAAGCTTAAGACTGCAATTATTTACGGCCTTTGCAATAGTTCTTTAGACAAGGCAAGCGAATTGCTCCAGCAAAAGAAATATACGGAGGCTTTGTCTGAAGTACACTCCGCACTGCGTTATGCTCCACATAGTAATGAGCTGAAAATTATGGCTGATGAAATAAACAGAGCCAAATCAAGGAGGCGTATCAAAATTACAACTATTGTAGTTGTATTAGTTGTGGCAGCTATATCAGGAATTGCATTTAGTGCCTATAATTACAATTTGAAGTCAAATGAAGAGGAAGCATGGTCAGTGGCAAAAGACTCGGCAACTGTTACCAGTTTGCAACGTTATATGGAAGATTATCCTGGTGGCGAACATGCTTTCGAAGCAGAGAAAATGCTTATGCAGTTGAAACAAGCAGACACAGATTACTGGGAGAACATAAAACAATCGGGTGATGTGGCAAAGTTTGAAGAATACAAATCAAAATTCCCTCAGGGACAATACCTGGCTCAGGCTAATAGCAGCATCGATTCGCTGGATTGGATAAAGGCATCTCGGATAAATACGTCTGAAGCCTACGCTTCGTACTTGTCAGCTCACCCACAAGGATTTTATTCAAGCGAAGCTCTTTCTGCACAGAATAAAATTGCCAGTATGGCACCGAGTGAAGAAGATATTGAAGTTATGAAGAGTTATTTTTCCAATTATTACACTGCTGTTGTTGATAAAGATGACGACGCATTACTAGAATTCTTCGAGCCGGTTACACGTCAGTACTATGGCCTTGCCAATGCAAAGAAAGGTGATATTCTCTCAAACTTGAAGAAAATGCACAGCAAGGACAATCGTGAATTAAACATCAAAATCAATGACGATGATTTCAAAGTTACCAAAGACGAAAACGAAAATTATAATGTTTCGTTTACAATCGATGTCAACTATGGTCAGGATGATGCAACTACAGGAACTACAACTGCCATGGCTGTAAATGCAGTTGTAAACTCAAATAAGAAAATCGTATCGATAACATCTAAAAAACAGAATTAGCAATTAACACATTGTATAACCGCCTTTTGATAAGACGGGTTATGGGGCTGTTCAAGGAACAGCCTTTTTTGTGCCATTTCTTTGAGTTACTATCTGAGGCCATTGTGAAATTTCCAATTCTTAGAGATTTAATTTTGCTTATTAGACATAGATAGCCTCTTTGTAGGTTAAACGTATCTTTTAAATGATGCTAATTCTTATTTCATCAATCATTACACTATCATATTTCTTTCTGTTCGCTGAGTATTCAATCGCACGTTTATAATAACTAAAATTAAAGCAACAATGTAAACCAGTTACAATTATCATCTTTTTAAAACAATATGGCTGATGAATGACAATGTATAAATGTGGATTAGTTATCTTTGTAACAGAATTGCAAAAACGTAAAGTTGTAATTATTTCCACGGTATTACCGATGAAATATCTATTCAACCATTTGTCCTTACGTTTTATTGATAACTCTCTGTGGTGGTACAACAGAGAAAATACGATATAAGGTATGTTTTATGTCATTTTGGGAATTATAGTTGTCATTGCTTTTATAGGTTTCTTAAAATTCATCCAAAAGGAGATACGTGAATTCTTCATCAATAACTATTACTTTTTTCCGAAAACAATTCGCAGGAAGATACAAAATTTAGATCCATTCAAGGATTTGATATGGTTCATCAACCTGATGTTGTTTTTTCTCATTATATTTCAACTGGGGTTATTGATTGCAGTTAAGTTTGGCAGCACGTACGCTACTCATGCATTAATAAAGAACATTTTCTTTTGGTTCGGAAAAGAGGCGGGTTATGGAAAATTGACACTTATGTTATTTTCTACTGCAGCATTATTTATTGGAAGTTATAACCTATCCAGATTTCTGAACGAATTCCGTAAAAGAAATAATTTAAAAGGGATTAAGGCAGTTACTGAACTCAGAAAAATGTTGGATGAGAACAGAATAAACCTTGAAATTCATCGTGATTTGCAATTTGGAGAGTATGACTTTATCGAAATACCATCTACTAAAGATGAGAAAACCAAACAGATTGAACTATTCTGTTATTTGCGTACTATTGAACAGGCAAAATTCATGATTCAAAAAAGGATTATTGATATTGAACAGTTTTACAAACAATTTGGCAGCAGAATAGATGATATCGTGAAATGTGAACCACTCAAGGAATATTTAGATCGTAACCATAAATTGTGGGTTGATTTGCTTTGGATAATTCGTGAAGTGAGGATCTACAAGAAAGATAAATTGAATAACGCAAAATACAATGATAATCCGAAAGGGAATTCACCGCACTATGAAAGTAAAATTTTCCGAGAGGGAAGAGATTTGATAAAAAAAGGTGGAAAATATCTGTTTGATGATAAGTAGGATAGATAAAGATAAATAATTTATGCTCATCGGGCGGGGAATGATCGGTACAAGAAAAGATCATCCCTGCCCAATGAGTTTTTAAGTGAATTTACTACATAACACAGTTTTTTTATGCTACAAGGCTGATAATACACGCCTGATGAGTTTATGCCAAATAAAGTATTCCTTTTGTTTATTTAACGACCAAACAAAAGATTACATTGTCATATATTCCGAGGATAATTACTTCCAACCGATAGCAAACCTATTCTCTTTTTGGGTTAGCACTTCTTTCTGGCTTACTCTTTTCCTGTCGTTCGGTGGCTTTTTGAGGTCTTTCACGAGTGCTGTTTCTATCTGGACTGACATTCTGGTTTTGCGTAGGTCGGGTATTTATTATGTCTCGTTGTCTTTCAGACTTATTCCTTTCAGGTGGGGTTGATTCGGGAGTCCTGGAAGGTTTATTTATATCACGACGTTGAATCGGTTGTTCATTTATTCTATTTGGAGGCATTTCTCTATTTTCAGGTTTTACTATTGGTTTGTTGATAGGAGTAACTTCCTTATTTGGAATATCTCTTCCTGGAATACGTCGTTTTACATCATCTTGTTTAATTACACGTGATGGAACAACGTCTCTTGTATCGCTGTTCCTGTTAATCCGAGGTCTGTATATCTGTAAATCCCTCTTCCTGATTTCCTGCCCGGGCTTATTGGTTTCTTTAATATTAAATGGGCTTATTCTGGTTCCTGTCACTCTTTGAACGGACTCTCTGTCAGGCCCATAAACATAAGTTGTACGCCGTTTTTTGTCAGTATAAGTTCGGTCTATGATTCTGGAGTTTCCAATTATCCTTTCATGGTCGGAACGATTCACATAATATCGGGAAATATTCCTTCTTCCGAAATCTCTTTCTCTCACAAAGCACCAATGATCGTGATATCTATCATATCTTCTGTCAAATACAAAGTTAATACCAACTCCCGGCCCCATCGGTTCCCATCCATAATAACCATCTGCCTGAATCCAGTTTACCCAAGCAGGTCCCCAATCATATCCTGGTATCCAGAACCAACCTAATGCATCATCAAATCCCCATCTACCATAGTGAAATGTAGCCCAACCCCAGTTATAATCGGATATCCACGCCCAGCCATATTGTGTCAGAGCCCAATAACCGTTGGTTGAATACGGAGCAAAGTTTTCTCTTGCATAAGGAATCCAGATATATCCATAGTTTGAATAGTCAACCCATTGGCCATAAGGGCTCAGCTGGTCGTAGAAGACCTGAAAACTAACATTTGTTTGCTGATCTGATGTTTCAGTATAAAATGAAGCACATGAAGTAGTCAATACTAACATCAGAATGAAGATTTGAATCTGTTTTTTCATGGCAACTATTAATTTGATTAATTTAAACATCATATAAATAACAATATAGGCGAAATAATGGTTTTGCTAAAGTTGGACGATTGTCATAAATATGATTAGTAATCTGTAAAATACATTAGAAATACCTCTTATTAAAGAATAGAGAGGGTTTTATAATTGATTGATTAGTAATTATATCGAATAATTTAATCAAATTAATGAATGTTTAATAAAATAATACTATTTTTGATGTTATTGATTTTATTTAAGTTTATAACCTTAAAATTATTCGCAAAATGAGAACACGAAGATTTGCCTGGATGGCAACACTGTTTTTTACGTTACTACTTTGCATGTTAAATTTGATAACGGCAAAGGCGCAATCGGCAGGTACCGGAGTTGACCCAAACGTCGTCATGCTCGATGATTTTGAAAACGGAAGTACATCAAGATGGACTCCTCGTCCTGGCGCTCGAGGAGAAAAGATGAGCTTTGAATTAATGAACGCTGCAAATGGAGATCTTGTACGTTTTGGCAACTATGCGTTAAAAGTTAATATTGACTTTACTGATGCTCAAGTGAATCAAACGCTCACTGCTCAAATCAGTCCGGGTACATCGGGTGCTGCACTTCAAATACCCGGTAACGCCTCAGGTGGTAAAAAACTCGGTATGTGGGTTTACGCCACACCAGGAGTGCAGGGTATGTGGTTTAGGATCGCGACGAGACCTATAGGCGCTACTTCGGGCACAACTCCTACTGATTTATCGAGTGCTATCAACTGGACCGGATGGAGATATGTGCAGTGCAATTTGCCGGCCGGGCATGAGTTTCATCCAGATGGAATCAGGTTATTAACGCTTAAAGGATATGCAAATTATTTTGCGAATGGTTACATAATTGTTGATAATATTCGCGTTACGAATCAGTCTTTTAGCGAAGACTTGATCCCACCAGCAATAATCAGCTTAACAGGGAACGGAACTAACTTAACCGGGGCATTTACAACAAGTCAAATTGACCTGTCTGCTGAATTTAATGACACAAGCACTCCTTCAAGTGGAATTAACTACAACAGTATACACATGACTGTAGATGGGTATGTTTTTAAAACGGGTGATGCTGGTTTTACTGTAAATCAGGAAACCAACACTGTTTCACTCAAAGGCATGAACCTGTCAAATGGAACGCACAATGTGGTGGTACATGTGGAAGATAATTTTGGACATATTACAACAAAGACAGGAACATTTACCGTAGAGGCTTCAGATGGAAAGAGTACCGCTGTAACTGCTGCATCTGCCGCCCAAGCGCAAGTCGGTAACCCGTTTGAAATCAAAATCAACACCAATAACTCAAAAGATGTAAAGGAGTTGGAACTTGTTCTGGAACTGAATAATATTGGCTCTGTCGATGCAGTAAATGGTGTAACGTTTGCCAGCTCGGCTCAGGCAGGTAGTAGTTATAATTTTAACCCCAGAAACGGATATTTGACGATAAGTTTGAAAAATGATATTACTACTGATGCAGTGGAAACGCTTGCGACGATCAAAGTAAACATCTCAAAAAATAGCAATCCTACTGACGTGCTTAGATGTTCCCCAGTTTCTGCAAAGGCTGTCTATGCTGACAATGCATTATCGTTGTTTACTTTATTTAAAGCTTTTACAAGAAATGTATCAGCAACTTATGATTTTACTGTTAACAAACGCATTGTAGGGATACCCGGAGAAGTATTGGTAACCGACCTTAACGGAGGTCTGCTGTCAGGGGCTACGGTATATGCTCTCAACGCTGCCATGACAGAGGTAGTCGCCTCTGCTGTAACCGGTGCAGACGGTGTTGCGTCGGGTATGAATTTTACGAATACAGCGCAAGATGTTAATATATATGCAGAAAAAGACGGCCAATTCACCTACACAAAATTAATACGGACGCTGAATCCGCTTCTGACAAACGTTCCTTCCTATGTCAGATCCGGTACAACGCTTGATCCGAAAACTTCAAAAACCATAACTTGGGTGACCAATCCTATCCAATCGGCCGAACCTGCCATTATGAAGCTGGCGAAACAGTCTGAAGGAGAGGGCAGTTTCAAGGAATATACCGGCACAACGAAAATACTCGAATACAATGCATTGGTAAGCAACGGTGTAGCCAAAGGCAACTCAGTGACTGTTAATAACCTAGAACCTGGTACAACCTATCTCTATCAGGTAGGCGACGGAATAACCTGGTCGCCCACTATGGAATTTACGACAACAACGGATACTAAAAAATTCTCGTTTAGTGCATTCGGCGATTTACAAGCAGCGTCAAATGAGGGGATGAATCGTTTTATAGCAGCTGCTAAGAGTATAGAGGCAATGCCTGTGAAGCCATTATTCAACCTTAACGTTGGGGATATAGTTGATTCCGACGACCGTTATGATTACTATTCGTACTACGGATATATGTTCAATCAGTGTAAGGGTTTCGCAGGCATCGACATGATATCCGCTTACGGAAACCATGAATATATGGGCAACGCCGATGCAGATAATAGTAAATTTGTTAATGGGCATCATAGAGTTGTGCCGTCAGCCAATTACGACGCTCAATTAGTGGGTACAGGCACTTATGCGACGGAGTACGGCAACATGCTTGTTATTTCTCTGGATTGGGCTCATAAAGGCGGCGCATCAGTAAATGCTATTTTAACAGAACAGGCAAAATGGTTGGAAGATATCCTAAGCAAGACCGACAAAACCTGGAAGATTGTGACAATGCACTATCCGTTATTTCCCTATGAATCTACTCCTGGATCACAGTCTATATTGGCACCTGTATTGGATAAATATAACGTGCAGTTGATGTTATGCGGACACGGTCATACTTTCGAGCGTGTACAGGTTTATAATGGCAACTATTTAGTTCCTGCTACTGATAAGCGCACCTTCAATCCGGTAATTGGCGGTACTCTCTATTTCCAACTTGGAGATATGACCAGCACCGGCCAAAGCGGTAGATGGATCAATTGTGAGGTAGACGGCAAAAAAATGACAGTTACATCCAGAGACGCTAGTAATAATGTAGTAGCCAATGAATGCTTTACTTTATATGCATCACCTTTAAGCGAGTATGCGGTAACATTCAATACTGTGAATGAGAACGGTACACTAACCGCCACTGTGGATGGTACTGAGATAACCAGCGGCAAACAAATAACCGAAGGCAAGAATATAGTATTCAAAGCAATTCCGAGCAATGGATTCAAGGTAAAAGAATGGAAACTTAATGATACGGTTGTAAACGGAATAGACAGTGTTTCCTATACACTTTCTGATCTGTCAGCAGCCGCAACAGTAACGGTCGAATTTGACAAGGCAACAGGTATTGAAGACCTTTTTGTACCGAATTTGAATATATATCCGAATCCGTTTGAGCAGATGTTGCACATTACAGGCGCTGAAAACTGCACATTACGAGTAATGGATGTAGCAGGCGCGGTAGTACATATTCAAAAAATAACAGGTGCTGATGAAATCATTCCTTTAAAACAGTTGTTACCTGGTGTATACTTTTTCCGTGTTGAAAAGGATGGACAGACTAAAACAATAAAAGTAATAAAGAAATAAAGAGGAATAAAAGTATAGTGTACTAAATAAGAAGGCTGAATCCATTACGGGTTCAGCCTTCTTTCTAAAATATAATTTGATTTGACTTTCTATTTCAACCATTTATCAAGCCATGCTGCAAAGGTTCTTTGCCAAAGTATGCCGTTCTGTGGTTTAAGCACCCAGTGGTTTTCGTCCGGATAGATAAGCAGCTGTGCGGGAACCCCTCTGAGTTTGGCTGCATTGAATGCGGACATTCCCTGCGAAGCCAGGATTCTGTAATCCTTTTCTCCGTGAATGCAGAGAATAGGTGTGTCCCACTTGTCTACAAACTTATGTGGAGAGTTGGCAAAGGTGCGTTGTGCAGTGGCATTGCTCTTGTCCCAGTAAGCACCACCCATATCCCAGTTGGCAAACCACATCTCTTCTGTTTCCAGGTATTGCTGTTCCATGTTGAAAATACCATCGTGAGCAATGAATGCCTTGAAGCGTTTGTTATGATGTCCGGCCAACCAGTAAACGGAAAATCCTCCGAAGCTGGCACCAACGCATCCCAGTTTATCTGCATTAACAAACGGTTCTTTGGCCATCTCATCGATAGCCGAGAAATAGTCTTTCATGCATTGACCACCGTAATCACCGCTGATCTCCTCGTTCCATTTATTGCCAAATCCCGGCAAGCCGCGACGGTTGGGAGCAACAACAACATAGTCGTTGGTTGCCATCATCTGGAAGTTCCAGCGGTATGACCAGAATTGACTTACCGGTGATTGCGGACCACCTTCGCAATAGAGCAGGGTAGGGTACTTCTTGTTAGGATCAAACTTAGGAGGATAGATAATCCAGGTTAACATATCTTTGCCATCGGTAGTTTTAATCCAGCGTTCTTCCACTTTTCCCATCTCTATCTGATCGTAGATGTGCTTGTTTTCAAAGGTAAGCTGTTTGGCTTCGCCCTTCATGGAAACGGCGTAAATTTCATCGCCCATGCTCATGGAATGACGGGTAGCAATCAATTGTTTGCCATTTAGTTTAATAGCGGCATAATCGTGTACACCATCAGTCAGTTTTTGCAGTTTTTTGCCTTCGCTATCAACTTTGTAAATTTGTGCTGTGGCGTGCCATACGCCGGTGAAGAATAAATTCTTGCTATCGCTGTTCCAGATAAAGCCATCTACATCCGATTCGAAGGCCTTACTTACAAACTTCTTTTCACCGGTAGCCAGATTCATAACGAATAGACAGTTCTGATCACTTTCATAGCCGTCATGTTCCCTGCTTTGCCATGCAATGTATTTACCATCAGGAGAATATTGTGGATTAGTGTCATATCCCATCATTCCTTCGGTTATGTTTTTGGTCTGTTTGCTTGCCAGATTGTAGATGTAAATATCCGAGTTGGTGGAAAGAGCATACGCTATACCAGTCTTCTTACGAGAAGTATAAGCTATATTTTCTCCTTTTGTGTCCCATGCTAGTTGTTCAATGCCTCCGAAAGGTTTCATTGGCGATTCGTAAGGCTCTCCGGCCATGATATCGGTTATGTTACCGAGGGACGAACCATCGAAATCTGCCACGAATGGGTGAGGAACGGTAGTTACCCATTCATCCCAGTGCTTGTACATCAGGTCTTCTACAACTAACCCGCTTGCTTTAGGAAGGTCCGGGTATTTGTCGGCCGTTGTAGTGCCATACTTGACCTGCGAGATGAAAAGTACTTTTTTACCATCGGGTGAAAACGAGAAGCCTTCGATATCCTTATCGAAGCTGGACAGTTGTTTCCGTTCGCTACCATCAGGATTCATCTCCCATAGCTGGCTGCTTCCGCTTTCTGTGGAGAGAAATGCAATCTTCGTTCCGCCTTTAAACCAAACGGCTTCATTCTCATTGAAAGAGGTTCGGGTTATTTGTTTGTTTTCCGTTCCGTCGGCGTTCATTACAAATACTTCTCTGTTGCTTTTGTTCTGAGAAACGCTGTAGTAGGCTACCGTATAGACAATCTTCTTGCCGTCGGGCGATACGTTGAAACCCCCGATTCGTCCCATTGCCCATAGTGCTTCGGGAGTCATACGTCCACCTTTAATTACTATATCGGATTTCCCGATCAGAGGCTCGTTACCTTCTACTGCCGCTTCAATGGTAGCAGATCCGGCAAGCATAAGTGCTGCTGACATCATTGCTAATTTTAATTTTCCCATATGTTTATTTAAAGTTTATTTTTCTTAATGCGAAATTAATCATTCTGAGGTTATTTCTTCTCCTTTTTTAAAGATAAATATCGGGTTGCCTGTAAAAGTACCTAGGGAAGAAATACGCTAAAATATTTTATGAAATAAAAGCGCGGGCAACTATGCCATATTTTTGTATATATAGGGGCGAGATAAAATCCCCCGTGACATATTATCAAGCAACTAACTCTAAAAATTAAATAGTAGGACAGAAAGCAAGGCGGAATTTTTCTTGCAGCGTTCGGAAATGATAGTTAAAAAGTGGTATGTGCTTGAAATTAAGTACTATACTGTATATGAATTTTAGGCTGTTTTTTGTTAGAAATAAATATAACATACAGAATGTAGTCTGATTATAGCGAAATAATAAGGTGAATAAATTTATATGCATTCAAAGAAAGCCCAAAGTAATTATAATTAGCTATTTGAAGGTTTGGTTATTGTCTGTAAAATATAATGTATTCTGGTAAATAGATGTAACATAGAATTGGAGGTAGATTCATTTACATATTGTTCCTCTACTATTGCATGCCCAGAAAATGACTTGTTGAATAGGAATGCTATTGCTAAAGGAGTTCAATGCACGCATATAACATCTGGTTGATTTAGGAATGAGTAGAATAGTTCCAGCCAGTTGCGGTAATAATGCGGGGCTTATAACGACAATGTCAAAACCCGAGTCAAGAATGCACCAATCAGTTCTGGTAATACCCCTGCAAACAGCAACCCTGATCCCAGCAGAGGTCATAACTTAATGCTTCGCAATAATAAAACGTAAGGTAAGATTGGAAAAACAAGGCAGGAGAATGGGCAAAACATGGCGTTAGATTAAAAAAACATGGTGACAGATTTTTAGGGAGTGCGAAAAGTTCCGCTCGCAGACATGCTTTTATATAAACGCGAAGCAATGATTAAACAGAATAGATGCGCTGTTTTCAATCCATCGACTTCTATTAATCGGGCAAGAGAATATAAATTAGTTAGTAATGAATATAATTGTGAATGCAAATAAATTGTGCATAAAAAAAGCGGAGATAGAATCTATCCCCGCCCTTGTTACATATTAGCATTCAATTACGAATTATTTTCGTTTTGCTTTTTTCGTTCTTTCGTTATACAAACGTTCCTGCTCTTCCTGCATCTGAGCTAGCTTACCCATCAATCCGGCTTTCTTTTTCGGATTCTTTTTGTTAGCCTCTAGCACAGCCAGCAACTTTTCTTCATCGGTGAACTTCTTCAATCCAATCATTATGAAGATGCTGATTAGTGTTGATACAAGGTAGTAATAGTTAAGACCAGCTGCATAATCGTTCAGGATGAAGATGAACATAACCGGCATAACATACATCATGGCTTTCATACCCGGCATCTGTTGCTGTCCGGTGTCCTGCTGAGCCATGGTGAACTTCGTATTCAGAATGTTTGCCAGCGACATCAACAAACAGAACAAACTGATGTGATTACCAATAAACGGAATATGAGTATTCCATTGGATAAAGGCATCGTATGTTGAAAGGTCATCGGCCCAAAGGAAACTTTGCTGACGCAATTCGATTGCACTAGGTACAAACATGAAGAGTGCGATAACAATAGGCATTTGGAGCAACATAGGCAAGCAACCACTCATCGGGCTAACACCATATTTGCCATAAAGAGCCATTGTTTCCTGTTGTTTTTTCATTGCATCCTCCTTCTTCGGATACTTACTGCTAATAATATCTATCTGCGGTTTCAGAACTCTCATTCTGGCAGACGACATATAAGATTTGTAAGTGAAGTAGAAGATTACGATTTTCACGATAATGGTCATGAACAGCAGAACCATACCCATGCTGAGTCCTAAGCTTGTAAGCCAGTCGAATACATTGATGGTAAACACTTTGTTAATCCAACGAAGGAATGACCATCCCAGCGGAACCAGCTGGTCAAGTTCCAGTTTGTCACGATCGCTTTTGCCGGCATCGAAGGCTTTAAGTGTCTTGTAGTGGTTCGGACCGAAATAGAAATGCATTTTAGTAGCCTGAGTACCTTTCGAATCAAAGAAAGTAGTCATGTTTGATGCATAATCTTTCAGATATCCGCTGCCTTCAGTTTCCAGCTTTGATTTCAACTCGCTTTTCTCAAAGTTCTGATCGGCGATAAATACAGACGAGAAGTATTGGGTTTTGTAACCAACCCATTTCAGTCTGCCTGTTACAGAGCTTTTGTCTTCTTTCATTTCAGAAAGATGTTCTGTCTCTGCACCATCCAACTTATACATCAGATAAGCGTAGCGGTTTTCATTTTTAAAGGCTCTTTCGGCCTGACGCAGTTTTTGGTTCCATACGATATCCATGTAGTTTACACTAGGCGAAAGCTTATCGGCCATACCGGTAGCCTTAACTGTGAAGTCAACCATGTAGTTGCCTTTGTGTATAGTATATGTGAAATCAATATAGCTACTTTCGTTAGCTGCCAGACGCATGGTAAGTGAAGTGTCGGTCTTGTTTACCGTCTGGAAATAATAGTTCTCTGTTTCAATAACTTCCTTCTTGTTATAGAAGCAGAAGTTCATTTTAACGTCATCTTTATCGAAAAGAACTAACGGTTTTTTATCTTGTCCGTTATACTTCTTCAGCATGGCTGAATAAACACGTCCTCCTTTGTTTGAGAAAGTCAGTTTTACCAAATCGTTTTCGATAGTTGTAAAACTTTCATTTCCTTTAGTCGCCTGAAAGAAGGTGGCTGTTGAATCGGCCGACTGTTTTTCAGTTTCATTCTCTAATGCAGCGGCTGCTTCAGCTTTCTTTGCTGCCTCTTTGGTGGCTAAGGCTTCAATGGAATCCTGATAGCGTTTCTGAGCAATTTGTTGTTCTTGATTTGGTCTTGTCAGAAAGGTGAATCCTATCAGCAAGGCAACTATCAAAACGAATCCCACTATGGTGTTTTTATCCATAATTGTAAATTAAACGTTATTATTTAAAGTCTTATTTGTTTATAGCGGCTTTAATGAATGATACAAACAGCGGGTGCGGATGAAGCACTGTGCTGCTGTATTCCGGATGGAACTGTGTACCAATGTACCAACGGTGTGTTGGGATTTCCACAATTTCTACCAGGTCTGATTCCGGATTAATACCCACGCATTTCATTCCGGCTTCTTCAAATTCTGCTTTGTAGTCATTGTTAAACTCATAACGGTGACGGTGGCGTTCCTGGATATGCTCTTTCTTGTATGCTTCGTAAGTTTTTGAACTCTTATCCAGAACACATTCAAATGCACCCAGACGCATAGTTCCACCCATATTTGTGATTGCTTTTTGTTCTTCCATGATATCAATCACGTTATGAGTCGTATTCTCGTCCATTTCTACGGAGTTTGCATCGGTATATCCAAGTACGTTTCTAGCAAATTCAATTGCGATACTTTGCATACCCAGACAGATACCAAATGTCGGAATATTATTTTCACGGGTATATTTAGCCGCAACAAATTTTCCTTCAACACCTCTTGGACCAAATCCCGGACAGATAACTACACCGTCAACATTTGCAAGTTTTTCAGCAATATTTGCATCAGTAAGTTTTTCACTCTGAATATATTCAATCTTCAGCTTGCGATCGTTGTATGTGGCTGCCTGAGAAAGAGATTCCAGAATTGATTTATATGCATCCTGCAATTCAACATATTTGCCAACCAATCCAATTCTAACCACTTCGGTAGCTTTGGCTCTTCTGGCAAGGAACTCTTTCCAAGAATCCATATTTGGCTTATCACCAATTGGAAGTCCCATCTTGCTGAGAATGGTTTCATCAAGTTTTTGTTCCTGCATTTTAAGTGGCACCTCATAAATGGTTGGCACGTCAATAGACTGAACCACTGCTCTATCTTCTACATTACAGAATAGTGCAACTTTCTTTCTTAGACTATCACTTAAGTTATGCTCGCTGCGCAGTACTAAAATATCCGGCTGAACTCCCAACTCTTGTAATTGCTTAACAGAGTGTTGAGTAGGCTTTGTTTTTAATTCCTTGGCGGCAGCTAAGAAAGGAACATAAGTTAAATGCACGCAAAGTGCTGAGTTTCCTAGTTCCCAACGAAGTTGACGCATACTTTCAATAAACGGAAGAGATTCAATATCACCTACAGTTCCTCCGATCTCTGTAATAACAAAATCGTATTTGTATTTGTTACCAAGGAATTTGATGTTCCGTTTAATTTCGTCGGTAATATGAGGTATTACCTGAATTGTTTTGCCCAGATAATCACCACGGCGCTCTTTATCAATTACGCTTTTATAGATGCGTCCGGTTGTGATGTTATTGGCTTTGGTTGTCTGAATACCCAGAATACGTTCGTAATGCCCTAAATCAAGGTCAGCTTCATGACCGTCAACAGTGACATAACATTCTCCATGTTCGTACGGGTTAAGTGTTCCTGAATCAATATTGATATAAGGATCGAATTTTTGGATTGTCACCTTATATCCTCTTGCTTGAAGTAACTTACCAATCGATGATGCAATAATTCCTTTACCTAATGAAGAGGCAACTCCTCCTGTGACGAAGATGTACTTTGTTTCTCCCACGACAATACTATTTTAATATAATTAATTTTCGGCTTTATAGACCTTTTAAAAAATGCAAAATTACAAAAAAAAGGAGAAGTCTTCCAGTTTTGAGATGAAAATTATAATAAAAAACATTATTTTGAAAATCTTTGGGGGAATTAAACATTTAGTTGTAGCTTTGTATTTCATTAGCTTTTTTAATACAAATATGAAAAGAGAGATTACATTATTCGTATTACTGTTTTTTACGTTAACTGTGTCCGCACAGAAGAGAAATCAGGAGCTTTCTATAGTGAAGCATAGTCAGGACACTCTACAATCATCATTCCTGAAAAAGTATAGTGATTCTTTAACAGTTTTATACCGTCGACACTTGGGAGTATTGGATTCATTGAATAATGATACTCTTCGGGAAAGATATATTGAACCCAATGCCAAATATTACAGGTTATTTGTTCCATTGGCGTATTATTATTTCCCTATTAAACAAGCCTTTACTCCGAAATGGAAATCGTTTGAATACAAAACACCTGGATATCCCCTGGATAAATTGTTTCCAATTGATTATTCTCCTTTTACGGAAACAGAAAGAGTGAATAAATTAGTAGGTAAAACACTCCTAAAAATATATCTTTATCATCCTGATTATATTGTTAATTGGGAAGATAATATCACTAAACAGATAATTTATAAAGTCACAGAAACCGACAAGCTAAAGCCAAAAGCATCTGTTATTGATTTATTTAAACCTGAGCCAATGGGAGGTAATGTCACGAAAGTACATGTTACATTACAGAAACCTAACTTTTGGTACAAAAGCGGAAATGGATCATTGCAATTTACGCAAAACTATATTTCAAAGAATTGGTATAAAGGAGGCGAAAGTACAAATAATGTATTAATGAACCTTCAGTTAAATGCAAACTATAACGACAGGCAAAAGATACAGTTTGATAATACGTTTGAAGCAAAAATCGGATTTAATACAGTGAGTTCAGATACAATTCGCCCGTACAAGATAAACACGGATCTTCTTCGCCTTTCAAGTAAATTAGGTGTAAAAGCAGCATCGAACTGGTATTATACAGTTTCTGGTGAGTTTAATACTCAGTTTTTCCGTAATTATAAGGCAAATACAATGAATGCTGTGTCCGCCTTTATGGCCCCTGCAAATCTGATATTAAGTATTGGTATGGACTATAAACTAAATAAAAAGAATATTAATCTATCTGTGTTTATCTCTCCGGGAGCATATAGCATGAGATATGTTGGTGATAAGAATATTGATGAAACTCAATTCGGGCTCAAGTCGGGAGAGTCGTTCTTGCATGATATCGGTTCTAAATTCCAGTCAAATTTAAAATGGACGTTTATTCCATCTATAACCTGGGAATCTCGTCTTTATTATTTTACCAGTTATAAGAAAGTAGAGGCGGAATGGGAAAACACGTTTAATTTTGTATTAAACCGTTATTTGTCAACCAAATTATTCTTTCATGGAAGATTCGATGATGGGGCAGCGCGTAAAGGAGGAAGTTATTTCCAACTTAAAGAGCTACTTAGCTTCGGCATAAATTATTCATGGTAAAATATTCCGGATCGCAGTATAATCCCTTAAAACATAAAAACTCCCTGTATGTTGTACTGATATACAGGGAGTTCTTCTTTTATATTGCAATCCCAATTGTGCGTTCTTGTATAAATAAATATAGTATTTACCATATTTTTAATTTTAATTTCGTGCATTATGCTTATATTTGATAGAAACTAATAAATAACACTATGTTAGATCTGGAATTAATCACTGAAAAAGTAAAAATGATTGCAATTGAAGCAGGTCATTTCCTGCTGGAAGAACGCATTCATTTTAAGCGAGAAAAAGTAGAAGAAAAAAGATCGCACGACTATGTATCATATGTAGATAAGGAATCTGAACGTCGTATTGTGGCTGCTCTTTCGAAATTGCTTCCTGAAGCGGGTTTTATTGCTGAAGAAGGGTCCGGATTTCACGGGGAAGAAGAATATTACTGGTTGGTCGATCCGCTGGATGGAACTACAAACTATATTCACGATAATGCTCCTTATTGTGTTAGTATTGCATTAAGAGATAAAAAAGAATTGCTGGTCGGTGTAGTTTACGAAGTGTGTCGGGACGAATGTTATTGGTCATGGAAAGGAAGTAAGGCATATCTGAATGGTTGTGAAATTAGTGTATCCGGGATAACTGTCATGGATCGTGCATTCATTGCTTTGGGATTTCCATACAGTTTCGAAGATTATAAACCGACAGCACATCATATAATAGAAGAACTTTATGGAAATGTAGGAGGAATGCGTTTGCAAGGAGCTGCAGCTGCCGAACTATGTTATGTTGCTGCCGGACGGTTCGAAGCAAGAATAGAAGCTCATCTTGGTCCATGGGATATTGCGGCCGGAGCCTTAATTTTGATGCAAGCCGGAGGAATTGTTACTGATTTTACTGGTGGTAATAACTTCTATACGGGTGAACAGGTATTGGCTTCAAACGGAAAAATACACTATCAGTTGATTGCAATGCTTGCAAAGAAATAATAATTAAGCGCAATATCGTATTTTGCCCTTGTTTATTGGGATAAAAACAATTAATATTTTGTATGTTTGTAGAAACTAAAATTAAGCAAACACATGAATGTACCTTTTATATTCCAATTTTTAAAGGAGCTTTCTGTTAATAATAATCGTGAATGGTTTAATGCTCACAAAGAAGATTATTTAAAAGCCCATGCTGAATTTGATAAGTTGCTTACAGACATAATTGAACGGATATCTCTCTTTGATGATGAGATAAAAGGAATACAAGCAAAAGACTGTACTTTCCGCATATACAGGGATACTCGCTTTTCTCCGGATAAAACACCATATAAAACACATTTTGGCGGATATATCAATGGCCGGGGCAAGAAATCCGAACATTGTGGATACTATGTTCATATTGAGTCAGGGAACTGTCTTTTGGCAGGAGGAAGTATCTGTCCGCCTCCCAAAATTATGAAAGCTCTTCGTCAGTCAGTCTACTATAATATTGAAGAGTATATTTCTATAGTAGAAGATCCTGAATTTAAAAAGTATTTTCCCGTTATAGGTGAAACTTTTCTGAAAACAGCCCCAAAAGGTTTTCCAAAAGATTTTAAATATATAGATTATCTCAAGTGCAAGGAGTTTGTTTGTTCCTATCAGGTTCCTGACAAATTCTTTTTAAGTAAAGATTTACTGGATAATGTTTCGGATGCGTTCAAGCAGATGAAAAGATTTGTTGATTTTACAAACTTCACTATTGATGATGTTTTAGATAACGATACAATATAAAATGTTTAACTATAAATTAAGAATACAATGATTATCGATAAAATTGAAAACCTTGATAAATATGCTTCTCTAAACCCTTTGTTTCCTCAGGCAATTGAATTTCTGAAATCTAATAATCTTATAGAGATGGAAGTTGGTAAAACAGAGCTGAAAGGGGCTGATTTAGTGATCAATATTCAACAGACAGATCCTAAAAATAAAGAACAGGCAAAACTGGAAACTCATAATAAATTTATTGATATACAAATGCCTTTGTCTGGAACAGAAGTGATGGGATATACAGCTGCAAAAGATTGTCAGCCAGCTGATGCTGTATATGATTGTGAAAAAGATATTACTTTTTTTGAAGGCGCTGCGCAAAGCTACATTGCAGTTGAACCTGGAATGTTTGCTGTATTCTTTCCACAAGATGGTCATGCACCGGGAATAAGTGAATCAGGATTAAAAAAAGTTGTTGTGAAAGTCTTGGCATAAAAGCTATTAGGTAAAAAGAGATTTTATGAGTAATACACTGAATCTGATAAAAAAAGACCCTTGGCTCGAACCGTTTAAAAATGCTATCCTTGGGCGCCACCAACATGTGTTGGACAAGGAAGTTGAATTAACGGATAATAAAAGAATGACTCTTTCTGACTTTGCTACTGGTCATTTTTATTTTGGTTTACATAGAACGAATGATAGGTGGACTTTTCGTGAATGGGCGCCTAATGCTACAAAAATCTTTTTAATAGGAACATTTAATGATTGGCAAGAACAAGAGAGTTTTGCGCTGAAGCGTATAGATAATGGCAATTGGGAATTAATATTACCAGCGGAAGCTATTCAGCACGGTGAACTATATAAATTAAAGGTCTATTGGAACGGAGGGTGTGGAGAGCGAATTCCTGCCTGGGCAACAAGAGTGGTACAAGATGATGCAACCAGAATATTTTCTGCTCAGGTATGGGAACCACAAGAACCGTTTCAGTTTACTAAAAAGCCGTTTGTTCCAAAGACGGATCCGTTGTTAATTTACGAATGCCACATAGGTATGGCGCAGCAGGAAGAGAAGGTAGGAACTTTCAATGAGTTCAGAGAAAAAACTCTTCCAAGGATTGCAAAGGCTGGATACAACTGCATTCAGATAATGGCCATTCAGGAACATCCTTATTATGGGAGTTTTGGATATCATGTGTCGAACTTCTTTGCCGTTTCTTCCCGATTTGGCACGCCTGAGGAACTGAAACAGTTGATTGATACAGCACATGGATTGGGTATCGCAGTAATAATGGATATTGTCCACTCCCATTCAGTAAAGAATGAAATGGAAGGACTGGGTAATTTTGCCGGCGATCCGTATCAATATTTTTATCAGAACGAAAGAAGAGAACATCCTGCGTGGGATTCTCTCTGTTTTGATTATGGGAAAAATGAGGTACTGCATTTTTTGCTTTCCAACTGTAAATACTGGTTAGAAGAGTATAAGTTTGATGGATTCCGCTTTGATGGTGTGACTTCAATGCTGTACTACAGTCATGGCTTGGGAGAAGCTTTCTTGAATTATGCTGATTACTATAATGGACATCAGGATGACAATGCTATTTGTTACCTTACTTTAGCCAATAAACTCATTCACCAGGTTAATTCTAGAGCAATAACTGTGGCCGAAGAAGTTTCCGGTATGCCTGGACTGGCTGTAAAAGTGGAAGATGGTGGGTATGGTTTTGATTATCGCATGGCGATGAATATACCCGACTATTGGATAAAAACCATCAAAGAAAAGATTGATGAAGATTGGAAACCGTCGTCTATTTTGTGGGAAGTTACGAACCGTCGCCAGGATGAAAAAACAGTATCATACGCAGAAAGTCATGATCAGGCATTAGTAGGTGATAAAACGATTATTTTCCGTTTGATTGATGCCGATATGTATTGGCACATGCAGAAAGGAGATGAGAATTATACAGTTCACAGAGGAATAGCCTTACATAAGATGATTCGGCTTATAACAGCTACAACGATTAATGGGGGATATCTTAACTTTATGGGAAATGAATTCGGACATCCCGAATGGATTGATTTCCCTCGAGAAGGGAATGGCTGGTCGTGTAAATATGCTCGTCGACAGTGGAATTTGGTCGACCAGAAGAATTTGACTTATCATTATCTTGCTGATTTTGATGCTGCCATGATTGCAATAATAAATGGCATTAAAGATTTTCAAGCAACACCTATTGAGGAAATCTGGCATGATGATGGTGATCAGATACTAGCATATAAACGTAATGATCATGTTTTTGTATTTAACTTTAATCCTGTTAAGTCGTTTTCAGATTATGGATTCCTTGTTGAACCAGGTTCTTATGAAGTTGTATTAAATACTGATTCAAAAGAATTTGGAGGAAATGGATTGACGGACGACAGTATGGAACATCTCACTAATTTTGATCCACTTTATAAGAAAGAAAATAAAGAATGGCTGAAGCTTTATATACCAGCACGTTCGGCTATGGTTTTACGTAAAACAAAATAGAATATGTATTATTATAATTCCCATGCTGATAAGAAAACCAATCGTACAATCTCAATTGTCAGTGGCCTTTTCTTCTGGATATTCAGCATGGTGTATCTATCCGTTAATTATAGGTTTTTGCTTACTTTGACAGAAGATTTTTCGCTGTTTATCTTTAGCTTATCTTTTTTTAACGCTCAGATTAGTCAACCCGGTGGAGTACTTCGGTACTTGTCGGGTTTCTTTGTTCAGTTTCTGAATAATCCTTGGCTAGGGGCATTTATAATCACTCTCTTCTTGCAGCTGATTCAATGGCTTGTTCATAAATCTTTTGATTTTAACAGGAAGTATTTCATCTTGTCTTACATACCTTGTTTCCTGCTGCTTGTTATTGCAACAAATGCTGGTCGTCCATTCTATTTGATGGCTCATATTGAGATGATATTCACATATATTTTAGGAGTGTTTATTTTGATGATAAGCTACTTTTTGTTTTCTAAAATAGAGAAACAAAATAAGCGTTTCATCACATTATGCTGGTTGATTCCTTTATTGTTTTTTGGTATGTCGGGAAGCATCGCTATTTGTTTCATTACTTTGATCTTTTTAGAAACTCTGTTTTCTGTTAAAGATCAAAATAAGATGTTTACCTATCTGCTATGTGTCGCATTATTTATAGTATCGTATCTGGTTGCAAGATTTCTTTTGTACTCTCATTGTTCCGATCTGCAAATAATGTTTGGTATGCGCCCTGTAATTCCTACCACGCAAACAGGGGAAGAGAAATTGCCGCATGTACTGTTATGGTGTTTTTTTATATTTGCTGTTGTTAAACAACGTTTTATTCCGTTCGGGAATCGAATTAATTCATACAGTAGATGGACCTATACAAATATTATCTGGCTGATACTTTTCTGTTTGGCTACGGTTACCATGGCTAATGGTAATGATGATTTTATGGATGAGATGGCAATCGACCATTTTATTCAGAAAAGAGATTTTACTAAAGCTTTGCAGATTGGGAAAGATGCCCAACATCCAACAAGAGAGATGACTGTACTTCGTAATTTTGCGCTTGAGTTATCGGGAAGAGCTGGCGATGAGATGTTTGAATACGTACAAGATTATAAGACGGATGGACTATTTTTTGATTATAACAAAGACGGTGGCGTATATCCAACCGGTCCTGTAATCTATTTTAATCTAGGTGCCAGACATCTTGCAACGCAATGGGCTAACAATGATTATCTGAAACGACCAGACAGCTATCGTGTGTTAAAGAATTATGTTTTGATTGCTACTGTGAATGAACATTGGAATGTGACTCAACAAACAGCTGGGATACTTGAAAATACATGGTTTCACAACGATCTTGCCAGTAAACTAAACAAATTCAGTTTGGATAATTCGTTGGTAAATAAAGATCCGATTCTGGGAAATATTAAAAAACGTTTGTCAAATAAGTATTATCCATTTCCAACCAAAGGAAACTATACCGATTTTGTATGCAAATTCTATCGTGAAAATCCTGAAAACAGAGTTGCCTATGATTATTACTTACTCTCGGCATTACTGAATAAAAAACTGGATAAGTTTGCATGGGGAGTGAAACTCTATAATAATTATTACAAGAATTTGCTTCCAAAGCATTATGCCGAAGCTGTATCTTTATGTAAGTACCTAACCCATGATTCTTTGCTTGTGGTTAATCCGGCAACTCAACAAAAGTTTGAAGCGTTCTTGATGCTGAAGAAAGAGCAGAAAGATCCGACAACCGAGAAGAATATTATGCGTAAGAGCTATGGTGATACATACTGGTGGTACTATATGTATAAATAAACCTCACACAACTGATATAAAATATAAAAAGAGCGGAACATATAACATGTCCCGCTCTTTTTTATGGAGTTGTTTATTTATTCAAATGAATCGTATCTGGTAGTCAATAGCTTGCGATCGCCAAGGGTATTGTCGATTCTGGCCACGTTTAACCAGAACTTGTTATCTCGTACCGAAGGAATAGGATAGGCGGCCTTTTCGCGTGAATAGGCATGTTGCCAATTATCACCAACCACTTCGTATTCAGGGTGTGGTGAGTTGACAAGTACATTATCGTCTTTGTAGGCCGTACCTTCTTTCACTTCCTGAATTTCCTGATAGATAGTGTGCATCACATCGATAAAGTTATCGAGTTCAGCCAGGCTTTCACTTTCGGTTGGTTCAACCATTAATGTACCATGAACTGGGAATGAAAGAGTAGGAGCATGGTAACCGAAGTCCATCAGTCGTTTGGCAATATCATTTTCCGAAATTCCTGTTTGCTGGAAAATATCACGGCATTCCAAAATCATTTCATGCCCTACAAAACCATTCGCCCCACTATATACTATTCCATAAGTGTCTTTTAGACGTGCTGCCATGTAGTTTGCATTCAGAATGGCAACAGCGGTTGCTTTGGTCAGTCCTTCTGCACCCATCATGCGGATATAACCGTAGGTAATTGGCAGTATACCGGCGCTTCCATACGGAGCAGAAGAGACTGTGTTCTTCGTGCCGCCTTTGAACGGATGTTCGGGCAGGAATGGAACAAGATGTTTAGCCACACAAATTGGGCCGGCACCTGGTCCACCGCCGCCGTGAGGAATGGCAAATGTTTTATGAAGATTCAGGTGACAAACATCAGCTCCAATAGTTCCGGGATTGGTGAATCCAACCTGTGCGTTCATGTTGGCGCCATCCATATAGACCTGACCACCACATGAATGAATGATATCGCAAATTTCTTTTATCTCTGTTTCGAAAATACCGTGAGTGGAAGGATAGGTAATCATCAGCGCTGCCAGTTCATCGCGGTTGGCTTCCGCTTTTGCCCGCAAATCTTCCATATCTACATTACCAAATTCGTCGCAGTCGCAGATAACCGGAGTAAATCCTGCCTGCACGGCCGATGCAGGGTTTGTGCCGTGTGCCGATGCCGGAATCAGAATTTTGTTGCGATGTCCCTTGCCTTTTACTTCCAGATAAGTACGAATGACACGAAGTCCGGTATATTCACCGGCAGCACCTGAGTTTGGTTGGAAGCTTACACCTGCAAAGCCGGTAATTGTTTTTAGGTATTCGCCCAGATTATAAATCAACCAAGCGAAACCTTCCACTTGATCTTCCGGTGCAAATGGATGGAGACCTGCAAACGACTGGTTTGATAATGGGAAAAGTTCAGAAGCGGCATTCAGTTTCATGGTGCACGAGCCCAATGAGATCATGGAATGAGCAAGAGAAATATCTTTGCGATCGAGACGTTTGATGTATCGCATCATTTCGGTCTCTGTATGATACTGATTGAAAACCGGATGAGTAAGGAAACTACTCTTGCGCTTAAAAATTTCTTTCAGAGAACCTGTTTCAGGGATTGAACTAATTTCCGGAAGTTCTTTCTCTGCTGCAATCGAAAAGATTGAAACCAACACATTGATATCACGGATATCGGTTGTTTCATCGATGCTGATTCCTACATCACCATTTTCGAAATATCGGAAATTCACCTTTTTGCTTTCAGCTATTGTTCTTATCTGACTTGCTGATATTTGGTCGAAAAGTGAAAAACGAAGTGTATCAAAAAATTGAGTATTATGTTGTTTGTACCCTAGCTTTTTAAGTACTTTGTTTACATAAGTGGCTGTCAGATGGATGCGGTTTGCTATATTCTTTAAACCTTCGGCACCGTGGTAAACAGCATAGAATCCGGACATAGTAGCGAGCAATGCTTGTGAAGTACATATGTTCGACGTAGCCTTTTCGCGTTTGATGTGCTGTTCACGTGTTTGCAGTGCCATGCGATAGCATAATTTACCGTATTTGTCTTTGGACCAGCCAATAATACGACCAGGCATGCTTCTTTTATATTCGTCGCGGGTAGCGAAGTATGCAGCGGAAGGACCTCCATAGTACATAGGGATACCCAGTCGCTGAGTGGAACCGAATACGATATCTGCACCCCATTCTCCTGGAGGAACCAGCAAGGCAAGACTGAGGATATCGGCTGCAACTGCAACTTTGCATCCTGCTGCATGAGCTTTTTCAGTAAATCCACGATAATCTTCCACATTTCCATCTGCATTGGGGTATTGAACTATGCAGCCAAACATATCGGGGGTAAATTCAACCTCTTTGTAATTTCCGGTTTGCACCATGATTCCTTGATGAAGTGCGCGCGTATTGATTACCGCCAAGGTCTGAGGAAATATCTTTTCATCAACGAAAAGGATATTGGCACCCGACTTTTGCTGGTCGCGAGTGCGAAGTCCAAACATCATAAAGGCTGCTTCTGCGGCTGCGGTAGCTTCATCTAACAAAGAACAGTTAGCTAGTGGCATGGCAGTCAGGTCGGTAACCACGGTTTGGAAGTTCATCAAAGCTTCCAGACGTCCCTGCGAAACTTCCGACTGATAGGGCGTATAAGAAGTGTACCATACCGGATTTTCGAGTACATTGCGCTGAATAACGGCAGGAGTAATGGTGTCGTACCAGCCCATGCCAATATATGAAGTGAAGAGCTTATTCTTGGCTCCCAGTGCATTAACATGTTCGGCAAAAGCACGTTCAGTCATTGGCGCCGGAAGATTCAGTGGTTTCTTCAGGCGGATATTAGAAGGAATGGTCTGGTTTATCAGCTCATTCAGACTTTTTACACCAATGGTTGACAGCATCTTTTCCATATCTTTCTCTTCGATGCCGATATGTCTGTCTGATAATAAATCTGTTTTCATAGTTGTTATTTATTAGCTTGAGGTGATTATTTAGTTATTTCGTAGACTTACCTAAAGAATGGATTTTCGGTTTTTTCTGTTCCTATTGTTGTTGGAGCGCCATGTCCCGGATAAACAACCGTTTCATTAGGCAGAACAAACAGACGGCTGCAGATGTTTTCCAGCAAATCGTCAAAGTTTCCTCTTGCCAGGTCGGCTCGTCCTATGCTTCCCTGAAACAGAACATCTCCCGAGAACATGCAGTTCTCTTCTTTACAATAAAATACCAGGCTGCCGGGAGAGTGCCCTGGCACATGGATTGCTTCAAGTTTTGTGTTTCCGAAGGAGATTATGTCTCCATCGCATATATATTTTCCAAGAGGAACAGGCTCTTCTTTCAGCTCAAAACCAAACATGCGCGATTGCTTTGGTGCCTGTTCCAGCCAGAACTCATCCGCTTTGTTGGCTTCAGCTTTAATACCAAATTCGTGCAGCATAAAAGGGTTGCCGAATATATGGTCAAGATGAAGATGGGTGTTAAGCAGGTGCTTGATGATTAATCCGTTGTTATTAATGAAATTTTTAAGCGCCTGTTTCTCCTCTTCATAAAAGCATCCCGGATCAATGATTACTGCTTCGTTTGTTTCATCACTCAGAATGTAACAATTCACCGGGAACATATTGAATTCAAATCTTTTGATTCTCATAAATCATTTTCTTATACTAGTGGAACATAAACAACTTTTTTTGTTTCAAAGAATTCTTCCTTGAAGTAATCGCTTATGTTGTAAATAACCGTTTTATTTTTAAATGGTAAAGTTTCGTGTTGAAGTTCACCTCCTTTAAGACAGATGAGCCCGTTGGGTAATGCGTTTATTTGTTTTTTTGAGATATTCTTTTTAATAATATCAATTAAGTCGGCAAGTGGCATCACAGCACGACTTACCACAAAATCGAATTGTTGTTTTTCTTCCTGAGCGCGGGCATGACGAAAAGTAACATTCTTCAGGCCGATGGCATTTGCCACTTCTGTTGCTACTTTTACCTTTTTGCCGATGCTGTCTACCATGTGAAATTTTGTTTCAGGAAAGAGAATGGCGAGTGGAATTCCTGGAAAGCCTCCTCCTGTGCCCAGGTCCATCACAGTTGTACCCGGCTTGAAATTTATAATTTTTGCTATACCGAGCGAATGCAGTACATGATGTTCGTACAGATTAACGATATCTTTTCTGGAAATCACATTAATTTTAGCATTCCAATCGACATATAAATCATAAAGAGCAGCAAATTGCCTGCACTGCTCTTCGGTTAAGTTGGGGAAATATTTTTGAATTATATCCATTGTTATTAGTTCGTAATTTTTAGTCTTATCTGATTTTAATAGAGTTTACTCACAGGATTTTCCTCATTCATCAGCGGTTTTACAGCCGAATAGGGCAATTTAATGGTTGTAGTACCCATTGAGTATGGGGCAATCTCGTATACATTATAAAAGAAGCAGATTCCTTTATCAGTAAAATAGAAGTTTTCAGTGGGGTATAGAGGTTCTGTAATGAAGTAACCTATATCTTCCAGTTCTGCTTCACTAGTCACTTTATTGTCTTTTTCCAATTGAGCCAGTAAAAGTCGGGTTAGTGCCTCTTTGTTCACCTCACTAAAAAGGTCTTTCAGCTGGATTCTTTTTCCGGTTTCCATATTGAAGTTTTGAAACAGGGTGGCTTTATATCCATGTGCCCCACCGGTATATTCATTGGTGTTAATCTCGAAAACAAGCACTCCTTCATCGCAGAACATCACGTCTGTCCGGATACTTTTTGTGTAGTTATACCATGCATAGGTGAATTCGTCGTCAGGTTTTTTCTTCTGATCAGCAAGATAAAACTGCTCCACATCTTGTTTGTAACCTTTAACGTAATCCTCTTTATACATTGCAACTGCCTTTTGAGGGTCCATGCCTTTGTATTTGCTTCCAAAACAGATATTCATCAGTGAGTTGTTGATGCTGTCTTTTACAACCTTATCGGTCGCATCTTTGATGTATGTAAAATGTATATCCAGTTCACAGCAAGGTTTTGCAGTGTCATTGAAAAGGTGAGAAGTTGTTTTTATTGCAATGCTGTCGGCATTCAGCTCTTTTCCATCATATTTAAGTCGGGCAATACCGCCTTTGTTCTTTTCATTGCAGGAGATAAAAAATATTCCTGTCAGGAAAATCAAAGATATGAGCCCCAATGAGTTCTTTTTCATCTTCATAATTCGTTAAAAAGATTTGTTTTATTATCCTTTTGTCATCGACAAATATAAAACTTATTAACGAATCGAACTAACATAATGAGAATTTTTAATTGCGAAAAATCGCATAATTCTTTATATCTTTGCATTAATGAAAAAAGGAGCGAAGTTAATATTAGCTTGTATTCTCTCATTCACAATTGCTTATGTGGGAGGATTGCCTCAATTAATTAATTGCTACTGTGCATGTTGTTGTAAGAATAGCCATAAAACAGAAGCAAATAATAGCTGTTGCGGGGTAAAATACTATGCAGAATTCAGACCGGTTTGCAAGCAGCATCCTTTTAACTCTGAATGTAATTGCTCACAAAAACACAAGCAAGGGTGTAAAGACCCTCTTCTCAAAATTGATTTGCAGAAAGAGACTCACGATGACAAGTCCTTGCTGTCTACGTTATTCTTCTATCCGGCCGAAAATTATCTATCGGATAAATTATTCTATGACAACAGCCAGGGAGTTGTTTCCTGTGTTGTACCACCACCTTATTTCCCTTCATCACGTTTCTATCTTAGCCTGTATTCTACTTTACTTATTTAGTTAATAATTTCGTCGGTATGATTAAGGAGTTTGTTGGTGTTATGTTGGCAAAATGCTCTACAGGTTACCCTTATTAGCTCTACAGCTTACATATATAAGGTGTACACCTTATTTTAATAACGAGTAGGTCATTCTTCCGATTCATGCCGAATAAATCCTTTAACTATAGGCATGAATTACCTTAGCTAGCGCCATATTTCTGCTAACTGAAACTTTGTGTCAGATATACAGGGGCATTTCGTATAGGATACTTCCCTATAAATTAAAAACAACCTGAAATAAAAATGTTTTTTATTCTATTGGGTTGAACAATTAAACCATATTTTTGTTAATGCAAACGTGCAAACTGATTAGTTATGAAAAAAATAATAAATAAAACCTATCCGGTACTAAATATGCATTGTGCCGGATGTGCAACGAATGTAGAGAAAACTGTAAGAACCCTTCCGGGGGTGGAAAAGGGAGATGTGAATCTGGCTTCAAATTCGCTTTCAATAGAATTTGATTCTCTGATTCTCTCTCCCGAAAAACTTCAGCTTGAAGTACGCAATGCCGGGTATGACCTGATTATTGAGGAAGAAAACGCAGTAGAACTACAAGAGGAAGAACAGAGAAGACGATTCCTGAAATTAAAAAGCAAAACAATTTGGGCCTGGGTGTTGGCGGTGCCCATGATTCTGCTCTCCATGGTTTTCATGAATATGCCTTATGTACACGAGGTAATGTTGGTGCTTGCATTGCCTTCAATCTTCATATTTGGAAATTCATTCTATATTAATGCCTGGAAGCAATTAAAGCTAGGCAGAAGTAACATGGATACACTGGTGGCATTGAGTACATCAATTGCGTTTCTATTCAGTCTGTTTAATACATTCTTTCCAGAATTCTGGACTTCTCGCGGCTTGCAGCCACATGTTTACTATGAGGCGGCTACGGTAATTATTGCATTCGTGCTTTTAGGCAAGTTGCTTGAGGAAAGAGCTAAAGGCGATACTTCGGCTGCGATTAGAAAACTGATGGGATTGCAACCTAAAACGGCTTCTTTGATTAGGAACGGGGAAGAAGAGACGGTTCTGATTTCTCAATTGCAGGTTGGCGATTTGATAAGGGTGCATCCGGGCGAGCAGATTCCTGTTGACGGTGCACTCGCAGAGGGGCATTCTTTCGTTGACGAAAGCATGATTAGCGGAGAATCAATTGCCGTTGAGAAGAATGCCGGCGACCAGGTGTTGGCAGGTACTATCAACCAAAAAGGCTCATTTGTGCTAAAGGCTTCCAAAGTTGGGAAGGAAACTGTTCTGGCAAATATCATCCGTATGGTACAAGAAGCACAAGGAAGCAAGGCCCCGGTGCAGAGAATTGTCGATAAGGTCACTGGTATTTTTGTTCCGGTGGTGTTACTGATATCCATTCTTACATTTATCGTCTGGATAATATTGGGAGGAACCGATTCTTTCTCTCATGCATTGCTATCGGCCGTATCAGTGCTTGTTATTGCTTGTCCGTGTGCATTGGGACTTGCCACGCCAACTGCACTGATGGTAGGGATAGGTAAGGGAGCCGGCATCCACATACTTATTAAAGATGCACTGGCATTAGAACAAATGCGGAAAGTGAATACTGTAGTGCTCGATAAAACCGGCACACTTACTGAAGGAAAACCGGCAGTCTCTAAATGGCTATGGAAACAAGATAAGGAGATTACGGGCAGGGATATTCTTCTTGCAGCTGAAATGAAGTCTGAACATCCGTTGGCAACTGCAATTGTAGAAGAACTTCAATCGCAGGGAATTACTCCGGCAGATGTAACCTCTTTTCAAAGTCTCACGGGTAAGGGTGTGCAGGCTCAGTATGAAGGAGAAACCTACTGGGTTGGTAACCTTAAATTGCTGAATGAATTTCGGGCATCGGTGGACGATTCTTTGCAGGAAATGATAACAAAGTACTTGATGGAAGGCAAGAGTGTTGTCTATTTCGGACAGGGAGATACTCTTTTGGCAGCCATTGCAATTAGTGATAAAGTGAAATCTACCTCGGCTGAAGCAGTGATGGAACTTCGTAAAATGGGAATCAGGGTTTGTATGCTTACCGGTGATGGAAAAATAACAGCGGCTGCTGTGGCCGATGAGCTGGGAATAGGCAATTACAAAGCCGAAGTTTTGCCTGCCGATAAAGAAAACTTTGTGAAAGAGCTGCAGAACGATGGTAGGATAGTGGCTATGGTAGGGGATGGAATAAACGATTCGCAAGCACTTGCCCGTGCCGATGTAAGCATAGCGATGGGCAAAGGAACAGATATTGCTATGGATGTGGCGATGGTTACGCTGATTACATCAGATTTGATGTTGCTGCCAAAGGCATTTAAGCTTTCAAGGCAGACAGTGAAGCTGATTCATCAGAATCTATTCTGGGCGTTTATCTATAACCTGATAGGTATTCCTATTGCAGCCGGTCTGCTTTATCCGTTCAGTGGACTTCTTCTCAATCCAATGATTGCAAGTGCAGCCATGGCTTTCAGCTCGGTTTCGGTTGTTCTGAATAGCCTGAGCTTAAACTGGAAGAGGTTATAATATAAAGTGTCTGACGCTTACTGAAATTCGGTGCTGAAAAAGAGTGCGGAATCAGTAAGCGTCATCACATTTATTATGACCGCTAATTTATTGAACGAATTAAACGGTGTAGGTTCTCATTTTATATTTAAAGTGATTATATTTGCTTGCGACTTTAAATGACATCAATATCATTTAAGTCATACTTAAGCAATCTATTTATTTCAGCGAGATTCCAGAGCTTTTAAATAAGTCTGATTAAGGCTGAAGAGAACTTAAATTATAACACGATGAAACTTGAATACACAGACTGGCAACTGATTACTTATGCCGAAGCATGGCAACAACAGACCGCGCTTTTCGACGAACTTATCCGCGCCAAGATGGCGGGAGAGCCTTATACCAATAACATTATCACCTGCGAACATCCGCACGTTTACACTTTGGGACGAAGCGGAAAAGACCAAAATATGCTGATTAGTGAAGAACAACTCCAGAAAATGGGCGCATCTCTGTATCACATTGACCGGGGTGGCGATATTACTTATCATGGACCGGGGCAGATTGTTTGTTATCCTATCCTGAATTTGGAAGATTATCGTCTGGGGCTGAAAGAGTATATCCATCTGCTGGAAGAGGCTGTAATCAACGTGTGCAGTCATTACGGAATAAAGGCCGACCGTTTAGCCGGAGCCACCGGAGTATGGCTGGATGGTGGAACACCCAAAGCCCGAAAGATATGTGCAATTGGAGTACGGAGCAGTCATTTTGTAACCATGCACGGACTGGCATTCAACATCAATACCGACCTGAAGTATTTTCATTTCATCAATCCATGCGGATTTATCGACAAAGGTGTAACTTCTCTAGAGAAAGAACTGAACCAGAAGATAGATTTGGAACAACCGAAATCGATGTTACGTTCTGAGATTGAACGACTTCTTTCCAGACAATTATCTGAAAACTGAAAGAGGCTGCAGAAGTCGCTCTACAATATGAAAGAGTTATAGTTTGTATTCCGTACAAAAATACGAAAACGAGTGTTCGAAATCCTGCAGTATGAATGAGTTTAGTTTGTACTTTCAATAAAAAAAGGAAGGCCTTGTAATCAATCATGCGGATTGATGCTGAATAGCTTCTCAAACGAAACATTATGAAAACAAAAAGAAGGGGTTATCCCGAAATTGGAACAACCCCTTCTTTTTGTTTTTTCTTCGGGTCTTAATATGACACCTTTCTCAAATATTCAATTCTCAGAGAAATAACTTTATTTTTTCAATAACCTCTTTTTATATTTACCGTAAGATGATTCAATAATAATCAGTCACTTACGCCTTTCAGGTTTAGACTTTTTTCATTTTTACTTCAATAAGTAGAGATCAATCTTCAATATTACAACTATTTATGGAGTGAGAATTGTATTCAGCGGTATAATCTGGGCTCTTTTGCATCCGGGGAAATTGGCATCTATAAGAGCATTCAGTTCTTTCACCTCATCCTTGTATTGCGTACGAAGTCCACAATTAATAAGCTCCTTCAACGGATATTTTTCTGCTATCCTAGACAGCATCTCTTCCTGAGAGGGAGCTTCAATCAAACGACTGTATTCCTCGTAAGTGTAATTAAGAAAAACCACATTTTCGTTTATCCCTCTGTTATCAAGCAAATATCCATTCTTCAAAGAAGTCGGCTTGGCCAGTTTCCCTTGGTAATAAACATCCGAAGGGGCAGGATAGGAGACAATCTTCGTCTTTTCGCTATTCATTATAACTGGTACCAAGTCCGTAAAGTCCTTGATTGTTTTATATACAACAGTCTGCGGACCAGGAACAAATAGAATTTTTCTTTCCATAACAGAATCAGTAATATGTTTTTCTGCAGTCTTGCCGCTGTGGCAAGAAAGCAGAGAAAAAGTCAAGACGAAGAGTGTCAGAATATCCTTTTTCATTCATCTATTTTTTTATAAATTTATAGGTCTGAGTGCCTGCTTCAGTTACCGACTGTAATATATAAGCTCCGGCATTAAGCTCATTAACCGGAATTGCAATTTCGCCGCTCATTTCAGGTGTCATTAGCAATACCTCTTTTCCTGTCAGGCTGATGATGCGGATTGTTTTAACCAATTCTTCCGATTTCAGATAAAGCTTGTCAGTTGCCGGGTTTGGATAAATTGCCAGATTCAGCTTAGCTGCATCTTCAATACCTGTTCCATCATTGACAAGGGTGAACTGAAGTTGCGAGTAGTAGCTTGGTCCAAATGCTGACCAACTGCTTATTGCGTTGTTCCAATAATAAGGAATAACCAAATAAAGACCTGCATCAATGTTGATATTTCCGTTGAAAGTAACAGTCTTCTCTTCATTGGCATCCAGAATCATCTTCTGATATCCGATATATGTCAGTGAGGAACCTCCAGTTTTCGGGAAAATAAATGCCACAACGTTGTTGTCAAAATAACCACCGGTATTCTTTATGTGAGCTGTAAGCATTGCATTGCTTTTGCTTACATTTGATGCATCTGGGAAAGCTATTTTAGATGTTAAAGTAAACACCGGATCACCAGTTGGAGTTGCCAAAACATCTACCGTGATAGGATTGCTCAGATTGACAAAGGTTATGGCATTATCACGGTCATTAGCCGGATCGTACATTGCCGATAAATTATATTGTCCCGGAAGCATTGTAACATTTCCTTCCAGATAGAAGTTCTTTGTCTCGCCGGCAGGAATATTAATTGGGTCATTGCTTACTATTTGTGTAGTACTGCTGTTATTAACAGATTTCAATTGAATAACCAGTACAGAATTATATTCGCCTCCTGTATTGGTGATGCTTACGTTAAATCTTCCTGTTTTACTTTGATAAAGATTTCCGGTAACAGTCAAAGAATTTAATGTGAGTTTTGGCATTACATCTGGAGTAGAGAAGGATAAGCCTGAAGATGCAACCGTGACATTCAGATAGTTAGGAGTTCCAACTTTTCCTCTCATAATCTGCCAGTTGGTATCTCCTGTTGGTTTATATACACTATATAGTTTATAATTGCCTGCACTGGTGTTAGCCGGAATTGCTACATTATTATAATCAATATTGGTCCAACCATAATAAGTTTTGAGGTCTGAAATACTGTAAGCATTTGATAGTTGTTTCACAAATCCGTTTTCATTATATAAAGCAAGGCCTATAAGACCATTGAATGTATTTATTCCCCAATTTCGAGGTGCCACGGAAATTGTAAAAGTGCCGTTACGAGTTGTAGATGTTACAGATGATGTGACCGGGGAACTTATATTCAGCAGATACGTTGGAGTTGTAGCGGCTACGCCACTCTTCTGTACACCAATAACAATATCCTGACTAAAATTAAATCCACCACTGTTTCCACCACCAATACCTAAAGTGCCCGGATTTAGAGCGCTTAGTTCAAAGTATCCGTCAGAGCTTCCGCCCCATCCCCAGTTAAAGTGAAACAGACCGTTGCTGTCGTATCCGTCACATACAAACTGATGACCCACATCTGTTGAACTTCCTGAATATAATACAGGACGTTTGGCATTCAACTCCGTTTTTAGCATTGATACCCATTCGGCATTGTTATAATAATCTCTTAAATATAGTTGCAGGTTTGCATCGTAACCAAAGTATTTAATGAGCGATTGAGCCATTGCTACAGTACTTGCTGCACTAGATTCTCCATAATCCATATTTACTGCGACTCCGGCATGATACATCAAAGTCGCTACTGCATCTTTTTGAGTTTGATTACTGGTGCTTCCATAGGTATCTGTCATGTTAGCCCAGTCATAAGCGGTTTGTGAAAAGTCTACAGTCAGTGCTCTTTTAATAATGTCAGGGGTATAAGTATTTGAGCCTGTGCCACGTACCGGCCATTGATGATACTTCATAACCTGTGCCATGGCTGTAGCAACGCATCCAGTAACTGCTCTTTTATACGTTGTACTATCAATTACCGGACATAAGTTATTATATGGTGAACCTTGATTCCATTTAATGCCACCTAACAGTGGAGAAACTGTAGTTGAAAATGTAGCTTCTTTGGTACTGATGGTTGTGGTTGCAGAAGATGTTACACTTGAAGATTCAGGCTGTTCTACAAGACTCATCAGTTCTTTCTGATAGAAACCAAGCCAGGTTGAGAAGCTCGGTGGGAGGTTATTTATATCAAAACTACCGCTATCAGAATATCCCAAAATTTCTTTAGCACGATCATCTCCCGAAACGATAATAAACCCGTTGTTATCACCGATATTGAATACATAATACAACGCACTTCCAGTGGTCGACCGGGTTGCAATGCCATTGTTGCAGGTGTAAGCAAGAGTCAAAGTAGCACCCGTTGACATCCTTTTTGTTGAAACTTGTGACTTCTGACAGAAAGAATTTGCAATTGTCAAGGCTTCGCTGCTCGATCTTGATTTGGCAAATACATTGCCAACAAGAAACATGAAGAGTATGAGGAATATGGGCTTTCTCATTTGTTTTCTATTAGATTATTACTATTAACATTTATTTCTTGATAAACTTATTTGTTGTTATTGCTCCTTCCATGTTTATCCGGATTAGATATACCCCATTGGCTAATGATGACACAGGAACTGAAATAAGTCCATTAGCTAAAGGTTTAAGGAGCAATATTTGTTTGCCTGATAGGTCGGAAATTTCTATTGAATTAACAGACTTTACAGAATTTATGCAGAGATAATCAGTTGTAGGATTGGGATAGATGGTCAAAGAATTGTTGGTAGGAGAAGATATACCTGTGCTTGAATCGTTTCTCATAGCAACTATTCCGTTTTCAACCTGAATATTGAAATAACCAACTTTGCCTTGAAGCGCTCTCATTTTACTCCATGTGGTTTCATCGTTTCCTTTATAGATGCTATATATCTGATATGCACCGCTGCCGATGTTGGTTGGCAATGCCAATCCTGTATAATTAATTGTATTATCCTCAAAATAGCCATTGTCAAATCCAGCCATACTCAGATCTGTTTCACCAAGCACTGCTGCCAGATTATTATCCTGATAGATACCTATTGCAGCTTTTCCAGTGAAACTTGTAATTCCGGCATTATAAAATGGTACGGTCAGATTAAAAGTTGTTTTTGGTGCAGCATCAATAGAAAAAGTCATTTCCGATTCATCATTTAACAAAATCTGATACGAAGGTGTCGATGTTGTTGATGGCTTTTGAATCCCTATAGTCATGTCTTGAAATACGGTATAACCGCCATCTGTAGAGTTCTCAGGATTGAGTGAAGTGAGCGTGTAATAGCCATCTCCATATCCGCTCCAGCCCCAGTTGAAATGATAAAGATTGTCCGTATTATATCCGTCGCATACAAAAGCATGGCCATCTCCATTGATGGTTCCTCCTCCATATAACACAGGTCTGCCATTTATTAACTCGTTCTTTAGTATAGCTTCCCATTCAGCAGCAGTATAGTAGTCACGATAAAGAGTACGCAGGTTAGAATCATAGCCAAAATACTTTATCAGTCCAATTGCTGCATCTTCATCGTATGCTGCACTACCATCTGTTCCGTAATCCATACTTGCAGCAACCCCACAATGATACATTAATGTTGCCACAGCATTTTTTTGAGTCGTGGTGCTCGTACTTCCATAAGTATCGGTCATGTTAGCCCAATCATATGTAGTAGTCGAGAAATCTACAGTCAACATTTTATTTAATGTTTCGGAAGTATAGCTTTTCTTACCTATTCCGGTTATCGGATATTGATGATATTTCATAATTTGTGCTACAGCTGTTGCCACACAACCTGTATAGGTTGATTTCGTCCCTGATTTCGGACACAGCAAATTATATGGAGATCCTTGATCCCATTTGGTTTGTCCAAGCATAGGAAGCACAGAAGAAACATCTGAAGTCCTGGGAGTAATGTTTAAGGTTGAGGTTGATAATGTAGATTCTTCACTATTGTTCATCAAATATTGAATTTCCTTTTGATAACCACTCAGCCAGCTCTGTAGATTCTTGGGGATGCTGTCAATAGAAAAATCTCCTGAGAAGCTGTATCCTAATATCTCTTTAGCTCTTTTATCACCTGATATTATTACAAATCCATTTTGACTGCCTGCATTAAATACATAATAGTATACATTGTTGTTCGTCTGAGAATCTATATTCAATGACGCTGCTTTATGTGCTAACTTAAACGTTGATGCAGATGTCCTTGTTGCAGGTGTTCCTTGAATTCTTTTATAAAATTCGGATGCAATATTTTGTACTTCAGTATATGTTCTCGGTTGCGAATATCCAGTAAAAACTGTTGAAATAAAGAGGAATAGTGAGGCAATCGTATTTCTCATAAAGTATACATTTATTATACATATTGTTTATTTGAAACAAAAATAAGTATATTTCTGAGAATTCAAAGATGAAATTAAAACAAAGATTTTATGAGCTGATCTATTTTATTATTCTGAAATAATATGGATCTCACAAAACAATGAACAACAAAGGTTTCTGTTACATTTTGAATGTTCGTATATTACATATCAAAAATGTTTCAAAGAATAATCTTTGTTTGACTTCAGCTGTTATTGTTTGAATTTTAAATAGAAATCAACAGTTTCGGCGGTAAGCAGGTCAATCGGCATATAATTAATTGTATTCACATCTTTTTTAAAAATCAAATGATCACACAAAGCTTTAATTCCATTATATCCCTGAATTTCAGGTTGCTGGGCAATGAGCATTGAAACCGAACCATTTTTTAGACAAGAAACATTCCTTTCAAGTAGATCATACCCGATAAGAATGAAATCATTAGTCTCTTTTTCTTTCAGATATTCGCCAATAATATATACTTTTGAATTAAATGTGATTCCACAGATTACAGAAGAATGTTTTTTAAAAAAATCATCCAGTAGTTGTTTGTCCTCTTCAGCTTTTTTGGGATTAAGGTTCAATTCCGTAATAAGACATGAAGGAAAGTGCTCTTTCATATATTTCCTAAATCCTATTTCTCTGTTTTCTTGCTGATTTGATCCAATGATCCCTTCTTTTAACTGACGGAAAATGACAATTTCATTTGTGCCATTTGCTGATAACATTAACATTTTAGCAGCAAAATATCCGCTTATTTCTGAGTTTTGTCCATAAAAGGAAAGCGGCTGTAATTGTGGAATATTTGAGTCTAAAAATATATAAGGAATAGAAAGGGCTAAAAGTTTATCTGTAAAACGGTGAGTGAATTCAGCTCTGGTGGGAGAAAGTAATACTCCATCCGGCTTTTCGGCAACAATTATATTACCAGCGGATATAAACGATGTATAATCAAAAGGATCATAAAAAAAGAACTTAACTGAAATATTGAAGTCTGAAAATGCAGAAACCGCCTCATTAACTCCATTTTCCACAGCTGTCCAGTATTCCCCTTCAAGATGCTGTGGCAGCAAGCATGCAAAAAGATACTTTTTATTTGAAGCGAGTGCGCTGGCATACATGTTTGGATGGTAATTCAGCTGTTTCATAATCTCCTCCACCCGCTTTTTACTACTTTCTGATACTCCGCTTCGTCCATGAATTACCCGATCTACTGTACCCACTGATACATTTGCTAACCGTGCAATGTCTTTAATCCTTATTCTTTCTGGTAATTCATTCATAATTGAAGGTTTATTTGATAGTATTATAGCAGATCACATTATCTCGATCAACTTTTTTTCAATACAAATATATAACAATCTTTTTATTTTCGAAAATATTAGTATCTTTGTGCACGCACACGATGGCTAATTATTGAGTGCATTACAGTATAATGTGTAGTATAATTGAAATTTCAGATTAATTATTAGGATTCTCTTCGAATCCTATAGGTAAAAGGATAATTATATATTAAATTTTTGAGATGATATTATGGGAAAGAAAGTAGTTACTTTTGGAGAGATTATGTTGCGCTTGGCAACTCCTGGTTATTTAAGATTTTCACAGACAAAAGAATTTAATGCCACATTTGGAGGTGGAGAGGCAAATGTCGCTGTTTCTTTGGCAAACTATGGGATTGATGCTGAGTTTGTAACACGACTGCCTAATAATGATATAGCTCAGTCATGCATTATGGACCTTCGTTCTCACAACGTAGGTACAAACGAGATTATTTTTGGTGGTGAACGTTTGGGTATCTATTTCCTCGAAACCGGAGCTGTTGCCCGTGCATCAAAGGTTGTATACGACCGTGCGCATTCTTCGATATCAACTATTCAACCAGGAATGGTTAACTGGAAAGAAGTATTTAAAGATGCTCAGTGGTTCCATTGGACAGGAATCACTCCAGCTCTTTCGCAAGGTGCTGCAGATGCATGTTTGGAAGCCATTAAAGTGGCCAATGAAATGGGAGTAACAGTATCAACAGACCTTAACTACCGCAAGAATCTTTGGAAATACGGCAAGAGTGCATCAGAAGTAATGCCTGCATTAGTAGAAGGATGCGATGTGATTCTTGGAAATGAAGAGGATTGTGAGAAAGTTTTCGGAATTAAACCCGAAGGATTCGATGTTTCATCAACCCATGGTGAAGTGAATGCTGCTGAATTTGAATCGGTATGTACTCAGATGATGAAGAAATTCCCACGTGCTAAGAAGGTTATTATCACTCTTCGTGGCTCAATTAATGCAAACCACAACACATGGGGCGGAGTGCTTTATTCAGATGGTACTTTAAAGCAATCCAGAAGATATGACATTACCCACATTGTTGACCGTGTAGGTGGTGGTGACTCTTTTATGGGCGGATTAATCTACGGATTGATTTCCTATCCGAGTGATGACCAGAAGGCTTTGGAATTCGCGGTTGCAGCATCTTGTCTGAAACATACAATCTATGGAGACTATAACCTTGTGACGGTTGCCGAAGTAGAAAACTTACTAGGAGGTGACGGTTCAGGTCGTGTATCCCGATAATAAAAATAGTAATACTGAAATAAAATGGCTAGATTTTCAAAGATAGAGGTGCTGAATGCAATGTCAAGCACCGGAATGGTTCCTGTTTTTTATCATAAAGATGCTGAAGTTGCGAAGAATGTTGTAAAGGCATGTTATGATGGAGGTGTAAGAGCCTTTGAATTTACCAATCGAGGTGATTTCGCTCAGGAAGTATTTGCCGAACTGGTGAAATGGGCTGCCAAAGAGTGTCCGGATATGATACTGGGAATTGGTTCGATTGTTGACCCCGCAACCGCAGCAATGTATATTCAGCTGGGAGCTAACTTTATTGTTGGTCCGTTGTTCAACCCGGAAATCGCAAAAGTCTGCAACCGTCGCCTGATTCCGTACACTCCCGGATGTGGTTCTGTTTCGGAAATTGGTTTTGCACAGGAAGTGGGATGCGACTTATGTAAGGTTTTCCCTGCCGGCAATGTAGGCGGACCATCATTCGTTAAGAATGTAAAGGCTCCGATGCCATGGTCAATGCTGATGGTTACCGGAGGTGTTGAGCCAACAAAAGAGAATCTTACAGCTTGGATTAAAGCTGGAGTTACCTGTGTAGGGATGGGTTCTAATCTTTTCCCGAAAGAAGTTGTTGCGGCTCAGGACTGGGGATGGATTATAGATAAGTGCAAAGAGGCTTTCGGATATATAGCCGAGGCAAGAAAGTAGATAATTTGAAATCTGGTATTATTCCCTGTTTGCTTGCATGCAGGAGATAATTACGCCGGATTTTTCGAATAAAAGAAATGCCTTTGTTTGTTTGAGGCAATTTTTCATTTTTGTTGGTGTTTAAAGGGGGAATAGCCACCGGGAATTGATGAATATAATCATCTGTCCGGTGGCATTCTTTTTCTATGCCTTTTTATCTTTTTGAACTAGCTTAAGTATACGTGTTACCGCAAAGGATTGTTTATGGAAGATAAACATGGGAACGGCTACACCAACAACAAGTGCAAATAAAATAAAGATGGTGGTTGCTCCGTTTCTGAAGATGTTTACTATTATATTCACAGACATTTCGTTGTCCTTGCATTGAATGAATTTTACCAGAGCAAGTACAGTTTTATAAGCATACATTCCAGGAATCATTGGCAAAAGTGAAGGAAAAGAGAAAACTTCGGCCGGACAATGAATCTTCTTAGCAAAAAGGATACTAAGCATACCTATGGCAAAAGCAGCGATAAAAGATGCACTGGCTATATCTATGTTAGTACTATGCAAAAGGAAATAACGCAAACCGTGTCCTATTGCTGCTAATAAAGCAGATACAAAGATTGCTTTACGAGGAGGGTTTGAGATTACAGAGAATCCGATAGCTGCAATTGCAGCAAAAAAACCATCGAAAAGAATTGCTTCTAAAAAATTATTGTTCATCATAATGTTTCAACTCCAAATAATAATAATGTAAGTGACAGACCGATTGCAATACAGATAATAAGCAAAGCAGCGTTTATTAATCTCGACGTTCCGGCAAGAACATGGCCTTCAATAATATCGATAACCCCATTAATCAATGGAACTCCCGGAATAAGATAAAGAACGCTGGTTCCTAATGCAATTTCAGGAGTATTCCCGATATGGTAAAGCAAACTGGTACATGCAATCATTGAGGCTGTAAATGCAGAGAATACAAACACAAACATATGATTGAAATGTCTTTCCATCAGTTGCTGACGAACAAAGAATCCAACCAGAGTTGCGATAAAAACAAGCAGCATCGCAGACCAGTCGCCGGTAAACAGACGACAGAAAGATGCATTTGCGCAAGCCACCAGAAATAAAACCAACCACTTGTTTAATCTGGGTTTATTTAATATTTCGGTATACTTTTCCTTCAATTCATCAAGAGATAAATGTTCATCATAGGCTTCCCAGCTGAGGGAACTGAGTCGTGAATTGATTTCAAAGTTCAGTGCCATCGACTTGATCTTGTTTACAGTGCTGTAAGAATGGGTGTTATCCTTGTCGCGCAAGGTCATGATAATGGTCTTTTGGAAGATTGTCATATCGACATAAAAACCAAAGGATTCGGCAATTCGGGAAGTGGTCTTTACAATGCGTGAAGAGTGAACCCCCACTGCCATCAGGCTGGTTGAATAATCCGATAAGAACTTAGACAACTCTTTAAGTCTATGATGAATGTCCATAAATAAATATAATTTGTTTAAATTTTATTCAGCATTGTGGAATTCAAAGTATCGAATCAGATTGAAAGGTGTTATTTCTTTGGGGGCGCGAAGTTAATCAAAAAATCAATTCTATGGAAGAAGTTTTTTATTCAAATTTACACTTTATAATCCCTTCTTATGATTTATAATTTTTTAGTAGAAAAAAATAGCTATATTAAATAATAACATTTTATAATCTGTTAAGTTTAGCTGTTAAAATCAATTTTATATATTTGTAGAAATATAGATAGTTAATGAATAAACTTCTAAATATATTTATCCAGACTAGCGTTATTCTTACGCTTTCATCATTTTTGTCGTGCACCCGGACGCCTTCTGCGCAGGAGGTTCGGTTGCTTGATTCTCTTAATCGACGTTCGTACGATTTACGGTATAAAAAACTCGACTTATCATATAAGGAAGCTTTGCTGGCATATCAAAAAGCTGATAAATATAGCCAGGGGAAAGCTGAAGCCTGCAATAATCTGGGTTTCTGTGAATTCATGAGGATGGATTTCGATGCTGCTGAGAGGTATTTCAAAGAGGTATATAAATCTACTCAAAACGAGTTGGAACTGGTTATTGCCGATATCGGGATGATGAAGATATACCAGCGAACCTCCATGAACAAAGAATATTATGATTGCCGTAACAGCGCGGTACGCCGGATGAAGCGAATAGACGAAGACCAGTCGGTCTTTGTTGATCCTCATGATAAACGAAGATTAAACTATGCCCGTTCTGAGTTCTTCATTGTATCTTCTATATATTATTACTACTTGCAACAGGAACCCGAGGCAATTCAGTCCATTAATCAGATACAAAACACCGACCTTGAAGGAGATACGGCTCAGACATTATACTACTATTACATCAAAGGTTCAGCCGAACTGTTTGAGAAGAGTAATGTGGAACAAAGAAACATCAACGAGTTTGATGAGTTGTTTAAATGCTGGACCATGAGCCGCAACAACAAGTTTATCTATTTCGAGGCGAATGCGCTTCAGGGATTCTTTACTCTTTTTAATAACAAGAGCATCTTTACTCAGATTTGCAACGAACGCCCTCGGGCAATTGAAACATTGAACGATTTTTATCATTTTCAGGAGAAGGAAGTTACACCTTCCGACTCCGTGTTTACCTTAAAGCTGGCGCAGACTTCTCTTCAAAAGTTTAAGAAATACAATGATATCTACCAGATTGCAGGAGTATATGTCTCTATCGGTAGATACTATAATACGCATGGTTCTTATCAGCAGGCGCTTGATTCGCTGAGTAAAGCACTAGATTGCGTGAATCTTCATCACACACTCTATTATGAAAAAGGTAGAAAAAGCGTTGAAAAGCTGAAGCCTTTCTCGGAACAGGATACAATATACACGGAACTTGGTTGGATTGCCAAAGATGAAATTAAAACAGTTCCGGAATGGATTGCCCGAATCCGAGAGCAGTTAAGCGTGTCTTATGCCGGACTTGGCATGAAAGTTCCTTCAAACTATAACCGGAACATCTATCTGGATATTCTGGATTATACCCGTCAGGACAAAGAGTTGGAGAGCCGTTCAAAAGAACTGGAGAAAGAAGATAGTCAGTTGAATCTGCTATCTTTGTTTGTGCTTTCAGGAATACTATTGCTTTTTATCCTTTTCTGGACACTAAACTCACGCTCAAAGGAGAGAAACCGTCGATATACCAACAGGCTGAAAGCTACGCTCGAAGTGTGCCAGCGCATCACGGCCTCAATACCTGTTGATGTAGAGACCATTGACGAAATAGTGCTGGCGGTAGGAGCAGCCATTCAGACTGATTTGAAACAACTTTTCCAGGCATATTCCCTCAGAATCGGCATATTCGATAAAGAGACAAACGATTTCATCTATCCATCTGTTGAAGATGAAGTTATGGAAGATGAAGAGTCGGAATCTGTTGAGCATGAGATTATTGAAGAAAACCTGATAAAATCATTGTTTAATCTTTACTTACCGGAAAATGAGCATCCCGTGGGAGTCATCGAGCTTTATACCACTCGCAAGATGACTAAGGAGGAAAAAACGTTGATGAATTTAATTGCTCCCTATATTGCCTGGACCTTGGGCAATGGGCTGACATTCATCTCTTTAGGCGATGAGCGAATGAGGTTGGAGAAGCAACGCTACGTTTACGAACAACATATTGCCGAGAACAAGCGGCAGAACCTCATTAAGAAAGCTTGTATGGGGATTGTTTACGGAATTACTCCCTACATGGACCGTATTATTAACGAAGTGCACAAGCTCACGTCTAAAGGTTTTATGCAGAATGAGACCATTAAGTACGAAAAGTATCAGTACATTGATGAGTTGGTAACCAAAATCAATGAGTACAACGACATTCTAGCTCTCTGGATAAAGATGAAACAGGGCTCATTGAATCTGAATATTGAGAATTTTGAGTTGAATGAACTTTTCAAAGTTCTGGCCAAGGGACGGAAGACTTTTGAAATGAAGCAACAGACATTCCGTATTGAACCCACCAACCTGACAGTGAAAGCGGATAAGGCCCTGACTTTGTTCATGATAAACACCCTGACAGAAAATGCGCGAAAATATACACCGGAGGGAGGAACCATCCAGGTTGAAGCAAAGACTGAGGATAATTACGTGGAGATTTCTGTTTCTGATACGGGAAGAGGAATTTCGCCCGAGGATGTTGCACGGATTCTGGGCGAGAAAGTCTACGATTCCAGACAGATTGGGATGGATTCTTTAGACAAGGAAGAGATCTGGAAGAATAAAGGCAGCGGGTTCGGGCTGATGAACTGTAAAGGGATTATTGAAAAGTATCGCAAAACAAACGAGCTTTTCAAGGTTTGTACATTTAATATCGAGAGCGTGCCGGGGAATGGAAGCCGTTTCTACTTCCGTTTGCCAACCGGAGTGCGTAAAACGCTGAGCGTTCTTCTTATTCTGGTTTTATCATTCGGACTAGGCTCTTGTGGCCGATTAAAGAAACCGATTGCAAAAGGCACATATTCAAAAGAGTCGGTATCGGAACAAAAAAAAGGCGAATACAACAAACTGCTGAACGAGGCCTCACTCTTTGCCGATACTGCCTACTATTGCAACGTAATCGAGAATTACCCTCTGGCTTTGCAGTACGCCGATTCGGCCATTAACCGACTGAATCGTCATTATGCCAAGTTTGCCCGTTCTCCACGCTATTATATGTCTCTGAAAGGACAGGGAACATCGGCCGAAATACATTGGTGGAACAACATGTTCGATACCGATTATTATGTAATGCTCGACATCCGCAATGAGGCAGCCGTGGCGTTTTTGGCGCTCAAACAGCTGGACAACTATCAGTACAACAACACTGCTTACACACGGCTTTATAAACTGGTGAGTGAGGACTACTCTCTCGAAGAGTATTGCCAGAATCTGGAACGGTCTACCAACAACAAGGTGGTGGCTTTTATTCTGGGAATCATCGTGCTGATCATCTTTTTCACGGGCTACTACCTTCTCTATATCCGTAAGCGGCTGATAAACAGATGGAACTTGGAACAGGTGCTCGAAATAAACAAGCAGGTGCTGGCTTCCACGCTCTCTCTCAAAGATATCCCTCATCACATAGTTAATAATTGCTTTGATGGCATCAATGAGCTCCTTAATATTGATATGCTGAGCATTGGTGTGCTCAACGAAGACACTCATCAGCTGGAATTTGCCTATAATCCACATCAAAACGATTGGCACCAGAGCACTGAAGGCGAAGCCGGCGAACACGAAACGCTCAAGGAGGTGATGCAGCGTTGTTTTGATACACAGGAATATACTGAGGGAAAACTGAATGCGCTTACAACGTATGGTGGCGGTCAGTATGACATATATGTGCAGTCGCTTCCGCTGATGGTGGAGGTGGGAGAGACTCATCGTTGTGTAGGTGTTATTGCTTTTTTGAGGCAGGAGGGCAGTGAGCGCGAAAACGACCGTCTGTTGATAGAGTTGATAACCAATTATGTTGCCATTGTTGTATTCAATGCAGTGGTTAAGCTGGCTGTAAAGTACAGAGATATCGAGTCTGCCGAAGAAGAGACCCACCGGGCTTCGTGGGAAGACAGTCTACTTCACGTGCAGAATATGGTGCTCGACAACTGTCTCTCTACCATCAAGCACGAAACTATCTATTACCCCAGCCGCATTAAGAACATCATTGATAAACTGGCTAAACAGAAACTATCTCCGGATGAAGAGAAAGATAACATTGAAACGATTGTTGAGCTTGTTGATTACTATAAGTCTGTTTTCACCATCTTGAGTTCTTGTGCCGGACGGCAGCTGGAGGAAGTAACCTTCCGAAGAGGAACGGTAGAGGTGGACGAATTACTGGAATATTCGCAGAAATATTTCCGCAAAATGACACGACGATCGCAAAACAAGATATCACTCCAGACGCAGACATGCGGACTGAAAATAACAGGGGATGTGATTCAACTCAGGTTCCTGCTCGAGAATCTGCTGGATGAAGCTCTTACAGTGGCCGAAGATGGTGAGTTACATTTGGAAACAAAAGCTGACGGGGAATATGTACGCTTCCTGTTTACCGACAGAAGAAGGGAGAAAACAGTGGAAGAACTGAATCAGTTGTTCTATCCCGACCTGGCACGCATGACGGCATCGGAAGAGGGAATACTGAAGGGAACCGAATATCTTATATGCAAGCAGATAATACGCGATCACGATGAGTTTGCCGGTCAGCGCGGCTGCCGCATTAATGCCGAACCTTCCCCGGAAGGTGGATTCACCGTCTACTTTACCATTCCAAGAAGGAGAGGGCGATAAGGGTGGTCTACGGTGGAGCTTAGTAAATCTCAGGCGAATGTTAAGGGGTTTATTGGGCAATGAATGAACAAAAGGCGTACACCATATTTTGATAATGTGTAGAACTTAACAATGTAAGGTGTAGACATATTTATAATAAGGTGTAGGTTGATAGAAGGAAACAAGGCGAATAAATGGCTTAGATATATAGATAAAAAATTAAAATATAGTATAGAAAAACAATGGAAGAGAAGAAGTTTAAAGTAATCATTGTAGAGGACGTGAAACTGGAGTTGAAGGGTACCGAAGAGATTTTCCGTCACGAAATCCCCAATGCCGAGGTTATTGGCACGGCTATGACCGAGAAAGAGTTCTGGCCGTTGATGGAGGTGCAGCTGCCCGATTTGGTTTTGCTCGATTTGGGCTTGGGTGGTTCAACTACTATCGGGGTGGATATCTGCAAGAACATTCGTAAAAAATACAAGGAGGTGAGGGTGCTTATCTTTACCGGTGAGGTGCTCAACGAAAAGCTTTGGGTGGATGTGCTGAACGCCGGGGCCGATGGCATTATCCTGAAAACAGGAGAGCTGCTTACCAAGACGGATGTGCAGGCAGTGATGGATGGTAAAAAACTGGTATTCAACTATCCCATCCTCGAAAAGATTGTAGATCGCTTCAAGAAGTCGGTCTCCAATGATGCATTGCGCCAAGAAGCTGTGATTGATTATGATATTGACGAATACGACGAACGGTTCCTGCGCCACCTGGCACTGGGATACACCAAAGATATGATTGCCAATCTCAAAGGGATGCCATTTGGAGTGAAATCTCTCGAAAAACGGCAGAATGATTTGGTTAATCGTTTGTTTGCCCAGGGAGAACGGGTAGGGGTGAATGCCACCCGACTTGTGGTACGTGCACTCGAACTTCGTGTCATTGACCTGGATAATCTGGAGGCAGATGAAGAATAAATTGCGAATGCCCCACCCGGCTACGATGTTTTTGCTCCTCACCGGAGCAGTCATCATGCTTTCGTGGATATTTGATATCTATGGAATCCGTGTAATCCATCCTCAAACGGGTGAAGCCATACGTACACAGAGCCTGTTAAGTCCTGAAGGAATTCGCTGGCTGCTGCGGCATGTAATAACCAACTTTACCGGATTTGCCCCGTTGGGCATGGTAATGGTGGCTATGTTTGGCGTGGGCGTAGCAGAACATTCCGGCTTTATAAATGCCTGCATCCGTCAAAGCCTGAGGAAGCACCCCAGTAAGGATGCAGTTATTTTGCTGGTTATTTTTCTTGGCATCATTTCTAACATAGTAGGCGATGCAGGTTACATCATTCTGATTCCCATCGCTGCCACTCTTTTCCGTTCCGTTTCGCTGCATCCGGTGGCTGGAATTGTAACGGCCTATGTCTCTGTGGCCTGCGGCTTCAGCGCCAACCTTTTTCTAAGTACGCTTGATCCGCTTCTTGCCCGTAGTACACAGGAAGCTGCAGCCACAATGATTTCTTACAGGGGAAATGTAGGGCCGCTTTGCAATTACTATTTCATGTTTGCATCGACCTTTGTTATTACCGCGGTTATTTATCTTATTACCCGAAAGAGCCTTCTGCCTGCATTGGGCGAATACACAGGTAGCGTACCCTATGGCAGCTATAAGTCGCTTACGCGTAAAGAACGCCGAGGGTTGTTTATTGCCTTGGGAAGCGGCTTGCTTTATTCCTTACTCATTATATTTGCCACCTTTTCGCCTTGGGGTATTTTGAGGGGAGTTACCGGAAGCCTTGCCCGTTCTCCGTTTATCTTTGGAGTACTCTTTATTATCTCTTTCGGAATAGGACTGATGGGGGCTATTTATGGCTTTGCTTCGGGACGTTATCGCAAGGATTCGGATGTGATTAGCGGGCTATCGCATCCCATGCAGCTTTTGGGGCTCTATTTTGTTATCGCCTTTTTTGCATCACAGATGTTTGCCTGCTTTGAATATTCGCATCTCGATAAATGTCTGGCCATAATGGGAGCGAATATGCTCGCATCGGTACATACCAACAGCTTTGTAACCTTGCTTCTATTCATTGCGTTTACTGCGGTAATCAACCTGATTATGGTTTCGGCAACGGCAAAATGGTCTTTCATGGCCTTTATCTTTGTGCCGATGTTCTCGGCTATGGGCATCAGTCCCGATTTAACCCAATGCGCTTTCCGTATTGGTGATAGCGCGACAAACGCCATTACCCCGTTTCTTTTCTACATGCCACTGATACTTACCTACATGCAGCAGTATGATAAACAGGCAAGCTATGGCACCCTGCTTAAATATACCTGGAGATATTCCTTCTTTATTCTGATCGCATGGACAATCTTTTTTATTTTCTGGTATTTGCTAAGAATTCCTCTGGGGGTTTAATGCTTTTGTATTGAAAATCTGCAAATTATAGTTGTGTAGATGTTATATAATGCAACATTTATTTAACTATCACCACGAATAATTTCTTTGAATAATGCCCAATTATTGTTGACTTAACATTATTTAAATATATAACTATTTGTTTATTACGATAAAATCGTAGATTTGCGATACGATCGTAATTAATTAATGTTATGGAAAAGTTAACACCTCAGGAAGAAGAAGTAATGATTTACATCTGGGAGATTGGTCCCTGTTTTGTAAAAGATGTTGTTGCAAAGTTTCCGGAGCCACATCCGCCTTATACCACTGTGGCATCCGTGATAAAGAATCTCGAAAGGAAAAAGTATCTCTCCTCTAAACGATATGGAAACACGTACGAGTATACTCCTGTAGTCAAGGAAAGCGAGTATAAACGCACATTTATGAGTGGAGTGGTGCGCAATTACTTTGAAAACTCCTATAAAGAGATGGTTTCGTTCTTTGCTAAAGAAGATAAAATTTCGGCAGAAGAATTGAAGGATATCATCAATATGATTGAAAAAGGAAAAGAGTAACTTTCTTTAAACGCAGAATACTATGGCACCCGAGTTTGTTTATTTTCTCAAGATAAATATTGGCATTGCCTTGTTCTATGCCTTTTATCGGTTGTTTTTTTATCGCGATACTTTCTTTCACTGGCGCAGATATGCTCTGCTGGCCTTTATGGGTATCTCGTTTCTTTATCCATTGTTGAATATTCAGGATTGGGTAAAAGAACAGGAACCAATGAAAGAGATTGTAACCATCTATGCGGCAAATATGCTGCCCGAAGTCACTCCTCAACAGAGTACTCTCTGGGAGCAACTGACCGGCAATATTTGTCCGATACTCTACTGGTTGGGTATTGGTGCCCTAATTCTGCGTTTCCTTGTTCAGTTGGTTAGCATCTGTATTATTGCCAGACGTTCCAGAAAAGTGGTAATCAATGGAATTACCATACGGATCCCTGAAAAATCGGCTGCGCCATTCTCCTTTTTTCATTGGATATTTATCTCTCCGGAACTGCATACCGAAAATGAATTCCGGGAAATCCTGATTCATGAAGAGACGCATACCTGTCAGTGGCACTCGGCCGATGTGGTTTTAAGCGAACTGTTCAATATCTTTTGCTGGGTTAATCCATTTGCCTGGCTCATTAAGCGGGAAATCCGCAACAATCTTGAATATATGGCAGATAATCGGGTCGTACTCTCCATTCACGACACCAAGAGTTACCAGTATCATTTATTGGGATTGGCCAGTCAGAAAGCATCGGCTCATTTATGCAATTCATTCAATATATTGCCTTTGAAGAACAGAATCGTCATGATGAACAAAAGAAGGACGAAGGGCATTGCTAAAACAAAATATGTGATGTTTTTTCCGCTCGCTGCCTTGCTGATGCTGTTCAGCAATATTGAAGCGGTAGCCCGGATAACCGGAAAATTTGCTGAAGAGATTATATCTCCATTGACTACGGAAACAAGTAACAATGCGGATGCTGAAGCGGGAGACAGCTCAGACCAAGAGAGGGATGGCGACACCGAAGTTTACACGGCAGTAGAAAGTATGCCACGATATCCTGGAGGTGAAATTGCTCTGTTAAGCTATATAAGTAGAAATTTGAAATATCCGACAGAATCGAAGTTGAAAGGGGTGGAAGGCAAAGTGTATGTTCGTTTTGTTGTTACAAAAACCGGAGAAATAAGCAATGCCCGAATTATGAGGTCGTTAGATAAAGACTGCGATGCCGAAGCCATACGTGTGATAATGGGAATGCCTAGATGGGAGCCGGGGAAACAAAACGGGAAAGTGGTGAATGTATATTATGTGATTCCAATCAGTTTCCGGCTTAATAGCGACAAAAGCGCAACTCAAGGTGTTGAGGGTGACTTTGGCTCCGGAATGGAGAATGGTGAAACGAACAATAAAAATGCAACCGGCGAAGGCTCTTCCTCTAACGTCTATACAGCAGTAGAACAAATGCCTCAATTTCCTGGAGGAGAGACTGCTTTAATGAGGTATATATTCGATAATATTAAGTATCCCTCTTCTTCTCACCAAAATGGAGTGCAAGGAAAGGTCTATACAGAAGTTACGATTTCCGAAACCGGCGAAGTGAAGAATGCAAAAATCCTTCGTTCACTCGACCCCTTTTGCGATGCAGAAGCGCTTCGGGTGGTAAACAGTCTGCCTAAATGGATTCCGGGAAAACAAAATGGCGTAAATGTTCCCGTGAAATATGTGCTTCCAATAACGTTCAAACTTCAATAATCCCTGAAAAACATTGAAGTCTCATCCTGATTGTGTTATGTGACAAACCACAATCAGGAATATCCATCATTTTTTAGAGTTTCTTTTAACCGGTTAGAGTTAAAAGCAGACTTGCTTGAATAGTGTATGCGTGCTTTTTGTATGTATCGACAATTCATTGCCCTTTTAAAATATAATCATTGTCTAAATAATAATCAATTTACCATGAAAACAAACACAATCAGATGCATGTTGCTTGTATTGTTTGCAGTACAAAGTTGGGGACTGCAGGCTCAAGATGTGACTTATACAGTCAGGATAGAAACTCCGGGGACGTTATCGTCTCAGATTCCCGCTTCGGAAAAATATAAGATATCCCATCTCACGGTATCCGGTAAGCTGAATGGATTGGATATTGATTTCATTCGTGACATGGCTGGTGTCGCTCGGGCTTTGAAACCCCTCAAGGAGTATTCGTATGAAACAGTTTATGCCTATGAAGATTCAATAACGGAAGGCAAGCTTGCAGTGCTCGATCTTTCAAAAGCAGAGATTATGGTTGGAAGCTCTTATCTGATTCACGGCAGTAAGGTGATTTGTGAAAATGGCAATAAGTATTTCAGGGAAGAATACTATCAGACAAAAGGGGACAACTGGATAGGCGATTATATGTTCAGCGGTTGTATTAGTTTGACTTCCGTCACCATCCCTGATAATCTAAACTCATTTGGAATAGAGCCTTTTAGCGGATGCTTAAACATGAAAAGTTTAATTGCATCGGACAAGAATAGGAAGTTTTCCAGTCAGGACGGCGTGCTGTTTAATAAGAGCAAGACCCAGCTGATAGCTTGTCTGGCATCAGAGTCGTCTTATAAGATTCCCGCGAGTGTTGTCTCTGTTGCCGCTAATGCATTTGCTGGTTGCAAAGGCCTCGTTTCTGTCACTATTCCCGGCAATGTGGCTTCGATAGGCACAAATGCCTTTAAGGATTGTGCTTCCCTGAAAGAGATGATTATAGAAGATGGAAATAATCAGCTTTTGATGGGGGATTACTCACTTAAATACGGCACGGTTATTGATTTTATTTTTCCCGAGAGTCCGTTGGAGAAGGTGTATGTTGGAAGGGTATTGTCTAACAACGACCGCGAGTGCTCTCCTTTCGCGTTCTTTAAAAAGAGCATTAGGCAGGTGACTGTAGGAGAGGGGATGAATGCAATTGGGAGCAATGCCTTTTTAGGTTGCACCAGCTTGATTTCCATTTCTATTCCGGCAAGTGTGAAGTCCATTGGCAGTCAGGCTTTTTACCACTGCTCCTCATTAACATCCGTTGCATTACCTAATCGCATCAGCTATATTGGCGGGAATGCCTTTTCCGATTGCAGCGCACTGACTTCCATTGTTATTCCTGATAGTGTAAGATGCATCAGAGCCGGGACTTTTGCCAATTGTACATCACTTATGTCATTATCTATCCCAGACAATGTAACTTCTGTCATTGGGAATGCTTTTGAAGGTTGCACCGGAGTGAGATCCATCACAATAGGTGATAGCCTGACTTGGATAATGAATGACGCCTTCACCGGTTGCACGGGATTAAAAGAGTTCATCGTTTCTGGAGGGAATCCGAAGTACACGGTTGTGGATGGGGTTTTATTCAACAAGGAGAAGACTCAGCTGTTTGCTTATCCCAATGCCCGCTCAGCTTCTTACACAATCCCCGAAGGAGTAAGATTTATTGCCGACAAAGCCTTTTCGGGCTGTATAAAGTTGAATTCAATAACAATGCCTGTCAGCGTTAGACTGATAGGGACCCAATCGTTTTATGGCTGCACGGGATTAACTTCCGTTGATATCCCCAACAGTGTCACTACAATTGGTTGCAAGTCATTTGCTAATAGTACGGGGCTGACTACGGTAAACATTGGCAGTGGAGTTAATTCCATCTACCCGGATGCGTTTTCGGGGTGCAGAGACCTGAAAGAATTTATAGTTTCCTCAGGCAATGCAGCTTATTGTTCCGAAAATGGAGTGCTGTTCACAAAAGACAAAAAGTACCTGTATGCTTACCCCAAAGCAAAGTCGGCTATTTATACAATTCCTTCTTATGTAACCTTTATTGGAGAAGAAGCTTTTTCTAACTGTATCGGATTAAAAGAACTGCATTGCTCATCCATAGCTCCTCCACGTGCCTATACGTCCTCTTTTAACGGGATGGATAAAGCTCTTTGTAAGTTGTATGTTCCTAAAGGAAGCCGGATTTTTTATAATAGTGCCGACAATTGGGGATTTGGAAATATTATTGAAGAGTAATACGGATTAACTAATATCGACATCCCTAATACTGTTACATATATCGGGGCATTCACATTTATGAATTTTATAGGGCTGACGTCGATAATCATCCCTGATAAGGTGCTTTATCTTGGTGATCATGAATTTGACGGATGTTATAGTCTGAACGAGATGTGCATCATTTCTCCATAAATTTAATTTCAAAAAGTAACGCAAGTCACGCAAGTCGCGCAGAAAGTATGTAAATTGCTGTAAACTAAATATATACAGGTGCGTGACTTCTGCGTGACTTCCGATAAGTCGCGCAGTGCTGCTTTTGATTATATGTATATATATTTATTCACGATAATGCTAATATAGCATTTAAAAAAGGCTTTATTTTGAATATATGTAATTAAATATAATTATATTATGTAAATGTTCGATCTTGAGCGACAAGCACCACCACGAAGATGCTGCTGAATAATTATCAGAGTAACACTTGAAGATATGAATGCTTTAAAGTTTATGATTTAATATCATGTTTTTACTGCTCCACCCGGGTGTACGCTGCCTGTACACCCGGATGGAGAGTATCTGTACATCCGGGTGGAGGGAGTGGGTAGACCTGGATGAAGATCAGGCTCTTACATCTTCATTTTTTTAAAGTTGAAAGTAAAGATGAGATATATACTAACCAATATGATATCGCTAAGGCGCTTACCCTTAGCGCGTGAGATTGAAAAAGTCACGCAGGAAGTCACGCGCCTATATCGTCCTGATTATAAATGTGTTAAAGCGAAGGCGCGTAACTTGCGTGACTTATGCTACTTTTTCAAATCAATGCTATGAGAACTTGAAGCAATAGGTAAAGACAAAAAAAATAATAAAGCATTAAAAGAGCCATTCTCAACCTGTTTAGTGGGTTGGGAATGGCTCCCTCTAATTTTGGCAGTTACAATCTATAATCCTTTCGGAATAGAAGACCATTGTTGGTGCATCTATCTCTTCCGATTAAGGGAAAGAGGAAATACTCTTTCACCTGTATAGATCACCTTTCATCGCTTCACTGTCAAACCGATTATAGGTCGTTAACCACCTTTATAACTTCGGATGTTCCATCCATGTAGGTTACACGTACAATAACTACCTTTTCATTATTCATACTCATCTGGCAGGCATATCTTTCTGCAACCTGCTTATTGAGGATAGTTCCAAGTACTGAGTAAACTTCCACCTTATCCATAGGTAAATCGCTGGTCACATAAACAGAACCTCCAGTACTCCATACTTTTGCATGAGAAATGATTTCTGAAGGCGGAATTGCTGTAGGATCGCCAATATTCAGGAATGTTTTCCATACTTCAGCTGCTTGATAAGTTGGGATTGAACCAATAGGAACAACCAGCTTGCAAGCTGACCGGCTTACGTTTTGGAAAACACTGGATTCAATTGTCTGAGGAGTTTCCTTATAAGTCCTAATTTCAGTTAATCCGGTACAATTATAGAAAGCTCCCGAATTAATAATCATAAGTGAAGCAGGCAGACTGACTTTATTCAGTGAGGTGCAATTATAGAATGCATAATCGCCAATTGAAATCAGAGATTCTGATAGCTTTACGCTTGTTAAACCGCTACAGCCATAAAATACACTTGATTGCAATGTGGTGAGGGATTCAGGAAGCGGCATATTTGTCAAGCTGATACAGCCGGAGAAGGCATATGTTCCTAAAGTTGTAAGCCCTTCGGGCAGGGTAATTGTTGTGCTTGGCAAACTAATACAATTACTAAAGGCATTAGCTTCAATGGTTGTAAGGGTAGATGGCAGGTCGATTGTTTTCAAACTGCTGCATCCGTTAAATACACTAGACTCTAGTTTTGTTAATTCGTCCGGAAGATTAACAGTTGTCAATCCGGTACAGCCATAAAAGGTTGTTTGTCCTAAGGTGTTAACAGTATTTGGCAGGGCGACCGTTTTCAATCCTGTGCAACCTCTGAATGCTTGGTCGCCAATTGTATTCAATCCATCAGGAAAAGTAACGCTTGTTACCCCGCTGCAACCATAAAAGGCCGATCCACCAATAGTGGTTAGTGAGCTCGGCAATGCCAAAGTTTTCAATCCTGTGCAACCATAAAAAGCATATGTACCTATAATGTTTACCGCATCAGGAAAGGTAATAGCGGTCAGACCTGTACAACCGTAGAACGCTCCATCTCCAATATTGGTTAATGTCGATGCAAGATCCATTGTCTTCAAGCTTGTGCAATTATAAAATGCATACGTACCTATGTTAGTCAAGTTATTAGGAAGATCAGCACTGCTTAAGCTTGTGCATCCATAGAAAACGTATGGTTCAATAGAGGTAAGGTTGTCCTTGAATACTACACTAGTCAAGCCGGTGCACCCTTGAAAAGCGGATTGTCCCAATGTGTTGAGTGCATCTGGGAAAGAGATGTTCTTCAATGCTGTACATCCGTTAAATGCTCCTGATTCTATTGTGTTGATGGAACTAGCTGAAAAATCAGCAGTTTTTAGTCCCGTACAACCGTAAAAGGCATTTGATTCAATTGTATTCATTGAGGAAGGAAATGTAATTCCTGTTAATCCCTTACAGCCTTGAAAAGCCGATTGTCCGATTAAATTCAGTGAAGCCGGCAATGCAACCGATGCAAGACCTGTACAATTGTAAAAAGCCTGAGTATTAATAGTTGTCAATGTACTTGGAAATACAACGTTTTTTAATCCTGTACAATTATAAAATGCATAGGTATCAATAACCTGAAGTTGGCTGGGAAGCAAGATGCTTTTTAAGCCAGTGCAACCGTAAAATGCTTGAGATGGAATTGTATTTGCCTCGTAATAGCTGTATTTATTAACAATAGTACCGCTGATATCAAGGCTGTCTAAAGCAGGCATGCTGGCTTTAGCCATTGTTACAAAGTCTCTCTGGTCAATTTGTCCGGTTACCGTTAATTTGGTTACCGTAGTCAGTTCAGTAGAAGTTAGCAGTGAGCTTAATGTACCTGATGTTGCTACATTAACAGTTTTGCTTACACTAGCATATATTGGTATGATATATACCATTAATGCCAAAATTGCAATTAAGTATCTCTTTTTCATACTATTTATATATTAAAATGTTATGAGTCCAATAGTTGAAATCCTGAGTTGATTATTCGTTAATACTGGTTCTATTCGAACATATAATGAATAGAGATTCTGTATTGATACTAATACATAAGACACTTTATACAATAGTTATAATAGGGTGATGGTGATTTACGCTGCAATAGCTGATTTCTCTTTAGCATTCATATCCTGCTAGATTGATGTTTAATATATTTAAAATTGCAGAATAAGAATCAGGCCGGTTCAGTTGTTCTGCCCATATCTTATAAAGAGTATCCTATGAGATATGGGTGTATGATTCTCACTAATAATGAAGATTTAAGGATGGATATTTAAGATTTCTTGACTGTGGTTTATCGGTGCATCATTTATAGCATCAAGAAATCTTGTAATTCAGAATTGAGATGGACAAGAGTTATGATTTTACACTGCTTTATATGCTGTTTATCAGGTGATTAATATTATAACTCTCAATCTGTCTGAACATAGGGATTAAGCCAAAAGTATAACAGATGATATAATAAAGAGTTCGTTAATTGAATCCAAAATTAGTTAGCTGAATAATAATTTAAAAACATTGATTTGCAACACAATTCAAGAGGTGTTATAGCTTCTCAGATCGTATTGAATAACACACAACTGTCAATACCTTTCTAATTCTGTTTTGAGATCATTACTAGACAATTTTCACTGATATTAAATCCTTTCCGTTGGATAAGTTGTTATTCAAAAACAGAAGCTAAATTCAAATGGAATCAATTCCTAAAATAACATCATTGAAAATCCGACCTCTTCAGCTGAACGATTATAGTCAACTGGCGCAGTCGTTTACCCGGGCGTATGGTGGCGATGAGTTCTGGTCTTACAATCAGATTAAGAAATTGGTCCGTATTTTTCCGGAAGGACAGATTGTTGCCGTGGCAGATGGCAAGATTGTGGGTTGTGCACTTGCCATTATTGTAGATTATGACAAGGTGAAAGTAGACCATACTTATGCCAATGTTACCGGGCAATATACCTTCGATACGCACAATCCGGAGGGGGATGTGCTATACGGTATAGAGGTATTTGTTCATCCCGATTATCGGGGACTTCGTTTGGCAAGACGAATGTACGACTACCGGAAGGAGCTTTGCGAAACGCTGAACCTGAAGGCGATTATGTTTGGCGGCAGGATTCCCAATTACCATAAGTATGCCCGGAAAATGCGTCCGAAAGAGTATATCCACAAGGTGAGCAAGAAGGAGATCTACGACCCTGTGCTGACCTTTCAGCTGTCGAACGATTTCCATGTCTGCAAGGTGATGACCAACTATCTGCCCGATGATGAGGAGTCCAGACAGTACGCCTGTCTTCTGCAATGGGATAATATTTACTATCAGCCGCCCAGCCGCGAATTTGTTCGTCAGAAGACAACTGCAAGGGTAGGATTGGTTCAATGGCAGATGAGGTCGTACAACTCGGTGGATGATGTCTTTGAGCAGGTGGAGTTCTTCGTGGATGCCGTATCCGACTATAAATGCGATTTCGTACTGTTTCCGGAATATTTTAATGCCCCGTTGATGGCTAAGTATAATCATCTGGGAGAATCTCAGGCCATCCGTGAACTGGCGAACTTCACGGATGAAATCCGCGAACGCTTTCTCGGTCTTGCCATCAGCTACAACATCAACATAATAACCGGAAGCATGCCTTTGCTTCGCGGCAACGATTTGTTTAATGTCGGATTTCTTTGCAGGCGGGATGGCACATTCGAAACTTATGAAAGGATACATGTAACCCCCGATGAAACCAGGTGTTGGGGCTTATCAGGTGGAAACAGCATACAGACATTTGAAACGGATTGTGCCAAGATAGGCATATTGATTAGTTACGATGTGGAGTACCCGGAACTTACACGGCTCATGGCCGACCAAGGGATGCAGATTCTTTTTGTTCCTTTCCTGACGGATACGCAGAACGGCTATTCGCGGGTAAGAATCTGCGCACAGGCACGCGCCATTGAGAACGAGTGTTATGTGGTGATAGCCGGAAGTGTGGGAAATTTGCCGAGGGTGCACAACATGGATATACAATATGCGCAGTCGGCTGTATTTGCTCCGAGTGATTTCGCTTTCCCAACCGATGGGAAATGTGCGGAAGCGACACCAAACACCGAAATGATTCTTGTTTCGGATGTGGATTTGGACTTATTGAATGAACTGCATACGTATGGAAGTGTGCGGAATCTCAAAAACAGAAGAGATGATCTGTATGAACTTCGGTTAAAGAAGTAATCTTTTACCTCGACAAAGAATTCTTTCCATCAGGATGTGTACACCCTGATGGAAAGCGCTTTCCTTGGTAATAAAAAATAAAATCAAGACGATAGAATGCAGAATCTTTTCCTCCCTTTTTTAGAAAATAAGCTTTCATGAATAGGACAGAAAAGAGTTGTTACTAACCCTGCAACAACACATCTTCGAGAGCTATTTACTACCCGTTTACTTTCTTATAATCGTCCAGAAACTGAGCCAATCCGCTATCGGTCAACGGATGCTTAAGCAAGCCTTTAATGGCAGGCAGAGGGCAGGTAGCCACGTCGGCGCCAACTTCAATGCACTGAATAATATGTTGTGTGTGCCTGATAGAGGCGGCTAGTACTTGTGTCTTAAAACCATATACGGCGTACATCTCCACAATCTTTCGCACCACTTCGATGCCGTCACTACTGATGTCGTCCAAGCGGCCAACGAAAGGAGAAACATAGGTGGCGCCGGCTTTTGCTGCAAGCAAGGCTTGTCCCGGAGAGAAGATCAGGGTGCAGTTTGTACGGATGCCTTTTCCGCTGAAATATTTAATGGCTTTAATGCCATCGGCAATGCAGGGGACTTTTACAACAATATGGGGATGGAGGGCTGCGAGCTCTTCGCCTTCCTTAATCATTCCCTCAAAATCCGTGGCAATCACCTCCGCACTTACATCGCCGTCAACAATATTGCAGATGTCTACGTAATGTTTTCGCTGATTATCAACCCCTTTAATACCCTCTTTTGCCATTAAAGATGGATTTGTTGTAACTCCGTCCAAAACTCCCAGATCATGTGCTTCCCGGATTTGCTCCAAGTTGGCTGTGTCAATAAAGAATTTCATAATACTTTTGTTTTATCATGTTAACTAGAAAGTGTAACAAATTTATAAAACAATATTAAGAAGAGCAAGGATTTTATGCTTTAATAATCAATTATTTAAAATGAGAGTTGGATTAATAAATTCCGGTAGCAAAATGTCGCCTTTTATAAAAAAATATCAAGTACAATAACAACCTTCAATTGGATGTCTAGTAAGGTTTCTAAGCACAAAAATCCCAATCGGGTTCAGGAAGCTAAGCGAATGAAGCCGATAACTGAAACGGGAAACAATGTACCTAAAATTGCAGGATAGAGCAAAATCTATGAAAAATATAGCAGATAAATGCCAAAAACAGGCTTTTTCTTTCGATTAATCATATATAAATCTTTTATAAAAGTTTCTATCTACCTATTTTTTTGTAAATTTGCACTTTATTTTTCAGAAGATTAGATAAACACATAAAATATGAGTAAGAGATTTACTGAATATTCTCAGTTTGACCTCTCGCAGGTAAACAAAGATGTACTTAAAAAATGGGATGAAAATGGTGTTTTCGCCAAAAGTATGACAGAACGTGATGGCTGTCCTTCGTTTGTGTTCTTTGAAGGACCCCCCTCGGCTAATGGTATGCCGGGTATTCACCATGTGATGGCTCGTTCTATTAAGGATATTTTCTGCCGCTACAAAACCATGAAAGGTTTCCAGGTAAAGCGTAAAGCCGGATGGGATACGCACGGATTGCCTGTTGAGTTAGGAGTGGAGAAGGCATTAGGCATTACCAAAGAGGATATTGGAAAATCAATCTCTGTAGCCGAATACAACGCAGCATGCCGCAAGGATGTGATGAAATATACCAAAGAGTGGGAAGATCTTACTCACAAAATGGGCTACTGGGTTGATATGAACGACCCATATATCACTTATGACAACCGTTATATCGAGACTCTCTGGTGGTTGCTCAAGCAGCTGCACAAACAAGGATTGCTTTATAAAGGATACACCATTCAGCCTTATTCGCCTGCTGCAGGAACCGGACTTAGCTCGCACGAGCTGAATCAGCCGGGCTGTTACCGCGATGTGAAGGATACTACCGTGGTGGCTCAGTTTAGAATGAAGAACCCTAAAGCTGAAATGGCTGCATGGGGAACTCCATACTTTATCGCTTGGACAACTACTCCTTGGACTTTGCCTTCGAATACCGCTCTTTGCGTTGGACCGAACATTACATATGTTGCTGTTCAGTCGTACAATGCTTATACTGGCGAACCAATCACTGTGGTATTGGCTAAAGATTTGCTTAACACTCATTTCAATCCGAAAGCTGCGGAGCTGAACCTGGAAGATTACAAAGCCGGCGACAAGCTGATTCCGTTCAAGGTGATTGCTGAATATAAGGGTGCTGACTTGGTGAATATGGAATACGAACAACTGATTCCATGGGTAAATCCGGGTGAAGGTGCATTCCGCGTAATTCCTGGTGATTATGTAACAACCGAAGATGGTACCGGTATTGTACACATTGCGCCTACATTTGGTGCCGATGATGCCCGCGTGGCAAAAGCAGCCGGCGTTCCTCCATTGCAATTGGTGAACAAGAAAGGCGAACTTCGTCCGATGGTCGATTTAACTGGCAAATTCTATACTTTAGATGAACTGGACGAAGATTTTGTAAATGAAAAGGTTAACGTTGAAATATATAAAGAGTATGCAGGTCGTTTTGTGAAAAATGACTACGACCCCAATCTTACTGAAAAAGATGAATCGCTGGATGTAAGCATCTGTATGATGATGAAAGCGGCGAATCTGGCTTTCAAGATTGAAAAGCATGTACACAACTATCCGCACTGCTGGCGTACAGATAAACCGGTTCTTTACTATCCGCTGGACAGCTGGTTTATTAAATCGACCGCTTGCAAGGAACGGATGATGGAACTGAATAAGACAATCAACTGGAAACCGGAATCTACCGGAACAGGTCGTTTTGGTAAATGGCTTGAAAACCTGAACGATTGGAACCTAAGCCGTTCTCGTTATTGGGGAACTCCGCTGCCTATCTGGCGTTCGGACGATAATGCCGCCGAAATCTGCATAGAATCGGTTGAGCAATTATACAACGAGATCGAAAAATCGGTTAAAGCAGGCATTATGAAAGAGAATCCGTTCAAGGGATTCGAGCCGGGAGTATATACAAAAGAGAATTATGATAAGATAGACTTGCACCGTCCGTTTGTGGACGACATCGTTCTTGTATCGGAAGATGGCAAGCCAATGAAACGCGAAACAGACCTGATAGACGTTTGGTTCGACTCAGGCGCCATGCCTTATGCACAGATTCACTATCCGTTTGAGAACAAGGAGCTACTTGACAACCGTGAAGTATATCCTGCCGATTTCATTGCGGAAGGGGTTGACCAGACTCGCGGATGGTTCTTTACTCTGCATGCAATTGCATCGATGATTTTTGATAATGTGGCTTATAAGGCTGTAATATCAAACGGATTGGTGCTGGATAAGAATGGTAACAAGATGTCTAAACGTCTGGGTAATGCTGTCGACCCATTCTCTACAATCGAGAAATATGGTTCAGACCCGCTGCGCTGGTATATGATTACCAACTCGTCTCCATGGGATAACCTGAAGTTTGACGTGGAAGGGGTGGAAGAGGTGCGCCGTAAGTTCTTCGGCACATTGTACAACACCTACTCTTTCTTCTCGCTATATGCTAATGTAGATGGATTTGCATACCAGGAAGCTGATGTGCCGGTTAATGAACGTCCGGAAATCGACCGATGGATTCTATCCGTACTTAATTCCTTAATCAAGGAGGTGGATACATGTTATAATGAATACGAGCCAACTAAAGCAGGACGATTGATCTCAGACTTTGTGAACGACAACCTATCCAACTGGTATGTTCGTTTAAATCGTAAACGTTTCTGGGGCGGAGAATTTACTCAGGATAAGCTTTCTGCTTACCAAACTCTTTACACCTGTCTTGAAACAGTAGCTAAGCTGATGGCGCCAATCGCTCCGTTCTATGCTGACCGTCTCTATACAGACCTGATTAATGCAACCGGACGTGATAATGTTATCTCTGTTCACTTAGCAAAATTCCCGGTTTGTGACGCATCTCTTATCGACAACGCTCTTGAAGCAAGAATGCAGATGGCTCAGGATGTTACATCAATGGTACTGGCACTGCGCCGTAAAGTGAACATCAAAGTTCGTCAGCCGCTGCAATGTATCATGATTCCGGTTATGGATGCAGAACAGAAAGCGCATATCGAAGCGGTGAAATCGCTTATCATGAGTGAAGTGAATGTGAAAGAAATCAATTTCGTTGACGAAACAGCCGGTATTCTGGTGAAGAAGGTGAAATGTGATTTCAAGAAACTGGGCCCGAAATTCGGTAAAATGATGAAGGCGGTAGCCGCTCAGGTGGCGGAATTGCCTCAGGATGCAATCAATGAACTGGAAAAGACCGGAAAATATGCACTGATAATTGATGGCAACGAAGCTGTAATTGAAGCAGCCGATGTGGAAATCTACAGTGAAGATATACCGGGATGGTTGGTTGCAAATGAAGGTAAGCTGACTGTTGCTCTTGAGGTTACAATAACCGACGAGCTGCGCAAGGAGGGTGTGGCCCGCGAATTGGTTAATCGTATACAAAACATACGTAAATCAAGCGGTCTGGAGATTACTGATAAAATAAAAATCGCTTTATCGAAAAATGAACAGACAGATGATGCGGTAAATGAATATAATTCTTATATTTGTAACCAAGTACTTGCCAATTCTCTTACATTAATGGATGAAGTGAAGGACGGTACAGAACTCAATTTTGATGAATTTTCATTATTTGTGAATGTAGAAAAAGAATAACGCAACTTTAAAATATAAAACTATGGCAGAAAAGACAAGATACACTGATGCGGAACTAGAAGAATTCCGTGCCATTATTCTCGAGAAGCTGGAAAAAGCTCAAAAGGATTATGACCAGCTTAAATTAAGCATCATGAATCAGGATGGCAACGATATAATCGATACTTCCCCTACCTACAAGGTTTTGGAAGAGGGTGCTAACACTTTGTCAAAAGAAGAGGTGGGACGACTGGCTTTAAGACAGCAGAAGTTTATTCAAAGTCTTCAGGCTGCTTTGGTTCGTATTGAAAACAAAACCTATGGGATTTGCCGTGAAACAGGAAAATTAATTCCTGCAGAAAGGCTGCGTGTAGTTCCTCACGCTACATTGAGTATTGAAGCAAAAGAGGGAAAAAGATAAATGAAACTAAAAATATCAAAAGGACAAATTTCAGTTATTATTGTACTTTCTGTTCTGGTTATTGACCAGATTATAAAAATCCTGGTAAAAACAGGGATGTATTTACACGAAAGTATACGGGTTTGCGGAAATTGGTTCTATATTTATTTTACAGAAAATAATGGGATGGCTTTCGGAATGGAATTATTCGGAAAGCTATTCCTCACATCTTTTCGGATTATTGCGGTAACTTTGATTGGCTACTACATCGTCAAAGTGGTTAAGAAAAACTATAAGACAGGTTATATCGTGTGCCTCTCCATGATTCTGGCAGGAGCATTGGGAAATATTATCGATAGCGTGTTTTATGGAGTTTTTTTCAGCGCAAGCGTTCCTGAGCTGTATGTAAATTCTTCCCTGGCAACCTTCCTGCCTGATGGAGGTGGTTATTCATCTTTATTACATGGCAAGGTGGTTGATATGTTTTATTTTCCTATCATAGATACAACATGGCCTTCTTGGGTTCCGTTTGTAGGTGGAAATCACTTCATTTTCTTTAGTCCGATTTTTAATTTCGCTGATGCTTCCATTAGCTGTGGTATTATTGCACTTCTGATATTCTATAATAAATATCTGAATGAAGGGCATTCCACAAAGAAAGAAGCAATAAAAAATGATGAGCAGCAAACTAAATAAGCTTTTTATCGGGTTTGTAATTGCTTCCTGCTGCGGTTTTTCGGCATGTAAGAAGAAGATGCCCGGCGACGTTCTTTCTAAAGGAGAAATGGAAGATGTTCTTGTAGATTATCATCTTGCAAGAGCAATGGCTGAAAATCTTCCTTCGGAAGAACGTTATAAACAAATTCTCTATATAAATGCTGTATATGATAAATATGGCATAACAGAAAAAGACTTTAACTCTTCACTGGAGTGGTATTCACGCCATACTGAAGACATGGTTAAGATCTATGAGAAGGTAGATAAGAGACTGCTTGCTCAGAAAGAGAAAAATAAAGTGCTTCTGGCATCAAGTGGTACTGAAGAACAAAAACAATCAGCAACCGGTGACACTGTAAATATCTGGAATAAACAGAAATATTACAAACTAACAGAGTCTTCCACATCAAACAAATTCTATTTTTCAATCTATCCTGATAATAATTTCAAGGAGCGTGATATCTTTATCTGGAGCATCCGCTGCTCGTTTGCCACAGCTAAAAAACATCCGCAGGATGCCGTAATGGCAATGGTTATTAAATACGATAATGATTCTGTAATTACTCAGACTCGTAATATCGGAAATAATGGAATGTACATTATACGTATACAAAACGATTCGCCTTCAAACATTCGTGAGATTAAGGGATTTGTCTATTATAACCACCTCGGAAGTTATCCCCAGGATGCATTGATTGTCGATAAAATTTCGCTCACGAGATATCATGTAAAAGGTGCCCCGGCACCCGTACAAACACCTGCTACACCACCGGCGCAAAATACAATAATACCTGATACTGCCAGGCCAGCAACTCCGACTAATCAAACCGTACAACCTGAGGTAAAGCCGGCCGGTACTGATACGATTAAAAAGGTTCCTGTTAATTCGGCAGTTCCGCGACGTAGAACAATAAATAAAACTAATAGCGGCAATCAGAATAACAATCAGATTTCACCCGAAAGATCCAGATAATGAAACGCATTGCTTCGCATTATCTGTATCTTTCGCCTGACATGTTCTATAAAAGACAGGTTGTAGAGATTGATCAAGAAAGTTTTGTGCGCTATTTCCCTTTAGAAGAAGAAATAGAGTCCGTTTTATGGATGCCCGGCATTTTGTTTCTTTCTTCCCGCCCAATTGATTTTAATAAAATAAGAGAAGCTTTTAAAGGCTCAGTAGGAGAGAATCTTTCTGTTTTTTTAAAAAGATACAGTGCACCTGTAAATAGAGGAGATGTAGTTTCTGTTTTTCTTATCACCTCAGTCGACTTATCTTCCTTTACCATTCTACCGGGAAGTGACATTAAAAAGCTATAATATTTTGTACATTATCTATAGCCGAAGCCGACTTTGTTGAAAGTATCCCTGGAATCTTTTCAAAATGGAGTAAAATCAATTGTTTATGAAAATTATAAATTGCAATTTCAATAAATAAAATAGCCATCTTCAATCTGTCTTATGAATTGAAGATGGCTATTAAAAAGCTGTAATGATTAATATATATCAGTCTTTGAATCCCGCTTTATAGTTCTGAGCTTCTAAATAGCCTTAGGCAGTTATTTACAATGTAAAACAAACTATGTTGGCTATTTTGTTACTACCCATAAAAGTCGGGAACAAATTTGAAATCGATTACTTTTTGTCTTTTCGATTTCTGGAGAAATTTCTTTTTCCTTTGAACTTTCCGCCACCACCTTTGCTATGAGTGCGTGGATTATATACCGGAGCTTCTCCTAATTCCGAAGGAATTGGAATTTTATAGATGGTTTTATCCAGGAAATTCTCAATTGATTTGAATGCTCCTTGCTCTTTTTCGCTCACGAAAGTCAGGGCAACACCGTCATTGTTGGCGCGAGCTGTTCGTCCTATTCTGTGCACATAGTCTTCACTGTCGTTTGGCACATCGTAATTGATAACTAATCTGATATCGTCAATGTCAATACCACGTGAAACAATATCAGTAGCTACCAGGATATTGATTCGTCCGTTTTTGAATTCACGCATAATGTGGTCTCGCTGAGCTTGTTCCAGGTCAGAATGCATTTCGCCTACATTCAACTTTAATAATTTAAGCGATTTTGTAACCTCTTTTACTTTAAGCTTTGAAGACGCAAATATGATAACTTTTTCGGGAACCTCTTCCGAAAAGAGGGATTGAATTATATTAAGTTTCTGATTCTCGTAGCAAACATAAGCTGCCTGAACGATTTTATCTGCTGGTTTTGATACGGCAAGCTTTATTTCAGCCGGGTTATTTAAAATTGTATTAGCCAGTTTCTGAATGTTTGCAGGCATGGTAGCTGAAAACATAATGGTTTGTCTCTCCTTTGGCAGAAGGTTTACCACTTGCATGATATCGTCATAGAATCCCATATCCAACATTCTGTCGGCTTCATCGAGTACAAAATAAGAAACACGTGATAAATCGACATACCCTAAACTTATATGACTTAAAAGACGACCCGGCGTTGCTATTACTACATCGGCCCCCAAAGTAAGACCTTTTTTTTGTTGTTCGAAAAGTACTCCGTCATTTCCACCAAATACGGCTACACTCGAGACCGGCATGAAGTAGGAGAATCCTTCCATCTGCTGATCAATTTGCTGAGCCAGCTCACGGGTTGGAGACATGATAATACAATTGATGGCATCTTCCGGATGCTTTTCACGGCAAAGCTTATTGATGATAGGGAGAAGGAAAGCTGCCGTTTTGCCTGTTCCGGTCTGTGCCACGGCTATCAAATCTCTTCCTTCAAGTATAACGGGTATAGCCGCTTCCTGCACCGGAGTACATTCATCAAAATTCATGGCATCAAGTGCCTGAAGTACTGTATCATCTAATTTTAGCTCAGAAAATTTCATTCGTCATATTATTTATCTACAAAGATAGAAAAAAGTTTGTTTGATGAAGCACAGTTTCCGAATTTCTGATTCTCCACTTTGGATTATTAAAGCCTACCTTGCTCATCAAGGTAGGAGTCTTTGAACCCAAGGAAATAAAGAACCCCATCCAATCCGATTGTATTTATTGATTGCTTAGCCGTTTGTTTCACTTTTGGTTTTGCATGATAAGCAATACCCAAACCGGCAATCCCTAACATAGGCAGGTCGTTTGCTCCATCGCCTACGGCAATGGTCTGTGCTATATCCACATTCTCAACCTGTGCAATTAAACGAAGTAACTCTGCTTTTCGCTTTCCGTCTACTATATCTCCCACATAGTTGCCGGTTAGTTTGCCGTCGACAATTTCAAGCTCATTTGCATAAACGTAATCAATACCGTATTTTTGCTTGAGATAATTTCCAAAGTAAGTGAAACCACCCGAAAGAATAGCTATTTTATATCCGTACCGTTTCAATACGACCATTAATCTATCAACCCCTTCTGTAATCGGAAGATTCTCAGCAATCTCTTTCATAACAGAAACATCCAGACCTTTTAATAGTGCTACACGTTTACGAAAGCTCTCAATAAAGTCTATTTCACCTCGCATGGCACTTTCTGTAATAGCTTTTACCTCATCACCAACTCCGGCTCTGACGGCCAATTCATCAATAACTTCAGTCTCTATCAATGTAGAGTCCATATCGAAGCAGATTAGACGGCGCATTCTACGATACATATTATCAAGTTGGAATGAATAATCCATATTCAGTTCGCCTGAAAGTTTCAGTAACTGTGCCTGCATCTCTTCTTTATTTTTAGGATTTCCACGTACGGAAAGCTCAATACACGAACGAATGTTTGCCTTCTTCTCATCAAGCGGTATTCGTCCGGTTAATCTCTTTATAGCATCAATATTTAGTCCTTGGTCAGCAACGATACGTGTTACGGCTGATATTTGTGTTGCTGTGAGTTTCCTCCCCAGAAGAGTAAGAATGTACCTGTTTTTCCCCTGCATACCAACCCAATCTTCATACTCTTCTACAGAGATAGGATAAAAACGGATAGTAATGCCAAGAGAGGATGCTTTAAATAGGAGTTCCTTCATAATACTACCAGAATGTTGTTCCTTAGTCTTGAAAAGTATCCCTAAAGAGAGGGTATTGTGAATATCTGCTTGACCAATATCTAGAATGGTTACATCATATTTCGATAGAATCTCTGTAACAGAAGCGGTCAGACCTGGTCGATCCTCCCCGGTAATGCGAATAAGGATTAGTTCTGTTGCTGATTTAGTCATATTTCCTGTTTGTTTTTGCTGCAAAAGTAGTCAATTTTTGTAGGTTTTATCATAAAAAATCTGAAAATTAGTGCTTTAATTACTCGTTGATTTGGATATTTGAATAACATTTGTATATCTTTGCGTTAAGTCTCTAAAATTAATGTTTTGATTATCAATTGATTTAGGTGAAATCAAGTGACAAAACAAGATAATGTTCCGGGTAGAAACTACTGTTGAGTGCAGTCCCGGATAGTATTAACTAAAACCGAATTACATGAGGTATGTAAAATGGCTTTTTGTTGTATTATTAATCACTTCCTTAACTTCTTTTGTTGGAAAAGACAAACCCACTGGCGGTTTGAACATTGGAGATGTAGCTCCTGCTATTAAATTCAGGACTACTCTCAACAATCAGCTACTTAACTTGAAAGACCTGAAAAAAAAGTATGTACTTGTAAACTTCTGGGCTACTTATGACGCAAAATCGCGCATGACAAATGTTAGCCTGAATAATGCAATCAGGAAAACTTTCAATAAAGTAAATTTTGTTTCGATATCGTTTGATGAATATCAGTCGATTTTTAAAGAAACAGTGCGAAAAGATCGGATAGTTGCCCCTATCTGCTATGCAGAAACAAAAGGTGAGTCTTCAAGATTGTACAAAGAATACAGTTTAGATCGAGGATTCGGTAACTATTTATTAGATGAAAATGGTGTAATCATTGCCAAAGACATCTCTGCGTCTCAACTCCCTTCTTTCATAAATTAAGAGAGTTGTTTTTTTAAGAGGAAAGAAATACAACAAAAAAACTGAAGTTCCACAATACTTGTCAGTCAAGTACCGTGGAACTTCTTTCATTTTAGACTCTTATCTTGATTACCTGCTAAATTTATTTGGGAGCATTTCTATAAAGGACGATGGCAATTATTGTAAATACAATATTAGGAATCCATACAGCAACAATAGGAGGCACATTCCCATTGACTGCAAATGTGGAAGATACAGTCTGGAACATGATATAAGAGAAGCTTAAAGCTAATCCTAATCCTAAATGTAATCCCATACCACCTTTAATTCTTCGCGAAGAAAGCGCAACCCCGATTGTGGTTAGAATGAACGAAGCAAAAGACATAGCTATTCGCCGTTCATATTCTATCTCAAAGACCTTAATATTGGCAAATCCCCTTTGTTTTTGCTTATCAATATATTCCTTTAATTTAGGACTCGTCATCGTTTCTTGCTGATTCTTCATAATCAGGAAGTCGGATGGCTCCATCATAATTGTGGTATCTTTCTGTGTGCCGGTATAAAGCTTCTCCCTTAATCCATGCAGTTCTCTTATCATATAGTCATGAATAGTCCATTTATTGACTGAAGTAGAATCATAGGTGATGGATTGAGCTGTAAGATGTGATACCAATTTCTTTTTATCGAATTTATCCAAAGAAAAACGATATCCGGTTTTATTGAAATCCTGATAACGCTCAATATAAGCGATAACACCGCTATCAACTTCTAATTGCACATTTCGGACATAATCCTGCTTCTTCTTCTTGATATATTTATCTTCGAAATTAAGCTTTACAATGTTGCCTTTAGGGATTATATAAGAGCCCAGGCCATAGGTCATTATCGATATAATTGCTGCAGAAACCATGTAGGGTCGCAACATTCGTTTAAAACTCATTCCCCCAGCAAACATAGCAATGATTTCAGAATTTTCTGCCAGTTTGGAAGTAAAGAAGATTACAGCAATAAAGACAAAGAGCGGGCTGAATAGATTGGCAAAGTAGGGGATAAAGTTCATATAATATTCGAAAACAATAGCTTTTAATGGTGCTTCATTTTCCATGAACTTATCCATCTTCTCGTTGATATCAAACACTACGGCAATAGAAATGATAAGACCTATTGCAAAGACATAAGTCCCCAGGAATTTCCTGATAATATACCAATCTAACCTTTTTAGAATCTTATTACTCATCCTGTCTTTATTATAATCTTGTCGAAACCCGATCAACCATCATTGGTTTCCAGGTTGAAAAGTCACCTGCTATTATGTGCTTTCGTGCTTCACCCACAAGCCATAAATAAAATGCTAGGTTATGTATAGAGGCTATTTGTAGTGCCAACAATTCTTTTGAATGGAAAAGATGTCGTAAATAAGCTTTTGAATAGAGGATATCAACATATGAGGCACCATTAGCTTCAATAGGAGAGAAGTCTTTTTCCCATTTCTTATTGCGCATATTAATGATTCCGTCTTTAGTAAACAGCATCCCGTTTCTACCGTTACGCGTTGGCATTACACAATCAAACATATCCACGCCTCGTTCTATTCCTTCCAAGATGTTTACCGGTGTTCCAACACCCATCAAATAACGTGGCTTGTCTTTAGGGAGAATTTCATTAACCAGCTCTACCATCTCATACATTTTTTCTACTGGTTCACCTACTGCAAGTCCTCCAATTGCATTTCCATCACATTCTTTAGAAGCCACGAATTCTGCAGATTGTCTGCGTAGATCAGGATAAACGCATCCCTGAACAATCGGGAACAGAGACTGACTGTAGCCATATTTGGGTTCAGTTGAATTAAAACGCTTAATGCAACGATCCAGCCAGCGATGAGTAAGCCCAAGAGACTTTTTGGCATAAGCATAATCAGAATCCCCCGGAGGACATTCATCAAATGCCATCATGATATCTGCCCCGATAGAACGTTCTATATCCATTACCTTCTCTGGGGTAAAAACATGTTTGCTTCCGTCAATATGAGAACGGAATTCAGCACCTTCTTCTCGTAATTTTCTGATTCCAGATAGAGAAAAGACCTGAAAACCTCCACTATCGGTAAGAATTGGTTTATCGAAACTGTTGAATTTGTGCAGTCCACCCGCCTTTTCGAGTACATCAAGTCCGGGACGTAAATAAAGATGATACGTATTTCCCAGAATTATTTGTGCTTTAATATCTTGCAACAATTCTGTTTGATGCACCGCCTTCACGGAACCAGCTGTTCCTACCGGCATAAAAATCGGAGTCTCTATCTGCCCGTGATCAGTTGTAATTAACCCTGCCCGCGCATTGGTTTTAGAATCCGTATATTGTAATTCAAATTTCATTTATTCTGTGGTTTCATTGAGAAATCAATCGCATCAGTCACTTTCTCGTCAGTTAAAGCCAAGGTAAATACCTCTTTAATATCACTTACATAGTGGAATGTCAGGCCTTTCAGATAAACTTCCTGAATTTCGTCAATGTTCTTTTTGTTTTCCTCACTTAAAATTATCTCCTTAATGCCTGCACGTTTTGCTGCAAGTATCTTTTCTTTGATACCACCAACAGGAAGAACTTTACCTCTTAATGTAATTTCTCCGGTCATAGCCAGATTCTTCTTTACTTTTCTTTGAGTGAGAGCAGAAGCCAGTGATGTAGCCATTGTGATACCAGCTGATGGTCCGTCTTTCGGAATCGCTCCTTCGGGAACATGTATGTGTACATTCCAATTGTCAAAGATTTCTTCATCAATTGCAAGAACCGATGCGTGTGCACGAATATATTCCAGTGCCAGCATAGCCGACTCTTTCATTACATCACCCAGATTTCCTGTCAGGGTAAGCTTGCCAGCTTTACCTTTGCTCAAGCTTGTTTCAACGAATAAAATCTCACCGCCAACGGCAGTCCATGCAAGTCCGGTTACCACACCTGCGTATTCATTGCCTTGATACTTATCTTTAGAATATTCAGGAGCACCCAGAAAATCGTATAAATCAGCAGGTTTAATCTCTTTCTTCAGGAAATAACCATCCGTAGCAAACTGACGTGCTGACTTTCTAAGAATCTTTCCAATTTTCTTTTCAAGTTCACGAACACCGCTTTCACGGGTGTATGATTCAATAATGACCTCAAGAGTCTCTTTTGGAATTTTAATATCTGTTTTTGATATGCCAGTGGCTTCCATCTCTTTAGGGACAAGATGTCTTCGTGCAATTTCAATTTTCTCTTCAGTAATATATCCACTTACCTCAATCAGTTCCATACGATCCAGCAGTGGCTGAGGAATTGTATTCAGATTATTGGCTGTTGCGATAAACATAACTTTGGATAAGTCATAATCCACATCCAGATAGTTATCGTGGAAAGCGTTATTCTGTTCCGGATCAAGCACTTCAAGCAGAGCAGAAGATGGGTCTCCCTGACGATCTGCAGTAACCTTATCAATTTCGTCCAGAATGAAAACAGGATTAGATGACCCGGCTTTGATAAGTCCTTTAACTATCCGGCCTGGCATTGCACCAATATAAGTCTTCCGATGACCACGAATTTCAGCTTCATCATGTATACCTCCTAATGACATGCGGATATATTTTCGTTTCAAAGCGGCAGCAATCGATTTACCTAAAGAGGTTTTACCGACTCCCGGAGGGCCGTAAAGACAAATAATAGGTGATTTTAAATCTCCTTTCAGTTTTAAAACTGCTAAATGTTCAAGAATACGTTCTTTCACCTTCTCAAGACCATAATGATCTTTATTCAAGGTTTTCTCAGCATTCTTTAGATTAAAGTTATCTGTTGTGTATACTTTCCATGGTAAACTAAGCATTGTTTGCAGATAATTCAACTGAACGCTATAATCAGGAGATTGCGGGTGAGTACGTTCAAGTTTGGCTAATTCCTTTGCGAATATCTCGCCAACCTCATCAGGCCACTTCATATTTGCCCCTCTTTGACGAAGTTCTTCCACTTCTTGATCTTGCCCGGCTCCTAACTCATCCTGTATAGTCTTTATCTGTTGCTGTAGGAAATATTCTCTTTGCTGTTGATCGATATCTTCACGAGCTCGCATCTGGATGGATGCTTTAATATCGGCGAGCTGTACTTCTCTGTTTAAGATTTCCAAAAGATGATATGCTCTGTCTTGTAATGAATCAAACAGCAGTAAATTCATCTTTTCGTCCTTCTTTAAGGGCAGATTAGTGCAAATAAAATTAATCAGAAACATCTTATTGCTAATATTTTTAATAGCAAATGCAGAATCCTGATGCAATGTATCGGACGATTTAATATATCTGATTGTTAAATCCTTGCAAGCGTCAACTAAAGCATCAAATTCTTTATTGTCTTTTGCTGGCATCAGATCGTCAATCAACTTAACTTTTCCAAGCAAGTACGGATATGTTTCAGTCAGAGATTCCAATTCAAGCCGTTTCATTCCCTGAAGAATCACGGTTGTCGACTGATCTGGCATTTCCAGAATACGAACTATTTTGGCTATTGTGCCTACTGTGTGAAGGTCTTCAAAATCCGGACTTTCTGTTTCAGCAGCTTTCTGGCATACAACAGCAATATAGGCGTTGTTTTTATATGCGTCATTTACAAGTTTCAGAGAAGATTTTCTTCCTACAGAAATTGGCAATACAACACCAGGAAATAAAACCATATTGCGTAAAGGCAAGACAGGAAGGCTGTCATCCACTTTTATATCAAACATCTGTTCCTCATTACCTTCAAAATCAGCGATGAATGAGAATCCATTATCATTTGAGTCTTCCATTTCTCTTGAGTATTTTTTTCTTATCATTTTACTTGTTATTGTGGGTTGTGTCATAAGACCGTTAAAACCGAGTGCAAAGGTAATCTATTCTTTATTAAAAATAAAGCTCCCATGAAAGAAAAGAACAGTTTAAACGCTAATTAATATTCTAAATAAAGCAAAAACGATTTAAAATATTTATTTTTGCAAGATTTTAAATGTTTCCAATGCCCAATTCATATTTTCAATTTAAACAATTTACTGTATGGCATGATAAATGTGCCATGAAAGTCGGAACCGATGGCGTCTTATTAGGCGCATGGACTGACGTGTCAGATGCAACTTCAGTTTTAGATATTGGAACAGGTACAGGTTTAGTTGCATTAATGATTGCCCAACGTTGCTCGGCCGAGATTATAGCTATTGAGATTGATGAAAATGCAGCTGGACAAGCAGTAGAAAATGTAAAGCGTACTCCGTGGAATAATCGCATAAGTGTTGAAAATAAAGACTTTAAAGATTTTAATTATTCAGAACAATTTGATAGAATAGTGTCCAATCCGCCCTATTTTACAGATTCTCTCTTGTCGCCCAATGAAAAAAGGACAATGGCTCGTCACACAAATGAACTCACATTTACTGAATTGATTGAAGGTGCTGCCAAACTTCTTGCTCCAGATGGTGAATTTTCATTGATTATTCCCAATGATGCACTATTTAAAATAACTGAAATTGCATCCAGAGTCGGATTGTATCCCGTCAGACAAACAAATGTTATTCCAAAGCCAGGAAGTCCTCCCAAACGGGCATTAATATCGTTTTCATTCAATAAAAATAAGAATCTGGAAACTGAAGAACTGGTGGTAGAATTAGCTCGTCATCAGTACAGTCCTGAATATATCTCTCTGACGAAAGAATTCTATTTAAAAATGTAATTTATCTGAATGTTAATCTGGTTATTGCATCTATTTTTTTGTTAATTTTCGAATAATCTCCTGTTTTTTCTCAAGTAACTGTTTGTTCATTAATGCAATATCTTCCAATAAGTTTTCTCCTCTAGGCACCAGTTTGCCAAAGTATTCGGATGCTTTCTGTAGCACATTCAATTCTTTATAATCGTTATTTGGAGTGATAACATGTAGACCTTTTTCAATAATTTCGACGTTTATTTCTTTATCCATTATTATAGGGTCTCCGTCAAAATGAACCACCCCCGAATTCGTTCTATGAATTTTAATCTTTTTACTTTTGAATGTTTTTATACGAGAATTCTGATCAAGAGTTTTATTGAATAGCTGAAATGCAAGTGATGGAACGTCTAAGACAGTAAAAGGCTCTAGTATAGTTACATTCATTAGGCCATCTTCCAGCGAAGCTTGTGGGGCAATGTAAGCATTGTTTCCATATTGTGATGCATTACCGCAAGCGATTAAAAAAGCTTTGTAGTTTGTCTTTTCATCTTCACTTTCTACTTCGTAAGTTTCTGGCTTGTACTTAAGAGTTTCATGAAGTGTTTTTTCAAGATAAGTAAGAATTCCTCTTCTTCCTGCAGCAGCAAATTTCAGACTAACAAATGCATCAAAACCAACCCCGCAAGTACAAAAGAAAGGAATTTCATTAATTTTGCCATAATCAATGGCAGATATTAAACCTTGATTAATAATATCAATAGCCTTTCGGGAATCCATTGGAATGTGTAAATGACGTGCCAAGCCATTTCCCGATCCACATGGAATTATTCCCAGTGCAGTATCAGTATGAATTAAAGAACGTGCTATCTCATTGATAGTCCCATCTCCACCAATAGCAGTTACACAATACACCTTTTCTGAAGCGGCCTGCGCTGCAATTTCAACTGCATGGCCGGCTCTCTCGGTATATTTGATTTCAATGTCATATTTATTTTTATCAATCCTCTCACTCAATTGATTCAATATGATTTTTTTATTCTGGGTACCTGAGATTGGATTTACAATAAACAGAATTTTCTTCTTTTCATTCATACGATCTTAGATAAAATATTCATACGACAAATGTAATACATTTATCTTAATAAGGGCATGCTTTTTGATTGCTTTTAATTCTGAGGTTACTTTTTTTTATATAAACTGAACTTTAAATCACATATTTTGCTATCTTTGCGGTCGACTTTTTTCAGTTTGTAAGATAAAACACGAAATAAATTAATAATAATATTAATGTAGGAGAGACCTACAACGCTTTATTATGGGATTATTACAAGATAAATTAGTGAAATATGATATACCTCAGCAGATAAAAGCTCAAGGTGTATATCCTTATTTCCGTTGTATCGAAAGTGAACAAAACACTGAAGTGGTAATGAGTGGACGAAAAGTTCTAATGTTTGGATCAAATTCTTATTTAGGACTTACCAACCACCCAAAAGTTATTGAAGCAGCCGTAGAAGCTACTCGGAAGTATGGTACAGGATGCGCTGGCTCACGCTTTTTAAACGGGACGCTTGATCTCCATCTCGAATTAGAAAAAGAATTAGCCGAATTTGTAGGTAAAGAAGATGCTATAATCTATTCTACCGGCTTTCAGGTTAATTTAGGTGTTGTTTCCTGTGTTACAGGTCGTGAAGATTACGTTATTTGCGATGAACTGGATCATGCGTCAATTGTTGAAGGTAGACGTTTGTCTTTCTCTCAAACATTAAAGTTTAAGCATAACGATATGGCTTCTTTAGAGAAAGAACTCCAAAAGTGTAAGCCAGATAAAATTAAATTAATCGTTGTGGATGGCGTGTTCAGTATGGAAGGCGATGTTGCAAATCTCCCAGAGATTGTTCGTCTGGCTAAGAAGTACGATGCTAACATAATGGTCGATGAAGCACACGGGCTTGGAGTTCTGGGTGATCACGGTCGTGGTGTTTGCAATCATTTCGGTTTGACTAAAGATGTAGACCTGATTATGGGTACTTTCAGTAAGTCGCTTGCTGCTATCGGTGGTTTTATTGCCGGAGACGAATGCATTATTAATTACCTGAGACACAATTCACGCCCATATATCTTCAGCGCAAGTAATACTCCAGCTGCTACTGCTGCAGCACGTGCTGCGCTTCATATAATGAAGAATGAACCTGAACGTTTAGAGCATTTATGGGATATCACAAATTATTCATTAAAAAGATTCCGCGAGCTAGGTTTTGAAATAGGGCACACCTCTACTCCAATTATTCCTTTGTACGTTCGTGACATGCAAAAGACATTCCTGGTTACGAAAATGTTATTTGATGAAGGTGTTTTTGTTAATCCGGTAATTCCGCCAGCATGTTCACCAGAAGATACTTTGATACGCTTCTCTTTGATGGCAACTCATTCAAAAGAGCAGATTGATATTGCTGTAGAAAAACTGGAAAAATGCTTTAGAAAGCTTGAAATTATTAAATAATTAAGATATACTCAAGATTATTCAAGCGCCATTTTCTTTTAAATAAGAAGATGGCGCTTATTTTTTATATGCGTCGATATTTCTGCTAATCAGGAAGATATGTCCAACCTCAAAATAAATTATAAAAAAGATAGCTTAAATGCTTGCATAATTCATCTAAAGCCTCTATCTTTGCATCGCTTTTGAAAAGGAATACTTACAGAAGTTATCGGGGTGTAGCGCAGTCCGGTTAGCGCACCTGCTTTGGGAGCAGGGGGTCGTGGGTTCGAATCCCGCTACCCCGACAAGAAAAAGCCACAGTTCAGAAATGAATTGTGGCTTTTTTCATTTCAGATAGGCTAAGGTATAAAAGGTCGCTAAAAAAGGATCATATCAAAATTCAGAAAGATTGTCTTCATAAATAAAATTAAAGCCAGCCTTAACAGTAAAAGGCGTATTTTATACCATCAGGAAAGTTCATCCATCTGATATCTTTTTCAATATGTGATTGACATTTCATAATGCCCTGTAGCCTTTATTTGAAATATTTACAAAGCCAGACTTCTTTGACTGGAAAATCTCAAAAAAATATTTTGAATTAACTGCAAGATAATCAGCACTCACCGGGTTAATCGTCTGTTTTTATTGAAAGGAATATGCAGAAACGCTTGCATATATCATTAATAGTACCTATCTTTGCATCGCTTTTGAAAAGGAACACTTACAAAAGTCTTCGGGGTGTAGCGCAGTCCGGTTAGCGCACCTGCTTTGGGAGCAGGGGGTCGTGGGTTCGAATCCCGCTACCCCGACTAAAAATAAAGTCGACAAATTGAAAGGCTGATACTATTAGGTATCGGCCTTTTTTGTTGAATATAACTTCGGCAAAAACAAATTCACGTCAAGAAGAGTTATTCTTATTGAAGACAATCCTAAAACTGGCTGAATTATTAATAACTTTGCCATATATATGGGTACTATCTATCTCGTGTAACTATTAATATTGAGTTTATGTATATAGTAAGAAAGAAAATGGAGATATCGGCTTCACACAGCCTGAAACTATCATATTCCAGTAAATGTGAGAATCTGCATGGACACAACTGGAACATTTACATCTGGTGCAAGTCCGAAGAGTTGAATGAAGATGGCATGGTTATCGATTTCTCTCATATCAAGGAGAAAATCCAGTCGAAACTCGACCATAAGAACCTGAATGATGTACTGCCATTTAATACAACAGCCGAAAATATGGCTAAATGGATTTGCGATCAGATACCTCACTGTTTTAAGGTGATGGTGCAGGAATCTGAAAATAACATTGCGTGGTATGAGAAAAGTGAATGAGATTTTCTACAGCATTCAAGGCGAAGGGTACTTCACCGGAACCCCGGCTGTGTTTATTCGCTTCTCGGGCTGTAATCTGGATTGCGATTTCTGCGATACTGAACATCAGTCGGGCGTGATGATGAGCGACAAAGAGATCATCAACGAAATAATTCAATATCCCGCCAGACATGTAGTCCTTACGGGCGGCGAGCCAAGCTTGCACATCTCGCATGAATTTGTCGACAGGTTAAAGAAAAACGGTTTTTTCGTGCAGATAGAAACGAATGGAACAAGAGAACTTCCTGCAAATATAGACTGGATCACCTGTTCGCCCAAAGCAGGAGGGGAGACAGTTATCCTTAATCCTCACGAATTGAAGGTGGTATTTACCGGGCAGGAGATGTCTCAATACGATTGTTTCAATGCACAAGTGTTCTGCCTTCAGCCATGTTCAGGGAAAAACACAGAAAAAGTAATTGAATACATATTGGCACATCCAAAATGGAGACTGAGTCTTCAGACTCATAAATTGTTAAACGTACGATAGTTTATCTGCATAGATTCCCTTTTTATCGCTAATATAATTATCACGAGAGGTCGATAAATTGAGAATTTTATATAATTTTGCATGCTATATACAAAATATAAAGAATCGAAAACTCAAAGTATAAAAGAATATGTATAGAACGCATACATGTGGAGAGCTTCGGATCTCCGACGTAAAGAAAGTAGTTACACTTTCGGGATGGGTACAGCGTAGCAGAAAGATGGGAGGAATGACATTTGTCGACCTTCGCGATCGTTACGGAATCACTCAGCTTGTTTTTAATGAAGCTGTTAATGCTGAACTTTGTGAGGCTGCAAATAAACTGGGACGCGAATTTGTGTTGCAGGTAAAAGGAGAAGTTAATGAGCGTTCCAATAAGAATGCAAATCTTCCAACCGGAGATATCGAACTGATTGTTACAGAACTGAATGTTCTTAACTCTGCTGCAACTCCTCCATTCACCATTGAAGACAACTCTGACGGTGGGGATGATATCCGAATGAAATATCGCTATCTCGACCTTCGTCGTAATAATGTAAGATCTAACCTGGAGCTTCGTCACAAGATGACAATTGAAGTTCGCAGCTATCTTGATAAACTTGGATTCCTCGAAGTAGAAACACCAATTCTTATTGGCTCTACCCCTGAAGGAGCGCGCGACTTCGTTGTGCCTTCACGCATGAACCCGGGACAATTCTATGCACTGCCTCAGTCACCACAGCTATTCAAACAGCTTTTGATGGTTTCCGGCTTTGATCGTTACTTCCAGATTGCAAAATGTTTCCGTGACGAAGACCTTCGTGCCGACCGTCAGCCCGAATTTACACAGATTGACTGTGAAATGAGTTTCGTAGAGCAGGAAGATGTTATCTCTACATTCGAAGGAATGGCAAAACATCTTTTCAAAACAATCCGCGGTGTTGAGATTACTGAGAAATTTCCTCGCATGCCATGGAGCGAAGCTATGAAGCTGTACGGAAGCGACAAACCGGATATCCGTTTCGGAATGCAGTTTGTTGAGCTGATGGACATCCTGAAAGGTAAAGGTTTTCCTGTGTTTGATAGCGCTGCCTACATCGGCGGTATCTGTGCCGAAGGTGCTGCTTCGTATACACGCAAGCAACTGGATGCCCTGACAGACTTCGTTAAACGGCCGCAGATTGGTGCAAAAGGTATGGTTTATGCTCGTGTGGAAGCTGACGGAAACGTGAAATCAAGCGTAGATAAGTTCTATACACAAGAAACATTGCAGGAACTGAAGGCTGCATTTGGTGCGAAGCCTGGTGACCTGATCCTAATCCTTTCGGGCGATGATGCAATGAAGACACGCAAACAGCTTTGCGAACTTCGTCTGGAAATGGGTAGCCAATTAGGTCTGAGAGATAAAAATACATTCGCTTGCTTATGGGTAGTAGACTTCCCATTGTTTGAGTGGGATGAAGAAACTCAACGTTATATGGCAATGCACCATCCGTTCACCTCTCCTAAACCTGAAGATATTTCTCTTTTGGACACTAATCCGGGAGAAGTTCGTGCTAATGCATACGACATGGTAATCAATGGGGTTGAAGTTGGTGGCGGTTCTATCCGTATTCACGACAGCGCCTTACAGAATAAGATGTTTAAGTTGCTTGGATTTACAGAAGAAAAGGCACAAGAGCAGTTTGGCTTCCTGATGGATGCATTCAAATTCGGTGCTCCTCCTCACGGTGGATTGGCTTACGGGCTCGATCGTTGGGTATCTCTTTTCGCCGGACTGGATTCTATCCGCGACTGTATCGCATTCCCTAAAAATAACTCAGGCCGTGATGTTATGATTGATGCTCCGGGTTACTTGGAACAGTCTCAGCTGGATGAGCTGAACCTGGTTATCGACATCAAGGAATAAGCTGTCCGTTTCATCAGCAATTAAGATAGAAATAGATAAAAAAAAGAATCTCAGCAAACATTTTTGCTGAGATTCTTTTTTTTTATAACCTATTGACGGGACTTCAGTCAATGAATCTTTTCACAATTTCTCCATATTCATCAATTCTACGGTCACGAAGGAAAGGCCACCAGCGACGAACATTTTCCGAACGGGTAAGGCTCACCTCAACAACCATATTCTCCGGCTCCTGATTTCCTGCCTGAGCCAGGAATTCCCCTTGCGGACCAGCCACAAAACTGTTTCCCCAGAATTGAATACCCTTGGTGTTTCCCGATGGATCCGCTTCGTGACCAACACGATTCACGGAAATAACCGGAAGACCGTTGGCTACTGCATGTGCACGTTGTGAGATAATCCAGGCATTCAGCTGCCTGCTCTTCTCATCTTCTGGGTCCGAACTTTCCCAACCTATGGCGGTAGGATAAATAAGCACTTCGGCACCGCGAAGGGCCATCAGGCGAGCAGCTTCGGGATACCATTGATCCCAGCAGACAAGAATACCCAGTTTTCCGAGGGAAGTCTGGATGGGTTGAAAGCCCAGATCGCCCGGAGTGAAGTAAAACTTCTCGTAGTATGCCGGATCATCAGGGATATGCATTTTACGGTATTTACCTGCTATGGAGCCATCGGTATCGAATACCACGGCTGTGTTGTGATATAATCCGGGAGCGCGCTTCTCAAACAGGGAAGTTACGAGCACTATTCTGAGGGCAGCCGCAATCTCTCCGTAAAAACCGGTAGAAGGGCCGGGGATAGGTTCGGCCAGATCAAAATTATTGGTATTCTCCTCTTGACAGAAGTAGAGCGAATTGTGCAACTCCTGAAGCACCACTAATTGCGCACCCTGAGCCACGCATGCCTCAATGTTCGCGGCAAGTTGTTTCAGGTTCTCTTTTAGATTGTCTGTATTGGCTTGCTGTACCAATCCTACCTTTATGGTTCTGTTATCCATCATCACTTTGTTATTTGAATGTTTTTGGCTGAATTATTTAATCACTCCCTCGGGAAATTGCATGGTTACGCAATGCAGTGAACCGTGCTGCTTAATTAAGGCGCGACAGTCGATGCCTATAATCTCTTTTCCAGGGAATGCTTCGGCAAGTACCTCCGCGGCTGCCGCATCATTCTTCTTCTGGTCGTAAGTAGGAAACAGCACTGCACCGTTAATGACCAGGAAGTTTGCATAGGTGGCCGGCAAACGCTCGCCATCTTCCACAATGGAATCTGCCATCGGCAAAGCCAGAAGGCGATAAGGTTCGCCTTTCAGCGTGTGGAATGTGCCAAGTTGTTCTTCCATCTTCTGCAGCTCTTCAAAATGCTCATCTTCCGGATTGGTACACTTCACATAAGCAATGGTGTTGTTCGGGCACAAGCGAGCCAATGTATCCACATGGCTATCGGTGTCATCACCGGCCAGATAGCCATAATCCAACCAAAGAATCTGTTCCACATGTAAGGTCGAGCGCAGATAATCGTTAATATCGGTCTGGTTCATGGGCTGATTTCTGTGAGGAGCCAGCAAGCAGGTGGAAGTTGTCAGCAGAGTTCCACGCCCGTCGCTTTCAATCGAACCACCTTCCAGGACGAAGTCCAGGTGACTCTTGTATTCGCTCTTGAAAAAGCCTCCATCATACACTTTGCGGGTAATCTGATTATCGAGAGATGCCTCAAATTTATCTCCCCAGCCATTAAAGCGGAAGTCGAGTAGAAGGGGAGAGGTTGTGTCGAGCAGGGTGATGGCACCGTGATCACGAGCCCAGGTATCGTTTGTTTCGCATTCAAAGAAGCGCACATTTTCCATGTTTACCCGGTTGGCAATCTGCTTCTTAACCGTTTCCACCTCGGGGGTGACGATCAAGAGCAATTCTCTTTTCGCAATTTCGCGGGCAATTTCTACAAAACATGCCTGCACTTCGTCCAGCATGTATGCCCAGTCAGTTCCGGCATGAGGCCATGTAAGCTGAACGCCGCTCTGTTTGTGCCACTCAGACGGCAAATAAGGACCACGAAGCTCTTCGAGCGAGCCGAAAGGATTTGCCCAATCAACCTGTAGGTCTTTCTCTTCGTCCCCATTTTTGGGGAGACTCATTAACAAGCCCATATATTACTTTCTTTCTCTTGGTTTACGATCAAAAAAAGGATTCTTGCTGGAGCAGCTTATCGGGATGGCAATTACGTTTCTGCATCCGCTTAACCAGTCAAGACTCTGCGCTGCCAGTCCGGCAGAAAACATCACGCGCGAATCAACGCGCAGGTCGGCCGCAGTAGCACACGCCGAGCCTATGGCAATGCCCACATCAATGCTGTTGATGGCACAAGGAGTATCAGCCGGCTTCTCGGCACAGGTCGCAAATCCGCAGTAGGCGCAATTCAGCCCTTGTACTTGTTCTCGCGTCCCGATCAGGACAATCGCTTCGGCAGATAGTATGTTATCTGCATCCCGAAGAAAGAACATAAGCCCATTTTCCCCATTCAATCTGATCATCTCATCAGACAGAATCTTAATCTCCTTACCTGTAACAACAGCCGTTTCAATCACATCTACCCCTTTTCCTTTAGGAGCAGTACGCGCTGCCGTCATCATCTGTTTCGCCACATTGAGCATATGTTCGTGGCGGGAATCTCTTTCATTTAATATCATACCTATCTTTATACATTGAATAAGTCTGCAAATATAATTGTTTGGAATCATTTGTCAAAACATAACTATGTGTTATTAAATTGCCGTACAAAACAATCTATTCTTCTGTACAAAAGAATGAATTGTTCTGTACAGAAGAAAACAATCTTTTGTACAAGATAAATTTGATTTAACGAGTATATTTTTTATCTTTACGATATTAATTATAATAAAAAAAGATATGTCAATAGAATTTAAGGCAACCAAGGTAAATAATAACATGAAGCCCGATGAAGAGCCTCGGTATTATGCAAAAGCAGTGACAAAAGGCACGGTTACGCTGAATAGAATCATTGAGGATATGTGCGCTGAAAGTACACTTTCAAAGGCCGATATTGTTGCTGTTGTGGCTGGACTAGGCAAGCATCTGATTGAAAATCTAAAGGATGGATATACTGTAAAAATCGATTCGTTGGGAACTTTCTCCACGTCGGTAAAAAGCCCAACAGTGGACAGTGAAGACGAGGTTCGTCCCAAAGATGTATCATTCAGTAAGATAAATTATCTACCGGAAGTACATATGCTGGAAAGCTTCAGAGACGTGGCTTTTAAGAAAGTAGTAACCAAAGAAGAAGCCAAAATTTCCAGACCCAGAGGCCGTAAACCCATTCGTCGAAAATAAATACAATGCTGAAAATAGAAAATGCCTGCATTACTTATGGAGAGACCGAAATTTTCAATGGTCTGACACTGGAGATTAAAAAGGGCGAATTAGCTTGTGTCTCAGGAGAGTCGGGGTGTGGAAAAACCTCTCTTTTAAATGCAGTTATGGGGTTTATTCCATTAAGCAGCGGAACCATCACTATAGATGGAATGTTGCTTAACGAAGAGAATATTGATCTGATTAGAAAAAAAATAGCCTGGATACCACAGGAATTAGCTCTTCCTTGCGAATGGGTAAAAGAAATGGTTCATCTTCCGTTTAACCTGAAGGCAAACAAGGGAGTGCATTTCTCAAAGGAAAAACTGTTCGAGGCATTTAAAGAGTTGAATCTGGAAGAAGAACTATACAACAAACGAGTGAGTGAAATATCGGGTGGTCAACGACAGCGGATTATGATTGCTGTGGCTGCTTTACTCGAGAAACCTTTGTTGATCATTGACGAACCGACTTCTGCACTAGATGCCTCCTCGGCTGAAAGAGTGGCTAATTTTATTAATATGCTGGCGATGAAAGGAATGACAATTCTTGCAGTATCTCATGATCGTACTTTCAAACTAGGTTGTGATATCGTAATTTATTTGTAAAGGGTATGGGAACAATTGATATTAGCTACTGGAACCTTGCTATTGGAGTATTGATGATGGGTATTCCGGTGTATTATCTATGGAAGTATAAAACCGGGCTTGTGCAGTCAACATTAGTCGCATTAGGAAGAATGCTGCTGCAGCTTTTTCTAATCGGAGTATACTTAAAATACTTGTTTATACTTAATCATCCAGTCATCAATATTGCCTGGGTATTAATAATGACATGTGTAGCATCTGAGACATCGCTTGTACGTACTCGACTGAAGCGCAGTATTTTATACATCCCTATCTTTGTCGGTTTTCTCATTGCAGCTACCCTTATAGGTAGCTATTTTATAGGCTTTGTGCTTCAGCTGGATAACATATTCAATGCCCAGTATTTTATCCCTATTTTCGGAATATTAATGGGAAATATGCTGTCGGTTAACATCATCGGACTGAATACTTTCTATAGCGGCTTGCAACGTGAGCAACAGCAATATTACTATTTGTTGGGCAACGGAGCATCCCACCATGAGGCTCAGGCGCCTTTCATCCGGCAAGCACTAATCAAAGCCTTCAGCCCGTGCATTGCGAATATGGCTGTTATGGGATTGGTTGCACTGCCAGGAACAATGATTGGTCAGATATTAGGAGGAAGTAGTCCAAATGTGGCAATAAAATATCAGATGATGATTGTTGTTATAACATTTACCGCTTCGATGCTGTCACTCATGATTACCATTTCATTGGCATCTCGCAAATCTTTTGATAAGTATGGTAGGCTAATCAGAGTCTTTAAAGAGAATAAGAAAAATGATTAAAGATATTTTGTCACTTGTTGCAAACATACCTACGCCACAATTCTTTGTTACAGCTGATATAATAAAGCATTCATCAGAAGAGCCTAAAGGTATAGAGCACTTTATTCTGCAAAAACTTGATGACATAAAGAATGGTGCCAAGGCGAGAAAATATGCATTCAGAGAAAGCGGATGGCAGATTAATTTTACATTCTTTCCTACCAATCAGGTTGTGGATAAACGTTACGCCCTGATGAATAAAATGATAAAAGAGAAAAAAAAGATCAGATAAAACTATTGTGATTAAAAAAATTAATATTAATTTTGTGGTACAAGTATGGCGGTTTAGTGTAGTGGCCTAGCACGCAACTCTCTCACGGTTGAGACTCGGGTTCGATTCCCGGATCCGCTACAAATAGAGGAGGAAACTATAATACAGTTTTACCCCTCTTTTTTATTTTCTTATCCCAGGAGATTTCCGATAGCAATACTTTGTAATACGCTTCAACAAAACTGCTTATTCTTATTTGTGTGTTTGACTCTTTAAAACTGATAGTTAATTTTTAATAGTGCCCCAGTTTAAAAATTGAATTCTTCAGTGAGACTATTGAATAGTAAAATCGTATTTGTTTTATACTCACGTTTTAATTTTTGTTATTTAAGAATAAAGATTTGCTTTGTATAATTACGGCAACTGATTCCAAAGATAGTGCAACCAGAATTTTTTAATCAATTATACATTAATACTTAGATAAGAAAATTATTTTGGAGAATAATGAGTCTTTTATTCTTAAATCAAAAAATAACTTCAAAAAATATATTTGAACTGTAAAGATTCAATTTCCCAATAAATTCATCAAAGAAGAAGAATTTTTAGCACAAAATACAGTCTTGTTTTATAAATGAGGAATTAAATCAGCAATATTTATTTTTAGAGTTTATAATGGAATGCGCAATATTTTGAGTTATCTTTTTGATATCCAGGTAATTTGATCTATTTTTACGCATTTCTAATGCCATTTCCTTGCGTTATACAAAATAATTCGGAGGATTGGCAGGAATATTTAATTCTCGAAGCTTAAAATATGATGGTTATTCCTCTGCAGTATCTTCACTAGCACAACGCAAAATAAAAGTTGTTGCTCCGATAGTCACAATCGCACCATCATTCAAAACAATCCGATCTTTATCACCAAGAATTTGATTCATGAGAAAAGTTCCGGTCAGACTTGGAAAATCTCTCAATGTATATACCAAAGCTTCTTTTTTATTTTTCTTAATATTTATCACGCAGTGCTTTCGGTCCATACTCATATCACCTGTTTCAATAGGAGTGGAAATCACATTACCCACACACCTGCGTCCAATCACATTATCGCCTAATGATAAAGGAAGCACCTGTTTGTATCCGAATACATTTTCTATAACAACAATGCTGCCGAACTGGTCTTTGTGAGCTTGCTCATCAATTACTTCATTCTTATCCTTCGGCTTTAGTTTAGTTTTACCTATACGAATGCTGAATTGCTTACCACAATGTTCGCATACGAATACAAGAGATTGGCCTTCAGTATATTTTGTTTCGTCAAATGTAAGATAATTCTCACATTTAGGACATAAAATTCTTTTCATGATGGAATGTAATTAATTGTTAGTGAGCACCCAAGCATCTTTGAAGTTTGAGTTTTTCTTCAATTGAGAAAGTTTAGTATTTGCTTCGGAATCATTTGCAAAAGACATGATGCTTACTCTGATTCTCTTAGTACCTTCAATGTAGCTGGCTCCGGAATATCCTTTTGACTTAAGGTTATTCACTATTTCCTGAGCATCAGCCCGATTCATCACGCTTGCGATAATAATATGATATGAACCTTTAGTTGCTGTTTGTTGAACTGAATTGGTAGTTACAACCTTCTTTTCAGCTACTTTTTTGGGGATAACAACCTCTCTTATCGCTTTAGGTTTTAATTGATCACGTTTATTCTGAGCAGTAGCAGCATCAATCGGAGTGTTCGCATCATCAGAGTTTTCCGAATCAATGTTATTCAAAGTACTCTCTACTTGAGTAAATTTTGTATTTGGGGTAACATCTGACTGGCTATCATTTGTTCTTAATAACTCAGAAGGAATCAATTGGGCATAACTATTGCTTTCTACATAAGTGTTCTCTATTGGAGTAGACATGAAGAAAAACAAAATAATTGCTGCAGCAACCGCTACAGATGTTCTTAATAAAGAGCGACTTACCCTAATCTCAAACACTTCTGAATTTGGTAATCTTGTTTCACTGATTTCGTTATTAGGTTTTACAAGATCATCAAGTTTGTCTATTTCAAAAGAGCTTAATCCGTAAAGATATGGAGTGAGAAGTCCATCTTCGTAAGGTTTAAATTGCAAAGTATTATGAATTGTAAAAAACATATCACCAATGCCATGCATTTCAACTTTACCATCTCTATTCAGAACATAAACCAATTCATTTACAGCCTTTTCTACAAGCTTGGACGCATCCGAAAAGTCTGTGCAGTATGCAGTCATATAGGATTGAACAAGTAATCCATCATTCATTTTTAGTTGAGGATTAAAGCCAATAGTACGGGTAGGAGGAAGGAAAACGCCCTCATCTTCAATCCATTTGGCTGAAGTATAATGAGATACAAATCCCCCAAAACCGGGAATGATTACACAATCGTTCTCTAAGAGTAAAGCTTCTGTATGTTTTAGCAATTCAATCATATTGCAAATGTAACTCTTTTCTTGATTATAGCTTCATTTTAGCCAATTTTATTATCAACAAATTTTCAACACGAGTGCAATAAAGAATAGTTGAAACCGTTTACTAATTATAAAAGTTGGCAAGATGGAGTTACTTTTGTTTTTTTCGAATGAAGATTCGTTTCTTAAAAATTAATCTGATATCTTTGCCGCCATTAAAAAAATAATACTATCAAAATAAATACGAAAAATGAAAAATATTACATTTTTACTCTTCTTTTTCTTTTCTGTATTGACCCTTAATGCACAGTCACTTGATATGCTAAAAGGAATTAATGTGGACAATTTATCTGATACACAATTAGAAGGCATCATTTCAAAGATGAACGAACAAGGCATATCTATGAATCAGATAGATCAATACGCAAGTAAGCAAGGAATGAGCAAAACAGAAGCCGCAAAATTGAAAAATAGAATTGTAAGATACAATGACAAAAACCAAGGCATCAAAAAACGTTCTTCAATATTGAGAGAAAAATCTGATAATGAAGATATTCTTGATCCTGCAGTCTTGAAGAATTATGAAGATTATAAGCTTAAACAAGATTCGATTAAAGCCAATAAATTAGAGATATTCGGTCAGTCAATTTTTAGAGATGTAAATTTAACCTTCGAACCAAATCTTAGATTGGCCACACCTAATAATTATGTTCTTGGACCAGACGATGAACTTTTAATAGATGTATATGGTGATTCTGAAGCTAGCTACAATTTGTTTGTTACTCCAGAAGGAAAAATTAAAATACCCCTAGCGGGAGTAGTATCTGTAGGAGGTTTAACTATTGAAGAAGCAAAATCGGTAATTAAAAAGAAACTTTCTGTAATTTACGGGGGAATTAAGAACGGCTCAACAAAAGTTAGTATTGCCTTAGGCGATATAAGAAGTATAACGGTAAATGTAATTGGTGAGGTTGTATATCCTGGTTCATACACAATACCTTCCCTTGCCTCTGTTTATAATGCTTTGTATGTTTCAGGTGGACCAACAGAAAAAGGTTCTTTTCGTAAAATTCAAGTATCAAGAGGCCATTCTGTAATAGCAGTTGTCGATTTATATGATTTTCTGGTTTACGGTAAACAGTGTAATTTAAGACTTCAGGATCAGGATGTGATTAAAATTCTACCATACAGCAACCGTGTTTCTATCTCGGGTGAGGTAAAAGTTCCGGCTATATATGAAATGAAAGAATTTGAAACAGTAGCCAATCTCATTCAGTTTGCAGGTGGGTTTACAGAAAATGCGTACCGTGAAAGAATTACTGCCTATAGAAATACAACTAAAGAAAAAAGTGTTGTCGATATAACCATGCCTCAGTTTAATAATTATCTTACTGAAGCAGGGGATGAATATAAAGTAGGCGAACTACTAAAACGTTTTACTAATAGAGTACAAATTACTGGATCTGTTTATCGTCCTGGCGTATACTCGCTATCAGCTGGAATGAAAGTCAGCGATTTACTAGCCAAAGCAGATGGATTAAAAGACGACGCTTTCGCAACGAGAGCCGTTGTATATAGAAAAAATTCAAAAAATCTTCCTGAAATAACTTCATTTTCCCCGGCTGATGTGCTCGAAGGAAAGAATGATTTGAAACTTCAAAGAGAAGATAGCGTGCATATTTCTTGCATACTCGACATGAAAGAAAATGAATATATATATGTAACAGGTGAAGTTGTTGCACCAAATAGATATACTTTTGCACCTGGTATGACTGTAAAAGATGCAATTTTAATAGCTAATGGCCTTACCAATAAAGCTGATCAAGGAGAAATAGAAGTTTATAGACAAATAAAAGATTTAAAAGTTTTGAACGAAAATCTGCATAAGGCGATTGAATATAAATTTAAAATTGATAAAGATTTAGCATATAGTGATAGTGCAGCTAATTTTAAACTAGAAAAAGAAGATCGAGTAATCGTTCGTTCAATTTATGGATATGAAAATATGAAGCAGGTTCGTATTGAAGGAGAGGTTAAATCTCCGGGTAATTATGTTATCACTTCAAAAAATCAACAAATCTCTGATTTAGTTAAGATGAGCGGTGGGTTAACTAATTACGCATATGCGCAAGGTGCTTATCTTATAAGAAAATCAAAAAAGACAGACTCAGAAAAGAAACTTTTAAAAACTGTTGCACAAAACCTAGGAACTAAGGTAGCTAGACAAACAGAAGCCTCTGATACAATAGATTTAAAAAAGAATCTTCTAAATGAAATGGATATAGTTGGTATCTCACTAAGCGATATTATTGCTCATCCAGGTTCTCGATATGACTTGATACTGGAAGAAGGAGATGTCCTGAGTATCCCAAAAATGTTGGAAACTGTAAATGTAAGTGGAGAAGTAATGATGTCTAATACAATTAGATATCAAAAAAATCTATCTTTCAAAGACTATGTTGATGCAGCCGGTGGTTTCAGCAGCAAAGCCTTAAGAAATAAAGCTTACGTAATCCATGCAAACGGAAGTGTCAATGTTACAAAATCGTTCTTTGGTATCAGAAGCTATCCCAAAGTTAATCCAGGCTCAAGAATTATTATTCCTGAAAAACCAGCTAAAGAAAAATTGAGCACAGCTGAAGTTATTAGCATGACAACAAGTATAGTGTCTGTTGCTGCAATCATTGTATCATTGTTTAAAAAATAGTAAAAATGGCAAACACGGAATATATATCTTTAAATAAGCTAATTAATTCTTTAAAAAGCTGGAAACAATATTTGTTTTCTGTAAAATATATGATTCTAGGACTAACTTTCCTAGGAGCAGTTGCTGGAGTTGGAGCATCGTTCATAATACCGACTAAATATACGGCAAACTTAAGTTTTGCGCTACAGGAAGCTGACAAATCGAGTGGATTATCAAGTCTGGCAAGTCAATTCGGCTTCTCATTGGGAGGATCTACAAGTGGAGCTTTTGGTGGAGATAATTTATATGAATTATTAACTTCAAGAGCACTAGTAGAGAAGGCACTCCTTGTTCCAGTTGGAATTAACGGAAAAAAAGAAAATCTTTTGAATTTGTATTTAGATACATACAAATACAATAAAGATTGGAAAATTAGCAAAAATCCTTATTTAAGAGAATTATCCTATCCTGTTGGGCAAAATAGAGAGAGTTTCACCAGAACACAGGATAGTGTATTTCAAATTGCTTGTGGTGAAATTCTAAAGGAAAGATTATCTGTAAAAAAAAGAAATAAAAAACTAAGTATTGGAGATGTATCTTTTACATCTGAAAATGAGTTGCTATCTAAGTTATTTGTTGAGAATTTAATGAAGGTGACAACCATATTTTATGTAGACACAAAGACTAAATTAGCTCGTGAAAATTATTTAAAATTACAGCATCAGGTAGATTCGGTAAAACAAGAATATGGTAATGCCTTGGTCTCAAGAGCAGGTCTAGCTGATCAAACCATGAACTCAATACGGCAATCCAGCACTGTGGGGCTTTTAAAAAAACAGACCGACATTCAAATACTAGCAGGAACTTATGTAGAAATGAAAAAAAACCTTGAAATAATGAAGATGAGTTTAGATAAAGAAACTCCTTTAATTCAGGTGATAGATAACCCAGTGTTGCCCTTAGAAAAGAAAAGATTAGGAAAAATAAAAGGTTTTATAACTGGTTCTTTTGCAGGAGGATTTGTATCATTATTATTATTTTCTTCAATATTTGGATATAGAATGGCTGTTAAACTTAAAGAATGGTAACTAAAAAAACTATAATTAATAACTCAATAAGTGGTGTTGTTCAACTTGTGCTTACTGCATTGCTGACATTCCTCTGTATTCCTATTTTTATTAATAAATTGGGAACAGAATTATATGGAGTTTTTGCTATAGTTTCAGTCATTGGCAATTTAAATATCTTTGCTAATCTAGGATTGAACTCGGCTTTAATTAAATATATTTCAGAACAAGGAAAATGCAGCGAATCTGAGAATGATATATTTGCATCACTTGTAATAATGTGTCTAATTATTATACCATTAACAATTCTAGCTTTTATCTTTCGTGAGTTTATTCTTATAAATGTTTTAGGGGTACCTTTAAAATATTATAACCAATCTCAAATACTATATTCTACCTTGCTTGTTTCAAATATGCTTTTGTTAATTGGACAGATATTTACAGCAGTGCTAGATTCTATGCAGAAAATCTATTTCACTAATTTCGTCCAACTTATCTATAGTACAATTTACTGGGGAGGGATAATTGCAGTAGTGCTTATGGGTAAACACCTTGATTGGGTAGGATATGCAATAATGACAGCAGCATGTTTATGGTTTATTCTCGTTCTTATATTCTTTTTCAAACAATGGGGAAGAATCGCCTTCTCAAATTTGAATAAAACATTTAAGCCTGCTGCTAAAAAACAGCTATCTTTTGGGGCTAAGGTCTATTTGTCTGGTTTTATAAGCTTTTTTAATGAGCCTTTATTTAAAATTCTGATTTCAAACTTCCTCGGATTAAATGTTGTTGCTTATTTCGAAATTGGTTTGAAGATTCGATCGCAACTAACAGGTTTGTTCAGTAAGGTGCTCCAGCCACTATTCCCATATTTATCTTCTTTACGAGATAAACAGCATATTGCTATTTTAATTAAAGATTTAACAGCAAAAATTTTCTTACTTGTTCTGCCAATCTCTGCATTATTAATAATTACCTGCAAAGATATAGTAACCCTTTGGTTGCAAGTTGATATCATTAATTATTCTATATTTATTGTAGGCTTAGTAGTGCCATATTTAATTTTTATACCTTTAACTCAGCCTATATATATATTTTTTCTAGCTAAAGGACTTCCAGAAAAAACGATCGTATTTCAATTATTTTCAGTCATTACCAATGTTGTATTTTTCTGCTTACTTGTTAATTTTGTAGGAATATATGCTGTAATTATTTCTAATGTCTTATCATATTTAGTAGGTTTTATATTAGGGATCTATTATCAAGATAGATTATTAAATATAAAATATAAATTTGAACTTATATACTTTAAAAGGATTTTATGCGTAATTCTACTATTTATTTTAATTGGTTTGATTTCAAATATCTTTGTTTTTGAAATAATTAGAATAATATTTGCTTCAATTATAGTTATTCCATCTGTTTTATGGCTGTATAAAAGATTGGAGTTGATTAAATTTGACGATATAAACAACTATTTCGGAAGTAATAGATTTATGTCCAATTTATTAAATAAAATATAAGCAATATGAGATATATAAAAAAATTACTTATATCGATTAAAAGATACTTCTTTTTAAGAGATATAAAGCATAAAGGTCGCAATATTTCCTTATTTTTCCCATTAATAATTGAAGGAAAAGAAAATGTTACTATAGGGAATAATTCCCAAATTGGCTCATATTGTCATATTTGGGGAAATGGAGGAGTAATCATTGGAGACGATGTTTTAATTGCCGCTCATTGTTGTATTTCATCATTAAATCACGATTACTCGAGCGACTTGATTAGGACTGGGAAAATCATTCCAAAAGCTGTAGTCATAGAAAATAATGTATGGTTGGGATATAATGTAACTGTACTTCCTGGTGTAAAAATTGGTTATGGAAGTGTTATTGGTGCAGGAAGCGTTGTTGCAAATAACATTCCTCCAAATTCGATAGCGGTAGGTAATCCAGCTAAAGTAATAAAAAAAAGACTTGTAAATTGTTAAACAATGAGTTTCAAGAAAATAATCAAATCAATAATATTATCACGTTTTCCTCGATTGTATAAATTAATTCAATTACATTATCATTATAAATTAATGAATGAAATTGAAATAGATCCAACGACAAAGATAATATTCCCTTTCACAGCAAATAAATCTTCTATTGGTAGATATACGTATTTAAGTAGAAATTGTATGTTGTATAATACAACAATTGGTAGTTTTTGTTCTATAGGTCCCAATTTAATTTGTGGCTGGGGAGTTCACCCAATTGATACCATAAGTACCCATCCAATGTTTTATTCAACAAAAAAACAAAATGGAATTACTCTTTCTTCTGTGGATAAAATAGAAGAACATAAATGCATAAAAATAGGAAATGATGTTTTTATTGGAATGAATGTTACCATACTTGATGGAGTCAATATCGGTGATGGAGCTGTAATTGGGGCTGGTAGTATTGTTTCGAAAGATATTCCTGCCTACGCAGTCGCTTTTGGAAATCCAATTAAAATTATAAAATATCGCTTTGATAAAGATATAATCGATGCATTAATTAAGATACAATGGTGGAATTTTGATCTAAATAAATTAAAAGAAGTTGAAAAATATTTTTTTGATGTAAATGATTTTATTATAAAAAATAAAATTTAGTTATGCTATTATTGCCATTATTGATATTAAGTATCATATTATATATAATTGGAAAAAGGGTATCATCTGTTCTTATATTCTTTTTCTTTTTATTCGATGGATTTCAGCTTATTCCTGAAGTTTTATTTGACACTCATGCAGGCATTTCAAAATCCTTTGATTTTGCTTTTGTTTATGTAATGGTATTATTTATATATGGTGTAATTAAATATGATGATTATATACCTATAAATAGAGTCTCAAAAATTATTGCATTTTACCTTTTATTCATTGTTATTTCTATCGGAATAAGTTTATTCATCTATCATATTAGTTTTGTAGATATTCTTAGAACGTCCAGGACATATTTTTTAGTTTTATCATATTATGTTGTTAGGAGACTAACAAGAGAAGAGTTGGATAAACTCTTAAGAATTCTTTTTTTTGTAGTCTTGTTTCAATGTGTTCTTTTTATGATTCAAGCATTTACAGGAATAGCAATAATGACAGGAGCTGAGAGTGGACGTACAGGCATAATTACACGCTTTTATAATGTGCCTTTTATGGCATATTTCTTTGTGTTTTATGCAATATTTAATAATCCATTCAATGGTTGGTTGAAAAATTTGACTACAATAATCATGTCGATTACAATGTTTCTTCCACTTCACCGTTCATTAATGATGGCTTTTATTTTATGTCTATTTATTGGTGTATATAATAGAATAAGTGGAATAAAAAATGCAAAGAAGACACTTAATACACTATTAATTTTATTCGTTGCAGTCTTTTTATTAGTGGGAAAAGATTCAGGTGGGCGGACTATTAATGATATAAGTAATGTATTGTCAGGAGAGTTTTTAGATGTTGATGAGGATTTTGAAATGAGCGAAGAATCAACCTTTATGTTCAGAATGGCTCATTTTTTTGAAAGATTTATGGATATAACAGAGTCAAAGATGGAAATTGTTTTTGGAGCGGGTTATATGACAGAGGATTCTAACTATACATTTAATCACTTCGATTATCAAATTGGACTTCCAGATGAAATTACAGGTAATACTGTGCAGTTAGATACATCTGATATTGCTTGGTCAAATTTTATTATACGATACGGTGTCATTGGAACATTCATTTTTTTATATGTATTATATTCAATCACTTCAATTTTTCATAGAAATCTTAAAACGATTGGTTTGCCTATATTTTTATATATGATTCTCTTGTTTATTATTTCATTTACAAGCGATTTGTTATATCAAAATCGGATGTTGATTTTCCCATTCTTATTATATAACTTATTACCCCATAATAGAGAAGATAAAGAAAATATAGTAAATAATTCACCCCTGTTTGTATGAATCCAGATATTAAAATAACAGTTCTTACCTCACTCTTTAATTGTATTAAGTATTTAGATGGATATTTTGATTGTTTATCGAATTTGAATAACACACAAAATATTGAAATCTTACTTCTTCATAATGCTCCTTCAAAAGAAGAATTAGCTATTATAGAACAAAAACTACCTATTTTCCCATTTGTAAAACATATTATTATTTCAGAAAGAGAAGGTTTATATTCTACCTGGAATAGAGGAATAAAGCTTGCAAAAGGAGAATACATCTGTGTATGGAATGTTGACGACATTCGTATGCCTAATTCTATTTTTGATCAAGCTGATACATTGGACAAAAATTCAGATGCAGATCTCACTTATGGCGATTTCTATTATATGTTTGAATACCCAATTGAAAGCAATGTATTAGTTGTTAATAAAGAATTTCAAAAGAATTCAAAAATTTTCTTTAGATCACATCAGATAGGTTGTTTTCCAATGTGGAGAAAAAATATACATGATAAAATTGGGTATTTTGACGAACAATTTAAATTAGTCGCAGATTTTGACTTTCAGATTCGAGCAACACGTAGCAACCTAATTATTAAAACTGATAAAGTTTTAGGTTATTATTTAGAAAATGTGCCGGAAAAATTGAGTAGCAATTCTTGGAAACAGAGCGTTGAGCGTAATGTATTATATCTGCGTTATGGAATGTTTGATTTATTTAATTGGTTGACTTTATTCTCTATTGTTAAAAATTATAAAGTTAATTATTTGTCTTATAATAATTCAATAATCCCTTTGCACGAAAAATTTCATTTATATCGAACTTTTATTTTTTTTAGGATTCCATTGTTCCTTTTTTCTATATTCCGTCAACCAAAATTTGTTTTGTCAAGCATTAAACATAATATTCTTCGAAAATGAAAAATGAAATTAGTTTTAGCATAGTTACTCCTGTTTACAACCGGGAAGATTGTATACTTAGATGCCTAAAGAGCGTGACTAAGCAAAAAAATAATAATTATGAACATCTGATTGTTGATGACGGATCAACAGATGGAACAACTAATCTTATTGAAGAATACGCTAAAACTCATCAACAAATTCATTTTTTCAAATTTAGTAAGAATCAGGGAGTAAATGCAGCTAGAAACTATGCTATAAAAAACTGTAAGAATAAATATGTATTGTTTTTAGATAGTGATGATTATATGAATGATAATGCTTTGGATACAATTGAAGAAAACATTTCTTTACATCAAGGATATAGCCATTACTTATTTGCTCAAAATCATAGGATGGATTATTATCGTAGTAATTCATTATTAAGCTCTGATTTTATAGAAATTAATTTTTATAATTGGATTAAAAATGAAATTAGCGGAGACTTTCTTCATGTTATATCTCGTGAAATAATACAACAATTTCCATTTGATGAAAAATTAAGAATTTATGAAGAACTTAATTTTATGAAAATGTATAAATTTTCTCAAAAGCAATTATTTATTAACAAAGCTGTTATGCATATTGAAATAAGTCGTTTTGATTCTGTATCGAAGGAAGCCACATTGATAAATTCTAATGCTATTCAATCTCAATTCGAATTTTTAAAGCAAATGATCGATTCTTTTGAGGTTGATTATAAGAAATATAATATAATCAAATTAAACTCTATGATTAATAGATGCTTGATTTTTAGTTTAGCTTTATCAGATTACAATTATTATAAGTATTTATCAAAAAAATATCAAAAAAATATTTTACTAGGCAAAGTAATGTGTCAATTAGGTTTAGGACCTTTTCTGAAATTTTTAATTATGTCATATTCAAGAATTAAACATTTATAATTAGGCATGAAAGTACTACATCTTATTTTTTCATTAAACATTGGAGGATCTGAGTCTATGATGGTTGATATAGCCAATAGGCAAATCGTCAATAATGATGTATACGTATATATCGTAAATTCTGCATATAATCAAATATTACTCGATAGTTTTAATGATAATATAAAAATTCATCTTTTTAATCGTAAAGAGGGTAGTAAAAATCCGTTTAAAATATTAGAGATTAATTGGGCTATATATAAATTGAAACCAGATATTGTACATTGTCATGATGCGGATATAAATAAAATATTTTTTATACATCCATTTATCAAAACTTTGCTTACAGTGCATGCTATTGACCTTCCTCTGATCAGAATTTCTAAATTCAATAAGATTGTTGCTATTTCATCTGCGGTAAAAGAATATCTTTTAAAAAGAAAGGTTTCTAATGTTTCTGTAATTTATAATGGTGTCGAGACCTCTACTATTGACTCTAAGAAAGATCAAATAGCTCACAAACCTTTTAAAATTGTTCAGGTTGGACGGTTAAATCATTGTATTAAAGGACAGCATATATTAATTGAGGCATTAATGCTTTTAATTACAAAACACAAAATATCAGATATTCACCTTGATTTTATCGGCGAGGGTAGCTCTTTTTCTTTTCTGAAAGATCTGGTTAATAAATATGAATTAGCAGATAAGGTTACTTTTCATGGAATTAAAGACCGCTCATTTATTTATTCAAATCTTAAGAATTACGATTTATTAGTTCAGCCATCAATTATTGAAGGCTTTGGACTTACAGTTGTTGAAGGTATGTCTGCTAAGATACCAGTATTAGTTTCTAAGAATGATGGACCAATGGAAATTATCCAAAATGGAAAGTATGGTTTTTATTTTGAAAAAGAAAATGCAACAGATTGCGCAAATCAGATAAGAAAAATAATAATATCTAGAGAAAAAGTTAATCAAATTGTTGAAAATGCATATGAATATTGTTTGAAGAATTTTGATATCGATAAAACTGTAGAGAAATATTTTATGGAATATCAAAAATGATTGCTATAAATACTTTTTTTTAATAACTAATATATGAAAGATATTATCATCGTTTGTCCATCTCTTGATCCAGAGAATGTAAGCGGAGTTTCCTCTGTTGCCAGATTTATTATTAGCAACAATCCTTCTGTGAATTACTCACATTTCGAACTGGGGAAGAAAAACGAGGAAAAAGGTGGGGTATTTCGTGTCTTTAGAATAGTCAATAACCTGAAACAATGGATTAAATTTCTAAATAAGAGAAGAGGGAGCATCATTCATTATAATTTTCCAATAACCCGTAAATCTGCTCTAAGAGATCCTCTGTTTATGCTTATTGCTAGATTGTTTTTATGCAAATTGATAATCCATTTGCATGGTGGTAATTATTTAGAAAATAATAAAACTTCTTTTTGGGTCAGTTGGATATTGAAGAGAGTGTTTTCACTAAAATGCCCTATTATTGTCCTTAGTCCAAATGAAAAATCTATTTTGGAACGTAAATTTAACGCCAAGAATGTTCATACACTTCCAAACTGTGTTGATCTAACCAATTCTGATGATTTTGAAAGAAAAATAAATATTGACAAGCCTTTGACCATTTTATATATTGGAAGAATTGTTGAAACAAAAGGACTTAATTATATGTTTGATGCTTTTAAAATATTAAAAGATAAAGGAGTACCTTTTAGTTTAATATTTGCGGGTGAAGAAGAAAGAAATAGCAATTTTATTGAAAGATTCAGAAATTTACTAGACAGGCAATTTATTTATAAAGGTATCGTATTAGGTAAAGATAAAGATGAACTCTTTAAGAAAGCGGATGTGTTTCTGCTACCGTCATTTTATGAAGGTTTGCCGTTATCATTATTAGAAAGTATGAGTTTTGGTTTAACACCGATTGTAACCAATGTTGGTTCTATAAATTACTGCGTTACAAACGAAGAGAATGGAATTATAATTAAAGATCATAATAGTACTGACATTGTAAATGCAATTGAATATTTACATAATAATAGAGAGAATTTATTTATTTGGGGATGTAAGTCCAAGGAGAAAATAAAGTGTTTATTTGATCCCAAAGAATATATTTATAACTTGAATAAAATATATGACACTTTATTCACAAATAACATTGATTAATAATTAAAAGTATTTATAATATATGAGGAAAATATTAGTAACTGGTGGAGCCGGAATGATTGGCTCTAATTTGATTAAAAGATTAATCAAACAAGGAGATGAAATATATGTGATAGATAATCTATGGAGAGGTAAATTAGAATATCTTCAAGATGATAGAGGGAATGATATAATCCCTTTGAAAACACATTTTTATGACAGAGATTTGTCAATATCAGGTCAGTGTGATGATTTGTTGTCAAAGGTAGAGTATGTAATTCACCTTGCAGATATTGTTGCAGGTATCGATTATGTATTTAATAATCAGGGAGATATCTTTAGGCAAAACATTCTTATTAATTCCAATGTAATAGCATCTGCTCGCAAATATGGAAAACACCTTAAGGGCTTTCTATACGTTGGAACAGCATGTAGTTTTCCTTTAACACGACAAAACTCTTTAGAAGTAATTCCATTGCGTGAAGAAGAACTTTACCCAGCAATGCCTGAGTCGGCATATGGGTGGAGCAAACTTATGGGACAATATGAAGTTGATTTGTTAGGGAAAGAAACAGAAATCCCAACTTGCACATTAATGTTTCATAATGTGTACGGAGCTCCATGTGATTTCGGAAATAGAAGTCAGGTTATTCCTGCATTAATAAGAAAAGCGGTAAATTACCCTAATGAAAAATTCGAGGTGTGGGGTAGTGGTGAACAAGGACGCGCATTTATACATGTTAATGATATTGTTGAAGCTCTTGTTCTAGCATTGGATAAAGGTTGGAATCATGGTCCGATTCAAATTGGACCTTCAATATGTACATCAATAAAAGAAATCGCAGAAATGATTGTTAAAATATCAGGAAAGGATATATCTATTTTTTATGATACGACACGCCCGGAAGGTGACAAAGCAAGAAGTGCTGATTTCTCAAAAGCAAAACGTATTTTGGGATGGGAACCAAGAGTTAACCTAGAAAAAGGAATTAGGTTGCAATACGAATGGATAGAGAAACAGATCAAGGAATCAAAATGACTATAAAATGAAGTATTTTAATGTTGCTATAGAATTTGACAGACAAAGAGTTGATAATATTATTGAGTCAACAATTAAACAAAATGGCAAAGGGTATGTCTGTTCTGTAGAAAGTAATAATTTAACTATTGCCAATAGGGACAAGCTGTTTAATGAAGTCTTGAATTCTGCATTGATTAACATTTGCGACGGAAGCAATATTGCCTGGTTTTTAGGCCGGATACATAAAAAATGTCTAAAACCATACATCGGAGCCGACTTGTTCAGAATTTATGTAGATAAATGTAAATACAGACAGTATTTTTTAGGAAATACTCCAGAGGTTCTTGATGGGCTTAAAAGAAATCTATCAAAAATTGATCCTAAAATTCAAAGTATGAGTTTTGAATCTTTACCCTTTCGTAAAGTTGAAGAATTTGATTACGAAGCTATTGCTGAAAAGATAAACAAAGACAACCCTGATATAATTTGGGTTTCTTTAGGAGCACCTAAACAAGAAATTTTTATGAATCGTTTATTGCCGTATCTAAATAGAGGAGTAATGTTTGGCTTTGGGGCTATTTTTAATTTTAATTCAGATGCTGGTCATGTAAGACGCGCTCCAAAGTGGATGCGTAATTTAAGATTAGAGTGGTTGTACAGAGCATTCGAAGAACCTAAAAAGAACATACCTCGGTACTGGAATTTTATTAAATTGCTTCCAAAACTGATTGCAATGGAATACAAATTATCACACAAAAATATTGAAAGGAATAAAATCTGAATTTAAATTATCGTAATGTATTCCAGAGATCATATTTTAACTAAAAATATGCAATTAAAAAATGCATTATTTAGCTATATAATAATATTATTGACTTTATCTGCAGTAATATAATAGCATTTTAAAGTTCTTCAGAGGTTAAAAGAACGGAAGTGGCTGTCTCAACACAAATACAATATCGCCTTGTGGATGAATCATATATGTATATTAAAACTCATCCACAAGGTAAGTTTCTAATCTTTTCTCACAAATTCTTTCAAAATCCATCAAAATCCTTTAATTTTGCTTTTAAATGGTAATACGTTTATGAAGCAACAAACAAGATATTCTCATTTCCTTAAATCATTGATTATATTGGGAGATTATATGGTTCTCAATATGATTTTTATTTTGGTTATTTTCATCTTTAGATCATATCTCAGAGAAGATGTTATTTCTGAGTTTTATCCTCTGTTGCTGATTATAAACATCTGTTTTGTTCCTGGGATCATAATTTTTGGGGTAACTCCTCATTCCAGAGTTATTTATGCAGATAAGATTGTACAGAATACATTTTATGCTACTCTGCTTCATTTTGTTCTATTCATTGCTGCACTTACTTTTTTTAAGATAGAGGACGTCTCAAGGTTGTTTATCATCTCCTTTTATTCAATTTTCTTTGTTGCAATTTCATTCTGGAGAATCGGAATAAGATTTGCCATCAAACAATACCGGAAAAAGGGATTCAATTTTAAGTTAATTGTAATACTTGGGGCTGGTAAGAACGGAAATGCATTGTATGAGGAGATGATGGATGATCCGGGATATGGTTATCGTATTCTAGGTTTTTTTGAAGACAATCCTGTGAAAATTCCTTCTGAATCCAAATGGCTTGGAAAGACAGATGAAATTGAGAAATATATTCTTGAAAATCAAGTGGATGAAGTTTATTGCACTTTGCCGGAATCGGCAGAACAGACAATTGTGAGAACCTTGAACTTCTGCGAAAATAATATGATTCGTTTCTACATTGTTCCCGAATTTCGGAGATATGTTAAGAAGCCAATGGAGTTAAGTGTATTAGGGAATATGCCGGTTCTTTCTTTGCGAGATGAACCATTACAATATCCGATGAATAGATTCTCTAAAAGACTCTTTGATATTGTGTTCTCTTTGTTGTTTCTTTGTACATTATTCCCATTTATATTTATAATCGTTGGGGTATGTGTGAAATTGTCATCACCAGGTCCGGTCTTTTTTAAACAACGTAGAACAGGTGAACGTGGCCGGGAATTTTATTGCTATAAATTTCGCACAATGAAGGTTAACAAAGATGCGGATACAAAACAAGCAACAAAAGATGATCCAAGGACAACCAAAATTGGCGAATTTCTCCGTAAAAGTAATATTGACGAATTGCCGCAGATAATAAACGTACTAAAAGGAGAAATGTCAGTGGTAGGACCACGTCCGCACATGCTGAAACATACCCAACAGTACAATGAATTGATTGACAAGTACATGCTCCGTCATTTAATTAAACCTGGGATTACCGGATGGGCACAAGTAACAGGATTCAGAGGTGAGACAAAAGAGATTTCACAAATGGAAGGAAGAGTCATCCGGGATGTATGGTATATTGAACACTGGTCTTTTTTCCTTGATATAAAAATAATATATCTAACTGTTTCGAACATGATCAGAGGTGAAAAAAATGCATATTAAAACAATCAAAATAAAGCTATTGCTATTCTGCCTACTACCAGGTATGATAGCTGCTCAATCATCTTTCAAATCATTTACGGAATTTGGAACTACCGTTCATTCAGGTGACCATACTCCCTTATGGCAAGTTAGTAATCAGCACGGTCTTTCTTCACTAAATAACAATGCGTATTTAAGAGGTGGTACATTCTACAAGGATAGTTGCAAAAACTGGAAGTATGCTGCCGGTATTGACTTGGCTGTTGCAACAGGTTTTACATCTAAATTCGTTGTACAACAGGCTTATGCCGATATCCATTATAAATGGCTTGGTTTGTCTGTAGGGAGTAAAGAAATCAATTCTGAATTACTGAACCAGCAACTTAGCAGCGGAGGGTTAACCTGGAGCGGCAATGCTCGTCCTATACCTCAAGTAAAAGTTGGAATTCTAGAATATACAAAGTTAAACTCCTGGGCACAGGTTAAAGCTGAGTTCTCTTATGGTAGATGGACTGATAACAACTATCAGAAAGGAAAGGTGGGAGAGGGATATTGGTATACAAAAGACATATTATATCACCACAAAAGTTTCTTTTTCAGATTAGGAAAACCTGCTTCTCATTGGCAATTTGATTTAGGAATGAGCTTGGATGCACAATTCGGGGGATATAAAAATGGAGGTATGGATGCCGGTGATTTAGGAAACAAATTAAAAGACTTTTGGGAGGTGTTTATCCCGCAAGGAGGAGGAGAGACAGGTCCGGAAGGACAAAAATATTTTCAAGGGAATTTAATGGGTAGCGAACATTTAAAGCTGACCTATAAAAAAGAAGGCAACTCCTTAAGTGTATATATGGAAAACTATTATGACGATTTCTCAGGAATGGGCAAACTGAACGGATTTGATGGCCTGTGGGGAATTGAGTACAAAAGCAAAAATAGACAGGCAATAAATGGCTTGGTTTTAGAATATTATCAGACATCTAATCAGAGCGGTCCGCTGCATGGATTGGATAATTCCATTGTGCAGAAGACTGGTGGAGCCGACGATTATTACAATAACGATTGGTACCCCGGATGGGTACATTGGGGAATGACTATGGCCAATCCGCTCATTGCTTCACCTATCTATAACAAGGATGGAGATATGACATTCAAATATAACCGCATAAAGGCTTGCCACATTGGATGGAGCGGAGATATTATGGAAGATTTGTCATACCGGGCAAAGATGTCATACAATAAAACTTGGGGAACACCCTTTAAACCGACTGTAGAAATTCTGGAGAATTTTTCGGCATTTGCAGAATTGAATTACCTCCCTCACCAGTTGAAAGGGTGGAACTTCTCCCTTTCCGGAGCATTCGATACAGGAGATATTTACGGGGATAATCTGGGATTACAGCTTAAAGTAAGAAAACAATTTTAATAAATATGATTTATACACAAACAGAAATTGATGGGGTTTGGGTTATTGAACCAAATGTGTTTACCGATGATCGGGGATATTTTATGGAAGCCTTTAAAAAAGAGGAATTCGAAAAGAATATAGGGGAAATTAACTTTATACAAGATAATGAATCAAAATCCTGCTTTGGGGTACTTCGTGGTTTACACTATCAGAAAGGCGAATTTAGTCAGGCGAAACTTGTACGTGTAATAAAAGGTAAAGTACTTGATGTTGCAGTTGATTTACGCCAATCTTCACCTACTTTTGGCAAATATGTGAGTGTAGAACTCAGTGAGGATAACAAGCGGATGTTCTTTATCCCCAGAGGATTTGCACACGGATTTCTGGTGTTGAGCGAAGAAGCTATATTTACCTATAAAGTTGATAATAGCTATGCTCCTCAAGCGGAAGCAACCATTAAATATAACGATAAAGATATAAATATTGAGTGGCCTATTGCAGAAGAACAGTTGGTTATGTCGGTTAAAGACCGTCAGGCTGTTGCTCTAAAAGATGCCGAAACTTACCAATAATAAGATACGATTATGAAAATTGCGATTGTAGGAACCGGATATGTTGGATTGGTAACCGGAACATGTTTTGCAGAAATTGGAGTTGATGTTACCTGTGTGGATGTTGACCAGAAGAAAATAGAAAATCTGAAAAATGGCATAATTCCTATATACGAGCCTGGTTTAGAAGAGATGGTTGTTCGTAACGTAAAAGAAAACCGTCTAAGCTTTACAACATCATTGGAAAGTTGCCTTGACGACGTAGAGGTTATATTCAGTGCAGTGGGAACTCCGCCTGATGAAGACGGTAGCGCCGATCTGCGCTACGTGCTTGAGGTGGCAAGAACCATCGGCAAGAATATGAATAAATATGTACTGGTGGTTACCAAAAGTACCGTTCCTGTAGGCACCGCAAAAAAAGTACGTGATGCAATTCAGGCAGAACTTGATAAGAGAGGAGTCCAAATAGAATTTGACGTTGCTTCTAATCCCGAGTTCCTGAAAGAAGGAAACGCAATCAGCGACTTTATGAGTCCTGATAGAGTTGTGGTTGGGGTAGAGTCTCAAAGAGCACAAGATGTGATGACAAAACTATATAAGCCATTCTTATTGAATAACTTCCGGGTTATTTTCATGGATATTCCATCTGCAGAGATGACAAAATATGCAGCAAATTCAATGTTGGCAACCCGCATCAGCTTCATGAACGATATTGCAAATCTCTGCGAATTGGTGGGAGCAAATGTAAACATGGTTCGTAGTGGAATAGGTTCAGATACTCGCATCGGTCGTAAATTCCTTTATCCTGGTTGTGGTTACGGAGGCTCCTGTTTCCCTAAAGATATAAAAGCATTGATAAAAACCGCTGAACAACATGGATACTCAATGCGAGTGTTGAAAGCTGTTGAAGAAGTTAACGAATTACAGAAAAGTATTCTTTTTAACAAATTAAATAACTATTTTAAAGGAGAATTAGAAGGAAAAACTATAGCTTTGTGGGGATTGGCATTTAAACCGGAAACGGATGATATGCGCGAAGCGCCTTCTTTAGTTCTGATTGACCTGTTGCTGAAAGCCGGCTGCAAAGTTCGTGTATACGATCCTGCCGCCATGGAAGAGACCAGGAGAAGAATAGGAGATAGTGTTTATTATGCACAAGATATGTACGATGCATTGTTAGATGCAGATGCTATGTTGCTGGTTACTGAATGGAAACAGTTCCGCTTGCCTACCTGGGGAGTAATTTTAAAAACAATGCGCACCCCGGTGGTAATCGACGGAAGAAATATATATGATAAAAATGACCTGGAAGCATTGGGAATTGCCTATTATTGCATCGGGAAATAGTATTAACTAAAACTGAATTTAATGAAGAAATACGCCGTATTTTTACTCCTTCTTCTGGGACTTGTTGCATGCAATAAAGGTCAGAAAGCGGCTTTAAATGATGGCCAGGAGGATTTGAAAGCAAAAAAAATGCTTCAAGGTATATGGCTGGATGATGAGAGCGATGAAATTCTTTTCAAGGTGCAAGGTGATACAATTTATTACCCAGATGCAGAAAATGCATCGGTCTATTTTAAAATCAAGAAAGATACTTTCTACACCTATGGGAATGAAGTAATGCGCTATAAAATAGATAAACAAGCTGAACACTTGTTCTGGTTTCACTCACTCTCGGACAATATTGTCAAGCTGCATAAGTCTGAAGATCCAAGCGACTCTCTTCGCATAATGGGCAGAAGAAGTACAGAGGTGATCCCTACTTATACAGAAGTTACAAAACGAGACTCTGTTGTAATGTACGAAGGCAAGCGTTACCGTGCTTATGTATACGTAAATCCTTCAAAAATTAAAGTGGTGAAAACCTCTTATACCGACGATGGAATGAGCATAGATAATGTTTATTACGACAATGTGATGCACATTTGTGTGTACGAGGGTAAGAAAATGATTTATGGTCACGATATAACCAAGGACATGTTCTCGGATGTGATAAAGGAAGATTTTCTTAAAAATGCTATATTGGCTGATATGCGATTCTATGGGGTAAGTAAAGTTGGCTTCCGTTATCAGGCAACAGTCGGCATTCCGGAAAGCTCAGTCTGCAACCTGGTTAATCTGGTTGTGAGCTTTGATGGGAAACTCTCCATTAAGATTGCTCAATAATTGGTTATACAATCAGGTTTTCCTGTACAAAACAATTCATTCTTCTGTACGAAAGAATGAATTGTTTTGTACAAAAGATTGTTTTCTTTTGTACAAGAGATTATAAATTCATCTCGATGTTTTTACTGCATACGGCGACGGAATTCCGCGCATACAACCGAAGTGGCAATAGCAACGTTCAGTGATTCGGAAGTTTGTCTGCTCTGCGGATAATTAGGAATATAAAGTCTTCGATTTATCAAATTCTCCACCTCTGCACTAATCCCTTTTCCCTCATTTCCCATAACGATCAATCCATTTTCTGAAAGGACTTCTGAGTAAATATTCGTTCCATTCAGGAATGTTCCGTATACAGGTATATTTTTTAGTTGACCAATTAGTTCTGTCAATGACCCATAATGCAATTTTACGCGGGCTATTCCTCCCATAGTTGCCTGAACAGCCTTCGGATTATATACATCGGCCGTGTTGGGCGAACAGAATATATGTTCTATCCCAAACCAATCGGCCAACCGAATAATCGTACCCAAATTACCCGGATCCTGAACATCATCAAGAGCCAGACAGAGAGACTGTTGAATTACAGATATATCAGTTGGAGAATTATCTTGTTCGAAAATAGCCAACACACTTTGAGGAGTTTTCAAAAAACTGGCCTTTGATAACTCTTCCTGTGTAACAATACACTTTTCGTCAGCCTCTGCATGAGGGTGTTCTGTCCACCATTCCTGAGTAGCTGCTAAAAATTTGCATGGAAACACACCCAGTAAATCACCTACCAGCTTATGTCCTTCGGCCACAAAAACGTTTTCTTGTTTGCGGTTTTTTTTAAGTTCTAACGAATGAATGTATTTAATTTTATTCTTGCTAATCATCAATTCAGCCTTTATAAATGAATTATTTTGAAGCAAAGCTAAAAAGATATTTTTAATAAAGCTATATTTGTAAGTCCAATATTTGAAGTTAGACGTATTTATATGAAAAGAAACTCCCGAATTTATATATTTTCCTTCGGATTACTGGTGTTGGCTTCTTGCTCACTGACAAAATATGTGCCTGACGGCTCGTATCTGTTAGACGAAGTTAATGTTATTTCAAATCAAAAAGAGGTAAAAACCGGTTCCCTGAAAAGTTATGTCCGCCAGAATCCCAATTCTAAATGGTTTAGTCTGATAAAAATCCCTCTTTACACATACAATCTTTCAGGCAGAGATACATCAAAATGGATCAATCGCATGTGGCGAAGACTGGGAGATGCACCGGTTATTTATGATGAATCACTCAATTTGCGATCTCAGCAAGAGTTGAAAAAAGCATTGAATAATATTGGATATATGGGAGCATCAGTAAAATCGGAGAAGAAAATCTCCAAGAAAAAGCTGAAACTGACCTATATTGTTTCTCCCGGTAAGCCTTATATCGTAAGGAATCTTAAACTCGATATCAAAGACAGTAAGATTAATGCGATATTGAAAGAAGATTCTGCAGCTACAAAACTAAGCAAAGGTATGATGTTTGATATCAATGTACTTGATGCCGAACGTCAGCGCATAGTAAATCTGCTTGCGAACAAGGGATATTACAAGTTTAACAAGGAATATATCACTTTTACTGCAGATACTGTACGCAATACTTATCAGGTGGATCTAACAATGCATCTGAATCTTTATCAGGCAACTCCACAAGATGAACCTAAAGAACATTGCCAGTATAAAATAAATAAAGTGAGTTTCATTACCGAATATGATGTTCTTCAGTCATCAGCATTAAGCAGCATTGAGATTAACGATTCAATTCATTATAAAGGCTTCCCAATATATTATAAGGATAAACTATATCTCCGTCCTAAAATTCTGGCTGATAATAATTTCATTCAGCCCAACCATTTGTATAATGAGCGCTCAGTGCAAAATACTTATTCTTCTTTTGGCCGTTTATCAGCTTTAAAATACACCAATATTCGTTTTTTTGATATTCAGCGTGCCGATAGCGGATTGCTAAACTGCTATGTACTTTTAACCAAAAGCAAGCATAAATCGGTGGCTTTTGAGCTCGAAGGAACCAATACAGCCGGCGATTTGGGTGCAGCTGCATCAGTCTCGTTCCAACACAGAAATCTTTTTAAAGGTTCCGAGTCATTTATGATTAAGCTCAGAGGTGCATACGAAGCGATTTCGGGGTTACAGAATTACTACGGAAACAACGATAACTATACGGAATACGGCATTGAATCAAGCATTAATTTTCCAAGGTTTATGTTTCCTTTTCTATCAGATGAATTTACAAGAAATATTCGTGCCACAACCGAGTTCGGATTAAAATACAGTTTCCAGTTACGGCCCGAATACTCACGTACCATTGCATCTACATCCTGGAGCTACAAATGGGCAAGACAGAAGCAGAAAGTGCAGCATCGCTTCGATTTGCTTGATATTAGTTATATCTATCTTCCTTGGATATCTACCCGATTTAAAGAAGATTACCTCAATAGTGCCAATTCGATATTTAAATATAACTACGACAATCATCTGATTGTGCGCAGCGGATACAATTACTATTTCAATAGCATTGGTGGAGTCATGCAAAATAACACAACGGCTTCAAATTCATATTCCGTCCGGATTAACTTTGAATCTGCAGGAAACGTATTATATGGCATTTCGAAATTAATAAAGCAACAAAAAACAAGTAATGGCGATTACTCCATCCTTAATATTGCTTATGCGCAATACATTAAAGGAGATTTGGATTTTGCCAAGAACGTGGAAATCGATAAAAGAAATTCGCTTGCTTTCCACGCAGCAGTAGGTATAGCTTATCCTTATGGAAACAGCACTGTTCTTCCTCTCGAGAAAAGATATTTCTCAGGAGGAGCCAACAGCGTTCGTGGATGGGCAGTTAGAACACTTGGCCCGGGTAGTTATAAAGGTGTGGACAACAATATCGATTTTATGAATCAATCGGGCGACATCAAACTAGATCTCAGCATGGAATATCGCAGTAAGTTGTTTTGGAAATTACAAGGAGCGGCTTTTGTTGATGCCGGAAACATCTGGACCATTAGAAATTACGAAACACAACCTGGTGGATCTTTCCGTCTGAATAGATTTTATAAAGAGATTGCAATGGCTTATGGACTAGGTCTCCGACTTGATTTCGATTATTTTGTACTGCGTTTTGATGGAGGTATGAAAGCATTGAATCCGGCATATTCAAGCGGAAAAGATCGGTATCCATTCTTGAATCCTAACTTTGGAAGAGACTTCACTTTCCACTTCGCAGTGGGATATCCGTTCTAATCCCTATGGGTTGTAATTACTCTGAAATAGGTTGTATCTGTAAATAACGAGAAAGGAATGCGTTTATCACTGTAATTTATAGGTATTTTGCAGTGATATTTCAAGATATGAATAGGAAGCTCAGAACAATAGAATGCGGAACTATCAGCCAAATTAAATTGATAATCAAAGGGGATATTTTGGCCAACGTAATATCTGGCTGCTTTTGCAATCTGTAATCCTGCCGTGGCAGATCTACTTCTTACTATCATATAACATTGTCTGTCACAATCTGCCAGAAATCTATTAAGTGAGCATATCTGAACCCCATCAGCATCAGATAACTCACGTGCAATGGAATGAATAACTTTCCATTCATTTTTTTCCGAAACAAGAATTCCACAATGCGAATAGGGAAGTGTATCTTTAAGCGAAGAAACTATCAGGTCACTTATTAAACCACGGCCTTTACGAAGTATGATATCTCCTTCACGAAATTGGCTACAATCTATTTTACACGAGGAGGAGTGATTGCAACTCGCCGCTAACAAAGAAAATCCTATAGATAATATCAGCCTTATTATTTGTGGAGATCTACAAGCCATTTATCATTAATTTTCACTAAATCAACCTCATCCTCCTTCTCTTTTTCGATAGTGGACTTTCCTGTGAGTAGATTAAGCTGAATATAATTGGAAACTTTAAGTTTGACAGTTGCAGTCGAATCTCCTGGATTTATATTGCTTTCAACTACAGAAATTTCAGGATCCCCTGCCTCTTTCAATTTTATAAAATCGGTTTCTTTAATGTTTGAGGCGATAAAGTCCACAAGTTTCGTAGCTTCAGGTGTGCAATATTGCTTTGCTTCAGTCAGTTTTAAACTGTACATTGCTTTATAAAAGTTCAAAGCAGTCTGTGCAGCTTTATTTTGAGGGGTGTGATTGCATGAAATCATTATTAAAACAAAAAACAACAACAATATTTTATTAGGCATTTTCATAGTAGAGTCATTTATTAATTTCTTTTACTGTAAGAATCATACAAATCTATAAATATTATGTGAATAATAAAAATAACCAAACTGTTAATAAACAGAAAGATGGAACCGGCAAACCGACTCCATCTTTCATTATATTTTTTATAGATTATCTAGCAGCAAAAAAGGCATTATCCATAAGCGACTGACGTGCAGCAACTAATCCTTTAGCATCAAGTTTAACATCCATTGAGCCACCGTTCGGTAAGTAAAGCTGAGCAGTTCCGTCATTCTTCATTTTCATTAGCTCTGTGCTAACACCTTCAGAAACAACACTCCATACCTGAGATTCTTCATTGAATAGCAATTCCATGCTTTTTCCATCCTTAGAAATTGAATAGCCATTCTTCAATGTTTCTACCCTATAATCGCCATTCTTTCCTTTAATTTTCTTCACCTCGCCAACTTTAGCTACTGGATTAGAACCAGACCAAAATTCAATTGAGTTAATAACCAAAGCGTCCGCAAGATAACATACTCCATATACCGGAACAATATTTAGGGCAAGAAATACAACCTCATTTGTAAATTTATCGCCCACATTCTGATTCCATGTAACAAGTTTATTGAATAGGGAAAATGATCCAACGCATGAGCTAAACATAACGCTGCCGCTTAAAATCATTGCAATAGCCAGTGTCTTTTTACTTCTTTTCATTGTTCTAATTTTATGTTTATACTTATTTTAAATTGAAAACAAGACAAATATATACTTTTTAGTTTAAAATTAATCAACTTGTCTCAATATTTTCTACTTCTTATGAAGAAGAGCCGGTCAATTGCATACTTACCCGGACCAGCAATGAACATAATTACAAATATCACAAGATAAACTAATGCGAGTTCTTTAGTTGAAAGTGTGTCAGTACCATGTATTATAAAGAATGCGATACACATGGTAAAAATCATTGGAATTAATGCCAATCGATATAGAAATCCTAAAATAACACCAATTGAACAGAATAATTCAGCAAAAATTGCCAGCATCAGGGAGATCCGACTTCCAACACCTAATGGATCAGGAAATGCAGTCACTAAAGTGTCAAACATAGATAATTTCTGCCAGCCATGAAGCAAGAATAAGACTCCAAAAATTATCCGTACTGTCAGTATAAGGAAGGAAGTAGCATTACTAACAGGTTTTGAAGGAAATAATAAATTATATATCATGTTATTTGAATTAATGGTTAATTAACCTAAAAACAAATAACATGATATATGGTTCATTACATTTTATACCCTTTTAATGCATAAAATAAAATATAAGCAAATCCGATAAATGGAACAACGAATCCTATTGCCATATTAGACCCACCGATAAGCCCCATTAACATAGGACTAAAGGCTCCACCTGCAACTCCCATTACAATATATGAAGATGCTTTCTTGGTCTCTGTACCCATATCTCTTAATCCGAGAGCAAAAATTGTTGGAAACATAATCGACATGAAGAAGAAAGAACAATAAAGAGCCCCCAATGATAGTCCATCCAAAGACATCATTACTAATGCCATACATACTGCATTGATAAAAGCATATAAAGCCAGCAATTTATTCGGAGCAGCCCATTTCATTAAAAAGCTACCTGATAAACGACCAATCATGAATGATGCCATACCTCCCAACGAAAGCATTTTAGATGCTGCCTGCTTGGTGAGATGCGGGTCTAGCTCCATAACGTAGTTAATAAAGAATGCAAAAATACCAACCTGAGATGCAACATATAAAAATTGGGCAACTACTGCCAGTACAAAATGTTTGTGATGCCAAATGGAACGATGATGGCCAGGAGTTGCAATATCTTCCATTTTTTCTTCATCGCTCTCCTCATTGATATCTGGCAATTTTATCAATAAGAAGAGAATGGCAACGATCACAACAACCGATCCCACTAGGATATATGGTAATGTCAAAGCAAAATTATCTTTCTCATCTGCTCCGAAAATAAGCGCTCCTCCAATCAGTGGACCAAGAACCCAGCCCAGTCCGTTAAAGGATTGCGATAGATTAATACGTTGTGCACTGGACTCTTTCGGTCCGAGTACTGTAGAGTAGGGGTTTGCCGCAGTTTCAAGAATACAAAGACCACATGCAATAACAAACAGGGCTATTAAAAATGGAACGGCAGAATGCACATAAGCAGCTGGAATAAAAGAAAAGGCTCCTAAGGCAAACAGAAAAAGCCCGAGGATAATACCCCATTTATATCCGTACTTTTTCATAAATAATCCGGCTGGAACAGCCATAATAAAATATGCTATATAAGTTGAAAATTGTACTAGTCCAGATACCGCTTTACTCATATGGAATGTTCCTTGAAAATGTTTATTCAGAACATCAAGCAAACCGTGAGCGAATCCCCAAAGCAAAAATAAACTGGTTACAAGTACAAAAGGTATCAGATATGATTTTCCTTCCGGACCACTGAAGATTGATTTTTTGTTTTTCATGTGATTTTGTGTGTTTGTATTATACAGTTAGAAATAAGCCCTCAAAAGTCGCTACTATTTTTTGATTTTACAAAGAATGAATGATTAATTTTAAAATCAATTAATTTTCTAAGATTGATTAACTTGAAAATTATGCTATTCAGCATAATTTTTGGTTTTTTCTGCTCAAATAACTGATTAAAAAAGCAAATTCAAGAATCAGGAGTTTTTCTTGAATTATAAAATCGTCTTGTTTGTGTAATAATTATCCAAAAAGTACTAGCAAAAAAAAAGGAAGATTGTTATATCTTCCTAGTACACCCTCAGGGACTCGAACCCTGGACCCATTGATTAAGAGTCAATTGCTCTACCAGCTGAGCTAAGAGTGCTTAATAGCAACTATCAAGAAAAAAGTACACCCTCAGGGACTCGAACCCTGGACCCATTGATTAAGAGTCAATTGCTCTACCAGCTGAGCTAAGAGTGCGTTTTATTTTTTTCTTATTTGCGGTTGCAAAGGTAGGCCATTTATTTTATTTTGCCAAATAATCTGCCTGTTTTTCTTTCTGGTTTTTTTAATTTTATTCGAACTCGTAAAACTCAGAAGGGCTAGTTCGCTTTAATGCAGCAAGTTGCACGTCTTTACCAACAATTACACCTTTGCTCTTCAATTTCCATTCTACAGTTTTATACGCCAACTCTGGATGATTATTGTCTTTGCTCAAGTGACATAACCAGATATATTTCAGATTTTCGTTCATGTTATCTGCCAGAAAATTTGCTGTATCAGTATTGCTCATATGTCCGTTTGGGCCGGCAATCCTTTCTTTCAGATATTGAGGATATGGCCCCATCTTAAGCATTTCAAGGTCGTAGTTTGCTTCCATTATCAGATAATTAGCTTTACAGATATAGTGTGCTGCTGTATCCGTAATATGGCCAAGGTCAGTTAGAAAAGAGAATATTTTATTATCCACTTCTATACAATAACCTACATTATCAGTTCCATCATGGGGTACTTCAAAGGCAGATATTTTAAAATCTCCAATTGTAACAGGTTCTTCTTTTTTTATATAGTGAACTGATGAAGAGAGTTTTTCTGTCATGCAATAACTCTTGTTGATACCTTCATGTATCTCTTTGGTTGAATAAACCGGTATATTGTATTTTTCGCCAAGATGTCCGACTGATTTGATATGGTCGGCATGATCGTGAGTTACGAATACTGCACTAATTGTACTCAAAGAGAGATTAAACTCTTTGAAGTTTTTCTTCATAGTGCGAATACCAATTCCTGCATCAATTAAAATTCCATTTTTATCAGTGCCTAAATAATAACAGTTTCCGCTGCTGCCACTTGCCAGGCTTATAAATTTTATTTTCATCTTATATAAATCAACTCGTAAATTTCACCCAATATATAGTGAAATGTTTGCAAATGTACAAAAAAGGATAAGAACAATACATTAACGTCCCTTCTTTTTGTGATATACTAATACATTCCTCTCCGAATCTATTTTATCCTCGTAAAACAGTTTTCAAACATGATTAGCACTAATCACCTGGCATAAAAGATGTTATACAATGCAAAGAATGCCTCTTCAGAAAATATATGTCGTTCCATTTATACCTAACTATCTGTGGCTGCATTAAATTATATTGTAAGTGCTTTAACAGCTATACAACCCATAAATAAAAGGGGCTGCTTTGTTATAAGCAGCCCCCTTTTGTTACCTCAAAAAACTAATCTTAATCAACCCTTTTTTCAACAACATTCCAGTCTATTATGCTCCAGAGAGCAGCTATATGGTCAGCACGTCTGTTCTGATAATCCAAATAATAAGAATGTTCCCACACATCAAAACCCAAAAGAGGTTTCAACCCGTTTCTTAGCGGATTACTTCCATTGGGCTCTTTCGTGATATGCAGTTTCCCTGCTGAATCAATTGAAAGCCATGCCCAACCCGAACCAAAAAGACTTACTGATGCAGCAGTAAACTCTTTTTTGAAGTTCTCGAAATTTCCCCACTCTTTATTTATGGCTTCAGCCAGTTTTCCTGATGGCTCATGCCTCTTAGGAGTCCCTGTAAACTGAAGGAAATAAAGTGTATGGTTCAACACCTGTCCGGCATTATTAAATATTGGTCCGTCAGGAGCGGTAGCAACAATATCTTCAACTGACTTTCCCTCATATTCTGTTCCAGGAACAAGATTATTCAGGTTAGTTACATAAGTTTGTAAATGTTTCCCGTAGTGAAAATTAATTGTTTGTTCACTAATGATTGGTTCTAACGCATTGTTTGAATACGGGAGTTTTGGCATGTCGTACGTCATAATAGTAAATATTAAAGATAATAATAATGTTTCCATTTTTACAAAGTTATTAATAAAACTTCTCTATAATAACAGAAGGTCGATTCTTTTTGTTCAATATCACTCAAACTTTATTTATCTTTGCAGACTAAGTTTGAACGAACTATCAGAAAAATGACAAAATACTTAGATGAACTAAATGATAGTCAGCGAGCTGCAGTGCTTTATAACGAAGGTCCTTCATTGGTCATCGCCGGTGCAGGCTCTGGAAAGACGCGGGTGCTGACTTACAAAATAGCTTATTTGCTGGAATCAGGATACGAGCCCTGGTCTATTCTTGCTTTGACTTTTACCAATAAAGCGGCAAGAGAGATGAAGGAGCGTATTGCGAAGCAGGTGGGCGAGGAGAGAGCACGCTATCTCTGGATGGGAACTTTTCACTCTGTCTTCTCAAGAATTCTCAGAGCGGAAGCCGATTCAATAGGATTCACATCCAACTTTACCATTTATGATACCAGCGACTCCAAGAGTCTTATCCGCTCCATTATTAAAGAGATGCAGTTGGATGAGAAGGCGTATAAGCCTGGATCGGTTCAGGGACAGATTTCAAATGCCAAGAATCACCTGGTGTCACCCGACGCATACGCTGTAAACCGTGAATTGAGGGAACATGATAATGCCTGCAAAATGCCGGCCATCAGTGATATATATCGAAGATACTGGGACAGATGCCGACAGGCCGGTGCAATGGACTTTGACGACCTGCTCTTTTATACGTTTCTATTATTCAGGGATTTTCCGGCTATACTAAGGAAGTATCAGCAGCAGTTTAAATATATCCTGGTTGATGAGTATCAGGATACCAACTTTGCACAACACAGCATTGTGCTTCAGCTATCGAAAGAGCATCAGAAGGTCTGTGTGGTTGGTGACGATGCACAGAGCATCTATTCTTTCCGAGGAGCTAACATTGACAATATCTTGAAATTCACCAAATTGTATCAGAATGCAAAGGTGTTTAAACTGGAACAGAATTATCGTTCCACAAAGACAATTGTCCGTGCGGCAAACAGTTTGATAGAAAAAAACCTTGAACAGATTCGAAAAGAGGTATTTTCCGAAAAATCGCATGGTGAGCCAATCGAAGTGTTCCAGGCCTATTCGGATGTGGAAGAAGGTGACATTGTTACCAATAAGATAACCGAGTTGCGCATGTCGCAGCATTATAGTTATGATGATTTTGCCATTCTTTACCGCACCAATGCCCAGTCTCGTATTTTTGAAGAGGCTTTGCGCAAACGCAATTTGCCTTATAAAATATACGGAGGACTATCTTTTTACCAGCGTAAGGAGATAAAGGATGTGATAGCCTACTTCCGTCTGATTGTGAATCCCAATGACGAAGAGGCATTCAAGCGGATCATCAACTATCCGGCAAGAGGAATTGGTGAAACTACCGTGGGTAAACTAGTTGAAGCGGCAAACACTCATTCAGTCAGCTTATGGGATGCGTTGTGCAGTCCGTTGGAGTTTGGCGTGAACATCAATAAAGGCACACATACAAAGTTACAAGGGTTTAAGGAGCTGATAGAGAACTTTATCCGTGTATTACCCGAAAGAAATGCATACGAAATGGCAACTTCTGTCATTAAGGAGGCGGGCATCATGAGTGAAATCATGATGGACCGTACGCCCGAAAACATGAGCCGACAGGAGAATCTAGAAGAGTTGGCCAGCGGTATTCATGATTTCTGCGCCATGCGAGAGGAGGAAGGCAACGAAAATATCTCGCTAAGCGATTTCCTTTCGGAAGTATCTTTGTTATCCGACCAGGACAATGACAAATCAGGTGACGAAGCTAAGATTACACTGATGACCATCCACTCGGCAAAGGGATTGGAATTCCGCAATGTGTTTGTTGTCGGAATGGAAGAGAATCTCTTTCCAAGTATGATGTCGGGCGATTCGCCCAGAGCTATGGAGGAGGAGCGTCGTCTGTTCTATGTTGCCATTACAAGGGCGGAAGAGCATTGTTTTCTTTCATATGCAAAGATGCGATTCAAATATGGGAAGATGGAGTTTGCAAATCCAAGCCGTTTTCTGAGTGACATTGACCCTTCATTCCTGCAAATGCCACGCGAATTGGGGATCACCAGACAAAAAGAAGAGCCCTTCTCAAGATTTAAGAGTCCTCAAAACAAACAGCAAACGCCTTCTCTATTTGGTTCGGAAAGAGAAAAGCCGAAACAGACCTTTGCAAAGGTTGTTGGTCCACGAAATCTGACTAAAGTAGAGAATATACAAGCCAAACCATCAACCGGAACTTCTGTTACCGCCTTGCAATCGGGCCAGCATATTGAACATGAAAGATTTGGAATTGGCGAGGTGTTGAAAGTGGAAGGCAGTGGAGAAAACCTGAAAGCAACGGTGAAATTCCAGAATGCAGGCGAGAAACAGCTTCTGCTGAAATTTGCACGCTTTACTGTTATTTCCTGATATTTAACTGATTAATAATAATATAACTAAGAATATATAAATTAATGATTGACTTTAGTAAAGTACCATCACCCTGTTATGTGATGGAAGAGGAATTGCTGAGGAAAAACCTGAGTACCATAAAAAGCGTTGGTGAAAGAGCAGGCGTAGAGATAATTCTTGCCTTTAAATCATTCGCTATGTGGAAATCATTTCCAATATTTCGCGAATACATCAACTGTTCGACTGCAAGTTCCCTATACGAAGCCAGATTGGCATACGAAGAAATGGGAAGCAAGGCGCATACTTACTCGCCGGCCTATACGGAAGCTGATTTTCCGACAATCATGAAGTGTAGCAGCCATATTTCGTTCAACTCATTCAGTCAGTACGAACGTTTTTATCCATATATAGAGCAAACAGAAGAAAAAATATCCTGTGGAATCCGCATTAATCCTGAATATTCGGAAGTGGAAACCGAACTTTATAATCCTTGCGCACCAGGCACACGATTTGGTGTGACAGCCGATTTGTTGCCCGAAATCTTACCTGCAGGATTAGAGGGATTCCATTGTCATACACATTGCGAATCAAACTCATTCGACCTGGAAAAGACACTGACTCACATTGAAGCCCGATTCAGTCCTTGGTTTCCACAAATCAAATGGTTGAATCTGGGTGGGGGACACCTGATGACGCATAAAGATTATGATACGGAGCATCTGATTAAAATCCTGACTGATTTTAAAGCCCGCTATCCGCATTTGCATATTATTCTGGAGCCTGGGTCAGCTTTTACATGGCAGACAGGCGTACTGGCCTCTACAGTGGTTGATATTGTCGAGAACCGAGGCATTAAAACCGCCATTCTTGATGTGAGCTTCACCTGCCACATGCCCGATTGTCTTGAAATGCCATATCAGCCAGTTGTACGTGGAGCTATTTCCGAAGCGATCCAGGGGAAACATGTTTATCGTTTAGGGGGCAATAGCTGCCTGAGCGGAGATTACATGGGTAACTGGAGTTTTGATCATGAATTGCAGATTGGAGAAAGAATCATCTTCGAAGATATGATTCATTACACAATGGTGAAAACAAATATGTTCAATGGAATACAACATCCAGGTATTGCACTATGGAGTTGTAAAGGAGAGTTAATCCTTTATAGGACTTTCTGTTACGAGGATTACCGCGATAGAATGTGCTAATGGGTTGCTTAAGGTTGCAATTTATTTATCGAAAAAAGTAGGCAAAAAGTTTGGAGAATTGGAAAAAAGCCGTACTTTTGCAACCGCAATCGCGAAAGTAGCTCAGTTGGTAGAGCATAACCTTGCCAAGGTTAGGGTCGCGGGTTCGAATCCCGTCTTTCGCTCAAAAAGTTTAGCGTCTCAAGCGACAAATAGTCGTTAAATGCCCAGGTGGCGGAATGGTAGACGCGCTAGTTTCAGGTACTAGTGTTAGCAATGACGTGCAAGTTCGAGTCTTGTTCTGGGCACTGCGAAGACGCAAAACTTTTAAATGCTGGAGAGGTGGCGGAATTGGTAGACGCGCTACTTTGAGGGGGTAGTGACAGTTTGTCGTGGGAGTTCGAGTCTCCTTCTCTTCACATTAAAGTGACATATTGAAATTTTTATTGCGAAAGTAGCTCAGTTGGTAGAGCATAACCTTGCCAAGGTTAGGGTCGCGGGTTCGAATCCCGTCTTTCGCTCAAAAAAAGCAGCAGGCCTGGACATCACGTTTAGGTCTTTCTTGTTTTAAAAGAATAATTTTGCGAAAGTAGCTCAGTTGGTAGAGCACAACCTTCCCAAGGTTGGGGTCGCGGGTTCGAGCCCCGTTTTTCGCTCAGGAGTTTAGCGTCTCAGGCAACATCGGTTGTTTAAATGCCCAGGTGGCGGAATGGTAGACGCGCTAGTTTCAGGTACTAGTGTTAGCAATGACGTGCAAGTTCGAGTCTTGTTCTGGGCACAGCAAAGACGCTGAACTTTATTTCATATCAATCGCGAAAGTAGCTCAGTTGGTAGAGCATAACCTTGCCAAGGTTAGGGTCGCGGGTTCGAATCCCGTCTTTCGCTCAAAAAAGGCATAAGTCTGGTGGTAACTCCTCCGGACTTTTTTATTCTTCCGCCGAAAACACTGTTTATTCAATAAAAAAAGCACTTTATATTATCTTCTCCCATATAAATGAAAAAATAAAGTCACGCAGTCGCGCAAGTCACGCAAAAACAGTTTATAATATTGATTATCAAGGCAATGCAAGTGCGTGACTTCTGCGTGAGCAACACAATTTATTACATAAGTCACGCAGCACTCAAAATACCAAAAACACTCAATTGATGCTGATCAAAGCTCTCAAATAGCCATTTTAAGGGTGTCCTAGAACTCATGATGCTCAAATAACAGGCCGCCAATTTCTGTCGACAATGTACTACTGCAATTCATAACAAGTGGAGAAGAATTCATTTTCTGACAAACCGGATATTCAGACATGACCATTGCTTTTAGAAATTATGGATATATAATTCTTCCTCTATCCGAGTCTACCCATCTCGTACACCCGGGTATACCATTGCCCTCCATCCGGGTGTACAGGTAGCGTACACCCGGATGGACAGACAAAAATATCAGCATTAAATATCAAGTTTAAGCTATTAATTTAGATTAAACAACTGATAGACAGATATTTTAAGCAAATTATTACCGTAAAACAGGAATAAATTATCGGTCGGAGAGTGGCAGTGCGTGACTTTTTTTAAGTCACGCGGTTTTTTAAGGAAAGTCACGCACCTGTATATATTTGACATACAGTTAGTTGCAAGCTTTCTGCGTGATTTGCGCGACTTGCGTGACTTTATAAAATTCTTTCTATGGGGAAAGAAGATTAGCCGGAGAATTATTCGTATAACGATTTAGCAATCCCCATTTCCAGCCCTCTTAATTCGGCTAATCCTCTAAGTCGGCCGATACACGAGTATCCCGGATTTGTTTTTTTCTTCAAGTCGTCAATCATTTGATGACCGTGGTCAGGACGCATCGGAATTGAAACCTGTCTTTTTTGCTCTAGTTCCAGCAAGGCTTTCATTACATGATACATGTCCACATCTCCTTCAAGGTGATTTGCTTCAAAGAAATTTCCTTCTGCATCACGTTGAGTACTACGGAAATGTACAAAGTTGATGCGCTCTTCGAATCGCTTCATAATTCCTACAAGATCATTGTGCCGACATACACCAAATGAACCTGTGCAGAGACAAAGTCCGTTCGATGGATTTGGAACGGCATCAATCAGTTTCTGGAAATCATCGGCTGTGCTCAGGATACGCGGCAATCCAAGAATAGAGTGGGGAGGATCATCCGGATGAATCACGAGCGACACTCCGACTTCATCGGCCACAGGAGTTATTTCTCTTAAAAAATAAATCAGGTTTTCGCGGAGTTTATCTGCATCGATATCTTTATATCGGTCTAAAGCCTCCTGAAATTGCTGTAAAGTAAAACTTTCCTCCGAACCGGGTAAGCCGGCAATAATATTGCGCTCCAGAATATGTTTGTCTTCATCACTCATGCCATCGAAACGAGCCTTAGCCTTAACCTTCTCTTCTTCCGAATAATCATTTTCAGCTCCGGGACGTTTAAGCATGAAAAGATCGAATGCCACGAATGCTGCCTTTTCAAAGCGAAGCGCTTTCGAACCATCGGGCATTGTATAAGCTAAATCAGTGCGTGTCCAGTCTAATACCGGCATAAAATTATAAGTAATAATCTTAATTCCGCATTTACTTAAATTACGGATAGATTCTTTATAATTATCGATATATTTTTGAAATTCCCCGGTTTGGGTTTTTATGTGTTCGTGCACAGGAACACTCTCAACAACAGACCATTTCAGACCTACAGATTCAATCAGTTCCTTGCGTTTTACAATTTCTTCTACAGTCCACACCTCTCCATTGGGAATGTGGTGCAACGCGTTTACTACACCTGTGGCACCTGCCTGCTTGATATCCCATAATGATACAGGATCGTTTGGTCCGTACCAACGCCATGTTTGTTCACATAGATACATACTAAATAAATTTATTGAGTTTATTGAAGCCTGTTAAATGGAAAAAGCATTGAATCCACCATCGACTACTGCAACGGTTCCTGTCACAAATTTAGAAGCATCACTAATCAGGTAATGAATGGTTCCATATAAATCTTCAGGTACTCCAAATCGATTAAACGGTGTATGAGCCAGAATTGTTTTTGCCCTGTCAGAAAAAGAACCATCCTGGTTTATCAATAAAGCTTCATTCTGAGTGGTCAGAAAGAATCCCGGAGCAACAGCATTCATACGAATTCCGTTCCCGAACTTAATTGCCAACTCGCCTGCCATATATTGAGTAAAATTGTTTATCGCAGCTTTTGCCACCCCATATCCTGCTACTCTTGTTAGCGGACGCAGTGAAGATTCTGACGAGAAATTCAGGATCACACCATTATTCTGTTTCGCCATTTCAGATGCAAAAACAATAGTGGGGAGTACCGTTCCGAATAAATTCAGATCTACCACTTTTTTCATGGCATCTGTATCCAGGTCGAAGATGGTTTTATCGGGAGAAATAGTGGCTCCAGGCATATTTCCACCAGCAGCATTGATCAATACATCAATTTTACCATACTTGTCCATTATCTGTTTTTTGCATTTTTCCAGCATCTCTTTATCTGTAACATCCCCTTGGGTAAACATGGCTTGACCACCCTTATTCTTAATTTCACCAACAAGCTTATTACCAGCTTCCTGGTCTCTTCCCAGGATTACCACTTTTGCACCTTGTTGAGCAAGATAAATAGAGATTCCTTTACCTAAAACACCATATCCGCCGGTGACAACGATTACTCTGTCTAAAATATTGAATAAATCTTTCATTCGTGTAATATTTAAATTCAAACTTAATTTATTATTGTCCATTGTAGTAATCAACATTCTCCTTAATAAGAATATCAATTGGCATGTAATTCTCTTTTGATGGAGTCTTTTTTAGTATCAGATATTCGCACAATGACTTTACACCTCTATAGCCTTGGAGTTGTGGCCGTTGTGCAATTAAAGCACTGATTATTCCTTCCTTAAGCGCTATAGCGTTTTTTTCAATCACGTCATATCCAACAAGAGCAATACCATGAATATTTTTTGCTTTCATATAACTGGCAATTTCATGGCATTTTGAATTAAAGATAATCACACCTTTTATTTTGTTATTACCGTTAAAGAACTGATCGAGAGCATTATAATTATATTCAGCGCAACCAATCTTCAAATCTACATAGTAAACTTTTCCGCTATATTCTACCTTTTTCAGGAATTCATTGAATCCTGCTTCTCTTTTTATACATTGATTTGAATAGAGATCACCGCTATTAATCATTCGTGCAACGAGAATATCCGCTTTATTTCCTATAGTAGTTAGCAGTATTTTAGCCCCAATGGCTCCGCTATTGAATGAATCTGTTCCAAAATAGGCTAACTTATTCTGTTCTTGTATGTTAGAGTCAATATAATTATACGGTATATTCATCTCATCCAGTTTTCGGGATATGTTAATCACCGATTCATTGAAAAGAGAAGCTATCAGTACTGCATCAAAATTATTATCGAAAAGAGACTCGACAGCTTTATCTAATGATCTATTGTCGTATTGGTCAAAATATAATTTTCGGATGTACACGCCATAATCTTCGAATTCATTGCCGGCTTTATCTATTCCTTTAGATATGCTTTCCCAGTATTCCCCTGGCTCAAAAGAGGGAATAATGACAACTATAGTATATTGTTTTTTTGATGCCAGAGAACGGGCAATCATATTTGGATGATAATTAACCTGTTTCAGTACATCGTTAATCTTCTTCAGATTTTCTTCTGATACCCGGCCGCGATTATGAAGCACTCTGTCAACAGTTCCCACAGAAACTCCTGCCATCTCTGCTATATCCTTAATTCTTATATTTTCAAACTCTTTCATTCTATCTATTTTTGAGACATAATTCAGTAATTTCGCACAAATATAGAATTTATGTTTCAATTGAACAATACGTGTGTGCGCACACATTATTTTAGTTATTTATCTAAATAGTTGAAATACAACCGATAACGACTGTTTTCACGGCATTGTTTATTTTACAATGTGTTATTAAACATATTTTATAATGTAAAACGAACGATATATATCATATTAAACATATCCATGCATACATATTACACCATAAATAACTGAAAAAATAATTTTACCCTGTAAGTAATATTTAATCTACGAGAATTATTGTTTTGTTAAATATCAAACAATCAAGATGAGAGCCAGAGTAGGAGATAAGCTAAATTCCTTTCTGATTCTACAATATACCGTCTGAAAAGTACAATTAATTCGATGAAAATTTAACTACTTAATCGAAAATGATTACTTTTGCGTTTTGAAAAGCGAAAATAAAATCAAAATTATAGTATAATGGCAAAGGAACTAAAAGAACTTACCAAACGCAGCGATAATTATTCGCAATGGTACAACGATTTGGTAGTTAAAGCTGATTTGGCTGAAGCATCGGCTGTACGCGGATGTATGGTAATCAAGCCTTATGGATACGCAATCTGGGAAAAGATACAACGTCAACTGGATGACATGTTTAAGGAAACCGGGCACGTAAATGCTTATTTCCCTTTATTAATCCCTAAATCATTCTTAAGTCGTGAAGCAGAACACGTTGAAGGTTTCGCGAAAGAGTGCGCCGTGGTTACACATTACAGATTGAAGAATGCAGCTGATGGTTCGGGTGTAGTGGTTGATCCTGCTGCCCGACTGGAAGAGGAATTCGTTATTCGTCCTACTTCTGAAACGATTATCTGGAACACATATAAAAACTGGATTCAGTCTTACCGCGATCTACCTATTCTTTGCAACCAATGGGCAAACGTATTCCGTTGGGAAATGCGTACTCGTCTGTTCCTCCGTACTGCCGAATTTTTGTGGCAAGAAGGACACACAGCTCATGCTACTCGCGAAGAAGCTGAAGAAGAAGCAAAGAAAATGCTGAATGTTTATGCCGACTTTGCCGAAAACTTTATGGCTGTACCGGTTGTGAAAGGGGTTAAATCTGCCAACGAACGTTTTGCCGGTGCTTTGGACACTTACACCATCGAAGCTATGATGCAGGATGGAAAAGCCCTTCAATCCGGAACATCCCACTTCCTTGGACAGAATTTCGCCAAAGCATTTGACGTACAATTCGTTAACAAAAACAACGAAATGGAGTACGTATGGGCTACTTCATGGGGCGTTTCCACACGATTGATGGGTGCATTGATTATGACTCACTCAGACGATAACGGTTTAGTACTCCCTCCGAAACTTGCTCCGTTCCAAGTTGTTATTATTCCTATCTACAAAAATGAGGAACAACTGAATGCAATCAACGACAAAGTAGCGGGCATTACTGCGAAACTGAAAGCGCTGGGTATCTCCGTTAAATATGACAATGCAGACAATAAGCGTCCGGGATTCAAATTTGCCGACTACGAACTAAGAGGTGTTCCGGTTCGCCTGGTTATGGGTGCACGCGATTTGGAAAACAACACAGTAGAAGTGATGCGTCGTGATACTTTGAGCAAGGAGACTGTAACGTGCGATAACATTGAAACTTACGTGAAAGATTTGTTGGATGCAATCCAGGCAAATATCTTCAAAAAAGCATATGATTTCCGTGAAGCTCATACCATTACGGTTGATACATACGAAGAATTCAAGGAAAAAATTGAAGAAGGAGGATTTATTCTGGCTCATTGGGATGGAACAACCGAAACTGAAGAGCTGATTAAGGAAGAAACCAAGGCAACTATTCGTTGTATACCATTGGATGGTGACAAAACACCTGGAAAGTGTATGGTAACTGGTAAACCTTCAGCTTGCAGAGTAGTTTTTGCACGCTCATATTAATCTGAAAATGGAAAAAATTCGCTTTGCTGTTATAGGGCAGGGGCATATCGGTAAACGACATGCCGAGATGGTTCGCCGCAATCCGCAAGCTGAATTGATAGCCGTTTGCGATATTCTTCCAAAAGAGAAGCTTGGTGTTGAAGGCAATCCTGAAACATTCTATTCTTCGATCGATGAGCTATTAGACAATGAAGCAGATATTGATGTAGTCAATATCTGCGTTCCAAACGGTCTTCATGCAAATTATGCACTAAAAGCACTTGATCGCGGCAAACATGTTGTAATAGAGAAACCTATGGCTCTTTCAAAATGGGATGCAGAACAAGTTCTGTCCCGGAGTCTTGAGGTGGGACGTCATGTGTTTTGTGTCATGCAGAATCGCTATTCTCCACCTTCTGCCTGGTTAAAGGAGGTAGTCGATAGCGGTATTCTGGGCCAGATATATTCAGTTCATCTAAATTGTTTCTGGAATCGAGACGGAAGATACTACAAACCCGGAAACTGGCACGGTGATGCAGAAATGGATGGGGGAACTCTCTTTACGCAGTTTTCTCATTTCGTGGATATCATGTACTGGCTTTTTGGGGATATTACGAACATCAAAGGCTCTTTTCATGACTTCAATCACCAGTCGCTCACAGCATTTGAGGACAGCGGAACGATTCTTTTCGATTTCATCAAAGGAGGAGCGGGATGCCTGAACTACTCAACAGCTGTATGGGACAAGAACCTGGAAAGCAGTCTGACCATCATTGCACAGAATGGCTCAATTAAAGTAGCCGGACAGTACATGAACGAAGTGGAATATTGCCATATTAAAGATTATGTAATGCCTGAGCTCGCTCCATCCAATCCCCCGAATGATTATGGTGCCTATAAAGGTTCTGCACAGAATCATCATTATGTGATTCAGAATGTGATAGATAAGCTGAAAGAGAATGCTTCAATCACAACCAATGTATTAGATGGTTTGAAAGTAGTAGATATCATCGAACGAATATATAAAGAAAGGGATGCCAAATAAAGCATCCCTTTCTTTACATATACATCCTTGAAACCAGGAATTCCACAAATAGATTTTTTATAAAAAAGCAGCTCGATGCAAGAAAGTTTGCATCGAGCTTATATTATGACAATGTTTATCTAGTCTTTCAAAGAGTTATATATCAAAATTGGAAGAAGTTTTTAGCGTTGTTATAACTAATATCTTCAACCATCTGTCCGATGAATTTCATTTCAGATGCAGGAAGTTCACCATTCTCTATGTCACGACCTATCAGATTACACAAGGTACGACGGAAATATTCGTGACGCGGGTATGACGTAAAACTGCGCGAATCTGTCAGCATACCCACAAAACGGCTTAATAATCCCAGTACCGAAAGTGCGTTCATTTGTTTTTCCATGCCATCTTTCTGGTCGAGGAACCACCAACCAGAACCAAACTGTATCTTTCCCGGAATCTTTCCATCCTGGAAATTCCCAATCATGGTGGCAATCACTTCATTGGCACATGGATTAAGATTATATAGAATTGTTTTTGTTAGTTTTCCTTCATAATCCAAGTGATTCAGGAATTTAGACATCGATTTAGCGGTATTGAACTCGCCTATAGAATCGAATCCGGTGTCAGCACCAATCAGGTTAAACATTCGTTTATTATTATTGCGGATTGTTCCATAATGAAACTGCTGAGTCCATCCTTTTTCCCAATCCATTTCAGCAAATATAATAAGCATGGCAGATTTATATTTCAAAATCTCCTCCTGCGTCAGATTTGTTCCACCATACACCTTATTAAAGATAGCTTTAATTTCTTCTTCAGTATAATCTTCGGCATAAAACTCTTCAATGCCGTGGTCGGAAAGTTTGCAACCTTGGCTTGCAAAGAAATCGTGACGTACTTTCAATGCTGAAATAACATCATCAAACGTACTAATAGTGACACCACTCACTTCAGACAGTTTTTCTATATAAGCACGAAAATCTGACGGTATTTCTACAGCCATCGCCTTATCCGGACGCCATGTAGGAAGCATTTTTGTTTCAAAGCCGCTTTTTCTTGTGGCAATATGGTATTCCAACGAATCAATCGGATCATCAGTTGTGCAAACAACCTCCACTTTATAACGTCGCATCATTCCTCTTGCTGAATATTCAGGCAAAGCCAGTTTGGCATTACACTCTTCAAATATTTCGCGGGCACTCTCCTTATTTAAAATTTTATCAATCCCAAAGGCTGATTTAAGTTCAAGATGAGTCCAGTGATACAAGGGATTACGCATTGTATAAGGCACAGTTTCTGCCCATTTTTCAAATTTCTCCCAATCAGAAGTGTCTGCTCCGGTACAATAGCGTTCGTCAATGCCATTGGTACGCATAGCACGCCATTTATAATGATCGCCTCCCAGCCAAATTTCTGTCAGTGAACGAAACTGATGATCGTCGGCAACCATTTTAGGTACTAAATGGCAATGGTAATCAATTATAGGCATTTTAGCAGCATGCTGATGGTAAAGTTCTTGCGCAGTTTTGGTTTGCAACAAGAAATTTTCATCCATAAAGTTTTTCATGTAATTAGTGTGTTTATTAAATTATTTCATTATCCGTTATCGCACACGAATGTAGGAATTAAAATTAAATTCGCAAAACAATTCATAATCTCATTAACCAAAATTTAGCATAATTACAAACAAATTTACATCACATCTTTTTATACGATGAAGGTTGCTAAATCTAAATGCAACAATAAGCAGATTTTAAGATGATTAATACTATAATCATGCAAAATCAGTTACAATAAATTAATGAGAATATTTCAAGAATTATAAATCCGAAGAGGTGAGGAGTTTTAAATAAATAAAGAAGCAAATAGATAAAGGAATAATAGCTTGAAAATAAAAATGAAGAAAATGATTGCTTATTCACGATTTAACCGTATATTTGTAGTCAATTTTTCTCATATTAATGAAAATAAAGGAAATCGTAAGCGCCCTTGAAAGGTTCGCGCCTCTGCCTTTGCAAGACGGATTTGATAATGCCGGATTACAAATTGGGTTGACAGAAGCGGAAGCAACAGGGGCTTTGTTGTGTCTTGACGTTACTGAATCGGTCATCGATGAAGCAATTTCGTTGGGATACAATCTAGTTATATCCCATCATCCGCTTATTTTCAAAGGATATAAATCTATCACAGGAAAAGATTATGTGGAAAGATGCATCCTGAAAGCAATTAAGCACGATATAGTTATTTATTCTGCTCACACCAACCTGGATAATGCACAAGGAGGTGTGAATTATAAAATTGCTGAGAAAATTGGATTAAAAAATGTACATATTCTTTCGGAGAAGGAAGATTCATTATTAAAACTAGTCACGTTTGTTCCTCTTGAATTTGCTGATAAAGTAAGACAAGCATTATTTGATGCTGGTTGCGGACACATAGGCAACTATGATTCATGCAGTTACAATCTGGAAGGAGAGGGTACATTCCGGGCTAACGAAGGAACGAATCCATTCTGTGGAAAAGTTGGAGAATTGCATACAGAAAAGGAAGTTAGGATTGAAACAATTCTACCATCCTTTAAAAGGAACACAGTACTGCGTACATTGATTGCAACACATCCGTACGAAGAACCTGCATTTGACTTTTACTCTCTGAAAAATTCCTGGTCGCAGGCAGGGGCAGGGGTTGTTGGCGAATTAGAGAACCCATTAACTGAGCTTGAATTTCTGAAACTACTGAAAGATCGGTTCGATGTTGAATGCATAAAACACAATCAACTTACTGGCCGGATAATTAAGAAAGTTGCTTTATGTGGAGGGGCAGGGGCCTTTCTTCTTCCGGAAGCAATCCACTGTAATTCTGATGTTTATATAACCGGTGAAATTCGTTATCATGATTATTTTGGTCATGAAAATGAAATTTTGATGACCGAAATTGGGCATTATGAGAGTGAACAATATACTAAAGAGATTTTTTATTCAGTAATACAGAGTTTATTTCCTGATTTTAATATACATCTAAGTAAAATAAATACCAATCCCATAAAATATTTTAAATAATATGGCTAAAGAAGTTAAAAACGAACCGAAAGAATTGACGGTAGAACAAAAGCTTAAAGCATTGTATCAACTGCAGACTATGCTTTCTGAGATTGACAAGATTAAGACTCTGAGAGGTGAACTTCCTCTTGAAGTACAAGATCTGGAAGATGAAGTTGCCGGCTTAAATACTCGCATTGAGAAAATTAAGGCTGAAATCAGTGAGCTTAAATCGTCTATTGCTGCAAAGAAAATTGAAATTGAAGCAGCTAAAGCTTCTGTTGAGAAATATAAATCTCAACAAGAAAATGTTCGTAATAACCGTGAATTCGATTTCTTATCCAAAGAGATAGAATTCCAAATACTGGAAATTGAACTTTGCGAAAAAAGAATCAAAGAATTTACTGCTGAAGAGAAATTAAAAAGCGAAGAGGTAGTAAAGAGTTCTGAGACATTGGAAGAAAGACAACAAGATCTTACTGTTAAAAAGAATGAGCTTGAAGAAATTATTTCTGAAACAAAACAAGAAGAAGAAAAGCTCAGAGAAAAAGCAAAAATGCTTGAAACAACAATTGAACCTCGTTTATTACAGGCATTTAAACGTATTCGTAAGAATTCCCGCAACGGACTTGGAGTTGTTTATGTAGAACGTGATGCATGCGGTGGTTGCTTTAACAAAATCCCGCCCCAGAGACAGTTGGATATTCGCATGCGCAAAAAAATCATTGTTTGTGAATACTGCGGTCGTATCATGATTGACCCTGAACTAGCAGGAGTTGAGGTAGAACGTCCATCATCTAAATAAATTAGCAAGAGAGAGATTAAAAGTTACTCTCCGGATATAAAGGAGTTATATTGTGTAACTTTTCAATAATACAAAGAGCCATTTTCAATCCATAATATTGATTGAAAATGGCTCTTTTGTCATTGCAAGAAATCGAACTGTAACTTTTGTTTTCTGCTTTGAACTTAAATTATGCCTTCACACATCTTGCGACGTATAGAGTACTACATTACAAAGGCTGCATAAAATTGTTGTCTAACAGAAAGAAAGATCTTATAACGACTGGTAATCAGGGAGTTCATCTAAGAAAGTATAAGTTTGATTTTCGTAATCCATCTTGCAGCAGAAATGATTCATCCCGTTGCTTACAATAAGATAGTCTACCTTAAGTACAAAGTTGTAATTCGTAATCTGGTTAAATACTGCCTGAGTGATCGGTACCTGAGGAGCTTTATACTCTATTATCATTCTTGCAGAAAGATCGCGCTTATAGAGTACTGTATCACAACGCTTTTTGGTACCATTTAAATGTAAAAGTACTTCATTAGCCATTAGGGCAGAAGGATATCCTTTATAGTTAATTAGAAATTGTACAAAATGCTGACGTACCCATTCTTCTGGAGTCAGTGCAACATAACGTCGTCTTATCTGATCAAAAATAACTTTCTTACCATTGCGTACAGCTATTTTAGTCTCATATTTTGGTAGGTTTAATGATAACATTTATTATTTTTGTAAATTAATGAATGGATCCATCGGGTCATAAACCACAAAATTAGCAGATAATTATGAAAACGAAGCAAGAAATTGTAGCAAATTGGCTCCCTCGTTACACAAAACGGAACCTGGAAGATTTTACTGATTACATTTTACTGACTAATTTCAATAAGTATGTAGAAATATTTGCCGAAAAGTTTGATGTTCCGGTAATAGGCCGGGATGCCAACATGACTTCGGCCAGTGCAAACGGAATCACAATTATCAATTTTGGCATGGGAAGTCCCAATGCTGCCATTATCATGGATCTACTCGGCGCCATTCATCCAAAGGCTTGTCTTTTCCTTGGAAAATGTGGAGGCATTGATAAGAAAAATCAGTTAGGAGATCTGATACTTCCTATTGCCGCTATCAGAGGTGAAGGTACATCAAATGATTATTTCCCACCTGAAGTTCCGGCTTTACCTTCGTTTATGCTACAACGTGCAGTTTCGTCTTCTATCCGAGATTATGGTAAAGATTATTGGACCGGGACAGTTTATACAACTAACCGGAGAATCTGGGAACACGACGAGGCATTTAAGGAATATCTGCTCAAAACCCGTGCCATGGCTGTAGATATGGAGACAGCAACTCTATTCAGTACTGGATTTGCTAATCATATTCCAACCGGTGCGTTACTCCTTGTTTCTGACCAACCCATGACTCCGGAAGGAATTAAAACAGACAAAAGCGATAGTATGGTCACAAATACTTTTGTACAAGATCATGTTGATATTGGAATCGCATCTTTACGAATGATCATCGATCAAAAGAAAACGGTTAAGCATCTTAAATACGAATAACATATTAAATGGCAAAACAAGAAATTACATACGAGGATATACTCAAAGAGCTAAAAGCAAAGCAATACAGACCCATTTATTATTTAATGGGAGAAGAGCCATATTACATTGACCTCATTTCAGACTATATCATAGATAATATTCTGACTGAATCAGAGAAGGAATTCAATCTGTCTGTAGTTTATGGCGCAGATGTAGATATTGCGACTATTATAAATGCGGCAAAAAGATATCCGATGATGTCTGAATATCAGGTTGTTGTGGTTAAAGAGGCGCAGAACATAAAAAACATGGACGAGCTGAGCTACTATCTCCAGAAACCTTTAAACTCAACAATTCTTGTGATATGCCACAAACACGGTTCTATTGATAAACGGAAAAAACTGGCTGCAGAAATTGAGAAAGCAGGTATTCTTTTTGAGTCGAAGAAAATAAAAGATAATATGCTTCCAGGTTTTATTGCATTGTACTTAAAGAAAAGAGGGATTGACATAGAGCAAAAATCTTCAGCAATGATTGCTGATTTCGTTGGAACTGATTTAAGCCGTCTGACAGGAGAGCTTGAGAAATTGATTATTACGATGCCAGCCGGACAAAAGCGAATAACTCCTGAACAGATTGAGAAGAATATCGGGATAAGCAAGGATTTTAATAATTTTGAACTTAAAAATGCTCTTTTAGAAAGAGATGTGCTTAAGGCAAATCGAATAATAAAATATTTTGCAGAAAATCCTAAAGCAAACCCGATTCAAATGTCTCTCTCTATACTTTTTAATTTTTTCTCAAATTTAATGTTGGCTTATTACGCACCTGAAAAATCAGAACAAGGAATAGCTCAGCAGTTAGGGCTCAAATCTCCATGGCAAGCAAAAGAATACATCAATGCCATGCAAAAATTCAGTGGAGTAAAGGTTATGCAAATTATTGGAGAAATAAGAAATTGTGACGCAAAATCGAAAGGAGTGGGAAACTCAGGAACTGCTCAAGGAGATTTACTTCGTGAATTAGTGTATAAAATTCTTCATTGATCAAAAGTATATATACAACCTATATGAATCATAAAGGATAAAATGAGGCTTAAAGTCTATAAGCCACGGAACATACATACGATCAATAAAAGCATAAAGCCTTCCATTGCGAAGGCTTTTTTATTTCATATTCTCATTTGACTTACCAATGCAGCTCTAACAGGTGAATAATGATAAATAATTGCGCTTTAGAGTGATTATTAATCAAATATAGGCTTGAATTGCTAGAACAAGAAAAATTATAAACCTGAAAATAGGTTTTATCACTTTGTATATCATGTCATTATATCATATTTAAGGCCCTCAGAATTGGTTATTTGACTTTTATCCGCCCATTACCAAGGAATTTCTAAGCATTTACGTATTTTGTATTATAGACACAGTATGTATATTCTTGTTGGAAGCTGATTCGAGCAAATAAATCCTTCAATTCTATTATTCACTAGTTAAGTATAGAACAATACAGAACTGAAAGAGGGTAGACTCTCTATCAGAGTTAACTGATATTTCGTAAAAAAATTGACTGCCAGGAACAGATAGAATACTGATTATATGCACGCCCTTTCAGATATGTGAGAAGTACTATGTGAAGAGTACTTTATACATAATCTGAAAATAACACTGATAAATGGAATTCAAAAGTGAATTTTCATTTTTAGAGGTGATTTTCGGCATTTTACAGCCCAATTTACTAGAATAAAAGATATTTCAAACCTAAAAATAGGGGTTATTTCATTATACAACAATGACTTATACTAATAATAAGGCTTTTAGAATCGAATATTAGTCATATACTATCCATATATATGGAAATATTTTAAGGAATCGTTTTTGGGGCGAAACATTTGTCAATGGCTAGCATCACTATTATTACTCTAAAAAATATTCTCATTTACAATTTACATAAGTGAATACATTCGTAAAATATAGCTTGTTTTACAAATGTAACATTGGACATATGTGCTAATTTGCAGATACATTTATATATTCTACAGGTGTAAACACATTTGTAACCTATGTGTTTTACATAAATAAACCTTCTGCTACATTTATGTTATACCCGCTTTTTAAAGGATAGAACTTATAGTTATTAACAATATTGTCAGTAAGTTATCTATTTTTAATGAATAATAACTATAAAATCGATAAAAATTTAATATTAACATCTGTGATATCATCTTATATAAGAGGTGCATATAATATGTAATAGTCTATATATTAGTTATTTACATGTGTAATATAAACTAATACTTTTAGCTGATTTATCCTGTATTATAGTAATACACACCTATACTTGATACATTTGTTATTTATAAGGTATATTTGTAAATGTAAATTAGAAACAAATGTAATTTGCATATGTGAATTTTATTTGCTACATTTGTAGAGTTATAATTCACAATCAGAAATTCACATTTATATCTTATATAAAGACTCAAGATGAAAGACAGAATTGAAGCTATAATGAGAAAGGAACATCTTACTCCATCCTCATTTGCTGAAGCCATAGAAATTCAGCGTTCGACATTGACTCATATATTACGTGGAAGAAATAACCCTAGCTTGGATGTGGTTATGAAAATTCATCAACGATTTAAGTATGTGAATCTGGATTGGCTTTTGTATGGAACTGGTAACATGGTGAGCCAGGAGAAGTCAAATATTGATTTTCAACCCTCTTTATTTAATGAGAATCCTGAAAATCCGACCAATCTCCCAGCTGAAACAGAATATCGCAAGGAAATCGCCTTAAGAAACACCGAAATAACCACTAATGAGCCTGTAAAAGAGGAAGTTAGATACATAGAAAGACCACGTAGAAAAATTACTGAAATAAGAATTTTCTATGATGATAACACCTTTGAGATCTTTAAAGGCGAAAATATGCCCCCATTATAATTAAATGAGGATAGGAAAATTAAAATTTGGGTAAAATGGCGTATCTTTGTATCCCGAACGAGAATTATCCTATTCATGAAGAAAATGATTTTAGATTTAACGGTCACAGACAACATTCAGTTAAATCCTAACTATGTGTTGATCAAAATGACCTCTCAGGAAATTTTGCCGGAAATGATTCCCGGACAGTTTGCTGAGATAAGAATAGACGGTTCGCCTACTACTTTTCTGCGCCGTCCTATTTCAATTAATTATGTAGACAGAACCACAAATGAGGTCTGGTTTCTTGTACAATTGGTTGGTGACGGAACCCGCACACTGGCCAAAGTCGCTAAAGGAGACATTGTTAATGTGGTACTGCCACTTGGTAATGGCTTTACAATTCCAAATGAACCTTCCGACAAGCTACTACTGGTAGGCGGAGGTGTAGGAACCGCCCCTCTGCTCTATCTTGGAGAGAAATTACTGGCAAAAGGCTGTAAACCAACCTTCCTTTTGGGAGCACGCTCTGCCAACGACCTGCTTCAGCTAGAAGATTTTGCCCGATTCGGAGAGGTTTATACTACAACGGAAGACGGCAGTGCCGGAGAAAAAGGCTATGTAACCCAACACTCCATCCTGAATAAGCAACAATTTGAAAGAATTTACACCTGTGGTCCTAAACCAATGATGGTGGCCGTTGCCAAATATGCCAAAGCAAATAACATTGAATGCGAAGTCTCCTTGGAGAATAAGATGGCATGCGGTGTAGGCGCCTGCCTGTGCTGCGTTGAGAATACTGTAGACGAAGGGCACATATGTGTATGCACAGAAGGACCGGTTTTAAATATAAAGAAGTTGCTATGGCAGATTTAAGTGTAAATATTGGTGAACTAAAAATGAAAAATCCGGTGATGACAGCATCGGGTACATTTGGATACGGTGATGAGTTTGCAGACTTCATTGATCTGGAACAAATTGGTGGTATAATTGTGAAAGGAACAACCCTTTACAAACGTGAAGGAAACCCATATCCGCGTATGGCAGAGACCCCTTCGGGCATGTTAAACGCTGTGGGACTGCAAAATAAGGGTGTAGACTACTTTGTTGAAAACATATATCCGAATATTAAGGATATTAATACCAACATGATTGTTAATGTTTCGGGATCTGCTATTGAAGATTACGTAAAAACAGCCGAAATCATCAACGAACTTGTAAATATTCCCGCCATCGAACTCAATATTTCCTGCCCTAATGTGAAACAAGGCGGAATGGCATTCGGGGTAACTGCATGTGGCGCCAATGAGGTAGTAAAAGCTGTTCGTGCTGTTTACAAAAAGACGCTCATCGTTAAGTTGTCGCCTAATGTAACAGATATTACCGAGATTGCCCGCGCTGCTGAAGATGCTGGCGCCGATAGTGTTTCATTGATAAACACCTTATTGGGTATGGCTATTGATGCCGAAAGCCGCACCCCGCTATTATCAACTGTAACCGGTGGGTTAAGCGGCCCTGCTGTGAAACCCATTGCTCTTCGCATGGTATGGCAGGTGGCTAAAGCGGTAAAAATCCCTGTAATCGGCTTGGGAGGCATTATGAACTGGAAAGATGCGGTAGAATTTATGCTTGCCGGTGCATCTGCCATCCAGATTGGAACAGCCAACTTTATCGACCCGGCAGTTACTGTGAAAGTCGTAGATGGTATAAATGATTACTTAGACAGACACGGATATTCTTCCGTTAAGGATATCATCGGTGCTTTGGAAGTTTAATAGGATTATTAAACAAATTCAAGCCCTAAACTAAGATATTTATTCAGGTTATTTTTCTGAAAAGACCTACAGCTTATAAACAAAAGGTGTACACTCTAAAATACTTAGATGTACACCTTTTTATTTTTACCTCTACATTAAAAATTAAAGCATTGGCGAATAATCCCCTTAGCATTCACCTATAAACTGCTTTGTCAACGAAATATTTTGATAGATCGACTACTCAAGCAGGTCCGGTCTCAGGCGCTTGGTTCTTTCAATCGACTGCGAAAGTTCCCATTCCTTAATTTTTGCTTCGTGCCCTGAAAGTAAAACATCCGGAACTTTCCATCCATTATAATCGGCCGGTCGGGTATAAACCGGAGGTGCCAGCAGGTTGTCCTGGAAAGAATCGGATAGCGCCGATTGTTCATCGGAAATAACACCCGGAATGATGCGAACGATAGCATCGGCTATTACGGAGGCAGCCAATTCGCCACCCGTTAAAACATAATCGCCTATGCTGATTTCCTTTGTGATAAAGTGTTCACGGATGCGATAATCAATTCCTTTAAAATGTCCGCAAAGAATAATCAGGTTACCGGCCAATGAAAGTTTGTTTGCCATCTTTTGGTCGAACTGTTCACCGTCGGGAGTAGTAAAAATAACCTCGTCGTACTCTCTTTCCGCTTTCAATGAATTTATACATCTTTCAATCGGCTCAATTTTCATCACCATGCCGGCACATCCTCCAAACGGATAATCGTCAACCTTGTGATGCTTGTCCGTAGTATAATCGCGGAGATTATGAATATGTATTTCGGCCAGACCTTTCTTCTGCGCCCTCTTCATAATGGAGCAATTGAAGAACCCCTCAATCATTTCGGGTAAAACTGTAATTATATCAATGCGCATAGCTCTATAATTTTTTGCAAAAGTACAAATAATTATGCTTGGAGATGGCAGATATTACTGAAGAAAATAGCTATTTTTGTCCAAAACAACCCTACGAGTATGACTATAAAGGAAAAAATAGAGCAATTGCGTGCTGAACTGCATCGCCACAACCATAATTACTACTTATTAAGCGCACCAAAAATTTCCGACCGTGAATATGACCGACTACTGAAAGAACTCCAGGAGTTGGAAGAACAGTATCCGGAATACATGGACGAAAATTCGCCGACCATGCGTGTTGGAAGTGATTTGAATAAGAACTTCACGCAGGTACCCCACAAATATCCGATGCTTTCGCTGGGAAACACCTATTCAGAATCTGAAGTGACCGATTTTTACGAAAGGGTTCGCAAAGCGCTGAACGAGGATTTTGAAATTTGCTGCGAAATAAAGTATGACGGAACCTCCATTTCTCTGACCTATGTTGACGGAAAACTGGTTAGAGCTGTTACCAGAGGTGACGGAGAAAAGGGAGATGATGTAACTGACAACGTGAAAACAATAAAAACCATCCCACTGGTTCTTCACGGAACGGATTATCCTCAGGAATTCGAGATTCGCGGAGAGATTCTAATGCCTTGGGAGGTTTTCGAAGAACTTAACCGCGAGAAAGAGGCGCGCGAGGAAGCACTCTTTGCCAATCCGAGAAATGCCGCATCGGGTACTTTAAAACTGCAAAATTCGTCGGTAGTGGCTTCCCGGAAACTGGATGCTTATCTTTATTATCTGTTGGGGGAAGAACTGCCCACCGACGGACATTTTGAGAACCTCCAAGCCGCTCAAAACTGGGGATTTAAGATTTCGGAAGCCGTCCGGAAATGTAAAACGCTGCAAGAAGTGTTCGATTTCATCAGCTATTGGGATGTTGAACGTAAGAATCTGCCCGTTGCTTCCGATGGAATCGTACTGAAAGTCAATTCACTACGTCAGCAGAAGACGCTGGGCTACACAGCCAAGTCTCCCCGCTGGGCGATTGCATATAAATTTCAGGCCGAGCAGGCACTGACACGTCTCAACGAAGTTACGTTCCAGGTAGGAAGAACAGGAGCTGTAACTCCGGTGGCAAATCTGGACCCCGTTCAGCTTTCAGGAACCGTCGTTAAAAGGGCTTCGCTGCACAACGCCGACATCATTGAAGGTCTCGATCTTTATATCGGAGACATGGTTTACGTGGAGAAAGGCGGTGAAATCATCCCAAAAATTACGGGCGTAGATGTTAAATCCCGCTTTATGATCGGTGAAAAGGTGAAATTTATCACGAATTGTCCCGAATGTGGCTCAAAATTAGTGCGTTATGAAGGTGAAGCTGCTCACTATTGTCCTAACGACACCGATTGTCCCCCGCAGATAAAAGGGAAGATAGAGCACTTCATCAGTCGGAAAGCCATGAATATTGACGGAATGGGTCCCGAAACGGTAGATCTATTCTACAGACTCGGACTGGTTAGTTCGCCCGCAGATCTCTACACCCTTACCACCGACCAGATAAAAGGTTTGGAACGAATGGGCGAAAAGTCTGCCGAAAACATTGTTGCCGGGATTCAGGCATCGAAAGATGTGCCCTTCGAACGGGTGATTTTCGCCCTCGGAATTCGCTTTGTAGGCGAAACCGTTGCAAAGAAAATAGCCCGATCCTTCGCTTCAATCGAAGAACTGGAACAAGCAACAGTGGAAACACTGATTCAAGTGGAAGAAATCGGCGAAAAAATTGCTCAAAGCATAGTAAACTACTTCTCGGAAGAGAAAAACATTCAGCTAGTCAGCAGACTGAAGGAGGCAGGTCTACAGTTCACCCGGTCCGAGGAACACGAACAGGTGAGCGACACGCTCAAAGGGCTTTCCATCGTAATCAGCGGTGTATTTACACATCACTCACGCGATGAGTACAAAGAGATGATTGAAAAGAACGGCGGAAAGAACGTTGGCTCCATCTCTGCAAAGACAAGCTTTATTCTTGCCGGTGACAATATGGGTCCAAGCAAATTGGAGAAAGCCAAGAAATTAGGAATACGGATTGTAAGCGAAGAGGAGTTTTTAAAGCAAATATTGTAACCATTTAACACAGAATAAATATTTTTCCTCACTCTATGTATAGTAAAACTGGAAAATATTAGTACTTTTGTGCCATAAATCATTAAGATTATATATTCACTTATGATACAGTCAAAATTAAGAGGTATGGGTGTGGCATTCGTTACCCCATTCAAGGAAGACGAGAGCGTTGATTATGAGGCGATAATCAGACTGGTTGATTACCAGCTTCAGAACGGAACAGATTTTTTGGTTATTTTGGCAACAACTGCCGAAACACCGACTCTATCCGCTGAAGAAAAGATTAAAATCCAAAAAATAATCGTAGAACGCGTCAACGGCCAGATTCCAATTGTTTTGGGAGTTGGAGGTAATAACACCAGAGCCGTTGTTGAAACCCTTAAAAATGACGATTTTACAGGTATAGATGCTATCCTGTCGGTTGTTCCTTACTATAACAAACCCTCACAAGAAGGCATTTATCAACACTATAAGGCCATTGCAAACGCGACTGAACTCCCCATTATTCTCTACAATGTTCCGGGACGAACAGGCGTAAATATGACAGCGGAAACCACCCTTCGCCTTGCACGCGACTTCAAGAACATCGTTGCTATCAAGGAAGCTTCCGGAAATATCACACAGATGGACGACATTATCAAAAACAAACCTGATAACTTCAATGTACTTTCAGGAGATGATGGCATTACATATCCACTAATAGCACTTGGGGCTGTTGGTGTAATTTCCGTAATTGGGAATGCATTTCCCCGGGAATTCAGCAAAATGACACGCTTGGCTCTGGCAGGCGATTATCCAAATGCACTTTCTATCCATCACAATTTCACCGAATTGTTTGATTTACTCTTTATAGATGGTAATCCAGCCGGAGTAAAATCAATGCTCAACGCAATGGGACTGATTGAGAACAAACTTCGTTTACCCCTGGTACCTACCCGCATCACTACGTTTGAAAAGATTAGAAAGGTTCTGAATGAATTAAACATTAAGTGCTAAGCACACCTTAAGAAATATCCCTGGAATGGATTATTGAGTGACAGACATCTCCACCCAATAATCCATTTTTTAATTTCAGAATCAGCTTTACACCCTTCCTATATTAAGTCGTTTGTACACTGTTTACGCAAAGCAATAATGAAGATTCCGTAAAATCAACTGATTATCAAGATTATAAAAACGATCTTATCGTCCTGAAATTACTTACTAAAAAGAAGTCACACAGAAGTCACCGCTTATATTACATTGAATACAAGATAATTATCTTCAAAACGCGTGACTTGTGCGACTTGTGATACTTGTTTAAATTCAATATTATGTAGTAATAAAGATAAACCAGTAGCTTTTAGAAGGTAATTTAGGAGATTATTTCTGATCTTTAATTCTATAACAGTGTCTTTCAATTGTTTAAATTATCCCATTCCAGCGAATAGCTAGTATATTATAGTTCGATTTCATCGAATAGTGTAAAAAAAATCCGCTGCAAATAGCTATTTGCAGCGGATTTTTTCGTGACTCCGACAGGATTCAAACCTGTAACCTTCTGATCCGTAGTCAGATGCTCTATTCAGTTGAGCTACGGAGCCAATAAAATAAATAAAACATGTTTTTAACTTAGTGACTCCGACAGGATTCAAACCTGTAACCTTCTGATCCGTAGTCAGATGCTCTATTCAGTTGAGCTACGGAGCCAATAAAAATAAAACATGCGTTTAAACTTTGTGACTCCGACAGGATTCAAACCTGTAACCTTCTGATCCGTAGTCAGATGCTCTATTCAGTTGAGCTACGGAGCCATTTGTTTAACGGGTGCAAAGGTACGTGCTTTGTTCCGAAATTGCAAGAGTTTTCTGTACTTTTTTTATAAAAAATTACTCAATGAAACGAGTGTTAAAGAGCAACCATCCCAGGTTCAGACCAAAATTCCAGTTCTTTGCTGGTGAACTATAATGATTTACGTATGCACTGATTGCTCCGAATGGAAGCCGGCAAACAAGTGATAATTCTGCAATATGTTGAAATCTGGAGAATGTTTTTCCATAAACAGCCTTATTAATTGCATTTCTTTTGATGGGCAAAATTGGCAAAAAGCCATAAACCTCCCCCCGAAGATGAAATACAGAGCTCAGATTATAGATAGGTCTTACACCGAAGGAAAAGTATTGGTTTGCCCTAAAAGCTTCATTGTAGGTAACCATACTATGAGGAGTGGGAGCAAATTCCCCTGCCTCTAACAATGTAGCCGTATAATTCTCAGAAAAATTTCTAGAAGAGTAGAGTGTCTTCAGATAGGTTCCCATCGTAAATGATGGAGAGATTTTATAATAGCTCTCATTCAGATAAGAAATCTGCATCCAGGAGTTTTTCTTGTTATAGCCATCATTTTCTATAGTTTCACTTCCTGCATGGAATATTTCGTTGCCAGAAAACACCTGTGCAAGCAAAATATCCCGGCTTCCTTCCGTGGAGTACTGTCTGGCATTAAGAGTGCTCCCTCCGAAGCCTATAGAGCCTCCAACGAGATTATAAACACTATTGTCGTGCTTGAAAGAATTAAAGTTAATAATGCTGGTCTGAAAATAGCGATCTGAAATCCTGGCACATCCAAAACCAAATTCCGCTTTTTTATTAGACAAGAATGGCAATGACACCTTTACTTTAAGAAAGCGCTCGTCTTTTTTACTAAAGGCAGGATTGTCTGTTCCCGAAAAGAGTTTATCGCTTTTGTAATAATCAAAAGTAGAAATAGAGGCAATAAATCTGTAAGAAGTAGGAATTTCAGTCGGGAAATCCACCTTAGCTGTCAACTGCAAATTGTTGTAGACCTTACCTAGTTGACCATCAAAAATAAATTCTTTGGAATAGTAATTAAGATCTTTGTAAGAAAGCCCTAAATAAACCTGGTTTGAGTTAGAAGAAGAGATATTACCACCAGCCCTAACTGAAAAATTATCTTCCATCTTCACCTTCAAATTCAGGTCGTAAGTCTCATCAATCGGGTTATATACTGCATGAGGGATAATCTCTGAAATTACATCATCTGACAAAAGTCGAAAATATCCTCTTTTCAAATCTTCGTAAGTAAAAACTTTATTATCCGATTGATGAAATTCCTTCTTTATATAGCTGCGTTGCTGAGCGTTTGCACCATCTATAGCAATATTTTTGAATCGCAACTCCGGCAGATTACTCTTAAAAACAAGACGACGCAAGCGAATATTATCTGCATTAACCCTTCTGTTTATACGTTTTTTGATAGAGTCCATCATATTTATAGTCTGATTATAGCCTATATCATGAAACTCTTTTAACCGATCAAAATCAAGTAACCCCACATTCTCAAACTTAAATTTCATAACAATACCTGCCGAATCAGGTAAGGAATAGTCTGTTTTTTGCATAACCATGTTCTCCATCTGACTCATTAGGTCTCTCTCATCTGGTTTAGTTGGATTAGAAGCAACAACACTACCAATGATTATATCTGGATGAAAATCATCACGCATTACATCTGTGGGAAAATTATTGTAAATGCCGCCATCATATGCCAAAACCCCATTAATTTCAATTGGCCTGAAAACAAAAGGAAAGCTCATAGAAGCGCGTACAGCATCTCCTAAATCGCCATTTTTCATTATTATCTGCCTTTTATTGTAGACATCTGAAGCTACACACCGGAATGGAATGAATAGATTATCAAAATTCCCTCCACAAAGAGCTGTTGCCCTTGCAAACAAATCGATGAAAACCAGATTCATCTGAATGGGGTCCACCATACTTGTAGGAAGAATTTGAGGCTTCACCATGCTGAGCGAATCTTTAAGCGACATTCTTATATTCACAAACTCTGGAGTCGGAGGATTCTTCTTGAAATAATACATGTAATTTTTTTCAACCTCCCCTGTATACCACATCTTAAAAGCATTGGAAGCCAATAACTGTTCCATATCATCGGGAGAGTATCCCATTGCATACAAGGAACCGATTATTGCCCCCATGGAAGTGCCGGCAATATAATCAATCGGGATATTATTTTCCTCTAATGCTCGGATTATACCTATGTGAGTCATTCCTTTAGCACCACCACCACTTAGCACAAGCCCAACCTTCTGCGCACGTGTGACAGGAATGAATATGATAGTCAGAATTAAAATAAGAAGAAGCTTTTTCATAAAATAAAATGAGAGTCTAAAGAGCCTTTTGTGTTTAATAAACATTCAAATATATAGAATAGTTTGCATATATCATTTACTAAATCCTCTTTTTATGGACAAAAAAGGGCATTGCAGTCATTTAGACCACAATGCCCTTACTATTTACCAATAAAATTGTTTATTTTACGATCAAATCAATTCAATACTTCTCTTTACAAAATTACTTAAAGCTTCACCTTTCAGCATATTGTTTTGAAGAAGTGCAAGATCAATCAGCTGACGAATAACCTTATTTGTTGCTGCATATTCGATCAGAACAGCTTCTTTCTTTCCTTTCAATTCTGTAACCTTTTTATCAAGTTCCTCTAACTCATCTTTTTCGGCTACCGGAATCTCTTCATCTTTTTTGTCTTTATGCTGTTTCTTAAGTTCATCTCTTCGCGCTTTCAACGAATCAATTTCATTTAGAACCGGCTTGATGGTTTCTGAACATTCTTTATCTTCGCCTTCAAGCACTTGTTTAACCAGCTTATGGTCAGCATTCACAACCAGGTTGAACATATCCGGCATTTCGCCATAGAAGCTCATTCCAGGTTGAAGATTAGCCATCTCTTTCATTCTACGCATGTATTCACTTTGAGTAACCATGATTGGAACTCCATTTTCGCCTAGAGATTGTGATACAATGCTGAATTCCACCTTTTCCATAGTAGGAAGTTGACTTTTGAACAAAGAAGCTAGGACTTCACTCTTCTCTTCTTCTAAAGCAGACGTTTTTTTATCTTCTTTTACGATGAGATGGTCAATAATATCGCTATCTACTCTAGTAAAACGACTCTTTTCAAGCTTCTGTTCAAGCATATTTACCATTGCAGTATCTAATTGTCCATCCAGCAATAAGACATTATATCCTTTATTTTTTGCAGCTTCGATATAGCTGTAATGCTCGTCTTTGTTATTGGCATACAGATAAATAAGATTGCCATCTTTGTCAGTTTGACTATCTTTAACAAGAGTCTTATATTCCTCGAAAGTATAAAATACACCATCAGTATCCTTCAGCAGAGCAAATTTTGCTGCTTTTTCGTAGAAATCTTCCTGAGTCAGCATTCCATAGTTGATAAAGATCTTAAGATCATCCCATTTCTCTTCAAATTCCTTACGATCATTCTTGAAGATAGCCTGCAGACGGTCGGATACCTTTTTGGAAATATGTGAAGAGATCTTTTTCACGTTAGAATCGCTTTGCAGATAAGAACGAGACACATTCAACGGAATATCTGGTGAATCAATCACACCGTGAAGCAATGTGAGAAAATCTGGAACAATTCCTTCAACAGAATCAGTTACATACACCTGATTGCAGTAAAGCTGTATTTTGTTCTTGTTAAGATCAATATTACTCTTTACTTTCGGGAAGTAAAGAATACCTGTCAGATTGAACGGATAATCCACATTCAGATGAATCCAGAAGAGAGGTTCGTCAGACATTGGATAAAGAGAACTGTAGAATTTTTTGTAATCTTCATCTTTTAGGTCAGAAGGTTTACGAGTCCACATCGGATTCGTATCATTAATTACATTATCTTCTTCAGTTTCCACTTGCTTGCCATCTTTCCACTCTTTTTTCTTTCCGAAAGCAATAGATATCGGCAGGAAGCTGCAATACTTTTTAAGCAAAGAAGTGATTCGAGATTCATCTAAGAACTCTCTGCAATCATCATCAATATGCATTATTATATCGGTACCCCGGTCAGTTTTTTCAGTTTCTTCCAAGAAATATTCTGGACTTCCATCGCAACTCCATTTTACTGCTTTCGCACCATCTTTATATGATTTGGTAATGATTTCTACTTTTTTAGAAACCATGAAAGACGAGTAGAATCCCAATCCAAAATGACCGATGATTGCATTGGCGTCGTTTTGGTACTTTTCCAGGAAATCATTCGCTCCTGAGAATGCTATTTGATTGATATATTTTTCAATCTCCTCAGCCGTTAATCCGGTACCACGATCAGAGATGGTGATTGTATCTTTTCCTAATGAAACCTTAACTGTAAGATCACCTAGTTCACCTTTAAATTCTCCAACTGAAGCATAAGTCTTTAACTTCTGTGTAGCATCAACAGCATTAGAAACTATTTCACGAAGAAAGATCTCATGATCACTATACAAGAACTTTTTAATGACGGGGAAAATATTCTCAGTGGTTACCCCAATGTTTCCTTTTTGCATATCTCAAATATATTTTAAAGTTATAATAATAATATGATTCATTTTCCAACTTTATAGACAAAAAAAATGCCAGATTAGGTATAATCTGACATTTTGACTGCTTTTTATATAAAAAGAAACGTTTAATTCTCCAATGGTTTAATAACTGTCATATTTAATTCTTCATTTCCTTCTATATAATCCACCGAAATCGTATCGCCTTCCTTAATTGAGGATGTAATAATGATTTCCGATAGTCCATCTTCCAGATAATTCTGAATAGCTCTTTTCAGCGGACGAGCACCAAACTGTACATCGTATCCTTTACTTGCCAGGAATTTTTTTGCTGCTTCGGTTACAATCAGCTTATAACCAATTGATTCTATACGATTAAAAATTCCAGCCAATTCAATATCTACAATTTTGGTAATAGCTTCCAGATTCAACTGGTCGAATGTGATAATCTCATCAATACGGTTAATAAATTCAGGCGCAAATGACTTATTCAAAGCTTTCTGAATGACACCACGTGCAAACTCCTTATCATCCAGTCGACTTTGTGTGGCAAACCCTACACCGTGACCAAATTCTTTCAACTGACGCGTTCCTATATTAGAAGTCATAATCAATACAGTATTCTTGAAATCTACAGTTTTACCATAGCTATCAGTCAACCGTCCCTCATCCATGATCTGGAGTAATATATTAAATACATCCGGATGCGCCTTCTCAATCTCATCAAGAAGAACAATTGAATAAGGTTTTCTTCTTACCCTTTCTGTAAGTTGGCCTCCCTCTTCGTAGCCAACATATCCCGGAGGAGCTCCAACTAAGCGCGAAACAGTGAATTTTTCCATATATTCACTCATATCTATCCGAATCAAGGCATCAGATGAACCAAACATATATTTTGCCAGCTCTTTGGCCAATAAGGTTTTACCTACCCCAGTTGGACCCAAGAACATAAACGTACCTATAGGACGATTGGGGTCTTTAAGTCCTACACGACTCCTGCGAATAGCCTTAACGAGTTTATCTACAGCCGAATCCTGAGCAACAACCTTTGAAAGCAGATCTTCTTTCATTCTGGCAAGCTTCATACCCTCAGCCTGCGCCATACGCTGTACAGGTATACCCGATATCATAGAAACCACTTCTGCAATTTCTTCCTCATCTACTCTTTGTCTGTTCAGTTTAATACTGGCTTCCCAATTACGTTTCATCTCTTCCAACTGATTGGCGTACTCTTTCTCTTTATCTCTGAAACTGGCTGCCAATTCATAATTCTGGAGTTTTACCGCTTCATTCTTTTTATTTTTTGTTTCATCAATCAGTTTCTCCTGATCTTCAATCTCTTTAGGCACATTAATATTAGCCAGATGCACACGTGATCCAGCTTCATCTAACGCATCAATTGCCTTATCCGGGAAATTACGATCGGTTACATAACGTTCAGTCAGTCTTACGCATGCCATTAAAGCTTCATCTGTGTAAGTTACGTTGTGATGATCTTCATATTTCTCCTTGATATTACGAAGAATCTGCAAGGTTTCTTCCGGAGTTGTAGGTTCAACCATTACCTTTTGAAAACGACGTTCTAATGCACCATCCTTTTCAATATTTTTCCTGTATTCATCGGTAGTGGTTGCCCCAATGCACTGTATTTCACCACGAGCAAGGGCTGGCTTCAACATATTTGCCGCATCCATGGAACCGGTAGCAGAACCTGCACCAACAATAGTATGAATTTCATCGATGAAAAGAATAATATTCGGATTCTTTTGTAATTCATTGAGAATGGATCGAATACGCTCCTCAAACTGTCCACGGTACTTAGTGCCAGCCACAACCGATGTCATATCAAGTGATATTACCCTTTTATCAAACAATATGCGTGATACTTTTTTCTGGGTGATTCGCAATGCAAGCCCTTCAACAATTGCCGACTTACCAACTCCGGGTTCGCCGATCAAAATCGGGTTATTCTTTTTTCTGCGGCTAAGAATCTGAGCAACACGTTCTATTTCTTTTTCACGCCCTATAATTGGATCCAGTTTGCCTTCTTCTGCCGCACGTGTCATATCTGTGCCAAAATTGTCAAGAACCGGAGTCTCATTGGAAGTTTTACGAGGAGGAGCCTGCGTCTGTTGTTTCATATTATTCGATGCATCATCCGGACGCTGCATATCATCATCCTCTTCTTCATCGTCTTCACTGAACCCTAGACCAGCATTAATATCAGGCTGCAAAGTAAGTTGTTCGAACACATTGTTATACCTGATGTTATTTTCATCCAAAACCTTCGAAACCATATTATCATTTTCTTTAAGTATTGCCAGAAGCATATGTTCTGTATCAGCTACCGGACTCTTAAGTAATCTAGCTTCCAAAATACACATTTTTAAAACTTTAGAGGCTTCTGCGGTCAGTACAATATCATCGACCATAAATCCGTTTGGACTTGCCGTTTCACGAAGTATACTCTCAATCTTACTCTTAATTTCAGGGAAATTTATATTCAGTTTGGAGAGTATCTCCACAGCTTTACCGTCACCATTTCGAAGCAGTCCAAGAAACAGATGTTCTGGACCAATGAAGCCATTATTCAATCTATTAGCTTCTTCTTTGCTATAGATTATGACTTCCGATACTTTTTGTGAGAATTGATTATCCATATATTAATTTTTCCTTTTTCTATATTATACAATGCAAAGATATATATTTTACAGCATCTTAGTTAATCTAGATGATTAAATAACAAAAGCCGTGCCATTATACAAATATAACGAAAAAAGGAGAGTTTTAGTTGCGTTCTGATAACGCTATTTTATATTTCCTGACACAAAATACATTTCATATTAAAAAGATGTACATCTGCCATCAATCCAATATAAAGAATATACCTTTTATAAATGAATATTCAAAAGATTTATTTTTGCTTTGCAATAAATTTATCTAAACGATATGTATAATGATCGTTCGTAGAAAGTTTTTAGCTGAAATCTTTTATATCTCGGGGAAAAGCATTACTTTAGCATGGTTTTTTTAAAGCCATAAATGTGTAATTAATAATATTTTTAAATGCTTGAACAAGACAGAATTATAAAAATTAACATCGAGGACGAAATGAAATCATCATACATTGACTATTCAATGTCTGTGATTGTATCACGAGCTCTTCCTGATGTTAGAGATGGATTCAAACCCGTTCACCGTAGAATACTATTTGCGATGAATGAACTTGGTAACACTTCCGATAAACCTTATAAAAAGTCTGCCAGAATCGTCGGCGAAGTCTTAGGTAAGTACCATCCCCACGGTGATTCTTCAGTATATGGGGCAATGGTGAGAATGGCCCAAGAATGGGCTATGCGTTATACCTTGGTAGATGGACAAGGGAACTTCGGTTCTGTAGACGGTGACAGCCCAGCAGCAATGCGTTATACCGAAGCACGTCTAAACAAGATTGGGGAAGAAATGATGAGAGACATCGACAAAGAGACTGTTGATTTTCAAAACAACTTCGACGATACTCTCCAAGAACCACGAGTTCTGCCAACACGCATTCCAAACCTTTTGGTAAACGGTGCATCCGGTATTGCTGTTGGTATGGCAACTAATATGCCACCTCACAATCTATCCGAAGTAATTGACGCATGCGTGGCATATCTTGAAAATAATAATATAACAATCGAAGAGCTGATGCAATATGTTAAAGCTCCCGACTTCCCGACTGGTGGATATATTTACGGTATAAGCGGCGTTCGCGAAGCTTATCTTACCGGTAGAGGAAGGGTAGTTATGCGTGCAAAAGCCAATATTGAGAGCGAAAGTACACACGATAAGATCATAGTCACAGAAATCCCTTATAATGTTAATAAAGCAGAGCTGATTAAAACTATTGCAGACTTGGTTTCAGAGAAAAGAATTGAGGGAATTTCGAATGTTAATGACGAATCTGACCGTGAAGGTATGCGTATTGTTGTGGATGTGAAAAGAGATGCCAACTCAAGTGTTGTTCTGAATAAACTGTTCAAGATGACTGCAATGCAGACATCGTTCGGTGTAAACAACATTGCATTGGTACACGGACGTCCTAAAATGCTTAATCTGTACGATCTGATTGCCAATTTCATTGAACACAGACACGATGTTGTTATACGTCGTACTCAATACGATCTAAGAAAAGCAAAAGAACGTGCTCATATTCTGGAAGGACTAATAATAGCTTCTGATAATATTGATGAAGTAATCAGAATTATCAGGGCAGCAAAAACGCCTAACGAAGCTATTGCAGGCTTAATTGCCCGTTTTAATCTTACAGAAATTCAGTCTCGCGCAATCGTTGAAATGCGTCTTCGTCAGCTGACAGGCCTGATGCAGGATCAACTTCATGCAGAATATGAAGAAATCATGAAAATGATAGCGTACTACGAGGAAATACTTGCTAACGAGGAAGTTTGTCGTCAGGTTATCAAGGACGAACTTGTTGAAGTTAAAGCCAGATTTGGCGATGTGCGTCGTTCAGAAATAGTCTATTCTTCAGAAGAGTTCAATCCAGAAGACTTCTATTCTGACGATCAGATGGTTATCACAATTTCACATATGGGATATATTAAACGCACTCCGTTGGCTGAATTCCACTCACAGAATAGAGGTGGAGTAGGGTCCAAAGGTACAGAAACCAGGGATGAGGACTTCGTGGAAAATATCTATCCAGCTACAATGCATAACACCATGATGTTCTTTACGCAGAAAGGTAAATGCTATTGGTTGAAAGTATATGAGATACCTGAAGGCACTAAAAACTCAAAAGGCCGTGCCATTCAAAACCTCTTAAATATTGATTCAGATGATAAAGTAAATGCATTTGTCCGCGTTCCAAGTCTTACTGATCAAGAATTCATCAACAATAACTATATTGTATTCTGTACAAAACGTGGTGTTATCAAGAAAACAAAGCTTGAACAATACTCACGCCCACGCCAGAATGGTATTAACGCAATTACAATTCGCGAAGACGATCAAGTTATTGAAGTCCGTATGACAAATGGCGACAATGAAATCATCATAGCTAACCGCAATGGTCGTGCCATTCGTTTCCACGAAAGCACCGTGCGTGAAATGGGCCGAACAGCAACAGGAGTTCGTGGTATGACACTTGATGGAGATGATGATGAAGTAATTGGAATGATTTGTATAAAAGACAAGGAGGCAGAATCAATCATGGTTGTTTCTGAACAAGGTTATGGAAAACGTTCAGAGATTGAGGATTACCGTTTCACTAATCGCGGAGGGAAAGGAGTTAAAACTCTGAATGTGACAGAAAAAACTGGTAAGTTGGTTGCAATCAAGTCTGTTACTGACGAAAATGACCTCATGATCATCAATAAATCAGGTATCACAATCCGCCTGAAAGTAGCAGATGTACGAATCATGGGACGTGCAACACAAGGAGTAAGACTTATCAATCTTGAGAAACGCAACGACGAAATAGGGTCTGTATGTAAAGTAATCTCAGAAAGCGAAGAAGAAACGGATCTAGAAGAAGATATAAATAACCCAGAAAATGTCAGTTCTGTAGAACAGACAAACGATGAAGAATAAAAGTTAAATAATTAATCCACAAAAGTATGAAAAAAGTATTATTTACAATTGCCTTGCTGCTGGCTGCCGGTTTTTCTTCAGCTCAGGTGAAGAACGTAAAGCAAGCTAAAAGCCTCGCAGAAGATGTGAAGCCTAACTTCGCAGAGGCACAAAAGCTGATTGATGAAGCTTTGGAAAATGCCGAAACAAAAGGTCAAGCAGACACATGGAATGTTGCCGCTTTAATTCAAAAGAAAATCAATGAAAAGGAGATTGAAAAAGCTTATTTGAGACAACCATATGATACATTGAAGTCTTATAATAGCTTATACAAAATGATGAACTATTTCCTGAAATGTGACGAATTGGAACAGGTTCCAAACGAAAAAGGAAAGGTGAAATTTAAATATAGAAAGAATAATGCAGCAACTATCATGATTGAGAGACCAAATCTAATCAATGGTGGAAGCCAATTCTATAACTTAGGAAAGAATAAAGAAGCATTAGATTTCTTTGGCATGTATGTAGACCTGGCAAAAGCACCGATGTTGGAAAAAGAAGAACTTGCTAAAAAAGACACTCTTCTTTCAATGGTTTCTTTCTATGCATGTTTGTCAGCTTCAAGAATGAATGATTATCCTAATGCTGTAAAATACGGAACTATAGCAAAGAATGACAAAACTAACGGTCAGGATGCTATGCAATTAATTGCAGAAGCATATAAGGGAATGAAAGACACCGTTAACTGGGTTCAAACTTTGAAAGAAGGGGTGCAGACATATCCTAGCAGTCCATATTTCTTCGGCTATTTAATTGATTATTATAGCAATTCAAATAAATTTGCCGATGCTATGAGTTTTGCAGATCAAATGATTGCTAAAGATCCTAAAAACGCATATTACTTATACGTTAAAGGATATTTGTACCAAAGTATGAAAAACTACGATCAGGCAATTGAATTCTATAAGAAAACAATCGAAGTAGATCCTAATAATGCTGAAGCATATTCTAACCTCGGCATTGCATACTGGAGCCAAGCTGTAGATTATGAATCTAAATTGACCCTGAATTTAAATGACCCAAAATATAAAGGTGAGCAGGCTAAGATTAAGAAGTTCTATGAAAATGCCAAACCTTTTCTTGAAAAAGCAAAAGAACTGAAGCCAAATAACAAAGAATTATGGCTGAATGGTCTTTATACTGTATATTACAAACTTGGTATCGGAGGTCCTGAATTTGATGAACTTGCTAAAGAAGTTGAAAAAGCAGGAAAGTAATTGATTCCCTGACATTATAATAAAAGCCACTTAAGAAGATCTTAAGTGGCTTTTTTATATAAGTGAGAATTAGATGAAATGAAAATCGAATAAACTATTCAATAGGAAAGAAGTAAATATAAAACGTATTTCCTATTAAACATAATACCAATTATTGATTCGTTTTAAATTGCTTATTTTTTATCGCTGATCACGAATAAAGGCGTATCTGTATGGAAAATCATCTTCATTGCAATGCTTGGATTAAATAAGCGAGCAAACATATTTCTTTTATAAGATGTAATGGTAATAACATCAATCTTGTTTTTTTGAATAAAAGCGTCAAGATTCTGTCCCAGATTATCATCCATCACAATTTCATAGAATATTTCTAGATCAGGATATTGTCTCTGGAAATAATCTTTGATTCCAGCTAATTTAATCTCATTCCAGGTATCTTTCAATGTTGCTAAATGAATCAGCGTTACTGTGAATTTAAAAGCATTAAGTCTTTGGACTAATGAATCAAAAGCAATCAAATCTCGCTGGTCAAAATTCGTGATGAAAGCAACCTTCTTTACTTCATTAAATATTTTAAAAGGCGTATTTTCAGGAACGACAAAAACAAGTGTCCGGCTTCTATCAATTACTTCTGCTGTGACACTACCAATAATATCTGCGTCTTTTTTGTTTTTTCCTCTGGTTCCCATAACAATTATGCTGGGTGAATTATTCTTTGCATACCTAAGAATTTCTTCTTCAGGAATTCCTTCTTTTAGTACGCAACTAAATTTCACATTCGGGAACTCTCCAGTATCAATTTTTGTTTTAATTTTATCTGAAAAATTATTAAGGTCTTCGTTTACTTTTTTTATTACATTTTTAATTGACTCTTCATCTGGCCCTGTGTAGCTAAACACATCATTATAAGGTATTGAAGGCATATATCTGGGAGTAAAATACACATGAAGTAGAACAACTTCATTACCAAATGTTTTCGCAAAACCAAAACCAAACTCACAAGCTTTCATTGAGTAATCAGAGAAGTCAATTGGTATAAGCACCTTGTTAGTTTTCTCTATTTCAATAGGCTTCTCCCCTATTATATCTTCAGAGAGCCAGAGATTACTTTCCGTAATCTTTAGAGCCTGTGGCAAATCGCTTTCTCTGATTCTTAAACGAACACCGGAAGACACAGCGGGTTTAATGAGGTCTACATTTTGAATGTAAGATTTTATGCCTTCCTTTTCTAATACACTTTTCAAGATCTGGGCTTTAGCATAAGTTAATATAGCTAAAGTTACTAATTTCTCTTCCATAAGACAGTCGTTTAATTGTAAAACAATAATATCCAAAGTGTAGTAAAAAAAATCCCAATTGAAATGCATCAATCAGGATTTTGAATTATCAACTAAGTATGTACCAGTTCTTCTCCGACCTCTTCCCTATGATTAATATTATGTTCCTTTAATATTTTCAAAGCGAGTTCAAGAACTGTTGTATCATCAAGCATTACCAAACCGCCATCCGGACCAGGCTCTGTATGTAATCCAACACTTTTTCCTTCCTTAAAATTACTTCCCCCGAAAAAATTACGCACAGTTTCGACATCTAAATTTAATTCGTCAGCGATCCTGTGCATACTTCCGCTTGGCAATGAATCTTTTATTTTTCTAAGTTCATTGAATGATATTGTTCTGTTCATAATATAGGAATTTGGGTTAATACTATATTTATTATAACGCTATAAACATAAACAAATCAAATGACAAAAGCAATTAATAACCTATTAATTTTTTATAAAAAATTAATCATGGAGGGAAATAAAATAACAGGAATTTACAAATATCGATAATTGAATATAATCATTCCAACTATCATTATGAAAAAGATTGTAGAAAATAAGGTGATCAGAATTAAATTGATATCTGAAACAGCATACCTGCTGTCGGTACACCTACCAAAATACGAAACTTGCTTTTCTCTATCTGTTTTTTTGGTGATGTATTTATATAAATAAAAGACAAGAAAAGCTGACACGACGCCCAAGATTGCTCCACAGATGATGTCACCAAGATAATGTACTCCTAAATAAATTCTTGAATAACAAGTTACTAAAGCCCAGATGAGGAAGGCTATAGTATATTCCCTCTTTTTAATGAGAAGAGAGGTAAAAGTGAACAGTCCAAATGTGTTTGCAGCATGGCTGGATATAAATCCAAAACGTCCTCCTCTATATCCATTCACAATATCAACCAGATACATTAACTCAGGATCTTGTGCCGGACGGAAACGTTTGAATACAGGCTTAAAAATACCTGATGATACGCGGTCACATATAAAAACAGTGACCGCTATCATCAAGATTATTAATAGAGCTTCTTTTAATTTATTATTGCGGATGATAATATACAGCAATACAATTGCCAACGGGATCCATATAATCGTACTTGTGTACACCCACATAAATCCATCCCAAAAGGTAGAGTTACTTCCATTTAATGCCAGTAACGCTTCTTTATCGTATTGTATCAGCTGCTGTATATCCATTTCTGTTATTGAGAATTTAAATGATTTCCAGATCAGTTGTTTTCACCCAACCCACATTGCCATCCTCAAGTACTATCTCTTTCCATTCTTTCATTGAGCTATCTTTAATGGTCACTTTACGGCCTTCATGGATAATAAAAAGTTCTGTTCCGCTCTCATTTGGTGTGCTCTTAACAGTCACACTTGGAGTCATTATAATTGCTTCTGCACGGTTAATCAGGCGATTTTTCTGATGTGAAGCAAATACATTTGATAATACAACAATTACAAGCAGAGCTATAGAAGCAATAAAGCCGATCTTCTTTAGAATTACTTTTTTTGAAAAAATAAAGAAATATAGACCTCCAATGAATAAAAGAAAAGATGCCACGCCCAATTTTGCCCATTGATCAGCCCCCATACAGTTAATCAATGCATTTGTCCAGCTCACGAAAAAGATTTGGGGAGCCGGATTTATCTTATCCACCGTTTTTCCACGTGCAATTTCCAAATTTGAGCGAATATCACCATCACCAGGTTTCAATAACAAAGCACGCTCATAGTTGAGAATCGCTTTTGCCATATCGTTCATCTTGTAATAGCTGTTTCCCAGGTTATAATACACATCTGCAGCCTCCCCTTTTGTACTAAGCAGAGATTCATATATCTGAATGGCGCTAGCATAGTCATTATGTGTATATGCACTATCTCCCTTCGCCTTTGTAGGATTGGCGATTCTTACGGCAGTGAAATTTCTATGTGTAGCCTTTAATGGCTGAACAGTTGCCAACGAATCCTGGGCTGAAAGATTGAATGAGCAAAGAATGCTCACAACAATAAATATAATTTTCTTCATATCACTATATCTTTCTCTGTTAGTGTTTAATAATGTTTTCCATTTTACTCACTACCTGAATGGCAGAAGCATAAACCTTATCCATCGCTTCATTTGGATCGCCTGGTGCATAACGAGCAAACTCACACTGGTTGAGTACAGACAAGAATTCTTTAGTCAATTCCGCATCAACACCATAGTTAGTAAGTTCGGACTCAACATTATCTTTGGTTAGTTTAGACACCGGAATACTCAATTTGTCGCTGAAGTATCCCCAAAGAGCTTTCAGCACCTCATCATAGAACTGTTCCTTCTTATTTTCGCTGAGCAGCTTACCTGCAACTTTCATTCTCTTTGTTGCCACTTTATTGGCTTTCTTCGTACGAACCTTTGCAACATTGGCATTCTCAACAGCCTGTTTTCTATATATGATTACAAAGGCGATAAAGAGCGCAGCAGGAATTATGTATAACAGATAATACAGGAATGAGCCATAAAGGAAGTCTCCTTTTTCTGAGAAAGTAACATCATTGGTTTTGATATAACGAATATCAGATCCCAGCACTTTTAAATCTTCCTTATTAGTAAAGTTGGCAATAACTTGGCTAGCATTTCCGGCACCTTTAGCCACCTTGATATTAAACTCCTGTGTTCTCAACGTTTTGTAGCTATTGCTGTTACTATCGAAATATGAGAATGATGCCGACGGAATCTTGTAATCGCCAGCATAACGAGGAATAGCAAGATATTCAATCACCTTACTTCCAGAAAGGCCATTTTTGGTCAACGTGAACTTATTAGTCACTTTAGGATCGTACACCTCAAAATCCTTGGGGAATTCAATCTTCGGAGTTTCGATTAGTTTTAAATTACCTACCCCTGAAATTGTTATCCGGATTGTAATGGCATCGTTTGTTTTAACGTTTTGAGAATTAACAGAAGATGACAAAGTAAAGGCTCCTACTCCACCGCAGAAATTTGCAGGTTTACCACCCGGTAAGGCTTTTACATTAACTGTAATTTGTGGTGTTATGATTGATTTCTTCACATCAACCACGTTTGATCCTCCATTGAAAAATGCATCAAACGGATCGTCGGTATGTACAGCTTTAGCCACAGATGCATCAAAACGTGCAGGGTTAATTACCAGCTTGCCTGTCTGCTGCGGGAAAAGCACAAATTGTCTGTAGATTACTGAATTATAATTTCTGCCCTTATATCGTTCCAGAGAAAACTGCTTTGTTTGCGGCAGCTCAACTTCCTGTGACTGAAATCCTTTAAAGTCTGGCAGTTTTACATTGTCGAAGCCTCTCAAATCAACCAATGTATAGATTTTATAGGTAAGCACAATTGCTTCTTGTTCATATACCGATGTTTTGTTTACAGATCCCTCAATGATGAGATCTTGTGCTGAGACCTTTGTACTTGATAAAGAACGTGAAGCAGCTTTATTTGATGATCCGCCGCCAGTCTGATCTGCCGGAAGCACTTTAATGCGCAGACTGTTCGAAGCAACGGCTTTTCCATCCGCTATAGCAGTTGCCGGTCCGATGGTAAAAGTTCCCTTCGAGCTTGCCATTACCGTATATGTATATGTAATTGAACTTACTGAAGAACCTTTGCCGTTTACATACTGAGAACTAGTCATTCTCGATTCGTACGGTCCGGCGAGCACATCAAATCCTTTCATGGACGATGCCCTGAAGCTCTTAACATTCTGCGTATTCACGGTATATGTAATTCTAAACTGATCGCCTACAGCGACCGCATCCGGTGCTTCTGCCACCAATCTGACATTATCTGCAAAAGCATTAATTCCGGGTATCAATAAAATAATGAATAAGAAAATCAGTTTCCTCATTGCTTTGTGTTTTATATCCTCTTGTTATTATTTAATTACCAGTCCTTATCCAGGTTGCGTCCCTGATTCGGAAGCCGTTTCTTCATCTTTTCCTGCAGCTGTTTTTCATCCTGCGTAGCAGCATTCAGCAGTTGCTCGGCATTTTCTTTAGACATCTGATTTTTGTTAGGCTGCGGTTTTGGTTGCTCCTTCTGCTTATCATTTTTTTTCTGATCCTGCTTTTGTTTTTCTTTATTCTTGTCCTTGTTCTTGTCTTTGTTTTTATCCTTATTTTGCTGTTCCTTCATCTGTTTCATGGCCAGTGCCAGGTTATATCTGGTTTCATCATCATTCGGATTATTTCTCAAAGACTGTTTATAAGCCTGAACTGCCTCCTGGTAATGTTTGGCTGCCTGATACAACACCCCGGCATTATGATAAATCTTTGCCAGTTTGGTTTTGTTTTTCTCAACCTGAGAAGCCGCAGTATATTGCTGCATGGCTTCTTTAAGCTTGTTTTGCTGAGACATGGCATTTCCCAAGTTGTATAAGGCTTCAGAAGAATTCGGATTGAGTTCCAGCGCTTTTCGGTAGTTTATCTCCGCCTGAACATAAAAGCTGTCTTTAAACAGCTTATTACCCTTGCGGATATAATCCCTTTCACTTCTTTGCGCAAAAGCATTTCCATTGGCCAGAAGCAAGAAAGCTAAAATAATTATATATCTAACCTGTGACATTTCTTATATCTTAAACAGTTTAATATTCTTGAATAATGGATTTTTGCGCTCCAACAGCATCAAATCAGCAATCAGCAGAAGCAGAATTAACCATGCTACCCCTTGAAACTGCTCATCGTAATCAGAATAGACGCTGCTTTCCATATCCGACTTCGCCATATCATCAATTGCGCTTATCAGCGATTTCTGGGCCGAGTTTGTATTGTCCACTCGAGCATAGATTCCTTTTCCTGCCGCAGAAAGCTCCTTGCACATTTCTTCGTTCAGTTTGGTGATAATCACATTTCCCTGTCGGTCTTTCTTAAAATTGCTTGAGCCAGGAACCGGTATAGGCGAGCCTTGTGTTGAACCAACTCCCAAGACATGTACCACGATTCCTTTCTTTTTTGCTTCTTTTACTGCTTCCACTGCTCCTGGTTCGTGGTTTTCGCCATCAGTAATCAGTACGATCGCTTTACCTACCCCTTTCTGAGGAGTAAAGCTCCGTGCAGCCAGATCGACTGCAGCACCTATTGCGGTACCCTGTCTGTTTATCAATGCAGGAGTGGTCGATTCAAGGAACATCTTGGCAGAAACAAAATCGCTGGTAATAGGAAGTTGCGTAAAAGCATCTCCAGCAAATACAATCAGTCCCACTTTGTTCTGATCAAACTCATCAACCAGTTTGGAAACAATCATTTTGGCTTTCTGCAATCTGCTTGGAACAATATCTTCAGCTAACATTGAGTTGGATATATCAAGCGCAATAATAACCTCTACTCCTTTTCTCTCCACCTTCTCAGCTTTAGTACCAAACTGAGGACGGGCCATCAGAACTATGGTCAGCGCTAATGCAGCAAAAACAAGCCAGAATTTTACGTCCGGGCGATATCTGGAAACATCGGGCATCAGTTGTGCCATCAGTTCCGGGTCGCCGAACTTTTTAATTGCTTTCCGTCTCTTAAAGTTTGAATAGATATAGAAAGCTGCGATGAACGGCAATATTATAAGCAGATATAAATATGTCGGGTCTGCAAATCGAAACATAGTTTATCTTTTTTAATTTACGGTATTTTCTTTAATATTGAGTTGCGTAAAAGGATCTCGCCCAGAAGACACAGGAACAATATCAGCGCAAACGGCTGATAGCCTTCATGTCTCTTGCTATATGCTTTTACATTCAACTTAGTCTTCTCCAGCTTATCAATTTCGTGGTAAACCTCTTTCAGCTTTGATGTGCTTGTTGCACGGAAATACTTTCCGTCTGTATTATGAGCAATCTGAGTCAATGTAGCTTCATCGATTTCCACCGGTACATTGATATACTGTACCGTACCGCCTGTGGGATACGGATAAGGAGCCATTCCGTTTGTTCCTACGCCAATAGTGTATACCCGTATGCCAAAGCTTTTGGCAATTTCGGCAGCTGTGAGCGGAGATATCTCTCCCCGATTGTTAGAGCCATCGGTCAACAGAATAATCACTTTCGATTTTGCCTTGCTCTCCTTTAAACGGGACACTGCATTTGCAATACCCATACCCACAGCTGTTCCATCTTCTATCATACCGCATTGTGTATTGTTTAAAAGATTAAGTAGTACGGCGTGGTCTACGGTTAGCGGACACTGAGTAAAACTTTCAGCTGCGAAAAGAGTGATACCGATATTATCGTTCGGGCGACCGTTAATAAACTCGGCTGCCACCTCCTTTGCCGCTTCCAGACGATTGGGTTTCAGATCCTCAGCAAGCATACTGGTCGATACGTCAAGTGCCATCATGATATCGATTCCTTCCGTTTCCGTATTCTGCCAGTTGTTGGTAGTTTGCGGACGCGCAAGTATCAGTATCAGCATCACAAAAGCAATTAACCGAAGAACAAACGGTGCATGCAACAGATATATCTTATAGCTTTTGGGCGTGTGCGCAAATACCCTGGTGTCGGAAACCTGAAGCGCAGCCTCATTTTTCCGCTGCTTCAGGATATACCACACAATATATGGTACAAGCAGTATAAGCAGAAATAAAAATTTTATATTAGCAAATATCATTTCTCAATCGTTTTAATTATAAGAACATATCAGTAATACGCATGGCCACATAAGCCATGATAGCTATTATACCTGCGGTCAACAGTGTTATTCCGACAGCCAGTATCACTTTTGCCCTGCGTGAGCGTTTTTCCTCAACAGTTATCTCAGTAGGTACAGGTTTCTTGTCCGCAACTTCTTCCACCTTGGTATCATTGATAAAGGAGATTGCGTTAAGCAGGTTATAATCATTCTCATTCATCAGCGGATTATGCTTGGCAAACTTAACCAGGTCAGCCGTCATAAAAAGATCTTTCAGTTCGTTGATGTCTTTAGATTCAACTTCCATCAACTTTTCGATAATCTCGGAAGAGGTCATTTCCATGGCATTGAACCCGAAACGTTCCTGAATATAGTTTCTCAACGTATCGGTCAGCTCGGTATAATACTCCTTGGAGCGACCGTGTTGCCAGATTTTCTCGGACTTTATACGTTCGATTGCTTTCATGGCCTGCTGGTGAGGTGGAAGCTTCGGTTCAATCTTTATATGTCTGATAATTGGTTTATTATCCCTGAAACGGATAATGAGGTATATTATCGCCAACAACAACGGAATGGCCAGTATGGAAAGAAAAACAATTCCGGCCCAATCGCTCCAAACGAAAGGAGGATTCATTACTCCCTTCTGAGGGAAGAATTGGTCGGGATGATTCTTATCGAGAGGCACCCTTGGAGAGTAAACCTTTAGCGCCAGCGACTTCGATTTATATTCCTTTGAATCTATCATTACATTGAATGGAGGAATATAGTAAAGCGCCGAATCGAAAGAAGTTATCGTGTATTTCTGTGTAATAAGCAGGCGCTGTTTATTGTTGAGATACTGTGTATCGGGCTTTGCAACTTCAAGAATTTCGATGCCACGCACCAAACTGTCTCTGAGATGAGGGAAAACAGCTTTTTGTCGGGCATCCATGCTTACCTGAAGTCTGATATGGGCCTGTTCACCAATCATAATCTGCAAAGAATCAATGGATACATCAACTGTAACAGATTGGGCTGCTATCTTCTGCGGAACAAAAGATAACAGCACGAAACAGCTCACTCCAATCAGGAAATTTCTGCTTTTCAATAATGTGTATTTACTCATTTCGTATTATTTTCTTTTAGCAAACAGATTCAGCAATGCTTTCACATAATCTTCGTCAGTACGCACAGAGACTGAATCTACACTGCTTCTGGTGAATAATTCGTTTAGAATATTCTGTTTCTTCACCCACCATTCGTGATGCGCTTTGCGCAACGCTTTCGAAGAGGTATCAATCCATTGCTCATGACCGGTTTCCGCGTCTTTTACTTTCATCAGTCCAACCGCTGGAAGTTCAGCCACACGGCGGTCATAAACCTGAATAGCCACCACATCGTGCTTACGATTGGCTATGGTCAATGCGTTCTTGTAATCTGAATTATCAATGAAGTCGGAAATCAAAAACGCAGTGCATCTCTTCTTGATTGCATTGGTCAGGTATTCCAGCCCCATACGAACGTTCGTCCTACGGCTGGTTGCCTGAAAGTCAATCAGTTCACGGATAATGAAGAGAATGTGCTTCCTGCCCTTCTTGGGCGGAATAAACTTCTCTATTTTGTCCGAGAAAAAGATTACACCTATTTTATCGTTGTTCTGGATGGCAGAGAACGCCAGGGTGGCAGCAATTTCTGTTACCATGTCCTTTTTCATCTGTTTCACCGTACCAAATTCAAGACTTCCGGAAACATCAATCAGCAACATAACGGTAAGTTCACGCTCTTCCTCAAACACCTTCACATAAGGTTTGTGGAACCGTGCCGTTACATTCCAATCAATATCCCGCACATCATCGCCATATTGATACTCACGAACTTCAGAAAAGGCCATTCCCCGCCCTTTAAACGCAGAATGATACTGTCCGGCAAAGATGTTATTCGATAGTCCCCGAGTTTTTATTTCAATCTGACGAACTTTTTTTATAAGTTCACTCGCTTCCATACGACTAAGGCACCTCCACCTTATTAAGAATCTTGCTAACTATTTCATCGGATGTCACATTGCTGGCTTCAGCTTCATAAGTAAGACCGATACGGTGACGAAGAACGTCGTGTGCAATGGCACGCACATCTTCCGGAATCACATAACCACGTCTCTTTATAAATGCATAAGTACGGGCTGCCAGTGCCAGGTTGATAGAAGCACGTGGCGATCCACCGAAGGCAATCATATCTTTCAACTCCTTCAAGCCATACTTCTCCGGATAACGTGTAGCAAACACAATATCAACGATATATCGTTCAATCTTTTCGTCCAGGTAAACATCACGAACCACCTTTCTTGCTTCTAGAATCTCGTCGGCTTTCAAGATAGGTTTCACATCAAACTTATCTCCGTTGATATTCTGGCGAATGATGAGCTTTTCTTCTTCCAGCTTTGGATAATCAATTACCACCTTCAACATGAAACGGTCCATCTGCGCTTCAGGAAGCGGATAAGTACCCTCTTGTTCGATGGGGTTCTGGGTAGCCAGTACCAGGAATGGTTCAGGCAACATGAAAGTATCTTTGCTCAGAGTAACCTGACGCTCCTGCATGGCTTCGAGCAGAGCACTCTGAACTTTTGCCGGTGCACGGTTAATTTCATCTGCCAATACGAAGTTGGCAAATACCGGACCTTTCTTAACCATAAAGGTTTCGTCCTTCTGACTGTAGATCATGGTACCAACCACATCGGCAGGCAACAAGTCGGGCGTAAACTGAATGCGGCTGTATTTCGCATCAATCAACGAAGCCAGTGTTTTAATTGCCAGTGTTTTTGCAAGTCCCGGTACCCCTTCCAGCAGGATGTGTCCGTCAGAGAGCAACCCAATCAGCAAAGACTCTACTAAGTGTTTCTGTCCCACAATCATCTGATCCATCCCCTTCATGAGGTTGGTTACAAATGCGCTTTGTTTTTCTATCCGTTCGTTCAACTCGCGGATATCAATCGATTCAGCCATAGTTTTTATAATACTTTTATTGTTATTTTAATGCACTTAAGGAAGAGAATTTATCGTAGTAACTGATAATTCTTTTCGAGTTCCAAAAATACTCTTTATAATTAACTACAGCAACTAAAAATCATTAAAAAACAATGCATAATGTTTAGAAATGAGATAAGAAACCGACCATTTTGAAAAGATTGGCCATAAAAGAAAATTCTCTTGTACAAAACAATAGATTCTTTTGTACAAGAGAATTAATTGTTCTGTACAGAAGAATGCAATCTTTTGTACAGAACTTAATAAAGTTATCTCGATGGATTTAATTTTTAAGCTGTAATTCCGGAATTCTAATCACCGTTCCTGCCGGAACATAATCCGGATTCTTAATAGCAGTGGGATTATGCTGCACAATCAGTGTCCACAAGTCCTTGGACTGATAGAACAGCTTGGATATTTTAACCAGAGACTCTCCTTCCTGAACGGTATACTTTCCTTTAGTACCTACAATTTTATAATCTGCAGGATTCAGCTTTATATTTTTTTGTTCTGTTTGTTTACCATGAATCACAGTCTCATCCATCTTGTTTTGCCCATTGGAGCGAACTGCTTCCTGAGTCATTTTAGCCACTTCGTTTTTCAGTTCCTTTTTCTCTTCACGAGGAATGGAATCTTTCACATGGATAGTATCCTTTTTGACTACTACCGGAGCTATTTTTGCTGAATCAACCTTGTTTTCAGCAGTTGTTTCCGGCAATAGACTCATTACAAATTCAGGATTGTAGATAAAGGTAAAAATGGAGCTAACAAAGAGCAACAGGAAAGTAATCATACCAATAAAATAATACATGGCATAATTTCTCTGTTTTGGCATAGTCACTTCAATTTCCTCATCCTGTTTGATTGTTTCCTGAGGTAAGACAGCGCTCTTTGTTTCGGCCGAAACAGTGTTTTCCGTCTCATTAACAGGAACCGAAGCCGATACAGTTACCTTTGTGTAGACTGGTCCGGCTGCTACTGATATCTTTTCGGGATATGCAGGAATTATCTCTTCTGTTGCCGAAGTTCTCTTCTCATCAGCTCTTTTCACCACCGAAGTTTTTGCAGCAGCCTCTTCTTCTGAAGTAAGAACGGCCTTTGCATCCGAAAGTGCAGCGGAAATCTTCTGAATGGAATCCTGAGGATTTATTTCTGACGGGACGGTTGATTGCTGATTTGACGCCACAACCTCTTCGGAGGCAATGGTTTGTACCTCTTCAGCAGGCGTTGCTTCTACATTGGAGGAAGAAGCTTTCTCCGGTTCATTTGCCTCTTCAACAGGTATTTCAGCATTGTCTTTTACATCTGTCGTTACAGATGCAACAGCAACTTCGGCGGGTGTTTCTGCATCATCAATGATCTTCTCGGGAGTATTAATGACTTCAGTTATGTTTTCTTTTGCAGTATTGACAGCGATCGGTGCAGATTCGGCAGGTGCATTGACAGGTACCTCTTCCTGAATTGTTTCATTCTCTGTAGTTAGAGTATCTTCAACAGTCTGAGTACTCTCCTCTTGCTTAAATTCTGTATCCGAAACCAGTCTTTCAGACAGAACTTCTTCTGCTTGAGGTTCATCAATCGACAATTCCGTATTTCCAGCCATAACCATCTCTTCCGAAACAGTCGTTTCATTATCACTGTCTGGCTCTTCCTCGCTGATATTCATATCATCAAACACAACTCCTTCATTGAGAATTACTGTCTCAAAATGAGAGAAAGGTTTGTTTATCTGATCACGAATGACAGCATCGGGAGTAAAAGATATTTTTGTGTGTCCTTGAATTTCAAAACGTTCGCCTGTATTGACATTGACACTTTCACGACTGTCAACCTCAATCAATTTAAAGGTTCCGAACCCTTTGATTTTCACATATTTATCATTCTCAAGAGTCTGTTCGATCAGTGCAAACATCTCCTTAAGAAAACTTTCAGTCTCTTTTTTTGTTAGCCCTTTTTTGGCAGCAAATAAGTCTATCAGATTCTGTATGTTAATTCTTTCGCCCATATATTCAGATTCATTTAAACTTATCCTTCAATACATTACTTGGCTTATAACTAATCACCAATTTGGGCGGCACCAGCATTCGCTGTTTGGTAGCCGGATTAACAGAGATACGCTCTGCTTTCTTCTTCACGTCGAACGTTCCAAAACCCTGAACAACAACAGTATTTCCCTCCTGCAGCTGTTCCGATACAACAGAAATGGCCGACGAAACAAGATCGGCGGTCTCCTTGGCGGAGTATCCCAACCGATTGGATAGTTCTGTGATAAATTCCTTGTTGTTCAATGTGTTTTATTTTTTTATCAGTTACTCATTCACCAATTCAGCAAACAAATCAAAGTCATCGGCATCTGTAACCCTTACCTGATAGAACTGACCTATCATCAAGTTTAGGTCGGCTCCTAGAATCAATACTTCAGGGTCCACTTCCGGAGAGTCGAATTCGGTACGTCCAATGTAATAATCGCCCTCTTTGCGGTCAATAATCACTTTATAGCATTCACCAATCTTAGCAGCGCTCAGTTCGGCCGAAATTTCCTGCTGGATAGCCATGAGTTCATTCAATCTCTGCTGTTTCACTTCGTGAGGTACGTTATCTTCAAAACTTTCTGCTGAGTAGGTACCCTCTTCTTCAGAATAAGCAAACGCCCCCATTCTGTCGAACCGAACACGTTTCACAAATTCTTTCAGCTCCTCAAAATCAGCTTCTGTTTCGCCAGGGAAGCCAACCATCAATGTCGTACGAAGATGAATTCCCGGAACCTCCTTGCGGAATTGCTCCATTAATTGATAAGTTTCTTCCTTCGATACATGTCTTCTCATATCCGACAGCACATTATTGCTGATATGCTGCAAAGCTATATCCATGTATTTGCATACATTCTTGCGTTCGCGCATCACACGGAATAAATCCGTCGGGAAATGAGCTGGGTATGCATAATGCAGACGAATCCACTCCACTCCGGGAATATCGGAAATCTTTTCAATCAGTTCGGGCAACATTTGTTTTTTGTAAAGATCGAGCCCATAATAGGTAAGCTCCTGAGCAATTACCTGGAATTCTTTTACACCATTGCTCACCAGATACTTCACTTCGTCAAGAATCTCTTCCATAGGGCGCGATACATGACCGCCGGTGATAATTGGAATTGCACAGTAAGCACAGTTTCTGTCACAGCCTTCCGATATCTTCAGATAAGCATAATGTTTGGGAGTTGTAAGCGAGCGTTCTATATGAATACGTTCATCATACACCTTTCCTAGATCTTGTAGAAGTCCTTTCCAGTCGAACTTGCCATAGAATTTATCTACTGTCGGGATTTCACTGGAAAGTTCCTTTAAATAACGTTCGGAAAGGCAACCCATCACATACAGTTTATTGAGTCGTCCCTCCTCTTTTGCCTGGGCAAATTCAAGAATCATATTAATGGATTCTTCCTTGGCATCACCAATAAAGCCGCAGGTATTTATAATAGCAATCTCACCTTCCGGTGTTTCAGAATCATGAGTTACACTGTATCCATTTTTCTCAAGCTGGCGAATCAGCTGTTCTGAATCAACCAGATTTTTAGAACATCCCAGCGTAATAATATCAATTGTATTTTTTTTCATTAATTTTCTCCAAATAGGGAATCAACAAACTCTGTTTTACGGAACACTTGCAAGTCTTCCATACCTTCTCCAAGCCCGATGTATTTCACTGGAATTTTAAACTGGTCAGAAATACCTATAACCACGCCACCTTTCGCTGTTCCATCTAACTTTGTGATGGCCATGGCAGACACTTCCGTAGCCAATGTAAATTGTTTGGCTTGTTCAAAAGCGTTTTGTCCTGTAGAACCGTCGAGTACCAGTAACACTTCGTGAGGGGCATCCGGAATCACTTTTTTCATCACGTTTTTAATCTTGGTAAGTTCGTGCATCAGGCTCACTTTATTGTGAAGACGCCCAGCTGTATCAATAATCACCACATCTGCCTTATTGGCCACTGCAGAGCTCAATGTATCAAATGCCACGGAAGCAGGATCGGCTCCCATCTTCTGTTTAATCACAGGCACTCCCACTCTTTCTCCCCAGATTACCAGCTGTTCTACGGCAGCAGCGCGGAATGTATCTGCAGCACCCAGGTAAACCGACTTACCGGCTTTTTTATACTGATATGCCATTTTACCGATTGTTGTTGTTTTGCCAACGCCATTTACACCCACCACCATGATTACGTAAGGAGTCTTATCGGCCGGTACGCTGAACTCTTCAGCATCGTCGGAGTTGTTTTCTTTCAGTAAAGCAGCAATTTCATCGCGGAGAATATGATTCAGTTCCTGTGCATTAACATATTTATCAGAAGCAACTCTTTGTTCAATCCGCTTGATAATATTGAGTGTAGTTTCCACCCCAACATCAGAGGTAATCAAAACTTCTTCCAGATTATCCAGAACCTCATCATCCACCTTCGATTTTCCTGCTACAGCTCTGGCAATCTTGTTAAAGACGCTTTCCTTGGTTTTAGATAATCCCTTATCTAGAACTTCTTTTTTTTCTTTGGAGAAAAAACTAAAAAATCCCATATTGATTCCTATTAGTAATATATTAAGCTACAAAGATATAACAATTTGAATTTGTATCAAAAAAAAACTTCCCCTCATTTTAATGAATGAGAGGAAGTTTTTGTCAATTGCAGTAAAGACAATGACTATTATTTTTTGAAAAAGTCCTGAACTTTTTCGTTTGGTACCATTTGTTCATCAAATGCGTAAGCTCCAGTTTTTGGAGATTTAACCATTTTGATAACCTTTGTATAGGAACGACCTTCTTTGGTTCCATCTTGCAAACTTGCTACTGTTTTCTTTGCCATGGTCTATCTCTTATTTAATTTCTTTGTGAACTGTTACTTTCTTAAGAATTGGATTATATTTCTTCAACTCAATTCTTTCAGTAGTATTTTTTCTGTTTTTCGTTGTAATATAACGGGAAGTGCCCGGCATTCCACTATCCTTGTGCTCTGTGCACTCAAGGATAACCTGTACTCTGTTACCTTTTGCTTTCTTTGCCATAACTCAATCTCTCCTTAATATTAAGCAATTATTTTAATGCTTTTCCAATCACAATACCCTTTAGCTACAGCTTCATTTAAAGCAGCATCCAACCCGTTTTTGTTAATTGTACGTAAACCGGCTGCGCTGATGCTCAAGCTAATCCAGCAATCTTGCTCTACATAGTAGAACTTCTTAGTAAACAAGTTCACATCAAAAGTTCTTTTGGTTCTTCTTTTTGAGTGTGAAACATTGTTGCCAATCATGGCTTTCTTTCCTGTAATTTGACAAATCTTCGACATTTCTATCTAATTTTTATAGTTTTCTTTCTTGTAGTTTCCAAACAGGGCACAAAGTAAGTGAATTTATCAATATAAAACAAACATTTCGCAAATTAATTCACATTTAAGCATCAATTATTCCTCATTTTAGTAATCTCTGAAGCAACAAAAGAGCATTATTGGTTGCCCGTTCTACATTCAGCTCCCTTCCGAAGTCTACCTCTTGCTTTGCTGTAAGAATCGTTTTTCCGTACGCAGCGGCCACCCAGACTGTACCCACAGGCTTATCCAGAGTCCCTCCATCGGGTCCTGTAATTCCTGAAACCGCCACAGCACAATCTGTTTTAAGGGAATTTATCACACCCAGAACCATTTCTTTTACAACTTCCTCACTTACCGCACCATATTTTTGGAGTGTTTCATCCAATACATGCAAAATTTCTTTTTTTACCTCATTGGAATAAGCAACAACACTGCCTTTAAAATAAGCAGAACTTCCGGGAACGGAAGTAATTCGCGCTGCAATATTACCTCCGGTGCAACTTTCAGCCGTGGAAACTGTCAAACCTCGCTCCTTCAGCATTCGGCCGACAATCTCTTCAAGAGGAGCATCGTTTTCATCGAGGACATTCTCGCCCAATATTTCGTAAAGTTTACTACCTTCTTTCAGCACCATCTTTTTCAGTTGGTCCTCATTATCTCCGCGACCAGTAAGCCGTAACCGCACGATACCCGATTTGGGCAGGTAAGCAAGCTTAATACATTCCGGCAACTGGTTTTCCCATTCAGTTAGCGCAATGGCCAGTGCTGATTCCGGATAATTCTTAACCATGTAGGTTTTATGAACAATAGCCTTCATCTCAAAACGGGCACTAAGCCGAGGGATAATTTCATGACTCATGCTATATTTCATTTCCTGAGGAACGCCAGGCATTGAAACCAATACTTTGTTATCTTTCTCAAACCAACTCACAGATGCTGTTCCAACCGGATTATTAATCACGGTACAATCTTTGGGTACCATTGCCTGGGCCTGATTCAGAGGATTAAGTGTTATTCTATTCGCCAGTATTCTCTTAATATTTTCGAATACCATTTCACTGAAGACCAGCTCTGTACCAAAGTATTTACATAATGTATATTTGGTTATATCATCTTTAGTTGGTCCCAATCCACCGGTCATCAAAACAATATCCGCCCTTTTCATCGCGGAATCTACTACCTCGAGTATTTCTTCTTCACGATCTCTGACAGAAGTAACACGAATTACTTCAAAACCGGCCTTATTCAGTTCGCGGCCCATCCAGGCAGAATTAGTATCAACTACCTGACCGATAAGCAGTTCATCACCTATCGTAATAATTTCTACAAACATCTTATTTACTTTTAAATGGTCACCCTTGAGAATGCAGGTAATTCCATCGGACAGTAATCTTTGTTAAGGTATTTAAAGTAACCGGTAATTGCGATCATCGCTGCATTATCGGTTGTATAACCAAATTTGGGAATATAAATGTTCCAGCCATATTTAGCAGCATGCTCGCGGAAGGCATTTCGCAAGCCATTATTTGCAGATACACCACCTGCCACAGCTACCTCTTTTATATTATAATCCTTTGCCACTTTACGAAGCTTACTCATCAGGATATCTACAATCGTAGCTTCCAAGGACGCAGCCAGATCGTTTTTGTGATGTTCAATAAAATCAGGATCTTCCTTCAAATATTCACGCAGGGAATAGAGAAAGGATGTTTTCAGTCCGCTAAAGCTGTAATTATACCCAGGAATTTGTGGTTTATTAAATGTAAATGCTTTAGGATTTCCCTGACGAGCCAATCTATCAACAATCGGCCCCCCCGGATAACCCAGCCCCATCACCTTTGAGCATTTATCAATAGCTTCACCGGCAGCATCATCAATTGTCTGCCCCAGCACCTCCATTTCACTATATGATTTAACCAGAATAATTTGTGAATTTCCACCAGATACCAGCAAACAAAGGAAAGGAAATTTTGGTTGGGCTGTTTCTTCATCTGGCTCTTTAATAAAATGAGCTAACACATGTCCATTCAGATGATTAACATCCACCATAGGAATATTCAGAGCTCGGGCAAAACCTTTGGCAAAAGAAACTCCTACCAACAAAGACCCCATTAAACCAGGGCCACGTGTAAAAGCAACAGCACTCAGCTGATCTTTTGTCACATTTGCTCTTTTCAAGGCTTCATTTACCACCGGTACAATGTTCTGCTGATGAGCCCGAGATGCAAGCTCAGGAACAACACCACCATATGCCTCGTGTACAGCCTGATTGGCAACTACATTTGATAACAAAACCCCGTTTTTAATTACGGCTGCAGAAGTATCATCACAGGAAGATTCAATTCCTAATATAATTGTATCCATCTTTTCATATTTTTACCCTGCAAAAATACTATTTTAATCGGTATAATTCACATACCATTCATAAAACTTATCAATTCCTTCCTGAATATCTGTCTGTGGTTTGTAGCCAAAATCTTTTTCAAGGCAACTTGTGTCGGCATAAGTACAGTACACATCACCTGGCTGCATTCCAACATACTCCTTGACTGCCTCTTTACCGGTAGCCTTCTCTATAGCAGCAATCATATCCATAAGCTTTACCGGCCTAGAGTGACCTATATTGTATATTTTATACGGAATGACATCTGCTGGAGGAGTATCAACTATCTTCACTACCCCTTCAATGATATCATCTATAAAGGTAAAATCACGTCTCAGATTGCCATGATTAAACACCTTAATGGGACTTCCATTAATGACTGATTTCATAAAAAGATAGGGGGCCATATCCGGACGTCCCCAAGGACCATATACCGTAAAGAAGCGAACACCGGTCGTAGGCAACTGATAAAGATTACTGTATGAATGCGCCATCAGCTCATTCGCCTTTTTTGTTGCGGCATACAAGCTGACAGGGCTATCTGTCTTATCAGATTCCGAATAAGGAATTTTATCATTTAAACCGTAAATACTGCTGGAACTTGCATATACCAAATGTTCTACTCTGCATTGCCTGCACGCTTCAAGCACATTGACAAAACCTACTATATTGGAATCGATATATGAAAAAGGATGATCAATGGAGTAACGCACGCCAGCCTGACCTGCCAAATTACATACTACATCGAACTTTTCGTCTTTAAAAAGCCGGATAATTTCATCACGATCTGTCAAGTCCAGTTTAATGAATCGATAGTTGGGATATAGATCACTCCTGACAGGAATCTTATCTGATATATTCTCTCTTGAAATACCAGTTTCTTGCAAACGATCATATTTTAATGAGATATCGTAATAGTCATTAATATTATCAATGCCAACGACCTCATCTCCTCGTTCAAGCAACTTTTTGGCAAGGTAAAAACCGATAAACCCGGCAGTACCTGTTACTAAAATTTTTTTCATAAAACTTAAAAAATTACGACCGTACAATTACCTTTGGTGAACTGTTCTTTTCCAGCCACTTTCTGCTTCAGCAAAGAGTCTCTACTAATATCCCTTGTACGGACGAACAAAATAGCTTTGCTGCTAGAAATACTATCTGCTTCCAACTCTTTCCAATCCTTCAATTCATGTTCCAGGTAAACATCTATATTCCCCATTCTATTAGGATTATAAATATAATACGTTTTTATTCCTTTATGACGAGCTACTTCCTTTCCTTTACTACAGAGTTCCTTGTAACCTATATATTCATTGAATGATGGTATTGAGAAAGAACCGGTAAAAATAACAAGGAGTAATCCTCCAGCCAGGATATTTACAGCTCTGTGCAAATCTTTTCTCTTATATAAACTAAGTAGTGTGAGAATAGCAACAACTGTCAACAAGCCGCATGCAATATAAATAATCGGATTATTAAGCATAGTCATGGATTTAAATCGCCCCAATACCAGAACAACAGGGAGTGCAAGTCCAAGGATAACTGTCGGAATAGCAATCAATGCAGAAACAAATTTGTTTAATCTTACTTTTTGCCATAACATAATGGTCAGATAGATAAAGAAAGGAAATGCCGGAAGCATATATATTTCTATCTTGGCACTAATCAATGACAACCCCACAAAAGTAACAGTTATTACTGTCAGAAAGAACTTTTCCAAATCGGTCCGGATTATTTTAGCCTTTAAACCTGCAATAATCACTCCGACACAAAGTAGTGACCAAGGTGCCAGACAATGCCATATCACCTCAAAATAATAATAAATAGGCTTTTTATGGTGAAATGAATCAACCGCCCGGTTTACCGTCTGATTAAACAGAAGATTGTTCAGATATGCATTTCCACCTTCAATATAGACACCAGAGAACCAAACAGCCGAACAAATTAAAAGAATCCCCCATGTTTTGATTCCCCAATATCGTCCAATAGTTCTCAACTCCCCTTTCACTGCAAGGAATGCAACAACCGATAAAAGGGGTACAAGTAATCCGATAGGACCTTTTGTAAAGAGTGCCATAAAGACATAAAATGCAAACAGAAAACCACTCCATTTTGTTCCCTTACCCTCATACATCTGATAAAATGTATAGAGCGAAAGCACAATAAACATACACATGAGCATATCCATACGCAGTACAACTGCCGCCCCCAAAAAGAAACCAGTGGTAATCAACATCAGCTGAGCTGAAATACGATTACTCAAATCTACTTCAGAGGCTATCCACTTATCCATTACATAAAGAACAACCAAGGCGGGAATAACGGAAAACATTCCAAGGAAAAGCATGCTGTGAGTACCAAAAAGCAATTTCCCAAGCATCACTATCCAGAGGTAAAAAGGGGGTTTATCTGCGTATATAAGCCCGTGATTGGTGAAAGTAAAAAAATTCCCATTACGAATTGCCTCGTCGGCAATACTGAGATATTTCAACTCATTATCCGGCGTAAAGTCGCGGAATAACAATAATGGCAAAAATGCCAGCAATATCAGAAGGTATTTATTTGCTTTCATTTAATCGGTATTTATAATCATTTCTTGCAATCATTATATTACGGAGATAGGCTACAAATCCTACAGCTTGTCCCAAAATAAGTACTGGGTCCAAACGAAATACACCATACGATATAATAACAGACGAGCCTATCAGGCTAATTACCCAAAAACCAATCGGTAAGATTGATTCTTTCCTTCTTGCCGAATAAATCCATTGATAAACAAACCGAAGGGTAAATATCACCTGCCCAGTTGAACCAAAAACAAGCAACCATAACGGAACCTTGTCATTCCTTAAAAAGGTAGCAATAAACTCATCAGCATTATTAAACACAAAGATCAGTGCGACAACCGGAGTTAGCAGCATTATTGCCTGTAAAACAACATGAACCTTCTTCCATACTCCTTTTTCATATAAATTCCATATATAGATATAATAGGAAATAAACTGTCCCAACAAGATGGAAAAATCATCTCTCAGCCACCCATATATAACCAACAAATAAGCTCCTAAAATACTTAGTATCCAAAAAATGGAAGGCGACATCACCTTCTTCGCTTTTTCAGATAGTATCCATTGAAACAGGATACGAGCCGAAAAGAATGCCTGTGCCAGAAATCCGATAACGTACATCATAAAAGTAACGGTCTATAAGTTTGTGTCTCCGATGCTGTAATTGATATATCTTTTTTTCATCCATCGATAGGCAAAACAATCTATAAACGGAGAAACCAGTCTGTTCCATAAATTATATTTAGAGACTCCTGCCACCCTTGGAAAGTGACGTACAGGGATCTGCTTTACCTTTCCGTTTTGAAGCAGAATCAGTGCAGGCAGAAAACGATGCATCCCATTAAAGAATGGTACTCTTTTGGCATATTCTGTGCGAATCACTTTCAGCGGACATCCAGTATCCGAAACACCATCATGCGTCATCATGTTGCGAAATCCGTTTGCTATCTTTGACTGCAAGTTTTTAAAGAAAGAGTCTTTACGATTGGCTCTGATACCCATTACGATTTCATAATCTTTGATATGCTCTAATAAAAGGTTAAAGTCATCAGGAGTAGTTTGCAAATCGGCATCCATGTATCCTACAAATTCTGAACAAGCGGCATCAATACCGGCTTTCATGGCTGCGCTTAAGCCGGAGTTACGTTTTAGGTCCATAAAATAGAAATGCTCGTTACGGCTACAAATCTCTTCTAACCGTTTTTTACTCTGATCTTTCGAGCCATCATTCACAAAAAGAACACAGGTTGTGTATATTGACTCAGGCAGAAATTCTCCGATTTTTTTCTCTAATGCATAAATATTGTCCTCTTCATTATATACCGGGACAATAATGGTAAATTTATAATTCGCAGATTTATTCATAAATCTTGTATTATTTGGATAATATATAAATATACAATTGTTTTGCGAAATCTTACTAAGATTTGTTGCTCAAATAATGCAACTATACTTTGAGAGATCAATAAGAAAGTATTTCCGGCCCCGATTCAGTAATAGCAAGCGTATATTCCCACTGTGCTGAAGGAAGTCCGTCTTCTGTACAAACAGTCCACCCATCCTCTTCATCTATAAAGATGTCTTTTTTGCCCATGTTGATCATAGGTTCAATAGTAAATACCATTCCCGGCACCAATAACATTCCTTTTCTTCCTTTTCTGGAAAAATGCTCTACATCAGGCTCTTCATGAAATTTCAATCCGACGCCATGTCCACACAATTCCCTTACGACCGAATATCCATTTTTTTCAGCATGACGTTGAATTCCTTCTCCTATATCTCCCAGAAAGCCCCAAGATTTAGCCTTTTCAACGCCTATCTCCAGACATTCTTTAGTAATCTGCACAAGTTTCTTTACCTCGGGTTTAACTTCTCCAATCATAAACATTCGTGAAGCATCAGAGAAATAGCCATCAAAAATAGTAGAAACATCAACATTTACAATATCTCCATCCCTAAGAATTTCATTTTCATTCGGAATGCCATGACATACTACCTCATTAATTGAAGTGCAGACGCTTTTAGGAAATCCGTCATAATTAAGCGGAGCTGGGATTGCGCCCTGAGATAATGTATAATCGTAAACAAGTTTATCGATATCTGCTGTGGTCATGCCTGCATGAATATTTGCGGCAACAAGATCAAGAATCGCAGTATTTATTAGGCCACTTTTGCGAATTCCTTCTATTTGTTCTGTAGTTTTTATCAGTTTTCGTTTGGGTACCAAAAAACCTTTATTCTGATGAAAGAGAACCTTTTTGTCTAAATCTGTAAGTGGTTCACCCTGAACAGGGCGCCAATTATTTTTTATTTTCTTTAATGTCATCGCCTCTTTAAAATCGATTATATCCATGCAAAAGTAATAAAAAAAGAGGCTTCTATCGTTTTTATACCGAAATTATAGCTCAATTATTTCATTTAAATATCACTTCAAGCTCTTAAAGTCTTAAATGAAGGCTTTTCCATTACTGTTTTAAGAGGATTTACTATCAATTTATAACCAACGCCATGCACTGTCATAATTTGGATTGAAGGATCGTTTTTTAAAATTTGTCTCAATTTATAAACATATATTGAAAGCACCCTAGAGTTTGCGAACTCTTCCTCACTCCATATTGTATTCAGGGCATCCTCTCTTGAGACAATGTCATTCATTTTGTTGCACAAAAGTGAGAGTAAATCAGTTTCACGTGTTGTAAGATGGACTTTCTTATTATTAAACGATAAAATACCTTTTTGTTCTTCAAAAATATATTTACCCAACATATAAGTTGAAGAGGACTTCTCTTTTACCTCTGTTCCTCTTCTCAGCATAGCTTTTATTCTTAGCTTAAGTTCATCAAGATCATAAGGAATCATCAAACAATCATCCGCTCCTATTTGGTAAGCAATTCTAAAATTTTCCATTTTATTCTCTTTAAAAATAAATATCAGATAGGTATCTCTACCCTGTTCCAATATACGTTTTGCTAAAGAAAAAGAGTTTGACATTAAAGGAAGCTCATGAAGAATGCAAATGAGCGGTTTCTTTTCGCAATAATACCTGTAAGCATCATCCACTTCTGTACAAAGTTTCACCTCCCGACTATTATGTTGGAAAGAGTTCATCATCAATTGAGTTGAAGTACAATCCGGACCATAAATCAAAATAGCAGCTGTCGTATCCATATATCAATCTTTCTACCTTTTTTATTATCTTTCTGCAAAGATACTGCGATTAGAAAGATTCTTATTGTTCCTTTTTACACTCAAATTGTCCAAAATGAAACTATTTTGCATAAATTATTAATAGAATATTCTTCCTGAATGAACAATTATCCTTATTTTTGTTCTTCAAAAAAGATTTCAGGTTATCAGAACAATTAAGAAAATAATATTAATATTTCTCTCAGTAGTAATAGGACTCTACCTGGGGATCATCATATTGTTGAATATCCCTTATGTTCAGCACAAAATGGCTGTTATAGCCACTGACGAATTGAGGAAGATTCTTCGCACTGAGGTTTCAGTTGGACGAGTGGATATTGGTTTAATGAACCGCATCATTATAGACGACGTATTACTGAAAGACAAGGCAAACAAAGAGATGCTCAAAGTCTCCCGCCTTTCTGCCAAGTTTGAAATTCTGCCACTGTTTAAAGGTAAAATAACCATCCGCAGCGTCCAGCTCTTTGGCTTCAACATTAACCTGAATAAAAAGACTCCCAAGGACCAGCTAAACTGCAAGTTTGTATTTGATGCATTTGCAAGTAAAGACACGGTTAAGAAAGAAAATAAAATAGATCTTCGTATCAACTCAATTCTTATACGTCGTGGTACATTCTGTTACGATATATTATCCGAACCTCAAAGTCCGGGTAAGTTTAACTCAAAACATATCAAACTATCCAATATTCTGGCTAATATATCATTAAAGGCATTCACCAAGGATTCTCTGAATGCATCAGTTAAACGATTGAGCCTTACCGAGCAGTCAGGCTTTGAAATCCAGAAGCTTACTTTAAAACTTGCAGGTAATACTAAAGGTGCCAGAATTGAGAATTTTATGGTGGTATTGCCTCAAACAAAAGTAGAACTAGATACTGTAAAGATCTCATATAAAAACCCCAAAGCGTTCAAGAACTTTGCCAATGAGGTGTCTATTTCAACGCGTATTTTGCCCTCAGAAGTTAGGCTTTGTGATATATCTCCTTTTGTTCCAGCACTTTCAAATTTTAAAGATAAACTAGGACTTGAGGTAAAAGTTGACGGTACACTTAATCAGCTTATTGCTTCAAACCTGAAAATAAACGCAGACAATGACTTCTTATTTTCGGGAGGAATAGCCATTCAGGACCTTACACATGCCAATGATGCCTATCTCTTTGGCAACATTAACAGGCTACTGATAAATCGTGCAGGAATGGACTTCCTGGTTCGTAACCTGGTAAAAAACTTCTCGGGAACTCCTGACATATTGAAGAGAATCGGAAATATTGGTTTTAAAGGAGAGGTTTCGGGATATTTCAACGACCTGGTAACTTACGGAACCTTCAACACAGGGTTGGGAATGGTAAAAACCGACGTTAAATTTAGCTCCGACAAAGCAAAAGGATCTTATCGATATTCCGGTGTTATTAAAGCCAATCAGTTCAATTTAGGAAGATTGCTCAACAATGAAGAAAAATTTGGAAAAACATCTCTCAATCTACAAGTAGTTGGAGTACAAACTAAAGGACTTAAACCTGACATATCCCTTAAAGGTCTGATTGCTTCATTAGAATATAGTGGATATGAATATAAAAACATCACACTCGACGGATTGTATAAAAACGGAGGTTTTGATGGAAAAGCTGCTTTGAATGACGAAAACGGAAATGTTTTGATGAATGGTTCTATCAATCTGTCTAAGAAACTTCCTACATTTAATTTCCATGCAGATATTCAGAATGTGTATCCAAATAGGTTTCATCTGACAGACAAGTACAAAGACGCCAAATTCTCTCTTAGTGTCGCAGCCAACTTTTCGGGCCACTCTATCGATGACATGATCGGAGAAATCAATGTAGACAGCTTTACATTTGTTAGTCCGGAAAAGAATTATTTTATGAATAACCTGAATATTGCCGCAAGACATACAGGCGGAATAAAGAGTCTGGAGCTTAATTCCGAGTTTTTGACTGCAACTGTAAAAGGGAACTATTCATACCAGTCTATTCCTATAAGCATCATGAAAACTGTGGAAAGATATATACCTTCCCTGCTTACAGTAAACAAAAAATATAAGGAACCTCACAACGACTTTACATTTGATGCACATATTTATAATACCGATATCCTCTCGAGCGTATTCAATATTCCTTTGAATGTATATAAACACAGTACAATCAGGGGATATTTTAATGACAATGAACGTAAACTAAAGATAGACGGCTATTTCCCCGGTGTACAGTATAAGGAAAATTATATTGAATCGGGCATTATACTCTGCGAAAGTACCGATGACCAGTTTAAATGCAATATAAGGGGAAACAAACGAATGAAAAACTCCACTGTCAATATTTCACTGGAAGCATTGGCCGAGAACGATAAATTGCATACTACCATCAATTGGGGAAACAATGCAGCACAAACCTATAGCGGTAATTTCTCAACCATTACCAGCTTTTTGAAAACAGCGGGAGAAAAACCTATTCTTCAGGCAAAAATTGATGTTAAACCTACCGAAATGATTATTAACGACACCGTTTGGAATATACATCCATCGCATATCGAAGTTGATTCGGGAAGAGTGTATGTAGACAATTTCATGATCGGACATAAGGACCAGTTTTTGCGCATCAACGGAAGAGCTACTCCAAATCCGAAAGATACTGTCAAGGTTGAGCTGAAAGATATCGGCATTGGTTACATATTTGATATTGTAAACCTTAAATCGGTTGACTTAAACGGAAAGGCAACCGGCACCGCCTACCTGAGTCAAGCAATGAAAAGTCCGGTAATGAATACCCGGCTTTCGGTAAAGAATTTCTCATTCAACGAATGTACTATCGGTGATATGAATATATATGGTGAATGGGATAAAAATGAAGAGGCGGTTATGCTTGATGCAAAAATAAAAGAATCTAACCTCTCCGAAACCAATGTAAAAGGATATATTTCTCCTAAAAAGAAAGGTCTCGACCTTCATTTTGATGCGATAAATACCAAGATTGGATTTCTGCAGACATACCTGCAGAGCATTGCTACCGACATAAAAGGACGGGCAACAGGAAACGTACGACTTTTCGGGTTATTTAAAGCACTCACGCTTGAGGGAAAATGTTTGGCCGACGCTTCATTTAAAGTGAATATTTTGAATACTCATTTTGCCTTTAAAGATTCTGTTACCATTACTCCAAATGAGTTTTCAATAAAGAAGATCAAGTTACATGATATGGAAGGTCATACAGGTATTGTAAATGGATACGTACATCATGAACATTTCAAAGACATGAACTACCACTTGCAGATGGAAGCAAACAACATGCTGGTATACAATACCAAAGAAAGTCCAGACATGCCTTTCTATGGAACTGTATACGGCACAGGCAACGTATCTCTCAACGGAAGTAATGCCGGACTTAACATTGATGTGGCCATGAAGAGTAATCGCAATACCAATTTCGTATACTTACTGGCCAATACCACTTCGGCAGTAAGCAATCAGTTTGTTACTTTCGTTGATCATACACCGAAACGCATTCTGAGAGATTCAACTATTGTGAATGACTTCTTCCTGAAGAACATGGAAAAAGAAGCTGCATCCTCTCCTATGGATATCCGGCTTAATATGTTGGTTGACGCCACTCCCGACGCAACAATGAAAATTGTGGTCGACCCCGTTTCCAATGATTATATAATCGGCAGAGGATCCGGAAATCTTCGGTTAGAATATTACAATAAAGGTGATGTTAAGATGTTCGGGAACTATAATATCAACAGTGGTACCTATAAATTCAGCATGCAAGAAGTTATTCGCAAGGATTTCAACATAGCCTCCGGAAGTAGTGTCAGCTTCAATGGGAATCCCCTTGACGCAACGCTAGATATCAAGGCATCTTACACCGTAAATTCTGTTTCATTAGGCGATCTGGGTTCGGAAGTTCCTAATGAAGTTAAGAAATCGAATGTAAGGGTCAACTGTCTAATGGATATCACCGGCAACCTGCTACATCCGGCTGTAAAACTTGGCATTGATTTACCTAACGAAAGCGAGGAGAAAAAGCGGATCGTACAAAATGTAATTAGTACCGAAGATCAAATCAATATGCAAACGCTTTACTTGCTTGGCATTGGTAAGTTTTATACACCCGATTATGCTACCGCCACGCAGAATTCAAATGCAATGTCGTCCGTGCTATCTTCAACCCTTTCGGGTCAGCTGAATAATATGTTGTCACAGGTTATTAATAGTAATAAATGGAACGTTGGTATTCAGGGAAGCACAGGCACCAACGGGTGGACTGATATGGAGTTTGAAGGAATGCTCTCCGGGCAGTTACTTAACAACAGACTGTTGATTAATGGTAACTTTGGATACAGAGAGAATCCTACCGTTACCACCAACTTTGTAGGAAACTTCGATTTAGAGTATCTGCTAACCGACGAAATTCGTATGAAAGCGTACAACCAGTCAAATGATCGATACTATACTCGTACCAATCTAAATACCCAAGGTCTCGGTCTTATGTATAAAAAAGATTTTGATAGTTGGCGCGAGTTGCTCCCATGGAACAAAAAGAAGAAGAAGTTAATTGAATTACCTAAGGATACCATTCCTCCCAAACCCGAGAGTGACAATGTTCCTAAATCTAAAAAGAAAAGGGATAGATAACGAGAATAGAAATAAAAACAGGCTGTTATCCTATTATGAGGAATAACAGCCTGTCTTATTTTATCCTTGCAAATCATCTACCGTTATCTGGCAGAAGTATTAACCATTAAATTAATGAAATTTTCAAAATATTCGCCATCAATTATTTCCCACTTTGAGCTTTTCTCATTCCATTTAAATGAGATATAACCGGGAACATTTTCATTAGATTCCTTGTAATAAACCGCCTTCTGCTTATTCATTGAAAAGTCTTTCTTTTTGTTGTTCCAACGAGCAAATTCATGAACCTTATACTCACCTGTATCTGTAGTGGTTAGTAAATAATAAGGTATCCACTTTCCGGACGATTCATTCCAGCGATACGCCGTTTTAGTTTTAGTACGGCCATTTTCGCTTTCATTAAACTCGTACCTCAAATGAGGAGTAAGCATGCATGAAACCGAGTCGTATACAAACACAGTTTCTTTTTCATCGCTCTTATCGTATACAAAGCTTTTAGAGTTTCTGGCACTTATTGCCTGCATGCATACAAACAATAAACAAATAGTGATGCTCATCACTAATGTACGGCTGTTTAACACAATTGTTTTCATAATCTGAATTTTAGGTTGATTATCTTTTAGTCACATTTTTATTGGTTCAAAACAAATTATCACTCAAAATAATACTTATAAAGTTTATTAAGCCCATATAAAACTATCATTTTGTCAGGCAAAGATATGTTGTTGAAATGATATTCAAAAAGAAAATCAAAATAAAATTGAATATTTAACAAATATTTATTCAATTAGATGTAGTCCATTAAATAATGTGCTATTTTAATGTGATTTTTGCTGATGTAACATTTAGCATGAAGCGCTTAAAAGAAATACACGAGACGATCAGCATAGTTATCTAGGATCTTAAAAACATAAAAAGATGGCAGTAAATTTAACACAATCTTTAAAGTATGTTATACAACATACTTTTCCAGGTAATATCCTTGCAAATTCCACCAAAAGCAGTACCTTTGCAATGTGTTTTTCATAGTATTAGATTTAAGGTTAACAAAGGTTGGAGTCAGGCGTGACTCCTTTTTTTTTGCTACAATTTAATCTCTCCTTTCCTACGCTCAACAAAATGTACCCTTCATTACAATAACATATCTTATATTTCTTTTATCAACCATTCATTCTGTAGGTTGTTTATATCATTGATGCAGAGAATTATAATTCAAAAAACCGTAAGATCATGAAAAAACTGTGTTTTGTATCAGTTATAGTCTTGCTCCTCATGGCAGGTTCAAATGGAGCACATGCACAAAGCAGCCAGAAAAAACTCAATCAAGCAGAGCTGCTCAAAAAGTTCTTTGGTACTTGGAAAAACGAAGTCAGTAAAGATACAATAAACTGGCTTGAATTTTCCGCATACGGGAAAAACGCCATGACAGGAAGTTCTAAGATGAAAGTAAAGAATAAGATTATCTCTCAGAATAAACAGTTATGTGGATACGATAACAGATCCGGAAAAATAATTGGGGTAGAGCTAGATAAGCATTCCGGGAAAATGATTTTTTATATAATCGAATTTGTTTCAGAGAATCAACATGAAGGAGTTGCTATTATGGACATTACCCATCCAGAAAAAGTAACCGATAAATTTTATGAAGTGTTTGAATCACCTGATAAGATTGTTCACAGCTACTTTGAAAATAACAAAAAGATTTCAACCGTATATACACGCGTCAATACAAAGAAGTAACCAGCATGCCGGTTCTTTTCCCAACTATCAGAAGCTCTGTTTCAGTCTGAAGTATGCAAAGTTTATGTCCTGCCTCAAGATGTCGTGTTCTGTATATCTCAGAAGTTGTCCAACTGCGGAAAGCTCCAGGTTATTGCTGAGCGATACAGTCACAGTGGGGATAATGAAATATAGTTTGTTTTTAGCATTTCCGATACCGGCCAATGAGCAGTTAATTAGTGGTGTAACAAGATAAGAAAGGGACGCAAAGAAGGAAAAATCACGCAGAAAGAGATTCTTTGCACTCAGGTTAGTCGAAGAAAGCGGATCTACCGAGAAAAGAGCCGATGAGCTCTTGTTTCCGTTGTAAAGCACTTCCGCCTGAATTGCCAGTGAATTCCTGAAAGTGTAATTGTATCCTAACGAGGCAAGAAACACTCCCGTAGTATCATTAAAGTGTTTCATTGGTCTGAAATAGCTCGCTTCTCCCGTTATTCCCCCACCCTTTATCTGCCCCGACCATCCAGCGCCCAGCATCCAGTCGGTGCGGTCAACCATTCCGGCAATCAGCTGAATATCGTATTTCCATTTATTGAAACGATAGAGTACGGCCAGGGTTGTTCTTTTCTGCCTGTTGAGCTTAGCTGCCAACTCAAATACCGAAGTAGGATTAATGAAATACTGCAACCTCACAGCATCACTCCCGGGTTTCTCCACATAATCAAAATCAAGATAAGAATAGGCGTTGAATATATCATTGGGATTCCATACATAGTTTTGCCCCCAGTTAATGCGTTGCCTACCTGCAGTAACCTGAAGCTTGTCGCCGGAATATTGTAGCCACAATCTGTCTACCGAAGTATTTAGAATGTAATTCTTGCCTTTAAACCAGTTTCTGGATAAAGAGAGCATCCCGTTGTCGTAATCAAATGTACTCTTGTACAGGGGTAAACGGGTCAGAATGTTACCAACTAGAAAGCGGTTGGTCATCTCCATTGAAGCCGTCAGAGAAGAAGAAATATGCCATTTAAAGTTGAGTCGGTTCCTGACGAGGTTCGAGTTAATCCAGGCAGAGTTGAAATCATGAAAAATAAATGCCTGCATATCCTCCACGTAACCGTTCATCGTAACAGAATTCACCCTGGCAGAATCCTCCTGTGCTGCAGCTTTCCAAGGGAAGGATAACAGCCACAAGAACAACCACACTATTATTCTTTCGCGCTTCATGGTACATCTCCCAAAACTTAAACCTTCATTTACTCCTTCTGCACATCCTCTATCACCTTGCCATCTTCAATCGTGATTACCCTTCGGGCTTTTTTCATCACCCGGGCATCGTGCGTTGAAAAAATGAACGTAATATTCTCCTCCCGGTTCATCTTTTCCATGATTTCGAGCAGGTTCTCGGTCGATTTTGAATCCAGATTGGCAGTAGGTTCGTCAGCCAGAATAAATCGGGGCCTCGATGCCAGTGCCCTTGCCACAGCCACCCGTTGCTGTTCTCCGCCAGACAGTTTGGCAGGTCTGCGGTCCGCCTTATCACCCAGCCCCACAGCCGTCAGAAGCTTCAGTGCCCGCTCTTCCACATAATCAGGTGTAACTCCCTGCAATTGGAGGATAAATTCAACATTCTCCTTTGCCGTAAGTACCGGAATCAAATTATATGCCTGAAAAACGAAGCCTATATTATTCATCCGGAAATTGGTCTTTTTTCGTTCGCTCAGCCGGCTGATATTCACCCCTTCAATCATCACTTCTCCTTCCGTTGGCATATCAAGTCCACCCATTATATTGAGCAGTGTTGTTTTCCCTGAACCCGATGGCCCCACAATAGCCACAAACTCTCCCTGCTCAAAGCTCAGATCTATCCCGTTCAGAGCCTTGAAAGGCATTGTCTTTATATCGTAAACCTTGGTAATTCCCTTTATCTCAATAATATTCATAGCTTCATGTATTTATTCAGAATTATTTTGTTCGTGTGGCATCAGCCGGATTCACCTTCAATGCTTTATACGCAGGAAATATGGTTGAGAATAACCCCGTGAGAACTACCATAATGGCCATAAAGCCAATCATATTCAGTTCTATTTCGGGGTAAACCATTGAGGAATATCCAAAACTTTGATACGCTTCTTTCCAGAAGTAAAGATCCAGTCCCACCTTCCCAAGATATCTGCAAAGTAGATAGCCGGAGATGATGCCAATAAATCCACCTGTAATCGACAAGTAGAGTGTTTCCAGCATCAGCATAAAGAATATCCTTATTTTATTCATTCCTATCGCCATCAGCATTCCCAGTTCTTTCGTCCTTTCGAGTACCGCCATCAGCATTGTATTGATGATTCCAAAACAGAGAGCCAGCATGATTATCAAAACGATGATGTACAAATACTGGTTCATGGCACTGACCAGATATCCCGCTTCAGGACTCAGTTGTGTCCAGTCCTGAATATCCAACGAAGGATAATCCAGCTTTAGTACATCTTTCACCACTTGCGAATTACCTTCTTTATCTACCAATATGGCAATTTCATGCGCCTGGGTAGTATCCAGCCCGGCCAATCTGCAAAGATCGGAATATCGGGTAAACACATTCGATTCATCAAACAACGCATTGTCCGTTTCATAAATACCCACTACCCGGAAAGCTCCGCCAGTTATATTCATATCCACATCCTGCATTGTAATCACCACTTTTTTGTTCAGTCCCACCTTCAACTTATCAGCAAGTTTCCGGCTTATCACAATCGCATTCTTCTTGTTACTATCAAAATAGCTACCCTCCACCATCCGGCTCCAGATGTTCGAAACTTTTCTTTCCATGCCTGGTTCCACTCCCAGAATCTTTACTCCTGCATTTGTTTCGGCCGAAGCTATCATAGAGATAATCACCAATCTCTTACTTGCCCCCAACACATTATTTATTGATCCGGCCCTTTGCACCACTTCATCTGCATTTGGTATACGGCTTGCAAAATCACTGTTAGCCAGGAATTCAGGATGGTGTATCTGTACTGATGATGTTTCTGTACGGACAATAGCATTCAGCCGTGCATCCACCATTCCATTCATCAGAGCAATGATAAACACACCGGCAAAAACTCCTAAAGCCATTGCAGCGATTACGATTGAGCTCCGAAGTTTATTTCTCCAGATGTTTTTCCAGGATAACGATCCAAGCATAATCTCCTCCTTTTTCTAGTAGTGTAACGCATTTGCAACTTGTAACTTCTTCACATTCCACACAGGATATATCCCTATGATCAGGGTAAAAATAAAGATGGTCAGCGCCTGTTTAAAATAAATCATCGGATCCAGCGAGAAGAACATTACCGGCGGAAATCCCATATCCAGCATCATCTGAGCCGCCTGTCCGGTAAACGGTATAGGATGGTAATAGTAATATGCCAACACTGGGATGCTTCCCATAATACCCGTAATGGCTCCCAACATTCCTATGAATATTGTTTCAAGGAGTACCACAAGCATCAGTTTTTGCTTTTGCATTCCAACTGCTATCATCATGCCAAACTCCTTTTTCCGTTCGGCCATCATCATCACTATTGTTCCAAATATTCCGAAAGCTATAATCAGATAGAGAATATCTATCGTAATCACCCCGCCTGCCCTGTCGCTCTCAATTTGCTTAAGCAACAATTCGTTCATCTCCTTCCAATCCATTACTTCCAAACTGCCCGAAAGTTTTCGTTGAAGCATCTTCTTTGTTGCAGCAGTCTCGCTGTTTTCATGCACCATAATCGCCATCGAAGTGAGCATTCCTGGTGCCGAGAATAGCTCCTGACAATGCTTTATTTCCATAGCTACCAACGACCTGTCCAGTTCTGGAGAGGGATGTTTAATGATACCGCGCACCGGATACTTACCCGCCGCACTAATTCCGTGATATCCCTGCCCAATCAACACTAGTGTATCCTTCACTCCCAGCTTCAGGAACTTAGCCAGTGCGCTGCTCAGGATAACCCCGTTATCGTTCTCCTTCAGATAATGTCCCTGCTTCAGCTTTCCCGATATATTGGTAATCTTGTCTTCCAGCTTCGGATCAATGCCGAATATCATCACCCCTTTCGTCATGTCTTCGGTTGATGCCAGACAAAACGTCTCAAATCTGGGCGAGTAATTGGTAATATTCTTATTTCCTTTCAATACTGACAGAATCGACGGGGTCAGTTCAAACGAATTATTAATCACCTTATCATCCCAATACCCCTTTTTATGTATCTGAATGAAACCGGTATATGAATTTACGATGCATTGAATATACTGAGCATACGAGCCCTCTTCCATGGAGCGGACAAACGACGACAACACCACCCCGAAGAACACCGAAGCCGAAGTGATAATCGTTCTGCGCTTGTTGCGCCACAGATTTCGCCATGCCAACTTTACATAACTATTCATTCCATTTATTTAACACGTTGACTCACGCTTTTCATATTCTGTTGAGAGAAATAACTATCCTGAATGGGCTGGTCATAAATAATGCTTTTAATCTCCAGCACCGTTTTGTTATTCTTTTTATCCACCGGAACAATCTCCATTTTTGTAGGTACCTCCCTGTCTCCCATTTTCTTAATGACAGATGCATTCAGCACATTAATCAGTTTCATGTCCTCGTCATAGTATTCGGCTCTCCATTGGTTAAAGCCATTCTCGGTAATCCACAAAATAACCTTTCCCCAGGTTACTGCAGCTTCAGGATGTGGTATCATCTCTATCTTGTAACACACCCAGTCCCGTACCGTTTCCTTGCCCAGAAATTTGTGGTCGTAATCATTAATGATTGACGACTCCTTAATCAGGTCGTCGTTCGTAAAGTCCGACCCCATCCACGATTGCAGCATCATTGAAGGCGGAATCTTAATCATACGTTCAATAGCGGGAACCCAGTTCCACATCTCCGTTTTGATTTTCAGGAAAACCTGCCCCTTGTCTTTAGCCGGCGAGGTAATCAGAATCAGCGCCCTGCCGTTATTCTTCTCCCAGCTCTTCATGGTAATTGAGCGTGTCCACGAAGGCCGTATTATTGTCATGGTACTTTCACTCTGAGCAGTAACACCCCGTGCCTTTTCATCCGCTTTTGTTACTATCTCCTTAGCCGTCAGCGTTTGCCCCCGGACAACAAATGCCACCGTGCAGACACCGAATATCCCAAACAAAAAGAGCCTTTTCCACATATCCATCGTTTTACTTATCAATTGATTGCCATTAATAGAACAACCGGATGTGTAGAAACGTTCAAACAAAGAACAAAACGGATAAGAACAATCTTTCCTATTTATTTCTTTCTGTACTGAAAGAAAATCCCCTCCTCGAAAGGAGTCCACAAACAAGCCCGCTGTCCACACGCCTTCAACCCCGAGTTCAGCCAGGTGTTGCAGGTGTAAAACATCGTAAAACGTCCGTTCGCTTCGTAAAACGCATCCGAGTCTCCATAATTTGCATTCGACACAATTACCTGATAGTGTCCGGCTGAATCTTTTGCAAAAGTTGAATCAATATACTTCACCAACCTTCTATATTGATCAATTGTCATTTCGATCTGCACATACTTATCATACTTGCTTATTTCTTTGTAGAAGGTTGCATGTATAGCCGATTTCCCCAAGCCTAACGTTGCTATCAGCCCTGTTTTCAAAGTCAAATCGGCCCATGTGGGTGTTTGCATATAGAAACGTTTATTGCCCCATCCCATACCAACATACAAATACAGACTATCCTTTCCAAGTGTATTACAGAACTTCACCTCCCGGCTCCAGTCGACTACTTCCGATTTTACAGGCATCACAAAATCCGTGTGCACCCCATTGCTCATAATAAAAATCGTAACTTCCTCCCCTTTCACTTTTTCGGCAGGAACTGCAATTCTAGATAAAAGAAATGCCAGAACGATGTATAAAACAGCTGCGGCAATGAAGTATACCACTGCCATTCCTAACCACTTGAATCCTTTTTTTATTGCAGTCAAGCAGAAAATCTTATGTAATCCACGCACACCTCTTATCATAATCCTTACAAATCATCCGGGTTCATTAAATACTAAATTTCCCTCAACACAATTTCCCTCAACACAATCTCTCTCCATCTAAATTAAACAAGGAAGCATAAAATTGGTTCCTTTCCTTATAGAATAAATATTGCTTACTATATCATAAAAATATATAATTCTATAGATTAATTATTTAAACATTGATTATCGTTAATATTTCTTTAATTAACAACATATATTAGGGTTCATCTAATAATGCTCCTATCTTTAAAACGAAATAAATTTTTATATTATGAAAAAAAGACTTCGCAAAAAATTACACGTGGGAGAATACAAATACAGAAAGGGTTTCTGTGTTTATCTGCCGGTCACAAAAGAAAACGTAACAGATCATTTAGAAAACATGTCTCAAATTGCTAAAGACAATAATCTGTTGTTTATGGGTTTTGGGTGTGATACGATTAATTTTTCGGATGAATCGTTCATTAAAAAACCAATACCGCTTGAAATATTTATCTTTTTAAAATCTACTATAGCATATAGAGAAGATTACGAAGATTTGCTAATTGCATATTTCACCTCCCCTTCTTTTGGTTTCATTCGACAAGAGAATTTATCTGCTGCCAAATCTGCAGTTAATGAATTAGAGATAGAAGGATTGGAGATGAAAGGACTTAGGTTTCTTGAATTAGTTAATACAACGATTTCTAAACGACACAAGAAATTCTTCAAAAAATAGCAATAAAAAAATCCTGCAATAACCTATTATTTGTTTATTGCAGGATTTTTTTCATTTATGATTTTCAATGATTTCACCCAAATGAATTATCAAAAGAACTTTCTTCACGATAGATCTTCGTTCCACAGAAAGAGCAACTCCATTGCGGGGCATCCACAGGAATATTGCAACCGCCCAGCACTTTTCTTCCAGTGGCCAGCTCCGACATCAGTTTATCTGTGAAAACCGGGAAACCGTATAAAATGGTGGCGACGGGCGATTTACCACATTTGGGACATTTCCGGGGTTTCCTTGCCGCTTCGAAAACAGAGCAATCTACCTTACAAGTATCTTCAATCAAATCAATCAATTCTATAAGTTCTTCAGAAACCTGACCAAGCAAGTTACTAAACACCAGCTTTTCCCTGCCAAACCAAACATTGAGCGTATACGAAGGTCCATTGTATACTGTATTAAGGTCAGATACATTTTGATTGAAGTGGTTCAACCCCATTTTAAACATCTTCTCGCGAATGATATCCAACTGATAATCCGTAATCTTATCTTTAAAACAGAAAACTCTAGATTCCGTATCATCCACATCTGCTGTTATATAACCTAAGTTATCAATGCATAAAGCATATCCCCCACATTTATTGCAATCTGTACAAGAATGTTGAAGGATTATTTTTGTTATTCCTGCATCTCTCTTCATAGGGCTAGATTTAATTTTAATCCCTCCTAAAATAATAGAAGAATTTGATTTATACAAATTTTTCAATAGAAAATTTAAAACAAGAAGAATTATTTTGTTTTCTTGCCATTCTTAATCTTATTGAATCTAATGAATTGTACTCGCCTCACTCTTCTTTTCCAATACTGGTACTTCATACATCTGATAAAAAACAGTTGTTAAGCTATACCCATATTTATTAGCTGGGAAAAAACTCTATTACACATCTGGCGACTTTCATCTTCAGAAATATCAGCATATTCACAGATTTCATACAATGCCGGAACCCATTTATTTACAAAATGTTCTCTTAGATTCGGCCTGTTTAATTCATAATTCATTTGAGAAGATAAAAAAGGAATCATATAACTCTGAAAAATGATAAATAAACTATTATTCTTTTTCGATAAAAAATAGAACCAATATGGAAATTCCTCATCCAGTTTAAAAATAAAGTTTCTTACATCCGGAATTTCCCATAATTCTTTATTCATATTATTAAATCCGGTAAAATGAATATTCACCCTTTCACGGAAATAGATTGCAAATCTTTCATTATCTAGAAGCGTAAAAAGGATTTTCAAAGGAGTCGTGATATCTTGTTCCAGAATATCTTCAAGAGTGATATAAACATCAAGCATTTCTGCTCCGGATTCAATTAGTTGTGACAACTTTTGTACTTCTTCATTCATCATAACAAGTCATTAAGGATATTACTAAATCATACTATAACAAAATATTTTTTTCTTTATGTCAAAATTTTATTTAAATATATATTATATTTAACCAATAATAATTTGTTTATTTATTTCTTATTGTAAATGTTCAATTTATATTTTTTATAAAGGTAAGTATATAATATTTATTTGCAAAATATTTCATTAAAATAATCCATAACTTTATTTTTCCTATTATAAAGTGTTTTTATTTTCGTTAAATGGTAATAAAATAGTAGGCTGTTATCACTTTTAAAAACATCATGTAACCTGCACATTTTGAAATTGACTCTCGAAAATGTTTCAATATTAGTTTGTTCGTTCCCTATCGTATCAATTCCCCATAACATTAATTTAAAAAAGTAGCACAAGTCACGCAAGTCACGCGCTTTCGTCATAACACATTCACATTCATTACATTATAGGTGCGTGACTTCTGCGTGAGCAGCGCGTGACTTTCGTCCAACTGACGGGGGATTGTCTGGTGGGAATTGACCGATGATTAGTGCTGAATTAGCAGGAGTTGGAGGGATAACGGAGATATTTAATGTACAACTAACGGCAGAATTAGCGGACAAATATCTGGCAGGGATTGGATTAACAGCCTTGTTATACGGGAGCAGTGAAGAGAAAAAAAGGGAAAATAGAGACTATCAGTTAAAAAACAAATTTGATCCTATGAATTTAATTTCTCCTGTACAAAACAATGCATTCTTCTGTACAGAACAATTAATTCTCTTGTACAAAAGAATGCATTGTTTTGTACAGGAGTTTACTAATCTGTAGAGAAGAAATATAAATGTATTCTCGGCATCATTTGTTTTAGCACAATAATACTCTATTATATCTGGTATCAATCTGCTATAAAAAACAGCTCAATGATTTCTTGTGATATCAATGATGTTAAACATCAAAATTGTTATGATTACCAAAGAACAAATTTTGTAATTAGGTGGTTTTTAAGAAGAAAACGTTATCGACAACTGAGGCACAACGTTATTTTGTCTAATAAAATTAACTAATATTCATATCAACTTTTACTCAGAGAGAGAATACACCAGGTAATTTGTTTTAACCTAAAACCATTAAAAAAACGCACCTCCACAATATAATAATCAGATTTTATGCATATTAACCATAAACCAAACACGCAAATAAAAAAATATATATTTCCAAAAAAGCAAATTTAAAAAAGCGTCACTACCTCATTTCAAAAAGGTAATTCATAACCATCAATTTGAGGGGGTAAAGCACCCCTAACGTCTGAAACGCCCTGCTGATAGGGGTGACAAATTTTACACAGAACCATATAAAAGATCTATTTTACATAAGTTTGTCACACTGTCAAGCTATTTCTCATCTTTTTAATTTCCCTCCCCATACCCTACATTAGCAGTAACTTGACAACACATCTAAGCATTATCAAACCGTTAATATATGTAATTATTTAGCTTTATATAAATTATTCATCGATTTATTTTTGTTTATCTAAATATTAGTCCTACATTTACAACGCAACTATTAAATTAATATTTATGATTGACATTAAAGAAATTTGTAAGCGGAGAGGTATAACTCAAGCAGAACTTGCCCAACGCATGGGCATCAGCGCCTCCACTCTGGCCCAAAGTATCCACGGCAATCCACGGCTTGACAGGGTACAGGCCATTGCCGATGCCTTAAACATCTCTATCGGTGAGCTGTTCCCTCACGGGCAAGGCTCCTTCACCGCATTAATTTCCTATGAGGACAAGCTATTTAAAGCAACCACCTTTGAACGCTTAAATGATATTATTAACCACTTAAAAGTAAAAGAAATGTTAAGAACCGCCAAAGAATTCAGAATAGAAAAGCCTTACGGCATGATTTACAACATAGCATGCAACAAAGCTTTAGTATTTAACAGAGAGTATCAGCGTATTGGTGAGACCAGTGGAATTATAAGCATTTTCAATGCGGAATTAGAAAATGTGAATCTCTCCGGACTCACAAAAGAAATGGAAGAAAAACTTTTCGAAACCATCAGAATTGACAAAGGTAACCCAATCGGTTTTTTCTATTCCGACAAGACATCTCCTTGCATCAGCCGAGAAGATGAAGAAAAACAATTAGATCTTATCGATATATATAATCAACGAATCGACCTCTTATTCAAATTATTACCAGAACTTCAGAACATGTGGAAGTAAAATCAACTCCATTTGTGTTTCATCTTAATTTTGCACTATGCCATTAAACAGTTTTTTACGAGATTGTAGTGCATAAAGTGTCTTTAAGGATTTTTTGGTCGAAACGAATATAGACAATTTGGGCTGAGTTTTTTGATTAACTCAGCCCTTTTTTATACTCTAAAAAGTTTTACCGGACGACAATATATCGGCACATTGAATTATTGGTTTGAGTTTCCTCGAGATTACGTAGATAAATAATAGTTTATCAAAGAATTCACTATTAATTAACTTTATATAGGTACGTCTCAGATTCCATTCTTTCAAAAACATAAAATGGTAAGCATAATTCCAGGTGTGTTTATGTCATCATAGAATAAATATGTTTGTCGCTTCCGATTTTGTATTTTCAGTATTCATTTACTATTTCATAGGAACTAAGTAACTGAAATTGATTTATAGTGAAGTTAGTACAAATCAATATCTTTTTTAAAATCTAATACCTCCTTTAATCGAAATTGATTCAGCCGTACCTTTTTCTAAATAATTCCTTAGCTCTCTCATGTATGTATAACTTGCATTTTGCAAGTTATAGCCCACAAAAAAGTAAAAACCTAGTTTTTTTTCATTAAGTTTAAAGTCAACTCCAAATGCAGGTTCAATCATTAAGTCATAGGTTTTTCTTAGGAAATTCTCTCCTAAATCGAAAGTGTAGCCAAGGTCTACTAAGATAAATGGAGATACATTTGAATTTGTAAAATTGGTTTTTATTCTACCATAAAGAGGCATTAAACATATCTCACCAAGACCTTCATATGAGTAAGTTTTATAAATTAAAGCACTTGTATAACAAAAGCCCAAACCTGCACCTAAAGAAAAATAATCATTAAAACGATAACCGTTAATCATATCAATTTCAAAAGATTTTTTTTTAAATTCATCTACACCAAATGCACCCCCTAATTCGATAGATTTTTCATAACCTTTTTGTGCATATAAAGAACAGGATATACATACAAGTAGCAAAGTCGTTAAAATCGTTTTTTTCATTTTCATAATTCAGAAGGATCTTTATTAAGCATTTCCTCATCGCTTTTTTAAATGGTTAATATTTAATAATTGTAGTCTCATTTAGTATTGCATTGTATAGTTTAAGCTTTTTCAAACAATTGCAAACTAATGGTTGCTTATCATTTCTATTAAAGTTAATTATTCAATTACCGCTGAATGCTCATACTGTTAGTTGAATGACAATACATCTCCAGAAACGTATTTTCTAGTGTTTAAATTTATCTTATAGCAAATAAGCTAATGTTTTTCCCAAAACTAAGTATTTATTTCTATTTAAACAACCTTAACTTATAAATTTAATACATAATTAATTTCAACAGTCTTAAATCAGTCACTATAAACATTGATTTCCTATTTTGAAATATGATGGGCTACTGAAGAATCAAGTAAAATGCAAGCATTAAATTTTGAATTAAAGCAGACTCAGACAATGTTAATACGGATAAGTCAAACAATTACTGCTATTTTCATCAAGATTAATTCGAAAATGAGTCTTTACCAAATCCTTTCACGCATTAATTTGTTCTAATAAAAGAGTGAATCAAGCATTTGTATAAAGGAATTATAAAGTAGGGAAAGAAGGAGGCAAACAAAATGAAAAAAATACTGATAGCACTTGATTACGATAAGACAGCGGAAATTGTTGCTAATGCGGGCTTTGAGCTTGCTAAACAGATGAATGCAGAAATTACATTGCTCCATGTGGTACACGAATTGCCAATGTATTATTCGGTAGACAGCTGTCCTTCTGCTTACGAAATGTATATTGAAAACGTAGAAGGACTAAAAAAAGCCAGTCTGAATTTTCTGAATGATATAAAGAAAAGGCTTGGCGACGAATCTGTTTGTATAATAGTAAAAGATGGTGAGATTGCCTGGACCATCCTGGAGACTGCTAAGGAAATAAGTGCTGATATTATTGTTATTGGCTCTCATAGCAGAAAATGGCTGGAAAGTATCACTATGGGTGATGATGCCAAAATGATTATGAAAAGGACAACCATCCCGGTTTATGTCGTTCCATTTAAAAAAGAAAACAAACAGATTCCGGATGAATAATTAATGTCATACATATTAAGAAAGCGCATTTCTTTAATGAAAGACATTTGCTAAAACAAATATGGGTAGATAATGATAAGAAATCCTCTACCCATAAAAACATACAATAATAAGAATATAACAGTTTACAGCAACCGTTGAATTACAAGTTAATTCGTATGCCCCCGTTAAATAAAGCACCATCAGTAGGTGCATAAATCTCTCTGAATTGAGGATTCTGAATGGTGCCGGTATACATAGGTTCCCAGCGTGACTGGCGTGTGTCGATAAAGTTTTCGTAATTCACAAAGAAGGTTATTCTCCCCCATTCATATTGTGCAGATGCACCCATCACCCAATAATCGCGCACTCTCTCGCCGCTGGTTAGATACTGACGTCCGAAATAAAAAAGCTCGTATGCCAAACGCAACTTATCGTCGAGTTCGTACATCAGATTAGCGTTAAGACGGTGTTTGGAAGTAAGCGGATTGTTAATGGTGTTACGATTGAACTTCCTAACTGCACCAGTAAAGGTATATCCCAAAAAGCAGGAAACATCTTCATAACTCAGTTTTACATTCGTTTCGAAACCTCTCGTTTCCATATTGCCAGAAGCATTGATGAATGCATATTTATCTGTATCGGAAACCGGGCTCAAGATAAGCGGTTTATGGATAACCGTGTAAAATAACATTTGGTTAATGCTAAAAAACAGATTCTCGCCCAATGTGCTTTTATAATTGATATCGGCACTGATTCCATATGATTTTTCAGCCCTAACCGGGTTTGAATTGAGCGGAAGTATATTCTGAAATGCTCTTTCTTCAGCATCTTCTGAAAAGATAGTAGGCATTTTATATCCCAATCCGCCACCAAACCGCGAGGAAAGCTGCTGGTTTATTTTGTACAGAAAAGAAATACGGGGCAGCAGGTAAACCCTGTTGCCACTGGTGAGGTCGGCTCTTAATCCGCTCTCTGCAAGAAACCGGTTGGTAATATTATACGTATTCTGAGCAAAGAGTCCAAATACTGCATTTGTGTAATTCAGCTTGCCTAAAGTATTCCCCGATTGCTTGAAAGCATCGCTGGTATAGTTTGTACCCAGGTTCCATTCAGAACGTTTTCCCGGTATCAAGAGATTTGCTTCAGTAAAGATAGAGAGCTGTTTCCCTCCAAAATCATAGCCATGCCGTTCAATGATTCTTTTAAAATATCCGATGCTGTTCTTCACTGTGAGCACAGACTGACCGGCAAAGGTATGTTGATATTTCAGCTGCGAAGAGTATCTGTTGCTGTTATTACTTTCATAATACAGATGCACATCATTCGAAAGTCCTTTGAGAACAGCCATGTCTCCCCCCTTTCTGGTCTCGATGGCTACATTGCCTCCAACACTTAATGTGGTGTTCTTATCAGGATAGAAAAAGAACGTGGGATTGACGGTATATCGGTTAAAGCGGGGTATATCAGAGAATCCGTCTTTATTGACATCATACGCTTTCTGGAGATTGCCCGATGCGTAAAGAGTAAATCCGGAATTTCCATATTTCTGTGAGCAAAAAGCGCTGCCATCAAAAGCAGATGTGGCATTGGCATTGAGCAATACGGACAGTTCTTTTTTATCTTCGGGCGCTTTGGTAATGAGGTTAACCAATCCGGCAATAGCTCCTCCACCGTAAAGCGTAGAAGATGAGCCTTTGATAATTTCCACGCTCTTAAGGTTGAGAGGCGGAATCTGCAAGATGCTTAGTCCTCCTGCAAATCCCGAATACAAAGGGAAACCATCTTGTAGAAGTTGTGTATACTTTCCATCGAGTCCTTGTATACGGATGCTGGCACTACTAGAAAGTTGAGAGGTTTGTTGCGTTTGTATTCCTGTACTTTCTGTCAGCAGCATTTTGATACTTGCCGGCTGCATCACCGCTTTTTCTTCCAACTCTCCAGCTACGATGGTTTCTACCCGCGTGGGGATATTGGCAATGCTTCGGCTGCTTCGGGTAGATGTAACAATGATTTCATCGAGTTCATTCTTCTCTTCTTCCATGAATATCTGATAAACTGTATCGCGAAGAGCAGGAAAGGCTACCTGCATTTTCTGTTCCTTGTATCCTATCATTGAGAACCTGATAAGATATTTCCCGGTAGAAATATTATTAATTGTTACAAATCCGTTTATATCGGAACTACTTCCCTGCGATGTGGAGGGTACGTAGGTGGAAACTCCGGCAAGAGCCTCCTTGTTTTCCTTGTCTTTGATGATTGCCTTAAATGTATTTTGAGAGATAAATGGCTGGTTGATAAATAATAACAGACATAGAATAATGTATTGCTTCATGTTTAAATCTATTGGATTATAAATCTGAATTTGATAATAATGTGGAGTGAATATTTATAAAATCACTCCACGACACAATTCCGGCTAAATAATCCAAACGTCGTATAACTGATTCAGCGAAGGAGGTTTCACACAATTCCTCTTTTCCGGACAAGGATAGCATACAAAAACATCACATAGCATCCGGGGCAATAAATCGGAACTAAAATAGAGGCAGGTAGAAAAAGCCTTAAAATCAACATCTAGACTGATTGGGTGTAAATTGGTTACGGCAGAGCTATCTGATGGTGCAATGTAGGTATCGTACGAGTCGAAAAAGGTATTCTTTATCCCACAAGCATCAATCTCTAGTGCTGATTGCAGGAATAAAAACAGCCAAAAGATATATAATATTTTATATTTCTTTTTTTTCATGTTGCAAATATAGCTTTTATAATCAGACCAGAAAGTTTAAAAAGAGAAAAGATTGATGTGGAACAAAAATGTAAATATCAAAACATAATAAAGAAAAGATCTTATTCAAAAACTGTAATTTAGAAAATTAAATCCCTTGTTTTAATTCTTCTTATAAACTGAAGAAGTTAAAACAAGGGAACTTCAAATACATTGGAATATTTTATATTTCTAGAGATTAATGAGAGGAGATACGTTAACTGCCGTATGTAAGTTGATATATTACAGTATAATATGCGATCATCATAAAACGGCTATTTGGAACCTCCGGGCGCTAATTTTCCCATCAGTCCCATGATATCTTTCGGACCATTGGCATCTTTAAGCATATCCCTTAATCTCTGTTTCTGCTCAGGAGTAAGTATCTGCACAGCTTGTTTCATGATTACACCCAGCTTCTCAAAAATGGTTGCTACAACCTGCTCTGCCTCCTGATTATATTGTTTGCTAAGTGATTCGTCAGGCTGTTCGGCCAACAAATTTGACGTAACTTTTTGGAGCAATCCAAGAAGCTGTGGAAGATAAACAGGCAAACTCTTTCCTAATGAATCTTTCAGTGCCATCAAAGAGGCCATCTGTTCTTTGTTCAGGAAGGTTGTAGTGTCAGCAACATTAACAGGAGCAGGTATGCTCCATCCTTGTATCCGATCTTTGATTTTCATCCGTTTGCCAGCCTTAAAACGGCGGTTGTCAATATCATTACCATCTGTCTTTTTCTCTACTCCTTTCCAGCTACCCATGGTATACTTATATTCATATTCCTTGTCTCTGAAGCAAGGAATGTCAAGTGAATAATGCTTGCGGTCTATGCGCTTCATTATACAGAAGGTGTCACCCGGATTCCAGTTATTGAAAGTTCCAGCAACATAAATAGCAGAGTCTTTTTGATTCTCAATTCCAGGTTCAGGGAGTTCTACTGTAAGACGAACGTAAGTTACCTGAGCCATGGCAGATTGCGTTATAAAAAACAAACCTGTCAGCGAAAGAAGCATACAAGTGATATATCTCATTTCTTTTGCTTTTTCATAAGTTATTCATCGTCTGTCATCTCGTACTTTATAACCTCTGAAGGACAGCTATCTACTGCATCCAGAATCTCTGATTCAAACTGACTGAAATCAACACCTGATTTCACTATCATTTTATCGGGCACTTCAAATACCTCGGGACATGCTACTTCACAAGCTCCACAAGAAATACATTCGTTCTCGCTTTCGTCTAGCCACACTTTTTTAATTGCCATATCTTATCGTTTTTAAGGGTTAATAGAAACTATTTATATTACATCAGATTAATAACAAACTGCTGTTCTATCATGTTCGCTGAAAAGAGATCTCTATGCATATTTTTATCTTCTAACGGGTGCTTAAAACAAAAAATAATTTTATATCTTTGAAAAGAAAATATAATTTACTAAAAAACATTCTTTATATTCGTATCAAATTTTTACATCCCCTAAAAACGGCTTCAGCCTAAAATAGTATGTGGAATGTAAAAATGAGGAAATAAACGTTAAATAACTAGATCAATATGGAACAAACTTCAGACTTAGTAACAACAGAGCAAAAGATTTACAAAGAAAGAGAGATAATTTTTGGAGCATATTTAGGTGGTCCATTAGTGGGAGGCTATATGCTGGCAGAAAACTTTAAGGTGCTTCAACAAAGAGACAAAGTTAAGAAAACATGGTTGTTCACAATATTGATAACATTCATTATGCTTGGAATTGCTATGATATTACCTGATTCTATTAATTTCCCAAATTTTCTTTTTCCTCTCATATATACTTTTATCGGTGTTCTGGTCTTTAATTCATATCAAAAAACAAAAGTACAAGCTCACATACAAGCAAATGGAGCTGTACATAGTTGGGGACGGACAATAGGAGTTTCAATAATTGGACTGGCAATATTTGTATCTATAGTTCTTTGCATTGTTGGACTTACTCAATTAAGCTATTTAAAAGCTGATACAAAAACCTATGGAATTGTTAAAAATGAAATTTCATATGATAAAGAAAATATAACGGAAGTAGAAATAGATAAAGTTGCCGAAGGTTTTAAAACAATTGGATTTTTTGATGATGCAATTCCAAAGTATATTTTTGTTGAAAAAGAAGGCAGCAGTTATGTGATATCGGTTTCGTGTAGCGAAATTATAAAAACTGACAATGATGCATGTGAATATTTTATTGAATTAAGAAAAGAGATGCAAAATCTATATCCGGGAAACAAACTTATTTTTAATCTTTTTGTTGATGACATTGAAAATGTAGTAAAAAGAATAGAATAAATACATCTTTTAATTCCATCTGTATTATACAAAAAGAAAATTTGGAATCAGATGAATACAGACAAATTCAAACATTAATCAACTGTCACAAAATCAGGTGTAAAAATATGAAAACCATACTTTTTGTAATGACATTATTTCTTTTTGCCTGTAATACTAATACAAGAAACGAAGGAAAAGTCGAATCGTCAGAATCATTAACTAAAGAAAAATCAACAGATTCTATAAGCATAACACCTGACAAACCAGGAGAAATATATTCTGCTGTCATGTTTGATAAAATACATTCAAGTGAAGCAGAAGACACTTTGATTATTAGAACAAAAAAAGGAGAATTCATAATAACTCCATATGGACGGTTTAAAAATATCAATGGAGATACGGTACAATTAAAAACTGAATTGATTGTTGAAAATGCATACCTATATCTTGATAATAAGTTTTTATATATCTTCTTTACTGACACCGACCATGATGGAGCAACCAGTTGGGTTCAGAAAATTAATAAAGAAAATCTTAAGACCATCTATACAACTGAAATACCAGGATTTAATCTAGGACAACCAATCATTCGTGGTAATAAAGCTTATGTCACAGCAATAGGGTTAATAGGGAAACTGAACCTTGATACAGGTAAATATGATTGGATAAGAGAAGATCTATACGACAGAGGAAAAGCATCATTTAATAGTTTTGATACAGTTTTGTTATCGGACAATCAAACTGAATTCTTATCTAAACATTATCTAAGGAATCAAATAGATAAAGTAATTGTAGATAACACAACTGGTAAAATAATTAAGATTGTCAAATAATCAAGATATATACGGAGCTAGCACGTATGTTTTATCCATAGCTGATTAGATCTGTATTTTGTGATTCAGGTCAATAAATAATATTAACTTAAAATCGATTAATTTATTTACTCCTGGACAAACTTACTTTCACTTTATATTGTTCTAATTCAAGTAATGGATAAACAAATTCATTAATTGATGAAAAAGAACAAGCTGTTTATTCTGGGAATTCTGACAGGCCTATTGATTATCTTGTTTTTCAAAGGGTGCTCCAGTTTTATTACTTATCCTTCCAGAAAGGGTATTACACTGAATGATTCTATCAAATTTTCAAACCCAGACTCAATACAATTCACCGGCATTGGCTCAACCAACAACATTCCTATTGTAAGAGTGAATTTGGGGTTTTACGGAATAAAATATTTTCTAATTGATACAGGTTCAAGTTTTTCAATAATTGACTCTGAATGGGTTCATGAGCATGAAGGATTAATTGAATTTGTCAGAAAAATAGATTATATAAGACTACAGTCTTTTTCTGAAAGAACTAGTAGTGATGCAACATATGCAATCAGACTATTGGTAAACGGCGTACAACAAGAATTCGTCATACTGGACATAAAATCTTTAAGAGAGAAAATTATAAGGGCAGGTTATGATATTATAGGAATTATAGGGTCGGATTTCCTGGCACAGAATAAATACATTATCGACTACAACAAAAGATGTATTTATAAGCCTTCAACTCAACAAACTGAAAAATGACCTAATACAAAAAAAGATTGAATTCACAGCCGTAAATGGCCCGAAAATATCATTCTGGGAAGTGATGCGAAAGCGGTACTGAAGAGAACAAAAATCCCTCTTTTTATCGTTCCAATCAGGAATAATAAAAAATAACCGGATTTTATTTTCAGCGCATCCTTATTAGCCCGTAATGAGAATGCGACTTTTTCCATTAACCGATTTCTCCACTCGAATCTGCGTGGCAATATGCTCGTTCATCTCACTGACGTGTGAGATAACCCCTATTTTGCGCCCCAACGTCTGAAGCCTTTCGAGAGCATCCATTGCCACTCGCAATGTATCGGCATCGAGCGAACCAAAGCCTTCGTCGATGAAAAGCGACTCCACCCGCATGCGGTTTGACGAAAGAGAGGAAAGTCCCAACGCCAATGCCAATGAGACAAGGAACGACTCCCCACCGGAAAGGGTATGTACGCTCCGGATTTCGCCTAGCATATCTAGATCGATCACCTGAAGACCCAGCGTATCGGGTATACGTCTTAGTTCATATCGCCTAGATAGTTCCTGAAGGTGTTTATTGGCATAGGAAAGCAATACATCGAGCGTATAACCTTGTGCAATTTCCTTAAACTTGGATCCAGTAGCCGACCCGAAAAGTTCGTTGAGCTTGCTCCAGTTTTCGGAAAGAGACTCCTTGACGGGCAGCTCTTTCTGGAACTTCTTCACCTTTTCTTTTCCGTCTTTATAGGCTGTAAAGAGGGCGTTAATCTCTCCGCTACGTTTCATCATGCCGTCCATCCGAGCATTGATCTCCAGTAAAGAGGATTGCAGCTTTTCCATTGTTTCTTCCTCTCCCTGCGGACGAATCGAAGCTGCCAGATGTAGTTCCAGTCTTTTTTTACGTTCCTGAAGCGTGGCGCCGATAGTCAGCTCGTTCTTCTTCAACAGATCGAGCATTCGCTTCTCGGAAGCCAGCCATGCATTGTCTTTTTGCAGGAGTTGCGCCACCATTTCTTGGGTGATGACCCCGTTGCGATCGGCAATCCACTGATCGAGTTCTTTTTGCAAGAGGGCGTTACGCTCTTCCAAACGGGTAATAGTACTCATTGTCTCCTTAATGGCCCCCTTCAGACTCTCACCATTGGATGTGAGTCGGTTCAACTCTTCGGACACCTTGCGAAGTTCTTCTTCGGCGCTCTTCTTCTCTTTCTGAATCAATGCAACTACTTCATCGGCGGGTTTACCGTCCAAGAGTTTTTTCCGCTCGTCAAGAAGCCCATTGTATTCATTGCGAAACTCTTTCAGCTTCAGTTCTTTATCTACTACCGATTTAACTGATTCTTCAAGGTTATTCTTCCCGGAAACAAGGGCGGTCTGCAATCCGGCACTCTTCTCCCGAAGTCGGGTCAGCTCAATCTGATTCCGGTTCCATTCGGAAGCCACTTTCTGAAGCCTGTCCTGTAACTGTCCCTGAGTAAATTCCTCTTTCCAACCGGGCAGAGAGCCAAGACACCCTTCTGCATCGGTCATGGCATCGGCATGTTGCTTGCGGTAACTCTCAGCCATGGCGGAGAGACGGGTAATCTCCTTTCCGCACTCCTCAATAGTTGCCGCAAACTGTTCTAGTTGTTTCTTTGCCTCCTCTTTGGCGCGATTTAATTCCTCTTCTTGTAAGCTTCGACCACCGGCCAACTCTTCATCACGCAAAGGATGATGCAGGCTGCCGCACACAGGGCATGGCACACCTTCACTCAACTGAGCACGCAGGGCGATGATTTCAGCAGGAAGAAGTTTATCTAGCTTATCAGCTTCCTTTCTGGTGGCTTCCAATCGCAATTTCTCTGTCTCGAGCATTTCACGACGGCTTTTCAGCGTCTGATCGCAACTGACTGCTTGTCTGTGGGCGCTTTGGGCGGTATTAAGTAGATTCACGATCAGATCTACCCGTTGAACCACCTCTTTGTAGGGTTCTTTAGACTCAAACCATTTATTTAAGTCTACTATCTTATTATTCTCTTTTACAATTTGTTTGCTTACATTCTGCAAATCATTTTCAAACTTCGCCTTAAGGGCCAGGGCGGCATCGGAATCCTTCTTTGCCTGTACGCCATTTCGTTTTACCACCTCCAGTTTGGCGTCCAGCTCGCGGGCGCGGAGAATCTCGGGTTCTTTTTTTTCGGCGATTTCATTCGCTTGGCGCTGGCGCTCTTGACACTCTTTCTGTCTGACTGAAGCCTGAATGATCAGCACTGCATTTTTCTTCTCTTCCTGTTGTTTGACCTGCAAACCGCTTTTATGGATCACGCCCTGCCTGAGGTTACCCTGGAGTTCGTTGTAGATATCACGAACTTCCTGAACCTCGTCCACCCGAGCTACATAATCGTACCGGGGTTTCGCCTCCTCGATGGCTGCTTTCGCTCCTGCCAGATTAGTTTGCCCCAAAGCCACCTCACGAAGAAGCTCTTGTTCCTGTTTAATCCACCCAATCTTTTGATTCAGCATTTCGACCTGCTTCCGCATCACCACCGTTTCTCCGTCTATCTGCCTACGTTCCTGTTCCAGCTGCTCCACCTGTTCGTCAGAAAGAAGTTCAATTCCCTGAATCTGGTCTCTCAGCTGTTTGAGATCCTGAGCTGCATCCTTAGACTTTTGGAAGATGGACTGAGAAATGCGGGAATAGATATCGGTGCCGGTAAGCTTCTCGAGCAGTTCTGCCTTGTCGCCCGGCCGGGCTTTTAGGAAGGTTGCAAAATCTCCCTGTGCCAGCAGTACAGAACGGGTAAACTGATCGAAGGTGAGTCCGATAAGGGAGACGATCTTTTTCAGGAGTTCGGTCTTGGTGCCCTGTTCTTCCACATTCGTGGTGAGGTTCAGCAAGATGATGGATACATTCCTCAAACGTCCGGATGCTTTGCTTCCTGCTCGTCCTACCTGCCAGGTGGAGCGGTAGTGCTCGCCATCCAGCGAAACGAAATCGACCTGCGCCATTCCTTCCACCGTTCCTCTGCGAAGGATATTGCGACTGTCTTTCAGGGTTATGGTGTCACTTTTATTATCTTGTATGTTGTTGTTACTGCTGACACTGCTTAAACGAGGTGTAGTGTCGAAAAGAGGCAGACAAAGGGCATCGAGCAACGTCGATTTACCCGACCCGGTGCTGCCGGTAATAGCAAACAATCCGGCAGAGCGTAATGGTTCTACCGTAAAATCAATCTCAAAATCTCCCTCCAGAGAGGCCAGGTTCCGTCCTCTAATCGCTAATATCTTCATGTTCTATTTCCTGAATTACGCTTTGCAGCAGTTGCTTCATCGTTTCGGGCATTTCGGTGCCACCATACTGTTTCTCGAACTCCATACGGGCAATCTCCATCGGTGTAATTTTTTGCAGCTCTTCGTAGCTAAACACCTTTGCTTCAACCGCACCTCCCTGCTGAACAGAGCCAAGTCGTGCAAGACGTACCGATTTGTCTTTCAAGGCTTCCTCTATTCTGAACCGAAATGAAGGCTCAGGTTCGGTAATGAGTACCTTTACCTCCAGATAAGAAGAGTTTTCTGTAATCTCCCCTTCGGGAAGCCTGGCAATTTCTTGCAGCACATCCTCCATTGGTTTAGCCTCATCGGGAATGGTCAGTAGTTTTACGGGAGCATCGAAATATAGTCTTTCAATCTTAGTCACAGCTGAAGCTTCTATTTCTACCAATGCCACACTCTGTTTGTAGTTCTTCTCGGCAAACGACATCGGAAGCGGTGCACCGGCATAACGCACCTCCTCTCGTCCGCAAACCTGCTGCCCACGGTGAAGGTGTCCCAGAGCGGTATAAGCTATCAAGGCCGAAAAGGTGTCGGGTGTCACACACTCTACACCTCCCACCACGGTTCTTTCCGACCGGTCTTCCTCAGAAACAATTCCTCCGGCGGCATGCAGATGTCCCATCGCCACAATTGCCTGATTGGGCTCACGTATCTTGAGTACTTCCTGAAGCAAGGCATCATACATAGCCTTAACACCCAACGGATAACTTTCCGCTTCGGGGTAATCTCCCTGACGCAGGTACGGCACCACCATGCACCAAGCCTCCACCTGACCATCTTTTATGAGAGGAACAATCAGCCGTTGAAAGTCAATCTCCCCTTCAGACGTACGTCTTACAACTCCTTTTACAGTGATATTCATTTCCTGCAAAAGAGGGTCCGGTGCCTCGAGACGTGCAGCGGAATCGTGATTGCCGGCAATTATCACCACCTGAAGGGAGGGATTATCTGAAGTAATTTCGTGAAGGAACTGATAGAAGATTTTCTGTGACTCGGCTGATGGGTTGGGTGTATCGAACACATCGCCTGCAATAAGCAGTACATCCGTAGCCTGTTCCCGCAGCTGGTTTCTGAGCCATGCCAGGAAGCAGAGATGCTCCGCCTTGCGGTTATAGTCGAAAAAGGTTTGTCCGATATGCCAATCTGCCGTATGAATTAGTTTTATCATTGTGTTACGGGTTGTTCCCTACAAAAATAGTCTATTTTTTAGAGAGCCCAATAAGATGGAAGGTATATAAAAGAAATAATGTTGAGTAAACTCATCCCAGCCAACTAGCCTTATGCAGTTCGAACCTATCAGTTAACGATCTAATCAAAATTTCCACCTTCTTCATTTTGTATACAACACTTTGATTTAGACGATAACAGAGAACAACAAATTTCAACGTATTTGCGACATCAAGTTACACTATTGAAAACAAAAAAGCAGTCTCATATGAAACTGCCTTGTAATTACTTCATGTTTTCCAGGAACCTCAGCGCATTGGTAGCATGCTTATAAGTTCTCACCTGTGAACTATGTACGTAAATCACTTTTCCTGTTTTATCAACAATGTAGGTAACTCGTCCGGGCATATATCCCAGCATATTGGACGGTACTCGAAAGAGTTTGCGTATCTTGTTACCTTCGTCACTCAGCAACGGAAAGAAAAGATCATTTTCGGTAGAAAATTGCTTGTGGCTTGAAACAGATTCTTTTCCAATGCCGATAACCTTAGCACCGACAGCTTTAAAATCGTCGAGATTATCACGGAAAGCCCACACCTCACGTAAAGAGTTCGGACTATTATCGCTATTATAAAAGAAGAGCACCAGATAGTTCTTGCCTATAACGGAATCGGTGACAAACACATTTCCATACTGATCTCTCAATGAGAACGAAGGCAGAATACTGCCCACTCCCACTTTTTCTTTTTCCCCAGCAGTAGGCTCTATTTGTGTAAAGCCTATGAAATCAAAGTAGAATATAAGTAACACCACAAAAGAAACAAGAAAGCCTCTGTAGTAATTTCTATACTTCTTATATTTATAGTGTTCTATACAAATATTGCCGATAATCCCACGAAGTTCATCAGCAAATACCGGTTTAATATTAATAAGCCAGCTATCTGTTTGATATACAATTTTACGAAACTTACTACGATAAGCAAGTAATGACAATCCTATTATTACGAATAGAATCAGCCAAATATTATCAAGAAGAAAGTTTATCATATTGTTGATGTCTATAGTTAATAATCCTCTGAAATGTATCTACTAATAAAACAGATAAAAGTTTATTATGTTTTTTTAGTTGTATCTTTTTTATGCAAAAAGCCGGCAGAGGAATTAGGTTCCTAGCCGGCTTAAAATATTAGAAGGAATGAGTCTAATGAACAAGTATTTTATATGCCTTGCCATCCACTATAACCAAGTAATATCCTGGAGATTGCTGCTTCAGAGCAGACACTTCTGTACCGCTGATAGTATAAACAGTAAACAGACTCTCAGTACCAGTCACCTTTATATATCCATTTTCAACCATAACTTCAACTTTTCCTTCAACTTCAGATTCCACTCCCGAAATAAATATAGCCTCACCGTTTAAATCAATCTCGGCAAATGCTGTATCAACATTACCGGTATAAGGCACATACGCCTCAAACGGAGCCAAACTTGGAAGGGAACCTTTGACAAAGGTCATTTTGTCTCCTGTACTGTTCACAATATAGTAACCGGTTATACCGCTTACAGAAGTGCTGCGTGCCATGTCCGATCCACAAAGACAATTTGTTCTTGGTTGTGTAGGTGTATCCTTGAATTGTACATTCATTGCTGTTCGGAATATTATATTCTTGTCGTTCAACATTCCGTTCTTCAATCGAATCAGGTACGCTCCCGCCGGAAGAGCCTTATCGAACGACTTTACAGCATAAAGCTGACCATTTTCATACTTTCTCACTTCGAAGTCGGCTTCCAGAGTCATCTTTCCACCAAGACGCACAGTATCTCCGTTGACAATCTTGCCTTGAAAAGAGACCTCTTCCAATGGTGCCGCAAAATTAAGAGGATACCATTTACCGCTTTCCATTGTCATGGCATAAGAAACCGACCCTTGCAATGTTTTTGGAGTTCCATTAAGACGGCTGTATGCATTGAAGCGGAGTTGCTGCATAGTGCTGCCGTTTACTTCGCTAAAGGTTGTAACCGATGAAATGGGCTTTACTTCTTCAAATAAAAAGGAGAAATCTCTAAGACTGCTTCCTGAGACCCAGTTATTACCAGAAACTTTCATATATTTCCCCACTCCATAACAGATACGAACGTTTTCAAAATTATCTTTATGGAAAGAACTGAACAATACACGATAATCTGTATTCGAAGGAATCATAAATCCTTGATCCACCCTTGCATAAAGGTCGGTATTGATATCCTTCAGATTCCACGAGCCTGTTGAATTTAAAGATATAGCAAACTCACTACTACCGGTACGTACATATTTACTATTCAGCCCATAGGTTGCTTTCGAAGGTTCACAAAGCCCTGTCATAGTTCCATCTGCCGCAAACTGGGTTCTGAACTGAGACCAAGTTGCGTCGCCTCCTGTATTGAAACGATTCCCGTCCTGGTCGCGGATAATATAGGTAGAATTGCTATCAGGAGTAAACTCGTTTGCCACATAATCGGGCACACAAAAAGCCATGGATGCCGACCACATATCTCCTTCCGGACCAATATTTCGACGGAGAGCAAAACGGTTATGTGATGAATAATCTTTCGGATTTACTGTTGCTGATTCATCAAACCGGAAGTATCCATCTAAAGCTGTCTGATTCTGAGTATCAAGCATTCTTGCATTCAGGTTTTGTAGCAGTTCAAGTTGAGTGCGTGCGGAATTCCAGATGCGGAGTTCATCAATGGTAACATTAGCCGAATTAGTGGCGTTGCCAACTCTCAGGCCATTGGTCCAGGAAGAAGGCATTACGCTCTTTGTGGTAAAAGTTCTGGTAGCTATCGCCGTTCCGTTTTTATAAAAGACTCCTGCTCCTGCATTGAAAGTGAATGCATAATGATCCCAGCTTTCTTTTTCTAGTGTGCCGTTGTCCACAGTCATTCTGTCATCGGCTCCAAAACCAATCGACAATCCTCCTTTAGAAGTTTCTGTAATACTGAAAGCATCTGTCGCCATGATCTGGCAGTCATCTTTATTATCAGTTGGTTTCATCCACCACTCAATGGTAAACGGGGAAGCAGAGCTCTTTTCACTGAACAGACCGTTTATTGTCAGCATATCATTATCTCCGTCAAATGAAAGCGAGTTACCCGAGATATCGTTCGATACGATTACATAATTAGTTTTCTCTACGGTGCTTTCCCCTTTCTCATTAGCTACCGTCAGCTTCACCTTGAACTTACCAGAGTTAGTATATGTCACTGTTGGGTTGGGCACAGTCGAGGTCTGTGGTGTTCCACCAGCAAACGTCCATTTATATGTATCAGGGGTATAGAGACTCTTGTCGACAAACTTAACTGTTTCCCCCTTCAGTATATATCTCTGAGCCGTTTCAAAGTCTGCTTTCGGAGCCGAACTATTTACCACGATTGTTTTCGAAAACGACTTCTGACCGGTAACATTGTTTGCTGTAAGAATAACTAAATACACCCCTACCTGACTGTAAGTTGCCCCTGCATTAACGGTTGTTGCTGATTCAGTTTCAGCGCCTTTCATTGTCCAGAGATAGCCGTTAAGCGGGGTCGCAGTCTTGTTCTCAAATGAAACACGTTCACCTGTTATAATAGTATCTTTGCTTGCAGCAAATAGTGGTTCAGGTAGAGGTAATGACTTAACTACTACATTTTTTGTAGCTGTCAGAATCTCTCCTGTACTTAATGTAACACTCTTAGACACCTGAAAGGTTCCTTCACCATTAAAAATCAATGACGGTTTCAGAACGGCAGAATTTATGATACCTGCTGCAGGAACATTCCATTGGATAGATGCTGTATTGAAAGGATTTGTTGATGAACTGATTTCTATGACTTCTCCAACGTAACAAGAAGAGTTGCTAAGAGTAAAATCGTTAATCGTCCCTTTGAGAGGATAATCTGTTGCAGAATGAGTAATAGTACCAGTAGGAGAAGCATTGTTTCCTCCTTTGCAATCTTTCAACAGAGTGGAGTTCATGTCCATTTGGTAATATGCCACCAAATTTGGAAGCGTCTCCGGATGCAGAATGAGCTGATCCTTTCGTGATAAAATTTCATCCTGTGTAAGCGCTTTGTTCCAGATGCGGAATTCATCAAGGTTTCCATTGATTCCATTACCAGAAGCACCTACCAAAAAAGTTGAAAGGGCAGGCATACCATTCCCACTATCAATGGTAGTGCCAACAGACTGACCATTTTTATAAAGAGTAATTTTAGAGCCATCGAGCACTATTGCAATATGTGTCCATTCGTTGATATTAACAGGAGCAACATTATGAATTCTGTTGGATGTAGTATATCCCACAGAGATACCTCCGCCACTATTTAGGTGAAAAAGAAATTTCCCCCAACCCGGTCCCATTTGGAAGTTCCAGTTAGTGATAGCAGCTGGTTTCATCCAGAATTCAATGGTACATTGTGGCATTCCGTTGGTAAAAACGTTTGGAATGGAAAATCCATATCCTCCAAAGTTGATACTTCCAGTTTCAGAAATGGCCGCTCTAGTAGCAGATGCCAGCTTGTTCACTTGATTGCTCATATTTGATTCAACCTCCATACCATTCACTGTGTAAAATGCTGAAACGACATAACTATCGCCAATCTTTGATTCTGTTGCGATGTATGATGTGGCATCGGCATTAAGAGTTGCTATTTTATTATTATTCTTGTAAACCTTATAACCTTCCAAAGTGTAAGGAGAATATTGAGGTTTTGTCCAACTCAACCCTGTATCGGATATCCAGGTAAGGTTGAGGGGTGCATTGAGCGGTTCTCCCTGCAAAGATGTTGTGATGACTGTTTGTTTTCCAAGTGTAGAAATAGTGACATTTTTCTGAGTAAATGGAATTTCGATCCCTTTTTCATCAAGCGCATAATCCATTATAGAACAGTCTGCTATTTTTCCGACTCCGGTAGCATCTGCGCTGGAGTTGACAATAAAGAAATATTTTAGTGGCTTAGACAGATCAAAAGAAGAGACCAGATCTGTGATGTCATAACCAAACTCCATGTCTTCAGTATGCATCACTCCATCAGCCCATTGTCCTAGCATCGGAACATTATTCAATTTTATTCCATTTACTTTCTGCCAGCCACAATAAGTAAAGTGGGACAAAGGTATCTCTCTGTCGGGGACATTTGCATTCATATCTGTCGATGCACCAACGCTCAGGCTAAGCTCGCTTCGGTGGCTAAAGTTCATTTTTACCTTTAACGCCTTAAGTGGACGATAATTCTTACGAATATGATAAAGTTCTGGTTGCCAGTATCCAGTTGCAGTTCTGGTTGGCTTCGCCTGAGAATACGGACAGTACACCAATCCCTTGTTAGCCCACCCGGATCCCCATGAGTTTACAATAATCCATGCACCCACTTCATCGGATGTCTGCACCCCGTCAGCATTTATATCACACCAGATATCATCGTCGTAACCCACAATAGTTAATGCATGATCCACCTGATCTCCCCAGTATTTTATATATTTTTGACCGACATTCTTACCGGTACTTATTGTTCCTAGTGTCGCTGCACTAGCAACCCCAATTCCAGCAACCCCTCCGCGTCCTTGAAATGCCGGATCTCCATTGTGATCATATAGCCATCCTTTTAGAATATTAGCATACTGTTGCTGATCCAACGGGCCTATATTTGAAGTTTCCGAAATACGATTAAACATGGCACTGTACCACTTATCATATCCGGTCATCCAACCAAATGGATCTTCGTTTCCTTGATTACCAAACAATTTTGAATAGGTTCGTCCTCCATACATATTCATGTTTGGAATGCCATTATCTCTAGCCATACCTTCTTTGCCAGGACCATGATTGGTCAACAACCAAGTGAAATGTGTTGGATAAATGTTTTCGGGAAGCGATGCATCTGTACCTCTGTATGCATTGATCTCTTCAGTGAACATATAACCTATGCGTGAAGCAGAGCCACACGACCCGTTATCCTGATTAAAAACCGGAGGAAAATAGATCTTTTCCGAGTTATCCACCCTTCGAGGTAGCACAACAGCCATTCGTTTGCGAGACCAAGGATATTTATGAGGATTATAAAACTCGCTAACCTTGACTGATTTATAGTCGGGATATTTTATGTAATTTACTGGAATGGTATCCTGAGCAGAAAGTTCGTATGGAATCAGAAAAAACAGTCCTGCGATAAGAAGTTTGTGTGTGTGTTTGTTGGCCATATATGTTTTTTAATATTAACATTCACGTATTATGTTCAATCATAAGATTCCTTTTCATTGATTTATGAATCAAGCTAAAAAATAGGTTGTAAAAGTTCGAATAAAATTTCTGCAAATATAGGATTTTTAAGCAGCTTTGACATAAGTCTTTAAAATATATACAATCATTTTTTATTATTTATTATAATTCGATACACAACTTAGAAAAACTTTTATTATTTACATTGTACTAATCATCCAAATGAAGCGTGGCAATAACAATTAATTTATATTAAATTGTTGACATAATTTTATCTGATCTACTTTTTACAAATTGGCTATAAATATTCGTATATCTTACATATTATATTACAATATAAAGCGTGTATATTGTAATATTTATCTATATTTGCATCATGATCATTGTTTTTAGACCACTTTACATAAGACTTAAGACACTAAACAACATAAAGAATAATCCAACACAAAATAAGATATTTATAACAGACAAATTATCCATATAAATTATGAAATCACTTTTACTTTCATTAGCATTCGTTTCGTGTCTTGGTGCATGCTCTGTAAAGGCTCAAAATAAGCCATTCTCTATTTTTGGAAGCTACGTGCTTGGATTTGGGAATATAATCTCAAAAGCAGAAACAGGATTAACAGAACCTCAAAGCCAACAAATTGAAAAGCTTAGGTCAGGCACAATTAGTCAGTTTGAAATCGGTTCATATTATAAATCATTAGGCTTGGCATTTATCTATAATAGCTATGATGCTTCAGCCGAAACAAATTATGAAAACGCAGATGTGAATACCGATGCAAGATTTGAAGACGGGATTCTAAATGATGATTTAACGTTACAGTTTTATGGTGGTGAAATTCGTTATAAAATAAATATCTTCAATCGAAAGATGAATTTAATATACAAATATGCTTTAGGTGTTCAAAAATACACAATAGAAAAAGATGTTCAAATAATTGATAATCGTCCTTATACATACAGCAATAAGCTTAAAGGAAGTACTTTTACATCGTTATTGGGAGCAGAAGTCAACTACAACATTCTAAAATCATTGAGCGTAGGAATTGAAACATCTATTGTTCCAAGTAAATATAAAAAACTCAACTCAGAATACAACAGCTATTCCACAAATGAGTCTACAGCACGTCTCAACACTGGTATTAAAGTGACAGTTACTCTTTAAGAACTATTAATATAGCAAATCCCCCTCTTCTATTAATTATAAAAAGCTGTAAACTAACAAATTTAAAACCGCTCTAAATTTTTATCTGATTCTAATTATTTTGGAGATAAAAATGCAAAGGATTTTTAGGCTTCTCCACTAATAAATCCATTTAAATAATGAACAGAAAGGTCATTTTCAGATTCATCGTTACTTAAAATGCTTAACTTTCTTGGGTGTTCAACCTCCTCAAAAGGAATACAATTCATCTTCCCCAAATCAGTCACAAATGCAACCAACTCTTTCCGATCCTGATCATATATTGTTCTGCCAATTGATGTTGAACCTTTATAGCAGAACATTACCCAAACATAGGGCTCAAACTTATAATTTCCCATAGTTTATTTATTTAGAGTGAACACACAAGCTGCTAAAATTAGATATTTACAAACAACCAAACCACCATTTATATCAAGTATAAAGTTTTTCAAAAGTCTTTTTTGTACGCAGAATTAACTAAACATACCTTTAATTCAAATAGCTATATTTTTTTATAAAATACAGCTTTATTAACAAAGATAAATAATTTATTATAATTAAGCATCAATAAGCTGAAAATATATTTATTGAAATAACAGTGTGACATTATGGCTAAAAAGATAACCGGCCGGAACAGAAATAAATCTATTCCAGCCGACATCTTTTTCTACAGCTATAAACCTTACCACTGTAGCCTAAACCAATATAAATTAAGCAAAAACACAATTAAGAATAAAAAGGAACAAAATCCATGTTTTTGCTATCCCAAAGATTGTAAACAGTAACAGCAATTACATTCCAAAACTTGTGGGAAACATGTTTCAAATCTACAGAATCAAATGATTCAAAGATTTGCTTCTTTCCATCATTACTCAATTGTATATTTTAATATTAAATATTTCTTATTCAAATAATACATATGCGCAACGCAATCTCACCATACTATCCAATATGGAGTCCATAATTTTATTTAATTTAAATCAGGATTTTGTAGATAAAAGCAATCTACATGAAGATAATGCCACAAAATAATTAAACTCGCTCGTTTTTTTGCCTTTAATTTTTCTACTCCGCAAATATAAGATTAACATTTTAATTCAACAACTATTTCTTTAAATATATCAATTATAAACGTAGAAAATAATTTTTATCATAATAGAGTATTTATTATTACATATTATTTTAATAAATAAAGAACAAAAACCCTAATTTATATTATTAATGAGACGAATAATCCACATAAAAACATCTTGATAATTTTTTATCTATATTTATAGTATACATAAAATTATCAGTATAATTATTACACCTTTTATAAGCGCTATTTAAAACATTAATTCTTTAAAAAATATCAATCATAAAAGATGAGCATGCTCATCTTTTATGATATTTGATTTATTATATGCAACAGAATAATAACCTCAGCGCTATTCTTTTAAGAATTGCCTTAAAAAAACAGAATTATAGACTGTTACCAAAATCTTCCTTAAACTTAGCCATCAGTTTTTCCGGCCAATCAGATAATGGGGCCAGTTTTCCCATAAAAAATCTTAGTACAGGCGGTTCTTCCACGAATTTTAGTCCACCAATCAGATGACGGTTTTCAAATAACCAGGTAAGTCTATCTTCCACATATTTAATCTGAGATAGTGTAAACACACGACGAGGAACAGCCAGCCTAAGTAATTCCATATCCGACATAGGTTCCACCCCATTTTCGTCACGCTGGTTTGACATTGTACCACGTTCCATTCCACGCACACCTGAAATCAGAAATAACGCAGCTGCCAATGCTCCGGCAGGATATTGCTGCTGAGGTATATGAGAGCAAAAATTCATCGCATCCACATGAACACCAAGTACACCGGCAGGCTTCACAACTGGTATATCCTTAGAATCTAGTTGTTCTACCAGATATTTAATAAAACGAGGGCTTTGACTGATACTACTTTCATCAAGTACTTCATACAATCCCACAGCCATAGCTTCTACTTCACGAATAGACATTCCACCATAAGTAAGAAAACCTTCATAAAGAGGTATGAATGCTTCAAGTTCTTTAAAAATCTTTATATCGTTTGTACAGATACCACCACCACGAGAAGAACTGAGTTTGCGGGCAGAAAAATAGCACAGATCAGCCAAGCCAGTCATGGCTTTAACAACCGTTGCCATATCAGAGTTTCTGAACTCTTCTTCGCGTTGCAGAATCAGATATGCATTTTCTCCTAACAAGCTAGCGTCTAGAACCAGGCGAATTCCATATTTGTCGGCAATTGCACGCACGTCACGCAGGTTTTGTATGGAAAATGGCTGACCGCCAATCAGATTAGTCGACGCTTCCATACGGATAAAGGGAATATTTTCGGCACCATGGGTTCTTATGACCTCTTCCAACTTTTCGATATTCATATTGCCTTTAAAAGGGCAGCTGGAATTAATTACATAAGCCTCATCATATAACAATTCGGCAATTTGTCCGCCCTTGTCAGTAATATGGGCCATTGCCGTAGTGAAATGGTAATTCATTGGGATAAGACTTCCCTTTTTTACATAAGCAACCGAAAGAATATTTTCAGCGGCACGTCCCTGATGCACAGGCAACAAGTATTTCTTATCTAGAACATGTTCAACGGATTTCTGGAGGCGGTCAAAGCTCTGCGAACCGGCATAAGCATCATCAGCACGCATCATTGCAGCCAGCTGATTATCACTCATGGCATTAGTACCAGAGTCGGTCAACATATCGAGAAATACATCTTTTGTGCTAAGTCTGAATGTATTAAATCCACCTTCTTTAAGAGCTTCAAGGCGGCGTTCAACAGAAACAAGATGTAGTTTTTGTACGATGCGTACTTTGTGCAGTTCTAACGGAATATTTTCTCCGCTATAGAATTTAATTTCTTGCATAGTTGTTTTCGAAATAATGTTTTAGTATAGATTTTTATCCTTTATATCATAAAAAAATTGCGTACCTGCCATAAGCAAGCACGCAATTGAATAAATATATCATTTTAATGCAATTCTATGTGCTTTTCGATACAAAGGTATGTATTATTTTTATAAAGCAAAATATATTGTTACCATTTATACCAAAAAAATATAAAATCTTTAATAAGAAACCGCTTAAAATATAAAATTATTAGAAACTACTTATATTTAACCTTCCGCCAGTAACACACTTTCCTGAAAGCGCGGGAGTTGGTACAGCATTAGATTTTATAGCTTGAATTACTTCAGAAATAGAAGCATCCGGATGAGATGACAGATAGAGAACAACGGCTCCAGTCACATGAGGGGCCGCCATTGATGTTCCATCAGACAGAGCATAAGATGAAAGCACCTTTCCTTTAGATTTCAAAGGAATACATGAATAGATTCCGGAACCCGGCGCGGCAATATCTACTGATGTAGCTCCATAATTAGAAAAGATAGACAACCCTCCGGTGCTGGTAATAGAAGCTACAGTAATAATATTGCTGTTACTATAACATGCAGGATAATATGGTGTACGGTCAATATTCATTCCATCGTTACCTGCAGCTGCAATAAAGATTATACCCGCCTCGTTAGCGCGCTCAATGGCATCATACAATGCTTGGGAGTATCCTCCTCCACCCCAGGAATTATTTGTTGCGACGATATTCACTCCTGCTTTTTTCAGATTAGTAAAGTAGTCAATCGCCTCAATTGCATCAGCAGTAGTTCCTCCTTTGCGACCCATAAACTTTCCGCTTAACAGTTTTACATTCCAGCATACACCTGCCACGCCTATTCCATTGTTTCCCACAGCACCAATTGTTCCGGCCACATGTGTTCCATGGTCGTCGAGAGCAGCATCGAAAACCTTATTATTATTGTTGGCAAAGTTCCATCCATATACATCATCCACATATCCGTTGCCATCATCATCAATCCGATTATCCGGTATCTCACCCGGATTCACTCCTGCATTCGCAGCCAGATCTTCGTGCATATACATATATCCTTCATCGATTATTCCCACATAAAGATCGCTTGAACCCGTATGTCCTGCGGCCCAGGCATCTGCTGCCCCACAACCGAATTCATTTGACGGAGAAGAAGAGGAACTATACATGCCCCAAAGCGATCCATTGGCGAAATATGTGTCGTTAATTGCTTCTTTTTTATAGATGAAGTTGGGCTCGGCATATTCAACCGCTTCTAAACGTTTCAGCAATCCTACTGCATTAGCAACATCGGGTACATTTATCAGCATCAGTCCTTTTCTGTCACCTAAACGTTTCATGGCATTGGTCAGAATCTTTCTAGCAACAACAGCATTTACATTGTTCAACGCTTTTAAGCAGACAGAGTCTGGTACATCATTTCTAAATTTCACCAGTACTTCGTTAGCGACAAATTCCGATTCAACAGATGAATCCGCATTGATTGATCGGGTCTTAATACCTGAACCGCCTGTTACATCCATGGTTAATTCTTCGTTTGAGCAACCCGGCGAGAGGATGGCCATCGTTCCAATCAAAGAGACGGCTGCCAATGTGGAATTAAGTAGTTTTTTTTTCATAAATAAATTAATTGTTTATATGTTAGATTTTTGATTGATAGTATGTATTTGCCGGGCGAAGATAAATATATTAATTAACTTAAGAAAAAATATCTAAAAAATATAGCGTTTCCTTTGAAAATAGTAGATATCCATATAAATTGCTGCAAATGAATTATCTATCTATAACTTCTCCATATCCTTATTTATATAGCATTTATTAGCTAGACAATCATAATAATTTTTCGAATGCCTTTCTCGGATCTTGATACATCACCTCTCCGCAATAAGTAAATCCGAGTGTAGAAAGCATTTTTAGCATGTAATGATTATCAAAATTTGTGTCTAACCTGAAACTATGAATTCCTTTCGAAAGGCTCAGTTCCTCAACCCGGTGCATAAATTCAGTTGCCACTCCTCTTTTTTTTACCTCGTCAGCTACGGCCAAACGATGTACCACCACATAAGGATTATCACTCAACCACTTTCCTTCAAGTGCATCATAAGCAGGTTCTCCGTCAAAGATTACTGCTCCGTAAGCCACAACCTGATTGTCATTAGTAAGAACATATCCGTACCCTTTTTCAATATCTCGAGCGATATTTACGGGGGAAGGATATCCGTTCTGCCATTGTTTGCTATTCAAACTGCGCATCTGAGCTTGTGCTTGCTGAATAATTTCCCAAATACGTGCTGCATCACCTTCTGTCGCACTTCTGAATTGCATATCTTTATTGTTTATACTCATAAAATAATAGTTATTATAAATTCTCAATGTGGGTATAAAAATAAAATATTTTATTGATAGTATGCGTGTCGTCCATCTATTTTTTCAAAAGTCAAAGGGGATGTCTCAGAACCTGAGACATCCCCTTTCTTATTTCGGATGCAAACTATATAAAAAGAGCATTTAATCTTTTTATATCAAATTATTAAAATCAGAATTTATAACCAACGGATAAACCAAAGTTGATATTCTTAGGAGCATCGCCATCACCTAGTTTGGTTAAACCTAGCTGACCGTCAAGCCCCAGAATAATTTGCGAAATTTCAAACGATACTCCAAAACCCAGTCCGGCATCAAACCTCTTCAGACCTAAACCTTTATCACCAAATGTATCATCTTTCACATTACCATAACTTGTTTTACCTGCAATGCCATATCCAAAGTATGGACCAGCTGCAAACAACATATTCAGATTATCTGAAACCGGAACTCTGGCTTGTACATTTACAGGCAATTCGAGATAAACTTGATTCACTGTTAGGTTTTCTGGTATTAAAGTTTCTTTAGTACCTTTAGTGGTAAAAAAGAGAGATGGTTGTAAGGACCAGGTCTTATCGAAAGCATACTCCATGCCACCACCAACCTTAAAGCCGATTTTGGCGTCTGTTCCGTCAGTCTCACCTCCGGTCCAGTTACTCAGGTTTATACCAGCTTTCACGTTCCACGAAACTTTTGAATCCTGTGCCATTACTACTACATTACCCAGTAATAAGATGACTACAAATAAAAACAGTTTTTTCATAATACGTTAGTTTTAATTAGAATGTTGAGATCTGACCGGTAGAAACATTATTAGTTTTTCCCAGTCTCATTATAATATAAATTATTGTGAATCAAATTGATGATAAAATTTCAATTATACCAACAACAATGACACTCGTATTTTCTAATTATCATTTCTTTGATACAACATCAAAAAAAACAAAACAAAAATAAAAATGTTCCTTTTAAATTATAAAATTAGATAATATTAACAGAGAATCAAATTATAAATTTCATAATAATTATTTCATTTAGAACTGATTATTTATTCTTGACTTCATAAAAATTGATTATGTTTGTATTGCTCGAAAAATAGCAATTTGATTAGAATTAAACAATTAACCTTTTATAGTCTGAAATTATGAAAAGATTAAATCTCCTTAGATGGATATTGTCTACTGTTTGTTTATTTATGGGTATTAATCTATCTGCTGCAACAATTCATGTACAAAAAGCAGGAACCCTTTCTTCATTGATATCAGAAAAAGATAAATATAAAATTACCGATTTAATTTTAACCGGCGAACTGAATGGAGATGACATTCTATTTATCCGCGAAATGGCAGGTAGAGGAGGTAGCCCGGAAAAGATTACAGAAGGTAAGCTTACAAAGCTCAACCTGGAAAAGGTTTCTTTTATGAAAGGCGGATGTCCATACTATAAATCGGGCCGTACTTGTTTCTATAGTGAAAATAATAAGCTCACCGATTTCATGTTTTACGACCTGATAAATTTAACCTCATTAACTCTTCCTTCCTCTATTTCTTCAATTGGCAGCAAGGCACTTTATGGATGCAAAAATTTAACTTCTCTCTCTGTCCCAAACAGTGTCGTTTCTATTAACTACAGAGCCTTTTACCGTTGCACAGGGTTAAAGTCGGTTACAATTGGATCGAATGTAACATCAATCGACAACTCGGCATTTCTGGGATGTGACGGACTGGTAAAATTTGATGTTTCGAATAAAAATAGACTATATAGAGATGTACGCGGTGTTCTTTTCACAAAAGACAAAAGCCGGCTGGTAGCTTATCCTAATTCCAGATTGGGAAGTTATATCATTCCAGAAGGAACTATCCTGATAGACAAGTTTGCTTTTGCAGGATGTTCTGAACTCACCACTGTCTTTATTCCCAATAGTGTGACTAATATTGCACAAGGAGCTTTTTCTAATTGTTCCAAATTAAGTTCGGTTACTATTGGCAGCCGTGTAAACGGCATTGGCGAAGGAGCTTTCTATGGATGCGCAGAATTAAAGGAGTTTAGAGTTTTAGAAAACAACCGATACTATACAGCTATTGACGGGGTTTTATTCAGTAAAGATGAGACCAGAATAATACTATATCCTAATGCTATGTCGAGGAAATACTCTATCCCCAACAAAGTGACATCAATTGCCTGCGAGGCTTTCATGGGATGCACTGGACTCAACTCAGTCACAATTCCCGAAAGCATGACATTAATAGAGAACAACGCATTTCTTTGTTGTTCAGAAATCAAAGAAATGCATTGTAAAAGCAGTAACCCACCTGCCACTCTTGAAAACAATCTGTCTACCGATTTTATAGGAATTGATAAAGAACTATGCATTCTCTATGTTCCCAAAGGAGCAAAAGACAAGTACAGACAAGCAAAAGAATGGAACGAGTTCGCAAATATTATTGAAGAATAACTGAGAATTCTCCAGAGAAACAGCATTTTTTGCATATTTATTTTATTTCATTTCCAACTGTACAAAATAAGAATTTTCCTTCTTGAGCGCATCCAAAAAGCTGAGTTTACAACTTTTAGGATGTGCTTCACATTTTTTATAGCGGCATTTTAAAACCATTATCACATTAATTATCAGACAAATAAAGAGAAACCAGTTAACCGGTTAGGGAAATTCCTATCAAAGATTGGGGATAACCCCTGGGATGCTATTTATTCCTGCCCTATATTTGTGACATCACAAACAACTTAGGTATTAATTTTAAAAAAGAGGTGTTATGAAGAAGATAGTATTGTTATTAGTTGCCATCATGATGGTATCAATAAGTTCGGTAAGCATGGCTTCAAACAAAGGTAAGCATCACCATAAAGGGAATCGCACTGAAGTAATTGTAATCCATGAAAATAGAAGAGGTCATGATTGTCGCAAATACAGAGATCGCGACTATAGAGACGAGGATCGTTACTATCGCCACGACAACAGAAGATGCGATGATTACAGAGATGGCAGACGTTGCGAAGTGAGATACAAGAAGCATAAATGCAAAGGGCACAGATGCGATGGATACTGCTATGAGCCTCATCGCCACCATCACAACACAGACGCCAAAGTTGCCGGTGCAATTCTTGGTACTGCAGCTCTTGTTCTGCTGACTACTCATTAATAATCAAGTTGAAATTTGGGTTCTGCGGCAAAAAGTCTATCTTCGGATGGCTTTTGCCGCAGTTTTTATTTCCTGCGGACCAGTGACGCGTTTTTTTCAGAGCACAATCATAGCGCAATGTGAATTATATCCCAAACAAACGCACCTGGTTATAAATCTTCCCGATAGAATACCAACTAAGCGCATTTCATTTTACCGGGATTGTAGAATGGGATTATTTCTTATTCCCTTTGCATCAGATACAATATCCAACCGATAGTGCCGGCGAAAATATCACTTTTGCCTATTCCCAGAATGCAAAGAAATGATGAACCGGGCCATGCCCTTTCCCTATTTCATAATCAGCCCCAGAGGCTATTGCCTGGGTGATGTATTCCTTGGCATTCCGCACAGCCTCATTCAGGGATAAACCTTTTGCCAGAAAAGAGGCCAGAGCCGACGACAAGGTACAACCCGTACCATGTGTATTGCGTGATTTAATCCTTGCGGCACGAAGCTCAATGATTTCATCCGTTTCGGCATTATAGAAAAGGTCGGTCAGTTCATCGCTCTCCAGATGCCCTGCCTTCAACAACACAGAGACCATTCCATTACAGGAGAGTTTTCTTATTACACGAGGAAAATCTTCCTTCCGCACTATTCGCTCTCCCAACAAAACCTCTGCTTCAGGAATATTAGGCGTAATTACCCGTACAAATGGAATCAACTCCCGTTTCAAAGCACTAATGGCTTCTTTCTTAAGTAAATCGTCACCGGATGTGGCTGCCATGACGGGGTCGAGCACGATATTCCGGACGTCATATGCAGACAATGCCTCTCGTACTGCCATAATTTGCGAGGATGAATGAAGCATACCGATTTTTATCGCATCGGCGCCAATATCGTCGAGCACGGATTTGATTTGCCCTTTCACAAAAGAGGCGGGAATGGGATGAACAGCCTTTACCCTTGTGGTATCTTCATCCACAACAGCTGTAATGGCAGTCATTGCATAACATCCACAGGCAGAGATAGTCTTTATGTCGGCCTGAATGCCTGCACCGCCGCTCGGGTCGCTCCCGGCAATGGAAAGTACACGTTTATATAGTTTGGGCATCAGTTCTGATTTTTGTACGGTTTGTATCTATTTCCCGGTACCATTCAAAGAAACAGAGAGGCAAATATACAAGATTTATACGGTAAGTCAGCCAAAAAACTGAGCAATAACCAATTGAAACTCATCCAACATCTTATTAATCAGTTTATATTTTATACAAAACAAGCTACGCCGCCCCCTTTCGCTCACTCTTATATCCTGTTCATGTTGACCGGTCATTTATATCGTCTTGCTAGAGGAACAAACAGCTACAAACAGAACAAAAAGAAAAACGGGGAAAGAGATAAATATCTCCCGATTGTGAAATAATTCGTTTTTTTTAGTTTACTTTGCCCCCGTAAAGACAAAGGGGTGCCCCGTTAGAGGGCTGAGATTATACCCTAAGAACCTGAAGCAGTTAGTACTGCCGTAGGGATTGTTACTCACACATTCTTCCTTCATCGCTGCACGCTTTGTATTTACACTTTTACGTATTACCCAATTTAAAGATGTAAATATGAAAGTACAGGTTAACAACCAGGAGATGGAGCTCTCGGCTCAATCGTCCATCCAGCAACTTTCTGAAACAATGGAACTGCCGCAAGCCGGAGTTGCTATTGCCGTGAATAATAAAATGGTTCCCCGCACACAGTGGCATCAGTTTTTCCTTCAGGAGAACGACCAGGTTGTGATTATCAAAGCTGCTTGTGGAGGATAACGGCCATGAAACTTCAGTTTATCACACACTTTACCGACCGATATTCCTATTACGACTCCGCACGCATGGCGCTGGAAGGTGGATGCCGATGGATTCAGTTGCGAATGAAAGAGGCGCCTATCGATTCAATTGAGGCGGAAGCTATCCGTATTATGAAGCTATGCCGGGATTACAAGGCGACCTTTATCATTGACGACCATGTGGAACTGGCGAAAAAGCTGGGGGCCGACGGGGTGCATCTGGGATTGAATGATATGCCCATTGCCCATGCCAGGGCGTTTCTTGGCAAAAACTTCATTATTGGCGGGACTGCCAACACGTTTGAAAACGTGAAGAGGCATGTTGATGTGGGAGCCGACTACATTGGCATGGGGCCATTTCGGTACACCACCACGAAAAAGAACCTAAGCCCGCTGCTTGGATTGGAGGGGTATTCCAATATTCTTTCTCAAATGAGAGCCGAAGGAATCTCCGTTCCGGTGGTGGCCATCGGAGGAATCACGTACGAAGATATCGGTGACATTATAACAACCGGTGTATCGGGCATCGCTTTGTCGGGTACCATCCTCCGGGCTGCAAATCCGGTTACGGAGACTGCAAGAATTATGCAGAAGCTCGGCAACGGATAGAAGAGATTGATAAAGTAAAACCGTAACAGAATTTCTTTCAAGGCTTTACCATCATAAGTACCATTTGATTTATAGATCTATTTTAAATGGCAGGCTCCCGCTTATCAGAAAGCAATGTAACGAGCCATAATTAATAGATGAGGGCGGCTCTGAAAATTCCACAGGGCGCCAATGATTATAAATAAACGAACAAACAAAACTAAAATAGAATGGAAAAATTGATTATTGCAGGGAGAGAGTTTAACTCCCGACTATTCTTAGGAACAGGAAAATTCAACTCCAACCAAATTATGGAGGAAGCCATCCTGGCTTCGGGCAGCGAAATGGTGACGGTTGCCATGAAACGCATCGACATGGATAACAAGGAGGATGACATGCTGAAGCACATTGCGCACCCTCATATCCAACTATTGCCCAACACCTCGGGCGTGCGAAATGCGGAAGAGGCGGTTTTCGCGGCTCAGATGGCACGCGAAGCTTTCGGGACCAACTGGCTGAAACTGGAGATTCACCTCGACCCTCGCTATCTTCTCCCCGATTCTGTGGAAACGCTGAAGGCAACCGAACAACTGGTGAAGCTGGGGTTCGTGGTATTGCCCTACTGTCAGGCAGACCCGGTGCTCTGCAAGCAATTGGAGGAGGCAGGCGCCGCAACTGTAATGCCGCTGGGCGCACCCATCGGGACCAACAAAGGGTTGCAGACCAGGGATTTTATCCGCATCATCATTGAGCAGGCGGGAATTCCCGTTGTGGTTGATGCCGGTATCGGCGCTCCGAGCCATGCGGCGGAAGCAATGGAAATGGGAGCCTCGGCAGTGTTGGTAAACACGGCAATTGCCGTTGCCGGCAATCCGGTGGAGATGGCAAAAGCATTCAGACTTTCCGTTGAGGCGGGAAAAATGGCATACGAATCTCAATTAGCCGCTCCGGGCCTCATCGCACAGGCAAGCAGTCCGCTAACCAGTTTTTTAAATGTATAAAGTAACCAGAGCCCGATTATGAATAGTGAAATAACAAGAACTCCTTTCCCGAATTCAGAAAAAGTATATATAAACGGGGTGTTGCACCCCATCAAGGTGGCGATGCGCAAGATAAAGCTGACCGATACCGTTGAGGTTGTCAATGGCGAAAGGCTCTTTCAGAAGAACGACGATGTGGTTGTGTACGACACCAGCGGTCCGTTTACCGATCCCACCATTCAGATTGATCTGAAGAAAGGCCTCCCCCGCCTGCGCGAGCCGTGGATTATGGAACGCGGCGATGTAGAACAGTTGAGCGACATCACTTCTCAGTACGGACGTATGCGCCGGGCCGACAAAAGTCTGGACTCCCTGCGGTTTGAACACATCGAACTGCCTTACCGGGCGAAAGCCGGAAAGCAGGTTTCGCAGATGTATTATGCCAAGCAAGGCATCATCACACCCGAAATGGAGTATGTTTCCATCCGCGAGAACCAGAACAATGCGGAACTGGGGATAGAATCGCACATCTCACCCGAGTTTGTCCGTCGGGAAATTGCCGAAGGACGGGCGGTTCTTCCGGTCAACATCAACCATCCCGAGGCGGAGCCCATGATTATCGGCCGCAACTTCAGGGTGAAGATCAACACAAACATCGGCAACTCGGCCACCTCCTCGGGCATTGAGGAAGAGGTGGAAAAGGCAGTCTGGTCATGCCGTTGGGGAGGCGATACGCTGATGGACCTCTCTACCGGCGGCAACATTCACGAAACCCGCGAATGGATTGTGCGCAACTGCCCTGTTCCGGTGGGTACAGTACCCATCTATCAGGCATTGGAGAAGGTGGAAGGCAAGGTGGAAGAGCTCTCCTGGGAAATTTACCGTGATACGCTCATCGAACAGTGCGAACAAGGGGTGGATTACTTCACGATCCATGCCGGCATTCGCCTGCACAACGTGCACTTGGCCGAGAAACGCCTCACAGGCATTGTGTCGCGCGGCGGTTCCATCATGTCGAAATGGTGCTTGGTTCACAACCGGGAGAGTTTTCTGTACGATCACTTTGACGATATCTGCGAAATCCTGGCACAGTACGACGTGGCCATTTCGCTGGGCGACGGTCTGCGTCCGGGAAGCATCCACGATGCCAACGATGAGGCTCAGTTTGCCGAGCTAGATACACTGGGCGAGCTGGTGCAACGTGCCTGGAAGCACAACGTGCAGGCCTTTATCGAAGGACCGGGACACGTGCCAATGCACAAAATCCGCGAGAACATGGAGCGCCAGATATCCGCCTGCCACGATGCACCTTTCTATACGCTCGGCCCGCTCACCACGGACATTGCTCCGGGTTACGACCACATTACCAGCGCCATTGGCGGTGCGCAGATAGCCTGGTTGGGAACGGCGATGCTTTGCTACGTAACCCCCAAGGAACATCTGGGGCTGCCCGACAAAGAAGATGTGCGCGTGGGGGTAATCACCTACAAGATTGCCGCACATGCCGCCGACCTGGCCAAAGGTTTCCCCGGTGCTGAGGTGCGTGATAACGCTCTGAGCAAGGCACGATACGAATTCCGCTGGAAAGACCAGTTCAACTTGTCGCTCGACCCGGAAAGGGCTTTGGAGTACTATAAGCAAAATGTACATGAAGAGGGGCAGTATTGCACCATGTGCGGACCCAATTTCTGCGCGATGCGCCTCTCGCGCGACCTGAAAGATTGTGCTAAATAATCTCTCCCGAAGAAGATTTGAAATCATCCAAGGAGGTTTGGATTCTTAAAGGATAAATTAAAACATCCTCTGGATAGATATAATCTCTTATCAGGAGGTTTGCAAACCATCCGAAGAAGATTCAGGATCTTACAGGTTATATTAAAATTATCTTGTACAGAAGAATGCATTCTTCTGTACAAAACAAAACAATCTTCTGTACAAAAGATTGCATTCTTTTGTACAGGAATTTAATAACATAACAGCAATGTTTTCAGAAGTACTAGAAAAGATTTCCTGGAATGACTCCACAAAAGCCATTTACGCAAAGACTTCCACCGATGTGGAACGCGCTCTTTCCAAAGAGCACCTGGATGTAAACGATTTCATGGCACTTATTTCTCCTGCCGCCGAGCCCTATCTGGAGGTGATGGCACAGCTAAGCCGCCAATACACCTTGCAACGTTTTGGCAAAACCATCTCCATGTTTGTGCCGCTCTATATCACCAACTCGTGCACCAACCACTGCATCTACTGCGGATTTCAGCACAACAACCCCATTGCCAGGGTTATCCTTACGGAAGAGGAAATCGAGAACGAGTTCAAGGCAATCAAGAAGCTGGCGCCGTTCGAGAATCTACTGCTGGTTACCGGCGAAAATCCGGCAGCAGCCGGTGTGGGGCATATCGAAAGGGCGCTTCAGCTGGCAAAGCCCTACTTCTCGAACCTGCAGATTGAGGTGATGCCTCTGAAGGCGGATGAGTACGAACGCCTCATCCATTCGGGCCTAAACGGGGTAATCTGCTTTCAGGAAACCTACAACAAGGCCAACTACAAAATTTATCACCCGAAGGGGATGAAATCGAAGTTTGAATGGCGGGTAAACGGGTTCGACCGCATGGGACAAGCCGGCGTACACAAAATTGGCATGGGTGTACTTATCGGTCTGGAAGACTGGCGCACGGATGTAACCATGATGGCACATCACCTGCGTTACCTGCAAAAACATTACTGGAAGACGAAATACAGCGTCAACTTCCCGCGGATGCGCCCCTCCGAAGGACACTTCCAGCCCAATGTAGCGATGAGCGATCGGGAACTTGCCCAGCTTACCTTCGCCTTCCGTATCTTCGATCGTGATGTGGACATCTCCTATTCCACGCGTGAGAGCGCCGAGTTCCGAAACAACATGGCAACACTTGGAGTAACCACCATGAGTGCAGAAAGTAAAACGGAGCCGGGCGGATACTACAGCTATCCACAGGCGTTGGAGCAGTTTGCCATCAATGATAACCGCACGGCGGTTCAGGTGGAAAAGGATCTTAAACTGCTAGGACGCGAACCGGTTTGGAAGGATTGGGACCAGGTTTTTGACAGGTGAAAACAGGTATAAAAACGGTATATGGCAAACGGAACTTCAGGGCTTATCCTGATGTATCAATTGTTGTGATCGAGCAATACAACGGATGCTGGAGGTTGATCCTTGATTATAAAATCCGGTTTTTCGTCCTGCGCCGGCAAAGAACCGGATTTAGCCCAGCATATCTGGGGCGTTCATCCAAAAGGTTTGTACTCCATTTCGCGGCAGATTCATGTTTAATCCCTCAAACTTGGAGCGTTTGCTTACTGCCTTTTCGCCCTGCGCCGGCAAAGAATCGTGAATAGCATTCCGAACTTGCTCTTTCCGTTTTTAAAAGAGATCGGGGAAAACCATTTGATAAATAGGCTTTCAATATCCGGAAAAAGGAAAACTGATTATTCTTTGAAAAAATAATATTCCTGCCCGGCAAACCTACTCGATTAATTGATTTATAGATGCATTTGAAAGGATATCCCCCCGTTTATCGGGAAGCTGTATAACAAATTGCAAATTGACAGCTTAGGTACTATTCTGAAAATTATAAGCGGACAATAATAAACAAATAAAAATAAAATAATGATGAGATACGACAGGCAGACCATACTTCCAGATATAGGAAAAGAGGGTCAGGCAAAGCTAAAAAACGCATCGGTATTAATTGTGGGTGTGGGTGGATTGGGCTCTCCCATCGCCCTCTACCTCACTGCTGCAGGTATAGGAACGTTGGGAATTGCAGACGGAGACAGGGTAAGTCTTACCAATCTGCAACGCCAGGTTCTTTATACAGAAGGTGGATTGGATGAAACAAAGGTGATTTGCGCCCGTGAAAAGTTGCTTTCGCTTAACTCGGAAGTCACGATAAACGCTTATCCGTATAATCTCACAGCCGAAAATGCAGAAGAGATCATAGATTTGTATGATATAGTAGTGGACGGATGCGACAACTTTGCCACCCGCTATCTGATAAACGACACCTGCGTAAAGCTGGGAAAGCCCTATGTATACGGTGCCATTTATGGCTGGGAAGGACAAGTCTCCGTCTTTAATCACAAAAGCGGAAAGAATTACCGCGACCTCTTCCCCGACGAGCAGGCTATGATGAGCATGCCTTCGCCCGGGAAAGGGGTTATTGGGGTGACTCCTGCCATTACCGGGAGCGTTGAAGCCACAGAGGTAATCAAGCTAATCTGCGGGGCCGGCAATTTGTTGGACGGGAAGCTTTGGAGCATTGACCTGCTAACCTTGCAGAGTAACATTATTTCACTTTAAATAAACTCATGCTAAGGTAGTTATTGTTAACTTTGCACTGTTATTTAAAAAAGGAAATGAAAATTATAGTTGTAACGACCCCCAATTTCTTTACACAAGAAGACCAGATTATCACTGCGCTATTTGAGGAAGGGCTGGATATTCTCCACTTGAGAAAGCCGGAAGCTTCGGCACTTTATTCGGAACGGCTTTTGTCGTTAATTCCCGAGAAGTACCACAAAAGAATTGTAACGCACGACCACTTTTATCTGAAAGAGGAATTTGGACTGATGGGCATTCACCTGAATTCCCGCAACCCCAACGTTCCGGATAACTACTCCGGACACATCAGTTGTTCGTGCCATTCAACCGAAGAGGTCAGAATCAAGAAGGGATCCTATGACTATGTTTTCATGAGTCCAGTATTTGACAGTATCACCAAAGAGAACTATCCTTCAAAATATACTGCAGAAGAGTTGAGATATGCCGCCAAAGAAGGCATTATCGATAAGAATGTTATAGCGCTGGGCGGCATTACAGTTGAGAATATACTACAAGTGAAAGACTTTGGCTTTGGAGGAGCAGCCATTTTGGGCGACCTCTGGGGAAAGTTTGATAGTCGCAACGATCAGGACTACCAAGGAGTAATTAGGCATTTCAAGAAGTTGAAAGAGATGGCCGATTAATTTACATTCATTTTATTAAATAAAAAAAGAAGGAGTCTTTAGTATAAAATCTCCTTCTTTTTTTGCTGAATACATTATTAATCTGCTCATTACTCATATAACAGCTGATCATTGTTTTCATTGTAAACAGTTAGATTAATTAGACCTACAAATTTGAGATACTGTCCTCTTGACAAGACTTGTCTTGCATTTCCAAGATTAAAGTATATTGCCTTCTCAGCAGCCTCTTTTACAGATGCTCCTTTTTCAGATTCCTTTGTCATAACCTTTTGTGCTTCGGAGAAAATGTAACGCATCACATCTTTCTGGTGATAGCTCATGTCTAAAAAATCAGCAATGCCTTCAAATGTTGTTTTATTATTCATCTTATGAATAAAACTATTTGAAAAGCTTGTTGTTACTTTTGTACTCGAATTGTCTGCAAACGAAACAGTTGACAAGCCCAACGCTGCCAATACCAAAATTAAAAAACGCTTCATACCTTAAATATTAACTATTAAAAACCTCATAAAAAAACAGAGAATACCAGAAGCTGTGTTCATAGTATTCTCTGTCAAAAAATTATTTTATCCTTTCAGTTATGCAAAGATAAGGATTGATAAGGTATATCGCAAATTATACAACAACAAAATATGTTATACAACATATTTTTAATAGTTTTTAGAATTTATATCCAACGCAGATGGAGAAGTTTATGTTCTTTGGTGCTTCATTTTCACTGTTCAGTTTGATAGCTCCCCACTGTCCATCAACTCCAACAATAAACTTCTTTATTTCAAGAGATGCACCTATGCCAAATCCGGCATCAAAACGGTCGATGTCAACATCGCTACTGGAAAAGGTTCCTCGTGATTCCTTAACTTCTACTCCGTTTACCTTAGCTTTAACTGTTGTATTACCTCCCACACCATACGCAAGGTAAGGACCGGCAGCCAGCACAATATTCATGCCTTCTGAAACTGCGAATCGGACCTGCGCATTAATCGGTAATTCAAGGTAAAGCTGATTGACTGTCATATTTAAACCTAATCCTGAAGGAATATCCTCAGACGGAGCAATGGCAGCATCTACTTTTGCACCTTTGGATGATAAAAACAAAGATGGTTGTAATGACCAGGCTTTATCGAACGCATATTCCATGCCCACGCCCAGTTTATAACCAACTTTCATTTTAGTATCATTATCTCCCGACCAGTTGCTCATATTCATTCCAGCTTTAGCGTTCCAAGATACCTGAGAGAATCCGGCAAGTGAAAACAACGAAAACAATACAAAAATCAAACTTTTTTTCATAGTCTTACAATTAAATTGATTATTGAAACTTGATATTTGAGAATAAAAATTGTAAATAGAGTTCTCAAATGTAACAATTGTTTTTTAATAAACAATAAAATTTACAAAATAATAAACAACAGCGTTAATAAATATGTCTTAAACAGATTATTATATTGAAAACAGATGTAATATGATTGAATTACAATTTGAATTTTCATTTCAATCTGATTTTGACAACATAAAAAAATGTCAGTCATTTATTTAGTTACAGGCTAACACAACAAAATTATTGATCGTGCATTATGCAAAAAGGGACGCCCTTCATCAGGGAATCCCTTTTAACCATAATAGCTTAAATGCTATAAACTAACTAACTTATATAATACCAATTTGTACAATAATATTTTATGCTTCAATTGCTGCCTGAGCTGCTGCAAGACGTGCAATAGGTACACGGAACGGAGAACAACTCACATAGTCGAGACCTACTCTATGACAGAACTTAACTGAAGATGGTTCGCCACCATGCTCACCACAGATACCGCATTTCAGTTCTGGACGAACAGAACGGCCTTTTTCCACAGCCATCTTAACTAACTGGCCCACACCGTTTTGGTCAAGAACCTGGAACGGATCCACCTGCAGAATTTTCTTCTCCAAATAAATTGGCAGGAAGGAAGCTACGTCGTCACGTGAATATCCAAAGGTCATCTGAGTAAGGTCATTTGTTCCGAAAGAGAAGAATTCAGCACCTTGCGCAATCCGTTCGGCAGTTAGGGCCGCACGTGGCACCTCAATCATGGTTCCAACAGTAAAGTTAATACTGTCACCCATTTCTTTAAACAATGCTGCAGCCTCTTCGCGAATTACATTTTCCTGTTCTTTAAATTCAGGCAGCAAACCTGTAAGTGGAACCATAATTTCGGGGTAGGCAGTTACTCCTTCTTTTTTCAATTCGAGCGCAGCTCCTAGAATAGCACGTGTTTGCATTCGTGTGATTTCAGGATAGGTATTTCCCAAACGGCAACCGCGGTGACCAAGCATCGGATTTTGTTCATGGAGTGCCTCTACTCTCTGCTTGATATATTTCAATGAAACTCCCATGGTTTCAGCCATTTCCAATTGTCCTTTATCATCGTGAGGAACAAACTCATGCAAAGGAGGATCGAGCAGACGAACGGTTACAGGGCAACCTTCCATTGCTTTGAATATTCCCTTAAAGTCGGCCTTTTGATATGGAAGAATCTTAGCTAATGCAGCTTCGCGACCTTCTGCAGTTTCAGAAAGAATCATTTCACGCATTGCTTTAATCTTTTCTCCTTCAAAGAACATGTGTTCAGTGCGGCACAGCCCAATACCAATCGCACCAAATTTGCGTGCTACTTCAGCATCATGAGGAGTATCGGCATTTGTTCTTACTTTCAGACGGGTGTACTTATCAGCCAATGACATTAATTCGGCAAAGTCGCCCGAAAGTTCAGCCGCTTTAGTTGCAACTTTACCTTCGTATACTTCTCCTGTAGTACCATTAATAGAGATAAAATCACCTTCTTTAAGCAGAACGCCATCAACCTCTAAAGTTCTTGCCTTATAATCAATATTCAAAGCTCCGGCACCCGACACGCAACATTTTCCCATTCCGCGGGCAACAACAGCGGCATGTGATGTCATACCTCCACGAGCTGTAAGGATACCTTCGGCAACTGCCATACCGGCTAGGTCTTCGGGAGAAGTTTCCACGCGAACCATTACCACTTTTTGACCATCAGCATGCCATTTAGCAGCATCATCTGCAAAGAAAACAATCTGTCCGGTCGCAGCACCCGGTGATGCCGGTAAGCCTTTGGCAATAACCTTAACATTTTTCAAGGCTGCTTTATCAAATACAGGGTGAAGAAGTTCGTCCAGTTTATTAGGCTCCACACGGTTCAACGCAGTTTTTTCATCAATCATTCCCTGTTTGAGTAAATCCATTGCGATTTTCACCATTGCAGCACCGGTACGTTTACCGTTACGAGTCTGAAGGAACCAAAGTTTGCCTTCCTGTACGGTAAATTCCATATCCTGCATATCGCGGTAATGATTTTCGAGTTTTGTTTGAAGAGCATCTAGTTCTTTATAGATTTCGGGCATAGCTTCCTCCATAGAAGGATATTTTGCTGCACGTTCCTCTTCTGAAACGCCGGCCAGTTGTGCCCAGCGCTGAGAACCAATCTTAGTAATCTGTTGCGGAGTACGGATACCTGCTACAACGTCTTCGCCCTGAGCATTAATCAGGTATTCACCGTTAAACAAGTCTTCTCCGTTTCCTGCATCTCTCGAGAAACAAACGCCTGTAGCAGAAGTATCGCCCATGTTACCGAATACCATAGCCTGAACACTAACAGCTGTTCCCCATTCTGCCGGAATTCCTTCCATCTTTCTGTAAAGAATAGCACGTTCGTTCATCCAGGAATCAAATACAGCACAGATGGCTCCCCAAAGCTGTTCGTAAGCACAAGTCGGGAAGTCGTGTCCAGTCTGTTTCTTCACTGCAGCTTTAAATTTCTTAACCAGTTCTTTCAGGTCAGCTACTTCCAGTTCATTGTCCAGCTTCACTCCTTTTGCTTCTTTTACCTCTTCGATAATCGCTTCAAAAGGATCGATATCTTCTTTATTGGTAGGTTTCATGCCTAGAACTACGTCGCCATACATCTGAACGAAACGTCTATATGAATCCCATGCAAAACGAGCATTACCTGTTTTACGAGTTAAACCTTCAACCACTTCATCATTCAATCCTAAATTCAAAATGGTATCCATCATACCAGGCATGGAAGCTCTAGCTCCTGAGCGTACTGAAACCAGCAAAGGATTTTCCACATCACCGAATTTGGATTTCATCAATATTTCGACTTTAGCTACCGCTTTCTCTACTTCATCTTTAAGTAATTCTACCACTTTTTCTCTTCCCAGTTCGTAGTATTCTGTGCACACTTCTGTTGTGATAGTAAATCCGGGAGGCACTGGTACACCGATTAAATTCATCTCAGCCAGATTGGCCCCTTTACCTCCTAAAAGGTTTTTCATTTCGGCCTTGCCTTCAGCTTGACCGTTACCAAAGGTATAAACTCGTTTCTTATCCATAAGTATTAAATTATAAGTTCAAATGTGTTCTTCGAATTGCCTACAAATCTAATTATATTTTAAATAAATGAAAACTTTTTATGAAAAATATACATAACAATTGTGTTTTTTCTTTGTATTCGCACCTTTTCGAGGAATATATAACAAAAAGCTCAGTCAAAAAGTGTACTTTTGCGTAATTATTTAAAACTCATACAACGTGTCGCGTAAAACAAAAGATCTTCCTATACTTGAGAAGGTAACAATAACAGATGTGGCTGCCGAAGGTAAAGCCATCGCAAAAGTAAATGACTGGGTCGTATTTGTACCGTATGTGGTACCGGGTGATGTAGTTGATCTGAAGATTAAAAAGAGAAAGCATCATTATGCCGAAGCCGAAGCTGTGCATTTCCATGAATATTCCCCAGTACGGGCAACTCCTTTTTGCGAGCACTATGGCGTATGTGGTGGCTGTAAATGGCAATGCCTTCCTTACGAGGAGCAAATTAAATACAAACAAAAACAAGTAGTAGACAACCTTACCCGCATTGGCAAGATTGACATGCCCGAGGTCTCTCCTATTCTTGGTTCGGAGAAAACGACCTTTTATCGCAATAAACTTGAATTTACCTTTTCAAACAAACGCTGGCTTACCTATGAAGAGGTAAAACAAGGGGTTGTCTATGACCAGATGAATGCTGTTGGATTCCATATTCCGGGAGCTTTCGACAAAGTGCTCGCTATTGAGAAATGTTGGCTGCAGGATGATATCTCGAACAGAATCAGAAACGCCATTCGCGATTACGCATACAAGCATAACTACTCTTTCTTCAACCTAAGAACTCAGGAAGGCATGCTTCGCAATATGATGGTTCGTACATCGACCACCGGCGAATTGATGGTTATTCTTGCCTGCAAAATAGTGGAAGAGCAGGAAATGGACCTGTTCATGAAATTATTGGCCTTCGTAGCGGAACAGTTCCCCGAAATAACTTCGTTGATGTACGTGGTAAACAACAAGTGCAACGATACCATCACCGACCTGGATATATGTGTTTACAAAGGAAACGATCATATATTTGAAGAAATGGAAGGCCTAAAATTTAAAATCGGCCCGAAATCATTCTACCAAACTAATTCAGACCAGGCATACAACCTATATAAAATAGCCCGGAATTTTGCCGGACTTACAGGCAATGAACTTGTATACGACTTATATACCGGTACAGGAACAATTGCAAACTTTGTTTCAAAACAGGCAAAACAGGTAATAGGTATTGAATATGTTCCTGAAGCGATAGAAGATGCAAAAATCAACGCTGAGATTAACGGCATTAAAAACACCCTTTTCTTTGCCGGAGATATGAAAGATATGCTGACACAGGACTTTATCAACCAGTACGGACGCCCGGATGTTATTATTACCGACCCTCCTCGTGCCGGAATGCACCAGGATGTTGTTGACGTTATTCTGTTTGCCGAGCCTCAACGCATTGTTTATGTAAGCTGCAACCCGGCTACACAAGCACGCGACCTTTCATTATTGGATGCAAAATACAAACTGACAGCTGTTCAGCCGGTAGATATGTTCCCCCATACACACCATGTAGAGAATGTTGTTTTACTGGAAAAGAGATAAATAAATCCCGAAATGAAAAAGAGCAGAAAAAGTACGCCGGCAGAACGCATAAAGGCTAGCATGAATGTTTTGAAAGTGAGTGAGCCTTGTGAGCTGATGACGTTCCTTATGAATAAATTCAGTGGCATAAGTCGCACTGCAGCAAAGTCTTTACTGGCTAAGCGTCAAGTGATGGTTGATAATAAGATTACCACTCAATACAACTTCGAACTCCGTCCCGGGATGAAGGTAACCGTAAGCAAAGAAAAAGGCAAAAAGGAATTTACAAGCAGTTTGCTGAAGCTGGTTTACGAAGACCCATACATTATTGTGATTGACAAGAGAGAAGGATTATTATCAATTGGGACAGACAAGCAGAAAGAGCGCACGGCTCATTCCATACTGAACGAATATGTGCAACGCTCGGGAAAGAATCGCCGCGTTTTCATTGTTCACCGTCTTGATAAGGACACTTCGGGATTAATGGTCTTTGCAAAGGATGAGAAAACAAAGTTCACTTTGCAGGACTATTGGGACGAGATTGTTATAGACAGAAAATATGTGGCAGTTCTTTCAGGTGAAATAGAAAAAGATTTCGGTACAATCACTTCATGGCTGAAGGACAACAAAATGTTTGTCACCTACTCAAGCATGAGCAATAATGGTGGAGATAAAGCAATTACGCATTATAAGACCATCAAGCGTGCTAATGGCTATTCTTTGGTGGAATTGGAACTGGAAACAGGAAGAAAGAATCAGATTCGTGTGCATATGCAGGACTTGAAACATCCGGTAATTGGCGACGTGAAATATGGAGATGGAAACAATCCGATTGGCCGACTGGCTCTGCACGCTTTTAAACTCAAATTCTACCACCCGATAACAGGTAAAATCATGTCTTTTGAAGTTCAGTATCCAAGCGCTTTCAGAAAGCTGCTTATTAAGGAATCTGGAGCAAAAAAAGCAGAGAACGAACAGGAATAAGAAGAGAACGCACACTCGTTTTTTAGAAATTTTTGAAAACAATTCGATCTAATCGAACTTTTTATAGTAATGCATTGTTTAGTAATAAACAGTGCATTTTTGTTTAAGAAGATAATTTTCTGCTTTTACCTAACTATACATTTACATTTGATTCAAATTTCTAACAAAAAACGAGAGACTCTCTATAAAAAAGAGAGTCTCTCATTTTGTATTTATTCCGGATGCTTATTATACAAACCTTAACATTACAGTAAAAAGCGTTCTACCACATGGGCTACCCCGTCTTCTTCGTTCGACAAAGTGATAAAATCGGCCTGCTGCCTGACTATTAACTGTGCATTACCCATGGCCACACCCAGTCCGGCAAACTGAATCATCGACAAATCATTAAATCCATCTCCACAAGCCATCATCTCGTCTGCAGTCATGCCCAGCTTCTCAAGCAATATACCAAGTGATTGTGCTTTATCAATTCCGTTTGGCACCAACTCCAGGAAGAACGGTTCAGAACGAAAAACACCCATCGTTCCCTTCAGGTAATGGTTCATCTCTTTCTCAAGTGCCATCAATTGCTCGCTTTCACCGGTTATAAGGCATTTAGATACCGGATAATCGACGTAAGAGAGGAAGTTCTCTACCTTTTTAATCTCCATCTTATTCAGAAAAGCCTCTTTGTGCACATAGATATCATCGGGCGACTCTGTGATGATAAACTGATTCTGGTAGGTAATAATGGCAAAATCATTCTTTTTAGCACTCTTGTATAAATATGGCAGCACCTGCGGATCGAGCTGTCGGGCATGAAGCACCTCTTTGGTTTTCCAGTCGATTATCTCTCCGCCGTTGTATGACAGGATATAGCCTCCCAACGTATCCAGGCGCAACTCGTTTGCCAAAGGAACAATGCCATAAGTCGGTCTTCCGGAAGCCAGAACCACTTTTATTCCTTTTTCCTGAGCTTTCCGAATTGCTTCTTTGGTTTTTCCGGTTATCTTCTTTTGCGAATTGGTTAGCGTACCATCTAAGTCGAGTACTAAAAGTTTATACATTCCTATTATAAATTAGCATTATTAAAAGTCACATTCTCACCATTGAGCTTGCCTGACAGATAATCATTTCTTACCCAGACATTCTCAAAGTAAAGAATATCATTATTCCCGTAATTCATTATTAGACACTCCATGTTGTCATTATCCCATTCCCAAGTAAAACTATAGGAAATTGTTTTAGCCACAGTTGGCAGAGGTTTGTTATTCAGGTCCAGAGTGTTGTATATAAATATCTCCTGACCGTTTCCCTGCGGATTGAAAGAAAGCTTATGTGTGCAATAATAATGGTCGGAAGTGGTATAAGTCTCCACCCATATTTTTGAGCACAACGCCTGTGTAGAGTTGCGTTCAATGCCGTTATTCCATTCATCACAAGCCGACAAGCTGATAGTTGCCACTAGTATAAGAAACAATTTCATTAAATTCTTCGTCTTCATACGATTTTAGTTTTAGGGGGTTATAAATATAATTTGTTATTTGTGTTTAATAAATGATATACAAAAATGTGGAAAGAAATCTCTTCCAAGCGGAGATAATCCCCATTTTTATATAGGAAAACCCCTATTCTGACAATCGGGTGCAAAGGTACATCTTTTAGATAGTTCATAAAAGGCAAAAGATAAAAAAGGTATATCTTTGCAAGAATATTTAATATATGAGATTATGGAACTGACTTTATTAATTGCATGTATACTTTTGCTGCTACTGATTCTCTTCCTGCAGATAAGCAAAGGGAAAAATAGGGAAGAGAGCGAGCGTCTGGAAGCGACTCTAAAAGAACAGAGCAACCGGATGGAAAGCATAATCAGAGAACTAAACCAGCGGCTGGAGAATGTCTTCAGGGAGCAGGCTTATGAGAACCGCAACGAACTGAGCAAATCAATCAGGGAATTCCGGACCGAACTGTCGAACACGCTCAACACTTCCATGCAGCAAATGCAGGATACTCTTCATAAAAACCTGATTACCGGCAACGAACTGCAAAGAGAGAAGTTCGAAGCAATGGGTAAAACACAGGAAGCGCTGATTCAATCTACCGAAAAGCGCTTGGACGATATGCGCATGATGGTGGAAGAGAAACTGCAGAAAACCCTGAACGAGCGTATCGGTCAGTCGTTCGAAATGGTACGTACTCAACTGGAAAACGTACAGAAAGGCTTGGGCGAAATGAAATCGCTGGCACAGGATGTGGGAGGACTGAAAAAGGTGCTTAGCAATGTCAAGACACGCGGAACATTCGGAGAGGTGCAGCTGGGGGCTTTACTCGAGCAAATGATGAGCCCCGAACAGTACGAGGCTAACGTCAAGACAAAGAAAAGCGGAAACGGATTTGTTGAGTATGCCATCAAACTGCCGGGTAAAGACGATTCAAACGAAATTATCTACCTGCCCATTGACGCCAAATTCCCCAAGGATTCCTACGAGCAGTACTACGATGCCTTCGAGGCAGGCGATGCGTCATTGGTTGATTCCACCTCCAAGCAACTGGAAGCTACCATCAAGAAGATGGCAAAAGATATACACGACAAGTACATCGACCCACCGTTCACAACGGACTTTGCCATCCTTTTCCTGCCTTCTGAAAACATATACGCCGAAATTCTAAGGCGCACAGCCCTTATCGAATCTTTGCAAAAGGATTACAAAATTATGGTAACCGGCCCCACTACACTCGGAGCCATACTAAACAGTCTGCAGATGGGCTTCCGCACTTTAGCCATCCAGAAACGTACAAGCGAAGTATGGACAGTTCTGGGAGCCGTAAAAACAGAGTTTGCCAATTTTGGCGGAATGCTTAAAAAGGTGCAGAACAACCTGCAAACAGCGGGCAATCAGCTGGAAGAGGTAATGGGAAAACGCACCCGCGCCATTGAAAGAAGATTAAGGGATGTAGAGGCATTGCCGACAGAACAATCTCAGAAGATTCTTCCTCTTACCGAGATAGACGAGGAATAACGGCGTGAATTAAATATTTTTTGCCGAACAATTTCTCCGTACACCCGGGTGTACCGCACCCCTCCATCCGGGTGTACCGATGCCGTACATCCGGGTGTACGGGCTGTGTAGACCCGGGTGGAGCCGGCAAGACATATCAACAGAAAAATTATAAGCAGGAGTATCCATAAATTTCGCCTTGATAAGAATTCAATAAGCCTCATCGTATAGTCGCTTGATGCTCAGCATCGAACATCTACGTTGGCCTTTCAAGAATAAAGCCAGCTTTTTCTCAATATCATCTTGACGAGCAACCATCGCATCTTCAGCTTTATCTTTCATAAAAGACAATATTATAAAACATTACATCAGAACAAAACGCATTAAACAATTTATATACAAGAGTTTAACGCTTTATAATCGCACTTTTATCTTTACACAATCCCCCTATTACCACTGCGTGACTTTTTTTGAAGTCGCGCAGAAAGTCACACACCCATACCCTCTTGAAATACAATGCATTACAACGCTTCTGCGTGACTTGCGCGACTTGCGTGACTTCTAAAAATTAATTCTTTGGGGATTAGTACCATGTAGCTATTACAAATGCATCGTTTGACTTAAGCATTCGTAAGATGCAGATAATTAGTGGCATGTAGTTATCAATAGTGCCCACCCCGTGAAAATTCCAATGAACTTACCAAACAGTAATCCAAGAGCAACGCCCACTGTTACCTCACCAAACACCTCACCGCCTCCGCCTGAAAACACAACACCCGCATTGGCAAAGGCAAATACCGGCATGATAAAGAACAAAAAATAAAGAGAGCAACCCGATAGGCTGCTCTCTTTATTTTTTATCCCCTGCTCTAACACTATTGGCCAAGCAGTAAAGGTTATGATAACCGGTTTATTCCGCAATATGATTGTTGTTATTCTCCGGAAGAACCCTGTGCAGATACAGATAACCGATAATTCCGGAAAGAACCGTTCCGCAGATAATTCCCAACTTAGCCTGATTCAACAACACCGGTTGGGCACCTCCAAACGAGAGTGTGGCAATAAACAGGGCCACTGTAAAGCCAATACCACCCAACATGGAGACACCAGCCAGACTCTTCCAGCACATGCCATCGGGCATATTAGCTATTTTCAGCTTGATGGTCATCCAGGTAAATGTGAAAATTCCAATGAACTTACCAAACAGTAACCCAAGAGCAACGCCCACTGTTACATCGCCGAACACTTCACCACCTCCGCCTGAAAATACAACACCTGCATTGGCAAAAGCAAATATCGGCATGATAAAGTAGTTCACAGCACCCTGAAGGGCATCTTCCATGGATTGCAAAGGTGAAATTACATGGTCGGATGCCGACTCAATGCTTTTTAATCTTTCCAGTTGCTCATGTTCCAGAATAATGCTCTCCTTTCCCGATTCAGGGAATGAATGTATGTTTTCGCGGATGCGTTCAATGTACTTCCCTATTCTAAGATGTGGCTTAGCCGGAATGGTAAATGCAACCAATACACCGGCAACGGTGCTATGAATGCCCGACTGAAGGAAAAGGTACCATACCACTATTCCTAATGTTATATAAAACACCTTGTTCACAATACCGAGTTTATTGTTAGCATAAAGCATAACAGCCAAAATAACCGCAGCGGCAAGGATGTAGCTCATTTCTAAATTAGTAGCATAGAAGAGAGCAATTACAATGATTCCGCCAATATCGTCGACCACAGCGAAAGCTGTCAGGAAAATCTTCAGACTTAAAGGAACACGTTTACCTAACAGGCTTAATACGCCCAAAGAGAATGCGATATCGGTAGCCATTGGAGTTGCCATACCGTGAATTCCCGGTGCAGTAGGTACAATGAAACAATAGATAATCACCGGAATAATCATACCACCACATGCGGCAATAATTGGGAGCAAAGCTTGACGAATACTGGATAATTCTCCCACCAAAACTTCACGCTTGATTTCAAGACCTACCGAGAAAAAGAAGACAGCCATCAGTGCGTCATTGATGAAAGCCAGTAAGGTCATGGGTTCACCATGGTGACTGAATAGATTAAAATCGCCAACCTGGAAAGAGACAGGATAGTCTAAAACTGAGAGATACGCATCGCTTATAGGTGAATTTGCAATAATCATAGCCAAGACGGCTACCACCATAAGCACCATTCCACCGTTTACATTTTGTTTCAGAAAACTGTTAAACGAATATGCAATCGGTTTAATTTTTAAGTTATTCATGGTATTCTATTTTATATATGGTCATTAAACTTTTTCAGCCCTGTTACGGGCTGAAAAATGTTATTTTAGTCTAATTTCAATACTGCGAGGAAAGCTTTCTGTGGTACTTCCACATTTCCAATCTGCTTCATTCGCTTCTTACCCTTCTTCTGTTTTTCCAGCAGTTTACGCTTACGGCTGATATCACCTCCATAACATTTGGCTGTTACATCCTTACGAACCGCCTTGATGGTTTCGCGCGAGATAATCTTTGCCCCGATAGCCGCCTGAATGGCAATATCAAACTGCTGTCTTGGAATGAGCTCCTTCAGTTTCTCGCACATCCGCTTACCTAAATCGTAGGCATTATCCACATGCGTCAGTGTAGAGAGAGCATCCACAGGCTCGCCGTTCAACAAGATATCAAGTTTAATAAGCTTCGAAGGACGAAAGCCAGACTGATGGTAGTCAAACGAAGCGTAACCTTTTGAAATACTTTTCAGCTTATCGTAGAAGTCGATCACAATTTCACCCAACGGCATATTATAATGCAGCTCCATTCGGTTTCCTGAGATATACTCCTGCTTTGTCAACTCACCACGTTTGCCTAGACAAAGAGTCATAATAGGACCTATATAATCGGATTTTGTAATTACCGATGCATTGATATAAGGCTCCTCAATGTGGTCAATCAATGTCGGGTCGGGCATACCTCCAGGGTTGTGCACCTCAGCCATATTACCCTGCTTATCGTAAATACGGTAAGAAACGTTCGGAACAGTAGTAATCACATTCATATCAAATTCGCGATCCAAACGTTCCTGCACAATCTCCATATGAAGCAGCCCCAAGAATCCACAACGGAATCCGAATCCCAGCGCCAAAGAACTTTCCGGCTGGAATGTAAGTGATGCATCGTTCAGCTGTAATTTTTCCAAAGATGAGCGAAGATCTTCAAAATCTTCCGCTTCGATAGGATAAACTCCTGCGAAAACCATTGGCTTAACCTCTTCGAATCCGGAGATGGCTTTTGTGCAAGGACGGGCAATGTGTGTGATGGTATCACCCACTTTCACCTCTTTAGAGGTTTTGATACCCGAAATAATATAACCTACGTCACCCGTACGAAGTTCGCTGCGGGGAGACATCTCCATTTTCAGAACTCCGATTTCATCAGCCTCATATTCTTTTCCTGTATTGAAGAATTTCACTTTATCACCTTTACGAATTACTCCGTTAGTTATTTTAAAATAGGCGATAATACCGCGGAAAGAGTTAAATACCGAGTCAAAGATCAATGCCTGTAAGGGTGCTTCTTCATCTCCTTTCGGACAAGGGATACGTTCGATGATAGCTTCCAAAATTTCCTCAACCCCCATTCCGGTCTTCCCCGAAGCTCGGATAATGGTCGATCTGTCCACACCCAGCAATTCGATGATTTCATCTTCTACCTCATCTGGCATGGCACTCGCCATATCACATTTATTGATTACGGGAATAATCTCCAGATTATGATCAATTGCCATGTAAAGATTAGAAATAGTCTGTGCCTGCACCCCTTGTGATGCATCAACAATCAGCAACGCTCCTTCACAAGCTGCGATTGAACGAGAAACTTCGTAAGAAAAGTCTACGTGTCCCGGAGTATCAATCAGGTTCAGAATATATTTTTCGCCTTTATACATGTATTCCATCTGGATGGCATGGCTCTTGATCGTAATGCCTCTCTCCTTTTCCAGATCCATGTCATCAAGCATCTGACCTCCTGTTACCTGAATTGTTTTGGTGAATTCAAGCAATCTGTCGGCCAAGGTGGATTTTCCGTGGTCTATATGCGCAATAATGCAAAAGTTACGAATATTCTTCATCAGTTTGTTTTATCATTAATTTAGTGCGCAAAGATACATAAATGAGAGAATAAAAAAAAATGCGTTGGCAACATAATGGAATGTACCAACGCATTTTTTATAGTTCTGTAGTTGCTTTTCTTACTTTAAGGCAATGAAAAGATCTCCTTCAACTTCTTTTATGGAAATCTTATCTTCTCTCAACAACCAACCTAACCCCAAAAACAGGTCTTTATCAATTAGTTTGGTTGCTTTTTTAACCTGTTTCACTGTTAAACCATTGGTCTCGTTTAATGCAGACCATATTTGTCCTGCAATATTTCCAGCTTTTTCTTTCAACATTTTGAAAATAGTTTTAGTTAAACATACTGAGAATTTTACAGAATTCATTTTGTTTCAGAATTCCTTGTTTACAAATATACATTTTTTAATGACATATTCTATCAATTTGCGACATATTTTAATAGAAATGTAATATTTTCAGTTTCACAATCCCTGTTTTCCTTTTTTTTCTAGATATTCTCCCCAGATTCTGGCAGCCATTTCCACAATTTTTGCGCACGGACGTTTGGCATAATATTGTCCTGTCCGCTCTTCAGGTACAGATTGAATGGAATCACATTTCTTCAGTCCTAACAATTCGCCACAGTTTAGCGAACCATTCTTTTCTCTAAATTCAGCTGCAAGTTCCTGTACCAGTTTATAATTAGCCGCTTTTCCGTCTTTATCTTTCGGGTCAGTAGTTCCGGTTTCTAAACCTGCTAAAAGAAACATACCGCAGGCAGCTCCGCATGTTTCCCTCATACGCCCAATTCCTCCTCCAAAAGAAGCAGCCATTTTCAGGGCTTGTTCTTCCGTAAAACCATACAAATCTGCATAAGCTGCCACCACAGCTTGCGAACAATTAAATCCGCTTTTAAAAAGCTCAACAGCTCTTTTGACTCTTTCTTCCAACATAATTTAAATAACTCATTTATATCTCTATAATTCTTTATATTTTAGTGTAATTCATCCAATATATCAACATTCCTTTATACGAAAAAATTGAAAATAAAACATTATATCCATTATTTATTTACTTAACAGGTAAATTTTAGAACAGTTTGGATTTAATAATTCTCCACAAAGGCAGTCAGAAGAAGCATTATATTCAACGAAGATACTATGGCCGCAATAGAATAAAGCACAAAAGTATTCCATTTTCCATTTGCATATTTTCCCATGACTTTTGATGAAGAAGTTAAGGCCACCTGCAGAAAAACAGTAAAAGGTAGCTGTATACTAAGCACCATTTGCGAAATAAGTAATCCTTTGAAAGGATTGCCAATAAAGAAGATAATCAGTAACGCAATACCCAATGAAATAATAACCCCCAACCGCGAATGATTATCGCTTATGTTGTACGGCTCTCCAAACATTCCTGCAAAAATTGATCCTGCAGCCATTCCGCTTGTAATGGTTGATGAAATGCCTGCCATCAGCAAAGCCAGGGCGAAAATGATAGCCGCATTGCTTCCCAACAGAGGTTCCAACAGCGACTTTGCCTGCTGAAGTTCGGTAACCTGAGCTCCCGACTTATAAAAAGTTGTAGCCGCCAGTAAAATCATGGCACTGTTGATTGCCCATCCCACTAACATTGAGAAAAGAGTATCGAACTGTTCGTATTTAAGCACTCTTCGGATTGAGGCGTCATCTTGTTTATTGTACTCATGGCTCTGAATCACTTCTGAATGCAGGAAAAGATTATGAGGCATCACTACTGCTCCCAGCACACTCATTATAATCAGCATGCTTCCTTCCGGAAAGCTTGGGGTAACCCACCCTTTGACCGCCATGGGCCACTCTATGTTCACTAAAAACAGTTCATATATAAATGAAAGACCAATAACTGATACAAATGCAATGATAGAGCGTTCTATCTTCTTGTACGTATTGGTAAGCAACATGATAAACACAAAAGCCGTGACTAGGACTGAACCCAAGATAATCGGGACATTAAACAACATGCTAAGAGCAATGGCTCCCCCAAGAATCTCGGCCAACGAAGTAGATATTGAAGCCAAGACTGCGGTTGCAAGAATTGGACGCGAAACCCATTTGGGTGTATAGAGGGTTGCTGCTTCCGAAAGACAAAGACCGGTTACAATGCCCAGGTGAGCCACATTGTGCTGAAGCACTATCAACATAATTGTAGAGAGTGTAACCACCCACAATAATGAGTAGCCGAAACCTGAACCAGCTGCAAAGTTGGAAGCCCAGTTTCCCGGATCGATAAATCCGACTGTTACCAACAATCCGGGACCAATATATTTCAGAACATCTAACCCACCCAGATAACGCTTATGGTCTTTTCGCTTTAAGTCTTTAAAGAAGTTAATCATATCTGTTTTACTATGTGTTCGTACAAATATAGGCAATTAAAACATGTCATACGCTTGTTATGTTCAAAATTATCGTTTATATTCGTAGAAAAATAGGACTTACTTAAATGAGAAAGATTAAATTTATTGTTGTCGGATTATTTACTACTCTGGTATCTTGTCAGCAGCCAAAGGAAAAAACGTTTGAACATCTAGCTGAAAAATATACAGCCAAATGCCCTATCATACTTGGAGAAGGAACTAGGATAGACAGTATGAAATATGATTCTAAAACAAATACCAATACCAATTTTTACACCTTAACTGGGACAATCGATAATCCTGATTCTATTCAAAAAAAGAGGGCGGATATAGAAGTTTCTATGATAGCCGCAGTTAAAAATTCAATTGAACTGAAAGAATACAAAGATTTCAATACCACCATTGAATACATCTACTTTTCAGAAACAACAAAAAAGGAGCTTTTCCGAATAGCTATCGGTCCAGATTTATATAAATAGGTTTCGAACAATCCTTCATCAAGGCTTTTGAAATAAGTGCAACGATACTATCATTTTTTATTGTAACTTTGCGCCCAAATATTTTTAAAGATGCAATATTTTGGTGAAGTACTCTCTTTAAGCGTAGCAATCTCTTGGACCGCTACTGCTCTTTTTGCAGAAGTAGCTTGTAAACGGATTGGCTCATTGCAGCTAAATATTATTCGTATGGTTCTCTCCTTGCTCATGCTGGGTGCAACTTTGTGGTGGTTTACAGGAGCTCCATACCCTAGGTACGCCGATTTAAACACATGGCTTTGGTTATCACTTTCAGGCTTTGTAGGTTATGTGCTTGGTGATTTCTGTTTATTCAACTCTTATGTTTTAATTGGTTCCCGGTTTGGTCAACTATTTATGACGTTGGCTCCACTTGCTGCCGCTATATCTGGTTGGATAATATTGGGTGAGAATCTTTCATTGAATGCATTAGTAGGTATGGTTGTAACCCTGACAGGTATTGGTTTGTCGGTTTTGGGAAAAGGAACCAAGCATAAGATCGGATTAAAACTACCGTTGAAGGGTGTTTTGTTTGGCATTGGCGCAGGTGTAGGACAAGGTGTAGGATTAGTACTGAGTAAGGTTGGAATGAATTATTATAAGATGGCTGTACCTGCAAATGTAATTGATTTCTCGAACTTGATGCCTTTTGCTTCAACTTATATTCGGGCTATAACAGGAACACTCGGCTATTTAACAGTTATGTGGTATCGAAAACAATTTCATACAATACCTAGGGTTATTCATGACGGGAAAGGAATGAATGCCGCATTGTGGGCCACAATATTTGGACCTTTTGTAGGTGTATCACTTTCTCTTATGGCAGTGCAGCACACTGAAGCGGGCATTGCCTCTACATTGATGGCGCTTACCCCGATATTTATAATAATACCTTCTCATCTGTTATTCAAGCAAAAAATTACGTTAAAAGAGATTGTTGGAGCCATTATAAGTGTTATTGGAGTCTCTTTATTCTTCATTTGAATCACTTACCAAGGCCAGAAATAGTTTGCACCATATAGGCTAAAATATAGGAGCTATCCGAAAGTAGAATCAGAAGTCTGAAAAATTGAATATTTGAAAACAATTTCATATAGAGGAATCAAGAATAAGGAATAAAAAAAGGGTTGTCCCGGTTTATTGGACAACCCCCTGTATTATTCGCTTATAAAAAATCAGATTATTCTACCTGCCGCAAGGCTTGACACAATTGGTCCGGACAAGAGGTGGGGCGCCCGCCGCATGATATCCCTTCCAGTTTGGAAATAACCACTTCGACCGGCATTCCTTTTACCAACTCACAGATTCCTTTCAAATTGCCATTGCAACCTCCCTGGAAAGCTACATCCTTTAAGATGCCATTTTCCACCTCAACGGAAATATAGGAGCTACAGGTACCTGATGTTTTGTAGACACTTTTCATTATTCCTCTTCCTCAGCCGGCTTCATGTTGGTGTATACATTCTGAACATCCTCATCGTCTTCCATCTTGTCAACCAGCTTATCGATGGCAGCACGCTGCTCTGGAGTCACATCTTTCAATTCGGTTGGGATGCGAGTAAATTCAGAACTCAGAATTTCAAAGCCATTCTCTTCAAGATATTTCTGGATAGCATTAAAAGATTGGAATTCACCGTACAATGTGATACCTTCTTCATCTGCTTCCAGTTCATCAACACCGTAATCAATCAGTTCAAGCTCAAGATCTTCAAGAGAAACCCCCTCTTTAGGAGCAATCGTAAACATGGACTTACGAGTAAACATAAAGTCCAAACTGCCTGAAGTACCCAATGAACCTCCGTTCTTATTGAAGACACTACGTACATTTGCTACTGTACGAGTTGTATTATCAGTCGCAGTTTCAACTAAGATTGCGATACCAAATGGGCCGTATCCCTCGTATACCATTTCCTTGTAATCTTCGGTATCCTTAGAGATAGCTCTTTTGATGGCTCTTTCAACATTTTCTTTCGGCATGTTGGCTGCCTTCGCGTTAGCAATGCATGAACGCAAATGAGGGTTGTTTTCAGCATCAGCACCGCCAGCCTTAACGGCAATAACGATTTGCTTACCGATTCTCGTAAAAGTACGAGCCATGTTCCCCCATCTCTTCATCTTGGTAGCTTTTCTATATTCGAACGCTCTTCCCATTTTATTTATGTATTTATTTGGTTTATATAATTATCTGAGTTTCGCACCCAGCTTATTTTCCAGATTAGCAATCAGCTTGCTCATTACTTTATCAATCTGCTTGTCATTCAAAGTCTGTGTTTCATCCTGAAGCAGGAAGCTTACAGCATACGATTTCTTTCCAGCTTCCAGATTCTTGCCTTCGTAAACATCAAATAAGGAAACTGATTTTAATAATTTGCGTTCAGTCTCGAATGCAAGTTTTTCAATTTCTGCAAACTGAATCTGTTTATCAATAAGCAACGCAAGGTCTCTCTTCACTGCAGGGAATTTAGAAATCTCGGTATAAGAAACCTTCACTGACTTAATGGCCTTCATCAGCTCATCCCAGTTAAGGTCGGCATAGTACACCTCAGAATCAATATCAAATGCTTTCAGCTGTTTTCTTGATACCACACCAAATGCAGCCAATCGTTTACCACCTTTGGTATTAACAGTCAATGCTGCCGCAAATATATCATCGCTTAGGTTGCCAACAACAAACTTACGAAGATCCAATCCCATGCGTAGGAAAATATTCTCTACATAAGCCTTTAATTCATATACCGAACTCTGCTCGTCAGTGTGTGCCCATGAGTTGGCTACCTTCTTACCGGTGAGCCACATTCCCAGATGGTAATCTTCATTATAAGCAGCAAGAACCTTTTCCGGATTCTTTTTCTCTTCGTTGAAGTAATAGCAGTTTCCGAATTCGAAGAATTTCAGATCTGTACTCTTACGATTAACGTTGTGAGCAATGCTTTCCAGACCAGCAAACAAAAGAGTTTGACGCATACAGTTCAAGTCATTGCTCAACGGATTCATCAGCATCACCAGGTTATCTGCCGGGAAAGCTTCCGAACCTTCATAATAGGCCGATTTTGTAAGCGAATTGTTCAGAATTTCATTGAATCCGCAACCTACCAACTGTTCAGATATAAGGCTCTGAAGCTTGTAAGATTTATCTGCTTCTCCTTTGGTTGTAAGGCTTGATTTCAACGTAGAAGGAATTTCCACATTGTTGTAACCGTAGATCCGAAGGATATCTTCAATCACATCCACATCACGAATTACATCCACACGGTAAGGAGGAACGGCCAGAGACAAGCCCTCGGCAGTTTCGCTTGTGATTTCCATTTCCAGACTGCCAATTATACTCTTGACTGTCTCAACCGGAATCTCTTTACCTATAAGTGTATTTATCTTATTATATGTAATATCTACATTAAATTTACTGAATGGAACAGGATATACATCTTTCACCTCGGAAGAAATAGTTCCTCCAGCTAGTTCCTGTATCAGTAGTGCTGCATGTTTCAGCACATAATCTGTATTCAGTGGGTCGATTCCACGTTCAAAACGGAATGATGCATCAGTGTTCAGGCCGTGACGACGTGCTGTTTTACGAACCCAGGTTGGATGAAAATAAGCGCTTTCCAGAAAAACATTCACTGTTTTTTCAGTTACTCCAGAATCCAGGCCACCAAATACACCGGCAATGCACATTGGACCGTTTTCGTTGCAAATCATCAGATCGCGTTCGCTCAGCTTTCTTTCCACACCATCCAGTGTTGTGAAAGGAGTGCCTTCGGGCATAGTTTTTACAATCACCTTCTTGCCTACTACATTAGCGTCGAAGCAGTGAAGAGGTTGTCCTAGTTCGTGAACAATATAGTTTGTAATATCCACAATATTATTAATTGGGCGAACACCGATGGCTTTCAGCTTGTTTTGCAACCATTCAGGGCTTTCCTTTACAGCAATGCCTTTAATGGAAACGCCAGCATAACGCGGACAAGCTTCATTATTTTCTACAATCACTTCGATATCCAGTTCATAATTATCCACCTTAAACGCCTCAACCGAAGGTTTCTGGAGTTGTGCATTGTAACCGTTTTGTAAAAGATAAGCGTATAGGTCACGAGCTACCCCGAAATGTGAACAGGCATCCGCACGGTTGGGAGTAATATCTACTTCAAGCACGTAATCGCTCTTCACATTGTAGTAATCCTTTGCAAGTGTACCTGGAACAGCATCAGCCGGAAGAACAATGATTCCTGCATGGTCGGTGCCAATACCTATTTCATCTTCCGCACAAATCATTCCTGTAGATTCAACTCCACGGATTTTTGATTTCTTAATGGTAAAACACTCATCACCGTCATAAAGCTTTGCTCCCAGTGTAGCAACCACCACTTTCTGTCCGGCAGCTACATTAGGTGCACCGCAAACAATCTGAGTTGGTTCACCATTTCCTAAATTTACAGTAGTAATGTGCAGGTGGTCTGAATTTGGATGTTCAACGCAGGTCAGCACTTCACCGATAACCAATCCTTCGAGGCCTCCTTTTATTGTTTGAACCTCTTCCACTCCACCAGTTTCAAGGCCAATGGACGTAAGTGCTGCAGCTACTTCATCGGGTGTTAAATCGAAATTGACATACTCTTTCAGCCAATTATAAGAGATATTCATATCATTAAATTTTTTGTTTTTGCAAAATCGACTTGCAAAGGTAATAAGTTTTTTTTATTCTATTTGTTATATATCAGGAAAAAGCATTAGAACGGTAAAGGACCGTCATTACTGTAATTTCCAAATGGATTTGCAACCTGCGATGGATATTCATCAGGCGGAGGAGGCACAGAGCCATAAGATGGAGCGTTTAGTTTTGATCCTACCACACCGCTCTCGCCGGGCATCGGAATAATAGTATCATCGTCCGGATTCTGGAATTTAGCAAATTCGCCCTTGAATCGCAACAACACATCACCTGTTGCACCGTTACGGTGTTTTGCGATTATAATCTCTGCCATACCACGCAAATCGTTACCTTTCTCATCAGTATAGATTTTATAGTATTCAGGACGGTGAATAAAACAAACCATATCGGCATCCTGCTCAATGGCACCAGACTCACGGAGGTCTGCCAACTGTGGGCGCTTTCCTTCAACCCCTTCACGATTCTCCACTCCACGATTCAACTGTGACAAGGCAATGATTGGAATGTTCAGTTCTTTGGCAAGTCCTTTCAGCGAACGTGAAATGGTACTAACCTCTTCCTGACGGCTGCCGAAAGACATACCGCTTGCATTCATCAACTGAAGGTAGTCGATAATAATCAGTTTCACACCATGCTCACGCACTAACCGACGTGCTTTTGTTCTTAATTCGAAAACGGAAAGAGAAGGAGTATCATCCACAAACAAAGGAGCATCAATCAGGTCCTTCAGCTTATAGTCCAACTGCTGCCATTCATACGGAGCAAGCTGACCGCTCTTAATCTTTTCACCAGGAATCTCGCACACATTCACAATCAGACGGTTTACCAGCTGAACGTTACTCATTTCAAGAGAGAACAGCGCTACCGGGTTTTTGAAGTTTACCGCAATATTCCTTGCCATTGAAAGAACGAACGCTGTTTTTCCCATCGCCGGACGAGCAGCAATAATCACCAAGTCGGAGTTCTGCCAACCCGATGTCATCTTGTCGAGCCCATGGAAACCACTCTCCAGACCACTCAAACCATCTGTCCTGGCCGCAGCTTTCTGCAACAATTCGTAGGCTTCCGAAATAATCGGATTAATTTGTGTATAATCTTTCTTCAGATTCCGTTGAGAGATTTCAAATAACCTGCCTTCGGCCTCCTGCATCAAATCATCCACATCGAGTGTTTCATCGAACGATTTGGTCTGGATTTCACTGGTAAATGAAATAAGCTCACGAGCCAGATACTTCTGTGCAATGATACGAGCGTGGTATTCAATGTGAGCGGAAGAAGCAACCTGGCTACTTAGTTTGGTAATGTAATAAGGGCCTCCCACATCATCGAGTTCACCGCGTTTTTTTAACTGTTCGGTTACTGTTAGAATATCGATGGGCTCCTGACGGACTGCCAAATCGGTAATGGCCGAATAAATCATCTGATGATGACGGTCATAAAACGATTCGGGACGAAGGATTTCGCTAATCTGTGGATAGGCATCTTTCTCAAGCATCAATGCACCCAGCACAGCCTCCTCAAACTCACGTGCCTGCGGTTGCAAACGGCCGTAATCGACTATTGGCTGAACCTTAGACTTTGTACTTCGCGTTGTTCTTTTCTGTTCCATATCTATTCTAAACATTTTGGGGACACAAAGATAAAGTTTTTAATGCAGAGGAGAAAGAATCTAAAGGTTTTTATACAACAGATTTTCCTTTTTAAAATAGGCCGAAACTCTATAAAGATTCTTATCAGACTATAAAACCCGGACCAAGAGAGATATATTCTGATACAGATTTTCGGTATCCTGTACGTCATTGTTATTATTTTCATATACATTTGCATATTCAAATAAACAGAAAAAGAATGATTACATTTCCCAATGCCAAAATAAACCTCGGTCTCAACATTACAGAAAAACGTCCTGACGGTTATCACAACCTGGAAACCGTTTTTTATCCGGTACCAATTGAAGATGCCCTCGAAGTGGTACCTCTGAAGGGTAGAGAAAAGGAATTTGAATTACATGTATTGGGAACTCCAATAGCCGGAAACCCTGAAGATAATTTAGTGGTAAAGGCATATCGTTTACTGAAGGGACGATTCTCACTCCCCCCGGTTGATATCTACCTCCAAAAACAAATCCCTTCAGGTGCCGGGATGGGTGGTGGCTCGGCCGACGGTTCATTTATGCTGAAGTTGCTAAATGAACAGTTTTCACTTGAGTTGACGGACGAAGAGCTGGAAGCCTACGCAGCACATCTGGGTGCCGACTGTCCATTCTTTATTAAGAATCAGCCAACATTTGCGACTGGAACAGGAAATATTTTTCAGCCTATAAACATCACGTTGAAAGGATTATATATCCTTGTAGTTAAACCAGATATTTTCGTCTCAACCCGTGATGCATTTTCAATTATCACTCCCGCTTATCCAGTAAAAAGTATCACCGATATTATCCAGTCACCATTGGAAGAATGGAAAGATTGTCTGGTAAATGACTTTGAGAAAAGCGTATTTGCACAGCATCCTGAGATTGGAGATATCAAGAAAAAGCTGTACGAAGCGGGAGCCATATACGCTTCCATGTCTGGTTCAGGCTCTGCGTTGTTCGGGCTATTCAATACTCCGGTCAGTCATCCAGAACTGTTATTCTCCGATTGCTTTATCTGGCAGGGAGAATTGTAAATTCAGAAAAAGGATATACCGCTCAACAGACCTTTCTTTTGTTTTTCAAACATTATTCTTTGGAACAATAAACAATCAATTTAATTGTGTTGACGAAGATATCAGCATATAATCCCCGAAATTGTCCAAGTCAGACAGCTGTTACAATTCATGCAACCGATAAATACATCTTTATCAATCAGATTCAAATGATCTTGTATTTTGATACAAACGCATACACAAATGGATGAAACAAATTTCCAGCAAACAAAAAATAAGTCATTCAACCGATTCTTCGATTTTTGAGGCAATCCGTGAAAGGTTTTTACTAATATTCTCTTCGGGAAGAATCACATTGAAATCTCCCCAGAATTGATTATCGTAAACAAACCGCTCTTCTGAAAAAATCTTTTTTACCGGAAGTCTCTCATCCTTTGGGAAAGGCTGCACATGAATGGTATCTACTTTACAGGTAACCATTTCAAAGAAAAGATGCGTGGGAGTGTAAAACAGCTGTCGCTTCTCTTTCATTTTAAAAAACAAGTCACCCCTTACATGACTGATGTAATACTTTCCGTTCAGTTCTTTATAGGTAATAGAATAAATAATTTGTTGAGGATGAACATTCACATTTTTTCCTCGCTTAACAACGAAAAGTTCCTCAGCCTTATCAATATACTGAGGATGTACCTCAAGTTGGGCACAAAGTAGTGCTGAGTTCTCTGCATCAATATATAGTTTCCCACGAAAACAAGGTTCTGTAATTTCTTTACGTTGTTCGAAAGAGATGACATGCGCCATGCGGGAATCAATTTCTGTCATGTCAATTTTGGTATAATCGTATATATTTCTCTCGTTAATCTCAAGAAAATCGGGGATATTTCTCATAAGGTCCAGCATTAATGACCCCTCCACTCCTGCTTTCATCCGTAGGATCAACGAATCTTTCACTGCATCACTCGTAATCTTGCGCATTTTCAGCAGCTTTACCTGATCGGATGAAAACGAACTACTATAGCTTTGCTTGTATATTTTAAACACAGCTTCGGTAAGACGCAAAATTTCTTTTTTTCGTTCTACTCCTTCCCGGTAAAAAGTGGTGAGATAGGACGGCTTATCCAGATAATTTCTGTTGCGCGCCTCGAGTACCTCCTTCACAATCTTTGCAGGATTCACCAGACGAAAAATAACCTCCTGTAGCGGAACAATTCGCGGGTTTAGATAAACATCGATTGGAGTTCCCTCTATGAATGCCACAGGTATAAGGTGAGACTCATACCCAATATGAGACACATGCAGCCGACGCGAAAAGAGAGAATCGGGTACCCTGAGAACAAACTTACCATTGTTATTGGTGATAGTACCCAATGTAGTACCTTCAAGGTTTACGGAACAATATGGAACCGGTTCTTTAGTAAGCCTTTCCATTACACTTCCCGATATCTCGATGTAAGCTGCTGAATCTTTTGATTTTGAAATTGTACTCCTATACTTGGTTTGTGAAGGCGTCTCAATATTAGTAATCAGAATGTAACGATCTACCGTTCTCAGACAGTAATTTTTGCTCTGAAGCACCTGATAAATTGCATCGCGTATGGAGTATGTCCCAGCCTGTAGCCTCGATTTCTTATCATTATCAACAACCTTGCTGTCGTAAATGAAATAGTAACCAGAAATATTACCAATGTAATTAAGTAACTCGTATATTTTGTTTTTTTGCTTCTGAACTTGTATCGATTTACATAAAGGATCATCGTCATTTCCCGACCATACAGGAGAACTAACAATACATATTAACATAAACAACAAGCATATACGTTTCATAGGCTTAATTTATGGTTGTGAAATATGGATAGTATCCTGACGGACTACACGTTTAAGATTCAGTGCCAAAGTGATAATATTTGTCATTTCATTGATGTTGTTATTGTAAAAACGAACATTCAGTTTTGCTCTCTTCAGGTTTTCGCCATGAATTACAACAACTGAATCATTATTTTGATTAATAACTTTTACAATATTTTCAAGCATCTCATCTTTAAATCGCATTCTATCGGCATAGTGTTCAAAAATATTTTGGTCTTTTATTGGTCTTTTCATCAAATGATTCCCGTTGAATGAGACAAATTCTCCTGCTACTACCTCAAGCCAGTTCCCTCCATTCTTTTCTGTTACCCGCACCTTGCCTCGTTCAACTGATAGTTCAAAAGCTCCATTGGCAGAAGAATTTACTTTAAAAGCTGTACCTAGTACTTTCACTTTCACTTTCTCTGTTTCTATCACAAACGGTTTTTCTGGATTACGAGCAACATCAAACAAAGCTTCCCCTTTTAGTGACACCTCTCTCTCCTTTGAAGTAAAGTTCTTCGGATAACTTAGAGTAGCATCCGAGGCTAAATAGATAGTTGAACCATCATCAAGTATCTTCACCAGAACATTGTCACTATCAGTATTCTGGAGTGTCAACATCTCTCCAACATCCCTTTTTGAATAATAGTGATTTAGGAAAAAGAATGCAGCACAAAACAATACAGCAACACTCGCGGCAACCCAATAAAACGGGATATTTGTTTTATGTTTTGTTCCTCTAGCAACGTCCTTATCCAGCAGATGATCTTTTTCAAGTTTTGAGTAGAGAGCGTTCCATGCTAGCTCAGTATTTGGTTCTTTTCTATACATACCTCATTGATTAAAATGTTTCAACTCTTTACGCAGCAATACCAAGACTTTGCTGATGTCTGCTTCCACAGTTTTTACCGAGACCGAAAGTTCAGTTGCAATTTCACTGTATTTCTTTCCACCAAAACGATTCATGCAAAAAATCTTTCGTTGTCTTTCTGGTAATTGCTGAAGTAAAGATGCTAATTTGCTTTCCAATTCTTTGTACTCCAAATGCTCTTCAGGTGATTCGTTTCTAACTTCAGGAATATCCTGAAAGGCTTTCTCACAGTAAGATTCCATCACTTGAAGATGCTTCAGATAATTAAAAACTTTATTCTGAACAGACTTATACAGGTAAGATTTTACAGATAGTCTGATCTGTAATTCCGCCTTTTCTTTCCAGAACAGATAGAACAGATTCTGAACAATCTCTTCAGCACTGTCCATATCGTTCAGGAAAGAATCCGCGTAATAGCAAAGTGGCTTATAATACGTCCGGAACAGATTCTCAAAAGCCTGAACATCGCCATTTTTAATTCTAGTAAGGAGAAGCAAATCATTTAGCATATGCCTAATTCCCGTTGAGTTAACTTCTTGTATTTTCGAAGACTCAAATATACAATACTTTTTCTTTTGATAAGATTATTTATATTGTTTTTTCAGCTTATTCAATCCATCCAGCAAAGACTCTGTAGGTGCAATTATGTTATAATCTCCCCAGAAGTTTTCGTCAGTAAAATTAGAAACTTTGTCTTCAAATAATTGATCATATTTGAAAGATTCCTTGTATGGAATATATTCTTTAGGACTATCATCTCTTTCAGTTGCGACCACCTCAGAAACTATTGAATATTTGCTGGAGAAGAGTCGCTTCTTCCAGTCGCATTTAAATTGAGACAGCGTACGCATATAATTCATGTAGCTGACGCCGTTTTGTTGCTTGTAGTTTATAACAAAGCTTACTTCTGAAGGTTTAAAATGAAGTCCGGCCGGTTTTCTTATTAATATTTGATTTATGGCCTTATCTCTATCACTCAAATCGAGACTAAATTCAATGCGAGTAAAGGTCAGAGTCTGTTCATCGATGTAGTATTTACCATAATAAAGTGCATAAGGCAATACAACCGCCGGACGAAAACTGATAACATATTGCGGACGATTATTAAGATTCACCGATTCTTCCATTGTATAATCATATGCAGAAAGCATTTCTTTATCCAGCAAAATATCCTTATTCTTAACAATATCAAGTAAAACAGCCATATAGGGCCCACCCATCAGTTTAACGGCAAGTGTATCCTTTAAATTCTGACTTATCAACTTACGACCTTTATATATACGTACGCGATCTCGGTCAATCCCCTTAGAATAAGGTTCTTTGTAGAGATTTAAAATAGCTTCTGAAACCTGAATATAACGTTTCCCTTTCTGAACTGTTTCTCTATAAAAACAGGTAAACATATTATTCGACTGGCTATAGTTAGTCTCAATCTTGCTCACAGCTTGATCAACAATTGAACGTGCAAATCCGGGACGAACCACTACCTCTTTCAGTAAGTAGGCATTTGGATTAAGGTAATAAGTTTTAGTTTCTTCTGAACGATCAATGGGAATACGGGAGCTGAGATACCCTACATGTGAAATTTCAATTTCTGTAGCAGTAGAAGAGACCTTTACTTTCAGCGAGAACTCACCATCAGCATTAGAGACTGTAGTGATAGTGCTTCCAGGAATAGTTACTGTTGCATATTCAAGTTTCTTTTTTGAATGAGAATCTTTCACAACTCCATTAATTGTGAAAAACTCAGCAGCAACTGCTTCACTCTGAAGATTTACCAGAAACATCAGCAGAAGCATGCAGATGAGGTTTTTTAATAGTGCTTTCATAATTTAACTTTTTAGGTATTACCAATTTGAATTACCACTTTCTATATATATGACCACTCAGAAACAAAATACCCTATAATAAACTTACACTATATAAAAAAAAAGACGGTGCTCACGACTCACGTCGATGCACCGCCACAACACAAACACAAAATAAAACACGACAAAACTACTATGCTAGTGCACCTGTCGATGCCGGGGAGGCATTCAGTTATCATTTAGGCTTATATTCACATATATCCAGTGACTCAGGTTCACTTGCATTATAGTAAACATCTGTATTTGATAATTGTTCAAACTTTCCATAAAAAAAGTTCAAACGAATGTTATTTTATTATTGAATGCCTCTTTCTCTCAGCTTCAGTTGCCATTTCCATGCAGAAAGAAGAGTGTCTTCTATTGTTGCTTCAGCTTTCCAGCCAAGCTCATTATTTGCATAATCAGGGTTAGCCCAAACTTTTTCAATATCACCAGAACGACGACCAACAATCTGATAGTTCAGCTTAACACCTGTAGATTTTTCGAAAGCATTTATAAGCTCCAATACAGAAAGTCCCCTACCGGTACCAATGTTGAATGTTTCAACCTTTTCTTTCTGCTTCCCTTTCAGGATACGTTCAATTGCTATTACATGAGCTTTAGCCAAATCAACAACATTAATAAAGTCACGGATACAAGATCCGTCAGGTGTATTGTAATCGCTGCCAAACACACTCAGTTTTTCACGAATGCCAATAGCAGTCTGAGTAATATAAGGAACCAAATTTTGTGGAACACCGTTAGGAAGTTCACCCAGCAATGCTGTAGGATGAGCGCCAATCGGGTTAAAATAACGAAGTAGGATGGCATTGATCGGTGAACCCGAAGCAACAGTATCTTTTACAATCTCCTCGTTAATTTGCTTTGTATTTCCGTAAGGAGAAGTAGCTACCTTAATAGAAGCTTTCTCTGTTACCGGGAGTTCATCTGGTTCACCATATACAGTACAAGATGAAGAAAATACAATTCCTTCAACATTATGTTTAGGCATCAGTTCCAGTAAATTGATAAGAGATACCAGGTTATTACGATAATAAAGTAACGGTTTTTCACAAGATTCACCTACAGCTTTACTAGCTGCAAAATGAATTATAGCCTTAATTCCTTTATATTTATTAAACAAGGCATCAAGACCTTCAAAATCCAGGCAATCAAGTTTTTCAAAAACAGGACGAATACCTGAAACTTTTTCGATATTATCTACCACATCAGCGCTAGAGTTAGACAAATTATCGATAATTATCACTTCGTAGCCACTGTTTTGCAGTTCTACTACTGTGTGAGACCCAATGTAGCCGGTACCACCGGTAACTAAAATCTTTTCTTTCATTGTAATTAAGTATTTTGTAGGTTGGTTATTTCAAATATTTTTTTTGGATATGCTCCCTTGCGTATCAAATCGTTGATACGTAAAATCACCTGAATTCTATCATCAGCAGAAACAAGCCCCATCCATTTGGCAGGTGTATTGATTGTTTTTACCTTCATTCCATTCTGAACCATTTCGTTTATGAAATGTGGGATTGAAAGTTCTGCTTTGAGATCTGCACCTCTTTGAATAATAAAAGCATTAAAGGACCGGGTCACAGATTTAAATATGTCTGGTGTAAATCCCCACATATTCATTGAAATAGAGGCATTCTCATCCAGTTGTTCCCATTTGTTGTATTCATTCAAAAACATAGGATCGCCTCCAATCCGCTCCACTCCGACTCTATCAACTATAGAAACCAGTTCACCGTTTTCATCTACTTCACAGATACCGCGAGTCACACCTCCAGATTCTGCCAGGACATTTGCCAGACGGAAGCTAATCATGAAATGATGCCCACTCGTATTACGGATTTTTTGTAAATTATTAAAGAGAAGTTCAAAGCTTTCACGTTGATAAAAGTTGGTTGCATTGATAACACCAAAAGGTTCATTTATCAGTTCTTTTGCCATAAGCATGGCATGAGCAGATCCCCATAACAAAGTTCTTTTAGCATTTCTAATCTCATCAGGGACTGATTCTACTTCCTGGAAAGCGTACTCAATTTTAATTTTACCTTCGTATCTTGAAGAAATTTTTTCTTTAAATTCTTCTTCAAAATATTTGCTTATTACAAAAACCACCTTATTAAAACCTGCATTTACAGCATCATACATTGAATAGTCAAGAATGGTCTCTCCATTTGGTCCAATACCTTCCAACTGTTTAAGACCACCATACTTATTACCCATTTTTGCGGCAAGCACCACTAAAGTCGTAGTCATTCTTAATCTTCTTTTATTTGCAGTGCAAATGTAGTTAAATAATGCGAGTTTAGAACAGTATTTAGCCACAAAGTAGTTCCTCAGAAAATAAAAAGCTACCTTAATTATAAAACACTTCTTTCCCTTTTTAGATGTTCCAGAGTTATTACCAACGCATGTTTATGCAAAAATCTACATATATACCAACAATAAAGAGTCATGATATTAATGATTGCATTTTGTTGGGGAATATTTACTAATATTTCGTTTTGCTGCTAATTCATTGGAATATTTGAAAAACATTCATTTAATTTAGTTCTCTTTAAATAACATATACAAAAATAGGATTGATAAAAAAAACATCTATATTTGCATAAACAATCATTTATAAAAAACTTAATATCAGTTTATGAAAAAGATTATTTATGCGTTAGCTCTCGCTTCACTTTCAGCAATGGCCTGTACAGGTGGCAATAACTATAAAATAACAGGAGTTGTAAAAGGCGCAACCGATGGTGACTCCGTATTTATTCAGAACAGAGTAAACCGTGAATTTATAAAAGTAGCCTCTGCAGTTATCAAAAATGGAAATTTCATATTTGAAGGAAGACAGGATTCTGCAGTTAATCGCTATTTTTATTATGCAAAAGGAGAAAAGAAATACAGAACAGATTTCTTCCTCGAAAACGGCAACATTTATGCCTCTCTGGCAGAAGACAGCATTGTAGGTACTTCTTCAAATGATATATATCATGCATTCAAATCTAAAATGAATGCCATTAATAAAAAGGAATCTGACATATATGCTTCTATGCAATCGGCTTCATTGACCGAGGAACAAAAAAAGGCTAAAGAAGCTGAGATGAATGAGCTTGATAAGAAAATGATGGCAACAATCTCTGAATCTATTGACGAAAATATTTCAAATGTAGTAGGAATTCACTTACTAAAATCTTTCAGCTATTACCTCGATTATGAACAGTTAGAAAAGGTTTTAGCAAAAGTTCCTGCCAAATTCCAAAAAAATTCAGACATAGTTCAAATGAAAGAATTGGTAAAAACAGCCAAAGTTACTGCTGTAGGCCAAAAATTTACAGATTTTACAATGCTTACTCCTGAAGGAAAAACAACCAAACTGTCCAACTTTGCAGGTAAAGGTAAATATGTACTGGTTGATTTTTGGGCAAGTTGGTGTGGTCCTTGCCGTAAAGAAATGCCTAATTTGGTGAAATTATACGCTCAATTTAAAGATAAAGGCTTTGAAATTGTTGGAGTTTCATTAGATAAAAGCAAGAAAAACTGGACAGATGCCATTTCTGCCCTGAATATCTCCTGGCCACAGATGTCAGATCTTAAATACTGGGATTGTGAAGGTGCTAAACTTTACACAGTACGAAGCATTCCTCACACTGTATTGATTGACAAAGATGGAAAAATTATTGCAAGAGGGCTTACCGGTGAAGATTTGCAAAATAAACTAGCTGAACTGCTAAAATAAGAACTGAAAAAATATAATTGAAAAGGGGTGTCCAAGAAATTGGAACACCTCTTTTTTTATCTCTTTTTTCTGTTATCTTCGGAGATAATTCGGATTGCCTTCACAGATTATTCTTTTATCATAAACAACCACTTCCAGTTATACAAGCTATAAGAGTTTTTTTTCATATCTGCTTCACATGGCAAATAGTTCGTGTTGGGCAACAAAAAAACCGCTGTTCTTTGAATGAACAGCGGTTTTTGATTATAAATAACTTTATTTCTATTTATACATCAATGCTTAATTAAACCAACGTACATAACAGAAGTCCTGACGATGCGGTAAATCAACATTTTTCGGGAACATACGGAATGCAACCTTAAAGCTTCCAGCATTTGAAAGATTATACTTCACACGGAATGTATGCAAATCACCTTCTTTCTTTACCAGTTCAAACTCTTCTGCAGAATAAATATGTTGTTTGCCCTCTTTATCAGTAACAACAGTTACAACCTCAATACCGATTGCATTATCGAGCCCTTTCTCATCAACAACCACCTCAAGATCATAATCTTTTCCACATTCAATAGCCATTTGGTTCGGTTCTCCGTTTATAGAAACAAATTTTATTTCAATAGAATCCCATTTATCAACAATTTTTTCTTTCCACGCTGCCAGTTCTTTCGCTTTAGTACAGTTGTTTGCTGCCAACATATGAAATCGTTTTGCCATTTTGTTGTAGAACTTACTGTAATAATCATCCAATTGTCTCTTCATGGTGTAATGAGGAGCAATCTGAGCTATAGAATTCTTAATATATTGTACCCATTTCTCAGAATATCCTTCATCATTTGTATCATAGTACAACGGAATGATTTCATTTTCCAGCATCGCATAGATGGTTGCAGCATCAAGTTGATCCTGATGTTCCTGATTTTGGTATGTAACCTTCTCGGTCAAAGCCCATCCGGCATTCTCACGATACCCTTCCAACCACCATCCATCAAGTACGGAAAAGTTAAGAACACCATTCATCAAAGCCTTCTCACCAGAGGTTCCCGAAGCTTCCAAAGGACGGGTTGGAGTATTCAACCAGATATCTACGCCCGATACTAAACGACGTGCCAACGTCATATCATAATTTTCCAAGAAAACAATCTTACCCAGGAATTCAGGACGACGAGATATCTCAATAATCCGCTTTATTAGTCCTTGGCCTGCACCATCGTATGGGTGCGCCTTTCCTGTAAAGATGAATTGTACGGGATAATTGGGGTTATTTACAATTTTAGCAAGACGATCCAAATCCGTAAACAATAAGTGGGCACGTTTATAAGTAGCAAAACGGCGACCGAAACCAATCAGCAAGGCATTCGGATTAATCTTGTTCAGTAATGAAACTATGCGTGATGGATCTCCTTGATTATTTAACCATGTATCACGGAATTGTTTCCGGATATGGTCTACCAGTTTATTTTTCAGAGCTACTCGTGTATTCCATATTTCTTGATCAGGTACCTCATAAATAGCCTCCCAAATCTTCGGATTTGATAAATCGTACATAAAGCTCGAATCAAAATATTTAGCATACAGTTTTTTCCATTCTGTAGCTGCCCATGAAGAGAAATGCACACCGTTTGTAACATATCCAACGTGACTTTCTTCTGGGAAATATCCTTTCCAGATAGATGAGAACATTTCTTGGGATACTTTACCGTGCAACCAGCTTACACCGTTAACTTCCTGAGATGTATTACAAGCAAATACAGACATACAGAAACGTTCACCGGCATCACCAGGATTATTACGTCCCAAATCCATCAAATCACCCCATGTAATTCCCATTTTCTTGGGATAAGCACTCATGTATTTTCCAAAAAGTCCTTCGTCAAAATAATCATGACCTGCTGGTACGGGTGTATGTACAGTATATAACGAAGAGGCACGAACTACCTCAATAGCTTCATTATAGGTTAATCCGGATGCTACATAGTCACATATTCTTTCAACATTGATCAAAGCTGCATGTCCTTCATTACAATGATAAATATCTTTCTTTATGCCAAGAGTTTTAAGAGTTAACATACCTCCAATACCAAGCATAATTTCCTGTTTTAAACGGTTTTCCCAATCGCCTCCATAAAGCTGATAAGTAATAGGACGATCGAACTCACTGTTCATCTCATTATCAGTATCCATCAGATAGAGAGACACTCTACCCACGTTGACTTTCCAGATGTATGCATATACAAAATTATCAAGATAAGGAACAGGAACCACCAAAGGTTGTCCATCTTTTCCAATAACCCGTTCTAAAGGAAGACTCCCAAAGTTCTGAGCTTCATAGTTGGCCACCTGCTGTCCTTCCATAGAAAGTGTCTGCGTAAAATAGCCATAACGATAAAGGAATCCTACTGCGCACATATCCACATTACTGTCTGAAGCCTCTTTCAGATAATCACCTGCCAGAACCCCCAAACCACCTGAATATATTTTCAATACGCTAGATAATCCGTATTCCATGCTGAAATATGCAACAGAAGGACGGTTTGAATCTGGTTTCACATCCATATAGGTTCTGAACCGAGCATATACATCATTCATCCTTTTAATGATAACCTTATCATTTGCCAACGCCTCAAGTTTTTCAAAACTCATACGTTCCAGCAGAGCTACCGGATTCAATCCAACCTCTTTCCAAAGTACGGGATCAAGATCTCTGAATAAAATAACCGCTTCAGAATCCCATGACCACCATATATTATGAGCAATTTCTGTCAACTTATTCAATTCTTCAGGAATACGAGATTTCACGGTCAGCTCATTCCATACCGGAGTATTTACGTTACTAACTTTTACCTTCATAATATTAATCGTTTAATTTTTATCTAAATTTGTTTTAACAGACGTTTTCTGGTATTTCGTAAAGCAATGTCATATGCCTTATAATAATACTCTATAAAATGTTTCCACAGAGCATGCTCTGCAACCGCTGCCGCCCGTTTACGTATATGTTCTATCTCCTCAGAAGACATAACCGAAAAAGAAAGAATTGTTTCTTTAATTTTATCTGCTACTTCCGGATAGTTACTATCCGAACGATGAATCACTTCTACCCCATCCTGTATGCCATGTTGGTTTCTGGCATGCTTAACCCAAAGGCCAAAGCCAGTGAGATCCGTTGTGATTGTGGGTATATGAAAAGCTACGCTCTCCAGCGGAGTGTAACCCCACGGTTCATAATAAGACGGATACACCGTTAAATCATATCCCAGAAGCAAGTCATAGTAGCTCAAATTAAAAATTCCGTCATTACCATCAAGGTAGCAAGGTACAAAAATCACTTTCACCTTGTCTTCTTGATAATTTTTCATTCCTAACTGCTTTATCATGTTCAGCAGTCTGTCATCCCACATATTATCAAGCCAATGAGTTATAAAAGGAGATTCTAATACTTCTTTACTTTTATCGTTATAATAAAGTCTGTCTACCAAATCTTGTCTAGGAACAGGTATACCTGCAGGGACAGTAATATAGGCAACAATATTTTTCTCCAATTTTGAATCATGATTAAGCAAGTTCAATGATTCAACAAAAACGTCAAGGCCCTTGTTCTTGAATTCATATCTGCCACTTGTGCATATAAACAGAGTATCGTCATCTAAATTAGTTCCAAGTAACTTGTTTGCAACTTCAAGCAATTTTAAGCGAGCTTTCTCACGTTTTGTCGAATAACTTTTACCTTTAGGAACAAAGTCATCTTCAAACCCGTTTTTCAATACTACATCAGCTTCCTTATCCAGCAATTCTTTGCATTCCAAGTTTGTTATATCACTAACAGTAGTAAAACAATCTACATGATGAGCAGTTTGCTTTTCAATGGAGTGTTTTGATTCCATGTTAAGTTCCCTAGCCATCTGGTCACCATTATACGCATGCAGATAATCATATAAAGGTTTCATATTTCCTGCAATGGATCGACCTATTGAAGTTGCATGGGTTGTAAATATAGATGCTATTTCGGGTACAGCTGACTGCAGATATAGTGCCCCAAGGCCAGTCATCCATTCATGTGCATGATAAACAACCCTGTCTTTACGATTCATGTTGTATCTGTAGAAACTTTCAGCCACTTTGCCGGCTGCATAAGAGAACATTGATGCTTCATCGTAATCACCATATGCATGCAAAGAATCAACCTGATATTTATTCCAGAGATCCGTATAAATTTCATTCTTCATTTGATAAAACGAAGTAAAATCTACCAAAATAACAATAGGTTCACCAATAATGTTCCAACGTCCTATCCGAACCTGGAGATTATCATATGTCGCTGCATACAGTTTCCAGGGTTTATATAAATAGTCAAGTTCAATAAATAAAGGGTTTTCCTTACCAAGCCAAAGATCTGGCCCAATAAAAAACACGGCATCTTTATGGCTAGTCTGGAGAGTATTTGCTCTGGTAGACAATACAGTATATATTCCTCCTACCTTATTACATACCTCCCAGCTAGTTTCAAATATAAAATCAGGGCTTAAAAGCGAATTCACCATAGATATAATAAACAATCTTGTTTTACGCAAAAATACTAATTTAATATTGAATATCTTATTTTATAAACATTATTTCTATTTCAATATAAAAGCAAACGTTTGTGTAATATAAACTAAATTATTGAAATCTTTGAATAACAATAGCGGCAAGAAGTTCAAATATAATAATTCAATCAAAAAGTGCAAAATACATGATATAAAGCGTTAATTTGATATATTTCGATAATACCAAATCTGTCATTCATGTTAATCATTGGATATTTATAGTTTATGTAAAGCATTCCAGGGTTTTGGCTCTTGTACAACAATTGTTCTGCCATCCGGCGCAAGCGGTTATGATATGTAGCAACAAAAAAAAGTCCCGACCATGTTTCCATGACCGGGACTCGGATAAAACGGCGGCTACCTACTCTCCCACTGTTACGCAGTACCATCGGCGTGATCAGGCTTAACTTCTCTGTTCGGAATGGGAAGAGGTGGAACCCTGATGCTATAGCCACCTTAATATTTTTTTGATCTTCATATTAAGATAACACAATGCAAAAGCAATAAAGAAGCTCTTTTATCAATAAAAGAGCAAAACATATAGCCAACCATACAAAGAATTGAAGAAAGTGTACGGGCAATTAGTACTGCTCGGCTTTGACATTACTGTCTTTACACCTGCAGCCTATCAACGTTGTCGTCTTCAACGACCCTAAGAAATCTAATCTTGTGGCTGGCTTCGTACTTAGATGCTTTCAGCACTTATCCAATCCCGACTTAGATACCCGGCGATGCACCTGGCGGCACAACCGGTAAACCAGCGGTCAGTCCAACACGGTCCTCTCGTACTAGTGTCAGAGCCACGCAAATTTCATACGCCCACGATAGATAGAGACCGAACTGTCTCACGACGTTCTGAACCCAGCTCGCGTGCCACTTTAATGGGCGAACAGCCCAACCCTTGGGACCTTCTCCAGCCCCAGGATGTGACGAGCCGACATCGAGGTGCCAAACCGCTCCGTCGATATGAGCTCTTGGGAGCGATCAGCCTGTTATCCCCGGAGTACCTTTTATCCTTTGAGCGATGTCCCTTCCATACGGAAACACCGGATCACTATGCTCTAGTTTCCTACCTGATCGACTTGTCGGTCTCCCAGTCAAGCACCCTTATGCCATTACACTCTGCGGACGGTTACCAATCGTCCTGAGGGTACCTTTAGAAGCCTCCGTTACACTTTTGGAGGCGACCACCCCAGTCAAACTACCCACCAAACAGTGTCCTCGTAACCACGAGTTAGAACTCAAATAATCAAAGGGCCGTATTTCAACAGCGGCTCCACAAACACTGGCGTGCCTGCTTCAAAGCCTCCGGCCTATCCTACACATCAATTACCCAAATTCAATGTTAAGCTATAGTAAAGGTTCACGGGGTCTTTTCGTCCCATCGCGGGTAATCGGCATCTTCACCGATACTACAATTTCACTGAGCTCACGGTTGAGACAGTGTCCAGATCATTACACCATTCGTGCAGGTCGGAACTTACCCGACAAGGAATTTCGCTACCTTAGGACCGTTATAGTTACGGCCGCCGTTTACTGGGGCTTCAATTCAACGCTTCTCTTGCGATGACATCTCCTCTTAACCTTCCAGCACCGGGCAGGTGTCAGGCTATATACGTGATCTTTCAATTTTGCATAGCCCTGTGTTTTTGTTAAACAGTTGCCTGGACCTATTCTCTGCGCCCTCATTGCTGAGGGACCCTTTATCCCGAAGTTACAGGGTCAATTTGCCTAGTTCCTTAACCGTGATTCACTCAAGCGCCTTAGTATATTCAACCCGACTACGTGTGTCCGTTTACGGTACGGGTACCTTAAGGATTAAGTTTAGCGGATTTTCTCGGGAGTATGCTTACATGCACTATCCAATCACCACAAGGGCTCTCGGTACTATCAGGTTCGACTAGTCTTCCGGATTTGCCTGGAAATCTAATATCTACACCCTTCAACCAGCTATTCCGTCAGCTGGCGGCACTGTCACGCCTCCGTCTCCACGTCACTCCTTAAGGTAGTAAGGGAATATTAACCCTTTCTGCCATCGGCTTCGCCATTCGGCTACACCTTAGGACCCGACTAACCCTGATCCGATTAGCGTTGATCAGGAAACCTTAGTCTTTCGGCGAGGGGGTTTCTCACCCCCTTTATCGTTACTTATACCTACATTTGCTTTTCCACACGCTCCAGCAGAGCTCACGCTCCACATTCAACGCTGAGTGGAATGCTCCCCTACCAACCATTACTGGTTCCATAGCTTCGGTAAATTGCTTATGCCCGATTATTATCCACGCCAAACTCCTCGACTAGTGAGCTGTTACGCACTCTTTAAATGAATGGCTGCTTCCAAGCCAACATCCTAGCTGTCTTAGCAATCTGACTTCGTTAGTTCAACTGAGCAATTATTTCGGGACCTTAGCTGATGGTCTGGATTCTTCTCCTCTCGGGCACGGACCTTAGCACCCATGCCCTCACTCCTGATATTAAACTAATGCGCATTCGGAGTTTATCAAGACTTGATAGGCGGCGAAGCCCTCGCATCTTATCAGTCGCTCTACCTCACATTAGTAATTATCAAGGCTGCACCTAAATGCATTTCGGGGAGTACGAGCTATCTCCAAGTTTGATTAGCCTTTCACCCCCACCCACAGTTCATCCGGAAGCTTTTCAACGCTTATCGGTTCGGTCCTCCAGTTAGTGTTACCTAACCTTCAACCTGACCATGGGTAGATCACTTGGTTTCGCGTCTACTACCACTGACTAAAAACGCCCTATTAAGACTCGCTTTCGCTTCGGCTGCAAAACTTAGTTTCTTAACCTTGCCAGTGACAGTAACTCGTAGGTTCATTATGCAAAAGGCACGCCGTCACAGCTAAAAGCTGCTCCGACCGCTTGTAGGCGCATGGTTTCAGGGACTATTTCACTCTTCTATTCGAAGTGCTTTTCACCTTTCCTTCACAGTACTGGTTCACTATCGGTCTCTCGGGAGTATTTAGCCTTACCGGATGGTCCCGGCAGATTCACGCAGAATTCCTCGTGCTCCGCGCTACTCAGGATACCACTATGGTATACATTAGATTCATGTACGCAACTATCATGCTCTATGGTGACACTTTCCAGAGTCTTCCATTCTCTAATGTAAGTCCAACAACGTGGTCCTACAACCCCATAAATGCCGTAACATCTATGGTTTGGGCTAATCCGCGTTCGCTCGCCACTACTTACGGAATCATTCATTTATTTTCTTCTCCTACAGGTACTAAGATGTTTCAGTTCCCTGCGTTCGCCTCCATCTATGATGGATAATATCCCTTCAGGATATTGGGTTGTCCCATTCGGAAATCTTCGGATCAATGGTTATTTGCACCTACCCGAAGCTTATCGCAGCTTATCACGTCCTTCATCGCCTCCGAGAGCCAAGGCATCCGCCATGCGCCCTTGCTTACTTTCTTCAAACAAACCGGCATTCACATTGCTGATCATGCCGCGTATGGTTCGATATATACTTTCAGCTCTTTTTTTCTCAAAAAAGTTACTTCTTTATTTGCTTTTGTACATCATGTCAAAGATCTTGTCGAGAAATGAATCTCTTTTGTGGAGAATAACGGATTCGAACCGTTGACCCCCTGCGTGCAAGGCAGGTGCTCTAGCCAGCTGAGCTAATCCCCCGAAATCATTCAGAAGCTTTCCGCTGTGGTGCTTCCTCATTATTCGTAGTCCCAGGCAGAGTTGAACTGCCGACCTCTACATTATCAGTGTAGCGCTCTAACCAACTGAGCTATAGGACTGTCGTTCAAAACCGCCTGCCTTTCGGCCCGGCTTCTTTCTTTATCTCTTAAAATCTATATTTTAAATTAAACAATATACCGTAGTACAAGAAATCCAAACCAAGAACGGAATCGCTCCAGAAAGGAGGTGTTCCAGCCGCACCTTCCGGTACGGCTACCTTGTTACGACTTAGCCCCAGTCACCAGTTTTACCCTAGGACGCTCCTTGCGGTTACGTACTTCAGGTACCCCCGGCTCCCATGGCTTGACGGGCGGTGTGTACAAGGCCCGGGAACGTATTCACCGCGCCGTGGCTGATGCGCGATTACTAGCGAATCCAGCTTCATGGAGTCGGGTTGCAGACTCCAATCCGAACTGAGAAGGGTTTTGGAGATTAGCATCCTGTTGCCAGGTAGCGACCTTCTGTACCCTCCATTGTAACACGTGTGTAGCCCCGGACGTAAGGGCCGTGCTGATTTGACGTCATCCCCACCTTCCTCACATCTTACGACGGCAGTCTCAATAGAGTCCTCAGCATGACCTGTTAGTAACTATCGATAAGGGTTGCGCTCGTTATGGCACTTAAGCCGACACCTCACGGCACGAGCTGACGACAACCATGCAGCACCTTCACAGATGCCATTGCTGGCTATGATGTTTCCACCATATTCATCTGCAATTTAAGCCCGGGTAAGGTTCCTCGCGTATCATCGAATTAAACCACATGTTCCTCCGCTTGTGCGGGCCCCCGTCAATTCCTTTGAGTTTCACCGTTGCCGGCGTACTCCCCAGGTGGAATACTTAATGCTTTCGCTTGGCCGCTTACTGTATATCGCAAACAGCGAGTATTCATCGTTTACTGTGTGGACTACCAGGGTATCTAATCCTGTTTGATACCCACACTTTCGTGCATCAGCGTCAGTTGTACCCCGGTAAGCTGCCTTCGCAATCGGAGTTCTTCGTGATATCTAAGCATTTCACCGCTACACCACGAATTCCGCCTACCTTATGTACACTCAAGAAAAACAGTATCAACTGCAATTTTACGGTTGAGCCGCAAACTTTCACAGGCTGACTTATCTTTCCGCCTACGCACCCTTTAAACCCAATAAATCCGGATAACGCTCGGATCCTCCGTATTACCGCGGCTGCTGGCACGGAGTTAGCCGATCCTTATTCATAGCATACATACAAAAACCCACACGTGGGTCACTTTATTCTGCTATAAAAGAAGTTTACAATCCATAGGACCTTCATCCTTCACGCTACTTGGCTGGTTCAGGCTCGCGCCCATTGACCAATATTCCTCACTGCTGCCTCCCGTAGGAGTTTGGTCCGTGTCTCAGTACCAATGTGGGGGACCTTCCTCTCAGAACCCCTATCCATCGAAGACTTGGTGAGCCGTTACCTCACCAACTATCTAATGGAACGCATCCCCATCCATAACCGATAAATCTTTAACTTAATTAGGATGCCCTAATAAAGTACCATCAGGTATTAATCTTTCTTTCGAAAGGCTATCCCTGAGTTATGGGAAGGTTGGATACGTGTTACTCACCCGTGCGCCGGTCGTCAGCGGTATTGCTACCCTGCTACCCCTCGACTTGCATGTGTTAAGCCTGTAGCTAGCGTTCATCCTGAGCCAGGATCAAACTCTTCATTGTAAAAGTTTCTTTTTAATTCTGTTCAGGATTCCGATTCTTATTTTAATATCTCATCCTATAAGGAAGGATATTGACGGTTTGAATCTTTTTTACCAAAATACCCCGATTAACATCGGAATATAATAGCTCTTGTACTACTTGTATTGTTTATATCTAAATCTTTTCAAAGAACGATCAGTTGCTTTATTTTTTCATGCCTCACTTCTGAGGCGAAAGCGGTTGCAAAGATACTAACTTCAGGTAATATACTCCAAATTTTTTAAGAGTTTTTTTATTTTCACCTGAATCGGCTCATGCAAAACTGCTATCATTATGTCAACTTACTGCCTTGTTTCTCTTGCAAAGCGGGTGCAAAAGTAGACCTTTTATCTATACGAACCAAATCTATCAACAACTTTTTTTCAATTATTTTTTTAATCATTCGCTAATTAACTGGTATACAGCATATCTATTAACAATAAAAATATATTAAGCAGAAAATCAATTCGTGTCTGAATCCCGAAATAATGGGTCAATAGATTAAATCCAGATTTTGTCAGGACAATATACAAATCCGGAAATCACAATCCTGAGATTTATTTTTTTGTTCTTAACATCATTACCCATAACATTAATTAAAAAAAGTAGCACAAGTCACGCAAGTCACGCACTTTCGATATAACACACTAATATTGTGAGCATTACAGGTGCGTGACTTCTGCGTGAGCAGCGCGTGACTTCCGCGAAACTGACTAGGAATTGGCAAGAGATCAATACATAACTAGCAGAAATTGGTATGAGGTTGGAGATATTTAATGCATGAATAATGGAGAATTGGAGGGCAAATGTCTGGGGAAATTGCTGTGTAAATGCCTGAGAGAATGACACAAGATTGGCATACAACTAGAGAATAACCGTCAGGGGTGAAATGCTTGCATGAGCATAGAGCAACACATAGCTGGCATGCACCTAGAAAACAACTCTCAAGAGATTAGCGTGCGAAAGGCGGGGCTTTATCAATTCAAGGTGAATAATTCCCTCCTCCACCCGGGTCTACACACCCCTTACACCCGGGTGTACCAGTGTCCTCCATCCGGGTGTACAGGCAACGTACACCCGGATGGAGGAATGAAAAGATGATGCCAAAATATAATTTCAGAACCAAATGGTTCGTTATGATGCGAAGGGATGAGATAGACATTAATACCATGTCAACGGCAAGGGGACGACAGCGAATAAAACAGAAGCGATCTTTTTGCTTTGTCATGACCACCAAAGGTTACATCGTTTATATTCAGTCTAATACGTGGTATAGGAGTGCGCGACTTATCAGAAGTCACGCGCATGTCACGCGGAAGTCACGCACGCGTATCGACATGATATACTGAGTATTACGAAGCATCTGCGTGACTTGCGTGACTTGCGAGACTTCTTTGAATTCATTTTATGGGGAAATGAAAATGAAATAGCATGAACCCGATTCCATCAATAAGGAATCAAAGTCCATGCTATATTCTTATATATAGTAATCTCTTAAATTACTTGTATTCTTCCCAGCTCTTAATGAGCAGCTCGTCCAGATTAATTGTGCAGAACGCATTGATAAATGCAGTTGCAAGTCTTGGATTGGTAATCAATGGAATATTCAGGTCGATAGCAGCACGACGGATCATATACCCATTGCTCAGCTCTCTTACAGTGAGGTTCTTCGGAATATTCACCACCATATCAATCTCTTTGTTGTGAAGTAAATCCAAAGCCTGTGGAGTTCCTGTTTCGCTTGGCCAGTAAACCATAGTACTAGGAATTCCGTTTTCGGCAAGAGCTCTGTGCGTACCGCCTGTAGCAAACAGCTTATATCCTCTTTCATTAAGCAGGTGTGCTGCTGCCAACATATCTGTTTTATCTTTTGTAGTACCAGTCGATAAGAGAATGTTCTTCTTCGGAATCTTATATCCTACAGAAAGCATTGCTTTCAGGATTGCGCATGAGCTGTCATCACCCAGACATCCCACTTCGCCCGTACTAGCCATATCTACCCCTAGTACCGGATCGGCCTTTTGCAGACGTGAGAAGGAGAACTGAGAAGCTTTGATACCTACATAATCCAGATCGAACAGGCTCTTCTCCGGTTTCTCTACCGGCAATCCCAACATTACTTTTGTTGCAAGTTCAATGAAGTTGATCTTCAACACCTTGCTCACAAACGGGAAGCTTCGTGATGCACGGAGGTTACATTCAATTACCTTGATGTCATTGTCTTTTGCCAGATACTGAATATTGAAAGGACCTGAGATGTTCAATTCTTTTGCAATCTGCTTAGAAATTCTCTTAATCCTACGCATTGTCTCAACATAAAGCTTCTGTGGAGGGAACTGGATAGTTGCGTCGCCCGAGTGAACCCCTGCAAATTCGATATGTTCACTGATTGCGTAGGCCACAATTTCACCATTATCTGCAACAGCATCCATTTCAACTTCCTTGGCATGTTCGATAAACTGGCTCACTACTACCGGGTGTTGTTTAGACACATTGGCTGCCAGTTCCAGGAAGCGTACCAGTTCATCCTGATTTGAGCAGACATTCATAGCTGCGCCACTAAGCACATAAGAAGGTCTTACCAAAACTGGGAATCCTACTTCTGCAACGAAGCCGTTGATATCTTCCATGCTGGTCAGCTCTCTCCAGCGAGGCTGGTCTACTCCAATACGGTCGAGCATTGCAGAGAACTTGTTTCTGTCTTCCGCGTTATCAATGCTTTTAGCTGTAGTTCCCAGAATGTTCACCTTTGCCTCGTCCAGTCTCATCGCCAAGTTGTTTGGAATCTGTCCGCCGGTTGATACAATCACACCGTGAGGGTTTTCCAATTCGATAATATCAAGAACACGTTCGAATGTGAGTTCGTCAAAGTAAAGACGGTCACACATATCGTAGTCGGTAGATACTGTTTCCGGATTATAGTTGATCATTACACTTCTCCAGCCTTCCTTGCGGATGGTGTTCAAAGCGTTCACCCCGCACCAGTCGAACTCAACCGAGCTACCAATACGGTATGCACCTGACCCCAGAACAATGATTGAGCGATGGTCGCCCAGATAATGAACATCATTTGCAATGCCGCTGTAAGTAAGATACAGGTAGTTGGTCTGAGCTGGATATTCAGCCGCCAGTGTATCAATCTGTTTCACTACCGGAACAATATTGAATGACTTACGGTAATTGCGCACCTTCAGAACCGCTTTTTCCATTTCGGTTCCATTCTTCCATACCGCACGTGCTATCTGGAAGTCTGAGAATCCCTGAACTTTAGCTTTACGAAGCAACTCCGGAGAGATTGTTTCCAGCTCTGTATTCTTTTCCAGTTCGTTAGCTGTATTGATAATATTCATCAACTTCTGCAAGAACCATTTATCAATCTTGGTTAGATCATGAATCTGATCGATAGTATATCCCGCTCTGAAAGCTTTGCTGATTACAAAGATACGCTTGTCGGTTGGTTCATGAAGGGCTTTATCGATATCTTCGATTACCAGCTCCTTATTTTCCACGAATCCGTGCATACCCTGACCAATCATACGGAGTCCTTTCTGAATGGCTTCTTCGAAGGTACGACCGATTGCCATCACCTCTCCTACCGATTTCATGCTACTTCCCAACTCGCGGTCTACACCCTGGAATTTACCCAAGTCCCAACGAGGAATCTTACACACTACATAGTCGAGCGCCGGTTCAAAGAAAGCGGAAGTTGTTTTTGTAACCGAGTTGTTCAGGTCGAACAGTCCGTATCCCAGTCCAAGTTTTGCAGCAACGAAAGCCAGAGGATAACCGGTAGCTTTTGATGCCAAAGCTGAAGAACGGCTCAAACGAGCGTTAACCTCAATCACACGGTAATCTTCACTTTCAGGGTCGAACGCGTATTGTACGTTACACTCTCCGACAATTCCGATGTGACGGATAATACGGATTGCGAGTTCACGCAGTTTGTGATATTCGCTATTAGTTAATGTTTGCGATGGAGCAATTACGATACTTTCGCCCGTGTGAATTCCCAGCGGGTCGAAGTTTTCCATGTTACAAACGGTGATACAGTTGTCAAAGCGGTCACGCACCACTTCGTATTCAATCTCCTTCCATCCTTTCAGTGACTTCTCAACCAGCACCTGAGGTGAGAAAGAGAATGCTTTCTCAGCCAGTTTATTCAGCTCTTCTTCGTTATCGCAGAAACCAGAGCCCAGACCACCCAAGGCATAAGCTGCACGGATGATAACCGGATATCCAAGTTCTTTCGCTGCACGTCTTGCATCTGCAACGTTCTCAACAGCTTCGCTCTTGATCGTTTTAACGTTGATTTCGTCGAGCTTCTTAACAAACAGCTCACGGTCTTCTGTGTCAATAATGGCCTGCACCTGTGTGCCCAGTACCTCTACATTATATTTTTCGAGTATACCTTCGCGGTAGAGTTCAACACCACAGTTCAAGGCTGTTTGTCCACCAAACGCCAGCAGTATACCTTCTGGTTTTTCCTTTTGGATCACCTTTTCCACAAAGAAGGGAGTGACCGGCAAAAAATAGATAGTATCGGCAACCCCCTCGGATGTTTGAACAGTAGCAATATTCGGATTAATCAATACCGTCTGAATTCCTTCTTCACGTAAAGCTTTCAATGCCTGCGAGCCGGAATAATCGAATTCTCCGGCTTCTCCAATCTTAAGGGCACCGGAACCTAGTATTAATACTTTCTTTATGTTATCTTTCATTGAATCTTCGTTTTAATATTAAAGCAACTCTACAAATTTATCGAACAAGAATTCTGTGTCCGTTGGCCCGCTTGCAGCTTCAGGATGGAATTGTACTGAAAAGAATGGTTTTGTTTTATGCTTAATCCCTTCGTTTGTATTATCGTTCATATTCACAAAGAAAGGTTCCCAATCAGTACCCAATGTTGCGTTATCTACAGCAAAACCATGATTCTGGCTGGTGATAAAACATCTGTTGGTTCCTACCATACGCACCGGTTGGTTGTGGCTACGATGTCCGTATTTCAATTTGTAGATTTTTGCTCCACCAGCTTTAGAAAGCAGCTGATTTCCCATACAAATTCCGAAAATTGGCTTATCTCCCTCCATCGCTTTGCGGATATTTGCGACTGTTACATCACACATATTCGGGTCGCCTGGTCCGTTAGAAATAAAGAGTCCGTCAAATTCAAGTGTATTGAAGTCATAATCCCATGGAACTCTCACCACTGTAACATCTCTCTTCAACAGGCAACGGATGATATTGTGTTTCACTCCACAGTCAACCAACACAACTTTCTTCTTTCCATTTCCATAAGTAATGACCTCTTTGCAACTTACCCGTTCAACCTGATTAACAAGATTTGGGTCTACAAAAGGAACATCATTCTCTGGCTTTACTTCTCCATTGCTCTCCGGGAAGACAATTTTACCTTTCATCGAGCCTTTTTCACGAAGCTGTTTTGTCAGTTCACGAGTATCAATTCCGTAAATACCGACAATTTTTTCATCTTTCAACCAGCTTTCAAGGCTTTCAACAGCATTCCAGTGACTGTACTCCCATGAATAATCGGATACGATAATTCCTTCTGCATGTATCTTTTCTGATTCCATGAAAGTAGAAAGACCATCTTTTTGGCTTCTTGAAGGAACACCATAGTTACCAACTAAAGGAAAAGTCAGTGTCATTATCTGACCGGAGTAAGATGGATCGGTCAAACTCTCGGGATATCCCATCATGGCAGTATTAAAAACCACCTCTCCCGCAACTGGTTTCTCGTAACCGAAGGATTTTCCCTGAAAAACACTTCCATCATCGAGAATCAATAAAACATTCTTTTCGTCTTGCATTCTTTTTGTTATATCTTGTTCTTAAACATAATATTCTTCTCTCTCTCGCTGTGAGTTTTCCTCACTTTATTTCGTGCAATCTGCGCAGCTCGTTATCACAAGTTGCGCAGGTTTACCAATAAGTTGTACCTTTCGTCAAAGGTATAATTTATATTATATTTCGGTTTAATCGCAATATACTTTTTCCATATATGTAATAAACGCCTCATTAACCAATTTATTCCCGCCAGGTGTTGGATAATCACCTGTAAAGTACCAGTCGCCATTGTGGTTCGGGCATGCATCATGCAATCCTTCAAGAGGCTGATAAACGATCTCCACTTTAGCTTTAGTACCTTCAGGAGTGAGAAGTTCAACCATTTTTGCAGCAATTTCCTCATCGGTGAAAGGAGCATAGAGTTCCTTGACATAATTAACGATTTGTTCCTTCGGAAGGTTTTGCTGTTCTTTCGATTTTCTATATGCCTCCTTAATGATATTGCACATATTACGTTCTTTCAGCAATTCAACGGTTGCACGGAAAGCAATAAACTCATTCATACGTGCCATATCAATTCCATAGTAATCGGGATATCGCACCTGAGGTGAAGAAGAAACAATCACAATCTTCTTCGGATGCAAACGGTCCAGAATACCAATGATACTCTGCTTCAGCGTTGTTCCTCTTACGATACTGTCATCGATAACCACCAGATTATCCACATGCGGAACAATGCTTCCGTAGGTGATGTCGTAAACGTGAGCCGCCAAGTCGTTGCGAGTATTTCCCTCAGCAATGAATGTTCGCAGCTTTATATCTTTAATCGCTACTTTCTCCGAACGAATGCGCATGGAAAGTATCTTCTCCAGCTCTTCATCCTTCAACGGGTGATCAGCAGAAGTTATCTTTTTCATCTTCAATCGGTTCAGGTATTTATTGAAAGCCTCCAGCATTCCATAAAAAGCCACTTCCGCCGTATTTGGAATAAAAGAGAAAACCGTATTCCTCAAATCATTATCAATTGCTTTAAGGATGGGCTGAACCAGATTGCTACCCAGAGCTTTTCGTTCGTTATAGATATCCTTGTCACTTCCACGTGAGAAATAGATTCTCTCGAACGAGCAAGGTTTGATACTTTTTGGTTCATTAATCTGTGCCAAGCGGATATTTCCACGTTTATCAACCAGGATTGCCTCTCCCGGATTAAGCTCTTTCACATCTTCACCAGCAACATTCATGGCAGTCTGAATAACCGGTCTTTCGGAAGCCAACACCACTATTTCGTCATCGTGATAGTAAAATGCCGGACGGATCCCCCAAGGGTCCCTGAAAGAGAACGATTCTCCGCTGCCGGTAATTCCACAGATCACATAGCCGCCATCCCATATATCGCTGGATGTTTTCAGCACATTCACCAGGTCTATCTGATCTTCTATAGCATGTGTGATATCCATTCCTTTCAAACCTTTCACTTCACAATCTCTGAAAAGACGTTCCACTTCCCGATCAAGACGATGCCCCACCTGTTCAAGCATAATGGAAGTATCCGAATATCTGCGCGGATGCTGACCAGTTTCAGTAATCCTATCAAAGATCTCATCAACATTGGTCATGTTAAAGTTACCACAGAGAGCCAAGTTCTTCGCTCTCCAGTTATTTCTGCGAAGAAACGGGTGGACATATGAAATACCACTTTTACCAGTGGTACTATATCTAAGATGCCCCATATAAAGCTCTCCGGCAAAAGGGAGGTTACGTTTAGCAAAATCGGCATCATGCAGTTTTTCAGAAGAAAGATCCTTGAAGTTGGACTGAACAGTTCCAAATATCTCAGTAATTGCTCCAGTCCCTAATGCCCTTTCACGAAACATATATTCTTCTCCAGGGGTTGCTTCCAGTTTAACGCAGGCTAAGCCGGCGCCTTCCTGTCCGCGATTATGTTGTTTCTCCATCAACAGATAGAGTTTGTTAAGCCCATACATCCATGTTCCGTACTTCTGCTCGTAATATTCAAGCGGTTTCAGTAATCGGATCATGGCTACACCGCATTCATGTTTTAATGGTTCCATATATTGCTATAAATCTTTTCGTGGGTTTCAAAATTTGAATGATTATCTAAAATCATCAGCTGAATCAAAGCACTTGTAGACGAACAACTCATTAATTTATGTTTCAAATGGTGAATTGGTTCTTTGTGCTCAGTATAATTTTTGATGATATCTTTATTAATAGATGATATGAGATTGTCAGAGGAAGAGTGGCAGGAATAAAAGAGATGCTGGTAAGGATTACCATTTATGACCCAATGAGAATGAGCAAATTCAAGGAAAAGAGAGACATTATTTTGGAAGACAAATTGGCCTGACAAAGAGATTTTGTCTTTAGCTTTAAACCTATACTGTTGGTTTAACGCTCCTCCCGAACTGTCATATCCTCCGTACTTCAGTTTATTCAATCCTTTTATAAAAATGGGGTAAGCGTCTTTTTTACCGATGTAGCCTACAATTCCACACATTCTACTTTGTATTTTATTTCGGGTGCAAAGATAATTATTTCAAATGATATTTTTATCATAAAGAGATCAAATAATAAGTAGAATAGATTAAAAACTTTCAGTTGCAGTTATGCGTTAATCATGATAGCACTTTCAGAACAATCTCAAACAACTTGCAATTCATAACATATCCACCAATCAAAACAAGATTTTATAACCAACAACCATGCTTTTTGTATCAGATTAACATTTTTATAAAAACAATATCATTTTTATACTATATATTAATATTATTTTAAGTATCAATATGAAATTAAAACCCTATTTTTGCAAATCATTTTGATAGAACAATAGGTGTTATCATACAATAAAGTAAAGTAGAATGAAGAAACAAGAACTTTTTATCAGCAAAAAGAAAACATTTCCTTTCCTGCAGCAGCCCGAAAAAATGGGGTTATACAATTCGGCCAACGAGCACGATGCATGTGGTGTGGGGATGTTAGTAAACATTCACGGAGGTAAATCACATGAAATTGTTGAGTCAGCTCTTAAGGTATTAGAAAATATGCAGCACAGAGGTGCTGAAGGAGCAGATAACAAAACCGGGGATGGAGCAGGTATTATGTTGCAGATCCCTCATGAGTTTATCTTGCTTCAAGGTATCCCCGTACCCGAGAAGGGGAAATACGGAACCGGACTTATGTTTCTTCCAAAAGATGTAAATGACCAGAAAACTATCTTAGGAATCATTTCTGAAGAAATCGAAAAAGAAGGACTTACTTTCATGCACCTTCGCGATGTCCCTACAAATAATAGTATTCTTGGTACTGCTGCTCTTGCAACTGAGCCGGATGTAAAACAGATTTTTATAACCGGTTTTAATGATTCTTCTGCGACAGAAAAGACACTATATATAATAAGGAAAAGGATTGAGAACCGGGTATCGGTTTCTGATATTGCATCCAGAAAAGATTTCTATATGGTATCTTTATCCAGCAAAAGCATAATATACAAAGGGATGCTATCGACTTCACAGCTGAGACATTACTTCCCAGATTTAACAAACAGTTATTTTACCAGTGGACTAGCATTGGTACACTCACGTTTCAGCACCAACACCTTCCCAACCTGGTCATTGGCTCAGCCATTCCGCTTGTTGGCACATAATGGTGAAATAAACACCATTCGGGGTAACCGCGGTTGGATGGAAGCCAGAGAGAGTGTGCTTTCAACCCCTGAGCTTGGCAACTTGAAAGACATTCGTCCAATTATTCAGAAAGGGATGAGCGATAGCGCTTCTATGGATAATGTGTTAGAGTTCCTGGTTATGTCTGGTCTGAGTTTGCCTCATGCGATGGCGATGTTGGTTCCCGAAAGCTTTAATGAGAAGAACCCTATTTCAGAAGACTTAAAGGCATTTTACGAGTACCATTCCATTTTAATGGAACCTTGGGACGGCCCAGCTGCCCTCTTGTTTTCTGATGGTAGATATGCAGGTGGTATGCTCGATAGAAACGGACTTCGTCCGGCACGCTATCTGATCACTAAAAACGACATGATGGTAGTTGCATCAGAAGTTGGTGTAATGGATTTTGAGGCAACTGAGATAAAAGAAAAAGGACGTTTGCAGCCTGGTAAAATTATATTTGTTGATACAGAGAAAGGAGAAGTATATTACGATGGTGAAATCAAAAAGCGCCTATCCGAAGCAAAACCTTATCGTACATGGTTGGCAAGCAACAGAATCGAATTGGATGAACTTAAAACCGGCCGTAAAGTATCTCATAAAGTTGAAAATTTCGACAGGATGCTTCGCACATTCGGATATTCTAAAGAAGATATCGAAAAAATAATAATACCGATGGGGAGTACGGGGGCTGAGCCACTCGCTTCAATGGGTAATGATACCCCACTTGCTGTTCTTTCCAACAAACCACAATTGCTTTATAACTATTTTCGCCAACAGTTTGCCCAGGTAACTAATCCTCCGATTGACCCATTACGCGAAGAACTAGTTATGTCACTTACAGAATATATCGGAGCAGTTGGTATGAATATCCTTACTCCTGATGAAGAGCATTGCAAAATGGTAAAACTGAAACATCCAATTCTGAGCAATGCTCAGCTGGATATTCTTTGTAACATCCGTTATAAAGGTTTCAACACCATTAAGTTGCCTATCTTGTTTGAAGTAAGTAAAGGAAAATCCGGACTGGAAGAGGCTCTAAAAAACCTATGCAAACAAGCAGAACAGTCGGTTACAGACGGGGTTAATTATATCGTTCTAACAGACAAAGGAGTTGATGCTACTCATGCAGCCATTCCGGCACTTCTTGCTGTCAGCGCAGTTCATCATCACCTTATTTCTGTTCAGAAACGTGTACAGACAGCTTTAATTGTTGAAAGCGGTGAAATCCGAGAAATAATGCATTCAGCATTGCTTTTAGGATTTGGTGCAAGTGCTATCAATCCTTATATGGCATTCGCTATCTTAGACGATCAGGTTACTAAGAAAGAGATTCAGTTAGATTATGCAACTGCAGAAAAGAACTACATTAAATCCATCTGCAAGGGACTCTTCAAGATAATGTCTAAAATGGGTATCAGCACCATTCGCAGCTATCGCGGAGCAAAAATATTCGAAGCTGTAGGATTAAGTGAAGAACTGAGCAACGCATACTTCGGTGGAATTAATTCTACCATTGGTGGTATTCGTCTGGAAGAAATTGCAACCGATGTTGCATTATTCCATGCTGAAGCCTTTGGAACCGATCAGCTTGAACTACTAAAAAATAAAGGAGTTTACAGCTATCGTAAAGGTGGTGAGCAGCATGCATGGAATCCTGAAACCATTTCTACCCTACAGCTAGCCACTCGTCTGGGCAGCTATAAGAAGTTTAAGGAATTCACAAAAATGGTTGATGAGAAAGAGTCTCCCATCTTCCTACGCGATTTCTTAGGGTTCAAGAGAAATCCTATTTCTATTGATGAAGTTGAACCTGCTTCTGAAATAATGAAGCATTTCGTAACCGGAGCCATGTCGTTCGGTTCAATCAGTAAGGAAGCTCATGAAACAATGGCTCTTGCAATGAATGTAATAGGTGGAAAGAGCAATACTGGTGAAGGTGGTGAAGATGCAGCACGTTTCAAACCTTTGGAAAACGGACTCTCTATGCGTTCTGCGATTAAACAGGTTGCTTCAGGACGCTTTGGTGTTACAGCTGAATATCTTGTAAATGCCGATGAGATACAGATCAAGATTGCGCAGGGTGCAAAGCCTGGTGAAGGCGGCCAATTGCCCGGTTTCAAAGTAGATGAGGTTATAGCGAAAACACGTCATTCAATAAAGGGAATTTCACTTATCTCTCCCCCACCTCATCATGATATCTATTCTATCGAAGACTTAGCTCAGCTAATTTTCGACTTGAAAAATGTGAATCCGAAAGCGAGAATCAGCGTAAAACTGGTTGCTGAAAGCGGCGTTGGTACCATTGCAGCTGGTGTGGCAAAAGCAAAAGCTGACCATATCGTAATATCAGGAGCCGAAGGTGGAACCGGAGCTAGTCCTTCAAGCTCAATACGCTATGCAGGGATATCACCTGAACTGGGACTTTCTGAGACTCAGCAAACATTAGTGATCAACGGGCTTCGCGGACATGTAGTATTACAGGTTGACGGCCAGCTAAAAACAGGACGAGATATAGTTCTTATGGCTATGCTTGGAGCCGAAGAGTATGGTTTCGCAACTTCTGCACTAATTGTATTAGGGTGTGTCATGATGCGTAAATGCCATATGAACACTTGTCCGGTAGGTGTTGCAACACAAGATGCCGAACTACGTAAAAGATTCCACGGTCGTTATGAATACCTGGTAAACTTTTTCACATTCCTGGCCGAAGAAGTTCGCGAATATCTTGCAGAAATAGGGTTCTCCAAGCTAGAAGATATAGTGGGACGAACTGATCTGATTGAACGCAAACAGATAACTTCCAATCCGAAATATGAATTGCTGGATCTGTCCAAACTTACATTTATGCCAGCTCAACCAGATGAAACAGCTATACGTCATACCGGCATGCAGCAACATCAGATTGATGACATTAAAGATGTAACTATCATTGCTCAGTCTGTCGAAGCTATAGAAAATAAAAATGAAGTATCTCTGGAATATACAATCGCAAACACTGACAGAAGCGTTGGAGCAATGCTAAGTGGTGTTATTGCCAAAAAACATGGTGAAGCAGGACTTCCAGAAAAAACACTTAATATCAAGTTCAAAGGATCTGCCGGACAAAGCTTTGGAGCATTCCTTGCCAATGGAGTAGATTTTAAGCTGGAAGGTGAGGCTAACGACTATTTGGGGAAAGGGCTTTCTGGTGGTCGTATCCGAGTGGTTCCTCCATCACGTTCAACCTTCGTGGCAGAAGATAATACCATTGCCGGAAATACTCTTCTCTACGGGGCAACCAGCGGTGAGGTTTACATCAACGGACGTGCTGGTGAACGTTTTGCTGTTCGAAATTCCGGAGCGACAGCAGTTGTTGAAGGTGCAGGAGATCACTGCTGCGAATACATGACTGGCGGACGTGTTGTGGTTCTTGGTACAACAGGGCGCAACTTTGCTGCTGGTATGAGTGGTGGTGTTGCTTATGTGTGGAACAAAGAAGGTAATTTTGACTACTTCTGCAACATGGAAATGGTAGAATTATCACTTATTGAAGACTCACGTTCACGTAAGGAACTACACGAGTTAATTCGTAACCATTACTTCTATACAGGTAGTAAACTAGCGAAAACCATGCTGGATTCTTGGGAGAAATACGTGGATCAGTTCATTCAGATTGTACCTATCGAATACAAAAAGGTGCTTCAGGAAGAAGAAATGGAAAAACTTCAGCAGAAAATTGCTAACGTACAGAGAGATTATTAATTATAAAGAACAACAACAAAGAGAATATCTGGGATAACAAACAAAAAAGGTGGGCCATTTATAGTAAAATCTATATTAGGCTAAAAGTACACCTTATTGATAAAAGTTTTAATAGAAAATAAACTATCCTGGATATTCTTACCAAATAATATAATAGAAATGGGAAATCCAAAAGCATTCTTAACAATACATAGACAAGAGGCCGGATACAGACCTCTTAACGAACGCATTACAGATTTTGGTGAAGTGGAACAGACTCTTAACAGCCATGACCGCAGACTGCAAGCTTCACGCTGTATGGACTGTGGGGTTCCTTTCTGTAACTGGGCATGTCCAATAGGAAATATTCAACCCGAATGGCAGGATTTGCTTTACAAAGGTAAATGGAAAGAGGCGTATGAAGTACTGGAGTCTACTTGCGATTTTCCGGAATTCACCGGTCGAATCTGCCCTGCTCCCTGTGAGAAAAGTTGCGTTCTTAAGCTTTCTGCAGATGAGCCTGTAACTATCCGAGAAAATGAGGTTGCTATTGCTGAAGCTGCTTTCAGGGAAGGATATGTACTACCACAACATCCGATCAGAAATGGTAAAAAAGTGGCGATAATCGGTGCTGGTCCTGCCGGAATGGTAGTTGCCAATCAACTGAACCGTAAGGGATATGAAGTAACAGTTTATGAAAAACAGGATAAAGTAGGTGGCTTGCTCCGTTATGGCATCCCCAACTTCAAATTGCACAAAAATGTAATTGACCGTCGCGTTAATCTAATGAAACAAGAAGGAATAAGCTTTGTTACTTCAACAGAAATAGGGAAAGATATTTCTGCTAAGGAACTGGTTGAAAAATTTGATGCTGTATGCGTGTGTATTGGCGCAGAAGTTCCACGTGACCTCCCAATTGAAGGGCGCGAACTAAAAGGTGTGCATTTTGCCCTCGAACTGTTGAGCCAGCAAAATCAGATTCTTGAAGGGAAATCCTTTGATAACGATAAACTGATTAACGCTAAAGGGAAAAAAGTGTTGGTAATCGGTGGTGGTGATACCGGTTCAGACTGTATAGGAACTTCTGCTCGTCATGGAGCCATCAAGGTCACTCAGATAGAGATTATGCCAAAGCCTCCTGTTGGTCATAACCCAGCAACACCATGGCCTATGTATCCTCAGGTATTGAAAACCAGTTCATCTCATGAGGAAGGTTGTCATCGTCGATGGAACATTAACACTTGCAGGTTTATCGGAGAAAACGGCCAGCTAAAGGCTGTAGAAATTCAAGAAATATCCTGGATTAAAAGCGAAGAAGGACGCATGCAGATGGTTCCAACCGGAGAAAAAGAGATTATCGAAGCAGATTTAGCATTTCTGGCAATGGGATTCGTTCATCCAGTACAGGAAGGAGTTATTGCACAATTGGAATTGGCAGTAGATAACCGTAAAAACATAACCATCGACAATCGCGCCGCAGCATCAACTGCAAAAGTATTTGCAGCAGGAGATGCAGCTACAGGTGCAAGCCTTGTGGTTAGAGCTATGGCCGGAGGTCGTAAGGCTGCTCAGGAGATAGATACTTATTTAAGTCAAAAATAAACAAAAAGAACTATGTGTGGAATTGTAGGAATATTCAACGTACAAAAGCAAGACGAAGAATTACGTTCTAAAGCTCTTAAAATGGCTCAAAAAATCCGTCACAGGGGACCCGATTGGAGTGGCATCTACTGTGGAGGCTCAGCCATCCTTGCTCACGAACGTCTTTCAATCGTAGATCCTCAATCGGGAGGACAACCGCTTTACACTCCCGACGGGAAAGTTATCCTTGCCGTCAACGGAGAGATATATAATCACCGTGACATTCGCAAAGAGTACAATAATGAATATCAGTTCCAGACAGGTTCCGATTGCGAAGTCATACTGGCACTCTACCGTAAGAAAGGCATCAATTTTCTGGAAGACTTAAGTGGTATATTTGCTTTTGCCCTTTATGATTCAGAAAAAGATGAATACCTGATTGCCCGTGATCCGATAGGGGTTATTCCTTTATATATCGGTCGCGACAAAGAAGGGCTACTCTATATTGCAAGCGAGCTGAAAGCACTTGAAGGATTCTGCGACAGCTATGAACCATTTTTACCAGGACACTATTTCTATAGTAAAGAAGGAGAAATGAAACGCTGGTATACGCGCGACTGGATGGAGTACGAAGCTGTAAAAAACAACAATGCTTATAGCAGTGACATTCACGATGCACTTGAAGACGCTGTGCAACGTCAGCTAATGAGCGATGTTCCTTACGGAGTATTGCTTTCCGGAGGTCTCGACTCTTCTATTATCTCTGCTGTGGCAAAGAAATATGCCGCAAAACGTGTAGAAACAGGTGGTCAGTCGGATGCTTGGTGGCCACAATTACATTCGTTCGCAGTAGGACTAAAAAATGCCCCTGACCTTATTAAAGCAAAAGAGGTGGCAGATCATATTGGCACTATCCACCATGAAATAAATTATACAGTTCAAGAAGGATTAGACGCCATCCGTGATGTTATCTATTTTATTGAAACATACGATGTAACTACTGTCAGAGCTTCTACCCCGATGTACCTGTTGGCAAGGGTAATCAAATCGATGGGAATCAAAATGGTTCTTTCGGGAGAAGGTGCAGATGAAATCTTTGGTGGTTATCTCTATTTTCACAAAGCTCCGGATGCAAAAGCTTTTCATGAGGAAACAGTTCGTAAAATAAGTAAGCTGCATCTATACGACTGTCTTAGGGCAAATAAATCACTCTCTGCCTGGGGAGTTGAGGGTAGAGTTCCGTTCCTGGACAAAGAATTTATGGATGTTGCTATGCGACTGAATCCTGCAGCAAAGATGGCACCAGGAAAAACCATCGAGAAAAAAATTCTACGGGAAGCTTTTGCCAATATGCTTCCTGAAAGTGTAGCATGGAGACAAAAAGAACAATTCAGCGATGGCGTAGGATATAACTGGATTGATTCACTCAAAGCACTTACTACCGAAAAGGTTAGTGATGAAGATATGGCACATGCAGCCGAGCGATTCCCAATCAATACTCCTATGAATAAAGAAGAATATTACTATCGCAGTATATTCGAAGAACATTTCCCAAGTGAAAGTGCAGCCAAGTGCGTACCGTCTGTACCATCAGTGGCCTGCAGTACAGCTGAAGCATTAGCCTGGGACGAATCCTTTAAAAATATGAATGATCCGAGTGGTCGTGCTGTAAAAGGAGTACACGATGAGAGTTATTAATAAACTTGCAATATCTATCTAATAAAAAAAGATGCTTTATAATTCAATAAAAGCATCTTTTTTTTGTTTATATCCGTTAGATACTCTACTTTTAACATATAAAAAATAAACATAACGATATGAATTCTAAAAGATTATTTATTGTAGGAGCATTGTTTTTTACTTTGACAGGTATGAATGCAAAAAACAAAACACAAATTATTGCTCACCGTGGATATTGGGATACGGAAGGTTCTGCTCAAAATTCAATTGCTGCACTGATTAAAGCTGACAACATTCAGGTATACGGTTCAGAGCTGGATGTATGGCTATCATCAGATGGCGTTCCAATGGTTAATCATGACGCTACTACTCCGGAGCACAAACTAGTTCTGGAAAAAACAACAGCAGCACAGCTGAAACAGGAAAAGCTGGCAAATGGAGAAAATCTGCCGACTCTTGAAGAATACCTTCAAAAAGGGAAAGAATGCAAGCACAGCAAGTTAATTATTGAATTAAAACCACACAGCAGCAAAGAGAGAGAAGACTCACTAACAGTAAAAGTGCTGGCAATGGTTAAAAAATTTAAGATGGAAAACAAAGTGGAATATATATCTTTCAGCCTTAATGCTGTCAAAGAATTAATCCGTTTGGCACCCAAAGCAAAAGTGTATTATTTAAGTGGAAGCCTCTCACCTAAAGAGTTGAAAGAAATAGGATGCGCCGGACTAGACTATAACCTAGGTGTTATGAAAAAGAATGAGAACTGGTTTGACGAAGCCAAAAAATACGGTCTTAAAGTCAATGTATGGACGGTTAACAAAAAAGAAGATATTCAATATCTGATTGATAAAGGAGCCGATTTCATCACAACAAACGACCCTCTTTTAGGACTGGAAATGGTCAAATAGTAAATAAAACAGTTCAATAAAAAAATAATTGAAAAAAATAGAACCATATATGAGAATCATTTTGTTATTCAAATATATGGTTCTATTTTGTTGATAAAGGTTATTGAACTCAGAAAAAAAACACATAAATATAGAATAATTGAACATACGTTCTTTTAATAACTATCAATTTTTAAATAATAAAGCTACAATAATTGTAATTTCGTTATTTTTATACAGTCTTATATATCAATTATTATTTAGCATAATTTAAATAGATATAAGTAAGTCGGTATGATTATTACTTAAACAATTTGTCGTATATTTGCAGAAATAAAAATCAAAAGGAAATTAATAAAGCAAATTACCGATACAAAATGACAAACCTTATTAAGTTTACAAAGATGCACGGTGCGGGCAATGATTATATCTACGTCAACACACTAATACATCACATTGAACATCCGGAGGAAATAGCCATCAAATGGAGTGCTCCTCATACGGGAATTGGCTCGGACGGACTGGTTTTAATCGGGAAATCGTCTATAGCAGATTTTAGCATGCGTATCTTCAATGCAGACGGTTCTGAAGCAATGATGTGTGGAAACGCATCTCGTTGTATCGGTAAATACCTTTATGATAACAGCTTAACAAAAAAAACAGATATTTCCCTGGAAACTCTTTCGGGCATCAAACATTTAAAACTTACGGTATTAGAAGGAAAAGTTTCAAAGGTTACTGTCGATATGGACTCTCCTAAACTGAAAGAGGTATATTTCGACGGAAAGTCAGGACAAATGATAAACCATGAAATCACGGTAAACGGTCAAACCTTTAAAGCAACCGCAATTTCAATGGGGAATCCCCATTTGGTTATCTACGTAGATGATATTAATCAGATAGAACTTCCGGTTATAGGACCGATACTTGAAAATCATCCTCTCTTCCCAGGCAGAATCAATGTTGAGTTTGCTCAGAAGTTGAGTGAAAACAAGGTGAGAATGCGTGTTTGGGAACGTGGATCAGGCATCACAATGGCCTGTGGAACCGGAGCATGTGCTACAGCTGTTGCAGGTTCAATTACTGGAATGACAGGACGTGATGTGGAAATCATTATGGATGGAGGGAACTTGAATATCCTCTGGGACGAAAAAACAGACAAAGTATATATGACGGGCGATGCTGTAACCGTATTCGAAGGAGAAATACCCCTTTAGACTAAAGAACAAACTTAAAACAACTTATAGATATGGCATTAGTAAACGAACATTATTTAAAACTACCGGGAAGTTATCTCTTCTCGGATATTGCCAAAAAGGTAAACACATTTAAAGTAACTCATCCAAAGCAGGATGTTATTCGTCTGGGAATTGGCGATGTTACACAGCCATTGCCTCCCGCTGTAATAAAAGCTATGCATAATGCCGTGAACGAAATGGCTTCGAAAGAGACATTTCGCGGTTATGGGCCAGAACAGGGATACGATTTCCTGATCGAAGCAATCATCAAAAATGATTATGCGAGCAGAGGAATCAGCCTGGAGCCAAGTGAAGTATTCATTAACGACGGAGCAAAAAGTGACACCGGAAATATTGGAGATATCCTTCGTCACGATAACAGTGTTGGTGTTACTGACCCTGTTTATCCTGTTTATATCGATTCGAACGTAATGGCCGGTCGCGCAGGAGATTTGGTTGACGGAAAATGGAGTAATCTGGTGTATATTTCTTGTCTGAGTGAAAACAACTTTATCCCACAAATTCCCAACCGGAGAATTGATATGTTGTACCTCTGTTATCCTAATAACCCGACAGGCACAACGCTCTCTAAAGAGGAACTAAAAAAATGGGTAAACTATGCATTGGAAAATGATACTTTGATTTTGTACGATGCAGCTTACGAAGCATACATTCAAGAGCCAGACGTTCCACACTCCATCTATGAAATTAAAGGTGCCAAGAAAGTTGCTATTGAATTCAGAAGCTTCTCAAAAACCGCTGGTTTTACGGGAGTAAGATGCGGATATACTATCGTCCCCAAAGAACTTAAAGCAGCTACGCTTGGAGGTGAACGTGTTGCATTGAACAAATTATGGAACAGACGCCAGTGCACTAAATTTAACGGAACATCTTATATAACTCAAAGAGCCGCGGAAGCAATCTATACCCCTGAAGGAAAAGAACAGGTTAAAGAAATTATCAACTATTATATGACAAATGCCAAAATCATGAAAGAGGGCATTGAGTCTACAGGTTTGAAAGTTTATGGTGGTGTAAATGCACCATATCTATGGGTAAAAGCTCCAAATGGTATGTCTTCCTGGAAATTCTTTGAACAACTGCTTTACGAAGCAAATATAGTGGGTACTCCCGGTGTTGGATTTGGTCCCAGCGGTGAAGGTTATCTTCGACTGACAGCTTTCGGAGCACGTGAAGATTGTATTGAAGCAATGAAAAGATTGCGCAACTGGATATAACAATTTAATGACCATAATTATAATAATAGAAAGAATAAAGAGAAAATAGAGAGTAACTGACTGTTTAAGGTTTCACTGGTTGTTGTATGGTAACATGAACTTAAGTTACTTCTCTATCTCTCTTTAGAAAAAACCACATTCCTTCTAAAAATTTATTACTTGCTATAACTAATTACATAACAACAATTCAATTTAGGTAGTATGTCATCAGAACTAAGATTCAGAGTAGTAGAAACGGCTTTTAAGAAAAAAGCCGTAGAAGTGCCCACTCCAAAGGAGAGACCTTCAGAGTATTTCGGTAAGTATGTATTTAACAAGGCAAAAATGTTCAAATACCTTCCCGATAAGGTATATCAGCAACTAATTGATGCTGCAGAAAACGGAACACCTCTCAATAGAAATATTGCCGATGCGGTGGCAGCAGGCATGCAGAAATGGGCAGTCGAAATGGGAGCAACACACTACACCCACTGGTTTCATCCATTAACAGAAGGCACTGCGGAAAAACATGACGCATTCCTAGAACATGATGGAAAAGGTGGAATGATTGAAGAATTCAGCGGCAAGTTGCTTATACAGCAAGAGCCTGATGCTTCCAGCTTTCCGAGCGGTGGAATCCGTAACACCTTCGAAGCTCGTGGATATTCGGCATGGGACCCTTCATCTCCGGCATTTATCGTGGATGATACGCTATTTATCCCAACAATCTTCATCGCTTATACTGGTGAATCACTTGACTACAAAGCTCCTCTTCTGAAAGCTCTTCGCGCTGTTAACAAAGCAGCTTTAGATGTAGTTCATTACTTCAACCCTGAAGTAAAGAAGATTACAACCAACTTAGGTTGGGAACAGGAATACTTCCTGGTTGATGAAGGTTTATATGCAGCTCGTCCGGATTTATTGTTGACCGGCCGTACTCTAATGGGACATGAAAGTTCTAAAAATCAACAGCTGGAAGATCATTACTTCGGTGCAATCCCTACTCGTGTTACTGCATTTATGACCGACCTGGAAATTGAAAGTCTTAAACTTGGTATTCCTGTTAAGACTCGTCACAATGAGGTTGCTCCAAACCAGTTTGAACTTGCTCCAGTATTTGAAGAATGCAACCTGGCCAATGACCACAACCTTTTGGTAATGTCCTTGATGCGTAAAATCGCCCGCCAACACGGGTTCCGTGTTTTGTTGCACGAGAAACCATTTAAAGGTGTCAACGGATCAGGTAAACATAACAACTGGTCACTTAGCACTGATACTGGTATTATTCTTATGGGACCGGGAAAAACAGCTGAAGACAATCTTCGTTTTGTTACATTCATTGTAAATACACTGATGGCAGTGTACCGTCACAACGGATTGCTGAAAGCAAGTATCTCATCTGCCACCAATGCACATCGCTTGGGTGCCAATGAAGCACCTCCTGCCATTATTTCTTCTTTTTTAGGTAAACAGTTAACCCAGGTACTGGATCATCTGGCAGATAGTACAAACGATTTAGCCGGACTAAGCGGCAAGCAAGGTATGAAACTGGATATTCCGCAAATTCCTGAATTATTGATCGATAATACAGACCGCAACCGCACCTCCCCTTTCGCATTCACCGGAAACCGTTTCGAGTTCCGTGCAATTGGTTCGGAAGCTAACTGTGCTTCTGCCATGATTGCCCTCAATGCAGCCTTGGGTGAACAATTAATTATTTTTAAGAAAGACGTTGATGCCCTGATTGAAAAAGGTGAACCAAAGATTTCTGCTATTCTGGAAATAATCCGCTCTTACATCAAGGAATGCAGAGCTATTCACTTTGATGGCAACGGTTATAGTGACGAATGGAAAGAAGAAGCTAGTAAACGTGGATTAGATTGTGAAACCAGCGTTCCATTAATCTTCGATAACTATCTGAAAGAAAGCACCGTTAAGATGTTCGAATCAACCGGCGTTATGACCAGACTGGAGCTTGTTGCCCGCAACGAGGTAAAATGGGAAACTTACACCAAGAAAATACAGATTGAAGCTCGCGTACTGGGCGACCTGGCCATGAACCATATCATTCCGGTTGCAACACGATACCAGTCTCAGCTGATTGATAATGTATATAAAATGAAGGATCTCTACCCAGCTGAAAAGTCTAGTTTGCTCTCTTCTAAGAATCTGGAGATTATCGAAGAGATTGGATCAAGAACAATTTTCATTAAAGAAAAGGTTGACGAAATGATTGAAGCTCGCAAAGTGGCCAACGTAATTGAATCGGAACGTGAAAAAGCAATCGCTTACCACGACAACATTGTACCGATGCTGGAAGAAATTCGTTATCATATCGACAAATTAGAACTTTTGGTAGACGACCAGTTATGGACGTTACCAAAATACAGAGAATTACTATTTATCAGATAATCTGAAATAGTTATCTATTTCTTTTGTTGGTTGTTTTAAGTTTGTATAATTAAAAGGGGAAACCGAGATGGCTTCCCCTTTTATCTTTTATCCGTTTTATTAAAACATAATGGACTCTTTTGTACTTCGAGACATTAGTAAGCCCTGAAAACTATAGCTTTACCTGAAGTTCTGATAATAAAGTGGTCGGATAATGACTCATTAAGAGTTCCCTGCCACCAGTTATTCAAAGAAGGAAGAGGGAACAACAATTGTTCCTGAGAGATTGTTGCACATGACAGATTGAAAATTGAAATCTGCTGACCTGGATAGCTTTCAAACTCACAATCTGCCGATATGGGCGTAAAAACACCGTAATCAGTTACCATTTCCACATTCGCCTGCTCCATATACTCAATCAGCAAACTTATATTGCCTAGTGTATGATCTTCCCGCTTTCCGGTAGCTCCCAGAATCAGCAGGTCCTTCTTGTCTTGCTGAATGCAATAATTAAAAGCCTTGGTCAAATCGTTTGTTTCCTGATCGGGTATGGAATGAAGGATATTGGCAAACTGTTTTTTATTCAGCTTGGAAAGAGAATCTCCGTCACCCACAATAGCTATAGGAATTCTTCCTTTACTCACAAATTCATCAGTTGCTCCATCGCAACATACAACGTAATCAGTTTTGGCAAGAAGAGCCAGAGGCAACGGGTGTACCGGATAATCTCCATTAGCCAGAATAATAGCCGAAGGGGAATCAGCGATTGTTAGTAACGGGTATTTTCTCATCTTTCAGTTCGTTATACAACATCATTTTTTTCCATTTAAAATAGCCGAACACGGCAATAACTGAATAGAGTCCGTAAAGAATAGTTGTAGGATACAATCCTTTGTAAATATACAATCCACAACAAGCTACATCAACCACAATCCATACCAGCCATTGTTCAATATACTTATATGCCAGCATCCACATCCCGATTATGCTTAGTGCAGTCACAAATGCATCGGCAAAAGGAACCGTACTGTCGGTATAGCGAATCAGTATAAAGGCAATTGCGGCAAAAAGTATTGCAAAGGTAACAATTATCGGCAAATAGAGTTTCAGCGGAGTAGTTGAAATAGGCCGCTCCTCTCCTTTCTGATCAGGAGCCTTCATCCATATCAGCAATCCATACAAGCCAGCCAGCAGATAATATATATTAATGCCCATATCGGCATAGAGTCCTGCATCGTAGAACACATAGATATAGATGAGCGGCATAACAGTTCCGGCAAACCACAGATAGATACTTGCCTTATACTCCAAATAGAGATAAAGCAAGCCTACCAGTGTACCAATAATTTCAAGATAATCCATTATCGTTATTTTTCCTTTATCAGAATTTCAACGTAATTCCAACTAAAATGTTTGTTCCAGCCTGAGGAAAATAACCGGCATCGTTGAAACGATCCTTACTACCATTCTTATTTACCACATACGAGCTGTATCCCCAACCGTTGCTTTCGTACATCTCATTAAACAGATTGTTTACGATAAGCCCCACACGCACTGACTTAAGTGTTGGCAAGGTAAAGGTGTATCCCAATCGCAGGTTATTTACAAAATAAGCATCCAGTTTGCAATCCTCCTGTTCCGAATTCAGCAAATACTGTTTACCAACATAGCTTGACTGTAATGATGCATCCCAGTTTTTATAGTTCAAAGTAAACATGCTGTTCCCTATGAATGAGGGAGAAAAAGCGATGGTTGTGGTTCCCACATAATGAGCTGTCTGACTGTACATTGGATTCCAGTCCGCATCGTAATTATCCAGATATTCAGTATAATTTTTAATTTTATTTTCGCTCAATGTGGCATTTCCATCCCATCTCAACCAGGAAGTAATCTTTGCTCCTAGCAGGAATTCCACTCCCATACGATAACTATCTGGGACGTTGTCTGCCAACGGCTCACCGATATCATTTGTTTCTCCGGTTAAAATCAACTGATCCTTATACTTCATGTAGTAGAAGTTAACTCCAGCCAGGAAGCGAGAATCGTTATAAGTATATCCGGCTTCGTAGTCAAACAGCTTTTCAGAAGAGGGAATCTTATTGAATTTTGCATCGGTAAAGTTGTTGCGTGTAGGTTCTTTCTGAGCCACAGAGAATGAAGCGTAAGCCGCATTTTTTTTGTTAATTTGCCAGAACAGACCCGCTTTCGGGTTAAAGAAGTTGTAGTTGTTGTCTACATTCAGCTTTTGCATTTCGCCGGGAGTCTTGGTCCAGTCCCACTTGTCATTCACTCCATTAATGGTATAGTTAATATGACGATACTGTATATCTCCGTAAACATTCAATCCCTTCAGCAGTTCGTAATTTGCTTTCAGATAAATATTAGCGTCAGTCTTCCCGGCATTATTACGGTAATATTCATGGTCAGGATCCAGACTACCTATATAGTTCTTTACCCAGATCACCTTCCCGAAGTTGTTGCCTTCATACCTATTAACCGCACCTCCCAACGAAGCCTGCAGACCATTGGTGGCGTAGTTCAATGAGAACACTCCACCACCGAAACCATTATCCATCATCTTCCGGCGAATTAGATTACTCTTTTTCACCTGAGTGCCATCAATTGTAAAAGGCACCAAACCGTATTCTTTCAATGTACGTTTGTTCTTGTATTCCTCATAATATCCCTCTCCATCCGTATAATGAAGCGTAACGTTCATATTCCACTCCTTCGAAAAGATGTGTGTATAGAGCATCTGATAATTGTACTGCAAATAGTTGTCGTTCTGATCCTTGTAGAAACCAATCACATTGTCGTTATCGTCTTGAATTTCGCCACAAGTATTATAGCGTCTGTTTGTTTCAAGCTGCGATTTGCTTATCCCGTTCCATGCATGATATGTTTTCTCCTTTCCACCGAATGCAATGAATTTCAGGATATCGTTTTCTCCGTAATATCCCGCTTGTGCGAAGAACGATTTCATATTGGTAGAGGCACGGTCGATGTATCCGTCCGAACCAATATTAGAGATACGCGCGTCGAAAGCCCAACGGTTCTTTAGCAGTCCGGTTCCCACCTTGAATGTCTCCTTGTGTGTATTAAACGTGCCATATGTGCCTGCTACTTCTCCGTAAGGCAATGGAGATATAGACTCAGTTTTCATGTTGATAGTCGCACCAAATGCTCCAGCACCATTTGTAGAAGTTCCAGCTCCGCGCTGAATCTGAAGATCTTCAATAGAAGAAGCAAAATCTGGTAGATCCACCCAGTACAATGTATGAGACTCGGCATCATTCAATGGAACGCCATTAGCAGTAATATTAATCCTTGAAGCATCTGTCCCCCGCACTCTTACACCAGTGTACCCTACTCCGGCCCCGGCATCTGAAGTCGCTACAACCGACGGAGTCATTGTCAGCAAGAATGGAACATCTTGTCCAAAGTTCAGTTTTCTGATTTGTTCTTTACTCACGTTCGAAAAAGCAAACGGTGTTTTAGCCGCCGCACGTGTTGCTACTACCTGCACCTCCTGCAGTTTTACCAAACGCAGACTATCCTTTACCTGCGCAAAAGACGAAGAGCCGATCAATGTGAGACCGACAAGCATCTTTACCTTTCTTTTCATACCAAAATTTAAATTATTAAAACAGAAAAGGGGGCTTTTCTATCTTTTTCCCTCCGCCGGCATTACCCGGATCAGGTTTATGGGTATAATCTCAGCCCGTATTATTAAGGCACCCCTATATGAGAATATGTGGCAAAGGTACTGTATTTTAGTACAATTAACAAGAGCAAAGACAATTTTCATCTTGCAACGACCTTTGTCGATGAATACGAGTTCAGGAATTACCCCACCAAATATTTCATTTGATAAGGATATCGCATCAACCTATTAATGGTAATTACCATTAATATTCACAGCAACTCCACTTTTGGAAGCGATATCATCTTTTGATTATTTTTTTATAGGCGATATTATTATCTTTCATCTCAATTCTCAAAAGGTAGACTCCAGGCTGTAAAGTTGAAATGTTGTTTTCTGCCATAGTGCTTTTCAGTTGTAAAACTCCCTGCTGGTCGAACAGTTCAATCTGCTTGATGTCTGATGGTGCACTAATCTTCAAATAATTACTAGCTAAATTGAGCAATACAACCACATCCTCCTCTGCTATTTTCGATAGTGAACTACTTAACTTATAATCGCATGGAATAGTTGAAAAGCTGAAGGTGAAGTTAGAATCGTTGTAACATCTTAACGGACCATCTGCTTCAGGGAATAAGTTTTTCCTTGGAAACAGCCAATCAAGTCCACCAATGTAATCCATAAACCATCCTCCATTCCAATATTGAAAACCATCCAATCCAATTGTCCGGTATTTTTTGATTTGTTTTCCATTGTATGTTTCCAGGGCTATAGAATCAATCACCAGCCTATATGTTTTTTTTTCAAGCGATGAATAATCATCATCTGTATAAGGAACATCCAGTGTCAGGGTATCCCCTATGTTCCTGTTAAAAACATACAGTCTGTCAAAATATTCTTTATAAGGATTATACAGAAACACTGTATCTGCCAAGCTATAAACAAACAGCGGTTCAAGGTTTGAAACCGAACCACGGTAATGATAACATGTTCTCTCTATCTTTCTTACAATTTTATTTTTCAGCAAAGAGTCCTTCACTGATACAAAATGAATATAGGCTCCTTCAGCCGGAGCAGCTCTCTGGTCTGCACTACTATAATACCAACTTGCTCCTATCTGGGCAAATTCCTGCCCGCGCACTATATTTATCATAAATAGAAGCATGATCACAATAAAACTTCTTCTTTTCATAATTGCATTTCTTTATTGTACAAGTTCATTTCTGGTCTCATTCCTGTTCTTCAACTGGTTTTATGTCACAATGGTAAATCTAATCAATATTTTTTGATCAAAAAAAACAATTTATAAAATTATTAAGCTTATTTTTTTTTGAGAAACAGGATTCATAAACAATAATTGGTTCATAAAAAGCAAGACTAATATTTTTATATTGATATTAACTAAATTTTTAAATTATACAATTGCTATTTTGTCTTTTTATATGTATGTTTACACCGAAGTTATTGTTAACCCCGAAAATATTTTTCAGAGGGAAGCATAACTAATATAATACTAAATTAAAACAGAAAGAAGATGAAGAAATTTATTTTATTTGCTGCATTTATCGCAGCAGTGAGCATTGGCTCAGTAAACGCACAAACAACATCTAAGAAAGTAGAAAAGGCAGAACAAACTGTAGCAACTCAAAAAGACAAGGTTAAAAAAGATGTTGCTAAAGCAAAAGAAGCTACCAGTGCAACAAAAGCAAAATGCTGCAAGGAAGCAAAAAATTGCTCTAAAGAATGCAAACAAGCATGCAAAGACAACAAGAAATGTGCAAAAGAGTGTGCAAAAGAATGCAAGAAAGAATGCAAACAAGCATGTATGGATGCTAAGGCAGGTGCAAAAGAATGCAAGAAAGAGAGTAAAATAGCATGTAAAGAAGCAAAAGATAAATGCTGTAAAAAATAAGTTTAAGTTGGATAAGTAAATAATTGTCCATAAATTAATTTATAGAAGGCTATCTCATTAATTTGAGATGGCCTTTTTTATTGAACTATTTGTAACAGACTATAATACATCAATCTTCATTCGTTCAAATATAAAAAACAAATTCTTCATATTAAGCCAAAAATACATTGATTTTTGACATTGATTAAATAATCTAAATAAGCAGTCAAATGGTATAAAAAGAAATAAAGCAGAGGATACTACTGAAACAAATCAAACATAAATGATGTTACAATTGAAATAAATATAAGTGAATATGAAATCGTTCTGTATGCTGTTTCTCATAGTGCTTTTCTCGCTAAATTGCTTTGCACAAACAATTAATCAAGGTGAGCATTTTTCAGCTTATACGATCAAAGGAACTGTCATAGATTCTGTATCCAATGAAAGCGTTCAATATGCCACGGTTAGTATTGTCCCGGTACGTGCTCCGCAAACTCCGGTGAAAGTTGTTGTAACTGATGGTAACGGTAATTTCACAGCTTCCTTAAATACTACACCTGGGAACTATATGATTAATATACAGTTTGTGGGCATGCAGACAAAAGTAAAAAGAATTACTTTATCCTCAAATCAAAATCAACTAAATCTAGGTAAGATACTAATGGGTGAAACTTCAACCGAACTGCAGGAAGTAGTTGTAACAGCACAAAGGCCCTTGGTGAAAGTAGAAATCGATAAGTTAACCTATAGCATAGAAAATGACCCTGAAGCAAAGACAAGTAATACATTGGACATGCTTCGCAAGGTCCCAATGATAACGGTAGACAGCGAGGATAATATACAACTGAAAGGTTCATCAGATTTTAAGATTTACATGAATGGTAAACCCTCTGATTTCTTAACTGACAATCCAAGCGATGTACTGAAAAGCATGCCTGCCGATGCCATTAAGAATGTCGAGGTCATAACCGATCCAGGGGCAAAATACGATGCAGAAGGTGTAGGTGGAATCATAAACATTATTACTACTAAAACTTCGATTGAAGGATATACCGTTTCTTTAAGAGGAAATGCCAGCACTTTAGGACGTTTAGGCGGCGGGGCGTATGTTTCTTTAAAAATGGGGAAGATTGCAATCACCGGAAATTATAACTACAGCTACAACAACACACCTTATGCCGACTCTTTTTCTGAACGAACATACAACTTCAGCAACAATGAAAAATACCTGATTCAAAATGGACGGTCAAAAAACAAAGGACCATTCCAAAATGGATATTTGGAAGCCAGTTACGAAATTGATAAAAAAAATCTTTTCAGTATTTCAATAAACAATTTCAACCGAAAGTCAACCAGCATTTCTGATTACTCAGTGACCATGAATGATTTTAATAATAATCCCTACTATAGCTACAGCAGAAACAGCAATTCGTCCAGAACATTCGGTTCTACATATTTGAACGCCGACTACCAACATACTACAAATCGCAAAGACGAACTACTTATCGTTTCTTATCGGTTTACTAATTATCCGAATGACGGCAACAGCACAACTCTTCTCGAAAACCTTTCAGGTAAGGTTCCGGCAATATTGTCACCATCTCAATACAGTATAAACAATGCATCATCAAAGGAACATACAGCACAAGTTGATTACACACGACCGACCTGGAAAAATCAGAAGATTGAAACTGGAGCCAAATATATACTGCGTAAAAACAGCAGTGAAACCGACAATTGGGTAAATGACACATTACAGGTAAGCCCTTTAAACAATCTCCAGTATAGTCAGAATATATATTCAGCTTATCTTAGCTATGAATTTCAGATAATGAAATATCAGTTTAAGACCGGACTTCGTGGAGAAGGAACTTCTATAAATGTAAAATATCCCATATCTACAACAATGAATTTCAAAGATCACTATTTTAATTTAGTGCCATCGGTTACCATCTCCTACATGTTGAGCGATCAGGAACAGATCCGGCTGGGATATTCAATGCGCATACAACGTCCGGGGATCCGCAATCTGAATCCATACGTTAACAATACCGATCCACAGAACATAAGCTATGGAAATCCGAATCTGAGTCCAGAAAAGAACAATAATTTCAACCTCAATTACAGCCTTTTCACTCAAAAGATAAATCTAAACGCCAGCTTAAGCTATGGCTATGTAAATAACGGCATAGTAAGTTATACATTCATTGATTCAAAGAATAAACCAAATGTTACCCAGACAACGTATGGGAATTTAGGTCACAGTCAACGTACAGCCATCTATTTATATGGAAAATGGAACGCTTCAAACGTATTTAATATTTTTATCAACACAGGTGCTAATTATGTAGATATGAATAGCAGTGCCACCTCGTCAACAGGTGAGCAGAAGGCACATGGATTAAACTGGAATGCATCGGGTGGAATGCAATTCTCCTTTCCTCTGAACTTCAGGTTAAATTTAAATGGAGGGTATGTTGCTCCCAGCATAATGCTTCAAGGAAAGATGTCGTCAACATACTACACAAATATTTCTCTCAGCAAAGATTTCCTGAAAAAGAAGTTATCAATTTCTCTATCAAGTGCCGACCCGTTCTGGAAGACCAAAGAACGAAGCACAACAACCAGCCAAACGGCTTTCTATATGAAAAATCTTAATTATAGAAATGCACGCGATTTCAGAATCAGTGTTACGTACCGCTTTGGCACAATGAAAGCATCGGCGGTAAAAAAAGCAAAGAAAGGAATTAATAATGAAGATATAAAGAATGATGAGAATCAGGAAGAAGAAAATAACAACTAACATAATTAACTCTTTTTATCTAACTAACTTATTAAAAAACAAAATTATGAAACTCAGATTCATCCACTTTATTTCAGTTCTTTGTCTTGCTATTATAATGGTAATCCCGACAGAGAGCGCGCTGGCCCAAGGTAAAAGAGGAGGCGAAAGAGGACATTTTCCATCAGGCAGGGCTTCCACTATGCATGTCAGAGGACCACAGTATGGAACTATAAGAAACAGAGTGCCGACTGGTGCAAAACAAATGAATTTTCGTGGCGAAACCTTCCACTGGCACAATGGAGTCTATTATCATCCTAATGGGAAAAGATTTGTAGTAGTAAGGCCACCAATCGGTTTAAGAATAGGAGTTCTACCCATTGACTGTTTCATGTTGACAATAGGGGCAATCCCTTATTACTACTATTATGGAACATTTTACACAACTGTAAACAATGAATACGAGGTTGTCGACCCACCGGTTGGTGCATTAGTAGAAGAATTGCCCAGTGATTGTGAAGAAGTAACCATTGATGATAAGGTTTATTACAAAGTAGACGACACTTATTATAGAGCAGTTGTCGACAAAAGAAATAAAATAATGTTTGAAGTAGTAGGGAAATCGGTTAAATAGCAGCTAAGCTGGGAATAATCGTATCATTAGATTCCAATATTATTTATTATTTAAATGTCTAACATAATATTAGAAAAGTCATGAAAAACATTTTTATTCTTTTATCATTTGCGTTGTTTTACGTAACATCAATGCAAGTTCAGGCTCAGGAGACAGACAAAAAAGCTGTCAAAAATGAGATAAAGGAGGCAAAAAAAGAAGTAAAAAAAGAGAAACAAGTACTTAAAGCTGAAAAGAAAGAACTTAGAAAACTAGAAAAAGGCGATGTAAGTTATCAATCAAAACAAGAATTTTACAGCGATTTCGGAGATGTAAAAGATGCTCAATGGAAAAGAAGTGATTATTTTGATGAAGTGACATTCACTAAAGACGGACAATCAATGAAGGCATATTACGATAGTCAATCAAAATTAGTTGGCACAACATCACATAAAAAATTTGAAGATTTGCCAATCAGTGCGCAAAAAGAAATTAAGTCAAAGTATAAAAATTACATTATAAAATCTGTGATGCTTTTTGATGATAATGAAGCAAATGATAGTGACATGTTGCTTTATGGAGCTCAATTTGAAGATAGTGATAATTATTTTGTTGAGTTAATAAAAGGAGATAGCGGAATTGTTCTTCAAGTGACTCCGGAGGGAAATGTGTTTTATTTCACAAAACTTTAAGGACTGTTGTATCTACAGACAAATTTTATCTGAATTAAAAGTACAGATATTAAGTTAAATGAATATAAGAGACGTCTGAATTGTTCGGTTACAGATGTCTCTTATATTTATAATTGCAGATTTTAAACCTGTTAATGATTCTCTCTATATTTTGTTTCATTTCAATCTTTTTCATTCTTTTACAAGGTAATAATGACGAGCTACTTAAGTTATACGAAAAATGCGAAGCAAAAAAAAAGAAACAAAGTGAATTGCATAAGTTGTTTCGTGTTATACATAAAACGGTACTAAAAGTTTATCATAGACTACGTTACTCATAATTTGAAGTCACATAATAATATTTCATTGTACCTTGAACATTTAATTTATGCGTTTGTTCTAAAACAAGTACAGATTGTTTATGTACAAAAAAATAAATTAATAATTAAATCTTTTATTTATGAAAAAGTTAGTATTATTCATCGCTTTCCTATTTGCTCTTTGCATGGTAGGTAATGGTTATGCACAAAAAATGACGCAGAAACCTGAAGTTAAAAAAGAACAAGTTAAAAAAGAAGCAGTAAAAGGTGAAAAAAAAGCAGTAGCTCCAGAAAAAGAGGCTAAAAAAGTGGAAAAAAAGGAAGCTGCTTCTGAAAAGAAAATGGTAAAGGGGCATAAAAAAGGTCACAAGAAAGTAGAAAAAAAGGAAGTTGAAAAGAAAGAAATAAAGAAAGAAGTAAAAAAAACAGAAAAAGAAATAAAAGCTCCTGCAAAAAAATAAGCAGGAATATTAGATAGAAGGGGATGAATAGCAAAAAATTTGTTATTCATCTTTTTTTTATCATATACAATGAATAAATTATGCGATATTTATCTCAACTTAGACAACATAAGCAATCTTATCAGCTAATTATCAATAAATAATCATCCAGAGGGGTGTAGATGGTGTAGAGAAAACAACTGTTTTTCGATTTAAAAAAATGAAAAATGAAAAATCTTCAAAAAAAATTTTTTCAAATTTGATTTTTCAGAATCGTAAATAACATGATTTTACTACACCATCTACACCCCAGCAATTATATATCATTGATAATTTGGTTGTTATACTCAAAAACAAATGGTGCAGAGGAATTGTTTGGGTGATGGGGAATCATCAAAAACGAGCTCAAATAAATGGTTTTTCAGCAAAGAAAACTGATAAAAGCAGCTTAATGTTGCCTTGTTATGTAACTACTACTCATCTGTTCGGGACAAACTAACCAAAACAACAGGGAGAAGTAACCAAAACTACGGTATTAATTAATCCAATCTTGTACATATCTAGAGGCAATCATGTACAAGATTAAGAGGTAATCGTGTACATGATTGAGTTGAATCTTGTACATGATTGGGATAATATATCCCGTTGTTTATAATAAACTGATTGCAGTTTATTATAAGTATTCTTACTCCGACTGGTAGTTGATCAATTTATTGATGGGATTTGATACTAATGCTCTTCATCTTGTTAGCTCCGATAATCATTTTTTTTTCGACATAAAAAAAAGGCATCCTTTGGGGATGCCTTTTTCATATAGTTTTTGTTGCTATTGTATTACTCTGCGCAAACTTCATCAACAAACAGGTAAGCAGCTTTACCTTTACCTCCATGCCATTCGGGCATTGAAGTTACATTATTCGCCACAACCTTAATGAATCTTGCCTGTGTAGTTGGGAATCCTAATGTGTATTCAGTTACACCATCCTTATCTCCTTTCTTAGCTTCAGGAAGAACTAGTTTAGCAACTTCTTTGAAATCCTTTCCATCGGCTGAAAGATAAACGGTGATATCTTTTGGAGGGAAAATCCAGTCACCTTTAACCACGTTAGTTCCTAAACGAACAGATGATAGCTTTGTATTTTCTGCCAAATCAATAGTCAGATTCATCGGTTCAGCTTGGAAGCCTACCCATCCTGCTTTATAACTTTGATTTCCACGGATACCATCAACCAGGGTAGCAGCACCTGCACACGCATACGCTTTGTTTGGGTTTGTACTCAGAGTGGCCTTCTTTGCTGTTGTTTTACTGAAAATGAATGATTGTACAACATTGCGGAGTTTCATATCCTTTCTGTCGACCATTGCTTTCAATGTGCATGAATAAGGAATTTCAATTGGTGCAGTATATTTGTTACTATTTACAGTTGGTTCAGTTCCATCAATAGTATAGTATATTGGAGCATTTCCTATTGCTTTCAAAGTAGCTTCCACACATCCCTTATCATTGTTTACACCATAAGATGCTGTAACTTCAAAGATGTGTTTAGCATAATTCAAACCCATCACATCGTAGATATCAGCAATGTGACTAATACGGTTGGTAAAGTCTGAATAGTTTTTCTTTTCTGGGTTTGTCCATTGTACTTCGCTCAATGCAGCAAGACGTGGAACCAACATATATTCCAAATAACTTTCTGTCGGGATGTATTCAGTCCATAAATTTGCCTGTGCACCAAGAATATGTTTAGCCTCTTCTTTTGTCAGTTCTGCAGGAATTGGTTCAAAAGAATAAACTCTCTCTACAGAAGAATATCCTCCAATTGCAAGAGGTTCTCTTGGATCGAGAGACTGATAATGGTCAAAATAGAGGTGAGAGCTAGGAGTCATAATTACATCGTGTCCCTGCTTTGCAGCTTCGATACCACCTTCCATTCCTCTCCATGACATAACTGTTGCATCAGGAGCAAGTCCACCTTCAAGGATTTCATCCCAACCAATGATTCTACGTCCTTTGTCGTTCAGGAATTTTTCGATGCGAGTCATTGTATAGCTTTGCAAACGTTCTTCTGCTGAATGCTTAGCATCTGCTTTCAAACCTAGTTCTTTGATTTTAGCCTGACACACCGGACACTCTTTCCAACGTACCTTAGGGCATTCGTCACCACCGATATGGATATATTTAGATGGGAAAAGTTCAAGGACTTCACTCAAAACATTTTGAAGGAAAGTAAATGTAGATTCTTTTCCAACACATAATACATCATCAAGAACTCCCCACTGAGTAGAAACTTCGTAAGGGCCACCAGTACATCCCAGTTCAGGATAAGAAGCCAAAGCAGCTACCATGTGTCCCGGGAGGTCTATTTCAGGAATAATTGTGATAAAACGGTCTTGCGCATATTTAACGATTTCCTTTATTTGGTCCTGAGTGTAGAAACCTCCGTAAGGCACTCCGTCATTGCTTCCAAAGTTCTTTCCAATCATTGTACCTTTACGCATGCTTCCAACTTTGGTCAGATTAGGATATTTCTTGATTTCAATTCTCCAACCCTGGTCTTCTGTTAGGTGGAAGTGCATATAATTCAACTTGTGAGCAGCCAGTACATCGATATACTTCTTCACTTCGTCAACTCCGAAGAAATGACGTGCTACATCAAGATGCATTCCTCTATATTTAAAACGAGGAGTGTCTTCTATCTTTGTGCAAGGAAGTTCCCATTTCTGGTCGTTTGCCAGTTTTTTGCCATATACAGCTGCTGGAAGCAACTGTTTTACAGTCTGAATAGCATGGAAAAAACCTTCCGGTGCAGAAGCTTCGATAAGCACTCTGTCATTTACTACATTCAGTTTGTAACCTTCAGCCGGAATCGATTTGTTCTGAACAAAAGTAATGGTATTGCGAGCGGCCTTTTTACCTGACTTTGCAACCACCTTGATATTGATACCTGAAGTGAGATTCAGCTGTTTGGCAAAATCTTCGGCCACTTGGGCATACTTACTGTCCAGACCCTTCTGAACAATAAATTCGCATTTATTATTCAGCGTAAAGTATCCACTACCCGTTTCCATCGAGTTCGGAAGAGGAATAAGGTCATAATTGCCCGCTTTCGACACACTTGCGTTAGTCAGACACAGACTAAAGAGAAAAATTGAAAATAGTTTCTTCATGATTTTTTTTCTTTTTTTTATTTGTACCTAGAATTTAGTATATCTCACAAATATAGTAATAATAGTCATTTATTTAAAAAAGGAGAATCAATTACAACTTATTTTCACACTTTCATTGATATTTGTTTTAATTCGAAAGAATAAACGATGGTCATCAATAAAAAATACTCATAACAATGCATAGCTAAATTTCAAAAAAGAATAAAAAACTAGATGTGGACTAAACAGTTTTATTTTTAATGTCTATTTTCAACCCTGTCTCAAACAAAATATAAACAATAATGTCTCATAAATTAAAAACATTGCATTTTAATTTATCTAATCATTTGCACGAATAAAATCTTGTTATAAGCCTTTACTGAGATGATAATACAGCAAGTTGCAATAAAGAAAAAAGGGAAACACTCTATTTTTTTAAAAATCAGGAAAAATTTAACTTTTCACAGAAACAATATAAACTTTTTTTTATTATTTTTGCAGTTCGCATATAAATGAGTAACACTATGAAAACAGCGAACGTTATTGGAGGAACTGGACTTGTGGGAGCTCAACTGGTTGATTTATTATTAAAAGACCGGGAATTTGAAAAGGTAGTGGTATTTGGACGCAATTCTTTAAACATCACTAATCCTAAATTAAAAGAACATCTTATTGATTTTTCCGCCCCAGAGAGATGGGAGCAACTGGTAAATGGAGATGTACTATTTTCGTGTATGGGAACAACGCTGGCAAAAGCCGGGAGTAAACAAAGACAGTACGAAATAGACTATATCTATCAATACAGATTTGCAGATATCGCTTCACGAAATGGAGTAAGCGAATATGTGTTGGTTTCATCAAGCGGTGCCAATCCAAAATCTTCGTTCTTTTATATGAGAATAAAAGGAGAATTGGAAGATGCAATTATTAAACTGCCATTTAAAAAAATAATAATTGCACGTCCCTCGCAGTTGTATGGCGAAAGAAAAGAAAAAAGGTTGAGTGAAACTGTAGGACTCTCAATAATGAGAACGCTGAATATAATAGGCCTATACAGAAAACATCGTCCGATCCATGCTCAGAAAGTAGCTGCCGCCATGATAGAATCTCTAAAATATTACGAAAATACTGCTATTGTATCCTCATACAGATTGTTTGGACTGGCAAAATTCTATAATCGAGGTCAGGAATTATATCATAAAAACAATGATTTCAAAGAATTACAAACAGACTAACCCCTATCTAATCTCTCTCCTAGTCATATTATCGCATTTTTATCATAAAATCATAACTTCAATCATATAAACACAATGAGGGCTGCCTCAGGAACATCTCCGTTAATATCGGATTTAATTTCCTGAGACAGCCTTTTCTCTTAAATATTTTTCCGTTCGTTAATTATTCTGATGCTGAGGACGAAGCAAATCGTTCACGGTTTTCACTGGATTGAATGTAGAAAGAGACACTTCCACAAACACTGTATTCCAGTCGCTCATAGCACCATTCCAAAGTCCGGGAAGTTCCAATGCCTTCAGTTCTTTTCCGCTCTTTGACTTATAAGAGATAAAACCGGTTTCGGGGTCTACATATCTTCCCAAATCGAACTTATGTCCCTTATAGTCGCGCACGGCACAAACCAAATCAACCGGATTGAAATGAGTTCCCTTTTCAAACATCTCTTTCTTTTCCGGGTCTGCCATATCAATCTGAGAGCTTTCAAGAATCTGCAAGGAAATAGTTCCGTCCGGATTATAAGCAAGGAATGGTCCCCCACCCGGCTCGCCCACGTTTTTCACCATACCGCATACACGCATAGGACGATTAAGCTTATTCTTCAGGTAAAGTACCAGGTCGGCATCTTCCATAATCTTGGTATCCGGATTCTTGCAGAATAACTTTCTCTGCACAAACTGTATAATTTCACGTATCTGTTCAGGGGTATACTTGCCACTATCCAGAAGTTGCAGGTATTTAAATGCTTGGGCTTGTAAGGTTACCAGCACACCTCCCAATAGTCTTTTATAATGCACGGTATCTTCCTTCAGCTTATCAGGAACTACATTATCAATGTTTTTAATAAAAACAATGTCTGCAACCAGATCATTCAGATTTTCAATCAACGCACCATGTCCTCCAGGGCGAAACAGCAGTTTACCATCTTCTGAGCGGAAGGGTTTGTTGTTCATATCTGCTGCAATGGTATCTGTACTGGGCTTTTGTTCTGAGAAAGAAATATGATATTCTACATTAAACTTATCGGAATATTTTTTCATAACCGCAGCCACCAGAGATTCAAATAAAGCACGGTGTTCTGCTGAAACAGTAAAATGAACATTGGCTTTACCGGCTTTTCCTGACGCATATAGCGCTCCCTCTACCAAATGTTCTTCCATCGGGGTACGCGCTCCCTCTTCATAGTTATGGAATTTAAGCAATCCCTTAGGAAGTGATCCATAATTAAGTCCTTTCTCATTAAGCAGATTAGCCACAACAGCTTTATAATTACCAGCTGCAATCAAAGTTGGAATATCTTGTTTCTCATTCTTGAGACATGCAGTATTTAAATCATTGTAGAAGGCAAAGTCGGCTATTTGAGCAAAAAAAACTTTTTCAAACTCTTTTACGGGCTGAGAATAATCAGCTTCCAGGAATTCAAAAAGATCTTTAAACATGCGACTGGCCGCACCAGATGCAGGAACAAATTTAACAATTGTATTATCTTCCTTGATATATTCGTCCCATGCTGAAAGGTATTGTTTCTGTTCTTCAGCATCCGGAGCCAGAATTCCTTTTTCTATAGATGCGGCAGCTTCAAGTTTCAAATAAGGAAATCCTTTCTCAAAGCATGACAGCTGTTTGATGATCTGCATTTCAGATATACCCTTTTGGGAAAGCAGTTCTTTGTCTTGAGGTTTAATCATTGCTTTTAAATATTAAATTCACCACCAAATGTACAAAAACTTATTTATCATAGTCCAGAAAAGAAAGAAAAAAACTATTTTTACCTCAGAAATTGAAACGTTATGGAAGATACCTCATTTTTCACAGATGAAGAGTTGACAATAATGCGCTCTTTATACAGAAGACTACTGACTTCCGCGGGAGACAGCATCAGCAAGGAAGATAAACAAAAACTAAGACAGCATCTTCATCAGGCAATTGAAGCCAATTGCATGCAACGCAACAGTTTTGACATGAATCCTATAATCAGGGATTTGCAGACTGCAATCATTGTTTCCGAGGAAATTGGAATGAAAGGGTCGTGCCTGATAGGAATCATGTTACATGACATGGTTAAAAGCAACTTCTTTACCCTTGAATCCGTACGAGAAATGTATGGTGAAGATGTGGCAGTAATTATAAAAGGTCTGGTTAAAACCAGCGAACTGTATGCCAAAAGTCCGGCTGTCGAATCTGAAAATTTCAGGAATCTGTTGATTTCCTTTGCTGAAGACATGCGTGTAATCCTGATCATGATTGCAGATCGGGTAAATATCATGCGTCAGATTAAAGATTCGCAGAATGCAGAAGACCGGCTTAAAGTGGCTAATGAAGCTGCATATCTATATGCTCCGCTAGCACATAAACTAGGGCTTTACAAACTAAAGTCTGAGCTGGAAGACCTTTCGCTTAAGTACACCCGGAAAGAGACTTATTATCAGATAAAAGATAAACTGAATGAGACAAAAGCATCCCGGGATAAGTACATAAAGGCTTTTATCGAACCAATCAAAACGAAACTGGAAGAGGCCGGACTGCAATTTGACATAAAAGGGCGAACCAAGTCAATACATTCCATCTGGAACAAGATGGTGAAACAAAAGACCAATTTCGAGGGAATTTATGACCTGTTTGCCATCCGTATCATTATTGACACGGAGATTGAGAAAGAGAAATCAGATTGCTGGCAGGCATATTCCATTATAACGGATATGTATCAGCCTAACCCGAAGCGTTTACGTGATTGGCTTTCCATTCCCAAAAGCAACGGATACGAATCGCTGCATATTACTGTGATGGGGCCTGAAGGCAGATGGGTGGAAGTACAGATCCGTACACAAAGAATGGACGAGATTGCCGAGAGAGGTTTGGCCGCACACTGGAAATACAAAGGTGTTAAAGGAGAAAGCGGATTGGACGAATGGCTTACTTCAGTGCGTGAAGCGCTTGAAAATGCGGAAGATGACACCATGAAGGTTATGGACCGCTTTAAGCTGGACCTTTACGAAGATGAGGTGTTTGTCTTCACCCCTAAAGGCGACCTGTTTAAGCTTCCTAAAGGAGCTACCGTACTCGATTTTGCATTCCATATTCACAGCAAACTGGGGTGCAAATGTGTAGGTGCGCGAGTGAATGGCAAGAATGTTCAGCTTAAACAGCAGCTAAAAAGCGGTGATCAAGTAGAAATTACAACTTCGAACACACAATATCCTAAGCAGGACTGGCTTAACATTGTAACCACGTCTAAAGCCCGGAATAAAATCCGTTTGGAACTGAAGGAGATGGCGAGCAAACAAACCGACTTTGCCAAGGAGACCTTGCAGAGGAAGTTTAAAAACCGTAAAATAGATTACGATGAAGCGATTCTGATGCGGTTGATTAAAAAACTGGGCTTTAAAACAGTAACCGATTTCTATCTGAGAATTGCTGATGAAACGCTTGATGTAAACGAGATTCTGGAAAAGTACACAGAACTGCAGAAGAAAGAGTCGGAAGCACATGAGGAGCAGACATACAGAAGCGCGGAGACTTACAATCTTCAGGCTCCTAGGGAGGAAATAGGCGCAAAAGAAGATGTCCTGGTTATTGACCAGAATCTGAAAGGGCTCGATTTTAAACTGGCTAAATGCTGCAGTCCTATCTATGGGGATGATGTCTTTGGATTCGTCACTATCAGCGGAGGAATCAAGATTCACCGGGTAGACTGTCCGAATGCTCCTCAAATGATGGACCGATTCGGTTACAGAATTGTCAAGGCCCGCTGGGCAGGCAAGGCGGCAGGAAAGCAATACCCTATCACCCTGAAAGTTGTAGGGCATGATGATATCGGAATTGTGACTAACATAACCTCAATCATTTCAAAAGAAAAGGATGTTACACTTAGGTCTATCGGAATAAGCTCTAATGACGGGCTATTTTCGGGAACTCTTACCGTTTCTATTGAAGATACGTCACGGCTGGACGCATTGATTAAAAAGCTTCAAAGTGTAAAAGGTGTGAAGCAGGTAAGCAGAAGCTAAGATCATGGAAAAATTCAGTATACGAAAGCGAATTAAAAGTTTTACCTATGCCTGGAAAGGTATAGGTAGTTTTATAGGAAAAGAACACAATGCATGGATACATCTGACTATCACAACAGCAGTTATAGTCAGCGGATTCCTGCTCAACATCACCTCTGCCGAATGGATAGCAATCGTGCTATCCATCGCATTGGTGCTGAGTGCTGAGGCATTCAATACAGCCATTGAGAGACTTGTAGACCTGACTTCTCCCGAAGAGAACTATATTGCCGGCGATGTGAAAGACATTGCAGCCGGGGCTGTGCTTATCTGCGCCCTTGCTGCTGCAACTGTGGGATTAATTATTTTTGTCCCTTATCTGATTCGACTACTCTAAGCACAACTTTTCAATGATAACCGGCTATTTTAAAACCGGGCATTCTTATTATGTACCAAATACGTCATCAACAATAATAAGACCTAATTAATTTACAGCTAATAAAACAAACCACCATTATGAAAACAATCTTTACTAAGTTCCTCATTTTCTTTTTGGGGCTGCTCGTTTCTGTAAGCATTCCTGCGAGCGCAAAAAAGAAACAGAGTACTTATGACCCAAATCTTCGCCTACATTACACTTCACCTGCCCAGTTATGGGAAGAGACTCTGCCGTTGGGAAACGGACGTCTAGGTATGATGCCCGACGGAGGGATTAACAAAGAACGAATTGTACTGAATGATATATCTATGTGGTCGGGTTCCGAGGTGGATAATAACAATCCCGAGGCTGCAACCTATCTGCCACAAATCAGGGAGCTCCTTTTTCAAGGGAAAAACGAAGAGGCACAAAAAGTCATGTATCAACACTTTGTGCCAAGTGGAGTAGGTTCCAATCAGGGAAATGGCAAGGATGCTCCTTACGGAAGCTTCCAGATGCTTGGAAACCTGATTGTTGATTACACATACAACAAATCTGCTAAAAAGAACTCACCCGAATACAACAAACCTGATTCGTACGAGCGTGAGCTTGACCTGAACTCTGCCGTAGCCAAGACCTCTTTTTTCAGAAACGGTATTGAATATGTGCGCGAATATTTCGTTTCACGCAACAAAGATGTAATGGTAATCAGAATAAGTGCCCCAAAGGCAATAGGCGCCATTTCATTTAAGGTCATGTTCAACCGTCCGGAAAATGCTAAGATTAGTGCAGACAAAAATCAGCTTGTCATGGAGGGTACACTGAAAAGTGGTGTAAAAGACAAGGATGGAGTTTCATTCCTAGCTAAACTAAGGGCCAAAACTCACGGAGGAACAGTTGCTGTTACCAATCAGGGACTGGAAATCAAGAATGCAAACAGTGTTGAACTCTATATCTCTGCCGGAACCGATTTCAACCTTGCCGGAGTGCAATATAAATCGCTTGTGGATGTTCTGATGGCTAAAGCCTTCGGCATTTCGTATGATAAACTCAAAAAAGAGCATATTGAAGATTATTCCTCGTTATTCGGCCGGGTAAACCTGACTTTGGGAAATCCAAACTCAATGACAGCCAATAGTCAGCTTAAACAAGACCTGCCAACTGACGAACGCATTCGTATGTTCCAGCTGGAAGACGACCCGGCGTTGGCAGCGCTTTACATGCAATTCGGACGTTACCTGTTTATCAGCAGCACAAGGGCAAACACCCTCCCACCCAATCTTCAGGGATTGTGGGCAAATACACTTAGCACTCCCTGGAACGGAGACTATCACCTCAACATCAACCTGCAAATGAACTACTGGCTTATGGAACCGGGAAATCTTGCCGATCAGTTCCAACCGTTTGTATCTCTGACAAACAATCTGGTTCCCCCGGGCGAATCTTCGGCAAAAGCTTTTTACGGAAAAGATGCCAAAGGATGGGTTGCGCACATGATGACCAATGTATGGAATTACACCGCTCCGGGCGAACACCCATCCTGGGGGGCAACTAACACTGGTGGTGCCTGGCTTTGCGCACATTTATGGGACCATTATGAATATCTGGGCGATAACAGAACCGAAGATGGTCAATCATACCTTAAACAGATTTACCCAACATTGAAAGGCGCTTCAGAGTTCTTCCTGTCGACCATGGTTGAAGAGCCTACACACGGATGGCTAGTGACAGCTCCAAGCTCTTCGCCTGAGAACAGTTTCTATGCAAAAGACGGAAAAAGCGATGTCAGCATTTGCATGGGGCCAACAATGGACAACGAACTTGTGCGCGAACTTTTCTCGAATGTAATCAAGGCTTCTAAAATATTGGGAGTGGACGAAGAGTACCGTAAGCAGCTGACCGCTGCATCTTTGAAACTGCCACCTTTCCAAGTCAGCAAAGAAGGCTACTTGCTGGAGTGGCTGGAAGATTATAAAGAAACAGATGTACACCATCGCCACGTGTCTCATTTGTATGGTCTGCATCCGGGCAACCAGATAACATTGAGCAAAACTCCCGACCTGGCGGAAGCATGCAGGGTTACCCTCAACAGAAGAGGTGACGAGGCAACAGGATGGTCGCGTGCTTGGAAACTGAATTTCTGGGCCAGACTAGGCGATGGCAACCGTGCTTATAAACTTTTCAAAAGTTTGCTCAACCCGAGCTATAAACCTGAAACTCCAAGCAGAAGAGAGAGTGGTACCTACCCTAACCTATTCTGCGCTCATCCTCCTTTTCAGATAGATGGTAACTTCGGCGGTTCTGCCGGAATCATGGAAATGCTGTTGCAAAGTCACGAAGGGTTCATTAACCTGCTTCCGGCTCTTCCTAACAGCTGGAACGAAGGTAGCTTTAACGGGCTGAGGGCACGTGGCGGAGCAACCGTGACTCTCAGCTGGGAAAATAGAAAACCGACGAAATGTTCTATCGAATCGGCTTACGGCGGCACATACAAATTAAGAATCCCCGAAGGTGTTTCAACGGTAACGGTAAAAGGTAAAGATATCAATAAGAAATTCAAGAATGAGAAATTCATTGAGATCCCCGTATACAAAGGGAAAAAAGTAGAAATAACATTCAATTAATGGATAATCCACACTGAAATGAGATAGGGTGAATTGCAATAGCGATTTCACCCTATTTTGTTTTAATCATTCTGAAACATCTATTCAATATCAATTCGTCCTGAAAAATTATTTATTTATTATTCTCATAAGCATAAAGAGAACCTCATAAACCAAAGGAGTATTCAACCTTTTTCTAACATAAGGCATTTATTTCCAGAAATAAATTTTTATTCTCGTAACAGAGGATAAAAACACAACGAGGTTTGTGCAAACATTCGGTTATGTTTTTTAAAAGGACGGCGGAACTTTAATAAAAAGGCGGTTACGTTTTTTATGATGCCAAACTAGATATCCGCAAAGTTTGTTCTTGAAAGCTATTTCCTAAATACTCCTATCTATCTCCTTACCGAGTGATTAGATTCATTATTAGATAAAATTGTTTAATAAAGCATTTTTTATTGAATGCTTTAGAATTTATTCCTATTTTTGCACGTCAATTATAAAAAAGTAATAGCCATGGAATACATCCAATACATTATCGATTTCGCGCTTCACATAGACAAACAACTACCTATGCTTGTTGCTGAATACGGCATCTGGATTTACGCAATTTTATTTATCCTTATTTTCTGCGAAACAGGCTTGGTTATTACTCCATTTCTACCCGGAGATTCTTTATTGTTCGTTGCAGGAACTGTTGCCGCCATCGGAACAAATAACATGGATATTCATCTGTTGGTTTTATTACTTATTATAGCTGCCATATTGGGCGACGCTTCCAATTATATCATTGGGCGTTTCTTCGGGGAAAAGCTCTTCAGTAATCCGAATTCTAAAATTTTCAAGCAAAGTTATCTGGAAAAAACACACGCTTTTTATGAAAAGCATGGTGGTAAAACCATTATTCTGGCACGATTTGTTCCAATTGTCCGCACATTTGCGCCATTTGTTGCAGGAATGGGACACATGAGCTATCGTCATTTTGCTCATTACAATATTGTTGGAGGAATTATTTGGGTGACTCTGCTCACATACTTAGGTTACTTCCTAGGAACTCTTGAAATTGTTCAGAATAATATCAAGTTCCTGATTATACTGATAATATTTGTTTCGATTCTTCCGGCTATCATTGAGGTGGTTAGAAACAAACGCAAAAGCAAAACCGCTTAATTGAATAGACTCAAACGATCAATTATACTTTTTTAACACCAAATTTTGCAGAATATAAAATAAAGAACCAAAAATAATCTATTTTTATATGTTTTAATATCTAGCTGAATCTACTATTATTAAAACTACAATGAATAGAAAAAAGGACTCGTTTCTCAGCAATCTTTTATTCAAAGATTATCGGTTTATATTTACACTTTGGATAGTCACTTCAGTTACCTGCGGGATTCTAAAATATTTCGGAGGTACATACAATAACTACCGCATATTAAGAAATGTATTCTGGCACGCCCGCCATCAGCTTCCTCTTTACGATGTTTATCCTAAAGAGTATTTTGGAGTGAGCCACTATGGAGTATTCTTCAGTGCACTTATTGCCCCGTTCTCTGTTCTACCTAATATTTTCGGAATTGTTTTATGGGTAACTGCCAATGCGTGGTTATTATACTATGCCATACGAAAACTTCCCGTCAGCAGAAATAAGCATCTATTCATCTATCTCCTGTGTATTTTTGAGCTTTACAACTCTCTCGCTTCACAGCAATTTTACGTGGGAATGGCTGCCCTTATCATCCTTAGCTATCATCTTATTGAGCAAAAAAAAGAGTTCTTTGCTGCATTCTTCATAATGCTGGGAACATTTACTTCAGGTTACGGAGTAATAGGTCTTGCTTTTCTCCCCTTTTCCAAAAATAAGAAAAGACTTATTTTTTCATGTCTTTTTTGGGGATTACTCATGTTTTTACTTCCAATGTCGTACACCTCAAACGAATATGTGTGGACTCAATACTATTCTTGGTTAAAGGAGCTAATTTCAGAAAACAATCTGAATATGTTTGCCAGATACCACAACATCTCTCTACTGGGAATGGTCAGAAAAATAAGTGGAAGTGGTACCTATTCGGATTTATGGCTGGCCATTCCGGGTATTATACTCTTCATTCTACCCTTTTGCAGGATAAAACAGTATCGTTCTAAAAGCTTTCGCATGATGATGTTAGCCTCATCGCTGCTTTTCATAGTGCTGTTCAGCACTTTCAGCGAGTCGGGTTCCTACATTATCGCAATGATTGCTGTTACCTTGTGGTACATAAATACCCCTTCCAGAAGCAGTTCTTTCAATATGACACTTTTAATCTTTGCATTCTTTCTTACCGGATTATCAAGCAGCGACATGTTTCCTCCCGAAATACGTAGAAGCTTTATATTTCCATTTGCCTTGAAATCATTACCCTGCATAATTATTTGGTTCAAAATTTGTTATGAACTTTGTTTTCTGAACTTCTGCCTGAAAGAGGGAATACCTCAAAAAGAAGAGAGTCCGCAAATGATATCAAACCATAATAATGAGATTGATATAGTGTTGCCATGCTATAACCCTACGGCAAACTGGCCTGAACTGATTCACGATAAGATGAACCAAATGAATCTCTATTTCCCCGATAAACTTTTTCACCTGATTGTAGTAAATGATGGCTCTTCCTTACGGATGAGTGAGAACGAAATAGGACGTTTTAAAACTCTTCTTCCAAATGCTCAACTTATCAGTTATCTCGAAAACAGAGGTAAAGGATATGCGCTTAGAAAGGGAATGGAAAATTCTTGCTCGTCAATGGCCATATATACTAACTGGAATTTTCCTTATGATTTGGAAAGCATGAAATCCATCATCAAGAAATTGGAGGAAGGATACGATGTCGTTGTTGGAGCACGTAATAATGATTATTACCACCATGCCGGACTTGACCTTTTTCGTTGGTTCGTTTCTATATTCTCATGGCTTCTCAATTGGATTGTACTTGGAATCAGGATAAACGACACCCAGGGAGGACTTACCGGAATGAGCCGCAAGGGCAAAGAGATTCTTTTAAGAACTAAAATAAATCAATTCCTGTTCGATACGGAGTTTATATACCTTGCATCGAAGAACCCGGAAATATATCTTTGCGAAACGCAGGCAAATCTGCACGAAGGGAAAAAGTTCGTCTTTAACGGCATTAAAGTTCTGAGTAGGAAAATAACTAATTTTGTTCGGATTGCTCATAGGTAATAAGAATATTCAAAATAAACAAATAAAAGAGGTTGGTTAAAAGTCAAGTTCAAGAAAGCTAAAGCTACTGATTAAAGTTTAACCAAGTCTGAAAGCGTTGAAAGAGCCATTTCCAATCTGTTGTGTGGATTGAAAATGGCTCTCTTTATTGGGAAGAGTTACAAACTATGTTTCTTTCAGATTGGAGAACACTTTTTGATTCTCTCTTGCTGCTCTTATAGTTCTTTCATTGTTGAAGCCTCAACCGGAAGAATAAATCCTCTGACCGGAAAACGTTCGTTTTTCTCTTCATTGCATTTATTGATTGAATTAAGCATATTACGTGCTGCCTCTTCGCTTGTAAAAGCAAAGAAGAACATTGAATTAAATTTGCCATTGGAGCTACCGTACCAATTATCAAGTAAGTTAGGTCGGTGAGTTGCCTTAAACCCTGTCGTCTCTGTTCTGCTGAAAACCGTAATTCCTGAATTAGTAAGCATCTCCGCCACTTTATCGGAAAATTCAGCTAAACTGGTTACTACTAATAGTTTCATATTATTTTCATTTAAATTTGTTACGCATTAATTTGAAATAGAGCAATGGAACTACCACAAGGGTAAGAAGTGTTGCAGTAACAGTACCTCCCATTAATGAGATTGCCAGTCCCTGAAACAACGGATCGAAAAGGATAACGATAGCTCCCAGAACGACAGTACCTGCCGTAAGCAAAATTGGAATACTTCTTACTGCTCCCGATTCCAGAATAGCTTGTTTCAAAGGAATACCATCCTTAAGGCGAATATTTATAAAGTCTATCAGCAGGATGGAGTTACGCACCATTACACCAGCCAGAGCAATGAATCCAATCATGGAAGTAGCACTGAAAAAAGTGCCCATCATCCAGTGTCCCAGCACAATTCCTATGAGTGAAAGCGGAATCACCGTCAGCATAATAAGCGGGACTGTAAAGTTCTGGAACCATCCGATAATAAGCAGATAGATAATAATAACCGCTACCAGGAAAGCAATCCCCAAATCGCGGAACACTTCATAAGTTATCTGCCACTCGCCATCCCATTTAAGGGTAAATTCATCTTCAAACTTTGGCTGACTATTATAATTTTCTTGCAAACGGTAACCTGCCGGTAGCTTTATCTCTTTAAGATGAGTCGAGACATCACTCATGGCATAGACTGGACTCTCCAGCTTGCCAGCCATATCGCCAACAACATATACCACTCGCTTCTGATTCTTTCGGTAAATACTCTTCTCTTTATTCTTTTCAGAGATCTTTACCAAGTCGCCTACAGGAACACTCTCTCCGCGTTGATTTACGACTGTCAGGTTACGTAAATTACTGATATCGTTTTTATAAGCATCCCGAAGTTGAAGTTTTACAGGAACCGGCACAGTTGAGTTCTCTTGATGTGCTACTCCTACAATTTCACCGGATACTGCCGAATAAACTGCTGCTATTACCTGCGCCGGTGCAACTCCACGGAGCATTGCCTTTTCTTTATCCACATCAAAAACATACTCTTTTTGATCATCTTCAACCATCCAGTCAACGTCTACTACTCCAGAAGTCTTATTTAATAAGCTTCTTACCTGACGGGCAATTTTCATCTGTTCATTATAATCAGGGCCATAGATTTCAGCTACCAATGTTGAAAGTACCGGAGGTCCGGGGGGCACTTCCACCACCTTGACATTAGCATTGTATTTCATGGCCAATTGTTGAATATCGGTTCTGACAGCCTTTGCTATATCATGACTTTGAAGTTTTCGTTCTCCTTTATCCGAAAGATTGACCTGAATATCAGCCACATTCTCACCTCTGCGCAAATCGTAATGCCGGGCCAGACCATTGAAGTTGATGGGGCCGGATACTCCTGCATACGTTTGATAGTTTATCACCTCCTTATGATTTGCTGCAATGTGGGCTGCTATTTCTCTAGCTGCTGCTGCTGTTCTTTCAAGACTTGTCCCCTCGGGCATATCAATTATTACCTGAAACTCGTTCTTATTATCAAAAGGCAACATCTTTACCGGAACAGATTTCGTGAAGAACAAGGAGATGGATACAAGCAAAAGGAGAACTGTTGAAAGCATGAATGCCCAACGTTTCTTTCTTGATTCAAGCAAAGGATAGATGATACTTTTATAGATTCTATACACTTTGCTCTTTTCCATGTCGACTTCCTGCTCTCCTTTTTGAGTTTTTTCTTCCTTTGTCCGTAGAAATATATAACCCAGATATGGAGTCAACGTCAGTGCTATCAATAATGAGAAAATCATAGCGATGGACGCTCCAATAGGCATTGGGCTCATGTAAGGTCCCATCAGTCCAGAAACAAATGCCATGGGCAATACTGCTGCGATAACTGTAAAAGTGGCCAGAATAGTTGGATTGCCCACCTCACTGATTGCATAGATTGCCGCCTGGGTGAAAGGCAGACGTCTCATCTTAAAGTGACGATGCATGTTTTCGGCAATAATAATAGAATCGTCTACAACAATACCCGTAACAAAGACCAGCGCAAAAAGCGTTATTCGGTTAAGCGTATAATCCAGAAAATAATAGGAAAAAAGGGTTAGCGCGAAAGTAACCGGAACCGAAAGGAAAATAACCAGTCCACCTCTCCATCCCATAGCCAGCATGACAAACAAAGTCACGGCCAGAATAGCGACAAACAAATGGAGCAAAAGCTCAGACACCTTATCGGAGGCACTCTTTCCATAATCCCTGGTTGTTGTCACCTTCACATCCGAGGGAATCAACTCCTTCTTTAAGTGCTCCACCTTTTCCTGAATCTTTCCGGCAAGCTTTTTGGCATCAACACCGCTTTTCTTGGCAATGGCTATAGTCACCGCAGGAAAATCACTTTTCTCACCGTAAGAAACATATTGAGCAGCTGTGCCCGGTCCCTCTTCCACCTGCGCAATCTGCCGCAAGTATACCGGCATACCCTCATTCACTCCCACCACTAGATTGGCCACATCAGCAGCAGTTTTCAGAAAACTACCTGCCTGTACCGAGATAACAGAATCTCCGCTCAGGATATTTCCTGCAGTCAGCTGCATGTTGCTACCTTGAATGAACTTCGAAATGCCAGCCATATCGAGATGATTTCCGGTCATTTTGTCCTTATCAAGAACCACCTTTATCTCTTTGCTTCGGCCACCGAGTATTGTAATGGCGGCTACATCCGGCACTTTCTTCAACTCGGTCGAAATTACCTCGGCCATCTGACGCAAGGAATAGTCTCCATAATGTTCGCTCCATAACGTGAGAGCCATCACAGGCACATCATCAATAGCCCTTGTCTTGATTAACGGCATTGAAACCCCTTGCGGCATCTCATCCATGTGCTTCATTATCTCTGTGTAAAGCTTTACCAAAGAACGCTCCATGTCCTGCCCTACGTAGAATTGAACGGAAACCATTGCTTGTCCGTTCATGGAGGTGGAATATACATACTCCACCCCTTTTACATTCGAAAGCAACTTTTCTAAGGGAACTGATACCCGATTCTCTACCTCGGATGGTGCAGCCCCGGGATAAGCCACCATGATATCTGCCATAGGAGCCTCAATCTGTGGGTCTTCCTCACGTGGTATTAAATAGATGCTGAATGCTCCGAGGAGCAAGAAAGCAATCATCAATAGTACAGATAGCTTTGAGCGAATAAATACTTTCGCCAATCTGCCGGCAAAACCTTCTTTCATATCTTATATTCTTTTCAGTCGTTACTTATTTTGATTCATTCACTTTGCAACCATTATATATGCGTCCGTGAGCGTTCAATACAAACCGCTCATCCGGCGCCAGTCCGGACAATACTTCTACCCGGTCCCCCATCTGCTTGCCCAACCTAATCCAGCGGAGCAATGCCCTTTTGTCGCTGCTTACCACATAAACCCCTGTGAGTTGTTCTTTTGTTACAAGTGCTGTAGTCGGCACGCTCACTCTTGCTGCTTTATCTTGTGTCACACGCTCTCCCGGTATCAAAACATTGACATACATACCCGCCTTGATTCCCGATGGCATATTATCTGTTATTGCTATTTTCACTCCGTATTGTCCTCCTGAGAACTGAGAAGAGGGACTTATCTCCGAAATTGTTCCCGAGAAAGTAACGCCCAGAGACTTCACCGTGAGATTAACCACGGCTCCTTGGCGGATATTTGCTATATCTGATTCCGGAACCGAGACTACCGCTTGAAAGTTACCAGCCTGTTCCAGAGCTAAAAGAGGCATTCCAGGATTGGCCATGCTTCCTTCGTCTGCGAATTTCTTTGTAATCACCCCTGAAAAAGGAGCGGTTATGCGGGTATAGGCTAACTGTGCATTTACCTGATTTTTCATTTGAATTGCCGACTCCAGCTTAGAGCTGATTGATTGGTGCTGCAATGTAATATTCTCAAGCTCTTTTGCCGAGGCACTTTGTTGCTGATACAGTTGCTTGAATCGCTCTACATCCTTAGAAGATACAGCAACTGCCGCTTTAGCTTCGGCAATTGCCGCATCGGCCTGTGCCCTTTGAGCCAGTATATCTGCATTTGAAATTGTGACCAGAAGCTGTCCTTTCACAACTCTATCGCCGGCTTTCACATACATCCTGCTTATTCCACCCATAATCCGGGTACTGATTACGGCTGTCTGACCCGATTCAATCTGTCCGCTGGCCACTATACCCGATTCATTTGAAGAAGATGGCAATGCTGTTTCAACCGAAACAACCTCTTCTTTCTTTTTATTCTCGTTTTCTGAGGAAGAACAAGCCTGAAATATTCCTCCAACTATTGCAAGAGAAAGGATTGACACAGATATATATCTAATTGATTTCATAAATATGTATTTAAATTTGTGATTATTGATTATTCGTTCCATTTGAAGTAATAAACTCCATATAAGCTGCCGTGAGGTTTTGTTTGTAAAGATCACGGGCGTAATTTAACTGCTGAGCCGATAGTTGTGTTTGCGCAACAAGAACATCGGTGGTCTTCTCCAGTCCCTGACTAAATCGGTCCTTTACAATCCGGAGTGCTTCCGCAGCCTGTTCAACCATATCATTCTGCTTTTGTAGTTCAAAGGCTATATCATCCAGGTCTCTGCTTGTTTTAGTATATTCCAGTTCGGCTTTCATCTTCTGGTCAGCCAGTTGTTCCTGCAGTTTCATTTCCTGCAACTTTGCCGAGCGGGTGCCATACTTGCTTTGATTGCCATTGAAGATTGTCCACGACAAACTCACCCCAAGCATGTAACTATCAGAGCCAAAAGAGGCAAATTTCTTATCATTCCACTGATAGCTTCCAAAAGCATTCAGCCTTGGGACGAGTGAAAAGCCGTAAGACTTCTTCATCATTCCGACAGATTTTGCAGCCTTTTCCAGAGCCTGAAAGTCTGCACGAAGAGGGGAAACAGAATTATTCTTATCTGTAAGGATAGAAGTTGATTCGTCTAACCGGTAAATGGTGCCGACAGGACGCCCCATTAGTAGGCTTAGATAATCAGAAGCATTTGATATGCCGCTTCCGGCTTTTTCAAGGTTTGTTTCCAAACCACTTACATGCACTTTAGCATTAAGTACATCCGATTTACGAATCAATCCTTGTGCATAAAAACGCTCTACGGAAGCAAATACCTCTTTTGAAGTTGCCAATGCCTCTTCCACCACTTTTTTTTCGCGATAAGCAAGCTGCAGTTGAAGATAAGCTTTCTTCACTTCAAAAACGATGTACTCTTTCATTCGCAGTGTGCCATATCGGGCCGACTCCATCTGAGCAGCTGCAGCTTTTCGTTTGTAGATAAGATCAAGATTGATTAAAGGCATTTGCACTTCAATATTCGTATTGAAATTCTCAAATGCTCCGGGACTATTAAGCAATGCCGGATTAAAGTCCTCAGCCGTAACGGATTGTTGCTTCAGTCTGAATCCAAACACGTTGAGCGGGTCGTTTGTGACCATCGCCGAATACGAAACATTTACCTGAGGCAAAAAGATTGCATTACTTTTTCCAAATTCGGAGTGTGCAATCTTCTCATCTTGCGAAGTGATTTGAATTTGTTTGTTTTGCTTCAAAGCCTTTTCTAGAGCTTCATTCAGACTCAGATAGGTTGGTTGTGTCTGCGCATAAACAGTTGAGAAGCCCGCCGCAAGAAACAGTGCAGCGGTAAGTAATCTGATTGTTTTCATTTTTTCTTTCATTGTCCCATTCATTTAAATCCGGGACAAATGTAGAGCATATGAAAATCTTGGTCAGCTACTTTTGTTACATAAGGAAATTTTTAATAAAAAAGTTAGGATAACAACCGGTTAAATGTGAAAATCTTTAAGTGGCTTTATAATTGTTATTTTATTACGCCCCAGACTGACAACGCCATACTCCTCAAGCTGCTTTAATAAGCGTGAAATTACTACTCGTGCGGTTCCAAGTTCATTGGCAAGCTGTTCATGAGTAATATTGATAGTCTGATCATGATAAATCTCTCTCTTCTTTTCCAAAAGAGCCAATAAACGCTCATCCATTTTCTTGAAAGCAATCTCATTAATGATGTCCAATGATTCCTCAAATCGCTTGTGATAGAGTCTGAAAATATAATCGAGAAATTGTGGAAACTCTTTTATCAATGAGGCCAGTTTATCATTCGGAATAAAAAATATCTCAGTATCCTCTTCTGCAACAGCCTTTACCTTACTGGTGTCATTATGCAGTCCACCCAGAATAGACATTACACAGCTTTCTCCGGTCTTCAGATAGTAAAGCAGAATCTCCCTTCCATCGTCATTGGTACGCATAACCCTCACACTTCCAGTCGCAATGATGGGAATTCCATGGATATACGATCCTTCCCGGAGAATGTCTTCACCCTCTTTAAAGGTCTTAACCACACTATACTCCACCAATTTCTTCCGAATCGCGATTGAGGTTTTAAACTCAGTTATCTCATTAAACAGGTCCATCATCTCTATTTGTTTTTATCGGTAACAAAGATAAATAATATACCGATTATCCATTATCTTTGTTCTGGGAATAACAATGAAGGAACGAAAAATTATCCATATTGACATGGATGCGTTTTATGCATCGGTGGAGCAACGAGACCATCCTGAATGGCGCGGCAAGCCCTTGGTTGTCGGGCACGATGTGGAGCGCGGCGTTGTTTCGGCTGCCAGCTACGAGGCAAGGCAGTTTGGAGTTCGTTCTGCCATGTCATCGGTCAAAGCCAAGCGATTGTGCCCCGAGCTGATCTTCGCTCCGCTCCGGATGAACGTTTATAAATCAATCTCGGCACAAATTCATTCCATCTTCGAAGAATATACAGATTTAATTGAGCCGTTATCACTCGATGAAGCTTTTCTTGACGTGACGGAGAACAAGAAAGGAATAGAACTGGCGGTAGATATTGCAAAGGAGATCAAGAAGCGAATTCGGGAGGAACTGGGATTAATCGCTTCGGCGGGAGTTTCGTATAATAAGTTCCTGGCAAAGGTTGCCTCTGATTACCGCAAACCCGACGGACTATGCACCATTCATCCCAGCGAGGCGCAAAAGTTCATTGATGGTCTTCCCATTGAATCTTTCTGGGGAGTGGGAAAGGTTACGGCAAAAAAGATGCATGCGCTAGGAATCAACAACGGAGCTCAGTTGCGCATGAGTACTCTGGAGTTCCTCACTTTGGAATTCGGAAAGGCCGGCCAACTTTACTATAATTTTGCACGTGGAATCGACCTTCGTCCCGTTGAACCGGAGAGGGAACGGAAATCAGTGGGGTGCGAAAGTACCTTCGAACACGACTTGATTATTAAAAGCTCCATCGTTATCGAACTGTATCACGTTGCCAAGGAGCTTATCCGCCGATTGGAAAAATCAGGGTTCAAAGGTTATACGCTGACGCTGAAGATAAAGTTCAACGATTTCACCCAGAAATCCCGAAGCATCAGCAAGGACTATCCGCTCATTACCCTACAGGAGATTCTTCCTCTTGCAAAAGAGTTGCTTAGTGATGTCGACCTGACCAATCATCCCATTCGCCTACTCGGCTTGAGCGTTTCTAACCCTTGGGAAGAGACTCCTTTCCGGAAATACCGCCAATTGTCTTTTGATTTTAAATAAGTTTCTCCATGTTTATAGCAGGAAATGCCGCTATTTGACTGAACATTCAGCCGGGCAAGAAGGTTAATGATATTATCAGGGAAAATGGGTAAAAATGAGACTTTATGGAAACAAAAAAGAAAAGACAAATGGTCTGCCCGGTTCAGATGGCCGGATTACTGGACAACAGACTAAGGAGGTTGATACAAAACCCGAAAAAGTTGTTGGAGCCATACATTCAGGACGGAATGACAATTCTGGACGTAGGATGCGGACCTGGTTTCTTTTCTATTGAAATGGCTAAAATGCTTACTCATACGGGGAAAGTGATTGCTGCAGATTTACAGGAAGGAATGCTTGATATTGTAAAAAGGAAGATTTTGGGAACAGAGTTGGAAGCCAGAATTGAGCTCCATAAATGTGCAGAGGATAAGATAGGCATCTCCGAAAAAGTAGATTTCGTTATTGCGTTTTATATGGTCCATGAAGTCTCAAACCAGGAAAGTCTGTTTAGGGAGCTAAAATCCATTTTAAAGCCGAACGGAAAAATCTACATCATTGAACCAAAGTTCCACGTATCTAAAAACTCATTTGAAAAAATGAAGGATAAAACAACAGAACTGGGGTTTCAAATCGCTGAGACACCGAAGTTTGTTTTTAGCCGGGCTGTTGTATTAACGATAAATTAGGGATTTGACAACTTAACGCCATATATTATGCCAGTTCCAACTTCAAGAACCAATGAGTGTGGCCGGATAAAGATAGACGAAATCCGCTGCAACGGATGCGGGCTCTGCATCACGGTGTGCAAAGACTGTAGTATATCACTTGAAAACAAGAAAGCAAAAATAGCGGCGACTCCCCTCTTCGGATGCCTAGCATGCGGTCATTGCATGATGATTTGCCCGCAAGAGGCCATCACGGTTGAAGGGAGATGTACCTCTGAAGAGCACATGCTTGATGTTCCTTCCAGCGAAGAAGCCGCCTCTTACGAGGAACTGCTCAACTTACTGTACAGGCGGCGCAGCATACGCGAGTTCAAGGACATTCCGGTGGAAAAGGAGCTGATAAACAAAGTGGTTGAAGCCGCCCAGACCGCCCCAATGGGTTTGCCGCCCTCGGATGTGCACCTGCTTATCTTCGACAACAGAGAGAAAGTGTCTGCATTTGCCAAAGATTTCTGTGAATACCTTGAAGGATTCAAATGGTTTGTATCGAAATGGTTCCTCGCATTGATGCGTCCCTTCTACGGAAAGGAATACACCAGTTTCCTTAAATCGTTTGTCCGTCCGTGTGTTAAAGCATTCACTGGATTCATGAAGAGAGATATCAACATCGTAAACTACGACGCACCGGTCGGCCTCTACTTTTACGGTTCTCCCTACATCGATCCGGCCGACCCGCTGATTGCCGCCACTTATGCCATGTTGTCTGCTGAATCGCTCGGATTAAGCACCTGCTTCATCGGAGCTATTCATCCCTTTATCCAGAATGGAAAAGCAGCGAAGAGATTCAGGGAGAAATATGGCATCAGGTATAAAAGTCAGGGAGGCATATTTCTGCTGATGGGATATCCGGATGTAAAATACAAAAAAACCATCAAACGAAGCTTCGCGGCAGTCGATTGGAGATGACTACCGGCACATTTAATGCCAAACCGACATAGGAATAAGAAAAATATTGCAAATCAGTACCGGCTATAGTCGCAGGAATTAGATGCTTGATTCTGAAAAAACACATAATAACCGAGATGAGTGTAAACCTAACCCGGTAAAGGCCATATTTCTACGCCTAGGATTTTATTTCTTACGCCTAAGATTTTATTTCTTACGCCTATAAATAAAAATCATAGGCCTAAGAAAATATATCGATAACAGTTATTTGCCGGAAGGTGTACCTCGATAACCTAATAGTCACTTTTTTAATTGAAAATATCAGATAAGAAATATCTGATATACCCTATAATTATTATATTTGTAGAACTAATACCTATAAAATTATGTTAGTTCAGTTTCAATTTGAAAACTTCAAGTGCTTTAAGGACGAAACCAGATTAAGTCTGGTTGCATCCAGGCATATAAAAGGGAATGAAGAGAATGTCATTACTTCCGATAAATGCAATCTATTAAAAACCATTGTAGTTTATGGCCCAAATGCCAGCGGCAAGACCAAATTGCTGGATGCTTTCCAGTTTATGCGTCTGATGGTCGAAAGGTCGTCAAATAATGCTCTTGACAGAGGCTTTCATATTGATACGTTCCGGCTGAACACAGAATCGGTGGAGAGTCCCAGTTCCTTCGAGGTGGTATTTATCCTCGACCAGACACAATACAGATATGGCTTTGAACTCTCCAGAAAAAAGATCGTGGCCGAATGGCTCTACAAAAAGGGGGATGACAAAGAGATGGAGCTATTCTACCGCGAAGGAAAAGAAATTGATTACGACATCGCCGAACTGAAGCGCATCCGAAGCTTGGTAGAGGAAGATATGATTCGCGAAGACAGTCTGCTGCTCACCGTACTGGCTCAGTTCAATGACGAACTTTCGCAGAAAATTGTGAAATGGTTTCACCATGTCAACATGCTATCGGCTGCCAGAGGAGGAATAGAAAACTATACACTCGAGAAGCTTTCCACATCGATGAAGCAGAAGATTGTCCGTCTGATGAAAAATGCCGATTTCAATATCAATGATTTTGTGCGACACCCAATCAACAATAATAAAATTCAGACTTTGCACACCGTTTACGATGAGAATAAATTGCGTGTGGATGAAACCTTCTTCCAGCTGGAGGACGAATCGAACGGCACCATTCATTTCCTGTCACTCACAGCACCGATACTGGATACACTGGACAGGGGGAAAATTCTTATGATTGATGAACTCGACTCAGGGTTGCACCATGACTTGATTGTTGCATTACTCAAACTCTTCCATTCCCAGGAGACTAATCCGCATAATGCTCAGCTAATTTTCAATACACAGAACACAAATTTGCTTTCCGGTGACCTTTTCAGAAAAGACCAGATTTACTTTGTCTCCAAAAACAGATACGGAGAAGCCTCACTCTTCTCGGCTGCCGATTTCATGCTTAGACCGGGAGTCAATATTCAGAAGAAATACTTGGAAGGAAGGTTCGGAGCTGTACCCTATTTAAAGAATATGCCGGAATCATTCACGACTAAAACTGATGAAAATGAGAATGGAGATTGACGAAAATGGAGTGAAACATATCAGGCTTGACCATACGGAAGAGCCTCATACGCCATCCAGAATGAAAAGAAGGGCGGAATCTCCCGATTTAACCAGAAAAGCTCCTGAACGTGCTCCACTGAAAAGATTTCTGATAGTTTGCGAGGGAAAGAACACCGAGACCTCATATTTTAATCAGTTCCGATTACCCAACGTCTTTATTGAGACTGTAGGACTGGGATATAACACAGTTTCATTGGTTAACAAAGCCATTGAAATCTATTCACATAAAAGTGAAGGTGATAGGCCCGATGAGGTGTGGTGTGTCTTTGATAAAGACGACTTTAGCAATGAGAGCTTCAACAAAGCCTTGAAGCTTGCAGAAGAGAATGATTTTTATTGTGCCTATTCAAACCAGGCCTTTGAATACTGGCTTATCCTCCACTTTATCAATCACGATGGAGCACCGCTTCACCGCAATGAGTACAATGAAGTCATCAACAGTCATATAAATAATATTGGTGGAAAATATGCCGGTAAAGGGTGTAAAATTGTAAATACTCACCTGTTTGAGATACTCCAGGCAAAAGACCCGGCTACCCGACGTAGCAGGCAGGAATTGGCCATTGAAAGGGCGCGAAGCATCTTCAAAAGAAAATCTGAGATATCTCCTGCCAGGGCAGAATCAGTCACAACAGTCTTTCAATTGGTTGAGAGGATAATCAGCCTATAATAATCTTACCTGATTGAAGAAACAATCAGCTATAATCCTTTGTTTTATTTTGATGAAATGAATCTCATTGTTTCGTCATCAGGCCGGGAACAGATACGAACATTAACATTCTGATTTCCACAGATGTTATATTCGTCCAGCCGCCTCCCAGGGTAACAGAACAAATTCAATGAAAAGCAGATACAGGTTGGAGGCGAAGTTCGTGCGGACAGCGGGGTAACAAAACAGTGTTCAATTAAAAAAGGGAGATTATCATCATGTCAGACGAAACAAAGGAAAAGGAATACGCGCTGGAGCGTCATCTCATGATTAAGGAACAAATTGAGTTCAGAGGAATAAGAGACAAGGCACTCTTGTCGGTCCTCGAAAAGATACCCCGTCACCTCTTTGTGCTTCCCGAATACTGGCCATACGCCTATAGCGACCAGGCGCTTCCTTCCATTTGCGGGCAAACCATCTCCCAACCCTACATAGTAGCCAAGATGACCGAATTGCTGAAACTTCGGAAAAGTGACAGGGTACTAGAAATAGGAACCGGAACAGGATATCAAACAGCCATACTGGCAGAACTTGTAGGCGAAGTGTATACGATGGAGATTGTGGAAGAGCTTTATGAAACAGCAAGGAAGCATCCCTACATGAAACATTATAAAAACATCCATTTCATCCATGGAGACGGCTATCAAGGACATGCGGAAGCAGCTCCTTATGATGCCATAATTGTTACCGCCGCTCCGTCTGAATTTCCCGAAGAACTAATTCGGCAACTAGCTGTGGGCGGAAAAATGGTGATTCCTGTGGGCGATTATATACAGACGCTCTATCTCGTCATCAAACAACCTGATAACGAAGTGAGAATCACCCCGACTCTTGGAGTGCAGTTTGTACCGATGGTCCGGAAGCGCGACAGGAAATAGCCGTGGTTTTTCTTCCGGTATTCCCTGTCAGCGATAGTTTGAGAAGTAGTGCGTTATTGAATTCAATCTTGATTTTGAAAACATCCTTTCAGAATTCGTTTTACCTCACCCGGGTAAAGCTTCCGTTTAATCTTCACTTGCATCGTTTCTGAAACGGGTTCTGTATGCTTCATCCTTTTTGCCCTTTTCTTTTTGGATAGCCTTTACCATTCCTACTGTTCCATTTATTCCGCCCAGTCCCATGGTTTCAACAGCTGTGCTTGGAACAACCACGATAGTGGAATTTGTCTTGAGCCCTTCATAAAGCATATTCATGGCACGTAGATGGAAAGCTGTGGGATTATCCTCGTACATCTTTGCCGCTTGGTTAAACTTATCAGCTATCTGGCGTTCCGAATCTCCCAATATCACTCTCGCCTGCCGTTCTCTTTCTGCCTGAGCCTGCATAGACATAGCAGCTTCCAATCCCTGAGGAATCAGTACATCCTTCACCTCAACGGAAATCACATTGATTCCCCACGGTTCAGTTCGTTCGTCAATGATTGTCTGGAGCAGTGAACTTATTTTTTCTCTTCCTTCTAGCATGTCGGCCAGCATTGTTTTACCAATCACATCGCGCAAAGCAGTCTGTGCCGCCCAATTGATGGCGCTGTAATATTCGGCCACATCAAGCGCCGCCTTTTTGGGGTCGATCACTTTCCAGAAAAGCACCGCATCCACATCTACCGGAACAGTATCTTTCGAAAGTGTCTTTTCTGCCTTGAACGCCGTGGTTATAACGCGAATGTCAATCCAGTATGGAATACTGTCGATAATGGGGATGATAAAAAAGATGCCCGGACCGCGCATCGCTTGAAACCGCCCCAGCCTGAGTACTATGGCTCTATTCCATTGGCTGGCCACTTTGGTAGACCATGCAATCAGCGTTGCAATCACAAAAAACACCATCAACGTCATCTGGCTGACTCCCGTTTTCAGTTCACTGTCCACAGCAAATGCTAAAGCCACGCCAAGTCCCATTACCAAAATAAAGAGCAGCGTTGCAACCGAACTGTCGTTTCTCATATTCTTCTTCTATTAGAGGGTTAATAACTTGAAAGTAAGTAACTAAATATCCAATAAAAGAAAAACAATCTGCCCGATGCATATGTTTAGAGGCTGTACCGGTTTTCAACAAGAGAATTTGCACAGAGCTCCCTCCTGCTTAATTTATCCTGTTTGGCCTTGCCTTTATATTTGGTTCAAAAAACCCGCCAGTTCTTCTTCGCCAACTATTCCGAAGCATGCCCCACTCTTTTTGATTCGATTCAAATCAACACGCACCTCTTCCAGGTTATCTTCTGTTGTGTATGCCTCGTCTTTTGGTTCACTCAAAGCAATCTTCTGCCATCATCTTGTAAAAGATAAAACCGTTTATCAGAGTTTGTATTCCGGATGCAAATACTGATGTTTCTTTTTCGTGGCCTTTCCGTAATGAACGGCATGGCGAGGGCAAATATGGTAACAGGCCAGACACGATGTACAGTTATCGCCCCATACCGGTTTGTTTTCCACCTTTACATTATGCATGGGACAATGCTTTTCACACAAGCCGCAGGCAATGCAATCATCTGTTGCACGAAATGGCTTGGCGGTAACCTGATACTTGTTGAACAACGGATTGATGATTCGGCTCTTCAGAAAAGCAAAACCTCCCTTGTTGCATTCAAAAATATTATCTGTGCGCTTGGCAAGAATTTCGTTAACCCTCTTCACCTTTGCCACTGATTCAATCAGTTTCTTCTGTTCCAGCTCTTTCGGGTCTGTGTCAAAACCAGGCAAAGAGACATAGTTATTGGGCATGATTACCGAGAATCCGGCATTCCACTTCCACTCTTTCTTGCTGACAATCTCATTCATAATCTTTTGGGTAAGGCCGACGTCATCGCCACAGGAACAGACAAAAAAGCAATAGTGCCCGTTGTAGTTCGTGAAAACAAGCTTACGGATAAACTCCATCACAATGGCCGGTGGAGACCATGAATAGATGGGAAAGATAAAACCTGCTTTTTCATTCTCGCCCAAGGTATATTGAAAAGTATTGTTTGGGTTGTTCATCTCCTCTGCAATGGAAATCATTCTTTCGTTCTGGTAAGCCGTCACCTGTCCGGCTATCCACTTTGAGTTTCCTGTTCCCGAAAAATAGAATATCATAGATGCGTAATGTTTACTTGAGTATTGAGCACAAAAGTATAATAATAATTCCATTGATTTGCTTAATTTTGCATTCGATTATTGCAAAACATCATGAATATAGTTTTAGATATACATACACACACCGTAGCCAGCGGGCACGCCTTCAGCACTCTTCAAGAAATGGCACAGGCTGCAACAGATAAAGGTCTTCAATTACTGGGCATTACAGAACATGGGCCTGGCATTCCGGGAACCATCGACCCCATTTATTTCCGGAATCTCTGGACTATTCCCCGCAAAATGTACGGAGTGGAACTGCTACTGGGTTCGGAACTCAATATCATCGACTACAAAGGAAATGTTGACTTAGGAGAAGAGTATCTGAAACGAATGGATATCTGCATTGCCGGACTTCACTCTTTGTGTTATACTCCTGGAACAGTGGAGCAGAATACTTCGGCTGTTATTGGGGCTATCAGAAATCCGTATATCAAGATTATCACTCACCCCGGTGACGGAACAGCCGTACTAGACTATGAGCCTATCGTCCTGGCAGCAAAGGAGCACCATACACTGCTTGAAATCAACAACAGCTCACTTGACCCTTATCGCGAGAAAGAAACTGCACCAGATAATTTCAGAGAAATACTTTGCTTGTGCAAGAAATACCATCAACCGGTTATTCTTGGAAGTGATGCACACATCTCATTTGCCATTGCCAAATACGACTTAATTTATCCGTTGCTGGCCGAAACAGAATTCCCCGAAACACTGATAATGAACGACAAACTGGAGGCTTTTAAAGCTTACATAAAACAATAAATCACACTAATAACATCTCTTATTCTTATTGATACAACTTTTTCAGATTGCAAGGTGTTAATATTATTGATTCAATATAACATCATTCAAAATTAAACCATTATGAAAAAGCTGTTACTCGTTTTGGTATTGCTCACAGCATGCATCGTTGACTTTACAACAGCCAACAAACCATCCCAAAATGGTAAATCATCTGCCAAAGTAATTATGGCAACAGATTCCAGCAAGGGTGAGCTTAACCAATTCAAACTCTTCAAGGAACGAATCACCGGTCTGTGGAAATGCAAAATGGGAAAGGATACCAATTACTATTGGAAATGCATTGCCGATGAAAACTATATCGAAGCAACAGGCCGAATAATCTACAAAGGCAAATTACTTTCTGAATCTCATTCATACATTGTATACGAAAAGAACATTGACAAATGCATCTGGACTGAGATTGTACACGATTCGGAAACTTATGTATACGCTTGGTGGTTCACTTCATCTACTACATACGAAGCTGTTCCGGTGAAAGATTTGTGTAATCCGTCAGCTGCTTCATTTCAAATGAAGTTTGAACAAATAACACCCGATTCAATTAAACAGACCATTAAAATAAAGAATAAAGTAGTCGACGTATTCAATTTCCACCGGATAAAATATAAAGCAGGATAACAAAAGCTTGTTATTCAAGAAAGACAAAGCACTGGACAATTCCATCTCTTCTTTCTATATAAATTCTATATAAATAATAAAAAAGACACTATGAAAAAAATCATTGTAACATTGTTAATTTTATTGTGTTCTATGAATTGGGCTATAGCTCAGTCATTGTCAAACAACAATAATCATAAATTTACAGTCGGTGCCTTCGCCGGGCTTAATATGCCAAGGCTAACCGGAGGAGGAGGCAATCCTCTAAGTGAGAACTGGACTTCGCGCGAAGGCTTTGCTTATGGTGTAACTTTCTCCTGGAATACCGGTCAGCACTTTGCCTGGCGGGCTGATTTATTATATTCAAGTGAAGGAGGACAACGAAACGGAATGCAGGGCATAGACGGACAAGCATTTAACCCTGAAGCGCCTGCAGGAACCTATTTTTATGCAAATTTTAAGAACGAATCAATTCTTAATTATCTGGAATTACCCGTCATGGGAAAATATTCCATCTCATTAAGCAAATCTTCTTGGTTTTATGTGGATTTAGGGCCCTATGTTGGCATTAAACTAAGTGCCAGACAAAAAACAAGCGGCTCAAGCATTGTGTATGCCGACCCTGAAGGTAAGCAACCTCTTTCAGAAGGAGCATTACCTTTTAACAGCGATGAGAATATAAAAAAGAGCATCAAGACTTTAAATATGGGCATAACCGGTGGCATTGGCTTAACGCAAAAAGCGGGTCCTGGTATGATTGTCTTTGATATTCGTGGAGCCTATGGTCTGACAAATATTCAAAAATATGCGAAAGACGGAGAAAATCATATGGGGAATCTATTGCTATCATTGGGGTATTCCATTCCACTACAATAATATGTGAGCCTCAGAAAAATTCACAATATTATTAAACTGTTCAGTAATTTCAGAAAATAAAATTCAGGATTCCCTTACATTAAACCAATGTCCGACACTCTTTTCCTTGTACCACCATGACTAGTGCAAGGAAAAGAATGTCAGACAAATAAACTACATAAGATTAAGTGATGTATTCCTTTAATTGCGAGTTGCGGTTTTACGTTTAATCCCCATTATCAGTTTATTGTTATAGGGAATAGGGAAAAATTTAAATCCGTATATAGACAGATCACCTTTAAGGTTACGATTTCTGGGACTAATGGATCTGAATTCAAAAAAAGAACTGATGATTGCCACATAGGGCGCACGTCTTTCTTTAGGCAAATCACTGATCACTTTATTCAGCAGATTAGATACATCTTCTTCCGATAATTTCACAACAATTTCTGGCGTTAACTCTTCCAGAGGTATAATTTCTTTTTCCATAATTTATTAATGATATACGTAATAAAACAAAGCTTATTAAAGGATCAATCATTTTGAAATTCCAGCTTATTAGCGTTTGTCGATTATTCCAAACTCTTTCCATTGAGTTTGAGCGAAGTCGCCTTTTATAACTTTTTTTGCCTCTTTTACCATTTGCTTCACTTCAGCCAGTTTCTGATTTGCCTGAATGGTCTTTTTTCTAAGATCAATACGAAGCTGTTCTGTTTCTTTATTATAACCTGCCGCTAAAACAATTTCAGCTTCCAGTTTACTTATAAAATGTTCGTCGAGACCTTTGTTCTTTACTAATTCTATGTTCTTTTTCAATCCGGTCGTCAATAATTGAACTTTGGTAATTTGTTCAGAATAAGTTTTAGACATAATCTTAATCGTTTAAATGTTTTAAAATAATGAGGAACAGTCCATCTCTTTATACCTCCTCTTTGGTATACAGTAATTACCTAAAATTAAATTTATATTCATTTTCACTTTGAATAACTTTAATGCAAATCAATAACAAATTTGGCAACTTCAGATCTGTTTTTTTATCATCAATAGAGTCTTTACCCAGATTGAATGATGAAGTAAAATTAGGGAAAAAAGCAATCGATTGTGACCTTTAGAATTACAATATTTAACATATATTAATCTAAATAGCGGCTTATATCGCCATCTATTTTTTCATTTATTCACATTCTTTGAGTGTTTAAACTCCGAGAAGACAAAACAAATAGATTAGTGCGGAGAAATTGTTTCATTTACTCAAAATTCTCAATGGAATCACTTACCAATAAATTTAATATAGTCAGCATAAACAATTGATTTAATTTTAATTAATATCTACATCCTAAACAAACCTATTTCATTGTCTCTTGTTTTAAATAAAGAAAGAACAGTAAAAAGAGAAAATACATACTGAAAGAAATAGATAAATAAATTCAGATATAATGAAAACGCAGATCATATATCTGGCTACAATAATATACGTGCTGCTTTGCCCTCGTATTATGGCTCAAGGTTACAAAGCAGACACGATAAAAGTGAATGCGGGAAAACTTAGCACTCAACTAGGTGACAAGAAAGATATTATTACAAGTCTTACACTAAAAGGCGAAATAAATGGCAGTGATATAACCACAATCCGTTCCATGGCAAAACTCACTGTATTAAATCTTGCAGATGTAGATATTGTAAAAGGAGGAACATTTATAAGTTCCATATATGATGATAAAATAGAAATCCCGAATAATGAAATCCCGGAAGAGATGTTATATGAAAAAGACAAACTCATCGCAGTAACACTTCCCGAAAACATCACCGCAATAGGGCTCAAATCTTTTTCAGATTGCAGCAAATTAGGGTCCATGGTAATACCAGACAAGGTGATCTCAATCGGCACCAATGCCTTTTTTGGTTGTACCAGTTTAAAAGAACTTACCATCCCGGCTAGTGTTACAACAATAGATTACGGTGCATTTCAAAGTTGTTCGGCTTTGTCAAAGATACGATGTAAAGGAACAAACCCTGTAAAAATAACAAATTTCACTTTCTATGGTGTAAGTACCGGCGCATGCAAGGTGTATGTTCCCATAGGGGCTGCAGCGGCCTATAAAGCTGCTGAAGGATGGAAAGAGTTTAAGAATATTATAGAAGAATAATCTGCGTAACAACAAACGAATATAAAAAACGCTGGCGGAACCTAATTCCATCAGCGTTTTTTTATATTAATCGATGATAATTTCTTATGCAGCATTCAGAATTACAAGTCTAATTAGGGAAATTCCTACAAAAGAATGGGGAATATCACTATCAAGGGAATAATTCCCACCCTATTTTTGTTGCATAACAATAAAGCAAAGTACGAACAATTAAATATAGAACGTTATGAAAAAGATAATTCTATCATTAGTTGCCATCATTATGGTATCAATGAACTCAGTTAGTATGGCTTCAAACAAGGGTGGAAAACACAAGGGTAACAGAACTGAAGTGATTATCAGATATGAAAACGATAGAGATCACGAATACAGGGACAGAGATTGCCGGGAATACAAAGATAGGGATGACGACCGTTATTATAGCAACAACAACAGAAGGTATGATAATTACGATGATAACGAATATTACGAAAGAAGAGACAGAATGAAAAGATGCAAGATGCACAGATACGACGATCAATGCCATGATTGCAGAGAACATCGTGATAATAGCGGTGCAAAAGTAGCCGGCGCCATTTTAGGAACTGCTGCATTAATACTATTAACTACAGCTCATTGATTGTTTTAATAAACTTACTGGTTTTAGGTAAATCTGCGGTAAATGAGAAGCCATGAGCTCAATCATTTCCGCAGATTTTACTTTTTTATTTATTGGAGGCGGCATTGTTTCCCGGGTTCACCAACAAAATTTGGCAGTAACGCAAAAGTCGCATTCAAACTGGTCTGTTTAAAGTAAATGCTTTCTACGCTACAAGCAAATTTCGCTTACTCCTCATGCTTCACATTGGTCCTTTTGAAGTAAATTTTGGATTTGTTCGGCTATATTGGTAGCTTTGTTCTCGGTCCCTTTTATCGGAACTCTTAAACCCGTCTGCATGAACGGTGTTTACGAATCGTTCTGCATCATCGTCGTTTTCCCTACCCTGTTTTGGCTGGGCGCATCGGGCTCTACAACCGAAAGATATCGACAAACATATGCAAGTTCCTGGAAGACATCTCTTTTCCGTTATATATAGTGCATTATCCGCTTTATTTCGTAAGTCCCTCTATTTTAAAATGGTGGAGAATCAGTAAACATGTACCTTTTCTATGCATGGCTCATCAAAAGCAAACTTTATACGTTTGGCGAAACCTGGGCAATTTCTTTGGGTGTAATGGCATGGAATGTATTGTTGGTTTATGCTTGCTTGAAGTTGTACGACGAATCTGTAAGCAAATATTTGGCAAAGCGTTTCTTAAACAAGAAAATATAACGGCTGTTCTAAAATAAAAGAATCCACTATTTTTGAGCAGCACTCAACCAAAGTGGTGCTTAAAGAAGAACAAGCACTCTCTTTTTTAGTAGGTTAATATAAATGCGGAAAGAGTAAACCAACTCTCTCCGCATTGCTGTTAATAAAAGAATCGCAAATATTACCAAAAATATATTGGATAATTTTACATATTTTTCTCCAATGTATTATGTGAATCAGATGTTAGAAATTTTTAATTACCTTATGCATTTCTATACCTTGTGCTCCCTGAATGTTAACAATATAAATACCTCTATTCCAGTTTTGCGCAGAGACAACTGCGAATTGTGTATCAGCCGGCATTTTTGTATCATATATCGTTTTACCACTTGCATCCATTATGTTTACATGAATAAAAGGTTCGGAACTTACAATGCGTAGCGTATTTGAGGCATCATCAATATAAATCCAGCTCTTTTTGTTGTCTTTTACATTTTGAACCGAAGCAGGCGGGGACTGACGTACGCAACGGATGGATGCATGGTGTTGTGAATTCCTATTTGTATAGGCAATAGAATCATCTGCATAACTCATTACCTTATGAAACCAGATGGAGTTGGGTATCAAAAAGCTTGCTTTCAAACCGGGGTTGTCTCCATTGTCGTATGACAGTGTGCTTTTATTGACAACGCCGCCGGGCAATACATTAAATCCTACTTCTGCAGCTTTCGTTATATTGATGCCACCAGGACCTTTGGCCCACAGTCCGTCTGCATTGTCGTCTCTGCCTCCGCCGCACTTCAGGCAAGATACTAAATTTGTGTTAGTAAGGTTGTAAGTGCTTTTAATACTTGTAATCAAGTCGTTCCATAATGTCTCTGTGGGTACAGTCCATCCGTCGGGACACCAGCCTGAAGCACTCGATGCTGCGTTTGTGGGATACATACGGCCATATAGCTTTCCGTCAGCGTCTCCAGGGCCGTAAGTACCTACGGTACCTTTGGACGATTCATTTGTTCCGTCATATCCGTCCCAATCCAAATTTTTTGTAAACCACTCGTAATTCCCGTAGCGTTTGTAAGGATAGATTTTCCCGTCGCGAGAATCGGTAAAATTTCCCGATTTACTCGAATAATCACAATATTTACTAATTGCAACTGCTCCATCGGTAGGTTGAGGATCAGATGGTGGCGTAGATGTGGTTATTCCAATCAATGGCAGCGGCACACAGCCAGGCTTAGAATATGGCGTTGTTAAGGATATGTCACAAGAAGGTGCTTGTAATCCACCATCAAGTATTGCTTTATCTAATACTTGTTGATAATAAGGTAAGACTTTGTAACCCCATTTATTGAAATAACTTCTTAAGTCATAACCAGTTAATTGGCATGCCTTGAGTACAAAATAAAATTTGCGTGCATCGTCATTACCTCCATCAATTTCTTCCTCTCTTACAATCCGGTGTAATCTATGAAAGAATTCATCGCCGAAGATCATGTGTAATTGTTCGAATAGAAGCAGACGGCTATCGTTGCCTGATCCGGCAATGGTATCAATTGCATTGGAAAAGAAATCTCTTGTTTCATCCGGAAGTGTGAAATATTGATTCAATAATTTATTCCATGCTGATTCCGAATTACGAATATAGCTCTCTCCGGAAAACGCTCTTTGTACAGCTTCTGTATATATATTGACAGACACCTCTGTAAAAACAGATGGTTTGTAAGCTCCCTGTTGGTGTTGATGCCCTAATTCATGAGCAACTCCCCAGTTATTGCTTGCTGTCAGATTAGTTAATAGCCGCACAAGTGGAGCATCTCCACTATATCCAGTTCCATAATCAGTGGCAAACATATATCCGGAAGATGCTTCCGCGAAGAGATGTCTGATGCCTTTTGCCAATCGGCGGTGAAGTGGATTAGGATCGTCATCGGAAAGTCCGCTGATTTGATCCTCGGTTAAGAGAATTTTATCCAGATCCGACAACCATTTCTCTTTGTCCGTGTCAATCGAGTAATTAAGAGCTGCCGTTCTTGAGACAACAACAACTGCATAATCGGAAGAAAACATTACGTCTGTAGTCTCATATTTTCCCAACATACTCAAAAACTCATCGGCAGTTGTAACCCCTTTAATATAATAAGGAGCTCTTACATGCTGGCTTTCACTTGTGAAATTGATTTTGACTTTTCCCTGGGGATTGTCGGAATTGGAGACGTAACGGAAATAAATCATTCCTCCGGTATGCATGTCTGGAGTAATGATGTTAAGACCGGGATTGAGTGTTATTTCTTTCCGAATATTGCCGGACCTTGAAGGTGTGCCGATCACAATTTTAGGACTTGCATCGTCGCTGGCGGGGTTCAGAACTTCTACATTAACTGCCACTTGTTTGCCGCTTTCTATGTAAAATCCAGTTAAACTATGGTCAAACTTTTTTTGTACTTGCCTTAATCGCTTAATTTCTTTTTCGGTGCTGACAATTTGGTTGATTACAACAGTATCAGGGTAAGGTGTCGTAATTTCAATATCAGGGAAAGTCGTTTCACTTTTTCGTATGCATCTGACTGACGCATGATGTTGAGAGTTCCTGTTTGTATATAATGCATATTCACTGTTGTTTAAAAAATATTCATGAAAATAACTTCCCACTAGGAAGCTCGCTTTTTTTCCCACTGTGTCGGTTGCTGAACTGTTGGTTCCTTTTGTGTAATATCCAGTTGTTTTGTTAAAAACCCCTGCAGGCAAAATATTAATGCCGATTTGAGAAGACAACGGATCTATAGTACCTGAGGTCCAAAGCCCTCCGTCACTAACCAATCCACCTGTTTTAAGATACTTAGCCATATTTTCAACAGAATTTGACGAGATAACTACACTGGTGCTATCCGCATTCAGGGCTACATCTGTAATTCCATACAGTTTGACAATATTAGTATATAATTTTTCCCAATCAGATTTAGTGGCTACAGTCCAACCGGAAGGACACCATTTGTTCATGTTTGTATTAGTGATATTTGTCGGGTACATCCTTCCAAATTTTTCACCGGTTGGATCGACAGTCCCATAAACACCGACACTACCTCTGGTAGATTCTGTTGTTCCATCATACCCGTCCCAATTAAGATTTTGCATAAACCAATCATAGCTGCCATACTTTTTGTAGGCATATGTTTTCCCATCGCGCGCATCTGTTATTACTCCTTTTTTAGTAGAATAATCTGTATAAGGAACATTGGGTAGCTGAGCTTTGGCATCAGGTAGTGCCAAACAAATAGATAACAATAAAAAGTAAAATTGTTTTTTCATGTTTTAGATAATTAAATTAATAATAACTGCAAAAATTGTTCAAAGGTTGATGTTGCATACTTAATTAGGGTTCGTCGAATATTGATGAATTCCGTTGAAACGATAGATGTTTTTGTGTTGGAATTATCTGCATAAATCAATCAGAATTTACCTGAGGCGAATCCCTTTTCGGCATTACATTATCGGGATAAAATTAAATCCTTATAGCACTATTCAGTTGTTCGATCTGCTTTTTCTTTTGCCTCATTTAACAATCACAAACAAATACGTTCCCGTTTCTCTCGACTGGCAATAAAGTGTATTACCTACTATAACAGCAAGCGTATCTTATTCCAATTGGCGAACAGGTTATCGCCAAAAGACTCGAACAAGTCAATTTGTTATTTTTGCACCATTAAAGAGCCCCAACCTTGATAGGTTGGAAAGTACACTCAACTGGTTTCTTTGCCCAGTAGCTTTGCAAATTGTGGTTTGGTAAGACTGTTTGTTAACAGGTTGTGCTCTGTTGAATATGAATTTAGTGCAAATAGAATTCTTAGCATAACAGACAAAAAAAGGTTTTTTATTGCTGGTCTGTTTTTTAATGGAGTATTTATTAGGTGTAGTGAAGGTTATCGGTCATTTTATTTACCTGCATTAATGTGTTTGTAATTCAAGTAAGAGATAATATCTTCTGTTTTGCAATCTTTTAAAATAACATTTTTATGTTTGTCCAATAGGTACAAAGTGGGAATAGCACTTAGATCGTAGATTCCTTGTGACTGAATATTGTCCTTGGCATCCTGACCATGCAACCAAAAGGGTTTTGTTTTTGCCGTGGCATGCCACAGCACTGAATTGGGTTCCAAACTAATGGCTAACAGCTTTATTTTCCCATTTTTGAGGAATCCGTTCATGTTTGAAGCTTCAAGCACCTTCGATGTTTCACGGCAAGCCTCACATTCGGGATTGTAAAAGTAGAGAATAAGATATTCGGCTTCTGTGTTGTAAAGTGTCGAAATAGAATTTTTTAGATTCGTAAAACAGAAGTTGTTTGCCGGTTTTCCAGGTCTGTTTTGATTTGCTGATTTCAACAAGTTGCTATACATCTGCTTTTCCCACGATTCGTACATATTGCTTTGCAGGCAATAATTGAGCAGGAAAATGTAGATATCTTCGTTTTTGTAGATGGAGGAGGGCAGCGAATAAGCATCACAAAGCATTTTGATAAAGAACTTTTGTGGCCCAGGATATTTTTTTGTCATCTTCAAGAATTCACCTAATACGGGCTGTCTCTTTTCAATTGACAATCTCGATAGTATATCTACATAATACTTCAAGGCAAGGGTTGATCCTTCTTCATTTAGTGTATTGCAATTTTCAAATAAAAAGTCATCCCAGAAATGAGTGACAGCATGCTCCAAGGCAATCTGAGTTGTTATTTTGGTGGAGTCGGAATGAATCATAGCCATAGAACGATACGGCAAAATCGAGATGAGGAGAACAATCAAAGAAATTCCGGTTATTTTTTTTTCAAGCTGCATAATCTTAATTAAATGATTCACAAAGTAAGAATACTATAATACGACCCATTTCTTGGTCACAAATATAAGAACATAATTTGAAGAAACGATATATTCCATTAACAAACACAATATAGTTTCTTTAATTTTTCTTTTTGTGAAGACTTATGAGGCAAACCTAGTCAATTAATGAATATGCATCCCCAGAGGTACTGGCATATTATATTAGTAACAGCAGTCTTTGAGACTTATCTATCGGGAATTTTATTTTACCAAGAAATTACACTTCAGAAGTAAATGCCTGAAGTTTCTTTAACCCTTGTCGAATTGCCATCTTTCTCTTTAATTAATATTATTTTGTTAGAAAAGTGGTGGTCTACGTTATCAATGACGATAATCGAAAAATTTGTTTTATTGTTTTTTTCAACAAAAGACCTAGAATTTTTCAAACTTCCTTTAAGAATGTTAACGATTTTAAGTGGACACTAGTGAAACGAATGTACTGATGAAAATAAATGCACGGGGAACTATGCCTTATTTTTGTATATATAGGGGGCGAGATAAAATACCCCGTAGCTAATTATCAAGCAACTAATTCTAAAAATAAAATAGTAAGACGGAAAACTAGGCGGAGTTTTTCTTGTCGTACCCTTAAACGAGAGTTAAAATATATTTCAAGGTTGATTATAAACACTTTACAGTAGGTATACTTTTAGCTGTTTTTTATTAAAAATAAAGATTACATACATATTGTCGGCTAATAACAATGAAATCATCTGTGATATAAATTAAAAATGCGGTTACAAAATTTGCAATCAATCTATAATATGCCGTTTAATGATGAAATAACCCAATGTGAAATATAATGTATTCGGGTAATTATATGCAACATTTAATTCATAGCAAATTCATTGATATATTGTTCCTTTACTTTTGCCCGTCCGGATAAGGAAAACAATGCCCTAACCTGTTGAATGGAAGATGACTTTACTAAGATCGGTCAAAGGAGCCCCTATAACATGAAGTTGACTTAGAGACTAGATGAATGCTGCCAAGCGGTTGTGGTTGTAATCCTGGAAACTGTAAACCCGCTCTCGGCAAAGGTAAACAATGGAAAACGTTGTACCATTGTAGTAATTCAAAGAACGAGAAGGATATCGAATCCTTCCCGTTCTTGACAACAGAACTTCCGGTCTACATTACCCATTGAAATAATGTAAACTGAATCTGGAAATAAAATATTTAATGCCAAGTCGGCTTAGGAATAAGAAAAATATTGCAAACCAGTTCTAGTCGTAACCACAGAAAACGTAAACCCATTCCTGGAAAGGTCAGTTTTTAAAAAAACATGGCGACAAATTAAAAAAACATGGCGTAAGATTTGAAAAACTTGGCGTAAGATTTTCGTGGGGTGCGATTGGTTCCGCTCGCATGCTTAACTAATCCGCGCGCGAAGCGGCGGTTAGTCAAAAGAGCCCACCTATTTCTTCACCTCTTTATCCATCAATCTCTATCAATCCGGCATGCAACTCTATGTTCATGCGTTTGGTCTCGGCAACTTTCACCACTTTTACATACCATTTATGCGCAATGAGCATTATCATCTTCAACAGATATATATTTATCAGTCAAATCTGTTGGCAAGGTGCAAGCAGTGAAAGAATTTTCATCTTCAGCAGATTTATCTTTATGCCTACAAATTGGCAGATGCCCCGAGAAACACACGTATATCCATGTGAAATGAATAAAAAAACTCCCGTCAGCTTTCCAGCAAGTTGACGGGAGTATCCTCTCTAATTATTACTACTTTTTAATTTTCTTCGTTCATCACGGCTTTCAACAAGTCATTTTGATCTACTTTGTTCTTGGGATTCTTACAATAATTTAATAGTAATAAGAGTGCATTTTTTATTATCGTGTTTTTATTTCTAGCTTTGTCTCTGTTCTCGAGTGCAAATTTTGTAGCACATGCAAAATAGACTCCTATTAATGAGAGATTAGATCTGATTATACTGCAAACTGTTTCATTAAGATTGAAAGTAAAATCAGAAGTTCCTGACATCCAAATCAACAAAAAATTCTCTGCATACTCGCGGTTCAGGTTTTCTCTGTCCATAGGAGTTGATGTGAGATAATTGGCACATTCAAGTACTTTAGCCTCAGCATTAGAAAAGTCAGTTTTTCCATTTAACTGAATTCTGCTCAATTGCGAAAAGTCTGGTGTACATCCTTTTGCTATGAAGCTGACAGGTAAGATTGTTGACGTTTTCATAATGTTTTGTTTTTTAATGTTTAGTCATATTTTTACGATAGCTAAATTAGTTAAGAATGACATAATGACCAAAAAAATAGTTGGACATGTTACTTTTTGATTAAAACATTAATTTTCAGATAATTAAGTTTAAAAAAAGCAAAAAAAAGCAGCTCAAATATTGGACATTTTTTCATCTAACATCGATAAAATGGCGCAAAATGGAGAAATAACAGGCTAAAAACAACTTTAAACCAGGGAGTCGATATAGAGTTTCTCAGCTCCATTATTTGGTTTAGTTTTTAATTAATTTCGATTTTTACTTGCGGATAATAACAGATTATCCTGCCTGATAAAAAAGACAAGGCAGGCAAAAACAAGATAGATACATAAGCGAGAAATACTTTCTATGTAATTTATCTCATGGAAAGTTTAAACAGTTATAAGAAGGAGACATGAAAGTATTGGAAAGAAAAAAATAAAGATTTCTCAAAAAAAACATTGGATTTGTTTGCAGATTAAAACAAAGTCTATACATTTGCAGCAAAATAAGAAAAAATATAATGAGAACAATTTTAGTAAATGCATGTTGGTGGCGCTTCTTACAACTCCATAAGTCGTAAGGAAGCAGTACTCGTGTATATATACTAAATTTAAGATATCTTTAAGAGGCCTGTCGCACCTGCGACGGGCCTTTTTTTATGCCAATTTTAAAAATAAAAATATTAGCGATGAAAACGTATTTAGTTAATGAAGAAGGTTATTATGGTGAGTTCGGTGGTGCTTATATCCCCGAAATACTTCACCACTGTGTGGAAGAACTTAAGAACAAATATCTGGAAGTGTTGCACAGCGAGGAGTTCAAAAAAGAATTCAATACACTGCTCAGAGATTATGTCGGACGTCCTTCCCCACTCTATCTTGCCAATCGTCTTTCTGACATATATGGCTGCAAAATTTACCTGAAAAGGGAAGATTTAAACCACACCGGTGCTCACAAAATAAACAATACAATCGGTCAGATTCTTCTGGCACGTCGTCTTGGCAAGAAACGCATCATTGCAGAGACCGGAGCCGGACAGCACGGAGTGGCCACAGCAACAGTATGTGCACTGATGAATATGGAATGCATTGTCTACATGGGCAAAACAGACGTAGAACGCCAGCAACCCAATGTACAGAAGATGAAAATGCTGGGGGCTACAGTACGTCCGGTCACATCTGGCAACATGACTCTTAAAGATGCCACAAACGAAGCTATCCGCGACTGGTGCTGTCATCCTTCGGATACCTATTACGTTATTGGCTCCACGGTTGGGCCTCATCCTTATCCCGATATGGTTGCCCGTCTGCAATCGGTTATCAGTGAAGAGATAAAGAAGCAGTTACTGGAGAAAGAGGGACGAGATTATCCCGATTATCTGATTGCCTGCGTTGGAGGCGGAAGCAATGCCGCAGGTACTATCTATCACTACGTAGACGATGAGCGGGTGAAAATTGTTCTTGCCGAAGCCGGAGGTAAAGGAGTGGAGACAGGTATGTCTGCCGCCACCATTCAGCTTGGGAAAATCGGAATTATCCATGGTGCCCAAACTCTGCTGATGCAGAATGAGGACGGACAGATTGAAGAACCATACTCAATCTCGGCCGGACTCGATTACCCGGGCATCGGTCCCTTCCATGCTAACCTGGCGGAAACCAAGCGTGCCACTGTACTGGCAATCAATGATGATGAAGCAGTAAAAGCAGCATTCGAGCTAACCCGCATTGAGGGAATCATCCCCGCCCTAGAATCGGCTCACGCATTGGGCGCATTGAACAAGATTAAATTCAAACCTGAAGATGTAGTGGTACTTACAGTTTCGGGACGAGGCGATAAGGATATGGAAACCTACATCGGCTTAATGAACAACTAAATAATAAAATAATATGAAAACCTATAATTTTACAACTAACAGCAAGAAAGTGCTAGGCGACTTGCACACTCCGGTAAGCATTTACCTCAAAGTGAGAGATATCTATCCGGAATCAGCATTACTGGAAAGTTCGGATTTTCATGGGAATGAAAACAGCCATTCATTTATCGCATTGAAACCCCTGGCAAGTATTGGGGTAAACAGTAATGAATGTACCGTTCGACTTCCGGACAACTCAATTGAAAAGGAGGAAATCTCAGATAAGTTCACCGTTTCCGATGCCCTGAACGGATTTATGGGAAAGCTGAATGTAACAGGCCACGATAAGAACTCGTGCGGATTGTTTGGTTATACCTCATTCAATGCAGTACGTTATTTTGAAAACATTCCGGTGCGCGAATCTCACGACGCGAAAAACGATGCGCCCGATTTGCTCTATACATTATATAAATACATACTAATTTTCAATCATTTCAAAAACGAACTTACCCTGGTGGAGTTGTTACAGGAAGGAGAAGAGAGCGGACTAAATGAATTGGAGACGATTCTGGAGAACCGCAACTTCGCTTCGTACAATTTCTCAATCAATGGAAAAGAGTACAGCCCGATATCGGACGAGGAATTTAAATCGAACGTCCGTAAAGGAGTAACTCACTGTCTACGGGGTGATGTATTCCAAATAGTGCTTTCCAGACGTTTTGTACAACCATATGCCGGCGACGATTTCAAAGTGTACCGCGCTCTTCGTTCTATTAACCCCTCTCCTTACCTCTTCTATTTTGATTTCGGCGGATTCCGTATTTTCGGTTCATCGCCCGAAACGCATTGTAAAATTGAGGGCAAGCGGGTAAGCATCGACCCCATTGCAGGAACCAGCCGCCGAACCGGCGATGTAACCAAAGACAAACAGTTGGTCGAAGAACTGCTTGCCGACCCAAAAGAGAATGCAGAGCATGTAATGTTGGTTGACCTGGCACGAAATGATTTGAGCCGCAATACACATGATGTAAAAGTAGACTTCTACAAAGAGGTACAATACTATAGCCATGTAATTCACCTGGTATCGCGGGTAAGCGGCACACTGAACGAAGAGTGCAACCCGATTCAAACATTTATTGATACCTTCCCTGCCGGTACATTATCAGGGGCTCCGAAAGTAAGAGCCATGCAGCTCATCTCGGAAATTGAAAGTCAGAACCGGGGTGCTTATGGCGGATGCATCGGATTCATCGGACTGAACGGCGACCTGAATCAGGCCATCACCATCCGTTCATTTGTAAGTCGTAACAACGAGCTTTGGTATCAGGCCGGAGCCGGAATAGTGGCTAAAAGCAACGACGAATACGAGCTTCAGGAGGTAAACAATAAACTAGGTGCGCTGAAAAAGGCAATTGACCTGGCCTGTACATTAAAAAACTAATAAAGTAGACCATGAAAAAAATTCTTATACTGGACAATTATGATTCTTTCACCTATAATCTACTACACTTGGTGAAGGAATCGGGATACAAAAATGTAGAAGTCCATCGCAACGATAAGATTTCGCTTGATGATATAGAGAAGTTTGATAAGATAATCCTATCTCCGGGGCCGGGTATTCCTGAAGAAGCCGGCATTTTGCTGCCGTTGATTCGTCGGTATGCCCCAACAAAAAGCATCTTGGGGGTTTGCCTCGGGCATCAGGCTATTGGAGAGGCTTTCGGGGCCGAACTGGAAAACCTGAAAGAGGTGTTTCACGGTGTAGAATCTTCGATAAGAATAACGAAGGAAGATTCACTGTTCAGCGGATTGCCCAAAGAAATAACGGTAGGACGTTACCACTCCTGGATTGTCAGCAATAAGAACTTCCCTGAAAACGAACTGGAGGTCATTGCTGAAGACAACCAAGGTGAAATCATGGCTATCCGCCACAAAACGTATGATGTAAAAGGAATCCAGTTTCATCCGGAATCAGTGCTTACCCCCAAAGGTCGCGAAATCATTAATAACTGGTTAAATAAATAACAAAATGAAAAATATACTATATAAACTCTTCGAGCACAAGTATCTGAGTCGTGAAGAAGCCAAAGAAATACTGCAGAACATTGCGACCGGCAAATACAATGACGCACAGGTTGCATCGCTAATCACGGTTTTTCTTATGCGCAACATTTCTGTAGAAGAGATATTGGGATTTACAGATGCCTTGCTTGAAATGCGGGTGCAAGTAGACCTAAGCGAATACAAGCCCATGGATATTGTGGGAACAGGAGGTGATGGGAAGAACACATTCAATATCTCGACAACATCCTGTTTCGCCCTTGCGGGAGCAGGCTACAATGTGGTAAAACATGGCAACTACGGCGCTACATCGGTTAGTGGGGCTAGTAACGTGATGGAACAACACGGCGTAAAATTTACTGCAGACACAGATAAGCTTAAAAGGAGTATTGACAATTGCAACATGGCTTATCTCCACGCACCACTATTCAGTCCTGCCATGAAGGCGGTGGCGCCAATCCGCAAGAGTCTGGGAGTACGGACTTTCTTCAACATGCTTGGTCCGCTTGCCAATCCTGTGATGCCAACCTACCAGCTTCTGGGGGTATACAACCTCCCATTATTGAGACTCTATAGTTACACATTCCAGGAAAGTGGAAGCAAGTTTTCTGTAGTACACAGCATGGACGGTTATGATGAAATTTCACTTACTGACGACTTTAAAGTGGTGGACTCGTCGAGCGAGAAGATCTATACGCCGGAATCGCTGGGATTCAAACGATACACGGAAGCAGACCTGTATGGTGGCGACACTCCCGAAGAGGCAGCCGGGATATTCGACAATATTTTGAACAACAAGGCAACTGAAGCCCAGAAAAACTGTGTAATAGTAAACACAGCTTTTGCAATTCAGGTGATATGCCCAGAAAAAAGTATTGAAGAATGCATCGCTGAAGCAAGGGAATCTCTGGAAAGCGGAAAAGCGCTAGCAAAATTTAAACAATTTGTAGAATTAAACAGTTAATATAGATGAAAGATATATTGATGGAGATCATTGAATCCAAAAGAATCACGCTACGGGAACAAAAGAAAGCAGTGCCAGCTCAGCTGCTTGAGAATGGCGCCAGTGAAGAGAGAAAAATGTTTTCTATGCGTCGGGCTTTGGCCAATTCGTCGACAGGCATTATCGCTGAGTTTAAACGGAAATCGCCTTCGAAAGGATGGATTAACAGAGACGCTTCTCCTGAAGAGGTTACAGCGGCTTACCAAGCAAACGGTGCCTCGGCACTCTCTATTCTGACTGATACTCCCTACTTTGGAGGTGATCTTAAGGATTTACGCATTGCACGGCCGGAGGTAAACATTCCGATATTGCGAAAAGACTTCATCATTGACGAGTACCAGCTTTATCAAGCCAAGATTATCGGAGCGGATGCAGTTCTGCTCATTGCGGCAGCTCTGGAGAAGGATGAGTGCCTCCAACTTGCAGAAAAAGCGCACGAACTGGGACTTGAAGTGCTACTGGAGATTCACAGCGAAAAAGAGCTGGAATATGTAGATAGCGCCATCGATATGGTAGGAGTAAACAACCGTAATCTGGGAACATTCGTCACCGATGTGGAGAACTCTTTCCGCCTGGCAAGCATGCTTCCAAAGGATATGCTGTTGGTATCAGAAAGCGGTATCTCTTCTCCTGAGACAGTGAAAAATCTTCGTCAAGCTGGCTTCCGGGGGTTCCTGATTGGAGAGAACTTTATGAAAACAAGTAATCCGGGAGAAGCACTCGGATCATTTATCAAACAGCTTAACTAATGATGGAATGATTATCAAAGTATGTGGTATGCGTGATGCTGTTAATATCCGACAGGTAGAAAGCCTGGGGATTGATATGATGGGACTCATCTTTTTCCCGGGCTCTTCCCGTTACATCACATGTCCGCCCTCTTACCTTCCCGTTAAGGCACAAAGGGTTGGAGTTTTTGTAAATGAAGATTCTGCAACAATAGAGAGTCTGGCACGCGCTTTTGCATTAAACTATATACAGCTTCACGGAACAGAATCGCCTGAATATTGTTTATCTTTGCGGGAGAAGGGACTCAAACTTATCAAAGCTTTCTCCGTGTCATCTCCCGCCGATTTGGCAGAGACCGAGAAATATGAAGGATTGTGCGAGTATTTTATCTTCGATACCAAATGCGAAGGACATGGAGGGTCAGGTAAACAATTCGACTGGTCAATACTCTCTCATTATAGGGGAAAGACACCATTTCTACTTAGTGGCGGCATCTCTCCGGAAAGCATTGATGATCTGAAAAATTTCCGCCATGAGCAATTTGCCGGGATAGACCTCAATAGTCGGTTTGAAACCGCTCCGGCTATGAAGAATGTGGAGAAATTACAACGATTCATCAAAGAATTTAAAAAATAAACAGGTACATAAAGCATTTTAATTATGAATAGAATTAATCAACTACTTAAAGAGCATAAAAAAGGGATTCTTTCCATCTATTTCACTGCCGGTTATCCTAATCTGGACGATACAGTGCCTATTATTCGTGAATTGGAAAAGAAAGGTGTCAACATGATTGAAATTGGTATCCCTTTCAGTGACCCTATGGCCGATGGTCCGGTGATTCAAGACTCGTCTACCCAGGCACTGAATAACGGAATGACGCTGAAGCTACTTTTCGAACAATTAAGAGACATCCGGCATTATGCGAAAATACCTCTCATCCTGATGGGGTATCTCAATCCGATTATGCAATACGGGTTTGAAAACTTTTGCCGCAAATGCGTGGAGTGCGGAATCGATGGAATGATAATTCCCGATCTTCCTTTCAAAGACTACATGGAAAAATATCAGATCGTGGCCGAACGCTACGGGGTTAAGGTAATCATGCTTATTACTCCTGAGACAAGCGAGGAGCGCATCCGACTGATTGATGAGCATACAGATGGATTTATTTATATGGTCTCTTCTGCCGCCACTACCGGTGCACAGGATGAATTCAACGTTGAAAAGAAAAACTATTTCAAGAGGATTGAATCCATGAAGCTTAACAATCCATGCATTGTGGGATTTGGCATATCCAACAAAGCAACCTTTAAAGCTGCATGCGAACATGCGGCGGGAGCCATCGTGGGAAGCAAATTTGTTACTCTTTTAGGTGAAGAAGAGAGCATTTCGGCAGCTGTGGGGAAACTTGTTGCCGAACTGAAAGATTAGCATCTGAAACAGTTGTTTGCATTATAATATAAAACTAACACGGATTACACTCTATTTTTGAACTAGCTGAAATAAGTTCGTTTTCGAATTGGTGTAATCTGTGCTTTTTGGATATTATTCTCAAAGAATCGTTATCTTTGCATATTAATTAACATCTGCTGCATGATGATCACAAAAACCCCTTCTGTGTTATTAATATACACCGGTGGTACCATTGGAATGATTCAAAACCCGGAAACCGGCGCTTTGGAAAACTTCAACTTTAACCACCTTCTGAAACATGTGCCCGAACTGAAGAAGTTCAACTATCACATCTCCACTTATCAATTCGAACCACCGATTGATTCGTCCGATATGGAGCCACAAGCTTGGGCAAAACTGGTTAAGATCATTAGTTACAATTATGATTTATACGATGGATTTGTGATTTTGCACGGCACAGATACAATGGCATTTACCGCCTCAGCCCTTAGCTTTATGTTGGAGAATCTCAGCAAGCCGGTTATCCTTACGGGATCACAGTTGCCAATCGGCATGCTTCGTACAGATGGAAAAGAAAACCTGATTACTGCTATCGAGATAGCTGCCGCCAAGATTGATGGAAAAGCTGCAGTTCCCGAAGTATGCATTTTCTTTGAGAATCATCTAATGCGCGGAAACCGTACCAGCAAGATAAATGCGGAAAACTTCAACGCCTTCCGCTCATTCAACTATCCTCCGCTTGCAAAAGCAGGGATTCATATCAAATATGAGCCATCAAGAATTCTGAAGCCGGATGAAGGTCTGCCTCTGAAACCACACTATCTATTCGATACAAATGTTGTAATCCTCAATCTGTTTCCTGGAATTCAGGAAAGTATTGTTTCAGCCGTTCTCAATGCTCCCGGATTAAAAGCGGTAGTTTTAAAAACATTCGGATCGGGTAATGCTCCACAGAAAGAGTGGTTCATACAGGCCTTAAAAGATGCTACAAGCAGAGGGATTATCATTGTAAATGTAACTCAATGTACCTCGGGGGCTGTACAAATGGAGCGGTACGGTACAGGTCTGCAACTATTACAGGCAGGGGTAATCAGTGGATATGACAGTACTTTGGAATGTGCTATCACCAAATTAATGTTTCTTTTAGGGCATGGATTCAGCAATAAAGAAATACGTTTCCGCATGACAAAATCCCTGGCAGGTGAAATAACCAAGGAAGAATAGTTTATTTATCAAGCTCCCGATACTTTATCTCGTCACGCAACCAATATGAAAGGCTACTTCCCACCCATAAACCAAGAAAGAAGAATAATACAATAAAACAATAGGCATTCAACTTCACATCGATCAGAAAGAGTGCCAAAAGTACTGCCACATACCCCCAGAATCCCCAGGTGATAATTGACCTCAGGTTAACATACAGGCTATATAATATCTTATTTATCATTTTTTCAGATATAAAAGGGTGAATAATCTTATAATAGATATGGCAAAATTAAATAAATAATTCATAATACCCTCTATTTATTTCATCAGAACCGTTTCTTACTCATCAAAAAGCGCTCTAAAAAATCGTTTTAATAAAAAAGAGCAGCCGTTATTGAACAGACTACTCTTTTAAATATTTTTTGGAGATTGTTATAATCAATCCTCTTCATCATCCACAGTGATGTGTTTTTTAGCCGACATGATCAAGCGGATGTGATTATCGTATGTCAGATAACTCCATACCCAGTTAATTAACACTACCAGTTTGTTTCTGATTCCCAGAATTGAACGTAAGTGAACCACCAACCAGATAATCCATGCAAACCAACCATGTGTATTTATGTTGGCAAAATCCGCAACCGCCTTGTTTCTACCAATTGTAGCAAGAGAACCCAAATTACGGTAATGGAATGGTTCAAGTTTTTCGCCATTTTCCAGTTTCTTAAGATTTGATGCTAGCAAGACTCCTTGTTGTATTGCAACCTGTGCCAACTGAGGATGACCGTTAGGGTAATCTTTCTCTGTTTGATAACAAATATCGCCAATAGCAAAAACATTTTCAGTACCTTTTACACGATTGAACTCATCAACCATGATTCTACCTCCTCTGTTTAATTGTTCAGGTTTCACGTGATTGAACGCAGTAGCTCTTACACCACTCACCCAGATAAATGTCTGAGTCGGAATTTCCTGCCCATTATCTAGAACCACCTTATTATCCTTGTAATCAAGAACTTTTGTATTCATCAACACATTAATACCCATTCCTCTGAGGAATTTCTCAGAACTGGCAGATGAATGAGGTGACATTGCTCCCAATAGTTTAGAAGAAGCTTCAATAAGGTATACATTGATTTTGCTTACATCCAGATCCGGATAATCTCCCGGAATAACAAAACGCTTCATTTCAGAAAGAACACCTGAGATTTCAACACCCGTCGCACCTCCGCCAACAATCACAATATTCATTAGTTCTTGCTTTTGTACTGGGTCCTCACAAGTAACTGCTTTTTCGAGATTTGACAACACTATATTACGCATTGTCATTGCCTCTTCTACAGTCTTCATTGGAAGAGCAGCTTCTTCGATATTGGCGTTACCAAAATAATTTGTAACCGTACCGGCAGCAAGAATCAAATAATCATAACGAAGTTTACCAATTGAAGTTGAAACCGTATTCTTCTCGGCTCTGAAACCTGTTACATTGGCCCAACGGAAATAGAAATCTTCCCTTTTACGGAAAATCTTACGAAAAGGAAAAGAGATGGAACTTGGTTCCAACCCTGCTGAAGCTACCTGATAAATTAAAGGAAGAAATTGATGATAGTTATTCTTATCTACCAGAACTACCTGGAAACCACTACCTTTTAACTGATTTGCCAATTTCAGGCCACCAAAACCTCCTCCTACAATTACAACACGCTTCTTGTCTGTTTCAGGAACATTAAAACTCATACCTAACCTATTTATTTATTTTAAAACAATTCCCCCTTAAAGAATGTTTTAAAGCACGATCGACATCGTAATTCTTCGCAAAAGTACAATAAAACGGTTAAATAACAATACTTAGTTGCCCCATATTTATATAAAAAATTTAAGAATCAATATTAATGAAATAAAAATACAAGACTTTGACATTAAAATGTAAATCAATATAAAAAGAGCTTCATATATTTATTCAATTTAAATCTATTAAAATAGTGCAAAATCAAACTATTGTTATATTTTTGTTGCTGGAAGGGTATTTATGGTTTTTTAACGACAAAATTTGAAGTTTCATTTATGAAAAGATTATCTCGCAAAACAACACTTCTGATTCCATTCTTCTTTTTAATCACAATTCTTACCTGTTGTAAGGAAGACTATTACGACCCCTATTATAAGGTTCCCTCACCTTTTGCAGGTGTCCCCGATAATTTTAATTGGGCAACCATAAGTTCTGCTACTCTAAGGGTCAACGTTAACGACGAATATAACGGAGAATATTATTATACTGTTGAGGTCTTCGACGAAAATCCGGTATTGAATTCTGGTGCTAAACTTTTGGCTAAAGGGGTTGCCAGAAAAGGAGATATGTACATTTCAGAAGTTAACTTTCCACAAACCCAAGGAGTGATATATGTTCGACAGACATCTCCGAACGGTTTAAGAATTGTTCAAGAACATATTATTGATTCCCAAGAAATCACTGTAGATTTTTCAGGGTCACAGGCAGCAACCTCTGTCAAATCAAAATCTGTGGCAACCCGCTCCGCAGCTCCAGCCTATCAAGGTAACAGAAACGATGCAATATCCATTAATCTGAATACATCTTCCGTGACATTATTGGCTGGAAAATCATATGTCATCACCGGTGGCACCTATTCAGGAGACATTGTGTTTTATGGATCATGGAATGGTCAAAAAACAACAGTTTTTGTAGAAGGAGAATGGAATGTACCATCCAGGCTAACAGACTTTCAGAACGGACTTGAAATTGTTGTTTTAAGTGGAGGTAAGGTTTCCTTTAGCAGTAGCAGTCAGACACTAAATGGCTACAATGGAGTCAACCTATTTATTATGAGCGGAGGACTTTTTAATTCCGATAAAAAGAACATAAACATCAATTTCACCGATACCGGAGGAAACATATACAATTATGGAGAGTTTTATCTCAGCCAAATGAAGCTGAATGGAGGTAAGTTTTATAATAACAGCTCATTAACCAACATAACATCATTCACACAAACCGGAACGATTGAAAATCATGGTCTGCTAACAATTGGTAATATTGATGCAACAAGCGGTTTTATTATTGATAATTACTGCAATATAATTGTTACAGGTGACATTTCAACTTCCGGAGGAACATTCTATCTGCATAACAATACAAATTTGTCATGCATAAACTTTGATCTTAAGGGAACAACAGTAAATATGGAGCCCTTTTCACTTTTTGATGTTACAGGAACTGCCACATTTAATTCCTGGTCAAGTACTATGAATGGAACAGGCACAGGAACAAATTATGCGTTGGCCCGCATGAAAAAAGTTGTTTGCAATGGTTCTAAAAACATCACCTATAGTGGCAATTTAGAACTTGAATGCTCTGATCATACTGCAAATGGGAAATACAATAATGTCTATTATATGATATCTCCCGCCCATATGGTTAGCTATGGCTCTCCTTCTGTACTTATTCCCGCCAGTGAATGCACAGGAAAAGGGAGCTATCCGGCAGGGACTAAACCCACAAATCCTGCTTTCCCGATTGAAGTACCTACCAGTAGCATTTATTCATATGCAATAGAAGATTTCTGGCCGGCGTATGGAGACTACGACATGAACGACCTTGTAGTTGAAAGCCAAAGTTCTTACGCTGTTGATAATAGGAATTTTGTTACCAGTATGACAATTACGGCCAGATTGATGGCTGTAGGAGCCACTAAGAAACTTGGTGCAGCATTTCAGTTAGACCAGGTTTCAGCAATAAATGTAAGTAGTGTAACAGTTGAATCAGACTCTCCCAATAACCGCTTAAATGGAACAGTTTTCACTGTTGGAGCTAATGGCACAGAAACCGAACAAACAAAAGCGATTATCCCACTGTTCGATGAAGCACACCATTTTTTATCAGATAATGCAAGCGAAAAGTATTATATGCTGAATACTTCTGCAAAGGGAGAAGATTTCCCTCCAAAACAGGTGAAAATAACCATCAATTTTAGGAGCGGGACTGTAAGTCCAACAGACATTACTATCAAAAACCTGAATTATTTTGTGGTAACTGATGCTAAAAAAGAGAACCGGAAAGAAATTCATTTGCCAGGATATTTACCCACAAGCAAGGCAATAAAAACCTATTTCGGTGGAGGTCCCAATAATATTCCATCCAATAACGACCTTTCATTGAACGGAGTATATTACAGAGGAACAGATAATCTAATCTGGGGGCTTATGATTCCTGGTTCATTTAATTATCCATTGGAAAAGAGTAGTATTCTATTAGCATATCCTCAGTTTCAGATCTGGGCTACCTCTGGTGGTACAACTAATAAAGACTGGTACGAAAACCAAAATGCAAACACAACTTATATTTATAAGAAATCTTTCAAAAATTGACTATAAAAAACTAATTTTAAATAACTTTGCACCTTGAATAAGACACACTCACAAAATCTACGATAAAATGAAAAAAAAGATATTGTTAATCGACGACAAGGAATCAATAGCCAAAGTCGTTTCCATTTATCTATCTGCAGAATTCGACCTTACCTATTTTGAAAACCCAATTAAGGCAATTGCATGGTTACAGGAAGGGAATATCCCGGATCTGATTATTTCAGATATCCGGATGCCTGAAATGCGTGGGGATGAATTCCTGCACTATCTTAAAAACAATGCATTGTTTAAAACAATCCCTGTAGTTATGCTTTCCAGTGAAGAGAGCACTTCAGAGAGAATAAGACTATTGGAAGAGGGTGCTGATGATTATATTCTGAAGCCATTTAATCCCATGGAACTCAAAATTCGTATTAAGAAAATTATTAAAGAATAAATGCAACACATCATTTATATAGGTAAAAACAAGCAGACAATAGCCCATTTTATTCAATTATTAAAAGGAGAATTGAAAATTGCAGAAAGCTGCTATGAAGCTACTAAATTGCTGTCAAAATGTGACAATCCCAGGCTGACTATAATTCTTTATGAAAAAGAAACATTAAAGAAAGACTTGTCAGATATTACTTATCTGCATAATAAGTTTTGTCTCACCTATATAGTATTGATTACAGAATCAGTTTCAAAAGAAGAAAGTCCTCTTTATCTGAAAAGTGGTATTTGTGACACACTTCACCCGAATGAAACAAAGGAAAACTTTGATCAGACAATTAATTTTATAGTAAAACGGCAAAGACACTTTAATGCCGTTTTGCGTAATCATAACGCAATCAAACAGTTTCATCTTCCAGTTTGGAAAAGGATTTTTGATATCATTTTTGCAAGCCTAGCACTTATTTGTCTTTTCCCGCTTCTTTTGCTGGTAGCTATCGCTATCCGTTTAGAAAGTAAGGGCCCTATTGTTTATAAATCAAAACGGGTTGGAAGTAATTATAAAATTTTCGACTTTCTTAAATTCCGTTCCATGTACACTAACGCAGATAAACGGCTCAAGGAATTCAATAATCTGAATCAGTATATTAGTGACGAAGAAGATTCAGGAGCTACTGACATCTCGGCAAATAATAATGAAGAAAAAGTAGTCAAGGAAGAGATGCTACTTGTTTCTGATGATTATGTAATCCCCGAAAAGGAATATATTGCAAAAAAAAGCATCGAAAAGAAAAATGCTTTTGTCAAACTTGAAAACGATCCACGTATTACCAAAGTAGGACAATTTATACGTAAATTCAGTATCGATGAACTTCCTCAGTTAATAAATATCATAAAAGGAGATATGTCTGTTGTTGGTAACCGTCCTCTCCCACTCTACGAGGCAGAATTGCTTACCAGCGATGAATATATCGATCGTTTTATGGCACCAGCCGGGCTCACGGGGCTATGGCAGGTCGAAAAAAGAGGAGAAGCTGGAAAACTGTCTTCCGAAGAACGTAAAATGCTTGATATTAAGTATGCAAACGATTACTCGTTCGCATTAGACATGAAGATTATTTTAAAAACAGTAACCGCTTTTGTACAGAAAGAGAATGTATAACTTTGAATAAAGTACATAATATGAGAAAGAAACTGCTTTCAATTCTTGTTTTTTTAAGCATATATATTGCACCTCCTGTGCATGCACAAGAAAACAGTGTTGCCGAAATGACTCCGGAAGATTATATCAGCCTAAAACTTCCTCCGTTAGATTCACTGTTTGAGAATGCAAAAAAAAATCCTGTGGTACAGATTCATGACACAAAAAAGGAAGAAGGAATTGGTTTACTGAAAAAAGAAAAGAAAAGCTGGCTGAAGTATTTATCAGTGGGAGCTGGATATCACTATGGAATTCAAGCATATACATCCGGATATTCCGACTCAGCAACTCCATTATATTATCAATATAATAATAATGCAATGAGTTATTACAATGTGGGGGGGGCCATTTCAGTTCCTCTTGATGACCTATTTGATAGGAAAAGGAGAATAAACAACCAGAAACTTTTAATAAAAGAAAGTGAGTTGGAAAAAGAACAAAAATTAGACGAATTAAAACAACTAATTATTGAATTATATTCATCCATAATATCTAATATATCTGTTTTAAAATTAAAAGCTGAATACATGGCTTTTGCTAATGCTCAATATCAGGTTGGAGAAAGTGATTTTTTAAATGGTAAGGGAGACGCAAGTGCACTAAGCAGTATGAAACAAATACAAATTAATGCTGCAAGCGATTATGAAATAAATCGTGCAACATTAAATAGCTCTCTTTTAAAACTGGAGGTCATTTCAAGAACCCCAATTCTCAAAAGAAATAAATAAAAATAAGCTCGAAGCTATGGAATATATACTCTATTTTTCCAGATTTCTATACCGGATCCGTTGGTGGCTTATCATAGTACCGATAGTGCTCACTTTGTTGGCTATTTATTCAACAAAGCATATGGGACGAACTTATAATACCAATACAACAGTGTATACAGGTCTTATTTCAGGGTATACTATTGAAACCACAAGTGGGGCCGGAATTAATCTAACCCAACAAAGTACTACCTTAGATAACATTCTGAATATTATCACCTCTAAAAGTACACTTAAAAGAGTTTCTTTGCGTCTCTATGCACAAAATATGATGCATGGTGATCCCGATCATGACAACAACTATATTCAGGCTTCATCATACAAAGCCTTATTGCACATTACTCCTAAAGAAGTATTAAAACTAATTGATAAAAAAGACGAAAAGAAGACAATTGCAAATCTTCTTGCCTACGAAAAGCCCAATTCTAAAAATTTTGTTTTTGGTTTATTTAACTGGAACCATCCAGATTATAGTTACGGTTCATTATTCAATAAAATTAAAGTTAATCGAATCGGGAGTAGCGATATGATTGAAATTAGGTTCGCAGCAGGAGACCCCGGAATAGCATATAATACATTAAAGATCCTGAATGAAGAATTCATAGAACAATATCAGGAGTTAAGATTCGGAGAGACAAACAATGTAATTAAATTCTTCGAAGAAGAGTTAGCAAAATTAAAAAGAAAGCTTGAATTATCGGAAGATTCTTTAACGGAATACAATTTAAAAAATCGTATCATCAATTATGGCGAGCAAACAAAACAAGTTGCAGCCCAAACTAGCTTATATGAACAAAAGTGTGAAGAATTTCTTCTTGAATACAATGGTGCAAAAACATTGATCAGAGAGTTGGAAAAAAGAATGGACAGCCATACTAGATCTCTACGCAACAATGCTGATTTTATCAGCAAAATGCAGAAAATAACAACTCTTACTTCAAAAATAACAGACATCGAAACATTCAATAAAGATAACTCATCAACTGAACAGGATTTAAAATCCTACAAAAATCAATTAAAAAAAGCAGAAGAAGACTTTAACAATTTTGCAGAAAAATATAGTAACCAAAGATATACTAAAGAAAAAATAGCTTCAGAAGAAATCTTGGAACAATGGTTTGTACAAATGCTGGAGATGGAAAAAGCTGATGCAAAACTGAAACTAATGGAATCCCGTAAAGGATTGCTTGATGATAAGTACGTCTTTTTCTCACCAATCGGTAACACCATAAAACGCAAAGACAGAGAGATTAATTTTACTGAACAGAATTATATGTCAATGCTTAATAGCTTGAATGTTGCCAGATTAAGACAAAAAAACCTACAAATGACATCTGCAACTCTCCGGATCATTAATCCGCCGGTATATCCGGTAGCAGCAGAGGCAACCAACAGAAAATCTATCGTAATGGCTGTATTCTTTGGTAGTATAATTGCAATTCTGGGCTTTTTCTTGATCATAGAATTACTTGACAGGACATTAAGGGACAAAATGCGTGCCGAAAGATTAACATCGACAAAAATCATCGGAGCATTCCCCGGAAATGAGATTGGTCGTTTTCGAAACTTTAGCAAAACCAGGAATCAGATCTCGGCCAGATTTTTGGGTAATACCATTCTGGCTTATCTTCCTGAAAACAAAAAGAAAATCATAAATTTGCTGAGCACAGAATCGGGAGATGGGAAATCGTTTATAGGAAAACAACTTGAAGAACATTGGAATTCTATTGGATTAAATACAAAATATATATCGTGGAATGAGGATTTCTCAAAAGATTCAAGAGACTTTTTGTTAGCAAAATCGGCATACAACTTATGTAATGTAGCTGAAGATGTTGACATTCTGATTGTAGAGTATCCTCCTCTTAAAGAATGTGCAACCCCCAAAACACTTATAAATGAAGCTGGCTTGAATCTGTTTATTGCAAAAGCTAATAAAACATGGAAATTAACGGATCAAATACTTCTAAATCAGGTAAAGCAAACTGGTTCTGAATCTTCAGTATTATTATGTTTGAATAAAGCTGAAAATTGTGTTGTTGAAAGTTTTACAGGACAACTGCCTCCATACAATAAGCTCAACAATTTCTTATACAGATATTCTCAATTTGGGTTAACTGCTTCAGAATAATACGTAATGCAAACATTCCTGGAAAATATAACCAAGTTTCTTAGGCCTCGAATATTTGTATATGCAGGCTTAATTATTTTTCTTGTTATATTTTACAAAGCAACTATGCAAAGAGGGAGTAATATAGGGTATATTATTGCCGCTTTTCCACTTATAGCTATTGGTACATACTTATTAATAAAAAAACCACTGTGGAGTTTTATAATTCTTTTTGTATGTAATTATCTAATTTCTGGATTCACAAGGTATTACCCTCTCCCAATACCCATTAGTTTGCTTATGGATGCACTTATTGCTTGTGCAATCTTGACTCTTTTAATCAAAACGACTTATGAAAAAGTTGAATGGAAAAGGATATACAATCCTTTAGCATTAATAATATCTATCTGGCTACTTTATTGCATTCTTGAACTTCTTAATCTTAACAGAGCTTCACTGTCTGATTGGTCGGTTAAAGTTCGCAGTATGTCTTTTTATCCATTAATCATGGTTATTATGGTTTCTGTTTTGATAACTAAATATAAACAAGTAAAACTTTTGCTTTTATTGTGGGCTATTCTAACCATATTAGCCGCTTTAAAAGGTTATTGGCAAAAAAATCACGGATTTGATGCAACGGAACTTAGATGGTTATATGTCGAAGGTGGATACAGAACCCATTTAATTAGCACTGGGGTGCGTTATTTTTCCTTTTTCACTGATGCGGGTAATTATGGTTCTTGCATGGGTTTTTCAATGGTTATATTTTCAATAGCGGCTATATACATAAAAAAACATTGGCTAAAAGGTTTGTATATAATAGCCGGACTTGCAGGCGCTTATGGAATGATTATCTCAGGAACCCGAGGAGCCTTAATTGTCCCATTTGCCGGTTTTGCTTTCTTCGTGATTCTATCAAAAAAAATAAAGATTGCATTATCAACAATAATATTGATTATAACATCATTTTGTTTTCTAAACTTCACAACTATTGGGGAGAATAATGCATTGATTAGAAGAATGCGTTCTGCTTTCGATAAAAACGATCCTTCTTTAAATGTCAGGCTCGAAAATCAGAAAAGATTAAAAGAACATCTAAAAGATATTCCTTTTGGTGCCGGTATAGGATTTGGAAATACCCGTGATATTAATAATCCCGATTACGAATTTATGGCTATTCCAAGAGACTCCTGGTTTGTGAATATTTGGGTTCAAACTGGTGTCGTGGGATTAACTTTATATGTCCTGGTTTTGTTTTCCGGAATTATTTGGGGAGGATACATTATTTTTTTCAAAATAAAAAACAAAGAGTTGAGAGGAATTTTAGCCGCTTTATTAGCAGGAGTCGTTGGCATGACAGCATCTGCATATGGGAATGAATTATTAGGACAGTATCCTAACTGTTATCTCTATTTCATATCTTTTGCAGTTGTCTTTATGGGCCAATATTATGATAAAGAATTATTAGAAAAGCATGAATTACTTACCTGAGATTTCTATCATCACAGTTAATTATAATGGATTAAATGACACCTGTGAATTAATTGAGTCACTTAAACGTTGTTCTCTTTCGCATGAGATCATTGTAGTTGATAATGCATCAAAAATTAACGAAGCAATGGTTTTAAAAGAAAAATACCCTCACGTGATAACAATTCGGAGCGAAAAGAATTTAGGGTTCTCAGGAGGCAATAATCTGGGTATTTGCCAGGCAAAAGGAAAATATATCTTTCTTTTGAATAACGACACTTTTATCGAAGATGACTCTTTTCAATATTTAATTGATCGATTGGAAAGTAATACTAATATTGGATGTGTTTCACCCAAAATCAGATTTGCTTTTCCTCCAAGAAATATTCAGTTTGCAGGGTATCTTCCACTTACCACATTAACATTACGCAATGATCTTATAGGCTTTGGAGAAGAAGACATAGGGCAATATGAAACAACATATTCAACTCCATACTGCCATGGTGCAGCAATGATGGTGAAAAAGGAAGTTATTGAAAAGGTTGGATATATGCCCGAAATATACTTTCTTTACTACGAGGAGTTGGATTGGTGTACTCAAATGGCAAAAGCAGGATATGAATTATGGTATGAACCTAAATGTACTGTTTATCATAAAGAGAGTCAAAGCACAGGCCGGGGAAGTAACCTGCGTACTTTCTATTTGACACGCAACCGACTTTTATATGCATGGCGCAACAGATATGGAATAACTCGATGGGTTGCCATTTTATATCAGTTATTCATTGCTGCTCCTAAAAACATACTGTATTCCCTGTTAAGGAGAAAGTCTGATTCTGTAAAAGCAATATTCGAAGGAATAATGGCATTCTTAAAATTAAAACACAAACTTAGTTAATACATGGACGTATTGTTTTTATTAGATACATTAGATTCTACTCTCTTTTTCCTTCTGGCATTATCAATCGGATACCTGCTGTTTTTTGCATTTGCCAGTATATTTGAGAGTGGCTCCCCCTATCCTTCTGCCAGTAAAAAATATCGTTTTGCTGTACTTTTCCCCGCCTATAAAGAGGATAAGGTAATAGTGTCTTCAATAGCTTCTTTTTTAAGACAGGATTATCCCAAAGAAAATTATGACATAATCGTTATCTCCGACAAAATGAAAGTAAGTACTAACCTGCAACTTCAGGAATTACCTATTGAACTATTGACTGTTCATTTCGAAAACAGCTCAAAAGCAAAAGCATTAAATTTTGCAATAGAAAAACTATCAGACAGAGTATATGATATGGTCGTGATTATGGATGCTGATAATACGGTTAATCCTGATTTTCTACAAAAGATTAGTGATGCATACGAATGTGGCGCTAATGTTATTCAGGCACATCGCATGGCAAAAAATCTAAACACAAGTACTGCAATTCTTGATGCAGTCAGTGAGGAGATAAATAATTCAATATTTCGTAAAGGACATGTAAAGTTTGGCATTTCATCCGCGTTGATCGGTTCGGGCATGGCATTAGAATACTCGTGGTTCAGAGAAAATATAAAAAAAGTATCGTCAGCCGGTGAAGATAAGGAGCTTGAGAAGCTTTTGCTTAAACAGCGAATATATATTGATTATATGGATAATGTTCCCGTATATGATGAAAAAACTCAAAAAGAAATTTCTTTTCACAATCAACGACGCAGATGGTTGTCTGCTCAGTTTGCATCTTTGTGGGAGGCATTACCAGACCTTCCAGAGGCTATTATATCAAAAAACATCGATTATTGCGATAAAATTATACAATGGATGATGCTTCCTCGCGTTATATTGATTGGAATTACAGGGTTGCTTTCTATAACATTTTCATTAATAAACTGGGAATGGGCTCTTAAATGGTGGCTTTTGCTTTTTTTCCTATTTCTTGCTTTATGCATGGCTATACCTGACTATCTGGTAAATAAAGACTTTAAAAAAGCTATTATAAAAGTTCCATTCTTAACTCTTATGATGTTTATTAATCTATTCAGAATGAAAGGAGTAAATAAGAGTTTTATTCATACAGAACACGGAGAACAATAAAATCAATTAAGTATGATTTATCAACAATTTAAAGAAAAGTTTAAACAACATCCTGGATTAAAAAGGCTTGCACTCAACTTCATTATGCATCCGGTAAAAACTCGCCCACAATGGTGGATTCGTATGTTTCAGTTTGTCTATTTGAAAAGAGGCAAGGGTTCGGTGATTTATCGTAGCGTACGAAAAGATTTACCTCCGTTTAATAAATTTAAAATTGGAAAATATTCTGTTGTTGAAGACTATTCTTGTTTAAATAATGCTGTAGGAGATATTATTATAGGCGATTACTGCCGTGTAGGACTAAACAATACCGTTATCGGACCGATAGAAATTGGTGATAGGGTTAATATTTCACAAAACGTAGTACTTATAGGTCTAGACCATGTATATAATGATGTCGAAAAAAACTTAATTGAACAAGGTGTAACGACCTCAAAAATTACAATTGAAGATGATACAACAATAGGAGCCAATTCTGTTATTTTATCGGGGATAACTATTGGTAAGCATTGCTTTATTGGTGCAGGAAGTGTAGTAACAAAAAACATTCCTTCTTACTCAATATGCGTTGGTAACCCTGCCAAGGTCATTAAACAATATGACTTTGAAAAGAAAGAATGGGCCAGAGTGTAAATTAATAAGTCTTTTCTTAAAAACAATATTGCAAATTATTTGTTACCTAGTAACATGAATTTTCAACCTCAATATTACTAATCATTAAATAGGAGATCGAATTATGGAACTAAGTTTTAAAGAAGCCCTTAAAAATCGGAGAACATACTATACAATTAGTAACAAATCACTTATTACCGACCAGGAAATTGAAAATATTATAAAGTTTGCAATAACTCATGTACCATCGGCATTTAATTCACAATCAACGAGAGTTGTGCTTCTGTTGGGTGAAAATCATAAGAAGCTATGGAACATCACTAAAGAAACACTTAGAAAGATTGTTCCTCCCGAAGCTTTCCCTGCAACAGAAAAAAAGATAGATGGAGCTTTTGCAGCTGGATACGGCACAGTTCTTTACTTTGAAGACAAAACTGTAGTAAAGGGATTGCAAGAAGCTTTTCCTGCTTATGCAGATAAATTTCCAGAATGGTCCAACCATACTTCGGCCATGCATCAGCTTACTATTTGGGCATTGCTCGAGGAAGCAGGATTTGGTGCTTCCCTGCAACATTACAACCCATTGATTGACGAAGAAGTGGCAAAGGAATGGAATCTGCCTGCTACCTGGAAACTGGTAGCGGAAATGCCGTTCGGCGTACCTACTCAAGAACCTGGCGAAAAAGAGTTCAAACCACTTGACGACCGGATTAAAGTATTTAAATAACCTGTTTGTTTTGAACAAAAATAAGAATCCTGCTACCGAAACATTATAGTGGTAGCAGGATTTTTATTTGTTATAACTCAACTAACATCAAGGAGAAAATAAATCTACGGGGAAACATCTTATATTTTTGTATATATAGGGGGCGTGATAAAATCCCCCGTGCCTCATTACCACCTGGTTAACTCTGAAAATAAAATAGTAAGACAGAAAACAAGGCGAAGAATTCTCCTCGGAGTCGTCAAACTTGTGTTAAAAGGTGTTTAATCGTTCTTTTTCAATAGTTTAACCCTATCATATTCGTCTTTGCGAATTGTTTCCACATGGTACCAGCGTTTTAATTCGGTACTCGGAATTGTTTTTCCCACAAACAAGCCCTGCTTTTTATAGGCCTGGGTAAGGATGGCACTGACTTCGCTTTTTGAATAAAGTGTCTGTTCATCAAACAGGCTATGGATGAGGTGCTTCATCGGTCCGGAATTCTTTATGATATGATCATTTTGCCGATCGATAAACCGCTCCATCGCCCTGAGGTTGAAATCGATCTTATCGCGGATAAAACCACTTCCCATTTTCTCGTAACATTCATAAAGCGTCCTATCGTCCTTGCTCCTAATCAGGCGGGTAAGCAGATGATGGTATTTGTCCTGTGCCTTTTGTGCCGGATTAAGACGCAGTTTCTCGAGTTCCTCGAAACGCATCAGCAATAGGGCAAACCTTCCTTTTCGGGTGCGCTGCCGGTGAAGAGCCAGCCGATCCTCGTCACTGAAAAGATGCAGCTCAGGAGTGAACTCTACATCAAAGAACCGGGTGGTTCGGTACGCTTCGTAAAGATTGGACTGGTTGGTGTAGAGCACCTTCACCTTCTCCGCCTCATACAGGTTGGCAATTAGAAACGGATCGGGTTTATCGTCTTGGTCCAGGTATGGAAGATAACTATTTCCAAGCATTGCCTCGCGCAACAAGGTACGCTCCCCGTCGTTCTTGCTCCGTTTCAACGCGTCTTTCCAACCGTTGTAAATCCGGTCGGCCCCCTCCAACCAGCTGTCCAGTTCCTTTTCACTGCGATATTCCAGGGAAGGACGAATGCTGCTAATGTGCGTAATGCTCCTCACCCCCTTCCTGAATCGACCTACTATCTGTATGGCTTCCGTGGCCGGATCAATGGCCGATTGGGGCGCTCCGTACATGTCCGAAAGTATAATGACATGCGGTGATACATTCGAGATGATATCCACCGCCGAGAAGAAACGGCTGGTGAAAAAGTTGAAGGGCATCAGCTCGTCGATATAAATGGATTTCTTTCTCTTTCCCGCCTTCCATAATTTGAAGGTACTCTCTTCGCTACAGAATGTATACGAATTTTCCAGTTCGGGAATATCGATAAAAAGCGAATCGATCGTATCAATGGAGTTGACAAAGATGCAGACTCTCGATCTGTTGTTAAGTCTGAGCTGCCCAAGCAATTCCACGAGCGACTCGCATACGTTGTTGGTAGTGATAAGCCGCAGTTTCTTTTTGTAATCGTAGGTAGGTTCAATCCGCAGGATGCGGAATCCATGCTCCTCAAACCGGCCGTCATTGGCTAAAATCGGAGTGGCTGAGACCATGGCCTTGGATCTGAACTGAAAGAAATCGTTCATCGGCTCGCGAATGGTGTCACGGTAATCCACGTCCTGCACCAGCTTTTCACACTCATCAAACAGCATGAAGCACTCGCTGTACATATCTATCTGCAGTTCGGTCATAGCATCCTTCACCTTCTGGAAACTCTCCGGAGTAGTCAGAATTTTATAGTGATGTTTTTTGTTTTTCTCCAGGAAATCGGCCACATGCTGCACCATCCCCCCTTTGTGCACTGCCAGCGTATGGTCGTGTTTCTTAGCCTTGTCTACAATAACCGGCACGTTGGGCTCAACAATGATGGACTTGCGCAAAGAGGTCAACTCACAATAGGTGGCTCCCAACCCCGGCAACATTTTGTTAATCACACAATTTGTGGGCAGCGCCACGAATCCTTCCCGGGACAATACATCAGATAAATATTCTCCCCGATGAATTTTTACAACTCGTTCTTTAAGCATCAGATTGATTTTATTGGTTAAAAGCTAAATATAGCATTAATTATCCTATTTAAAGCTATAAAAAAAAAACATGGCGAGGAGTTGGGCAAAACATGGCGACAGATTTTTATTTTAAGGCGTAAGATTTTTGAGAGATGCGGTTTGTTCCGCTCGGAGGTGTAGTATTATAGCAAATATGATTAAAAATATTTTCAGGCAAAACACTTGCATATTTCATTAAAAAAAATGACTATTTGCATTTTATTACAAGTTTAAATTAGACACAGTTTTAAATATTGACTTAGAATTTAGAATGAAAATCTAGCATAAGTATGAGTTTCGTTAGCTTTATAATAAATGAAAAACAGAGATATAAAAATTGATATTGCAAAAGGAATTTCAATTATTTTGGTTGAAATAGCTCATTTAGGAATGGGACAATGACCTCCCCCCGAAAAAACGCACAGATGAATATCTCTTCATTAAAAAGATTATGCTATCTTTGTTTTATATATAATGAAAGTTACCAACAAGTAGCAAACACAAGTAGACATCCTCATGAAAATATGTTTTTATTGCGACACTGTTTTTACATTTGGAGGCGTTCAGAGGGTATTAGCTGTATTGGCTAAATCAATGTCTAAAGAGCATGATATTACGATACTTACCTTAGACTCTCCTTCATTAAACGATACTACAATGTATGGACTAGATGCTGCAAACATTCATTATATCAACTTGCAATATCCTAAAGTACCTTTTTACGAAAATATTCTATGTAAAACATACAGCTTTCTATATAAGAATGTACTCCCTCAAAACAAGATTCTCTCAAAATGGTATGGATATAGCTCTTTTTCGCACACAAAACGTTCGCTACTTATTAAAACTTTGAATCAAGGAGATTATGACATAGTTGTAGGTGTGCATGTATTCCTATCTTTTCATTTGGCTAGTATTAGCAAGCATATTAAAGCTAGAACAGTTGGTTGGATGCACAATTCGTACGACGCATTTTTTTCCATTAAGACATCATATATAGGGAATCTGAAAAGATTATTTATTCACTTGATGCCCAATCTGGATAAACTTGTTGTTCTTTCAAAATATGATAAAGAAAAATATCTGAAAGAATTAGGAATAGAATCTGAAGTAATATACAACCCTTTGACTATTGAATCAAAAGGGATATGCTCACCAGAAAACAAGAAATTCCTTGCAGTAGGTCGTTTTTCACACCTGCACAAAGGATTTGATCTTCTGATAGAAGCCTTTGCCAGTTTCGCAAAGTTAAATCAGGGATGGAATCTCGACATTGTCGGTGAAGGGCCTGAAGAGGAAATGCTTCGTTCACTAATTAGTAAACATCACTTAGAAGAAAGAATAAAAATACATCCTTTTACAAAAGAAATTGAACAACATTATAGTTCGGCTAGTATATACATTCTTAGTTCAAGGTGGGAAGGATTCCCACTAGTTCTTTTTGAAGCAATGTCATTTGGTTTACCAATTATCTCATCCGATATTTCTATTGCAAAAGAGATAATAGAGAACAAAGATGTCGGCATTTTATTTAGATGTGAAAATGTGGAAGATTTAGCAAACAAGATGAAAATCATGAGTGAATGTGAAAATTTACATAAAATGAGTGAATCGGCTATAAAGTATACAGAAAATGTTAACATCTCAAATATAACCCTATTGTGGAATAGGCTATTTTCTAATTTAACCAATTAAATAATGTCTGGATCTAGATTACATAAAAGCATTCTCAATGCAAGAGTAGGGTTACTGTTCTATTTTCTTACATTAATACTCTCTTTTTTCTCTCGCAAAATCTTTCTTGATTGCTTGGGAGCAGACTTTATAGGACTTACCGGAACTCTGCAAAACATTCTTGGCATTCTTAATTTGGCAGAGTTAGGAATTGGATCGTGCATCAGCTTCTTTTTGTTTAAGCCCTTACAAGAAGACAACAGAGAAAAAATGATGGAAATAATGTCTGTTTTTGGTTATCTATACAGAAAAATTGGAAGTATTATCGGTTTAGGCAGTATTGTTGTAAGCCTTTTCTTCCCTTTTATATTTCAGAAAACAATATTCGATTCAGGCATTATATACTTTGCTTTTTTCTCCTATATGGGCTCATCTTTAATTGGTTATTTCATCAATTACAGACAAATATTACTCACTGCCGATCAGAAAAACTATATAGTATCAGCCTATTTTCAAACTGCAAATATAATTAAAACACTAATTCAGATAACACTTGCATACTATTATAGGAATCTCTATTTATGGGTTTTTATAGAATTTGTATTTGGAATAATAAGCTGTATAATTCTCAATTGGAAAATTAATAAGGAATATCCATGGCTGAAAACGAAAATCAATGATGGAAAGTTATTGCTAAAAAAATATCCAGAAATATTAATCAATACAAAACAGATTTTTGTACACAAAATAAAAGATTTTCTTCTCAACAAAAGCGATGAAATAATGGTCTTTGCTTTTGTTTCCCTAAAAATGGTCGCTTTTTACGGGAACTATACAATGATTATAAACAAAGTGCTGGTAATGTTTATTACTGCACTTGATGGTGCAAGTGCCGGAGTGGGAAACTTGGTGGCTGAAGGGAATAAAAAAAACATAGTGAAAGTCTTTTGGGAACTTATGTCAATTCGATATTTTATTGCGGGAATAGTAATCTTCTCATTTTATCATTTACTTGAGCCATTCATAATTTGGTGGCTTGGACCACAATACTTATTAGATCACACAATCTTGATTTTGCTGCTGGTGAATCTGTTTATTATGCAAACAAGAGGGGTGGTAGATATCTTCAATCATTCGTATGGACAATATGCAGATACATGGGCGGCTTGGGCCGAAGGTATTATCAATCTTACAATTACTATATTAACAGCAATTCATTGGGGGATAATAGGAATATTACTTGGTAAAATAATCAGCACTTGTATTATTATTACTATATGGAAGCCTTATTATTTATTCACACAGGGAATTAGAATGCCTGTTAAATTATACTGGAAAGGAACTCTAAAATATTATGTCATTTTTATTTTTACATTTATAGTAATTACACTTTTGAGCGGTTTTTTACCATTTCATCCATCACAAAGTCTATCACAATTAATAATCTATGCAGTTTTTACAGTTGTACCATTTACTATAGTATACTTCTTATTGATACTTTGGAAGGCCCCCGGTATGTTTCACTTTATAAATAGATTTCCAATATTCAATCGGTTAAAACTAAGATAAAAACATGAAAAAATTATCTATAATAACAATCAATTACAATAATCGCGACGGATTAAGAAAAACCATTGAAAGCGTAATCAATCAGACATATAAAGATTACGAATACATTATCATTGATGGAGGGTCAACAGATGGGAGTCTAGAGATAATCAAAGAATTTGAATCTAAAATAAATATTTGGGTTTCAGAAGAGGATAAAGGAATATTTAATGCCATGAATAAAGGAATATTAAAAGCTTCAGGTGAATATATTAATTTTATGAACTCAGGGGACTGCTTTTACTTGAACGATACTTTAGAAAAGATAATGCCATTTTACAGTGAAGATATTATTCTTGGTAAAAATACAGAAGAGAGAAATGAACACTATTTTGGCCATCCATCTCAAGAAATTACGATGCTTGACTTGTTTAGAAAAGGGATTAATCATCAATCAACATTCATAAAAAGAGAATTATTTAAAAACAACCTTTATGATGAATCATTAAAAATAGTTTCTGACTGGAAGTTTCTAATTGATGTCCTTGTCTTCAAAAACTGCTCTTTTAGAAATATTGACACAATAGTTACAGCATATGATACTACAGGCATAAGTTCAACATCGAAGGTACAACTTGCATCTGAGCGCAATCAGGTATTAAGAAGCATGCTTCCTGAAAGGATTTTTATAGATTACGTTAGATATGCAAACTCTGACTCTCCCCTTCTTGAGCTTACACCCTATTTTAATAAGACATATAGGTTTCAGAATTTCATTGTTACGCTTGTTGCCCTTTTAATTAAAATACATACATTTACAAGAAATCTTTATCAAAAAAAATAATTCCAAAAAAGCACAGCTTAATTAGACATTAAGATCATTATTGATTTAATAAAATGAATACATCCACTCCTGTCATTTCCGTAATAGTACCTGTATATAATATTAGGAAGTTTCTTCCAAAATGCATTGAAAGCATTCTAAGACAAACATATTCCGATTTTGAACTACTATTGATAAATGATGGCAGTACTGATGAGTCGGGGGCTATTTGCGATAAATATGCTCTGTATGATAACAGGATTACAGTTATTCATAAGAAAAACAGTGGAGTTAGTGAAGCCAGGAATTCTGGTATAAAAAATTCAAAAGGCAAATTCGTATGCTTCATTGATGGTGATGATTATATTGAAAATGACATGTTAGAGGAATTATTTCTCCAATACAATTCGAATAATTGTCACCTCACGGTATGTGGATTTCAATGCGAAGATGAAAAAGGGAATCTTTTATATAAAACAAACTCAAGCAACACATATTCATTTGACACAGATTCTGCTATTTGCTCATTATTCGATGATAGTATATACAGATATCAAGGATACGTTTGGAATAAATTATTCTCCATGGAGATTATTAACAAGTTCCAACTAAATTTTAATTCGAAGATTCACTTTAATGAGGACCGGTTATTTTGTTTTGAATATATATTACATTGCAAAAGTGTCAGTTATTCTACTAATATAAAATATCATCATATTTTCTACTCTAGCAATACTATGTCTTCAATCAACAGAAACGGTGTTTTTAATACTAAATACTTGACCGATCTGGACGCATTCAAAATTATGAATATTGAAATCTATAGGTTCAACAAAAGAACCCAGTCATTTTTTTGGCACCGATATATTGAATCTGCTCTCAAAATATATTTATTAATGGCTGAATGTAAATATTTCGACTCAGAAGTAAACAAACAAATTCGAAGAATCGTTTCGAAAGGTATTACTTTCGATTATATAAGATACGTTGGCATTAAATCATTTCTTCAAAACCTGATATTTAAAACATATCCACCCCTGTACAATAAGCTAAAATAATAATCCTTCAATGTTGCTTTTTAAAGAAATTGCCAGACAATAATTATTAAAATGCTTTCTTCATAAAAAAATAATATATATTATTTCTTATTTTTCTCATTGTATACTGTAAATTGGTCGGATTATAATCCTCCTTAAAATCATCAAGCGGCATTATTACAGGATAATGTTTGATTTTCAAGTGGTGTTTTTCACAATAAACGTTTATCAGCCTTTCAGACATATAACCAAATATTCTGGCTTGATTAGGATAAAGAGAGAGCTTAACTCTCTTCTCTACTTCAAATAATATTTTAAACAACCACTCTGAATACCCATCAAAATGCTTCCAAGATGTGATAAACATATTGTAGTTAGAGAGAGAATTACAATTATCCATTGTTTTAACAAATGCAGGAAAATAATCAGGGGTGATTTCCTTAATTACATCTTTCAATATATTCCAGTCATCAACAATGTGAAATACAGAATATTGGGTCGTCAGATCATAAGGATAATTCCTTGTATTAGGCAAAATAATATCACAGTCGTTCAATAGCTCCTTCAAATCAGGAAAGATGTATGGTTTACGCAGAAAGTCATTTATACCAATAAAACTTCTATCAGGAGAAAAGGCAGAAAAAGGACGAAAAAAATCAAAATATCTTCTGTAATGGTTCAGCCCTATAATATCCACGTGTTTAAGATTTTTCCATGCCCAGTAATGCGCTGTCAGTTCGCAAAAGTTCCCATTCTTTGCGGAAATATTATCTCCTGTATTATCAGGCTGGTAGGGTAAAGCCTCATTAGACCGTTCTTTTCCGGCATGAATAGGGTAAAAATATTCGTGTTGGGGTAATTCTGCATATTTATGCGCACAAACCAGTATTTTAATATTATTAGTCATATCTTATTTATGTGATGAAATTACAATCATAACTATTGCTAACTACACACCCATCAAACACTTCATTGAATGACTGCTTATGTTTCTCATATGCATTATTTCACAACAGACTTTAGTTTTATTAGATGGAATCACAAAAATAATTATTTTTCTAATATATTTCATCATTTAGCCTCTATAGAGTAGAATAATTGTCATCAAAATTATGCAGCACAAAATAAAACTAGTGATGTTGTTACAACAATAGCATTCTTTTGGGAAAAATCACAAAAATAAAATATCTTTGTATTATAAATAACAGATAATTAATAACCCACTTATGACTTACGACATTTTATATACTTTATGATTTATTCATAAAACTATTATAATGAAGGGGTATTTAATATAAAAACTTAGGTTTTCAGAAATATAAATTGATTTTATCAAAAAGCACAAACATAAAGATTAAGACTGAAGTTATGATTATTGGAAGTGCTCACAGAAGAATAAATGAGTCTTTATAAATAACCAGATTAATCTAACCATAAAACGAGCGAAATAATCAATATGAGAATAGTATACCTTTACCAAGAGTTGGCTTTTTGGGGCGGTGCAGATAGAGTTATTACTGAAAAAGCAAACTACTTAGCTGACATATGTAATTATGAAGTCTTCATGGTTACTACATGTCAGAACCATCCTATTGTATTTCCTTTATCACCAAATGTAAAACACATAGATATGGGCATCAACTTTTATGAGCAATATAAGTATCCGCTTATAAAAAGGATTTTCATATACCTAAAGCTAATAAGGAAGTACAGAAGAGAACTTGAAAAGTTACTAAAATCAATAAAACCAGATATCACAATCACAACCTTATGTAAAGACCTAGATGTCATAACATCAATTAAAGATGGCAGTTTTAAAATAGCAGAAGCTCATTTGGCCAAAGAATTTGTAAGAGATTTACACATTTATAAAAGAAAAAGTCTCCCCTACAAAATCATGGGAAAAATATTAAGTTGCAGAACAAATAGAGCTATAAAAAAACTAGATGGTTTTGTCGTTCTTTCTAATTCTGATGCGTATAATTGGAGAGAGATAAGAGAAGCTACAGTCATTCCAAACTCATTACCATTTTATCCTTCAGAGACAAGCAAATGTGAACATAAAAAAATAATCAGCATAGGTAGACTAGAAGAACAAAAAGGATATGATATGCTTATAAAAGCATGGAGTATTGTGCATCATAAACATCTGGATTGGGAAATTAATATTTTTGGGAAAGGAACTTTAAAAAAACGGCTCGATATAGAAATTGAAAAAGAAGGAATAACTAATAGTTTTATAATAAAGGAGCCAGTACAAAACATTGTTGAAAAATATATAGAAAGTTCATTTTATGTCATGAGTTCGCGGTTCGAAGGATTTGGTATGGTTTTAATCGAAGCTATGGCTTGTGGATTACCTGTAATCTCCTTTGATTGCCCAGATGGTCCATCAGATATCATTTCAGATAATGAAGATGGCATACTTGTTAAAAATGGGAATATTGAAGAACTTGCAGAAAAAATATGCTTTCTCATTGAAAACGATGAAATCAGAAGAAAAATGGGAGAAGCTGCCAGAAAAAATGTAAAGCGATATATGCCTGATGTTGTTATGCAAGAATGGATATTATTATTTAAGTCACTTAATAATGCAAAATAATGAAAATACTCTTCCTTGTCTTTCACGGTTTTTCAGAATATAATGGAATAAGCAAAAAAATCCGTTATCAAGTTAATGGATTAAAAGAGAATGGACACAAGGTTATGCTTTGTTCATATATAATTGATAAAAATGGGTATCGTAAAAGAATGGTCGATGAAAGTGTTTTAGAAAATTATGGAAGTGGATTCTTGGCTAAAATAAGAAAAAGAGTTTGTTATAATGCAATTGTTAATTACGCAATCCAAAACAACATTGAATTGGTGTATATGCGTTCAGATCATAATGCCAACCCTTTTACCATTCATTTTCTGAGAAAATTAAAGATTTATGGCATTAGAACCGTTATGGAAATACCAACCTATCCTTATGATGACGAATATAAAAATCTGCCATTTTCATTTAAAATCAACCTATATATTGACAAATTCTTCAGAAATCGATTAGCAAAACAAACAATCAACATAGTTACTTTTTCCAAGTATGAAAGAATATTTGGAGTTCCAACCATTAACATCTCAAACGGAATTGATTTTAAAAGTATAAAATTAAAAGATCATTTAAACAAAAATTGTAGTCAAATTAATTTAATTGGTGTTGCAGAGATTCATCCATGGCATGGATTTGACAGGGTCATTATTGGTTTATCTGAATATTACAAAACAAATCCGAAAATAAAAGTTCAATTTAACATTGTTGGAGAAGGTGACCATAATGAAATTGAAAAACTGAAGCGGATCACAGTGCAAAAAGGAATAGATGACTATGTAATCTTCCACGGAACAAAATTTGGAAAAGAATTAGATGAACTTTTTAATCTGGCAGATATGGGCATAGCTAGTCTTGCTCGTCATAGAAGTAATATCACATATATTAAAACTTTAAAAAACAGAGAATATGCCGCTAGAGGAATTCCATTTGTATATTCTGAAATTGATGAAGATTTTGAAAACATGCCATACATTATAAAAGCACCGGCAAATGAAGAACCATTGAATATTCAAAGAATCATAGACTTCTATAAAGGAAACAATTTAACTCCATCTCAAATAAGATCGTCTATTGAAAAGGACCTTTCATGGGAATCACAAATGAAAAAAGTACTAAACCAAATCAATTACCTTCTGTAAATTAACATGAAAACAAAAATAGTTTATTGCATCCCTTCACTATACAGCCCAGGCGGAATGGAAAGAGTTGTGTCTCTTAAGGCAAATTATCTGGCTGATAATCTTAATTATGACATCACTATCATAATAACAGATGGGAAAGACAAAAAGCCATTTTATGATTTATCATCATCAATAAAAGTTATCAATCTTGATATTAATTATAACGAGTTATATGGAAAATCTCTTCCAAAGAAGGCATTTGGATATTTTCAAAAGCAATATCTATACAAGAAAAAACTCAAAAAAACTCTCTGTAAAATCCGTCCCGATATAACGATTTCAACATTAAGAAGAGAGATAAATTTTATAAATTCAATTGATGATGGTAGTATTAAAGTTGGAGAAATACATTTTAATAAAGCAAACTATAGAGATTTCAAAAATGAAAAAGTTTTTTCTTTTATACAAAAAATCGTGACTCATTTTTGGATGGGTAAGCTTATAAAAGAATTAAAGCAACTAGGTAAGTTTGTTGTATTGAGCCATGAAGATAAACAAAAGTGGACAGAACTAGATAATATCACAGTTATTCATAACCCACTCTCATTTTTCCCGGAAAAAAAATCGAGTTGTACCAGTCAACAAGTAATTGCTGTTGGCAGATATATGCCTGAAAAAGGATTTGACCTATTGATAAACGCTTGGAATATTGTAAATAAAAAACATCCTGAATGGAAACTAAGAATCTTCGGAGATGGAATGAGGAAAGAATTAGAATCACAAGTTAAATCCCTAAGTTTATCTAACAGTTGTATTTTAGAATATCCAACAACGAATATTTCTGATAAATACATCGAAAGTTCAATTTTCGTCCTCAGCTCACGCCATGAAGGCTTTGGGATGGTTATTACTGAAGCAATGGCTTGCGGAGTACCACCTATTGCGTTTACTTGTCCCTGCGGACCAAGAGAGATTATAAAAGATGGTACTGACGGATTATTAGTTGAAAACGGTAATATTATGGATTTAGCAAACAAAATATGCTATCTAATTGAAAACGACGAGATAAGAAAAAATATGGGAAAATCGGCAAGAATTAATGTTGAACGATTTAAAATAGAAAATATCGCCATGCAATGGAAAGAATTATTTGATACGTTACTCAAAACAAAAAATGAAGCAAACATTAATTACTAAAATTCATGACGGAGAATTATTCAAAGTATCTGGCTATCTTTGAAAGATCAATGGAAAAAGTTCCAGTTGATATAATCAAAGAAATTCAATTAAAATTAAAGCAGGAAACACAAGAAGAACCGCTTGTTTCTGTCGTTGTTATTGCTCATAACGAAGAAAAACATATATTAAGCTGTTTATGGTCTTTGAGTGAAAACAAATGTGGTTTTCCTATCGAGATTATAGTGATAAATAACAATTCTACCGATAGAACAACCGAAATATTAGACATGATTGGGGTGAAATGGTATAATGAACCCAATAAAGGCCCTGGTCATGCCCGTCAATGCGGATTAAATCATGCCCGTGGGAAATATTATCTATGCATAGATGCAGATACGATTTATCCTCCATACTATATTCAAACAATGGTAAATCAATTAAGAAAGTCAGGCGTATCATGCGCATTTGGATTATGGAGTTTTATACCCGACAAACAACATTCAAGACTTGGCCTCTTTTTGTATGAATCACTAAGAGACATCTATCTATTATTACAATCAATGAAACGACCAGAACTATGTGTGCGAGGAATGGCTTTTGGTTTCAATACTGAAATGGGGCGAAAGATTGGTTTTCGAACTGATATTATTAGAGGCGAAGATGGATCTTTAGCACTTGCTATGAAACAATATGGAAAACTGGTTCTTATAAAAAATAGAAAAGCACGCGTTTTTACTAGTAATAGTACGCTAAGTGCTGAAGGTTCTTTTTTTAAAAGTTTTATAAACAGATTTTTTAAAGCATTTAAATCCAGTGGCAACATGTTTTCAAAAAAGACAAATTATAAAGACCAAGAATCAAACCTTATTAAATAACAAAAATAAGCAAAAAGTCAATTAATATAACAAAAATAAAACGAGCAATTAGTAAAATGTAATAAGATACATTGATACAATTATGTATAAAATAACAATTGGCATACCTGTATATAATACACAAGAATTCATTCGAAACTCTTTGTTAAGTGCACTAAATCAAAGTTATAAAAACATTGAATTTCTTATCATTGATGATAAAGGAACTGATAAAAGTATGGACATCGTTCATGAATTAATTAGGACCCATACTCGTGGTAAGGATATACGTATCATTGCTCATAAAAAAAACAAGGGGCTTGCTGAAGCTCGAAACACTGCTTTAAAAGAGGCAAAAGGAGAATATATATTTTTTTTAGACAGTGATGATACAATTTCAAGCAACTGCATTGAAATCCTATATAAAAATATTATTGATCATTCTGTCGATTTTGTTGCAGCTTCCTACAATAAAGTAGATGAGAAGGATAAAGTGATTGAATATGTAATATACCCAAGTATTGTAATTAAAGGTAAAAATAAAATAGCAGAATATTATTTTAATGATTTAAAACATGAAAATATTCCCACTACAATGTGGAATAAATTGTACAAATTATCTTTTTTACAAGAAAACAAAATTGATTGCATACCGAAAAGATTATATGAAGATGTAATTTTTACTTTTAACTTGATCTTAATTGCTAATTCGTGTGTAATTATTTCAGACTTGCTATACAATTATAAGATAAGAAGAAATTCAATAATGCAATTTAATCAAAGACACTTTATTCCAATTAACGAAATCGAGGATCATCATTTTTATAAAAGAATCATAAAGAATGAGTCGCAAAAGTATAAAAAAAACACGTTCTATAACTCAATGATAACTCGAACAATGATAAGTTGTTTTTATGATGTTCGAGCTATTGTAGAAAAGAGGAAAATAATTTCTGAAGTTGTCTCATCTAAAAATATCAAAGATTTATTGGCATATCCAGTTTCATTTTATGAGATATGGAAGTTTAAAAAGCATCGAATATTAAACATTGTTTTATTTGTTTTTAGCAAGTTACCATATTGGGCCAATATTTCTTTACTCAAATCAAATATAAAATACAGAAAAATTTTATATAAAATAAAGGCGACCTTAATCAATCAATGTAAAAGACAACCTAATCAAATAAAACATTAAATGAAACCAATAAACGTTTTAGAGGTAATAAGACAAGGACAAATTGGAGGAGGAGAGTCTCATTTACTGGATCTGGTTTCGGGATTTGACAACACGATAAATTCTATTGTGCTGGCTTTTACTCCGGGGCAAATGATTGACCGGTTTAGGGCTCAAGGAGTGAAATGTTATGTGATAGAAACCTCCCACCCTTTTGATTTCAGAGTATTCAAACAAATTCGTGCATTGATAAAAAAAGAGAAAATTCAGATTATCCATGCACATGGAAGCAGAGCGGCCTCAAACGTTGCATTGATCGCAAAAACAATGAGAGTTCCATTGATATATACTGTTCATGGTTGGAGTTTTCACCAGGATCAATCCCCTATTATTAGCTACTTAAGAGCTCAAAGTGAAAAGATCATTTGCAATCAAAGCAACCAGGTTATTTGTGTTTCAGAAAGTAACCGGGTAACAGGCAATAAAGCTTTCGGACTGAAAAATTCATTGGTCATTGAAAATGGGATAGATCTTTCACGATTTAATCCTGAGAATTCATTCGCTGATATCAGAAAAGAATTTGGATTCAAAGATACTGATTTTATCATTGGATTTATAGGAAGAGTAACTTTACAGAAAGATCCTATGAATTTTATAAAAAGCATTGAGATTGCTAATAAACAGGACTCTAAAATTAAAGCTCTTCTTGTGGGAGAGGGAGATATGAAAGAAGAAGCTTTAACATATATCAAAAATAATTCTTTAGAGAATGTGATCCGTACATCAAATTTCAGAAGTGATATCCCCGATTTACTCAATGCAATAGATATATTCTGCCTACCCAGTTTATGGGAAGGACTTTCAATCGCCCTTCTAGAGGCTATGGCAATGGGAAAAGCATTAGTTGTTACGCCTACTGATGGAACTAAAGAAGTTATAACGGATAAAAAAAATGGCTTGATTGCCTCATATAATGCGCCCTATGAGCTTGCTAAGCTCTATTTAGCCTATCGAAAGGATTTTGCTCTGAAAGAAAAATGTGAGAGTGAAGCCAAAAGACTTATCAGAAATAGATTTGATAGCCAAATGGTTTCAAACAAAGTAACTGAAATATATAAATCATTTATCCGGAACTCATGAGATATCTAGAAATACTATTCTGGTTTTGCTTTATAATCGTATTCTACACCTATCTGGGGTACGGCATCTTGCTTTACCTGTTGGTGAAAATAAAAGAACTATTCATTAAACCAGAACAAATAAAAAAAAGCGAAACTGATCAGTTTCCTGAAGTTACACTTTTTATTGCTGCATTCAATGAAGAAGCTATAGTAAAGGAAAAAATGGAGAACTGCCGGGAATTGTATTATCCAATAGAAAAGCTGAAAATAATGTGGGTTACGGATGGCAGTAATGATAAAACGAATGAATTACTGAATGCTTATCCGGAAGTAACCGTGCAATACCAACTGGAAAGGCAAGGAAAAACTGCTGCATTAAACCGAGGAATGAAATTTGTTACCTCCCCTATTGTGGTGTTTACAGATGCCAACACGATGATAAACCGAGAGGCAATCCGGGAAATTGTCAGAAAATTCACCAATCCAAAAGTGGGATGTGTTGCAGGAGAGAAAAGAATTGTCTCAAAAGAAAAAGATGCGGCGGCAGGTGGTGGTGAAGGAATTTACTGGAAATATGAATCGGCATTGAAAGAGCTTGACTCACGTCTGTATTCCGCTGTGGGGGCTGCAGGTGAACTGTTTGCTATCAGAAGAGAGCTTTTTGAAACAATGGAAAAAGACACATTACTGGATGATTTCATCTTATCACTTCGGATTGCTCAGAAAGGATATAAGATATCCTACTGCAAAGAAGCTTATGCAATCGAATCGGCATCGGCAAATATGCAAGAGGAAGAAAAGAGAAAAGTTCGCATTGCAGCCGGTGGATTGCAATCAATCTGGAGATTGCGCTCCTTACTAAATATCTTTCGGTATGGCTCACTTAGCTTTCAATACATTTCACATCGGGTTCTACGATGGTCAATAACTCCAATACTCCTTTTTTTAATGCTGCCCCTTAATGTTCTACTGAAAATAAAAATACAGACAGAAGGTTATAGTCTTTTTCTAATCCTTCAACTGATGTTCTATGCTGCCGCTTTATGGGGATATTACTTGTCAACCAGACAGATAAAAAATAAATTATTGTTTATTCCATATTATTTTCTCTTTATGAATATCAATGTTGTAAAAGGCTTTTTCTACCTAAAAAATAAAAAAAATAGCGGAATCTGGGAGAAAGCAAAAAGATCTTTATAATTTTTTAGCTTTTCAAACCGTTTAATTTGTTTTTTTTGTACATTTGCTTGGAAATGAATAGCATTTTGTCATAACCTCAAGAAAAAAGAAATAATGAAAAGAATATTGCATAACCCACAATACTCTGATAAAATTTTGCAAATGACAGCAGACACCATGTTTCTGGTAACAAGCGAAGGTGTATGTGTGGATATGGTTGTGCATGCAAACCGATCATTCTTTAAGAAAAAAAAAGATCTAATAGGTAAAAATCTAATTAATGAAATACCTAAAAAGACTTTAGTGCCACTGAGTAGAGAATTCAAAAAAGTGGTAAAAGAAAATATTATTTCGACAAGAAACTACGAACTATCGATTGACGGTGAGGTTTATTTCTTTAAATGCATAATGCACCCTTTTGAGGAAGGATTAATTTTATGTCAGTACAGAGACATCACAAGCAGGAACAAAATAAAGCTGGAGCTTGAGAAAACCAATAATGAATTACGGGAAATCGAAAAGGCAGCTCAAATCGGCCAGTGGAGATACGAATATAAAACACAAATGTTCTACTATAAGGGTCATACTGGGGCTATGTCTTGCTGTGATTATTACAAAAGCATACCAATGGCGGATTATTTGGCAATTATGCACATTGACGATCGACCAAGATTTGTGGAATGGGTTAATAATGCTCAAATTGCCCCTCAATCAGAACCTTTCGAATACCGTATTTTATGGAGAAAAAAAAACGTATTTTTACGTTTGAAGATTTTAAATTACGACTTTAATAATGGGCATGAAATAGTCGAAGGTTATTGTCAGAACATGACCGACTTTATTAAAAAAGATGAAGATCTGGAAATTGTAACAAGAGCTGTCAACTATGCATCAGAGGATATTTTTGCAATTAAGCCCGATGGCACACTTACATTTGCCAACAAACAATTTAGGAAACACTATCTTCTGACAGATGACGTCGACTTGTCAACAGTTAAGATTAACAAACTTCCCGTAAGTAAAGAACTCAAGGAGCGCTGGATGAAGATTCAGAAAGAGTTTACATGCCTTAAGGATATTATTCGCTATATCGGGGAAAAACCTTTTCCACATCTGAAAAACGTACTGGCATATGATTTCTTCTCGTATCAAATGGAAAACAAAGAAAACGAGATTATTATTTGGACTTTTGGAAGAGATATATCTGACCGGATAAGGTATGAAGCGCAGGTAAATGAAGTGAATCAGATTATGAACACTGTATTGGAAAATCTTCCAATAGCCATCTCTGTTAAAGATACAGGAAATGACATGCGTTATATTTACCGAAACAGGGTCGTTTTCGATAAAATGAAAACAACAGATGTGATCGGGAAAACAGACTTTGATATATATCCAGACTTTACAGCCATAACTTTACGCAACGAAGACCTCTCTGTATTGAAAGATAAAATACCAATTAGTTATGAGAAGGAAACAATAGACAATAATGAGAATAAATACATTACCTTCAAGAAAAAAGTATTGGTAGAAAACGGGGAAAGAGCTCCTCTGATAATTGCTATGGAGAGTAATATTACCGATATGAAACGGATGGAACATGAACTAATTAAGGCAAAAGAGAAAGCTGAAAATTCCGACAAACTAAAATCGGCATTTCTCGCAAATATGAGTCATGAAATACGCACTCCGTTAAATGCAATAGTAGGATTCTCACGGGTAATTGCAGAAACCCAGAACGCAAACGAAAGAATGGGTTATTACAACATTGTAGAATCAAACAACATTCGGTTACTGCAATTAATCAATGAAATACTTGACTTGTCAAGAATTGAATCAGGAATCATGGAGTTCACAGAAGAACCTATTAACCTGAATGCTATGTGCCAGGAAGTATTCGATGCACATCGCTTTCGCTGTCCTGAAAACGTTGAACTTATCTATGAGAAATCAGATCCGGACTTGTGGATATACAGCGATAAGAACAGACTGATCCAGGTCTTCTCTAATCTCATTGGCAATGCGATGAAATTCACTAAACAAGGAAGCATTAGTTTTGGATATGAGCTGAAAGATAACTTGGTAATATGCAAGGTTAAAGATACAGGAATAGGACTTCCTAAGGATAAAGCAAATCATATATTTGAGCGTTTTGCAAAGTTGAATTCGGTTGCTCAGGGAACCGGACTGGGACTCTCTATCTGTAAATCTATTGTTGAAAAGCTGGGAGGAACTATCAAGGTGACCTCTATTGAGGGTGCTGGTTCCGAATTTACCTTCACGCATCCATACATTCAGCCAGTTAAAGAAAATAGGGCAAAAAACATAGAAGAAAAAGAAAATGGAATGATGGAAGGAACATCATTTCAGGGTAAGAAGGATCAGATAATCTTAGTTGCCGAAGATAATGACAGTAATTTTAAACTTCTGAATGCAATGATTGGGAAGAGTTTTACCCTGATTCATGCCCACGATGGCATTGAAGCAATTACTATGTTTGAAGAGTACAGACCTAATTTGATATTAATGGATATTAAAATGCCCAATATGGATGGGCTAGACGCTACCAAGGTCATTAGGGAGGTCTCACCAAAGATTCCAATTATTGCTTTGAGTGCGTTTGTATACAACGAAGATGTGAAGGCAGCATTAAATTGTGGTTGCAATGAGTTTATCCCTAAACCTGTATCACAAACACTATTAATTGAAACTCTGAAAAAATATTTGTAACCGGATGGGTAAAAAGGCAACTTTTCTATACTTTGATTTCCTTACTTTACTTTTCACCGCCTCGCTAGCCCTATTTACAATTATTGTAGGTGTTGGTTCGCGCAGTAATCCCAATGAGGGTATATTGTTACCTCTTTTAGGACTTAGTATTGTTCCGCTAATAATTGCAAATCTATTTATGTTACTATATTGGGGCATACGAAGAAAACTGTGGTTTGTCATACCTTTAATTGCAGTTGCTGGGAATTATGAGTATATATCTGCTAAATACCAATTCAGAATTAGCTCATCGGCTCCTAACTACAAACAAAGATTAATCAGAATTGCCAGTTATAACGTACAAGCGTTTCACGATGATCCCTCCATATATTCAGTTGAGGAAGTAACCGGACTTATGAAAGAATATAGAACTGACATTATCTGTTTTCAGGAGTTTGCCGAAAGTCCATATTTTAGCATCGACAGTATCCGCCTTCAGTTTAGAGATTATCCTTATGCGATTCTTTGCAAAGGCGGAGAGAAAAAAAACAATCTTGCTATATTCAGTAAATTCCCAATAATAAATAATGCAAATATTGCATTCAATTCCACAAAAAACGGGGCTATGTGGGTAGATGTAAAAGTAGGAAAAACTACATTACGAGTATTCAACTGCCATTTACAAACTACCAATTTTAATCAGACAAGAAGTTTGTTAACTCATGTCACTACAGCGGGGTTTTATGAATCAAAGAAAGAGGCGGCGATTAATATTATGATGAGATTAGCTGTTAATGCACAAAAAAGAGCAAATCAGGCCGACATGTTATCTCAGATGATTGATACGACCAGATATGCTATTGTTTTATGCGGAGACTTTAATGATATCCCAACTTCTTATTCATATCATCGAATAAAAAAGTTACTTAAAGACGGATTCCAAAGTGCTGGTTCAGGATTTGAGTCAACATACCGTCATTTTCATCAGTTATTACGAATAGATTATATTTTTCATTCAAAAGATCTTATCGGAACAAAATATCAGACTCCTTCTTTTGAATTTAGTGACCATAATCCAGTATTTATGGAACTTGCAATAAAGGGAAAATAGCCTTTAATTATTTCTTGGGGAGATAAAAACTAAAGGTAGACCCCTTATTTTCTTCCGAAGAGAACCAGAGTTCACCTCCATTTTTCCTCACAAAATCCTGACACAAAAGAAGCCCCAACCCTGAACCTTCCTCATTTTTAGTTCCGAAAGTTGTGAAATGAGTATCTGCGTGAAGCAGTTTAGATTGATCTTCCTTTTTGATTCCTCGGCCGTGGTCAATCACATGAACAATAACCTGATCATCCTTTTCCTCAATAACAACTTGTACTTCGCCACCAATATTGCTAAACTTCATTGCATTACTAAGCAGATTACGAATAACTGTTTTAATCATGTCAATATCTGCATGAACTTCCACCTGCACAGGTGCATGAAGAGATATTTTTATTTGTTTAATCTCAGCCATAATCGAGAATATCTCAATTACTCCAGCAGTTACTCCAACAATCTCAATGTCTTGACGAACTACATTCAATCTGCCGATCTGACTTTTCGTCCATTTCAACAGATTATCAAGAAGAGAAAAGACTTCTTCTGTGGTTTGATTTGCCATATTAAGCAGTTCATGCATTTCCTGCCCTATTTTATCAGGGGGCAGATTCATGAGTAGCATATTCAGAACCATTTTGATTGAAGCCATCGGTGAACGAAGATCGTGAGCGATAACAGAATAAAGTTTATCACGTCCTTTTATTGTACGTTTCAGCTCTTCAGTCTGATTATAAATGATTCGTTTGGCTGCTATCAATGAAATCTGGTGCGTAACACGAATAATAAGCTCTTCTTTATTGAAAGGTTTGGAAATAAAATCATTTGCACCAGTCTGAAAACCCTTTACTATATCAGCTGTTGAATTGAGCGCAGTTAGAAATATAATGGGAATCTGCGAAAATCCAGGTTTGGATTTCAGGATTTGCGCAACTTCAAATCCACTCATATCAGGCATCATTACATCCAGCAAAATCAAATCCGGCAATTCTGTCTCTACCATTTTGATTGCTTGATTACCGTTCATCGCGGTTACAACATTAAATTTCTCATTCGTCAACAACACTTTGAGCAACAACACGTTTGACAAAACATCATCGACAACCAATATTTTATACTCCGATGGGGTAATTTCCATATTCATTTTAGCTGATATAAAGGGATAAAAGAAGGTTGGACAACTGGCTCTTTTCTACTAATAACTGATTTGAAATAATTGATAGTCTTAATTAATCCCTCTTCCAATTGAACTGTTGGCTCCCAGTTCAACTTCTCTTTTGCTAGTGAGATGTCTGGTTGTCGCTGCTTAGGATCATCTCCCGGAAGTGGTTTAAAAACAAATTTTGAACTAGAGCCAGTAAGTTCTATGACTTTTTCTGCCAACTGTTTAATAGTAAATTCATTGGGATTTCCGATATTTATTGGACCAACAAAACTATCCTCAGTATTCATCATCCGCACCATTCCTTCAACTAGATCGTCCACATACTGAAAGCTCCGGGTTTGGCTACCATCACCATAAAGCGTTATATCTTCATTCTTCAAAGCTTGTACGATGAAGTTTGAAACTACCCTACCATCGTTAGGATGCATATTCGGGCCATAAGTATTAAATATACGAATAATCTTAATTTTGAGTTTTTTTTGCCTATGATAGTCCATAAATAAGGTTTCCGCACAACGTTTTCCTTCATCATAACATGAACGTATTCCCACGGGGTTAACATTTCCCCAATATTCTTCTTTCTGAGGATGTACAATCGGGTCACCGTAAACTTCACTGGTAGATGCCTGCAAAACCTTAGCATTAACATGTCTACCCAGAGAAAGCATATTAACTGCACCCATCACAGAAGTCTTTATTGTTTTAACTGGATCATACTGATAATGAATTGGAGATGCCGGACAAGCCAGATTATAAATTTCATCTACTTCTGCTGAATATGGATTAATAATATCGTGACGTACCAACTCGAAACGAGGATTGTTCATCAGGTGCCAAACATTTGCTCTGTCTCCTGTAAAGTAGTTGTCTAAACAAATAACAGAGTGTCCGTCATTGATCAGTCGAGTGCATAAATGAGAACCGATAAAGCCGGCACCTCCAGTCACTAATATTCTTTTCATCACTATATTTTCTTAGCAGATTCGTCGTATTTATTATCTTCCTTCTCTATATTAATAAAACAAGCTTTAATATAGCGTAACAAATATATTGGTTTTTTTTGTTTTTAAGGCGGTTTTGAGGATCTATTTTTAATAGAGGATAGCAAAAAAAATAATTTAATAAAAACCAGATTTGCGACTATCACAAAATATATTTAACACTCCTAAAATTCACAATTCGGATATATTAAAAAGACAAATATAGAGAAATTTTCTAAGTCAATAATAGATAACTAATTAGAATAAAAATAGTTCTGTATAATAATACCAAAAAGAAAAATGGTTATATTTAACAACCAAAACATTATTATCATATTTTTGTTTTTGATATATAAGTTAAGACATTTGCATCCGGATATATGAATTACATCTAAAGGTTTGTCAGGCCGAACCAAAGTTTTATAAAAATGAAAGAGCAATATTGCAAATACTCATTAATTATTATTCTTCTGATACTAGGAGTTATCGTTTTTATCAGAATCATACCTTTTCTCACTGGATTGATGGGAGCTGCGACAATATATGTATTGGTCAGAAAGCAAATGTTTTATCTTACTCAAAAGAAAAATGTCAGGCATACAATGGCAGCTGTCCTGATGCTTCTGGAAGCTGCACTCTGTTTTTTAATCCCTCTTTCTCTGGTAGTTTGGCTTCTAGTAGAGAAAATACAGAATCTCAATTTGGATCCACAAGCATACATTAAAACAATTGAAGATATAGCCAGATTGGTTGAATTAAAAACTGGCTATAACGTGCTTAATAGCGAGAATATATCGTTTATTGCCTCATTCATACCTAAGGTTGGACAATTTATAGTCGGAAATATGAGCAACCTTGTAGTAAACATATTCGTAATGTTGTTTGTACTTTTTTTTATGTTACTAAAAGGGAAAGAGATGGAGACATATTGTTATGACATTCTTCCTTTTAAAACCACTCATAAAGAACGAATCCTTAATAAAATAAGCTTAATGGTAAGATCTAATGCAATAGGTATACCTTTAGTAGCAATAGTCCAAGGAGGAGTAGCCACGATAGGTTACTTTATCTTCGATGCACCTAATCCAATCTTGTTCGGTTTTCTAAGTTGCTTCGCATCAGTTGTTCCAATGGTAGGAATTGGACTGATTTGGGCGCCAGTAGTAGCTTATATGTTCCTTACTGGTAACTGGCATCATGCAATAGGATTACTCATCTATTCAGGGATTATAACTTCTACTATTGACAATCTTATAAGGTTTCTACTTCAGAAGAAACTGGCAAATATTCATCCGTTGATTACCATTTTCGGGGTAATCATCGGTCTATCTCTTTTTGGCTTTATGGGGATTATTTTTGGACCATTGCTACTCTCCATCTTTTTGCTTTGTTTTGATATATTCAAACAGGAGTATCTATCAGACGATCAATAAAAATAACAAAAAAAAGACAACTAAAGAATTATCTTTAATTGCCTTTCAAGCTTATTAACCTTGCGGTGCGTACGGGACTCGAACCCGTGACCCCATGCGTGACAGGCATGTATTCTAACCAACTGAACTAACGCACCAATTATTTCTTTTCGTTGCTTTCTCTCTCGATTGCGGTTGCAAAGGTAGTAGTTATTTTTAAACCTGCAATAGTTTTAAAGAATTATTTTTGATCTTTTTTAAACCAAATCTGATTACTAAGGGATTACGAAATACTTTTTTCTATGCCTGAAACAGCTGCTTGAAATTATTGCTATATTTGCAAGACATTAAAATAACAGACAAATAAAACATATAGAAATGAAGAATACCCCAATCGATTGCAAAATCATTGATGAAGCAATCAATGAGATGCATATCACCGATTTATCCAAAGCTACTATTCGTGAAGTAAAAGCCATTGCCGCCAAAGCAGAAGAAATATCAGGCGTGGAATTTATAAAAATGGAAATGGGGGTACCAGGACTTCCTCCTTCAGCTGTTGGAGTACAAGCCGAAATAGAAGCTTTGCAAAATGGAATCGCCAGCCTTTATCCAGATATCAATGGTTTGCCTGCACTTAAACAAGAGGCTTCCAATTTTGTAAAGGCATTTATCAATGTTGATATAAATCCGGAAGGATGTGTTCCGGTAACCGGTTCCATGCAGGGCACTTATGCATCGTTCCTGGTATGTAGCCAGTCTGATGAAAAGAGAGATACCATCCTGTTTATTGATCCCGGATTCCCCGTGCAGAAACAGCAACTGGTGGTGATGGGACAAAACTATGAAACTTTTGATGTATATGATTACCGCGGAGATAAGTTGCGTGGTAAATTGGAAAGCTACCTGAGCAAAGGGAATATTTCGGCTATTATCTATTCCAATCCGAACAATCCCAGCTGGGTATGCCTTAAAGAGGAAGAGTTGAAAGTGATTGGCGAGCTGGCAACACAGTACGATGTGATTGTACTGGAAGACCTGGCCTACTTTGCCATGGACTTCCGAACCGACCTGAGTATTCCTTATCAAACACCATACCAACCTTCGGTTGCCCATTATACAGATAACTATGTACTGCTCATCTCTGGATCAAAAGCCTTCAGTTATGCCGGACAGCGCATCGGTGTGACCTGTATATCCAATTCATTATACAACAGAACCTACCCAGGATTTGTAAAACGCTATGGAGGAGGGACTTTCGGAACAGTATTCATTCATCGCGTACTTTACGCACTTTCATCAGGCACCAGCCACTCAGCACAATATGCAATGGCTGCCATGCTAAAAGCAGCCAACGAGGGAAAATACAATTTCCTGAAAGATGTCAGCATATACGGTGAACGCGCTCATAAGTTAAAGGAGATATTCATTCGTCACGGATTCCATCTGGTATACGATAAAGATCTTGATCAGCCGGTTGCCGACGGATTCTATTTCACCATTGGATACCCGGGAATGAAAGGTTGCGAATTAATTAAAGAACTGATGTATTATGGCGTAAGTGCTATATCTCTTGATACTACCGGAAGTAAGCAAGAAGGACTTAGAGCCTGCACCTCTTTTATCAAGGACCACCAGTATGATCAGTTAGAGGAAAGAATGCAGTTATTTGAAAAAAACAATCCCATAAGCAAAAAATAACAGATAAACTCTTTGTAATGATAAAATTGTTGTTATATTAGGAGCTCGAATCCACGAGAATCTTAATATAACAACAATTCTATTTTATGATGGGAAAAGACCAAGACTATTTCAAAATTGAAACAAATCACGTATTGCCTTCGCGTGGAAAAATTCTGATTTCCGAGCCTTTTTTACGTGATTCTATGTTTGGCCGTTCAGTTGTTCTTTTGGTGGATCACACTAAAGACGGCTCAATGGGACTTATCATGAATAAGTTGTTGCCAATGAAACTGAACGATGTTGTAGATGAGTTTAAATACTTAGATGATATTCCTCTTTATAATGGAGGACCAATGGGAACAGACACACTATTTTATCTGCATACGCTGAAAAATATTGAAGGAGCGTTGGCTATAGGTGGAGGAATGTACCTCAACGGTAATTTCAATGAAATTAAAAAATACATACTGCAAGGAAATCAAATACAGGGTAATATTCGGTTTTTTTTAGGATATTCCGGATGGCAGGACGGACAGCTCGATCATGAAATTGAAGAGAACACTTGGATGATTGGAAAGGGAGATGCAGGTACTCTGTTGATTGATGAGATTAAGAATATGTGGAAAAAATCCTTAGGCAGTCTGGGCGGGAAATACGAAACCTGGTCCCGTTTTCCGATTATCCCTTCCTTAAACTAGATTGATTAGCTGCATAACAAAGGCATCCTCGTATCCATCCTTTCCTCGAAGCCACTCTTTCAATACCCCGGCCTGAATAAAACCGCACGATGAAAACAATTTTTGGCTTGCTTTATTTCTTACAGAGACATAAGCATACATTTGTTTCAGATGTAAGAAGTTAAAAGAATAATCAGTCAGTAACTCTAATGCCAGGCGAGCAAACCCTTGGCGGCGAAATTCGCTCTTAACGGCAATACCAACCCCTGCCCGCCCATGGATTGGGACAAAATCTGTCAGATCAATGGTTCCTACAACCTTATTATTCATCCGTTGTACTATCATCAAGCGTAACTGCTTATCAGCAAAAATATCACTCTGAGAAGCCTGAATATACTGTTTGAGCACATATCTGGAATATGGAACTGTAAAACTACTAACATCCCATGACTCAGGATCATTCTCCATTTCATACATCACATCAAGATCTTCAGGCTCGGGAGCACGAAGATATATATCATCATTGCTTAAATATCGATTGTTCATAAATAGCTATTTTGAGGAGTAACTAATATTCCGGTTTGCACAGAATAGATTCCTATTTCCACCCCCTTTACTGGAGCAAAGGAAATCAAACGAATAATTGTTTCATATGAAAAAGCGTCACTGTCATAAACAATGTGTGAAAAATCACTAGCCTGCAGAAGGAGGTCAAGATGTCCGTTGGGATGTGTCTGTTCATCAACCGCCAAAAAATGGTGATCACCATTGAGTTCGTTTTTTCGGCATAACTCTCTTACTTCTTGAAGCATCTGTTCATTACCAAGCACCAGAAAGCACTGATCCGATTTATTCTCCTTTGAATTGGATAATCCGACTATTTTCTTAAGCATTCGGTTCAAAAGTGCAACCAAGGCACGAAGGTAGATACCAGTCTTCACAGTACAAGAAAAGAGAACACTGTAATGTGGATAATGTTTTTTGAAGAAGATAACCATCGCCTCATAAAACACCTTCACATATTTAAATGAATCTTTTTTGGTACTTTCACCCTTATAATGAATTATAGGGAACGGAAGATAATAATTTTCGAAACCTGCCTGAGTGATGCGGTACGAAAGATCGATATCTTCTCCATACATAAAAAAAGACTCATCCAGCAATCCGCACTTATCGAGAGTAGATTTTCGCATCAGCATATAAGCTCCTGCCAGTACATCAATGCAATGTGACTCGTTTTCATCAAGATAACGAAGGTGATATTTTCCAAAACGAGTGGAATTAGGGAATAATCTGGATAACCCGGTAAACTTATAGAAAGAGGTCATTGGAGCCGGGAATCCCCGTTTACTCTCGGGCAGAAAGGTGCCATCACCAGTAACCATCTTCACTCCCACTCCTCCTGCGACAGAATGCGTATCCATAAAGTCCAAACAATCGACAATCACCTTCTCACCCACCACGGTATCAGGGTTAAGCAGCAGGATATATTCTCCTTTAGAGAGTGCAATAGCCTGATTATTGGCGCGAGCAAATCCTATATTTTCTTCATTTGCAATAAAATGCACCTGCGAAAAACGAGGCTTTAGGTAATCAAGCGACCCATCTGTGGAAGCATTGTCTACAACAAAAACCTCAACTGACAACTGATCAATAGCACGATATAACGAGTTTAAGCACAATTCTAGAAAGTACTTCACATTATAATTGACTATGATAACTGACAATTTCATTTCAAGAATTAATAATCTCCGTTCATACCGTCGATTGCCTCTCCGATCCGTAGGAATATATTCTTCTTTTTGCCTTTTCTGCGAGCTTTCCCTTTTGCATTCTCAGGCATATCAAAGCCACCACAACGGTAAGATCCGTTTTTTATCATCTGATAAATCACCCCCCAGTCGGGTAAGCCACCTAGGTTACGATCATCAATAAAGAGATCGGCTTTAAGTTTGCGGGAATATCCTTTGCCACGACCATGTTCTTCCGGGAAATCCTTGTTGGCTGCATAAAATTCCAGTCCCCGTTCACGACAAAACTCAATAGCTTCGTCAAGCAAACGACCTTCGCGCACTGTCCAGAGAATCAGTCTATGCTGATCATCCTGGAGTTTCTTTAATGTTTCGATGGCAAAGGGAATTTCTTTTCCAATCTGAGGATATTCATGCTCCACAATGGTGCCATCAAAATCAACTGCAATAATCATATTTACTACTCTTTATCTTCATTATTTGTAATCAGGTTCAATTCTTCACGCATCCGTTTTTCACCCGGCAGGCAGAACAGAGAGGCTGTAACTCCTATCAACGCGCAGAGTCCACCTACATTGCTCAACACCATATAAAAAATCATTATATTTAGATAGGTTGCCAATGCCAACAACATCAACCTGACAGTACTCCAACGCATATAGCGTTTTAGCGCCTCTTCCAAGGGAGCTGACTGAATTCTCTTGACCAACTTAATGCTGAACAGTTTCAGAGAAACCGGAACCAATGCCATGGTGGCAATGATACCTGTAGTCTCAAGCGCATACCTCATTGTATCGTCGTAAGCATAGGCTCCTTCCAGAATAACACCTGTTTGATATAATACCATTATAAGGACAGCTATTACAAGATATAACCCGTACTGAATTCGTAATTTTTTTATTGTCGCTTTTATTTGTGTTTCCATTTTCTGTTTTGTTTTATACTGTTCCTGTAAAAATAGTCCGGTTTGCAATCGAGCGCCCCAGTGTCACCTCGTCGGTATACTCCAGTTCATCTCCAATAGAGATGCCACGTGCAATCACACTTAGTTTCACATTGCTCTTTGCCAGCTTGCGAAAAATGTAGAAGTTGGTTGTATCACCCTCCATGGTAGAGCTAAGAGCCAAAATCACCTCACTCACCTCTCCTTCTTCCACTCGCTTTACCAGACTCTCTATTTGAAGATCGCTTGGCCCTACACCATCCATGGGAGAAATAACTCCGCCCAGTACATGATATAACCCTCTGAATTGCTGCGTGCCTTCTACTGCCATCACATCACGGATATTCTCAACCACGCATATAACAGAGGCGTCGCGCTGCGGATTGGAACATATTTGGCATACCTCTGTATCGGAAATATTGTGACACACCTTGCAGTATTTCACTTCTTTTTTTAGGGTCATAATTGCATTCCCAAAAGCCTCAACGGTCGATTGTTCTTGCCGTAAAAGATGGAGAACCAGCCTCATAGCCGTCTTCTTACCAATGCCCGGCAATTTGGCAAATTCACCTACAGCCTTCTCCAGTAAAGCCGATGGATATTGTTGATTCATAAATACATTTCTCTATAGTCTTCGCAAAGATAGAAAATAAATTCCTACCTTTGCGCATTCAAAAATAAAATATGAACAGTTATTATATATTGCTGACCATAGCTCTTTATTTCGGAATTCTGCTGATTATTGCCCGTCTCACGGGAAGAAAGGGTGGCAGCAATGCCGCATTCTTCAAGGGAGAGAATAAATCACCTTGGTATGTAGTCTCTTTCGGAATGATTGGCGCCTCAATCTCCGGAGTTACTTTTGTTTCGGTTCCCGGCATGGTAAGGGGTATAGACATGACCTACATGCAGACTGTTATTGGCTTTTTCTTCGGATATATGGTAGTGGCCCATCTGCTGCTTCCTCTTTACTACAAGCTTAATCTAACCAGTATCTATTCTTATCTCGACACACGTATCGGAAAGCGTGCATATAAAACAGGAGCTTCCTTCTTTTTACTCTCCAGGTTGGTAGGATCTGCGGCCAAGCTTTATTTGGTTTGTCTCATTCTGCATACTTACGTATTTCAGCAATGGGGAGTACCATTCTGGAGCATAGTGGTAGTTATAGTACTGCTTATATGGCTTTACACCAAGAAGAGCGGAATCAAAACGATCATTTGGACCGACACCGTGCTCACCCTCTGTCTAATTGCAGCACTGGTGCTTATAATCATTGAAACGACACAGATCTTACATCTTGATTTCACAGGGATGATTTCCACTATTAGCAATAGTGAACATTTCCGGATATTCGAGTTCGGCGACTGGCATAGCAGACAGAATTTCTTTAAGCAGTTTTTCAGTGGTATCTTTATCGTGATTGTAATGACAGGACTCGATCAGGACATGATGCAGAAGAACCTGAGTTGCAGAAACCTGAAAGAAGCACAAAAAAACATGTACTGCTATGGATTCTCCTTTATACCAGTAAACTTCTTATTTCTTTGCCTGGGTATCATGCTATTGGTGCTGGCACAGCGGTTGCAACTCACATTGCCCGCTCAGCCGGATGACATCCTTCCGATGTTTGCTGCTCAGGGATATATGGGGCCATCGGTTCTGGCTCTATTCTCAATCGGAATTATCGCAGCTTCGTTCAGTAGTTCGGACTCAGCTCTCACCTCACTTACCACCAGCTTTTGCGTGGATATTCTGAGAATTGGAAAAGATACTGAAGAGGTGGCCACCCGGAAAAGACGTCGGGTGCACTTCGGCATGTCGGCTGCCCTTGTATTGGTAATCTGCATTTTTGAACTGGTGAACAACAAGAGCGTAATCGATACGATATTCACCATTGCGTCGTACACCTACGGACCTCTGCTGGGCCTGTTTGCTTTCGGGCTCTTTACCCGTCTGCAACCTCGTGACAGATATGTACCTAACGTAGCAATTGCATCACCAATCATCTGTTATATAACCAGTGTGCTAACCGACAGACTGACAGGATATAAATTCGGCTACGAAATGCTGATGCTCAATGGCGCATTGACATTCGCCGGGTTAGCACTAATTTCAACAAAAAATAAACTAAAAGAATAAATATGGAAATCTCAAACGCAGAGTTCGTAATAAGCAATACAGACGTAACCAAATGCCCCAAGAGCACATTGCCCGAATATGCATTCATCGGTCGCTCTAATGTAGGAAAATCAAGTCTGATAAATATGCTTACCCAACGTAAAGGATTGGCTATGACCTCCTCTACACCAGGAAAAACCATGTTGATTAATCATTTTATCGTAAACAATGAATGGTACCTTGTTGACCTTCCGGGATATGGATTCGCACGCCGCGGAAAAGCCGGAATGGAAAGCCTGCGCACCCTGATTGAGGATTATATCCTGGAACGGGAGCAGATGACCAATCTTTTCGTTCTGATAGACAGCCGTCTGGAACCACAGAAAATCGACTTGGAATTTATGGAATGGCTGGGCGAAAACGGAGTCCCATTTTCCATCATCTTTACCAAATCCGATAAGCTGACTTCTGGTAAGTTAAAAGATAACATCAACCGTTACCTGAAAAAACTTCGTGATCAATGGGAGGAGCTTCCACCTTATTTTGTTTCATCTGCCGAAAATAGGTTGGGACGAAAAGAGATTCTGGATTATATTGAGAGTATAAATAATGGTCTTAAACAACAATAAAAATGAAGCGTAATATTATTTTCGTAGCAGCCATTCTGAGCGTGCTACTTTTTTCGGGTTCTGCAAGTGCCCAATCATTAGGTGATATTTTAAATAGCAAAAACGTTAACGAAGCTGTAAACAAAGTAAGCGGCGCCGTGGTAACAAAGCCTCAAAGCATTGTCGGTGTGTGGAAATACAAAGGTTCCGCCTGCGCTTTCGAAAGTGACAACATGGTAACGCAAATGGGGTCAAAGGTAGTTACCGACAAGATTGAAGAGAAAATTGATGGCTACTTTACACAAGCCGGATTCAAACCGGGAGCTAGCAACTTCATCTTCACCGCTGATGGAAAGTTTGTAAACACCGTTGGCAGCCAGAGATTCAACGGAAGCTATACATACAATAAGGCCAACGGGGCACTGGTACTGAACTATCAGCAACTCACTGTTAGCATCAACGGGAGTGTTAGAGTTTCAAACGGCGCCACTGCTCTACTTTTCGACGCGAATAAAATGATGAAGCTAATCGCTGCCATGAGCAAAGAAACAAGTGCTGAGGAGACTGTAAAATCAATCTCTACTATGCTCAACGAGTGTAAAGGAGTGAAAGTTGGATTTAAAATTGGAAAATAGTTCGCAATTCATAAGAACTATATCAATAATAATGTCCGGATAAAGAGTTTTTCTTCTTTTACCTCATTCCCAAAATAAAAATCGGTCGATACTTATGTATCCGGCCGATTTTTATTTTTAGACATTCTGTAATCAGATAATAAGCTCAAATATTACTTTTTTAATTAATTTTACGGCATGAAACTCTATTTGAGAAGACAGGCCGTTATAGCATGGATATTACTTTTTTCCATTGCTCCCATGGGAGTTGTGAAGAGCATTCATACCCATGAGGAAAAGGGAATTACCGCAACACACCATTGCGATCATTCTTCTTGTAATTGTGCTATTTGTCAGTTTCATCTGTTACCCTACGTAGCGCCTACCCTGCTTCAATTAACGGTTTATCTGGTTATGCACCACCAGGAAACAACAGAACGAACCCTCAGGGTGACAAAGGTTACACCATACTCCTATTTATTAAGAGCCCCTCCTTCTTCTTATTCTAAATAGAAATTATTATTGCTGTGCTCCAATTAATTTTAGGAGCATGGTGTTTTGTATATTTAAAATAAGAAACTATAATGAAAAAATATATCTTATGGGTTTCCTGCTTTATCTATGCCCTGCTTCCATGCATGGGTATGGAGCAAACAGGAAAACCAACCGACGCAAGCATTTTCGGGCATATTACCGATATAAAGACGAAAGAACATCTTGCATACATAAGCGTATCAATCAAAGGAACAAAAATAGGTACAACATCCGATGCTTCCGGACATTTCCTATTGGAAAATCTTCCGGAAGGAGATTGGATTCTCGAATTTAAATCTGTGGGCTACAAGACTTCTATCTTGAATGTTTCTGTGGTAAAAAAGAAGACCATCGAACTGGATATCGAACTTACTCCGGATCTGATTTCACTTGATGAAGTTGTTGTGAGCAGCAACAGAAATGAAACAGCAAAGCGACTGGCTCCTTCATTAATTAACATCCTAAATACAGAGTTATTCGAGGATACTCATTCATCCTGTCTGGCACAAGGACTCGATTTTCATTCGGGGGTACGCGTTGAAAACACCTGCCACACCTGCGGATCAGATCAAGTAAGAATTAATGGTTTGGAAGGCTCATACAGTCAAATATTGATTGATTCACGACCAATTTTCAGTTCATTGGCTGGCTTATACGGATTGGAACAAATTCCACAAAATATGATTGAACGAGTAGAAATTGTTAAAGGTGGCGGCTCAACTTTATTCGGTTCGTCAGCAATTGCCGGAACCATAAACGTTATTACAAAAGAGCCCACCAGAAGTTCAGGAGAGTTTTCCCATGATATTACTTCCATTGGTGGAACAAACTCATTCGACAATAATACCAGCCTCAATGCTTCCCTTGTTACTGACGACCGAAAAGCCGGTCTGATTATCTTCGGACAGAGTAGATATCGGGACGGATATTCCCGAAACAACGACGGGTACACTAATTTTCCGAAAATGAACATCAAAACCCTGGGGGTAAAATCTTATTTCAAAACTTCCGATAACTCGAAACTGTCATTCGAATATCATAATATAACCGATTACAGACGGGGCGGCAATATGCTTAGTCGTCCGCCACACTATGCAGATGTAGCAGAGGAAGCATGTCATTCCATCAATGGTGGGGGACTAAATTTCGACTTGTCAACTCTTGATCACAAGCACAAAATTAACTTGTACACCTCTATGCAGAGCATTTCAAGAAAGAGCTATTCGGGAACAGATCAAAACCCAGGAGGATATGGCAATACCAACGAGCGAACCTATGTAACAGGTGGACAGTATACCTACGATTGGGAAAAATGCGTCTTCTTGCCGGCCCAGTTCACTGCAGGTGCGGAATATATCTATGATAAACTGCACGACGAAATCTTGGGTTACAATCGTAATATTAAACAAACGGTTTATAGCGAAAGTGCATTTCTGCAAAATGAATGGAAAAATCAAACCTTTGGGATCCTTGTAGGAGGTCGAGTTGACAAACACAATATGGTAGGCCATCCAATCTTTAGCCCTCGCATCACCTTGAGATATAATCCAGATCTGAATGTGAATCTGCGTTTTAGTTACTCTACAGGATTCAGGGCTCCGCAGCTATACGATGACGACCTTCATGTTTCAGCGGTTGGTGGAGAGATAGCCACTGTACATTCGGCAACCGGCCTGAAACCCGAGAAATCAGAAAGCTTTAGCACTTCTGTCGATTTTTACAATACCATTGGAGAAGTGCCGGTAAATATCCGTTTCGAAGGATTCTATACCAACCTGAAAAATGTATTTGTGCTCAATGATATAGGAAAAGACAGCGAGGGAAATATCCTGAAAGAACGTTCAAACGGATCAGGAGCAAAAGTAATGGGAGTTACAGCTGAAGGGAAAGTAGCTTTCTCAACTATACTTAAATTCGAAGCCGGAGCAACATTACAAAGCAGCAGGTATAATGAAACTGAAAACTGGAGTGCAACTGAAGACCTCTCAACAAGAAAAATGCTTCGAACACCTGATTTATATGGCTACTTTACCTCCCGATTCACTCCCGTGAAAAGATTCGAGACTGCCATTTCGGGAACATATACCGGCAGTATGCTGGTTCCTCATGCAGCCGGCTATATTGAAAAGGATATTAATATAGCAACTCCCGGATTCTTCAACATGAATGTAAAGGTGAGTTATACATTCCCCGTCTATCATCAAATTGCACTTCAGATAAATGCTGGGGTTCAGAATCTGTTCGATGCCTATCAATCCGACCCGGACAAGGGAAAATTCCGTGATTCAGATTACATCTATGGTCCTGCCCTGCCGAGAAGCTATTTTGTCGGAGCCAAGATTAATTTTTAGGCCTGGAAAGCAGAAAATATAAATGAGCCATTTTCCACCTATTTAAAGGATTGAAAATAGCTCATTTTATTTAAAAAGTTACAAGTTTTTTCTTTTAACCTGGAGGAGGCAATTCTTGAAGGGTAGTTTAGTATTTGTTGTAAGAAACCACCTTTGATTTCTCCTTGCGAACTTTATCCCTTTTAGGCTTTAATGAATAACCAATTGTAATATCGAGCAGGAGCCGTTTCTTTTCCGGAATGCCGGCAAGCTGTTTCATCTTCTTCTCATCAAACCACCCCACCATACAGGAGCCCAGTCCCTCGCTTTCGGCGGCAAGAGTGATATGAGCCGCGGCTATTCCGAGGTCGATCAGCGGGAAATGTTTATTCTTCACCTTCCCACCTAGCATGGAAGTGATATTTGCTGATTCTTCCACTATAAGGATATGCACGGGAGCCTCTTTGGCAAACTTGTTCATTCCCATTCCGGCAGCCGCCTTCCCTATTTCTATGGAAAGCTCCCGGTCGGTTATCACCACAAACTTCCATGGCTGTGCATTGCAGGCCGATGGCGCCAGACGGGCCGCTTCGAGAATGCGGTCCAACTTTTCGGGTTCCACATCGCGTGTCATGTCATACGCCCGGTCGCTCTGACGTGATTTAACCAATTCCAGAAAATCGTTCATATTCTCCTGTTTTAGTTTGGTTACTTATACTGAATCATCCGGCTGATGTATTTACCGATGATATCGAATTCCAGATTGACGATAGTTCCCACCTGAATGGTATGAAAGTTTGTATACTCATAGGTGTAAGGGATGATGTTTACCTGGAATGTGTCGTCCGTAGGGTTGCACACCGTAAGGCTTACGCCGTTCACCGTAACCGATCCTTTGTCCACCGTGATGTACCCACGCTTCGCCATCTCCTTGTCGAATGTGTACTTAAAGGTGTATATCCAGCTTCCGCCCACTTCTTCCACAGCTAAACAGGATGCCGTCTGGTCTACATGACCCTGAACGATATGCCCGTCTAAACGTCCGTTCATCATCATGCTTCTCTCCACGTTCACCTTATCGCCCGGTTTCAGCAAGCCGATATTGGAACGATCGATGGTTTCCTTCATGGCAGTTACAGTATAGGTGTCGTCGGTCATGCTCACCACTGTCAGGCAAACGCCGTTGTGAGCCACGCTTTGGTCTATCTTAAGTTCGTTAACAAACGAGCACTTCATGGTAATGTGCAGGTTCTCGCGGTCCTTGACCACAGAAACTACTTCAGCATATTCTTCAATGATTCCTGAAAACATAGTCTTAAGTTATTAATGTTGCGGCGTAAAAATACAAAGAATTTACGAAAGGAGACGAAGGTTCGGGCGGATTAATTACGACAGATAAACAATCGTTGAGATAAGGACAAAAAAAAAGGGTCAACGCCTTGACCCAACCTTTTGTTAACCTTAAATCTAATACTATGAAAAACACAGTACAAAGGTACTGATTTTCAGAAAATCTCCAAATATTTTTCAAGGAAAAATCTGCTCAATAACATGATTTAATATTTGGATATCAAAAACGTTTATTTTCTTTAATATAAAAGTTCATTTTTAACTAAAAACAGTTGTTCGTTACAGATATTTATTCAGAATAAAAGATTCTATAAACATATAACAACATCACATCCCACATTCTAACAATATGCAAATAGAAATCAATAATAAAGTGGCAAACAGATTTTCTTATAGATATTTCAAAGCAACAATCCGAGGTAATTTATCGGCTAGTTATCATTAAAAAGAGAGTGCCTCTTTCCATTCTTTGAGTTTGGCTTCAAAGTTCTTTGCCGCGTTGGCCGGACTGGTTGAAGGCATCACCCGGTATTCCACTCCCGGAAGCTGGCCATGCACCTTCAGAAAATACTTATAACTATTCTGTCCGTTGAATATCAATATTCGTACGTTGGAATATCTTTGGAGCAATAAAGGGAAATCATTAAACGATTCATCCTTGATATTACTATCCAGACTCCCCTCACGCTTACAGGAAGCCAGAATATCCCACAACCCGACGCCGTGTTTTTGTGCCGTTGCAATTTTATCTTCGTAACCAGCCGGTTGGCGTCCATCTTCAAAAACAGAGAAAAGTATCTTCCAGAATTGATTTCTTGGATTTCCGTAATACTCGCTAAAGCGGAGCGAATCCACACTGGGCATGGTACCCACCACTATACGGGTGGTATTATTATCAACAACAGGTGAGAAACAACTAATCATCGGACAAGATTCAAAATTTTAAAATGCACTTTTATATTTTAACACAATTAACAACATCTGAGCAAATTATTAAATCATGTTATAAAACATAGTTTTTAAACCCAATTATTTGCAAATGTCTCCAAAAGCAGTACCTTTGCAATGTGTTTTTCATAGTATTAGATTTAAGGTTAACAAAGGTTGGAGTCAGGCGTGACTCCTTTTTTTTTGCCCTTAAACATGGGATAGATACAAAGTCCTTTTTATTCAGACCCATTATCAGATATACATCCCCCAAAACTTTTGCAGGTAAGCCGAAATCAGTTATGCGTTGGATTTGCAATGGTTACTTTTTCGTATTTGTATCCCAGGCGTTTTAAAGCTATGGAAACACCCACTTTGAACATAACTTTTACGGTACGTGCAAACACATAGAATGCATCAGGACTTTGGGGTTCGATATTCTCTTTCCGAATCATGGCGACCGCAGTCATGCCGCAATTTCTCATAAGCCCTTCGATCTCGGTAAACTCTTTCGATTCGATGTCTACCCCAAGCAATTCCTCGGCAATGTATTCGTCCATACAATCAAATCCACGGGGAGTGACGAAAGAGTTGTATAAGTCCACGTCATTCCTATACTTGTCCCACTCTTTATCCCAAAGAACAGCAATCCCCATTCCTAAATATCCGGCCCATGCAACCGATACGGTGGGATACTCTTGTATCTGCGGAACAGCATTCACCATGTACTCAGGTGCAATCTCATTCCATTTCTCATCCAGCTCCTCGGCAGTCAGCAGCTGGCCGTTCATCATTCCCAGCCCGGTGCAATACTGCACCAGTACCTCTGTCAATCTCTCCTCATACTTATCAAAATAAGCACTATTTTCCATTGTTACCTCTTTCTTTTTAAATGCAACTTCGCCCCATTCGACGAAGAGTGGTTTTTATTATATCTGTGCAAAGGTATTACATTTTTAAGTGGTTTTGCTAATATTTCACGCAGAAAAAGAGCATTGCAACCCAACCTTCCTATTTGAAAAAACGACATAAATCATTCTCGGATTAACCTAAGCAACATGCCGACATTCTACTTTATAGTCACAGTTGTATATATCAGCTTTACACCTGGCAGCAGCTTCTATATTATGTAGTTTTATAACAATAGCTCCCTCTTTGAATTGCGAAAGAATGTATCTAATTCAAGATCATTGTCGTAAAGATTGTGATGTTGTTCGCTTAAATTGCGAAAGAAAGTATTTGGCGCCCCATTTTTTAACTCTTTAAGCATTCCGCCACCAATCATTAAAACATGTTATAAAACATAGTTTTTAAGCCCAAATATTTGCAGATTTCCCCAAAAGACGTACCTTTGCAATGTGTTTTTCATAGTATTAGATTTAAGGTTAACAAAGGTTGGAGTCAGGCGTGACTCCTTTTTTTTTGCCCGTATGCTACCGGTGCAATAAGGAAGTGGAACATCCGCTCCGAAAAAGTATAAATAAAAATCCGGCAACTTTCATGTTTACCAGAAAGTTGCCGGATTTTTTAATCTGAATACTAAAACAGTATCGTTATATTATTTCCATTCCAATATCTGAAAACCATTTCTGGCGATTCCTTCACGAATTTCGTTCGTGTGTTCCGCATTACGAGTTTCGAGAACAATACGCAAGTTGCACGAGTTTACATCCGGACTTTCGCCATTACGTTCGTGGTGAATAGAGATGATATTGGCACAGTGGTGCACAATAACCTTCGTCAGCGCCAACAGCGAACCAGGACGATCGGGAAGCTCAATAAGCATTTCGATGGTACGTCCGCTCTTAAGCAATCCACGGTTAACCACACGGCTCAGAATTGTCACATCAATGTTGCCTCCGCTAAGGATGCAGCAAACTTTCTTCCCTTCGATAGGAAGTTTGTCGAACATAGCCGCAGCAATCGACACAGCCCCTGCCCCTTCTGCAATAAGACGATGGTGTTCCATCAGGCAAAGAATGGCAGCGCAAATCTCATCCTCACTCACCGTTACAATGCCATCAAGATATTGTTGGCAAAGGTTGAACGTGTTCTCTCCCGGCTCTTTCACCGCGATACCGTCTGCAATGGTCAACACTGACTGAAGGCACTTAATCTGGTTCTGGTCGATACTTTTAACCATACTAGCTGCACCTTCTGCCTGAACACCGTAAACCTTCGTGTCAGGCTTCAGCATCTTGATGGCATACGCCACTCCACTAGCCAGTCCGCCTCCGCCAATAGGAACAATCACAACATCAACATCAGGCAGGTCATTTAGTATTTCCAACCCAATTGTGCCTTGCCCCGCAATCACATAGTCATCATCAAATGGATGGATAAAGGTGAGTCCTCGTTCATCACGCAATTGTAAAGCGCGTTGGTAAGCATCATCATATACCCCATCAACCAGACAAATCTCTGCTCCTTTTTCACGAGTTGCCTCCACCTTGCTGATGGGAGCTCCCGAAGGCAAGCAAATAAGCGACTTAATGCCATACCGTTGTGCAGCCAGCGCCACACCCTGTGCATGGTTACCAGCCGAACAGGCTATTACACCTTTCGCTTTTTCTTCGTCAGTAAGTTGTGAGATTTTAAAGCTTGCCCCTCGCACCTTGAACGAACCTGTAACTTGGAGATTCTCTGGCTTAAGGAATATCTGAGCATTGGGATTGATTTTGTCTGTACTAATTAAATCTGTTCTGCGAATCACCGAACTCAATACGGTGTTCGCCTTGTAAATCATATCAAGAGAAAGCATATAATAAATTTATTTCCTAAAAATTTTCAAGGTGCAAAATTACCATTTTTTTTCAGAGCTCCTACCCGATGGAACAAGTAATTGTTCATTTTACAACTATTTATACTTTCAACTGTCTAAATATATAATTTCTGCATTACTCTTTTATATCTTTAAACATTTGCACACAGCAATCCTTAAAACATGTTATAAAACATCTTTTTAACCATTAAATGCTTGCAATTTTAACTAAAAGCCGTACATTTGCAATGTGTTTTTCATAGTATTAGATTTAAGGTTAACAAAGGTTGGAGTCAGGCGTGACTCCTTTTTTTTCGCATATACCCGAACCTCTCCCATAAAATAAAAAAAGGAGCTACCTTATTGAGAGGCAACCCCTTAATCCATTATTATTTGCAAGCTATTACAATTCATCGCATCAGCATCCAAACAACGATACTTGCATAATATCCGTTTTATCTTCAGGAAGATAGTCAATCAATAAGCATGTCCCCCCTCATTCATTTCCCGAACATCAATCTTCTTCCTATCGAGCGCACGCCATGCATAGAAAATATAGGCCACCACAAACGGAATCAACAAGGATACTATCGCCATAGTTTTGAGGGTAAACATACTGGAACAGCTATTTGCCAGGGTCAGCGAGCTCTGTATATCAGCCGTTGATGGGTAATAGGCAGTATTGTTGTACCCGGCACAAAGGAATAGCGCCAAAACAGTGAGCACAGTGCCAATGCCCGAAAACCAGACTCCCTTGGTGTATGTTTTGTTCAGAATTGTTCTAATAATGCCAAACAGAACCATCACTACTCCTGCCAGAAAGAGAGAGAGTACAACCGGCATTTCAATCAGATTATGCAGGTATTTATACGGTTCCATCACAATTTCGCGGGTTTCGGGTTTCACTGCATAACCGTTCATCAGCAACAACTTAAACAAAAAGAGAAGAAAGAAGAGCAGAAACAATCCGGCATTTGCAGGCAATGCCTTCCGAATGCGGCCATTCAATTCTGCATCGTCTATATTGTTGGTAAAATAGAGTAAGGCTATTACGCGTGAAAGGAAGAAAACCGCCAACCCAAGGATCACGTTCCAGGGGTTCAGCAAGGCATCCAACCCGTGGGAAGCATTTGCCCAAGAGGAGATAACCGGCATCAGCTGGTTTCCGATGTTCTCCTTATTAATTAAAAAGTTGGAACCGGTAAAGAAGGTGGCCACTGCCCCACCCAGCAACAATGGTCCTACCACACCGTTTATCACAAGAAATACCTGATAGGTCTTCTTGCCGAGCAGGTTGCCCGCTTTCGATTGGAACTCATAAGATACCGCCTGCAGGATAAAGGTGAAAAGGATAATCATCCAGAGCCAGTAGGCCCCCCCGAAGCTTGTGCTATAAAACAAAGGGAATGATGCAAAGAATGCTCCGCCAAAGGTAACCAGCGTAGTAAACGTAAACTCCCATTTCCTTCCGGTGGAGTTGACAAGCATCTTTCGTTGCTCTTCCGTTTTAGCCACCTCAAAAAGCAACGAATTGCCCCCTTGTACAAAAAGTAAAAAGACCAACAGTGCCCCCAGTAGGGAGATAAGGAACCACCAGTATTGCTGCAAAAATAGATAAGTCGTATTCATATGATAGACGAATTAGGTAATCAATTATTTTAGTTAATCGGATAGAGAGCCTATAAGAGCTCGTTCATTTCTTATATTCAATGGAATCCGCATTTCATCCATCAGGCTTCAGGCCCCTTCTTTATCTCTTTCAACAGAATGCGCACCTCTGCTATCAGCATTACGGTAAAGAGAAACAGGAAGATGAAGAAAGTGGTTTGCACAGAACTTACATCTAGTTTCGAGATGGAAGCGCAGGTTGGAAGCATGTCCTGAATGGTCCACGGCTGACGACCGACCTCAGCAACTATCCATCCGGCTTGTCCGGCTATATATCCCAGAGGAATGGTGAAGATGGCCAACCGGTGCATCCATTTCATCTCCGGCAGATTCTTTCTGTACGCCAGGAAAAGTACCAAAGCAAAGAAAAGGATGAAATAACCACCCAGAATCACCATGATGCGGAAGGAGTAGAAGGTCAGCATCACATTCGGAATCAACTGGTTTACGTCTTTTATGTATCCGTAGCCAAAATATTGAATGTTATCCTTTAGTACCTGGCGACAGAAGAGCGCCTCCTCCTTGTTTCCGGCTTTCATCGCGGCACGGTAAGCCCCCAGCGCAGAAATAGCCGTCTGCCCACGTGCAATCTTCTCTTTAGCAGAGATGGCAATCGTTCCGTCACTCTGTTTGTATCCGCCATCAATGATGTTCTTTATTCCCGGAACATAACCGTTCAAATTTCGGGTTGCCAGAAAAGAGAGCAATTTAGGCATTTTAATATCAATGATGAAAGGATATATCTCGTCGTTGTACGTTTGCTTTTTCGAATTCAACACACCTATCGCAACCAGCGGAGCTCCTTGCTGCCCATCATAATAACCCTCCATCGCCGCCAGCTTCATTGGTTGGGTCTGTGCCACCTGATAGGCCGAACTGTCGCCCGACCAGGCAACAAGCACCGAAGCAACCAACCCTACAATGGCACCTATCTTTATGCTGGCTATGGCAAACTCCTTGTGCCGCTTCTTCAGCAGGAACCAGGCACTTATTCCTACCACGAACACTGCTCCCAGAATCCAACCGGAGAGTACGCTATGAAGAAACTTACTCAGCGCAACCGGCGAGAAAGCAATGGCAAAGAAATCCATCATCTCGTTCCGCACCGAATCGGGGTTAAACACCATCCCTACCGGGTTTTGCATCCAGGCATTTGCCACCAGAATCCACCAGGCCGAAAGCGTGGCACCTATTCCTGTAAGCCAGGTAGAAGCAAGGTGATAGCCTCTACTTACCTTATCCCACCCGAAAAACATAACCGCTATAAAAGTGGCTTCCATAAAGAACGCCAGAATTCCTTCGATTGCCAGAGGGGCTCCGAAGATATCTCCCACCAGCCAAGAGTAGTTGCTCCAGTTGGTACCGAACTCAAACTCCAGAATGATGCCAGTTGCCACACCAATGGCAAAGTTGATGCCGAACAGCTTCATCCAGAACTTAGCCGTCTTTTTCCAGAATTCATTCTTTGTGCGATAATACAAAGTTTCCATGATGGCCATGATTAGCGCCAGCCCAAGTGTAAGGGGCACAAAGAGCCAGTGATACATGGCAGTGAGGGCAAATTGCGCCCTCGACCAGTCGATTAAAGAGGTGTCTATACTTTCAAACATATTATTGATTATTAGATTTTGCACGGTTTACCAATTCGCTTCCCACATATTCCTGCTTTGCTTCATCCGTTTTGTAATTGTTCAGGAAACGAGGAAAGAAGAATAATTTCAGAATAAAAAATAGAATAAAGAGCTTAATAAGGATTATCATCCACAAAACCTTGCCCAGCTTCATGGCACGAAAGCCTTCTATGTAGAAACTATAAATAGTAACTATGATATTCTTTTTAGTCATCTGTTATTTTGTTTAACAAAACAAAGAAAGAGATTTTATCGGTAAAAACAAATTGCAGTCCGGATAATTTTATTCGCCGATATGTTTTCCTGTAATATTCCAAGATGTCTATATAAAAAAGAAAAGATTGAAAAAATAGACTCCTGCACCATATTTCTTAAGTGACTTTATAAACTTCTGTAAGGAACATAATATTCAATATTTATTCCGGAACAGCATCTATATTACTCATTTTTCACTATATTTGTAACAGAAGGCATCTATATGACCTTATATTTTTGATATTAACCCAAACGTAGAAAGTTATGAAGAAATACACGATTGCTTTTTTCGATACTAAGCCTTATGATGAGGCTTCATTTAATCAGGTTAATGAGAATTACCAATTCGAACTTAAATACTTCAAAGGACATCTCAACAAGAACAATGTAATCCTTACTCAGGGGGCCGATGCCGTATGCATCTTTGTGAACGACATTGCCGATGCCGAGGTGATTGAGGCTATGCATAAAAACGGGGTTAAGCTGCTAGCTTTAAGATGCGCCGGATTTAATAACGTTGACCTGGCAGCTGCCCAAGGTAAAATAACCGTAGTACGCGTACCGGCATATTCGCCTTATGCAGTGGCCGAACATGCCGTTGCACTAATGATGGCACTGAACAGGAAAACACATCGAGCCTACCTTCGTACCCGAGACGGAAACTTTACCCTGAACGGATTGATGGGGTTTGATATGCATGGAAAGACTGCCGGCATCATCGGAACCGGGAAGATAGCCAAGATACTAATCCACATCCTGAGAGGATTCGGCATGAACATTCTGGCTTATGATATCTATCCCGATTATAATTTTGCCCGTGAAAATCAGGTGGTCTACACTTCGCTGGATGAACTGTACCACAGTTCGGATATCATCTCTCTTCATTGTCCGCTCACTGATGAGAGCAAATACATGATTAACGACTACACCATCAGCAAGATGAAAGACGGAGTAATGATAATCAATACCGGCCGCGGACAGCTTATACACACCAATGCGCTGATTGAAGGGTTGAAGAACAAGAAGATTGGTGCTGCCGGACTAGATGTGTACGAGGAAGAGAGTGAATACTTCTACGAGGACAAGTCGGATAAGATTATAGACGACGACGTTCTGGCACGCCTGCTATCGTTCAACAATGTGATAGTCACCTCCCATCAGGCATTCTTCACGCAAGAGGCATTGAGTAACATTGCACATACTACCCTGCAGAACATGAAAGATTTCTTTGAAGGGAAGCCATTGGAAAATGAGGTAAAAATCAAATAAAAGAAGTTAAACCTGTTACAAAACATAATTTGAATTTGTACATTTGCAGCAATCGTTAAATACAATGAGACAAGTTAAGCATATATTCATCTACACATTGGTACTAGCGTTTATCTATATTGGCGCAGGGGTACCGATATCCAGCTATTGCTGTCAGCAAAAGCAGGAGAAAGAGATGAAGATGTCTTGTTGCAATGACAAACACGATAGTTGCTGCAAAACCAAGATTCTGAAGGTAGACAATTTCGAGAAGGCTTCCGCCCCCACATTTGCTATCCCTACATTTAATCTGGTTGCAGAAGCCTTTTCTCCTTTATCCAGTCAACAACTTCAATCTGAGAATTATCGCGGAGACGATTGGGGATATCCACCCAACGCCTACTCCTCCCGACATTACCTCAGCCTGTTTTGTGTATTATTGATTTGATTATCAGTTTCGTACTGTCATGCCATCATGACAGCAGGGGAACTTATAACATAAAATCAACCTAATACACAGAAATAATGAAAATATTTTTTGCATTACTCTTGGCTTTTACAGCCATGGGCAGTTATGCGCAACAACCTATTACCGGGAATGTAACCGATACTGACGGCGAACCGGTAATCGGAGCAAGTGTTGCGTGGAAGAATTCTACCTTGGGAACAACAACCAATCCCGATGGTCAGTTTGAACTCAAGCCACTTAAAGGCAATAAAGAATTGGTTGTGAGCTTTATCGGCTATGAGTCGGTAACGCTGGAAGTGAATTCAAAAACCGAACTTCCGCTGGCTATCAAACTAAAGCCGGGCATTGAACTAAAAGAGGTTCAGGTTACCGCACGGAAACAGGGATTAATTCAATCCAGAGCCGGAATCCTTAACTCGCAAACCATCACTTCGACCGAACTTTTACGAGCCGCGTGCTGTAATCTGGGCGAAAGTTTCGAAACAAACCCTTCGGTGGATGTTACTTATAGTGACGCGGCCACAGGGGCCCGGCAGATAAAGTTGCTCGGGCTTTCGGGCACTTATGTACAGATGCTGACAGAGAACATTCCTAATTTCCGGGGTGCGGCATCTCCCTATGGACTAGGATATATCCCAGGTCCGTGGATGCAAAGCATACAGGTTTCAAAAGGAACCTCATCCGTAAAGAATGGATACGAAGCCGTTACGGGACAAATCAATGTGGAATACAAAAAGCCACAGAACTCAGATATTTTTTCGGCCAATCTCTATGGAAATTCAATGGGACGCTTCGAAGCCAATGCCGATGCATCGGTTTTGCTGAACAAGGAACTGAGCACGATGGTTTTTGCTCATTATGAGAATGAAACAACGGAGCGGGATGACAACCACGATGGGTTCAATGACTCTCCAACCATGGAACAGTACAACCTGCAAAACCGCTGGGAGTATCATCATGGAAACTATATATTTCATGCGGGAATAAAAGGGCTTCACGAAAAGAGAGGCAGCGGACAGATGTTTGATATGGCAAATCCTTATCGGATAGGGATTAATACAGACCGAGTGGAGCTCTTCTCCAAAAACGCCTATATACTGAACCCAGAAAAGAAGAGCAGCATTGCATTGATTCTTTCGGGAAGCATACACAATCAGGATTCGTACTTTGGAAAAAAGCTCTATGATGTGAATCAGCAGAATGGGTATGCCTCATTGCTTTACGAAACCGATTTGGGCAAAAAGCACAATCTGTCCACCGGACTCAGCTTCAATTACGATTCATACGACCAGAACTATCGTCTTACTCACAACTCCGATCAGGCAAAAACAGCTGATTTCATCAAGGAAGCAGTACCCGGGGCTTATGCACAATACACCTTTTCGCCGAATGAAAAGTGGACTTTGATGGCAGGTCTGCGGGGGGATTACAGCAGCGAGTACGGATTCTTTGTCACTCCGCGCGCCCATATCAAATACAATATGAATGAGTATGTAAACCTCCGGGCATCGGCAGGTAAAGGATATCGCACCCCGCATGTGCTGGCGGAAAACAATTACCTGCTGGCAAGTAGCCGTGATATCAATATTGCGAGAAACCTCAATCAGGAAGAGGCGTGGAACGTTGGAGCAAGCGCATCTTTCTACCTCCCCATTGCGGGAAAGACTTTGAACGTAAACACGGAGTATTATTACACGGACTTCGTGAAGCAGGTGGTTGCAGATATGGATACCAATCCGCATGTCGTCTCCTTTTATAATCTGGATGGAAAGTCGTATGCAAAGAATTTCCAGATAGAAACCTCCTACCCTTTTTTCAGAGGGTTTACACTAACAGCAGCTTATCGCATTACGGATGTAAAGAGTACCTATAACGGTGTACTAAAAGAAAAACCGCTGACGGGGAAATACAAAGGATTGCTGACAGCCTCTTATCAAACTCCACTGAGAATATGGCAGTTCGACGCTACACTTCAGCTGAATGGCGGAGGAAGGATGCCGTCACCTTACACGAATGAAGACGGCACCTTGTCATGGAGTGAGCGTTATCAGGGATTTCCTCAGCTAAACGCACAAGTTACCCGCTTCTTCCGTTCGGGTTCCATCTATTTGGGGGCTGAAAACCTGACCAACTTCACGCAGAAACACCCGATTATTGATGCGGCAAATCCTTACGGAGGCAACTTTGACTCTACAATGATTTGGGGCCCTGTGCAACATGGCAGCAGATTCTATGTGGGTGTGCGCTTTAATTTACCAAGAAATATTTAATTAAAACAAGTACGTTATGAAAACAAAAATGATTCTTTCCGTGTTAGCCATTCTATTGACTTTCACAACAGTAGCAGCAAAAGATATAAGAAGCATAACTTTGAAAGTTGATGAGATGATGTGCGAAATACACGAAGCAAAAATCACCAATATGCTTCGCTTTGAAAAGGGAGTGAAAGAGGTGAAAACAGATGTTCCATCCCGAAAGGTAGTCATCAAGTATGATGCGGAAAAAACAACTCCCGAAAAACTGATTAAATCTTTCGAGAAGGTAAAGTGTACTGCCGAACCGTTTCCCGAGAACAAGGCAAACGAGGACAAGAAATAATAAAACGCTAAAACTTGAAACAAATGAAAACATTGAAATTTAAAACCAGTGCCATGTGCAGTGGATGTGTGGCTAATATAGGCAAAAGCCTGAACGAGATAGCTAAGCCGGAACAGTGGTCTATCGACCTCAGCTCAAAAGAGAAGGTGCTGACAATTGAGACCGACAAGGAGCCCGAAGAAATAATCCGTCTGATTGAGAAGGCGGGGTATAAAGCTTCGCAGCTCTGAGACATTCATTCCATCTAGCAAGGAAGAGCGTGCCTAAAGTCAATCCAATAATCTGAAATTAAAGATTGTAACCAGACCAGCTTCTTTAAGCAAAAAAGAGCCATTTGAAACCTATCATCAGGTAAAAATGGCTCTTTTCTTTTATGGTGTAATATGAACTGTAACCTATTCAGATTAAAAGTCGACTTTTGACACCCACTTTGTTTATCTCATTTTCAATAGCGCCGGTTACAACTTCACACCCTTCTTGTCCAGGCTCCAATTTGATGTTTCTTAAACTAGCCACATGGGCTTTGATGTCACACCGTCACACCCTTCTTGTTCGTGCTTCAATGCAAGCTTCATAATTTCCAGTTTTTGGCACAAAAAAAGAGGATATTGAGATAAAAATCCATATATTTGTGTGGATACAGTCACGAATAAACAGAGTATAATTTAGAAACTGTTTTGAATTTTACGGATTCTGTTTTTCTTTCTATCTTTTATGCTGTTTTCTGCCCTTTTTTGCGTCTTTGTATTTTCCTTTCTTTCGTATAACCCGCTATACGATGCGAAATAAAAATTCAAATCCATCAAAAAATGACTAAAAAACACTGCATAAAAAAATTTAAAACAGTTTCTTAGATATCAGCCTATGAAAGTAATATTGGTAAACGGCAGCCCGCACAAGCATGGCTGCACCTACACAGCCCTGAAAGAGGTGGCCGATACGTTGGAAAAGAATGGTGTTGAGACTGAAATCATCTACCTGGGTACACAACCTATATCCGGCTGCACAGCATGTGGTATCTGCCGGAAAAACGGAAAGTGCTTCATTGATGATGAGGTGAACATCTTCCTGGATAAAGCCGAAAATGCCGACGGATTCGTGTTTGGCACACCGGTTCATTTCGCCTCGGCTTCGGGTGCCATCACCTCATTTATGGACAGGGCTTTCTATGCTCGTGGCAACCGAATGATAAACAAACCCGCAGCAGCCGTTGTCAGCTGTCGCCGTGGTGGAGCTACCGCCTCATTCGACCAGCTAAACAAGTACTTTTCAATCAGCAACATGCCCATCGTCTCTTCGCAATACTGGAATATGGTTCACGGCAATACCCCCGAAGAGGTGAAGCAAGACGAGGAAGGATTGCAAACCATGCGCACTCTGGCGAAGAATATGGCCTGGCTGATTAAATGCATAGAGGCAGGACACAAGGCAGGAGTTCCTTTGCCGGCGAAAGAGGAGAAAATCTACACCAATTTTATCAGATAATTTGGTGCATGCTTTGGCTGTTTTATACCGGCAGTCATACTAGTCGACCTGGAAATAAGAAAAGCAGCGCCAATCAGTTGTAGTAATAACATCGATAAACGTAAACCCATTCCAGTAAAGGTCACAGTCATTATGAAAACAATCAGATCAAAAAAAACAACGCCTAGTTTAAAAAAAACAAGGCGTGGGATTTGAAAAACAAGGCGTAGAAATAAAAAAAGAAGGCCTAGTTTTTTTTAAAACGTCTCGATGTTTTTGAAAAAGGCCTCGACGTTTTTGAAAAGTTTCTCGACGTTTTTAAAAAACACTTCGACGTTTTTTCAATCATAATAATAAACCTATTAAAAGTAAAATACTTATGAACAATTTTGTATTTCAAAATCCAACAAAGCTAGTCTTTGGTAAAGGTGAGATAGCTCAATTGGCTACACTTATCCCTGAAGAGAAGAAAATCCTGGTTACGTTTGGCGGAGGTAGCGTAAAGCGCAACGGCGTTTACGACCAAGTGGTTCAGGCCCTGAAAAACCACAAATTCATTGAGTTCTGGGGAATAGAGCCAAACCCTGAAGTGGAAACAATTCGCAAGGCGGTTGCCTTAGGAACAGAGCATCAGGTAGATTTTGTACTTGCCGTGGGTGGCGGGTCTGTGCTGGACGGAAGTAAGCTTATCGCCTCGGCGTTGGCAAACCCGGATAAAGATCCATGGAGCATAGTACTGGGAAGATACAGCGAAACAGCCATCCCATACGCTTCGGTTATGACGCTTCCTGCCACCGGGTCTGAAATGAATGCCGGTGCGGTTATCTCACGCAGAGAGACAAAGGAAAAGTATGCTTTCTATACCAACTATCCTATTTTCTCTATACTCGATCCGGAAGTTACCTTTTCGTTGCCGGCATTTCAGGTTGCCTGCGGTATTGCCGACATCTTTGTACACATCACCGAGCAGTACATGACCGCACCCGGACAATCTCGTCCGATGGACCGCTGGGCGGAAGGCCTTCTACTTACCCTATTGGAGATTGCTCCGAAAATCAAGGAGAATCAAAACGATTACGATGTGATGGCCGATTATATGCTGACAGCCACCCTGGGCCTTAACGGCATGATTAGTATGGGAGTTTCTCAGGACTGGTGCACCCACATGATTGGGCACGAACTGACGGCGCTGCATGGGGTTACCCACGGAGCTTCGCTGGCCATTGTCTATCCGGGCACTCTGCGCACGCTTAAAGAGCAGAAAAAAGGCAAAATATTGCAGTATGGAGAGAGAGTGTTCGGCATAACCTCGGGAAGTGAAGACGAGAGGATTGAAGCGGCAATTGCCAAAACCGAGGAGTTTTTCCGTTCTCTGGGACTGGCTACCCGGCTTTCTGAAGTGAATATTGGCGATGAAACAATTAACCTGATTGCTGAACGCTTTAACACAGCAGGTCTTGCCATTGGTGAGCAGCTGAATGTGACAGGAGACGTTGCAAAACAGATCTTGCTGAATTGCAAATAACCACCTTAACATAATATTATCAGGGCTTTTCAATGCGTAGATTCAGGGCAATTAGTACAGATAATCTAAAATTTCCTGAAAAGAAAAGATGAACCCGAACTCTTATTCCAAAACGGGATAATGAGTTGTAGTTCACAAAAAAGAGTCATTTTCAATCCATGTAAATGGTTGAGAATGACTCTTTCCAGTTTCTTAATATTAATGTGCAGATATAAGCTATTTCGCTAGTTGACTCTCAATTTCCTTCACCAGTCCGGCAAACTCCTCTTCGTTATAGAGGCGGGTCATCTTCACAATCTTTCCAGTTCTATCAATCAGCACATTACGGGTTATTCCGGCATTAGATTCGGCATACTTAGTAAAAATCTTTGCTCCCGGGTCCAATCCCAAAGGATAGGTAATCTTAGTCTGTGCAGCAAACTCTTTCACTTTCTCCAGCGGTTCATCCCTATCGATGCCAATTAGCACAAACTCATTATTGTCCTTATGCTTTTGCCAGATGTCACTTTCAATAAATGGCATCTCTTTGCGGCATACTCCACACCAGCTTGCGGTAAACTGCAGCATCACCACCTTTCCTTTCAGAGCCGATAGCTTCACTTTCTTGCCGTTGGTCAGTGCTACCTCAAAATCGGGTGCCACGTCTCCCACCTTTACAATATAACCACGGTCATCAGCAACCGCCTGTTGCGCTACTGCCGTTTTTTTCTGTTGAGCATTCAGCTGAACAGTTCCTATCCCTATTAGAAACAGGCAAAACAAACTTTTGATAATTTTATTCATAAACAATTCTATTATTAATTGCGCTATTACTTATAATCGCCGGTATTGCAAAGACAATTTTAAACTATGCAGGCAATGCTTTTTGTAATCCAAACACGGAAGTCCTTTGCACAAAACATCTTTTGCTGACTTATAAAAACAATAAAATAATCCCGGCTATAAACAAAGGAATTACAATATACAAAATCTTATTTTCCATACACAATATACATTCACATTATCCTTGCTGACAAAAACAGTTGCAAGTTATACAAAAAAGAGGAAAAGGTACAAACCTGTTGACTGAAAACCATTTTCTTTAGTTTTTATTATTAAGTTATCTCCAACCTTAACAGCTTTTTATTCATTTGAGGTCTGGCTTTTGAATGAAAATAATTTGTAAATATGAGAATAATATAGCAATCGGAGTATTGCAGAAGTTAATATATTAATGCATTATTGCATCAAAAATTGATTAGAGCACAGAGAGACAATTATGCAAGAATGGACATTGAAACGCTTAAAACTTCAAAACAAACCTATCGTTGAAGGTATATCCTGACAGAATAAAACATAGTCAGTATGATATAATCAGAGATAAATTATCTGAATGACAAAAAACGGGTATATTTGGTCTTTCCAAGCAAATAGCTAATTATCAACGGGAAAACAATCCCAACCAACGTGTATACTATCCACATGTATTCGTTATGCTCCGTTATGATGGGATGACGGCCTATATTCCTTACATCCATTCCGTACGCATAAACCTTGAGCAAACTCACAGCTTTAAAGCACAAGAAATGAAAAACAAGAATAGGCATTGTGTTGTTTCCCAGATAAACAAGCAGCCTCCTCAACCGGTTTGTTCTCGTATCAATAACAGACGATATCTTGAAGAACAACAAACAACCGGAAAGTGCCCCTATTGAAAAATAACATAAGTCTACCAAGGAAGAGCTGGGTGACATGCTACAAGGGTGCACCAGCATGATAACAGTAAGAATGATAGCCGCAACAACATACAACCACCTCTTTTTATTTATATCCACATTTCCCATTTTCCAAATGTAACCCAAACTAAAAAAGGTTACTCCCAGCAGTTCGCGGTATCCGCCCTGGGGGATTACAGGAATGGGGAAATGCAGGTAAGCTTTCAGCCCGCTAACTAGATAGAAGGTCATTCCGATGATAAAGGCAATTGTTATAGGAGTGGCATTTTTGAAGAATTTTCTCAGCAGATAGAAACTCATGCAAAATAGTATGCCGGCAACAAACAGCGAACGCAAAAACCAGAAAGCGCCCAGCAGGGCATTTTCATAATTCCCCATTCGGTAGATTATATTCATGGCGTTAATCAGAATTCTTTTAGTGGAATACAGATAACTGCCATACGTGTTATTAAGAATCCCAATATGAATAAACAGATTGTGCAGCAACAGGAATATCAAACTCCATTTCATGAAAGGAATGTAGAGCCCTTTGATTCGTTTAATGAGAAACGTCTTTTTATCTGAGATGTATTTTTCGTTGAAGAAATACCCCGAAGCCATGAAGAACAAGGGAATATGGAACAAATATATGTATCGACCAAGCCAGGCGGGACAGCCCGAATGGCCAATGACCATCAGCACTATTCCAATTCCTTTGAATATTGAAAGGGTTGTATTATTCTTCATTTTATTCAACTAAAAAAGAGATTGTGGTTCACCAAGCATCCCTGTCTTCGTTTTTTTAATAGAGCGAATCTCCTTCATACGGCAGATTTGATGCTTTCTAAAAAACACACAAAGGTATTATATCTGTTTGATTTCTGACAAATAAGGTGGAGATTATTTAAAAATCGCTTGCTAACGGGGTGTCCCTAACAGAAGAAACCGAGAGTAGCTGTTTCGTTCAATTGTCTTGATAATAGTCAGGCAAAGCGCTAATATTGCCAGGGATAATCCCGGAGCCAGCAGGTATACCAACCAATCATCCAGCCTCAACGAAAGAAGCATGAAGACACGCTCAAAAAGAATCATCTGAATGATGTAGATGCCCAGCGTATACTTCCCTATTTCACAGCATTTACTTATCCACTGCCTATTGGCATACCGCTCATAGAGCATCTGCACCGAAATGATAAAAAAAGCACTTCCGGCCAGACCTATTAAGAAACGAAACAGCGCAATCCCGAAAGTGGCTGTTGCAAAGTGGAACGGATGAAAAGAAAATAGTTCAATCGGGCTTTTATAGATAGTATAACTCCCCTCCCAACAGGCCAGACAAAAAATAAACAGCGCCAGACTTGCTCCCCACCACAGCGATGCATCTTTCTCAATCTTCTCGCGGTACTTCTTGTAAAACAATCCTATCCAGAAGAAAGGAAGCAGAAAGTTTATGGCAACTAGGCTGCCAAAAGGAACAATGCAAAGAACTACACTTGAAATAATAGCTGCCAAAAACTCATTCTTTATCAGTTTCAGCGAAATACGGGCAATGAAATAACATCCGAATACGCATTTCAGGAACCAGAAACTATTAACCAAACCATGCATATCGAATTTCATGATATTCTCTTCCTCAAGCCCGGGATTGATGAAGGAATAAACCAGACAAAGAAAAGAATACCAGGCCACTGCAGGAAGCAAAAGCTGAACGGACTTCTTTTTAAAGAACGCACCTGCCGATAGTTTCATTGAAGACGAAAAGAAATATCCGCTCATAATCATAAACAGTGCCATGTGGAATGAATAAATCAGTTCCCACAGTGGATTATGCCAGAAACCCTTGCCTATATACTGAATTGCATGTCCTAAGATGACTATGTATATGGCAAAAAACTTGATTAAATCTAAATAATATATCCGTTTTCCCATTTTGTATGACTTCGCAGTTCCTCTTTTATGCCTTAATTTTCAAATGGCAAGTATATAATAAACATTGGAACTGATTTTATTTCGGCCTCATAGTGTGAAGCCAAAACAAGAAAAACGGCCCGCAAATCTGTAATATTCTACTCGTCGTATGAACTCTTTTCTGTAAGAACGTGCAAAATTAAATAAATTCCACGGTTTGTTTGATAGCCTTTTTACCAATATTTTTAATAATTGGATTTTCTTCGCAAAGAAGAACGCTTCATCTCACGGAAAGTGCTTCTTTTTTCATGAGTTTATCTGTTGGGGTAATCCTTGGTCATTCCATACGGTTCATCTTTTTTCTTCGGCTAGAATATGCAGAATTGGAATAATTTCATCATCCAGAGCCTCTTGCCTGGGTTCGCCCCGTATTTAGGTTGTGCAGATAACAATCATATCAGGAATCAACACATCTGAATCGGCATTCCACACTGGTTAAGATTGCCGTTATTTACCTTTTGAAATTGAAAATTCTTAATATTGGGACAAAATAAGGGAGCTATCAGAATTCAAATCGGTTCTTAAATTTGTTCTTCTTAGAAAGATCAAGATAATAACGCGCAAAAAATTTGCAAAATTCGTCTGAATTCCTATATTTGTTTTACATTTAATACAAGACCTTCCTATGAAAAAGCAGTTAATACCCATAGTAATTACTTTTGCATGTGTTGTGTGCAGTTGTGCCCTGAAAACCAAATCGGAAAACAATGAGAAAAATGAAGGAGCTATCTCTTCAGCACCTGCCGTCGTAAAGGAAGTAAGCACAACAGATACTCTTGCCTACAATAAAAAGCTGAAGCAACTGGCCAATGGAGACTCCACCGGACGCTGGCCGGTAAAGCATCAGCCCTATCCTATCAAGGGACATATCCTGCCGTACAAAAGAATTGTAGCCTACTACGGTAATCTCTATTCCAAAAGAATGGGTATCCTGGGTGAATATCCGCCCAAGGAGCTATGGCAAAGGTTAAAAGCCGAATTAAGGGCATGGGAGAAGGCCGACCCGAAAACTCCCGTGCTACCTGCCATACACTACATTGCCGTGGTGGCTCAGGGAGGTCCGCAGAGAGACGGAAGATACCGGGCACGCATGCCGCACAGTCAGATAGACTCGGCGATGGCAATTGCCAGAATGGGCAATGCCCTTCTCTTTCTCGATGTACAAGTGGGGCTTAGCAACGTAATGGATGAGGTTCCTTTGCTGGAAGAATACCTAAAACTGCCTAACGTACACCTTGCCATCGACCCTGAGTTTTCCATGAAAGACGGCAGCCGGCCGGGAACACGAATCGGAACGTTCGATGCCCAGGATATTAACTATTGTTCGGACTATCTGGCAAAGCTGGTTCGCGAGTACAATCTGCCGCCCAAAGTATTTGTTGTGCACCGGTTTACACGAAGAATGGTGACTAATTACAAGAACATAACGCTTCATCCCGAAGTGCAGATTGTAATGAACATGGATGGTTTTGGTCCTTCATGGCTAAAGTTCGACTCCTATCGGGATTACATTTATCGGGAACCAGTGCAGTTTACAGGATTCAAGCTTTTCTATAAAAACGACGTAAGGCAATCACCTTACCACATGCTTACACCTCCTGAAATGATGAAGCTGAAGCCGCTGCCCAGTTTCATCATGTACCAATAAAGTGCCGGAAACTGATAAAAAGGTCGCAACATGAGAGTATACATTGGAGTCGATTTGCCGGAATATGTAAAACAATCCCTTTATGAATCGCAGTTTCAGTTGAAGAAGCTGGGACTGAAAGGTACATGGAAACCTTCGGAGTATTTTCATATCACGCTGGAGTTCCTGGGCGAGCTTACGCCGGAATCAATTCCATTGCTTACACAGGTGATAGATACTGCTATTGCCGGGAAAAGAGCTTTCCGACTCACGATTGACAGATTTGGAGCATTCCCCTCCTTTCACCGCCCTCATACCTTGTGGGCCGGAGTTGGAGGAAGCGTGCTAAAGCTGAATCAGTTGCAGAGTGATCTTCATGAAGAGCTGAAGAGAAACGGATTCGAGTTGGAGCAATCACACTTCAAGCCCCATATCTCCTTACTCTCACGACCGAGAGAGATAGGATCCAATCTAAAATCTTTCCTTCTAAGAAGGTCGGGAAAGTTCACCGTTTCCGAGGTAATTCTTTTCGAAAGCAAAGTGGTTGAGGGAAAAAGAGTCTATCCCGCATTGTACCGCGCCCAGTTGAAAAGGTGAATATGAGCCTGCGCAAAAGGAATCATATCAAAAGATTTGCCACGATACATCAGAATAGTTACTTTTGTTCATTAAAAACAAATTCAATTGAATATTTAGTATGAATAAAAGAATTATTTCCGCCTTTGCCCTAGCTATGGCACTTGTTGTCAATGCTCAGCAAAGTGATGGAGGCTTATCGCCCGATATGCTGCAAAGTATCAAACAGAGTTATCAGGAAAACCCATCTGACAAGGCCATCCGCAATGCCATTGGAGGCAGCGATTTAAAGAAACTGGCGCTGAATCAGGATAACCTGAAAGAAATGGATACCTACTTCTCCCATAAAGTTGAGTCGAAAGGAATTGCCGATCAAAAAAGATCAGGCCGTTGCTGGTTGTTTACCGGTCTCAATGTGATGAGAGCAAAAATGATTGCCAAATACAAGCTCGGTTCTTTTGAATTCTCACAAAACTACTGCTTCTTCTGGGATCAGCTGGAAAAATCGAACCTCTTCCTGCAAGCGGTAATTGATTCCTATAAGAAACCAATGAACGACCAATTGGTAGAATGGCTCTTCAAGAACCCATTGAGTGACGGTGGTCAGTTTACCGGCATATCAGACATTATCGGAAAATACGGAGTAGTACCTAAAGAGGTGATGCCCGAAACAAACAGCAGTGACAACACTTCACAGATGGCCAATCTGCTTAGTCTGAAACTTCGCGAATATGGTCTGCAACTACGCGATCAGGCAGCCAAAGGGGCAAAACCTGCCGCTTTGAAAAAGAGCAAAACAGAAATGTTAGGCACCATTTACCGGATGCTTACTCTTAACTTGGGAGTGCCTCCGACTGAGTTCACCTGGACAAGAACGGATACAAAAGGCAATCCTGTAAATACCAAAAAGTATACTCCGCTCTCTTTCTTCCAGGAATATATTAATGACGATCTCACCAACAACTACGTGATGCTAATGAACGACCCCACACGTGAGTATTACAAGAATTACGAAATCGATCTTGATCGCCACCGTTACGACGGGAAAAACTGGACTTACGTAAATCTTCCGATTGAAGATATCAAGGAGATGGCTATCAAATCGATTAAGGATAGCACGATGATGTACTTCTCTTGCGACGTAGGCAAATTCCTTAATTCAGAAAGAGGATTGCTTGACGTGAACAACTACGATTATGCCTCCCTGATGGGCACCTCTTTCGGGATGAATAAACAACAACGCATTCAAAGCTTTGCCAGCGGCTCTTCTCACGCCATGACACTGATGGCTGTAGATTTGGATAAAGATGGCAAGGCCAAAAAATGGATGGTGGAAAACAGTTGGGGAGCAACCAATGGCTACAAAGGGCACCTGATTATGACCGACGAATGGTTCAATGAATATATGTTCCGATTGGTTGTGAACAAGAAATATGTGCCAACCAAGGTACTGGAAATTCTGAAACAGAAACCAATCCGTCTTCCAGCTTGGGATCCTATGTTTGCTAACGAAGAATAAGATTATTACATTCGTCTGAATACAAGGTGGATGCTAAACCTCTCTAATTATCTTTTTAATATGGAGGAGGTTTAGCATCCACTTTTTTATGATGAATAATAAAATATTTTATTTTACACTATTTTTTGCTTATCAATATAAGTTTATTACATTTGTTCACACATAAATTTTATACATAAAGAAACGGTCTTCTCTTATCCGTTTTCTTGAAAACACAAACTTTAAAATCGATCTATATGAAAAACGTTTCTCAATTCAATGTAAACAGCCATGACAAAAACACGCCTAATTTAATCTCCAAACAGGGCATGTCATATAGTAACAATTCCAAATATAAGGTCATAAAACTGTTTTCCACTTTCGTGTTTATATTGTTCCTGTCTATAACAGCTAATGCACAAAGCAACTACAGACCCGGTTACATTATAACCAACAGCAATGATACCATCAAAGGACTTATAGACTTCAGAACGGATAAAATAAATTCCAGTCATTGCAGATTCAAGTTATCAAAAGATGCCGAGGAGCAGACGTTCTATCCAAACGACATTCAGGGTTATATGCTTACCAATGAGGTGAAGTTCTATGTAACACGTACTATCGATATGAACGGAACAACAGAAAAAGTATTTCTTGAATATTTAGTGCAAGGCATTAAAGATCTCTATTTTTATCCTAAAGATAACGGTTATTACTATATAGAAGATGAGAATGGAAAAATGATTGCCGTAACAAAAGAGTCGGAAAAAATTGAGGGGAATAAGTATGTTACAGACAAAAAATACATTGGTCTGTTGAACTACGCATTTAGGGATGCTGAATCGGTAACAAAAGGACTCGATAAAAAAGATTTCAATCGTGCCACCATGATTGAGTTGACCAAAGAATATCATGACAAAATGTGTACTTCGGGAGAAAAATGTATCGTCTTCACCAATGATTACAAGCAGAAATTTATAAAATTAAACTTCGCTGTTTATGGTGGTCTCCAGCTTACTGATTATTCATACAAATACACTAAGGTAAATTTACTAAACTCTAAGAAATCACTAACCCCTGCGGTAGGAGGTCTGCTTAATATCAACAGTCCTCGTTTCATGAAATCAATGAGCGTTGTGATTGATGCCTCGTTAGCAAGGTTAGAAGGAGATGGTAGTTTCTCCAATGGATCAGATTATTACGAAAGATACACATTTAGTTCTTTAGCCTCTACTTTGTCAGTAGGAGTAAAATACACTCATTCAGAAAGAAAGTTTCGTCCTACTATAGAAGTGGGAATCGGATATTCGAATATTTTCAACAACTCCAACACACTATACATTGGATATAATAAGTATACATATAAAAATATATACAATATGGTTTCAAACTATTTTACTTTGAGTTGTGGGATTGGGATGGATTACCAATTGAATGCAAAACATCAGATTTTCTGCAAACTACTTTACAACAAGATGAATGATCTTGATGGCAATATAAGCGGGATTCAATTAAAAGTTGGATATACTCTTTAATCTATTCATTCGTTGAGTCTGGCAAGTTAAAAATCAGCCTGCCAGACTCAACGAGCTTTGCTGCACTCATTTTCTGGGGAAACCAATATTAAATACTGCCCGCAACATTCCTATTGTGTAGATATCCTCACCTGTTTGTATCCAATGAAAGGCAGGCTGAAGGACCATGTATTTACTAACCGGAACACTCCATGTCAACTCAGCAGTTGTCTCTCTCACATCTGCAAACCGGGCACTGTTAACCATCAACCCCAGTTTGTCTTTCTTACTCGCTGAAAACAAACCGGATGCAACCACTCCGGCTCCGATGTAACTATAGCAATAGTTCTTATTTTCTGGAGCAAATGAAGCCTGTGCCAGCAAACCTATTTTTTCTTTCTCTCCGACATAAACATCCTGCTCAGCTAAAAGCCAGCCGACATAATTAAAAGGCATCCTTCTGTTATTCTCTTCGGGATTGAGGTGACCTGTATGGAACAGCCCTCCAAGGTGATAGCGACTTTGATACTGTACGCCTGTACTGAATGCCAGTTCGCCCACATTCATAACTCCATCTCGTTTTGGATTAATAGAAAACAGCTTACATCCGTCGTGCCAAATATCATAAGCCACTCCGTTATACAGACTGTTGGTATACGTTAATTGGTTTGTGATTTTAACTTCAGAAAAGAAACACATTGCCGATAAGGGGTAATTAGCACAGATGTAATTACAAGAGATGGTAGGATAAACACCGCAGGAGCTATTTGTAAAGAGCGAGGAATAAGGAATATTAAAGTAATCTTCATTCATATTACGCACACCCAGAAACATCCGGATGCGGTTAATCCGATGGGTGTATCCTGCAATAAACAGATTAACCAGCAGTGTATGCTCATCTATGTTTGAAAACACCTGCATATCGTCCACAATCCGTTCTTTGGATGAGCGAAACACAGATATGGTGGCAAGGTCGAACGATCCGTCTTTCCACAACCCGGCATTTTCAGTCGGCCATGTTCCTTTCACCGTTAACAAATTAACCCAGTTAGCCTTTCCATGCAGATTATGCTGAAACTCTGTTGAGTATACAAGATTTAGCTCTTGTGCCTCAAGTGAAGAAAATCGGCAAACAGATATTATGACAAAAAATAAATATAGATATTTCATGCCCATCTCTTATTCCATCTCAAAATCTGATTTACGTTTTCAAATAGTACCGCTATTATTCTAACCTCCAAGACGGCAATTTGTTCAGGAATTTAGCTTTCTAACCCCAATTCTACATCCGGAAATATGTATTTGATTTATGCTTGGAGTTGTAATAACTGTAAATGGTTTACTAAAACCGTTGTTTTTACAAATATAGCATATTTTATTTGTTTCTGCGTTGTTGGGAGGGCTGTCAGAACGATTCAATTATATCAAATGAGAATTGGTCGTTATTTCAACAATCGGCCTACAAATGCGACAAGTAAATCTTTCAATGCGAAAATTAAAGTTTTTAGAGTACGGTTAAGAGGAGTGAGAAACATATCATTTTTCCTGTTCTGGCTAGCCAATAATTTTGCTTAAAGAACAATTCTCAGAATTTCAGTATGATCCCTAAACATTATGCATAACCTCACTAGATATTGGGGAGCCATTAAGATGGCGGTGAAATATCACACCATTAGAGAATAAAAAAAGGTCTTGAGTATTACTCAAGACCTTTCTGTTTTGGTGGGTGGAAGATGGGGCTCGAACCCACGACCTTCGGAACCACAATCCGACGCTCTAACCAGCTGAGCTACGTCCACCATGTTTATTTCCCGATTGCGTTGCAAAGGTAGATATTTTATTTTAATCTGCAAGCATTCCTGGAAAAAAAATATTCAAAAAATATATTCTTCTATTTCCTGATTGCGCGTCCCAAAAAGGGTTCTGGCTCCTTTAACAAAGATATTCAGCCGATTAACTATCATTGGAGAGAGTTCATCTCTTGGATTGGCTGCAGGAATAATTTTGTGATTTTTTTCTCCGCTATGTTTAGGTCGGAAAGTCCATACCAGACTATAGGCACATTTTTCTACCCGGACAGTGGTATCTTTACTCAGTTCCATTTTAAAAATAATTCCCCCATCGGTGTTCCGTGCCGACATGTTTGAGATAAAATTACCCAACGAGTAAACTACCGCATGTTTTTTCCCGGTATTTTCGTTATGACGTAGTTCTATAGGTTGCACCACATGCGGATGATTGCCTATCACATGATCAACACCCTGTGCAAGCAGCCAGTCGGCCATTTCAATCTGATCTTTGTCGGGGATACTTTCGTATTCCGTTCCCCAGTGCATGCAAGCAATTATTACATCCGGCTTCTGAGCAGCCGCCTTCCTTATATCACGTGCTATTTCCTCTCTATCTATATAATTCACGATATTGGGAGGAGTTACCTTCAGTCCATTGGTGGCATAGGTACAGTTAAGCAGAGCTATCCTAAAGCCGTTCTTTTGAATAATCAGAGGATATTCCGCTTCCCGTTTGGCGGAATCGAGATAGGTTCCAAGGTGGTAAACCCTGAGGGAGTCGAGCAGCCGGACGGTTCTTTCCAGCCCTTTCTTTCCGGTATCCAGGGCATGGTTGTTTGCCGTAAGCATCACATCAAAGCCAGCATCCCGAATGGCATACATATACTCATCGGGAGCACTGAAGCCGGGATATCCTCCGTACGGTTTTCCGCCCAGAGTCAGTTCCAGATTGGCGATAGCCAGATCGGCCTTGCCAATCTCCTCCTTCACCTGACTGAAGCAATCCCTGTAGTCATACCCGTCGGATGTTTCGGCCGCAGCAATCTGCTCCTTGTGTTGCATCAGATCGCCCGCAAATAAAAGAGTGATCCTTTTGGTGGAAATTGTATCCTGTACCGTGGCCTGCTGCTTCTGAGCAGAAGGGTTACACGAAAACAAGAAAACAACATTCACCAAAAGGATCAGGTGTTTCATTTGAAAAGAGTTATTTATAGATTTCTTTCTTTCCTGCCAATAAAGTATTTCTCATTAAAGAGACAATTGTCATCGGTCCTACTCCACCTGGAACAGGAGTGATGAACGAACATTTAGGAGCCACCTCTTCAAAGAGAACATCCCCTGTGAGCTTGAAGCCCGATTTTGTTTTATCCGATGGAACACGTGTGGTACCCACGTCAATAACCACAGCACCTTCCTTGACCATCTCCGCCTTAACAAAGTTAGGCTGTCCCAGTGCAGCGATAATGATATCAGCCTCCTGACATTCCTTAACTAGGTCTTTCGAGCGGCTGTGGCATACAGTTACCGTTGCATCACCCGGATAAGCTTTTTGCATCATCAGTGCTGCCATCGGCTTGCCCACGATATTGCTTCTTCCCAGTACTACGCATTTCTTTCCACTGGTTTCAATCTTATATCTTTTCAGCAATTCAAGAATTCCGTTCGGGGTAGCCGAGATGTAGCAAGGCAGACCGATTGACATTCTTCCTACATTAATCGGATGGAACCCATCCACATCCTTGCGGTAGTCAATGGTTTCAATAACCTTCTGTTCCGAGATATGTTTAGGCAAAGGCAGCTGAACAATAAATCCGTCCACATCTTCATCTGCATTCAGTTCTTTCACTTTGTTCAGCAGCTCAACTTCTGTAACATCCGCTTCAAAGCGAATCAGCGAAGACTTAAATCCACAAACTTCACAAGCTTTTACCTTGTTGGCAACATAGGTTTCACTTCCTCCGTCGTGGCCAACGAGGATAGCGGCCAAATGTGGTCGCTTACCACCTTTTGCAACAATTTCGGCAACTTCAGCGGCAATTTCCTGCTTTATCTGTTCCGAGATTGCTTTTCCATCAATTAGTTGCATAGTATTATCCTTTTTGTATTTTATCGTTTCATTTTAGGCATCATCTTACCCATCTTTGAACTGGTAACCATCTTCATCATTTTGCGAGTCTGGTCAAACTGCTTCATCAATCGGTTTACCTCCTGAATGTTTGTTCCGCTACCCTTAGCAATACGGGCACGACGTGATCCGTTGATGACTTCCGGATTCGATCTCTCTTGTGGTGTCATTGAGTAGATGATTGCTTCTATGCTCTTGAACGCATTATCGTCAATATCGATATCCTTGATTGCCTTTCCCACTCCCGGAATCATCGATGCCAGGTCTTTCAGGTTACCCATCTTCTTGATTTGGGCAATCTGAGAAAGGAAATCGTTAAAGTCAAACTGATTTTTAGAAATTCTTTTCTGAAGACGTTTAGCCTCTTCCTCGTCGTACTGTTCCTGAGCACGTTCCACCAACGAAACGATATCTCCCATTCCCAGAATACGGTCGGCCATACGAGATGGGTGGAACTGATCGATAGCCTCCATCTTCTCACCAGTACCCACAAATTTGATAGGCTTGTTCACTACCGAACGGATAGAAAGCGCGGCACCACCACGGGTATCACCATCCAGCTTGGTAAGAACTACCCCGTTAAAATCGAGACGATCGTTGAATTCCTTGGCAGTGTTCACCGCATCCTGACCAGTCATTGAGTCTACCACGAAAAGAATCTCTTCCGGATTGATAGCATCCTTGATAGCAGCAATCTCGTTCATCATCAGCTCATCGATAGCCAGACGGCCCGCAGTATCGACAATCACCAGGTCATGACCTTTCGATTTTGCTTCCTTGATTGCGTTCTGTGCAATCTTTACAGGGTCTTTGCTATCTATTTCGCTATATACGGGAACACCAATCTGTTCGCCCAAAACACGCAACTGTTCAATCGCAGCCGGACGATACACGTCGCAGGCAACCAACATCGGATTCTTGCCGCGTTTGCTTTTCAGCATCTTGGCCAGCTTTCCTGAGAAAGTTGTCTTACCCGAACCTTGCAAACCCGACATCAGGATAACGGCGGGAGCACCTTTCAGGTTTACATCCACGGTTTCACCACCCATTAACTGAGTAAGTTCATCGTGAACAATCTTCACCATCAACTGGCTTGGCTTAACGGCAGTAAGCACGTTTTGCCCCATTGCCTTTTCCTTTACAGTGTCAGTAAAAGTCTTGGCTACCTTGTAGTTTACGTCGGCATCCAAGAGTGCTTTACGCACATCTTTGAGCGTTTCCGCTACATTGATTTCGGTAATTTTACCTTCACCTTTTAAAATCTTAAAAGACCTCTCCAGTCTCTCACTTAAATTATCGAACATATCTTAATCTTGTTTTTATTACTTATCTATCTCGTAAAAATACGATTAGGCTCGCAAAAATACGAAAATATTGCATAATTCAGAGCTTTTTACTCTGCCAATTTGCTTTTTTCAGATAAATTACGCTACCTGTCAGTAAAAGAGCATAATAAAGCACCTCAATGCCAAAGCAAATCTCTATTCTGGCTTTTAAATAAATTCCTACGAAGAAGATGTATCCCGTATAAAAAATCAGGGTGAGCGATTCCAGCATCAGAGCCGAACGGGTATTGCCTGTACCAGAGATTCCGTTGAAGTAAACATTCGATACAGAAGAAACCAACATTGCAAAGGAAATTACATAAACAGAGCCGGCAGCTTCACTTATCAGAGCCGTTTCATTGGTATATACCGACAGAACAAACTGATGAAAAATAACCACCAGTATCACAATCGAAAAGACAATCAGAAAAGAGAATCGGGCTATTTTATGCATTATTTTCATCACCTGATTCACCCCACCTGCACCAATCGCGTTGCTCACCAATGTATTTGTTGTAGTAGAAAGAGCATTTACCGGGATAAGCATTACCACATAAAGACTCCTTACAATATTGGCTATAGCCAATTGTCTTTGCCCCAACCGTTCAACAGCCACGAAAAACACAAACCAAGTAGCCATTGAAAGGAAATATTGCATCATGGTAAAACTTGAAATATTCAGCACACGGGTCAGTAAGGTAACATCAAATGACCGGAACTGATTCAGTCCATACTTCTTGAAATCGACCGTGATATAAGTGTACACAATAAAGAACAACACAGAAGACCCCTCGGCTATGACCGATGCAATAGCAGCCCCTTTGATTCCCATTGCCGGAAAACCGAAGTGACCGAAGATGAGCGTATAAGCCAGCAGCACATTGACCAATGCCATTGCAATCGCACTCAGAGTCAACACTTTGGTACGGGTAATCCCAATATAAAGCGCCCTGAACATCACATTTACAAAAGCAAAAAAGAATCCGTAAATACGCCAGTTCAGGAAGATCATTGTGGCATCAAATATTTTGTCGGAAGAGACCAGAAAGCGCATCACTCCCGGAGCAATGAGCCGCGACATGCCAAAAAGTAGAAAAGCCATTATCAGCAGGAAGAAGGTACCCTGAACCATGACCGGCCCCACATCCCGGTATCTTTTCTCCCCGTTACGCCGGGCCATGATAATCTGCGACCCGGTACTAAATCCAAATGCAATGGTAAAAACACAGATATAGAACAGGCTGCCCATAGCCGCCGCACCCAATTCCACTTCCCCTACTCTTCCCAGGAAAGCTGTATCGGTTACATTGATTACGTTTTGTGCCAGCAGGCTCAAAAAGATGGGATAGCTGATGCCCCAAATCTGTTTATTTGAATATACCTCCATAGTTATTTCAAAAAAAGAGTGAAGAATACCTTTTCAGCATTCCCCACTCTTCACATTTATTATTTATCTCTTGAGTTAAGAGTTCATGCTCATTAGGAATTCATCGTTATCTCTGGTTTTCTCCAAACGGCTCTTCACAAAGTCCATTGCTTCAATCGGATTCATATCCGACAGGTATTTGCGAAGAATCCACATACGATCGAGTGTTTGCTTATCCAGTAACAGGTCATCACGACGAGTGCTGGATGCCACAATATTAACAGCTGGGAAGATACGTTTGTTGGACAGATTGCGGTCTAATTGCAATTCCATGTTACCGGTACCCTTGAATTCTTCAAAGATCACCTCATCCATCTTCGAACCGGTATCGGTCAATGCTGTTGCCAAAATGGTCAACGATCCACCGTTTTCAATATTACGAGCTGCACCGAAGAAGCGTTTTGGTTTATGAAGCGCATTGGCATCCACACCACCTGACAACACTTTACCGGAAGCAGGAGAAACCGTATTGTATGCACGTGCCAGACGAGTGATTGAGTCGAGCAGAATCACTACATCGTGTCCACATTCAACCATACGTTTGGCCTTTTCAAGTACAATGCTGGCAATCTTTACGTGACGTTCGGCAGGTTCGTCAAACGTAGAGGCAATCACCTCTGCATTAACGCTACGAGCCATGTCGGTAACTTCCTCAGGGCGTTCGTCAATCAGCAGTATAATCATGTATACTTCCGGGTGATTGGCAGCAATAGCATTGGCAATATCCTTCAAGAGGATAGTCTTACCTGTCTTTGGTTGTGCTACAATCAGTCCACGTTGTCCCTTACCGATTGGTGAGAAGAGGTCTACCACACGGGTAGAAAGATTATCGCTGTATCCACCTTTACAAAGTCTGAACTTTTGGTCAGGGAATAGCGGAGTAAGATGTTCGAATGGAACACGGTCACGAACAAAAGCCGGATCACGTCCATTGATTTTTTCCACTTTCACCAGCGGGAAATATTTTTCACCTTCTTTTGGAGGACGGATTGCTCCATCTACCACATCACCTGTTTTTAATCCAAACAGTTTAATCTGCGACTGAGAAACATAGATATCATCCGGAGAAGAGAGGTAGTTATAGTCAGATGAACGGAGGAACCCGTAGCCATCCTGCATAATTTCAAGAACTCCGCTACCAGTCAGGATACCATCAAATTCATACGGCTTTTCACGTTCAATCACTTTGCGTTCGGGAGCTTTCTGAACTTCAGCTTCTCCTTCTGCAGGGCGATTTGGACGTTGTATACTTTTAACTGGAGGAATGTTTGAAGGTTTGTTCTGAACCACTTGTTTTGGTTCATTCTCGCGTAGACGGACACGAGGTCTTTGTTGTTGAGGAGCAGGAGGAACCACTTTGGTTGCTTCAAATTTGCCTAAAAGTTCGGATGGGAGTTCCACTTTTTCAGATGGCATATCTTCGATAGGAATAAAATCCTCTTCAGCATCAAACAGAAGTTCCATTTCCGGTAAAACCTCCTTGCGTGGTTTTGGCGCTTCTTCTTTCGCTGCCGGTGCTTTTTCTTTCTGTTCCGAAACAGGAACCGGTTTCTTTATAATAACCTTTGGTGCAACCGGAGCAGGTTTTTCCTCTTCCTTTTGTACCTGAGCAACTGGTTCAGCCTGTATTTCCTGTGCTGCCACTGCAGCTGCCTCCGCTTTTGCAGCAATCGGTTCGGCTTCTTTCTTAACCACCTTCTTCACTTTTGCTGTTTTCTTCTTCGCCGGAGCTTCGCCGGTCTCTTTCTTTTCCGGAGCAGGCTGTGGAGCAGCTGTTGGCTTCTCTTCTTTCACAGCAGCCGGTTTTGGAGTTTGTGCAGCCGAAGCCGGTTCTATCTTTTCAGCTTTATCTTTGGTTGCTGTGTAAACTTTGTCAGGTCCTTCTTTCTTTACAACGCTGATACGTGAGCGTTTTTTCTTATCGTCCCGACGATCTTCTTTTGCTTTATCAGCAGCTACCTTTTTGGTTGCACTAGCAATAGCCTGTTCATCAAGGATTTTATACACAAGTTCTTCTTTTTTAAAAGATTCTGGTTTCTTGATACCTAATTCTTGTGCAATAGATTGTAATTCCGACAGATTTTTGTCGTTTAATTGAATGATGTTATACATACGTACGTATAAAATAAATTAGTTTTATTCTATTTCTTTTGCCCGACACACAAATAAATACACACGGTTAACGGGATTATTCATCTTGAAGTATGGACGTATAAAATGGATTTTTTGGGATATTGTTTTGATATTGGAGCACATTCCGGCCTCCGTTGGAGTTAGTCGAATGTTTCAACTATGCAAAGATACTACTTTATTTTAAATTATACTCAACTTCACTATATTTTTTGTATAAAAAACACATCCCGTTATCTTTTTCTCTGATAGCGGGATGCAAAAAAACATATATTATACTATATAATCTCTTTTTTTATTTCACTGATCTCAATCAGATTATTTACAATTGCGTATATTGTGAGTCCGGCTGTACTATGAATCTGTAATTTCTTAGCAATGTTCCTGCGATGGGTAATAACCGTATGTATGGAAATAAAGAGATTATCAGCAATTTCTTTATTAGTCATACCCTTTACCACATATACAATAATCTCTTTTTCGCGGGCACTCAGCATCTCATCATCTTCCTGACTTCTCTTTTTTGGCTGACTTAGTAACGAATTGATTTTTTCATAAATTGTTTTCTGATCATCATATACAGACAGAGTCTCATCGTATTTGTTCAATGTGCTTTTATCAACAAAAGAACTTACAAGAGCTATCATTTTAGATGTGCCTGAGGTTTCCACTTTAAACTTTGCCACATCAAAGTATCCTCCAAATGCAGGGTTAACAATTACAATGCTGATATTATCCATCCTGATGCACTCCTTCAGCGATTCAATCGAATGAATCTCTACCGGCTGTATCCTCAGATCAGGAAGTCGTTTCAATGTAGCTGAAATTCCATTCCTGATAATTACAGAATTTTCTGCTATTGCAATCTTTACTATTATGTTACTCATCTCTATCCGACAGTTTCTTTACCAGTTTCAGTACTTCGGGAACAAACAAATAATCTTCCACCCGGCAATGAGATTCGAGATCCTTTTCACATGAAAAAATATCAAACAGTGCGGCGTTAAGCAAATTATTATTCGCAGTTGCCGGATAGTATTTGATGATGATGTTCTTCAGTTCTGTCAGCTTAGTTTCTATTTGGGTATGTTTCTTCGAGAAAACACTTATAGAATAGTTCGTGGGCAATTCGCCTTTCAGCAGCGAATCAACATACTTAAACACCACTCTATCTTCATAGTCCATATGTTTGCGTACCTCGTTTACATAATCGTCATAAAACTTCAGAATCAACGATGCAACGTTATCTTCTGAAGTCCCTATCGCCTGCATAAGCTTCAACCGGATAGAAGGAAAATTAAATTCAAGAAAATAGATATGAGCCTGCTTAAGATAGTTCATTATCGAGGTAATGGACAAATTTTTGAACGCATCATCCATGCGTAAATAGCCTTCGTCTATAAAGTTAACCACGGCCAGGAAAGTGCGGTAGTCTACCTGATTAAGCATGCAAACCTCTTTCACTGTTTTATCTCCAAAACCCAATGAAAGGCCAAACCGGCTCATCACCTGCAAAAGTGTATAATTCTCACAGATGAGATCACTCATCTTATCCGTCTCTTTATATTTCAACTGACTGTCCATTGTTCATCTACTTTTTATATGTCGCAAAGATACAACTCATTCCGTGAGAAATCAATCACTAAATATAGGTATTTTCAGTGACACTTCAACGCCTTTCCGCCACTTTTATTCTTTATTGAATTCCTTAGTTCGCATCCGGAGCAACCCGAACAGCTTCCACATTTTGATTGATTACCCTGTGCCGGCTTTCTGAGAAGAGAATAAAGCAGATAACCCAAAGCAGCAAAAACAACTGATAAAGCTAGAATATTTTGCACCATAACTTTTTAAAATTAAGCAATTACACTTCCAATCTGATAACTTAAGAAAGCAACAACCCATGCTATTCCCGTTGTGTACACAATGGTAAACAAGGCCCACTTCCAATCCGACTCTTTTTTTATCGCCGCAATAACAGCCACACAAGGAAAATAGATTAGCACAAAAAGCATAAAGGCAAAAGCAACCACCGGAGTAAAGACTTTCTGACCAATCAATGGACCGCTTGTGTACTCCTGCTGCTGCAGCTTTTCAATCAGGCTACCAGAGTTTTCATCCGCTTTCAGATCAGCATGATAAAGAATGCCCATAGAACCTACAACAATCTCTTTAGCCGCAAGTCCGGTAATGATGCTAACCCCTATTTTCCAGTCGAAGCCCAGGGGCCTGATTACAGGTTCAATAAAATGCCCTAACTGTCCAATATACGATTGCTCCTGATGTTCTGAAACTTTCAGCAGTTCCAAACCGGCAATTTGTGACTGTTTTACCGAATCGGGTAAAACCCTGTTTGCATGGATTGATTCTATCTGCGCATCGTAATTGGCCGAATATTTCACTTCTCGCGGATAATAACTCAGTGCCCAGATAAATATCGAAGCAAGAAGAATCACACTTCCCATCTTGCGCAAATACTGCGATCCTTTATGCCACATGTGAATGGATGTATTTTTAAGAGTCGGAATCCTGTAGGGCGGCAGCTCAATAACAAAAGGCACATCCTGTTTAGAAAAGATGGTATTCTTAAACACTAAAGCAACCAGTACGGCTATGACAATTCCGATGATGTAAACCGAGAAGAGTACCAATCCCTGGTTTTTAGGGAAAAAGGCTGATATCAGCAGCACATACACCGGTAGCCTGGCGCTGCAAGACATAAAGGGAGTAATGAGCATGGTAAGTAATCTGTCCTTACGGTTCTCCAGCGTACGTGTGGCCATGATAGCCGGCACATTGCATCCAAATCCCATCAATAAAGGAATAAATGACTTTCCATGCAATCCAATTTTATGCATCAGCTTATCCATAATAAAGGAGACTCTTGCCATATATCCGGTATCTTCCATTAATGAAATAAAGAAAAACAATATCAGGATATTGGGAAGAAAAACGACTACCCCACCAACTCCGGCAATAATACCATCAACCAATAAATCCTTTAAAGCTCCATCGGGCATCAGACTGCTCACCAGTCCACCAATATACCCTACTCCGGCATCTATCCAATCCATCGGAATGCTGCCTAAAGTAAAGGTTGTCTGAAACATCAACCACATAAAGAATAAAAATACCGGAAACCCGAACACCTTATGCGTTAACAGGTTATCCAACTCTCTGCTTCTTTTTCTCCTATCAACATTACCCTCAACCATTGTTTCACCAAGAGCGCCGGCAATGAAGCCATATTTTGCGTCAGTTATTATCGTTTCCGAATTTTCCCTGTACTCCTTTTCCAACTCTCGAATTTCAATATCCGCTGTTTCAGCAATAACATTAAAGTTAGGAAACACTTTCAGCTGCTGCAGAGTTGTTTTGTCATTTTCGAGTAGCTTAATCGCTAAATAGCGGGCAGAACCATCATTCTTCATCTCACTGTTTTTGCGGATTTGAGTCTGAATTTTCAGAATGGAACGCTCAATGGCATTCCCGTAATTTATATTCACACTCCTTGCCGTATCGTCAGCCCCCTCATGCACCTCAATTACCTTATCTATCAGTTGGGTTATTCCGGTACCTTTTACGGCAACAGTTGGAACAATCGGAATTCCCATCAGTCGGCCCAATGCCTGATAATTTAGTTTTATCCCTTTATTCTCCAGCTCATCGTACATATTTAAGGCAATCACCACCTTAATTTTCATATCGATAAGTTGGGTGGTCAGAAACAAGTTACGTTCCAGGTTCGACGCATCGATTACATTAATCACAACATCCGGTTTGCTGTCAATAATGTGAGAACGAACATACAACTCTTCGGGAGTATATTCAGTTATCGAATAAGTTCCCGGAAGATCAACAATCTTCAGTTCGTATCCATTCTGTTTTACCCGGGCCTCTTTAGCATCTACCGTTACACCACCGTAGTTTCCAACCTTTTCGTGCGATCCGGAAGCATGATTAAACAAGCTTGTTTTACCACAATTCGGATTTCCAACCAACGCCACATTTATAAGCCTGCCTTCCCGGCGTTCGGTCGTTTTTTGAATATCATCTGCAAATGTACCTTCAAAAGGCATTTTATCCATTTGCTGTGCATTGTCAACGGAGGTCACTTCTATCAATGCCGCTTCACTGCGCCTCAAGGAAACATTATACCCCATGATCTCGTATTCTATTGGATCCTGAAGAGGGGCATTCTTTATCACTTTTACGGGTTTACCTTTAACGAAACCCATTTCAGTGATTCGTTTGCGAAAGGCTCCACGTCCCTTTACATTTATAATTACCCCCACCTCACTATTCTGTAATCCCGATAACTGCCTGTTTTTATTATTTTCCATATCTTTTTACTTTTAAAAGTTGAGACCAAAACGCACATTCCCTGTAAAGCAGTTATCTAATGTAACGCCTGTTCCTGCCGGGTTTATTATATACTGAATATCTGGTTGGATAAATATTTTTTCCGTCAGCTGGCACCGATAAGTAAGTTCTACCGTCGTTTCACTTTTTAATTCGTTTGTAAAGTGCTGATGAGCAAAGGCCAGCCCTAAAGCATCATCTCCCTTGCGGGTAAATAATCCGGTGTAATTGGCACCCAGTCCCACATAAGTATTATTGATACTCACGTCAGACGGGCTATATCCCAATTGCGCAAACAAGCCAATACTCTGATGATTTTTCTCCCATACCTTCTGATCACCATAAGCATAGAAGCCCACTAGATTATAGTTTGGAGAATCTGTTTCTCCTACATTTCTCAATCTATGATTGTGAGAATAAGCCCCCAGCTTATAAATGCCCGGTTGAGAGTTTACCGTGGTACAGTACTGAAGTTCAGTGATGGCCAGAACACCATCGCCTGATGACAAGCGCCATTTTATATTATAAGGATTGAATTCAAAATCGGTAGGGTTTCCGTCGTATACGGCACCTAATAAGGCGAATTTATCTGAAAGCCCCCATTTGGCAGTAACGCCCAATGTGGTGAGTGGAAAGATTGGAGCCGAGAAGTTTGTTGATATAACTGGTAATATGCCAAACGAGCTGTTCAAAAAGAGTGATCCGTATTCTGAATTGGCAAATTCAACATTTAAGTCCTGCAAGCCAAGAGTAAGTTCAACCTTACCCAATTTCTGCTTGTACCAAAGTTCCTGAAGGAATGTGTGATCACCAGCCTCAATATTCGATATTACCTGCATATCTCCCAGCATATCGGCCGAAGGAGTTGCTCCATGAGTATTGGCTGCGTTCAAATGAAGCTCTCCTCCCTTCCAGAGTCCGGCTTTCTCTGTATCGAATCCCACATGGAGATTTGCCATACCCAAATAGGATAAACCGGTTTTTATCCCTCCAGAAAAATTATTAATAAGATCGCCAACGTATGAGGCTTCGAAACTAAAAGCATCATCTTTTTCTTTTGCCGTGTTCTGTGCAGATATAGATGAATTGCAGATTGAAAATATACCTAATGTGAGAAGCAATAAGGGATTTTTTCTTTTCATTTTTACAGTGTTTTAATTTACACTGCAAAATTACGCCCGTTTCAAACAGTCCGAAATACCTAATAATTATGATATATATGCCGTTTATAGCAATAAATGATTATAAAAAACCGGTTTTATTTAGAATCAATCTAAAGTAATATAGATAAAAACAGGTTCTCGAGCAGCGACGCCAGATGCTCCAGATGTTTCTTATCCACCTCGTCAAATGTATTCAGCTCGGCACTATCAATATCAAGAACTCCCCAGATAACCCCGTTTTTCTTCAGGGGAACCACTATCTCCGAGCGTGAAAGCGAACTACAGGCAATGTGTCCCGGAAAGGCATCCACATCAGGTACCACCAGTGTACGCGCTTCTTTCCAGGCAGTGCCGCATACTCCTCTTCCATAACGGATGCGCGTGCATGCTATCGGTCCTTGAAACGGGCCCAACACCAAATTATCTCCCTTAACCAGATAGACTCCTACCCAGAAAAAGTCAAATGCGTGCTTCAGGGCAGCTACCATATTAGAAAGGTTTGCTATCAAATCTTCTTCGTCTTCCACCAATGCTTTTATCTGCGGAATCAGGGATGTATAGATTTCATCCTTTGTTCCATTCACTATTTTCAATGACTCAGCCATTATTTCTTAGTTATCAATTGTTTCAAATAATAATTTCTTATCTCTTTTCGCTGCCTCTTTCACCCAATTTTCCGGAATAAACCTCCATTGGTTAAGAGTCTTTGGATTTATATTCCCTTTTTTAACAATCCATTCCATCAGATAGTAGCGCAGATCCATCGGTGAAGTGGCCAGAATACGTTTATTCAACGAATCTTTCTCTATACCGGCCCCGCTTGTCAGATGTCCTCCTCCTCCGCATGCCCGATAAGAGTTTATTGCAACCTTATAGTGCCGCTTCAGGTCGAAAGGCTTCCCGTTTGCCATCTTCTCAATCACTACTCTGCTTCCGAAAGGTTTCGACACATCTACCGTATATATGATCCCTGCAGCCGAATCGAACCGGTAAGGGTAATCCTGAAATATGTATTTCCCGGTATAATCATCTTTTTTAAGCAACAACAGATGATCGTCGGGACTTTTCATCTCATTAATCCATAAATTATACGAGAATTCCAGGTAATTTCTTATCTCGGTTCCCGTGAGATCTATGGTGTAAAGCTGATTTTCGAACTGATACAGATTGAACAGATCATACACCCTTATCATCCCCTTATCTACCTGGGCATCGAATGATAACGGAGCAGTAAACGACACCTCGGCGCCTGTTTCCTGCAACTGAATGGAGTGAACTATATCGATATATGCCGAGGGGCCAAAATAAGCATCACGAACGGACACCGATTTGCTGAACTTACCAATTGGACGGAAAATAAATTTCTTCACATCTTCTATCTGTGAGTCAAAATGACGTAGGAAAGCAGAATCTCTCTCTACCTCTTTCATTCTCTGCAGATTTCCTTCTACGGATTTTGCCACAACCTTGCCGTTATTCAGTTTTATATCGAATAAAACATCCGAGACCTGAAAAGCTCCATACCCGGGATTAATTACCAACACCGAATCGCCGGCTGCATTCAACACTTTTTTTAAGCATGTTGTGTGATCATGACCAGCCAGTACAACATCAAATCCGGGAACATTCCGTGCAACTTCCGCAGAAGCATTTTCGTTATACATGCCTTCCAGCTTACTATAAATCACTCCCGAATGGAATAGCCCCACAACAATATCGGGATCCTCTTTTTCACGGATAATATTCATCCATTTTCTAGCTGATGCCTCCATATCTTCAAAGCGTAAACCTTTCCATTTTTTTTCAGGAACCCAAACAGGTATCGAAGGCGTGAGCAGTCCCAGAACAGCAATTTTAACCCCTTCTATTTCAAACACCTCATAAGGTTTCAGGTAACAGCTGCCATCTTCCCGCAACACGTTTGCTCCAAGCACCGGAGCATTGTTCAGTCGAACCCACCTTTCATAAACCGAATGTCCGGTTTCTATTTCGTGATTCCCTATGGCAATGGCGTTATAGCCGATATAGTTAAACATTTGGGCACATAAATGAGGCGATATCGTATCCAGGTAATTGTAATAATAAGCAGAAGGTTTTCCTTGCAGTATATCTCCTCCATCCAGCAAGAGCACCCTATTGGGGTATTTCCTGCGTTGCTCGTTAACGTAAGAGCTCACTCTGGACAATCCTCCGTCAAAAGAACAATTTTTGATATAGTCGTAAGAAAATATCTGTCCGTGAATATCGGAAGTATGAATAAGTTTAATAGTTACCTCTTTGGGTTGTGCAAAAAGCGTTCCTGTCAGCAGAAGAAAAAAGCAAAAGGAGATAGAGATACGTTTCATTTTAGCCTCCTTTTTCATATATAGTTATTCCAACTCGCTGTATATGCTCCATTAAATGATCATTTTTCAGTTGTGATAATATGGAAACATCAAACTCATAAGACAATAACAAATCGTCAAGGGCAAGGACAACAGCATTTAAATCGTTTCGGGTAAGGTTCTCGCCAACAAGTGTGATATCCACATCCGAAAATGGTTTGTATGTACCTTTGGCGCTTGAACCGTAAAGTATTACCTTTTCCACTTTTTCATATTGGGAAAACACCTGGCAAATTTTATCTATTTCAGCATCTGTTAGTCCGTATTTCATTCGTCAAGTAGTTAAGATTCAATAAAGGTTTTCATTTTGCGCTCAAAGTTATCGTCATTCTGCTCCATACATTTATAACTTGCTTTTTAGTAAACCAATTAATGAAGAGGTGCTATTCCATTCATTTTCCGATTACAAATATAAAGACTTAATTTATATTTTTACATTTTTATTTGCATTATTCGGGGCTCTTCATTTGGTATTTTCGACCAGATCTTTATTAATAAACCCATCCTAGCCTCAAATGGAAAAGGGTGCAACTTATAAATGTTTTGAATTTCGGTAATTATATTAAAAAAAATGAGGATACTAAAAAAATGAATACCCGCATAATCGTATTACTTTTTAGACAGGAAGCCCCCTACCCGCATTTCTCTTAAATAGAATTGCAACGCTAGCTATCTCATAGTAATATTTCATTATACTAAGACAATAATTTTTATATACATTATAACTCTAACGATTAAAACAAAAATCATAGGCGTGGAATTTAAAATCTTAGGCGTAAGATTTTTATTCTTACGCCTGGGATTTTTATTCTTACGCCTTGAAACCTGCTTGCCACTAACCCCAACCCACCGGAAGAGCAAAAAGAGTTTAATTCGCAAATCCTGCTTGGCATTATTCTCCCCTGGGGATCAGTTAAAACCCGACTCAATGTAATTATATTTCTTTGTTGATATTTTTCTTTTGAGGTGTTTTGAGGTCATTTTAGTGCCACTTTTGACCATTTTATGTTTATTTATAAACATTGTTCTTAAACTAATTAGTTGTTTGGTGCGCAGTGCGCTGCGCGCTCGAATTATCCTTACACATCAACACGCTGAATTTCAATCGATTGCAAATATCATGATTGTGCGCACTGGGGTGCGCGCTCAAAATAAGAAAAAAGTAATTTTTTTTCTTCAAATAAATTCGTATCTTTGCTTTCAGAACAACAAAACAGAGCATACAATGGAGCTATTTTACACGATGATATCCACGGCGCTCAACATCGCCGTAAAGCAGGTAAAGAACACACTGTCACTTCTTTCCGAAGGAGCCACCATCCCTTTCATCAGCCGGTACAGAAAAGAGGCTACCGGCGGTCTGGACGAGGTTCAGATTGGAAACATCAAGGAGCAGTACGATAAGCTCAGCGAACTGAAAAAGCGCAAGGAAACCATCATAAGCACCATCGAGGAACAGGGAAAACTAACTCCGGAACTCAGCAAGAGAATTGAGAATTGCTGGGACTCTACCGAGCTGGAAGACATCTACCTGCCCTACAAACCCAAGCGGAAAACCCGTGCGGAAGTGGCGCGTCAGAAGGGGCTGGAACCGCTTGCCACACTGCTGATGCTGCAACGCGAAAGCAACCTCTCTGCAAGAGCCGAGGCTTTTGTGAAGGGCGAGGTGAAGGATGCGGAAGATGCCCTGAAAGGGGCGCGAGACATCATTGCCGAGCAGGTGAACGAGGACGAACGTGCCCGTAACCAAGTGCGTAACCAGTTTGCCCGTCAAGGGGTTATCACCGCAAAAGTGGTGAAGGGAAAGGAAGAGGAAGCCGCCAAATACAAGGATTATTTCGACTTCTCGGAACCGTTGAAACGCTGCACCTCGCATCGTTTGCTCGCCATTCGCCGGGCAGAGGCGGAAGGGTTACTCAAGGTGAGCATCTCGCCCGAGGACGAGGAGTGCATCGACCGGTTGGAACGCATGTTTGTACGCAGCAACAATGCTTGCGGCGAGCAGGTGGCTGAGGCGGTGAAGGACGGCTACAAACGCCTGCTGAAGCCTTCCATCGAAACGGAATTCTCGGCTGCATCGAAAGAGACGGCCGACGCGGAGGCCATCCGCGTTTTTGCGGAAAATCTGCGTCAGCTGCTGCTGGCTGCGCCTCTGGGACAGAGAAGAGTGCTGGGCGTTGACCCGGGATACCGCACCGGCTGCAAACTGGTGTGTCTGGATGCGCAGGGAAACCTGGTGCACAACGAAACCATCTACCCCCACCCGCCTCAGAACGAGCGGTCTATGGCTGCCAAGAAAGTGGTCAAACTGGTGGAGGCATACGATATTCAGGCCATCGCCATAGGCAACGGCACCGCCAGCCGCGAAACGGAAACATTTATCACTTCTCTGCGGTTCGACCGCGAAGTGCAGGTGTTTGTGGTCAGCGAAAACGGGGCATCCATCTACTCGGCATCGAAAACAGCCAGAGATGAGTTCCCGGAGTACGACGTAACCGTGCGGGGCGCCGTCTCCATAGGCCGCAGACTGATGGACCCGCTGGCAGAACTGGTCAAGATAGACCCGAAATCGATTGGCGTGGGACAGTATCAGCACGATGTGGACCAGACGAAACTGAAGAAATCGCTGGACCAGACCGTAGAAAACTGCGTGAATCAGGTGGGTGTAAACCTGAATACGGCCAGTACGCACCTGCTGACCTACATCTCCGGGCTAGGTCCGCAACTGGCTCAGAACATCGTGAGTTACCGTGCTGAGAATGGAGCGTTCACCTCGCGCAAGCAACTGATGAAGGTTCCGCGAATGGGCGCCAAAGCGTTTGAACAATGCGCCGGATTCCTCCGCATACCGCAAGCGGAAAACCCGCTCGACAACTCGGCCGTTCATCCGGAAAGCTACCACATTGTGCAGCAGATGGCAAAGGACCTGAAATGCACCGTCGAGGAGCTGATTAACAGCAAGGAACTGCGGGCGCAAATCAAGCCGGAAAGGTATGTAACCGATACGGTTGGGATGCCCACACTGAACGACATCATGCAGGAATTGGAAAAACCGGGAAGAGACCCTCGGCAAACCATTCAGGTGTTTGAGTTCGACAAGAACGTACGCACCATCAACGACTTGCGCGAAGGGATGGTACTGCCCGGCATCGTGACCAACATCACCAACTTCGGTTGCTTTGTCGATGTGGGCATCAAGGAGAACGGACTGGTGCACATCTCTCAGCTGGCCGACAGATTTGTGAGCGACCCCAACCAGGTGGTATCCATCCATCAGTACGTCATGGTGCGCGTTGAAAGCGTTGACGTGGCGCGTAAACGGGTGCAGCTCAGCATGAAAGGAATTGAACAGAAATTAAATTAATAGACACATGAAACTGAAACAGTTAGGAATACTGATGTTTTTATGCCTTAGCATCTCTTTTGCAACGGCGCAGACAGTAAGTAAAACACTTTTCGTCGCGAAAGCGGGAACACTGAAAGAACAACTAACCGAAAAAGAGGCAAAGAGCGTGACTCACCTCACGATTACCGGAAAGCTGAACGCAAAGGATTTTAAGCTGATGCGCGACAGTCTGGTGAAGTTGGAGACGCTCGACATCTCCAACGCCTCCATCACCCTCTACATGGGCAGGGAAGGCACTTATCCGGAGAAATACTACGTATACCCCATGAGTTGCATCCCGGCATATGCTTTCTGCAACGCCGAAAAAGGAACAATCCGTGGAAAGAAGAGCCTGAAGAAAATTATGCTGCCCACATCGACAATCAACATTGAAGATTGCGCATTCAAAGATTGCAGCAACCTCACCCTGATGATGATAAACAGAAAGACAGCCCCCAACCTGCTGCCCGAAGCGCTTAACGACAGTCTGACAGCCGTATTCATTCCGGTGGGATGCCGCGATGCCTACAAGCATAAGAAGGGTTGGGAGAAGTTTGCCATCCTGGAAGGCACCCCCGAAACACTGACCATCAGCCTGACGAAAGCGGGCGAGCTGGGCAACGAAATAATGAAGGCGGGACATCAGCCCAGCGAGTTGAACTACCTCACCATCAAAGGCAGCATCAACGAGGACGACTTCAAGGTAATACGCGACTTCATGCCGAACCTTGTGTCGCTCGACCTCTCGGCCACCACAGCCACCGAGATTCCGAACTTCACCTTTACCCAGAAGAAGTACCTGATGTCCGTCAACCTACCTCAGAAGCTCCAGGTGATAGGCGAACGCGCTTTTAGCGGATGCATCCACCTCTCGGGCGAACTGCTTATTCCGCGTACGGTAACCGCCATTAAAGAAGGCGCCTTCATTGATTGCGACATGCTCTCGAAAGTTATTGTACAAGGCGATAAACTCTCCGTACTGGGCAAGGACCTGTTCCGCGAAACCAGCAAGCAGAAGATTGAGTTTAGGAAGTAAATTTACGCTTGTCGGTAGCGGTGATCCGTCCCCGACGAGTGTTGGCCGATCCCCAACCGATGAGCTTTAGCAAAATAAAGCATGACATATTTTATTTTACGCTCCCGGAAATAAGAGTCTGCCTTAAAACAAAATAAGTGCCCGGAACCAACCAAGTTCCGGGCACTTTTTTATTTTAGGGATTCAGACCATTGTTTCACCATCATTCTATTATGGCTTTATACTATTGGCGTCCGATAAGAATTGAATTACATTCTGATCTTTTTCCATTCCTCTTTCATCCTGTCAATATCAGTAAGCCACTCTTCAATGTCATTTTCATGTTCCAGCTCTTCATTTAGGATCTGAACTGCCATTTGGTGAGTTGCGTGATCTTTTCCATCTGTGAAACTGGCAATTTCTTGATATCTGTGGATAGCACATCTCTCTCCTCTTAAGTTTTGTTCCAGAATTACCTCAATGTAAGGATCCGAAGGCTCCTCATAGGAACACCTGGCCAATTTACTCCATTCGTTTGGATTTAGAACCGGTGTTCCGCCAAGTTGTATAATCCTGCCGACCACTAAAAGGGCATGACCCAGCTCTTGATTGGCATGCAATAGCAATTCGGGCTCTATCTCACTTCTCATCGGGCCCACCATTAATCTTGATCCAATCCAGTACTGATAATAGGCAAGCCACTCCTCTGAGAGGGCTCCATTTAACATCGCCAAAAGTTTATCTACATCGACAGATGAGACTTTAATTGCTTCTTTCCCCATAGCTTAAAATTTTAGTTTAAGATAATTTTTTATTGTATTATACACCTGTTCTTTCTGCAGCTGTTTACCAGGCATCCTTGTATTGCACGACTGTTATAAATCACTGTTTTATCAGCCCATACAATTACATTTACACAATCAATCATGGTAGATACCGGACAATTTTCTGTGCCATCTAATTGCCTTGATTTAAACAAGTGTCATATATCAATAGTTCATCTCCAGCGCAGCAATAGCTTGTTCATCAATGAGATATTTTAAGCATGTGAACCAAATGGATTATTATTATGTTTGCAAGCATTGTACACCAACGATCGTATTTTTCCTGCAGAGAACAAAATGATATTGATGAATGAATTGAATAAAATTCTGCTAAAAAAGTCAATTTTTGCACAGATAATGAAGTAAAAAGGGAATAACTGTGCAAAAATTGACTATTTTTGCACAGTATAAATTATTTTATTTATGGAACAACTTGCTGATTTAGGAATTATACCTGTAGATTATTCGGTGTTAGAATCACTTCTGGCGGGATATGCTTCACCGCGGCACAAGATTGCTGATCTTGAAAAATCTGGTAAGTTAGTGCGTCTTAAAAGAGGGTTATATGTGGTGTCTCCCAAAGTTTCAGGAAAGTTGCTGTCAACGGAACTTATGGCAAATCATATATACGGGCCATCTTACGTATCTATGGAGAGTGCTTTACGGCATCACGGGCTAATACCCGAAAAAGTATATACCGTACAATCAATGACACTGAAACGCTCCAGACAATTCAACAATGCTATAGGACGTTTTAATTATACATTTTGTCCGGAGGACTATTATTCCATTGGTATCAATCAGCAGGAGAAAGAAGGCTATACATATATGATAGCCTCACCCGAAAAGGCTCTGTGTGACCTGATAGCATACACCCCAAATGTGCGTCTTCGTTATGTTAAAACATTACAACTATATCTAGAAGAGGATATTAGGTTGGATATGGAGGCATTCTATAAAATGGATGTGGAAATTTTCAAGCAATGTGCATTTACAAGCAAGAAAAAGAATGATATTACTAATTTGATAAAGCTCCTTGAATGATGAATATGTTTGATCAGATGTTGTCCAGATATGAAATTGTATCGGAAAACGACCGTAGAAATGCAATATATGAGGTAATGCAGGAAATTACTCTTGCCGGGTTATATCGTGGTCGGTTCTTCGATAAAGCAGCCTTTTATGGAGGAACCTGTTTACGTATCTTTCATCAGATGCAACGTTTTTCTGAAGATTTGGATTTCTCGCTTGTGGCTCACGATGATTCATTTGATCTTCAAAATTATTTTCCTGCAATTATTCAGGAGTTTAAGGCTCTTGGCCGAGATGTTGAGATAACCAAAAAAGATAAAAAGAATTTTGGGACGGTTGAATCGGCTTTTCTGAAAGACGATACCGAAACATACGATGTGTCATTCCGTACGGAAAAGAGCCTGAAGATTAAAATAGAGGTTGACATAAATCCTCCGCTGGAATTTTCTACAGAGCAGAAACTACTTCTGCATCCTTTTTCCTTTATGACTAAATGCTTTACCCTACCAGACCTTTACGCAGGAAAGATGCACGCTTTAATTTTCCGTAACTGGAAACACCGTGTAAAGGGTCGTGACTGGTACGATTTCGAATGGTACATTAAAAAGGGTGTTAAATTGGATTTTCACCATTTTCAGGTGCGCACAAAACAGTTTAACGGAATTGAGATATCCAAAGAGGAATTCTTGATTAAACTCAAAGAACGATTATCGTCTACCGACATAAATATGGTCAAAAGGGATGTGGAACCGTTTATAAAAAATCCGCAAGAGCTTGAGATATGGTCAAACGATTATTTTATGCAGCTGGCAGAGATGATAAAATACATGTGACCGGTAAGAAATAAACCTTTACCACAGCCACCGAGATTCCAAACTTCACCTTTACCCAGAAGAAGTATCTGATGTCCGTCAACCTACCTCAGAAGCTCCAGGTGATAGGCGAACGCGCTTTTAGCGGATGCATCCACCTCTCGGGCGAACTGCTTATTCCACGCACAGTAACCGCCATTAAGGAAGGCGCCTTCATTGATTGCGACATGCTCTCGAAAGTTATTGTACAAGGCGATAAACTCTCCGTACTGGGCAAGGACCTGTTCCGCGAAACCAGCAAGCAAAAGATTGAGTTTAGGAAATAAGATACAGCTTAACTTATATGAAAAGTGCCCGGAACTGAATTGGTTTGTTCCGAGCACTTTTTTTGTTTTAGGGTGCGATAAACTTATTTCGGAAGAAAACAAGCAGGCTTGTATGTGGTAGATAAATGACGCTTCCAATGCATTTACTCTCTGATTATAATATCTACTCCATTAATACATTCTGAAGCAGTGACAATCCTTGAATTAATATCCGTATAACTTAGAAGCTGCCTGAAATTCTCTGAATTTTCACTGTGAATGGGTATTATTGCCAAACGTGGAGCGGTTAAATTACAGACCTTTATAAGGCACTCCTGCGAAGCATGACCGCTAGTGTGAATTTGCCCAACATTATCAAATTTTGATAAGAGCTCAATGTATTCAGTTTTTTGGTTTCTTCCTTCAGCAATATATCCACTCCACATGGAATAGATTGCCATGCGATCTGATTTTGGAATTCTATCGATGACGAGATCTGTGAATTTTGAATATTTACCTTTATTTTTATTACACCTGATCATCATACAAAAGCCCTTATCAATCATATTCTTAAGCAAGTTTGAATCGGGGAAAACGGATATGTTATCAAACTTATACAAGCCAGAATATGCACCATTGTTGTGAGTAAACACATCCAACACCTCAGCTTGGTAGCTATCGCAAACAAACAGCCTGCCATCGGGATTTGCTTTGTGAAATGTAGCGATGCGATCAATATCCGTGGACGAGCCAAGCACAAACACGTATTTGTGTTTATGCATCAGCTTGCGTGCCATCATCTGAAGATGGCTTTCGGTTGGTACTTTTTCATTGGATCGGGAAAGCATTGTACCTTCGGTAATAAGAAAGTCAACCTGTCCGATATATTTTTTAATGGCCGGAATCAATCCTTCGCCTATGTATCCGTGATCACGAAAGTCACCTGTATGAAGCACTTTCTTGCCGTCTGCCTCTATCAAGAACATATACGAGTCGCAAGCCGAATGACTGACCAAGAAAGGGATTATTGTGATATTTCCTTTGGTTATTTCATTCAATTTATTGAACGTTTTGAGTATCGAAATAGTACATTCTTCTTTACGTAAATACTTTGCCTTGACAGCCATAACCTCTTTTGCCACCGAACCAATGTACTGTTCAACACCTTCAGGAACAAACTCCATTAGCCCAACATGATCTCCATGATAATGCGAGTAGAATATCGCATCAACACCTTTCACAATACGTTCAACAGCTTCGCTATTTGCTAGTGGGTCTGATATATCGCCAGTATTGTCAGGGAGGTTTTGTCCCAAATCAATTAAAATACGACTCGTTGAGGTTGCAATTTCTGTAATGCAACCACCTATCTGGTTTATACCTCTGTGGATTACTATTTGCATTCGGTTACTAAATCAAAATCATTATTTGATATTATGGAATAAGATATGACCGATGTGTTATTGTTCAAGATCTCGATTACTTTATCATCTATAAGTGGATGAACTTTAGAGGCTAGAAAGAATGTTCTGATTGTTTTGAAGTCAGGAAATGAAGGCGATTTGAATAGCCCATTCTTTACTTTCAACATAAAAATAGCATAAAAGAACAATTCGCTGATTATCCCAATTTTTCTATTGCCATCAGCCTTTAGTTCAAAAATCAACAGATTATTTTCTGTATCCATTCCCCATAAATCGACAGCGCTCTTTTTGCCTGTGAATATTATATTCTCATCCGTCACTTCATTTTCAAACAATCCCACAGGAAGCTGTCTATTTATAAAAACCGCATCTGTAAGACTACTTAGTTGCGAGGGGTTATTGCAAATATTCATCTCCAGGCATGCCTCTTTGCTTCTCTCATTCGGTTTGGATTGATTTCTGACTTTATCCGATGCATTTACAATATAAATGCCCCCATTTTCTGAAATGCGCAAGTCGGCAGTCATCTCTTTACAGTTTTCCGCTATCTTACACCAACAATATTCCTTGCAGAATTCTGTCACCCTAAATAAGGATCTCTGATAGTGCCCATTGCTTTCGTCCGGTTTTTCCCATCCAATGATAACAGCTTCGGGGTTAAGCCATCTATACAGCACAATTGCCCATCCTTCGAATGCACCTGCATCATTCTGCATATTTTCGAGCACACCCAATGATGACACAGTCAGGCAACAATTTTTCCCATCAAATTGCATTTGAATCTTACCGGGCAGCTTTATGCTGCTGTTTCCACATCTGATTTTAAGTTGCTTGAGAATAATTGAATTATCAAAAGTCATCTTTCATAGTATTTTCTACAAAGATAAAATTTTATCGGACTGTATCGTTAAATCCTGCTAAAACAGTCAATTTTTGCACAGATAATGAAGTAAAAAGGGAATAACTGTGCAAAAATTGACTATTTTTTAGTCGGATATATTATTCTGTTTGTGGAAAAATGCTGCAAGTAGGAAGTGGATTCGATAAAAGTAATGAAGTATAAAGCACCAGACTCTGTAGTAAACTGGTATCCCTAGTCTATCTCCTCAATTTCATAAGGGCTTAGCAAATTTAACATTGTTGCCTTTGAATCCTTTCAATGTACCATTTGCTTGTATATAAGCGTGCATCTCCCTTTTGTCCATAACCATCTTTTTAAAGATGCCTTTAACATTCTCATCAGTTTTAGCGGACTCGGTTTGTATTTTTTTCATACTTATATAAATTGATTATCAGGCAAATATGAGAAACATTTTATCGAGAAGCAAAGAAAATGGCATAATTTTGCACATATTAAATCAAATATAAAAAATGATTTAACAACTGATATTCAATCACATAAAAGAAATCTCTTAATTAGTTGCATACAGGTAAACAAAACGATAATCAATCGGTTTATTTCACCAGTCTGCCATGTTCACCTCAATTAAAAAGAGTTCAATCAGGATTGGCGAAAAGTGCCCGGAACCAATCCAGTTCCGGGCACTTTTTTATTTTTCAATAACATATCATTATTTTACAATAGATTATCCAGGTTTAATATATCCACTTATAACCTTATCTAGTAAATATTTCACATTAAATATAACAACAATTTTTAAGTGATTATTTCTTAATAAATTTACATGTTTGCATTCCGGTTGCAGTTTCCAACTGGAGAATATACACACCTGCACTCAACCTTTCTACAGGAATAATAATTTCTTCGCTCAATTGAGGATTTATTAATAACATCTGTTTTCCTGAAAGATCCATTATCCTTATTGTTTTTACAACCTCTCCGGATTTGATATAAAGATTATCGATAGCCGGGGTTGGATAAATTAGGAGTTTATTCTGAGGTGTTTGTTCTAAACCTGTATCATAATCAACAAGCGTAAATCCCAACACACCATAAGGTGTTGTAATCAAGTTCTTAAAGCCACTTGTTATTGGATTCCAATAAGAGATAGCAGTTCTATAGGAACCTGGTTCCAAATGTATTTGACCTGTAAAGGTGATTGTTTTCTCTTCGTTTGTTTCTATATACATCTTTTGAAGACCAAAATATGTAAGCGAGTTTGCTCCATCTAACGGATACACAAATGCAACAATATCATCGTCAAAATATCCTCCGGAATTTTTTATATGTGCAGTGAGCACAGCGTTATTCTTGTTGACCTTTGTGTTATCTGGGAAGGATATTTCAGCCGTAAGTGCAAAAGAAGGATCAACAGTAGGTTCAGCCAACACATTTACATTTATAGGATCGGCGATATAGACAACTGATTTCAAATTTGAACGATCATTCGCCGGATCATACATCGCAGATAAATAGTATTGTCCTGGTGCTAATGATATTTCTCCAATTAAATTGTAACTTTTTGTCTCACCTGAAGGAATATTTACAGGTTCGTTACTAACAAACTGAGTAACATCACCATTAGTAACCGATTTTAAATAAATAACCAAGTTGGAATTGTATTCCCCTCCTGCATTCGTAACACTGACATTAAATCGTCCCGTTTTGTTTTGATACAAATTACCGGTAACGGTTAATGAATTTAATGTCAGCTTAGGAAATATATCGGGAGTGGAAAAAGAAACGGTGGATGATGTGATGGATACATTTAAATAATTCGGAGTGCCAACTTTCCCTCTCATGATATAGTAGTCAGATTGACCAGTTGCTTTATATAAACTGTAAAGTTTATAATTGCCATTTGCAATTGAAGCAGGAATAGCTTTGGACGGATATGAAAAATTACTCACTGTATGTGTATAAGAATTAAAAGAAACATTATAACCACTCAGTAGACCTACAATACCGCTTTCATCACATAAAGCCGTACAAAAGACACCATTGAAATTATTGATTCCCCTATTGTGCAATTCGGTAGAAACAGAAAATGGGTCTGTACGATTAACAGAAACGGCAGAGGCAGTTAAAGGCAAATATTCGTATATTTGATAGGATGGTACAGATGAAGCGCTTGGCTTTTGTACTCCGATAACAATGCATTGCTTATTATTATACCCCCCAATAGTTCCACCGCCTGTACCCAAAGAAAGAGGATTAAGTGCAGACAGTTCAAAATAGCCATCGGACAATCCACTCCACCCCCAATTGAAATGGTATAAGCCGTCGCTATCATAACCATCGCAAATAAATGCGTGACCTTTATCCGAGCTTTCTCCAGAAAAAATGACTGGACGTTTAGCATTTAACTCAGTCTTAATAAGATTCACCAATTCTGGCATAGAATAAAAATTTCTTTCATAAATCTGAAGATTAGAATCATAACCAAAATTATTAATCAAAGCCCTAGCTAAATAATGAATGGGTGTAACACTTTCAATGCCATAATTCATGCTTGCGGCTACCCCGGCATGATACATTAATGTGGCTACGGCATTCTTTTGAGCTGCTGTACTTGTACTATTGTATGTTTCAGGCATATTGACCCAATCATAAGTTGTTTGAGAGAAATCAACACTCAAAGGAGTAGTAAACCCTTCTGGTGTATATGTGTTTGATCCTGTTCCACTAACGGGCCATTTATGATATCTCATTATTTGCGCCATCGCGGTAGCACCACATCCTGTAGCGGCTCTTTCAGATGTGGATGTATTAATAATTGGACAAAGATCATTGTAAGGTGCACGCTGATCCCATTTAATTCCACCCAAAAGAGGAGCAACAGATGGGGTATAAGTTGCCTCACGGACGTTTTCATTAAGAGCATTTAACTGAACTGCTGAAGCAATAATTTCTGTATCAGGTTGTTCCATTAAAGCTTGCAGCTCTTGTTTATAACAGTCAAGCCAGTAGACAAAGTTTGGAGGCAGAAAGTTGATGTCAAAACTGCCACCATCAGAATATCCCAGAATATCTTTTGCCCTGTCGTCGCCTGAGACGATGACAAAGCCGTTGTTCTCTCCGATGTTAAACACATAATAATAAACATTACGGTCAGAAGAACGAGTAGCAATGCGATCTGCACAAGTATAGACCAACTTTAAAGTTGCTCCATCAATCGACATTCTTTTAATTGTTCCTTGAAATTTATTACAAAAAGAACTCGCAATACTGAATGCCTCACTGCTTGTTCTTTGCTTTGAATATAGATTTGTAGTAAACAAGAACAAGAGAACAAAGAGTTTTATTATTTTATTCATTTGAATTTCCATATTAAAATGTTACACAGTCAACATCCTATTTTCGAATAGCTTAAAAAAGTAAACAATATAATTGGTTGTTGTTTTTGTATTTTTTAAACTGACTGAATTATAGGAAGACAGATATAAAACACAACTATCGTGAATTGTAATAATTATAGATTAAAACCAACTATTTATTTCTTAATAAATTTACATGTTTGCATTCCGGTTGTTGTTTCCAATTGAATAATATACACCCCCGAAGTGAGTTTTTCTACAGGAATAATAATTTCTCCACTTACTTGAGGATTGATTAATAGGACCTGTTTTCCAGAAAGATCCATAATACTTATTACTTCTACAACTTCATCTGATTGCAGGCATAGCTTATCGGTTACCGGATTCGGGGAAACAACAGGCTTGACCTTGCTCGTTTGTTTTACACTTGTAGGATCATTTACAAGGGTAAACGATAACCAGGAATCTTCATAGGGAGTAAATGGAATCCATTGACTGTCTGTTTCATCCCGATAATATAGGGCAGCAATATAGTTACCAGGATCTAAGTTTAAATAGCCTTTAAAGTCTATTGTTTTTTCTTCATTTTTATCCAAAAAGATTGTTTGAAAGCCAAAATCAGAAATAGACTGACTGCTTGATGGCTGAAAAATGAATGCAATAATTTTGTTATTAAAATAACCACCGACATTTTTAATATTTGCAGTAAGCATTTCATTTCGACTAACCTTGGTTGAGTCGGGTAAAGATATTTTTGAAGTAAGCATAAGAAGCGGTTTTTCAGCAGGTTCAGATAATATGTTTACAATTTTAACAACACCAAAAATTTCTTCTTCTACTGACTTCAAACGATCATTTAATGGGTCATATGATACAACCAAATAGTACTCTCCGGGGGCTAATGATATATTGCCTAACAGATCAAAAGATTTTGTCTCACCAGCAGGAATATTGATTGGATTTATAGAAACTCTTTGAAAAACTTTAATATCTGACTTTAGAAATAACTCGACCCTTATTATAGAATTATATTCACCTCCATTATTCGTAATATTTACATTAAATCTTCCCGTTTTGTTTTGATAAAGATTGCCGGTAACACTTAATGAATTTAATGTAAGCTTAGGTCGTACATCAGGATAATTAATTGAAATTTCTGAAGATGTTATAGTTACATTCAGGTAATTGGGAGTTCCAACTTTTCCTCTCATAATTTGCCAATCGGCCTGGTCATTTGCTTTGTATACAGAATATAACTGGTAATTTCCATAAGCAACCTCAGAAAGTTTAAGCGCATTATAATCAACCTTTGTCCATCCTTCACCTACATGATCATTAATAAGAGCTATAGGTTCCATATTTATTGAAAAACTATCAATAAGCAGAACAAATCCATTTTGATTATATAAAGCTATACCTGTTTTACCAACAAAATTATTAATGCCATTATTAGATATTTGACCAGATACAGAAATAGAACTAATCGCAGATTTTTGGGAAGTTACATTAGTCGAAGAAATTGCAGAAGTAGCAGAATTTGAAGAAACATCTAAAGTTGTGTTTAAACGCACTTGATAAGTTGGTTCAGACGATGAAGATCCAGCCTTTTGAATGCCAGTGGTAACAGATTGATACCAATTAAATCCATCAGCATAGCCAAATGAATAAACATTAAGTGCCGATAATTCATAATACCCATCAGAGACACCACCCCACCCCCAGTTAAAATGGAATAAATTATTGACGTCATAGCCATCACACACAAATGCATGACCATCTTTTGTATTATTCCCTTCGAATATAACCGGACGTTTGACATTTAATTCTTCTTTAAGTTTATCGACCCATTCAGATTTAGAATAATAGTCTCTTTCATATAGCTGCATGTTAGAATCATAACCAAAATGATCTATCATTGCCCTGCCTCTTTTTATTGGATTTGTACGACTTTCTTTATTGTAATCTGTACTTGATGCTACTCCCGCATGATATATTAATGTGGCAACCGCATCATTTTGAATCTGTGTGCTTGAACCGTTTTTTGTATATGTCTCTAACATATTATCCCAATCATACGTTGTTTGAGAAAAATCAACAGATAATGGTTCAGTGAAACCTTTTGGGGTATATGTATTTGAACCAGTTCCGCTTACGGGCCATTTATAATATTTCATAACCTGTGCCATAGCAATAACAACACATCCTGCTGGAGCTCTTTCCGTATCGCCAATGAAAGGACAAAAATTATTAAATGGAAAATCTTGATTCCATTTCATCTTCCCTAATAATGGAGCAACAGATGTAGCATACGTTGCCTCGCGGACGTTTTCATTAAGAGCATTTAATTGAACGGTTGAAGCAATAGCTGCTGTATCAGGCTGCTCCATTAAAGCTCTCAGCTCTTGTTTATAACAGTCAAGCCAGTAGACAAAATTAGGGGGTAGGAAGTTGATGTCAAAACTGCCGCCATCAGAATATCCCAGAATATCTTTTGCCCTATCGTCACCTGAGACGATGACAAAGCCATTGTTCTCTCCAATATTAAATACATAATAATAAACATCCCTGTCAGAAGAACGGGTAACAATGCTATCTGCACAAGTATAGACCAACTTTAAAGCTGCTCCATCGATCGACATTCTTTTAATTGTACTTTGAGACTTATTACAAAAAGAACTCGCAATACTAAAAGCCTCACTACTTGTTCTTTGCTTTGAATATAGATTTGTAGTAAACAAGAACAAGAGAAAAATAAATTGTATTATTTTTTTCATCTGTATTTCTATTTATAAATGCAACATCAGTCTGATATAAGCAATAATATTAAATTAAATACAGCTTTACTTCCTTTCAAATTCCATATATATGAATGGACTGTTTGAATACGAAGGATAAACCGCTAATTCAGAGTTCTTAATTAGGATAAAGTTAACATTCACTTATGCAGGTAATGTTTTTCCTGGAAAGGCATTCTTTGGTTAGCAACTGAGTGATTAAATGAAAATGTTTTAGAAGAATAATTCCATGGAAAAAACAGAGGATAAGTCGTTTCTCATAGATGTGGTCATTTTCAGCAAATAATCTCCTAAAAGTAATATTACGACTATTTCTCAGCATTAGGCTTCAGTCTCTTTACTCTTCAGAGGATAGTAAGATGTCTTCGGTAAATTGTTTGATAATATGTATCCCGAGCCACATATGTGGCCATCAGTGTTTTAAAAACAATCTACTCTGAATCTAAGTTTATTATAACTTGATAATTTAACCTTATTTGAATGTAAGTGCTTAAATTTAAATGAGTTAACTCTGTTAATTTTAAGAATCATCAGTTGAAATATCACTTAAATAGCGATTATATAACCTCATTGTTAAGCATAAGCAGCGAATCGCTGTTGAAACATCAGCCTCCTATTCATGGCAGGATTCATGCAACACCCAGTGTAGACATCTTTAGGTACGGAAATAAAAAACGCCCAGACCATTGAATGACCTGAGCGTTTTTATATTATATCAGTTAATCTTGCAATTACTTGTCGCCGTACATCTTTCTGCGAAGCTCCTTGATGTGGTCGGAAGTGACGTAATCGTCATAATCCATCATCTTATCGATGATTCCGTTCGGAGTAAGCTCTATCACACGGTTGGCCACAGTCTGGATAAACTCGTGGTCATGTGAAGAGAAGAGCACATTTCCCTTGTAAGTCTTCAGGTTGTTGTTGAACGCCTGAATAGATTCCAGGTCAAGGTGATTGGTCGGTGAATCGAGAATCAGACAGTTGGCACTACGCAACTGCATACGTGCAATCATACAACGCATCTTCTCTCCTCCCGAAAGAACACTTACCTTCTTGAGCACCTCTTCGCCCGAGAAAAGCATACGTCCCAGGAAGCTCTTCATGTAGACTTCGTTTCCTTCGCCAAACTGACCAAGCCAGTCCACCAGGTTAAGGTCCGAGTTAAAGAAATCGGTATTATCCAATGGCAGATAAGCGGTGGTAATGGTTACCCCCCAGTCATAATGTCCGGCATCGGCCTTCATGTTTCCGTTGATGATTTCAAAGAAGGCAGTCATAGCACGAGGATCACGTGACAGGAATACAATCTTATCGTCTTTCTCCACATTGAAGTTAACATCGTTGAACAGCACTTCGCCCTCTTCTGTCTTCTTGCTCAAACCAGAGATTTCGAGGATGCGGTTACCCGGTTCACGTTCGGGAGTGAAAATGATTCCCGGATACTTACGTGAAGATGGTTTGATTTCGTCTACATTAAGCTTCTCGAGCATCTTCTTACGACTGGTAGTCTGCTTACTTTTTGCCACATTGGCACTAAAGCGGCGGATAAACTCTTCCAGCTCTTTTTTCTTTTCATCAGCTTTTGCTTTCTGGTTCTGCTGCTGACGGAGAGCCAGCTGGCTTGATTCGTACCAGAAACTATAGTTACCGGCAAAGAGGTTAATCTTGCCATAGTCAATATCTACTGTATGCGTACATACCGAGTCGAGGAAGTGACGGTCGTGGCTTACCACAAGCACAGTATGTTCAAAGTTGGAAAGATACTCCTCCAGCCATGTCACGGTTTCCATGTCCAGGTCATTGGTAGGCTCATCGAGCAGCAGGTTGTCCGGATTACCGTAAAGCGCCTGTGCCAACAGCACACGTACCTTTTCCTTACCGCTTAAATCGCCCATCAGGGTGTAGTGTTTATCCTCCTTCACGCCAAGTCCGCTCAGCAGCATTGCCGCGTTGCTTTCAGCGTTCCATCCGTCGAGCTCTGCAAATTTCTCTTCCAGCTCGGATACTTTCAATCCGTCCTCGTCGGTGAAATCTTCTTTTGCATAAAGAACCTCCCGCTGTCTCATAATGTCCCAAAGAACGGTATGCCCCATCATTACGGTATCCATTACGGAATATGCATCCCACTTAAAGTGGTCCTGACTCAATACGGACAGACGCTCGCCCGGACCTAACGCAATAGAACCGGTTGTGGGGTCCAGATCCCCGTATATCGTACGAAGGAAAGTAGATTTACCTGCTCCGTTGGCACCGATAATACCATAGCAGTTACCATTCGTAAACTTGAGGTTTACGTCATTGAACAAAACTCTCTTACCAAACTGAACTGAAACGTTCGAAACTGTAATCATTCTATATTGTCTTTTATACCTTGTTTATTAAACGGGCACAAAGGTAGTCATTTAAAATGAATTATTTCGCCAATCTGTCAGATTGTTAACTCTCAGTTAGCCATTATTCACTAAAAAGCAGTACTTTTGCACAAAATTTTGTCCGGACTGTTATCTTGGCAAAGAATTTGTAGTCCTTTTTGCGAACCACACCCTCTTAAAAACGAAGTATGGTAAAATCATTTTGGAATAACAGGAAAAATAAAAAGACAACATATATGGATCCAAAGAAAAAAGAAACGATTAAAGAAGAAGAATTAGTAGAAAGCACTCAGCAAACGGAAGCGGCTCAGGAAACAGAGGCTCCTCAGCAGGAAACTCCGGCTCAGGAAGAAGAGCTAACACCAGAACAGGCGCTGGCAAAGCAACTGGAAGAGGCGAATGCAACAATCGAAGACCAGAAGGACAAATATTTGCGTCTGTCTGCCGAATTCGACAACTACCGCAAACGCACCATGAAGGAAAAAGCCGAGCTGATTAAGAACGGTGGCGAAAAGAGCATTAGCAGTATCCTTCCTATAATCGATGATTTGGAGAGAGCTTTGAAGATGATGGAAACAGCTGAAGATGTTGTTGCAGTACGCGAAGGTGTGGTACTTATCTTCAACAAGTTTATGGGGATCATGGGACAAAACGGCGTACAGATGATTGAAACTGCCGAATGTGAATTTGATACCGATTTCCACGAAGCAATTGCCACAATCCCAGCTCCGACTGAAGAGCTGAAAGGAAAGATTCTGGATTGCGTTCAGACCGGATATACACTTAACGGAAAAGTAATTCGTCATGCCAAGGTTGTAGTAGGCGAATAATTTAAAGGATAACAAACAATGGCTAAAAGAGATTACTATGAAGTGCTGGGGGTAGAGAAATCTGCCACAGTGGATCAGATTAAAAAAGCATATCGTAAAAAAGCAATTCAATATCACCCCGACAAGAACCCGGGGAATAAAGAGGCGGAAGAGAAATTCAAGGAAGCGGCAGAAGCGTATGACGTGCTGAGCAACCAAGATAAGCGCGCTCGTTACGACCAGTTTGGCCACGCCGGCATGAGCGGAGCGGCAGGCAACGGCGGACCGTTTGGCGGTGGCTTTGGTGGCGGAGGCATGTCAATGGACGACATCTTCTCCATGTTTGGTGATATATTTGGCGGTCACAGCGGAGGAGGCTTTGGCGGATTCGGCGGTTTTGGCGGCGGAGGCGGTCAGCAACAGAGACGTTTCCGAGGTTCGGACCTTCGCGTAAAGGTAAAGCTCAACCTGAAAGAGATCTCAACCGGAGTAGAAAAGAAATTCAAACTGAAGAAATACGTTGTCTGTTCGCACTGTAGCGGTACAGGAGCCGAAGGCAACAGCGGTTCGGAAACCTGTTCTACCTGTAAAGGTTCGGGTTCGGTAATCCGTAACCAGCAAACTATCCTGGGAACCATGCAGACCCGCGTCACTTGTCCTACCTGTGGTGGAGAAGGAAAGATTATCAAGGATAAATGTAAGGTATGCGCCGGTGAGGGTATTACATACGGTGAAGAGCTGGTAAGTGTAAACATCCCCGCGGGTGTCGCCGAAGGAATGCAGCTCTCCATGAGCGGGAAAGGAAATGCCGGAAAGCACAACGGTGTGCCGGGCGATCTGCTTATCCAAGTGGAGGAAGAACAACATCCCGACTTGGTTCGTGATGAGAACGATCTTATCTACAACCTGCTGCTAAGCTTTCCAACCGCAGCATTGGGTGGAGCAGTAGAGATCCCAACAATCGACAGTCGGGTGAAGGTAAAGATTGAACCGGGCACTCAACCGGGCAAGGTGCTTCGCCTGCGTGGCAAAGGTCTACCAAGCGTAAACGGATACGGCACAGGTGATCTGTTGGTAAACGTAAGTATCTACGTACCCGAGTCACTCAACAAAGAAGAAAAGAGTGTTCTTGAAAAACTGGAGACTTCGGACAGCTTTAAGCCGAATAATAGCGTGAAGGAGAAGATATTCCGCAAATTCAAGAGTTTCTTTGACTGATTTGTGTAGTTCTTTACATCATATAGAATAAAAGAGGCTCATCCTAAAAAGGTATAGCTTTTATTGTGTAGAGCTAAAATTTTCAGTTCAAAGAACTTTTGATCTCTACATCCGTATGCTTGCCTTCTATCATTTTGATTTTATTATTGCTGCCTCTCAGTAATACTGCTAATAAGCTGGAATTCTCAATGTATTTGAATAACCAAAACAAATATATTATGAACTCCAGCTTATTTTATGTGCTAACTATCCATTCCTAATATAAAGCAAATTATAAAAGATTTTCGTTCCTTCCTATTTTGTATCCCCATGATAGTTAAAAGATATACTTCTTACTACATTGTCTTTTACAAGTGTGAGGCGGATATGTTGCTCTACACTATTCTTATCATGATAGTATTTAATCATCTCTTTATTCCCAACTACAGTCCAGTCTTTGTATTTGCTTTTTGAAAGTGATTCTAAAACATAGGGAGGTATTTCTATATTAGTAGACTCCTCTCGAGTTGAAATAAGATCTCCTTTTGCAGAATAGACTGCAGACAATATGCCTTTAGCAGTTTTCATAGAAACTCTATAAAAATCGGGTTTAACATCGGATGCAGCTTTATCATATACCCATCCATATTCATGTAACGCATAAGGGAACTTGGTCCATGTAGCTGGATTTTCCATTTTAAAGTCAACTTTCATTGCCGCCCTGACAGAAAGAGGAACTTGTTCATTTTTAAGTTCAAAACCTGATTCAGGTATTGCTTCGTCATTTGGATTATAATCATGGTCCACTTGTGCAACTGAAGGAAGCATAAAAGCCATTAAGGCTAGGCATGTAAATAATAATTTTTTCATAATCAATGAGATTTAATTGATAACTAATAAATATAAAACAGACATATAGTAAATAACAAATAAGATGCCTTTTATTCTATTGCATCAGCTTTATTTTAATATAAATTGCACATTATCTGCTATTTAACCAAAAATAAAGCTTTCAAGATTAATTAATGTATATCTTAATATATCAGAAGAATATTTGTCATAGAAATCATATAAAATATTTAAGATACTTTATTTATTATGTGTTAACATTTGTTTGTATTTTATAGCATGATGGATTCTTTAAAATAAAATCATGAATTGCAAATGTTTAAATTAAAAAGATGAAATATGAATGATAAAAAAACACTTTTCTATAAAAAACTATACTTGGAGTCGCTGAACATATTTAAAGCAAGAATGTTAATTATATTGTATCTCAGCGACTTTTCGTCTTTGCAGGTGTTTAATGTAACATTATTAATTATGATGCTATGCCTTCATTAGCAGCGATATCAAAAATTGATTTTCCTTTCAAAATAGATCAGAAGGAAGTGAAGAAATATGCCAAAGATTTTTTTGCACCTTCTTTTCCGCAAGTTGAAAGTATGTTGAGTGCATTTGATAATACCGAAATAGTAACAAGAAATTTTTGCAAATCACTGGATTACTATTCAACCCTACATACTTTTCAGGATCAAAATGTAGAATATATAAGGATATCTCTTGAATATTCAGTCAGAGCAATAGAGGAGTGTATTTCTACTGCGCAAATTAATAAGGATGATATAACTGATATAATTTTTATTTCCACAACAGGACTTTCTACACCAAGCTTAGATGCACTTATCATTAATAAAATGAGATTGAACAAAAACATCAACCGTATGGCTATTTTTGGTTTAGGTTGTGGAGGAGGAGTTGCTGGTTACTCAAAAGCATGTATTTTGGCTAAAGCGAATCCGGAAGCAGTGGTTCTACTAGTAGCTGTGGAGTTGTGTTCATTGACTTTCTTACGCAATGATTTTAGTATGAGTAACTTTATAGGTACAACTTTATTTTCTGATGGTATAGCCGCCTGTCTGATTGTTGGAGATCATTATGTAAACAACACCAAAAATGAAATAACATTTCTGGCAAGTCAAAGCAAGTTGTATTATGATTCACTTGATGTAATGGGATGGAATTTTGTTGATGAAGGATTTAAAGTTTTGTTTTCATCAGACATTCCATCTATTATTGCAAAAAATGTAAATAACGATATTACTTCATTCTTAGATAGAAATCATTTAAAAATTTCAGATGTAAAGAATTTTATATTCCATCCAGGCGGTAAAAAAGTCATAACTGCTTATGAAGAAGCTCTATCGGTAGAGGGTGATTTTCTTAAAAATACAAGAGAGGTGATGAATGAGAATGGCAATATGTCTAGTCCCACAGTTTTATATGTTCTGGAGAGGTTTCTTACTCAAGGTTTTGAGGATGGTTACGGATTGATGTCTTCAATGGGACCTGGCTTTTCTTGTGAGATGGTTTTGCTCCAAATGAATGAAAAATAACATGACTTTCATCCTTTTAATATCATTAATAATTCTGTTACGAATTGGAGAATTAATTCTATCCAAAAGGAATGAAAAATGGTTGTTACAAAATGGTGCAATTGAATATGGGCAAAAACATTATCCGTTGATAGTAGCACTTCATGTTTTATTTATCATTTCGTTAATAATTGAATATTCAATAAAACGGACTGTGCCTTACAACTCTTTTTTACTCGTTTCATATATTTCACTTCTTGTATTTAAAACTTGGGTCATTTTATCGTTAGGTAAATTCTGGAACACAAAAATTTATCGCATCCGCAATTATCCATTAATAAAAAAAGGGTTATACAGGTATTTTAAACATCCTAATTATATGATTGTGGTTATTGAAATAGCTGTTATACCTTTAATTTTTCATTTGTATTTTACTGCGGCCATTTTTACCCTATTTAATGCTATTATGTTGTCAGTAAGAATTAAAGAAGAAAATAAAGTATTGTAGGTAATCCTGACTGTGAGAGACATTAAGCACCCATACACCACCGCCGAAACGCACCTTATGGGTGGCGTGAAATCGGTCGACAAATTCAACTTTAAATATGGAAAGATAGAGGTGAGAGCCAAATTCACCAACGGGCAAGAATCCTGGCCAACCATCTGGATGATGACCGAAGATGAAACCGGCGAGGTGTGGTCGCAGAAACTATAATCAGATGCATCGGTTCCCGAACCGCTCTTTTCCGGTCGGGACAGAACAAATAATAGAGGGGGGGGAGCAATCAATTTCTGCATGGAATAATTGCTACTCCCCCTTTATCGATCAGCCGATATAAACATGCTACGAATTAAACAAATCAGTCAACGCCCACCACTTTACTTCGTCGTTCCAATATTGCAACATCACGCCATGTATCGCTCATCTTGCCAATGCGTTCTTTAAGCCCGATTGTCCTGAATCCATGTTTATGATGCAGCTTCAGACTTCCTATATTCTCGGGGAATATTCCCGCTTGCAATGTCCAGATTCCATTTGATTCAGACTCTTGTATCAATGCCCCCATTAACTTATCTCCTACTCCTTTTCTGCGGAATGTTGAATCAACATAAATACTAACTTCAGCAACTCCCGAGTAGACACATCTGCTGGAAACGTTTGACAATGCAACCCAGCCAATTATTTCATCATCAACCTTTGCGATTAATCTACAATCTTTGCGATGTGCATTATTCCAGGAATCCCAATCTGGTGCTTTGGTCTGGAATGTTGCGTTATTAGTAGCAATTCCTGATTCATAAATTCGTACAACGTCAGACCATGCACGATATGTCATTTGCTCTATTTTGATTTCACTCATAAGTTAGTTGGGCATTAATCATGTTTCATTTTAGCTTGTTGCCTCAATGCAAACTTAACCAGAAGGATAAGAACCGGGACCTCAATCAGCGGACCAATAACGGCAGCGAAAGCCACTCCCGAGTTGATTCCGAACACCGCAATGGCAACAGCTATCGCCAGTTCAAAGTTGTTTCCTGTTGCTGTGAAAGCTACCGAAGTGGTTTTCTCATAATCGGCTCCTGACTTTTTTGTTATCCAGAACGAGAAAAAGAACATGATGCCAAAATAGGCTATCAAGGGAAGCGCAATGAGTAGAACATCAAATGGCAGCTTCACGATGTATTCTCCTTTGTACGAAAACATCACAATAATGGTGAACAGTAAAGCAATAAGTGTCAACGGACTTATTCTGGGGATGAATTTAGTATAGTACCATTCATTGCTTTTCACCCGTATCAGAATGTATCTGGATAAGAATCCGGCAATGAAAGGTATTCCCAGATAGATAAACACACTGTGGGCAATTTCCCCGATAGTTATATTCTCAACCGCATTGGTTGTGGGAAGCCCGAACCATCCCGGAAGCACAGCAATAAACACATACGCATAGAGTGAGAAGAACAATACCTGGAATATGCTGTTAAGCGCAACCAGACCGGCCGCATACTCGGAGTTTCCTTTTGCAAGATAATTCCACACCAGCACCATGGCAATGCAACGCGCCAGGCCAATCATGATGATTCCGTACATGTATTCGGGATAATGCTGAAGAAACACGATTCCCAGAATGAACATCAGGATAGGTCCGACAACCCAGTTCAGCAGCAGAGAGATGGAAAGTATCTTCTTATTGGAAAAGACTTTACCCAACTCCTCGTACTTTACCTTTGCCAAAGGAGGATACATCATAACAATCAACCCAATGGCCAGCGGAATATTGGTAGTGCCCGATTCGAACTGATGCCAGAAATCGGCAATTCCCGGATTCATATATCCGATAAAGACACCGATAAACATAGCCAGGAAAATCCACAGAGTAAGATACCGGTCGAGAAACTTAAGCTTTACATTAGATGACATATAATAATTCAGTTTTTGATTTAACATTCACATTTACAGTTACAACCCATCGGTTTATCGGCATATACCGTGATGCTGAAGATGCCTTTTCCTGAGTTTTTATAATCGGCAAGCTCTTGCAGGCTCAGATAGTTCAGCAGGATTTCATCCGGAACCGTTATCACCTTCTCCTGTTGAATCATAATATTCATCAGTCCGCTGTCACTCATTATTTTCAGATATTCATCCTTCTGAATGGCTCCTGACACACAACCGGCATACATTTCGTTTGCCTGTTTTATATTGTCGGGCAATTCGCCTTCCAGCACAACATCGGATACCGACAGGTGTGCCCCCGGCTTCAGAATCCTGAAAATCTCGCTGAATGCTTTCTGCTTATCGGGAACCAGATTCAACACACAGTTGCTTACCACCACATCGGCTACATTTTCATCAAGAGGAATATTTTCAATATCCCCCAAAAGGAAATCAACATTGCTATAGTTACGTTTTGCGGCATTTGCTTTCGCTTTCTCTATCATCGCCTCGGTCATGTCAATGCCTATCACCTTTCCGCTTTCGCCAACAATGGCTCTTGCCACAAAACAATCATTGCCGGCACCTGAACCCAAATCCACTACCGTATCACCCTCCTTCATCTTGGCATATTCGGTAGGCAATCCACACCCTAATCCAAGGTCGGCCTCGGGCACATACCCTTCTATCGTTTCGTAGCTATCGCTGAATACAGAGTACTCGCCCGAAGAACAACAGGCGGTGCCGCAACAGGACGATTTACCAGATGAGCTTTCCTGCAAAGCAATCTGGCTGTACTTCTCCTTTACAACCTCTTTAGCATCTTTTTTTGAATCCGAAAAAACAGGTTTATCGCCAGCGTTATCCGGTTGTAGAGTCTCTTTTTCTTTCAGATTCCGGAGATAAAAGTCGTAGAACTGTTCCTTTATCTCATCCCTTACCCTACGGAATTCACTCCATATAAAGTTGTCGGTTCCTGTAGCATGAGACGGGTCATCAAACCCGATATGTATTCTGTGTTTCACCTTTCCGGTGAATACCGGGCAGCTTTCATTCGCTCCACCGCATACCGTGATTACGTAATCCCACTCCTCATTCAGATAGCGTTCCACGCTTTTGGGGAAATGACTGCTGATGTCGACCCCAGCTTCGGCCATCGCCGCTACCGCTTTTGAGTTTACTCTGGATGCCGGTTCCGTTCCTGCGGAATGTACCTCGAGGGAAGGGTCGAACGACTGAAGCCAGCCGTGCGCCATCTGACTGCGGCAACTGTTGCCGGTACACAATATCAATACTTTCATAAATAGTTAAAATATCAGATTAAACAAAAAACCTACAATCATTATCCCTATGGATACCACCCCTACAAAGGTGAGTATCAGCGGCAGCTTGAGCACCTTCTTGAGGATAATCATTTCCGGGAGCGAGAGTCCCACCACTGCCATCATAAATGCCAGCGAGGTGCCCAGGGCAGCTCCTTTTTCTATCAGTACGGATACAATCGGGATTATTCCCGCTGCATTAGAATAGAGAGGCACCCCGATAAGTACGGAAAGAGGCACGCTGAACCACGCCGATTTGCCCATCAGCGAAGCCATGAAATCCTCGGGCACATAACCGTGCGCTCCTGCCCCAACGGCAATTCCTATCACAACATATATCCACACCTTTCCCACAATCTCCTTCACGGCATTAAAGCCAAAGCGGATTCGGTCGGAGAACGTCAGTCCGTTTTCACCACTTCCTGCGTCACCAATGCGGGTCTGATAAACCCAGTCCTGCACCCAGTGCTCAAGCTTCAGCTTCCCGATAACCCATCCGGCAATGATTGCAATGATAAGACCGGTAACTACATAAATCAAAGCCGTTTTCCAGCCAAACAGTCCTAACAGAAGCACTATCGCCACTTCGTTAATCATCGGTGCGGCAATAAGGAAAGAGAAGGTTACTCCAAGCGGAACCCCTGATTCTACAAACCCCAGGAAGAGCGGAATGGCAGAGCACGAACAGAAAGGCGTAACAATGCCCAGCATGGATGCCAACACATTGCCTGCGAAGGTGGATTTGCCTTCGAGCATCTTCCGTGTGTGCTCGGCCGAGAAGTAGGTACGGATAATGCCTACGAAAAAGATAATGAGCGTAAGCAGCATCAACACCTTCGGCACTTCGAAGATAAAGAAGCGGAGAGCCTCTGTGAGGTGTGCCCCCTTCTGCATCCCAATTACCGAATCTATTATCCAGTCGGCAATTGCCTGAAGATTATGATAAAGTAGATACCAGGCAGGGAGTAGTGCAAGAAGTCCGATTAGATTCTTACTCCTCCCCCCTGCGGCTATTGTAAAAACTTGGTTGAAAATATTTCTTTTCATACTTTTGTCTGTTTCTAATTGAGAAAGAAAATCATGGAATAATAGAAGCCGGCAAGGATAAAGGTTACTGCAACCACTTTTCTGAACCAGAATTCAAAAGCCTTAATTCTGTTGTACAGCTTACCGACATTGCCCACTGCAAAAGCCAGTAGCCAGGCAAATACAATGACAGGCAATCCGGTGGCAACGGCAAACAGCACAGGGAGATAAAGCCCGCTTGCACTGGCAATTGTCATGGGAATAAGCATGGCAAAGTAGAGAACACCGCTATACGGACAGAATGCCAAAGCAAAAACCATCCCCAACAAAAAGGAGCTCAAGTAACTCCTTTTGTTGCTTTGACCTATCTTGTCGGCCAGACCGGATAATCCCGGTAGGTTGATTTTTATTATGCCCAACATGAAAAGGCCGATAACAATAAGTGCCGGTCCAAGCAGTTTTTCTCCCCATCCCTGAAAGAACAAGGAGAGATTCATCTGGTCGGCTCCCAAATATAGAATTACCGCGAGAAGTGTGTAGCTTGTCACCCTTCCCAGCGTATAGATAAGCCCGCTGAAGAACACCTTGTTGCCGTTGTCAATATCGCGGCTTATAAAACCGATGGCCGTTATATTTGTTGCCAGCGGACAGGGACTGATGGCAGTCATCAGCCCCAGCACAATTGCTGTAACGAAGGCGTACTGCGAGTTATCGAGTATACTTTGAAGAAACTCCATATCGGCAAATTATTTACCTCCCAGCATGGGGTCAATAACTGACTTGATCTTTGCCTTGAACTTGTCAGGGCTATTGCGGGCATACATAAATCCCTCCGAAGTAAGGTCTACCCTCTTTGTACCACTAATCACCAGAAGGCTCTGCCCATTTGCCTGACATTTTTTGGCAATCACCTCACTGCTTTTGTCATCCAGGTTTATGCTTTTAAAAACAACGCTCCCTCCTTTAACCTGTTTTGGGTATAGCGCAACCAGATTGTTTTTAGATTCCGTTTCCACAGCCATACAGGTGGGACACCTGCGTGTAAAGTGAAAATAGTAAACTTCTACCTGCTGTGCAGCAACTTTCTGTGCACCATTTTCCCCGGCAACGGCTTCCTGGGCAACAACGCCCTTCGACTTTTGACCCTTGTTGTTTTGGACAATGTAAACAATGCACCCCAAAATCAACAGAATGGCGAAGCCAATCATTACTATACGTTTCATCGTTTTCTCTTTTAATCGATTATTTGGTAAGAGCCTCCTTTATTTCCTGCTGAGAAGGGACCCGTCCTTTTATCACGACTTTTCCATCAACCACCAGAGCCGGCGTTGCCATAACCCCGTATTTCATGATTTCCATGATATCCTCCACCTTTGAGATAGAGGCTTCAATGCCGTTTTGTTCAACCACTTCGCGTGTAAGCTTCTCGAGTGTTTTGCATTTAGCACAACCCGAACCTAAAATTTTAATTTCCATATAATCCTTATTTATTAGTTAATCGTAATTCGTAAAACAACGAACAATCAGCGCAAAAAAATATTATTCGCAGCAGGTTTTCCCGATATCTTTCCTATCGAAGAAGTCACCAAATAGCTTCTGAGCCTTTGCCCACTCCTCCTTCTGAATGCAATACCTCACCTTAGGAGCCTCAATCTCCCCTTGAATCAGTCCGGCATCCTTCAGTTCCTTGAGGTGCTGAGACACTGTTGCTTTGGCGATAGGCAATTCATCGTGAATATCCCCGAAGAAACAACTCTCTTGCGATGCCAGAAAGTCGAGTATCGCTATCCTTGCCGGATGCCCCATTGCCTTGGCAAAGCGGGCAATCTGCTCCTGCTCTGCTGTATAATCTTTAATCTTTTCCATATATTGTTCGCAAAATTACGAACATAGATTTTAAATGCAAACATTTGGGATATTTTTTTTATGCCGACTTTGCATTTTTAATCTTTATATTTCGTTGCAGGCTTGTTGCATTGGTTATGCAACATGAAGTATTATCTGATATATAAACCGTCTTACAAACACCTCACGAGTATCCCATTGCCTTGTATGCCCTCACCATTTTGTTTATTATGCTACGCTCATATTCTATACCACGCAACATAAACGGATGATTCTCTTTCATCATTTCAGCTTGATCCTCTTTCATCATATCTAAAGAGACAAAGGTTCTGAATTCGATAATCAACGGAGTAATGTAATTGCCTAACCCTATCCCCTCTTTTAAAGTAGAAAGAACATTGTCCTTGTACTTTTCACTGTCGATCGGAGTCACTGCAAAATTATGGTTGTACCTGAAGCATTGTTGAATAACCTGCAGTTTGGGTACAGTAACATCGTCCATGCATCTTTCCCTGTACCTGTCAAAGAAGTGAGGCGTATAGAACATAAATCGGGTTGCGTCCCTCGCTTCGGCATGCAAAACGGCGTATAGCCCATCCGGCCGGTGATAATAGAGGTAGATAAAATAGATCAGATTATTTCTTTTATACCCTGCCCAGCCTTCACAATAATACTGAATGATGTAGTTATTGCCTTTTTTACTGGTCAGCTTAATCGGTTTAAAGAATATCAGTTCGCCATTTTTGGCCTCTTTCATCAAATATCTTCTGTACTTGGCCTCCATGCCAAAAGTTACAAACAACTTTGGCTCAATCTCGGATTTATAATCCGATTGAAATTCGGCTGCAATCTCCTCGTAGCCCATTGAGTCAACAATCATAGCACTCCTTTATTGGTTAATCATTCTATTTTATATCAAAGCCACGAACATAAGGAATAAAACCATGGAAAAAAATATATTATGGGAAATAATGTCTTATACTGGAAAAAGTTTACAGTTTCCAAATCGTAAACTTTATAAAATTATGAGGACAATAGAAACAATGACGAATGAGTTACGTTTACAAATCATCCAGGAAAGGTCATATACCTGAACAAGCCAAAAAACTCCCGCCGTCTTTTTGTGGAAAGACGGCGGGAGTTTTAAAAAAGACGGCGGGAGTCTATTCGAACCCCCGCGGGCTTTTTTTAGATGGCTTTAAAAACCTAGTGTTTCCAATTTAGGTAGCATTACGCACGATTAAAAGCTCTGTAACCTTATGCCCTGTTAGGACGTTGGAGGCGTCCCTCGGCCCTCTCATTGAGCCGTGAATGCAATCTCTGCCACTATTCCTAAACTACTAATTTCAACCGGAAAATTGTTCAATGATTGCTTTAAGTTTTTCTTCACTGAAAAGACTGTGAGGATTATGGCCATCATAGTAGGCGTTGCTATAGATATCATTAAAATGAACTCTGGCCTCTTCGTAGTAAGGAACGGTTAATCTTCTGGAGAAATCAACAAATTCGGGGAAATCAATAATATGATTATTGTTTTCTCTCGAAGGATTGTGTAAAAAACCAGTATCCAAAAAAGAAGTTAACTTGATATTGACGTCTTCCATGAAATTATCCAAACTACTATCACTTCTACCGTCTTCATTCCCATATTTATAACAGCCTTCGGGGTTGTTGTTTTTTAATGGAGATTTATGCAAACGATGGACAATCCTAAAGCCATGGGAAATAGACTTTCCCTTTTCATCATCAAAAACACTAATCCATTCAACATACCCATCTTCCGGTTTAGAGATAACTCCACCACATTCATCACAAATAAATTGTTTCAACGGTTCTAACATAATAAATATTTTTTAAAAGTTAATTCCGCAAACCTAGCCAATTATAATGGATAAAAGAAACTTTTCATGATAAGAAATCCACAAATTCTTTTGTTTCATAAGAAATCTCTAAATCTTATACTATTTTGCTATATAAAAGCAATGTAGCCTATTCAAATTGCCGCAGAAGATCACGGCTCTAAATTCAGATAAGCCAACCAATCAGCAGTAACATTACTAATTTAAAGTATATATTTCTCTGCATTCCATACAATTTCCCACCGCAGAATAAACATTAATTATCACAACAATCACTAATTACGCAAGCATAAAATGCAATACATAATTGCAAAAAAGTATAAATGGCTGATATTGACTAAATATACATCTTGATTAGGGGCAGATTATTAAAAACACCTCATAACATGAAATTACCAGTCCTTTTAAACGTGCATTAAAACAAAAAATAAAAGAGAAAGAGAAATAAAACATTAAATCTTTATATTTGCGGTCCATAAACTGGTGGTATTTTACATTCCAACAAACTTTGTAACCTACGATAAAAAATAAGCTATACCATGAAAAGAAATAAACTTCTCTTTTTTTTCCTTCTTGTCTGTTGTTCCATCTTTGCACAAAAATCAACAAACGATTCGATCGCTTTAATCAAAAGAAATTATATTAATGCAACAATCAGTAATGATAAAGGGAAAGAAGATCTTCTCAAACGATTATCAGCCATCTCCCCCGAACAAGAGGTATCCGATCAGAATGTAATTGAATTACAGCAACTGTACCCTATTTCCGCAAAAGAGATTCAACTTCTGACAAGCACTCTCCATGCAGATGGCACGTGGGAAGATATTAACTATAAGGATACCAAACGTTCCGGATGGGAACCTAAGATACACGCCGAACGAATTCTGAAACTCACCAAATACTACTATCAGAAAAAACTAATGCTCAAACCAACTGAATTTTCACAGCTAAAAAAAGCAATTCATCAAGCAATGGCTCTATGGTTCAATCGGAAACCTGTATGCGCCAACTGGTGGTACAATCAAATCGGGATACCGCGCACCCTTGGACCGGCCTTCTTGCTATTCGAACAAGAAATGAGCGAACAAGAAAAACAGGAAGCCATAAAAGTGATGATGAATTCGGCCTTTGGCATGACAGGACAAAATAAGGTATGGCTGGCAGGCAACGTATTAATCAGGGCCATACTGCAAAACAATTGGAGTCTTGTAAAAGAGGCGCAACAAGCAATTGGATCGGAAATTGTTCTGGGGCAGAAAGAGGGAATTAAAGCCGATTGGAGTTTCCATCAACATGGACCACAACAGCAATTCGGCAATTACGGATTGTCGTATATATGCAACATGAGTTTCTATTCAGAACTGTTTACCGACACTCCACTTGCCTTCTCAAAGGAGCAGCATAAGATTCTTATCTCCCTTCTACTGGATGGCTACCAATGGATTGTTTGGCGGGGATATTGGGATGTAAACGCACTAAACCGGCAATTGTTCCGCAATGCGGATGTAGACAAAGGATTCAGGCTGCTTTTTGCGGCATACTCGTTGATGAAAAGCTGTAATCCGGAAGACGCTGAAAAAATTAAGAAGATGATTGACCGGAATTCCTTCTTTTCGCAAGCCCCTAATACCTTTACCGGGAACAAGCATTTCTGGGAATCAGACTATACCATCCATCGCACTCCTCAATGGATGGCTTCGGTGCGCATGGCTTCCAACCGTGTAATAGGAACTGAACTGGTGAACGAAGATAACCTGAAAGGATACTATATGGCCGACGGTGCCCTATATACTTATGTACGTGGTGACGAGTACCATAACATCTTTCCCTTCTGGAACTGGAGAAGAATTCCGGGAATTACTACCTATGATAGCGAAGCACCCATCCCTAATGCCAATAGGAAGGATAGCCGCAACCAAAGTTCTTATGTAGGCGGAACTAGTAATGGCGAAACCGGCATCACCTATATGCAACTGAAACGCAACGGGCTGACCGCTCACAAAGCATGGATATTCACAAATAACTACGTGCTTTGCATGGGAAGCAATATTCACTCGGATAGTACCGCAACAATCATAACTTCCATCGACCAGCGTTTCAGAAAAGGCGAAGTTTGGTCGGACTGCAACAAGCGATTCTTCCACGATAATACCGGTTATATAGTGCTACAAGCTGACACATGCATCACTACAACGGAATTGAAAAAGGGACAATGGTGTGATTTTATGGGAATGTACAAGCCGGCGAAACTGGAAAGCAACATTTTTTCCTTATACATAAAACACAGGAAAGACCAACCGGCCAGTTACGTGTATCTGGTTCTGCCTGGCAGCAATGCCAATCAAGTTAAGAATTTAAGGACAGATGACATTCAGATACTTCAGAACAATGAGAAAATACAGGCGGTCATCATAGATTCGCTCTGCTATATTGCAGCATATCAAGCGATGGATTTGGATTTAAAGAATGGAGAAAATGTACATATCTCCCAGCCGGGAGCCTATGTAATTAAAATTAAAAAGGACAAGGATTGAAATTAGATTCATACAGCAATGACTTGTTTCAATTTATTGCTGTATGGTAAAACTTTAAAATGTATAAAATTACTCAATGATTGTAACATAACATTTTTTCTAAATTAATGGCTATTATTGACTAAAAGCAGAAATAAACTTTTAATAAATCAAATATTTTCATAGCTTTGCCAAACAACATTGAATACATAAACTGATAAAAATCTATTGCCATATGACTAAACATCTTTTCTATTTACGGTTTGTCTTGATAATCCTGATATTCAACCTGCTGTTTTCATCAGAAGCAATGGCTGGCAACAAACTCCCAAACCCAGTGATTAAAGCAGGTTCAGCCAAATTATCCTGCAGCATCAGCAAACAGAAACCATCCAAAGACGGTGAAAAATTAATTGCTGAAATCACGGTTTACAATCCCATAACCGGCGAATGCAGTTATAAAACTACCCTGGATAAGGAGAATCGGTTTTCTATCAATGTTCCACTTCAAAGCAGCAAGGCTATAGCTATCTTAAATATCAGTTCAGAAACAATGTACTATTGCATTTTCGCTATTGGTTTAGAGCAGGAGAAAGAGACACAAATCAACATCTCTTTTGACGATAAAGATAAGATGAAAATCAGTGCCAAAGGGGAGCTTGATTTATCTGCCAATGAGATGACGAAAATGTGTGAGGCTCTTAACTTGTTTGAAATGCATCATGATTCACTGGTTGATTTTCATAAAATGACACCCAAAGAATTTGCTGATTATAATCTAAACAATAACCTTAAAAAAAGGATGAGCATCGCAATGGACTCCATTGTCCTTTCTGAAAGAATAAAAAACAACCTTAAAAATTCATTCAATCTGCGTTTTTTGAAAGGAAGGCTTTTCTACTATAAAGAGTGTGCGGAAGAGAGCTTTGAGAGGGCGAATAATGGAGCTCTTGCCGATTATAAGGCTGTGGAGCCCGACAAAGAGTATTATTCATTCCTCAGAAAATACAACCTGAACGACCCTCAATATCTATATTGCTACTCTTATCACGATTTCATGAAGGCTTTTTTAGTCATAAAAGCATTCAACATTCCCAAGATAGGCAATACACCCGTCGAGGAATGGCTCAAAGGAGTAAAAAATTCTGTTAAGAATGTGGTTGGATTCAATTCGGGTATGTTTTATGATATGCTTGCGGCAAATGCATACGACCAACAGATGAGCTACGGAACTGAAGCGCTGACCAATAAACAGCTTGCAAACATCAGAAATTACTTTATAGCCAACAAAAAAGCCATTGGAGATATTATACTGAAGAAGAATGAAGAGACTGCAAAAACCCTCGAAAGCAACAAGGACTTAAAAGTGAATAAGACCCCTGTTGTGGCAAAAGAGAAGCTGATGGAGGCCATCATAGCCAAGTACAAAGGGAAAGTGGTGATGGTTGATTTCTGGGCTACATGGTGCGGTCCGTGTATGAATGCTTTTAAAGAGATGAAGCCGTTAAAAAAAGAGCTGAAAGGTAAAGATGTGGTTTTTGTTTATATCACGAGTGCCAGTTCTCCGAAAGAGAGCTGGGAAGGGCAGATAAAACAAATAGGAGGCGAACACTATTACCTGACAAAAGACGAAATGAACTATTTACGGGAGAATCTTGATTTTGGCGGAATACCCACTTACCTCATCTACGACACAAATGGAACATTGAAAAACAAGGTCACCGGTTTTCCCGGCAATAACAGTATACTGGACATGATAAGTTCGGAATTGCCTTAGAGTTTGCGGCATTCAGCCGGCAAGGTGGAAAATAGAAATGGAGTTGCTCCAACCGTTAGGACAACCTCTGAAAAAAGTATCTTTATCAAGTAATAATCTTTAAAAGCAAATACAATGAAAACAGTTCTTTTATCTGCATTGGAAAATAGCTTCCAGGCAAGCGTTCTGCGGGATGTATTAAGTAATGAGGGTATAGAATCGTTCCTCAGAAACGAAACGTTATCTGGTATATTGGGCAATATTCCAAATTTCCAGATCGAGATATATGTTTTTGAAGATGATTATGAAAAAGCAAGCGAAATCCTTAAAAACGCATTTCCGCAATTAGTGGGAGAATAACGTCCTCTCTGAAATATAAGTAATCAAAAGAGCGATTTTCAAACCACAATACAGTTTGAAAATGGCTCTTTTGATTTCGATATTACAGTCTATAATCGTAAGATTGGAGCAACTATCGCACCTCATCATCATCAAAGATGCAGTTATTCACTACATCAAATGGCTGGCCAGCTCGCTCAGCGCACTACGTTCGCCTTTAACCAAGTTGACGTGCGCAAAGATGTTCTGTCCCTTCATGCGGTCTATCATGTAAACCAGGCCGTTCGACTGGCTATCCAGGTACGGATGGTCAATCTGCTGAATGTCTCCGGTGAAAATCATCTTGGTTCCTTCGCCGGCACGGGTAATGATGGTCTTCATCTCGTGCGGAGTAAGGTTCTGTGCCTCGTCGATGATGCAGTAGGTTTCAGACAAGCTTCGGCCACGGATAAAGGCCAACGCCTCAATAACAAGCTGACCACTCTTCTGCATATCGTCCAGCCGCCTCACTTCTGTGGAGGTCGGAGAAAACTGATGTTTGATCACATTCAGGTTATCAAAGAGCGGTTGCATGTAAGGTGCCACCTTGGCAGCAGTATCGCCGGGCAGGAAGCCCAAGTCTTTATTAGAGAGCGCTACGATGGGGCGTGCCAGCAAAATCTGTTTGTAGTCGTTCATACAGCTCAGGGCGGCAGCCAGCGCAAGCAAAGTCTTTCCAGTACCGGCTTTCCCCGTAAGTGCTACCAGCTTTACATCGGGGTCGGTCAGTATTTCGAATGCAAAGCTCTGCTCGGCATTACGCGGTTCAATGCCGTAATGTTTCGCCTTACCTACCCTGTGAACAGTGTGTGTTAAAGGATTGTAGCGCACCAGCACACTATTGCGTTCGCTCTTCATCACGAAGCATTCGTTGGGATGAAGCACATTCTTGAAATCCAGATCATTAATATCAACCCCTTCCTTAGAGGAGTATATCTTATCAATCAGTTCAGCTGGTACACCATCGAATATTTCATTCGATTTCTCAAAAATATCGATATTCACCACCTTGTCATTGATGTAGTCCTCACATAACACACCGATGGAACGGGCTTTCATGCGTAGATTCACGTCCTTTGTCACCAGGATCGTTTTCATCTTGGGATGCTTCCTTGTAAGAACCTCGGCAGCAGAAAGAATTTCATGGTCGGCCTGCCTTTCAGGAAACGATTTGCGCACAATCTCCGACTCCACTCCTCCGGTAATAATGAAGAGCCTTCCCATCCCCTCGCCCAGCGAGGCTCCTTTGGTGAAAAGCTTATCATCGGTAATCAGGTCGAGCTCGCGAACAAACTCGCGGGCATTGAAATTGATTTCACTGTTTCCTTTCTTGAACTTATCTAATTCTTCGAGAACCACTATTGGAAGGTAAATATCATTCTCCTGGAAACTTGTCAAGCAGTCATGGTCGTGTAGGATAACATTGGTATCTAAAACGAAATTTTTCTTTGTTCCCATAATTTTTAGATTTTAAATGTTGATATTTGCACCTAATATAACAATTAATGAGATACGAAATATCACTTCGCATCTATTTTTTTCGAAAATAAATGAATTATCAAGAGACACTCAATTATCTGTATGAAAGCACTCCGATGTTTCAACAGGTTGGGAAATCAGCTTATAAAGAAGGGCTTAGCAATACCCTTGCATTAGATGAACATTTTAATCATCCGCATAACAATTTCAAGACAATCCATGTAGCGGGCACCAATGGAAAGGGGTCATGCTCGCACACGCTTGCCGCCATTCTTCAATCGGCCGGATACAGGGTAGGCCTTTATACCTCTCCTCACTTGGTTGATTTCCGCGAACGGATACGGGTAAACGGAACTCCTGTTTCCGAAGAATACGTGGTAAACTTCGTGGAGCGGGAACGATGCTTCTTCGAACCGCTTGCTCCCTCCTTCTTCGAACTGACCACAGCGCTTGCCTTCAACTATTTTTCACAGCAGAAAGTAGATGTGGCAATCATTGAAGTGGGACTGGGCGGACGGCTGGACTGCACCAACATTATCCATCCCGACCTGAGCATTATCACCAATATCAGCTTTGACCACACCCAGTTTCTTGGAAACACGCTGGCATTGATTGCGGCAGAAAAGGCGGGTATCATGAAAGAGGGCATTCCGGTGGTTGTTGGAGAGACGACCAACGAAACCAAACCGGTATTCATCAACAAAGCCAAGGAGGCGAAAGCACCGCTTTTCTTTGCGGAAGAGGAGCAACTGCTTCAAGGGTACGAGATGGATGAAAGCGGATTCTGGCACTACCACACTGCCGACTATCCCGAACTGACAGGGGAACTTGGCGGATTGTGCCAGCTGAAGAACAGCAACACCATTCTGCTGGCCGTGAAACTGTTGAAGCAAGCGGGCTACCAAATTGCTCCGGAGGCGATTGAAGCGGGCTTCTCGAAGGTATGCGAACTAACAGGACTGATGGGACGCTGGCAAAGGTTGGGAAGCGCACCCACTATTGTGTGCGACACCGGTCACAACGTGGGCGGAATGACTTACATTGCCGAGCAGCTACGCCGGCAGAAGTACGAGAAACTGCACATAGTAATGGGGATGGTGAATGATAAAGACATCAGCGGTGTGCTGGCGTTACTGCCCAAAGAGGCGGTGTACTACTTTACCAAAGCCAGTGTGAAGAGGGCGCTACACGAAACGGAATTGAAGGAGTTGGCCGGCAAGGCGGGACTGAACGGCTCCACCTACCCCGACGTGCCTCAGGCTTTCGAAGCTGCCAAAGCAAATGCTTCTGAGAATGACTTTATCTTCGTGGGCGGAAGCAGCTTCATTGTAGCCGATTTGATGACTTATCTAACGAAGTAATAGAAGCTGAGGGTTATTTTTCTTCAATGCAAGCGACTCAGCTCTACTTTTGCCTAGAAAAATAAAGATGAAAGCATCAGAGCTGCCCACTCCCCCACTTGAAGAAAATCCAGTGGAGCACTTCTAAAGTGCGTCGTGCTATTCGATAACGTTTGAACTCTTAACGTTCAATATAATCAAGTTTTACGGAATGTAATTAAAAAGATAAGCTCGCTTCTTACAAGTGAAATCCTATTAGAATAGACTCTCTAGTTTTGAGAATTAGTATATATGAGATGTTTGCGGAGAATAAAACGTACTTTTGCCGTATATTTTGCGGAGAATAGTCGCATTATTCTCCGCAAACCATTAAATAGTTAACTCATAATTGGTGCTTCGTCCCCCTTCGTCTGTTTTACGCAACACCCCTTTTGCCATCAAATCTTGTATATCACGCAACGCGGTATCGGGAGAACACTTGGTAATCTTGCCCCATTTTGATGAAGTCAGTTTTCCTTCAAAACCATCCCAAAGCAGATTCACCATCTTAATTTGACGCTCGTTCATTGAGACGGAACGATGCACATCCCAGAATGCGGCTTTTTGCAGAACCGTTCCGACAGCTCTTTCCGTATCAAGCAATGCAGACTCCAGACAATCAAGAAACCATTCCAACCAACCGGTAATATCTAAACCGCCTTTCTGTGTTTTTTCTAATATCTCATAATAACCTCTGCGTTGTTTACGTATTTCGGCAGACATGCTGTAAAATCGATGGGGCATTTCATCGGCACGAGCTAAAAACAAATCGGATATTGTTCGGGATATTCGACCGTTTCCATCATCAAACGGATGGACAGTTACAAACCATAAATGAGCTATCGCAGCTTTCAGGACAGGATCAATTTGCTGACTTTCGTTAGCCCAGTCCAGAAACAATTGCATCTGATAAGAAACATTGTCCGAATCGGGGGCTTGATAGTGTACTTTTTCCCTCCCCATTGTTCCCGATATAACCTGCATCGGCTCTGAACCTTGCCTCCAATCGGCAACCGTTATTTTATACGCCCCACTGCGTCCCGTGGGAAACAAGGCTGCATGCCAGTTAAATAGGCGTTCGGCTGTCAATGGCTGCATATATTTTTGAGTAGCATCTATCATCACCTGTACCACCCCATCCACATAACGATCTACTTCAGGCAGTCCTTCTATCTCTATTCCTAAATGACGGGCCACAGAAGAGCGCACCTGATCGCTATTCAATATTTCCCCCTCTATTTCGGACGATGTTGTGATATCCGCCGTTAGCGCATCAAGCATTGCACTGTTTTGAAGATCAAAACCCAGCGTACTCATTTTGCCCACAAGCTGACCTTGTAAACTGCGGACTCTACCCAGTTTATAGGATAGTTTTGCATAGTTCCAGGTAAAATTTGGCCATTCCTTTTGCTGCCAGATGTAGATTGCTCTCATATTCTCCGTATATTTTGCGGTAAATATACAAATTATTCTCCGCAAAAGAAACAACTGTCTGATTGATTATTATTAACGTCCATACAATAAAACAAAAACTCCCCTTACCCGATTGATTTTTTGAAAGAAAAAATTCGAGTAAGGGGAGTTGCTTTTTATACCGATTCTTATTTCACGGCAATGCACTCAATCTCTACCAATGCACTCTTAGGCAATTCCTTTACCGCCACAGCCGAACGGGCAGGAAATGCACCTTCGAAATAGGTTGCATAAACCGCGTTCATTTCGGCAAAGAGTGACATATCGGCCAAGAAAACGGTGGTCTTCACAATGTTTGCAGTGGTTAAACCTGCCTCTGACAAAATGTGCTTGATGTTTTCGAATGCCTGTTTGGTCTGTCCGGTAACACCACCCGGCACAAATTCACCCGTTGCACCATCCAATCCCAGCTGACCGGAAAGAAACACCATTCCATTCACTTCAATTGCCTGACTGTAAGGTCCGAGAGCTGCCGGAGCCTTTTCACTAAATATAACTTTCTTCATACCTTCACATTTTTTAGTTATCTGAATAGGGGCGCAAGTTAAACATTCTTATTTTTTCGTGCAACTTTTTCTTTCTGTCGGCTCATCTTTTTGAGCGTTCTTAAAAAAATAGTTTCCTCCACATGCAGTATTTTGTATATTTGTGCATTTACAGATAAACGCGCGTGGAGTTAATGAGTGAAATAGAGATGACAGAACGTTGCCGGGCTGGAGATAATATTGCCCGGAAGGAGCTCTATGAGCAATATGCCGGGCAGATGCTGGGTATATGCTACCGGTATGCCGGCGATCGGGATACAGCCCAGGACCTTCTGCACGACGGATTTGTAAAGGCATTCAGCTCATTTGATAAGTTCTCGTATCGCGGTGAAGGCTCACTGCGTGCATGGCTCAGCAGACTGATGGTTAATATTTCGCTTGACTACCTGCGCAAAAACGATATCAACCGCCAAATAATAACGTTTGAACAGTTGCCTGAAAATATTGAGGAGCCAGAGGAAGAGGATATATCGCTGGTTCCGAAGCAGGTGCTGATGAAACTAATCTCCGAACTGCCCGATGGATATCGCACGGTGTTCAATCTGGCTGTTATGGAAGAGCTATCGCATAAAGAAATTGGCGAAAAACTGGGAATAAACGAACGTACCTCCTCGTCGCAGCTTTTCAGAGCCAAGAAACTTCTGGCAAAAAAGATAAACGAATATATCAGAGACAACAACCTATGAAACAGGAAGAAGAAAAATGGGTATCCGCCCTGAGGAACAGCTTGGCTGAATACAAGGAACCGCCAGCAGCTGACGGCTGGGAGAATCTGATGAAAGAGATCTCTCCCGCTCCCGTTGTGCCTCCCAAACGCTCCTACTTTATATATGCGGCAGCAGCGGCAATCATTCTGCTACTCCTTATCCCGGCTACATTCTTCCTGCTGAACGAATCGCCCGGAGGTGTGAAGAAATACAACCAATCTGCACAGAAAACAGAAACGATACAAAGTCCTGTCACTAAACAAGCAGAAGAGAAAATTGCTCCAGCCTTGAAAGCAAACCGGATAAAAGAAAACATGTTGGCCATAAATAGTATGGTGAAGAGCACCGGTGCTGAGACAAAACGTGGGGTAATGATCGAAACGAAAAATCTTGCCGCCATTACAGAGAATGTATCTGAAGCCGATAAAGCGGCAGTATCATCCGAAACTGAAAAACCTATAGTTATAGAGGAAAAGAAAGAGCAAAGAGACAAGCAACATAAGTCAACCGAGCAACAAAAAAGAGTCCAAAAGGGAAATAGTGCAACGAAAAAAAGAAGTGAACAGAGCGCGGAAAGAGATCTCTTCAGCCGAAAAAGAATTGAAGGAGACCTTGCCATTGCTTTATATACAGGAAACGGCAGCGGGTCGTCCAACCAAACGAGCTATATGCCCATGAGTACGGTAACAGCACTCTATGGCGATGCCCTTTTAATGGCGTATTACAGGAATTCGCAACCTGTTGAATGGAAGCACAAACAACCTGTTTCTTTCGGACTGTCCGTTCGTAAAAAAATAACGGAACATCTGGCACTGGAAAGCGGAGCGACATATACCCGACTGGAATCGGAAGGAAGACGAACCGGTAGCTCATTGAGATACAATCAGACGCTGCATTACGTAGGCATACCACTAAGGTTGAACTACCTGATTCTGGACAAGCGATTTGTGAGCCTTTACCTCTCCGGAGGGGGTATGGTGGAAAAGAGCGTATCGGGAAAGATGGACACTGAAACGGTTATTTCGGGTAATCTCATAAACAAAACGACAGAGGATGTAAATGTAAAACCGCTGCAATGGTCGGTTGGCGGTGCTATGGGAGTTCAGTTCAACGCCAATAAGCACTTCGGACTATTTGCCGAACCAGGTTTGATGTATTATTTCAGTGACGGATCAAAAGTAGAAACCATCCGCAAGGAGAGCCCACTCAACTTTAACCTGCAAATGGGGTTACGAATGACATATTAAAGAAATCCTGTTAGGAAATTGCACTCGGAGGAAAAACCGTATTTCAAGCACAGGTTTAAGCCGTCGTCTGGTTAACTGGTAAGGTAACTTATGATAATAAAACGTATTTCAAACGCGGGAGTCGTACCTTAATGCGAAGGGTGAAATTCATCGTATTGGTTTTTAATTCCAAGGCGTAAGAATTTAATTTCTAGGCATAAGACTTTTATTTCTTCTCGATAGATTTAAAATTCGATTCGATAGATTTTATTTCATCTAGACAGATTTAAATTCTCCAGTATTTTTTAGAAAAATCGTCTAAAGAGATTTGCCTCTCACTGAATTGGACTTGATATTTCAAGGAGTGGGCTTACAGTTTCGAAATAATTACCGGAAATGATTTACGATATATTCTTAGTCAGAAACCGGCATAACATAAGATCTTTTATTTCCAAATTTGGTTATCATTACTTAAATGTGGATCATATAAATCGAGAGTTAAATTGTTAGATTGATTTTTACTGGGATTGGGTTAATAAACCAGGCAACATCTGCCTGCAGACAAAAAAAGGATTGCCGTGACGGCAATCCTTTTTTCTATAGAGTTAAAACCTTGTTTTACTTGCAGTTTTTTTCAATCATCGGAATCACCAGCTCATCACCCAGTTCCTTTGCTTTGTTGAAGTTTTCACAAGCATCAGTCTTTTTACCCTGCTGCAACTGACAGAATCCAATCAAGCGATAGCAAGCTGCAAACTTAGGGTCGATTGCCAACGCATCTTTCAGATTCTTAATAGCCTCATCATAACGTGCAATACGCAGGTTCACCGCACCATATTCGGCCAGATATTCCTTATTGCTGGGCTCCATCTCAACAGCCTTCATAATGTCTTCCAACGCCCGTTTGTAGTTTCTGGACTTGTAGTTGGCCTGTTCACGAAGATAGAAGAAGTTTGCATTTACGCCGCTGCCTATAATCTGATGGTAAATGTCGAAATCGGCCACAGCCTCTTTGTACAATCCATTATCGCTTTTTACAATGGCACGTTCGGAGATATAAGGAGCAGCAGCTTGCGGATATGGAGCCGCATAGCGTGACACAGCACTATCGAGCAACACTATTACCTCTTTGTAATCTCCTTTCATCAGTTCTTTTGCTCTTGCTGCGCTAAAGAAGGTTTCGGGCGAAGCCAGATTGGTGTGGTTCACCTTATCGAAACATTCAAAAGCCTTGTCGAATTTCGTCATGGCAAAGTACACATCTCCCTGATGTTGTGTATAAAGAGGCAGCGGATTAATCTCGATTGCTTTATTGATATCCTCCAGTGACGTTTCCAGAGTCCATGATTTGAAAGCCTCTCCCTTGTTCTGGATAGCGCTTAAGTACATCATTCGTGAACGGTTATAGTACACATCATCCTTCTTTCCGGATACTTTCAGAGCCTTGTTCAGATCGTCTTCTGCTTGAGCAAAGTGTTGGGCATCGGAATAGTTGGAGAAAATAAAATTGGCACGGCGGATATATCCATCGGCATTATTCGGAAACTGCGTGATAAAGTCGTTTAGCAAAGAAGAATACTTGTCGACTGAAAGTTGCGAAGATGCCATAAAAAGAGCAACCATTGCCTGATCTTCGTTGTTAGGTAGTGCTTTCTTGATGCCGATCTTGTTCAGCTCAGAGCTATTAAAATCGAATGCACTGATGACAAGTTCGTTTGCATAAGGTGCACTGATTGCATAACAATGAGTGGTATCCTTAGATGCAGCTTTCTGCACCAGGCCAAACACCTCGCCTTCGCTGTTCAGTATCGGACAGCTCACCAGCTTATCTTTCATAGACATGGCAAGCTTGAAGTATTTGTGCGGACCGGCCAGGTTGGAAACCTCTTCCACCTTCCCAATGGTGCAGGCACGTTCTTTCTTAGTGGAATAAGGAAGCATTACGGCTTCGGCATCCTTGGCAGGCACAACAGCTGCCAGCTTCAGGGCCGGAGTGCTTTTCTTGCCCAGGTCTACCCGGAACTTAATTACATCGTACATACTGTTTGCTCCCAGAATAGTCTGCACAGGCAGCTGCTTTCCCTCAAAGTTAATCACCACAGCCCGTGCCGCCCCAACGAACAGCGTATAATCGGACAGTGCCACTCCATCTTCCGAAACAAAAAAACCGTTTCCGGTATTCAATAGTTTGTCGTTTTCATCGTATGTCACCACGGAGAAGACAGCTTTTTTTGACTTGTCAACCCACTTTGGTGCATCTTTTTGTGCCATGGTCCACTGTGAGAGCAGGCAGAGGACCATAAATAGTATTTTCTTTCTCATGATACAGGTTATATATTAGTTTTATTCTTTCTCAAAGCCTCGTTGCTTCACCGCTTCGTAGATAAGTACCCCCGCGGCAACCGAAACGTTCAATGATTCTATTTTGCCAAACAACGGAATTTTTATCCATTCATCGCACAAGGCAAGGTGATCATAGGAAACACCTGTATCTTCTGCACCCATGATTATGCAGAGAGGGTCCTTATAGTTTGCCTGGGTATAATCGTAATCTCCCTTCTCAGTAGCCGCCACAATTTTGAAGCCGCTATCCTTGAGGTATTTTATGGCCGAAGTAATGCTCTGCTCCTTGCATACCGGCAGTGTGTGAAGCGCTCCGGCAGATGTCTTCATTGCATCGGCGTTAACACTTACGCTGTTGCGCGAAGGGATAATGATAGCATCCACCCCTGCACACTCACAGGTACGGGCAATAGCTCCGAAGTTACGTACATCGGTCACTCCGTCGAGCATAACAAAGAAGGGAACCTTTCCCTCTTCGAAAAGAGTTGGCACCAAATCTTCCACTTTGTAGTAGGTCACTGCAGACAGGAAAGCCAAGACTCCCTGGTGATTTTTCGTTGTGATGCGGTTGATTCTCTCTACCGGCACCCGTTGAACAAATATATTGGTTCCTTTTAAGGCTGCGAAAAGTTCTTTTGAAAGATCGCTCTGGATATCTTTCTTCACCAGAATCTTATCAATCTCCTTACCCGCCTCAATGGCCTCAATCACGGCGCGAACGCCAAATATCATTTCATTTTTTTCCATGCTGTTTTAATAGTTCTTTTGCATTATTCATCGCAGCATCTGTCAGAGTAGCCCCACTCAGCATGTGGGCTATTTCCTTAATCCTCTCCTCCTCTTTCAGTTGGCGGATATTACTGCTGGTCGATGTTTCGTTATCTTGTTTATATACTTTATAATGTACTTTCCCTTTTGCTGCAATCTGCGGCAGGTGGGTGATGCTGATTACCTGCATGTACATACCCATTTCTTTCATTATTTCGGCCATCTTATCTGCAATCTCTCCCGAAACTCCGGTGTCGATCTCATCAAAGATGATTGTTGGCAGTTCGGTGGCACCGGCAATCATTGCTTTTATGGAAAGCATGACGCGGGCAATTTCACCTCCAGATGCTACGGATGAGATGTTTTGCAACGTTCCATTCTTGTTTGCCGAGAATAGGAAGGCCACACTATCGCCTCCGCTGATGTCGAATGTTGCTTTGGGGGTAATCTCCACTTGGAAACAGACGTTGGGCATTCCCAGCGGAATAAGCCGGTTCATCATTTCTACCTCCACCAGTCGGGCTGCCTGCATACGCTTTTCCGTAAGTTTTGTCATGGCTTTGCGGAGTTTTTCCAGAAGCTCCTCTTTCTGTTTCTGAAGCACCTCAATCTGCTCACCGTAGGAGTTGATGGCATCTAGGCGTGAACGGAAATCTTCCTGAACACGAAGTAACTCTTCGAGGCTGTTTACATGGTGTTTCTTTTCGAGAGTATAGATCAGGTTGAGCCTTTCGTTCACGAAATCGAGCCTTGCCGGGTCAACATCCACACTCTCCTGTTCCCTGGACAAATCTCGGGCAATCTCCTTCAGTTCGATGGAGAGTTCCTCTATTCTGTCACTCAGGTCGCCGGCTGTGTTGTATCTCTCTTTGAGCGGACGCAGAATACCGGATAGGCGCTTCATGTTGGTGAGCAGTCCTCCTTCGTCCTCCATTAGAATCTGTTCGGCGCTGTAGAGTCCTTCTTTGATTTCGCCGGCATGGCTTAGGAGTTCTGCCTCCTTTTCCAGTTCGATGTCCTCTCCTTCCGTCAGCCTGGCTTCGTCAAACTGATCGAGCTGGAAACGGATATAATCTTCGTCCGAACGACTCTGTTCTTCAAGCTCGGTAAGCCTTTCTAGTTCTGATGCTATCTTCCGGTAAGCCTGATAAGCCTCCTTATAGACGGAAAGCTCTTCCTCATCATGAGCCAGTGCATCGAGCACATTCAGCTGAAAATCTTCTTTATTGAGTAACAGGTTCTGATGCTGCGAGTGCACATCTATGAGCTGTTCGCCCAACTCCTTCATCAATGCGAGCGATGCAGGAGAGTCGTTGATAAACGCCCTTGACTTGCCCGATGCCTGCACTTCTCTGCGGAGGATGCATTCTTGCGGGTCATACTCCAGTTCATTCTCTTCAAAAAAAGTCTCCATCCGGTACGGGGCGATATTGAAATGTGCTTCAATCACACATTTTGATGCTCCCCGTTTAATGGCTTTCACATCTGCTCTCTGTCCAAGCAGCAAACCGATGGCACCCAGGATAATTGATTTTCCCGCACCCGTTTCGCCGGTAATAACAGAAAAACCTTTATCAAAATTGATGTCGAGCGTGTCAATCAGCGCATAGTTTTGAATTGATATAGATTGCAACATAATTATTTAGAAGACTTTATTTTATCCCATGCATTCGACTGAGCCGGATTGATATCTACCAGCATGTTATAGACCTGTTCCTTTTCGCTTTGTGTTCCTTTTGAGTAAACGTTAACCAGCTCATCTTTCTTTATCTCGGTAAACAGCTGAGGCAAGAGAGACATCGGTTTGTTGTCTTTCGCCTTCTTCAGTTCTTCCAGAGCGGAGGTTATTTTCGCTCTTCCCCGGTCTGCATTCTGAGCCATTTCATCCAATCCGGTGCGATGGTAATCATACATCATCTGACGGAAAGGTTTCATCTGCTCACTAAGATAATCTGTGATGATTGCATGACGGTTGCGGGTATCCTCGAAAGCTTTCCACCCGGGTTCACCGAGAGTCTGTGCAGCATTAACGATACTTTCGGCCACATGCAAAACATCTGTCCCGCCCATTGGAGCCATAGAGTCCATGTCGAGACCGATTATCAGATAAGCATAATAGGCTATTACGGCAGTCAGGTTATTATCAATTTGGTTATCGCGAAGCTCCAGCGGATCAAACTCCAGATAGGTAAAATTGAAGTTCACATCCTTGAAGTTGAATAGCGTGGTGTTGTAGTTGGAATCGAACACAGGGCGGTTGGACTGCACAATCAGCTCGCACTTGAATGTTCCATCATCCGAGTGCTGCTTCACTGTAATATTCATACTACATGATATCCGTTCGGAAATGCTGTACTGTGCAGAGGTCCATTTCCGGTCATTGATAAATTCCGTGAGTGCTGTCTCCAGTGTTTTGAAAACCTGTGTATTGGTCCCCTGAACCTGGGAGAAATTGATACTCACCTTACAGTTCAGCTCCTGTGCCTTAACCGTCAGTGGGGTTAAAAGCAGGCAACAGCCGAAAAGGAGTCTGCGAAATGATTTATGAATGACCTTTTTGTTCATTTCCTCTTATTATTTCATCAATGAAACCATCCGGTCGATGATGTCCGACGCCACCTCCCGTTTGCTTTTCAGCGGGAACTCCGTCTTTCCGTTCTTATCGATGATGATTATCTTGTTCGTATCGTGGCGGAAACCTGCCCCTTGGTCCTGAAGCGAATTGAGAACGATGAAGTCGAAATTCTTCCGTTCCATCTTACTCTGTGCATTCTGCAATTCATCGTTGGTTTCAAGAGCAAATCCTGCAAGCAGCTGGTCGTTGCGCTTAATCTTCCCTAACGAGGCGGCAATGTCCTGGGTGGGTTTTAATACAACTGTCATCTCATCGCCTTTCCGCTTGATTTTACTGTCGGCCACTACCTGAGGGGTGAAGTCGGCCACGGCGGCACACAAGATTCCGGCATCAGCGGATGGGTAGTTGGCTATAGAAGCCTCGTACATCTCCTGTGCAGATTCTACGTCAATACGTTTTATGTTAGGATGAACCGTTTTCATCTGTACCGGTCCGGCTATCAAAGTAACCTCGGCTCCTCTTTCGGCGCATTCTTCTGCGAGAGCAAAACCCATCTTGCCGGAAGAATAGTTACCGATGAAGCGCACCGGGTCTATCTTTTCATAAGTTGGTCCCGCTGTTATCAGTACTTTTTTTTTTGAAAGGTCCTGCTCACTGGCGAAGAACTCTTCGAGCACTTTGATTATCGCTTCGGGCTCTTCCATGCGTCCTTTTCCTACCAGATGACTGGCCAGTTCTCCTTCTCCCGGTTCAATGATGTGATTCCCGTACGAACGGAGGATATCCAGATTCTTCTGAGTAGAAGGATGAGCAAACATATCCAAGTCCATAGCCGGAGCAACAAATACTGGAGCTTTGGCCGAGAGATAGGTTGTGATAAGCATGTTGTCGGCAATTCCGTTGGCCATCTTTCCGATGGTTGAAGCCGTTGCCGGAGCAATCAGCATGGCATCGGCCCAAAGCCCGAGGTCCACATGACTGTTCCATGTTCCATCTCTTCCCGAAAAGAATTCACTGATCACCGGTTTACTGGTCAACGCAGACAGAGTGATAGGAGTGATAAACTCCTTGCCGGCAGGGGTTATGACCACCTGTACCTCAGCTCCCCTCTTTATCAGTCCGCGGATAATATAACATGCCTTATAGGCTGCAATACTTCCTGTTATTCCCAGAACAATTTTTTTCCCTTTTAACATAACACCTGATTTATTAAAGTCTACTTACCGTTAAACTCACGAAGTTTTATTTTAGTGAGAACCGCTTTAGTATTCAATGTAAAATCACTATTCAGCATCCAGGAGTAATAACCCGGATCTTTCTTAAAGACTTCGGATACCGGTACACCTTTATATTTTCCGAAATTAAAAACCTCCACGTCATTATCATCATAAACCACTCTTCCTGCAAAATCCACGTTTCGGCTGTATGAAGAAAAGTCGGCAAGGAAAGCCATGTCATTTCTTAAATCATCAGGATAGCGTTCGAGCTGTGCCTTCAGCACTTCGTATGTTGCGCGTGTATCAGCTTCGGCTGAATGGGCATCGTTCAAATCTTTATCGCAATAGAATTTGTATGCTGCGGAAAGCGTACGTTGCTCCATCTTGTGGAATATCACCTGTACGTCAATAAACTTACGCTTGGTCATATCGATATCTACTCCAGCCCGAAGGAACTCCTCTGCCAAAACCGGGATATCAAAACGGTTGGAATTAAATCCGGCCAGGTCGGCTCCTTCAAAATCGCGGGCAATATTCTTTGCCACCTCTTTAAATGTGGGACAGTTTACCACATCTTCGTCATAAATGCCATGCACATTTGATGACTCTTCGGGAATATGCATCTCCGGATTGATACGAAGAGTTTTGGACTCTTCGTTGCCATTCGGATATATTTTTAAATAACAGATTTCTACTATTCTATCTGAGTTGATATTTGTTCCGGTTGTTTCAAGATCAAAGAAAACAATCGGGTTTTTTAAATTCAAGTTCATTTTATATTATTAGTCATTTAACATCATTGGCATCAGCAACATCAGCAGGTCCTCGTCTTCTTCCTGTTCCAGCGGAACAATAACTCCTGCGCGTGATGGGTCGGCCAATTCAATTATTACATCCGAAGATGCTATATTGTTTAAAATATCGATCAGAAAGGTTGACTTAAATCCGATGCTCATTGGTGAACCCTGATACTGACACACCAGTGATTCCTCGGCAGAGGTTGAGAAGTCGATATCTTGTGCAGAGATAACCAACAGGTTTTCCTGCATACGGAGTTTAATAAGACTGCTGGCTTGTGAAGAGAAGACAGAAACACGCTTCAGCGCACTGATTAGTTGAAGGCGGTCAACAGTAATCTTATTCGGATTATTCTGAGGGATCACAGAATTATAATTCGGGAATCGACCTTCAATCAAACGACATACCATACGATAGTTTTCCATATTGAACACAGCGTTTCTGTCATCAAATTCAATATTAACGCTACCTGACTCTTTTGGTAGAAGGTTCTTTAGGAGTCCTGCCGGTTTTTTGGGCAGGATAAAGGCAGCTCTTTCACTTCCTTTAGCTGCCATGGTTTTGCAACGAGACAGTTTATGTCCATCGGATGCTACAATCGTAATATCTTCAGTTGTGATATCGAAATAAACGCCATTCATTACCGGACGGAGCTCATCATCGGCTGTAGCAAAAAGAGCTCGGTTGATGCCTGCAAGCAGAATATCGGCATTCATTTCCAGACGAACGGCATTGTCACCAAGTGAAGGTGAAGTAGGATACTCGTCTGCATTCTGTCCAACCACGCTATATTTCCCGTTCTGATACTGCACAGAAATCTCATACGAAACTGTATTCACGTCAAAGCTCAGAGGCTGTTCAGGAATTTCTTTCAACGCATCAAGAATTGTCTTGGCACCAACCGCAAACCTGCCGTCTGCGTCACTTTCATTTACATCCAGCGAAGTAACCATTGTTGTTTCACTATCAGACACTGTTACAGATAGTTTTCCGTCCTTCAACTCAAACAGAAAACAATCTAAAATAGACAACGTGTTTTTAGAGTTTATTACGCGGCTAATTGCCTGCAAATGACTAAACAGAGCCGTACTTGAAACGATGAATTTCATACTTATATCAGTTTAAATTATTATACTATTATAAATGACAAAGATAAATAAAAAGATTCTCTCACCAAATAAAAGAATAAAGAAAATAAAGTGAAACATTAGCATTGTAACGGATAAAACACTATTTTCGCAACCCGAATTATAAAACAAGATTATGGAAATAAGTGGAAAAATAATTGCAGTTCTTCCTCTGCAAAGCGGAACGGGAAGAAACGGAACCGAATGGAAAAAACAGGATTATGTAATTGAAACGCACGATCAATATCCAAAAAAAATGTGTTTTAACCTGTGGGGGGACAGAATTGACCAATTCGCCGTACAAATGGGAGAAGAAGTGACTGTATCGTTTGACATCGACTGCCGTGAATGGAATGGTAAATGGTTTAACGACATCCGTGCCTGGAAAGTTGACCGCAATAGTGGAGCAGAGATGAACGCAGCACCTTTTCAACAATCCGCTCCGGTAGAGTTTACCGCCACTGATGCGAAAGATGATCTGCCATTCTGACAAAACAAGATAGACAAGTTATAGCCGAAACCTAATCAAAAACGGGGTTCGGCTATCATTTTATTTCAAAAATAAAATAAAGTCTAAAAATATTTAGAAGATAATACTCTGTTTACAATAAAAAGATATACCTTTGCACGTTGAAAATTTGGATGTTTTTATTATCAGATTCGCAAGTATTGCAGAATAAAATGAAAAAGATTATTTTAGGCGTTGTTGCCCTCCTTTTACTAGCTTCGTGCAATGGTAAAAAATCAAAGATGGATCCTTTCAAGTCACTGACTAGTATGGTAGATTCAGTAACAGAGAAAGCCGACACGACAGCCGAAGATTCAACCACTTACACTCCCAGACCGGTAAAAGCCGACGAAACTTTTGATGATTTTATCTATAGTTTTGCTACCGATCCTGATATGCAGCAAGAAAGAATTCACTTCCCACTCCTTTTTAAAAACGGAAACACTGTTAACAGAATAGAAAGACGGTTCTGGAAAAAAGACTTTTTATTCACGAGACAAGATTACTATACCATGCTTTTTGATAACGAATCGGACATGGACCTTATGACAGATACTTCACTTAAGTCGGCACAGTTTGAATGGTACTTCATGAAGGCGAATAAAGTAAAGAAATATCATTTTAAACGTGAAAAAGGTGCATGGATGCTCGGACTTATTGATATTGAACCTATCAAGAACAATGAAAACGAAAGCTTTATCGAGTTTTTTCATAAGTTTGCATCAGACAGCATATTTCAACGGTCGCGTATTCACGAACCACTTATATTTGTAACGACTGATCCGGATGATGATTTTTCAATTCTGGAAACAACCATGGAAATCAATCAGTGGTTTGCATTTGCACCAAAGCTACCTAAAGAAAAACTTTCTAATATCAATTACGGACAAAGCAATTCCGAAAATTCAAATACAAAAATTCTCACGATGAAAGGTTTGGGAAATGGGTTTTCCAACACTCTTTACTTTAAAAGACAAGGAAAGCAATGGGAATTTTATAAATTTGAAGACCTGAGCAACTAACTGCCTCATTGTTCTTATTACTCCGGGAGTTGGCAAAATTAGAATAGCGCCGAAGTACTCTCTCCTATTTTTTGGGAAATATGTCATGAGGTGTAATCTGATTTTTGTATATTTGCCTACAAATAAAAAGCAAAATGATTACAATAAAAAAAGAATATTCTCTACTACCCCATAATACCTTCGGACTGGATGTTAAAGCTGACACCTTTATAGAATACACCACAGTCGATGATCTAAAACAAATTCTGGCAGACAAAGAAGCATTAGGAAGCTCCTATCTGCACATTGGAAGCGGTAGCAACCTACTGTTTATGACCGATTATAAAGGTACCATCCTTCATTCAGGCATTAAAGGTATTGAAGTCATTGAAAATAACAGTGACCATGTACTGGTTAAAGCTGGAGCCGGAGTGGAATGGGACGATTTTGTTGCTCATTGCGTATCTCATGAATGGGGTGGAGCTGAAAATCTTTCACTAATTCCCGGAGAAGTGGGTGCCAGTGCTGTACAAAACATCGGAGCATACGGTGTTGAAGCTAAAGACCTGATTACTCAGGTGGAAGCCATTGAGATTGCAACCGGAAAAGAACGGATATTTACTAACGAAGAGTGTAATTACGCTTATAGACAAAGTATATTCAAATCGGAACTGAAGGGTAAATACATGATAACTTATGTAACTTACAAATTAAGTAAGCACCCTGTTTTCAATCTGGAATATGGAAATATTAAGTCTGAACTGGCAAAATATAAAGAAATATCACTGATAACAATACGAGAAGCAATTATTGCTATCCGTAATAGCAAATTACCAGATCCAAAAATTGAAGGAAATGCCGGAAGCTTCTTCATGAACCCAATTATCCCACGTACACACTTCCTAGAACTGCAGAAAAAATTCCCTGATATTCCTCATTACGAAATTGATGAAGATCATGTAAAAGTTCCTGCAGGATGGATGATTGACAAGTGTGGATGGAAAGGAAAAAACCTGGGACACGCCGGAGTACATAGCAAACAAGCTCTGGTTCTCGTTAACAAAGGTGGTGCCACCGGCAGCGAGATCGTTGCACTGGCCCGCGAAATACAAGCTTCGGTGAAGAATACATTTAATATCGACATACATCCAGAAGTGATTTTTATTTTATAAACTCATGGAAATTACTATCTTAGGAAGCGGCACATCAACAGGGGTTCCAGAAGTGGGTTGCACCTGTCCGGTTTGTACTTCTTCAGACCCACACGACAACAGACTCAGAGCTTCTGCCCTGGTTCAAACCAAAGGGGTAAATATTTTAATTGATTGCGGCCCCGACTTCAGAGAGCAGATGCTTCATTATAAATACGCACGCATTGATGGTGTGCTTATTACTCACGAGCACTATGATCACGTAGGAGGAATTGACGATCTGCGGCCATTTTGCCGTTTCGGAGAAGTTCCGCTTTATACAGAAGAATTCACAGCTAACCGATTACGTACCCGCTTGCCATATTGCTTTGCTGAACATAAATATCCAGGTATACCACAAATTTCAATTACCAACGTCAAATCGGATGAACCTTTCTGTATAAAAGAGGTTGAGATACACCCGATCCGTGTCTATCACGGCAAGTTCCCTATTCTTGGATACCGGATTGGAAAAATGGCCTACATTACTGATATGCTCACTATGCCAGACGAAGAGTACAAAAAATTGAAGGGGCTGGATTGTCTGATTATGAATGCATTAAGAGAAGAACCACATATTACGCATCAAAACCTGGAACAGGCCATCGAGAACGCCCGCCGCATCGGCGCAAAGCAAACCTGGTTTATACATATGAGTCATCACATGGGATTACATGCTGAAGTCGAAAAAAATCTTCCGGAAAACATGTATTTTGCATATGATAGACTTGTGATTAAACCTTGAGCACTTTTTTACGTCAAAAGAATATAAGTTTTGATCAGGACTATATTTCTTTTGTATAACTAAAAAAGACGTAAAAATGAAAACAAAGTTATTTATGGTATTGACCATCATCATGATGGGAGTATGCACTTCACTACAAGCTCAAAATCAACAGAAAAAAGAGCGTACATTTCCTGGCGAAAGAATGATAAAAGAGCTAAATCTGTCCGACAAACAGGTTGCTGACCTCAAAAAAGCCGATTCGGATATTACGGTTCAGATGAAGGCTATTCGCGATCAAAGAGAGAACTCCAGAAAAGAAATGAAGGAATCACTCGAAAAAATCAAGGATTCAAGAAGAGAAATGTTCAAAAAGAGCCTGACAACCGAACAGTATATTAAATTTCTTGAACTGGAAGTTGACAGACTGCAGAAAATGGTCGGCAAAAGAGCGCATATGCAACAAAGAATGCAAATGCAACACAGGTTTAATGCACGCCAACTTAAAGAGGTAAAAGAATCAGCTCCAAAACAAGAAAAAGCCGCCGGTACTGAAAATCAGAACAAGGTAGAAAAAAAGGGAACGGTTAAAAAATAGATCAACCTCCTGCTATGGCAATAGCTCTTCTATAAAGAGTTACGAAAAAGTAAAATCTATCAGCACTCGCTAAAAATTAATCTGAAAACAATTAAACCATGAACTTATTTTTATGTCAAAACGGTATATCTATAGCCGAAGTTATAATCAGTTCTATTGTTTAATTTAAAATTTGAAGTATATGAAAACAAAATTCTATTTAATGCTGGCTTTTCTGCTGACAAGTGTATGTGTATCATTACATGCTCAGGATCAACCAAGGAAAGCTCAGGTATTTCCCGGTGAAAAAATGATCAAAGAGCTTAAACTGACCGACCAACAGGTGGCTGATCTTAAAAAAGGTGATGCAGACATAAGAACTCAGATGCAATCCCTTCGCGATCAGAATCTGCCAAGAGAAGAGAGAAGAGCAGCTATGGAGAAACTGAGAACCTCACGTGATGAAATGATTAAGAAAATTCTGACCGCAGAGCAATACAAGGCTTACGTTGAAATGAGGCAAAAACAGGAAAATAGAAGACAAATGCAAGGGAGACCTGACGGACCAAGAAATGACGGTGGGTTTGGGCCTGGCAATGGAGGTGGCTTACGTCCTGATGGTGAATAAGAATAAGCACTATCTGCATGTAATATATAAGAAGAGGGAGAATATCAATTAAAGATTTCTCCCTCTTTTATTTTGTCTCATCTGAAAAGCAAATCAAAAAAATCCTATCATTAGAATATTTATTCTTCTTTTCAGACTAGATTTTTTGTTGCTCTTAAATTAAATATTTCTAGCTCTTAATTTTTCAATCATGTCAATAGTCATAGTCGATAAATCGTACTGAGGTTTCCAGTCCCATTCTTCGCGTGCACAAGTGTCATCCAGACTATCTGGCCAGCTATCGGCAATAGATTGTTTCAATGGATCTACATTATATTCCATTTCAAAAGATGGAATGTGTTTCTTGATTTCTGCAAAAATCTGTTCCGGAGAGAAGCTCATGGCAGCAATATTGAATGCATTGCGATGTACAAGTCTGGAAGCATCAGCCTCCATCAAAGAAATAGCAGCATTCAACGCATCGGGCATATACATCATATCCATCAAAGTACCTTCTTTAATAGGGCAGATGAATTTTTCACCCTTTACTGCCGAATAATAGATATCCACAGCATAATCGGTCGTTCCTCCTCCCGGAGGTGTTACGTTGGAGATAATCCCAGGGAAACGAACTGCGCGAGTATCTACTCCGTATTTGTGAAAATAATAATCGCTCACAAGCTCTGTAGTTACTTTCGTAACTCCGTACATCGTTGTTGGACGTTGAACAGTATCTTGAGGAGTTTTAACGTGAGGAGTTGAAGGTCCGAAAGAACCAATTGAGCTGGGGGTGAAAACGGCACAGTTGTGTTCGCGAGCAATTTCAAGAATATTAAGCAATCCGTTAATACCAATATTCCACGCAAGCATGGGTTTGCTTTCTGCCACTACAGAAAGAAGTGCTGCAAGATTATAGATTGTATCAATCTTGTATTTTTCCACAACCGCTGAAATCATTTCTTTGTCAGTTACATCAGCTAACTCGGCTGGTCCTGAATCACGCAACTCCCCCTGAGGTGGAGCACTTGCAATATAACCTGCAACCACATGTTCATTTCCATACCGTTTTCGTAACTCCATCGTGAGTTCAGACCCGATTTGTCCGGTGGCACCCACTACCAAAATGTTCTTCATTGTGTTTATTATTTAAATTTGTTAGAATTGGACTGCAAAATAAATATATTTTTTTAATAACTAGAACAAAAAGATTGTTTATTCAAAAAAAATAATGATTTTTGTATCGTAAATCACTAAGACCATAAATGGTGGCCTAAAAAAACATACAAAAGTAACTTTTTTAAAAACAAATCATGTACAACAAAATGAAAGATTACCTCAGTAATACAATTACTGAGATTAAAGAGGCAGGACTCTACAAAGAAGAAAGATTAATTGAGAGTGCACAGCAAGCTGCAATTAACGTTAACGGAAAAGAAGTACTCAACTTTTGTGCAAACAACTACCTGGGATTATCAAATAATCCACGATTAATCGAGGCTGCAAAAGAGATGATGGACAAGCGCGGATATGGGATGTCTTCAGTGCGTTTCATCTGCGGAACTCAAGACATTCACAAAGAGCTGGAAGCTGCTATCTCAGAATATTTCCAGACAGAAGACACCATTCTTTATGCTGCTTGCTTTGATGCCAACGGTGGTGTATTCGAACCTTTGTTCGGTCAAGAAGACGCAATCATCTCCGACTCATTGAACCATGCATCTATCATCGATGGTGTAAGACTCTGCAAGGCAAAACGCTATCGCTATGCCAACGCAGACATGGCTGATCTGGAAAGATGCCTAATTGAAGCACAGGAACAACGTTTCCGCATCATTGTTACTGATGGTGTGTTCTCTATGGACGGAAATGTAGCTCCAATGGACAAGATTTGCGAACTAGCCGAGAAATATGACGCTCTGGTTATGGTGGACGAATGCCACTCTGCAGGTGTGGTTGGTAAAACAGGACATGGTGTTAACGAACAATTCAACACTTACGGCCATATTGATATTCTAACAGGAACTTTAGGTAAAGCATTTGGTGGAGCGATTGGTGGATTTACAACTGGTCGCAAAGAGATTATCGACATTCTTCGTCAACGCTCACGTCCTTATCTTTTCTCTAACTCTATTCCACCAGCAGTTATTGGTGCCAGTCTTGAAGTTTTCAAGATGTTGAAAGAGAGCAACTCTCTACACGATAAACTGGTTGAAAATGTTACTTATTTCCGCACTAAGATGATGGAAGCAGGATTCGATATCAAGCCAACTCAGAGTGCCATTTGTGCAGTAATGCTTTACGATGCTAAGTTGTCACAGCAATATGCTGCCAAGTTACAGGAAGAAGGTATTTACGTAACAGGATTCTATTACCCGGTTGTTCCAAAAGATCAGGCCAGAATACGCGTTCAACTCTCTGCCGGTCACGACAAAGAGCATCTTGACAGATGTATCGCAGCTTTCATTAAAGTTGGAAAAGAATTAGGTGTATTGAAATAATCGCATGAAAATCTTATATTATATCTACCAAATTTGCGTTGCACTTCCCATACTTCTGGTATTGACAATCCTTACCGCGCTGACCACAACTGTGGGATGCACATTGGGGAGTGCCCATTTTTGGGGGTATCATCCTGGTAAAATCTGGTCAAAGTTGATCTGTTTTTTTCTTTTAATCCGCGTTGAAGTCAAAGGACGTGAGAATTTGAGAGAAAAAACTTCATATGTCTTTGTTGCCAACCATCAAGGATCATTTGATATATTCCTTATATATGGTTATCTGGGAAGAAATTTTAAGTGGATGATGAAAAAAGGGATTCGCAAGATTCTTTTTGTAGGAAAAGCCTGTGAAGAGGCTGGTCATATCTTCGTTGACAGAAGTGGTCCTAAAAAGGTACTGGAAACAATTAGAAAAGCGAAAGCCAGTCTTACCGAAGGGACTTCCGTTGTTGTTTTTCCGGAAGGTTCACGAAGCTTTACCGGCCACATGGGATATTTCAAAAAAGGAGCATTTCAGTTGGCTGATGACTTGCAGCTAGCTGTGGTTCCTCTAACCATTGACGGTTCATTTGAGATTCTTCCCCGAACAGGTAAATGGATTCATCCTCATAAAATGACACTCACGATTCACAAACCAATTCCTCCAAAAGGAAAAGGGTTAATAAATATCCAGGAAACACTGGAGGAATCATATCAGGTAATTGAAAGTGCTCTCCCTGAAAAACATAAAGGGATGGTAATCAATCCGGATCAGGATTAAGAGTCTGTTTAAATCTCCAAATATAATTTGTACAGATTCATTTGCTCTAAAATATTTTTGTTTGCTAAGGCCTTATATGAGAAAAATAACAGGCATATCACCGCTTGGCAATATGTTGAATATAGGAAAACAAAATAAAGAAAGAGCAAAAGTAAACAGTCTCAAAGATTTAAAAATTAGTTTGCAGAAGCAGCAGGCCTTGATACCATCGAAGCCTGCTGTTCTGCATTATGCTGCATAATTTGATACTCTTGAATTGATTGCATATTCTCATGCGCCTTTGTTACATATTCTTTAATCAAAGGATTATTTTTAAAGCAATTAGGCGAACTCTTAACAATATCTTCCATAGCAGGTGTCATCAACGGATAAGGGAAATTACTGCACATCATCATAAAAACACCCGGTCCTAAAACATTCTCGTAGTTTTCGCAAATAAACGACTTGACATAGGCATTCATTTCTGTCATCAGTTTGTCGCTCTCTTTGGCCATCTGTTTCTTGATCACTTCAGGATCTACTCCGTCGAGAATCATCTTTGCTTCTTTTCTTCCCAACTCTTCAACTCTCGTATCCATCGACGCTTTTTTGTCAACAAAAGCATATAATTTATCATTCAACGGAGTACCCTTTACAGTCAGTTTAGTATTAGAAATCGAAATTTCGATATTCCCTCCCTCAAGTACCATAGGCATTATGTTCTCATCATCCATGAACAGAGATACCAACTGAACAGAATCCAGACTTCCTTTCATTGAGAACTCTCCATGAATAACCTCAGCCGAATCAACAGTTACCCACTGTCCATTATGAGATGTTTTAAGATAGAGCATCTTTCCATCCAGACTTGACACAGAAGAAACACCTGTTACTTTATAGCTCTTACTGCAAGAAGTCAATGCCAAAATAAAAAGAATCAAAGAAGAGTAGAACTTAATCATATTCTGTCTAAATATTTAAAACCTTTGTTATTTATTAGTGTGGCAAATGTAACACCAATAATTTAGTCGAAGAAACATTTTATTATAATTTAAAACTTTTGTCGATATAATTCTTTCTCCCAATCTGAAAATTAACTCAAAAATGGATTCGTTTACTCCATTTACACATTCTGTAATAGAACATTAAAAGCTAATATCTGAAATTTTTCAAAATAAATAATTCTCGTCCTTAATTAGTAAAAAGATTCTTCCCAGACATTTCATTACAATAAAAAATCAGGAGAAAAAATAATGAAATATAAAATTCTCTATTTCGCATCAAGTTGTGAAATAGATTAAAGAATGTATAAATATTAATTATATCTTTGCAAAAATATCAATGACTAAATATTAATTGCATGAATAAATTAAAGACTACTCTGTTCGCACTGATAGTGCTGACATTTGTATCTGCAAGAGCAGATGAAGGTATGTGGCTTCTACAGTTAATGAAGGAACAACATTCCATTGACATGATGAAGAAGCAAGGCTTGCAATTGGAAGCCGACGATTTGTACAATCCAAACGGAGTTTCACTGAAAGATGCTGTAGGCATTTTCGGAGGAGGCTGTACAGGTGAGATTATTTCTTCTGAAGGGCTGATATTGACTAATCACCATTGTGGATATGGCGCCATTCAGCAACACAGTTCGGTGGAACACGATTACCTGACTGACGGATTCTGGGCTAAAAGTCGCAAGGAAGAGATTCCAACTCCGGGACTGGCATTCACTTTCATCGAAAGAATTGAAGACATTACAGACATCGTAAATGCAAAAATCAAAGCTGGCGAAGTTACCGCAATTAATGCTTTGACTTCAGACTTCCTTGATAAACTGGCCGGAGAACTGCTGAATAAAAGCGACTTGAAGGGAAAACCGGGAATAAGCGCTCAGGCTCTGCCATTTTACGCAGGCAACAAGTTCTATCTTCTATATAAGAAAAGATACAGCGACGTACGCATGGTAGCCGCTCCCCCCTCTTCCATCGGTAAGTTTGGCGGTGAAACTGATAACTGGATGTGGCCTCGTCATACCGGCGACTTCTCCATGTTCCGTATTTATGCAAATGCAAACGGCGAGCCTGCTGAATACAGTCCAAACAATGTTCCGTTAAAATGCAAAAAACATTTAGCAATCTCCCTGAAAGGAATTGAAGAAGGAGATTACGCCATGATTATGGGCTTTCCGGGAAGCACTTCACGTTACCTAACCGCATCGGAAGTAAAGGAACGAATGGATTCCCAGAACGAACCAAGAATCCGAATAAGAGGGGTACGCCAGGATGTTTTAAAAGATGAAATGAACAAGAGCGACAAAGTACGTATTCAATATGCTACTAAATATGCACAATCTAGCAACTACTGGAAGAATTCTATCGGAATGAATAAGGCGATTATCGATAACAAGGTAATTGAAACTAAAATTGCTCAGGAAAAAAGATTCCAGGAATTTGCCAAAGCAAAAGGCAACCAGGAATACATGGCTGTAGTTAAGAGCATTGATGATGCTGTGGAAAAATCTTCTGCATTTAATTATCAGTGGACCTGCTTCCGTGAGGTTTTCTTCAGTGGAATTGAATTCGGTGCACCTTACCAATTGTGCGATGCTTTGAAGGAAGCACTTGATAAAAAGGACAAGGCACAGATTGATTCAAACATCGAAAAAATGAAGCAGGTGTTTGACCAAATTCACAATAAAGATTACGATCATGAGGTAGACCGCAAAGTGGCGAAAGCTCTCCTGCCTTTGTACGCAGAAATGATTCCGGCCAATCAGCGTCCATCTATCTATTCTTTCATAGAGAAAGAGTTCAAAGGCGATTACAACAAATTTGTAGATGCTTGCTACAACAATTCCATATTTGCAAGCAAGGCCAATTTCGACCAGTTCATCAAGAACCCGAATAAAAAGGCTTTGGAGAAGGATTTGATGATTAAATTCGTTCGTTCTAAATACGAAAAGTATCAAACACTGCTCGACCAACGTTCTCAGTTGATGGAGCCGTTCACACTGCTTCACAAGATCTACGTACGTGGTTTATGCGAAATGAAGGAACCGGTTCCATCTTATCCGGATGCCAATTTCACCATTCGCCTTACTTACGGAAACGTAAAATCGTACGACCCAAAAGACGGGGTACACTATAAATACTTCACAACCATGAAAGGTATCATGGAAAAAGAAGACCCCAACAACCGTGAGTTCATTGTTCCTGCTAAACTGAAAGAACTATATAACAATAAAGACTTCGGACGTTATGCCATGAAGAACGGTGAAATGCCGGTTTGCTTCCTTTCTACCAACGACATTACAGGAGGTAACTCCGGTAGTCCGGTTATCAATGGTAAAGGCGAACTTATAGGCTGTGCCTTCGACGGAAACTGGGAATCATTAAGCGGTGACATCAATTTCGATAACGATCTGCAGAGATGTATCTGTGTGGACATCCGCTATGTGCTGTTCATCATCGAAAAAATGGGTAACAGCAAACACCTGATTGACGAAATGACAATTCTTGAATAAGAACAATTACTATTTTATGAAGAAATTATTATTGGCAATATCCGCATTCTTTACCTTTATGGGCAGTCATGCCCATGAGGGGATGTGGATGCTGCCCGATTTGAAAGAGCAGAATGCAGCTGCCATGTACGAACTGGGATTACTGATTCCAGTTGATTCAGTTTATAACCCCAATGGCATCAGCATTAAGGATGCTGTGGTACACTTTGGTGGTGGCTGTACTGGCGAGATTATCTCATCCGAAGGATTGGTACTGACCAATCATCACTGCGGATATAGCTACATTCAGCAGCACAGTTCCGTAGAGCATGACTACCTGACCGACGGATTCTGGGCAATGAACCGCCAACAGGAACTCCCTTGCAAAGGACTGACTGTGACATTTATTGATAAAATCCTTGATGTGACGCCTTATGTACAGGATTGCCTGAAGAAAGACGAAGACCCGGAAGGAATCAATTACCTGTCTCCCAAATACCTGGAAACAGTAGCCAAGCGATTTGCAGAGGAGAACAAGATTGAGCAGACACCCTCAACCACTCTGGAACTAAAGGCTTTCTACGGAGGAAACAAATATTACCTCTTCGTGAAGACCGTATATAAGGATATCCGCATGGTTGGGGCACCTCCCTCTTCTATCGGCAAGTTTGGTGCTGATACGGACAACTGGATGTGGCCCCGCCAAACAGGCGACTTCTCCATCTTCCGCATCTATGCCGACAAAGATGGAAAATCGGCTGAATATTCGCAGGATAATGTTCCGTTGAAAGTGAAGAAACACTTCACACTTAACATCAGCGGAGTGAAAGAGGGCGACTTTACCGTTACTATGGGATTCCCGGGGCGCAACTGGCGATACATGATTTCAGACGAAGTGGAAGAGCGTATGCAGACAACCAACTTTGCCCGCGACACCATCCGCGGTATCCGTCAGGCGGCAATGATGGAAGAGATGCAGAAAGACCCGGCCGTACGTATTCAGTATGCCAGCAAATATGCCTCTTCGGCCAACTACTGGAAAAATGCCATCGGCATGAACGAAGGGTTGCTTCGTCTTAAAGTGCTCGACACCAAGAAGGAACAGCAAGAGAAGCTTCTGGCTTACGGACGTGCGCACAATGATAATTCTTATCAGCAAGCCTTCGACCAGATACGCGATATCGTTGCCAAAAGAAGAGATGCAACCTATCACCAGCAAATTCTACTGGAGGCTCTTTCAACCGGAACCGAATTTTCTAAAGTTCCTTCTGTTTCAGCTCTGCTCGAAGCCCTGAAAAAGAAAGACCAGACAGCAATCGAGACAGAAAAAGAGGCTTTGAAGAAAGCTGCGGAGAACTATTTCAATAAGGACTACAGTCCCGCGGTAGACAGAAAAGTATCGAAAGAGATGTTGAAAGTCTATGCCGCGTTGATTCCTCAAGGAAAAAGAATCTCCATCTTCAATGCCATCGAAAATCAGTTCAAAGGAAACACTGCTGCTTTTGTTGATGCATGTTTCAACAACTCCATCTTCGGCTCGAAGGAGAATTTCGATAAATTCATCAACAAGCCCGGCATCAATAAGTTGGAAAAAGACTTGATGGTACAATACAGCCTCTCGGTTGCAGAAGGGCTGAAGCAAACAGCCAATGAAATGAAGGAGATGGACAAATCCTACTCGGCAGCTCATAAAACATGGGTGAAAGGAATGATGGAACTGAGAAAATCAGAAGGATTGGCCATCTATCCCGATGCAAACTCTACACTGCGACTAACCTACGGACAGGTACTTCCTTACGAACCTGCCGACGGTATTGTGTACAACTACTATACCACACTGAAAGGGGTAATGCAGAAAGAGGACCCAAACAACTGGGAGTTCGTGGTACCTGCCAAACTGAAGGAACTCTACGAAAAGAAGGACTTTGGGCGCTATGCGATGAAGAACGGAGAGATGCCCGTCTGCTTTATAACCAATACCGATAACACCGGCGGAAACTCAGGAAGTCCGGTATTCAATGGCAAAGGAGAACTGATTGGCACCGCGTTCGACCGCAACTATGAGGGATTGACTGGCGATATCGCTTTCCGCCCCTCTTCACAAAGAGCTGCCGTGGTTGATATCCGATACACACTTTTCATCATCGATAAGTTTGCCGGAGCATCGCATCTAATTAAAGAGATGACCATCAAGGAATGACCTGAATCATCCAAATAAGAATAGGGCATCTTTTTCGAGATTTCCATTTTTGAAATTCTAAAAGAGATGCTCATAATGAAAAGCCCCTTATTTTACTCTATTCAATCCAAGAAAGAGTCAAAATAAGGGGCTTTTTATATCCATCTATCCAACGAACTCAAGATTCCTCACCCACTTGACATCTTTTATTATTGCTATCTGATAAACCTACTTAACTAATTGATTGATAGATATGTTTTGGATAGTAAGCCCCGCTTACTAGAAAACGGCATAACAAATTGTAAATTAATAGATTAGATACTATTCTAAAAAAATTTACCTGACAAGAATGATCTTTTATCTCAGAGTCTACATTGTTGGCGATTCTTCTTTTTTCTCATTCCTCTCCCCTTGTTATCTCATATCCCCGGCTAATATATTTTTTTAGAAATAGCCAAGCCGTTTAAAATGGACAAGCTCCTTAAAATAAAACACATTCAAGCATGACGCCCACACAGAATATGCAAAATCGTGCAGTATCTTCCAAACATCTGTAATCGGTTTTACAACTCATAAAATAACAATTGCTCTTTATAAGCAATAAAATCCTTCTAAATGGTCAAGAGATTATTATTTGCCGTTGTGTTTACGTCCGTACACCCGGATGTACACCATCTGTACATCCGGATGGACGCTACCCGTACATCCGGGAGGACAGGGCGGGTAGACCCGGATAGAGAAAGGAATTCATCTAATCAAAAATCAGATTTTACGTAATAATCAGACGAATTCGTCTACCAGATACATCCAATGGATATAGTCATTTATTGTTTCCTGAAGAGAATCGAGGGCCTCTTCGGGAGTATCTCCATGTACCATACACTGCATATTCCAGGAGAGGTAAGCGCAGTATCCACCATCGGTGGTACGCTCTATAACGTAATCTTCTTTATTCAGTTTCATAGTTACATCAATTAAAAAATGCAGGAATGGCAAGTGTCAGCCTATGGTCGGTACTTTTTTCAAGTTCCTCTATAAGAAGTCGTTCGCAACTGTTTACCCAGTAAACAAAAGAACGATTGGGTATATAATCTTCCGAGAACTCAACCAAACGGTCCAACTCAAAAGAGTCGGCCATTATTCCGGCTCCTGCCCTGGCAGCATCATATGCATTGCAATCCTGCTCAATATGTGCCGGAACCATCAGCACCGGTTTTCCCAGATACATTGCTTCGCACACCGATTCAAACCCGGCTGTGGTGGCATATGCCCGACAACCGCTCATATACTCCAGAAATTTCACATCGTTCAGTGCATGAAAAGAGAGATTCTCCGTTACCTGCATCTCTTCGGGAGCATCGGGTTTGTCCCAGAAAAAGTGCAAAGGCTGCTCCGGATGGTTAAAATGATAGGAAAGCACATGGTCGGCATAGCCGGCATTCACCATATATCCGTGAATATAATCGCCTTGCTTCGGCTGAAGAGAAAAAATTTCACGACGCAGCAGCGGAGGAACCACCTTGATATTGAGGTGCATATCGTCATCCATCTTCGAGAAAGAGAGGGCAAGTCTTTTAGAACAGCCTATGCTGGTAAGGCGGGTAAAGAAGCGAAGCATCATGAGACTGAAAGGGCTTTTCCTTGGAAATTCAAAATCCTTATGCAGAAAAAGATATTGATGCCCGATGCACACATAGGGAATCCGGGGACGCAGGAAAGTGTAAGTTAATCCTGTGAGAAGTTCGTAGAAGTTTATAACAACGTCGGCGCCGGATTCGTCTATGCGCTGCTTGATATATTGCATACTTTTAAGATATGCCGGCAGATGAAGCAGGTTATAAGCCACGCTTCGCCCTAGGTGAACACGCTTATTTTGTGCGGATGGAAGGAAATTCGGACTGATAAACCGCTTAACTGGCGCTTTGATATTCCGGTTGAAGAATCCCGGAAGCGACCGTGACGAGCTTTTACCAACTAGTACCTCCACCACTTCGTGACCGTTCTTCAACAACATCTCTTCCAGGGTGATGGCTTGTGTAAAATGCCCTCTACCCTCTCCTTGTACTATGAACAGGAATTTCATGATGCAATGCAGATTTCGTCAATTACCTCTTCTCGGTTTGCCTCCATCAGCATTCCTTCATAATAACGAACGCTCCAGTTTCCTTTTTCATCCTCAACCAGAGCCGAAAGCGTTTCAACCCAATCGCCGGAATTCAGGTAATGAATCTCTTCGTAAAACCTGTTCTCGGGATGGTGAATATGTCCGCAGATAATGCCGTTGCACCGCTTTATGCGAGCCAATTCCACTAGTTCCTTTTCAAAATCGGAGATATAAGATACCGCCGATTTTACTTTCTGTTTTACGGATTGTGAAAGCGAGTAGTAAGGTTTACCCTTCTTTACCCTTCGGGCATTGTATATTTTGTTCAGCCACAGCAGGAAGGAGTATCCCACATCGCCCAGTTTGGCCAGCCATTTCATCTGGGTGGTTACTGAGTCGAACACATCTCCGTGAGTAACGTAATAGCGTTTTCCGTGACTTTCGTGTGTATAGTCTTTTACAATTTTAAGGTTATAGAGTGTCAGCGGAGCCAGATTATCGAGAAAGTCGTCGTGATTACCACGTACATAGATAACTTCCGTTCCGAAGTTCTCCATCATTTTCATAATCACTTTAAAGAATTGCGTGTGTTTGGCTTTCCATTTGTTGAGTCCGCCTTTCTGCAACTGCCAGCCATCAATGATGTCTCCGTTCAGAATAAGCTTATCACAATTGATCGATTTAAGGAAGGAGCTCACCTCTTCAGTTTTTGAATGAGCTGTTCCTAGGTGAATGTCCGAAAGAACTACGGTAGGATAATAAGTACGTAATTGCATAATCTTTTGTTTTTTGCTACACAAAAGTCATGCAATTACATTACAATCAGGTTAATACAGAATTACTTTCCTGTTAAGTTATTTAATTTTAAGATTATAGCCAGCGCTTCTTTCTGAAAATCCATAAGAATCCGCCGCATATCAAAACAGATATGCCAAATACAAAAGCGAATCCCCAGTTTGTATCTTCCATCCCGTTTTTTATGTTCATTCCAAACATGCTCGAAATCAATGTGGGAAACATAAGAATAATCGAAATGGATGTCAACATCCGCATGATGCTGTTCACGTTATTGCTGATTATCGAAGAATAAGCATCCATCATTCCGCTCAGGATATTGCTGTAGATGTTGGCCGATTCATGAGCCTGTTTTAGTTCAATCTCCACATCTTCAATCAGTTCCACGTCAAGTTCATCTACCGGAAGTTTGAATTTAAGTCTGGAAAGCAGAATTTCGTTACCTTTCAGCGAGGTGATAAAGAACGTCAGGCAATTTTCCAGGTGGAAAAGGCTCAGCAATTCTTTATTCTCAATCGAACGTTCCAGGTCTCTCTTCACTGCCTCAATCCGTTGATTGATAATTTTCAGCGACTTCAGGTACCATACCGATGAGGAAAGGAAAAGCTTAAAGATAAGGTCCACCGTATCAGTGAATCCCATATTTTTCCGACGGTAAAACGTCAGGAAATCTTTTAGCATATTCGTTTGATAATGGCAAATGGAAATGCAGATGTTATCCTTGAAAAGAATACCGAGTGGCACCGTAATAAAAGGAACTTTAGAATCGTCTTGTCTGTGAGGAATTCTTAAAATGATAAATGTCCATTCATCTTCTGTTTCCACACGCGGACGTTCATCAATATCGGCAATATCCGAAAGGAAATATTCTGGAACTTTTAATGTATTTTGTAAGTACGCATAGTCTTCAGCATCAGGACACTCTATTTTAACCCAGCAGTTTGGTTCCCATTGAGAAAGAGCTTCTAAGCCATAGCTACCTCTTAGAAAAGTTTTCATGTTTTACCCTCCATTCATTACGAACAAAGGATTCAGTCACGAAAGACCTTTGTTCAGATGTTAATTCTTACTATGATAATCGTCCATTTTATATTGAGAATGATTTCAGCTGCAAAAGTAGACAAATATACTCAATTTCCAATACAATTCTTAAAAAAACATTTTCAAATTAAATTATTCTTATTTTATAAAAAGAGCGCCTGCTTATAACTTTTAACATAATACAGATGACAATATTTAACTCTTCTTGTTAGTATAAAAAAGGATAATTGTTTTTCTGTTTAACCAAAAGGAAGTACTTTTGCGCCACTAAAAAATCAATTTCATACAAAAATGGACGAAGGCCCTGCGGATATATTAAAATTAGAGTATTAACCTGATATAGCGAAGTTGTCATTCGTTTGCGCATGCTCCTTTCTATATCATAAACAAAGAGAGGAGTATATGAAATCTTTGACCACGTTTTATTTAAGCCGTGTCATTGGAAAGAAAGTGTATAACACTAACGGCAATTTTGTGGGTACAGTTAAGGATTTGCTAGTCGATTCCGCCTATTTAAGTCAAACATCAGAACGTCCTCTGGTAAATGGCATCAAAATCAAATGCAACGGTCAGTTTGCATTTTATTCATTCCAATATTTTAAAGTCGACAAAGTCAACGGGAAAATGAAAATAACCTGTGACCAACTTGTTGAACTATCTCCTGAAAGCATTGAAAATGACTTGCACCTGGCAAGCGTGGTTCTTGATAAACAAATCGTTGATCTCAACGGCCGAAAGTTGGTTCGTGTAAACGATATCCGACTTGCTACCATTGCCAATGGCACCTTTGCGGTTGCGGTAGATATAGGGATTGAAGGACTACTGCGAAGAATCGGGATTGCCAAACCCATCAAAAGAACCTTGTCGAGGTTCCATGTCAACATTCCAGCCAAGTTTATTCTTTGGGAAGATGTGGAAGCCATCGATTTTTCAAACTTAAACATAAAACTTTCTAAAAGTCATTCCAAGCTTCAAACCCTTCACCCTTCCGATTTGGCTGATATCATGGAAGACTTAGGTCGAAAAGCGAGCGAAGAGATGTTCTTGTCGTTGGATGAAGAAAAAGCAGCCGACGTACTTGAAGAGCTGGAACCGGATGTTCAGATTCATCTTATAGAAAGTCTTTCGGTAGAAAAAGCAGCCGATATTCTGGAGAAAATGCCAGCCGATGAGATCACAGATATCTTAAATTCGCTGGAAGACGAGAAAGCGGAACTCCTGCTGAACGAAATGGAAAAGAAAACATCCCAGGAAGTTCGGGAATTATTGGTTTATCCGGAGAACTCAGTGGGAAGTATCATGGCTACCGAATACATGTCGTTCAGTAAAGACATCACCGTCAATGAAATTCTGAATGAACTGAGGGATAAGAAGCCCGAAGCAGCAACACTGTATAATCTATTTGTTACCGACGAGAAAGATGAATTAATCGCAACCTTCTCACTGCGTGATATGGTTGTCTCCTCTCCCGAAACAAAAGTTAGCGAAATTATGCAGCCTTCCCCAATCTTTTTGCGGGATGACGAGGAGATAGATGAAATCGCCGAACTCGTTTCCAAATACAACATGTTGGCAATACCGGTAGTCGATAATGACGATATACTACAAGGAGTGGTAGTCATTGACGACGTTATCGAGGACTTAATTAACAAACGCAGAACCAACAAATAAGAATACCGCATTTTATGTTCAAAAATAAAAAGACTTTTTTTCGTCAGCTAGGAATGTTCCTGGCTATTCTAGGCCCTGGAATCATTACCGGAAGTGTTGATAACGATGCAGGTGGAATCACCACCTATTCCGTTGCAGGTGCAGTTTATGGCTATAATCTGCTCTGGACACTTGTTCCTTCATTTATTGTACTTATCGTTATTCAGGAGATGAATGCCCGAATGGGTATTGTTACCGGTAAAGGGCTTGCCGACCTTATTCGTGAGAATGCAGGAGTAAAAATTACCTTTTTTATATTTATCGGTCTGCTTGCTGCCGACATAGGTAATACCACCACCGAGTTTGCAGGTGTGGCAGGTAGTATGGAACTGTTTGGGGTAAGCAAATACATTTCTGTTCCCATAGTCGGAATTCTGGTTTGGATATTAGTCGTCAAGGGCACCTATCAGATTGCCGAACGAATATTTCTGCTATTCAGCATTTCATTATTAATGTACGTTGTATCAGCAGTTATGGGAAAACCTCATTGGGGAGAAATAGGTCATGCAATGGTTCATCCGCAAATGGAGATGAACACTAAGAGTCTGGCCATGATTATCGGTATTATCGGTACAACCATTGCTCCCTGGATGCAGTTTTACATGCAATCGTCCGTTATCGAGAAAGGGCTGAAGATGAAGAATTACAAATATTCCCTCATCGATATTGTTGTAGGATGCGTTGCTACCGTTGTAGTTGCCTTCTTTATCATCGTTGCCTGCGCTTCAACTTTGCATGTTAACGGAGTACAGATAAACGAAGCAAAGGACGCTGCTATGGCTTTGAAGCCCCTTGCTGGCGAGCTCGCATCGCAGTTCTTTGCGTTTGGTCTTTTCATTGCCTCTATCTTTTCGGCAACCATCCTACCATTGGCTACAGCCTTTTATGTTTGTGAAGCTTTTGGGTTCGAAGCCGGCATTGACAAGAAATGGGACGAAGCAAAAGAGTTTTATATCCTCTATACAGGTATCCTTATTCTTTCTGTCATCATCATCCTTATTCCTAATGCACCACTAATTGAGATATCGCTGTGGTCGCAGGTTATCAACGGAATTCTTCTGCCCGTTGTACTTGTATGCATGATTCTACTGGTGAATAACAAAAAGATCATGGGCCAATATGTAAACAAGCCTGTCAACAATATTATCGGATGGGGCTCGGTAATTATTCTGATTGCCCTTTCTCTACTACTTTTGATACTGCCATTATTCAGTAAATAGTAGTTCCGTTAGTAAAACCCGGCAGAATAAAAATCTGCCGGTAAAAACAAAAAGCAACAATTGGATGTTCACTCCATATATAATATATTTGTCCAATTCATCAGATAAATAACTATTAAATAGAAAATATATGGAAAAGTTTGTAGATGTAATCCAGAGTAATAGTCCGGTATTAGTGGATTTCTTTGCAGAATGGTGTGGTCCTTGCAAAATAATGAAGCCTATTCTTGAGGACCTGAAAAAACAAATAGGAGATTCGGCCAGAATCATCAAGATTGATGTCGATCAGTACGAAGAACTAGCTGCAAAATATCAGATTCAATCAGTCCCGACTCTGATGATATTCAAAGATGGAGCTCCTAAATGGAGACAATCTGGTGTGATGCAAGCATCTGATTTAAAAGAAATCATTGAAAAATATAAATAAAACAATATGAATAAAATTCTAATTATAGCCACAGTAGTACTTTTGGGAGTGGTCACTTTTGCGTACGCTCATTCTCAGTTGAATCAGAAAGAAGGAACAAATAAAGAAACAATAAGTCAGCAAAGCAACAAAAATAAAATAGGAAAAGGAGTAGTAATTCAGATGAATAAAGATTTGTATCTGAAGAACGTTGCCGACTACCGCAATATCAAAGAATGGAAATTCAAAGGAAACTTACCTGCCGTAATCGATTTTTATGCCGACTGGTGCGGACCCTGCCGCCAGGTAGCTCCTCTTATGAAAGAGCTGGCCAAAGAGTATGAAGGAAAAATCACTATCTACAAAGTAAATACGGACGAGGAAAAAGAGCTTGCAACTGCAATCGGAATAGAGAGCTTACCAACCATAATGTTCATCCCTATGAAGGGAGACCCACAAGTTATTGTCGGATCGGCAGACAAGGCGACCTTTAAAAAGGCTATCGACCAGGTATTGCTGGCCAAGCCTGCCCGGTAATCTTTTGTCCGCTTCATTCAAGAACAGAAAAGCAATAAACTGATTTATATCATTCAACCTCAACTTTCAGAAAGCTGTTTTAAACTAAACCATTTATCAAAACAATGAATGGCAGTTTAGGACAGCTTTCTGCTTTTGTACTCTAACCCTTAAAAGAGGGTGAATTATATGCTATATAGAAATGTGTAGCCCTCTCTCAGGAACAAAATTACTATCATCTTTTTAGGTGAAACATTCCTAATAAATGAATCATTCCTAATAAAAAAGGGACTGCTCCAGAAAGAGCAATCCCTTTAAGATTAACCATAATAATACAAATTTCTATGGAAAACGGATTATTTAAAATACCTATTGTACAATCCTTCGAATCCTTTTCCGTGACGAGCCTCATCTTTACACATTTCATGAACTGTATCATGAATTGCATCCAGATTCAGTTGTTTAGCTCTAGTTGCAATACGCTTCTTATCTTCGCATGCACCTTGCTCAGCATCTTTACGCTTCATCAGGTTTGTTTTGGTATCCCATACCACATCTCCTAGTAATTCTGCAAATTTAGAGGCATGTTCAGCTTCTTCCCAAGCATATCTTTTGAATGCTTCTGCAATTTCAGGATATCCTTCACGATCAGCCTGACGGCTCATAGCCAAGTACATTCCCACTTCAGTACATTCGCCCATAAAGTGATTGTTCAGATCCTTAATCATCTCTTCGTCACAACCCTTCGCCACACCAATTACATGCTCGTCTGCGAAAGTCAGAGCACCTGAAGTCTCTTCTACTTCAACAAATTTGTTGGCAGGAGCCTTACACAACGGACACTTTTCTGGAGCTGCATCACCTTCATGAACATAACCACATACTGTACATCTAAATTTTTTCATGTTTCTTTTGTTTTTGAGTTAATTAATATCTGTGTTTTTAGAACAATTCTTACAGGTTCCTTTGTAATAATAGTGCATTTCAGTAATAATGTGACCATCAGCCTCCATCTGCATTACATTCTTTACTGCCGGAGGCATTGGTAAATCATAAATCTTTCCGCACTTCCTGCACAAAAAGTGTGAATGAGGGGTGGTGTCTCCATCGAAGCATACATTATTTTCATCGATGGTAAGCATCAACGCCGCTCCATGTTCAGCCAATAGTCTCAACGTATTATGCACTGTTGTTTTCGATAATGTAGGCATAGACCCGCACAAATCTGAATAAACCACCTCTGCCGAGGGATGTGTGCGGTGAGTTAATAAGTAATCCATAATAGCAATCCTTTGTAATGAAGGTTTGATATTACATTCCAGCAATTTGTCATATGCATCCATTCTCTTGTTTTCTTTATAAATTTGTAATAATTACATTTTGATATCGATTGCAAAGATATAGAGATTTCATTATTCTCCAAACAAATATCGATTTTTTTTTATTTTTTTTCGCAAGATAATTAATAATATCGATTAATCATTCTGTTATTTCTTTGGAAAACTATTGCAAACTTTCGCGTAGCTTTGATTCATTTGAAAGTTATTAATCCTCCTTTACATAAATAAAAGAGGATATTTAACCGGAATCACATAGATTTCATTATTTTTGCATTACTAATTGATAAACTGAAAGACCATGAACTACGGATTTGTAAAAGTGGCAGCTGCGGTGCCACGGGTTAAAGTAGCCGATTGCCAGTATAATGTCGACCAAATTGAAGGAATGATATTCGAAGCCGAAGAAAAAGGAGTACAGATTATCACCTTCCCCGAATTATGCATTACCGGATACTCCTGCGCCGATCTGTTTGCACAGAATATTCTTCTGGAAAAAGCGGAGATGGGACTGGTACAACTGATGAACAATACCCGTCAGCTTGATATCATTTGCGTGGTAGGCATGCCGGTTGCTACGAACACTATTCTTATCAATGCCGCGGTAGTCTTTCAGCATGGTAAGATTCTTGGTATAGTTCCCAAGACCTATCTGCCCAATTATAAGGAGTTTTACGAACAGCGCTGGTTTACTGCCGCCAGAGATGTGACAGACAAGAATGTACGTCTATGCGGCCAGCTGGCTCCCGTGAGTGCAGACCTTCTTTTTGATACTCCCGATGCCTGTTTTGGCGTTGAAATATGCGAGGACCTCTGGTCGGTCATTCCTCCTAGCTCCAAGCTGGCACTAAAAGGTGCTGAAATTCTGATCAATCTCTCTGCTGACAACGAAGGGATTGCCAAACATAATTATGTACGCTCGCTCATCAGCCAGCAATCGGCCCGTTGCATTGCCGGCTATATCTTTTCATCCTGCGGGTTTGGAGAATCAACTACCGATCTGGTATTTGCAGGCAATGGACTGATTTATGAAAACGGATTACTGATCGCAGAATCAAAACGCTTTAGTCTGGAAGAGCAATTGGTTATAAGCGAAATCGATGTGGAGCGCCTACGAACAGCAAGACGCATTAACACCACATTCTCTGCAAACAGCGGTGATTACAAAGATGCAGAAGCCATTCATGTGACTACCGACATAACCAATGCAAAACCTCTAACCTTGACCCGAAAAATAGAAGCACTCCCATTTGTACCTTCAGGCAAAACACTGAATGAACGATGCGAGGAGATTTTCGAGATACAGGTTTCAGGACTAGCCAAACGCCTTGTACATACTCAGGCAAAAACCGCTGTCATTGGTATTTCGGGTGGGCTAGACTCGACACTTGCACTTCTGGTATGCGTAAAGACCTTCGACAAACTAGGTTTATCACGTAAGGGAATACTGGGAGTCACCATGCCAGGCTTCGGAACTACCGACCGTACTTACAACAACGCTATCCGGCTGATGGAGGAACTAGGAATATCCACACGCGAAATTGATATCAAAGCAGCTTGCATACAGCACTTCCGAGATATCAACCACGATATTAACGTACACGATGTGACATACGAAAACTCGCAGGCACGCGAACGTACACAGATTCTGATGGATATCGCCAATCAAACGGGAGGTATGGTGGTTGGTACCGGCGACCTCTCCGAACTGGCACTGGGATGGGCCACCTACAACGGAGACCATATGTCCATGTACGGAGTCAACGTCAGCATTCCCAAAACGCTGGTGAGGCACCTTGTAGACTGGGTTAGCCAAAACGAGGTGGAAGAAGCCGCCTCTGTCATCCTGAACGACATTGTAGACACCCCTATCAGCCCCGAACTTATCCCGGCTGATGAGGATGGAAATATTACGCAAAAGACAGAGGACTTGGTTGGGCCCTACGAATTGCACGACTTCTTCCTGTATCAAACACTACGATTTGGCTTCCGTCCTGCTAAGATTTTCTTTTTGGCAAACATTGCTTTTGGAAGCAGATATGACAAGCCCACCATCAAGAAATGGCTTCACACTTTCTTCCGCCGGTTCTTCAACCAGCAGTTCAAACGTTCCTGTTTGCCCGACGGACCAAAAGTAGGAAGCATCTCCATAAGTCCACGTGGCGACTGGCGCATGCCAAGTGATGCAAGCTCAGCATTATGGCTTAAAGAGATAGAAGAACTCTAAAATCTTTTAAATACAATGAGGCGACCAGTAAAGTGTTCGCCTCTTTTTATTTTTAGAACCGGGATAAGCGGCATCACCCTAATTGACGAGCTCATGCATTTCGGATACACTCATCGACATAGCAACAAGATATAATTTATAAAATCGAGAAATTATCCCGGGGTTCAATATGTCTATTCGGGAGATTAGTTATTATTGCCGGGAAATTAATATTTCCTTGTACAAAACAATGCTTTCTTCTGTACAAAAGAATAAATTGTTCTGTACAAAAGATTGCATTCTTTTGTACAACAAATCATTCATCTTACTAATAGTTATTTCAAAGTCATTCTAATCTTATATGTTTCATTATCAGATTTCTGTTTTTAGCTATTTATTCTTTTTAGAAACGACAATAAAAAGAAAATTGAGCCAAATTAAAACTTCCTGTTACATATATAATCGTTAACTTTGTAAAATAAGAAGTCGGACCATCAGACATATAAGAAAAAACAACACCTTATCTATACTAATTATATCAGACCACAAACAAAACAACAAATGGCAATAATGATGAAAAACCTCTCTGCTTTTTTACTTGCATCTTCATTAATCTGCTCTGCATATACTGCAGCACAACCCAAAGATGCCGCCAATCCGGATTGGCAAAAAGAGATTCCTCGGGTAATTTATCCCGACCAGCAGCTGGTCGATTTATACGAAAAAACTTGGGCCATAGCAGCCGACCGGGTCCGCATTGGTCCGCAAGGACTTCCGGCAAGTCCTTATCTTGATGAGAACTGTTATGAGGACCAAATCTGGATTTGGGATTCCTGCTTTATGGTTATGTTTTCCAAATATGCACCGAAAGCATTTCCCGGAAAAGAGACACTAAATAATCTCTATTACCCAATTCATGAAAACGTGAAGACCCCTTTGCGGATTCATCTCAGAGACAATCCTCCTTTGTTTGCATGGATAGAGCACGATAATTACCGGTTTACAGGAGACTACGAACATTTGAAGCTTGTACTTCAGGATAAGAAATTTCTTCAACGTCATTTCGACTATTTCAACACAGTTCCTAAAGGCAATAAGCAACCGGAGATAAGCCCCAACGAGATTTTCCGCGGCATAGTAAAAGGCAACAAAAATAATATCATCGGTTTCACATGGACAGGAGGTGCCAGCGGTATGGATAATACCCCACGTGGACGCGATGTGGGCGGTTATAACAAAATTATGTGGATAGATGCAATTTCACAACAAGCTCTTTCGGCCTTGTATATTGCCCGTCTTTGCGAACAAGGTAATCTTAAGGCTGAAGCAAAAGATTGGCAAAAGCGCTACGAACTCTTGAAGAAAGAGATTAACAACCGCTACTGGGATAAGAAAGATGGCTATTATTACGACATTGAAATAGCTACCGGAAAACCATGCCGAATAAAGACTCCTGCATCTTTTTGGACTATGCTGGCCGAAATACCTTCAAAGAAACAGGCTGCCCAGATGGTTGAGATGCTGAAATCAGACCGTTTTCTGGGAGGTGATTATCCATGGGTTTCACTGGCACGCGATGATAAGGATTACAATGCTGCAACCGGAGATTACTGGCGAGGCGGAATCTGGCTGCCCATGGCTTATATGGGAACCAAAGCACTCGAGAAATATGGCTATTATGACTTAGCCGACAAGCTTGCAGAAAAGGTATTGCGCCAACAGTTACGTACATATCTGGCAATTACTCCGCATACAATTTGGGAATGTTATAGCCCCGGCAAAGATGAACCTTCAACTGAACATGGACGTCGTGCACGCCCCGATTTCTGTGGGTGGTCTGCTTTAGGCCCCATCTCTCTTTTCATAGAAAATGTATTGGGATTCAATAAGGTAGATGCTATAACAAACACGGTTGAATGGAGACTGAAACCAATGGCAGGCACACAGGGCATCAGGAATCTTCATTTCGGAGACACGGTGACCGACATTGTTTATGATGCCTCAACCCAGAAAATAAACGTAAAAACAAATAGATCGTTTACATTAAAAGTAAATGGAAAAGTGCATCACATAGCTGTTGGTGAATCTGTTATTTAGTGGTATATTTGCGCATAAAAATAAAGTCTGCATATCAAATCACTCCCAATAGATACTCAAACAAATCAAACCAACAAATAATAATTTTAATCATGAAAAGAAGAACCATAACATGTGTTTTAACAGTTTTGTGTTTTAGCCACATTCTGTTCGGGCAAACAGAAAAGGTTTCTATTCTTCCTGCTCCAGCTCACATTAGTGAGAGTTCAGGTACTTATACTTTAAAGAATGGAATTAAAATTGGCGTATCAAACAAGTCATTGTTGCCCGCGGCACTCTATTTGCAAAGTATCCTTCAAGGTTCAGTTACCTCAAAGGTAATTACAGGTAAAGGAGACATCTGCTTGCAATTAGAAAACGGAGCTCAAAAGGAAGGGGCCTACAGCTTACAGGTGAATGCCAAAAACATTGTTGCAAAATCATCCAGTTATTCGGGTATTATAGCTGCAATATCCACTATTCATCAATTATTGCCGGTTGAATCAGTGCAAAAGACAAAAAAGGGAGTTCAGATTCCTTTGGTTAACATAAAAGATGAACCACGTTTTGCCTGGAGAGGTTTAATGCTCGATGCTTCCCGCCATTTCTGGAATAAAGAAGAAGTGAAAAGGGTGCTGGATATGATGACACTGTATAAACTTAATAAATTTCATTGGCATCTGACTGACGATCAGGGTTGGCGCATCGAAATCAAGAAATATCCGTTGCTCACCGAAAAAGGAGCATGGCGTACTTTCAACTCACAAGACAAGGAGTGCATGCGTTTGGCTACAGAACAAAACAATCCCGACTTTCTTATTCCCGAAAACAAGCTGAAGGTTGCAGGCAAAGATACGTTGTATGGAGGATTTTATACTCAGGAAGACATCAAGGAGATTGTTGCTTATGCTTCGCAGCGTGGCATAGAAGTGATTCCGGAAATTGATATGCCCGGTCATTTCTTGGCAGCTATTTCCCAGTATCCCGATGTGGCCTGCACAGGTTTAATAGGATGGGGACAGACTTTCTCTTCTCCAATCTGTCCCGGCAAAGATTCTTCTTTGGAATTCTGCAAGAATATCTACAAAGAGGTTTTTGCTTTGTTTCCTTCTAAATATGTACATCTCGGAGCCGATGAGGTGGAAAAGAGCAACTGGAAAAAATGTCAGGATTGCCAGAACAGAATAAAGAAAGAAGGGCTGGCTTCGGAAGAGGCTCTTCAGGCATGGTTTGTTCGTAATATGGAGCAGTTCTTCAAAGAAAACGGTAAAAGAATGATTGGCTGGGACGAGGTTGTAGGTGACGGATTATCAAAAGATGCCGTAATCATGTGGTGGCGCAGCTGGGAAAAAGGAGCTGTACCTAGTGCACTAGCGCAAGGCAAGAATGTGGTATTATCACCCAATGCCTGCTTTTATTTCGATTACCAACAAGATAAGAATTCATTGAAAAGCATTCTGGAATTCGACCCGATGTCAAACGCAACAGATATTGCCCAACAAAATTTAATCATGGGTGTACAGGCTAATATCTGGACCGAATATATACCTTCGATGAAACGTGTTGAATATATGATCGTTCCCCGAATGATAGCACTTAGTCAGGTTGCCTGGGGCAATAAGGCGAGTAAGATGAGTACAGCCGATTTTATGAAAGCACTAGCATCACAGATGAGCAGGCTCGATAAGATGAATGTAAACTATCGCATCACTGATTTGGATGGTTTCTATAACGTGAATGCTTTTGTAAACGAAGGCCATCTGAATATCAGCTGTCCGCTTCCCGGATTGGAAGTTCGTTATACTACAGATGGGACTGTACCGACAAAATCATCACCATTGTACAAAGGTGATTTGAAGGTTACCGAAACAACCAACTTTATGCTTCGCAGCTTCCGTCCTGATGGTACAGGTTGCGACGTTGTAAATACAAAGTTCATCAAAGAACCATATCTGGAGGCAGACGCCACAGCATCTCCTCAAGAGAATGGCTTGCTCGCCATATGGCACGATTTCAGAGGGAATAAATGTGCAGATATTACCAATGCTCCGAAGAAAGGAGAATATACAGTGGATAATATTTCTATTCCTTCCGAAGTAAAAGGCAACATCGGTCTGGTACTGAAAGGTTATCTGCAAATTCCTCAGGACGACATCTATACCTTTGCACTAACGTCTGACGATGGCAGTATCTTTTCTATTGATGGGAACACGGTTATTGATAATGACGGCCCTCACTCACCTCGTGAAGTAATTGCCCAAAAAGCCCTGAAGAAAGGCCTTCACCCCATTGAAATTCGTTACTTCGACAGCAATGGCGGAATGTTGCAGATGTGTTTAATCAACAAGAACGGAGAAAAAACTATCCTATCGAAAGATTGGTTCAAACACTAATCACTAAGACTGATATAAAAATTTTAATATAAGGAAAAAGGAGGGTGTCCAAAAACGAGACAATCCTCCTTTTTTTATTGCTCTGTCAGGTCTCTCTCTGAACCCATTTACAGATATTCAATTCTCAGGAATTTAATTATGTCTTTATAGTTCTTTTATGTTTATTCAAAGATCCCTATTTCAGATAGTGCACAAGCCAATCAGGCCGACTAGATTCAAACATCAAAAAAGCTGAGGTTACTTATCATTCGACCGCAATATACTTATAACAAGAGCTATTGCCACAGCCACATCTACAACATTCCACAAGCCTCTTCCGAGTGCTATTTTGAAAAAAGGCTGAAAAAGCAACGCCAATGCTCCGTATCCAAAAGCTATTTTTTCCTGATTCTCTTTGTAAGATAGGAATGCAAGATAGGAAAAGGATACAAAACAGATGAAACGCACAGATTGGAAATATCCATATGGCATATTGAATAAACAAAGAAGTAATATAACAGCCAGAGAGATTTTAATAAAGTTTTTCATGCCTGATTATTATTTATTTATACTCTTTAGGTACCGCTGGCAACATTGAGAAAAGTCCGTTCATTCAGTTGCACAGAATATTGAATACGATTGTTTCTATTTCTATATTAGATTTTCTATAACAAATATATAAAGTTTAATTCAGAATTCCCAATATTTTTCATTTTTTACAAAAAAACCAATAATTGAATATAGCGATGCTTCTAAATAGCAACTCAATACGCGCAAACACCGGAATGGTTAATCGTATAATTCTGTTTACGAATATAAAACAGGACATTAGTTGCAATCAGTAAATTAAAAGATAAAATAGCAGAATTTGAAGAGGTTTAGGGGATATATTATAAGTTCAAAAAATATTTTAGTAGTTTTGCCACTCCTAACTAAGATTATTTAAAAACACTAATTATTTTCTCATACACTATGAAATATTTCAATCTACTGTGGGTACTGCTTATATCAGTGACAATGCATGCAAATCCGGTGAATGATTTGCTCGAGAGATTAGACAAGGGGGCTTCAAGGCATTTTATTATCGAGAAGGTGAAAGCTGATGCAGACTTCTTTGAGCTGGACAGCAGAAATGGTAAGATTGTCGTTCGGGGCAACAATTATGTTAATCTTGCTGCGGGTGTAAACTGGTACCTTAAATATTATGCCCATGTGAATATTTCATGGAATAACATGAACGTGAAGTTGCCGAATGTCCTGCCTGAAGTAAAGAAAGCAGAGAGACACGAAACAAATATGAAGTTTCGTTACGACCTCAACTATTGTACTCATTCTTACTCTATGGCATTCTGGGACTGGGAACGCTGGGAGAAAGAGATAGACTGGATGGCGCTTCACGGCATCAACATGCCGCTTTCAATTGTCGGCACGGAAGCTGTCTGGTTCAATGTACTAAAGAAACTTGGGTATAATCGTGACGAGATAAATGAATTCATCTGCGGACCAGGATTTTTTGCCTGGTGGTTGATGAACAATCTTGAAGGCTGGGGCGGTCCTAATCCCGACAGTTGGTACACTCAGCGCATAGCTTTGCAAAAGAAGATCGTGAAGCGTATGCGCGAACTGGGCATTGAGCCTGTTTTTGCAGGGTATTCGGGAATGGTTCCAAACAATGCAAAAGAGAAACTTCAGCTGAATGTTTCCAATCCGGGATTATGGTGCGGTTACCGTCGTCCGGCGTTTCTCCAGCCTACTGACCCAAAGTTCAAGGTTATAGCCGATTTATACTATGAGGAGATGACCCGACTTTTCGGAAAGGCAAACTATTATAGCATGGACCCCTTTCATGAAGGGGGAAATGTTGCAGGTGTCAATCTGGACGAGGCTGGCAAAGCTATTATGTCGGCTATGAAAAAATGCAATCCGAATGCTATATGGGTTGCACAGGCATGGGGAGGCAATCCAAGGGCAGAAATGATTAAAAACCTGAAGCGTGGCGACATGATTGTTCTTGATCTTTTTTCAGAGAGTCGTCCTCAATGGGGAGATCCAGAATCGACATGGTATCGCAAGAATGGTTTTGATGGTCATGACTGGCTATATTGCATGCTTCTCAATTATGGTGGCAATGTAGGACTACATGGAAAAATGCAGCACGTTATTGATGAATACTTCAAAGCAAAATCAACACCTTTTGGTCAAACATTAAAGGGAGTAGGAATAACCATGGAAGGCATTGAGAATAATCCTGTTATGTACGAGCTTCTTTGTGAACTGCCCTGGCATAACGAAAAGTTCTCAAAAGACGAATGGCTCAAAGATTATGTAACCTCTCGCTACGGACGTTTCGATAAGAGTTTGTACGATGCCTGGATTCAATTGAGCAACTCAATCTACAACTGTCCGGCCCTTTCCACTCAACAGGGTACACACGAATCTGTTTTCTGCGCTCGCCCTTCGGATAAAGTATATCAGGTATCAAGCTGGTCGGAAATGAATGATTACTATGATCCGATGGAAGTAATCGAGGCTGCTCGGAAATTCATGTCGGTTGCCGATAACTTCATAGGAAACAACAATTACGAGTACGATATGGTCGATATCCTTCGTCAGGCAATTGCAGAAAAAGGACGTCTTGTGTATAAGGTAATGATGAGTGCCAAAAATGCAAAGGAGAAAGAACTTTTCGAAGAAGCAAGCAAGAGGTTTATGAATCTGCTTGATATGCAAGATAAGCTGCTTGGAACCCGCGCTGAATTTTGCCTTGGAACATGGACAAACAGAGCGGTCAACTTAGGAAAGACTCAGGAGGAAAAGAATCTGTATGAGTGGAACGCTAAAGTTCAGATAACAACCTGGGGTAACAGAACTGCTGCAAATGACGGCGGACTTCGTGACTATGCCCACAGAGAATGGAGCGGTTTACTGAAAGATTTCTATGCAATGAGATGGAGAACATATATTGACAATGTCATTTCTAACTGGAATTCAGCAAAGGATAATCAAATTGATTATTATTCATTGGAAGAAAAGTGGGTAAATAGTCCGATTCATTATTCTCCCGATACAAAGGGAAATCCAGTAAAGGTAGCAAAAGATATCTCCAAACAGATTTTCTAATTCTTGTCCAATAAGGACTATTTAGGGGTAATAAAAAAGACCCTGATTATATAAGGCTGTGCTCACTTTTTCTCAATTCTATGGAAAAAGGAGCACAGCTTTTTGGTGGGAAAATTTATAGTGAAAACACACTATCGCCATATAGAGAGATGAAAATAATCTCACTTACAACCCATAACTTCAATAATAAAAAGACCCCTTATTTCAGCTTTTTCAGATGAACAAGGCTAAAATAAAGGGCTTTTTTCAGAGGTTTTAGTCAATAAGGTTTTCATTTCTGAAATCTCATTTTGAAACGACCTCCATTACATTAAAATCACGAAAAATTCAAAATCAAAACAATAAATTACAATATCCTGTCTTTTGAACGTACATCATTTTTAAGGTTATTATACGACATCACCGGTTCGCCAATAAGTTCTATCTCAACCGAAGAGAGCTCATTAGTACTCATCTTGGTTATTCGTCTCCAGTTTATGATACTTTCTATAAGAACCAGACAAACCAAAAGAATCAATATCGCAGAAATAATGGCAAGAGAATACAAACCTTTCGGTAGGTAGTTCTGGAAAATATTCATAAGCGCAGCCGACAAGGTGACAACCGTAACAAAGCACAAAGGTATAACAGTTACCCAAACATATTTATTTTGTTTTGAACGGAGCAGATAGGTTGTTCCAATTGCAAACGCTATGATTGCCAGCATTTGATTGGCCGTTCCAAACAATGGCCATATGGTAGAAATATCACCCGTGTATAATAAATATCCCCAGAATAAAGTGATCAGTCCGGAAAAGAAAATCGCATTAAACCAGGAACGTTTCTTCGACATCTCCCTTGAGTTCTGACGAAACAGATCCTGAAGCAGGTATCGGCCAATTCTTGTGCCCGAATCAATCGTTGTCAGAATAAACAGCGCCTCGAACATGATACAGAAATGATACCAGTACCCCATCATTGATTTCAGCCAGGGAACACTCTGAAATACATAAGTCATGCCGACTGCCAACGATACAGAGCCTCCGGGTCTGCCTGCAAGATCTTCACCAACCATAGCCGATAGCTGTGGCAAATCTTGAGGAACCATGTGTAATTTATCAAAGACTTCAGGAACTGAGTTGATTGCAAAATAGTCGGAAGTTGGTAATACTGTTGCAGCAAGCAGAGCCATTATTGCAACAAAAGCTTCCAGAAGCATGGCTCCGAAACCGATTGGCAAAATATCTTTTTCGTTTTTAATCAGTTTAGGGGTTGTTCCAGAACTTATCAGAGAATGAAAACCCGACAGAGCACCACAAGCAATCGAAATAAACAGGAAAGGAAATACTTTACCCGGCACAATGGGTCCGCCACCATTCACAAATTGGGTAACAGCCGGCATATTAATATCCGGTTGTATAATAATGATGCCAAGTGCCAAGGCACCAATCACACCCAGTTTCATATAGGTGCTCAGATAATCTCTTGGCAGAAGCAACAACCACACCGGCAATGCTGCAGCAAGGAATCCATAAACAGCAAGCAGCAGCGACATTTGTTTCTGATCAAAATCCAGGTAGCTCCCTAAAAACGAATTCTGAACCACAGGACCAAGAACAACTCCCAACAATACCAACAGAACACCTATTACAGTTCCTTCCAGTATTTTGTCAGGCCTTATATACTTTAAATAAATTCCAATGAATATGGCAACGGGGATTGTAAACCCAACCGTAAAAGTTCCCCAGGGGGAATTTTTAAGAGCGTTGACAACCGGGATTCCCAAACCGGCCATTGATACAATAAGTATGCTAATCACTGCAAGGGAAGTTATCAGACCAAGCCTTTCTCCTACAAGATCTCGAGCAATTTCGGCTATTGATTTTCCTTTGTAACGTACCGAAGCGGTGAGAATAATCATATCGTGAACAGCTCCAGCAAATAAAGATCCAACCAGGATCCATAATATACCGGGAAGGAATCCATACTGAGCGGCAAGTACCGGGCCAATAAGAGGGCCGGCTCCTGCAATCGCAGCAAAATGATGCCCCATTAACACCACTTTGTTTGTCGGGACATAATCGTGCCCATCTTTTAAAGTAACCGATGGTACAGGATTATCTTTATTCAACATTAGAACTTTATACGCCATAAAGCGGCCATAAATCCCGTATCCAATAGCTAAAAATAGTACTGAAATAATTACAATTACGATTGAATTCATAAAAAGATAATATTAAATTTAAAGTTTTGTCATGGTTCATTGAGATACGTCTCTACGCTCTTCTCGGGTTACCACACTGAAATAAGGTTAAAAAAACTATAATACAATAGTCTTCAAAGATACTGTTTTCTGTTTTTTCACCAAAAAAATAAATTATCTTTTTAATCTATGAGAACCGGTTAATTCATGGAAACAGGTTTCACCTTAACGCCTCTGCCCTTTTTTGTGCAGACAATGGCTCTCTTGTGCAAGGAGCGGTCAGAAAGGTCAAAAATAACATTGGGATTGAAATGTTTGCCATCAATGCGGAACTCAAAATGCAAGTGTTCAGTTGTGGCACTTCCTGTTCTTCCCGTCAAGGCAATGGCCTGTCCGGCCTTTACCACATCACCCGATTTTACAAAATTCTTCGAGTTGTGGCTATAGAGACTCTCCAATCCATTTGCATGCCGAACTACTATCACATTGCCATATCCTCCGTACTTTTTCGACATACGAACCACGCCATCAAATGTACAGCGTATCGTGTCATTGGCACATGTTTTTATGTCAGCACCCGAGTGTCCGCGGCGTGCGCCGTAACCTGAGATTACTTTTGCGCCGGGCAAAGGAAAGCAATATTCGCCCTCATTTAATTGCTCCAAGTGAATCGTTACACTGTTGCCTTCTGCAAAAACATCAGGGTCGGAAACTCGCACATGATTAATTTCCATGCTCGAGAAGTTTTTCATAGGAGGATCTCCTGCTTGGATGAACTGTGAAAGAGATAGTAATATCGATAATGCAATAAATTTAAGAGATAATTTCATGTTTTTAATATTTAGATTTTCGTAGAATCCCAATTGCTTAAGAAATCAAACAAAAGACTAGCGTCGGGCAGGATTCATGTTTCACTCATAGTATTTCGAGGAATAACTAGTCTAAAACCTGTTTATCCTCGTAAGCATTTCAAGCTTTACGACAAAAATAATAAAATTATCCGTCCACTGCAAGGCTTAAATGGCAATGGACGGATTTTTTTGGTTTTTATCCTGATTTTATTTACTTCGACAAACCACTCTCCCACCCAATATCACACTATCAATCAAGTTGGAAGTATAGGCATAAGGTAAGAAATAAAGGGATGGAATCTCTTTCGTGATAAGTACGTTTGCCCGTTTCCCCACACAGATAGAACCGTGAGTATCACTGATACCCATGGCATAGGCGCTGTTGATGGTCGCGGCATTGATTGCCTCCTCAGGAGTCATCTTCATTTTGATGGTTGCCAGCGAAAGAATGAATTTCATATTTCCCGAAGGGGATGAACCCGGGTTGTAATCGGATGCAAGAGCAACGGGAAGCCCACTATCAATCATTTTGCGGGCAGGCGGATAGTTCATCCCCAGAAAGAAGGCAGCACCCGGCAATAATGTCGGCATCGTTCCACTTCCTGCCAGAGCTTCAATCTCTTCATCACCGGTAAACTCCAAGTGGTCGACCGACAAAGCATTGTGCTTCACTCCCACCTGTATGCCACCGGACAAAGCCAGTTCATTGGCATGTATCTTCGGGCGCATGCCGTAAGCAGCGGCTGCTTCGATAATACGTTCCGTCTCTTCGCAGGTAAAAAAGCCCTTATCGCAAAAGCTGTCCACAAAGTTGGCCAGCCCTTCTTTCCCCACGGCAGGTATCATCTCATTAACAATCAAATCCACATAGGCCGACTGCCGTCCTTTATACTCCGCAGGCACGGCATGTGCTCCCAGAAAAGTAGCCCTGATGGTAAGAGGCGTGGTTTCGCGAAGCCTTTTAATAACGCGCAACATTTTAAGCTCGTCTTCGGTCGTCAGTCCGTAACCGCTCTTTATCTCTGCTGCCCCGGTACCCATGGAGATAATCTCGTTTACCCGGGCAAGTGCCTCTTCATAAAGCTCATCCTCGGTAGTATCATGCAAACGTCGGGCGGAATTGAGGATCCCTCCTCCACGTCGGGCAATCTCCTCGTACGAAAGTCCGTTTATCTTATCTATAAACTCCTGCTCCCGACTGCCTGCATAGACAAGGTGGGTATGAGAATCGCAAAAAGCCGGCAGTACCATCTTTCCCGTTGCATCAATCACCACATCCGCTTCGATAGTCTTAGGAAGAGAGGACATTGGCCCAAAGGATAAAATGCGTTCATCTTCCATCAACAAATAGGCATCATTGATGCAGGGCAACGAAGCCATCTCCTTGCCGCAGACCATGGTCCGCGGTTGCTCCTCTACCTGACAAAGTTCTTTGATATTCCTGATTAACAGCCTCATCTTTTAAAATTTTATTTTCCGTAGAAATTCAACACTGTTGCTGATATGGGTGTACATCACACAATCGTTGCCAATGAATGGAACTACCTTGCGATACTCCGCACAGATGCTTTGCAACACCGGCGATGTTTTTAGCGGCAAGCGAAAATCGATGGCCTGTACGGCATTAAACAGCTCGATGGCCAGTACCCGTTCACTGTTCTGAACCACCTTGTAACATTTCGTTGCCGCATTGGCTCCCATACTTACATGGTCTTCCTGCCCCTGCGATGACTCGATCGAATCGACCGAAGCTGGAGTACAGAGCTGTTTGCTTTGGCTGACAATGGACGCTGCGGCATATTGCGGAATCATAAACCCGCTGTTCAGTCCGGGATTGCTTACCAGGAAAATGGGAAGCCCTCTTTCTCCGGCAATAAGCTGATAGATGCGCTGGGAGGAGATACTGCCCAGTTCGGCCACGGCGATGGCCAGAAAGTCGAGCGCCACGGCTAGCGGCTGACCGTGAAAGTTACCCGCCGAGATCACCAAATCCTCATCGGGTACAATCGTCGGATTATCCGTGGTGGAATTGATCTCCGTGGTAAACACACTCTCCACATAGGCAATGGCATCCTTGGATGCACCGTGCACCTGCGGTACGCAACGGAAGGAATAAGGGTCCTGAACATGCACCTTCTGACGGGAGATTATCTCGCTTCCGGCAAGCAGTTCACTAATACGACGGGCGGTTTCAATCTGCCCCTTGTGCGGACGAATGGCATGTACAGCCGGATGGAATGGTTCAATGCGCCCATCGAAAGCATCTATCGAGATGGCTGCCGCTACATCGGCAGCAGCCGAGATTCGTTTGGCATTCATGATGCACCAGCAACCGTAAGCAGCCATAAACTGAGTACCGTTCAGCAGCGCCAATCCCTCCTTGGACTGCAGGGTGACCGGTTTCCAGCCGAACATTTCGTTCACCTCATGAGCCGGCAAATCTTTCCCATTGTAATTCACTTCCCCCAAGTCGAGAATGGGCAACGAAAGATGAGCAAGCGGCACTAAATCGCCCGATGCCCCAAGAGAGCCTTGCTGATAGACCACCGGACAGACATCATTGTTAAAGAAGTCCACCAAGCGTTGAACCGTTTCCAGCTGCACCCCCGAATAGCCGTAAGAGAGCGATTGAACTTTCAGGATAAGCATCAGCTTCACAATCTCATTGGGCACCCGTTCACCAATGCCACAAGCATGAGACATCACCAGGTTACGTTGAAGTATGGAGAGCTGTTCGCCGCTTACGCTTATATCACACAGACAGCCAAAACCGGTTGACACGCCATAAATAGGTTCCTTCTGGGTTTTCATCCGGTCGTCCAGGTACTTCCGCCCTTTCAGGATTAGCGCCTTCGACTTTTCTGACAATTCCAGTTTGAATCCCTTCTCAATAATCTCCTGCAACCGGTCTATTGAAAGATGTTCCGGACTGATTTTATGTATTTCTTCCATTGTTATTCGTGTTTTAAAGTAGCTTTAATAAGGTTTTCGTCGGCAATATTGGGTAGTGTTACCACAAGTCCGGGGGTACGTGCCATTTCCCGTTGAATAGCATCCATCGCTCCCCGGTTACGTGCCCAACTGCGGCGTGCAAGTCCGTTGTTTACATCCCACAAAAGCATGGATTTAAGTCGGTTGTCAGCTTCGTCCGTTCCATCAATCACCAACCCGAAGCCACCATTAATCACCTCTCCCCAGCCTACTCCGCCACCATTGTGTATAGAAACCCAGGTAGCACCGCGGAAAGAGTCGCCAATCACATTCTGCACGGCCATGTCGGCGGTAAAGGATGAGCCATCATAAATATTCGAAGTCTCACGGAAAGGCGAATCAGTACCCGACACATCATGATGATCGCGTCCAAGCACTATCGGAGCGGAAATCTCTCCACGCCGGATAGCCTCGTTAAGCGCACCGGCCACCTCAATCCGTCCTGCCGAATCGAGGTAAAGAATACGAGCCTGCGAGCCGACCACCAGATTGTTTTTCTGAGCCTCTCTTATCCAATGCAGATTATCTTCCAGTTGCGACTGAATATCAGCCGGTGCAGTCCGAAGAATGCTTTCGAGCACTTCCGCCGCAATCCGGTCGCTAACGGCGAGGTCCTTCGGATTGCCCGAGGTACACACCCAACGGAAGGGGCCAAAGCCATAATCAAAGAAGAGTGGCCCCATGATATCTTGCACATACGATGGATAACGGAAAGTGCCGTCGGCCTTCATCACATCGGCTCCGGCACGTGACGCTTCGAGCAGGAAGGCATTGCCGTAATCAAAGAAGTACATGCCCTGACCGGTAAGTGCATTAATGGCAGCTGCCTGTCGGCGCAACGACTTGCGCACCTCCTCCTGAAACCTATCTGGTTCTTCCGCCATCAGGCGGTTTGCCTCCTCGAATGCGATGCCTGCAGGATAGTAACCACCTGCCCAAGGGTTATGCAACGAAGTTTGGTCGGAGCCCAAGTCCACATACATCTTTTCAGCAGCCAGACGTTCCCATAAATCCACCACGTTACCTTGATAGGCAATCGAGACAACCTCGTTTGCATCAACAGCCTTGCGTATACGTGGCAGTAAAGTATCCAAATCGGTAAACACCTCGTCCACCCACCCTTGCGAATGGCGAACGGCTACCGCCTTGGGATTAATCTCGGCAATAACGGATACCACTCCGGCAACATTGCCCGCCTTGGGCTGAGCCCCAGACATGCCGCCCAATCCGGAAGAGACAAACAGCACACCTTTGCTTGAAGGATGTATGGCACGCTGCTTCCGTTTGGCATTTAACACCGTAATAGTAGTGCCATGCACAATGCCTTGCGGCCCGATGTACATGTACGAACCGGCTGTCATCTGACCATATTGGGAAACCCCCAACGCATTGAATTTCTCCCAATGGTCTTTGGACGAATAATTGGGAATAACCATCCCATTGGTAACCACCACCCGCGGAGCATCCTTGTGAGACGGGAAAAGCCCCATCGGGTGACCCGAATACATCACCAGCGTCTGCTCGTCGGTCATAGTGGCCAGGTATTTCATGGTGAGCAGATACTGCGCCCAGTTCTGGAACACAGCCCCATTGCCACCATAGGTAATCAGCTCCCTTGGATGCTGAGCCACCGCATCATCGAGGTTATTGCTCAGCATCAACATAATGGCCGCGGCCTGTTTCGACCGACAGGGGTAGTCGTCGATGGGGCGGGCATAAATCTTGTAATCCGGGCGGAAACGATACATATAAATACGACCATACCTGGCCAGTTCGTCAGCAAACTCGGAAGCCAGCACCGCATGATGCCTGGCCGGGAAATATCGGAGCGCATTCTTCAAAGCCAGCTCCTTCTCTGTCTCGGTAAGAATCTCTTTCCGTTTCGGAGCATGATTCACCTCCGGTTCGTAAGGTTTCAGCTCGGGTAGCGTATCGGGTATGCCGGTCAGCACTAATCTGCGGAACTCCTCTTTGCTTATCTCTTTCGTGTTCATGGCAGATTATATTTTACGATTCACTATATCAAGAATAACGCTTTCCCTCTCTTGTGCCAGCTTTGCCATATCGGCCGCCTCTTCCAAAATGGGGTCCACCAACTCTCTGTTCTTTATTCCGGCCGCATTAATCCGCACATTGAGCCATGCGCCCAGCACTGCCGACCGGGCAGCTAGGGCACCTACCCCTGCATCCGACACCGAGTTCGGATTTCCCTCTTTAGCCATCTGTTCCACAATATCAAACACCTCCATCGAAGCCTTCATCACCCGGAAAGGAATTTGAGTAGCGTAAAGCGTAGCCACCTGAATGGCCTTGGTACGCGCCGCCTTTTCCTGGTCGGTATTCTTGGGTAAGCCGAAAACATCCATCACCTTGTTGAAGGCACGGGTATCCTCATCCACCAGAAAGAGAAGCTCGGCCAGCAAAGCCTGCCCTCTTTCCGCATAATCCGAAAACTCTTCCCAACAAGCATCCCATCCCGCTTTATGCGAAGAGAGGTTGGCCACCATAGTGCCCAAAGCAGCACCAAGGGCACCCATATAAGCAGCGATGGAACCGCCACCGGGTGCGGCAGATTCACTGGCAGTTTCGGCAGCGAAGTCCGAAACGGTCATGTCCACCAGTTTCTCTTCCGTCTTTCCCTCTAGCATATACTCAATCACCTTGTTCTTTACATCAAAAGGTTTCAGATCATCAAGCCCCATTGACTTGACAGCTATCTTGATAATCTCCTGTTCGGATATACCCACGGAGCGTTGTTGTTTACGGAGGAAATATTTACCGGCATCAATCAGCGTAGACTTCGGCACCAGTCCTACAATTTCGGTACCCGTAACCCTCACACCTCGGGCGGCTGCCTTGGCCGACACCTCTTCAAAAGCAATGTGAACAGGCGTAACGGCTATATTGGTTATATTCATGGATACTTGGGCAATGCCGTACTCTTTGATAAACCAGCCGATAGCTGCCGTACTTTTCAAGGTACCTGGAATATAGATATCGTTTCCATTCTCATCCTTCAGTATCTTTCCCACCGGAGAGTCGCCTTCACGCTTCACCCGTCCACGTTCGCGAACATCGAAGGCAATGGCGTTGGCACGGCGAGTGGAGGTAGTATTCAGGTTGAAGTTGATGGCAATTAGGAAATCCCGGGCTCCCACCGCCGTACAACCTGTTGCGGCGACACGTTCATTCCACTCCTCTCCACCAAAATCAGGCATCTGAGCCGGATTTCCAAAACGAGGTTTCAGCCCTTCGTACTCCCCTTCCCTGCACACAGCCAGCTTCTTTCGTTCGGGACGAATAGCGGCATATTCATAACAATAGGTGGGGATGCCCGCTTCGGAGGCAATTCTGGCGGCAAGCTTGCGGGCATATTCAGCCGTTTCTTCCATGGTAATGCCCGAAACTGGGATGAGCGGCAACACATCGGTGGCTCCCATACGGGGATGCTCGCCGTGGTGGTTTCTCATGTCAATCACTTCCCCCGCCTTCGCCACGCAACGAAAAGCAGCTTCCACCACAGCTTCTATCTCTCCCACAAAAGTAACAACGGTACGATTGGTAGCTTTACCCGGATCTACATCAAGAAGTTTGATGCCTTCTACACTCTCAATTACATCGGTAATCTGTTTGATAACAGTCATATCGCGGCCCTCACTAAAGTTGGGCACGCATTCTACAATTCGCTTTTCCATTCCTGTACTAAATATATAAGGTTGATTTGTTTTTCCTCTACACGAGTATGCCACTAAAGTAGTGTATCACCTTGATTTACACAAGAATTTTTCCATATTATTTAAAGAATAATCGATTCAAATATAGAAATATGACAGTAATGCCATTCTTATAAAGCCACCCTATCCATTTAAAAAATAAAAATAAGCCGATAAAAAGGACAATTACCATCAAAATGACAAAAGTAGATCCTGTACATGCAAAGTCATAAAAGCCGAGAACAAACCAAGTGTAAGAAGTCCTGTCTTTATCATTTGTTTGTTAATAATTCAATTTATATCTCTTTTGCCAACAGAACAAGCTTATTTAAAGTCTTCCAGTTGCGGATAGTTACTGTTTCATCAAGCTTCTGCAAGTTATTGGCAAGCTTAGATTTACTAATGCTATTACGAAATAACAGATACACGTCTCTGCCTATAATACGGTAATCATCACTATCACTTCTATATGCGTTAAGATATTCTGTTTTATCTTTTTGGGGAACTGTAGACAATAGCGCTACATACAAGCATTCTTTATCTGACAAAGATTCTGCTTCCGATATCTCATCCTTTGAGAAAGGACAATCAAGGATCATTTTTTCTAATTCAGCCAGCATTCTCAACACCACCTTTACCGGAAAGCCAAAAGCTGCCTCAATCTTATTTTCTATTATAACTTGAAGAGTCGCTTCCTCTTCATCCGATTCGAATATCACATTACCACTTTGAATATACGTTTGCACTGCATTAAGTCCAATCGCTTCCAATGCTTTCTTTAATTCAGGCATCTTTATCATATTCTTTCCGCCTACATTAATTCCTCTAAGTAATGCAATATAAATATTCATTTTAATTACAAATAATAATCTCCCTGAATCTTAACAACAGCATTACCACCAAAAAGGACTTTACCATCTACAGCCTTGAGCTTCACAATATTAAAAAGTTCCTTTTCTCCATTCTGTTCAATAGAAACAGGGTGACCATCCCATAATTGATTCTTCAGCATGTAATATCCCATTGCCGAATTTCCGGAACCGGTTGCGGGATCTTCAAGATAACCAAATTTGGGAGCGAAGACACGGGTCCTGATTCTATTTGATTTATCGGCTACATCATTGGTAAAAACGAGTATTATATCTATATCATTATTAACGCAGAAGTCTTTCAGTTTTTGTTCATCGGGAAGTAAACCAAGAATGTTATCTAAATCTGTAATCGGAACGATTAATGTTCTTAAACCGGCATCAATCAACATAATGGGATTTTGCTGATCAATAGTTTCAGGCGAAGTTCCAAGATTAGAAGCTATATCTGTGAGGCTCGGTTTCAGATTGAGGCATTCACGATCGGGAGCTGTTACAAATACTGTATCAAGAGACTGGAGTTCGTTATATACTTTCAAATTGCTTTTATTGGTTTTAATGGTAATTTCCTTTACCTCTGCCAGTTCTTTATTACTTTTTACCAGATTGTACATACATGCAATAGTTCCGTGTCCGCAGAATTCCACCTCGCATTCGGAAGAGTAGTAACGCAGCCTGTATGCATTATCATCAAGCGGAATGCAATAAACTACTTCAGACACAAACCCTTTGTGGTCTTTTGCTATGTTCAGCATCTCTTCATCAGTTAAGTGCTGATCTTTGTCAAGATACAGACAGGCGGCAGGATTCCCTTTCGAATTTCCGCTGGTAAAAGCATCCAGTTTTCTGTAAGTGAATTTATTCTTGGTATCAGTTTCAGAGGCTGCAACCGGGTTTGCTGATTTCGCCTGATTAGCTGTAGTTGTTCTCTTATTACCATACTTGCGAGCTTTCTCCCATGCTGCCTTCCTAGCTTGGTATTGTTCGTATTGATTTTCTAAATAATTGTCTGCCATAAACTTTTTACTTTCCTATCTGATATAATGCGCTTCTATTTGTTCTCAATCGTAACATTTGGGATATTTGTTGAGATCATTTCTTTTAGATAACTTATTCTATCATTATCAAGAGCCTTGAAAAAAGCTGTAATATCATTTCCGTAGCCTCTTTTTGAATAAGCATAAACAAATAACGCTTTCCCTCTTTTAGGTATTTCAATTTGTTTATATCGATATAGATTAAATTCAACAACTGTCAGCATGCTATCTTTGCTTTCACTAAGCAGAAAGTCTACAAGATATTCCTTTCCATCAGGACTTTTAGTAACTTGATAATTACATATAGGATCAGTCTTTCTTCTTGCAATCAGCTCATTTACTTTTTGATTTACAGCACCCTCAGCATTTATATCAGTGATAAAAAGATGTATAGTCAACATCTGATTAAAACTTTCAAAGTTCTCTCCTTTGGGTAAATACTCTTGAATTAAATAGTTCTCATTGGGCTTTGCAGACCATGATAATTTGTAATCCATTTTATTAAATTCTAAATTTTCTTTTATTCCAAGTCTATTAACTGGATTTTGAGCCATCGATGCTAAAGACAAGAAGAATACAAAAAGTGTTGTTAATAGTTTATTCATATTGTAGGTTTTTAATTTATTACAGTTATGCATGGGATAGTTCCATTATCATAGTAATTTTTATTAGATTTTGAAGGAGGTTTTGGTATCAATATCGGCAATATCAATGATCCATCTCCTTTCGCTATCGACTTTATCTTGTTCCAACCCATCGGGATAACGAAGAAACAGCACCCATGAAGTCTGTCCAATATAATCCAACTCACTATTCGCCCCGGAATCTTTGTATAATATGTCGTCTATATTCTTAAATGTCTGTTCAAACATAATTTCGTTATTTATTACAGACAAAGATACTAAATCCATTTAACATAGACCATGAAAAAATTCGATAAAAAACTCACATCTAATTTTCACCACATTTACAATTTTATCAGAAAATTCAGTTAACATTTATAGAGAATTGGCTTTAGAACTAAGGTAGTAACAGCACAAACAAGCATATTTTATGCGCAGAACGAGGGCCGGCATTTTTATATGTCGGTATATTTCTCATTTAACTAATATTTTTTTTAACAAATATAACTATCTATTCATTTCACTATCAAGCATTAATATTTTTGTGTGGTGCAGAGGGTGGAGATGAAAAGGCATTTTTGGAGTCGTGAATTATTATTTCAGATAAATTCTTCAGAAAATTGAATTTTCAAAATTAAATTTCAGAAAAGGTTGGCAGGTCGATTTTACTCCACCCTCTACACCACACCGCCCTCCGATTAAAGCTGCAAACCACTATATATCTGTATATTACACCCATATAAAGAGAATAATATCGGGGTGGCAGTAGGTTTTATACTACACCCCAGCCCCCACCAAGCTTCCAAGTACACCATTTATCTGCACCATGCATCTTTGAGCGGACAGATGGTGCAGAAAAACTCACTACTTTTCTTTGTTTTCAACCCTCCATCTGTTTTACAAGCAAAACATGTCGCACTCCTCTTCCCCAGGAAAGACAACTCACTTTCAAGCCTCAAAGCAAAAAAAGTCAACCAGTATCAGTGTTTGACTATATATTGGTCAACCAATTATCTACTTAGGGGCATTTGTAGTCAACCGAAATCAGTTTAACACACCCCCAACGTTGCATTAAGAATCTCAAAGGAAGCACTAATCATTTATTGGCGAGGGATTAACCCAATCATGTACATGTTTACCTCCTAATCTTGTACATGTTTGAGTTCAATCTTGTACATGATTGGGGCGTATCTTGTACATGATTGGAGTAATTCATCAGGTTGTTTTAGTTAATTCATTGAGCAGCTTTTATAGTTGACGGATTAAGGCTGGTTACTTCCACTATTTACTTTGCTATTAGGTTACTCGGCGAGCAGTAAATTTACAGAAGAAAAATTGCATATATTGCTATATATCAACATTATAGATAAGCATAAAGAAAGAGATGGAGAGCTTATTGCTTCATAGAACAACCAGTTTTGTAAACTTTTTTAGTGGCAGTGTGGCAGAGGAAACATCCTTTTTCCAATTCTGTAAATCGTAATTCGAAAAAAAATCTTTTTGAAGAATTTTCATTTTTCATTTTCTGAAACCGTAATATAGACAATTTTACTGCCACACTGCCACTAAAATTATTTACATGTAGGGAAACCTGATGATTTATCAATGAAATTCAGTCCGGAATGGGTTAAACCTATTTCTTTTCAATAGTCTTTAAATAAATGATATACACTCTTTTTTAAACAACGTACGTACAAAAAGGAAGCTTAGTTTCATCTATCATTATTTTATCGCCAACTTCACTAAATTGTACATAGTATAAAAAGGTGTGATTTGAAAACAATTATATATTATAATTGACATTACAATTCCTGGAAGAGCATTATAAACGTAGCTTTCTAAGCCTTGCATAAATCTAAATAAACTTTTATAAATAGAATTAATAATAAAAAACAAAAAAAAGAAGAATAACGAATTATGTTTTTATATTTGTGCTTGAGGAATGGGTAGTATTACAACAATCGCCTGTTATTTCTCGAATAATATCTTTTCTTTAAATTAATAATCAAATATTTAAAACATGAAAAAGTGTTGTATATTACTTCCTTTACTATTTTTACTAATAACTAATTCGTTTGGGCAAAAAGCGAAACAACCGAACTTTAAAATTAATGGTACCATAAACGCAGATTCAGGAACGGTGCGCCTCTTTTTTTACCGTGAATATATTCCAAACAAAGAAAAAGTGTTGGAAGCGCAAATTAAGAATAATAAATTCTCAATATCAGGATATATCCCTGAACCGCAAAGTGTTTCAATTCGTATCGACGAACGTTATCGATCATCGGATTTTATTATCGAAAAAGGGCCGCAAACCATTTCTATAAATATAGATTCGATAGATAAAACACCTGACGTTAATAACAAGACAATGATTAATGAATATCCTAAATTCTCAGCCTTTTGTGATCCAATAAACATTAAGAATGAATTATACGACCATAGATGTGATAGTTTATTAAAGCTATATAATTACAACTTACCCGAATCAATAAAATCTGATCTAAGAAAAGAAAGCGACATAATATACGAAGAAAGCCATAAATTTCATTTGCAATACAGCAAAATGAATCCAAACTCCAATGTTGCATTTTGGATGCTTATTCGTAAAATGGGCTGGGGATACGAACCAATTTTTGATTCCATTTACAACTGCTTTTCTAATGAACTTAAAAACAGCTATGCCGGTAAGGTTTTAAGCAGAAAGCTTAAAATTGGCAGCGTGCTTTCAGTAGGAAAACAATTCCCGCTCTTGCAGTGTGTAAACACCAACAATGAAAAGTTTACGTTGGATATTTTCTCAAAGAATAATTTAACATTAGTTGATTTTTGGTACAGCCAATGCAATCCATGCAGGTCACAATTCAATACTTTGAAAGACTTGTATAAACAATTTAGTGACAAAGGTTTTGAAATAATTGGAATATCTGTTGATAGAGCTACAAACAAAGAACTTTGGGAGAATACTATTATCAACGATAAACTTATTTGGAAACAATACTGGGACAAAGATACAAAAGAGGCAAATAGGTTATCTATTAATGCTTTCCCAACTAATTTCCTGATAGACAGCACTGGGAAAATAATTGCAAAAAATATTACTTTGGGTGAGTTGGAGAAGCTCTTAAACAAAAGTTTAAAATAATAAATCCCGCTCATGATGAAGGAGAAATTCTTTCCAGAGAAAACTTAAAAGGATTAGATGCTGGAATTATTTTGCCACAATAAACAGTTTATTGGCTATAATTGGTCAAGTCGGACGCAAAAATAAAGAAAAATGGCAATAAATGTCTGTAAAGCACATTGTAAATAAGCTATACTACATCATAGAGTGAAAGCAATATGTTTTCACTCTATGTCTAATTATATTCTCGTAAATTTCAACTTGTATAATTTAGTGTTACATGCAGCGCTCCAAACGGTACCAACAAGGCACTATCTTAAATTAATCGTTTTTTTATTTATATAATCTTATTTTACAATACGATCTCTTTTATAAACATGTTTGGCATCATGAGCAGAATCAAGACAATCAACACGGAAAGTTTTAAAATCAGCTTTAACTAACGGCTTATGATTATAATAAATTCTATGACGATCTTTACCATAATTATAATTTAGAGCAACAAAACTTTTTACATCAGCCTCTTCAACCACAAGAGAGTCATAATAAACCTTCTCCTTATCAGCCATATATGGCGATTCAAGAACAGAATTACCCTCTTTCAAAACATGAAATGTTTTATAATCGGCAAGTGGATATCTCATTGGAGCTGTATCTTTTAACCCAGAAAGAGAAATCAAATAATAATATTTTTTATCCTTGCGTACGAATCCAAAATGATCCACGCGTACAAAAGTTTTAATATCATAAACATGAAAAGGAAAGTTTTTATAGTACACATCTTTTCCATCCGTATAATTGTCATCCTTATTTTTATGAAAAGAATCAGGATTTGCACCTGATACAATACCTGAAATTAAACTATCAGAGCGTGCATATGCTTCATAATAGAAAACGTGCTTGCTATCTTTTCCGTATAACCAGTCTATCGATTCAAACGTTTTGGGGTCTGCATCGAAAATAATATTGTCTTTATAATAAACATGATTCTTATCCTTTCCGCAATCTGATTTATCACATATTTGAAATGTTTTAGGATCAGCACCTTTAATAAGCCATTCACGAGGCTCTGAACTAACAACAGGATTCCAAGAATAACGATAAACTCCATCTTTTTTAATACGGTACCCTTCGCCATAATCTTCACAGCCAAGCAATTGAAGTATTATACAGGTAAAAAACATATATTTAAATAACGACTTTCTCTTTTTCATTATTATATTTTCATTTTAAACATTTCTAAGAAATTCATATCCAGCAAACTGATTATTAATAACATCTATTATGTAATCATGCCTATCGGTTTCACTTCTCCATTTTCTTTAACAGTTCAATTTGCTGTTTTGCATATTCTTTGGATTGGTCATCGCCATATTTCAATACTTTTTCGTAATATTTGATTGCTTTCTGACATTTCCCTTTCAGCTTGTATGCCTGAGCGATGTTGCTTAATACGATATAATCTTTGCCATCTATTTTTTCGGCTTTCAATAATGCCTCCAGCGCTTTATCATATTCCTTTTTCAGCATGTAAACAATGGATAAGTTCGACAGACTCTCAACATGGTTTGGATTTTGTTTGAGAACGGCCTCCGCAATTGCTTTCATGTTGTCCAACAACGTATCATCTTCGGTATTATAAATTTGAAGTACATATTTCTGAACGGTACTCAACAGGAACTTTTCAGGATCTTCAACCGGAGTATTTTCGGTCCATACCCATTTGTTATCAATCTTCGCCGAATAGTCGATTGTTTTAATTATTTCGTCCGTGAATTTCGCATAATCTTTAATCAGTCCGAATACGTAGACTTTTCCAAAGCGCATATCCAGGCGGGAAGGATATCTTTCAATCCCTTTATCAATGAAGGTAAGGCCTTTGCCTAAAAACTCTTTATCATAGTAAGTCTCGTCATAAATATATCCCACCGGCTCTTTCACGGTAGAATCCTTGTCCATAATTTGAAAAACAATTTCGCCTTTGGGAGTATTCCCCAACGTGATAAGCTCCTTCTTGCTTTTGTTAACATAGTAATTAAAGTAGGCTACATATAATTCGGGATCGTCGTTTTTCGCTTTCTCCCATTTTTGGAGCAACTGCAATTGCCCTATTGTATCTCCTTTAGAGAAGAGCTCACCAAACTTCTTATTAAAATCTTGTGCATAGGCTTGATTAAAGGATAGCAACAAACCCATGATAAATGTGGTTGTCAATTTTTTCATAGTATTTAGTTTTATTCGCAATATTTCTTCATAGCATCTATTATCTTCTGTTTTGTACACCCCAGCTCAATGCATCTTTTCAGATCACTACATATCTTCACCTTCTCGTCTGCAGGAATTTCAATATTTTCTTTAGCAGGATAAATCGAGACTTCGCTATTCTGACTTAATACCCGACTGTCTTTGAACTCGTATTTCCGGATTAGTGCAAAAGCCCTGTTGCCAAAAGCTTCCATGTATAATGGTTCCAAACTGATGGCTTTGTCAAAATCAAGAACTGCTTCATCAAACTTGAAATCGTATAAATAAGCTGTTCCCCTATAAAAATAGTTTTCAGTTAAATTAGAATTCAGTTCAACAGCTTTGGTATAATAAACTACGGCTTTGGCATAATCTCCTGTTTCAAAAGCCTCTTGACCTTTTTCTACAAAGGAGTTTACCAGAATTGCATCTTTTGAAAGTTTGGGTTTCCCTGATTTGAATTCCACCGACAACTTGATAGCTCCGGTGGAATACCACATTTGCCAAAAGCCATCTTCTTTTCCATTTTTGAAGACTCCCTTTTGTTGTAATTTGCCATTAGGGAAAAACTGTCCACTCTCTCCATCTGCTATTCCATTGGAGTAATTTCTATAAAACTTTAAACCTCCATCTTTATAGTATGCATTAGTAAGCCCATCTACAAGCCCTTTTTTCAGAAAACCGTCCCGTTCTTTTATTCCGTTCAGATAATAGTCTATCACTCTTCCTGTATATGGGGTTGATGAACCAATCAAACACCATTTCCCCTCTTTTTGATACATTCTTTTTGTCGTCGGAATTCTTCTTATCTCTTCGGATCGTTTTGTATATTCCTTCGTGAAAACAAAAATAATTTTATCAAAATCATAGATTTTATACTCGCCGAAATCAGCTTTGTTTGTAATGACATTCAAATGATCTACCGTATTTTCAGACAGAGTACCTTCCTCTTCATTTATATTTCCGAATACAGGAATTGAATCGACAACAAATAAGGTTTTATCCTGATTTTCTTGCCCATAGACTGAAATAGACATGAATGTCATTAAACAGAATAATATTTGTTTCATAAGTATTTTATTTATAAAATGGCAACAAACAGCTTAGGCATATTTTTAAAATGGGATTGTTGCCTGGTCAACTTTTAAACGGCATAAATGTAGACAAAATAAGTTGATATCCCAATGCTTACTTTAAATATATTTTTATTTCATATTAATTCATTGGGTGATTTCCTGGCTGGTGGTGCATGCGAAACCTGTGCAATGCCGGCTTTTAAAACAGCTCTCTCATAGCTTCCACATATTTTACCAAAAACCATAAAACGACAGGTGCGCGACTTCTATAAAGTCACGCGCTTTTAGAGCGAAAGTCACGCATCTATATACCACTGATATACATACACATACAGCCTTTCTGCGTGACTTGCGCGACTTGCGCGACTTTTAAAAAACAATTATATGGGGAAATGAGATGCCTGCTAGCTATGATTTATGCTCTCTATTATTTTTTTTCGGTTAGTAGTGAAAGCCATCAATGTGCTTTTTTACTGTTCCCTTCTATATAGGTAAAGAAATTAATGCCATCACGAGACATCTCGAATTTTGTATTAATCATTCCATTGTCTAATAAAGTGTAAATAAGACGAAAAACAGGAGCGTTATCCATTTTTTCGCTTGTTAAAGTGATGGACTTATCAGAGCAGGTAACCTGGTAATGAATAACATGTCCTTCGTTGTCAAAATAGATTGCCTGGGAGCTCTTTTCTTTCACATTGGGATAAACAATCATAATATCATCATGAATAACGGCAGGTTTCTGTTCTGTAGCAGGATACTCTGAATGGCTTTTCCGGACAATTACGTTTTTATCCAGTTCATAAGAAAAGGAGAAAGTGCCTCCACCTTGTCCGGGCTGTCCGCTACCTTCGCCTACCCACTCTCCCATTAACCAGCTCCAACTATTCCAATCTGCTTTTTGTTGTCCAAATGCTACGGTAGTTATTGTTAAAAATGCAATTATAAGAAGAATTCTAGTTTTCATAATATTTTGTTTTAAAAACAAATATAGGAAGTTTTACCTATTCGCCCCAATAAAACGCATCTGATTATTGTATGTATTAATAAACAACAATGCAGAGAAAGTTGCTTGACTTTCTCCGCATTGCACTAAACCTATAAAAAGAGATTACTAGTCTCGATTAGAGCATTCCTTTGGTTGAAGGCAGTTCAAAATGATAAATATCTCTCTTTATCGCCATCTTCAGGGCACGGGCCAGAGCTTTGAAGATTCCTTCGATCTTGTGATGCTCGTTCTGCCCTTCGGCTTTGATGTTCAGATTCATTTTTGCAGCATCGCTCAGGGATTTAAAGAAATGCAGGAACATTTCGGTAGGCATCTCTCCTATCTTCTCGCGTTTGAATTCTGCATCCCATACCAGCCAAGGGCGTCCGCCAAAGTCGAGTGCCACCTGACACAGGCAGTCGTCCATCGGCAAACAATAGCCATAACGTTCGATGCCGCGCTTGCTACCCAAAGCTTTATAGATGCATTCGCCCAGTGCAATGGCTGTATCTTCAATGGTGTGGTGTTCGTCCACCTCCAAATCGCCTTTTACCCTGATAGTTAAGTCCATCCCCGAATGTTTGCCGATTTGCTCGAGCATATGGTCAAAGAATCCCAGTCCGGTAGAGATATTGCACGTTCCTGATCCGTCTAAGTTTATTTTAATCAGAATATCGGTTTCTTTAGTTGTTCGCTGCACTTGAGCGGTACGTTCACCGGCGAAAAGGAATTCGGTAACACGGTCCCAGTCGGCAGTTACCAAAACACATACATCTTCGAGCCCTTTACGTTTCAACTCATCAGTTGAATCCTGCATAAAGATGGCTTTGCACCCAATATTCTTTGCCAGCTGAACATCTGTAATGCGATCGCCAATAACAAAGCTTCCGGCCAAATCATACGCACCTTCCTGCAGGTATTTCCCCATCATTCCGATTCCCGGTTTGCGGTTGGGACTCTTCTCTTCGGGCATGCTGGGGTCGATGAGGATGTCATCGAACGTGATTCCTTCGTTCTCGAATGCTTTCAGCATTTTGTTGTGTGCCGGCCAAAAGGTGTGTTCCGGGAAAGAGTCTGTACCTAGCCCATCCTGGTTGGTAACCATCACAAATTCAAAATCGAGTTTGCTTCTGATAAATCCGAGATTTCGGAAAACCTTGGGGTAAAACTCCAGCTTATCGAGCGAATCGAGCTGATAATCAACTGGCGGCTCAATAACCAGCGTCCCGTCTCTATCTATAAATAGTACTTTCTTCATGCCCATATGTTATTTGTATTGTTGTAATGCCTCAATCAGTTGGTCGTTCTCCTGACGGGTACCAACAGTTATCCGCAGACAATCCTTGCAAAGAGCTATGGAACTGCGGTTGCGGACAATAATGCCTTTGCCCACCAAGTAGTTATAAATGGACTTTGCATCGGTTACTTTGGTCAGGAAAAAGTTGGCATCCGTAGGATAGATTTTTTCCACACAAGGTAGTGCAGTAAAGGCTTCTATCAGATATGAACGTTCACCAATCAGTTTTTTCACCCACGCTTCTACCTGGTCGTATTTCTTCAGCACTTGCATCGCTTGTTGTTGAGTAAGCTGGTTTACATTATAGGGATACTTTATCTTGTTGAGAATATCGATAATGTCTCTGGAAGCGAAGGCCATCCCCAGACGAATTGCAGCGCATCCCCCTGCTTTGGAAAATGTTTGAAGTACAATCAGATTTGGATGTTTATCCAGTTCGGAAAGGAAAGAAGGCTTGTCTGAGAAATCGATGTAGGCCTCATCCAGAACAACCAGCCCTTCGAAAGAATTAAGAACTTTCTCAATTTCCGAACGCAACAATTCGTTACCCGTAGGATTATTGGGCGAGCACAGGAAAATCAGTTTAGTATGCTCATCGGTGGCGGTAAGAATTTCATCGGCCGAGAATTGAAAATCTTCATTGAGTAACACTTTGCGATACTCCACATTGTTCACATCGGCACACACTTGGTACATTCCGTAAGTTGGGTCGATGGCAACCACATTATCTTTATCGGGTTCACAAAAAGCGCGAAACACCAAGTCGATGGCTTCATCGCTGCCGTTGCCCAGGAAGATACTCTCTGGTTTCACTCTCTTGATGGGAGCAATCATTTCCTTCAGGTCTCGTTGCAAAGGGTCGGGATAGCGGTTGAACGGAGTGTTATAGGGATTCTCATTGGCATCAAGAAAAACAGAAGCCTCCACTCCTTTATATTCGTCACGGGCCGAAGAGTAGGGTTTCAGTTCCCAGATGTTCGGACGCGTTAATTCTTTTAATGCTTTCATGGTTTTATGATTTTAATGTATTAAGCCTTACGGTGACTGCATTCTTGTGTGCATCCAGTTGCTCGTTGGCAGCCATAATTTCGATGGCCGGGCCAATGGTTTGAATGCCTTCGCGACTGATCTCCTGGAAGGTGATTTTACGGATAAAGCTATCGAGGCTGACTCCGCTGTAAGCCTTGGCATATCCGTTGGTAGGAAGTGTATGGTTGGTGCCCGAAGCATAGTCGCCCGCACTCTCGGGAGTAAGCGACCCAAGGAATACCGACCCGGCGTTGGAGATTCTTTCTGCTACCGCCATGTAATCTTCCGTCTCCAGAATAAGATGCTCGGGGGCATAATCGTTGGTCATTTCGATGGCCTCATCCAGATTATTCACGAGAATCAGTTTGCTGTTTTCCAAAGATTTTGAAGCAATCTCTTTCCGAGGAAGACGTGCAAGCTGTTGTTCCACCTCTTCGACCACCTTTTCTATTAAAGCAGGAGAAGTAGTAATCAGTATTGCCTGACTATCCACCCCATGTTCGGCCTGAGACAAAAGATCGGCAGCCACAAAAGCCGGATTGGCAGAGGCATCGGCAAGTACTTCTACCTCCGACGGACCGGCGGGCATATCGATAGCAACATCGCGTAGAGAGACAAGTTGCTTGGCGGCAGTTACGTACTGATTTCCCGGACCGAAGATTTTATAAACCTTGGGGACCGATTCTGTACCATATGCCATGGCGGCAATAGCCTGTACCCCACCCGCTTTGAAGATTTTGCTCACACCTGCCTGACTGGCGGCGAACAGAATAGCTGGGTGAACTTTTCCTTCACGGTTGGGAGGTGTGCAAAGCACAATCTCCTTGCATCCTGCAATACGTGCCGGAACAGCGAGCATCAGAACCGTAGAGAAGAGAGGGGCCGTTCCGCCCGGAACATACAATCCCACCTTTTCAATTCCCACTGCTTTCTGCCAGCAAACCACTCCCGGGCGAGTTTCCACCTTCTTTCCTGTGAATACTTGTGCCCTGTGAAATGTATCAATATTCTCTTTTGCAAGCAGGATGGCAGCTTTTAACTCTTCGCTGACCAGCGCTTCGGCTTCGCGAAGTTCTTCGGGTGTAACCGCCAGATTGCCGAGCTGCACCTTATCAAAGGTAGCTTCATACTCCAGAACAGCCTGATCGCCTTCACTCTTTACACGGTTCAGGATGCCCAGAACCGTATCATTGAGACTGTCGGTGTTGAGTGCAGGGCGTTTCAGGATTTCCTGCCAATCTTCTTTTTTCGGATAGTTGATTACTTTCATAGTATTAAAGAATCATTTTTTCGATAGGTAGAACCAGAATGCCTTCAGCTCCGAGGGATTTCAGCTTACCGATGATTTCCCAGAAACTCTTTTCGTCGAGCACGGTGTGTACCGAGCACCAATCTTCCTGAGCAAGCGGCATCACTGTGGGACTCTTCATTCCGGGAAGCACCTCAATTATTTCTTTCAGCTTATCTTTCGGAGCATTCATTAGCACATATTTCTTGTCCTCGGCCGTTTTTACTGCATCCATACGGAACAGCAACTCTTCGAGAATCTCCTTGTTTTCAGACGACATTTTCTTGTAACCGATTAGCAATGCCTCCGACTTCATGATTACTTCTACCTCTTTCAGGCGGTTGCTTACCAATGTAGAACCTGAGCTGACAATATCAAAAATGGCATCAGCCAGTCCGATACCCGGAGCTACCTCCACAGAACCATTGATCACGTGAATCTCTGTCTCTACTCCGTTGGCTTTCATAAATTTCTCAAGAATAACCGGATATGAAGTTGCAATCTTCTTACCATTGAACCAAGAAAGTCCGGGGTATTCAATATCTTTAGGAATAGCCAGAGAAAGACGGCATTTGCTAAAGCCAAGTCGTTTCACGATTTCGGCATCTTCGTTCTTCTCAACATATTCATTTTCGCCCACAATACCCAGATCGGCAACTCCGGTAGCTACTGCCTGTGGAATATCATCATCACGAAGGTACAACACCTCGACAGGGAAATTGGTTGACTGAACAAGGAGGGATCTCTTGTGTGAACTTAGTTTAATGTCTGATTCTTCAAAAAGGGCCATTGTTTCTTCGAATAAACGACCTTTAGCTTGTACGGCAATTCTTAGCATAAGTTTATTGTATTTTTAATTATTAAGCAATAACAAAAAAAAGGCTCACCAATACGGTAAGCCTTCTTTTATCTCATATATATATACACAAGCTATACGCCCACCGATGAATCGTCAGGAAAATGATGATGATGATGATGTGTAGCTGTAATAATCATGCTGTTTTTTATTTATTAATGCGACAAAAGTAAACTAATCTATTTGTTTCTCCAAATAATTATCACAAAAAGATGTTAGTTTCTAGCAATTTATTTGTTTGACCTCCTTTTCTTCCACTTCGCAGCCCATGAAAGCCATCTCCTCTTTCACCTTATCCTGAGAGAAAGTGAAGTAGGTACAAATGGCTTTAGTACAGAGTTCGCCGGCGGCATTGTACAACCGACCCTCAATTACTACCAAGTTGCGTTTTACTTCCTGAATTGTAGCACGAAGTGTTAGAAAAGCATCGTTGGTGCTGACCGCTTTCATGTAACGCGTCTCCATCTTGGAGGTTACTCCTGTGGTCTGTAATTTCCGCAGAATAGCCCAGGCACATATTTCGTCGAGTAAAACAGCCTGAATACCGCCATGAAGAGTATCAATCCATCCTTGAAACTGCGGTTGAGGTTTCCATACGCTGACAATCTCATCGCCATCTTCATAGAAATCCATCTGCAGTCCGCTAGTATTCTTTTTGGAACAACCAAAACAGTTGTACCCTTCTTTATTACTCCATGGATTAATTATCTTCTTCATGACATCAATATTTTAAGCTAGTTATTTCTTGTAATTTGCCAGACCTTTCTTAAGGAACTCAACATACTTGCCAATGTCTTCATTGTAAGAGTATGATCTGTTTAGCGGTTTGCCTTCATTGTTCAGCAACACATAAAATGGCTGAGCATTTGAGCCGAACTTGGTTCTTTGTAAATAGCTCCATTTGTCGCCAATAGTACGCAGAATTCTCTCGGTTCCGTTTTCTGTAACAGTAATCGGTGCAGGAAGAGGTCTCTTATCGTCTACATATAATGAAATCAAAACATAATCGTTCTCGATAATGCTGCTTACCTTTGGGTCAATCCATACGGCAAGCTCCATCTTACGACAGTTTACACAGCCAAACCCTGTAAAGTCGACCATAACTGGCTTTCCTTGTTCCTGGGCATATTTCATTCCGGCATCATAATCATCAAACTTGGCATGTATCTCTTTGGTATAAAGATTAAAATCCTGCGTATTCATCGGAGGTGAGAAAGCACTCACTGCCTTCAAAGGTGCGCCCCACAATCCCGGAACCATATACACGGCAAAAGCCAGTGAAATCATGGCCAGGAAGAATGAAGGTACCGACACCTTACCATCTTCATCATCGTGCGGGAAACGGATCTTGCCCAACAGATAGAATCCGAGCAAGGCAAAGATTACAATCCAAAGAGCAAGGAAGGTTTCACGGTCGAGCAATCTCCAGCCATAAGCCAAGTCGGCCACCGAGAAGAACTTCAGGGCAAAGGCAAGCTCAAGGAAACCTAATACCACCTTAACCTTATTCATCCATCCGCCCGAACGTGGCATAGATTTCAGCCATGAAGGGAAGAGGGCGAACAGTGTGAAAGGCAAAGCCAATGCGATGGCAAAGCCAAGCATTCCGACTGCCGGTGCAACAATGCTACCTGTAGTGGATACCTCTACCAGCAAGAATCCGATGATAGGACCAGTGCAGGAGAAGGAAACAAGAGTAAGTGTGAAAGCCATCAGGAAGATGCTGAGCAATCCACTTGTTTTCTCGGCTTTACTATCCACTTTAGTACTCCAGGATGATGGCAGTGTAATTTCGAACGCCCCAAAGAAGGAGGCGGCAAAAACTACCAGCATCAGGAAGAAGAGAATATTAAATACCGCATTTGTAGAAAGAGCATTCAATGCACTTGCTCCGAAAAGCAATGTCACGGCAAGCCCAAGAGCCAGATAAATTACAATGATAGACGCACCATACAGAATTGCATCACGAATTCCTTTCTTTCTATTCTGCGAACGCTTCAAGAAGAAACTCACCGTCATAGGGATTATAGGCCATACACAAGGTGTGAAAAGAGCCAGTAATCCTCCAAGAAAACCAGTTACAAAAATATATATCCAAGAAAGGTTTTTATGATCAACACCACCTCCAAAGCTTTGAAGTTCTTTAATTACAGGCTTCCAGTAATTGGAAACTGCAACTGAATCTGAAACCGCTATGGTATCTGATGCAGCAGTTACTTTCAACGTATCTACCAACTGAGAGGCATTTTCCTGTTGTGCTGCATCATTTGTAGCTTCACCAGCCAATGCGGCCTCTTTTACAGCCTTTGCACTTCCTTTACCCTTAAAATTAAAGGGAACAGAGGTGGGTGGTAAACAGTTTTCATCATTGCAGGCTCCATATTCCAGATAACCCTTGATGCTGTAGTTCGCCCCTGTTATCTTTATTTTTTGAGAGAGAACTACTTTATTTTCAAAGTAGCGTACATTCATCTCAAACAATTTATCGAATTTAGCAATCTCTTTGGTGAGTGGAGTCAGTTTACCTTCCAGTTTGGCTCCTTCAATCTTTTCTACATTAAATGTTGCAGAGATAGGTCCTCCAGAAGGAAGATTCACTGAGTACACATGCCATCCCTCGTCAATAGTTCCGGTAAAGCGGATTTCTACTTCTGTCTCGCTGATGTTCTTTAATTCTGTCTTAAAGCTGACAGGATCAAGCATTTGAGCAGAAGCTGGTCCTATCAGGACGAACAACAGTAAAAATATAGATAATATTTTTCTCATTCAATTTAAATTTTAATCAAAACTCATAATCTACACATGCACGATTTTCCTTTACTTCCGCAAGAATCTTACCAGCAGCAACGTGCAACGGATGTTTAGCATAGTAGTTAACATCTTCCAATGAGTCGAATTCACTTACCAGAGCAATATCATAAGCCTCAGCAGGATTCATATTAAATCTTACTTCAATACTACGGATGACATCAATATCTTTGGGTAAAGCTTCGATGGCATCTTTAAATTGGTTCATTACTGCAAGCTTTTCACTTTCGGATTCCATTTTTTTTAACTGAAACAATACAATGTGTCGTACCATACGTTGTTTTATTAATTAATTATGCTATTTTTGTGAATAGTTCTAGTTCTATTTATGAACTGTGCACAAAATTAAGTTATTTGTTTAAATTACAATCTAAATACATGTTAATAATAGGAATTGCCGGTGGAACGGGATCCGGAAAATCAACCGTAGTTCGAAAAATTTTTGAAAGCCTGCCCAAGGATGAAGTAGTCTTACTTCCTCAAGACTCATATTACAAGGATAGTAGTCATGTTCCAGTAGAAGAAAGACAATTTATCAACTTCGACCATCCAGATTCTTTTGAGTGGGAATTACTTTCCAAACATATTCAGATGCTGAAAAAAGGAAACAGCATTGAACAGCCAACCTACTCTTACCTAACATGCACGCGTCAACCTGAGACCATTCACATTGAACCACGAGAGGTAATTATCGTTGAAGGAATTCTAGCCTTATGTGATGAAAAACTACGTAACTTAATGGATCTGAAAGTGTTTGTTGATGCCGACCCGGATGAACGACTTATTCGTGTAATAAACAGGGATATCGTGGAACGGGGGCGTACTGCCGAAATGGTAATGGAGAGATATACACGTATATTGAAGCCTATGCATCAGCAGTTTATAGAACCAACAAAAAGATATGCTGACCTGATTGTTCCGCAAGGTGGAAATAACCAGGTTGCTATTGATATATTGACGATGTTTATCGAAAAAAACATTGAACAGGATAAATAAAAGAAATTATGAACTATAGAATCCTTACCTTTTTCCTACTGATTTTATCATTAACCGCCTGCAAAAAAGAGCATAAATCTAAGCAAAAAGCAGAAGTTAATGATCTTCAAATGATAAAAAAGAGAGGGGAATTGGTAGTTTTAACTCTTTATAGCTCAACCTCCTACTTTATCTATCGTGGTCAGGAAATGGGGTTTCAGTACGAAGTAAGCCAGCAGTTCGCCAAATCACTGGGACTCAAAATTAAAGTTAAGGTGGCCAAGAATATTCCTGAGCTGGTGAAGAAACTAAAAAATGGTGAAGGGGATATGATTGCCTACAGCCTACCTTTTACCAAGGCCATGAAAGACAGCCTCACCTACTGCGGACTGGAAGTAATTACTCATCAAGTGATTGTACAACGAGATGATAGTAAAATAGAACCTTTGACAGATGTGACTCAACTGTTAGGAAAAGATGTTTATGTTAAACCAGGTAAGTATTACGACCGATTGGTGAATCTGGACAAAGAACTGGGTGGAGGTATCAAAATTCATAAAGATGATAATGACAGTATAACGATGGAAGATCTGATTGACCAGGTCTCAGAAGGGAAGATACACTATACTGTATGCGACAATGACCTGGCCAGATTGAATGCTACCTATTATTCAAATATTGACATATCACTGGCTGTCAGTTTTGATCAGCGCTCATCTTGGGCAGTAAGAAAGGATTGTCCGTTCCTGGCAAAAGCCGCTAACGAATGGTATAAGAAAAGCATCAATTCTTCTGATTATATTGCTAGTACAAAACGTTATTTTGAGACTCGCAAAATAATGGTACACTCTCCTATTCTCTCAATCCAAACCGGAAAAATATCCCGGTATGATAAACTGTTTAAAAAGTATGCTAAGATGATTGATTGGGACTGGCGGCTCCTTGCTTCGCTAGCCTACAATGAATCGAACTTCGACCCAAGAGCCGTTTCGTGGGCGGGAGCTAAAGGATTGATGCAACTGATGCCAGCAACAGCAAGAGCTATGGGTATGCCTTCAGGGCACGAAGAAGATCCTGAAGAAAGTGTAAAAGCTGCTGTGAAATATATTCAATCCATCAATAAAAGTCTGTGCATGATTCCCAATAAAAACGAGCGGCAGAACTTTATCCTTGCAGCCTATAATGCTGGCGTAGGACATATTTATGACGCAATGGCGCTGGCTGATAAATATGGTAAAAAAAAGTTTGTCTGGTACAACAATGTAGAGCATTATATCCTGCTAAAAAGCAACGAAGAGTTCTTTACCGATCCTGTATGTAGAAACGGATATTTTCGTGGTATTGAAACCTATAACTTCGTTCGCGACATTAATTCTCGTTATAAGGTTTACAAGAAGAAAATCAAGCATTAACCCTCTTTACCGAAAGAAGGATCTGCATATAATCCTCGCATTGCTTTTCGGAACTTTACTATGACTATTCATACAATTTTAAATAAGTATTAGTGCATTGCACGACTTCGAATTTCATTTATTGTGCTAATGAGCAAAAGGAACTGTGCAATCATTTTCACCAGAAATAAGCATTACATTTGTTGCTTTACATCAAGATTTTAGCAAATTGTTCTGGACAATATCGTTTATCATTGAAATTAACAACCGAAATTTTACTATAAACCTGATAAAGAAAAAGGGATAATCCGATTGGATTATCCCCTGCTGTTGTTTGTTGTGTGTTGTTAGATAAAGAAACGCTGCCCTGAAATTACAGGCAGCTTTTGATAAATTCTTCCATTTCCGGGAACTTCTCTTCGATACTCTGAAGCAGTTTAAATTGTGCTTTTGAGCGAACGAGATTATGTTCCGGATATTGTATTTTATAATATGTATCTCCGTTGATATAGTCGGCCAGGAAACGAACCAGCTGCATATATGGGAATAATGCCGCTGCGTATGGAAGATTTTCAATTTCTATGGGAAGAAGGAATGAACGAGCTGACTCCAAATAACCTTTAGTAAAGGCTTTGAATATCTCCATATTGAAATTCACATTTTCCAGGTTTTTATCATCTTCTGCTCCGGTATTAGCAGCAGAACGGAGGAAATCTCCATAATCAGAAAAGATGAAGCTAGGCATTACAGTATCAAGATCGATTACGCAAAGAACTTTACCGTCCTTATCGAACATCATGTTGTTTACTTTGGTATCGCAGTGGCAAACGCGTTTAGGTAGTTTTCCCTCTCTATACCAACGTTCTGCTTTACACATCTCTTCAGCACGTTTTTCAATCTCATCGATTAAATATTGAACTTCAGACAAACGACCTGCTGCATTTGCTGCAACAGCATCATGAAGCTGCTTCAACCGAAACTCCATATTATGAAAATCGGGAATTGTTTCGCCCAGTTTTTCGGGAATATCAGCCAGCATTGCCTGAAAATTACCGAAAGCTACACCTGCAGTATATGAGTTAGGTGCATCAACGGTTTCTTTTGTTATAGCACTGGCTATGAAGAGAGTTAATCTCCAATAGCTTGTTCCATCGAAATAATAGAGTTTATCGTCTTTTGTTGGAACCAAGGTAATCACCTTGCGGTCCAAATCAGTTTCATTCTGTTGTTCCAGCTTCTTACGGATGAAAGTAGTTACAGCAAATATATTATTCTGCAACATTTCGACATCCTGGAAAATAGCGTGGTTTATCCGCTGCAAAACATAGTTCTGACAATCATCTCCTGCTGTCCTTACTTCATAAGAATCATTAATAAGGCCAGCCCCCAATGGCAGAATCTGATCGACAACTCCACAGGTTTTGAACTGCGCGGCAATTTCATGTAGGTTATTCATGGTACTATTTTATTGAATATTGTAATATTACCGCAAATATATTAATTTTATTTATTAACAAGAATAGTTTTAGATAATATTCTAAATATTTTTAGAAAATATTTAGTCGCCATTCATTTTTATATTAAAATTAAAGACCTAACAGACCTATTATCAACAGAAAACTAAATAAAACGCATCAGGGTCTATTGAAAATCATCGCGTTTAATTATGAGAAGTCATAAAATTCAGAGCACGCACAATTAGAAAAGAGTCACTCCTTCCAGACGTAACAATCTGGTCTTTATATCAAGTCCACCAGCATAACCTCCCAACTTATTATCAGCAGCAATGACCCGATGACATGGAATTATAATTGCAATCGGATTTCGTCCGTTTGCACTTCCTACTGCCCTACAAGCTTTTGGGTTTCCAACTCTTTCAGCTAGTTGCCTATAACTGATAGTCTGACCATAGCTTATGGTCTGTAAAGCCTTCCATACCGATTGTTGGAAAGAAGTTCCCTGTACTGCTAATGGAAGCGTAAAGTCGTGTCGACATCCGGCAAAGTATTCGTCAAGTTGACGAATACAGTCTCGTAATACTTCAGGTATCACTTTGGAAGCTATCCCGGCAGCCTCTGCAAACTGCAGTTGGGTGATATGTGACTCTGTCGATCGTATTTCAAGGACACCAACCGGAGATGTATAATAAAAGGTATACATATTATTCTGAACTTTTTTGTTTAAAACAAATTAAGCTTATTTTTCTGAGCCTCCTCAATAGATACTGTTTCTACTTCTTTTTTAAGAAGATTGTTTTGACGAAGAGTTTCATATTCCTTCGAAAGTTCCTCAGCAAGAACTTTCCGTGCTTCAGTATTTATTAACCGTGCAGCAATCGATGCATTCTGTGCGGCATCTTTCATATGAGCAACAATTCCACGGTATACCGGTGCAATTTTCAAAGCTGTATGCAATTTAGAGGTTGTTGCACCACCAATCATCAGAGGAATATCCACCCCTGCCTTCTGAAGTTCAGAAGCTACATGCACCATTTCTTCCAAAGAAGGTGTAATCAAACCGCTCAATCCGATAAAATCAACTTTCTCCTCAATTGCGCGCTGCACGATTACTTCAGCAGGAACCATCACACCTAAATCGATAACTTCATAATTATTGCAGGCCATAACTACCGAAACAATGTTTTTCCCAATATCATGAACGTCTCCCTTAACCGTAGCAATAAGCATCTTTCCAGCAGAAGAGGAACCCTCCTTTTTCTCTGCCTCGATAAGAGGCTGAAGAATTGCCACAGCCTTCTTCATTGTACGAGCAGTTTTTACCACCTGCGGAAGAAACATCTTACCATCTCCAAAAAGTTCACCTACTGTATTCATTCCAGCCATTAACGGACCTTCAATAATATCTACCGCTTTCTTATAAAGAGGAATAATCTCGGCCAAGTCCTCTTCAAGATAGTCTCCAATGCCCTTTATTAAAGCATATTTCAAACGTTCGTTGACGTTTTCATCTCTCCAAGCATCATGTTTTACCTCCGACTGACCAGCATCTTTAGCAGTATTTTTAAGATTTTCAGCAGTTTCTATTAATATTTCAGCAGCATCTGGACGACGATTAAGCACTACATCCTCAATCTTCACAAGTAAATCCGGTTCAATATCGGTATACATAACAGCTGTAGCCGGATTCACAATCCCCATATCAAGTCCTGCCTGAATGGCATGATAGAGAAATACCGTATGCATAGCCTCGCGAATATAATTATTACCCCTGAAAGAGAATGAAAGATTACTGATTCCACCACTGATATGTGCGCCGGGAAGATTCTTCTTAATCCAGGCAGTAGCATTAATGAAGTCGACCGCATAATTGTTGTGCTCCTCCATTCCCGTTGCAATAGCCAACACGTTGGGGTCGAAGATGATATCATTCGGATTAAACTGAGCTTTATCCACCAGCAAACGATAGGCACGCTCGCATACCTCAATCTTCCGGTCACAGGTATCAGCCTGTCCTTTTTCGTCGAACGCCATCACCACAACTGCGGCTCCATATTTTCTAATTGTACGGGCACGCTCCAGGAACACTTCCTCACCCTCTTTCAATGAGATGGAATTTACAATTGATTTACCCTGCAGGCATTTCAATCCGGCAACAATCACCTCCCATTTTGAGGAGTCAATCATCACCGGTACACGAGCTATTTCTGGCTCTGAAGCAATCAGGTTCAGGAAAGTAGTCATTTCCACCTGGGCATCAAGCAAACCTTCGTCCATATTCACGTCAACAACCAAAGCCCCATCTTCCACCTGAGCACGAGCAATGGAAAGAGCCTCATCGTATTTCTTTTCATTTATCAGACGAAGAAACTTTCGGGAACCTGCCACATTGCAACGTTCACCTACATTCACAAAATTGATTTCTGGTTTTACTTCAAGCAATTCCAGTCCGGAAAGCCACATACAATGGGGAGCCAGAACAGGTTTATGAGGAACCTTGCCTTCAATCAGAGCACTGTACTGCGCAATATATTCATTGGTGGTGCCACAGCAGCCACCTATTATATTTACCAATCCTTCTTCAATATACTCTTTAACCTGCTCTGCCATCTGCTCAGGAGTCTGATCATACTTACCCAAACTGTTTGGAAGACCAGCATTAGGGTATGCACTAATATAATAAGGTGCACGAGCGGCCAGACCTTCAAGATAAGGTTTCAGCTGTTTGGCCCCAAATGAACAGTTTAACCCTACTGAGAATATAGGAGCATGTTGTACAGAGGCCAAGAAAGCATCCAGAGTCTGTCCTGAAAGAGTGCGTCCGCTTGTATCGGCAACAGTAACCGAAAGCATGATTGGCAACTTCACTCCTTTTGTCTCCATTGCACTCTCTGCGGCATAGATAGCTGCTTTTGCATTAAGCGTATCAAAAATTGTTTCAATCAGGATAGCATCTACTCCCCCATCAATCAAAGCCTCAATCTGTTGCTGATAAGAAACTGCCAGTTCATCATACGTCAATGCACGAAAAGCCGGATTATTCACGTCGGGCGACATCGAACATGTTTTATTAGTTGGTCCTATAGAACCAGCCACAAATCTGGGTTTATCCGGATTCAAACGAGTATATTCATCAGCCACCTCACGAGCGATAGCAGCGGCAGCCAGATTTATTTCTCGTACATATTCCTGTACATGATAATCAGCCATAGAAACCGTAGTAGAGCTGAAAGTATTTGTTTCAATAATATCTGCACCAGCCTCCAGATATTTTCGGTGAATATCTCGAACTACATCAGGACGAGTTAGACAAAGCAAATCATTATTCCCTTTCATCTGTCCGGGAATATGAACAAAACGTTCACCACGAAAATCTTCTTCTCGCAGATTATACTGTTGGATCATTGTGCCCATAGCTCCATCCAAAATCAGGATGCGCTCGGAAACTAACTGTTGAATGGTTGGTTTCATTTATATATTATTTATATTTTTATATTACACAGTGCATTTCTTCACCAGAGGAAGATCTAGCAGACGTAAGCACCATACTACCAAAAAGGCAAACCCCATACGTGTAAAAAGAATCCACCCCATACTAATACCTAAAGCACCATACAAAAGAGTATCTTCAAGCATTGAATGAGAGATAGCTAGGTGGTGATTCAGCACATTTGCATCTTTCTGGCTGATGATTCCGCTTTCCGTCTGTTCAACCATGATAGCCCCACCATATGCCAGACCAACAACATTTCCTACTATCCATAAAAAGGAGGTACGGCCAGACATTCCAAAGAAACGCATAAATGGATTTAATGGACGAGATATTACCTCAAAAAGATTATACTCTTCTAGTAATTTCTGAAGTATCATTAGTGCAGAGACAATAAATACTATAGTGATAATCAGTGTTACGGAAGTATTAAACCAAGCATTCAGAACTTGCATTGCAGATGTAAAAACTTCAGGTTGAGTAACCACCTCAAAATGCTCATTAGAAAGTGGCATAATCAAGTTCAGCGCAAATGCCACAATAAGGGCCATTCCAATGCGCAAGGTACACATCCACCAGAAAGAAGAACCCGTCTTTTTCTGAACGGCACTTTCAACAAGCAGGTTATGCGCAAGCAAACACATGATAGAAAGGATGGTCGCTTCTCTTAAAGTGATAGTAAGCGAAGTCATCACAGCAATCGATGCATACAACGGCAAGAAAATACTGGTTAAAAAAACAATTGCCGTTTCTCCCGGTAATCCGATGAAGTGAAAAAGCGGATTCATATACTCAGCCAGATAGCTTAATACGCCTGAATATTGCAAAAAACGCACAATCAATGAAACCGGAAGTATAATTTTCAACAACCAGAGACTGGTTTTTCCCGCTTTGGGTAGTGCGGACTTAACACATTTCAAGAGTCGTGCAGGAAAGTCTTTCATCCTTATTTCTTAAACATTCTATCCATTTCACGTTTGTCATCTTTTTCTCTCAATGACTGACGTTTATCATATTGTTTCTTACCCTTTGCCAAGGCTATCACAACTTTTGCCAACCCTTTTTCATTGATAAACATACGAATCGGAACAATGGTAAATCCAGTCTCTTTAGTGGCTCTCTCAAGTTTTCGCAACTCCTTTTTACTAAGCAATAATTTACGATCACGACGAGCCACATGGTTATTGTAGGATCCATAAAAATACTCTGCAATATGCATATTTTTCACCCATAGTTCCTGACGTGAGAAAAAGCAAAAAGTATCTACCAGACTAGCTTTTCCCAAACGGATTGATTTAATTTCAGTACCCGTAAGGACAATACCGGCTGTAAAAGTCTCCACCAACTCATAATCGAAAGTGGCACGTTTATTTTTTATATTAACAGGAGCTTGTTTCATTCGTTAGTTCAAAAGGAATGTCAGTTTATTAAAGATCCGTTCAATGACAAACGGACATAATATTATCACTATGGAAGTAAAAACAGAGAACCAGGTTCTTTTGTTTTCATTTACGCCCAACAATACTCTAGCTCCTTCCCAGATTATATAAATAATGTAGAACTGAAATATTATACTGAGTATATAGAAGGCAGGAACTAGTTCAACGATAATTTTTAGAACAAAAGGCACAACCATTGCATACCCTACTAATTGTTCAGCATGATGGATATCGCAATCTAAACGAAACATGCCACGCATCATTTTACAGATTGTTTTAGCCGCCAGGAAAAAACCTGCAAAGAATGCCACAAACACAGCACAGCAACGAGTCATGGCTAACTGAAATAACTGGTTTGTGGTGAGATCCTCACTGCCGATGTTATATATAAACACACTTGCAAAAACAGCCATACCGCATAAACCAATCATAGGATAGACAAAAGCAGCCATGCCCTTTCGCCTATCCTCTTCTAAACTAATTTCCTCCCATGCCTTGGCAGGAGAGGAAATTAATATTTTTACTTGTTTAAATAAATTCTTGTAATTCAAATCAGTTTAGATCATATTTCACAGAGTAGGTTTTCTTGTAAGTATCATCTGCCCCTCCGTTTTCCGTTGTATTAATATTGATAATGAGTTTGCTTTTATTTGTATTTATATTATTCAGCACATTTTTAATATTAAAAGACATAAAATAAAGTGATGGATAGCTGGATCCCAGCACATTTGAAGGAGTTCCCATACCAGTATCTCCGTTCTTATTATGACTTAAATAAAGATTCAAAGTATCAGGATCCGCAGAACTTTCACTTCTTCCGATTTCCTGATTTTCATAATGGAATAAAGTAAAGTAATGACGTACTTTATTTATATTATACATGGGAGCAATTGTCAGATAACCATTATTAACTAAAGCATAATCCGTTTGAGTAAATCCGCTCAATTGGATAATAGGATCTGATTTGATGGAATCATTTTCAGCCCCTTTGGTAACTTGAGCTACCGGATGATCAATGCTAACAATAAAATTCAGACTGATATGGTATATCTGCTTATCTGGGTCCAAAGAAGACTGACTGTTTAGTTCTTCAGGATTAGTGAATTTATATTGTATAAAAGCTCTGTCTATTCCGTCTAAGGTAACTCCATTTGCATTCAATATAGCAATAGATTCTTCCGAAGGAATCAGTGTCTCTCCATTATCAGCAAGCAATGTATAACCTCCCAGATAACCTTGTACGACTCTTGCAAATCCAGAATTATTTACAGAATTATTATTGTCATCGTTTTTAATACATGATGATAAAAAAGGCATTAAAGCCAAGACAAAACATAAAACAATAAATTTAATTTTCTTCATTTTCGTGTTTTTTTAGTTTGAATTTCATTTGACTGTAATCTGAAAACGACACATTTTCATTAATACTGCATCCCAATTATTTTATTATTGCGAATTCTTCCAAATGATCATCAACAAATTCTGCGATTGTAGCTGTAACCTCCTCCTCAGCATCCAGAAATTCCTCTTCCAGATCATCAAAAGCTTCATATAGTTCGTACATGGCCATAAATTCCTCTTCCGTCCTCTCTTTTTCCAGATCTTCTTTGTTGGCATCATAAATTTTCTTTGCCTTATAGATCAGTTTAGAGAATCCCTCGACACCGAACATTCTCATGGATTTTGCAAACGGATTATCAAAGATGTATCCACCGTACCCATTCTGAATCAGCTGCACAAAGCCTCCTTCCATCACCTCTTCACGAAAGAAATGATAAGCCAGCAAGGAGTGCTGATATCCATTAAGCAGTTCCATCGTTTCCGCATTCAGTTTACCTCCTATCACCTCCAAATATTTTTTGGTAAAGACACTGATAAACTCATCCATGCCAAGTGAAGCTGCCTCTTTCAGGACATCATCCGAAACTTCGATTGTTGTAGCCATTTATTTCTTATTTTTTGAGTTGTCAAAGATAGTGATTATTGGGTAAATTATCCAAGGAAAATAGATTAAAATATATTTCTTCGTTCGAACAGGTAATCCCCTGAAACAATAAGGCTCTGGATAAAATAAAAAGAAAATGCAACCTACACATTACAAAAGACAATTTGAATTGCCCCATTAATTCCTTATTTACAAAAAAGTGATTATTTATACTTTGCGAAAATGAATAAAAGAACTAACTTTGCGTTCGATTTGAAAAAATCGAGGTTACGAGTTTTTTATTTAATACGTAAAAAAGAGCTAATATGACTTATTCACACGAAGTAGAACACATGTGTGTTGTACAAAAAGGTCCAAATCACGGACCAGCCCCCATACCAGAAGAAGGCAAATGGGTAAAATCAAAAGAAATTGTAGATATCTCAGGTTTAACACATGGTGTTGGTTGGTGTGCTCCTCAACAAGGTGCTTGTAAATTAACTCTGAATGTTAAACAAGGTATTATTCAGGAAGCATTGGTTGAGACTATTGGTTGTTCAGGTATGACTCACTCTGCAGCTATGGCAGCAGAAATTCTTCCAGGAAAAACAATCCTCGAAGCATTGAATACTGACCTAGTTTGCGATGCTATCAACACAGCAATGCGTGAACTTTTCCTTCAGATCGTTTACGGACGTACACAATCTGCTTTCTCTGAAGGTGGTTTGATTATCGGAGCTGGTCTGGAAGACTTAGGTAAAGGTCTGCGCAGCCAGGTAGGTACGCTTTATGGAACTTTAGCTAAAGGTCCTCGTTACCTTGAAATGGCAGAAGGTTACATCAAGACAATCGCTCTTGACAAGAATGATGAGATTTGCGGGTACGAATTCGTTCACATGGGTAAGTTCATGGACGAAATCAAGAAAGGTACTGATGCTAACGAAGCATTGAAGAAAGTAACCGGTACTTACGGACGCTTCACTGCTGAACAGGGAGCTGTTAAACACATTGATCCACGTCACGAATAATATAAGGAGGAAAAGAAACTATGATTAGAGAAGTAAAATTTGAAAGTCAAGACCGTCGTATCAAAGGTATCATCGAAACTTTGAACGCTAACGGCATCAAAGACATTGAAGAAGCAAACGCTATCTGCGAAGCTGCCGGAATTGATCCTTATATGACTTGTGAAGAGACTCAGCCTATCTGTTTTGAAAATGCAAAATGGGCTTACGTAGTAGGTGCTGCCATTGCTATCAAAAAAGGTTGCAAAAATGCTGCTGAAGCTGCTGAAGCAATCGGTCTTGGTTTGCAGGCATTCTGTATCCCGGGTTCTGTAGCCGCGGATCGCAAAGTAGGTATCGGTCACGGTAACCTTGCTGCGATGTTGCTTCGTGAAGAAACTAAATGTTTCGCTTTCCTTGCTGGTCACGAATCATTCGCTGCTGCTGAAGGAGCAATCAAAATCGCTGCTAAAGCTGACAAAGTACGTAAAGAGCCGTTGCGCTGTATCCTGAACGGTCTTGGAAAAGACGCAGCTCAGATCATCTCTCGCATCAACGGGTTTACATATGTTCAAACACAATTCGATTATTATACTGGCGAACTGAACGTAGTTCGTGAAATCGCTTACTCTGACGGTCCTCGTGCAAAAGTTAAATGCTACGGTGCTGACGACGTTCGCGAAGGTGTAGCAATCATGTGGAAAGAAGGCGTAGACGTATCAATCACTGGTAATTCTACTAACCCAACCCGTTTCCAACACCCAGTTGCAGGTACATACAAGAAAGAACGTACATTAGCTGGTAAACCATATTTCTCTGTAGCATCTGGTGGTGGTACAGGTCGTACACTTCACCCAGACAACATGGCTGCTGGTCCTGCTTCTTATGGTATGACAGATACTATGGGTCGTATGCACTCTGACGCTCAGTTTGCTGGTTCTTCATCTGTTCCTGCTCACGTAGAAATGATGGGATTCTTAGGAATTGGTAACAACCCAATGGTAGGTTGTACAGTTGCTGTAGCTGTTGATATCGCTACTGCTTTGGCTAAGTAATTTAAGCTAATCAACTATATTAAAATCCCTGTAGTCTGATGGCTACGGGGATTTTTGCTTTTATACAAACACACTAACATAATTAATATATCAATAATGAGAAAAATAATTTTATTTATTGCTCTGACAGTAACAAGTCTCACTTCTTACGCTCAGAAATTTGAAATAGGCGGAACAGCAAACTTTTGGCGCAATACAGACAGAAACACCACATTTTTTGAAGTCGCTCCAGAGCTCACCTACGAACTTACTGAAAAATGGGGAATAGGAGCATCGGTAGGCTATAGTCAGAACAGACAAAACAATGGTGATGTTCAACTGGAAAAAGAATATAAAATAGCTCCATATGCACGCTATACCTATTTTGACAAGGAAATTATCAGTTTGTTTATTGATGGTGGAATCGGCTTATCCAAAGTAAAATCTGAATATAAGGATGAATTTGAGACCAAAACAGGATTTGAGGCTGGATTTAGACCAGGCGTTGCTATTAAAGTGGCCGGAAGATTTAAGTTCATATCTAAAATCGGTTTTCTGGGCTATCAGAAAAACTATCCTTATCCAGGCAAGTCTTTTGGCTTAAGCTTAAGTGGCGAGAATATTGCTGTAGGTTTTGCATATATGTTTTAAACCGTTATAATTGTAGTACAAGACGCTATATCAAACTCCTGTAACCGAATAGAGTTGCAGGAGTTTTTTATTTATTCTCACTCATTTATCCCGAACTTTTAAGCGCCTCTCCTATTTACATCCTACAACTAGAAGAAAGTTATCATCCAAACCCATTTAAGGTCAAAAAGAAATAAAAAAGTATTATTTACATATGCAAGTAATGTAATTTTTTACATCAAAAAAGATTCAACAGTGGTAAAAGAAGCTGATTTGAAAAGTGATATCAACATTTATACTGAATCAGAATATTTATTGCAGAACATCAAAGCAACAATGATTGCTCTGCTTTACAATAAACCTTTTCTGCATGGATATATAAATTATATACCCCGTAATTTATTTTACTATAAAAAAATATTCATAAAACAATTCAGTGCAGTATATTGTTTCCTTTAAAAATTTGAAGAAGGGAGAATGTATGATATCAATACAAGAATAAGGATTTTCAGAAAAAGATAATATAAATCGGATATGGAAACATTTTACAGCGACTTATCAGGAAACGAATTTCCCGTTTCTGAAAAAATTTCAGGCAAATTTGTGAGAAATTCTATTATGAATCTTATCCAAAAGGAGTACCCGCAATTTACAGAAAATAAATGTTTATCACTTAGTGAACTTAATGTTTATAGAGGGAAGTATATTGAAGCCACTCTTGTTAAACAGGTGGGAGAATTGACAGAGCTAGAAAATAAAGTCTTGAATTCTTTGAAAGACAAAACTACTCTGAGCGATAAATTAGATGATGACGAAAAACAGCCCATTACTTTTGGACAAAGAGTAGCTGACTTAGTAGCCTCTTTCGGAGGTAGCTGGACTTTTATTATTTCCTTCTGTATTTTCCTGGCTGTTTGGATTTGCATAAATTTATATTGGTTTGCAAATAAAGGATTCGATCCATATCCTTTTATTTTGTTGAATCTGATATTGTCAGCCTTGGCGGCTATCCAGGCACCTGTTATTATGATGAGCCAGAACAGACAGGAAGAGAAAGACCGGAAAAGAGCTAAAAAAGATTACATGGTGAATTTAAAATCAGAAATGGAAATCAGGATGTTACAAGAAAAAATCGATCATCTGATAATTAACGAACAGCAGGATGTCTTACAAATTCATAAAATGCAGTTTGAAATGCTGGATGAAATACTTAATCGAATAGGAAAATCATAATTTTCAGTACTAAACAATATTTTCACGGCGCACATTATCATTCTATCATTACGCACAACAGCACATTAATATACAAATAAACAGGTTGATATGTGATAGTAGATTGATTAATCTGTATTAATCCTTTAGAATAAAGCAATGTGCTTAAAAAAATGAAAGTATGTTATCCACTTAACAAAAAGAATCAATAGCATATTGATTGAAAAGAGCTGACCTATTTTGAATCATTCACTTTTAAATAATAACTCCCGCCAGCTTCTAAAAGAAGGTGGCAGGAGTCGACAGGAAAAGTTGTAAAGTTGACCTTTACGGAAGGATATTCTTACTTTTCCCAGAATGTTGTTACAACTAACAACTTTTCAAAAACTTAACTTCATTGTTATCCTAACAACATATCTCAATTACATAATTTCCTTAAACCAGTGAAGAAGCATCTAGCTCGCCTCAATCTTAAAATTTTCTCTCCACTTAGTAAATATATTGATTACTGCATAAAGCTTATATTTATTAAGATATCCACTTCATCTTTATAAAAACAAATAAGATAAGATGAATGTTTCAAATTGTTCTAGTTTAACAGCAAATATCAGAAGAAAACTCTTCTAAATGAACATCTACAATCTTACTCATACTGAAAATCAATACTTTTTTATTATAAGAAAAGAAAAAATATTCGATTTATTTTGGTTATATCAAAAATAGCATATAGTTTTGCATGCAATTAACAATGATGTTAAACACTAATGTTATTATGAAAGAGAAAGAAGAGATTAATACGGAACAGGCAATTCTGGAAGCTGCTGAAAAAGAGTTTCTGGATAAAGGGTATGCCCTGACCAAGACTACCGAAATTGCCAAAATAGCCGGAGTAAACCATGCGATGCTCCATTACTATTTTCGCACGAAAGAGAACTTGTTCAATCAGGTGTTTCAGAAAAAAATGAGTATCCTAATTGCTTCATTTGCAACAAAGGTGGATGAGGAACTTCCCTTTACAGAGAAGATCCGTTTCATCGTTGAAGAGCACTTTAACTTCCTGGCAGAGAACCCCAAGCTACCTTTTTTTATCTTAAGCGAGTTTATTACGAACAAAGAAAGACTTGATAAGCTTTGTGATATGGCAACTCCCGAAATCTCCGGATTCGTGGACAAAATAAAAACGGAAGTTAACGATGAGATTGCAAAAGGAAACATCGCTCCCATCGATCCGTTCAATTTAATTCTGGATATTGTTTCACTAAACGTATTTGCTTTTCTGGCACACCCGCTTGTAGAAAAAGTAACCGAATCAATTGGAAAAGATTATCAGGCTTTTATTGAACAAAGAAGGGATGAAAATGTGTTAGTAATATTAAGAAGGTTGCAAACTTAATTTTTTTACCCTTCCATTAACACCGCTGTTAAATAATTAAGTTGAATATAAATAAAAAATTAATTTATGAAGAAAATGGCATTTCTCCTGGCTGTTCTTGTAAACGGAATCGTTTCGCCATCTTATGGACAACTTTCCATAGATGATTGTTACAAGAAAGCACAGGCAAACTACCCACTGGTAAAGCAGTATGGTTTGATAGAACAAGCTAAAGAATATAATCTATCGAACGCAAACAAAGGGTACCTTCCTCAGTTTGCTTTATCTGCAAAAGCCAGTTACCAATCAGACGTAACTAAAATCCCTATCTCCTTACCTAACATGCAGATTAAGGGAATAAACAAGGATCAGTACCAGTCGGTTATTGAAGTAAATCAAACCATCTGGGACGGAGGAATTATCCGAAATCAAAAAAAGATAACCGAAGCCGGTTCTGTCCTGGAAAAGCAGAAACTCGACGTGGACATGTATACCATCAATGAACGGGTAAACCAGCTCTTCTTCGGAATCTTGCTGCTCGATGAGCAGATCAGACAGAATATATTGTTGCAGGATGAATTGAAACGAAATTATGCACAAGTCTCTTCGTATTTGGCCAATGGCATTGCCAATCAAGCAGATCTAGATGCCATCAAGGTAAACCAGCTGAACACCACTCAACGGAAAGTGGAACTGGAAGCCACCCGCAAAGCATATCGGGAGATGCTGTCGGCTCTGATAGGCGAATCCATCAAAGAGGGCGATTACCTGATAAAGCCGTCGACGATTGAAAGCGCTTCACTGTCGACAACAATCAACCGACCGGAACTGCAACTGTTCGATGCCCAGAAGCAGCAGTTAGAAACACAAAAGGAGATGATCAATGCACGAAACCTCCCCAAACTGGGATTATTTGTTCAGGGAGGATACAGCAATCCGGCACTGAACATGCTGAAAAGCGAATTCTCGACCTACTACATAGCCGGAGCCCGTTTAACATGGAACTTCGGAGGGCTCTATACCAAAAAGAATGATAAAAGGTTGCTTGAAAACAATCAGCAGAACGTAGCCATTCAAAAAGAGACATTCCTGTTCAACACCAACCTTAAAATGACCCAACAGAGCCACGAAATTGAGAAGATGAAGCAGCTGATGCAAGATGATGATGAAATTATTCGGTTGCGGACAAACATCAAGAATGCAGCGGAAGTGAAGGTTAAGAACGGTACATTGAGTGTCACCGAGCTACTAAGGGAAATCAATTCGGAGGATCAGGCAAAGCAAAACAAGGCATTGCACGAAATCCAGCTAATTATGTCAATCTATAATTATAAAAACAGTACAAACAACTAAATCAGATTTCATATGAAACTCATTAAATCCATATTATTCAGCGCAATTGCAACAACTCTATTTTCCGCCTGCGGAAACGGAAACGGAAAGTACGATGCCACCGGAACCTTTGAAGCAACCGAAGTCATTGTTTCATCAGAAGCCACCGGCAAATTAATGGAGTTCAATGTTACCGAGGGAGATTTGTTAGAACAAGGTGCACAGGTAGGATATGTGGACACCGTACAACTTTACCTGAAAAGGCTCCAACTGCAGGCCAGCACCAGTGCGGTAAGAAGTCGGCGCCAGGATGTAAGCAAGCAGATTGCTGCCATCAAGCAACAGATAGCCACCCAGCAACGGGAAAAAGAGCGTTTTGAGAATCTGGTAAAGAACAATGCCGCCAACCAGAAGCAGGTTGATGACATCAATGCACAAATAGCATTTCTCCAGAAACAACTGGCAGCCCAGACCTCTACCCTCGAAAACAGCAATGCCTCTGTTTCCGGAGAAAGCTCAGCACTGGAGATACAGATTGCCCAACTTGAAGATCAGCTACAGAAATGCCACATCATCTCTCCCATCAAGGGAACTGTGTTAAGCAAGTATGCCGAGAAGGGCGAACTGGCCACACCGGGAAAAGCTCTATTTAAAGTGGCCGATATTGAAAATATGTTCTTGCGGGCATACGTTACCTCAGATCAGCTCTCAAAGATGAAAATAGGTCAGAAAGTAAAAGTCTATGCCGACTTTGGCGGTGATAACGTAAAAGAGTTTCCAGGCACGGTAAGCTGGATATCCAACAAATCGGAATTCACCCCCAAGGGCATCCTCACAAAAGACGAACGCGCCAACCTGGTGTATGCCGTTAAGATTGCCGTTAAGAACAACGGAGATATTAAGATAGGAATGTACGGAGAAGTTAGCTTTACAAAATAATGGCAGCAATCGAAGTTAATAATATCTCAAAAAAATACGGTGAAGTAGAAGCATTAAGAGGCGTCTCATTTTCCGTAAACGAAGGAGAGATTTTCGGCCTCATCGGTCCCGACGGATCGGGAAAGACTACCCTCTTCCGTATTCTGACCACACTGATCAGAGCCAATAGTGGTACAGCCACGGTTGATGGTCTGGATGTGGTAAAGAATTACAAAGAAATTCGTAACCGAGTGGGATATATGCCTGGGCGCTTCTCTCTTTACCAGGACCTGAGCGTTGAGGAAAATCTGACTTTCTTTGCTACTGTGTTTAACACCACCATTAAAGAGAATTATCACCTGATAAAAGATATCTATCAGCAAATCGAGCCATTCAAGGACCGACGCGCCGGAAAGCTTTCAGGGGGCATGAAGCAGAAACTGGCTCTTAGCTGTGCCATGATACATAAGCCAACGGTTCTTTTCCTCGACGAACCTACTACCGGAGTGGATCCAGTTTCCAGAAAGGAATTCTGGCAAATGCTACAAGCGTTGAAGGAGCAAGGAATCACTATTCTTGTTTCCACCCCATACATGAACGAGGCCATGTTGTGCGATCGTATTGCCATGATTCAGGAAGGGATTTTCCTAGGGATAGAAACTCCACAGGAAATCATCGGCAACTTTAAAGAGACAATCTGGTCGGTAAAAAGCCATAAAATGTCGGGGTTGCTGAATGATTTAAGAACTTGCCATGGAGTCAAAAGCTGCTTCGCTTTCGGTGATGTACATCATGTCACAGTGGATGAATCACTTCTTACACCTGCTGAATTGGAAAGACTTATGCAGGAAAAAGGGCATTTAAATATTGAAATCAGGGCCATTGAGGCGTCTATCGAGGACTGCTACATGCAACTGGCTTCTAAAAAGAGCTGAAAAGAAAGTACGTATGAATGAAAATAAAATAGTAATAGAAACCAATGAATTGACCAAACGTTTTGGCCATTTCACTGCCGTAGACCATATTACCTTCAATGTTCACGAAGGAGAGATATTCGGTTTCCTCGGTGCAAACGGAGCCGGAAAAACTACGGCAATGAGGATGCTCTGCGGTCTTAGCAAGCTCTCTTCCGGAACCGGGAAAGTTGCAGGTTTTGACATCAGCCGGCAATCGGAACAGGTAAAGCGCAACATTGGTTACATGAGTCAGAAGTTTTCTCTTTACGAAGACCTTAAAGTATGGGAAAACATCCGTCTATTTGCCGGAATCTATGGAATGAAAGAGAAAGAGATTGCAGCGAAGAGTGATGAACTGCTTGCCAGTCTGGGATTTGAATCGGAACGAAACACATTAGTTGCCAGCCTGCCACTGGGATGGAAGCAGAAGCTCGCTTTCTCCGTAGCTATCTTTCATGAGCCGAAGATTGTTTTTCTGGACGAACCCACTGGAGGTGTTGACCCTGCTACCCGTCGTCAGTTCTGGGAACTGATTTATCAGGCTGCTGACAAAGGAATTACAGTTTTCGTAACCACTCATTATATGGATGAAGCCGAATATTGCAACCGGGTATCGATTATGGTAGATGGAGTAATTGAGGCTCTGGACAGTCCCTCCAATCTAAAAAAACAATACAACGTTCTCGACATGGAAGAGGTATTCTTTAAACTGGCACGTAAAGCAAAAAGAGGAGAATAAGGACATGAAGCAGTTTTTATCATTTGTAACAAAAGAGTTTTATCATATCGCACGCGACAAACGCACCATCCTGATACTTCTAGGTATACCTATTGTGCAGATAATTCTATTCGGATTTGCCATCACTACCGAAGTTAAAGATATCCGTATGGCAGTATTCGATCCATCAAAGGATGAGGTCACACAAAAAATAATAGATAAACTGGACGCCAATGAATATATAAATGTGGTCAGTGTGATAGACCATCCGGAGGACATAGAATCTGCATTCCGGAAAGGAAAGGCTGATATTGCTGTAATTTTTAACCAGCATTTCAGTGACAATTATCGCCATACGGGAGAAGCTTCCGTGCAACTAATTACTGACGGCACTGATCCTAACACCGCCTCTATCTTAACGGGTTATGTAACAAATATCCTAATGGCTGCCCAACAAGAAATAAACGTTCAGTATAAGTCGCCGCTTTCAATTACCCCGGAAGTTAAGTTATTATATAATCCGGGAATGAAGGGAGCGTACAACTTTGTGCCAGGTGTAATGGGGCTTATCCTTATGCTTATTTGTGCCATGATGACCTCTATCTCAATAGTAAGAGAAAAAGAGATGGGAACAATGGAGGTTCTATTGGTATCGCCCATGAAGCCGATTTATATTATTGTGGCAAAAGCAATTCCATACCTGGTACTTTCGTGCATTAATATTATCACCATACTCTTATTATCAGTGTATGTATTGAATGTACCGGTAGCGGGAAGTCTTACCCTGCTCTTTGGGATATCTCTTCTCTTCATTCTGGTATCACTCACCATTGGATTATTAATATCTACAATAGTCAAGACTCAGGTAGCAGCTATGCTTGCCTCGGGTATGGTTTTGATGCTTCCAACCATTCTGCTTTCAGGTATGATTTATCCAACAGAAAACATGCCGTTTCTTTTGGAATGCATAACCCACATCATTCCAGCAAAATGGTATATTATATGTGTTAAGAAAATTATGGTTGAAGGACTTGGCTTCACATTCGTACTGAAAGAAGTTGGTATTCTTTTAGTAATGGCTACCGTTTTACTAATAATAAGCCTCAAGAAGTTTAACGACAGACTGGAATAGATTATGATAAAATATTTAATAGAAAAAGAATTCAAGCAGATATTCCGAAACAGTTTTATTCCCAGATTAATTATTGCTTATCCAATTTTTATGATGCTGATTCTTCCATGGGCAGCCGATCTGGAGATAAAGAATATCAATCTTTACATTGTGGACAATAACCACAGCCAGTATTCAAGGCAACTAACCCAGAAAGCTGCTGCATCAGATTATTTCAGACTAACGGATGTTTCATCTTCTTATGATGAAGCCATAAAAAGTGTGGAAAGAGGAGATGCAGACATCATTATGGAAATTCCGGCTAATTTTGAACAGGATTTGATTAAAAGTGGAAATACTAAATTGTTGATTTCTGCCAATGCAGTAAATGGAACAAAAGGAGGATTAGGTAGTTCGTATCTCTCGAGTATGATAACAGACTTCACTGCAGATATTAAAGATAAATGGATACAGCCTCAAAAAAAGGAAGCCATCACTCCTTCTATTAAAATAGAGACACAGTATCGCTTTAATCCGCACCTCGACTACAAAGCATTCATGATTCCGGCACTGATGGTGATGTTGCTCACTATTTTATGTGGATTTTTGCCAGCCCTTAATATTGTTGGCGAAAAGGAGAAAGGGACCATTGAACAAATTAATGTAACTCCGGTAAAGAAATTCACGTTTATCATAGCCAAAATTATTCCTTATTGGATAATCGGATTCATGGTTATTACAATTTGTTTCGGATTGGCAGCACTTGTCTACGGTCTGATGCCGATTGGACATCTAAGCACCATCTATCTGATTGTTTTGCTATATGTATTAACTATATCCGGATTTGGACTGGTTATTTCCAACTATTCTGATACGATGCAACAGGCCATGTTTGTAATGTGGTTTTTCGTTCTGATTCTAATGCTGTTAAGCGGGCTATTTACCCCCATCAATAGCATGCCTCACTGGGCACAGATTATTACCGATTTCAATCCGCTCAAATATTTTGTTCAGGTAATGCGGGCTGTATACCTCAAAGGCAGTGGCATTATGGATCTTATTCCTCAGATTTCTGCACTGATGATATTCATGGTATTGATTAATTCATGGGCTGTTGTTAGTTACAGAAAAAAATCTTAAATAATATATGGCTTTCTGGAAATAGAGTAAGAACCGTAAATGACGGGTATTGTGTTTAAGCGGTTCAGCATATTTATTTAAACTAAAGTGTATATAGATTATTTAATCCATTTAAATAAAATGAATTTAAACAGTATAACAGCAAAGCCTGCAGCATTCAATGCAGGCTTTGCATCAAACTCCTTCAACGGCAAGATGATAAAAGAGGATATTATGCTTTATTTTCTGCAAAATATTATCTTAGATAAATATTATAAGTCAACAAACAAGATTGGTATTATAGAAGTACGTAAAGGGACATTAGAGGTAAAAATAAACAACCAGCAATACTCATTATCTCATGGCTCAATAGCTTATATCCCCTCCAATGCGTCTTTCAGTATGAAATCAGCTGATTCCATGCTTGAAGGATATATCATGATCTTATCCGACTTTTTCGTTGAATCCGTTCAAACTCCATTCTTAATAAACCTGGGTACTCCTTTTGTTATACATAATCAAGATTCGGCTAATAGTCTGCAAAATAAATTTGATCAGATTTTCGTGCTGATAAAAGATGAAATATCAAACAAAGAGCATATCTTTCAGCGAGAAAAGTTATCAAACCTGGTTTCCATATTCTTTATCGACATCCTGAATGCATTTGCAAAGCAGCACTCTGTATCTGAAAATCTTTATGCTGATGGCAAAACGACAAGAGGAATGAAACTGACCAAGGATTTTATAAATCTGGTAAAGCTTCACTCACACAATCAGAGGCAAATAAATTTCTATGCCGACAAGCTCTGTATAACTCCCAAATATCTGTCAAAGCTGATAAAGGAAACATCGGGAATATCGGCAAACGAATGGATTACCAGCACAGTTATAAAAGACGCGAAATACCTTTTAAAAATTTCAGGAAATAGTGTAAAAGAAGTTTCTAATGCTCTTAATTTTCCTAATCAAAGTTTCTTTGGGAAATATTTCAAAAAGAAAGTAGGTATCTCTCCCAGAGACTATCAAAGAGCTGGCGCTTTATAATCAATCATATTAAATGGTAATGCAATATTAATATATTACAACCTTTTACTTAGTTTCATTGTTTATATATGACTTTCCATTTTTGGTAAATTTTATATAGATATTGAAATAAGTTATGGTAATAAAATATCTTATTGAAAAAGAATTCAAGCAGATAGCACGCAATAAATTTCTGCCACGATTAATAGCCATTTATCCAATCGTCATCATAATGGTACTTCCCTGGGCAGCAAATCTGGAAATTAAGAATATCAATCTTTGTGTTGTAGATAATAATCACAGCCAATATTCCCGGCAATTGATTCATAAAGTAGTTTCATCGGGATACTTCCGGCTGGCGGATGTTTCATCCTCTTATGATGAAGGCATAAAAAGTGTAGAGAAAGGAAGATCGGATATTATTCTGGAGATTCCGGCCAATTTCGAGCGAGACCTTATTAAAGAAGGGAACGCCAGATTGCTTATCTCCGTAAATTCTGTAAATGGAACCAAAGGAATGCTGGGAAGTGCATACATGTCTTATATTGTTTCCGACTTCTCAGATGACATAAAAGATCGGTGGGTAGAGCCCCAACATGTCACTAATATCAATCCCAAGGTTAAGATTGTTGCACAAAGCCGTTTCAATCCTCATCTTGATTACAAGGTATTCATGATTCCGGCACTGATGGTAATACTGCTTACCGTATTCTGCGGTTTTCTTCCTGCCTTGAACATTGTCATTGAAAAAGAGAAAGGAACCATTGAACAGATTAATGTAACTCCAGTAAGCAAATTCTCATTCATCATAGCCAAGCTTATCCCCCACTGGATTATCGGCTTTTTTGTGCTTTCCATTTGTTTGGCACTGGCAGCTCTGGCTTATGGACTTGTTCCAAACGGACATCTTAGCACCATTTATTTACTGGCTTTGCTTTATGTTCTCATTGTCTCCGGATTTGGACAGGTTCTCTCCAACCACTCTGCAACCATGCAGCAAGCCATGTTCGTGATGTTCTTCTTTATGATGATTATGATTTTGTTAAGCGGTCTTTTTACCCCTATTCACAGTATGCCTCATTGGGCCCAAACCATTACCATCTTCAACCCGCTGAAATATTTCGTTCAGATTATGCGGTCGGTCTATCTAAAAGGAAGCGGCCTTGCAGACCTTGGCACCCAGATACTGGCACTTTCCATTTTTGCCGTATTCTTTAATACCTGGGCAATTCTTAGTTACAGAAAGAAGTCGCAGTAAAAACCATACGAATTTAATTAAAGTCCATGTAGATATATTCTGTTTCAGTAAGGGAAAACCAGAAAGTAAATTTCATCCACCTCTCTTGGCTGTTTTTCATATCAAATCCCCATAGCATTAATTTCAAAAAGTAGCACAAGTCACGCAAGTCACGCACTTTCGCTATAACGCATTTATATTCAACACAATACAGGTGCGCGACTTCTGCGTAAGCACTGCGTGACTTCCAGCGCGTGGCTTACCCGCCATCGCAGCCACCCAATTTTACAAAGCGGCATCGCAGAGGCGCCTTCTCCACACAACAGGCTATTGCCGGCAAACATTTGTATCTAATCTTTATTCCACGATGTTATATTTCTCTGTTTACCCGGGTGTACAGGCAGCGTATATCCGGGTGTACAGAGTCCCTCCATCCGGGTGTACCGACTGTGTACATCCGGGTGGACGGAAAGAAATAAGGCGTCAAATTTTGAAATCATGCCGATAAAATATGTTTAAATCCGCATAAATATGGGTAGTTCCATACGATTATGATCTCTATAGATATCACTAAACAACTTAATTTACACATATCCAAATACTTGTCTTTTATTTACAAAACTAATAAATAGGCTATAACCTGTGTGTTGGGAGAAAAAGTAAGTCCTTAGTTCGCAACTGAATCTAACAAGACGGTATCGCGGAGACGCTTGCGGAGGAAGTGCGTGACTTAAAAGAAGTCACGCGCTTTTTCGGACGAAGTAACGCACCTATAACAAGCTATCCAATAGCGAATTACAGCGATTCCGCGTGACTTGCGTGACTTGCGCGACTTTATTGAATCAAGCCTATGGGGAAATGAGAAATCAGAACTGAATGTTAGCTACCGGAATGGTTATTTCATCTTCAATTCCAAGCATGGCATTTATCAGATACAGCTTTTCAAAAGAGGCGAGGTTGTTTACTGTTATCTCCATGGGAACCACTTTGCCTTCGGCCAGTAATCGCTGACGACAGGTGCCGTTCAGCAAATAAGAATTCGGTGTATAATAACCTTTTTCATCACTCAGCACCACGTTGCTGTAGCTTGTATCGGTTATCAGTCCGCTGCGGACAATCAACACATCATCACACTCCCCTTTTTCCTGAAGCAATCTTGTCAGGCAGCTTCTGTTGGCATACTTATGCGAATAATCAATGCCGGTTCCATCCACCAGTTTTAATGAACCAATCCGTTTGGGTGTATAAGGTTGAAATTCGACCTCCTCCACTGAGGCACCGTAAAGAATACGGCATTTCACATTTCCCTGGCTCATTGCTTCGGGAACAACCAGTTCCTGAAAAAGAGTCTCCTGAACTGATGTACCAAAGAATTCCTTCACGGTCTGCCTCATTCTCTCCAAATGAAGTTCAGGATGAATAAATGCACCGTCAACTACTTTGACTGTTTCTAAAAATTGCAGATAACCCCTCATAACGGCAAATATATTTTATCCAACACTTCCTGATACTCCTCTTCGGGTTTGCTGTTCACGGTTATTCCTCCCCCGCTGCGGAAGTAATATTTTCCACCTTCCTGTTCAATATAGCGAATCATAACGGCACTGTCCAGTGTTTCTCCGTCGTAATAACCAAACACCCCTGTATAATATCCCCGGTTCATTTTCTCTGCCTCGCGGATAGTGTTTACGGTGGACTGTTTAGGTGCCCCCGATATTGAACCGGCCGGCAGCATATCGAAAATGATGTTTCCCAGCCGTTCGTGGTAATTCCCGGAAAGCTTTCCGCAAATCTCCGAACTGGTTTGCAACAACTCTTTTTGGTTGGTTTTCAGTACATCCACATACCGAAATCTCCGCACCCTCACCTGCTCAGCCACTATGCTAAGATCATTGCGAATTAGGTCCACTATCGTATTGTGCTCACATGTCTCTTTGTAATCCGCCATCAACTGCTCTGCCGCATTTGGTAGAGAGGCGTCAATAGTTCCTTTCATGGGATAAGAGGAAATTTCGCCGGATGTTATCTGTACGAAACTCTCAGGCGAGAAACAAACGAACTTGCCCGGCATCAGGATTTTGTAACGTGCATGAGACCGGGAATAAATATCTTCCAGCGAAAGATTACATTCAATGGGAGTCCTTTCCGTGAGATTCAGCAAGAAAGAGTTTCCTTTATGCAAGGCAGTACTTACAAGTCCAAATTTCCGCAGGTAGTCCTGATAGCTGCCCGGAGTTTTTGTGAGCCGAGCCGGAGCTTGTCCGGCAACAGGCAATGTAGTATGGTTTGATTGGTTTCCTATTGTAAATAAGAGGGAATGGTTTTCCATCGGGTGTTCGATAAAGAATCCATTTTCCATCTCAAAATCAACGCCAAAGAGATAGGGAACCCGCCTTTTACCGGCAACATTCATCTTACGACATACTAAATTTGCATCCAGTTCAATCATGGGTGCAAAAGTACAAAAACAAACAGAAACAATCACGTTCAAAAAAAATAATCATTCCTGTTTGCACAAGATATAGTTAGAACGTGTATCCTATTTTTAGCTGAGCAATTTTCATTTTGTCATTATAACCAGTACTAGTTTCATAAGTCATCCGACAGAAAATAAAACGTTCATTTTTTAGTTTGTAATCAAGACCTATTCCACAATACAGTCCCCAAAAAGAAGATTGAGGAAGGGCTTTATCGTCCTTTTGATTCGCACGGAAAGTCTTATTAGTAAATACCATCTCTGAATAAAGTGAACTGGATGATTTGAAAAGATTCTGATAAACACCGCCTGCTTCAATGGTGGGGCGTACTTTCGGCGTATTTAATGTATATTTCAGACCTAACTTCCCACTTGCCATCAATGCTTGAAAATTATATTTGGAATAGACTGAATTCGTTGCCGAAAAATCCGTATTTCCTTTAATGCTTGATAAAGAAAGATCGCCTTGCAAGCTTAAAGACTTAATAAAACGTGGATTCGAAATGTTTATCTGACTGCCAATTACAGGCATAATTGACTTAGCCGACTCAAACAAGATTAGTTCTTCTCTACCGAAGCTATAATCAATATATTGCAAGCCTCCATATAAAGAAAAATTTATTTTTGTAAATTTTTTCTTATAATCATTTTCAAATACAAGGCATTCTTCTCCGGAGGTACACATTTCGTCATGATATCTTTTTGTCAATTCAATCATGGAACTTCTTCCAAGTCCCACGTTCTCAACCTTCTTTAAAACAGGATCACAATCCCGAAAAACATAACCCAATATTCCTCTATATTTTAAATCAATTTTGAATTTATAATCAACTATTTGATTAGTTTTTTTGGAAAGAGGAATCATTCTCCCATCTTCATTTTCAAAAAAATAGTAGTCAATTTCGCCTGGATAAAAATAGAGATTTTTGATCCCTTTAACCAAAAACTCCAGAAAGACATTCATTGAAACACTATCAACAGTAATCGGATGAGAAACATAATACTTTCTTTCATTAATAAGCCTGTATCCTTTTATTTCACCAGGATGAAAAATCTGTTCAGTTGCATGGCTTGATGATTTAAACCGACAGATACTTGAATTGCTTTTATCGGTTCTGAAATCTATCAAACCATTTATTGTATCATTATTATTTGTGAGAATATATCCTTTTTTATAATTGCTTTGTGCGTTCACAGATATAGTAATGAAAAGGAATGACAAAAGTATATAGCTGAATTTCATGTCTTATTTATTTTAGTTTTCTGCTTATTCATTAAGCCGGTTTTGCATCCTGAGTTATATATATTAAGCACTTAAGTCCGTATTCTGCATTTAACGTAATAGTGGCCAAACGTGGTTCTGAGGTAAGATTTGCTGCATATTCAATATAAACAGAAGCTTCATCACTCGAACACCTCACCCATTCGTCTTTACATTCAACTTCAAATTTTACGTTAGTTTGGACTTTAACAAACTGTTTTCCTGCATTATTTTTTACAAATATATTAGAAAACTCTGTTTTAACATAAGCATCCTCAACAAGGGTATTCATTTTTACGTTAATCTTCTGATGCTCGCCACCAACAATTGCCATTGTTATCATTTTAGTAGTATAGCCCTCTTTGGAGAGTGTAATAAAGCCTGTTCCTCCAGATGGCAAATTAATTATATATTTACCATCCGAAGATGTATGAACAGTCCAATCGTTTGTAGTTGTTTTAAATTGTAGCGACACATTATCTATTCCGTTTCCAGAAGAATTGGTAACGATGCCAGTAATTTTTGTCGGTTCATCTACATCAGTTAATGTACAGGAATATAAAATCAGTGCTAATGCAAGATTAAAGACAACAAATGATAATTTTCGCATACCATCAAAATTAAAAGTTATAAACAACATCTATTCATATTTAACCGCTTATCGACATTATTATTTAATATCAAGTAGATTTTGAAATTTTAGAAAATAAAAAACAAATATAAATATTATATATTAATTTATACACAAAAAAAAGAGATTTTCAGCAAATTCATTACGAATTACTACTTATTAAACAGGCTGTTAGCAATATTTCCCACCTCAAGATAATAGATGTGAGCACTTTTATCTATCTTTGTAGTCGGTAAGAATCAGAAAGGACAATCCCTTTTTACTGATTTAAAAAGATAGAAATTTACCATAAAAAAGAATGAATACAAAATCGGATAAACCAACAAAAGAGATCCCTCGGAAAAACGGGAAAAAAGTCGAACCTACCGGTAAAAGAATCGGCAAGTCAAGACCTTCTAAAGCTAATAATCAGCGAAATAGAAGAGTGAAATAGTACAACAAAGAAGTAATTGCATCAAAAAATATAAGCTTCCAGGATAATTAAGTACCTATGGAAGCTTATTTCATTGGCAACAAAACCCTTATCCCTTCTCAGGAATACGGTTCTTCATCACATTTATTTTGAATGTGGAAGCGGACCGGGCATATACCCTTTATGTCCCTTCTCAGGTTTGGTACTCTTTATCTTTTTGGGAGCTTCTTTCTTAACTGCCACTTTTTTCTCAACCAACTTCATCCCGCATTGCGGACATTTACCCGGCTTATCCATCATAACTTTAGGATGCATAACGCATGTATACTTCACCACACACTCCTTAGCAGGAGTAGCCTTTTCTGCAGATTTATGAGGTTTCTGGCTATAGACAACATTAAAGGAGGAACCTGCAAAAAATAATCCGAGGGCAATAACTAATGAATAAATAAAATTTGCTTTCATAATATACACACTTTTAATTAGCAACAACTTTAAATCGATTTATATCCACCATAGTTTTAATTCGTCTCTCAGAAAGAGACACTATACATTTAATTAAAACCGGTTCACTACAAGGATGAAACAGCATGTTTGAGCTTTTCTTGTACATTTGCAGCAATTTTCTCCAATTCCGGATTTTCGATAGCCAGCATAGAAGCTACCGGATCAACAGCTGCAACCTCTATTTTATCAATGGCCAATTCCTGGATAATTACATTACAGGGAAGCATTGTTCCAATTTTATCCTCAACCTGCAGTGCCTTGTAGGCAAATGCAGGATTGCACGCCCCCAGAATCTTGTATCTTCTGAAATCAATATTTAGTTTCTCTTTCAGTTTATCATGAATATTGATTTCAGACAAAACACCAAAGCCTTCATTTTTTAATGATTCAACAACTTTACTCTGTGCTTCCTCAAAACTTACATTCAAAATTTTACTAATATAGTACTTCATTTCTTCATATTTTTAATCCTTATATTAACAATTATCTCCTGCATCTTGTTTTATAACTTAGAAACTTTAACCGACCTGCCAACTTCGTCTAAAAAGACTTTTAAGAGGTCTGGACTAAGACTATTTCGAATGGAAAGCTTTATTGGTTTGTTGATTAGTTATAAGATCTTATTCTGCTTTCCAGGGCGAACATTCAAAATGAACCATTCATCCTCGGAGGTGTTTTAAATACAATTATAAACCATAAAAAAGTAAGATATGAAAAAGTTATTTTTTGCATTGATATTGATGACAGCTTTTACTTTAGAAAGCTTTGCACAGCAATCGTGGAAGAACGATCCGGCTCATTCTCGCCTAGGATTCGTTGTAAAACACATGACCATCTCTGAAGTCAGTGGCCGTTTTACAGATTTCAACGTCAAAGTGAAAGCAACAAAGAAAGATTTAAGCGACTTGAAAGTTGAAGTCACAGCCAAAGCAGCCAGTATTAACACGGATATTGAGGCGAGAGATCATCATCTTAAAAGTGCCGATTTCTTTGATGTGGAGAAGTATCCAGAGATTACTTTTGTAAGTACAGCTCACAAAAAGGTGACTGATAAGAATTATAAATTAATGGGTAATCTGACAATGCACGGGGTTACCAGATTTGTTACGTTGAATGTTGTTTACTTTGGCGAAGCTGTCAATCCGACAAATCAACAGAAAAGTTTCGGATTTAAAATCACCGGAACTGTTAATCGCGCTAATTTTGGTATCGGTCCTAAATTTCCTGAAGCAATGATTAGTGAAAAGGTAAAAATCGTAGCCGACGTTGAATTTTTGAAGGATTAGATTTATATACGCGAGTTTCAATACGGTATGCCCAGATTGATTTTAATAAAAGCTATGCCTTAAATACGTACCGAAATCAAAATGATAAAAGAAAATACCACAATTTTCTTTTATCATTTTAGTTAACATATTAAAAAAAGAGTTGAGCCAACTCTGCTAAAGCAATTTTTGATAAAACATAAGATCTAAGAAGCGGTCGAACTTTCGGGCCGCATTCCTGATGTTTCCGCAACAAGTATAGCCGCATTTTTCAAACAGATGGCGGCTAACCATGTTATCGCCCGATATCAAGGCCACGATATTGGCGAATCCTCCATTACGTACATATTCTTCCAGCCGGAGTAAAGCTTCCGATCCATATCCCCTTCCTTCAAATCCGGGCTTTAGATAGATTGTAATTTCTACTGAAACGCTGAATGCTGCACGGGGCTTAAACTTGTTGAAATAGCAAAAACCGCACTTCTCGCCTTCGGGTGTAATAAGCATGAATGAGCGGTATAAAGGATCACCTACAGGAACAAATCCTTTGATATCTTCCATTGGAACAGGTTCTGTAGAATATACCACAGTTGTATTGAGGGTATAGTAATCATATATATCTTTCACAAACGGAAGGTCTTCTTCCTGAAGTTCCAGAAATTTCAAGCAGTTCATACAGTTTTTATTTATTTCGGGTCATAAAGATAGCGGTTTTTTCAGAGACAAGTTAGTCGTTCCTGAAAAAAGAAAAGAAAAAATAATTGGATTATTGAGGAGAGTTAAGTCATCTATAGGTAAAGAATTTATAATAAGAAAAAGGATATACCAGGCTAGAGTAACTTTTTTCTATATTTTAGTTCAACATCTTTCAGGACAAAGCAGTAAGTATTTATTGGATCTTACGCGTTGATTTGATTAATCATAGTCTTATAATTTGCTTAATATTCTAAACATAATCCATAAAAAAAAGGAATGAAGAACGAGCCCTGCCGGACTATTCTCCATTCCTTTTTGTTTATTCTGAGAGGCTACCTAAATAAGCAACCCGAATCAATTATTTCACAATGATTTCATCCACAAACAAGAAACCCTTTTTGCTGTTTGGACGAGCAATGTATTCCACATAACGTGCTGTTGTACTGCCTTCCCAACCAAAGTCGCGCAATGCAAGTCGTTCGTAATCTTCGGGTACCTCATTGGCTATCTGCTTCAAAGTAGTAAAGTTAACGCCATCTTCGGAAACCTTGATCTCCACATCATGAGGCATCCATACTCCCGGACCAATCAGCTGCATAAAAGTGGCACTGATAGATTTAACCGGCATAGTAGCGCCTAGGTCAATCACCACATCAAGATTGTGGTTTATAATTCCCTGCCAGCGACGATCGCCATAAGTCCAACCACCTCTCCAGCCGTTAACCAGTGCAGAATCGCCTCCAGCTGTATAACCGGGATAGTATGGTTCCTTGTAAGTAATCTTTTTGCCTACTGCCAGATGATTTTCTTTCACCAGACTGGCCGGTCTTTCACCCACTTCATTTTTTAGCTGGAACGGATGATAACCACGACTTTCCAGAAAATCTACAGCCTTCAGGGCACGTTGACGGAATTCAGGATAAGATTTATTTTCCGGAGCCGTCCATCCTACCTCGGCCAGTGCCAACAAACGAGGATAAATCATATATTCAGCATGCTCGGGGGTAGGGACATATTCTGTCCATAGATTTGCCTGCACACCCATAATCAGCTTTTTCTGTTCGGCTGTGAGCGAATCGGGTACCGGATTATAGGAATAGACTTTTTGCAGCGGTAAAAATCCGCCTATAGCCTCGGGTTCTGAGTTGGGGGCATCCTGATAAGCATCGAAATAGCAATAGGCCCCAGGAGTCATAATTGCCTGATGACCGGCTTTGGCAGATGCAATTCCGCCTTCTTCCCCACGCCACGACATAACGGTAGCATCGGGAGCCAGACCTCCTTGAAGAATTTCATCCCAACCAAGTAGTTTTCTGCCATGTGCATTCAGGAAATTTTCAATACGGTGAATGAGGTAACTTTGTAAATGGTCCACATCTTTCAGATTTTCATTCTGCATCCTTGCCTGACACTTGGGACAGGTTTTCCATCCACTTTTCCCGGCTTCGTCACCACCAATGTGAATATACTTAGATGGAAAAAGGTCCATCACCTCGGTAAGCACATCCTGCAGGAAGGTAAAGGTACTATCGTTCCCTATACAGAAATCAGAGTTTACATAAGGCTTGCCTGAACAGGAGAGCTGAGGATATACAGCCAAAACCTCTTCGGAATGCCCCGGCATTTCAATTTCCGGAATCACGGTAATATAGCGTTTCTGTGCGTAAGCCACAACATCTTTGATATCTTCCTGCGTATAAAATCCACCTTGTGCTTTCGGGTTGTCTTTGGTGCAATATTTGCGTCCGTTCTTCCACCACTCTTTCCAAGTGTTGTATGGTCTCCAGGCAGTGACATCGGTCAGCAACGGATACTTCTTAATCTCAATACGCCATCCTGCACCGTCGGTCAGATGCCAGTGAAAACGATTCAGTTTATAATAAGCCATCATGTCGAGCTGCTTCTTTATAAACTCCTTGGTAAAGAAGTGACGGGAAACATCCAGATGAAGTCCTCGGTAAGTCAATCGGGGCTCATCTTTAATTTGCAATGCAGGAATGCTTTTTATGCTGGAACCCTCGTTCTGATTAATCAGCTGCAGAAGTGACTGAACACCGTAAAACAATCCTGCTCCGTTCTTAGCCGAAATTGTGATTTGTTTGGGGGTAACCAATAGCTGGTAACTTTCAGGTGAAGAGTAGCTTGTCGAATCATTCACCAATAGCAGGTTTATCGAGTTTTTCTTATTGACTTTCTTTGCAGAAGAAAGTTTCAGAGGAGACTCCTGAAGCAAACTAAGCATATTTCCTTTCTCCTCACCTTTCAGGTTGGTATAAAGCACTGTCTTTTTATCCAGAGTAAAGGCGCCCTTTTGAAGCTCAGTAAACTGGGGCTTTGGAGTAATATTCAGCTGGGCAGCTACTTCCCTGCTGCCACACAACAACGCAAGCAGCAAAATCAAAATGTGAATCCGGTTTTGTTTCATTGTCTGTTATTTTTTATTGATATTTAATTCTAAAAATCAGCGGTACCTGTTTAAATTTTGTTCTTTTACATTATTCATCTTAATTCAGTATGTTTTTTAAACGGCAATATCAGGTTGAACTGGTTTAATTAATGATGTTTCAAAATTACTGCTTACTTTCCAATCTGACAAGTTGTATTTAGTTAAAGAAGTAATCACTCTTGATTTGTATGATCTAGTATATATATTCAGTCAGAAAAAAATCTGCGTTATTGCGTGTTTAGAAGATTAATTGTAGTTTTGAACTTTCAAAAGCTCGATTATAAAAAATGATGAAATTAAGCAATATAATGCTGCCTGGACTGATGTGCTGCATATCTCCAATTCTCCAGGCAAAACAAAAACCGAATGTTCTCTTCCTGATAGCAGATGATTTAAGACCAGAATTAGGTTGCTATGGAGTAAAAGAGATAAAGACTCCCAACATTGACCGCCTAGCAGCAAGCGGTATCCTCTTTCAAAACGCCTACTGTAATATTCCTGTAAGCGGGGCTTCCCGGGCTAGTTTATTAACTGGAATGTATCCGCATTACCCCAACCGCTTTGTGCAGTTTGACGCGTCGGCCAGCAAGGATTGTCCCGAAGCCATCCCTGTTTCTCAATGGTTCACCATGCATGATTATTATACCGTATCAAATGGGAAGGTGTTTCACAACATTGCAGACCATGCCGATAGCTGGAGCGAGTATCCTTGGCGGGTGCATCCGGAAGGATATGGAAAGGACTGGGCTGACTACAACAAATGGGAAGTATGGATGAATTCCGAATCAGGACACACCATTAATCCAAAAACCATGCGTGGACCTTTTTGTGAATGGGCTAATGTACCCGATTCGGCTTATGATGACGGAAAGGGAGCGTTGCGCACCATTGCCGACTTAAAAAGATTAAAGATGACGGGAAAGCCTTTCTTTCTGGCTTGCGGTTTCTGGAGACCCCATCTTCCGTTCAATGCACCGAGAAAATACTGGGATATGTACGACCGGAATAAAATTCCTTTAGCCACTAACCCCTATCGCCCAACTGATTTACCTGGACAAGTTAAGCCTTCACAGGAAATTTTCAGTTATGCTCGTGTAAAAGATACAAATGAAGAGGCCTTTCAGCGGGAAGCAAAACATGGATACTACGCAAGCGTCAGTTATGTGGACGCCCAAATAGGATTGATATTGCAGGCATTGGACGAACTCGGTTTGAGGGAGAATACCATCGTGGTACTTATAGGCGACCACGGTTGGAATTTGGGTGAGCATACTTTCTGGGGGAAACATAATCTGATGGATTGCGCTACACACGTGCCACTCATCGTGCGCGCCCCCGGCGCAAAAACCGGCAAGACAAAAAGTATGGTAGAGTTTGTAGACTTATACCCTACTCTTTGCGAACTATGTGCATTGCCGCTACCAGAAAAACAGCTGGATGGAAAAAGCTTTGTTCCCATTCTAAACAATCCGAAAAGCAAAATCAAAGAGCATGTTTACATTCAGTGGGAAGGTGGAGACAACATTGTGGATAACCAATACAGCTATGCTGAATGGGCAAAAGGAAAGAAAAAAGATTGCATGCTTTTCGACCATAAAAAAGATGCAGCTGAAAATCATAATATAGCAGGCAAAGTAAAACCGGCGCTTCTTGAACACTTTGCACAACTCATTCAGAAAATAAAATCAATTATAAAGTAATAATACTAAAAAATGCGCAAATTCTACCTTTTATGCCTGACAACATTGGTCTTTTCCTTGTCGGCATCCGGATCACGGATAGATTTATTATTAAATGACAACTGGTCATTCCGCTTTTCACACAACGTTAGCGATTTTAAAGGACAACGGGTTGATCTCCCTCATACCTGGAACACTGTTGATGCATTGTCAGGAAAGCTTGACTATAAACGGGGCATCGGAAACTACGAAAAGAAATTGTTCGTCAACCCCGAATGGAAAGGCAAACGTCTGTTTCTCCGCTTCGAAGGTGTAAACACCATTGCTAACGTGCTAGTAAACGGAAAACATATTGGCGAACATCGCGGGGGATATAGCGCCTTTGTTTTTGAAATTACCGATAGGGTTAACTATGGCAAAGAGAATACAATCCTGGTACGTGTTAATAATGCCGAACAGCTTGATGTGATGCCACTGGTGGGCGACTTCAATTTTTACGGAGGAATTTACCGGGATGTCCATCTCTTGATAACAGACCCGGTATGTATTTCACCATTGGATTACGCTTCGCCAGGCGTTTACCTCATTCAGGAGTCTGTGAGCAACAAAGAGGCAAAGGTAAAGGCGAAGATAATTTTGTCCAACGGATCGGTGCAGGATGAATCAGCTGAAATTTTGCTCCAGATATGGGATGGCAACAAAGTGATAAGAAAGGAGGTTCGGACTGTGAATCTGAAAGGTAATTCTCAACTAACGGAAGAGATACCGTTTATCATCTCCCGCCCTCACCTCTGGAACGGAATGAAAGACCCGTTTATGTATCGGGCCGAGATATCATTAATTCAGAATAACAGAGAGATAGACAAAGTGAATCAGCCATTGGGGCTTCGTTATTTCCATGTCGACCCGCAAAAGGGCTTTTTCCTGAACGGAGAACAGCTGAAATTACATGGTGTTTGTCGTCATCAGGACAGAAGCGAGATAGGTAATGCGCTGCACAAGGAAGACCATGACGAGGATGTGGCAATTATGCGCGAGATGGGTGTTAATGCCATCCGGCTGTCACATTATCCACATGCAACTTACCTGTATGATTTACTGGATCGCAACGGATTTATTATATGGTCAGAAATTCCTTTTGTTGGTCCCGGAGGATACAATGACAAAGGCTTTGTTGATCAGCCTGCATTCAAAGAGAACGGAAAAGAGCAGCTGAAAGAGATGATTCGTCAGAACTACAATCATCCTTCGGTATGCTGCTGGGGAATGTTCAACGAGCTGAAAGAGCAGGGAGACAATCCGGTGGAATATGTGAAGGAACTGAACGCACTGGCACACAGTGAAGACCCTACCCGACCAACTACGGCCGCCAGCAATCAGGAAGGAAACTTGAACCTGATAACGGACCTGATTGCCTGGAACCGCTACGACGGATGGTACGGAGGAATGCCCAAAAACCTGGGAGATTGGTTGGACAATAGACATAAATCTTTCCCTGACCAGAAAATAGGTATAAGCGAATATGGAGCAGGTGCAAGTATCTACCATCAGCAGGATACGTTAACGAAAACCGTTCCCAACAGCTGGTGGCATCCTGAAAACTGGCAGACTTTCTACCACATGGAAAACTGGAAAGTAATTGCGGAGCGTCCGTTCATCTGGGGCTCGTTCGTCTGGAACATGTTCGATTTCGGAGCTGCTCACCGTACTGAAGGTGACAAACCGGGAAGAAATGATAAGGGACTTGTAACCTTTGATCGTAAAGTGCGGAAAGATGCATTCTACTTCTATAAGGCCAATTGGAACAAAGAGGCTAAGACTCTGTATCTCTGCAATAAAAGAAACACCAACCGACACAGAAGTTTAACGGACGTCATGGTATTTACCAATGTTTCGGGAGTCGAACTGTTTGTCAACGGGAAAAGTATGGGAAAAAAATCGCCCGATAATTACGCTACTATTTGTTGGAAAGATATAAAGTTAAATCCCGGGGAGAATTTGATTGAAGTACGCTCCACCGATTCAAAAGTGAAGCTGACTGATAGTTGTAGCTGGGTATTGGAGATGGCATCAGGCCCAACTCTTTAAATTCTAACCATCTTGGGGGATTTATAAGCATACTACAATTTAAATGAATTATAGTTGTAACATCCAAAATAAAAAGAGCCATTTTCAATCTGTTATGTGGATTGAAAATGGCTCTTTAATGCTGAATAAAGTTGGCTAAATGAGATTATTCAAATTTCTTCTTTCAAAACTGAAATCTTAAATGCCTATATTTAGATTCTTCATCATTATTTGACTACAGGCACATATTTAGGATTCAACGCCTTTTCCTTTTCCAGGATAACCTTCAGCTCTTCCACTTTCTGAAAATTCTGAGCAGCCACATTCACCTTCTCGCCACGGTCTGTTTTCAAATTATAAAGCTGAGGTTCCTTGCTGTTGCCCAGTTCCGTATTGGTCAGCTTATTATAAGCAGGACCGTTATTCGGAGTGATATACTTCCAGTCGCTGGTAGAAACTGACAATGCCCCAGCCTGCTCAATGACATACTTACGTCCTTTTTTAGTTTTTCCCAGGAAAGTATTCAGATAATCCTGACTATCAGGAGCTACACCCTCTTTCTTCTTTTGTCCTACCAATGATGATAGAGATGCAAATAGGTCAATCTGTGAAACCAATGCATTCGAAACTCCGGTCTTTGTCTTTCCCGGCCAGCTTACAATAAAAGGAATACGTGTTCCCGCTTCGAAGTTGCTGTACTTACCACCGCGGTAAGGTCCCCACGGACGGTGTTTGCCCAACAGTTCAACCGCCCTGTCCTGATAACCGTCGTCCACTACCGGACCATTGTCGCTGGTCAGAACAATCAGCGTATTCTCGGCTAATCCCAGTTTTTCAAGGGTCTTCATAATCTCTCCCACACTCCAATCGAACTCTAATATAGCATCTCCACGAGCTCCCATGCCGCTCTTTCCAACAAATCTTGGATTAGGAACGCGGGGAACATGGGCATCGTTCGTTGCAAAATAAAGGAAGAAAGGGTGGTTCTTGTTATTTTCAATAAAGCTAATCGCCTTGCTAGTAATACTGTCGGCTATGTTCTCGTCTTTCCATAATGCACTTTTGCCACCCTTCATAAAGCCAATACGAGAGATTCCGTTCACAATAGCCTGATTGTGACCATGGTTCACGCTTGGTTTAAGAACTGTCAGCAGCTCCGGATGATCTTTTCCCAAGGGTTCGCCGGGGAATGGTTTTTCATAGCTTACCTCAATCGGGTCGTTCGGGTCGAGGTTTACCACGCGCTGGTTCTCCACAAAAACGCATGGAACACGGTCGCCCGTGGCAGCCATTATATAGGAATAATCAAAGCCGATATCCTTCAGTCCGGGTGTAATGAAACCATTCCAGTCCTGAGTGCCGGTCTTATCTCCCAACCCAAGGTGCCACTTGCCAATTGCACCGGTTGCATATCCGGACGATTTAAACATATCGGCGAGTGTAGTCTGTTCAGGACGAATAATCATTCCGGCATTCCCGGCTGCAATGCCGGTATCGTCACGTCGCCAGGAATAATGTCCGGTGAGCATAGAGTAACGGGAAGGAGTGCTGGTGGCAGCCACTGCATGAGCATCGGTAAAACGAACTCCACGAGAAGCCAGCTTCTCCACGTTAGGAGTATGGATAGTCTTTTCACCATTACAGCTCAAGTCACCATAACCGATATCATCGGCCAAGATAAAAATAACATTAGGGCGTTTAGTTTGCTGCGCGAACAAAGATGTTGCCGGAAAAATAAGCGAAGTGCTTAGCCCCAGCAAACCAAAAAGATTTTTTTTCATGATGTTGTTAATATATTTGTCAGTTAGGTTAAGAAAACAAAGTTTAGCGCAAATTTAGGGAACTTCTGTTAAAGATTAAAATAATAATCAAAGAATGATTCACTATAAAACAAATATGCATGTCAACAGTTATATTCCGAAATTAATTAATAACATTTGCCTAAAGAAATCTGATTGTTACTTCTACCATATAAATTCATTTAAAAGTATCTATTCATAAAAAAATATTATCTTTGCCGCTGATTTTCCCGCTGAAAGTCACATCAGAGAAAAAGTACATGCCAGGAAATATTATTTAAAGCACCGACTAACATTACAACCAACTAACCGTGAACGATCTATTGAACATGTCTCAGGTGAAAGCCGGGGACCTTAATGCATTCAAAAACTTTTTTGAGTTCTTTTATCCGAAACTCATGGCACTGGCATGCAGGTTCGTGAACGATGAGACAGCCAAGGATATTGTACAAGAGATTTTTGCCACATATTGGGAACAAAAAGAAAACATTGATGCCGACAACATACTCTCTTATCTGTTTAAATGTGTACAAAACAAATGCCTCAATTACCTGAAACATGAGATGATTGTAGACGAAGCAAACATCAGGATAGCAGAGCAACGAATTCAGGCAATCAGTTCTTGTCCCGATTCAAATGACACATTGCAAAACCTGATTACCCGAGATATTTATGAAGTTGTGGAAAGCTCTGTCAAAAAGCTGCCTCCACGTTGCGCTGAAGCTTTTCGTCTATGTTTCTTCCACGACCTTCCTCAAAAAGAGGTAGCCGTCATCATGAATATTTCTCTTCGTACAGTTGAAACACACATACGACATGCTGTGACTTTCCTAAAAACCGATTTACACGATTTATTGTTACTAATTCTACTTTTTTACGCTAAAAAATAAAAAAAGTCATTTTGTACTACGTAGTAACCATGATCACAATTGTCTTCAATATATAAAGCAAAAAAATACTAATGGAAGAACAATTACTGATACGATTTCTCTCACACCAATGTACATCTGATGAATTAAAGGAAGTGCAAGATTGGATTTCAACAAACAAAGCTCATGCAGACTGGTTTTTTGAGATTGAACGGCTGTGGTCGCTTAAAGATGAATTCCGGTTTTCTGATAAAAAAGAGATTGAGATTGCCTTCAACCGATTTATGAACGAATTGGAGAATAAAGAGAAAGCACAGCATGAGACTAAGCCAATATATAGAATATCCGGAACAACTGAATTGAAGATGGATCATGAAGATACAATTTCAGAAAGTGATACCCGAGAAAACAACCTACAAGAAGAAAACATTTCAGGAAAAGAGTACCGCAAAGCTGTCAACCTAAAAATTTCACCACTTCGTCGAATTGTTTCATTGAGTAAATATGCTGCTGCAATATTGATTGTAGTTCTTCTCTCGTTAAACCTCTACCGAATAACGACCAATCAAAACGAAAAATTAAACACAATCGAAGTTCCTCGCGGCCAACGAGTTGCTCTCACTCTTTGCGATGGCACTCGTGTTTGGCTCAACTCGGATAGTAAGCTCACTTACCCTGCCAGTTTTGGAGGTAATAAACGAGAGGTTACGTTACAAGGTGAAGGATATTTTGAAGTGACAAAAGACCATAAACATCCTTTCATTGTACACAATACCAGTCTGGATGTTAAAGTTCTCGGAACGAAGTTTAATGTGAAGGCTTATCTAGGAGAAATTTCATCTGTCTTCCTAAAAGAAGGCAAAGTGGAGGTTTCAGATCCTGAAAAGAACAGAAAAATAATTCTTCATCCCAGCGATAAAGTTCTTTATACGTTAGATAAAGGCTTTAAATTGCAAACGAATGTAAGCTCTGAAGAGTCTGATAGCTGGCGACAAGGTGAACTGGCCTTCGTGGAAGAATCTCTTAGAACCATTGTTAAATCGTTGGAAAGAAGGTATGATGTACAGATTACAGTTCATCCGCCTGAATTAAACAATAAACTTTTCACTTGCCGGTTTAAACAGGACGCTACCTTGGAACAGGTACTTGACTTGTTAAAAGACACCCGCGAATTTACTTATAAGATCGAAAACAAAAAAGTAAATATCTACAGCAGGCACCCATAAACCGTAACAAGTTTCATTTACATTTTATTTTTTCATATACGGATAATCTCATGATTGAAGATGTGAATCCGCCCATTTTTTCAGTATAGAAGTACTGAAATAAGACACTGTTAACTTTAATTTATCTAATATATAAACATATGAATTTTAACAAAACCAAGACACCCCTGCCTTCAGAGCAAGGAAGAACAAACCAAAAAAAACTGAAATTGATGGCATATATAGTTCTCTTGCTGCTATCAATCTTATCTCAGCCATGTTTGGCTCAAAAAAATGATTCTCCTAAGACGCGCATATCTCTGGATATGAAAAATGTTTCTGTAAAGGAAGTTTTATCATCTATCGAATCAAAAAGCAAGTACTATTTCACTTACAACCTAAATTCGGTAAACGTAAACCGTAAGACTACTATTCGGGTAAAAGACAAAGAAGTTACTGAGATTCTTTCAATCATATTTGCCGGAGAGAATGTCAAATATAAGGTTAATGATAAACACATTGTGCTTTTTCTGTCAGAAAATCAAGAGAACAACAGTCGGCCAGGAAAAACCTCCTCGACTAGAAAAATCACAGGAAAGGTAAAAGATGAACAGGGCGAACCTATTATCGGAGCAAATGTACTCGTTGAAGGTTCATCAAACGGAACAATAACTGATACGAACGGAGATTTTTCCATTGATGTGAAAGAGAACGATATGGTACGCGTATCCTTTATTGGTTATGAACAACAGAAGGTAAAAGTTGGTACAAACTCTTTTCTGGCTGTAACTCTGCGCGAAAATTTTCAGAAAGTTGAAGAAGTGGTGGTAACCGCCATGGGTATTCAACGAAAAGCCAAATCACTTACGTATGCCACACAAAAAATGGATAACGAAGAGCTGATGCGCGTTCAGGATGCCAACTTCATCAACTCGCTACAAGGAAAAGCTGCAGGGCTAAGCATTACACCTAATGTGGGTGGTGCAGGTGGTGCTTCCAAGATTTTGCTTCGTGGTAGCAGATCAATCATTGGAAACAACAGTCCGCTTATTGTAGTAGATGGAATTCCTATGAGTAATAATGTAAAAGGGCAGCAAGGTTTTAATGCTTCGTTGGATTATGGCAACAATACAGAAGGGTCAGATGCCCTTTCATCCATTAATCCCGATGACATTGAAAACATCAACATTCTAAAGGGGGCTAATGCAGCTGCCTTATATGGTAGTGCAGCTGCAAATGGGGTAATAATGGTTACAACCAAAAAAGGGAAAGAGGGAACTATGAATATCAATGTGACCTCGAATGCAACTTTTGAAAGACCAATGATTCTTCCTGAATTTCAGAATGAATATGGGTTAAATAAAAAAGGAAGTGATAGTTGGGGAAAACGGATATCAGATCTGACAACCAATGATTTGGAAACATTCGCTGCAGCCGGAAAACACTTATTGAATAAAGTGGGAAATGATTTGAATGATTTCTATAGAACTGGAAATACATTCAACAATTCCATATCATTAAGCGGTGGAACAAGCACAATGCGTTCATATTTCTCATATGCCAATACTACTGCCAACGGTATGTTGAGAAACAACACATTCGGTCGTCATATATTTACTTTCAGACAGAATTATGTCTTACTGAACAAAAAATTAAATATTGACCTTGCATTGAACTATGTGAATCAGCAAACAAAAAACAGGCCTGGTGGAGGTGAAGTGCTCAATCCAATTTTTCATGCATATACAGCTCCAAGAAATGCAGACATGAGCTATTACAAAAACAATTATAGAATTGAAAACGCCAAATGGATGTCAAACAGCTATACATATTATGAAAAACAACCAGACGGAAGTTTTAAACTAGTCACAGACAAAAAAACAGAACTAAAAGGAACCAAACAAAACTGGTTAATCAATGATGCAAAAAATAATAATCCTTATTGGATTATGAATATGCTTTCGAAAATTGATAAGCAAGACCGTGCTTATGGATATATTTCCGGCAACTACGAAATAATCAAAGGACTGAATGCTCAGGGAAGATTCAGTATGGATCGCTCAAGAAGTGAAACTACAGATCAACGTGCAGCTACAACTTATAATGAAGTCACTATGATGGATAGAGGAATATATGGTCAATGGCTCACCAACTCCAACGAATTCTATCTGGATGGAATGTTAAGTTATAACAATTCTTTCAAAGATTTCTCAGTTTCAGCTACCAGCGGGGCTACTGCACACAGAATAAAAACAGAATCACAAAGCATGTATGAACAGGCTATGATGTATGACTATTTAATGAAAAACGAACTACATACAATAAATATTTTTGATCCACGCGCCGGCTCAGGTTCTTCGCGTACATACAACAAAACTTCCAACTGGGATCAAGGTCTGTTCATCACCGGACAGGTGGGATATAAAGATGCAATTTATCTTGAGGGAAGTTACCGTCAGGACTGGTACCGAGCCTTCGCACAATTCAAGGACAGAGGTGTGCCGGATAACTACGGTTATTATTCTTTTGGAGCAAACGCATTAGTACATAATCTTGTTAAAATGCCTCAGTTTATCACTTATCTAAAGTTACGCACCTCATACAGTGAGGTAGGGAACTCCATTCCAAACCTGATATTTGCAGAAGTCGGTGTGAACCCAATTACCGGATCCACTATCCCTTCTCCTTACTCTTACTTTAAAAATCCGGTTCCGGAAGTATCGCGCTCGTTTGAGGCCGGATTCGATGCTTCATTCTTCTCTAATGCGTTGAACTGGGATTTAACTTTTTACAACACATTATTGGACAGAGCTTACCTGATTATAGATGAAGGAGGATATTCCAAACCAGTTAACACTGGGGTTATAAGAAACAGAGGAATTGAGACTACACTCTCATATGCAATGAATATTACTAAAAACTTTTTGTGGAAAACAGGTGTAAACTTCTCATACAATGCAAACAAGATACTTAAAACATACATTGATGAAGATGGCAAAGAAGGACTTATTCCTCAGTATCTTGACTTTACACGCAAATACCAACTCCGCTATAAAAAGGGAGGACAATATGGAGATATGTATGCAACCGACTTTTTGAGAGATGAAAACGGTAAAATAAAACTAACTGAAGCTGATGGTAAACCCATTCTTAATCCGATTAAGTACAGCACTTATGTTGGGAACATGAATCCAAAGTTTCAATTAGGTTGGAATAACACTTTTACCTATAAAAATTTCTCACTCTATTTCTTAATTGATGGAAAGATCGGAGGAAAAGCAGTTTCATTTACCGAAGCTAAGTTAGATTATCTTGGCCTGTCAAAACGCACCGGTGAAGCCAGAAATCTACAAGCAAAAAGCGGGCTAACCTATACAAACATCGATGGGGATACATATCCAGCAATGAAACTTGCTGACGGACAAATAACTCCTATCGAATTATATTACCAAACAATTGGCGGTGATATTGTTGCAACACAATACGTATACGATGCCACCAATTTCCGTTTGAGAGAGATGTCGCTGGGATATACGTTCAAGAAAGTTTTCGGTCCCATTAAGAGTTTATCGCTTTCGTTAATCGGCCGAAACTTATTCTTCTTGTACAACAAAGCCCCAATGGATCCAGAAACGTCTTTATCTACCCAAAACAGTTTGGGAAGCGTGGACATATTTAATCTGCCTACAACCCGTTCGTTAGGATTCTCTGCAACACTCTCGTTTTAATTGACTAAAATTCAAATACAATGAAAAGAAAAATAAATCTTATACTGATTTCCTCCGCCCTAACACTCGGATTATCATCCTGTCTTTTTCAGGACGACCTACCTGGTTCTGAATTAACTTCAAGCAGCAAAGAGGGAAGTTCAGTGGTATATGTAGGTAAAGCTGATACTATTAATTATAAACACCCTGCTAAAACTCAGGCCGGATTACAATCTGCATTGGCGGAAATGGAAAAAATCGCGCTTCTAGGACAGCTTAACACGGCTCAGTTTGCTATGAGAGGAGGTAAAGACGGTAATATACCTGGTCCTCACCAATACCAATTCCAATTCAGCCTTGAAATTGATAACTATGCTGGATATATGTGTCTACCACAACGGTTTGGCGGACGTATGCCTTCTACTTATTATAATTTCGATAATTTTAACGGAGGTGCTGCCGGATCTTTTATATCTATAAAAAATTCAATTGTGCCAATATTGAATCATCCGCAAATTGATTCTATTCCCGAAATCAAAGCATTCGCACTCTTGATTTACAGTTATAGCTCTCAAGAAATGACAGACATTTACGGGCCATTCCCTTATGCAGATTATAAAGCGAATAAGCAAACTGCACCTTTTACCTATAACTCAGTAGAGTCAATTTATAAAACAATCGTTAATAATTTAGATACCATCGTTGCATGCATCGACCATTTTGAATCTCAGCCTTCCTGGTATCAGGAAGCAGTTAAAGGGATATTGCAAACCAATGACTTAATAACAAGTTTTGAGAACAGGGATATTAAAAACTGGAAAAAGTTGGCAAACTCTCTAAAACTACGTATGGCGATGCATATTGTGAAGATTGACAGCAAACTGGCAAAAAAATGGGCAGAGGAGGCTGTACAATCCGGAGTGATAGACTCAAATGAGGCTCAGGCAAAACTCGATCCATTGACGTTTGGTTTTAGTCATCCCCTCGCAACGATTTCCAACATATGGAACGACACACGATTAAACGCATCTCTCGAGAGTATTATGAAGAGTCTGAACCATCCATATCTGGCTTTTATTTTTGATAAAAACACAGATCGGATTTATAATAAAAACGATGATAATAAATTCCTGGAAAAAGAATCTAAAATCGTTGGGCTTCGTTCCGGAATATTGATGCTGGAAGGGCAAAACTACGAAGCAAATTTCAGAGTTGCTTATTCAAGAGTAAATGAACTAAACATCAGCACAACTCCTCTTTATATTATGAAGTATGCAGAAGTGCTATTCCTAAGAGCTGAAGGAGCTTTGAGAGGATGGAACATGGGAGGCTCGGCTCAGAGTTTCTATGAACAAGGCATAAAAGATGCTTTTGTTGGTGAGGCGTTTAATGATATTTATCAAAATGTACAGCAACAATATATGGCACAGGATAAAGCAACTGATTTTACATACGAAGATCCCTGGAATCCCCGCTATAACAGACCTAGCCTAACAAAGATCGGTGTAAAATGGAATGAAGGTGAAGACAAAGAGACCAAATTGGAAAAGATCATCACACAAAAATACATTGCCAATTTCCCGTATTCATTTGAAGCATGGACTGATTTAAGAAGAACTGGATATCCCAAAATATTCCCTGTATTGCGTGATGAAGGAGATGGGTCAATCGCTGCAGGCGATATAATCCGTCGTATTCCATTCCCGGGAACAGGTCAACCAAGCGTACAAGCAGATGTAGATAAAACAGGTATACCGGCTTTAGGCGGACCAGACAAACAGGGTACTCGACTCTGGTGGGATGCCGCTGTGGGTAATTTTTAGAATATCAATCCTGAAAGCGCAAAGCCAGAGTAATCTGGCTGCGCTTTCCTAAAACAACCTTAGCCAAATTTAAGGAAACAGACATCAGCACAAAAATCTACTTATGAAAAATTTCACTTATTGTCTAACTTTAATTAACAACACAATGAAAAAGATTTATTTATTATTTTTCTTTGTAAACCTGGCCGTCTTAAGCTGGGCACAACGAACACCTGAACATCCGTTGGATATACCTCAAGGTTCGACAGACTTGTACACAATTCTCGAGAGCTGGGAGCCTGGTACACCTCCTCCGGGAACAAATCAATTTGACGATCAGTTTTACATTTCTCGTGTTCGTCCATTGTCCAGAATCGTTGATGGAGATTATCAGGCAAATAATTCTGCAGACAAAAACAGAAAACTTTGTGTGTGGGTTCCATTGGATGATCCTACTACTACCTGGAAATCTCTTCCGCGCTATTGTTTTGAAGGAGACAACTTCAGCATGTGGTCGTACACCGACATTCACGGAAACTGGACAGCACCCTGGATGAGGGTAACTGCCGGTATAGCCGACGTTGCACATAAAAACGGAGTAAAAGTGGGATGCGTAAACTCCATTCCATGGAGCGTATCCGTATCCGACAGCCAATACAACACTTATGGAAAGGTTTTCTATCGTTTGTTTGAGAAAAACACTGATGGAACATTTAAACATTCAATGAAGCTAGTCAAGCTCATGAAATATTACGGTATAGATGGGTTAGGATGCAACTCGGAATTTCGTTCAAATTCAACTTTTATGTCTAAACTGATGGCTTTTTCGCAAGACTGTCATAAGAAGGCAAAAGAGATAGGTTGGGAATTCCAATTGCATTGGTATGACGGAACCAATGATAACGGTGGCATTTCGTTCGACAGTGGATTAGGCGATCATAATGATGGAATGTTTGGAACTGGTGACAACATTGTAACAGACATGATGTTTGCAAATTACAACTGGAGCGGAAGTCTGCTTTCAAACTCAGTTACTAAGGCCGAATCTATGGGACGCAGCAGCTATGATTACTATGCAGGTTTTGATATTCAGGGACGTGCCTTCAAAAACAGCAATTGGAGTGCACTCAAAGATAACAAAATCTCTATCGGACTCTGGGGAGCACATGCCCAAAGTTTGTTGCATCAAAGCGCTACCGACGACGGATCTTCTGATATTGCTATTCAAAAGGCATATCTACTCAAACAAGAACTTGCTTTCTCAGGTGGAAACCGCAACCCGGGATTAACCCCTCCCCTACGTACAGATGCTACACTGGCAAATGCCGACCTGAAAACATTCCATGGCCTTGCTTCCTTTCTAACAGCCAAATCAACACTGCAACAAATTCCATTCGTAACACGATTCAGCCTAGGTAACGGTCTGTTTTTCAAGAACCAAGGCAAAACCACTTTTGCTCACAAATGGTACAACATCAATACCCAGGACTTCCTGCCCACATGGCGTTGGTGGATTACAGACCGCAACGATCAGGTGACTCAGGAAAGTCTCTCCGGATTGGTAAAAGCCGATTTCACTTTCGATGATGCCTGGTTTGGAGGTTCTTGTCTGAAGCTTCACGGAGCAACCAATTTCTCCAGAGTAAAACTGTTCAAGACCAACTTCAGTGTAAAATCTGATTATACACTTTCTCTTACCTATAAGGTATTAAACGGAACCGATCCTCATGCAAAAATGTTTGTTGCTCTGAAAGGCGCACTTAGCGATTATAAGGAAATTGCACTACCGGTATCTGCTAAAGCCGGCGAGTGGACTACTTATACTGCTAAACTTTCTGAACTTGAATTGCCAGCCGATGCTGTAATCTCAATGATCGGACTTTCTGTTGAAGGTACTACCGAAGACTACAACATGTTATTGGGTGAAATGGCGGTTCGGAATCCATCTCAGGCATTTACAACAGTTCAGCCAGACATCACTAAGGTAGAGATTCTTCGCGGCCGGTACAACCAGCTTGATTTCAAACTATTCTATAAGAGTAAGGATGAATCAAACGGTGTGAAAACCTATAACGATGAAGTAGACACCTGGTACTATGAAATCTACTTCCAACAAAAAGGAGAAGCACAACAACTGCTTACGGCAACAACCTCATGGGCTGGTTATGTAATCGATGCTCCTCTTACAAACGGTGAACGTGAAGGCCGTTTCGGAGTACGTGCCGTTTCTCCCGATGGAAATAACGGCTCCGAGATCCGTTGGACAGAATATCAGGCTTTACCTTATAATGACCCTATTGAGGTAGTAGAAACCGACCGACCGGTAATCAAACCAAACGAAAATTTTACTGCAAGCTTTAAGGATCTGCTTCATGGAAATGCAAAATGGGAGATCAAAAACCCAATCACGGGAGCTTCACTTGCTTCTGCCGACAATGCACGTGAAATAAAAGCAACTATAGCTGAAACAGGTCTTTATGATCTTTATATAACCAATGCTGACGGTAAAACAACCATTATGCGCGGATTCATTCAGATTACTCCGGAACAGACCGGTGCAATGCCTCAGATTAATACTTTTGCTGCCAACAAAACAACAGCTACAACAAGCGATAACGTTGAGTTCACTTATACTTCTCGCGATGGTGAAGGTACTGTTTCACGTGCTTTAAAGGTAGCCGATCCACAAATGTTCATGGTGCCGGCTGCTGCACAAACCGGCTATGCTTACTCCTATGCCTTGTGGTTTAAAGCAGATAAATTCTCTCACGACAAACAGGGTACCAATCTGATCAACAAGAACTCTATCGGTGACAGCTGGCCTCATAATAACTGGGGAGACCTTTGGGTAACCATCCGCCCGCAATGGCAGGGAACTGCACTGCACCCTGCTAACGAAGTTTCCTTCAATACAATGGGATGGACAGCTCACGACAGCCCTAACGAATCGATGATGAGTACCGGATTCAGCGTTACTCCGGGAGTGTGGAACCATTTGGTTATTACTCAGGATGCCAATAAAAATCAAAAGATGTATTTCAACGGCAAGAAATTGGCCGAAACAGTTTTCTCAGCTTCCACACGTCGTGAAGATATGAGCGATAGCCGAATAAACAAAAGTGTTCCAGCCAACATCTTCTTTGGTGGTGGCGGAGTTTACAAAGCAGGATTCAACGGTGCCATCGATGAAGTTCAGATCTGGAACAAAGCATTATCGGATGAAGAAGTTACACAATGTATGAAAGGATACGAAGTAGCTCCTGAAGGACTTACCGCCTACTATACTTTCGAAGAGAAGGCTGAAGACAATACTTTTGCCAATAAGGGTAAAGGCGGCGACCTGAAAGGATCTGTTGTTATTGTTGACGGTAGCGGAGGCGAATCAACCACCTCGGCTTCCTATAAAGCCTGTGAAGCATCAAACGACCTATTAGGTTATCCAGGCATTACCGGAACACTTGAAATCAAAACAACTCCTGAATGGCGACTCAAAGAAGCAACTTTACCAGCTAAAACAGATGGAAAGGCTGTAACAGTTTCATATACAAAAGGCGGTAAGTTTGATGCCGGATTGACAATCTCCAACATGTGGGGTAAAGACACGAAGGATATGATTGAGTATATTACTATCACAAGTAGTGTAGGTATCGAAGATGCGGCAACAGCCCAACTTTCGGTTTATCCTAATCCTTTCGTTGAATCAGTAAACATGATGTTCCCTGAAGCAGGCAATTACACTATCCGTGTAGTCAATGCGCTCGGTCAGTTAGTTACCAGTCGTGCACTTTCAGCTGCAGCTTCCGAAATTATCAATGTAGCTGTTGATGGTCCTAAAGGTATGTACTACCTGCAGATTCTGAAAGATAAGGTAACCTATAAAACTGTAAAGGTGATCAAAAAGTAGAAAATCACATACTTCAAGTTTCTCGCATAATGCATGAAACCATATAAAAATAGCCCGGAGTGATTAATTCACTTCCGGGCTATTTAATGTAATAATGATATAGATTAGTTTTTCATAAACTGAACCAGATAGCTATTAATGTTCCCAACCCGGATTCTGAGTTAATGCCGGATTCAACACTATTTCATTGGTTGGAACCTGATATAGATAATACTTATCAAGCCATCCTTTACCTTCCGTGTTAACCGGATCTGCAAACAGATATGCATAACCTTGCGTTAATGTCGGATCAGCCAAATGAGTAGTTTCGTTCAACAAACCTCTTTTAGATACGGCATCCTTTGTTGTCCAGAAACCTTTCTGCTGTTTGTTGATAAAGAATTTGGCCATTCTCCAGCGGCGTACATCATAAAAACCAAATCCTTCACCCATCAGTTCGATAATTCTTTCACGACGTACTTCCCACAAAAGCGGATCAATCAGATTACCATCATCATCCGTTGGTCTGTTAGGATCAAAGTTTGCATCGATATCGCTTACAACCATTTTAGCAACTGCAGCGCGTTCACGCAATTTATTGATACTTTCATCAGCAACCGATTGGTTAAACTGACCAAGTTCCCACATTGCCTCAGCATAATTCAAGAGAACCTCTTCAATTTTGAAGATAGGTTTATCAGATGTATTCAATGTCGCTGTTCCGCTTTCTTCCCATAAAGTGTAGTTTTTCCAAAGGAAATAGCCTGAATAACTGCAGATGTAAGCCTTAATCTGTTTGTCAACGATATTAGGAGAATAAGGCAACAAAGATGCACCCCAGTTTTGTGCCGGCAAGCGTTTCATACCAACGCCTGGATTTGCACACGAAGAATTCACACCAATCAAGTCAATATACTCTCTGTCGGCCGGATTATTGGTATATCCCCATGTTGCTTTAGGGTTATCAGCAGGTTTGTTGGCACCATTTTCCACCACTTTAAACGGAGGCATAATGGTAAGCAGCATACGTGGATCGCGATTGCGGAAAGTAGAATATGGGTCCTTATCACCGTTATACAACGGAGATTTAGAAATTGTTTTTCCATCCTTGCAAAGATAAAGATCAACTGTTGCCTGGTGTAGTCCGTAGTTCGAGTTTGAAATATGTTCCTGATAAGAAAAGTTATGAGGAACCAATGCATTATACGGCTTATAAAGAATAATGCCCGGTACTTTACCTAAATCTTCAGTAGTCCACATCTCACCATAGCCCGATCCCGGAGTTACTTCAGTACCACAACCGGTATACAATTTAGGATATTTGGCCATCAATACTTTCGAAACTCTTGCACACTCTGTCAGGTATTTCTCATAGTCGCCCAGCTTATGGTACTTGCGCCATGTACCCTCACGCAATGTAAAGCGTGATAAAGCTGCACGCACACAATCCTGATTGATTGTATTCGAACCGTCTTTGGTAGTAAATTCGCCAATATTAGCTTCGGCCCATTGCAAACGTGTCAATACGGAATCAGCTACAATCTTACGGGCAATTCTTTCTCCGAAAGCCTCAGGAGAAACTTCATTCAGTGGTTTATTAATCCATGGAACATCGCCAAAACGATTTATCAGTTCCATGTACCAGAATGAGTGGAAAAAGTATCCTACCGCTCTCCAGTGGTTCTTCTCAGCAGCCGACATTGATGCGCATTTATCAATGTTTGATAACATAATGTTCACTCTTCTTATATATGCAAAATCCCATCCGTTGCCAGAGGCAGATTGGCTCACAGTCTGAAACGCATAAGGGTTATAACTGCTTTTTGTAGTAATATACCCAGCATAAAAGTCGCCGTTATAGCAGGAGCTTTGAGCACAATAGTTTACAGAGGTTTGAATCGTTGTATTTGTAAACATATCATACAACGGAAAAGTAAATGCTTTAAAGTTATCATAGGAACCAAAAGCCGTCTCTTCAGAGATGTCTGTTACAGGGTACTTATCAAGGAACTCATCGTTGCAAGATGCCAGCGAGAGTGCCATTGCCGCTATTATAAATATCTTTTTCATGGTTTATTTTTCATTTTAATATTAGAACGTAATGCTTGCACCAAAAGAAGTTGTACGGTAGAATGGATAGTTCCAGCCAAGAGTTTCCGGATCAATGCCATTTGTCAGTGAAGTAATGGTAGCAAGGTTTTCAACACTCACATACATTCTTAGCTGTTTTACTGTTAACTTCTTCAGCCATTGTGCTGGAAACATATATGAAAGGGTAACGTTCTTCACACGCAGATATGCAGCATTCGATAAATATTTGTCGCACACACGGGTGTTTGAACCTACATTCTGCATCTGTCCATATAAACGATAAAATTTAGGATCCGATTTTTCCGGAATCATGTAATTTTCGTTTGTAGGATCTGTGCTGATTGGTTTCCAGAAATCTTCCAGACCTTTATACAGAGGAATGAACACAGCATCTGTTGAGCTGGTCCCGAATGGGAAAATCATCGTATTACTCAACCAAACATCACGTTTACCTGTTCCTTGCAACATCACACTCAGGTCAAACCCTTTGTAAGATGCGCCCAGGTTTGCCCCGAATTGGTATCTGGATGTATTGTTACCAATAATTTTACGGTCTCCCGGATTAACTAATGTACCATTTCCCGCATCAATCTGATTTGCGCTTACCTCGTCATCTCTAAGATTTTTGAATTTCACATCACCCGGACGAACGTTAACTCCCTGAATAGTAGTAATTCCTTCTTTCAGCTTCCAGGAATTTGTATCTACGAAATCGTTCACAGTATAGTAACCATCAGCTACATACCCCCATATTTCACCCAGGTCGCGACCAACGTAATAATCAGACATCAACCCTGTTTCTTTAAACTTCGTTATTTTTGATGTATGATCGTATACATTAAAACCTACTCTGTATCCAAAATCACCAATTTTGTCGTTCCAGCTAAGACCTAGTTCCCAACCGGTTGTTCTCATATCGGCCACATTCTGAAGAGGAGCTTTTACACCCACAACCGATGGAATCTCACTGCCTGCCGACAACATACCTTTAGTATCACGTTGATACCAGTCAAACGTACCGCTTAAACGATTTCCAAACATTGTTATATCCAAACCTAAGTCGAGTGTTGCCACCTTCTCCCAGGTAAAGTTACTGCGTACCAAATTTGGAACACCAATAGTGGTTACGTAGGCACCGTTATTCAACCAAACACCGTCCGAACTGTTGATACCCATAGTTGGAGTATACTGATATGGATCAATTGCCTGGTTGCCAATTTCTCCCCATGAGCCGCGAACCTTTAAGCCATCCAGCCAGCTACGGGTTGATTTCATAAAACCTTCTTCGGCAACCTGCCATCCTGCAGAAAATGATGGAAAGAAACCAAAACGTTCATTCTTAGGAAATTTAGATGAACCATCATAACGACCATTTACCTCCAACAGATATCTTCCGTTCCAGTTGTAGTTTAAACGGTAAAATCCGCTTCGGATAGTATAAACGCTATAACCGTCAGTGATAGTCTTTGTACCGGTTGCACCGCCAAAAGATGGTGTCGACTGTACTGCCTGTTGTTCCGCATAAGCATACAAGTCCTCATAATAACTCTTTTCTTGGTCAAAACCACCCATCAGTTTAAAATTGTGTCCTCCAAAAGATTTGCTGTAAGTAGCGTATGCATTGATTGCATTGTAATCAGTAAAATATTTATCTTTTGTATAGGTATCACGCGAAGGAGCTGTTTGCTTCGCCATCTGAATGGTTGTGTAACTGTACTGACCTGAATAGTAAGAATAATTAGTATTGTTCTTGTTGTATGTGTATTCAAATACTGCTTCCAAGCCCTTCATTGGTTTTACAATAGACTTCATAAAGATACGTGGGTTATCAACCGTAGTACTTGATGTTCTTGCCAAATTCAGCAGTCCACGTGGCGTAAAGATCGGGTAATCTTTGTCCAGACCACTGATTGACGCAGGCATATCTCCTTCAGGATAAAATGAAATAAGACGGGTTGAATAAATCCCTCCAGCTGCATCCACCGGCATGGTCTTGTTGCTTTGTGAATAACGTACATCTATTTCCTGAGTAAACCAATCAGTTACGTCTGCCGACAAGAAAGCGCTTACATTCTTACGACTATACTGGTCCTTATTTGTAACAATCGGTCCATTCTCAAAGTTGTAACCTGCAGCAATACGGTAACGAAGTTTTTCTGTACCCCCCGATGCGGATAGGTTGTGATTGGTCATAAAACTAGTTTCCAGCATGTTGGCAAAAAGGTCTTTTTCATTCAGATAATAGATTTTGCCATTTGGATCTTTGTAGATACCGTCACCTACTGTAGCATAAGCACCTGGATTCATTTTATAATCCTTCACATAATCCTTCCACTGTGCAACACTCTGACCGTTTGCCCAATAAGAATCTGTAAATCCTGCTTTCAGGTAATTATCCAGATAACTTTCCAACGATACTTGTTCAGGTTTATTAATTGAAGACTCGAAACCAAAATTATTGTTGTAGCTCAAAGAGAAGGTAGTATTTGATTTCGGACGTTTCGTTGTAACAAGTACAACACCTCCTGCTGCACGAGCTCCATAGATGGCTGCCGATGCTGCATCTTTCAGTACGGTTACTGTCTCAACATCTTCAGGATTCAGCATTCCCAAATCACCCGGAACGTTGTCAATCAATACCAGCGGAGATCCTCCGTTAATTGATACCGTTCCACGAATATTCAGCGAGTTGCTATTCTGTCCGGGAGTAGATGAGCGTGTTACCTGCAAACCGGGAATAGTACCTTGCAAAACAGAAGTAGTATTTGATACCGGACGGTCACCTAAAATCTGTTCCATCTTTACCGAAGCGACCGATCCTGTCAGGTTCTCTTTCTTCTGAACCCCGTAACCAACAACTACCACTTCTTCCAGTTGCTTTGAAGATTCTACCATCACAATTTTCAGATCGTTTTTGTCTTTTAGCGCAACTTCTTGAGTTACAAAACCAATATACGATACTTTGATTAATGATTTTTCGGGCACATTTTTCAGGATAAACTTTCCATCCAAATCGGTAATAGTTGCATTATTGGTTCCCACAACCGAAACGTTTACGCCAATTATTGTTTCTCCATTAGCGTCTTTTACTATTCCGGTTACAGTCTTTTTCTGTTGGTTTCCAGACTTTTGTTCTGCTTTTTGTTCTACCCTGTCCATCGGACGATAAATAGTAATCCGGGTTCCTTTAATCTCATAAGTGATTCCTTTTGAGGTAAACAGAGTTTTTAAAATCTGTTCCACACTTTCGTTTTTCACGTTCAAGGAGACCTTATCATTCAGGTTCACATCGTTGTTACGAACCAGGAAAGAGTATCCGCTCTGTTTCTCAACTTCATCCAACACTTTGCCCAGCGAAACGTTTGTCATCTGAATGGTTACATTCTTATCGATCAAAGAGAATGCCGACACCGATTGCGTTGGAAATAAAAACACTGTAAATAAAAATACAATTAACGGGAAATTCGTTAATTTTAGGTCGCGGTGATGAAGAAAAGGGAGTATAAAATTCCCCATTTCTGATTTGTTTTTCATACCTTTGTACTGATTTTGATTAAAAAAATTATTACGATTGATTGAAATCTATGAACCAGGATGTCTGACTCACATTCTGGTTCTACTTTATAACTTATTTACTATCCATTCTACCTCCTTATTCTTTATAGGTTCATATTAGTTTTTATCTTTGATAGTTATTACATTTCTAACTCTTGTCCAGGTATATTTGTGATCCACATCAATATCCGAAAGGATCTCATCAATGTTACAGTTCACATCAAAGCTACCCGAAAAACGCTCATTCTTCAGTTTATCACTTCCATTTGCTATTCTGACATCATATTTCCGCTCAAGCGCAGTGGCAATCGTTGCAAATGAATCGTCTATAAAGCATAGTTTCCCGGTAATCCACCAGGAAGATTTCTCAGCGTTTATTTCATTTTTGCATATCTCACTTGTAGCCTTATTATATGCAACCTGCTCATTCGGGTTCAGTACCATCTGTTTACTTTTCTGTCCATCAGAAACCTCCACATTCACCTTTCCTTCAATCAAACCAACCTTTGCTACCTGTTCGTTTGAATAAGCACGAACATTAAACGTGGTACCCAACACACGTACATTAAGTTTTCCTGAGTGAACAAAGAAAGGACGGTTGGCATCTTTTGATACTTTAAAATAAGCCTCTCCTTTCAGGTAAACTTCACGCTTTTTATTTTTCCCGAAGTCCTGAGCATATTTAAGGGAAGAACCAGCATTGAGCCATACACAGGTATTATCAGGTAAAACAACCTTCGAAAGCGAACCATAAGGTACCGATGTTTCATAATAAACCACCTCCTCTTTATCATTTCCCGATTGAAGAAATTTATAAAGCAGTGAGTTACTTGTGATGAGAAGCAGCAGAACTGCTGCAACTTTATATAAAGAAAAAGGGATTATCCGTTTTTTCGATTGATAAGGTTCAATTTTGGTCAGCAATTTCTCAAAGTTGCGATCTTTCTCTTCTTCGAATTTCACTGACGAAGATAATGCCCGTGCTTCTGCCATATTACGAAACAGCTGCTCAGCCTTTTCATCTTCCCGAAGCACACGAACTAGTTCAGCAGCATCAGCCTGACCGATGTTACCAGAAAGATAATCTGCTATTAATTGTTTTATTTCTTTAGGCATATCTATTGCTTTTTATAATAGATACACCTGCCGATAAGGAAACGTTTAACGGAAAATGAAAAAAATCAGAGAAAAAATAAAAAGATAGGTAAGTATGGGGTTAAGCGCATCTTTCACTTTGGTCAAAGCAATCTTAATTTGCACCCGTACAGTGCTTACAGTAATGCCATACGACTCTGCAATTTCGTCGTATGATTTATTGTTATAGAGATTGTCCGTAAAAATTGCCCGGCAACGCTCCGGCAAATTATTGACCGCATCAAGAATCAAATCTTCCACCTCCTTTTTTTCCAGTACACTGAGTGGTGTATCAGTTGAAGTGATGTATTCTTCCTGAAACTGGTTCAGCAGCTCTTCTGCTTCAGTCAATACTCTCTCGCGCGATTGGATTGAACGGATGTAGTTCAATGATCTGTTCTGAACAGCCTTCTTTAGATATGGAGTTATCGGATAGGTAATATTCTCGCGATTCTCCCAAAGGTTAACAAAAACATCATTCACCACTTCGCGGGCTACGTCTCTGTCAAATATATAAGCTGTAGCAATCGTACATAGATATACATAGAAAGCATCATAGATCTGTCTGAATGCTTTCATGTCACCCTTATTCAGGTTGACAATTACCATTTCGTCTATATCAATTATACTTACTGATTTTCTATTGTAGTTGTTCATGTTAGAAATCCTTCGGTCACTTCACCGGTGAGTAATTAGATTTGTTGTGTTTGTTAATAAATATTTCGTAAGGTTCAAAATTACTAAATCTAAAGCAAAAATACAACGATTTTATTAAATTTCATTCCAATTAATGCTTTTTTATAAAAAATATTTAAATTCATTCATCCCCCCTACCTTTATCAGGTTTATCAAGATACTTTAACCAATAAATAAAAGAAAAACATTCTACAGGCAAAATATTCCCACTATTTTGCGTAAATTTGCAGCCGTATTTGTGCAATTACAGCAGGCTAAAGATTTATGAGAGAATTCATCATTGCAGACAATCAGGATATCACGAAAGCGGGAATGCTGTTTCTGCTGGGTGGATTGAAGGAAGCAGGCAATATTTGCGAAACAGACAATCGCGGGGAATTGATTAAGCAACTGCGTGTTTCGCCCGAAGCCGTGGTGATTCTGGATTACACACTTTCCGATTTCAACGGTGCCGATGAATTACTTATCCTGAGCGAACGCTTCCCTAAAATAAACTGGATACTTTTTTCGGATGAACTCAGTGAAGAATTTGTAAAACGAATACTCTACAGCAGCCAGCAGTTCAGTATTGTGATGAAAGACAATTCGAAAGAAGAAATCCTTTCTGCCCTGCAATGCGCCATGCACAAAGAACGGTTTATCTGCAACCATGTAAGCAATATGCTGATTGGGAAACCCATTCAGGCGCCAAAAGATACAGTGCTTACCAATACAGAAAAGATTATTTTAAAAGAAATTGCATTAGGAAAAACTACAAAAGAGATTGCTGCCGAAAGAAACCTGAGCTTCCACACAATCAATTCGCACCGGAAAAACATCTTCCGGAAACTGGAAGTCAACAACGTTCACGAAGCAACAAAATACGCCATGAGAGCAGGGATTGTTGACCTGGCGGAATATTATATATAACATTTATTTTTTATATGGAAATTGCAACATTACTTTCGGGGGGTGTAGATAGTTCGGTAGTAGTACATCTGCTAAAGGAACAAGGATACGATCCCTCTTTGTTTTACATTAAAATCGGAATGGATGGCGATAACGACCTCACCTGTACGGCCGAGGAAGACATCGAAATGGCCACCTTTGTTGCCCGTAAATACGGATGTCGTTTCGAGATTATCGACCTACAAAAAGAATACTGGGACAATGTCGTGGCATATACCATCGACAAGGTTCGTCGCGGCCTTACTCCCAACCCCGACGTGATGTGTAACAAGCTGATCAAGTTTGGCTGCTTCGAACAGAGATGCGGAAAGGATTTTGATAAGACCGCTACAGGACATTATGCCTCTACTACCGAGAAGGACGGAAAAGTATATCTTTCCACCGCTATCGACCCGGTGAAGGACCAGACCGACTTCCTGGCTCAGATTGACTACCTGCAGGTATCCAAGCTGATGTTCCCGTTGGGTAGCCTGATGAAAAGCGAGGTAAGAGATGCAGCGCTTCGTGCAGCCCTGCCTACCGCCAAGCGAAAAGACAGCCAGGGTATCTGTTTCTTGGGCAAGATCAACTACAACGACTTTATACGTCGTTACCTGGGTGAAAAAGAGGGTAAGATTGTGGAGCTGGAAACCGGAAAGGTACTTGGCACCCACAAAGGATACTGGTTCCACACCATCGGCCAGCGCAAAGGATTGGGCTTGGGCGGAGGTCCCTGGTTTGTAATTAAGAAGGACCTCGATGAGAACATCATCTATGTTTCCTGCGGGCACGACGTGGAGACCCAGTACAGCACCGAGTTTACCATGCACGATTTCCACTTCATCACCGATAATCCTTGGGAATCTGTAAAGGATTCAATCGATGTCACTTTCAAAATACGCCATACTCCGGAATTCATTCCCGGCAAACTGACCCTCGACGGAGGCAATTACAAGATTGAATCCTCCAAGAAACTGCAGGGAGTTGCCCCCGGGCAGTTTGGTGTGGTATACGATAAAGACGCACATATCTGCATTGGCAGCGGAGAGATACAAAGTAACGCAGCCGGAGCATTTTAATTCTGCGAGAATTAAAATGTCCGGCCGTTCACCACTTAAAAACCAATCCTCCACTAAAGGAGGATTGTATAAGGATCAATAAATCTTTTCGAGGTGGATAAAACTATAAATTCACCTCTTTATGATCTACCAACACATGTTTGCCATATCGATATTGATACAATGCCACCTGTAGATTATTCTTATTCGATTTTGTAGGAGTAATCGTTATGAAGTGCATCTTCATCGTATCTTGCTCTATCACTGCATTCTTATCGCGGGTTTTCATATCCTCCCAAGTACCCGAATTTGCATAAATACACGCCTTACCTTTATGGTTGGTATAAGTTTTAATCATTGGCTCATGCGTATGACCAAAAACTACGATACGAACATCAGACTGAGAATTCTGAAAGAACTGCACATTCGACTGTTCGTCGATGAACTTCGTTTTAAGACTACCCACTATCGCCGTATCGATAGGTGTCATAACAGCAACATTGTTATACTTCTCACGAGCATCCCAGTTGGCTTGAGTAAATAAGCCATTGTACAGATTCATCTGGATGCTTCCATCAGTCGCACTGTTTTTAGGTATAATATCATTAATAGAATAAGTCTTTGTGTATTTCCCCACGTTTGTCTTGATAATCGGGTCGCCATAATTGTCTTTCACATAAATCACCTTCTCCATCACTGTCTTCCACAGGTTATAATAAATGTATTTGCTCTTCTGTTCAGCATTTTTGGGGTCATTGAGCGTTACGTCGGGCACTTTTGTTGCCGCCTCTGGTGTGGTTGGATCCGTGAATGAGTTGGCTGCAATACGAGCGAAGAAATACCCTGGAGGCATAAAGGATCCGGGAGCTTCAGATTCATTGGCATTCGGTGTCATCGCGCAGAAGAAGTCGTACCGGTGACCATGTTCAATGGATATTTGCGAATAACTGTCGGGATTATAGGTACCAACCGCATACTTATTGCCTGCATCTCGGGCCTGATTCACTCCCGGCAAAGCAATCTGGATGTTTTCGGGCGTGAATCCCATATCATGATTGCCGGGGATATAAGTAAGCTTAACCTTACCATCCTTGATAATGCCATTCAGCACATCAAATATTCCTTGATTAGATGCTACTGTTTTTCTCACAAAATCGGCTTGCGAACCATTTCCGTATGTTTCCGCCCGTGTGGGAATATACCACTCGTCAAACATATCGCCCGCAATGACAAGCTCCTTGATGGTGCTCGACGATCTCACCTCATTAAGGAACTGCTCCAGCCGTTTCAGGTGCTTCACGTTTTCAGAGTAAGACAAATCGTTTCCCAAATGCAAATCGCTGATAACAACAATCTTGTCTTTCCCACTGCCGGTGTTTTCACTGACAGTATCAAACGGGTTTGGAGAAACAGGATCATCTGAGCTACATGACATCAGAGTAAAGGTTAACGTCATCCATAGAAATAAAAAATACACGTTTTTCATTATACAATAAGTATTAGTTATAAATAATTATTAATTAACATATCATTCCCTCATTTCGGTCTTAATTAACAAAAGGTTTTCTTCGGTTTAGTTTATGCATTTCCCTTACAATAGTTCTTTTTCACAATCAAAAAAGTACTGTTTTAAGGTGTATCGGTTTCAGAAATAAAATTAAGCCTTGTCTTCTGAACAGGTGCTTCACAATCACAATTTCATTGTATCATTATTACAAAAACAGGAAAATTTGTCACCAGGTATTGAATTTAATTATCAAATTTTTAGTTAAATTTGCTGCCAACTATGCAAAGCCTATATTTAGCCACCCCGTTTGCGGCAGCAATTGCCTGCCTGCTCACTTCCTTGTTGCTCTTCGCACGCAGAAAGAGTGGAGAGCGTTCACGCCTCATCCTTTCATGCATCGTCATGTTTTCCGTTGGGAACTATATCATGCGGTTTATCGATCTCTGCCATGGAAACGAACCCCAGTTGGTCATCTCGGTACCCATGCTGTTGCTTGCTATCTTCATGGTTATCTCGTACATCATGTACCCTATCGAAGTGATATCGCCGGGATACCTCAATTGGCGTCGCATCTTCAAGCTATATAGCCCCTGTCTGATTCTGGCTGGTATTTATGGCCTTTCCATAAAGTTCGGAGCAACTTTTCCTCCTTACCATTCATTGCAAGACATGTTGCCTCAGTTCACTGAGTTTCATGCGTGGTTCCGTCTTTTGCTTGCCATGCTTATCTTTGCACCGGTGTTATTCATCTTCACCATACCTTACACACGCCGTTATAACAACACCGACAGGTCATGGATCATGAGATACACAATCTGTTTAACTATCAATACGATAGCCTACATGATAGTGCTTATGTCTGATTTACTGATAATTAAAACCCTATATTATTACGTAAGTGCAGGTTGCAGCATCTATGTTGCTTACCTGGAACTGTTCGAAAGGCTGATAGGACAACATCCGGTTCCTGTGGATGAAACTGTCACTGTGCCTGCCGACGAGTGCAATAATGTTGAAATATCAGTTGCAAACCAGAATCCATTGTGTGAAAGGATCCTTCTTCACATGAACCGCACATGCGATTACAGAAACCCCGATCTTTCGCTTAATATGCTGGCCGGTTTGCTTTACACCAACCGTACTACACTCTCAAATGCTTTGCACGAACTGGGATATTCCAGTTTCAACAACTATATCAACACGCTGCGCATCGAAGAATTTATCCGGCATATCGAAAACAATAAAACATTTAATTATCAGGATGTTTTCTATGATGTAGGTTTCCGTTCAAGAGCCACTGCTCTTCGGAATTTTAAGCAATATACCGGGAAAACGCCGTCTGAATATTTTTCCGAATAATACAAAATAACACAGCCGGACTATTTTAATTCTGCGTGAATTAAAATGTCCGGCTGTCTACTACCTAAAAAACAACACCAACAAATACTTTCTTAAGGTTCAGGTTCCTTTATTATATCGGAACGTCGGGAAAAGCTTTCAGATAAAAAGATTTGTCCGTCTTCTTTCGGAATATATCCTTGCGGGGCATTAAGTATGGCCCGGTCAGATCTTTGCAGATGAAAGAAAGTTATTATCCATTCCGAACTAAGCCGGGCAAAATCTTTCTGATAAGCTGGCTGATGCAATTCTGTTCTCAGCCCATTCAAGTTAAAGTTTGGTTAAAGCCTGTTCAATATCTCTCTTGATATCATCAATATTTTCAATACCTACAGAAAGACGAAGCAATCCGGGCACTGCCCCCGCTGCAATCTTATCCGCTTCGGAAAGCTGTTCGTGCGTGGTTGTGGCAGGGTGAATAATCAGTGTTTTGGCATCTCCCACATTGGCAAGGTGACTAATCAACTGCAGACTGTTTATCAGTTTGTCTGCCTGTTCGCTTCCACCCTTCAGTTTAAAGGAGAGCACCCCACCGAAACCCCTTTTCAGGTATTTCAAAGCCAGTTCATGATAAGGACTGCTTTCCAGTCCCGGATAGTTTACATATTCCACTTCCGGACGAGATTCAAGCCATTGAGCCACAGCCAGTGCATTCGACACATGGCGTTCCACTCTCAGTGACAGCGTTTCTAGTCCCTGCAACAATATGAATGAGTTGAACGGTGAAATGCTGTTTCCCCAGTCGCGCAATCCTTCTGTACGTGCACGAATTGTAAAGGCAATATTCCCAAACGGACCATTTGCGCCAAATACATCCCAGAACACCAATCCGTGGTAACTCTCGCTTGGTTCGGTGAATGCCCGGAACTTACCATTGCCCCAGTTAAACTTACCGCTGTCAATAATCACTCCTCCCAGCGCTGTGCCGTGTCCGCCAATCCATTTGGTAGCACTTTCCACCACCACGCTTGCGCCATGTTCCAGCGGACGGAATATTGCTCCGCCGGCTCCAAAAGTATTATCCACAATCAGCGGAATGTTGTGCTTATCGGCCACTGCGGCAATCGCTTCAAAATCGGGGATATTCAAATCCGGATTACCGATTGTCTCCAGATAAAGGGCTTTCGTATTTTCATCAATCAGCTTTTCAAACTCTTCGGGAGAATCGTTCGGCGTAAAATGCACCTTCACTCCCAGACGTTTGAACTGGTTTTTAAACTGATTATAGGTTCCTCCGTACAGGTGAGAGGTAGATACAAAGTTATCGCCCGCTTCAAGAATATTGTTCAGTGCGATGAACTGTGCCGATTGTCCCGAAGAGGTGGCCAGCGCCGAAAGTCCTCCTTCAAGAGCGGCCACTCTCTTTTCAAACACATCAGTGGTAGGATTCATCAATCGGGTATAGATGTTGCCAAACTTCCGCAGTCCAAAAAGGTCGGCTCCGTCCTGGGCATCTTCAAATACATACGAACTGGTAAGGTATATAGGAACCGCGCGTGAACGAGTTGTTTTATCCACTTCCTGTCCGGCATGTACCTGTAATGTTTCAAATTTATAATTCTGTGTTGACATCTTGCTGTTTTTTAGTAGGTTTAAAAATAAGTAAGCTATGGTATAAACTGATTATTGATTAAAGCGGATATTCATCAAATGCATATAGAAGCGTAGAGAGGTAGCGTTCGCCGGTATCGGGCAACAACACCACAATCTTCTTTCCGGCATTCTCCGGACGTTTTGCCAGTTGAGCCGCCGCAAAGACTGCAGCTCCCGAAGAGATTCCCACCAACAACCCTTCCCGGGCGGCGAGTTCTCTACCTGTACGGATGGCATCATCATTAGTCACCTGAAGAATTTCGTCCACAACCTCCGCATTGTAGTTCGAAGGAACAAATCCTGCGCCAATTCCCTGTATCTTATGCGATCCCGGTTTTCCACCCGACAACACAGGTGAGTCGACAGGCTCAACCGCTACAATCTTCACATTGGGATTATGCTTCTTCAGAGTTTCTCCAACTCCCGAAACCGTACCACCGGTTCCTACGCCGGCCACGAATATATCAACCGTTCCGTCGGTATCTCTCCATATCTCTTCAGCGGTTGTCTTCTTGTGAATTTCCGGATTGGCAGCATTCTCAAACTGATGCAGAATCACAGCATCCGAAGTCTGTTCTTTTATCTCGATGGCTTTTGCAATCGCCCCTTTCATTCCTTCGACACCCGGAGTAAGCACCAGGTTTGCGCCAAGAGCCTTTAGCAGGTTTCTGCGTTCCACACTCATGGTATCGGGCATGGTCAATATCAGTTTGTACTTTTTCACTGCCGAAACAAAAGCGAGTCCCACCCCCATGTTTCCACTGGTTGGTTCCACGATAACGCTGCCCGGTTTTAGCAATCCCTTATCCTCTGCATTTTGAATCATTGCAAATGCAGTACGGTCTTTCACACTACCGGCCGGGTTAAAGTATTCAAGTTTGGCAATCACTGTTGCCCCCAGATTGTTCTCTTCATTAAAATGAGAAAGCTCCAGTAAAGGAGTGTTTCCTATCAGGTCTGTCAATTGTTTTGCGATCTTTGCCATAACGTTTGTTTTTAATTAATTTCGATATTGCAAAGATAGCGGGTTTGTAATGGTTAGACAATCACGCAAAATAGTCATTTTCGTACCACAAATATGGTATATATAAAATTTTATTTACTAGATTTGTTGTCTTAACTATTCAAAACACAGAAAAATGAAGAAATATAGATATCAGCTTCTCCTTATTTCGGTAGCTACGATTGCCATCCTTTTCTCTTCCTGCAAGGGAGAAGACAGAACTCAGGAATATAAGGACACCAAGGGAGTGAACGACTGGGTGTACAGCGAAATGAAAAATGTCTATCTTTGGTATAATGAAATTCCGGCAAGCAGCAAGCTTAACTTCTTCACTCAGCCCGATGTATTTTTCTACACCCTACTCTCTGACAAAGAAAAGAAAAACAACCGATACTACTCCTGGATAGAGAAAAAGGTGACAAAAACCAGAAGCATCGACGAGAATTCGTCCTATGGATTCGAGTTTATGAGATACAACCTCGGAAACAACATTCAGTATGCCCGTGTGCTGTATGTGCTGCCAAACAGCCCTGCCAGCAATGCCGGACTGAAAAGGGGCGACTGGATTCTCGCCTTCAACGATCAGAAGATTACCGACACAAACTATCCCCAACTGCTCACCGGAAATGGGGTTAAACTGAAGCTGGGAATTTTCACCGGAAGCACAACCACTCCTTTCGCCGAAAGTGGCACAATCTCCTTAACCGCGGCCAGAGCAGTAAACAACGACCCGATTTTGGCAAGCAAAGTAATAACCGGCACCTCCGGAAACAAGATTGGCTACCTTATGTACACTCATTTCTCCACTGGTCCGGGCGATAATGCAGACGATCACACTTACGAGAATGAGTTGCGCCAGCTGTTTGCCTCTTTCAAGAATCAGGGTGTAAAGGATTTCGTGCTCGACCTCCGTTATAACCCGGGAGGATATATTACCAACAGTCAGCTTCTCAGCACCATGCTGGCTCCCGGTTCTGCGCTCGACAAGGAATTTTGCACTATAAAATACAACGACAAGATGGTTCCGGCTAAAACCACCTATAATTTTGACCGCACCATCATTCAAGGGGGAGCCAACCTGGATCTTTCCCGCCTGTATGTTCTGGTGAGCAATTTTACAGCTTCCGCTTCGGAACTGCTGATTAACGGATTAAGACCCTACATGCCGGTTACACTGATTGGAACCACCACCGAAGGGAAGAATCTGGGTTCAACCACTATTGAAGACGATAAGTACGACTGGAAGCTTCAGCCCATCATTGGCATGGTGTTCAATTCCGAAAACAAATCCGACTATAGCAACGGCTTTACACCCAATCTGGTGTTAGATGAGATGGATGATATCGCGGCATTCAAGGAACTGGGCGATGAAAATGAACTGATGCTGAAGCAGGCTCTTGCCTTGATAAACGGCGTAAGCACCAAAAGAGCTGTCCGCACCAGTTCAATCTCTCCCGTGCTGCAAGTCAAAGAGAGTTCTTTAACCCGAAAGGCAACAAACGGAGTGTGGCTACCTCCATTTATAAAGTAAAAAAACAGTTTCTCAATAAAAAGTGTGTTTTAGCGGGTTTGCCATGATTCCCGCATAAATAGGCAAATGTAAACAATGCAAAGCTTTGATTCATTGTTTATATTGCCTATATTTGGCAAACACAAAAAAGACACAATACTATGAACCTAAAAGTATCCCATTACAAAGGAAAGAACAAAGGGAGCCCCACGTTTGTGGAGAATCTGCCTTTCGTTGAAGTTATCAACTCATTCAAAAGCCTGAAGTACGCCACACTGGCGCATGCCCTGCGCAACGGAGAAAATGAAGCGGACAAATACACCGAACCGCTACCTTCCTTCACCTTTGCCGCCACCTTTCAGGGAGGGCGCACCAAGACTAACCTACAGAATTACAACGGCGTGGTGCAGCTCACCAGCCGGAAAATGGAGCCCCACCAGGCCATCCGCCTGCGCAACAAAGTCGCCCGTGAGCCCAACACCCTGGCCGCATTCATCAATGCGGAAGGCACGGGAACAGTGATTCTGGCACTCGTCTCCTACCCCGACCGTTCGCTGCCCCAGACAATTGACGAAATGGTCCGCTTTCAGGAACACGCCTACGCCGTGGTAAGCCATTACTACGAAAGACGCCTCCAGTTCGAAATGGACGTCAGCATCAGAAAGAATCCCCATTCGCTGATTCAGCTTACCACCGCCACCTACGACCCGGAACTTTTCTACAACCCCGATGCCGAGGTGTTTCACATCATTACGAAGAAAGATTACGAGAAAAGTCCGGCACGCCTGTTGCTCAACCTCAAGGGCGATCCCATCTCCTTCGATCATCTACCCATAGGCGATGAGCGCGATGCCGAAATCCGCCGGGCGTTCGACCGCGCCTACTCCAACGCCCTCAACTTCGAACCGTTCCGGGAGAACAACCGGGAAGAGTTTGTCTACGGACTGGCGTACTTCTGCTGCCTGGCAGGCATTCCGGAGGGAGAGACCATCAAACTGGCGCTTATCCGTTGCATCCGTACCAGGTTCACACCCGAAGATATCCGCATGGCTGTCCGCATCAAGTACAAAGAGTACGAAGCGGCACTCGGTACCGACGACGGCATCAGCAAAACGGAGAAAGGAATCCGTCTGCTGGAGCGGTTCATCCGCCGTAACTTCGTGCTGCGCCGCAACGTAATTCTCGAAGGGGTGGAGTTCCGCTATGCCGAACAGACCGACCACAGTTGGAAAGCGTTGCGCGACCATCACCTCAACACCATCTACATCCGGGCACGCAAGGAGGGCATCAACTGCTCGCTGGGCGAGGTGAAGGCCATCGTCGATTCCGAAATCACCCCCTCCTACCACTCCTTCAAAGATTATATGTTTGTGCCGTATGTTGAATGGGACGGGCACGACTACATCGGCGATGTGGCAGCCACCGTTCCCACCAGGGAGCCCGAATACTTTGAATGGTGTTTCCGCAAATGGTTCGTCGCCATGGTAGCGGGTCTGCTGAACGACCGGGTGATAAACCACCAAATCTTCGTGCTTATCGGCGGCAAGCACGGCATGGGGAAATCCACCTGGCCCGAGCGGCTGCTCCCTCCCGAGTGGCGGAAGAACCACTTCGACGCCAACGTCTTTTCCAACAACGCCAACGCCACCCGGATGAAGCTGAGCACCTGCGCCATCCTGAACATTGACGAGCTGGACACCATCCAGCGGTACGACCAGGAGACGGTGAAGGAGCTTTTCACCACCTTCAACATCAACATACGCACCTCGCCCGAGCGTCCGCCCCGCAACTTCGTGCGTCATGCCTCGTTCTTCGGCACCACCAACCACCTCGATATCCTGCGAGATTACACCGGGAGCCGAAGGTACCTGTGTCACGAGGTGACAGGCCCCATCAACTTCGATTTCAAGGTGGACTACAAGCAGCTCTATGCCCAGGCATGGCACCTCATAACCAAGGGCTTCCGGTTCTACTTCAACGCCGAGGAGAACGAGATTGTGGAGCAGCACAACAAACGCTACATGGAAACCGATGCCGACATGGAGCTATTCTACGAATACTTCCGCAAACCCGAACAGGACGAAGAGGGCGTTTGGCTCTCTGCAGCCCGGCTGGCAGAACATATCAAGAGTAAGATGGGAATTGCGGTGAGTAAGAAGATGATAATGAAATTAGGAAGAAACTTGAAATCGTTGAATTTCAAATTCAGAAAGTCCAGAGGGATAACGCAATACGAGGTCATACTAAGGTAAAGTGGTGTACATGGTGTACTTAAATAGTCCCTTTTTCGGTTTTAGAATTTCATATTTGAAAAAAATTCTTTTTGAAGAATTTTCAAATTAGAATTTCTGGAAAGCAAAAACATACGTTTTAAGTACACCATGTACACCACTCCGTCCGGTTTCATACGAACCGGAGCAAAATATTCACCATAAAAAATTATTTTATGCGGAAAAACCGACCCAGGTCAGAGCTAAGCATTCATTAGTCTACCCAAATCAGTGTTAAGCATTCATTAGTCAACCCATTACAGAATGCAGAACAACAGTAGTCAACCCAAAACCAACGATTAGAGAAACAAGGCAATCAATTAACCCAAACAACACCAACAATTACCCCAATCATGTACAAGATTAGGGGGTAATCATGTACAAGATTGAACCCAAACATGTACATGATTGAGGCAGAATATGTACAAGATTCAATTAGTTCATCACCAATAAAACATTAATCATTATGAGCATACCGTATAAGTTTAAAGGAATAAACGACAATTTAAGCAGTGATAATCAGAAAAAAAGTGGCGTCCATCCCGTAGTAAAAAGTCGTGGTCAGCTCGATGTCCGTTCGCTTGCCCGGCTCATTGCCGGCAGCAACGTCACCCGCCGTTCCCAGCTGGAGCAATCCATCAACGAAACCTTCCACGCCATCGAACAAGCCTTGGCCGACGGTTACACCGTCTCCATCCCCGACTACGGCTCCTTCAACCTCTCCGCCCAGTTCCGCAAGGACACGGACCCCGAAGCCTCCCACCGTGCCGAAAGCATCGAGGTGAAGAGTGTTAACTTTCGGGCTTCCACCAGTATGAAGAAACGATTGAATGCGGAAGGGTTTGAGAAGGGGGAGCGGTGAATAAAAGAACAAAACTCATATGGCTCTAACATATGCACATACAAACTGTTTAAATCCTTATTATAAATTCTTCTATCATTTAGCAAAACTAAACTCGTCAGTTTGTAACTGACGAGTTTAATTAAATGAATATTCTTTTACTCAATAGAGTGTCCAAAATTAGAATTTCTCAGTACAACTCTAGTACCATCACGCCATTTGCATTCACTAATCAAAAAGTAGATGCTTTAAAGTGTTTTACTGTCAGATTCTATCATTAAATAAATGTCAAAATCATACGTGCGTTTATTAGTATAAGCCAATACGTATTGACTAGTGATACATAAAACCAAGAATTACAAACATATCAATCCATTGATTGAAAAGCTTAATTCCGGTGGTATTGATTACCCTTCTGCGTGCTTATTGTTAATCTTCAAAACAAAGATAAAGGCTAACTTCGATTTATAATGCTATTTGTACACCTATCCATGATTCTACATAAACCATTAAAACAGATATTGAAAATAAAAACAAATAATAAAGGAAAAGAATAAATTAAGTTTTTATATTTGTGGTCAGGAAATGGGTAGTATTATAGTTTATAGTAATAATATTGGGCTGATATTTAACTACTCAGCGTAATAAAAAACGGCAAATATGACTTATCAAAACTTGCCGTTTACAAAATATATTTAAAATACTGGGCTATAGTGATTCTATAAATGTTTTTACATTATCCCATGTCCATTCTTTGCATGTTATTCCATCCATTTCGGTTGGTTTATCTAAAAATGTTCCTTCGTCAATGTATATGCCCATTATTTTGAGTTTCTCTTCTTTCCCGCATTTTATTTCCCAACGAGCACCATCAGCATTTTTGAGATTTTTTGAAACAAGAACTATCATGCCATCGCAACCTTTTATTCTGGTACGGCAGTTTGTTTTCCATTTTTCGTCCCAAGGTTCTTTTACGGACATATCAACAAAATCGTACGGAACATTTTTGTTTTTCGCCTGTCCTGTGAATAAGATTTTCGTTTTTTCGTCTTCAATTGCAAAAGCAACAAATACTCTTTTGTTAGTCATAATTTAAATTTTAAAGTTATTAAATTCTTTTTTCTGTAACAAGTCGCCAATAATGATGCCCTAATGCTGTTAACCTGCATGATTTTGAATCCATCGCAGCAAAGTACATATAATCAGTATTTACAGGAACAACCAAACCTACACTTTGGTATTTTTGCAAATGTTTAAATACTGCTACATTTTCCGGTTTTGCATACGGCTTAACAACCTTGTGTTCAATCTCTTTTGAATTTGTATCTTCAAAAGATGGATCTAATATAAATTCTTGAGAAGGAGTTGGAAAGTACTCAATAATTTTTCGCAGTACATCCAATGGAACTTGAGGATTCACAAGTCTCAATGATGTAAAACGTGTAATATTTGTTTTAAATACTGGGCGCTGATCCCAAGGACCAAGCGCTTGATCAATATACGCATAAATGCTACCTGGCGTTATATGACCTCTAAGATCTGCCGCCCCACCCTTTAAAGCATCTAATAATAAATTAGTAAAAACGCCATGTCCATCAATTTCTAAAGATGGTTCGTCTTTTCGACTTGCGGTTAATATTGATACACCTTCTTCAATATGAGCAGCACCTCCTGAAATCTCCGGTGAACCTAATGCTCCTGAATGGCAACAATCTAAAATTATGATTTTATTTTTTATTTTAGATTTATTAGCTATTGTAAGTAATTCATCCATAGAAACCCCTTCATCATAAGCACTATGGTCTGGCGTTACGATATATCCACCTATTTCATTTACATACCCATGCCCTGAGAAGTAAAAAAGAGCAGTATCCGCATCACCACTAAACAAATCGACTATCATGCCTTTAAGTAATGATTTTGTTCTTACATTTATTTCAATACGAATATCAAAATTAGGAGAGCCATCTCCGTTTTTTTCAAGAATATTACTTAAGCTTGATGCATCATTGATGCAACCTCTTAATGGTGACGATGGATAATCATTTATTCCTACTATTAATGCTTTTCTCATATTTTAGAACAATTTTACATTTCTTTTGTATGGTTGAGTATTTTTAATTAACCAATCTTCTATAACAACATATTCATCTGAAGCTTCAACTATCCACAATTTTTCTTCTTGTATTCTATTCTTTTGTTTAACTATAAAAGGATATAAAGAAAGGTATTCGTAACCCTTATATAAAGTTGGCGATGAACTATATTCAGAAACAGGCATAATAGCACATTTATTTGTATGACCATCTACATAGCCCAACTCCCACGGCATCCATTTAGAAACAGATGCATTTAAAGATGTTGCCAATAAAAGTGCTTTGGAACATTTTAACCTATTTTGAATAATAGTAGCTGTTGCTTTTGTAATATTTGTTCGATCAAGATTAGGATCAATAATCCAATCGACATAAACTTTGAATCCCATTCTAGTTAATTCAATATAAATCCCCTCAACAGCCTCCTTATCTAAATAACTGTGAGACAGGAAAATATCAAATGACGCATGGGCTTCACTTTGAGCAGAGAACATTCCCAAACTTTCTGTTAAAGTTTTCGTTCTTGATAAAGTCTTTAAATATTCATTAGTATAAATTGTCGACATAGTATAAAAAAATAAGTATATCTACAAAGATAATAATTAATTAAATAAATCCTCTTTAAATCACAGATATTTATTTAATATTCAGAAATTAATTTCACCAATCTGTACTTTTCTTCAATACTTTCCGCAGGTTCGTCATATCCGTATTAATTTTGGTATGAGTTATATCCGTATAGACTTGAGTAGTGGAAACACCTTGATATTTATGATTTATATCGACTCCATTAAAAGAGAGAGGATTGCATACGAATATCTGTCACTTGATGGGTCAGTCGTTTGTCAATCTTGGTTGTTTTGGCTATCTTTCCCAACTAAATATCAGTATTTTATATTGTGCATAACTTGAACACCTTCCATCAAGACACGCAAATGCAGTATTTAGATATTTCTCAATAAAACGAAGTGTATTTCTAACAATAAAGTATGATAATAATATCTATTATTTTTACGAATTAAAAATTTATTGTAATTAAATTCTAAAGGGATAATTGGATAAACTTTCAGCCGTTTTTTGAATAAACAGAAGGAGTCCGTCGGATGATTTATACCACAAATGCCGTGGAAGGATATTATCTTCAAATATGGAAAGTGAATGAGAATAAAGAAGTTTTTCCAAATGATACAGTATTGGAAAAAGCTTGTCTATCTGGCATACCAGAATATCCGTAAAAAATCGAATATCACGCTGGCTAATTAGAGGAACACAGCTCAGCAACTAACCATTAAATTTGAATAACGATTTGTTATTATATAAATTTACGTTCATCAAAAGCGATGGTCCATCTCCTTAGCGTTGACCAATTTTAGACAGATGAGTTTTAGCAAAATAAAAACATGACACGGTTATTTCACATTCTTTAAACATTCATTTTGTTACAGGTGAACGAGCTCAATATTTTTTACCTTATATTTGAGATAACTATTCAGCCTGATCCTTTTGTAATACAAATGCTAACATCCTTTTTTTGTTATCTCAGATGTGCTTTTTTAGAGATTTACGGACTCGCTATTATTCTATTGATAATCTTGATTTTCGTATCATTTTAGCATCATTAAGACATTCCCTTACCAATTTAAAATTGAAAAACGGACGATTTAATTGTATATCAATATTTTGCCATTCTTCTGTATTAAAAGATATGTCATTATAATTCTTTAGAATCATTGCAAACATATTTGTTAATGTAATTCTCACTAGACTTATATCTAATGACAACTGCGCAATCTTTAATCCAGCATTGATTGTGTTGATCAGCATGTACGGGTTTCTATATCCATTCTGAATCACATCGTGGAATTTGTTTTCCTCCCCTTTCTCCATCTTAAAGTATTCATTAATGATGAAATCCGATTCAATGTAGACTCCTTCAAATCGACATTCAAAAAGGAATTCAGAATACAGCTTTGCCAATTGCTTATCTTCTTTTAGATGGATAAATGCTTCAGTAGAAATCATCTGTATATTTCCCAATAATCTGTCGTAAATACTTTCATCTGATACCAGATAATTATCGGTATTCATTAGACTAACAATAGTATTCGAGAATAAAGCATTCATCTGTGACTCGTTAGCCTTACTTATTGCCAATGCATCTGTAGTTACTTCTATGTCACAGCTATGATCTATCCATTCAATCAAAGCTTCCAGACGCATTTCACAGTCTACGTCTACATACTCATTAAAACGTTTTACATGACCACTTTTGATGCCATCAAAGAAATCTAAATTCATATCCCTACGAGCATGTCTCTTTGTCTGTTTTACAAATTCATACAGATACTTGGATACTTGGAATCGTGTTCTGAATTTACATCCAGTTTTTTGTGCAAATTCAAATAACATGATGCATGCGGGTAAGTCAAGCACAAACTTTGTGTTTGGCTTAATATCACTACATCTGCTGTCATATATATAAGCAGGGATCACATGTATCTTGAATGGTGTGAATAGCATTTTGTAGTAACTGCCCATGATATGGTTATCATCTACTAATTGACTCAAGCCTATCTCATCATTCTCATATTTCTGTAAAGCATCACGTTTGCGCTGTTCATAATTGACACACTCCGGGTCTATTTCTTTCAACATCGCTTCAAGACTCTCCAGCGGGTGTTCCATATCAATCTTCCCCATGCGCATGAACTTGTTACCTCCTTGGCAGAGAACTTCCTTTATGTAGTCTGAACTTTCTTTATAGAATTTACTAAAAATAGCTTCTATATGAAGCTCTTTCTCCTGAAAATTTAACACATCTCCCTTTTTCTTTCCTATCAAAACTTTTCCGAGTGGTGTCGTTGACTTCACAATGACAACATTTTTTTCTTCACCCACAGAATAGAGCACACTCAATCCTTCTTCAGCATGTTCATATTCTTTATTCACTATAGGTTGAATAAAGCCTGTAGTACACTGGACATAAAAGAAATGTTTCAATTCCTCAACATCCATCGAACGTTGTTTTAAAACAATAAATTCTGTAGCAAATTCTAGATAATTGTTTTCTGCATAGTCTGAATAGACATGCATCACAGCATCTGGATGAGTAAAATTGAAGTGTTTCACTTTCTCTTGAAGCGCAGACAATTCCTCGGGACAAACTCGACTTAATGCATTGATGTAGTTTACAAAGAGCATTTCATCATTGGGTTTTCTGCTATAGAGAATACTTATAGCTTTCAAAGCAACTTCAAAATCAGACACTTCCATTGCCAGCTCAAACTCCTTCAACAGTAGCTGTTCGTCATTGGTTACACCTTGCTCTCTATTTTGTTGTAACAACCTATAAAGATGCGGCTTATGCTCTACACTCATGCAAAGAATGTCAATAAACAGTCTTTGTTTTAAGTCCATCTTGCCTACCTCAATCTTTGGGTTGAGCAACTTAAAGGCAAGGTCAACTTCATTATTCAGTGCCATTAGCATGGCGGCGTAGGCCAGCATAGTTTCTGAAACAGTTTCTGTCTTTTCCTTGAATTCCGACGTATCTATGACATGACCGATACTGCTATTGCAGAGCTGTATCACTATATTCTTTTCTGCTTCATTCTCGAACTGCAACTGTGGTACAATAGCTAAGAACTGGTTAGCGGTGTCCTTATTCACTGAAAAAGCCAAGAACTTACTACCATATTGTTCTACCTTAATTTGCTTTTCGATCGCAAGATTCAGAGCCCAAATTGTATAATCCATATTTTTAGTATGATAACCTAACAATATGAGGAAGTCCACATACGAAGCATCAATGCCATCTTTAATCGATACAGCAAATGCAAAGGCCTCTTCGGGTTTATCTACCATAAACAGCATGGCTGCTTCTATGAGCTGGAAATAATATTTTTGTTCACCCAATGCACTCTTATCTATGTTTTGATATTCTATCAGCCATGCATTATCACCTTTCACCAAGAATCCCCAATAACAATATAAAGCTCTCAGAATTGGAAATCCATTTACTATTTCCGTACGATTCAGCAATGTATAGAACTTATTAGCAGCAGCAAATGCCTCTTTATATCCAGGTCTTTCCATTACATACTCTCTACTCATTACCACCATTGGCCCCAACTTGATTCTATACAGGCTTAGTGCATTATGCCAGTTCTTTAGATTTTCTAGAGTTAGTGTATCTGGCACAGCGATGTTTTGCATATCCTTCTCAGCCTTTTCCATATCCACAGCCTCTATTTTAAGCTTACCTTCCATAAGACTAATGCAAAGCTGCTTCTGCTGTTCTATTTTTATAGCTATTGTAGTATCTTTCGAAATAACTGCCGAATATATAACTTCAAGTTGACTCAGAATCAACAGTGCAGTTGATGTATGCAGACTATTCACTAAATCCTTAATAGTTGTTTCCATAAGATTCTTTACAAACTTAATCTGCTCTTCTGCATTGCCATCTTGCTGCTTTTGAGATATTTGTTGAAGTAGAAGTGATATATCATCTAGCTTGGTGCCATTAAATTCTACCCCTTCCTGAATAGTCTTGAGCTGTCCCAAAATAGAATTCTTCAAATCCGTATAATAATTATCGAGCTTGGAACTAATGAAGTCAACCTTATTTTCCAAAATGAAACTATAACACTGCTGATCATTGTGCAACTCATCAGCCCACATGGCTATGAGTTCGTCCAGACCTTTAGGTTTATCCGTTGGCTTTGTTAACAGATATTCCTTTAGTTCTGACAGGTGCCCAAACATCCTGTTCGATAGACTGTTACTAATACCATCATTCACAGTCCATTTCTTCAGAGCTTTCTGATAGCATTTATCCAGTCTGATCTCTAAGTCCTTATCTCTAGATAGCCAGTCCTTCAAAGTTGGAATAGATCCTGCTATGTATGATATTGCAAAGCTTATCGCGATGTCATCTAATCCCATCATATACTTTATTCTTTAGTCAATTAATTAATAACCTTCTCTGCTGATAAGTACAAACTATATCCATATATTCTTCAATATTTATTTTAAGCATAACTTAACATATCTTCTTCAATCAGCATTTCTAACCTATTATAAGCTACTGTTCATACTAAGTCTGATATCTATAGTTTCATTAGTAACCTCAATTCTGTAGCAAATAATTTTGTTTAAATTCACAATTCCTTGAGAATCTACAACATTCTCAAGGCCTAGAAATATGACAAGTACAAAAATAGTAAAATATTTATAATATCATCCTAGACTTGCGAACTTTTTCCGGACAAAAAGTTAAGCTATTTTGCATGAAGCTTCTCTATTTCTACGGAATTATCTTTCAGAGGTGAAGCAGAGCCTCCCTCAAAAATCTTGCTGCTGTCATTGAGAAATTCCTACTTCCATTTAGTGATGGCCATGGCAGTTACACCGAAGCGATCCACGATTTCGCTTAATGTTTCTTTTTCACGCAAAGCTGAGATCGCAACTTTTGTTTCAATTTATGGAGAATACTTTGATCGTTTGTTCATTTACAATACTCTTTTAGTTACAAAAAAGGTCCTTTTTATGTTCTACACAAATGGTCCGAATTTTGGGGAGTAATATAATATCCCCCACTTGCATATTTGTTATCCTATATCTAGCATCTTTTAAAATGGAAGATTATCAATCTCATCATCATTTGTCACAATTTCTTTCGGAGGAATTTTTTTTTCAAAATAATTCTTTAAAAATAGTCCCACAGTTGCAACTGAATTAATAACGAAATATGTATATAATGGATCGTTAATAATATAATCACCTTCTATTTTACCATGAAATTTAGTTTTTGCACTTCTAAGATCCTCAATACCTTTACAAATAGATAACAAAGAACTTCCAATCTGTTTAATTTCATTCGGAATATCAGAATTAGGATATAGTCGCAAAAATTTCAAAATTTTATCTACCAAACAATGCAATGTCTCATTACCTTTTAACTGTATATTCACCCTCTCGTCACTTAAGATTTCTTTGACAATACTTTCCAAAGCTGAGTTTACTAATCCAATTGCAATATCTGGGTGCTCTTCTATTTGTTTAAATGCATCTTCAAATGTACGACTAGCAGTAGAATAGCTAGACTTAATTTCGTTTCTAAAAATAGGGACAGAGGGAATGAAGTCAGGAGTTTCAATTCCTAAATCTATAGCAATTTTAAGCAATATTTCCCCATCAATCTTATGCAAAGTCGAAAGCAAATCAATTTCCTTATTGGGTTCTTTTAATATTATTGGGAAGTTTTCCCAAAATTCATTCCAATTTTCTTCAACAATATGCCATTTTTCAATATAGAATTTTACGTCCTTATATGATTTATATTCATGCCAAATGGCCGATTCAATTTTTCTGATAAGAACCATTTGATATTTTGGAGATATTTTTTCCATACTCACTTCATTCACAAATACACTAATTTAATTATTCAATCACCCCACTAATAAATGTATCAAAGAATCCCTTTATTTTTGATAGAATCCGTTCGTAAACACTCTTTCGTTCCAGCAAGGTGGGCTTATCGCCATCAATCAGATCGAGGATTTCATCCCGCAATGGTTCACGCTGAGAGAACAGGTAATCGGCTATTACCTTTTCTACCTTTTCGTCAGAAAGGTTCTCTTCGGCACACAGCTTTTTGAAAGCTTCCAATTGCTCTGCGCTCCAGAATTTCTCAAACTCATCGGGTATATCATCTGTATCTTCAATGCCCGGGAGGTTTTCACGGATAAATTTCTCTATCAGTTCGCGCTTGCTTCGTAAATGGGTTTCACCCGCCATTAAGTCGACAATCTCTTTGGTCCTCTTCATCTTTTCAGCCTCCGAACTCTCTTTCAGTTTTGCCAGCAGCTTCAGGATATAAGCCACATTGATCTCGTCGCGATGTATCAATTCCAACTCAAAATCAACATCGTTCAGTACTGATACTTTCTCTTTCTGACGATTGGTTCTGACTTTATCGTACAGGTCGAGGTATTTACTTTTATAGTCTTCAAAAAGCTGTTCTTTCATTACCAGGTGATCGAAGCTGAAATCTGAAAAGGTGGTCAGAACATTCTTTAACCGCATCAACTCTCTGAATGCTTTAATGAATTCCAGCTCCTGGTCTTCGTCTTTAAGTTCGGTAACACTGGCAACCGTGGGGGCCACTTCCAGCAATTCAATGAATGCCTCACTGAATTTCTTTACATAATCCTCATAAGGCTGCATCATGATCACATCCTTCGCATCCTTATTACTGAACAGGGCAATGGCATCGTCGGTGGCCTGCTTCAGGTTACGGAAAACCACGATGTTTCCCTGCGACTTCTGCTCGTTCAGAATGCGGTTGGTGCGCGAGTAGGCTTGTATCAGTCCGTGGTACTTCAGATTTTTATCCACATACAGCGTGTTCAGGGTCTTGCTGTCAAAACCGGTAAGGAACATATTCACCACAAGCAGAATGTCAATCTGGCGTTCCTTCACCTTCTTGGAGATGTCGTTATAATAATTATAAAAAGAGACGCTATCCTTGGTAGAGAAGTTGGTGGCAAACATCTGATTGTAGTGCCCGATGTACTCGTCCAGCTTCTCCCGGCTGTTCACATTCAGTCCGTACAACGCCCGAGGCTCTTCCACCACCGAAAGTTCTTCGGGTAAGAATCCGTTGGCATCCTTGTCCTCTTCATTGGCTGCAAAACTGAAGATGGTTGCAATACGCAGATTGTGCTTTCCGGCCATCTTTTTAGCCTGAAACAGTTCATAGTACTTAATCAGGGTTTCCACGCTGTTTACACAGAACATTGCAGTAAATTCGCGACTATAGGTCTTGCGGTTATGATTGGCGATGATATAATCGGTAATCTTATCCAATCTTACCGGCGACTCCATCAGTTCCTTGGTATCAATATCCTCTACTTCGATGTCGATATTTGTATTGCTTCCTTCTTTTTTTGTGTATCTGCCCACATATTCCACAGAGAACTTCAGTACATTCTCGTCTTTGATGGCATCAGTAATAACATATTTATGGAGACATTCGTCAAACAACTCCTTCGTTGTCCGTTTTCCCCGTTCGTTACTAATGGCATTTTCTGCAAAGATAGGTGTACCGGTAAACCCGAATAGCTGAATATTATTGAAGTATTTTCTGATTCGTTCGTGCGTTTCACCAAACTGGCTTCGATGGCATTCGTCGAAGATAAACACAATGCGGTCATCTTTCAGCAAATCCATTTTCTTCTGATGGTATTGTTTGCTGATGGCGGTGTTCAGCTTTTGAATGGTGGTGACAATCAGCTTAGTCTCGTCCGAAAACTGCCTTACCAGCACATTGGTATTTTCGGTCCCATCAATGCTTCCTTTGCTGAAACTGTTGAACTCTTTGGTAGTCTGATAATCCAGATCCTTTCTATCCACCACAAAAACCACCTTTTTCACCTGCGGCATATTCATCAGAATCTGACTTGCCTTAAACGAAGTCAACGTTTTCCCGCTACCGGTCGTGTGCCAAATATAGCCGTTCTTCACCGAATTCTGCACCCTGTCAATCAACGCTTCCACCGCATAGTACTGATAAGGACGCAACACCATCAATATCTTGTTTGCCTCACTTAGTACAATGTACTTGCAAATCATTTTAGACACGTGGCAGGTATCCAGAAATGAATAAGTAAACTTATCCAGCTGAGTAATCAGCTTGTTCTTTTCGTCGCTCCAATAAAAGGTCTGTTTAAACGACTGGGTTTTGTTGTTGGCGTAATATTTGGTGTTTACCCCGTTACTGATAACGAATATCTGCACGTACTGAAACAATCCTGCGGATGCCCCGAACGAATGTCGTTGATAACGGTTTACCTGATTGAAAGCCTCTTTCAGCTCTATGCCCCTACGCTTCAGCTCTATCTGTACCAACGGCAATCCGTTGATCAGCAGCGTTACATCGTACCGGTTCTTATACTTCCCCTCCATGGTAACCTGGTGGGTAACCTGAAACAGATTCTGGCACCAATTATCCATATTGAGAAAATCAAAATAGAGACTCTCTCCGTTGTCACGGAAAATATGCTGCTTTTCGCGCAATGTTTTGGCTTTGTCGAACACCGAACCTTTGCTTAGTATATTCAACACACGATCAAACTCTTTGCTCGAAAGTTCTATATTGTTGTGTTTTTCCAACTGCCTTTTCAGATTGGCCAGCAGCTCTTTTTCATCGCTAATGGCCACATAGGTATATCCCAACTGTTGAAGCTGAGCTATCAGATTATTTTCTAACAGTTGTTCGGGTTGTGTTGTCATTCGTTATATTAGTTTAAAATCACTCATCTAATTCTGCTTGAATTTCATTTTGAAATACAGATCATTGACTAATTGGAATATCTAAACATATTTATCTCTAAACTCCAGAGACTGTAATATTCCAGTTTATCCAATGTTTTTCTCATATTATGCCATATCGTCCAAGACTATAACATCCTCACTATCAATACAGACTATATCGTAAGCTATATCGAGGTGCTAATAGATCTCACAAATTCTCAAAATATGGTTTATCTTCCATCTCAGAATCATACATTTTATATCTATTCATTATCAAAAAACTTTTTGGATATGCCAATCATATTTTCTTTCAGCCACATAGCCTATAATATTTCCTGTTTACCCGAAGTACTTTTAATCGCCTTTCAACTTCGGGGGTAACATAGGGGGTGACTTAGGGGGTAACCTTGTCTTTCAAACGTTAGCTTTTTCCTTAGCAAGAAAGTTTACGATAGCTGTTGAATAGACTACAGCAATCAGTCCAACAACAATTTTTATTCCTGATGCAATTATAAAACTTTTGTTTTCTGCGCTTATCTGCAAAGACTGAACATAGTTCCATATTTTATAGACAAAATCGGGTAATGCCCATACAATGATAATCATCCCCATTAGCACCAGTGCAATTTCATATACCACCTTCCTGTTTGCCGTAAATGGAACTTCTTGTTCAAAGTCAGCAGATTTGCATATCATTCTTACAATAACATTGGTCTTAAAAATGAAGAATAGATCGATTAGAATCATAATGATGAATACAAAAAGACCAACTCCCCCATATAGCATAATGTCCGACATTGGGCTATTTTGTAAAATCATAGCAAAAATGGAAGCAATACTTCCCACAAGGAGTTGCACAATTGTCACTAGAAAGTATATTCCTAGAATTTTAATGGCTATTTCATAGATATCAGATTTTTTCATAATATGGTTATGTTTTTAGTTCTCTTATTTATTCGAATCTGAACCAATATTATACATTAGCGAATTAATCATACCTCGTTCAGAATATCCCCAAATTTTCATAATTTAAATTTATTTCTATAATTGGATAAAAGCTTGTTGACCAATTATATTATGCTCATTATAAATCAGAGAACATTAATTTATTATTAGTTATAAAATCAACTAAAGGAGGTGTTTGTTCTTCCAAGTATTTTTCTACTTGCTTCACTATATCATCAACTAGTCCTTCACGATTTTTTTCATTCAAAATATAAGAAATCGTTTCAGGGTTACTCATATTTAATATGTAATTTTTATAGTTCTCTAATTTTGTAACATTTATCCACCAGTTTGAAAAACTTTCATTGCCTTCAACATCAGCATAGCTGCATCTTTTGGGGGCACTATTATTAATAACTCCAACAAATAATTGCCCGTTAAAATTACCTACCCCACTAAAACTCTCTATTCCAAAATATAAATATGACTCTAGTGTTTGTTTAGGTTTAATCCAAATCTGAGAATATGTTTTACTCGTATCATATCCTTTTACAACCAAATATCTATCTTTCAATTTCTTAGTTAACTCATTATAGACATCCGTTCTAATCTTTTCAGTGATTATTTGTTTTGCCTTATTGAAATTTGATGATATATATGATGACTCTTCGTAATGTCTTAACATTATATCAATTAGTTCTTTTTCCTCTTCGTTATTCATAGTATGTGTGATTTTCTTTATTAAAATTGCATATTGCTTAATAGACTCTCGTAATATTGGATCATCTACTGATTTTTCTAAACATAACTCCAACCATTTTAATATATGATTCTTGTAAGAAAGTAAAAAATAATCCGTATCAGCTTTTAGCTTTCCACAACTAGTCTTATCTGGAAGTTTACCATCAAGAGTCAGATAATATACCTTATTTTCTCCTTTTTTATAATTACAATATCTTTCTATTTGAGCATACTGATCTTGAGCATCAATTTTGTTTTCAATAGAAACACAGCTTCCTTTTATATCAGATATAAATATATCTACTCTTCCACCTGTTTTATTTTTGTCATTCCTAGGTCCTATGTGCTTTTCTAATTCAACTTTTGCAGTATTTACATCTAAATCAGAGTTCTCAATGCATTCTAAGAAAAGTTTTAAAAAAATGCCATCTTTAAGATGAGCTCCCTTAGGATCTAAAAGTTCTTTAAGAAATGCAGAATGAGTATTATTTTCAATTCTTTCCATTCTCAGAATAGAAAAAACATTAAATGTTTCTCCTTTTAGTTTTTCAATTTTCTTCTTATGATCAAATAGCTTCTTTACATTGTTTAAAAGCCGATCTACTTCCATTGTGTTTATCATAATACTTTCTTATATTACTACATATTTTCAATTAGATATTTAGCAAAACATTTGTTGCAACAATCCCTTTTCCCACTCTTCCATTCTCTCAATCTGCTTACTGAAATGGTTTATCTTTTCATCTATTGCAGACAGGAAATTGGCGATTTTTGTTTGTTCAGGGAGAGAAGGAATAGATAATTCTATATTAAAAAAATCAGAGACGCCAATGTTAAGTAGACCATGATTTCTAGCTCCCTCTTGTGCTACTTTTTCTAATTCAGAATTTTGCAGACCTGTTTCAAAATATTGTTCTGCAAATGAATTATCAAATTCAGGCTTATTTCTAAAACAAATGTATAGAGTTGAAACTATACCTTTTTCATATCGAGTTAGTCGTTTGATTGCTCCCATAGGATAACCATTTGAATAACTTTTATTATAAGCAAAATCATCTTTATTCAATAAATAATAACCAGTTACATCTTTTGCCGAGACTGACTTATTGAAGAACTCCAACTGACTTATCAATCCATTTTGAGCCGAAATAGTTAATACATTTAAGTTATTCTCTTTATTTTTACTTACAATTCTTTCTGTAATATCCCCTAACCTCTTCTCTTCCCATTCCGGAAAGTACTCTCCATTATCATCCTTGAACCGTAATTCCTGAGAAAATATTTTCTGCATTACTCCTTTTTTGTATTCCTCCAAAAGGCTTTTCTTCTTTTTCAGTTGGGTGAGTTTGTCATCTACTGCGGTGAGGAATGAGGCTATTTTTGTTTGTTCGGGGAGAGTTGGAATTATCAATATAATATTTGATAGTCTGTCAGATGTAATGCTGAGAACTTTTGTTCCTTGTGCAACAGTCTTAATTTGAAGCCGTATGTTTTCAGATTTCATTACATGGGCACCAAACCCAATTGCTAACATTTGCAAATCTGGACTTGCATGTAGTGTATGCAATCCTGCAATAATTTTTTCATTATTTAGGTTTACAATTTCAATAGACTTACCTATATCGACATAATCTTCGGACGCATCTGCTATAATTATGTCGCCTTCTTTACAGTAGTTTTCAGCAGATAATTTATTTAATGAGATTTCTTTATTAACAAAAGGAACCAATTCTTTCGTGATATCAAAATGTGATTTAAATTTCTTATGTATGTCACCATAATGAATATTTTTCACTACCCCTTCTTCATAATTTAAATTATCTCTAGTAAATGAATTAGTTGTTTTAAAATTATATATTGTCCCCAACTTCTTCTCAACCCATTCCCCCTCAAACTCAGGAAACCTCAGTTTCGGTACATTCGTTTTCTTTTCCATGCTTAAAACGGAGTTGAGATGTTCAGTTCCTTGCAAAAGGAAGCAATGGTTTTATCAGTCTCGACAATTTGCTTGTCCAGCTCTACAAGGTCTTTGCAGATTTGCTCAATGTCGATGCTCTCTTCCGCTTCGAAGGTATCTACGTAGCGGGGAATGTTGAGGTTGTAGTCGTTCTCGGCAATCTCATTCAGCGATGCACGCTTGCTGTATTTCTCCTCTTCAGTGCGGTTGCGATAGGTGGAGACTATCTTTTCAATGTCCTTTTCACGCAACATGTTTTGAGTTTTCACCTTTTCGAAGTGCTGACTGGCATCGATAAAGAGAATATCATCGGAATTCTCGCGGCATTTCTTGAAAACCAGGATGCAGGTGGGGATGCTTGTGCCGTAGAATATATTTGCCGGCAGACCTATGACGGCATCCAGATAGTTGCGCTCTTCGATAAGGTATTGACGAATCTGCAGTTCGGCACCACCGCGGAACAGTGCGCCGTGAGGCAATACCACCGCCATGCTACCGTTCTCGGCCAATTGGTAAACCATGTGGCACACAAAGGCAAAGTCTGCCTTGCTAGATGGTGCTAGTTTGCCGTAATGGCTAAAGCGATCGTCCGTCATAAACAGGGGATTTGCGCTCCACTTTGCCGAAAAAGGAGGATTTGCCACCACCGCCTCGAAGCGTTTGTCGAGGTGTTGCGGATGTTCCAGCGTATCTTCTTGACGGATATCGAATTTGCGGTAATGCACATCGTGCAGAATCATGTTCATGCGGCATAGGTTGTACGTGGTGCGGTTCATCTCCTGACCGCAGAACTCGTTCACCTCTTCCACCTCTTTCGCCACACGAAGCAACAGCGAGCCACTGCCGCAAGTAGGGTCGTACACGGATTTCAGTTTGGTTTTGCCGGTGGTAACAATCTTTGCAAGTATCTTGCTCACCTCCTGAGGGGTATAGAATTCGCCGGCCTTCTTCCCTGCCCCGCTGGCAAACTGACCGATGAGGTATTCGTACGCATCACCCAGGACATCGAGCTCTGTATCTTCAATGCAGAAATCAATATTGTCAAGGTGGGTAAGTACCTTGGCTATCAGGTTGTTCTTTTCGGACTCCGTGCGCCCCAGCTTGGTACTTGTGAGGTCCATATCTTCGAACAGGTTATCGAAATCGTCCTCGCTGCCTGTTCCCATGGTGCTTTGTTCAATATTGGTGAGGATTTTCCGGAGATCTTCCAGGATAAAGTTATCCTCTCCCTCCTTGTCGCTGTTGCCTCGCTTGGCTATTTCACTGAACAGTTCGGACGGTTTCAGGAAATAACCCAACTTCTCGAGTGTCTCTTCCTTGATGGCTTCGAGGTATTCTCTGCCTTTCTCACTGCTCTCGTCAATATCGATATATTTCATGCCGTCTTGCTCTAATATGGAATCGGCATAACGATACATCTTCTCGGAAAGATATTTATAGAAAATGAATCCAAGGATATAATCCCGGAATTCATCCGCATTCATTTTACCACGTAATGTATTGGCTATATTCCAGAGCTGCTGTTCCAACTGCTTCTTATGATCTTCTGACATTTTATTTTCTCCTGTTTTATTTTGACACCTACAAATATATTTATTTCATTTTACATTTTACGGTTTTTAACACTCTTTATTCAAGGAGAAACTACTCTGGAATTAAATATCAAAAAAAAATCCAGGCTTCTAACAATATAATTTGTGAAGCCTCGATTTTTCAAGAATATTCTATCTATCTCGCAAAAAACTTCTTGAAGAACTGAAGCTGATAATCAATGGAGTTGTTCCAATACTTAGCATTGTGTGCACCGGGACGGGTGATGAAGTCGTGATCGATTTTCTTTTCCAACAGGCGTTCGTGAAGGTTTTTGTTCACCTTGAGGAAGAAATCGTCTTCACCGCAATCGATAATAAGAGCCAAATCACCATTATTAATCTTGTCTACCTGGTTAATCACTGTATGTTCATCCCACACCTGTTTGTTGGTTTCGTAATCGCCAAGCTGCTTACTCATTTCCCAGTTCTTGGGGAAAGGACGGATATCAACTCCCCCACTGGTGCTGCCTGCCGCTCCAAATATATTTTTATGACGAATGGCCAGCCACAATGCTCCGTGTCCGCCCATACTAAGTCCCATAATGGCACGTCCTTTGGGGTTGGCAATAGTTTTATAATGGTTGTCTACAAAGTTCACGAGTTCATTGGAAACAAATGTTTCGTAACGATAGGCCGGATTCAGCGAACTGTCCCAATACCAGCTATTCTTACCGTCGGGGCAAACAATCACGATTTTGTTTTGGTCGGCAATTTCAGGAAGATTGGGTTTAATGCCAATCCAGCTTTTTGCATTACCGCCATAGCCGTGCAGCAGATAGACTACTGGATAATTGGCTTTTTTAGCTGTTTTTGCATCGTTGGGAGCAATGACAACCACCTGAACATCCTTATTCATAGATGGGCTTTTTACAAGTAAGGTGTCTACTTTGGCCGCATTGACACATGCCACAGAGACAAATAAGAGCAGAAAAGACAAAGAGAAAATCCGATTTTTCATATTCAATATCATTTAGTAGTAAATTAAAGTTTTATGTGTCAGCAAAAATAGATAAAATGTAGGGTATCTATCACTTTTTTATCTTATTTTTGTTATACAAATTTAATCTGAGCTTATGATGAAACGAATTATCTTACCGTTCTTAATTATTATATGCCTCACCTTTACTGCAGTTGCTCAACAAAAACTCTCCATCAAAGGGTCTGTGATTGATAGAGGCAAACGTGAACCAATCTCTTTTGCCAATGTTGGAATATACGGCACATCGCAAGGTGCCATGACCGATTCGCTGGGAAACTTCACCATTGAAAATGTATCTCCGGGTATATACCGCCTGCAGGTTTCGGCAGTGGGTTACAACACATTGCTTACTCCCGAATATATCCTTTCCACAAAAACTCTCTCGATCACCTTAGAGCTTGAAGAGAGTGTTACACAGCTGGGAGAGGTAAGTATCACCGCTTCTGTTTTCAGACGAAATCCGGAAAGCCCGGTGGGGCTCCGGCTGATTGGTTTGCAGGAGATAGAAAAAAGTCCGGGAGCCAACCGCGATATCTCGCGCATTGTTCAGAACTATGCGGGAGTGGGATACTCGCCGGTAGGATATCGTAATGACCTGGTGGTTCGTGGCGGTGGTCCTTCGGAAAATCGCTTCTTCCTGGATGGTGTGGAAATTCCGAATATCAACCATTTCAGTACACAGGGAGCTTCGGGCGGTCCGGTGGGAATAATCAATGCCGACCTTATACGGGAAGTGGGCTTTTACACGGGTGCCTTCCCCGCTAGCCGTGGCAATGCTCTGAGTTCGGTGCTCGACTTCAAATTACGGGATGGAAACATGGAGAAGAATTCCTTGAAAGCTACCCTGGGTGCTTCCGAGTTTTCGCTCACCTCCAACGGACATCTGAATTCAAAAAGTTCTTATCTTCTTTCTGTCAGACAATCGTACCTGCAGTTTCTGTTTAAGATGTTGGGGCTTCCCTTCTTGCCCACCTATACTGATGCACAGTTCAAGGTAAAAACCCGACTTTCTCAACGTAATGAAATAACGTTCCTTGGACTGACAGGAATTGATAATATGAAATTGAACACCAGCCTCACGGGTGAAAAGGCGGAATACATCCTCAGTTATCTGCCTACAATAAAACAGGAGACATTTACTCTGGGTGCTGTGTATAAGCACTATGCGGGGGCTCATATACAGACAGTGGTGGCCAGTCACAGCTATCTGAACAACCACAACCTGAAATACAGGGGAAATGATGAAAGCAGTGAGGATAACCTGACTCTGAAATATGGTTCGCTGGAGCAGGAGACCAAGTTGCGGGTGGAAAATGCATCGAACTTTGGCATTGCAAAAGTGAATCTGGGTGCCAACTTGGATTATTCTCAATACAGCAACAACACCTTTCAGCGGGCTTACACCAATCAGTCGGTTACCTATAATTATCACACCTATCTGGGAATGGTTCGCTGGGGATTCTTTGGAACCATTAACTATGAATCGCCCGATGAACGGATGACCGTTTCACTGGGTGTAAGAGGCGATGCTTGTAATTACTCACAGCTGATGAATAAGCTGAGCGAACAGCTCTCTCCGCGACTCTCCCTCTCCTATCAGCTGTATGGCGATATATACCTAAGTGGTAATGTGGGACGATACTATCAGCTGCCCGCCTTTACTGCAATGGGGTTCAAGGATAACAACGGAAACTATCTGAACAAAAGTCTTAAGTACATCATGGTGGACCAGTACAGTGCCGGATTATCTTATAAACACAGCGAAAACCTGCAAATCTCGGCGGAAGGATTTTACAAAAGATACAATAACATTCCATTCTCGGTTACTGACAAAATACCTCTGGCCGATAAGGGAACAGACTATGGCGTGATTGGTAACGAAGCTCTGTCTCCCACCGCCCAAGGACGTTCTTATGGTTTGGAACTGATGGCGAAATGGATTATTGTAAAGAAACTGAATTTATCTTCGGCCCTCACAATCTTTAAGAGTGAGTACCGGGAAGGGGAATCGAGTCCGTATATTGTTTCATCTTGGGACAATAGATACATCTTCAACCTGGGCGGAACCTATAACTTTGCCAACAACTGGAGCTTTGGTACAAAAATTAGCAGCATCGGCGGTGCGCCTTTCACTCCTTATGATGTGAATAAGTCTTCTCTCGTTACAGCCTGGAACGCACAAGGACGCCCCTACTACGATTATACCCGTTACAATTCGGAGCGACTGGACAACTTCACTCGTATTGACATCAGGGTGGACAAAACATTCTACGTAAAGAAATATATGCTGGGCTTCTACATAGACCTGCAGAACATTACGAACAGCAAAATAAAACAAGCCGATGTATTGATGAGCACAGGGGTGATTGAGAATCCTTCTGCTCCGGTTAATGAGCAGCGGTACAAGATGAAGTACATTAAACAGGAAAGCGGAACGGTTGTTCCTACGTTGGGGATTACTTTTGAGTTTTAGAAAAAGTACACTCTGGAGGCATCTTTGCAGGTTTCATTTCCAAAAATCAAAAGAAGACCACAACATTCATATATCTATGAAAACAAAAAATATGAAGTACAAGATCTATATATTACTGACGGTTACTTTTATATTATTTTTTTGCAGCGTGAATGGCAAAGAAACAAATATCAACACAAAAACAAAAGTAACTAAAACTATACTACTCGATTTCGGTTTTAAAGTAGCTTTAGGACAAGAGGAAGACTTTGAAACCTTTAAAACATATTCATTCTTTAAACTAACTAAATCTGGAAAGGTTGTTTATGTAGACACATTACTTGAATATGAATTTGGAGACAAACTTTATCCGATCGTGTTACAAACAGGAAAGAACAAGTTCGAGCTCTTATTCGAAATAAATGACAGGCCAAATAAGAACTACTTAAAAAGAATTATAATTAAGAATGATAAAGTTATTATGACAGACAGTCTGCCAACTTTCATCTCTAAGGCGACCGACTTAGATAATGACGGAATTAAAGAATATGCCGGTTTTTGGTGTTATGATCAAGTCTGGGGAGAATCGGAATTAAAAACAAGTTACAATCCAATTCTATACTACAAGATTAAGTCAACTGGTTTCCACCTCGATAGCTTGTTAACAAAAGTAAGGAATACTGAAATATACGGAGGTTTTCATGGCTTTGAATTTAATGAACAATTAGAAATGCCGGCAACCGTTTTGGATAAATTCGAGAAAGAATTTAATAGGATCACTGCTGCCGGGGTAAAAGCAAAGTAATATGAAATAAAAAACGGAATTGGAACTCTTATGGTTTGTTCTGTTTATCCGGCAGATAGGTTTTATGGAGAATGAAAAAATGTCCGGTTATGCTCTTTAAGCACAAACGGACATTTCTGTATTTATATGACTTGGTTTGAGTTTACTTATTCAAAAGCTCATTCAGAATCTTTTCCAGATCTTCGCCAAACACGTTTTTGGCGACAATGACTCCTTTGGAATCTACCAGAAAGTTTGCAGGAATTGAGCGAACGCCATATTTATTCAACACTTCATTCTGCCATTGCTTCAACTCGGAAATTTGAGTCCACTCCAGATGATCGTCTGCAATAGCCTTCACCCATTGTTCCTTCGACTTATCCAGAGAAATTGCAAGAATATCAAAACCTTTATCTTTATACTTCTGATAAACCTTCACGATTCCGGGATTCTCTTTCCGGCAAGGGGTGCACCACGATGCCCAGAAGTCAATCAGCAGGTAACCTTTACCTAATCTATCAGAAAGACCTACTGTTTTGCCATCGGGAGTTGTTCCTGAAAATCCGGGAGCTTTCTTGCCGATGGAAACATTGTTAAGAGTTGCCACCAGTTTTTTCAGCACCTGTACATAGGTGGTTTTATGCAAGGAGGGATCGAGCAATTTGATATTTGCCTCTATCTCGGCGGGCGTAAGTCTGTACGCAAAATGACGGTACAATGCATAAGCCGAAACTAAGGAAGAGGGATGTTGTTTGATGAATTGGTCAATCTTAACCTCTTTCTGATTCATGTAATCGGTATAAAGGGCATGCAATGCCGAACCTTTCACCACTGTACGGTCATAATCGGCCGGATCTAGCTTTACCGTAATCTGGTTTTTATCAAGAAATAACAGATACGGATTCTCCTTGGAATTTGATGATAAGCCATAAATCTCGGGCAGTTCTGTCTTGGTTGAGAAAGAGAATTGTCCGTTTTGAATCTTTGCCGAATCAATCACAACATAGTATTTATCAATGAACTTCTGGAGATAGACTTTTCCATTAGTTACTCCGACAACTGTACCACTGAGGCGTAACGGGGTTTTTTCCTGCGCCTGTGCAGACAGTAAACTTATAGCCATTACGGCTAATATCAACAATCTTTTTTTCATAAGTTATAAGCGATTTATTTATTGCAAAGGTATTCAAATCAACCTGATGAGACAATACCACAAATGTGTTATTTTTAGTATATTTGCATCCTGAAAACCAATATATACACTAATTAATAAAAAAAGAATGAAAATTGCGAAAGCTGCATTTACTTGCAAGAAGCAACTAAGCATGCTGATGTTGCTGGCAACGGCCACCTGCTGGGCGCAACCATCCTTCAAAGGGCTGGAAAACTTATTCACCACCCCAAAGAATTATGTGGTTGGATACGCACCTGTTAAACCGGTTATTGACGGAAATATTACGGACGATGTGTGGAAGAATGCTCTCTGGACTGACTATTTCAGGGATATTGAAGGTGATGGGAAACCCGAACCATACTACCAGACTCGCGTTAAAATGTTGTGGGACGATACATATCTTTACTTTGCCGCTGACATAAAGGATGAGCATGTGTGGGCTTACCTGAAGAACCACGACGAGATAGTGTATTATGATAATGATTTTGAAATATTTATTGACCCGGATAATAATGCGCATCAATATTTCGAGTTTGAAGTAAATGCACTGAACACTATTTTTGACCTGTTTCTTGCAAAACCTTACCGCACCAACTCCCGCGAACTTATCAGTTGGGACGCTGCAGGCCTGCGTTCCGCCGTTAAAGTGCACGGCACACTGAATAACCCGAAGGATAAGGATAAAGGATGGACTGTGGAAATGGCTATTCCGTTTAAAGCTCTGACTATGGGAAGTGTTCCGTTTATTCCTAAAGAAGGGACAATGTGGCGCATCAACTTCTCGAGAGTGGAATGGGACACAACAGTAGAAAACGGAAAGTACGTGAAAAAGAAAGGTGCCGATGGAAAAACTTTACCCGAAAACAACTGGGTGTGGTCTCCTCAAGGCGTTATCAATATGCATTATCCGGAACATTGGGGATACCTGCTATTTACACAGAAACAGAAAACAAACGAATTCCCGGCATTCAATTTACCCTATGCCGAAAAGCAGAAACAATATTTGTGGCTGGTTTACTATCGTCAAAAGGAATATCAAAGCAAGAATAACAGATATGCAACTACATTGGAGGAGCTGAACATCACTCCATCGGTTTTTGCAATTGATGGAACTGACAACACGCTTAAAATGGAGGCTACCGACAATCTGTTTTATGCCACCATACGCTCGGCTAAAAATGAGGCATGGAGCATTAACTTCGAAGGGTTGGTAGAGAAGATAAAATAAGAGCTAGAAAGTGCCAAATATGTGAATTAAGAAGATTAGTTCATTAACCGGCAAATAGAAGCTCTTTACTGTGATAAAGGTAAAAGCCATTTCTAACCTGCTAATGTGGGTGAGAAATGGCTTTTATTATTGAAAGCTGCGAACTAAAAATTTCAGATCTGGGATTTGCTTCTTTTTATTTCTTAGATAATGGTCCTGAGAATATGGTTCTTTTAAAACGGGAACAACAAAGGCAACATAAATATCATAACGATACCCATAATGAATTGCAATGGCAACCCGACCTTTACATAATCCATGAAAGTGTATTGCCCTGCAGGCATCACCAATGCATTGGGGGGTGTGGAGAAAGGGGATGCAAAACACATACTTGCTCCAACTGTAACGGCAAACATGAAAGGATATGGGCTTACTCCTATTTGTATGGCCGATTGCATGGCTATGGGAGCGAGTAAAACCGCGGCAGCAGTGTTGCTGATAAACATGGTGAGCAATGAGGTTGTGAAATAAACACCAGCCAGTAATGCCATAGGACCATAGCTGCCCAAGCCATTGACCAGAGTATTGGATAAGTAATCTGATGCTCCCGTTTTTTCCATAGCAAGTGACATTGGAAGCATAGCTGCAATAAGGACCACACTTTCCCAGTTTATCGTCTTATAAGCCGCCTCCACATTCCTGATACATCCGGTCAGTACCATCAGAATGGCAGCAATCATGACAGATGTTACCGGAGCAACGGGAATAAAGTCGAAAACCATCATTACAATCATTAAAAGCATGATGAAAGCAGCAATTGGAGCTTTGTAATCGAGTGTTACCCTGGCAGCCTCAGCCAATGGTTGTCCTAATACCACCCACTCGGAATCTTCACCGCTTAGACGGGCAATGTTGTTCCAGTTTCCTTGAACAAGCAAAACATCTCCGTTATGCATTTTTTCATCTTTTATATCTTTCAGGATGTACTCACGCTTGCGACGGATGGCAAGCACATTCACATTATACTTTTCTCTGAAGCCGGAATCTTTAATCATTTGATTGATTAGCTTTGATGATGGCATTAATACGATTTCAGCAATTCCGATATCATAGAAATCGAGTGCTTTCTGTCCGCGATCATTCAACTCCTCTGTTTCGTGACTATCCATCATTTCCAGATAGTAGTTTTCTGCAAACCGTTCGATTCTATCAAAATCTCCGGTCAGATATAATATATCTCCGGCTCGCAAAACGATATCCGGGTCGGCAAGATGCTGATTTATCGTCTGCAAAAACTGAGTTTGAGGGGCTTTAATGCGTCTGATCTCTAATATATTGATGCCATATTTCTTTTGAATATTCAGTTCTGTAATTGTTTTATTTATCAAAAGTGAATTCTCATTGATTTTAATGCGGAAAAGATTGCTGTCTAACTGATATTCTTTCACCAGTTCATTCAACGATTTACCTTTCGATCCTTTTTTGTTCTTGGATTCTCCCTTTTTAGAAAGGAATATTTTGCTGAGAGGAATAAGAACAATCATGCCGGTTAATACACAGATAATGCCAACAGGCAGGAAAGAGAAAAATGAAAGGGGTTTGAACCCCGCTTCGGTCAATACGTTTTGTATTACTAGATTGGGAGGTGTACCAATCAGAGTCATCATTCCACCCATACTGCTTGCAAAAGCGAGTGGCATTAATAAACGGCTTGGACTTGTCTGGGCACCGTGGGCTAGGCTCACCACTATAGGAAGCATCAAGGCTACAGTGCCGGTATTGCTAACAAATGCGCCTATTACAGATGTAACAGTTATCACCAGAATTATTAGTTTTAACTCGCTAGCTCCAGCCAGTTTCATCAACTTGCTGCTGGCCATTTTGGCAAGTCCTGTCTGAAAAATCGCTCCACCCACCACAAATAACCCAATCATCATAATGACTACCGAGTTTGAAAAACCGGAAAGAGCCTCCCCGGGGGTGAGTATATGAAAAATCAGTAACAAAATTAATGCGCAAAGTGCAACCAGGTCAGAGCGGACTTTCCCATTTACAAAGAAAACCGCAGAGATAAGTAAAATAGCGATGGTTATAAGCATAATAAATCTATTATTAAAATTATAAATTATATGTCAACCGTAATTTACTCATTTTAGAATAAATAGCACTTAGAAAGGCATTTCAATTTAATATAAGATAACAAAAGTTAGTAAATTTGTTTTCTTGAGAAATATGTACCATATTAAACCAACAAATGATTGTGAACAAAAATGTTATGGTTCAGTTATATATTTGGTACAATCAAAATAGGAATGATTATGAAACAGATTCCAAGGGATAGGATTACAAATCCACGCATTACAGAGTTGATGCCAGACGAGATTTTTGTTTTTGGATCGAACATTCAGGGAATGCATTGTGGCGGGGCAGCTCGTATAGCCTGCCGTTGGGGAGCTATCATGGGACAAGGAGTAGGACTGCAGGGGCAGACTTATGCAATACCAACCATGAGTGGATCGGTAGCATCGATTGCACCACATGTAGATGAATTTATTATTTTTGCAAAAGCCAATCCGGATTTGCGCTTTCTGGTTACGGAAATTGGCTGTGGAATAGCCGGATATATCCCTGAAGATATAGCGCCGCTTTTCCGGGGAGCTGTTGAGATTGAAAACATTTGCTTACCCGAGAGATTCTGGGAAGTAATTCTGAAAGACTCCTGAATAAGCCTTGAGGCTAGTCAATGATATGAAGAAAATCCGGGATTGTCGACTGAGAAAATCTGGTCGGCTATCCCGGATAGGTCAAAAAATACATAGAACTTATAACAACAATGAAACGTGCGGTCTATATTTACTATAAATGGAACGGATCTTCGACATAAACTTCTTTTTTCTGAAATGCGTCGCTGCCGGTTTTCATTATCTGCAATTCTGTTAATCCTCTTTTACTGAAAAAAAGCTCTCCTTTCTCATCGCTATCAAACGGAATCTCTTCCCAGATTTTACCCAGATAATGTTTATTTAGATCTTTATCGATAAAGTATTCAACTTCATCTTCTGATTCATCGGACAGTCGTTCGACAAAAATATCTGCGGGTGTCAGTTTTACGAAAACATTTTGATAGATGGTTTCATCAATACATTCCCAGAATCTGTACTTATTCATAGTATCAAAGTTTAGTAATTAAATATTTTAAGACATACTATGTGGCTATTCTATTATTGGAACGTAAATTCTGCTATTTTGTTCAGAGCATAAGAGTGAATTTATCTTTTTAAAAAGAGGCGTAAAACAGAGATTCAATATTAAAAAATTGATTCTCAAGACTATCCATCTGACGAACAAATTAATAATTATATTGTTTCCTAGAAAGATAATAGCCGGACAAATGAAATTAAACAGAACCAGACCGTTCAGACTCGAAAAAATGTATTTTGATTGCATTGATGAGGATGGAAATTGTTTTATCCTATATTGGTCTGTTATGGAAATCCGCTTTCTTCGTTTCATCTATTCGGGGCTATTGTTTTCTGATTCTGACAATACAATATTTGAAAAATTTTCATTCAAGAAAACACCCAGACCTGGTGCCACACGATTTTTGACAGTAGAAAATCCGTTACTGAATATTAAAGGAGAGTGGTGGCAAACTGATAATCCTATCTACTGCCCATTGCTTAATAATTTAAAGAATGGAGATTTAAACTGGAATTGCCACCATCCAAAAGCTGAGAGCTGGATTGAATATAATGGTAAAATATATCGTGGATATGGTTACGCAGAGACTCTCTTTCTATCTATAAAGCCATGGAATCTTCCTTTTGAAGTAATAAAATGGGGACATTTCATGTCGGAAAAGTCCACAATTATCTGGATTCAGTTGAACGGAGAACAACATATTAATAACTTATGGTATAATGGAAAAGAGTATAACGACGGAATGATTCTAGAAGATAGAGTGATATTTAATAAAGGAGGTTTTGTTTTATTGTTTCAAAACATCTCAACATTAAGAGAAGGAGAGATAATCCATATCTTACCCAAGTACCACATAATCAAAGCCCTGATAAAAAAAAGTATTTTAAACGGAAATGAGACTAAATATAAAGCAGAATCTTTCTTTGCCATAGATGGAAAAACGATTGATAATGGCTGGTCCTTATACGAAACGGTAACATGGAAAAAGTAAAAAACTGGTTTGGGAAAGTGATGTTTGGAATGCTGTTTATAATAGTAATTCCATCAACGTTAATTATCTGGTCGGAATACACAACCAACCTGATACAGATAACTGTACCGGTAAACAGACCTGGAGGATACTTGCTTTCGGCAATAGGGGTTTTAATGGTTGTTGCCGGAATGGCTCATCTGTGGTTCTTCGGTAAAGGACTACCCATGAATGCATTCCCCCCTAAGCTCTTTGTAAAAAAAGGAATATATGCTTTTACCAGCCATCCAATTTATGCAGGGGCTATTCTGCTGAGTTTTGGCATATCTTCCATTGCAGAATCAGCATCCGGATTCTGGTTGGTAAGCCCACTGTTTACACTGATGGTGATTGATTACACTGTAGGATTCGAAAACGAAAGGACTATTCGCATTTTTGGTTATCAGGAATATAAGCCCTTTTTATCACTACCCACCAATTCAGAAAAAGCTCCTCTCATTAAGGAAAGATTTGCAGTTTATATCCTCGTCTATCTTCCTTGGATTTTGATGTATGAAGCTTTTATAATTCCTGGAGTTCCCAAAGACGCCATTGATACAAGCCTGAATTTTGAAAAAGAATGGCCGGTTTTTGAATTCACGACATTCTTTTATCTTTCAGTTTACCTGTTTACCATATTGGTTCCGCTTGTTATCCGGAAAAAGAATGATTTGCGTTCCTTTGAAATAGATGTTTGGTTCGCAACAGTTGTAACGGGCATAATTTATTTTACTGTTCCCTTTGTTGCTGAACAGCGGCAATTTACACCTCATTCCGTTTGGGGAGAGTTGTTGCTTGCGGACCGTTCGTATGATGGGATAACTGCTTCTTTGCCTGCATTTCATGTAATCTGGGCTTTCATCGCCGCACGATATTTTGCACGCAGTTTCAGAAAAATTAAATGGTTCTGGTTATTTCTTGCCATACTTATTTCAATCAGTTGCATTACAACAGGTAATCATTCTGTACTTGATGTATTTGCCGGAGTAGCAATGTATCTGGCTGTTCTTTACCGGGTTGACATCTGGAATTTCATTCGTTCACAATCTGAACATCTTGCTAACAGCTGGAAAGAATGGAGATGGGGACCGATACGACTTATTAATCACGGCTTCTATGCAGGTGCCGCCGGATTTGTGGGAGCGCTTATAGCCGGCTCTTTTATGAGTACCTATTATGGATTTATCATTTTCTTATTATGTACAATGGCAATTGTTGGTGCAGGACTTTGGGCACAACTGGTGGAAGGTTCTCCCAAATTACAAAGACCGTACGGATATTATGGGAGTGTAATCGGAGTTCTTACCGGATGCATATTGGTTGCGATCTTTTTTTCTGTTAATTTCTATATACTGTTTGCTGCATTTGCCGTTGCTGCTCCCTGGGTACAGATATTGGGCCGTTTGCGATGTCTTATTCAGGGCTGTTGTCATGGGAAACCCTCTGATGAATCGATTGGCATTCATTTTACACAGCCATATTCCAGAGTAAATAAGATTTCAGGATTAAGAGGTGCTGCCTTGCATCCTACTCAACTATACTCTATCGGGACAAATCTTATTACCGGTTTGATACTATTCAGGTTGTTAAGTCTTGAAATGCCGGCCTCTTTCATCATAGGCATGTATTTCATATTAAACGGGCTGGGACGATTTGTGGAAGAGTCTTTTCGGGGAGAAGCACAAACCCCTTACTGGGCGGGAATGAGAATATATCAATGGATAGCAATGGGAGCCGTTCTTTTTGGAATGATTATGACCCCGATTTCAGATGTAAAAATGCCGGTTTCCGACATCACATTGGAAACAGTAGGTTGGGCAATAGTATTAGGTGTCATCGCAATTATTGCTTACGGGGTTGATTTCCCCTCCTCAAACCGTCGTTTTGCACGATTAACCAGTGCTTAAACTCGACATCATCATAACCAGCCGAGAACTTTATAAAATCAGAATTGTTCTTATAGAAATATGAATGTCGGGGAAAGAGATTAAATCATGATTTTGAAACATAAACTTTTATCAATATGGAAAAATCGAAAAACTTTACGCATGTATATGGATATATAGTTTGCATCATCTCTGTGATCGTATTTCTAAGTTGCGTAACCTCACTAGTAAATGCAGTGATGAACCGGATGAATCCATTACTCTCAACTTATGATTCGCAAAACCTGGCTTCATTCGAGGCTTATAAGCTGGAACAGACTAAATCCTTCAACGCCAGGGAAGGTGAACAAAAGAAAGAAATGCCTAACGATCAAGAATTAAGAAGGATATATGACAGCTTAAGGCAGGAAAAAATTGACCGCGTGAATTTTGATTCCAATAAATCAATTATGGTTAGTAGTATTTTAATTGTATTGAGTATCTTGTTATTCTGGAGTCATTGGCAAATTGCCCGCAAATACATTCATAAAACTGATGAGCAGTTATCATAAAAGATGCTTTAAATCTTCGAATATAAATATTATTTTGTATCTTTATTGGGGTTTATGAAAAGTCTGATAAAAAGAACATTTATCATATTAATATTACTATCATCTATTTAACTATTAAAAAGGAGGATACTATGGAACCAAAAATGGCTAAAAAAGGACCTTATGCTGTTGAACTGGAAGCAGGAAAAGAATATTACTTTTGTACATGCGGAGAGAGTAAGAAGCAACCTTTTTGTGATGGATCACATATGGAAACAGATTTCTCACCTATGGCTTTCAAAGCAGAAAAAACTGGAAAGGCTTTCTTATGTGGATGTAAAAAGACAAATAATCCCCCATATTGCGATGGTGAGCATTCAAAAACTTAATTTAAAAACTCATAAAAAGCCTCTTTGCCTCTGTTAAGTGTACTATTTAAGCAATAGGATTAAAATAAAAAGTGGCCAGTTGAAAATTTCAAGGCCACTTTTTATTTTCGAAACCTGTTATCTGTATGAAGCAGAGAATTAAGTAATGAACTAAAGATAATTCCTACTAACTAAGTCAGTTCGGAATCAATTATTAAAATGAGAGGAAATGAATGATAATATTGTGAATAATAATTTTAGAAATACAGAATCAATGCCCGTATTGTTTGTTGGTCATGGAACTCCGATGAATGCCATTCAAGAGAATGAGTTTACTACCGGCTGGCAAAACATTGGAAAGTTAGTTCCTAAACCAGATGCAATTCTATGCATTTCGGCGCATTGGGTAACTCGCGGTACCCTTGTCACCGCTATGGAAAAGCCTAAAACGATTCATGATTTTGGTGGATTCCCTAAAGAGTTGTATAATATTCATTACCCGGCACCCGGAAGCCCGGAACTGGCAGACGAAATTAAAAGATTGATTAAAAAAGAGATTGTCGGTCTTGATAATGACTGGGGGCTTGACCATGGTTGTTGGAGTGTAATGAAACACATCTATCCGAATGCAGATATTCCTATTGTTCAACTGAGTCTGGATTATTTTCAGGAACCGCAATATCATTACGAACTAGCGAAAGAGCTTTTACCACTCCGAAAAAAGGGGGTAATGATTGTGTGTAGCGGGAATATGGTACATAACCTTAGATTGGTTGACTGGGAGAGGCTGGAAAATACAGATTATGGTTATGACTGGGCTATTGATGCCCTTGAGAAGATGAAAAGATTCATTCTTACTGACAATCATAAAGCTTTGATTGATTACAAATTGCAAGGAAATTCATTTAAACTGGCAATTCCGACTAACGAACATTATTTGCCCATGATTTATGCATTGGCTTTGAAGGAGGAACACGAAAAAGTGAGTTTCTTTAACGATAAAAACGTTGGTGGGTCACTTGCAATGACTTCGTTTATAATTGAAAAGAGTAATCAATCTTATTAAAGGATCTTAACAGTGTATTAGTATGTCGACAAGAAATCCCAGCAACATTAAATTTTCAGAAAACAGTCTGCACTATTTAATAAGAAAGCCCAAAATCAAGACGGATAACCCTCCTCTTATTCTTCTATTGCATGGCGTAGGTAGTAATGAAAAAGACTTGTTTTCTATTTCAGATCGTTTACCCGATGATTTTCTGGTTGTATCTGCCAGAGCACCTCATAAAATTGATAACGGAAGTTATGCCTGGTACCAGGTAAATTTTTCGACTGCGATACCTACTATTAACTATGAACAGACGAAAAAAAGTAAAAGCATTATTCTTCAATTTATCAGTCAGCTAAAAAATGAGCAACAGTTCGATGAAAAGCGGATTTATCTGTGCGGATTTAGTCAGGGAGCAATTATGTCGTATATCGTCGGACTTACAAGACCAGACATTGTACATGGGATTGCAATCATGAGCGGAAGATTATTAGATGAAATAAAGCCCTCTATTTATCCAGATGATATGCTGAAACGATTAAAAGTATTTATTTCTCATGGAACCAATGACAGTATCTTAAATATTCAATTTGCAAGGGATAGTTTGTCATATTTAAAAATGCTGGGGATAAATCCAACCTACAAAGAGTATCCGGAAGACCATGTAATAAATAGTGAGATGCTAAATGATCTGATTGGCTGGTTAATCAGTAACTAATATGTAATCGGCAATGGCAAACGCCTTCAAATGATTTGCTTAATATGTAAGTTAGCAAGGTGTATTATCAATAAGGAGGTACGCTATTTTCTGCTTTGCACTTTCCATAACCGGGGCTACAACTTTTTCAATCGGAGTGTACACATTCATCTGATGTAAAGCTGATTAACTCTTTGAATCTCCTTACATAATAGAAAAGTTCAATAAGAAAAGTAATTAACTGTTGCATAAAAGAAAATAAAATCCTACATTCGTAATATAACATTAAACTTGCACAATGGAATTTGCTATAATATTGCTTCTTCTTGTACTTAACGGTTTTTTTTCAATGTACGAAATAGCCTTGGTATCTTCAAGTAAGGCAAGATTGGAAACACTGGCGAGCAAAGGAAATATATCGGCCAGAAATTTGTTAAAACAGCTGGAAGAGCCCGAAAAATTTCTTTCTACAATTCAAATAGGAATCACACTTATCGGTATCATATCAGGAGCTTTCGGAGGTGTAGCAGTAGCACATAACATTGTTCCGCTATTCGAAAAGATACCCGGAGCTGAAGCTTACGCTCAAGACCTGGCTCTAATTGTTACTGTAGCCATAATTACCTATTTATCACTAGTCATTGGCGAACTGGTTCCAAAATCGATCGGGCTTTCGAACCCTGAAAAGATTGCAATTACTCTTTGTCCTTTTATGAGGATCGTGACTAAAATAACCTTTCCATTTGTTTATTTGCTCAGTCTTTCTACCCGACTATTTAATAAAATACTGGGGATTGAGGGACGAGAACGAATTATTACTCAGGAGGAGCTTAAGGTTATTCTGCATCAAAGTTCAGAACAAGGAATTATTGACAAGGATGAAACAAACATGTTAAGAGATGTGTTTCGTTTTTCTGATAAACGTGCCAATGAACTGATGACTCATCGCACGGATGCTGTCTTTCTACACACAAACTATACTCAGAAAGAGGTGCTGGATATTATTGAACAGAAACATTTCAGTAAATATTTGCTCACAGATGAGACTCAGGATGAGGTAATTGGAGTGGTATCGGTAAAGAATATTATTTCAATGATTGGAAGTGACAACGCTTTTGACTTGAAAAGCATTGCACAGCCTCCGCTCTTTATCCCTGAAAGTCTTTATGCTAAGAAAGTGCTGGAACTCTTTAAAAAGAATAAAAACAAGTTTGGAGTGGTAGTCAATGAATATGGAGGAATTGAAGGCATCATTACCTTGCATGATTTGACTGAAAGTATTTTTGGAGATATTCAGGAAGAAAATGAAGTGGAAGAAGAACCTATTGTGAAGCGAAAAGATGGTTCATTGCTGGTAGACGCTTCCATGAATATTGGAGACTTTATGGAAGAGATGGGGATTATGTTTTACGATGACCTGGAAAGTGAAAATTTTAATACCCTTGGTGGACTGGCTATGTTCTATATTGGAAGAATACCTAAAGCCGGAGATATTTTCAACTATCAAAATCTGCAATTTGAAGTAGTAGACATGGACAACGGACGGGTCGATAAGCTTCTGGTTGTTATCAAATAAAAATCTATTTATTTACTTTAATCAATTATTATCATGAAGAAATTACTTTTTATCTTAGTCCTGGGGGCTATGGTCTCTTGTCAGCAGAAGGCAAAAAATACAGCGACAGAAGGAGCAGCTAAAGACAGCACAGAAATGGCTCTGAACCCGGCAATGGGGTCATTGATGACCAAAACATTTGAAGGTGTACTTCCAACACAAGATGGAAACGGACTTCGCTATACTCTGACTGTAAAAATCCAGGAGAAGAGTGATGTCGGAAACTATGAAATGCTTAAAACCTATATTAAGGGATATGAAGGCAAAGATCTCACCTATGCTTCCAAAGGAACAGTAAAAGTGATACACGGAACAGAGGCTGACAAAAAAGCAACTGTATGGGAACTTACTCCAGAGAATAAGAATGAAATATCCTACTATCAGGTAGAGAACGACAAAGTAATCATGCTATCTCAGAAGATGAAAAAGACTGCTGACTGGGAAAAATATGTGCTTCAACAAAAAAAGTAACTCTTCATTATAAATGTGCAACTTCTATTTCAAGAAGTTGCACATCATTTCAAATGCTTTTATAAACTCCTCATCCACAGCATCTGCAATTGATGCCAATGCCGGAAAAGGATCTTCATGTTTATAGGGAAACGGAAAGTCCAGTATATCTACCTTGATAGGAATATCTCTTTTTATTCCCTTCAGCGTGTTAATCACTTCATAAGCCGGAACCACTGAATCTTTCTCGAGTGTAACAGCATAAATGCGATCCTGCATCTCTCTGAACCGTTTTTCTCTGAAATCGGTAAACGTCTTATAATTCAACATACTGCGGAAATTTATACCTTCCGGATGAGAATCACTGAGATAATGTCGAAGCATTTTATCTCTTTTCATATGACTTTCAAGATGTTCAACCACAAAAGAGTAAAGACTGACATTCGCCTCACTATCCAATATAAATTTTGAGACAGGGGAAAGTCTATTAAATACAGCTCCACCACAGAACATACAGAGTCTGGATTTTGAAAAATAACCATTTGCATCGGTCATCATTAAAATCTGAGCCAGAAAACTGCCAATGGAATATGAGAAGAAATCAATAGAAGCATCAGGAGCTATATCAGGGTGCTTATCCGCCTTGATGGATTCGACCAATGTTATCACATCATAATAAGTCTGTAAACCCGACCAGATAAATCGCTGAGGTTTATTATGAAGACGGGTACTGATAGCTACATTGGAGAGTGTGGAACAAATTACTTCAGGGTGTCTTTTTTTTCGTTGTTGACTGATGGCATACATCTGATGTGAGTTACTCCAGCTTAATGGTGCACGATTCATGTGGAATGCTATTGGGAAAAGCAAAACTGCCTTACCTGTTTTGTCGGCCAAAGTCTTGGCCCAGGTTGCATATTTAGCCCAATGTTTCTCGTTAAACCCATGAAAAAGCAAAATAATCTGTTGAATTCTTCCTTTGTTAGACGGACAAAACATATGGTATCGAAAATGAATATTCTCAGGAATCTCGGCATCACTCATATTAAGCATATCCTGAATAATATCAGGTTCATAGTCCGGATCTTCTGATGAACAGTATTCATATTTATCTGGATTATAAAGACCTCCGGGAAGAATATCTCTGAATTTGGAATCAAAATTATAGTTACGAAGAGTGAGATTTTCGTCTATTTGAATTTCATCATCTTCATAATTCATTAACTCTTTTAGCTTCGCGTGCAGTTCAATGTACTTCATGATAAAATTGCATTTGGTTGTACCGCAAATATAGGCATTAAATCGTCAAATCAGCCTGAAGTTAAACAAAATTAAACATAGGAAGCCGATTAATTGCCAGTTATTCATTGTTATTCAGAAATTATACCGCAACCCTAAACGAGTCTCAAAAGCATAATTGAACGAATTTCTATAATAAATATAATTCATATACCGTAAATAATAAAAGAGTGCCATATTTAATGCCAGTTTTGATGATAAATTAAATTCTACAGAAGGATTAATCAGAGTAAAATGTGCCTCACCTTTATCACCTTGACTATTTAGGAAATAAGGATCAATAGTTTTATATGTTTCGATATTATAGCCTTTGCTTGTAAATATGTGGTAATCATTCAGAATCAGCTCAAAGCTGGCATACCTGCCAAAATCTATGTTTGTTTTGCTCTTTATGCTGTATCCGCTTCCTAGATTATAGGTTCGTTGGTCAATGCGATAATAATCAGTGAGACATCCTCCTAATAAAATTGCATTTAAATAACTATGCTGACGGATGGATATATTACCTACCGATGGAAACTGATAAAGGGCTCCTATTCCCAATGCCACAGTTTCGGATATTTTATATGGAGCATTTACAGAATTTCGAGTCAGATATTTAGAATCATAATAATCATAATGCTGAAAGAGTCCCAGCAATATTTTATGTCCTTCTTTTGGCTCCAACAACTGGCCATACAATTTGGCAGCAAGATTGACTGAACCAAAAACCGGTTGACTGCCATCCATATTGAGAACAACATTAAGATTAAAATAATCGTAAGGCTTATTATTCTCTTTCCAGGGGTCTCCATAAATCAGATTGAACTCCACATAAGGAAGATAGCTGCTTTTATTAAACCGATGCTCATCGGCAATAAAACGGTAGCCAAGAGTAGCTGAATACTTAACAGGTATTTTATTGAAATCGTGATATTTGAAATATTTATTTCGAACCTTCCAGGCATCACCGGTTATTACCCAATTGAATCCTCTTACCGGAGAAATCACCATTCCTGCCAATTCTCTGATAAAGCGTTCAAAACCCCTTTGTGAATCATCAAGTATCACAGAGGAAACTCGATGAGTAATTTCTCCCATAGCAATTCCTCCGACAGTAGTACTCAAAAGGTCATTTGTGGAAGGTGGTTGATTCTCTCCTATCATTTCCCAAATAAAACTCCCCCCAAAGGAATAAATCGCGGAATTCCAGAAAGAAATCCCATTGCTGCGAGCGGTATTAAAATATATTCCTCCACTATAAGGATGAGCAAGCAAATTTGTTGCGAATCCATCATTATCCCAGTAAAAACCGTGGGATATGTTCTGACTAATACTTCTGAAAGAGATTTTTGCAAAACCTTCCTTCATTGCAAAATGATTGAACCCCCAAACAGCTATATTCAGTCCTATATTTTGAGCAATAGCTCTCCAGGGATACTTTTTCATCCGTAAAGAATCATTAAAGGCATACAAAGAATCATCAGCAGAGCGATTTCCTGAAGTTTTTGAGAATCGGAATGAATCCGATGTCGGAGCGCTCCACCGGGAAAGAGTATCGGGAGACTCTGTTTTGTTTTGCGCATTGAGCAAACCCAAAGAGAGAATCAGCAGAAACACCGCCATCAATCTTTTATTCATAGATTCTATGAAGATGGGGTACAATATACTATTCTATAGAATTATAACAATCAGCAAAAGAAAAGAGTTTTCACCCGATTCAGATTAAGATCCCTTTAAAATTTATACTTCAGTCCTAAACGAAATTCGAATGTTCTGGATAAGACATCTTCATGATAGTCATAATGTGCATTTCGTATATAATAAAAGGAGCCCAGACTAATTTTCGCACTTGGGCTCACATTCAGTCCCATTATTGCGTTTATGAGTAAAAGCTGGGTATTTCCTTTATCACCTTGTGTACTCGGATCACTATACACTTCCTCACTCCTATATCCTTTCCAGGTAAATATATGATAATCAAATAGATTTAATTCAAAGCTGCCGTACTTTCCGAATTCTATGTAAGTATTGCTCTTTATACTATATCCGCTTCCCATATTATAATTTCGTCCTGTTAATTGGTTCCTATAATAATCGGTTAAACTTCCTCCAAGCAAAATTGCATTCAGATGCCCTCGATAACGGATGATTACATTTTTAGTAACGGGAAGGAGATAGCACATTCCTACTCCTACTGCAGCCGCCTCGGAAATTTTAAAAGGAACTACTTTAGAATCCTTGTTTACCAATTCCGAATCGAAATAATCGAAATGATGAAAAAGCCCAACACTCATCTTATGACCGGGCAATGGTTCCAGATATTTACCAGCCAATTGTGCAATTATATTTACTGAACCAATAAGTGGCTGATTGCCGTCAACATTAATTAATGAAGTGATATTTATATAATCATAAGGTTTGCTGGTTGAGTTTTTGAAAAGATCTCCATAGATCATATTAAACTCCAGAAAAAGATTGCTATTTTCCCTGAACAGGTGATTGTTATCAGCCATTAAACGAACACCAGTTGTCAATGAACAATTTATCGGGAATTTTTCATAATCATGATATTTATAATATTTATGACGCACTTTCCAGGCATCACCGGACAGCAACCGGTTAAGTCCTCTTGAAGGAGAAATCACGGTCCCAAGCAGCTCTCGCAAAAAGCGTTCGGCTCCCCGTTTGGAATCATCAAGCAATAAAGAAGAAATGCGGTAGGTACCCTCTCCCAAAGCAGCTCCACCTATAGTAGTTGATATTAAATCATTAAGTGAAGGAGATTCTCTTTCTGCAAAAAGCTCCCACGACAGACTACCTGCAAAAGTATAAGCCAACGAGGTCCAATGAGATAATCCATTGCTTCGGGCTGTGTTATAATAAAAACTACCATGAAAAGGATGGTCAAGCAAATTGATTGAGAAAGGATCATTATCCCAAACAAAACCTCTCTTGATATTATCTTTCACACTGTGTATACTGATGTATGAAAATCCAGCTTCCCGTATATAACGGTCATAAGCCCAGACTGTGGCATTTATTCCTAATGTTTGAATCGCTGCCCGCCATGGATGTTTTTTCATACGCAATGAATCATTATAAGCGAACAAGGAATCAGCCTGCTGAGCACAGATGTCGCTTATTATCAATAGAAAACAAACAATATAGGCAAAAACTCGCTTCATACTGACTGCTAAAACAAGAAAGCCTCACTCTCTATTACAATATATGCTCTAATTAGCGTTCAGGAAATCTCATTAGGTTCTGTAAAGGATCCATGATGAGATACGTTTCTTTCAACTCTATAAATATATAACAAGTATGAAAAGAGAAGAGTTTTATTATTTTAACTTATTCGGTACTTTTCAGAATTTATATTTCAAACCTAACCTGAATTCATAAGTTCTGGATATTACATCATCGTGATAAGCATAATGTGTATTTCGGAAATAATAGTAAGAACCCAGATTAATTTTGGTTTTGGAATTAATATTGATTCCCATTATCGCATTAATGAGAAATAGCTCGGCATTACCTTTATCACCCTGAGTATTCAGGTACAAATATGGAGATGCCTTAGTCTTTAAATCCTCCGGTTTATAACCTCTCCAGGTAAATATCTGATAATCGAACATATTAAGCTCAAAGCTACCATATTTACTAAATTCTATATGGGTATTACTTTTAATACTATATCCGCTACCCAAATTATAATCGCGTCCTAACCGGTAATAATCAGTGAGGCTTGCCCCCAGCAATACCGCATTAAGGTGTCCACGGTATCGGATAGTAATTTTCTTTGTTGCCGGCAATAGATAGGTCATCCCCACTCCTATTGCTGCAGCCTCTGATATCTTGAAAGGAATTTTCTTTGAATCCTTCGTTACCAACCCGGAATCAAAATAATCAAAATGTTGAAAGAGGCCTATCATCATTTTATGACCGGGCAATGGTTCCGAATATTTTCCGTACAATTTTGCCGCGATATTTACAGAACCAATTACCGGCTGTTTTCCTCCTACATTGATTAGTGAACTGAAATTAATGTAATCGAAAGGTTTATTGGTTGAATTCTGAAAAGGGTTTCCATAAATCATATTAAACTCCACAAACATGTTGTTGTTTTCTTTAAAAAGAGACCCGTTATCTGCCATCAGTCTATCACCTACTGTCAGAGAACAATTCACCGGTATCTTTTCATAATCGTGATACAGATAGTATTTATGACGTACTTTCCATGCATTGCCAGTGAGCAGCCGGTTAATCCCTCTTGAAGGTGAAATTACAGTTCCCAGTAACTCACGAAAAAACCGATTAAATCCCCTTTTTGAATCATCCAGCACCAAAGAAGAAATTCGGTAGGTTCCTTCTCCCAAAGCAGCACCACCCAGTGTTGTGGTAATTAAATCATTAATGGATGGCGGAGTTGTTTCTGCACAAAATTCCCACGAAAGACTACCAGCAAAAGTATAAGATAATGAAGTCCAGTAGGACATTCCGTTACAGCGGGCACTGCTATATATAAAACTGCCATGAAAAGGATGAAGTAACTGATTAGATGAAAAAAGATCGTTATCCCAGACTAAACCCTTTTTTATATTATCATGGATACTATGAAAGCTAATCTTCGCAAAATCTGCTTCCCTGATGTAACGGTTGTATGCCCATACAGATGCATTTACACTTAACGCCTGAATTGCAGCACGGAAATAATGTTTCTTCATTCGAACAGAATCATTACTTACAAACAAAGAATCGGCCTGCTGACCACAAATGTTTTCTGTTGACAGCAAAAGCAAAATAATATATGCCAAAATCTTTTTCATGCTGTCAGTTTAAAACAAGACAATTCCACATTCCATTATTGGTCTGTTCTCAAAAACCACTCCGGTTCCATAACGTCTTGTCTGTGCAAATCCTCCCGAAGCAAAAATACCTAATTTAGAAATTGGGTGAAGTTCAAGGTTCAGGCGCCCCTGCAAAGAATATAGCCGTTTGGGATAGCCGTTTAAACCATCTTTCTCAAAATTCTGAATGTGATAAAAACCGGCATCAGAACTAATCTCCAGCACCCTTAAAAATTTGATTCCAACACCCAATCTATAAAAAAGTGAGCCGGAGAACTTATCATCAAGGCCTTTATAAGATGTTCCAAATCCTAATATCGAGTATGTGTAATGTGCTTTGAACCGAATACCCAGATTTATTTTATTAACGTTTCCACTATAGAACAACATCTGGATCCGGGTTTTGGGGTTTACATTCACCAATCCTAATTTCACTGTTGATGTATCGCTGCTATGATTAATCAATCCTATCTGCACTCCCTTTACGTCATCACCGCAAATATTGATAAGTCCTAATTGAACACCTCTGACTCCCCCGGCATAATTCGCCAAGCCCAACTGAACGCCTTTGATTGACTCCTCACATACATTAACCAAACCAGCCAATTGAAAAAGTCTGGATGAAGAAGAAGCTATGTTTATTCCACCTGCAAACTGTATCCCACTTGCTCTGGAACCTGCTATGTTACTCATTCCTGCCAGTTGAATACCTTTGGTGTCTCCAACTGAAAAATTTGTAATGCCACAAATCATTAATCCTTTGGAATACCTTACAACAGTATTTTGAATGGCACTTATCTGCAATCCATGCATATGTCCTTTTACCACATTGAAAAGGCCGGCTATTTCTAAACCATTCATGTCTTTATGCAGAAAATTATAACCTCCGGTAAATAGTAATCCATTTAAATCTTGATGGCAAAAATTTGCAAAAACATTAGCACTCAAACCGTTTAATCTGTTTGTTTTGGAACAAAAACCCAAATTTATATTGGAGACATTCAAGGAATCGAATGGAACTATCGCAACCGGATTCCATATAGAAATATTTATAGGACGCCACTTCTTGTTTTGCGCTTGCAGCAAACAAAAAAAGAGTAGCAACAGAGCCACTGCCATCAATCTTCTTGTCATTGTTATCCTGAATAAACTTGTTATTAATAATAACAAAGAATATACAAAAAGAGTTGTGACAAATGTTTCTTAATATTTTAACTCAAATTGAATAGCATGCAGCTAAATTGAGAAGTACAAATTGGGGATGAATTAAAATGTATACCTTAACCCCAATCGGGTTTCGAATGTTTGAGAAGAGACATCTGTTAATTTAGTATCTGTGTAATGTGTATTTCGCATGTAATAGTAGAATCCGAGGCTGACTTTGTATTTCGGACTCAGATTTATGCCCATGGTAGGATTTACAATACTAAGTTGCACATTGCCTTTATCTCCCTGAGCATTTAAGTAAAGTAAATCGTCTGGTGTCATATCTTTCAGAGCTTCCCCATCGTATCCTTTCCAGGTAAATATACGATAATGTTGCAGGTTCAGATTAAAATTGCCATATCGGCCAAAATCAATGAAGGTATTACTCTTAATACTGAATCCGCTACCCATGTTATAATTTCTATCAATCACATTGTAGTGGTCGGTAAGACTCCCTCCTACAAGAATTGCATTTAAATAGGAACTTTGGCGGATAGTCACTTTGGTTGCTGCAGGAAATTGATAAATCATTCCCGGACCAAAAGCCGCCGCTTCAGAAATTTTGAAAGGAATGTACCCTGACCCATCAATTACAGATTCAGAATCATAAAAATCAAAATGCTGGAAAAGTCCAATCATCATTTTATGTCCTTTTACCGGCTCCAGGTACTTACCCAACAGCTTTGCTGTAAGGTTGACAGAACCTATCAACGGCTGTTTGCCAATCAGGTTGAAGGTTGTACTGAAACTGAAAAAGTCAAAGGGCTGGTTCGTGGTTTCCTGTAACGGATCTCCATATGTTACATCAAATTCCACATAAGGACTGTTACTTCCCTGAAAAAGGTTGTTATTGTTGGCCAGATATCTGTCACCAAACGTTGCCGTAAACTTCACCGGCAGTGTTTCGTAATCATGGTGTTTATAATAGGAATGTTTTACCTTCCAGGCATCTCCTGTTATTAATCGGTTCAACCCGCGTGACGGGCAAATGATGGTTCCCAGTAATTCACGAAAAAAACGGCTGGAACCCGATTTTGAATCATCAAGTACCAGTGACGAAAGCCTGTGAGTAACCTCACCCAATGCCGTTCCTCCTATGGAAGTTGCCAGAAAATCGTTTATGGCAGGCGGCTCTTTTTCCGCGCAGATTTCCCACATCAAACTTCCTGCAAAGGCATAAGGAGCCGATTCCCAAAACGAAAGGCCATTACTGCGAGCCGAATTAAAATAGAGACCTCCGTGATATGGATGGGCAAACAGATTGGTAGAGAATTTATCATTGTCCCACACAAAACCATTTTTCAGGTTGTGTCCAATGGAAGAAAGGCTTATTTTTGCAAATTCTTCATTCATCACATAGCGGTCGAATCCCCAGACACCAACATTTAGCGCAGCAGTTTGAATGGCTGCCCGCCAAGGATGCTTCGCTATCCGGGAGGAATCGTTAAACGCATACAACGAATCTGCCTGCTGAGCATGTAAGCCGGTTACTATTAATAGAAATATATAAAACAGAAAAACTCTTTTCATAATATCAAATTAAAACAGTATGATTCCCAACTCTACAATTGGTTTGTTTTCATAAATCCGGTTGGCTTTATAGTATCGTGTGTGTGCATAACCACCCGATGCAAAGATTCCCAGTCTGGATAAAGGATAATATTCCAGGTTTAACCTCAGCTGAAGTGAATACATTCGTTCTGGCGTTGCCTGACTTTCATTATCAAAATTTTCTATGTGCGAGAAACCGGCATCTGAACTTATAAATGCCCTCTTGAAAGGAGTTAATCCGGCACCAACCCTGTAAAATAGAGAACCCGAAAACTTTTCGTTTAGCCCTAAATAATGAGTGCCAATTCCAAGGATAGAATAGGTATAGGTGTTTTTAAACCGGACAGCCGTGTTTATCTTCGTTGTATTCCCCCCATAAGTCATCAGCTGAATTCTTGTTTTGGGATTGATATTAACCAATCCGATTTTAACGGCCGAGGTATCTTTGCTGTGGTTAATGATTCCTACCTGTACTCCCTTAACCTCTCCACCACAAAGATTGAGTAAACCAGCCTGAACGCCGTTCACTCCTCCGGCATAATTCCCCATTCCTATCTGAATACCGTTGATTGGTTCCGAACAGACATTGACCATGCCGGCCAATTGAAGCAAATCAGATGAAGATGTTGCAATGTTCACTCCTGAAGAGATTTGTACTCCACTGAAATGAGAACCAGCCATGTTTGTTACACCTGCCAACTGAATACCTCTTGCATTGCCTATTGCAAAGTTGGTTATCCCAGCAATCATCATCCCCTTGGCATGTTGTACGCTGGTATTTTGTACCGCAGCAATCTGCACACCGTGCATATGACCGGTCACAACGTTAAAAAGTCCGGCAACCTCCACCCCATTCATATTTCCGTTTACGAACTCACCTACACCATTAAGTGAAAATCCGCTGACCCTGTGCTCATTGAAATGAGCAAGAAGGTTTATTCCCACACCCTTCAGTTGATATGTCTTGGAAGATAATCCAAGCGTCACTCTGGTCATGCTCAACGAATCGTAAGGTGAGGTAGCAACCGGATCCCAAATGGAGAGGTTAAGCGTATGTTTCACCGGGATTTGCGCAAAAAGCAGACGGGATGAAATGAATAATCCTATAAATGCAATAACTTTTTTCTTCATATACCTCATTTAGGAATATCGTGTTATATTTTGAGGAAAAACATATCAAACAACTGAATTCAGGTGCTCTTCTTTATGTTCCTCATCACTTGCCGTAAGCTCTTTAAGCGTGAGTTTCAACGGTGCTGTAAAAGGATATTTTCGATACTCACAGTCACTCATCTGACAATGGTTGCAATGTTTCTCCTGACAAGGGTCAGAATGAATCGTCACCAGCAATCTATCTGAATATCTTGCAGACAGAATTCCTTTCAATTCATCGCAGGCCTGATGCCCCTCCGTAATATTATAAAACCACGGTAGAGTTAAATCGCAATCCACGAATAGATAACTTCCATACTTAATGATTTTCATATTATGGATGTCAATCCATTCCGGTTTTCTCACGGTCGAGATCACTTCCAGCATTTTATGCAGAACTTCATCATCGGCTTTGTCCATCAGGTTGGCAATTGTTTTCCGAAGTATCAGAACACCGGTCACAACGATAATGGAACCAAATATCAACGCCAAAGCGCTGTCTATCCATTTCAATCCGGTAAAGAAAAGCAGTGAAAGACCAACCACCAGACCGATGGTTGAATAAGTATCCGATTGCAGATGCTTTCCTCCTGCTTCCAGCGCAATTGAATCATACTTCTTCCCCATCCGGATACTGTACCATCCCATTACATAATTTATGGCTCCGGAAACAGCTACCACAGCAATACCAATATCCAGTTTGCCTATCGTGGCAGGCTCAAAAAGACGACGAACCCCCTCATAGATAATCATTCCTCCGGCTATCATAATCAGCAGTCCTTCGATTGAAGCAGATATCAATTCCACCTTTCCATGACCAAACGGATGTTTTTTGTCTTTAGGTCGCGCTGCATACCTCAAACTAAAAAAACTAATTAGTCCAGCTGTTACATTAACGATGCTCTCCATGGCATCTGTCAGTATACCTACAGAATTTGTAAGATAGAAAGCTATGAATTTTCCAACAAGAATAATCAAAGACATAGAGACAATCCACCCCTGAACCTTCTGCTTTATTAAATCTTCCTTCATTATTATTTTGCTTGTATGTAATGAAACAAAGATACATTTATTTTAAATTTCAGAAAGATTATTGTCATTAAAAAAGGGACTGTCAGGCTAATTTAGATTGATTAAAAGAAAGATAAATTCAATCACTTCGCCATCATTTTTTTTCTTCTCCAATAATTTCGGGGTACACCCGGATGTAGGCTAACTGTACATCCGGATGTACAGATGCTTTAGACCCGGGTGTACGGATAGCCTACACCCGGGTCTAAAAACTATTTCGTAAGGTTTGAACTACTGACTACCGGCCTCTATTTTAAAAAGGTCTACTGGCAAAGTATTTTGTACTCATCATGTTTCTGCACGTATGCTTTTACATACGGACAAGAAGCTATGACTTTCAGATGATTATCGCGGGCATATTGCAATGCGTGGTCAACTAAGGCTGCAGCAACCCCTTTACCGCCAATCTCCCGCGGCACCCAGGTATGTGTAAAGTCGAGTCCTCCCTCATAAGGAATATAATCAACATAAGCAAATTGGCCATCTACTTCTGTTTCAAATCGATTTTCTTTTTCATTATGTAATATAACACACTCTATCATTACTTTCTTGTTTTTATAAAGAACAGTTAGGTGTTACTTTAAGTTCACAATTTCTTCGGCAATCCTAGTGGCCTGCTTGATGCGGTCGGCCATGCCGATGCCGTCTCTTATTCCTCCTGCCAAAAAAAGACGAGGATATTGTTCCTTCAGGCGTTCAATGCTTGTCAGGCGTTCTTCACTGTCAGCCTCATACTGCGGTATGGCTCTTTCATGACGGAAGATCTTTATCTTATCAGGAGTATACCCGTGTGGAAATCCCAGCATAGTACACAGAGACTCTTTTACCAGTTCTTCCAGTTGTGTATCTGTATAGTCAAGATATTCCGGATGTTTACTACCACCTATAAAGAATGAGAGCGTACCTCCGCCTTCAGGGCTACGATGAGAGAAACAAGAAGAGGGAAACAGGATTCCCAGCATTTTTTTCTTCTCACACGAAGGAACCAGTCCGCCGAAAGCATTTGGCACATGTCCGTCGGCTTTTGTCACTCCTACTCCCACCTGAATCACCGGTGCATAACGAAGAGAGCTAATGGGGTTCATCTCCTTCTCATCAATAAAAGGAAGTAGTTCCGGCAAAGCAAAAGCAGGAGCAGTTGAGACAATGTAACGAGAATGAATCTGTTCATCGCTGGAGAGAAATGTTTGCCAACCATCTTCTACCGGCTGCACCGAAATACTCTTTACAGATAGGCGAATATTTTCTTCTTTAATCTTTTCTTTCAAAGCTTTGGTCAACTCTCCGAATCCTCCAGGAACGGAAAACACCTCTTTCGTAGCCAGCTTATCACGTTCGGATTTAGGCTCCGAAGCTTTCTTGATACTTCCTCGGATAAAACTGCCATAGTTTTGTTCCAGGTTGTATAGTTTAGGCAATGCAAAACGAGTCACCAATTTACTAGGATCTCCCGCGTAAATGCCAGAAATAAAGGGATCGACGGCATAGTTGAGGAATGATTTACCAAGTCTCCTCTTTGTCAGGCTTCCGATACTTTCAAACGGATCGTCTCCTTTTTTTCGAAGAGGTTCGAAAAGCACCCTTATCTTATCGCTCAAGGTAAAAAGAGGTGTACTTACCGCTGAAGAGAGTCCGGAAGGCAACGGATGAAAAGCACCATCTTTCCAGATTAGTCTGACTTTTGCTTCTTTCCGGGCAATTTCCAGCGAGCAGTGAGGATGCAGCTTCTGAAAGAGTTCCACCACCTCGGCATTGGAAACAACACCAGTATTGGGGCCCGATTCAAAAACAAATCCGTCTTCATGAATAGATTCCATCTGTCCGCCTACTCTGTCGCTTTTATCCAGTACAAGCACTTTCAGTCCTTTTTCAATCAGATAGAAAGCGGTAACCAGTCCTGTAACTCCGGCACCGATAATTACAACATCAACCTCTTTGTTCTTATTCATATATCAGCTTATATTTAAACAGGTTTTGAAAATCGTTTGGATTGATCTCCTTTTTTCATCAATGGATCGAACGATGCCGCCACATTCCGTACAAAAAGTGACCCTTCAGGAGTAATATCAATCTCTTCGGGAGAATAGGTAATTATTCCATCCTCGGCAAATTCGGCTAGTTTCTCTTCATCGTACGAGATGGCATTTTTAATTTCGGCCTCATCCATCCCGATATGAGCAGAAATTTCTTTCCAGTTAAGCCGGTCATTGCACATCAACGTGGTGATAACTTCTTTGGCAATCTGCTCTTCCCGATTGAGGGTATATCCTTTAATAATAGCAAATACCCCATTATTCATCTTTTGAATGTATTCGGGAATACTTTTTGTATTCTGACTATAGACCATAGAGAGCTGACTAATGGCTGTTACCCCGAAAGCGTATACCTGACCGGTGGTTTTCCGTGTACAGTATCCCTGAAAATTACGATGCAGCTGTCCTGATAAAAGCGCCTTATTCAGGTCATCATCCGGCAATACGAAATGGTCCAGTCCGATGGGTTGATATCCTTTCTCTGTCAAAATTCGTTTGGCGGCATTGTACATACCGCTCTTCTCTTGTGGTGATGGCAATCCATTCTTCTCTAATATCGTCATAGCCTTGTTCACCCAGGGCACATGGGCATATGAAAAGGTTACCAGGCGATCGGGTTTCAGAGAAACTGCTTTCAGGATAGTCTTTTCAAAGCTTTCCACAGACTGATATGGAAGACCGTAAATGAAATCGAGATTGATTGAAACGCCATGAGATCTGAGCAACCCGAAAATGGTCTCCATCTCCAATAAAGATGGTCTACGGTTTACACCTTTCAATACCTTTTCATTAAAATCCTGCACACCAATGCTGCAGCGGTTAAATCCTGCCTTAATCAATTCCATCCAGTTTGTTTCGTTCAGATATGCCGGATGACATTCGATAGCAATCTCGGGATCTTCGGTGCATTCAAATTCCGAAAGAAGCAGTTCGTTAATCTCCTTCAGGTAATGAAGCGGAATGCTGCTGGGACTTCCTCCACCGTAATGTATCTGCGAAATTTTTCTGCTTTTATCCAATAGCGGAATCACCTTACCGATCTCTTTCTTTAAAGCATCGATATAGGCAGCAATCACTTCATCTTTAGCCATAGGATACGAATTGCATCCACAGTAATGGCACAGATGTCGGCAAAAAGGGATATGGATATAGAAAGAGATATTTTGCGGATGAGTCTTGTTAGATGCAATCACCGCTTTCTCAAACTCCTCATTTGTAAACTGATCATGGAAATAGTTGGCCGGAGGATAACTGGTGTACCTTGGTGTTGGTACATTATATTTTGCAATCAAATGTTCATTCATGATGAGACGTCTTTTTAAAACTAACCAATATAAAAATCAACGACGAAACAGCCAGTCCGCACTCAATAAGAAACAGTCCGCTGTAACCCAGGCAATCGGCAAGCTTTCCGCTAAATACAGCAATAATCATGCTGCTTAAGTGTGTAATCACCGTTTGGAGTGTAAAATCTGTTCCTTCTCTGCCATCTCTTAGGAAGTCCATTGCAACCGTATTTACCAATACCGAAGAGAGACCGTAGCTTGCCCAAAGACAAAAAATTGCCACATAAAGCATTAGCTTACCTGGAGTGGAAAGAGAGAGGAAATAGAATAGTAATGTAGTTGCCAGTACAAGGCAGGCAAAAAGGATACGTGAATAATAACGTCCCACGGAACGAATCACATATCCGCCCACAAATGAAAACAGGCAGCCGCACAACGACCCAAAGATACCAAATATAACACCAATTTCACCCGTTTTATAACCTAAATCTACCATATAGGGTTTCACCATAGCCAGAATTCCAATCAGACCGGAATAACAAAGAATCAGGAAAACCAGTTGTCTACCCACTCCTTTTTGGTGAAAGAAAAGCCATAGGTCTTTCATTCGGATAGGTGCATGTCCCTGTCTGGGAGTAAATTTCTTATCTTTGTAGAAGAAGAGCGGAACTAATGCCAGCATTACAAAAAAGGAAACACTGATCATTAAATTGCTCCAACCGATGAATTTATAATGTAAAAGCAACAATCCACCGCCAACTACCGCTCCGGCAAAACTACCCATACTTTGCATGCTGTTGGCTACGCCCCGCTCTCTGCGGTTAAAAGAAAGAGCAGTCAAGGCATCGGTTGCAATATCCTGAGTGGCCGAAGCAATAAACGATAAAATGATTAAAGCAAAGATGGTATAGAAATTTGTTTTCAGATCCAGGAAAGCCACCAGCAGGATAAGAACGGCATAAACCATTTCGGATGAAAAGATCCATCTTTTATATGTACTCAATTCAGAAGTTTTTCTATCGACAAGCGGAGCCCAGAATATTTTCAATATCCATGGTAGTTTCATTAGCTGAAGCAAACCAATGGTACTTAATGAAAAGTTACCTTGCCGCATTAATACAGGCAGCAAGGTACTGAACAAACTCATAGGCACCGACTGAGCGATGTAGAGTGAAAAGAAGGTAAATAACTTATTCGTTTGTTTTATATTCATCATTTAATTATTTAAAAAGAATAAGAGATGGTTGTACCCAAGGTCATCGGTTTGCCTTTCTGACCGAAAGAGTTTCCGAGCGACTCCAGATAGAACGCGGTATAGTGGGTAGATGTTGCATTCTTAATCCAAAAATCAACCATCAGATTTCCTTTACGAGCCGATACTTTCCCATTCAGTATTCCATAATAACCTTGGTTAACAGAGTTTTTATCGTTCCAGTAAAGTTTTCCGGTGCCGATATATTGTGTAGAGAAAACCAGCTGTTCAATGAATCGTGAATTAAGATTCAACGTATAATCTCCTCCAAGCATCATGGTCTGGCGAGGAATATAAGGAATGTAGTTACCTGAGAAGTCATTGGCCCCGGAAATATAGGAGCGGAATTTAGCTTCTGTATAACCATAGCTCATTTGTAAATTCAGTCCTTTACATACATTCCCTTGCATCGCTAGTTCAACTCCTTTACTGTAAGACTTACCGGCGTTTCTCAGCATCAATCCTTTTCCGCTAGCCAGCGGCTGTGAAATCTGCTGATTCCTCCAGTCGATGTAGAACAAGGAAGCATCACCCTTGAGGCGGTCTCCAAAGAATGAAAACTTGCCTCCCACCTCATAGTTCCAGCTTGTTTCCGGTTTAAAGGTTTGATCTTTATCCGCATCAAACGAGGTGTTGAATCCTCCCGTCTTATATCCATTAGTCACGGTTGCATAGGCCATATTATTAGGAGTAAACTGATATTGCAAAGAGAACTTTGGAGTCAACTTAGAGAAATCAAGTTTAGTATCGAGCGATTGAACCGGTTGAGTCACGTCCGAAACTATTTTCACATAGTCGTAATCTTGACTGGATTTCTCATAATCCAAACGCAATCCGACGGTTGCAGATAATTTTTCTAAAATTAGGTCTTTCAATGTTGACTGATGATAAAAAGCAAAACCATCGGTCGGTGCATTGTAATCTTTCACTATCGGCAAAACTTTCACCTCACTTACAGAACTTTGGTGGAAAGCAAAGAAACCATTCAGCCAGGTATAACGACTATCTCCGGCCGATCTCATTTCCAGCTCTTCAGAAATCATATGTTGTCGCTGGGTCTGAGTCACAAAATAAAGATCTTTTGTAGTAAAGTCCTGATCAATGGCCTGACGATCATCAAAATATTGATATCCAGTCACTGATTTTAAAAGAAACTTATCAAACGAATAGTTCATAGTCAATCCGCTGGTTAGTACCCCCCTACGATATGAGCTGTATCTGTTGTAATTCACATCTCCAATCTCTCCGGTTTTAAGGTCCATAAGTCCGTAAGGATAACCACCCTGATCGGAATATTCGTAATTTACCATCAAATTCGAATTGAAACGAGGACTTTTCTTCCAGAACAGTTTCAGTTTTCCGGAAGCAGAATTCTGGTTGTCTGCCATAGATCCGGTATACATATTCTTAAAAAAGCCATCGGTATGCTTGTAACTACCAGCCACAGAGTACCCAAATGAATCATTCAACTTACCATAATAGGAACCGGAGAAACGGGTTTGACCATAATTCCCGGCAGTTGCGCTAAGAGTCGCTCCCTGATATATCAATGGATTTTTAGTATACACATTGATTATACCGCCCATTGTGTTCCTTCCGTAAAGGGTTCCCTGCGGTCCGCGAAGCACTTCAACTCTCTCTACTTCGTTCATATCGAAATCAAAAACCGATTTCTCGAAAAAAGGAATTCCATCTACGTATAATCCTACTGAAGGAGCATTAATTTTGGATCCAATACCACGAATATATACAGGTGATGTCAATTTGGAACCATAATCGGGAATAAAGAGGTTCGGTACATAAGAACTTATTTCTTTCACATCCATAATGTTCTTATTCCGAATTTCGCTCAAGGATACTAAAGAGACTGAAGCCGGGATTTCCCGAATATTCTTTTTCTCCTTATAGGAAGTGATCACCACTTCATCTAAAACTACGTGAGGCTTTTTCAGAGTATCATTCTCAATCGGATTTGATTTCATATTCTGACTGAGGAACAAAAGAGATAATAAAAGTGCTGGTTTAAACATTTTGTCTAAATTATTAATTCGGATGCAAAAGTACAGTATCCTCCTTTTTCTCACAATCCTCATTAATTAGGATTTAGTTTGTTAAAAAGTGTTTATGCTATTTATTTTATATACAAACAGCAAGAAATAAACAACTTAGATGGTCTATTTATTAAAATACATCTACTTCATTATAAACATACATTTATCATCCTAAGCAATATGCATAAAGTAACAGATTCTTTAATTATTTTTAATTAACTGGATTATAAATAATTTGTTTGCAAAACATTCAATAATAAGAAGAAAAATTATATCTTTGCTCAAAAAAAAGACACAAATACTTTATCTAAAGGTGAATCTAAATAAAAAAAGCGATTAAACTAGTTAATCACACAAATCTATATTTATCAGTTATTAATTTTCATATTGAAAGAGAATTGAGTATTTATTCTACAAGTCTTAAAAAAAGATTTTTTTACATCCTAACCAATAAAGATTTATGAAAGATCAATTATTAGTGAATAAAAAGAAATCCTTAAATACTGATAAGAATGAAGAACATACGAACTATATATTTGATCATAGCTCAAACTTTAGCTTGCATACATTGAATAAAGGGGAGACATTCAATGTAAGGAACAAGAATAAAAACTGTATCGTATTTATTATCAGCGGCGAAATTGAATTAACTAGAGAGAATGACCCTCAACTAATATTTGAGAAGGAAAGTATGTTCTTTGTTTCTGCTAATAATTTCTTATATAGTGGGTCCGCACTTCAAAATGCTAAAATAATACTTTTGAGAATCATCGACATCCTTCCGTTCTATGAAAAACTATCATTAAATGATTTGGAAATATATTGTCCCTCAGAAGTTGTAGAATTGGAAGCCATTGGAATAGAAGAACATCTTTATTATTTCTTACATGGAATTATTTTGTATCTAAGAAATAACATTCAGTGCATTCATCTTCACAATTTAAAGAAAAATGAATTTTTTTTCATCATACGAACATTTTATGAAAAAAAGATTGTAGCCCGTTTTTTGTCACCATTGATTCAAAGCCAAAACGACTTTAGAAATATGGTATTAAACAGACACACCCCAACATGCAGCGTTGAGGAACTTGCCTCTAGATGCAATATGTCCGCTAAAACCTTAACTAGAAAATTCAAAGAACATTTTAATACAACTCCTTACCAATGGCTAATGCTTCAAAAAAATAAATTGATAAAAATTAAATTAGCTCAAGGTGAATCGGTTCAAAAAATTGCAGATGAGTTTGATTTTCCTTCTGTTGGGCACTTCGTTAGCTACTGTAAGAAATATATTGAATAATTCATCCACTTCTCATCTATTTCTCAATTAAGGACAAAAATACCTTCACAACAATGTCCTTTTTACATAAAAAATTGTCCTTTTTTTGATTTTCACAAAAATACTTGTAGAGTAATTTTGCAGTCAATTAAGTTTTTACTTCGAATTAACTGTATTTTACACGACAAAATGAGAATCAAACTTTTATCTTTATTTTATGCACTCACAGTATCTATAGCCATTTATTCGCAGAATCTTACGATTAAGAATAACCTGCTATACGATGCGACTACCACTCCAAACCTAGCTTTGGAAATAGGTCTTGGTAAGAAAACGACACTAGACCTTTATGGAGGATTAAACCCTTTTACTTATAATGACAATAAAAAATTAAAGCATTGGCTGGTTCAACCTGAACTTCGTTTTTGGAACTGTGAGCGGTTTAATGGATTATTCTTCGGTATTCATGCTCACGGAGGACAATTCAACGTAGGGGGGATTGAATTTCCTTTTAATATCTTTCCGGAAGTAAAGGAACATCGCTTTGAAGGGTATTTCTATGGAGGTGGTGTTAGTGTTGGAAATCAGTGGATTCTGAACAAGCATTGGAATCTGGAAGCAAGTATTGGAGGTGGGTATGCCCGCACTCATTATGACAAATATGTTTGCCCGAAATGTGGTCCCAAGGTCAATTCAGGAAATAAAAATTATTGGGGAGTAACCAAAGCTACTCTCTCGCTTATTTATACGATTCACTAATGCTGATACAGACTATGAAAATAAAGATTTACATTACTATACTTGCATTGTTTCTGACATTACAGACTATAAATATCAATGCACAACAAATTTCATCGGGTGAATTGGTACGTGTAACCTCATCAGATATACGAAAGTATGATTCTCAGCTTTTTATTGAAATGACATTGGATTTGTCCAATTTAAAAATCAAATCAAACCGTTCTATGAGCATCATTCCAGTTCTTGAAGCAGAAGGAAATAGCAAAGTACTACCTGAAGTGCTGATAAACGGAAGAGCAAAGCATTTCTCATATCTGAGAGGTTCTCAAAAGAAAACTGATAAAGAGATCTTTACCGAAGTGCGACGCATTAATAACACTTCCCAAAAACTAAATTATAAAACTAACATTGATTTCAAAGAATGGATGCGTCAGGGTAAATTAAACCTGCATATTGATTTATGCGGTTGTGGAGGAGCTTCCGAGGAAAACTCAACTTTGGTAGTAATCAACATGTCCGACCTAAAAGAGAGTAATGCATATAGTTGGATACCTGCTGTGGCGTATATAGTTCCACGTGCAGAAGCAATAAAGAGACGGACTGAAGAAGGAAGTGCTTATCTGGACTTTCCGGTTAACAAGACTGTAATTTACCCAGAATACAGACGAAATCCTGCGGAACTAGAAAAAATAAGACAAACAATTGAAGTAGTTAAGAATGATAAAAACACAATAATTACAGCAATAACAATACACGGATATGCTTCTCCGGAAGGCAGTTACGCAAACAACACCAGATTGGCCAGAGAAAGAGCAGAAGAGTTGAAACGGTACGTTATGAATCTTTATGATTTTGACGAGAAAATAATTACGGCATATTCTACAGCTGAAGATTGGGACGGGTTTGTTCGGTTTTTGAATAAATCAAACCTGAAGGAAAAGGATGAAATTCTTTCGATTATAAACCAGAAAATATTACCTGATGATAAAGAACTGAAACTGAAAGCTCTGAATGGTGGAGAGCCTTATCGTTTTATACTTCAAAACTGGTTCCCCGCCCTGCGACATTCGGACTATAAAGTGAATTACATTGTCCGTGGATTCAGTGTGGTCGAAACAAAAAACATCATTGACAAACGCCCTCAACTTCTAAGTCTTCAGGAAATGTTCCTTCTTGCTCAAACCTACGAAAAAGGAAGTGAAGAATTCAATGAAGTATTTGATATTGCTGTTAGAATGTTCCCGGAAGATCCTACAGCGAATCTAAATGCTGCATCTATCGCCTTGAACAAAAGAGATTTATCAGCCGCTAAAAAGTATCTGGCAAAAGCAGATCAAAGTCTAGCCGAAACAATTAATAATAAAGGTGTTCTTGCTTTTCTTGAAGGAAGAACTGAAGATGCAAAATATCTCTTCAGCAAAGCCGCCGCTGCCGGAGTGACACAATCAGCTGAAAACTTGAAAAACATCGAAACACAGAGATAGATAAATAATATATAATTATAATTGATAATCTATGAAAATTAAAAAATTTATTTTAGCGGGAATAGCTGCTACAGCTCTATTTTCTTGCAGCGAAAGTAATGACATTGTTGACAACAAAGTCAACGAAAAAGCATACTTCGCGTTAAAAATTGCCTTTCCAGGATCAACTTTGACAAAAGCAACTACAAGTTCAGAGACTGGTGACGGATTTCAAAACGGATTAGCCACAGAACAACAGTTTCAAAAAGTGGCAGTCATCCTTGTTTCAGAAACTACACACAAGGTAACCGACTATGTGGAATACACAAAAACAGATTTTGCACCTGAAGGAAATGCGGCAGTTGATGACAATACTATCAACCCAACATCCTCTTCAAAGAATTACCTGGCAAAAGCTCCCAAGCTTGTAACCAAAGGCGATGCAAAAGTGTATGTATTCCTAAACCCGACAGCAGATGTTGCAAGCAAATTTGCAGTAGGAACAGATTTCACATCCGGAGTATTGAAAACAGAAATGTCAACATTGACTTCAGCCGATTTAACTGGCTCAGGAAGCATCGCCAGCGAAAACAACTTCCTGATGGGAAATGCGTCTAATGCTACTACGCAATCAATCAATGGTACAGTTAAAGACCCTACAACTGTAATAGTTGATGTTGAACGAGCAACTGTCAAGTTAGTTGAAAACACTTCAACCGCAACATTCAATGTAACAAATAAGCAGGGAACTACAAGTGTAACCGCAACAATTCAAAAGTTCGATTACAACAACCTGAACAAACGTTCTTTCTTGCTTAAGAATTCAGAAAGCAGATCAGACGCGGGATCTATTGCTGGTACATACATTGTCGATCCAAACTTTGTGGAAGCCAATTATAAAACAACGGTTTTACCAACTGCCCCATGGTATACAGGGGATTTCTTCATTGTAAGCAATCAGAATGTAGGAAAAACATTCACAACTGGACAAGATATTACATACTGCCTTGAAAACACAATGACAAGCAACGAACAATATACAAACAAAACAACTTCTGTTGTTTATCAGGCAAGTATCAGTGTAAATGGACTTCCAGCCGGAACCTTCTATACATATAAAAACACAATTTATGCTACTTATGCAGATTTAGCAACTGCCTATAATAATGATTACAAAAACCCTGCACAACAACTGAATACTGTGTTTGCAGAAAGTGAGGTGAATGCAGCCTATACAAACATCAATTATTCAACAGCAGTAAAGGCACTGAACACAAAGCTAATCAACAAAGGAATAAGATGTTACTATAATGGAATCTGCTTCTACAACTGGATGATTAAACACTGGAGCCAGGATGCAAACTTGGGAAGAATGGAATTTGGTGTGGTACGTAACAATGTGTATTATCTCGCTGTTACAAAGATCTTGAATATTGGTGAACCTTGGGTTCCTGGAGGCACAGAAGATCCGGATCCAAAACCGAATCCTGACGAAGTAGATGATGCATCGCTTGTAGTTTCAATTAATGTATTGCCTTGGACTGTTCGTTATAACGACATAGAATTCTAAAAACAATTTATATCAGACATCGGAAGGAGGGCTTTCCTTCCTTTCGGTGTTTTATCTCCAATCAAACAGAAAAGTACTTAGCATGCCGGTACAAAGAGAGGCAGGCACATGGAGGAATTATTTCTTCCCACTCAAAGCAGAAAACAACAGCAACCTATCAGGAGGCTTCAATATATATAAAAAACGAGAATAATATAAGAATATGAATAAACAGTTGCATCTTATATCAAACAAAATAACCAGTTCCCTGCTGTTAATCGTTCTCATAAGTGCTTTCACAGCCTGCTCAATGCATGATGACCGAACCGATTGCCCTGAGGAATGTCATTTGCGTTTCAAATACGACTATAACATGAAGTTTGCTAATGCTTTTACCAACGAGGTGAAACAAGTCGCTGTTTACATATTCGATGACAAAGGACATTTTGTTAAAATGAAAACCGAAGAAGGCGATGTTTTGAAAGCAAATGATTACTATATGAAGTTAGATGTTACTCCGGGAAAATATCACTTGGTAACATGGGCAGGAATGGATGGAGAATCATTCACGACTGAAGGATTGACTGCCGGTGTTTCGACTCTGTCTGATTTGAAAGTTGCTCTCAAGAAAACAGGGCAAGAGTCGAACAAAGACCTGCATCCATTGTGGCATGGGGAGATTAAAGAACTGACTGTAACCGGGGTATTTCAGGAAGAAACTGTTTCTCTGGTAAAAGACACTCATCGTATACGTATTGTATTACAACAAATCAATGGTGTACCAGTAGACAATAAAGCTTTCCGTTTTGAAATTACAGATGACAACAGCTTGATTAATTACGACAACAGTTTGATACCTTCGGGTGAAATAACCTATCGCCCTTATGCAACCGGACAAAATACTGTGGGTGACACACCACCCGTTACTACAGCATATGCCGAATTACATACCGGTCGTCTGATGGTAAACAGTAAATCGCGTCTGCGAATCATTGATGCGAAAGATAAAAGCATAGTTGTAGACATTCCATTGGTTGCTTATCTGATGCTGACAGAAATGGAGGGGCACAAAGATAAGATGACGGCTCAAGAATACCTGGATAGACAGGATGAATATTCACTGATATTTTTCTTGGACGACAATCTAGCTTGGTTAAAAATACAGGTTATCATCAATGGCTGGACCGTCCGTTTTAATAATTCAGAGCTTAATTAACTATGACACTGAAAAAGTTCATATATAAAAACAGTAAGTTTGCGTTAATTGCAATTATGCTATTGGCGATGGCTGCCTGCGTAGATATTTACGACCGGCCGAATGATGAGGAGTGTCCGATAAATAAAGCCGGGACTTTCATTACTCTAACCATCAATACACCGCTAACTACACGTTCAACACCAACTGGAGGAGAAAATGGAGATGCTGTAGAGAATGGACAGACCAATGAAAATATAATAAACAATTTATCTGTATTTTTCTTTCAAGGCACTGATATCAATCAGGCAATAGAAACAAATGCACCAATAGCAGGAACAAGCTATTTCGAATCGTCTGATATCATTGGAAATACTACCAAAACACGGAAAGTGAATATTCCAAAAGGTACGTATCATGTAATCGTAGCTGCAAATGCAGGTAATCTGACCTCCACATTTGGTACAACCGCGAAAGTAAAAGATGTATGTGATTATCTGCAAAAGCAGGCATGGACAGAAAGCAACGGCAATTATTCACAGTTTGTCATGTCATCTGCAAATGATGCCTCGACAAATATTTCAGCTTCAAACAGCGAATCCTCTCCAGCTCAAATCTATGTAGATATTGAACGATTAGCAGCTCGAATAGATTTCATTCCTAGCAAGAGCACCGATGCAACAGATTTAAATAACTATCTGGTAAAAGATGCAAGCAACAAAACGATAGCCCGCGTCATTATAAATAAGATTAAACTGATAAACCGCTTTACTGCAGGTTCTTATCTCATCAAAAGAGTAGCAGAGACAACCTCTTCAACTCTTAACTATTTAGGTAATGAAAAGAGCGATATTAACGGCGTACAGACAAATTATGTACTAGACCCCTGGACGGTTCAAAAAACTAAAGAAAACCTTAATGGACAACATTTCAATCTACTGAATGGTGGTAGTGGTACTGATGCAGCTTCTTCGTTATATGCCAGCTACTATAACGGCAGTTTTAGTATGGGGGTTGAAGACAAAGTGAAGAATTCTAATTTAACTTATAATGGAACTAATTATTACATTCTAGGTTATTCACTCGAAAATACGACCGACAAGATTAATCAATTGAATGGATATACCACCGGAGTTATGTTTGAAACAACATACATACCTTATCTGATAACCAACTACGACCCATCAAGCCATACAAACCAGACAATAAACAATTCAAACGCCATTACTTTTTTTACGTACAATAATGGTGATATGGTTTGCAATTCGCTGGAAGCTGTTGAGTTTGCTTCACTTAAAAGCGGCCAACCAGCTGATGATTTCTTTGCACAGACATTCACATCTGTCAATACTTGGCAAGATGTTTTGCAATATTTCAATCGAATTAAAGATAACGACCCATTAGGTTTCAAAACTTATTTATCTTTAAAACTGAGCGGAAAGTCTCTGTCTGCCAACCTAACGGAAACCATCTCTTGGAAGAGTTTCATATTGTCGACTTATGGATATTCAAACAGCGGAGGAGTGGTGTATATCAATCAAAATAGCAAACCCACTCAGTTATTGTTAAGTGAGAAAAATATAAGATGTTACGAAAATGGCATATCTTATTATCCATATTGGATTCGTCACTCAAACAACAGCTCAACAGAAGCAGGAGTAATGGAATTTAGCATTGTCCGCAATAATATTTATAAGTTAAAAGTTAATTCCTTTTCGGGAGCAGGCAAATTCATTCCTTACGATCCGGGAACCGACAGTCCTGAAAATCCAGGAGAGGAATCATCTATTCGAATGTTTGTAAGCGTAACCCCCTGGAGGGTAATTACACATCCGGAAATAATTCTTTAACAAAGAGTGAATATGAAAAAACAGCATTATATGTATATCGCATTAGTTTCATTGCTGACATTTCTGCTTCCATCGTGTTCGGGGGAAGAAGAACAGAATATTACTAATACGGGAAAAACCACTTATTCAATCATCTATCGTATAAGCACCAAAAGCAGTAACGATCAGAATGCATCGGATGATGAAATGATGAAAACAATTCTTCTTTTCTTTGTTAATGCAGATAATAAGATTGAGAAAAAAATAGTTGAAACACTACCTTCAACGAAACAACTTCACGAAATTGAAGTCAAGCTGACAAAAGGAACAAAAGCTGTATATGGGTTTGCAAACTTATCTACAGCAAGCATTGCCAGTGCCGGTCTGAATGTTGAAGAAGGTTCTGTTATGCCAGATTTATCAACAGCAACTCTGTACATTGCCAATGGTTTCACAATCAACTCGGCAGTTGGTGATTATCTGCCGATGAGCAATAAAACTGCAATTTCAGTTACAAATACTACCGGGCAGACTTTTAATATGGAACTGATTCGAATGGTGTGCAAGATGAAATTGAACTTCAAGAACGAGACAGGGCATAACATTTCGTTAAAAAACATAGTAGTAAACCCGATTACAACATCATCAGTATATTTGTTACCTCGTTCAAACGGAGAGATTCCTCCTGTATTACCTGTAGGCTCAACCAGTGGAAACTATATAAATACATTCAACGGAACTCCAAGTTTTTCCAGCGGAGGAATATTGAATGATTTCCAGTTCTATATTAACGAATCACAAGTTTCAGGCAATGGCTATTTCAAACTCACACTTAATACATTACGAGATGGCATTACCGACGAGGTCCGTATGTCACTTACCAATCTTAGCTATCTGAACCGAAACGATTATTTGCCGCTTGATATTATCCTGACGGATTACAGACTGGAACTGGAAGTAATCTCTTACCCTCCTATCGGAGGTTATCCGGCATCTGTGATAACTACGACCGATGGATATCATTGTATATTTCCTGGAGGAGGACCGTTTATTATCACACCAAGACTAGTTAAAGTATCCGATAATTCAATTGTATCGATAGGAAAGTCCGAATGGAACTTCAGCTATACAGATGCATCAACCACAATTTTCGATAAAGCTCCGGTATTGAAAAACGGAGTAATTATGGGAACATTAAAATCATCAGCCGGTGACAAAGCTTTGTGTACCGTTTCGGTGAATGTGCTCACTGCCACGAACGTCAGTCGCACTCTTTATTACAAAATGTATATTAGTCAGAATTAAAACAAACTTGCATGAAAAAATATAAAAATCATCTGTTTGCTCTCTTCGTTCTGTTGCTGTTCACTATTTCTGGTTATGTACAGGGGCAGACAAATAGTGTTATGCACAAAAAAGGAGAATATTATGGTGCAGAAGATTATATGTTAAATGAGTACGGTAAATCTATGCAAAAAACGCATACTTATCGCACTATTGTCTATGTTAACCCGAGCTCTACCACTCAAGATATAAATTTACCTTCAAAATCAGCAACTTCCCCTCATCATTACTACCGCTGGTATGATTATAAAACAGACGGTGCTTCCGCACAATTAAAATCAGGAGGTACATTATATACGAACGGACGGGTGACATATGGAGGATCTCTTTTTGATGCCATTACTTATACCATTCCCTCTACTCTTGGAACTAATCCCGATATTATTGCTTGCGATGTTTCTGCTTATACTGATTACAATCTTAATGGTACTGTCTTAACCGAACCTACTCTCTCTTATCGTTGTATATTTGAATTAAGAAGCGCCAAAGAAATTGCAGACAAACTAAAAACATGTACAGGTGATAAATATCTGGAAGAGTATACGGTGTACATGCCATCCACAAAATTGCCTAATGCGGCAAACAACCCCCGTGTGTGTTTAAAATACAATGCCAATAATTATTTCGGTTACAACTCTTCGAATACACTAGTACAAGGAAGTTATTCCAATTTCACTCTGACCAATACTTCAGAAGCCTTTTCCAGTACAAACCAACGTTTTTGCTATGTAACACCTGGAACAGCTGGAACCACTAAAACGGTGACAGCAAAAATTACCTGTGGAACTTTAACATACAATGTAGCTCGGTTTACAATTATTTTCCTACCGGATGCTCCCATGATCTATAACAATCTTACTGGAACTAACGAGTATAGGTCCATAAACTATTTGGACAAAAATAACCTTTTACTCAGCAAGTTAGATTTCGATTATAATACAGACCCGGCAACAGCAGCAAATAATATGTGGCCAAAACCTTTACCCTGGAATATCTGTACTTACGGATTTTCTTCAAAAACATTATACGAAAGCGGATATCGAGGATTTTCAAACAGGGTTTCACAATGGAACGAATATGGATTCTATAAAACCGCCAACGTCGCTTTATCAGGCATTTCCGGTTATACATGGTACAATGGAGGCAGAACTGTTTACGACCGTAAGCATCATGAAACAAACGGCGTACAGGATGGTTACTTTATGTACATCGATGCAGCAGAAAGTCCGGGTGTTGTTGCCAAGCTTACCTTAGACAAACTTTGCCCTGGAACAAAGCTCTTTGTATCCGCAGGTATTTGTAGCTTAACAAATGGATCAGGAACGTCCGATCCCGATTTGAATTTCGTCTTCATTGGGGTTGATGAGAACGGAAAAGAGACAGAACTTAACCGTTTTACTTCTGGTGATATACCTCAGGCAACTACTTCACCAACTCCGTGGCATCAAATTTTTTATTCATTCACATACAATTCAAACGTTGAATATACTTCCTATCTGCTCCAAATAGAAAACAACTGTAAAAGCACGTCGGGAGGAGACTATGCGGTGGACGACATTCGCATTTACAGAAGCAAACCTTCTGTACAGGCTAATCAGGTAACACTTCCTTGCGGAAAAGAGAGTGCAAAAGTTAAAGTCAGAGTTGAATTCGAGAAATTACTCAATACAATGGGAAAAACAGAAGTGACCTCGGGCTCGGGAGAAGAAATAGAAGTAAGGTATAAGTTTTTAAACGATGTAAAAAACGCATTGGCTTATAACTACAACACAGCTTCAGACCCAGATATAAATTACGGAACAGTAAAAGTCAGTACTAAATTTAGTGATATGACAGCACTTACCTCTTCTAACGAAGCTCCGTATTCATACAGCAAATCACCTGCGCTTGCCTATACCGAAACAGAAACGGTTAATGGAACTACCTATCGATACATTGTTTTTCAAACACCCAACAATGACGTTTTGAGAGAAAACAAGACCTATTATACAACAGTAGCCAATTCTGAAGGAGTGTTTGGTATCGGAACGTGTGATATGATCAGTGATCCATTTACAATCATGCCTCCATCTGAAATTACGGTCGATGGAGCTGTCTGGAAAGAGGGCGATGGCATGTGCTATGGCAATGAACTTGTTCTTGGAGCAAAACTGAGAGACCGGATTACTCATGAAGATATTGTTTGCAATTTTGACTGGTTCATGGGATCAAAAGAAGAGTTTGCAACCATACCTGTCGGTGGTATGTCGGTAAGCTCTGCACTTTCCAAATACAGAGAAGTATATCACAATCCTGCATCATCGGATACCGGATTGTCTCCTGTTAGCGGTGTTTTTACACAAGCGGCGTATAATATCCTCCAGAAATTAATTGCGAATGAACAATTGATACTTAATCAAAAGGAAATAACCCGCGTAATTAGAGAGGGTGAAAATATTATTGCTGTTCCAATAACTGAAACGGCAAAGACTACTTCTACTACCACCACTCTTGAATTGTGTAGCGAATATATTTCATTTGATGTCGGGGGAGTTCACAAAAATCCTGTTATCCAACTTAGTGGTGAAGGGGCAGATAAAACACTTTCCGTAAGAATGGGATTAAGTCAATATAAAGACTTAAAAGCTAATTCAACCAAAACATTAAATATTCCGGTGATTGATTTCTGGAACACAGACCGAATGAAAACCCGTAATTTGATAAAGGCAAGTGACTCTAAAGTTTATTTGATTGGAACGAATGATCCATCCATTCAAAATGTCGATTCAATCAACCCATCAATACAGTTAGCGACCCTAGAAACTGTTCACGTAACTCCTAGTACAGGAGATGTTGATTACCTGGAATTCAAAATACCCAGTAGTGCGATTGATGTAAAAGAGGGGTATACCTATAAAGTAGAATTTCATTTTAACCAAGAATCATTGATAGGCGACGAGGCCGCATGTGATGGAGTAACAGCCTTTTACCTGAAAATAGTACCAGAATATCTGACCTGGACAGGGGAAAGCGGTGATAACTGGAATAATGACAACAACTGGAAACGTTCCTTGAAAAGTGAACTGTATAAAAGTTCAGCAGATAGTTACACAGACGATCTTAACAGCCATGGATTTGTACCTATGGATTTCTCCAAAGTTACAATTCCGAATACTCCGAAAGCTCCGTGGCTATACAACCTGACAGGTTCTCCCTATCTAAGCATGGCAAATACAAACTACAGTGACAGCAGTAATCCTGCCACGTCTAGTATTCAGTATAGCATTTTGGTCAAGGCAAACGGAACGAACTACAATTGTACTAATTTCTATGGAAATACCTGCAACCAAATTTATTTCAAACCATCGGCAGAAATGAGAAACACCAATTATCTCACTTACAATAAAGCATGGGTGGATTTTGAACTTACTTCGGGTCGTTGGTACATGCTGGCCTCTCCATTGAATGGGGTAGTTGCAGGTGATATGTATCTCCCAACCTCAACCGGTCGTCAGGAAACAGAGGCTTTCCAGCCCATTACCTACAGTTCTGCTGTAAATAACCGCTTTAATCCTGCGGTTTATCAACGTAGCTGGGATCATGGTAGCTCAACCGTGTTCAAGTCCGACGGGTCTTCGTATGATTCATATATCTCAGCCAACTGGAGCCAGGTATACAACAAGGTAGACGAGGCTTATACGCCCGGAAAAGGTTTTTCCGTAAGGCCGGTGTTTGGTACTGAAGGAGTTGATAAAGTATTGTTCCGCTTACCCAAAGACGATGCAAGTTTCTCTTATTATTCATACAACGGAACCAATATAGGGAATAACACAGTTATTAATCGCACAGGCAACGGAAAATTAGGTTTTAGCGTTAATGCAACAAACGTGACACTCAACCTGACCAATGCCACCAGTGGCAATAACATCTTCCTAGTGGGTAATCCATTTATGGCCACCCTCGATATGAAGAAGTTTTTCGATGCACATCCTGATTTTGAAAGACATTTCTGGATTCTGACAGCCAACGGACAAAGCGCGGTTGCGATTGCTACCGACGGTACTTTAACAACTTCGGGTGATGAGACTCTTCCAAGAACTGTTGCTCCGATACAATCTTTCTTCATTGAGAAAAAGACCTTAGTATCGGGTAATCCTACCGTAACGTTTACTCCCGATATGACTATTGCCAAACCAATATCCGGTACTATGGTCCGCTCTGCCGGTACGGCCGAAGCGGTATTCAGCAATAATAAATGTTTGCGAATTACCGCCGAACGCAACCATAGCATCAGCAAGATTCTTATTCAGCAAAAAAAATCAGCAAATAACGGTTATGCTCCCGAAGAAGATGTGGCTGTACTGATGGATTCTAATCTGGCTGATGCTCCAACTCTCTACTCCCTTGCAGGTAACCAGGCAGTTATGATCAATGTCGTTTCTGAACAAACTACTATTCCTTTGGGGATATTTAGTGAAAACGCAGAAGAGGTGAAATTATCCTTCAAGGGTCTGGAAAACTTTGGTGGGTACCTAGAGCTTTATGATGCCGAACGAAATAAAACCGTTCAGCTTGACGCCATGAATAATCAACTTACAGTTTCAGGAAAAACCCACGGTCGCTACTTCCTCAATCTTGCACCTACTGGAATCAGTAAAGACGAAGGGAAATTCGCGGTGTACTCTCCCGAGAAGGGAAGAGTAGTTGTAGCAACCACTCCTTCGGACAGGTTGCAGCGTATTCAGGTATATAGCCTCAACGGAACGTTATTGCAGGTGATAAACGACCTTAATACTGTTAAAACAGAAATTTCGTTACCCAATGGTACTTATGTGCTTCGGATGCAAAGTATGGAGCATTTGGATATAAGAAAAGTTTCATGTCAATAAAACAAGGAAAAAGGGATTGTTCAAAAAGATGGAACAACCCCTTTTTTCAAACTTCTATCTGAAAACGTTTTCAGAGTTTCAATTATCAGAGGTCTGATTTTGTTTTTTGGACAAGCTCTTTTTTATTAACGCAGCACAAAACAGCTCTTCAAGAAAAAGTTTCTTTTCAAGCAATCAGGACTCAGTTTTTTTGCTGAAATACTCCATCACAATTTCAGGAGATGCATCTTTCAGCACCACTTTTTTTTCTTTATCCAACAGATATATTGTCGGTATCTTCTTCAAGTCGTATAGCCCATGGTTGCGAATTTCATTCTTTTCATCGTAACCGCATATCCACCCGGAAGGATTCTTCCATAATTGTTTTCTCCAGAACTTCAGATCGTCTTCTGTATACATGGAAAGCACTGTAAGCCTTTTCATCCCGTTCTTCGAAGAGTGCTGCATGGATGTTATAACCGAAGAAGCAATAATCTTCTCGCGAAACTCTCCGCAAATTCCACAATCAGGATTATTAAAGAAGAGCAGTGTATACTCGCTGCCAATCTTTGAAAGAGAATTCTTCGTACCTGAAGCAAGTGTGTAAGTAAAATCAGTTGCAATGCTATCCGGACGATTCTTAAGAGCCATTGTCAGTTGATAGCGAAAACGTATTTTATGAGGCTCATCCATTACCTTGGAGTCAACTATCGACTCCAGGAACGGAATGTAAAATTCCTCATTTCGCATAGGAGAATTGACATCATACAGATATTTATCGGCCAGTCCAACAACGTTTGAAAATAAAGATGGATTTTCTGCAACCCGAGACATCAGTTTTTTAATCCCCTTAGATGCATCTGTATAGCTTGCGTGAGGCAAAATGCCAATAAAATCGGCAAAGAGAGGTTCCATCTTATCGGGTTGCTTAATTACTGACGAGTCTGCAAAATTAAAACTATCCCAATAATGTACTGCTAGATACCCGGCACGTTCATTGGGTCGTGTTAGGTTTGCAGGAATATCGGGCAGTCTGAAAAGCTTTTCGTTGTTCTCTTTTGCCCGGACTTGTTGTTTTTTTTCTTCCTTACATCCGGTTGATATAATCAAACAACATATGCACACTAAGAAAATAGTTCTCTTCATTGCATTTAATTTTGATACAAAGTTAAAGTTTTCATCGATTTACCTACTAAACATCGCGCTCTAAAATATAAAAGTCGGACGGAAAAGAGCCCGCCCGACTTTTAATAAAATCATTTTTTAAGAAATTATTATTTAATTTCCACAGTACCAAGATCTTTATCTGTTCCACCAATAAGACTGACATTCATTGTTGTATACAGTGTACCACTCTGAAATTCCAATTTATAACTTCCTGATTTCAAACCGTGAAGCATAAAAAAGTTATCTCTTGTTACATCAGAAATCGTAGCAATGGTATCAGTTCCCACAACAGTAAATACTTTGAATGGAACATCTTTCGGTAGAATATGACCAAAAACAGCTGATGTATTTTGCACCACATATCCTCTGATGACAGGTTTAAGAGAATATCCACCGTTACCTTTGCTTACAATGGATCTTTCTGCATCAAAATCAATCATTACAGCATATCCGCTAGTAGTAATGACTTGCTCCTGAATATTCACTTTCAGTCCTGAGGTCTGAGCACTCGGAGCTTTAATTTTTACTTCGGTACCATCGCTCAATTCAACCAAATTATTATCTCCCAGCACCAAACGAACCTGCGAGATATGTTCACCCTCATTTAATACAACATTAGATAACAAAAGATTCTTCCCGTTAGTTAAATCCATAAGATTATAAATCGCGGGAGTTATTGGCAAATTAACCTCTGCACTGTCATTAATGATATATTTAACTTCCTGAACATCAATCTTCACAGCTTTGAATCCTTTGAGAGAAGGTGCATCCGTAAGATAAAAACCTACTTGAGTGGTACCTTTTACAGCATCTTCTTTGCTACACGAATTAATTAATATTCCTGCTCCAACAAAGAGCAAAAATCCAAAAAACAATTTCAACCTTTTCATAATTTTGCTATTTAAAAATTATACAATTAATTTGCATCTACCCGATAAATTCCGGGCTTAACCATTTTCCAACTCATGTTATAAGGTGCCAGAACTATATTAAGAGCCACTTCCAGATTTTGTTCGGGGAATGAACCTGTAAAGAACTGTCCCCGGCAAACACTCTTGTTTTGAATGGATATTTTGTATTCCTTTTCCAAAGCCTCAACTACATACGTTAGTGGAGCGTTGTTGAAGACATATTTCTGACTTACCCACATTGGTTCGTTCTCTGGAATAATTTCATCAGATATAAAACACTTACCTTTGGTTAAAAGTTTTCTCTCTTTTCCATCCAGGCTTTCCACCATTACTTTTCCTTCATAGCAGATTACATCAAAGTGCTCTTTTTCGGATACCATAAAACGGGTTCCTAACACAGATATCTGATGCTTCGGAGTCTCAACCGAGAACTGTTTTCCTTTGGTAACTACATAATATGCTTCACCTTGCATGTTGATTCTCTTTTTAAATAGAAAAAAGAACTTATTGTACTCTGCTGAACTGTTCTCATTCAGTCTCACCTCCGAGTGGTCGGGCAACACAAAAGACAATCTTTCGTTGCTGCCCGTTGCATACCTCATTTCCTGATTCTGTATCCATAAGCCACAACCAAACAATATTGCCAGTAACGCAGCAATGGACAAATATCTCCGCCAGTGGACTATTTTCTTTTCTGATTTTGCAAAGATTATGCTTTTGCTGAACAATTCGAATTCCATTTCATTCAGTAAATCATCTGCAGGAGTTTCATCCAGTAGCGGAATCTGGGAGAAAGCCTCTCTTAGCTGAGTCTCTTCTTCCTGAGACAAGAAAGCATTTTCGTCTGACGAAATTCTTTCTAAAACACTTATAATATCCACCTCTTTCATAGCCCAAAAAATCTGCGTAAAACAAGTAAAAGAAAAAATATAAAAGAAGCATCCTTCTTCATTTGCCTGATTGCTTCTGAAAGAAGATTGGCTACCGACTGTTTATTTATGTCCAACGTACAGGCTATTTCTTCATTCGACATCCCCTTAAAGTATTTCAGGTATACCACCTCTCGTTGCCTGTTTGTGAGTTTATTAAGCAAGTTCTGTATTTTTCGGTATTGCTTTTCCTCATCATCAGCACTCTGATCATCAATATATAATGTGAACGAATAATCACCTTCATCCAAATATATATCAGTTTCTTTCTTAAGTTCGTTTATCAACCTGTTCCTCAATCCTGCGCATAGATAGGCTCGCATATATGCAGGTTCGTTAAGTGAATTGCGTTTTTCATAAATTGAAATAAATAATTCCTGAACAGTATCCTTAACTAAATCTTCATTATGAGCAAACTTCATTCCGTAAGCATAAAGAAAGCTTGCGTGTTGACGGAACAGAGACTTCCATTCTTGTTCATCATTATTTCGCAATTTATTCCAAGATATTTGCATAAAAGCTACTATTTATATTTTAATTCAATAATTGCTGATAATTCATCCTATAATTCTCATTACTGCTTCTCAGTTCTCTCGGCGTTAGATTATATCGCTGTTTACAAAACTTTGTAAAGTGTGCTTGCGAAGAAAACTGATACTTATCTGCCAATTCTTGAAAAGGAATAGAAGTAGAAAGTATGTCTCGCAATACATACTGTGATTTTCGTTTTAACATCCACTGATAGGCCGACTCTCCAAAATTCTTCTTAAAGTCTCGACAAAAAACACTCAGACTACATTTAGCCAAGTCTGCAAATTCCTGTAAATTCTTGACTGAATAGTAATTTGCATACACAAATTCCTTAAAATCCATATTCTCCCCTAAAATTGTTTTAAAGAAACCTGTCAATTCTCTCTTTGAATATGAATTTTTCAATAATAAAAAGAGTCCCTCCTGCTTCCATTCAACAATTTCACTGGTATTTAAACCAGAAGAGTAATACTGTTGAAAAAATTCCAGAAACTTTTTTAAATTATACTTCACTGGCAAAGTCAAGTATACCTCGTCTTCCTCTACTTGATTTTCAGATATAGGAGACAGCCACTGACTAATTTTAGTCAAAACATTCTTTACAATCTCACATTTTACCAGCTCAGTCTCTTCTTCCGTTGATAGCTCATACTTACTACCAGGAGCTAAAAATAACATTTCCTCTGAAATTTTATTTTTAAAATCAATGCAAGATAGTGAAACCTTTCCTGATAATACAAACAGAATAGCACTGTTGTCTGCTGTTTTAATTTCAGCATGTTCATCTTTCTTCAAACTCATTCGCTGAAAGCAAGCGGTATTAAAAGCTAAATTCATATCACTTTAAATTAATTTATTTTTCTTCTTTACACCTATGACAGCAAAACCGTTCTTTTATACTGGTTTTTCTGAAGAAAAAAATATTATTTTCTAAAGATTTTATGTATTTACCTAATTATAAGCGCTTTATAAATAATTATTTTGAGTTTTCAACTTACATTAAAAGGTATAAATTAAATTAATCGCAGCCTTTGTCAGACCGAAATAGTTATAATCAAAACGCCCCTTTTTATTCATCGAATTATTCAATAGTGTTTTATCGTATGCCATGTGAATATATCCTGCTCCGGCAACAGCTTCCAGGTTCCAGTGCTTACTTATCGGCCAATAGTAGCCGCATGAGGCTCCCATTCCATATAAATATCCAGCGTACCGGTTATTTTCAGAAACCCCTTTTCGCAGAAATGGAAAGATGATATCTCCTGCACCATAATGAGCATAATAGGTATGGTACCCTATGAAGAATCCTTTAAAACTGCGCAAGAACCAGAATTTTATTTCCGGTTGAATTACATAAGACATTGAGTTCTCTTTTTCGTCATACCTTATAGGCTTTATACCCAACAGAATTTCTGCCGTAACATTCTCGGTTATTTTCTTTTCGAATGCAATGTTCGTGATGCCCTTCGCCCACATAATAAGGTTAAATTTGAGTGCAAAATCGATAAATTTATCCTTTGGCAAACTATCAGAAGGATGATAACCGATGAAAAAATGTGGCAAGGAATCGGGAATAAAAGGCTGCAATGCTAAGACAGAATCGGGCAAAGGATAACTAATAGCAGAAACTTGCAGTTTTTTCTCCTCTTTCGCTGGTTTCAAAACTACAGGGGGGTCTGCCTTTTGTTCCTTCTTTTTCAGTTTTATGACCATATTTCGAGGAGAAGACAGAGATATGGAAACAACTTTAGGATAAAAAGCTTTCTCTTTAATAGCAATTCTGTATGTTCCTTTACTTAAAGAGAAACTAAACTTCCCACCTGAAGTAGTTGTGACTGTTTTTTTTCCATCCATTATAATAGTGCATGGAATTGGCTTCAAAGATTGCTCATCCACCACTATTCCTTGCAAAACAAATTTTTGCAGTGGTGAAACATACAAATAAGCGGGGCCGGCACTTTTAATCTCCAGGTCATAATCAACCAGAAAACGATTTAGCGCTCCAACAACATCTTTCTCGGAAGTTACGTCAGCAATATGAATGCGGTTGGCAACACTTGGATTATAGTTTATATTAACTTTTTTCTTCTTACTGATGATCTGGAAGATTTCAGTAAGTGTTTTTGTTTTCTTACTATTTTGGGCGTAATTATCGAGAGAAAAGCCTGAAATAAAAATACACAGTAAAAAGAGAAACTTTATTCTTATCATTAATACAATTATTTTTTATACAAAATCAGATACTTCAAATATATAAAAACAGATGCAAAATAAGCATATTTCATTCATTAATTCTATAAAAAGCAAAGGTATTTATGTCTCTATGAGGATTTAATATACAATTATGTATAAAATTTAGATTGGTTTTTATAAACAGAAGAGCTTTCCCAAGAATACCTTTGCATCAGGTTTTTATTTATAGAATTATTCAACATAAAATTTACGTTTGATTATGAAAAGGAAATTATTACTTATGTTATTGGCAATATCTCCTATCGGGTTATTTGCACAAAATGAAGGAACAACTGTTCAGAATCAGGAAAAAGCTTTAAAGCAATACGGTTTCTGGGATAACTGGTTTATACAAGGCCAAATTGGCGGACAGTACACATTCAGTGAAGATTATAAATGGTCTTCATTCGGAGATAAACTCACTCCTACTGCTGCATTGAATATAGGAAAGTTTTTCTCCCCTGAAACTGGTGCGCGTCTCCAATTGGGCGGTTGGACATCAGGAAACTATCTACACTTCACAAATCACGCATACAATGTGAATTACCTGAATGTAAATGCAGATGCATTATTCAATCTTACCAATATTTTCTTGCCTTATAAAGAAGATAGAGTATTTAATCTGTATGGTATTCTGGGTGTGGGTTATGTACATGGATTCAGAGATTCAGATGAAAATTTGCACGCAACAAACAGTTTGGCACCTCGCTTAGGTTTGCAGGCAGACTTCAGATTGAACAAGGCATGGAGTCTGAACATCGAAGCAAACGGCAACCTTCTGCGTGATAATTTCAACAATAACAATTACGCAGGAACATCTAATGATGGTACATTAAATGTTCTAGCCGGTGTTACTTATCGCTTTGGGAAAAGAGGTTTTGCTACAGTAAATGCGGAAAATCCTGCATTGATTCAATCGTTGAATGATGAAATCAACGCACAAAGAGCTAAAGCCGAAGAATATAAAGCCTGCTGCGAAAAGAAATCAGCCGAACCTAAGACTATTATCAAAGAAGTTCCTATAGCACAAAACGCTCAGTTAAATTCAATGGTTTCTTTCCGCATTGGAAAAGCGACAATTGATCCTAGTCAGGAAGCAAATCTGTATAACGTAGCACAGTTTATGAAATCAAATAAAGATGCAAAAGTTATCATAGCAAGTTACTGTGATGCAAAAACAGGAACTCCGGCATTCAATCAAAAATTGAGCGAAAAACGTTCTGCTGCTGTTGTTAAAGTGCTGACAGAAAAATACGGCATTGATAAAAACAGATTCATTGTAGAGAATAATGGTGACAAACAACAACCATTTGCTGACAACAACGCATGGAATAGAGTAACAATCATGACTTCTAAATAAAAGAATTGGTAAAGTGGGAAAGTCATCTGTTCGGTGGCAACTCACTAAGCCATTTCAATATCGTTGTACAAATACTTTCTTAACCAATAAAGAAGCTCTGCATTTTGATAATACAGAGCTTCTTTTTTTATATAAATTCATGCTTACTATAAAGACATAAAAAATCTCTTATCCTACTATATATTTTGCCTTTGGTAACTTATAAATCATAGAAACCAGACCCCAAGAGGCCAAAAGAACAAGTACAGCAGTAAATGGAATCTGCAATGCCACGGGTGTATGCAGAACTACCGTTAACAGATATGCGGGACCAATAAAGAAATAATGACACAAATACATACCAAAACTACATTTAGCAACCTGAGCCAGCAGATCACTAAGTTTATCTGAGGTTACACGTACTTTCTGTATTAGTAAGAATACGGCTGTAGTCATCAGCATGGTATTTATGGAACAATAGGTCCAGAAAAGTTCCAGTCTAGCATCTGTTACATTAGGGTCAGAGCTCATCGCTCTAAATCCCTTGAATGTTATCAGATAACCTACCGCAAACATTGGGATTGTAATCAGTAATGTTTTGCCCCACGACCAGTCATTGCCTTTACCCAAATAGTGCCCTAACAAAAGGTATCCATTAAATCCGGCAAACGAGTAGAATGTTCCATAAGCATTCCACGAGCAAGCTCCGAATAAGTAGGGAGAGATAAATTGTGTTCCATAAGGCAGGAGAAGTGTTATAACCCACAATCCAAGAAATAGACGTTTCGATTTATCTGAAGCTTTTTCTACCCAAGCCGAAAAGATGGGCATATACAAGTATAATCCTATAAGCAAATAGATGTACCACATAGGACAAGCAAACATATTGAAATTAAGTGGTATCATGGCTACCGCTTTTAACCCATCCGTTAGTGAAGCCGATGGCTCTCCTCCAAAAGGGAAAAAGGTGGTTACTAACTGAGGAGTCCCTCCTACCCATTGGATAAACCAAGGAGCCAGGTTGAACAATACAGACCATACAAGGAACGGATAGAGCACCCGCAAGATACGTTTTTTATAAAACGGTCCGGCTTCCTGTTTAACCGGCAAAAGTAACAAACCGGTCATCATCACAAACAAAGGAACGCACGCACGTACAAAAGAGCCAAAAGCCGATCCCCAAAGATTAAAATCCGGATTTGCCCTTGATTCTGGCGAAGCATTAAAAGGATCGGCACTATGACTCATAATAACCATAAAGATAGCGACAAAGCGAAGCACATCCAGCCAAACTATATGCGGACGCTGAGAGGAAAGAGGTGAATTCATATTTTATTTTGTATTTGTTTCTGGAAAATTAATCATATCATCAGTTCACAAAGATAGCAAATTCAGTCATTACAACGTCATACCTAAATGATATGAAGGTTGTTCCAACCTGATATCAGACTTACATAACAGCATGCATCCGGTTTATCAAATAAGCAATAAATTGAAGCTGTCTCAATCACAAGACAGCTCCAATCTTAACTTACGAACTTAGATTCTTTATTTAATTATCAGCATCCACCCTTTCTGTGGGTCGATGGTAATTTCATCATTTATTCCAAAGGTCTTCTCTTCTTGGAATTTCTCTATCGCAGGGGCATATATCTTTGCTTTGGTCGGGTCGATACCCAGTTGTTTCCAGTTCAGTGTCAGCTTCACCTTTTTGGCTTCGCTGCCCCAATTGGCTACGGCAATCATGGTTGTTCCTTTTTTCATAAAAGCAGTTGCATGTACGTCCGGTTGATTGGTTTTCACCGGACAATCGGATGCCCACCAACCGAACATTTCGCTTTTTTGAATGCCAAAATCGTCCCATGCTTTCCAGATGAAACGGGGATCTACACCTTTTGTCCACCCCAGTCTGGAAATCATGCCATATACCACTCCATAATATTGGTTACCACCGTCCTGCAACATCTCTCCCATCAATCCGAAAGGAATTCCTGACAGTTCAATAAGATAGAAATCCGCAGCCGAATTCGGGTTAAACTCTTCACCGAACCAGAGACGGTTAATGTATGGGAACTGATCCATGTAAAGCAATGCACTGTTAATGAAACCATCTTTCTTATTGAACTGGTTGCAGGAATGGAGGTCAATCAGTCCGTGCGGCTCTTTACTATTCAACATCCTACGAACACGTCGCATTGTAGTGCGATCGTAGGCAATATCATCCAGATAAATTCCGTCAATGCCGATATTGTCCACCAACCATTTCATATTCTCCACGTAATAATTATGCCAACGACTCATTCCACTATTCACAATTGCCGCATCGTTTGTTTCAGCACAGTACCAGGCAGCAATGTAATTCGTTTCCAGATGTTCCTGCAGCCATGAGTGTCCCATTCCTTTTCCATCAGAGAACACCTCCCCGCCCAGACTTCGGATGGCAAATATCTCCGGACACTGGTAAGATAGCTCACGAACAGTATTGTATATCTTCACCCGAAGACCTTTGCTGTGTGCCTCGTCAATATACTTTTTCATTTCAGCCGGACGCAGGAACGGATAGTTGATGTAGGGATTGATTTCATTACCATGGTGAATATTGATAATATTGGCTCCAAGCGCCTTGGCTTCATCAATCGGAGCATATTTGTGGTAAAAGCGTCCGGTAAACTGAAATTCAGTGTCGATGGTTTTAAACGGAGTAATCAGCAGGTTGAAATCGTAATGTTGCACCTCTTGTTCCTCCATAGTACGTGAGTTGCTGTAAGCAGTAAGCAACACATCGTTTCCCTTTTCCTCCACCTTCATACCTCCATTGTTGTTGTTTCCCCAGGAAGCAGGCAACAGCAGCGGATGTTGCAGGTAGAAATTGGTATTCAACGGACGACGGTACTGGTCGTCGTGCAACTGCACATACAACCCTGCATTCACGTCTCCCATCCAGATTGCATCCTGATTCAGATGTTCCACATCCCATTTCCAGTTTATGGAAGACGGACGAACTCCGCCTTTATTCCCCAAACCGAGAATGTATTGAGAAGCCTCTTTACTGTAAGGAACTTCCAGTCGGACATCCGAAACTGCTATCTTTCTTTTTGCCTTCAACCCCAATTTATAGCTAACAAATCCATCAAAGTCAATTCTACCGTTCACCGTCAGTTCAAAATCATCATTGCTGTTCACAGCCACCCATTCCACCGTACCATCAGACTGTTTTGTGAATTTTACACCCTGTGGAATCCAGTTCACATTGCCATTCTCCTTCTGAACAATGAAACGGAAGGGGGAATTAATGATACTCTTTCCGGCCGGCAAAATCTTCGTTACCGACGGATTGAAAAAAGTCTTGATGTCTTTCGGAAAGCCATAATCATCGATAATAAGTTCTCGCCCCAATATATTAAATGAATTTCCTTTCTGTACAATCGGAATGTATGGAGCAATCACATCATCCACCTGTCCCAGTGTTGAGTTCAACCAGCGAAGACGACTGTGACGTTTCGGGTCGCTGTCGCCTCTGTCAGGCAATATGTCGTTACTAATATGAAACAGCAATTTTATCGTTTGCGAATTTCCTTCTTTAGAAGAGATTTTCACATCGGCAGTATAATCACCCGCAGCTATAGAAGAGGGTAAATCTAGTCCAAGCCACAAAGCCTGAACTTTCTGTGCAGCTATGGCAATAGTTTTTGTCATCGGTTTTGCATCCCAGTTGACCCCTGTTTTATTGAAACATGTAAAAGCCGAAGCAGGCAGAGCAATCACTCCGTCCTTATCTCTCAGCGGGGTGAATTCAACATCCAGATCATCAATATTCTTCAGAGCCAGGACACCCATCTGAAAAGCATAATACTCATTACGCATCAAATTATCCTCGAATTTACCTTGCAGCCCTTTTCGTACCCAGCGAAGTGGAATATCATTGGTCATGCGTATGGGATGAAAACGGTCCTCCGGGAAAACAACAAACGAGCTTTTCACATTTTTCAGTAGAGTCGCAGTTTCCTTTTGGGTAGCAATCACCTCCATGGGAAAGAAACTGTTAAACTCGTCAATAGCCTGAAATTCCTTCACCTCTGCCTGTTTGAATTTCTTTTGTTTCTGAGCTACCGCTTTCAAATCATCCAGTTTGTTCTTTTTTACCCATTGGGCTTCAGCTGTAAATACCGGCGTCACATGGCGAGTATTCAGATACGGAGTAATTTTCTGTTTATATGGAAGATAGTAGACATAATAATCACCTTTGATGGTTTGAGGTTGAAATACAATATCTCCATACTCCTTATTAATAGCAACGACAACTTTATTGTTTATCATCTTCCCCGTTGTGGCATCCTGGATAAGGATGTTTTTCTCTTCAGGTTTGCTGTCGCGACGACGCCAGGGAATATGAGCCCAAACTGCATCCGCATTTTTATCTACATGAATCAACACTCGGTGATTCCCCAAACTATCATTGGCCCAAGTAGCTATTGTAAAGGGATAATCTGCATCCTGAGCCCATCCCGCACAACACCAGGTAAGCAATAATGCTATAAGTGAAGTTCTAAACATAATCTCAATTTTTAAATTATTTTTTTAAGGAGATACAAAAATAGAAATTTATTTGAAATTTAATTTAGCTCACAAACTTAAAAACATGGCTAAAAATTTATTTTATTTGCATTTATTCATATTATATAAAAAAGTTAATCTAGATTTGTTACAATGAATATTATTCTTTCATTGTAATTATAATAAGAATCCCAAGCACTTTCAGATTAAATATTGCAGTTATTAATGTCAAAATTGGGAATGTTGTTCTTTGATTTTTCTTTTTATTTTATTATATCGATCACACAATATTTAGGATTATATTTAATTAGAAAACTTATATCTTTGCTACTGAAAATTAAGAAATTATAAAGAGAGCTTTATTTTATTGGGTTACGATCCAAAGTAAAATAGAACACGACAGAAGTTTTCGACATTATTTATTTCGCTTTATTACATTTAGAATAAAGCTAATTTTCAATTAATAAAATGGATTAAAAATAAAATGTCATTATTGCAATTACGAAAAAGCACGACAAAATTTAACTTATGAGAATCAAACTTTTCTTTTCATTTTTACTACTATTTAGTAGTATAGTCTCTTATGCATCTATAAATGCAGATGCTGCATCGACTGATTTCGATATCATCATGCAACGAATTCAACTTTCTGAATGGGCAAGCGCATCTAGTGCAAGCTCATTGGACAATAGCGCAAAAACATTAACTGCTTCTCTTCAGGCAGATGGTTCATGGGCGGATATTGATTATAAAAGCACTGCGCAAGTAACATGGTCACCCGTAACACATTTAACCAGGTTGAAGACACTTGTCTTAGACTATACATTAAGTACTACTACCAACTACAAGAGCAGCGCCTTGTATCAAAAGATCGTGTCCGCTTTAAACTATTGGTACACTGCAGATCCACGCAGTACAAACTGGTACAAGCAAGAAATTACTTGTCCTCAGTTGGTAGGTACTATTCTCATTCTAATGCGTTCCGGAGCAGAACAGGTTCCTTCAACACTTGAAAAAAACCTACTAGACAGAATGGCTAGCATTGGCGGAAGTCCTGATGAAGCAGGTCGTGGAGTTGGTGCTAATAAAGTTGAAATTGCAACCCACTGGATCTACAGAGGTTGTTTGACAAAGAATAACAGTGTATTGTCATTTGGAGTACAACAGGTATATTACTCTGTATATTTCACAACAGACCAGGGATTACAACATGATTATTCATATTTCTTTAATGGTCAACAATTTTATACCGGTGGATATGGAGTTCCATTCATTAAATATATAGCCAGAATTGCAAATTTCACAGTTGGAACTCAATACGAGATAGATCAAGAGAAATTAAATTTATTGGTAACGTTCACCAGAGACCATTTTTTAAGAATCGTTCGCGGAAAATATTTCCTTTACAACACGATTGGTAGAGATATGTCCAAGCCAGATGCACTGAATCCCTATTCTACGGATATGATATCCAAAATAAAAAATCTGGATCCTGAAAATGCGTCGATATATGATGCTGCCATTAAACGTTTAAATGGAACAGAAGCTGCTAGTTATCAGGTGCCATCTCAACATACACATTACTGGAGAGGAGATTACACCCTCTATAGTTCTCCTAATTATAATTTTGATGTACGCTTAGTTTCAACCCGTACATGCAGAAACGAAAACGGTAATGGCGAAAACTTAAAAGGATATTTCATGTCTGATGGAGCAAACGCCATAGCTGTAAATGGAGATGAATATCTGGACATCTTTCCGGTATGGGACTGGGCTAAAGTTCCAGGAGTAACCGCTCCCCAAAAAACATCTATTCCATTACCTCCGGAATGGGGGAACCGGGGAACTTCAACTTTTGCCGGAGGAGTATCTACCGGAGCTTATGGAGTTACGACCTATTATTTAAACGACCAAAAATACAATGTTAACACTACGGCAAAGAAGTCATGGTTTATGTTCGGAAACGAAATTGTTTGCTTGGGAGCCGGAATAAAATCGACTGCGGCAGAACAGATTAACACCACTCTAAACCAATGTTTACTGAGCGGGAATGTTGTTGTTAAATCAAATGGCACTGAATCGACCTTAAGTACAGCTTCATCATACAATTACACAAATAATGTGAGCTGGATTTATCACAATAAAGTGGGTTATTTCTTCCCAAAAGGAGGCGATATTAACCTGACAAACAAACAGGAATCAGGCGCTTGGGTCAACATAAATAAATCATTTTCAAGCACGACCGTATACAAGAATGTGTTTAAACTCTGGTTCAATCACGGAACAGCTCCAACCAATGCAAATTATGCATACATAATTGTTCCGGGCAACGACCTGACTCAAATAAGGAACTATGATGCATCTGATATTGAGATTCTGGTTAATTCAGACTCGCTGCAAGTGGTTCATCATAAAAAGCTGAACATGTGGGGAATGGTTTTCTATAAAGCAGCAAGCTTTAAAAACAGTCAGTTTACTTTAAAGGCCGACAGGGCATGTGCACTCATGCTTAAAGACCCAGAACTCTCAACAGTTCATGGCTGGTTGTCAGACCCCTCTCAAAGTCAGACTGAAGTTAAGTTACGTTTTGTATCATCAACCATTACATCAGAAAAAGAGTTAGCAGCTACAATGCCCGCAACTCCATACGCAGGTTCAACCATAGAGTTTTTAATAAACAGCAGCAGTAGTACAGTGGTTGATAAAACAGAACCCGGTGTTTCAACCGGAATTGATTCTGCCGTAACGGGAGAAGTCAACAAATTAACTGTTCCCAATCCGGTACGAAGAGGCGAGAATGTCCGTTTAGGGTTTATGTCAGTAGAATCTGAGAACATTCAGCTTAACCTGCACGATTTAAATGGAAGGAATATAATTTCAGATCATTACTCTGTAAATCAAGGAGAGAATGAAATTCCGGTTGAAACTTCATCTTTAAATTCGGGTCTTTATATTATTTCAGTACATAGCAAGAATAAGCCCAATCAGATATCCGAAAAATTACTGATTAAGTGATATAAAAAATAAGTTATTGTTGTGCCAGAGCCTGTTTAAATCATTCCATGGGAAATTTAAACAGGCTTTTGCTATAAAAACAATCCTGTTGTTTTCACAGTAATCATAGTAAAGTTGCTATCTTTGTGTCATTCATTAATCACCTTAAAATTACCCAAAATGGCAACATACATCATTATCGGCATCACCGCTGTAATCTCTTATATATGCTTCACTAATCAGGGACTGTTTGACAAGCTGGCCTTTTCTCCTTACCGAACTGTGAAGAATGGTGAGTGGCACCGGCTTATCACACACGGATTTGTGCATGCCGACACCACCCATCTGCTGGTAAATATGCTTACCCTCTGGTCGTTCGGTGTATATATAGAACAAGGTTTTCAGTATCTCGGATTAGGCTTGGGTGGATATCTGGGTCTATATTTCGGAGGAATGGTTGCCGCCTCGGTTTACGACCTGATTAAACACAAGGACGACTACTACTATCGCTCCGTCGGAGCTTCGGGAGCTATCTCTGCGGTGTTGTTTACATCCATATTCTTCAATCCGTTTGGCAAGATACTGCTATTTGCCATCATCCCTATACCCGGCATCCTGTTCGGACCGCTGTATCTTATATACTGTCAGTACATGAATAAAAGAGGCGGTGGCAACATCAACCACAACGCCCACTTCTATGGTGCAGTTTACGGTATTATCTACCCAATATTGCTGGAACCTGGATTGATTCAGGTGTTTTTATCTAATTTCTAGACATAGAGAATTAACGGTTTCTGTAACTTTCCGCACCCGCTAATTGTTTAAAGAGAATGGATCCATCCAGGAAAACAATCAATTAGAATAGAGTAAACCTCCATGAAAAAAAAACTATACAAACATGGTATAACCCGGTTTTCAGGGGTCAGAAATATTTTCCGGTCACTTCGATACAGAAATTACCGGCTCTTTTTTGCCGGCCAGAGCCTATCGCTAATTGGTACCTGGATACAGCGAATTGCTATCCCCTGGCTGGTATACCGTCTTACCGGTTCCGCCTTTTTGCTGGGATTTGTAGGTTTCGCCGGTCAGCTCCCCACCTTCCTGTTAGCACCCTTTGCAGGAGTACTTTCCGACAGGTGGAACAGATATCACACATTAATCATCACCCAAGTGCTGTCCATGCTGCAGGCATTGGCACTAGCGCTACTCTATTTCACCAATAATATTGAAGTATGGAACATTCTATTGCTTAGCATTATTCAGGGATGCATCAATGCGTTGGATACTCCCGTAAGACAATCATTCTTAGTAGAAATGGTAGAGAGCAAAAATGATTTGGGAAACGCCATTGCCTTAAACTCCTCCATGTTCAACGGAGCAAGACTTGTGGGGCCATCCATTGCCGGGGTGCTCATTGCCTCACTTGGAGAAGGCGGCTGTTTCCTGATTAACGGAATAAGCTTTGTATTTGTCGTGGTTTCCCTCCTGCTGATGAAGATAAAGCCGCAGGAGCTGAATAAGAAAGAGACCAATATCATGAAAGAATTTAAGGAAGGATTTACATATACCTTTGGCTTTATGCCTATTCGTTATATCATCCTCCTATTAGCTCTGATCAGTCTGATGGGGATGCCCTATACCGTGCTTATGCCTGTTTTTGCCAAAGATATTTTTCACGGAGATTCCCATACCTTCGGTTTCCTCATGGCAGCATCGGGTGTTGGCGCACTGGTGGCCGCCACCTATCTTGCATCCAGAAAAACGGTTCTGGGACTCGAAAGAATCATCCCTTTAGCAGCGGCTGTATTTGGAGTTGGGTTGGTTGCATTTTCCCTATCAAGCAATTTACTCCTTTCTGTCATCCTGATGGTTATCACAGGGATGGGAATGCTGATGCAGACGGCGAGCAGCAACACCATTCTGCAAACCATTGCCGATAATGATAAACGCGGACGTGTGATGAGCTTTTACACAATGGCTTTCATGGGTACAGCACCTTTTGGCAGCTTCATGGCAGGAAGTCTGGCCAGCCTCATCGGCGCACCCGGCACACTGATATTCGGCGGTATTGCCTGTGTGGCCGGGGCAATTGTTTTTGCTAGAAGACTTCCATGTATTATTGAACAGGTGCAACCGGTTTATACCCGGCTTGGCTTAATTGACGACTGTCTAGATAAGCCTGAAAAAACAGATAGTTAATAGCTTTTCTCGTTGGCAAGTCTCCATAAGTTCAGGTACGAAGCCTTGGTTATCTCAACCACTTTCTCCCAATTTATACGCGATGCTTCATCACTTGGCTGGTGATAATCGGGATGCGCGTTGGTGTGATACCAGATAATAGGGATGCCCGCCTTGGCGAAAGAACCGTTGTCACTCCCCCCTACCGGTTTATCCCAGGCATGGTAGATAGGTTCCAGTTTCAGTTTATATTTCTGGATGTCCCCTTTCAGCCAATCTCCAAAAGCCGGATGAGCCTGAGTATAGAAGTAGTCCACCAACTGAGGTTTCGCTTCGTTGGTATTGCGACCAATCATGTCGTAGTTGAGGTAACCTTTAACCGATTGGATAAACTGACAGTTTTGTACAAAGTAGCTTGACCCCAACAGTCCGGACTCCTCTCCGTCCCAGAAAGCAAAGATAATGGTACGTTCCGGCTGCTGACCACATACAAGGAAAGCTTTCGCCAGCTGCAACACAGCCGATACCCCCGAAGCATTGTCGTCCGCCCCGTTATAAATGCAGTCGCCCACCAATGTTGGGTCTATTCCCAGGTGGTCGTAATGTGCCCCCACAATAACATACTCATTTGGGTTCTTACCTTCTATCTTTGCCAGGATATTCTTTAGATTCAACCGTTTGTGCACCCCGCCTTTAATCAGGGCAATGGAGTCCGGATGCACCTGCCATCTTCCTTTCTGCTGTCTCTCCTTGCGGTAAGCCTCAAAAGGCTGATAGTAGGACTCATCCAATGGTTGAATATTCATCAGCCGAAGTTGGGAAACAATATATTCGGCGGCAATTCGTCCGCCCCGTGTTCCAGCCTCCCTTCCTTCCAGTTCATCAGAAGCCAAGAAGCCGATAGTTGCTTTTGCGCTCTCCTGCGATATACTCTGCAATCCCTTCTCCACCGGTTTCTGTGCAAACACCGGCAATGTTGCTGCCAAAAACAGGGCAGCTATTATTTCTTTTTTCATTCTTCAAAAATTTGGTCGGGGCAAAGATACAAATATCCGGCAAAAACAGCAGGTGAATTATTATATCATAATTTGTTATAACTTTATTTCAATACTATAATAGCTATTTATTATGAATAAGTGATCTCCTCCGAATTTCGTGTTTTAGCACGTCAGTCCTGATTTTTGCAATCATTAACCTGATTTCATTAATTCGTTTGATATATTACTGCCATATCTTTGTTATATCTAATTGGAGGAGAGTTTCGCTGATAGTTTTCGTATCAAAAAAATTTATAATCTAATAAAAATGAATATAAAAAAGTTGATTTATCTTGTCTTAGCTGCAATACTTTCATCGACGACAGTAGTAGGTGCAGAAGCTCAAAATGTAAAAAAGAGCACAACTCCTAGCCAAAATGAAATTAATAGATTGCGTGCACAAATAAAAGAATTAACAGCTAATAATGCTGTTATTGCCAAAAACCTTGTTACTTTTGATACGCTTGACTTCACTGTATTCAGCCATCAACAGTGGGTTCGGCTACACGAAAGCCATGCCAAAGACATTAAGGTGTACTGGCCTGATGGGCATTATACTCTTGGTATTGAACGCCACCTTGCCGATTTGAAATCGATGTTCGTTTATGCACCGAATACAAAAATTACAGAACACCCTATTCGTTTTGGATCAGGCAACAGGACTTGTGTAACTGGTGTGATGACAGGAACATTTACAAAGCCGATGCCTATAGGTGATGGCAAATTTATCCAACCAACCGGCAAATCTTTCAAATTGCCGATGTGTACTGTAGGAATCTGGAAAGACGGAGTGATGATTGAAGAATATTTATTCTGGGACAATCAAACCTATATGAATCAGTTAGGTTTAGGGAAATAATCACTCAATAAAAAAGTATAAACTTTTAAAAATAAGAAAAATGGAACCAAAAATTGCTAAAAAAGGACCTTATGAAGTAGATTTGGAAGCAGGTAAAACATACCACTGGTGTACTTGTGGTGAAAGCAAAAAGCAACCGTTTTGCGACGGTTCACATCAAGGAACTGAGTTTAAACCAATGGCATTTGAAGCCAAAGAAACCGGTAAAGCTCATTTATGTGGATGCAAACACACAAAGAATCCTTCTTACTGTGATGGATCTCACCATAAATTGTAATTGATTCTCAGTATCTATTTTTTAAGCAATTATGACTTTCTATCAAAATTTGGAAGCCATAATTGTTTAATTAATTCATCTTTTTACTTAAAAATATGAACAATTCTCGTAAAGTTGTTAAAATAGTCACCGGTACGCAGACATACGACGGAGCAGGTGTGAAGTTAGTAAGAGTATTAGGCGGTAACAATGTATATGATTTTGATCCGTTTTTGATGCTGGATGCATTTGATTCAACCAATCCCGAAGATTACACTGCGGGATTCCCCTGGCATCCCCATCGTGGAATAGAAACAATAACCTATCTTGTACAGGGTGATATAGAGCATGGCGACAGCCTTGGAAACAAAGGCCGCATTCTTGACGGAGATTGCCAATGGATGACCTCCGGGTCAGGTATTATTCATCAGGAAATGCCAAAGGCAAGTGACCGGATGCTAGGAGTGCAACTCTGGCTCAATCTGCCTGCAGCTAATAAAATGACAACTCCAAAGTACAACGGCATAGTAAAGGCAGATATACCAGTTATTGAAGAAGAAGGTGCAAGGATACATATTATTTCGGGAAAATATAAGGAAACCCCAGGTGCGTTTGAAGGAGAGTATATCAAACCTACCTACCTTGATGTGGAATTGGAACCTAATACGAAATGGATGGTTGACACACCTACTGATGAAACCTCATTTGCCTATATTTTTCAGGGTGATGCTTCATTCGGTCCCGAAGGCGAGAGTACTAATATCCCTTACAGACGGGCTGTTTTGTTCGAGAATGGTGATAGCCTTGAGGTAACAGCTGGCAGCAAGGGGATCAGATTCATACTTTTATGGGGCAAGCCTCTCAAAGAACCGATCGCTTGGGGAGGTCCGATAGTTATGAATACCAGGGAAGAGCTCGAACTTGCTTTTGATGAATTGGATAATGACACTTTTATTAAATAGCCTGTTGCTGATAACTGGTAAGGTTTATTCCGATTCGTAAAAGTCCTGATCAAGGCGATTTGAGCATTTTTGCATGAATCTACATAAACCTTTTAAAAAGTATTGAAAAAAGATATATTAAAGAGTAAATTTACAAACTGTTTTTAAAATTTGAGATCAAGAAATTGATCGTAGTATTATATTATAAAAAATTTATTATCACATGGGAAAAGTCTTATATATTAAAGCAAACGCAAAACAGGACGGCAAGTCAAGAACTTATAGGATATCTGATAGTTTTATTGACACATACAAGGAAACACATCCGGAGGATGAAGTAATCACCTTAGATTTGTACAAAGAAGGTATCGATTTCCTGCCACAGGATAAGCTGATGGAACTGCACGTTCCTAAATCTGGAGAAGGAAAGGATCATCCAATTCTGAAATATGCATATCAGTTTGTTGAAGCTGATAAATATGTCATTGCAGAACCGATGTGGAATCTAAATATTCCTGCCATTCTGAAAGCATACCTGGATTATGTTTCTGTTACAGGCATTACATTTAAATACACAGCGGAAGGTCCTGTTGGATTGTGTCAAGGGAAAAAAGCCGTAAACATCACCTCAAGAGGAGGAGCATACCTTCAAGGACCAGCTGCTGATTTTGAAATGGGAGACCGGTACTTAAGAACATTATTCGGTTTTTTTGGAATTAGGGATTTTGATACGATCGCAGCAGAAATGTTAGATGTAGTAGGAGTTGATGTAGATGCTGTTGTTGGAGAATCAATTAAAAAAGCTCAGGAATTAGCAAAGACTTTCTAATTCTACGCTCAATCTTAGTAAAGATCAATAAGCCAATTGCTAAACGGTTATCTCTGAATTAGCAATTGGCATTTTTATGGTTCATCCAACTAATGCATAGTTTTTCTCATGCAAGCTTAAAATTTTTAGTTTAAAGATTTTTTATCTCTATATCCATATGCTTGTTTTTTCATGGTTTTTATTTTGTTATTAATACCTTCTATTAGGCCTGTCGATATTCTAAAATCGTACCATGCAAGTCCATCCCTTGTTTTTAGATTTTAAAAAGCATATCAAGCACTAATATTGGATCGCAGTATACAGTTATAGAAACTAATAATTCCAAATCACATAATCTGTTAAATACCATTTCCCATTTTTTAAAGAAAACTTCATTTCAGATTTATATCCAGAGTTTTCAATGTAAACTTCTTGCACAACCATTTTATTTGCTTTGTGCATTTTAGCTTTTCATAAAATTAGGAGATATAGTTAAACAAGATATATTATAATGCAAACTTGGCAATAACATAATGACACTAAAAAAATATACAAGAGTTCTACATATTCTCACTAATCCAAATCATCCATGGATCAATCTCTGTACCAAGTTTTTTAGGATCAGGAAGCGTAATTCGTACATCTGGAGCAATACCTGTCTCATCTATACCTCTGTCGGGCAATCGTTTTGAACGAGAAATAGGATAATAAAGCGTCATTTTTGAATTTGGCAGATTGACAGACATCACATTTGAAAAATCGAGCACTCCCATCGTATTATCTTTTCCATAAACTGTTACTTTATTGCTACAGGCCTTTGATATAAGAACAAACTCTTCGCCCGAACTTGCCACACTACCGTCTATCACAATGGCTATTTTGCGTGGAAAATCATACACTGTATCACTAACAATATCTAGTGTAGGCTTACCATTTACCACAAACTCCCCGACATGTAATTCCAGCTGTTTACAGATGCCATTATAATATGCGCGTGATTTTTCATTCTTTATCCCCTGAACCACTTTCTTAAATGAATTAATATTGTTTTTGCTCGCCCACCACTCTACTCCGTCAACCACACCTTTATGGGTATAAATCAAATCTCCCAGCGGGCCAAATGTAGAGTCCGAACCACCGCCGTTACTCCGAATATCAATTATTAGATTCTCACAACCGGACTTTTTGTATTGCTCCACCATATCTGCAATAGGCTGCATGTTGCTTTCGTCAAAATCCGGAATACGCATCATAAATGTACGATCATCCACTTTTTTAGCAACCATTTCAGGTACATATTCGTACCTTTTTCCTTTTTTAAGTGATGACGTAGGGTAGCGCAAATGTCCGTCATTAAACCAGGCTACGTAACGCCCTATGCAAGCGTCTTCATCTTTACCTTCAGAAATCCTGGCGCGCAGTGATGATTTAAACTTCTCATATTCTGCTCTATTCTTCTCCGTCACCTTTGAGGGATAGCCAGCATAATCAGCCTCAATTACTTGTACTGCGAATTCAAAATCTTCGCCTTTCGATGCTTGTGCTTTTACTTCGCAGAAATAAAATAAACTCAATGCAATAAACACAAAAAACAATTTAAGTTTCATAGTTTTGTCTGTTTTAAATTTAAGGTACATAGTTGGCAGAATAGCCGACACAATATTTAGCAAGCCATTGTTTTATAAAGTTTGCTATTTTTCTTTGGCAAACAATGAAGATATTTTCATATTAAAATACAGATTCAATATTGATCCAAATATTTTTTCGAATAATATCTTTGAATATCTTTCGGAATTGGTGTTTTCCGGTAGTCTTGACCATGCTCTTTTATATAATTCACTATTTTCATTTTTGCTGAATCTTCATCACGTACAGCCTTAGCCAAACTCCATCCGTCCGTACCTTTCCACAAATCCAGATTTGTGTTATTCATGTTTTTCCTTGAATTAGAACATGATGTTCCAAATATTCCAAGCATTAAAACCAGAAATATAATAGTAGATATATTAGCTTTCAATTTCATTATTTATCTAATTAATTATTGCACCAATAGAATGTTTTTTAAACTTTTATAAAACAGATTAGTCCTTTACCAAAGTAGGACTTTTCTGCTTCTTTTTTTTTGTCTGCTTTTCTTTAAATCGGACTATTCTTAATTAAACAGATCTTATTAAAAGCAGCTCGATTTAAAGGGAAGCACACAACCCTATTTAATCTTTAAAGAGCTTAAAAATTGATCAAACTTATCTTTTTGCTCCAAAGGAACATCTTTATAACCAATTGAAATATTTCCTATATAAATATCTTTCCAGAATAAATTATTCTTACTTATGCCAGATAGCTGAAATGTATCTGGAAGTAATTTCACTAGATAAGGAACTTTTGTATTTAATTCTATCGATAAATTCTTGTTTTGAAATCTATAATTGCAAATACTATCTCCAAGTGCATTTATATTATCATAGTTTGGAGATACATCAAATGATGAAATATAAACAAATGATGAGTCTGGATAAATAAAATATCTTTCTCTTTCTTCTATAGACGAAAAATCGATTATTTTATATTGAGATGCTAACCTTAAAGAAAATTTAGGGCTCTCATTTAACGGACGAAACTCAACTTTAGTTAATCGACCTTGGGTAGAGCACGAAAGAAAAATTAAAGTTAAATATATAGCTATCACATTTTTCATATTTTTTTATTAATATTTTTTCCATCCTAAATGGACAATAAATCGTGAACGAGAACGTAATAGAAAGTCAACGAGGAACGAGTTCTATTGACCCAATATACTCTAAGCCTTGATTTACATTATGAGGTATAGTCATCTTGTGGATTTTTATTGCAATTTTGTCATTAATACTCTCATTTTCATAATATCCAACGCCAAACAAGTCTCTTAAACTGCCAACAAAGGTTGAAGTTGCACAATCCTCCATAATCCAGTTACTTCCATAATTTTCTTTGTTGAAATATAATTCGTTATTTAAATTAATATCCATTAATAGAGTCTTATTTAACGAGTCAATGCTTTCAAATACATTTGCTCTATAAAAACAGGCTTTTTCTAACCACGCATGATTAATCTTGATTTGTAATGAATCAGAATTGGCTTTAATTATGTAATTATATTCTCTTATGTACGTTTTATGCAATTTTGACTCTTCCAGTGAAATTGAAAAATTACGATCTTTTTGCTCGTATTTGGAAAATCCACACGAGGAAAAGCATGATGATATAATAAGAATAACATATAAGAGGGTGTTTTTCATATTAAACTAGTTTCGGTTACTTTTATATACGGATTTATTGCCAATCTTTTCTGCATTTTAAAGACTTTGAATTCATATCCCAAAGAACCCACAATTACTCTGGCAAATCTAATTTTGTGGATATTTCATTTTTAAAATTTTGTACGATAAAATGAGTCTGGATACATCGAAAAAAGAGCTATCGTCGCAAAACCCACATAGCAACTAGAGTATATCAACGATTCTTTATATGCCTTTTTATCTTTCATCTTCATTTTTGGTTTTAAATAATATTTAATGGTTATAGGAGTAGCAAGTATACCTAGATAATGCCCTAATGATAAAGCGTGTGTGAGCTTCACTATTTTAGCCTTGTGTGTTTCTCTATTTAATAAAACCTGTTTAATTAAGAACAGTCCGATCTGAAGAGAAGAACACAATAGCATCTATTTAATCAACAACTTACATACGAAAAATTCAAACCACCTTTGACATTTCTAATAATATTTAATACATTATCAGGTACAGTTACTCCCCCATGGTCATACGAAGAGATTATTCCAATATAAATATCTATTTCTAGAAATGAAAAATCATTAATTAAATTAATGACCGCATCTGGGTTTTCAATACTTTCAATGTCAATTAAAACATTAAAGCAAGAGTCTTTTTATAGATCGAGAAAACAAATTTGTTCTCCAATCTTCCTATCAATGAATCATATATATTATAAGGTACATTCAACACTCTTAATGTAAATCCTATTTCATCTACATCATTATCTCTTTTTATTATCATAATCAATTTTAATTAAACTGCAACATATTCAAACACCCTTCAGAACTCCATTTGTCAGCTTCCCAGTTTGGTATACCTTTCTTTAAATCTAACTGTCAGCTTCCCTTTTTTGTCAGCTTCCCTTTTTAAAGACGGTAATAATTTGACGTAAATTCACTCTTGATCTTTTTAATCAGATTTCAACCGACATTACAAAGACATTTTCAATTACAATTTATTTCACCAAGATAGTCTGGCGACATAATATAATCTTCACTCAAAGGCTTTCCAGTAAGAAATCTAAGGCAGTCTTCAGGTTTTGTGGCATACTTTTCTGTTTGACTCAATTGTTGATTAATATAATCTCTCCATTTTTCATAGTCACCTTCTATTTTCAAAAGAAAAACATCATTGGTATAACCAGCATACATTTCGTTTCTTTCTTTACAGATTTTACTGACAATCTTTGAATAGGACATCCAATATACACCGTATGCATTGCCTATCGTGTCTCTTAATGCTTCAAGCCTCATTCGTGCTTTACGTGCAAATAATTCTGTAATATCCAAATACACTTTCTGCTTCGCCAATTCTAAGCTATCAGTTGTAATTGAAACAGATTTGTGCTTGACAAGGCATGGCGCAAAATATATTTTTTCAAGTTTTTTCCCTCGATCTCTTTTCTTTTTTGGCACATCAAGAATGGATTTTAGATAACAAAAAGAATAGGCTTTCATGTTATACTTGCTGTTTAAATTCATAAACCCAACAGTATCAGATTTGAAGTCGTTCCATGTAATTTTAGTCTCTGGCTGCCAATATTTAAGTGAGTCGTTTTCAAAAACATTTTGCCCAGTTACAATTGAAGAGATTCCTAAAAGGATGAATCCCCAGAAGTACCTAAATTTGATTTTCATGTTATTCATATAATTAAATTGGTAGGCTGATTCCTAATATCATTTATTAGCCACAAATATAAAATATATTTTATCAATTAACACTTTATTTGTTTTTTATTTTCATCTTGATAAGAACTATCAATGCATATTTGTACAAAGCCATTAAAAGCTGAAAAAGCAGATTTTTAAGGAATCTGGATGAGGTATATCCCCCACTCTCCCATATAATTAATTTTAAAAAGTAGCACAAGTCACGCAAGTCGCGCAAAAAGCCTATAATCATCTGTACATCAAAACAATACAGGTGCGTGACTTCTGCGTGAGCAGCGCGTGACTTCTGAAAAGTCGCGCAGCACCGTTCGCTGACTTGCTAAACAGTTATTCGACTGCACACAGAATGTAAGTATAACCCATTGCAAGCCTGGGATATAAGTCCTTTTTCGTGGCTTTAAATTCATAATTTTACGCCTTCCTTTTTGTTATACACCCGGGTGGAGGGGTCAGGTACACCCCCATGGACGAGGTGCGTACACCCGCATGGACGAGGCGTGTACACCCGGGTCTACCAGGAATTCTGTGCCAATCTTTTCAGATTGAAACGCCAAGAGCCCAATTTATCTAAGATACATCTTCGCAGTTCATTGCCATTTTTAAAATTGAAACTACTGCAAGGAACAACAAAATTAATCATGAACTAGGTGTTCAATGCCCATCTTTTAAAATTCCCCCCCAATCATTATTCAAGAAAGAGCCAATAAGAACCACAAACTAATGCCAGTGATTCAATACACATCTTTTAAACCCGAAAAGTTTGAAGATAGGCGTAATCTCTTTACTTTTGTCTTCCGTCTGTAGATTACAATAACTAAAAAACAATATAAGAATGAAAGAGGTAAAAATTGAGATATGCACCAATTCCGTGGCCAGCTGTGTGGAAGCGGAAAAGGGCGGAGCCAAGCGTGTGGAGCTATGCGCCGGCATTCCGGAAGGGGGAACTACCCCATCGAAAGGGACCATCGTGGTAACCAGAGAGCTGATTCAGATTCCTATCCATGTGATTATCCGTCCGAGAGGGGGCGACTTCCTATACTCACCCGAAGAGATTCGCGTGATGGAGCACGATATTGAGGTGGCTAAGGAGTGCGGAGCCAACGGAGTGGTGATTGGCTGCCTGACTCCCGACGGAGAGATTGACCAACGGTTAACGGAACGGTTGATGAAACGGGCCGAGGGGCTGTCGGTAACCTTTCACCGGGCATTCGATATGTGCGTAGACCCGATGAAGGCTCTGAAAGAACTGATAAACCTGGGTTGCAACCGCATCCTTACTTCGGGACAGATGCCTACTGCGGAAGCTGGGATTCCTCTGCTGAAGGAGCTGGTGGAGAAGGCGGGCGACCGCATCATCATCCTTCCGGGCTGTGGAATCAACGAAAAGAACATCCTGAAAATAGCACAGGAAACGGGAGCGAACGAGTTTCATCTTTCAGCCCGCGAAAACATTGCCAGCGGCATGACCTATCGCAATCCGAAAGTCTCCATGGGAGGCACGGTGCAGGTGGATGAATATGCAGAGCCAAGAACTTCGGCCGAGCGGGTGCGACAGACGTTGAATAGTCTGAATGCCCGGTAACGGAAAAGGGATACCCTGAATAATCTGGATAAAACAATCAATTAATAACAAATAGTATGAACTTCTTAGAGCTTGCCAAAGAGAGATATTCGGTCAGGATGTTCAGTGACCGACCGATTGAAGAGGAGAAACTCAACCTGATTCTGGAAGCCGCGAGAGTGGCTCCTACCGCATGCAACAATCAGCCTCAGCGCATCTACGTGATACAAAGTCCGGAAGCGCGCGAAAAGGTGAAGAAGTGTACCCGATACAGCTTCGACGCTCCATGCATTCTGCTGGTATGTTACAACGAAGAGGAAAGCTGGTACGGAGTAGACAACAAACTGGGGTGTATTGACGCCACCATAATTGGAACGCATATGATGATGGAGGCTACCGAACTGGGTATTGGTTCTGTGTGGGTAGGCTCTTTTAAGGCGGATATCGTAAAAACGGAATTTAATTTGCCGCAACACATTATTCCGGTGGCTCTCTTCCCAATAGGTTATCCTTCGGAGAAAGCCAGACCTGCCGCGCAACACACCAAACGAAAAGAACTGAAGGAGACGGTAAGCTACTTATAGTGTTACATCTCCTTATCAAGGAAAGATACTAAATTGAAATCGCCCGATTCTGTTATGCAGAACCGGGCGATTTTTATATTCGATTATAGATCTATTATCGTGTACATTGCGATACAGGAGCAGGAGTGCATCCCTTCTCTTCTGTTGGAGCCGCCTGAATCTGTCCGATAACCTTCACCAGCTGCTCGCCCATTCCGATGCGATAGCCTTGCGAAGCAAATACCACGCGATTAAAGGTGTCGCCTACAATCACTACCGGCAGTTCGCCACGGCGGACAACTTCGGTTCCTTCTTTTACCTGACGCAGCACGGAGCCATTCTTATCGATACCGTAAATGATATTGCTGGGGAGGTCACCGTATCCTTTCGGATTGAAGGCTTTCCACTGCTCTTCGTCCGGGAACAGCACAATGATCTTTTTGCCCCACTCTTCGAGTTGCTTTTTGCAAGCGGCAATGTCTCTCAACGCATGATTGGTAGGTTCCTGGTTGTTCTGAACCAACGCCACGATAAAGTATCCGCGACCGTTGGCATCCAGCACGCTTTGTTCCTTGCCTGTTGCCACATTGATAAAGGTTGATTCTGAATTAAAGCTGCCAAGTACCTGAACCTTATCGTTGCTTTCGCGCATTTTTAGCGAAATATCGGTAGTTTTACCATCTTCCACAGTGAAGAAACGGAGGTCGCTCAGCACGCTGCCATCGGCCATACGGCTACCGGTTACCATCAGATAATCACCTGCATCCAATTTTAGCGGTTTGCTAAAGATTTTGCTCCAGGTGCTTTCGTCGTTTTCGTCAAACTCCAGTAAATGAAGTTTTCCATCCTCAATCTTAGAGATGGTGAAATGTTTGTAATACAACGGGTCCTTCAGCGAGCTGATCGGAGCATAAGAGGCAGTTACATATCCGAATGGAGCATTTCCCTTCTCTGCATTTTCGAAATCGACATCCATCCATGTGTTATTTTCGTAATACTGCGGTTTGCCTGTCATCAGTTCAACACGAGCCGGAACACCCAGACTACGGAGAACAGCCACGAAGAATACTTTCAGTGAACGACTGTCGGCCATGCGAGAGTTCCACACTCCCATTGGCGACATGTACAGTTTGTTTGCGTTCAGGTTGTTGTTTATCTTGATATTCTGACGACACCAATCTGCCCACGCTTTCGGATTCTTACGGAATTTAGCCGCCAGTTCCGGAGAAATTACTTTCTGGAATTCCTGCTTGTATGGAGTCAGAAACTCATCGGCTACACGTGGGTTGAGCAGGTAGTTGTTGTAAACATCTCCTGTACCGTCGGCTGTGTAAAGCAGGTGGTCAATCAGCACTTCGGCACGCGTATCACGCAAGTCTTTTGCCGAGATGGCTTCCAACAGATTCAGCGCCTTTTCACGGTTGGCAGTTGTAGTAGTGAACAGGAATTTTTCAATTTGTCCCCAGTTTCCACGAGATGCTACAAACAATTTCTTTGCCTTTTCAAAATCAATATTCAGTTTCGCAGCATCTTCCTTGATTCTTGCTTCACTGATAAATGTGGCAACATAGGCGTTGCGGATAGAATCTTCTTTAGCCAAGCGAATATTATTGGCAGCACGTTGCTCCTTGCTTACCTGAATATCGACAACGCCTTCAGCCGGCGGAACAATGTCGAGCGGCATCTCCTTCATATCGGGAGCAGCCTTATCCAAAACAAGTGTCAAGGCGTGGTCTTTTCCAACCGAAGCCTTGCGGAAGGTGAACTTACCATCCTTGGAAACCCATACAATGATATCTCCTTTACCTGAAGTAAGGAAAGATTTGCCATCTTTGTCGCTTACTTTTTTAGCTACAGAGTAGAGTTCTCCGTAGTTGTAGAGTTTATATTCGACAGTTGCGCCCACTACCGGTTGGTTTTTGCCGTCTACAATCTTAACATCGATCCGGTCGGTTGGAGCATAATTATCAATTACATTAATTTCTGTATAATTGGGGGTAACAGTCATGATCTCTTCTTTCCCGTTGTAATGCCCAAATACGTTGGTGTGCATCAGCATACCCCGTTTTGCAGGTGCATTAAACCAGGCAACATTCAGTACCGGTTCCGGTTCGCAGGCTCCCAGGAAATACCATTTACCATTGGCCCATGCTTCTACCCAGGCGTGATTATCGTCGGTGTGTGCCCAACGGGGAGTATAAACCTGACGGGCGGGAATACCTACCGCACGCAATGCAGCAACCAGGAAGGTGGATTCTTCACCGCAACGACCATAAGCTGTGCAAACGGAAGCCAACGGGGAACTGGTTCTTGAGTCGGAAGGTGTATAAATCACCTTTTCGTGGCACCAGTGGTTCACCTCGAGAATGGCATCGTAAAGAGAGAGGTTCTTAACCCTGTCTTTCAGTTCGCCATAGAACACCTCGCGCGAATTATCAAGCGCTTCGTTGTTTACACGCAAAGGCAACACAAAATGACGGAACAGTTGTTCGCTGATCTCTTTACCCCAAGGCATTTCCTTTCTTGCCTGAAAAGAGAGTCTAACACCTTTCAGAAAGAACGTATCGGGGTAATCGGTAATGTCTTTGATAGACATGTAGGCATAAAGAAACTTCATTGCCTCTTTTTCCTGCAAAGGGAGCTTGCTGGAAAAGATATTGAACAGTCCACCATGAGGCATGGCGGCTTTTTTCTCGGCAAATGCCTTCTCAACCTGCTGGCGATATGAATTATCGCTGATAAAGTGGGTCTGAGCACACAAGGAGCTACTCCACAAAAGAGTAATTATGCTGAATATCAGCGTATTTATTCTTCTCATATTAAACTTTTAATTAATTCTTAGCAAAGATACAGCTAATTTGAAATATGTATGTTTTCCTATCAGTAATTTAACATGTTTTTTCCGATAGGATTTTTATAATCAAAGTGCGTGACTTGTGCGTGAGCAAAAGAGAAATTAAGCAGAAGTCACGCACCCACTAATTAATTAACGATGAATGCATTAACTGTAAAAGTGCGCGACTTGCGTGACTTGTGCTACTTTTTGATATTCTTCTATTGAGGATTTGATGTTCAGAGCAAAAAAGAAGGCATCTTTTCGGGACGCCCTCTTCTTCGTTTCGCTAAGTTTCCGGATTGCAAACTTCTATTCAATCTATCATATTAACCCACTATTCCATTATATCGGTGATGCTTCCGTAACGGTGGTACTCAAAAGCAATGCTTTGTTCTTTCAGATAATGAAGCAGCTCCACCCTTCCTTCTATCAGCGGCTTGGAAGTGGCAATGTATTTACCCAGATGGGCGGCCTGTTTGTACAGCTCGTACGGAAGCCGGCTACTGCAGGTGCGTATCCGTTCGTATTGTTCCATATCATTTAAAAACTCATCGTCCGACTGAACCTTAATGATACACTCCTTGTCGATTCCTTTCCTAAGAGCTTCCAATTTCGAATCTCCTCCGTTAATGCTCAGTGTGACCGGTGTTCCAGCTATATTGGCAGCGGCAATGGCCATAAGCGTATCGCAAAGCTCATCTTCCGGATAGATTCGTAAAGCCATGCTCTTAAGCGGCAGGTACCTGAAAATATTCTGCTCGCCCAGCAGCTTGTTAATATCTCGTTCCTGTGAGAATGTATTTGCCATGCTCTTTCGGTAGCTTTCAATGGCTTTTTGGAATCGGACTGTATTATCCGAGTGAAGAATGGCCGCCAAAGCATTGAATGCTTCAGGAGTTGTTCCTTTCAGCGGTTTCTCGGCAATGTTTATAAAGCACGACACATAATTGGGTCCTCCGGCTTTAATACCGCCTCCAAAGGCCGACCGCTTCATTCCTCCGAAAGGCTGACGGTTGACAATAGCCCCTGTAATGCCTCGGTTGATGTAGAGGTTTCCGGCCTCTATGCTGTTCTTCCAGAGAAGCTGTTCGCTTTCGTCCAGACTTTGCAATCCGGAGGTTAACCCATATTCCGAGTTGTTGACCAACCGGATTCCATGTTGCAGATTGTCAATGCAAACCACAGCCAGCAGCGGAGCGAACAATTCGGTTGCAAAGGTATAGCTTCCCGGCTTTACTCCCCATTTAACGCAAGGTTTCAGAACATACTTCTTTTCGTCCGCAAATTCGGGTTTCACCAGCCACCATTCGCCCTCTTCCAAATGCTCGATGGCATGCAGCAGCTTTTCATTCTGGTTGGTAATCATCGGACCAACCACATTGCCTCCGTCCCAGATTCCACCTGTATGCAGACTGGTTACGGCATCAATAAGTTTTGCCTTGAAATCCGGGTCGTGATACACCTCTTTTTCCAGCAGTAGAAGCGAGCAAGCCGAGCATTTTTGTCCGGCATTGCTGAAGGCCGAGGTGATGATGTTCTGGATGGCATGGTCTCGGTCTCCGCTGGCGGTAAGGATGATGGCATTCTTGCCACCCGTCTCGGCCGACAACGGGCATACCGGATTGTTTTCCAGCAGACGGAAAGCCGTATCGGTACCACCAGTAAGAATGATATGCTTGATAGACGGATGCGATGTAAGATAGTTCACCGGCTCATATCCATCAGCACAAAACAGCTGCAATGCATCTTTCGGCACTCCTGCTTCCCAGAAAAGCCGGGTAAACTGCCATGCAACTGGATAGGCAACCGTGGCTGGCTTTAATATCACCGTATTGCCGCCGGCTAGCGCTGCCGCCACACCTCCAACCGGAATAGCCAATGGGAAATTCCAGGGCGGTATAACCATGATAATACCTTTGGGTGTGCAGGTTATCGTTTCTAGGTCGGTGAAATACTGCATGGAGACTGGATAAAAACGGCAAAAATCGATGGCCTCCGACACTTCCACATCGCCTTCTACAAAAGATTTTCCGGTGATGGCAGCCATACAGCCAATCAAATCGCCGCGGTGGTTACTCAGATTGGTTGCCACCTCGTGTAAAATTCGGTTGCGCTCGTCGGGGGACGTCCTTCGCCAGCCCGAAACATCTTTTTCGGCAACATCAAGAATCTCCTTCACCTGATCAAGATTGGCAAGAGAGGCTTCACAAACACAGATTTCTCCATTTTGGCTTCTATCGAAATAAGCACGTTTCTTTTCGGATGTTAACTCTTTCTTGCCAATCTGCACCGGAATCTGATAAGGCTTATCCTCGGCTGATTTTTTCCAGTTCTTCCTTATTTCATCGGCCCACAGGCGATTGGGCTTCAAATCGAAATTGGTATCGGGCTCATTGCGGAAAGTATTAAGGCTAGTCTGCGGAATGGCCGGAAGGTTCCTGTTTTGTGTACGCCGCGATGTGGCACTAATGTGTCCCTTCAGCTGATACGCCTCAAGAAACTGCTCTTGCAGGAACTTCCACTGTTCGCTTTCGGCTCTCAGGTTAAACGAATAGCTCAGGAAATTGTCCTTGCCGGTATTTTCGTCCAGTCGGCGAACCAGGTACGAAACGGCATTCAAGAAATGCTCATTCTTCACCACCGGCGTGTAGAGGATAATCTGTCTGCCGAGAGTGCGCATAACGCGGGTAAGATGGTTGGCCATTCCTTCGAGCATTTCAAAGGTAACGTACTCGTCCACCTTGTTCTTCTGACTGAGCAGATAGGCATAACCAATGGTAAAAAAGTTATGGGAAGCCACACCGATGTGCACCACCTGAGCGTTTTCGGGCTCCAGGGCACGGTCCAGCAAGCGCAGGTAGTTGGCATCGACCTCTGTCTTGGTGGGATAAATGGGGTTTTCCCATCCTTTCAGGGATGAAATGATGGATTCCATCTGAAGGTTGGCTCCTTTTACCAGGCGCATCTTGATGGGAGCCCCACCCTCGGCAACCCGTTTCTTTGCAAATTCCAGCAACCTCGACTGGAAATGCCAGGCATCGGGCAGATAGGCCTGTACAACGATACCCGCCTGGTAGTTCTTAAATTGCGGAAGAGCCAACACCGTTGTAAACACATCGAGTGTCAGTTCTGTATCCTTATACTCTTCCATATCGAGATTCACAAATTTAGGAGTACTTTTGCCCCTTTCGTCGATGGATGGGAAGTCGACGGCTTTCTGATAAATGCACGACAGCCGCTCACATAAATCTATTTTATTCTGTTCGTAGTTGAGCGGATTTATCTGTGCATAAATACCTGATATTTTGATGGAAATGTAGTTAATCTGAGGATCTTCCAACGCTTCCAGATAGTGGAAGTAACGGTGATTGGCTTCCGCATCTCCCAAAACCACCTCTCCTAGCAGATTGACATTCTGCCCTATCTTTTCTTCCCGGCGCTGTCTTAGATGTCGCTTCAGCAACAAAGGAGCTTCGTTGATAATTACTTTGGAGGTATCGGAGCGTAAGCGTCTCTTAAAGATGGGAACGGCAATAAAATCGAACCAGTAGCCGAATGCAGAAAACAGTTTAATCAACACCTTGTCGGCAAAACCAAAAAACTCAGGCACTCCGTAGCGGTCTAACAGCACTTTCATGCGATGCGCCAGCTTCTTGTTATTGCGTATCTGCGACGATTCGTCGAGCAGCTTCGAGAGCAGAATCTTATCACCTGGTTTCTGAACCAGAATTGCGTATTTCTGTTGTTCCTTACGCTCTTCGTTAGTGATCTCTCTTTCTGATTGTGCCAGAAATTGCTTTGCCCATTCAAGAACTTCTGAAATGCTCACTTTTTCCATAAATTTAAGATTAAGAAGTTGAACGCAATATAGAAAAAAAGATTGAAAATGAGTGAAGTAGAGGTGGGAATTTGCAAGAAATCGGTTTAATTTTTGATTGCAAACACTTGATGTATCAGATCTTAGAAGAGCCTATACACTATAGATGATATACTACTAGATGAATTAAAGTCGATAAAAATCCTGAAAATTACCGACATTATTTATTAATGAGAGAAAGTCTGTCTAAGTGGTCTGAAAGACTGCGAAACAGTTTAATGCATTATTGAACAATTTTATTTAGACAGAAAAACTATTTTTTCGTATCTGGAATTAAGAGCTTCTTCAGTTAATTATTTGGATAATAAATTCATAAGTTGTAACTTCGTGTAAAGAGCTATGCAAAAGCTATAACCTAAAAAATGGCCTCATGAAAGCATCTTCTCTAAAATATCTTTTAATTCAGTTAATAGTACTAACAACGGTTGTTAGTTGCAAACCAAAAACATCAGACTCAAATATCGAAAAGGTAATTTCTGAGTTGACAGAAAAGTTCCCTCAGTTGCCAAAAGGACGATTTAATCAATCTGATTTCTATAAATTGAACCGTACAGTAATATACGGAAAGAATGAATTTCAGCTTCAGTTGTATTCAACTCCCGATAGCATCGAGAATCCGCAGCAAATTATCGTTATAATAAATTCAAAAGGAGAACATTATGCGATCCCGCTCTTTTCAAACAAATACCGTGACTATTGGAACTTTGAATTTGAAAAGCCTATTGAAGGGATAAAAAGAACTAATACCACCTTTGAAAAGGAATTTATTAAAGCCATTACTGTTTTAAATCTTAACGATTCTACAGGCACGGGTGAAAAAGTTCTTAATGAGATGATAATATCTTTGCTCAACTGTCAGGTTGTAAGAGAGACTGATGAACGTATTTTTAAAGGCCTTTGGCTTACATTTTATTTTGATGAACCTACTGAAGACACCGATAGTTGTATAATAAGACTACAAAAGAATTTTAATGCTATAAAGAAAAGTATTAATCCAAGTGAAAATTATTATAATTATAACGCTTACCTGGACATAAAAAACAGTAGAGTTTATCAGATTGTCAACCAAGGTAAAAATAGGGGAAAGAAATTAAAGCCTGAAATAAAGACATATAGACTAAATTGCAACTCTCCTGGCTATTATAAATAAACTGGAAAATTTGATATATTATCAATATATACAAATACAAACTGCGAAATTCATATTTTAGAGAAATAATAGATTGAAGGAAATAAAACTTTCATTTATTAATGGGGCTATCCAAGAAGTTGGATAGCCCCTTATATAAAGCTTTTTCTACCTAACCTTAGATAAAGCTCAATCAAAAATACGATAACAGGACATCAAACGAATGATTGTATAAATTTATTTCTTCACGAACTTTTGAACTGATTGACATTCTTTATTTCCAGCCTTTGCAACATATAATCCTTTTGGAAGAGCTGAAACATTAATATCAGTTGTTGCTTCCAGTAGTGGTTGTTGCAATATTAACTGTCCTTGAATATTATAAATTGAAATAAGTTGGCCTGCCGCATCATTTTTGCATTTTACGGTAATAACGTCTTGTGCTTGATCAGAAATGATCTGTATTGAATTTGAAGCACTGGTTTCATTAATACCGGTAGATGTATCAGCCCAAACTTTTACATTATCGAAACAGCCAATAGAGTGACCTGCATTACCCCCCTGTAAAAGAAGAGCGTTATATTTTAACGAAGCGCCTGAAAGAGTTAAATCTGATCCTTTTAAAACATCATCAATCCACACATCCACTTTATTAATTCCGGCATTATATTTAATTTTTACTTTGTACCATTGGTTTTCATTATATGTTTGCAGCTCTTTACCTCCTGCTACAATTGATCCTGATGCAAAGAAATATACAAATCCATAACCATTACCCCAGGTTGTTACTTCATTATTATTAAAACCGACATTTGCATGTGGATAACTTGGAATACCTATTGCGTCTTTATGTGATACCTTTACATTTACTTCGAGCCAAATAATATCCGGCGTTGAAGATAATCTGAATTCGGCATTGGCAGAATTGTTTGTTGCACCTTCTAATTTCAGAGAATTAGGGCCTGACACAAAATCAGAGTTTGTTACAACCTGCAAATCTGCACCAAACCCAGGATAGCATAACACCCAATTAGAGGGGAAAGTACCAGCAGTATAGGAATCGAAATTTTCATTGAGTAAATATGAACTTTGAGACATCGCTTTGTTACTCAAAAAAATCAAAACTGTAAGGAGAATGAATGTAAATTTTTTCATGTTTTTGTTTTTTAATATCCGTAAAAAGTCCTATCGTAATTATATTTTTCCCGTTAGTGTGTCTAAATGTATGGGCCTACAATCAATGGCATCGTTTAAAATCATTGATTAAATAAATTGCTCTCCAAACGATGCAAAAGTATGTAAAAAGAGAAAAGCGGATGTTTCATATTTACAGGATCTAATGTTTCATTTCTACAATATCGCCTTTTTCGTGCTTCTTTTTCAAAATCGAAGGTCATTTCACAATTGTGTTTTCCTATTTATTTTGATACTGATCTTCAAAAGTATTAATTTTGTTAAGCAATAATATTTTAGGCTATGGAGATGAATGAAAAAGATAAGTCGATTTATCAAGCAATTGATGAAATTTTGTGGAGAGATTGGGATCCAATAGGCGTAAACGACAATGAGGATATAAGGGATGAATATCAAAGTTATACTCCGCATATATTTTCATTGAAGAAACAAGGCGCAGATATTCACAAGATTGCTCAGCATTTATATCAGTTCGAAACTATTAATATGGGTATGACAGGCAACAAAGAACTTGTATTGAATCACTGCAAAACAATAGCGCAAAAAATTCTTGATTTATAAGATGAAATATTAATAGCAAGACAATGCCCGCTAATACTTGATAGAGATTAAAATTACTTTTTGTTTGTCTTTCTTGACGTTGAAATAGACGCTGAAAGTACTTCTCGCAAGCCCATTTTTTAGTTACAAAATCACTGTCATCAATTATTAATGAGTTTCAAACAGCATCGCCAAATTCGGAAAACGCATCGCCATTTTCGGACTTTGCGTACTCCTTTTTCTGTTTTTCATGTCAAGGGTATGGGGATGAGGTACGAAACCTGTCATTTTGTGTCGAAAATGTGTTCAGTGAAGTCGCCAAAGAGCATAAAAAAAAGTTCCATAATTCAATGAATTATGGAACTTTAAATTTAAAATCAGCGGAGAGACAGGTCAATGAACCTTCCCATCCATATAACTTTAAGTCAACACTTTATATTTTCCAAACTGATTATCGGTAACGAATTAGGCACAAGTTTTGCTGCCTTTTTTGTCCACCTTTGACCTATGCTTTTCTGCATATATCTTGGGTTCAAAGATAGAAGTATTTTTTGTATTGGCAAAACATCTACCTCTGAATGTTTTAACTTAGTGCAAGGTGCAAGTATCTATATATAGATATACTTGCACCTTGCACTAAAATTAAATTAACTTACTTTTTGAATAACAGAATATATTTTCTCAACAATAAAACTCGTAGACAGTTTTGTTGAATTGAGAATTATACTATCAATCCATTTAACAAATTCAGAGTCATCAAAATTCACTTGTAATTTCTTTATATCAGAAGTGATTTTTTCTTCGACTTTAGTTAACCATTCATTCTCTATAGGAGATTTTATGTTTAAATGATTTCTATATTCTTTGAGTTTCCATAATTCTATTAACATCTGAAATTTTTTATCCTGAATTGTGTTTCCGGAAGATTGAGGAGGCAGGCTCACTCCACTTAAAGTTTGTATCATTTTTTCATCAGGAAAGACAGGAAGAGGCATTAAGTCTAAAATATTTTCTGAAGGTAGATCATTCAACTCATCCCTTAATGCTTTAAAAAAATCTTGTCTAAATCTTAAACCACTTAATACAACCCCATTTTCAATATTTAGTATGGTATAGAAATCTGCCGAAAAGTCTGCTAAGCCAACAAGATCGATTGATAATTTTTGGAGAGAGTCTCCATTTGAAAAATCAAGACCTTCAATTCCAATTGTCACATATGTCAAAGTATCTGTTTCCTCAAATTTAGATGGAAAATAGAAAATATAGTCTTCATTGGTACTAGCATTCTCGAAAATCATTTTCAATTGCTGTAACTTATTCTTTATCTGTGTCTTCCACCATTCTTTTGCAACATTTTTAGCCCCTTTTATAGCAGGTTTATCATTCAATGGAATTTGCGATATATAATACTGTACTATGGTACATAGTCTTTCATACAACTCCAACTCTCGTGATTCTAATAATGACGCGTCAAAGTATTCAAAAGAACCTCTAACAATCAAATTAAAACACTCTTGCATATCCCCAGTAGATAAAAAAGTTGCTTTCAAATTATATAATACTACAGATCTATCATGCTCTTCCTTTGGCGTAAAGATGTTTAACATTTGATTACTAACATTTCTCAGGCTAGATCGCCAGTTATTTATATTCGTCTCTTTTATTCTTCGACTGTTGTCTTCATTATATTTTTGGTTGAAAGTAGGATAGGGTTTTAATGCAATATCCAATTTACGGAAATGCTCACTGAGTTTGATGATTTTCTGTAATGAAGACTGCTGCTTTTTGTTATTTGCTTCAAGTAGCGAATCTATATATTGGCATAAGTTAAAGACTAATTCGAGAGCATTCTCGCGAAACTCAATAATGCTTTTTTGCCATTCATAAACAGATACAGACTCATAGTTCTTTAATATCGTTTTATACCATATCTGATTTAAGTGCACATCAAATTCATTAACAATATTTCCAGGAGGCATCTGCTTTTTTGAACTTTCTCTTGTAAAAGAAACCACTTCTTCGTTCGGAAATGGGAGTATAATAGCTTCAGTACAATATCTTTCATATACTGGTAAAAATGTATATACTACCTGTATTCTTTGAACACTCATTTCGTTAGCATTTGTCACATCGTCTCCGTATAACAAATAATTAATATGGAGTTCATTGCCCTTTTCTTCAATCGTTAATGAATCTGTAGTCCTTTTCAAGTAACTAATTAAGTCTTTCCGATACTTTTTAGAATATTTGAGATATTCTTCTTTTTTATTTATCAAGCAAAATGTAGCAATTTCTTTTGCCTCATTTAATTCAATAGAGTTAATATTTACAAAGAAATACTCAACATCAATTTTCGAAAAAACATCAACATTGAATATTAAAGATAAATTTAAAGCTTTGAACCATTGTGCTAAGCTTCCAAATCCGATATAAGTTTCTATTTTCTCATCTCTTTTTTTCAAATGCTTTTGAATGCTTGATGCTAGTTGATAAACATCTGTTTCATTAATGGTAAATCGCGGTAATTGTTTGGCCAATTCAGATAGTTTACTAAATCCTTTGCCCATTTCGCCTAGAGTATTCGCCAGTTCATCCAATTGTGGAACAGCGTAATCAGTAAACGGTATAGAGGTCATTGTAAATAATTCAACGCTCCCCGTTTCGTAGGAATCATCATATATTTGTCTATTATTACTCCAATACATTTGAGGCTCCAAATGAAAAACTCCATCCAATGCTAATACCATTTGATTAAAATTTCTCTGACTCAATATCGCGCCCAATTCATCATAAAATGATTTTTTGTTATTAGCATCAAGATGTAAAGGAGCATTTATAAAATAATCAGAAAAATATATCTCGTCCAATAAAATAAATAATGATATTAAACTGTCTTTAATTGGTAGATTTTCATGGAGAATCGCAACCAAGTGGTTTGATCTGACAGGATGAAGACCACCAATATAGATATTTTCAAAATTCAAGAAATATTCATCAGCTAATTCTTTTAATATTTCGCCTCTGTCTTGAGAGAAGCCTATATTTTCAGCAATGTGCTTTAATAGAGCATGAGTTCGTATTTTAATATTCATGCTATCAGCTAAAGAGACTAATCTCAATATCTCCAGTTTTGCTGCTGCACTTTGAGTTTTATTAAGAGTGGATACTTGATACTTTAATCGTTCTTGAATCATTTCTCCTTTCGTGAGCAAATAAGTGTATTCAATTAACAATCCTTTTTCTTGCACTTTTTCCCAAACAGACTGCCAACTATCACTAATATTCAATTTTCCTTTTTTCTGCAATTCATCATAAATAGAACGAGCTTCTTCTTTTGATAGATTTATATCGATAAATTGAATATTTGATTTTGAAACATCTGAACCATATCTATACCAGTCTTCATTTCTAGTTGTGATAATGAATTTAACAGGGAGATTTGCTGCATTCTCAGCTACATAGTTCCAACTTTTTAGAGAGGAGTTCAAACCATCAAAAATGATCAGTGGTGATTGTCCTATATTCAAACGAGTTTGTATGAATTGCAAAATTGAGTTAGCTGACTCCACATCTGGGCAATACTGAACTTGATATATATCATATAGATCTTTTTTGTTATAGCCAGTTTGCCATGCTAAAGTTGACTTTCCTTGACCACTTGACGATTTTATTATTACTGAGTCAGACTCATTAAGCAGTGATTCTATTTTCCTTTCCCATAAAATTCTTCTGACGGGTAATCCTTGCGCTATATGTATGGGTAAAGCTGCTTTACCTTCATAATAATTTGAATAATCCTTTTCTTCTTTAGAAAATAATATCGTTCTAATCCAATCATTTTTAATTGCTTCATTTATTGGCGCTTTAGAAAATGAGTCTGTTATATCTTGAAATAAAACAGCAACATCATTTTTATTTATTTCTTTTCTATCTCGAGACCAAATTAAAGCATTATAAAATAATGATCTCAAAAATTGTCCTTCTGTTCCAATATTTACATTCCACTCTTTATACAGTAATTTCAATATTTGAGAAGTTATATCGTTTATACTCGCAAATTCAAAAGAGATTGTTTCGATGAACTGAGAATAGTTTAGACCTTTATAAGGTAAAGAATTCAATTTATCAAACCAATACTTCTTTGACTTTTCATCCAAATTACCCTCGAACAAGTTTTTCAAATTACCGTCTGTAGTCTTCATGTTGTAAACTAATCTAAATCTACTACAAGGCTCTTTGTGATATACTTCTAAATAATTCTGAAGAACTCCAAGATCCCAAAAACCATATGCATCTAATTTATTCTTCGATGATTTTAATTGAGTGTATTCAAAGCCATTTGTTATTATCGAATTATTAATATCAATATCTTCAATGCCTTCCAAACGAATAGTTGCGTTACTGTTCTGTAATTCTCTTAATATAGCCAAGCATGCATACAACACTTGATAATATATACCAGTAATATTAACCGCTCCACCAATGCGTTTCGCTAATACTGGCTCTAGCAATTCAGAATACATAGCTATTTTATTTGTAGAATTTTTATGTCTCATTATATTTTTTTTAAAATTATATCAAAGTTAATTGATTTTATAGTATATACATAGAATTTCTTTGATTTTCATGCCATAGTACAAGTCATAGAATCCATAAATATGCCGGAAAGGCAGTTTCGGACAATGAACAACGAGCTATAGTTTAAATGCATTTCACCATCCCGGACGATAAATTACAGGTGGTAGAGCTGGTCGAAAAGAACGGTGCCCGTCACCAAAATATACGTATCGAAAGTTCGGATATTGTGAACGTCAGAGTGATTAACGAACTTAAAATCAAGTAAAATGAGAAATCTTTCGTTCATAATTATATCATTTGTGTTGCGCTTGGTCTTTACAGACCAAGCGCAACACAACGTTACCTGCCCAGACAAAAGGGAATCCAACTTACAGGCGGGATGGCGGACGGCTTTAAAAAGCCTGGTAGACCGGAATCAGCCTATTATTTCGGTGCTGCCCTTGTCATTTATACTAAAAATGAAACCGTTGGGTGGTTGGTGCAGAATACTTCAATAAAGAGTACGAATTTAGGGATATAACTGTGTCTGTAAGCCAGTTTACAGGCGAAAGCGGGTATTATATCAAAATCCTTTCCGACCATCGGAAAACGTTCTTTCTGTCCATTGGTTTGTCGGCTCTTGCCGGATACGAAACAAGCAACTGGGGCGATAAATTGCTGTATGATGGTTCTACACTCACAAACAAAGATACCTTTATTTATGGCGGGGCTGCTATGCTGGAACTGGAAACCTACCTGTCGGATAGGGTAATGTTCCTTATCAATACCCGTGAACGTGCACTTTTTGGTTCTTCCATCGGAAAGTTCCATACACAGGTCGGGGTCGGTTTTAAATTCATAATAAATTAGTGAGATATGAAAAAAATAATCAGAAACATATTAATGGGGATGTACTTGTTGGGAACAATGCTGCTGGTGTTTTCTTGTGATAATAAGCTGGATGTTCAGCAGGTTCACCCGTTCACAGTAACAACAATGTCCGTACAAAAACGGATTAAGATGGGTGAAACGGCGGATATTCGTTTTCAACTTAACCGGGAAGGCTATTACGAAGAAACGAAGTATTTTATCAGGTATTTTCAGCCGGATGGAAAAGGAACGCTGCGGATGGCAGACGGAACAGTTTTTCTTCCGAATGATTTATACTCACTTACGGGAGAAACGTTTCGGCTATATTATACATCTGCATCCACTGACCAGCAACAAATTGACGTATATATAGAAGATAGCTTCGGAAAAGTGGTACAGCTAACGTTTGCTTTTAATAATGAGAATGAGAAATAAGAGCAAAAAGAATAAGTGTTTTTAGGAAACTTGTTGAAAACATCTAATAAGTAATTTTGTCAGGTGTTTTTTTATGGGTATTTTTGTATGAAAGTCGTAATAGAAGATTCTTTAAGTTATGTCAAAAAAGAGATTATTAATCGTTACTGGATGTGGAGCTTCCATAGATTTTGGAATGCCAAGAGTTGCTGAAGTAAATCAAATTTTTGAGACAAACAGCAGACGCTATGTATTATCCAACGACCCGCAGACAACATTATACCAATGGATATGTAATCAAGCAAATAATGCTAATTATGAATATCTTTTGTATATAATTGAGGTATTAGCAGGTTATCTCAACCCAGCCAATAGCTATTTGAGTAATTTTCTACAACCTAATAATCTTCCCTTAGTAAATGACACTGTATTGCACCACAATAATCAGACTATAACATCTTTTGATTTAAGCTCTCTTTATAACTCTCTCGTAGACTCTCTCCTTGACGATTTTAGAGAAAAATCCAGAGATTGTATCGCTAATAATACTACATTTTTTTCTTCTTTGCAGAGTTTTCTGCAGTGTTTAAATCAAGAGTTTGATATCAGTTACGTAACTACTAACCACGACAATATCCTGCTCTCGGCATTGCCTGATAATGTAACTGGATTTGATACAAACGGAAGCTTTGACCGTTCTATTCTTATGAATAATCCAAATTGGAATTACGGCATACATTTACATGGTTCTGTTCATTTTGATATGACAGGGAATATACAGCGCGGGTATAATATGCATGAAATACGTTGGAATAATGATTTATCTTCAAATTTTTCTTCAAATGCGAGTGGGCGCAACTGGATATTTACGAGGCAGGGAAACCCATTACCTCATTCAGCCATTATTGCAGGAATAGACAAAACAAACCAAATTTTGAAGCAACCTTTCCTGTCATATTATATGATATTGGATAAATTGATTTTTGAAAGTGATGCTATTTTGTTTATAGGATATGGATTCCAAGATGACCATTTAAATAATGCTTTTGAATTTATCCGTTATGATTGGGATAAAATACGGAAGGTCGCTGTTGTTGATTATTCAGACAATAATACAGCTTCTTTATGCGGAGGTAGACATGACGATTGGACAATTGGTTTATCTAAAACGATTCCTTTCGATTCATTTAATATGGGTGATGGCACAAAATCATTAAGTGGGAAACATCATACTGTCGGAGGCTATAGGCAGAGATGTAGTGTAGAAAAGTCTTCTGATTCATCCCACCCATTAGCCATTTGGTATAATGGTTTTACCAAAGCCTGTAATTATCCACATGTGATTCTAAATGAACTTTTATAAATAACGACAAAGGATATGATAACAAATGAATTATCTGAAACTGCTAAGAAATTATCAGATTTAGCAAATGATAACATTGCATTATTAGAAGGAAAATGTCAAATAAAAATTGAGATTCAGGATTGTTATTTAGGTATGCTAAGAAGACATGCAATTATACTATCTGAATTGTCTACAATTCTCAAAAACAGAAATTCTTAGTACATCTCAACTCCATTCATTTTACTTAGAAGTCTGATGGATGATTTTCTTCATTTATTATACCTTAAACTTCACAATAGTAGAGAAGGAGAAATTACACGAATAAATGCAGACACCTATAAACAGAGTTTTAAATCTCTAAAAGATTTAACAGATTCGAACTATGAACACTTCGAAGGGATGTATCCTTTTTACTTAACAACCGAACAATTAGAAGAACTCAAAGATACTTTCAAATCAAAAGAAGAAAATAAAGGATATTTTAAAAACATAGACACTTTCAAGTTCCTCCCATTTAAAAGACTTAGTGACATGGCAAAATGTTTTTATCACTCGCGGAGTGTTGACATTTTCAGAGATAGAGCATATTATCTATGGAAAGAATTTTCTTCATTTGTTCACTATTCTAATTATACTTTTGAATATGAAATAAAAAATGCTCCGGAGAATCTCTATATAATTAACGAAGCATTTCAATATTGTTATAATTCAATATATTTGTCATTTAAGTATTTTGAGAGAACTTTTGGATTAACTTTTAAAGACGACAAGACATTGAACAACATGTATGGGATAATCCTATCATGCTAATTTATAGGCATTAATAACAATTTGGCTTTTTGCTACTTTTTATCCGCATCAGCTCATGGAAAAAGTAGCGGGCGGTTTTCCGCCCGGATTTGCATATACTTTTTAGATCGCCACTCATCTCGCCGTTTCCGGCAATCTTGTAGCGTTTTCGCTACCGAAGAGAAAAGTTCTCCGTCTGTATGGCTAATCATACTGAAAATATTCTGTTCCCCGGAATGCTACCGCAATGAACTTTACATATTTTTCTTGTCCCGGCTATTGGGTCGTGGACACTCCGTTTTTATTTAGTGATTTCATATATTTATATTAATAAAGTGAGTAATAAAGCTATGAAAACCGCAGCTATCAAAAGGCTATACAATACAGATACAAAAAAACGCAGGATAAATCGGATAACAAAAAAACGTTATTATCAATACCGCCCATATACCCACCGAAGTGGACAGAAAATAAATTACTAAAGCCAGTACCCCCTCTCGAAATAACAACCTGAATAAACCGCCAATTTTCATTGCATTTTATTTTGTCGGCGGGTTTCCCCGCCCGGCGAATAATCAAGAAGCCCAGAAAACAAAACTATCCTCAAACCAGTAATCACCCATAAAGAGGTCGCGGGCAAACTTTTCATAATCGAAGTATGTTTTTGCGAACTCCGGCAAGTCGTATAACTCTTCTATTATTTCATACGCAAAATCTTTTTCATCTTTATATTGCCCGTTATAATGATCCCTAAAGGAAGAAATAAGGTCGTGTGCATCTTCGGTTGAAAGGTCGTGTGAACCGTGATTACACCACACTAAAAATGCTTTCTGCTCGTCTTCGCTTAAATCGTCCATCGCATCCCGAATGTCGAAAAAGTTTTCAGATAACCAGCTTTCGCCTATAAGTTCATCCGGTATATTTTCCCAGTCCTGAAACATATATTCAGGATCTTCCTCGTCTGCGTGGAATTCCGCACACGCTTTGTAAAACTCATCTTTGTCCGAAAAGTCGGAAAGGTCAAACCACTTGCCCTTGATTGAGCCATCGTTATACTCTGCGTATGTACCTACGTAAATTCTTGCTTCGCTTAAACTTGTTACTTCCATAACTTCTGATTTTTTAGATATATGCGGATTCTTGAGGTGAGCGAGTTGAGTTTCATAACCTTTTTTTCCTGCTTCTCGTAAATCCGACTTTTTTTATATGCGTCTTTTCTTCGGGTCGGTCGTTTTCGTTTCATATATGCAGGAAAGTGTAGGCTTTAGTCTTTGCAAGTTTTTGTGGAAAAATTCTCTCTGGGCGAAGCGCAGCAGGAAGATTTTTGTATCAAACCTTTGGGACTTGAACTTTCAAAGAGGTTAAGAAGCCGTAAATACTTTTGCATATAGAAATGGAAATGATAAACCGCCCCGGTGGAATGACTGCCTATGGGAGGGTTTTACGGCATAAGAAGCTGGAAAAAAAGCATTAGTTTCTTTTAGAGAGAAACGAATTTTAAAACGTATCTTTGCAAAGAATGACAAACCATGCAATTTACTGGACGTATGATTGATATAAAATATAAAATAGAAGATTTTAGAAGGGCAATAAAAATGTTACCCATTAAACATTTATTTGACATTACTACCACTTTTTACTATGATGAGACAGATAATGTTCGTAAGTATTATTTAAAAGAAACTGGTATAAATGAACAAATTGATAGGCACTTCGTCCTTGGAGGTATAATGCTAAAAGAAGACATCAACCCTCCTGACGTAAAAGAGTTAAGAGAAAAGCTCCGAATACCAGAAGAGTTGGAAGAAATTAAAAGTAAACATGTTTATAATGGAGATATTTTTAAAGTCCTTGATAAAAGAGAAATAAATCCTTTCTTAAATTGGATTTTAAACCATGACATCTACATACACTATTCAGTTGCAAATCTATATTACTACTCCCTTGTTGATATTGTTGATTCTATCATAGATGAAGAATTATATGGTTTTCATTTTTATTTGAAAGATGACTTGTATCAAATAGCAAAGGCAGACCACAATCAGTTCAATAATATTCTATATAAATACAATTATCCTAATATAAGTCATGAAGACATTGTGGATTTTCTTGTAGACCTTAGAGGATATATATCAGGAAATAAGCTCGATACAACTCACTACATTGATTTGCTAATTGAAAGAATTGAAGATGAAAACATATCAGAATTACCATTCATCCAAGATGAAGAGGATTTAATGCTACTGAAAGACCTTTCTCAATTTTATTACTATCCAATATATACCTTCCATAATTCAAAACATATATTTGACCATGAGCGGCAGATTGAGGATAACCATTTCAAGGGAGTTACATTTACTAAAAATGGAATACCTTTCAATTCATATGAATTTAAAGATTCTAAAGATGATTCTATGATACAACTTTCAGATTGTGTCGTTGGAATAATCAGTAGATTTTATAAATTTTTAGATGAGTTTGATGGTAGCCTTACTAATTTAGATAAACGATTAAATAGCAGGCAGAAAGAGAATTTATCCATACTATGCAAAATAATAAAGAAAAGTGTGGATTATAATGAAACTCTAATTCACATGATTGTTCCAATTAAAGAACAACAAGGTTATAATATTATTGTCAGTCATTATTCTAAATAACATATAACTTATAAAGTAATGGCGGGCTTTGTCGGCTCGCCATCATTAGGTTATTACAAACTGTGATAAGTTATTTTTCTTCATCAAGTATTCTGTATCCTATGGGTTTTCTTGGTTTGGGGTCAGGTTTACTTAATAACTGGGTTAAAGCTTGGTATATTTCACTGAACTGCGCATCTGTACTTTCTTCCAGTTCCTCGATACGCGTAAGAAGTTCATCATATCCGATAACCATTTGTCGCATCAGGACAAATGCCCGCATAATCGATATATTTACATCTATTGCTGTCTGACTTCTCAATACCGTATGTCAGCTTCCCTTTTTTGACCTCCCCCCGAAAAAAGGGACAGTTCAAAATTAGAGTTTCGGACTTAAATAATTATATTTATCCAAATTGTTTTTGTTATGAAACGATCAAAGTTTACAGAGTCGCAAATTCTCTTTGCATTAAAGCAAAATGAGACAGGGGTGAAGACCGAGGAGGTTTGCCGTAAGATGGGTATAAGTGAAGCCACTTTTTATAATTGGAAGAAGAAATATGGTGGTTTAGGAGTTCCCGATTTTCGTCGTTTACGACAGTTGGAGGAAGAGAATCAGAAGTTGAAGCAGATTGTCGCAGATCTTTCCTTGGATAAGCAGATGCTTCAGGATGTTTTAAAAAAAAGTTCTGACCCCTTCCCAGTTACGTGAAGCGGCTATGGATTTAATAGGTGAATATAAGGTTTCTGTCCAAAAGGCGACTGCTGGAGTCATGCTTCATCGTTCAGTTTGGTATTATAAGTCCAAACCTAAAAACGATGAACTTCTTTGTATGCGAATGCATGAAATAGCGCAAACAAGAATACGATATGGCTTTTGGCGCATATTCATATTGCTTCGCCGAGAAGGTTTTAAGGACAATCACAAGCGTGTTTATCGGCTTTACAAAGCGGAAGAATTAAATCTACGTTCAAAGCGTCACCGTAGAAGCAGAGCCGGGATACACAGAGAAAATTATCCGGTAGTAAAAGAGATGAATCAATGCTGGAGCATGGATTTTGTATCCGATGCGTTGTATAACGGACAGAAGTTCAGAACACTTACTGTTATAGATAATTTCAGCAGAAAGTGTGTGGCCATTGAGGTTGGCCAATCCTTAAAAGGCAACGATGTTGTAAATACATTAGAGCAATTACATGTTCTTTATGGCATTAAGCCAAAAAGGATAAAGGTTGATAATGGACCTGAATTTGTTTCAAAGGAATTGGATCGATGGGCATACGAGAATAAAGTAACGTTGGATTTTTCCCGTCCTGGAAGACCCACAGACAATCCTTTTATAGAATCTTTTAACGGAAGTTTTAGAGATGAGTGTTTAAATACAAATTGGTTCTTATCTTTGCAAGACGCAAGAGCTAAAATAGAGTCGTGGCGTAGAGATTATAACAGCTATCGTCCACATAGCTCTTTGCAGGACAGAACGCCGGAATAGGTGGAATTTGAAGTGTTAAATTACAGGGTAGACTCTAATTTAGTTGTATCCGAATAATGGGAGGAGATCAGTCAAAAAAGTGAGCTTTCAAACTGCTAGGTTTCACACAATTTATTATGATTAAGCAATTTAAAAGATATAAATCAACACTTCATTTGATTGTAATTGCAGCATTATTTTACTTAATTTCTCCATAAAGCAATAAGTGTTGTAAAAAAACAAACAATGAATATTAATTATGCACGGAATACAATAAAAAAAGTTCCATAATTCAATGAATTATGGAACCTGTTTGTTTCTGATTTAATCAGCGGAGAGACAGGGATTCGAACCCCGGGAACCTCGCAGTTCAACGGTTTTCAAGACCGCCGCAATCGACCACTCTGCCACCTCTCCAAAACTATTTTGTGATTGCTTTCTCTCTCAAAAGCGTTGCAAAGTTACAACATTTTTTGAAACCTCCAAACATTTGACGCGTTTTTTATTTTGCAAATATATCTTGTGACTGTAAATCAATAGGATGCGTAAAAATAAAACGTGCTCCTTCTTTATATGAGGCATCTACCCAGATCTCTCCTCCGAAAACAGAGACAATTGTTTTACTAATGGCAAGTCCGAGACCTGTACCCTGTTTAAACTCATTCAACTTCTCGAAACGGTCGAATACAAGATGCTCTTTCCCTTCGGGTATTCCCTCTCCGGTATCTGTAACAGTAAAATGAACCATCTGACTCTTTTCGTCGATTTTAAAATCGAGAGTAATTATGCCTTCTTTTGTAAACTTAGAAGCATTGGAAAGCAGATTAAGTAACACCTGTTGCAAACGATGGACATCTGTTACCAGAACAAAATTCGGATCGGGAGAGTTTAAGATAAATTTTATCGGCTTATCACAAGTTGACTCAACGGAAGAATAAGCCTCTTTACACAAAGAAGTAACATTACACTCTTCATAATAGAATTTAAGACGTCCCGTTTCCAATCGTGAGATATCCAGTATGTCGTTTACAAGACGTAACAATAAATCGGAATTGGTCTGAATCACCTTGTTGTATTCAACGACTTCTTCCTGCGTATTTCCTCCTATTGCAAGTACATTTGAGAATCCAACAATTGCATTTAAAGGAGTTCGTATCTCATGTGTCATATTAGCCAGAAAGGAAGTCTTTAACCGCTCTGATTCTTCGGCCTTTTCTTTGGCTATACGCAATTCTGCTTCTGAAATTTCGAGCTCATCCTTCAGTTTTTTAGTACGCATCAAATGATAAAGTGAAATAAGCCATCCAAATAACAGTATTGATATTACAAACACAACTCCGAAAACTATGTATTTATATTCTTCAAAGAATGAAGGTTTTTCGTTTATAAACTCAGAATCAACAGGAAGTTTGGCTCGCTCAATTTGCAGACTCTCTACCTTTTCTGAATCGAATTTGTATCGGTTGGAAATAAACTCAATGTGGGTTTTATACCCTCCTCCTTTTTCGGACAACTGATAAGCCTGCAAAGCCATATCTTTTCCAAGCATCCGGTATTCAGGAATTAAACCTCCTATCGCCCAATGCCCAAGACCAATGGAGGTAACCGAAAAAGCGGGAATCCTAGGATTTGCATCCATCATCATATAAGTGGCATTATTCATGAAATATCCGTTATTCTTATCAACTCTCCAGGTTCCTAGCAAGATAACTGTATTGGCAGGTAAAGAACTGATGCGGTCAATAATGGTATAAATAGAACTTTGCCTTCCATCAAGCAAAATAAGATTAAACTTAGAAAAACGTTTTATTTCTTTCTTAACAAACGCTTGGAAACAAACACCACCATATGTATTATCCGTAATTAAAGCTATATTTTTAGTAGCAGGATATAGCTTCTTTATTAACTGAAGGTTCTTTTCAACATCATACTGATACACATATCCGGCCATTTTAATGAATGGAGGTACATCCTTCAGCATATCGATGCTTTGCGGTTCCCATTTTTTAGGTGAGTCACCATCTTCGGGAAGCATAATTGCATTTCGACTCACCATTCCACAGATTACCGGAGCATTGCACATCAATTTATATAAACTATCATTCGCATTTTTTTTGAGATTCATCTGTTCATATAGCTGACGGCCAAGGGTGAGATATGATGACCAGGCCTCTTGACCCAGAAGTATAACAAGTGCCGGAGTGTCTTGAGATGATGAGTGTTTATCAAGAATTTGTTTTATTGTGCCTTTCCATGAACGAGACTCGGTAAAGCTACCACAATTCATGTTCTCTATAACTATAGGTAGTTGTCCACCCAAATGTTTATACTCATCGATAAAAGCAGAGATATTCTTTGCAGTACTTGATGCCTCCGGGTTATATGAACTGATAATCAAAATAGGTCTATTTTGAATATTGGTCCCAAATGAGTCAGGGATAAATATAATACCTATCAAAAAAAACAAAAATAAGGCATAAACCTTTTTATAACCCTCAGAAAATAAACTTCTCATAAAGTATCATATTTATATATATAATGGCTTACCCATTTTTCAGAGGCAAATATAAATATATCTATCATATTACGGAGACATTGTATCCCGTTTTTTTGTTCAATCACATGATATCAAGAGTGATATTATGAATATGGACATAACTATTCTATTTATATTCATTCACAAAAACAGTGTTAAATTACTTACAGGCCCTCAAACAAATACCTGGGAAAGCTGTTCTTATTAGACAAACTATAAATCAGCAAATCATAATTATGGAACAAGAAGTAATATCTATGCCACGCATCGGTGACCCCGCACCTGCTTTTGAAGCAATAACCACACAGGGACCGATTAAATTTCCAGAAGATTTCTATGGAAGTTGGGTTATCTTATTCAGCCATCCTGCCGATTTTACTCCAGTATGTACATCAGAGTTTATCACTTTTGCTTCCCTGGAAAGCGAATTTGCATCACTCAACTGTAAATTGGTAGGTCTCTCCGTTGATGGACTGTACAGTCACATTGCCTGGCTGCGTACCATTAAGGAGAAAATTGAATTCAAGGGAATGAAAAATGTAGAGGTGAAGTTTCCATTGATTGAAGATATCACCATGAAAGTAGCTCACAAGTACGGCATGATTCAGCCAGGCGAGAGTAGTACAAAAGCCGTACGGGCAGTATTTGTAATTGATCCCTCCGGAAAGATTCGAACCATCATCTATTATCCGCTTTCGTTAGGACGTAATTTTGATGAATTAAAACGGGTTGTAATGGCATTACAGACTGCAGATATGTTCAATGTGGCTACTCCGGCCGACTGGAAACCTGGAGATGATGTAATTGTACCTACCGCCGGTTCTTGCGGAGTTGCTAAAGACAGAATGGAAGGGAAAGAGAGTAACATTACATGTCACGACTGGTTCTTCTGTACAAAACCTCTAACCAAAGATGAAGTGATGAAAAAGATTCAGAAATAGTTCTGAAATAATCAATTTCAAAACAGTTGTTTCTATTAATATAGATGGAATGAATCTGGATATAGATTTGTAATAGTGCAAAGTGCATGCATAAAAAAGAGGATACCATTTTTAGTATCCTCTTTTCACTTTATGAAGGGAGTGAAAAAACTAGAGACTAGCCCTACTAATTTTTGGTGCTTATTTATAATTTTCAACAAATATATACCTATCAAGAAAAGGAGTAATCAAGTTAATAATTATTCAGAAGTAATTTGAAATCATAATTCTAATTAATACATTTGTGTTGTCGGATACGTTTATAATCCTTAAATCAATCCTAATACATGAACTCGATAACGCAAAATCTGAATAGGTATTTTTTATTCTTAGTCTTATCCTTAGTCCCTTTCATCAGACTTTCAGCAAGTTGGAATAATTTTATTATCAATTACAAAAAGGAAATTTACGGCAAAGGTTCGCAAACCTGGCAAGTCGCTTCTTATAATAATAACTGGGTTTACTTTGCCAATAAAAATGGATTGTTGCAATTTGATGGAAGTGATTGGGGAGTGTTTCCTTTAAATAATGGTTCGGATGTGCGTTCCGTTTTTCCTTCTCGAGCACGTAACAGAATTTATGTGGGTGGAATTAATGAGTTCGGTTATTTTGAACCTGATAAACGTGGAAAGCTGATTTACCACTGTGTGTCCGATTCTTTAAGACCGTCATTACGTTCAATAGGAAATATCTGGCGGATCCATGAAAATGATAATATTCTTTATTTACAGGCAGACGGTGCCGTATTGAAATGTCTAAACGGGAAATATACATTAATACCTGCCAACAGTAAAATTGATTGCTCGAGCCTTGTAAATGGCATTTTGTATATTGGTACGAACCGTGGAGTTCAGATACTTATTGGCAATACTTTTTTCCCTTTACCCGGCGCAGAGGAACTTAATTCAAAGAGAATAAGAGGAATTATCCCTCATAAAAAAGGAGTTATTATTGCTACTGCTTATGACGGCCTGTATTACTGGGATGGAAAGGCTCTCTCTCATTATATAACCGGAGTAGAGAACTTTATGTCGCAGAATGAAATATTTTCTGTAGCTTCTTCAAAGAATCAGATAGCAATTGGGACCGTCCACATGGGGTTGCTTTTAATTAATAAGAGCACAATGAAGGTGAAGTATTTCAATGAAAATAACGGGCTTCAAAACAACACAGTACTTTCTTTGGGATTTGATAGTCGTGAGAACCTATGGGCGGGGCTAGATAATGGTATTGATTATATCTGTCTGAATTCTCCTTTATCCAATCTTTACTCTTATCCATATTCTTATGGGGCCGGTTATTCGGCCATACTTTCAGGATCATTTCTTTATCTTGGAACCAATCGGGGACTTTATTATACTCATTATCCTATTTCATTGAATGATAAGCCGCTTGATATATATCATATACCTCAATCCAGTGGACAGGTATGGGATTTATGCCGGGTGGGGAATGATATTTTCTGTTTGCACGACAGAGGCGTTTTTTGGGTAAAAGGCGAAACAATGAAAAAGATTGGGTCAATATCCGGAGTCTGGAATTGTAAAATAATGGAGGGTAATCCGAATAAAGTGATGCTGGGCTTGTATGATGGTATTTATCTGATGCAAAAGGAACAAGGAGAGTGGAAACTGAAAAAGAGGATGGAGGGGATGAATGATTCTGCCGAAAATTTTGAGATTGAATCTGACAATGTAATATGGCTGCATAACAATGACAAAGGGTTGATCCGTTTTGATATTGATGTAACTAATTTCAGAGTAAAAAGGACTAAGTTCTATGGAAAAGACAAAGGACTGCCTTCTAATAAAAATATATATGTAAATAAGGTGAACGGCAATATTTATTTTACTACTTCAAAGGGGGTATACAAATATAATAAGGAAAAAGACATAATAGAAATTTGCCCTGAAATGAATAATATGCTGAATGGTACAAAGTCATACTTAAAACTTTATGAGTATGAAAATCATCTGTTAAGTTTAAGTAATAGTGGAATAAATATTGCTAGTCTGGATACTTATAAAAAAGGAGGAATTGGACATTTTTATTCCATAGAACATCCTTCTATTGAATTAGTAAAAGGGTTCGAAAAATTGATCCCGATATCAGCTTCTCAGATAATAATACCTAATGATTATGGATTTGCGTTACTAAAGACTCCAACAAAAGAAATGCCAAGTGAACGCTCTGCTGTGCATATACGTTCAGTTTTTCTCTCATATCCTAGTGACAGTTTAATATATTCAGATAACTTCCTTGGAAAGAATTATATTCCGGAAATTCCGCATCAAAGGAATTCCATTAGGTTTGAGTACGATTTGTATTCTTTCACACATGGAGAGGAAGTTAGTTTTCGTTATCGGTTTAAGGATCAGAAAGAGTGGTCGGATTATACCTCTTCATTAACTAAAGAATATAGTAATCTGGATGAAGGTGAACATACGTTCCAGGTTGAAGCAATCTTTGCCGATGGAACAACTTCTGTTGATGAATTCACGTTTATAATATTGCCTCCTTGGTATAGATCATCAATAGCCTATGTATTCTACCTTATTCTTCTTTTAAGTTTGTTTTGGTACGTTTACAGATGGGATGATTTAAGAATGAAACGCAAAAAGCAACAAGCGGTTTTTGAAAAGGACAAAGAACTTTTCCTAAAAGAAAAAGAATTTGAAAAGGAAAATGCCCGGAAAGAACATCAGATTATGGAATTGGAAAAAGAAAAGCTGGAATATGAGCTTCAACACAAGAGCCAGGAAATGGCAAATCTAATGATAAACTTTGTCCGAAAGAATGAGATGCTCACTGAAATAAAGCAGGAATTATTTAAAGTAATATCTACATTGAAAGGAGAAGGGGCAAAACAATCAAAACAGATGCTGATGGTTGTAAATAGTAAAATTGATTCGAATATACAATCTGACGAGGTATTGAAACGTATAGAAGAACAGTTTGACCTAATACACAATAACTTTATGAAACGTTTGAGCGAAAAACACCCCGATCTTTCTGCCAATGAAAGAATGATGTGCGCTTATCTCAAAATGAACCTTTCTTCTAAAGAGATAGCTCCTCTTATAAATATATCCATAAGAGGAGTTGAGACAATACGTTATCGTCTTAGAAAAAAATTTAATTTGGAAAGAGACGAAAGCTTAACTGATTACTTAGCCAATAAACTTTAAGCATTTTTTATCTTATTATCTTTCATATTGTTCCGGCTCGATTAATAATCGAGCCGGAAATGTTTTATTTTCTTTTAAGAAATGTAACGAAATAGATGCACGTATACTTAAAATACTAAATATTAGATATATACATTTTTTTGACGAGTTGTTAACGTATTTATATCTTTTGATTGACGTAATAATAAATAGGTGAAAATAATTTAAATTAAACGCTCGTTAACTATGTTTGCACTGTTTAAATAGTTAATCTTAATTATAATACTTATGAAAAAGTTATTATCATTTCTATTTTTATTTTGTTTCACCCTAACTGTATTTTCACAGAATATACAGATTAAAGGTGTAGTCCTAGCGGGGGAAGATAATTCGCCGCTAATAGGAGTTAATGTGGCAGTGAAAGGTACCACAACTGGTGTTATAACTGATCTGAATGGAGAGTTTACACTTTCCGCTCCGCTAAAAAGCACTTTAGTAATATCTTATGTTGGCTATAAACAGCAACAAGTTGTTGTGAATGATGCTAAACCTTTACGCATTATCATGATTGAAGATTCAAAGACTCTTGACGAGGTAGTTGTAGTTGGTTACGGAGTACAGAAAAAAAGTGTGGTAACTGCTGCGATTAGTAAGGTTACTTCACAGGATTTAGAGAAGACTTCTCCTACACGCGTTGAAGATGCATTAAAAGGAAAAGTATCTGGTGTACAAATTACAAAAAGTTCTGGACAGCCAGGAGCTGACTCCAAAGTCAGAATTCGTGGTATTGGAACCGTTAACAACAGTGAACCTCTTTATATTGTAGATGGCATGCCCGTTGATGGAGGTATTGATTATCTGAACCCTGTGGATATTCAATCTGTGGAAATTCTGAAAGATGCAGCCTCTGCGGCAATTTATGGTGCTCGTGCTGCCAATGGCGTTATCCTTGTAACAACCAAATCAGGACTTTCCGGAAAAACAACTATCAATTACGATGTTTCTTATGGCTGGCAAAATCCATGGAAGAAAAAATCTATACTGAATGCGACTGAGTATATGACTGTAATGAATGAAGCAGCCATCAATGATGGTAATTCTCCTAAGTATACTGCCGATCAGATTAAAAATGCAGGTAAAGGTACAGATTGGCAGGATGAAACATTTAATTATGATGCTCCGGTACAAAGTCATCAGGTAAGTGTTAATGGTGGAACTGATAAAGTTACCTATTTCCTGTCTTTAGGATATTTTGATCAGGAAGGTATTGTTGGCGGCAACTATGGTAAATCAAACTTTAGCCGTTGGAGCCTTCGTGCTAATAACACATATAATATATATGAAACCAATGAACGTAATTTCCTAAATAAGGTGAAAGTTGGAATCAATTTGGGCTATTCAAGAGCTAATTCAACCAGTATAGAAACAAACTCAGAGTATGGTTCAATATTAGGTAGTGCTCTGGCTTTTGATCCAACAATCCCTGTTTATGCAACAGATCCTGCTGCAGTATTAGCTCTTCATCCTTATGCGGTTAAAGATAAAAATGGCAACGTATTCTCAACTCCTCCAAGTGGATTTCAGGAAATTGCTAATCCGGTAGCAATGCTTAACTCTCCAACATTAGGAAAAGGAAATTCTGATAAGTTTGTATCTACTTTCTGGGGAGAAATCAATATCGTAAATGGATTGAAATTTAAATCAAGTTTTGGCGTTGACCTTGCATTCTGGGGTAATGATGGATATACATTCCCCTATTTTCTAGCAACTCAGGGAAAAGACATAAGTCAAAGCTCCGTTTATTCAAATATGCATCGTGGATATACCTGGCAGGTGGAAAATACGCTGACATATACTAAGACATTTGCAGAGAAACACAATCTTACATTATTAGTTGGACAATCGGCTAAAGAATATAAAGTTCGTGAACTTTATGGAGATGATTATGATTTGTTAGAAACTGATCCAAGTAAAGCTAATATAGATTATGCTATTGCTGACAGAGAGAAAGAACGCGTAGCAGGTGGAACAGGTGGATTTTCATCCTTAACGTTGGCATCATACTTTGGCCGTTTGGATTATAACTTTGATGAACGATATATGTTCCAGGCAACTGTTCGTCGTGACGGATCATCAAACTTTGGTCCAAGTCACAAATGGGGTATTTTCCCTTCTTTCTCTGTTGGTTGGAACGTAACAAATGAGGCGTTTATGGAAAATCGTCCTGAATGGTTCAATAATCTGAAATTACGTGGTAGCTGGGGTAAAAATGGTAACGAGAGAATCGGGCAGTTCAGATATACAAGTTTGATGGATGGTGGACAGAACTATTATTTTGGTTCAGGAAATGCATCTACTATGCAATATGGTAGTAGTCCTTCAAAAATTTCTAACCCAGATGTAAAATGGGAAGAATCAGAGCAAATAGATTTAGGTTTTGAATCCAGATTCTTTAATAACTCGTTGACTTTTGGTTTTGACTATTTCAAGAAGAAAACAAATGGTATGTTAATGGACCAACCTATTCCAGCATATGTAGGAAAAGGTGCTCCGATTGCTAATGCCGGAGACATGGAAAACTGGGGATTGGAATTTGAAACTGGCTATAAACTTAAAGTAAACGATTTCATATTTAATGTTCAGGCAAATGCTTCCTATTTACAGAATAAACTGATTAAACTTGGTAATGCCAGTGGTGAAGCAATTTATGAAGATGCTGGTGCTTCGGGTGTAGGTAGTTATGTAAAAGGCAAAAACAATGAGGTTTATCCATTCTTCTATGGTTTTAAAACAAATGGTCTGATTCAAAACCAGCAACAAGCAGATGAATATAATGCTAAATATGGTGAAAAAGCCCAACCCGGGGATGTTATTTTCCAAGATATAGCCGGAGCTGTAGATGCAAACGGTAAATCAATTCCTGATGGACTGATTACTGATGCTGATAAAACAAAAATTGGTAAAGGAATGCCTGACTGGACATTTGGTCTTACTCTTGGTGCTGAGTGGAAGGGATTTGATTTAAATATTTTCTTCCAGGGAACACAAGGAAATGACATCTTTGATTTTGCACAACGTGGTGATATCACAGCAATGAACCGTCCGTCGTGGATACTTGACCGTTGGATTGGTGAAGGTACATCAAATAAGATTCCTCGCATGACTGCTGTCAACCCTAATCGTAACTGGCGTTCTTCAGATCTTTACATTAAAGATGGCTCGTATGTTCGTTTGAAAGTGATGCAATTGGGATATACTTTACCACGCAATCTGACTAAGAAAATGTCTATACAGAAACTTCGCTTATTTGTTACTGGCGAAAACTTATTGACCTTTACCGGATATGATGGCTTTGATCCTGAAATTGCTTCAGGAAATTATACAACTATTGGTATAGACAAAGGCATTTATCCTCAGTCAAGAACTATCTCTGTAGGAGCAAACATAAGCTTTTAACCTTTAAAATAAGAAAATATGAAAAAATATAGTTTTATAATAGCATTGGCCACAATGATTGGTTTTTCTTCTTGCGGCGATGAATTTTTGACAATTACTCCCACTGCTTCCCAAGAGGCAGGAGGTGATGCTACAGAGGGGGCTATTTTGTCTAACTTGGCTTCTTGTTATCAGATACTTTTATTTGATAGCTATGCGGCAAATAATTATAACAGTATAGTCTTGATGTCTGATTTGCGTTCAGATGATATTTATAAAGGTGGTGGCGACGCTGGTGACCAGGGACAGTTATACCGTCTTTCTCAGTTTACTTCTACGGCAACAGAGCTTCCATCAGGATTGTGGAATATCTATTATAGTGGCATTAGCCGTTGTAACAATGTTATCCAGGCATGTGAAAAAGCCAAAGGTGTATCTGAAGCAAATTTAAACCAATATAAAGCGGAAGCTCATTTTCTTCGTGCTTATTATACTCACTGGTTATGGAAATTCTGGGGTAACATTCCATATTTTGAATCAGATCTTCCTGCACCATACATGGCAAAACAATATAAAGTCGACGAAATTTATGCAAAGATCATAGCAGATGTCGATTTTGCCATTGAGGGCGACAAACTTCCTATGCGTACAACTGCGGCCAATGACGGACGTATAACCAAAGCTGCAGCTCAGATGCTTAAAGCAAGAGTTGTGATGTACCAAAAAGATCAGTCAAAATACGCAGAAGTATTAAAGGATATGGTCGAAATAATTAAGAGTGGCAAGTATACATTATTGGGTGATTTTTCTGCAATATGGTTAGAGAGCGGCGAATTCTGCAACGAATCGATTCTTGAAAGCAATCAGCTTCCCGAAGGAAAAACATGGGCTTCTGGATGGCAAGGATATGGTACTAATCTTCCTGCTTTTATTTCTCCAAATAACCTTGTAGGACAAGAACCATTTATTGGCGGTTGGGGATTCGGACCTGTTCGTACGGAAACTTATGCTATTTATGAAGATGCAGATACACGTCGAGCCGGCTCTATCAATAAGTTTGAAGACGGGACCTATTCTGCACGTTTCCAAAATACAGGATTGTTTATGGGCAAATATGCTGCCCGTAAAGGATACAATCCTCCTCCGGGAGATGTTGATTTGAATTTTAGCAATAACTTACGCATCTTCCGTTATGCTGAAGTGCTATTAAATGCTGCAGAGTTAATGGTTATTGACGGTGTAGCACCGATTGAAGGTGTTACTGCGCAATCGTGCCTTGATCAAATCAGAACGCGCGCTGGTGTAAATTCTATTCCTGCCACTACAGCTAATATTAAGTTGGAAAGACGCCGTGAATTCCTGGGTGAAGGAATGCGTTTCTGGGATTTGGTACGTTGGGGAGATACTGCTTTGCTGACAGAAAACAAACCTGCATTCTCTTCTGTAAGAACTTGGGATGAACATTGTAAATACTTGCCGATTCCTCAATCTGAAATAGAAAAAACAGAAGGAGAGTTCAAGTTGGTTCAAAATCCGGGATATTAAACAGTATATAATTATTAAAGGAAATAAATATGAAAAATATATTTAAATTAGGAACTTTGGCATTGATTTCACTCTTTGCCATCACAGCTTGCAATCCGCAGGATAGTTCTGATTATGCTCTGGGTGAAATGCCAACTTCGGAACAGCTGGACTTTACTGTAACTCCTTCAGCTACCAAACCGAATGTAATAGAATTTAAAAACACTTCTAAAATAGCAGGCGTTGCAACTTGGGATCTGGGAAATAATGCAAAAGGAAAAGGAGAATCAATCACAGCTGAATATCCATTTAAAGGTGATTATACAGTTACGATGACATTATATACAAAGGGTGGTTCTGCTTCTATTACCAAGACTCTTAATATTGCAAATGATGATATGTCTTTATTAAATACTCCGATGTATAATGCGCTGACTGGCGGTGCAAGTAATCTGGCTGGTAAAACATGGGTATTTGATCAGTATCATGATGGACACTTTGGCGTAGGCCCGGTAGCTGATACTAAACCAAGTTGGTGGAGCTGTCCGGCTGAGGGTAAATCAAAATCTTGCCTCTATTCTCAGGAATTTACATTTACTCAGATAGGTGTGAAAATGGTGTGGAAAAATAATGGCTTTGTTTATACCAATGAAAATGGACGAAAGAAACTTGCCGAATTAGGTTATACAAATTCAGTAGTTCCGGGTGATGGCGATTTTGATGTAGCTTATGTTCCTAAAGCAGCCTACACTTTTAGTCTGAATGAATCGGCTAAGACTCTTACATTAAGTGACGGAGCATTCTTTGGGCATTATGCGGGTACATCAACTTATGAAATAATTAAGCTCACCGAAGATGAACTTTATTTGAAGTGTGCAAGTACTACCGAATCAGGAAATGGCTGGTGGTACCGTTTTATCCCGAAAGAAAAGAATGTGAAACCTGTTATTGTAATTCCTGTCAAGGCTTCTCCTTTGTCAGAAGACTTTGAAAGTGCAACAAAGAAAGTTAATTTTGTTTATGACAATATGGGCCCGTTGGTAGATCCGTTCTATTCAAATCCTGCTCCAATTGGGGTTAATACATCAAGCAAAGTGTTCTTGTATCAGAAAACGTCTGCCTTCTATTCAAATATTTATTTTGACGCAAAGACCTATAAGTTTGATTTAACTGAGCAGAATAAGATAAAATTGAAAGTATATCTTCCTTCCTACAATGATTATGATGGGATTTACGATGTAGCAGGCAGCTGGATTACCATCAATAAGCTTCAACATCAGGTATCTGTGAAATTGCAGGATAGTAGCTTGGGTGGAAATGCATGGCAAACACAAACAGAAGTTGTGAAAGCTAATCTGGCTACTGATAAGTGGATTGAATTGACATTCGATTTCAGTTCAGTAAGTACTCGTCAGGATTATGACCGGATTGTAATTCAGTTTGGTGGAGAAGGACATGCTGCACCGGGTATATTCTTCCTTGATGATTTCTCTTTTAGTAAATAAATAGTCTTTTGATGAAGAGGGCAGCTTAAAGCTGCCCTCTTATACCAACTATTATTATGCAAAAAATAAATTTAAGTATCGTTTTATTTATTATTCTTTTGGCGACTCCTAATATAAAAATAGGAGCACAAGCTCCCGCCGGATATGGATTAGTATGGGCAGATGAGTTCAATGATCCCCTTACAACAGACGGAAAACCAGCTTTACGCCCTGATAAGGGTGATTGGTGGTATGAAACCGGTGGCGGCGGATGGGGAAATAATGAACTTCAATACTACGTTGCCGGAACAACAACATTTTACAATGATACGTTGGCTGGTATAAACGATGGTACGCTTAAAATAAAAGCAATAAAAAGAAAGTATTATGGAATGGAGTATGCCTCTGTTCGTATGAATACAAGTAACAGCTGGACATACGGATATTTTGAAATGCGTGCTAAATTGCCTGGTGGAAAAGGTGTATGGTCTGCTTTTTGGATGCTGCCAAAGAATTTTCAAAGCTGGCCATTAGATGGTGAAATAGATATAATGGAATATGTGGGATATGACCCTAATGTAGTTCATGCATCAATCCATACTCAAGCATATAACCATAAAATTGGAACACAGAAAACAAGTACAAAAACAATTCAAAATGCAGAGAATGAGTTTCATGTATATGGGTTGGAATGGACTGAAACAAGAATACGTGCTTATGTGGACGGTGAACTTTATTTCACTTTTAGTAATGATGGAACAGGAAACAAGAATACATGGCCGTTTAATGTTCCGTTCTATCTAAAGCTTAATTTGGCTATTGGTGGAGATTGGGGTGGTGCTCAGGGAGTAGACACACAAATATTCCCCGCTACTTATGAAATTGATTATGTAAGAGTTTACCAGAAAAATACGGCATTAAATAATCAGAAAGAAGAGAAGTCTTTTGAATCAAATTTTAATCGCGTCAGTAACTTACTGCAAATAAGTTTTAAGGATAAATGTCTTCATCACTTATTTGTTACTGACATGCAAGGCAGGGTATTAGCAGATTTCTCAACGACAAATTCTATGATGGAGATTGATTGTTCTGCTTGGGCAAAGGGGATTTATCTTATTTCTGTTGAAAGCGGAAAACAACTGAACACTCAAAAGTTTATAAATTATTAAAGTAGAACATTATGAAAAAAATAATGGTATTATCTTTTTGTTGTTTTTTTATATCCTTAGCATCTTGTTCTGGGAATAAGGAGATGAAGAACCATCAAGTAGAGAAAAGAGTAGAAAGATTATTATCTAAAATGACACTCGAAGAAAAGATTGGCCAAATGAATCAAATAAGTTCATACGGTAATCTTGAAGAAATGAGCCGATTGATAAAGAAAGGAGAAGTTGGATCAATCCTCAATGAAATAGATCCGGTGCGGGTGAATGCTTTGCAGCGATTAGCTATAGAAGAATCTCGGCTGGGCATCCCGCTACTTATAGCCCGTGATGTGATTCATGGTTTTAAAACAATATTTCCTATTCCATTGGGACAAGCTGCATCTTTCAATCCTCAGATTGCAGAAGATGGTGCTCGGGTAGCTGCCATTGAAGCTACATCTGTAGGAGTAAGATGGACATTTGCCCCTATGATTGATATTTCACGAGATGCTCGTTGGGGAAGAATAGCTGAAAGTTGTGGTGAAGATACTTATCTGACTTCTGTAATGGGAGCAGCAATGATTAAAGGCTTTCAGGGTGATTCACTGAATGATCCGACTTCTATGCTGGCTTGTGCAAAACACTTTGTTGGTTACGGTGCTGCTGAAGGTGGACGTGATTACAATTCAACACACATAACAGAGCGTGAACTTCGGAATGTATATTTACCTCCTTTTGAGGCTGCAACGAAACAAGGAGCTGCTACGTTCATGACTTCGTTTAATGATAATGATGGGATTCCTTCATCAGGTAATCCGTTTATTCTGAAAACAGTTTTACGTAATGAATGGGGATTTAAAGGATTTGTGGTTTCCGACTGGGCTTCTATCAAAGAAATGGTTAATCATGGATTCTGTGCAGACGATAAAGATGCAGCAATGAAAGCTGTAAATGCCGGAGTAGATATGGAAATGGTTAGCTATACATACATGAATAATCTTAAAGATCTAATTAAAGAAGGTAAGGTATCTGAGAAAGCAATTGATGATGCTGTTCGCAATATCCTTCGCATTAAATTCCGTATGGGATTATTTGATAAACCTTATATAAATGAGAAGGCCACTTCTGTAATGTATACTCCTGAAAATCTCGCTAAAGCTAAAGAGGCAGCAGTTCAATCGGCTATTTTATTGAAGAATGATAAGAATACATTGCCAATAAACGCATCGGTGAGAACAATTGCAGTAGTTGGTCCAATGGCTGATGCTCCTTACGAACAAATGGGAACCTGGACCTTTGATGGCGAAAAGACAAAAACTCAAACTCCACTTCAGGCATTGAAACAGTTTTACGGAGATAAGGTGAAGATTATTTATGAACCCGCTTTGGCATTTACTCGCGATAAGAATACTGCAAATATTGCAAAGGCTGTTAACGCTGCAGCCAATGCAGATTTAGTTTTGGCATTTGTCGGTGAAGAGGCTATACTTTCGGGTGAGGCTCACAGTTTGGCCGATCTTCATCTTAAAGGTGCACAAACGACTTTGATTGAAGCTTTGGCAAAAGCAGGCAAACCTTTGGTTACGATAGTTATGGCTGGCCGTCCTCTTACTATAGAAAAAGAAACGCAATTGTCTAATTCTGTTCTTTATTCTTTCCATCCGGGAACAATGGGTGGTCCTGCCATTGCAGACCTTCTTTTTGGAAAATCTGTCCCCAGTGGCAAAACTCCGGTTACATTTCCCAAAGAAGTTGGACAGATACCGATATACTATAATCATAATAATACCGGTCGTCCTGCAAGCAGACATGAAACATTGTTGGATAGCATTCCAGTGGAGGCAGGACAAACATCTTTGGGTTGTACTTCTTTTTATCTTGATGCCGGCTTTGATCCGCTTTTCCCATTTGGTTACGGACTCTCCTATACTACGTTTCAGTATTCAAATCTAAAGATTTCTTCAAAAGAGTTTGTTCCTAAAGATGAAATCACTGTGACTTTTGATTTGAAGAATACTGGTAATAGTGAAGGAACAGAAGTTGCACAACTTTATGTTCGTGATAAAGTGGGGTCGGTAGTACGTCCTGTGAAAGAGCTAAAGCGATTTACACGCGTTACATTAAAGCCGGGTGAAACAAAAAATGTTTCGTTTAAGCTTCCTGTTGAAGAACTTGCTTTTTGGAATATAGATATGAATAGAGTTGTTGAGCCTGGAGAGTTTACTCTTTGGGTAGGAACAAACAGTCAAGAAGGTATCTCAGTTGATTTTAAGGTTAAAGATTGATTTGAACATGTATTCTTGTTGATTTGTTTTCTTAATGAAAGTTCATACTTCCATTAAGAACTAGGGATGGCCTTTTACAGTCCATCCCTTTTTGTATGAATAGTAGAAGGAAGGACAAATTATAATGATATAAATAAAGGTTTTATCTTCATAAAGATCTAATTATGAATTTATAAATACCAATATTATTTTGAACTTATTAGAATCAATTTTTCAAACAAAAAAAAATCCTACAAATCATTGATTTATAGGATTTTTGCTTTTACCTGACCGGTTTTATCCGGTTAACTCAGCGGAGAGACAGGGATTCGAACCCCGGGAACCTCGCAGTTCAACGGTTTTCAAGACCGCCGCAATCGACCACTCTGCCACCTCTCCAAAATTGTTTTGTGATTGCTCTTTCTCTTAAAAGCGGTGCAAAGGTAAACAAATAATTAGAACATGCAATAGTTTTCTATGAATATTATCAATTTTGTCCCTAAAAAAGCTTTCGTTTCCATAAAAATGTGCTATAAAACATATTTTATACATCGTTTGGAACTATATTTGGAATAAAGATTGTAACTTTGTGCGCTCTAATAAAAAGACGAACCAACCTAAAATTACTTTTTATGGAATTGAACAATATTTTTAAAGATGGTGTTTGGAGCAAAGAGATTAATGTAAGAGATTTCGTTCAGAATAACATTACCCCTTTTGACGGTGACGCGTCATTCCTTTCAGGACCTACCGAACGTACAAAGAAAATCTGGGATTTATGCCTTTCTGCCATTGCAGAAGAGAGAGCAAACAACGGTGTGCGCTCTATCGATAACAAAACTGTATCAACTATCTCTTCTCATAAAGCAGGATATATTGATAAAGAAAACGAGTTAATCGTTGGTTTGCAGACTGATGAATTGTTGAGAAGAGCAATCAAACCTTTCGGTGGCATCAATGTTGTAGCCAAAGCTTGTAAAGAGTACGGGCTGGAAGTAGACGAAAAGGTAAAGGATATCTTTACTCATTACCGCAAAACTCACAACGAGGGTGTGTTTGATGTGTACACTGATGAGATTCGTTCCTTCCGTTCTTTAGGATTCCTAACCGGATTACCTGATAACTATGCACGTGGACGTGTGATTGGCGATTACCGCCGTTTAGCTCTTTACGGTTTAGACAGATTAATTGAAGCTAAAACAAACGACCTTCATAATCTGACCGGCCCGATGACTGAAGCCCGCATCCGATTACGCGAAGAGGTGAAAGAGCAAATCAAAGCACTGAACGAGATGAAGATCATGGGCGAATATTATGGATTAGATCTTTCGCGCCCTGCACACAATGCACAAGAAGCTGTACAATGGGTATATATGGCCTATCTTGCAGCAGTGAAAGAACAAGACGGTGCGGCAATGTCACTGGGAAATGTATCTTCTTTCCTAGACATCTATATTGATTACGAATTAGAAAAGGGACTTATCGATGAATCATTTGCACAGGAACTGATTGACCAGTTCGTGATTAAACTAAGAATGGTTCGTCACTTGAGAATGGGTTCATACAATGAAATCTTTGCCGGTGACCCGACATGGGTGACAGAATCATTGGGTGGAAGATTCAATGACGGTCGTCACAAAGTGACAAAAACTTCATTCCGTTTCTTACAGACGTTATACAACCTGGGACCATCTCCCGAACCAAACCTCACAGTTCTTTGGTCGCCCGAATTGCCTGAAGGATTTAAAGACTTCTGCGCAAAAGTGTCCATCGATACATCATCCATCCAATATGAAAATGACGACTTGATGCGCTCCATTCGTCACAGCGACGATTATGGTATTGCATGTTGCGTATCCTTCCAGGATATTGGCCGTCAGATTCAGTTCTTCGGAGCAAGAACCAACCTGGCAAAAGCATTGCTGTTGGCTATCAACGGCGGACGATGCGAAAACACAGGCACGCTCATGGTAAAGGGTATTCCTGAATTGAAAAGCGATGTACTCGATTTCGATGAAGTGATGGCTAACTATAAAGTGGTATTGAAAGAAATTGCGCGTGTATATAACGAGTCGATGAATATCATTCACTACATGCACGATAAATATTACTACGAAAAGGCTCAGATGGCATTTATTGATACCAATCCTCGCATCAATCTGGCTTATGGTGCTGCCGGTTTATCTATTGCTGCCGACTCACTTTCGGCTATCAAATTTGCAAAGGTAACCGCGCGTCGTAATGAACTGGGACTAACAGAAGGATTTGATATTGAAGGAGAATTCCCTTGCTATGGTAATGATGACGACCGTGTAGATGAATTGGCCGTTAAACTGACTCACTATTTCAGCGAAGAACTTAGCAAACTGCCTATCTACAAGAACGCCCGCCCTACCCTTTCTATCCTGACCATTACTTCGAATGTGATGTATGGTAAGAAAACAGGCGCTACACCAGACGGAAGAAAGAAGGGTGTTGCCTTTGCTCCGGGTGCAAACCCAATGCACGGTCGTGACGAAAAGGGTGCGATTGCTTCCCTGACCTCTGTTGCTAAGATAAACTACGACGATGCTCAGGATGGTGTAAGCAACACTTTCTCTATTGTTCCCAAATCTCTTGGAGTAACAGAACAAGACCGTGTGGAAAACCTGGTTACCATGATGGACGGCTACTTCAGCAAAGGAGCTCATCACCTAAACGTGAATGTGCTGAACCGCGAAATGCTGGAAGATGCAATGGAACATCCGGAGAATTATCCGCAGCTTACCATTCGTGTTTCGGGATATGCAGTAAACTTTGTGAGCCTGAGCCGCGAACATCAGCTGGAAGTTATCTCCAGAAGTTTCCATTCCAAGATGTAATGACAACAAAATGATTAAAGTTCATTCATATGAATCCATGGGCACCTATGACGGACCGGGGCTTCGCCTTGTAGTATTTCTGCAGGGATGTAACTTCCGCTGCCTCTACTGTGCCAATCCAGACACCATTCCTTCGAAAGGAGGAAAGCTCACTGAACCGGAAGAGATTGTACGAATGGCACTCAGCCAGAAAACATTCTTCGGGAAGAAAGGGGGAGTTACCTTCAGTGGAGGCGAACCTACCCTTCAGGCAAAGGAGCTTATTCCGCTTTTCCGCAGACTAAAAGAAGAGGGAATACACATCTGTCTGGATACTAATGGAGGAATAATGAATGATGAGGTGAAAGAACTCCTGTCACTCACAGACCTGGTTCTGCTGGATATCAAGGAGTTCAATCCCGAACATCATAAGATACTTACAGAACGCAGCAATGCTCAGACTCTGAGCACTGCTGCCTATCTGGAAGAAACAAAGAAACCCATGTGGATTCGCTATGTGCTGGTTCCCGAATACAGCGATTTCCAAGAAGATATCATTGCACTGTGCGAACATTTCGAATCGTATTCCATGATTCAGCGCATCGAAATTCTGCCATACCATACGCTGGGTAAACATAAATATGAGGTTTTAAAGAAACCATACCAGCTTGAACATGTAAAGGAGAACACTCCTGAGCAGCTGGAACATGCCAAAGAACTATTTTCCCGCTATTTCCCCGAAGTCTACGTAAATTAATATTTTTTTGGCTGTACGGAGATATAGTTGTATTTTTGCCAAAGAATTATTCAAGATACCGTAGATGATATACCCCCATAACTTTGAACAGAAGATTGGATTCGACACCATTCGTGATTTACTGAAAGCCAAATGTTTAAGCTCATTAGGCGAAGAACGTGTTGACAGCATGTGCTTTTCCGACCATTTTGCTGAGATTGAAGAACAATTGTGCCGTGTAACGGAGTTTATCCGTATTATTCAGGAGGAAGACGAATTTCCCGACCAATATTTCTTCGATGTTCGGCCTTCGTTGAAGAAAATCCGCATTGAAGGAACCTATCTGGACGAGCAGGAGGTGTTCGATCTTCGTCGTTCATTGGAGACAATCCGCGATATCGTCCGTTTTCTGGAACGCGATGGCGATGAGGAAAAGGGAGTACCCTACCCTCACCTGAAAAATCTGGCGGGAGACATTGCTGTATTTCCGCAGCTCATCGGCAAGATTGAGCAGATTCTGAACAAGTATGGAAAGATAAAAGACAACGCCTCTCCCGAGTTGGCTCGCATCCGAAGGGAGTTAAGCAACACAATGGGCGGCATCTCTCGCAGCCTGAACTCAATTCTTCGCAATGCTCAAAGCGAGGGATATGTGGATAAGGATGTAACGCCCACCATGCGCGACGGTCGCCTGGTGATTCCCGTGGCTCCGGCTTTAAAACGCAAAATCAAAGGTATTGTACATGACGAATCGGCGAGCGGAAAAACCGTCTTCATCGAACCTGCCGAAGTAGTAGAAGCCAACAACCGAATACGGGAGCTGGAAGGGGAAGAGCGTAGAGAAATTATTCGTATCCTGATTGAGTTTACCAACTTACTGCGTCCTTCTGTACCCGAGATTCTGCAAAGTTACGAATTCCTGGCAGAGATTGATTTCATTCGCGCCAAAGCTCACTTCTCAATACAAATCAACGCCATACAACCAGCCTTGGAAGATAAGCAGGTAATAGACTGGACCTTTGCGGTTCACCCTCTTTTGCAGCTGTCACTGGCTAAGCATGGCAAAAAGGTGGTGCCACTGGAGATTGAATTAAACAAGAAACAACGCATACTTATTATATCGGGTCCGAATGCCGGAGGTAAGTCGGTTTGCCTGAAAACCGTAGGTTTGCTGCAATACATGCTGCAATGTGGCATGCCAATTCCGCTTCACGAACGAAGCCGTGCGGGCATATTCAGCAGCATCTTCATTGATATCGGCGATGAGCAATCAATTGAGGACGATTTAAGTACTTACAGCTCTCATCTGCTGAACATGAAAAACATGATGAAAAGCTGCAACAGCAAGAGCCTCATCCTGATTGATGAGTTTGGTGGTGGAACTGAACCGCAAATTGGCGGTGCCATTGCCGAATCTGTACTGAAACGTTTCAACGAGAAAGAAACCTTCGGGGTAATTACCACACACTATCAGAACCTGAAGCACTTTGCTGAAGATAATGAAGGGGTGGTTAACGGAGCCATGCTTTACGACCGACACCATATGCAGGCGCTTTTCCAGCTGCAGATAGGCAATCCGGGAAGCTCTTTTGCTGTGGAGATTGCACGAAAAATAGGACTTCCGGAAGAGGTAATCGCAGATGCTTCGCAGATTGTGGGAAGCGAATACATCAATGCGGATAAGTATCTGCAGGACATTGTGCGCGACAAGCGGTACTGGGAGAACAAACGCCAAAACATCCGCCAACGGGAGAAACAGATGGAAGATACCATTGCCCGTTATCAGAAGGAGATTGAGGAACTGAACAGCTCCCGTAAAGAAATTATCCGCAAGGCGAAGGAAGATGCGGAACGATTGCTCACGGAATCGAATGCTAAGATTGAAAATACAATTCGCCAGATTAAAGAGGCGCAGGCGGAAAAAGAAAAAACCCGTCTGGTACGCAAGGAACTGAGCGACTTTAAGGAATCAATCGATGAACTGGGCTCTAAAGAGTACGAGGAGAAGATTGCCCGCAAGATGGAGAAGCTGCGTGATAAGCAAAATCGCAAAAAGGAAAAAAAGACTACGCCGGAAAAAACAACTCCGCAGAAAGAGGTGAAAACCATTCCGCTTACTCCGGGTTGTTTCGTGAAAATCAAAGGACAGACCTCGGTGGGTGAATTGCTGGAAGTCAGCGGAAAGAATGCAATTGTGGCTTTTGGCATGATTAAAACACAAATCAAACTCGACCGACTGGAACGCACCACACAACAACCTCAAAAGGAGGAAAAGAAAAGTTCGTTCGTCAGCACGCAGACACAGGATGAAATGTACGAAAAGAAGCTGCACTTCAAGCAAGACCTCGACGTGCGGGGTATGCGTGGCGACGAAGCGTTGCAGGCTGTCACTTACTTCATTGACGATGCTATTCTGGTAGGCATGAACAGGGTACGTATTCTTCATGGTACTGGAACGGGCATTCTCCGTCAGCTTATCCGGCAATATCTGCAAACGGTGAGAGGGGTAGCTCATTTCCAGGACGAGCATGTTCAGTTTGGCGGCGCCGGAATTACAGTTGTCGACTTGGAATAAAACCCACTGTAGAGAAAATCCGGTCCAACCGATATCCGGTTAATTTCAACAAAGGCTATTGCACCGTCAATCACACACCCGGCACAAAGTTATAACTGAGAAAGATGCAGCTCGTCTTTCTCAGTCTGCTGACAAAAATATGCCTGATGTAGGTATCAATTTTACCGAAATCCATCTGTAAAAAACCGCTTCATACTCAATCAATCGCCTAAAACTTTGCATTGATGGAGATAATTTTAAAAAACATCGCCATTAATTCGAATTCCCTTGTACAAAACATTGCATTCTTTTGTACAGAAGAATGCAATGTTTTGTACAAAAGAATTAATTCTTCTGTACAGGATAAAATAAATATATCATGGAAGAATATACAAAACAAAGATGAGATAATTCTTGCCCAATCAATTAAAACTATTACTTTTGTTTAGTAGTTTGCAAAAAGGGAAAGGATAGATATGAAGAATAACTTATTAAGTGAAAAACTGACCTATACAGGGGTAAGCACCACTCCTACTCATTTGCATCTTTGTTCCTATAATGAAAGTGAAGTAAATGAGTTCTCCGGTTTCAATTTCAGTGACATTCGTGGAAATATTCAGAATGACAGGATAAACTGGATACAGGTAAACGGAATGCAGAACATAGACATCATTCGTGAAATTGGTGACTATTACAACATTAACTTTTTAACTATACAAGATATCCTCAATCCACATCATCCTACAAAAATTGAAGAGCATGAGAATCATCATGTACTGGTTCTTAAACTGTTTCAGGCTGAAAAAAATAACCAGCTGATAAAACAGCAGTTAAGCATTATTCAGGGGAAAAATTTCATACTCACTTTCCTTGAGAACGACGGTTCTCTGTTTGATGACGTGATAACTGCTATCCAAAACAACATTTTAAAGATAAGAAGCAAGGAAAGCGATTACCTGCTCAGCGTTTTACTTAACGATGTGATGGCTAATTACCGTAATATCATTACAGCTGTTGAGGAATCACTCGAAGAGATGGAATCACGCCTGCTTACAATCACTTCCGCCACAGATATCGGCATCAATATTCAAACCAGCCGCCGGCAATATATGCGAGTTAAACGGGCAGTATTACCACTCAAGGAACAGTTTAGCAGACTACTATTAAGTGACAGCAAACTGCTTCACAAATCAAACCGGGCATACTTTTATGATGTAAACGACCACCTACAGTTTGTGCTGCAGACAATAGAAATTTGCCGTGAAACACTCTCGTCTCTGGTAGACCTTTACATTTCCAATAATGATTTACGGATGAACGATATTATGAAGCGACTGACGGTTGTCTCCACTATCTTCATCCCGCTGACCTTTCTCGTGGGCGTATGGGGAATGAATTTTAAAATAATGCCTGAACTGGATTGGAAATATGGATACCTCACAGCCTGGTTAATCATGATAATAGTCGGCTTTATCGGCTACTGGTTTTTTAAGAAAAAGAAATGGTATTAAATCAATAAAATCACAAGGATAACTTTATGAAATCAATCAAGGAATTATACCGGATAGGAAACGGTCCTTCAAGTAGTCACACCATGGGTCCGAAAAAGGCTGCCGAGCTATTCCTGGCGCGTCATCCTGAAGCAGCATCATTCAAGGTAACACTTTATGGAAGTCTTGCGGCAACCGGCAAAGGGCACTTTACCGATGCAGCAATTATCGAGGTTCTTGAGTCTCATGCCAAAGTGGAAATCATTTGGCAACCCAAGATATTTCTTCCGTTTCACCCTAACGGAATGACTTTCGAAGCAATCGATAAAGAGGGAGCTGAACAGGAAAGCTGGACTGTATATAGTATCGGTGGAGGAGCACTTGCCGAAGAAGAAGGTGGACAAATTGGAGGAGATAACAGAGAAATCTACCAGATGAACACAATGCAGGAAATTCTTGACTGGTGCGAAAAAAACGGGAAATGTTATTGGGAGTATGTTCAGGAATGTGAAGACGACGATATATGGGATTATTTGGCTGTTGTTTGGGAAACAATGAAAGAGTCTATCAGGCGTGGACTTGAACAGGAAGGCGTTCTGCCCGGTCCATTAAATCTTCGTAGAAAAGCAGCTTCTTATTACATTCGTTCAAACGGCTATAAACAGTCACTGCGTTCAAGAGGACTGGTGTTTGCTTATGCGCTTGCAGTCAGTGAAGAAAATGCATCGGGCGGAAAGATCGTCACAGCTCCTACATGCGGCTCATGCGGTGTAGTTCCGGCTGTACTTTATCATCTGCAAGAAAGCAGGGAGTTCAGCGATGCAAGAATCTTACGTGCCTTGGCAACTGCTGGTTTAATTGGCAATATCGTAAAAACAAACGCTTCCATCTCCGGAGCAGAAGTTGGTTGTCAAGGAGAAGTTGGCGTTGCCTGCGCCATGGCATCAGCCGCTGCCAACCAGCTGTTCGGCGGAAGTCCGGCACAAATTGAATATGCAGCAGAAATGGGACTCGAGCATCACTTGGGATTGACATGCGATCCTGTATGTGGTTTGGTACAAATTCCATGTATTGAACGAAACGCCTATGCGGCAGCACGTGCACTTGATGCAAATATCTTTTCAACCTTTACCGATGGCATTCATCGTGTATCATTCGATAAAGTGGTACTGGTAATGAAGCAAACCGGACACGATTTACCGTCTCTATATAAAGAAACAAGTGAAGGCGGACTGGCTAAGGATTACAAACAGATGTAAAAGCTGAGAATCATCCCTCCGCCTCATACTACATTGAGACGACTCAGTTATTCAATAAAATTCCCCTTATTTAGCTCTTCAGTGAAGAAGTTTAAATAAGGGGAATTTATTTTAACAGTTCCGACAGCCTAATATTCAGTTACGGAACCCTATTTTATTTCCGATAATATCAGATGATATGAATTAATCTTCGTCAGCAGACTTTTTACGTCTACGTGTCTTCTTATTATTCTTTTCTTCTTCGTTATAGCCATAACCATAACCGTAACCATAGCCATAACCATAGCCGTAACCGTAGCCATAACCTTTTTTACCAGTTTCTACACCATTAATCAAAAGAGACATATTAATCAGCTTTTTCTGGTCCATAATATCATTTGCATATTTCAACGCTGTTTTGTTGGTGTATTTCATACGACAAACATATACGGTTGAATCTACTACACGATTAAGGATTAAAGTATCAGAAACAATTCCGATAGGTGCCGAATCCACTATCACATAATCAAATTCTTCACGGAACTTTTCAAATGCGCTGTCTAATGTCTCTTTCACCAATTGCTCCGAAGGATTTGGTGGTACAGGTCCTGCAGGTAAAGCATACAAGTTTGGATGGATGCCTGAAGGAATCACCAAGCTATCCAGATCTTTCTCGAAGCCTGATAAATAATTTGTGATACCATTCTTTGCATTCAGTTTGAGATACTCAGCCATTCTTGGTTTTCTAATATCCAGACCTACAATCAATACCTTTTTATTCAGAAGTGCCAAGCTAATTGCAGCATTGATACTAACAAAGCTTTTACCTTCACCACCTTGTGTAGATGTAAACAAGATAACCTTTTTATCTACTCCCAACATAAACAGAAGATTTGTTCTTAAGGCACGGAATGCTTCAGTAATAGACGAGTTATCGTTTTCCTTAACAACCACGTTACTTTCAAATTCATGTTCCGGAATTTCACCCAATATTGGCAATCTAGACAGTTTATCAACATCAGCACGCGAACTGATTCGATACTGGAATAAGTCTGTGATATAAATAAGTACTACAGGTATTACTACTCCAAGAACAAAAGCTACCAAGTAGATAATTGAACTTTTCGGAGAAACAGGTGCATCTGAAGCCAAAGGAGCATCAATCATTTTAGCACTGTTCGCACTCGCCGCGAGTGAAAGCGAGTTTTCTTCTCTCTTCTTGAGCAGCATCTCGAACAAATTAGCTTTGATTTGTTGCTGGCGTGAAAGTTCAATAAATTCACGTTCCTGAGTAGGTGCATTTGAAATATGTCCTCCATACAGTCTTGCCTGGCGATTTACATCTCTTTTAGTTATCATCAATCCATTGTGAACACTATTAATTGCAGTAGCAATATTTCCTTTCAAAGCATCGATTTTCCCATTCAGGCCTACTACCGTCGGGTTACTTTCTGATGCAGTACGCAACAACCGTTCACGTTCCAGTACGGTTTTGTTATATTCACTGATGGTTGCAACCAGAGTTGGATCACTTAATCCAACATTACTTGGAATGAGGGCGTATTTATTTGATCTGTTATTTATATGCTTCTGGAGATAATCTACCAAGTTGAGCTGTGTTTCAGTCTCAACCATCTTTCTTTCATATTCATTACTGTTCTGAAGATACATCTGAACATCAGTCTGAATATCTGTCAGCCTCTGGCTTCTCTTATAATTTTCAACTGTTTTTTCAGCAGAGCCCAGTTCTTTATCAATAATGGCGATACGATCATCAATAAAGAGCTTCGTGTTCATCGCTACTTTATTCTTATCTTCCATTGCATCCTGGTTGTATACATCAACTAACTTGCTCAGGAAATCTTCTCCACGTTTGCGATTCGTTTCGGACAAAGAAACATTCACCACCGATGTTGTCTTAGAAGTTGGAGCCACAGCCAGGTTATTCAGATAATATTTTGCTACCCGAATAGGCCTGTTAATTGTAACCTGAATCACACCATTAAGCATTGGTACATTAGGACGATATGCAACTGTCAGATCACCAACGGAAGTTCTTAGTAATGCCGGAAGATTATATAATGTTTTATTTACTATCTCTTTATTTACCGTTCCTTCAACTTTCAGGCTCTTGTCCTGATTCATGGTCATTTTCAAAACAATATTGCCAGACAAAGTATCGAGCACAGCCGGATCCATTTTAACCTCAATCGGGCTTCTACCATACAGATCGGACGATGAAATCGAGCCTTCCAGTTTGTATGATGTATGCAATCCTAAAGCATTAACTACAGACTTTATGGTAGATTTTGATTTTAATATTTCAATTTCATTATCTATATTATTAGATCCGCCCAATAAGCCCATGCCTTCAAAAACAGCCATTTCGCTGGTACCATTTCCTCCTTTTTTATCATCTCTGATAATAAGTGCAGCAGATACATTATAAACTGGCGTGGTAAATCTTAAATAAACAAAAGCTCCGGCCAAACAGACAATTATAGAAACTACAAACCATTTCCAATAGGACAGATATTTAAAAATCAATTCTTGTATATTAATTTCTTCTGATTGGTTTTCCTCACCAACTTTATTAATTTCTTCAGACATATTATTCGTTAAATTAAAAATAGACTTCTTATCATTTAAGGATGGTAACCATTAAACCGGCTAACGAAACAAGTATGGATGTGGTCGATATCAGAATACCTGTCATTGAACCAATTTCTGAGCCTTGAGCTTTGGCTTTATTTGGCTGTACATAAACTATATCATTTTGTTGCAGATAAAAATAGGGTGAAAAAATAATGTTTTTATCATTTAGGCTAAGTACTACAACTCGTTTCTGCCCGTCTTCCATCTCACGGATAATCTTCACATTATCTCTTTTTCCATATACTGTAAGGTCGCCAGCTAAAGCCAGAGCCTCAAATATGTTGATCTTTTCGTTTTCAACCGTATAAGTGTTCGGACGGGTTACTTCTCCCAATACTGATATTTTGTAGTTAACCAAACGAACTGTTACTATTGGTTCTTCCTTTAAATACTCTTTCAACTTACTTTTCAGCAGACTTTCTGCTCCGGTTTTTGTTAATCCACCGAGCTTCACTAATCCTAAAACAGGGAAATTCACTCTTCCTTCATTATCAACCAAATAGGTTTGCATAGCCGGTTGAGTCGTAATATTGTTCTTGATTACTGAAACCGGAGATGGCACTGTGAGATTAAAAGGATATGCATCTTCAGGATTTGTGATTGTACTTACCGTGATAGTTAGCAAATCCTTCGGCATGATCGATGCATCATACAAAACAGCACTCTTTGCATAATCATTTTCTGTTAGTTTCTCAGATTGCTGCAAGTAAGGTACACTTTTATAGGATGAACATGCAGATAGTCCTATAACTGCAATAAATATAAGAAAAATATAACTCTTTTGCTTCATGGCACTGCATTCAATTTCTCTAAAATATTAAGTCGTCGCAAAGATAGTGATTATATCCGGTTCTTTACATCATTTTAACAAATTATTCTCTTTTGTTACAACCAACCCCCTTATTAATAATAAATTAACAGTTAAATAAAAGAAAAGTTTATCATTAATTAAATTAATATAATACAATATTTATTTTACAATTTTGACTTACTACAAAATAAAGACTGACCTACTTGCTTATTTTAAAGGTTAATTTACATTTGTCAGTTAACACTTTAACAAGAAACATTCCATGTTCAGCAAAAGAGAGTTCACCTTGATCCTGGATTTGTTCTGATGCAATCAAAGTTCCATCAATTCTATAGACACAAACAACTGCTTTTTCAGGTGAAGTTATCATTACTCCTTTTTCGCTAGACCAAGCTCTTACCGCTGTCACTTCTGCGCCAGCATCAATTCCTGTATAAATCTGATCCATCCTATCCCCCCAGATATATTCTACAAATAAGGGATTATCAATAAAAGGATTTCTGTTTTTTTGGATTGTATAAACGGCGTTGTTACGATTTATCTCTTTCTCACTAACCGGATCCTGGCGGTGCCATTTTAGCAGCAGATTAATTGCCCAATTCTGAAAACATGGATAGCTTGTCTGATTAAGCATTACAGTCCCGGTATAATTCCATGAAGCAATTTTATCTTCATAACAGGTGGCCATATATAAATAACTTCTGGCAAAATCACCTTTGTATTCATCAGCAGGTTCAAAGACAACACCACTATAACCTGGGAAAGTAGAATTACCCAATTTGCTGAATCCGCTATTCGACTGGTATATCTCACCAGCAGTTTCGCCAAAAGGATAATTACCCCGTTTATTATTCACCAGTTTGTCCGCTGGATACATATGGAATAAGTCAGTATACATAGGTGATGATTGAACCCCACCAAACCAGCTATTAGGAAAAGAGTGCTCCCGGTTATACTTATCTCCTTCCACTGTACCACCACTACCTGTGTCTTGATCTGTAACAAAAGTAAAGTTGGAAGTTGATGAATACATATCCCACACTTTCCCATCGGTCCGTTTGTCCGTCGTTTGAAAATCGGTCCACAAATTAGTATACGTACGTTGCACATGATCTTTTATAATTAGATAAAGTGCAGTCTTCAAGGAGGAATTACTTTTTCCTTCGGCATTATTATAATAGCCAGAAGGAATCTGGGAATATGCAATTGCAACAAAGAGCTGCATTACAAATAAAAGATACGTTCTCTTCAACATAATCAGCAAGAATTTAAGTTATTGAATTCTATTTCAGTTATTGATTCATTTTTATCTCTTATCTTCTTATCTACTATCTCCTTCCAGCTTATCGATTAAATCCTCTTTTCACTACCCTTCGGTATGGCCCCTGATGAGTAAAATAAAGAAATGTAGAATTCTATGCTAACAAACCAGAAGCTTGAACACAGCAGAAAATAAATGCTTTCGTTTTATTATGTACATAATCATCAAAGGAACAAAAAACACATTATTTATACAAATAAAATCGGAATAATATTTTATTAAATAAGTTTACAGAAAAGTCCATCAACTCATTATTCCGGAAAGTATATCACATATAGCATTCTTTTAAATATGACTATTAAATTAACCTGATATTGACAAAACTGAAAGAAGAAACGATATTTAATTAACAATAATGCTTTTCACTCAACTTCTTCGGAACAACATACATGGCAAAGTTCAAACTTAAATAAAACAACAAAATACACAACATATATTCGGCAAATACAAAATAAATATGTAATTTTGTAAGCAATAAAACTAATAATATAGACATTATGAGCAACAAAACAAAAAAATTCATACTTCCTGAAGAAGAAATTCCACACTACTGGTACAACATTCAGGCAGATATGGTAAATAAACCACTGCCTCTTCTTCATCCGGGAACCAAACAACCTATGAAGGCTGAAGATTTATATCCGATTTTTGCAGAAGAACTATCTAAGCAGGAGCTGAATCAAACAGACGCATGGATTGAAATACCCGAAGAGGTTCGTGAGTTATACAAGAATTACCGCAGTACTCCTCTTGTACGCGCTTACGGATTGGAAAAAGCACTCGGAACACCAGCTCACATCTACTTTAAGAATGAAAGTGTCAGTCCGGTGGGATCACATAAATTAAATTCTGCTCTTGCACAGGCATACTATTGCAAAAAAGAGGGAGTTACTAACATTACAACAGAAACCGGTGCTGGACAATGGGGAGCAGCACTTTCCTACGCCGCAAAAGCATTCGGACTGGAATTGGCAGTATACATGGTAAAGATCAGCTATGAACAGAAACCATATCGCCGTTCCATCATGCAAACATTCGGAGCACAGGTAACTGCATCTCCATCCATGTCTACCCGTGCCGGAAAAGATATTCTGACCAAATACCCAAACCATCCTGGTTCACTTGGAACTGCTATTTCCGAAGCTATCGAACTGGCAACCACAACTCCAAACTGTAAATATGTTCTTGGTTCGGTACTTAACCAGGTTTCTCTGCATCAGACAGTAATCGGTCTGGAAGCAGAAAAACAAATGCAGATGGCAGGTGAATATCCCGATATTGTAATTGGTTGCTTCGGAGGAGGTTCAAACTTTGGAGGAATCTCATTCCCATTCATGCGTCACAATATTCTTGATGGCAAAAAAACCAGATTCATCGCTGCAGAGCCTGCTTCATGTCCAAAACTGACAAGAGGTAAGTTCCAGTATGACTTTGGCGACGAATCAGGATACACACCCCTACTGCCTATGTTCACTCTGGGACACAACTTTACCCCGGCCAATATTCATGCCGGTGGTCTTCGTTACCACGGTGCGGGAACTATCGTTTCTCAATTGATGAAAGACGGATTAATGGAAGCTATCGATTTGAAACAACTCGACACATTCAACGCCGGCGTTGTATTTGCACAAGCGGAAGGTATTATTCCGGCTCCCGAATCTTGTCACGCAATTGCAGCTGCCATTATTGAAGCCAACAAATGCAAGGAGACAGGCGAAGAGAAAGTTATCCTCTTTAACCTCTCTGGCCATGGTCTGATTGATATGTCTTCATACGACAAATATTTCTCAGGAGACTTGGTAAACTACACACTTACCGATGAAGCCATTGCCGAAAATCTTGAAAAAATAGGTAGTCTTGCATAATTAAGGCACTTTACGAATATTTTGCGGACAAGGAGTCTCGTCATTGAAGACGGAATCTTTGCCCGCATTTTTTTGTAGATATCATAGTCCTGCTAAAAAATATTCGTGAATAATTTTTCATATTTGATGCAACAAATCTTCCACCCCACATGCAATTAATCAATTTATTGCTATCTTTGGTTCATTAAGGTCTGCTTTCTGTCTAGAACGGCATATCTTAGGATTAATAAATAAATTTATTGTATATGAAATATATTGGAGCACATGTAAGTGCATCAGGCGGAGTTGAATTCGCGCCGGTAAATGCACACGAAATCGGAGCAAATGCTTTTGCCCTTTTCACCAAAAACCAACGGCAATGGGTTTCAAAACCCCTAACAGCGGATAACATTAAACTGTTTAAAGAAAATTGCGAGAAATACAATCTGAAGTCAGAATACATATTGCCCCACGACAGCTACCTCATCAATCTGGGACATCCCGAAGAAGAAGGTCTGCAGAAAAGCCGGGCTGCCTTTCTGGACGAAATGCAACGCTGCGAACAGTTGGGATTAAAATTGCTTAACTTTCATCCGGGCAGTCACCTGAGTAAAATATCTCCGGAAGAGTGCCTCAACAGAATTGCAGAATCCATTAATATGGCTCTGGATAAAACCCAAGGAGTAACCGCAGTTATCGAGAATACTGCCGGACAAGGTACCAATATGGGAAATGAGTTCTGGCACTTAAAATACATCATCGACCGTGTAGAAGATAAAGATCGCGTTGGAGTATGTCTCGACACATGCCACACATTCACAGCCGGCTATGATTTTCTGGATGAAGAAAATTATGAAAAAATATTCAGGGACTTTGACGAAACAGTGGGATTCAGCTATCTGAAAGCCATTCACCTGAACGATTCCAAGAAAGCACTCGGCACACGAGTAGACCGTCACGACAACATTGGAAAAGGATTCATCGGACTGGAGTTTTTCCAACGTTTCATGAAAGACCCTCGATTTGACAACATGCCAATTGTCCTCGAAACTCCCGACGAATCACTCTGGAAAGAGGAGATTGCCTTACTTAGAACTTTTGAGTAATCATTAAATAAATTGCAGGGGTATCATAATTCAAAAGAACAATACATCCGCAAATAAGTAGTTAGAGATATAGCCAAAAAAGAATTTCTATCTGTTTATTTACAACTGGTACTTATATAACTAGAAACGCTGCCCCATATCCGGACGCAGCGTTTTTAGTATATATCCATTAATTCCGAATCATTTATTTCTTTTAAATAAACTAATCCATAAATTACTTCAGCTTCTTAATAATCGATTAATTTTCAACTCTACAGTTCATATTAATCAACTGGCCATTGAAAACAAAATTAGGAGAAAAATGAACTCTTAAACACACGTTGAGTAAGCGTTTTTATTTTTTCAATCATCTGCCTTGGTGGAAAAGAGTGTAAAATAGAAAATGTTGTCAATATCCAACCAATGTATATAAGGGTGGAGTTGGGAACTTGTTTTATCATTTCTTGTCCGTCAATATTTACTAATACAGTTTCTCTAAAGTTTGTAAGTGTCGCCAGAAAAAACAATGAAAGTCCAACAAACACCCCAATTATGGAAACATAGAAGTTCGTTGTCCACCAATAATTTATTTTTTTGTTTATACGAATCGGAAGTCCTAAAAGTAAGCAAATAAGGATTGTCATGCATGAGATAACAATCGCAATTAGTGGTTGAATAAGAAAAGTCCAAACAACCCATCAAAGCCAAGATCGTTGTCAAACAGTGCAAAAACCATATAAATACAAAAAGTAGCAATAAAAGTCAAAGCTACCTGAAATCCCAATATTAATATATTTAGTCCCTTGCTCATCATGTCTTTCTATAGCAAATATTCATGCCTCGATTGCTTGTATAGCAAATGTAATTATTTATATAATCAATTAATCATTTTACATCGAAATATTAATACGATGTTAAATATACAACATAAAAAAAATCGCAGTAAAACATTGTCTTACTGCGATTTTATAATCATTCGCTATCGTTGTTAACAGCTTTTACTTCACTTCTTCAAAGTCAGCATCCTGAACGTTGTCGTCTTGCCCCTTGTCTGAACTTCCACCTTGAGCACCAGCACCAGCCCCCATATCAGGACCAGCCTGACCGGCACCCTGAGCATACATCTGTTCGCTTGCAGCTTGGAATACCTTGTTCAGTTCGGCAGTTGCAGCATCAATGCCTGCAATATCCTGAGCCTTGTGAGCTTCCTTCAGCTTAGCAAGAGCAGCTTCAATCGGAGCTTTCTTATCAGCAGGAAGTTTATCGCCCAGCTCTTCCAGTTGTTTTTCAGTTTGGAAAATCATGCTGTCAGCTTGGTTCAGCTTGTCGATTCTTTCGCGTTCATTCTTGTCAGCTTCCGCATTTGCTTCAGCTTCAGCTTTCATACGTTCAATTTCGTCTTTGCTCAAACCACTTGAAGCTTCGATACGGATAGCCTGTTCCTTACCGGTAGCCTTATCTTTAGCTGTTACTTTCAGAATGCCGTTAGCATCGATATCGAAAGAAACTTCAATCTGAGGAATACCACGACGGGCAGGAGCAATACCAGCCAGGTTGAACTGACCGATTGATTTGTTCTGGCTTGCCATTGGACGTTCACCCTGTAACACGTGAATTGTCACTTCGCTTTGGTTATCTGCTGCAGTCGAGAATACTTCACTCTTCTTGCAAGGAATAGTTGTGTTGGCATCAATCAGTTTAGTCATCACACCACCCAATGTTTCAATACCCATTGACAATGGAGTTACGTCGAGCAGAACCACACCTTTAATTTCGTCAGTCAATACCGCACCCTGAACAGCAGCACCTACAGCTACCACTTCGTCTGGGTTTACACCTTTAGAAGGAGCCTTACCGAAGAATTTCTCTACAACATCCTGTACAGCAGGAATACGGGTTGAACCACCAACCAAGATTACTTCATCAATATCTGCATTGCTTAATCCGGCATCGCTCATTGCTTTACGGCAAGGTTCAACACAAGCCTGGATTAAATCGTGGCACAATGATTCAAACTTAGCACGGGTCAAAGTCTTAACAAGGTGCTTAGGTATACCACCTACCGGCATAATGTATGGCAAGTTGATTTCGGTAGTAGTTGTAGAAGAAAGTTCAATCTTCGCCTTTTCAGCAGCTTCCTTCAAACGTTGCAAAGCCATTGGGTCCTGACGCAAATCAATTCCTTCTTCATTCTTAAACTCTTCAGCCAACCAGTCGATAATCTTCTGGTCAAAGTCATCACCACCCAGGTGAGTATCACCGTTGGTAGAAAGAACTTCGAATACACCGCCACCAAACTCAAGGATAGAAATATCGAATGTACCACCACCTAAGTCGAATACGGCAATCTTCATGTCTTTGTGAGCCTTGTCAAGACCGTATGCCAAAGCTGCCGCTGTTGGTTCGTTCACGATACGTTTCACTTCCAGACCGGCAATCTGTCCGGCTTCTTTAGTAGCCTGACGTTGAGAATCGCTGAAGTATGCAGGTACAGTAATTACCGCTTCAGTTACCTCTTGTCCCAGATAATCTTCAGCAGTCTTCTTCATTTTCTGAAGAATCATTGCAGAAATTTCCTGTGGAGTATAAAGACGTCCGTCGATATCTACTCGCGGCGTATTGTTGTCACCTCTTACTACATTAAAAGGAACACGTGCAACCTCTTTCTGTACCTGATCCCAAGTTTCACCCATGAAACGTTTGATAGAGAACACTGTACGTTGTGCATTAGTAATTGCCTGACGTTTTGCAGGATCACCCACTTTACGTTCGCCACCATCAACAAATGCCACAATAGAAGGAGTTGTACGTTTACCCTCGCTGTTTGCAATTACTACAGGCTCGTTGCCTTCAAATACAGAAACACAAGAGTTTGTAGTTCCTAAGTCGATTCCAATAATTTTTCCCATGATTATTATTTATTTTCTAATTTATTATTCTGTTTATTGCCGGTCGCTCTCTGATCTACTCATTACGGGGCGGAGCAACCGTACGCCAATTAATAAACAAACCTTGTGCCAAAAACAATATCGAACGGAAAAGTTTTTGTGGATGACAGCAAAGTTTTCTTTTTTAGGATAGTTTATGACAGTTTTTCTGCCGTTCTGTCAGAAACTCATTTTAAATGACAGAAGAGCCTTATTACATGATAAAACAATTCAGCCCAAACAATGGCATTACCATTTGGATAAAACCAATTAAGCGTCACCAAAGAAAAGCCCTTTCAACTGATACTTACTTACAGCAAATTATGTACCTTTGCAATGATTAACAACAAAAAAATGAAATATCTATTTTATATATTACTGACAATAACTACTCTGTTTACCAGCTGCACACAAAAGCAACCGGCAAACAGTATGAAAAACGGGAAAGAACAAAAACTGAAATATGCCCAAGGCTTTTCCATTAGCCAACAAAAGGACTATACCTGTGTAACCGTATTCAATCCGTGGAAAAAAGGGGAAATATATGCACGCTACTACCTGGTGAAAGATGCCGGAACAACAGTACCCGAAGATGGGAAAAAGATAGAGGTTCCCCTAAAAACATTGGCTGCCAACTCGGCAACCTACTTTGAGTTTCTACAGATGCTGGGAGAACTCGACAAAGTAACCGGTGTATGCAGTGCCGCCTGGATATACAACCCAGAAATCCTGAAAAGAGTGAGAATAGGAAAAATCAAAGACCTGGGAGATTCATTCAATCTGGATATCGAAAACCTGTTGATACTCCGTCCGCAGGCAGTTATGACACCAGCCTACAATGCGGAAGACGAAAATTCAAAGAAACTGGTTCAATGCGGAATACCGGTCATCTACAACATCGAATGGCAAGAGCAGTCGTTACTGGCACGTGCCGAATGGATAAAGTTTGTAGGAGCCTTTTTCGACAAATCAGCTCTGGCAGACAGTCTGTTCAATGATGTGGAAAAAAGATACAAAGAAGTATCATCATTGGCGCAGAAAGCCAAAAATCGTCCTACCCTGATGTCAGGACAGGATTTCCGCGGCACATGGACAATGCCAGCCGGAAGAAGCTTTACTGCCAGAATGTTCCGTGATGCCGGTGGATCATATTTTTATGAGAATGACACCACCAGCGGAAGCATCTCCACCAACATTGAACCAGCACTGATTAACTTCAGCAAAGCCGATATCTGGGTAGGCGTTCAGGCTGGTTCGTTGGACGAACTGAGCAAAACAGACGTAAAATATAAGCTGTTCGATGCTTTCAAAAAAGGAAATGTATATAATTACAACAAACGAATGAATGCCACCGGAGGGAACGACTACTGGGAAAGCGCTGTTGCCCGCCCCTATCTTGTTCTGAGTGATATGATAAAAGCTCTTCATCCGGAACTGTTGCCCGGATACGAGTTCACCTATATGCAAAAACTGAAATGAGAACACGATTTATACTGCTTATACTCTTGTTCATTATCGCATTTGGATGCGACATCGCCTTTGGCAGTGTAAATCTGTCATTAGCCGACGTATGGGCTACCCTCACCGGACACGGGAACGACAATATTTACCGTGAAATCATACTGAACCACCGCCTGCCCAAGGCCCTTACTGCAATTCTTACCGGAACCGCCCTCTCTGTGGCCGGTGTGCTAATGCAGACCCTGTTCCGCAATCCGCTTGCCGGGCCCGACGTACTGGGAGTTACCTCCGGAGCCAGTCTGGGTGTTGCGCTGCTAACACTGGGCACCACTACCCTTCCCTGGCTACTCATCGCCGGATGGGGACAGGTATTGGCAGCCGTACTTGGAGCCGTCGGAGTACTATTGCTTATCGTTATCGTATCAGTCAAAGTACCGCAAACAGTCTCTTTGCTTATAATCGGAATGATGTTTGGTAACTTCGCCGGAGCTATTGTAAGTATTCTTCAAAGCACAAGCAATCCGGATACTTTAAAACTCTTTATCTCATGGACTTTCGGCAGCCTATCAGCTGTCAGCTGGAATTACATGGCGATTATGGCCCCCATCGTGCTCATCGGCACAGTAATGGCTTTTATCCTTCAGAAAAAACTCAATGTGCTTTTGCTCGGCGAAAAGTATGCCGCCGGACTTGGAGTTTCCGTTCTCCATACCCGACTATGGATTATTCTGGCAACCGCCTTGCTGGCAGGAACATCTACCGCATTTACAGGACCTATCGCATTTATTGGCGTAACCATACCTCATATTTCCCGGGGTATTTTTCATTCTTCCAATCACAAAACAATTATTCCCGCCTCCATACTTTGCGGAAGCGTAATTATGCTTATCTGCGATCTTGTTTCACAGATGCCGGGCAGTCAGGGCACCCTACCCATCAACTCGGTGACAGCCCTTTTCGGCGCCCCTATCATTATCTGGATTATTGCCAGAAACGGCGGAATGGGCAAATAAATTTCATCAACACACACGTTAAAACTTTGTCAATAAAGGGGGATATTTATTACAGAATTATTTCCCCCGCTTCAATTATTTATTTATCTTTGCTCAAGTTATCAATATTAAAACAATTAAATTACACTTAAATGGGTAGAGTTCTAATTATTGGTGCCGGCGGTGTTGGAACCGTTGTTGCACACAAAGTGGCACAGAATGCCGATGTTTTCACAGATATCATGTTGGCCAGCCGTACCAAATCAAAATGTGATGCGATCGCAAAAGCAATTGGTGGAGATAGAATTAAAACGGCTCAGGTAGACGCCGACAATGTGGATGAGTTGGTTGCTTTATTCAACGACTTCAAACCGGAAATCGTGATCAATGTGGCTCTTCCTTATCAGGACCTCACAATCATGGATGCATGTCTGAAGGCGGGAGTCAACTACCTCGACACAGCCAATTATGAGCCAAAGGATGAAGCTCACTTTGAATACAGCTGGCAATGGGCTTATCAGGAAAAGTTCAAGGAAGCCGGACTGACAGCTATTCTTGGATGTGGTTTCGACCCGGGAGTAAGTGGTATTTATACTGCTTATGCAGCAAAACATCATTTCGACGAAATGCACTATCTGGACATCGTAGACTGCAACGCTGGCGATCACCACAAAGCATTTGCAACTAACTTCAATCCGGAAATCAATATCCGTGAGGTTACCCAGAAAGGAAAATATTTCGAAAACGGAGAATGGGTGGTTACTGAACCGCACGAAATCCATAAGCCGTTGAATTATCCAAATATCGGTCCTAAAGAATCATACGTAATTTATCACGAAGAACTGGAGTCACTGGTAAAGAACTATCCAACTCTGAAACGTGCCCGTTTCTGGATGACCTTTGGACAAGAATACCTTACACACCTTCGTGTAATCCAGAACATCGGTATGGCTCGTATTGATGAAATCGATTACAACGGACAGAAGATTGTTCCTATTCAGTTCCTCAAGGCTGTTCTTCCTAACCCAGGAGATCTGGGCGAGAACTACACTGGCGAAACATCCATCGGATGCCGTATCCGTGGTATCAAGGATGGCAAAGAACGTACTTACTACGTATACAACAACTGCAGCCACGAAGCAGCCTACAAGGAAACAGGCGCTCAGGGTGTAAGCTACACCACCGGTGTGCCTGCCATGATTGGTGCCATGATGTTCCTCAAAGGAGAATGGAAACGTCCGGGTGTGTTCAATGTTGAAGAATTCAATCCGGATCCGTTCATGGAACAACTCAATAAGCAAGGCTTGCCTTGGGTAGAGGTGTTCGATGGCGACTTGGAACTCTAAAAAATAAAGCATGGACCAAGAGAGTGCTCGCGTACTGCGGCACTCTCCCACTACCACTCTTAACAATTTCTATCTTTATAAATATGAACTAAAAACAAAAGTATTATGAATGTAGGAGACAAAGCCCCTGAATTATTGGGCAAAAATGAAAAAGGAGAAGACATCTTCCTCAGTAGTTATAAAGGTAAGAAAGTGGTACTGTACTTTTATCCCAAGGATAATACTTCAGGATGCACCGCTCAGGCCTGCAGCCTCCGCGACAGCTATGATGATTTGCGGAAAGCCGGATACGAAGTTATCGGAGTCAGCGTAGATGATGAGAAATCGCATCAGAAGTTCATCGAAAAACATGCACTTCCTTTCACACTGATTGCAGACACAGAGAAAAAATTGGTTGAGCAATTTGGCGTATGGGCAGAAAAGAAAATGTATGGACGGTCATACATGGGTACCCTTCGCACCACCTTTATCCTCAACGAGGAGGGCGTTATCGAACGCATCATTACCCCTAAAGAGGTAAGCACCAAAGAACACGCTCAACAAATATTATAAACAAGTTACAAACTACTAATTTATGGCAAAGAAAGACAGCGATGAATTAAATTTTCAAACAAATATGGCATCAAGCGAAAAATTAAAGGCCCTACAGGCTGCCATGGATAAGATAGAAAAAAGCTACGGCAAAGGTTCTATCATGAAACTCGGCGATGACAATGTGCAGGAAGTAGAAGTAATCCCTACCGGTTCTATTGCATTAAATGCAGCATTAGGAGTTGGTGGTTATCCACGGGGAAGAGTAATTGAGATATACGGACCTGAATCTTCCGGTAAAACAACACTTGCCATCCATGCGATAGCACAGGCACAAAAGGCTGGCGGTATTGCCGCCATTGTTGATGCGGAACATGCATTCGATCGTTTTTATGCAGCAAAACTGGGAGTAGACACAGACAATCTTTGGATATCACAGCCCGACAACGGAGAGCAAGCACTGGAAATTGCAGAACAACTCATTCGCTCTTCAGCTGTTGACATTGTGGTAATCGACTCTGTTGCCGCACTGACTCCGAAAGCTGAAATTGAAGGCGATATGGGCGATAACAAGGTGGGACTTCAGGCTCGTTTGATGTCTCAGGCATTGCGTAAACTGACTGGTACAATAAGTAAAACCAAAACTACTTGCATTTTCATTAACCAGTTACGCGAAAAGATTGGCGTTATGTTTGGTAATCCCGAAACCACTACCGGTGGTAACGCACTGAAGTTCTATGCTTCCGTACGTCTTGACATCCGTCGCGTCAGCCAACTGAAAGACGGAGATGAAGTTATCGGTAACCAGACTCGCGTAAAAGTGGTGAAAAACAAAGTGGCACCTCCTTTCCGTAAAGCGGAATTCGACATTATGTTTGGCGAAGGAATCTCTCGTGCGGGAGAAATCATCGACCTGGGTGCCGAACTGGGTGTTATCAAGAAGAGCGGTTCATGGTACAGCTACAATGACACCAAACTGGGACAAGGAAGAGACGCCTCTAAACAATGCGTTAACGACAACCCCGAATTGGCAGAAGAGCTGGAAGGACTTATCTTCGAAAAGCTGAAAGAGCACAAAAACTAATCCTGCTTCAGGAAAAGATATTAGAGCGAACCGGAGGAATCATTGATTTCTCCGGTTTGCGTTTTTATTTCATTCATTTATCCAAGTAACTGGGATAATGTATTTCACTCCAACAAAAGATGTCTCTAATTTACAAAATCTAATTACAACAATTTATGAGTAATTCAGTGGGTATAGTTATTTGATAAAAACCTTTAAACATTTTCAAGGGATTAGAAATAAGAGAATCTTTGATCTGCATTAGTACTTAAATTAGACTTTAATATGTTATAGCCTTTATGCAATAACTCATAGGAACAAATTTTTTATCTAAGAAGACTATGATTGTAAAAGTGTTATAATTCTTATTGGCCAAAAAGAACTCAACACAATAAATCTCATTATATTCTATTGCATTGTAAAGATATAGTCTATAATAATTTCGTTTAAAAAGTGAACGCTTACTAAAGCGCTCACATTTACTACTAATTTTAATAACGTTACTCTTTATTTGAAAATATTTTCGTTCTAAGCTATCCAAGTATTCTTTATTCGGAATGCTGTCTTTAAGCAAATTAATATCTTCCAAGCAATTAGCCACATCGTAAACATTGCTTGGTTTTCCATTAGTAGCTCCATTAAACTGTATTTTAAGTTGATTAATTCGCGCTTCCTTTTTTAAGACATTATCACAAAAATATTTTACAGCACTTTCTTCAACAACACCAGCATTATACGTCTGCGCTGAACTATTCATAATAAAAAAACACAGTAAAAATATAAAATAAACTAGTTTCATCTTATTAATAATCATTGTATTGCCAATTTGCATTTTCTTGTATTTTACTTTTTTATAATTATAAATAGTAAGATCCTAATGAATAAGGTCATAAATCATAAAAAAAGAAGTTGTCGATAATTTATACATTCCAAAACTATCATATTTCTTTTGTTAGATAAATATTTAACAAGAATGTTCCTGAATAAAAGTTAGCTACTAATAAAAAATAGATTCATTCTTGTATAATAGATTTATTTTCTGTTCAGCAAGACTATCAATTCTTATCCCGATAAAATTTTCAAGGTAATAGCATGATACACCATCGTCATCACCTTCCTCCCCAATATTTCTAATTAATATTTGGTCTTCTGTAATATCTTGTAAAAATCCAATCACATAATCATCTTCATTTAGAAAGAATGTACATAACTTATCAGTTTCTTTCAACATATTCAAATGAGGCATCAACTCTTTTCCTTCTTTCCATATAGTTACACAACTATTAGGATTAAATGTTCCACTATTTTCATATGTAAATTGTAATCTTTTTTAATATCTATCATCATATTCAAGATGAAGCACATCAGTTATTTGAATAACAGTATTTCCAATAAGCATTCCATATTCATCAATTTCATTAATTGTAAAATCTGATTTATTAAGTTCAACAATATACCCAATTATTGTTTGTCCCCAATCTAATTTATTCGTCCTTATACCAATTAATGACTTTTCATCAACCGCTTTATTTAACAACTTCTGCATCATAATATTATTATTTTAGTTCCTTCTCTGAGCTTTCTCTTGCTAACCTCATTTATCCCATTCTGAGATAGGAAACAGTCAGGTAGCAACTCTTATTTTTTAGAGTTTATGTAAGATTTTCCAAAATACTAAGTAATACATAATAAGTTATTACTTTACCCGATGCAATTAGAACAACGAATCCAAGAATAAAGAAATAAATTCTTCTTTGAAAAAAATTCTTTCGTCCATAGATTTAATATCATAAACATATCGGGATAAACTCTTTTCGGAAATAGCAACTATATGTCTATCCAAGAATTGGAAGACCTTTTGCTGATAAGTTTCCGAAATATCTTTATTGGAAATTATCTGTATTGTAAAATGCTCTTTGGGTTCAACACATTTCACAAATACACTAAATATCGACTGCGAAAAACTTGCTACATTACCATCCAATGCTAAATCATACAAACTAAAATCGCCTTTTCTTTTATAGAAGTAGCTTTTTGCTTTTATGGAATCTGACAATCCTGCAAGATCATCTTTTTCAATCCAAAGCCAGATTACATCATCACTTTCATTATACAGCTTATAACTAATGCTACAAACATTACTATTTTTACTGTTGTCAACGCCATAAAATGATTTTCTTTTTTGGACAACAAGTCCATTAGTTAAAACAGATTGAGCGTTGCAAATAAGAGACCCGAAAAGGGCTGTAAATATTATAACAATTTCTTTTACATTCATTGATTAACTCTATTTTGGGAGTTACAAAACATATTTTTGATTTTATATCTTCAACTTATCTCTGAAACAAAGTTACCGATTACAGCATATGCATTTTATTTAATATTTGGATCAAATTTTATTGTTGAATAACTGTGTTTGGGCAAAAACAATGTATCTGGTCGATAATTTTTATATATGCTACTATCTTCACATATTTTAAAATAAATCGACCTATAAATATAAAGTATCGAGCCATTTTTTTGAACCCAACCTTTATAATCCACAATACTATCAACCCCTCTTTTTACAATTTTTTTTTGATAGATTGAATCTTGATGATGAGATGTAACATATAATTCTTCGAGACCGCATTTTATAAATATTATTTTTCCTTTAAATTCAAAAAACAATAATGGAGTCTTATCATGATCAAAATGCTCAAATGCCGGTCCAATCAGAAAATCATTATTCAATAACTCATCTGAATCATCTGCTACTAGTTTTCTTGGGCTTCGAGATAAAACAAAGCTATCATATTGAGAATATTTATTTATACATTCTTCGATAATTGAGCGTATATCATCTCGTAGTTTTATAGATGTGTTGACTTTTAAAGTCATAGAATTGTCAGTAGTTAAACCTGATTTTATTGATTTATAATATGATAAAAAAAGTATAGCAACAAGAAGAATCGTTATTATTATATTTATACATTTCATAAACTTTCATATTTTTCTTATTAAATAAATATTTAATCATGATGTTCCTAGAGAAGAGTTGACTACTAATAAAAAATAGATTTATTCTTGTATAATAGATTTATTTTCTGTTCAGCAAGACTATCAATTCTTATCCCGATAAAATTTTCAAGATAATAACACGATACACCATCGTCATCACCTTCCTCCCCTACGTTCCTAATTAATATTTGGTCTTCTGTAATATCTTGTAAAAATCCAATCACATAATCATCTTCATTTAGAAAGAATGTACATAACTTATCAGTCTCTTTCAACATATTCAAATGAGGCATCAACTCATTTCCTTCTTTCCATATAGTTACACAACTATTAGGATTAAATGTGCCACTATTTTCAAATGTAAATTGTAAGCGTTTTTGATATCTATCATTATATTCAAGATGAAGCACATCAATCATTTGAATGACAGTATTTCCAATAAGCATTCCATATTCATCAATTTCATTAATTGTAAAATCTGATTCATTAAGTTCAACAATATACCCAATTATTGTTTGTCCCCAATCTAATTTATTCGTTCTAATACCAATTAATGATTTTTCATCAATCGCTTTATTTAATAATTTCTGCATCATAATATCATTATTTTGTTCATTCCATTAGCTTTCTCTTACTAACCTCATTTATCCTATTCTTAGACAGGAAACATTAAGGTAGCAACTTCCATTTTTTAAAGCTTATATAATTACATCCGTAGACGTCAATAATTCTAGCTACATTTTATAAAAACACCCTTGCCGGTCTTGTTGATACCATGTCTTCTTATAATAAGTATATGATTCATTTTCTAAATCAATTTTATAAATATCATTGTTTGATTTAATGAACTTATTATTAATACATATCGTCGTACCTCTTTCAATTACCTCACCATTATCTATTTGTCGCACCAACACCATCCCAATCGGTTTTGCTTAAGCAATTTTTTCTATCGTTATTAATAGGATCATAATCAACAATTTTAATTAGAATCCATATTCCGTTAAGCCTTTTAAAATAGTATCTCCTATCCACAGAAGTAAATCCTTTCCATCGAAAGACCATTTCGTCGGTTTCTCTAAATTTACAATCAAAGTTGTCATAAAAAATAGTAAATACATCTGTACATTCTTCAAGTGAAAAATATAAAATGTCATATTTATATTTTTCTTTCTTTATTTCTGTTACTACCTCCTTATCATTATCCCAGTCCCAAGAGACATATTGCAACGGGAAAGAAATTCTGCTTACTTGGAAAACTGAATCGGAGGCGAATTTATTTAAGAAAGAGTCAAATTTTTCATTTTGGGAATTAGCCCAAATCGGATAAAGTATGAATATTAAAAAAGAGATTGCTCTTATATTCCCAATTAGGTTATGAAACAACATTTTGATTATTTTTTTCATGTATACAAGATATAGATTTCAACCATTTGTGTGACAAAGCAAATGTAAACAATTATATTAACTAATAAAATTGTTCTATACAAGATTTACCCAAATGCATTGCTTTATACCTTTTTATTTAATACATGGGTGGCACAGGTGGCACTAAAAAAGGGTGTTTTACAGTTTCAGAAAATGAAAAATGAAAATTCTTCTAAAATACTTATTTTCAAATATGATTTTCTGGAAACACAAAAGGCTTGTTTTTAGTGCACCATGTACACCAGGCTATTATATACAATCTTGATATTCAGACCATTACATCACCACAATAATGGTGCAGAGGAAATAATAGATCCGGCAATATCGCAAAAAAGGGTCTTAATTGGATGGTTCCCGACAATAAAAGCGGATAAAAACAGCATACGACTGCCTATTGCGGTGCTTTGAATTGTTTCAACCAGACAGTTGACCTGTATAAATGCAGCACGCTGTTGTCTGTTGTGGTGTATTTTTCGGTGGGACATGCCGATTGATGGATATGATAACAACACACCACTCCTCTGTTACGGTAACTGTACCCGGCAAATCTGATTATGGGGTTGCCCAAGCAAGGCCTCTGGTTCACCTGCCACGTTGGGAGTACGGCAAATCTGATTATGTGTTGCCCCAGTACACTTATCCTTTGTTCATGGAGAACTAACCAAAACAACAGAAAAAACTAACCAAAACAACGGCAAGAGTTAGCCCAATCTTGTACATATTTCACCTCAATCTTGTACATGTTTGGGGTTAATCTTGTACATGATTACCCCCTAATCTTGTACATGATTGGGGTAATTGATGGTGTTGGCAGGGTTAATTCACTGCCTGGTTTCCCTAATAGCTGGTTTTGGGTTGATTACTGTTGCTCTAAACTCTGTAATGGGTTGACTAATTAACCCTTAATCCTGATCCGGGTTGTCTCAACACCTATAATACAGATAACCAGCCACATATTACTATAAGGATATTGTCCAGGGTGGAGAGGGTGGAGAGAAAACAAAGGTTTTTCGGTTTCAAAAAATGAAATCTGAAAATTATTCAAAAAAGATTTTTTTCAAATATGAAATTCTGAAACCGAAAAAGAGACTATTTTACTCCACCCTCTCAACCCCGGTTTTGTGAACGACCTTATATTGGGGTATTTCTTTGTCTTGTAAACAATTTTAGTGTCAGTAGTGTCAGTAAAAATAAGGTTTATCCGGTCTCAGAAAATGAAAAATGAAAATTCTTCTAAAAGATTTTTTTTGGAATTACGATTTACAGAGCGAGAAAAAGAATGTTTCCTCTGCCACACTGCCACTAAAATTCTTTACACACTGTTTAATCGTGCTCCTTTGTGTTTGTTTTACTAGGAATCATACCATACCAACACATTGATTATCTTATAATTAAAAGAAATAAAGGTGAAATAAAAACAGTTATGACAATGGAAAACAAAAACGGGTTAGTTCTCTTAAACAAAGGAGGCACAAGGAGAAAATATCATAAAATATCTGTTTTACTTATTTTTTTTGTTTTAGTTGTAACAATATCCGGTCGGGTTACGTCTAATTAATGTATTTACGTTGATAGCGCTTCAATTGAATCAAGTAATCACATAAAATTTATAGTTATGAAAAAGTATTTCTTGTGTCTCTCACTGTTTTTAATAGCTCAATGGAGCTTGGGACAGAACGTTAAGCAGTTGTTTGCGGAATTCTCAAAAACTGAGAATGCCGAATGTGTAAATCTCAATAACCTGGAAACTTCATTCCTGAAGCCGTTTGTAAAAAGCAACGATATTCCAGGACTGAAGAATATGAAAGCCGTGCAGGTAATCGACCTGAGCAATTGCCCTGAAGAAGTAAAACAGAGGTTTGCCGAAAAAGTTAAATCACTGAATGACAAAGAGTATGAGACGATGGTCAGCTCGAATGAAAACGGGGAAAAAGTTAGGGTACTGGTAAAAATCAAAAAGGAAGAAATAAGCGAACTGGTGGTGATAACTACCGGCGACGATGCATCACTTGTGAAGATTAAAGGAAGTTTTAAACAATCGGATTTGGCTAAATATACAACAAATCAGTAATATGAATGCCGAAAGCTTCAAAAGGATGTATCTTCCTTTTCACCAGAAACTATACAGGGTGGCCTACAGACTAATGGGTAACTCCTGTGATGCGGAAGATATGGTGCAAGAAGCGTATCTGAAACTATGGAATATGCGGGACGATCTTGTTGATATAAGAAATCCGGAGTCTTTTTCTGTAATCGTTCTAAAAAATATTTGTTTTGATTATCTTCGCTCAACGCGAAATGAAACAGAAAAGGAGGATTTACAAAATATAAGCAAGCCCAATGAGACTTCACTGATTAATGAGATAGAAATGAAAGACCAGTTGAACTGTGTAAAGCAAATTATTACCCGGCTGCCAAACAAACAGCAGGAAGTAATGAAGCTAAGACATCTGAACGACTGCTCCATAGAGGAGATAGAAAGGATAACCGGACTTAATGCCATTAATATAAGAGTCTTAATCTCAAGAGCCAGAAAAACGATACGCGAACAATTTAATATATAGCAAGAATGATGAAAATCTTTGAAATAGAAAAATTGATAGCCGATTTTTATGAAGGAAAGACTTCGGTTGAACAGGAAAAAGAACTGAAACTTTTTTTTGAGACCCAGGATGTGCCGCCTCATTTGATGGCTGAGAAAAGAGTGTTTCTAGAGATGTTCTTTGATGATAATGAGATTGAAATACCTCCACATCTAGAACAAAAACTCAGTAACCAGATTGATTCGTGGGCGGAAAAAGAAAACAGAACAAAACTGCATCAGTCAAGAAGAATAAAAAGCTGGTACTTCATAAGCGGTATTGCAGCAAGTGTTTGCCTGATTCTGGGTATTGCTCTTTATCGGCCCGACAAACAGGAAAAAACCGTGCTAACAGACACCTATACCAATCCGCAGGATGCTTATAGGGAAACACAAAAGGCGTTACTACTGGTTTCAAACAACCTGAATAAAGGGATGAACCAAATGGAACATGCCGAAAAGGATGTGAAAAAAGTAAATGCTATTATTAACAAACAACTTTACCAATAACAGATATGAAATTTAAACAACTAATATTAATCATTCTGATGTTTTGGACAGGGATGGCTTCCGCCCAAAATAAATTTACTCAGAAATTTTCCGATATGGATGGCGTAACATCCGTATTCATATCAAAGGCCATGCTTCAGATGATGCCGAACATGAAAACAGAAGGCATAGACATTGGTTCTATTGCAGGAAAACTGGAATCGATTCTTATACTGACAACGGAAAAGGCATCTATCTCGAAGATGATGAAAAGTGAACTGCCCCGACTTGCATTCAGCAAAAGTTATGAGGAGCTGATGCGGGTAAAAGATGAAGGTACAAATGTAACCTTTTACATTAAAAAGAAGAATAACAATAAAGTAAGTGAACTGATTATGCTGGTGGATGAGCAACCTGAGTTTGTATACATGCAAATTACCGGAGATATGACCCTGCAGGACATTCAGAATATTACCAAAGGGAAAAAATAAGACTGGAAGAAAATGCATGAAACCAGGAATTAAGTTTCTGGAGTTGAATACATACTCTTGTTTACAGACAAATGTAATAATAAACAGTAAGAGGGTGAAATACAATGCGATTTCACCCTCTTACCGTTTAAATAACTATTTTGAACTATTTTTTCTCTGTTAACTCATAAACATGATGTAAACCAGCGAAGTAATAGCAATAAATATCCAGACCAGAACTCCCTGAACCATGGGGCGGAAACCGACACTTTTCAATACATCTCTTGAAAGAGAGGCACCGATAAAGAAGAGCGTCAGGGTCAAACCTTTACGTGCCAGCCAAACCATACCGGTTGTAAGGGGGGCAGGCAGTGTAAAGAATGTATTGACAAGCATGGCAAGAATGAAGAAGAAGATAAACCAAGGGGTATACATCTTTTCGGATTTGCTCTTAAAGATAAATGAGGTAACAATGGATACTGGTATAATCCACAAAGCACGTGTCAGCTTCACCGTAGTGGCAACCTGCAACGCCTCTTGTCCGTATGCAGAACCTGCACCAACTACCGAACTGGTATCGTGAATGGCAATTGCCGACCACAAACCAAACTGATGCTGGGTAAGTCCGAACAGGTGTCCCAAAACCGGAAAAAGAAAAAGAGCAATGGCATTCAGGATAAAGACGGTACCCATTGATACTGAAATTTGACCATCATTTGCCTTGATTACGGGTGCTACCGCTGCAATGGCACTTCCACCACAAATAGCTGTTCCCGAACTGATAAGATAACCTGTTTTTTTATCCACTCGAAGGCGTCTTGCCATAAATGTACCAATCAGCAAGGTCCCTGCTACTGAGATAATGGTGAACATCATACCATCTTTTCCTGAAGCTAAAGCCTGATGCAGATTCATTCCGAATCCCAGACCTACTACAGAAAACTGCAAAAGATATTTCGACATTTTTTTATTAAACCCGGGGTAAGCCTTCCCACAAATAAGGGCGAATATCAAACCGGTAAGCAGAGAAACCGGAGGGGTTACAAATGGTAAGAGACAAAATACAAGTAATACCAGATAGATAATCTTATTGTTATCCTTCAAAAACTTTACGAGTGCATCCATATTTTATTATTCCTTTTAAATTGCAGTGCAAAGGTAAAGCATCTGCCTGAATGATGCCAATCGTTTATTGTTATGCCTTATAACGTTTTGTTATAATGATTGGCAAATTGCATGAACACCTGTGAGAGCCCTCCCTCCTCACCCTGGAGACGGGCAAACGAGAATTCTCTTTGCATTTCCAACTCTTTAACCTCAATCACCTTAAAGAGTCCGGCCGTAAGTTCACGTGAAATGGAACGTATGGAAACAACTCCCATACAGTCGGTATGTTCAAGAAAAAGTTTGATGCTTTCTGTGCTACCTAAATACATGCGCACATTGAGGTCGGATAATTTTATGTTATGAGCAGACAAAGAATTTTCGAGCACATCCAGCGTACCCGAACCTCTTTCACGTAACACCAGAGGTGTTTTGCAAAACTCTTCCACCGATATTTCATCCAGCTTCACTAGTTTGCTGTGACTATGCACCACAGCCACCAGTTCATCTTTCAGGAAAGAGGTGTACTTCAGGTTCGGAAGTCGAAGAGTTCCTTCAACCAGTCCCAGGTCTATACGGTGCTCCTGAAGGGCATTCTCCACATCACGGGAATTTCCATTGAACAGAGAAAGGGAAACCTGTGGAAACTTCTCGATAAACCGCGCCAGAACGGGAGGCAGTACATATTGCGAAATTGTGGTGCTGGCACCGAGCCTCAGCCCACCGGAGTATTCGTTGTGAAGCAAATGCATTTCATAATCCAGCTGCTTATAATCATCCAGAATACGTTCGGCATGTTCCAACAAAAGCTCGCCGGCAGTAGTGAGACTGATTTTATTCCCGAGCCGTTCAAAAAGTCGGGTCTTATAAAGGCTTTCCAGTTCCTGAATATGCTTGGTTATGGCAGGCTGAGTTATAAAAAGCTCCTGCGAAGCCTTGGTAAAACTCAGGTTTCGTGCCACACTTAAAAACACCTTCAATCTGAAATCGGACATAGAACCGGAATAATATTATTAAACTACTGCAATTCGTCACCCCGGATACCCAAAGAGTGCATCAACGGATAAGCTAGAATTTCGCATCGGAAACTAACTTCCTCTTGCGGTTCGCTCATTCGGAACTGAATCACCTCTTTCTCTTTTACCTCCTTTAAGATAGAAAGCACCTCGCTTTCATACTCCTCATTGAAAGAGAGCACGACAATCCTTTTGGTTCCTTCGGCATCTTTAACCACTTTAAGCGATTCGAGAAAAAGCTCTTCACGGGTGGCCATTCCTTCGGGCTGGAACGTATTGAAACTGAACTCGCCAAACTCGTTATTGAATGCCACACCATTAAGTTCCTTAGCCAGGTCCGATGGCTGTGCATGTTTCAACTGCGCCGATTCATCATCATAAATAAAGAATACCTGAATATCGTTCTTGCCTTCTGTAATTCCTGCATCGAGAGCAAGGTAAGTAAACAGGTGGGATAGATCGATATCCTGCAGCTTTCTACTCAACATTCTTTCAAAATTCTTTTTCAGGTCTTCGGTCACGAAGTTCAGAAACGCCGCGTCAATCAACATCACCGTCTCAGCCATTTTAATTTTTTCTTCCATGTAATTGCTTTATTTCGGGGATAAAGATACGAATTTATATCCATGCGGAAGTGGATGGAAAGATATTTTATGCAAACTAGGAATCTGATTCGGAAAGCTTCAGGAGCAATAGAAAACTGGATTGCCTATTAATATCAGAAGATTTGAAAAATCGGTCATAATTTCAGATTAAAGGAGAATTAAGATGCCAAAATGTCATAATTATACAACTTTTGTTCTGAAAACAGGAACAAATGTGGCTTGGCAAATCTTTTGGTGCTTATAAAGTGTTAGACAATTACAGTATTAAGAAAACAAGAAAACATAAATATATGAATTTCAACAATTTCACTATCAAATCACAGGAAGCGGTACAAGAGGCCGTGAACCTGGCGCAGAGCCGCGGACAACAGGCCATTGAAACAGAACATCTGCTTCACGGGGTGATGAAGGTTGGCGAAAATGTAACCAATTTTATATTCCAGAAGCTGGGAATAAACGGGCAGCAGATTGCAATGGTGCTCGACAAACAGATTGATTCTTTTCCCAAGGTATCGGGCGGAGAACCTTACCTGGGAAGGGAAGCTAATGAAGTGCTACAAAAAGCCACGCAGTATTCTAAAGAGATGGGCGACGAGTTTGCATCTCTAGAACACCTGTTACTGGCTTTGCTTACAGTGAAAAGTACGGTTTCGAATATACTGAAGGATGCCGGAATGAACGAAAAAGATTTAAGGGCAGCCATTACAGAGTTGCGGAAGGGAGAAAAGGTTACTTCGCAAACCAGCGAAGATACCTATCAATCGCTTAATAAATATGCAATCAACCTGAACGAAAGGGCACGAAGCGGTAAACTAGACCCTGTGATTGGCCGTGACGAAGAAATCAGAAGGGTGCTGCAAATTCTTAGCCGGCGTACCAAAAACAATCCGATTTTGATTGGTGAACCGGGAACGGGTAAAACCGCCATTGTGGAAGGTCTTGCGCACCGTATCCTGCGGGGAGATGTACCCGAGAACCTGAAAAATAAACAGGTGTACTCGCTGGATATGGGTGCATTGGTGGCAGGTGCTAAATACAAAGGGGAATTTGAGGAGAGACTGAAATCGGTAATCAACGAAGTGATTAAGTCGGAAGGGGACATCATCCTCTTCATTGACGAAATACATACCCTAGTGGGAGCCGGAAAGGGAGAAGGCGCCATGGATGCGGCCAACATCCTGAAACCAGCTTTGGCTCGTGGAGAACTACGCTCAATTGGTGCAACGACATTCAACGAATATCAGAAATATTTTGAAAAGGACAAGGCGTTGGAACGCCGTTTCCAGGTAGTTCAGGTAGACGAACCGGATGTACTGAGCACCATCTCCATTCTCCGGGGACTGAAAGAACGGTACGAAAACCATCACAAGGTGCGCATCAAAGACAATGCAATTATTGCTGCCGTGGAACTCTCCAACCGTTACATCACCGACCGGTTCCTTCCGGATAAGGCCATCGACCTGATGGATGAAGCGGCCGCCAAGCTACGAATGGAGGTAGATTCGGTTCCGGAAGAGCTGGATGAAATAAGCCGGAAAATAAAACAGCTGGAAATTGAACGCGAAGCCATCAAACGGGAAAAGGATGAAGAGAAACTGAAACTGCTAAGCAAGGAGATTGCTGAGCTGAAAGAACAGGAGAACTCCTTCAAGGCAAAATGGCAAAGCGAAAAGGCGTTGGTGAACAAGATTCAGCAGAATAAAATTGAAATTGAAAACCTCAAGTTCGAAGCCGATAAAGCCGAGCGGGAAGGAAACTACGGACTGGTAGCCGAGATAAGATATGGAAAGCTGCAGGCGCTGAATGCAGAGATTGAGCAGACTCAGAAGGAGCTGCACAACCTGCAGAACGGAAATGCGATGATTAAGGAGGAGGTGGATGCCGAGGATATTGCCGATGTGGTATCACGGTGGACTGGTATCCCGGTTAAGAAAATGATGAAGAGCGAAGCGGATAAACTGCTGTTCCTGGAAAAGGAACTCCACGAACGGGTAATTGGACAGGACGAAGCAATAGAGGCGGTTGCAGATGCCGTACGTAGAAGCCGCGCCGGACTGCAGGACCCGAAACGCCCGATAGGTAGTTTCATCTTTCTGGGAACAACCGGCGTAGGTAAAACCGAGTTGGCAAAAGCTCTGGCGGAATTCCTCTTTGACGATGAAGCGATGATGACACGTATCGACATGAGCGAATATCAGGAGAAGCATTCCGTATCACGATTGGTAGGTGCGCCTCCGGGATATGTGGGTTACGATGAAGGTGGTCAACTTACCGAAGCCATCCGCCACAAGCCTTATTCGGTAGTGCTGTTCGACGAGATTGAGAAAGCGCACCCCGATGTATTCAACATACTGCTGCAGGTGTTGGATGATGGACGGCTGACCGACAATAAAGGCCGGGTGGTAAACTTCAAGAATACGATTATCATTATGACCTCCAACATGGGAAGTTCGTATATACAAAGTCAGTTTGAACGGATGAACAGTCGGAATCGGGAGGAACTGATTGAGGAAACCAAGAAAGAGGTGATGGCGATGTTGAAGAAAAACATTCGTCCGGAGTTTCTGAATCGTATTGACGAAACCATCATGTTCTTACCGCTATCGGAAAAGGAGATTATGGAAATTGTGAAGCTGCAAATAAAAGGGGTACAAAAGATGCTGATCGAAAACGGAGTGACAATGGAGATGACCGAAGCGGCAACTCAGTTTATTGCGACCGCCGGCTATGATCCGGAATTCGGAGCCCGCCCGGTGAAGCGGGCCATCCAACGCTACCTGCTGAACGATTTGTCCAGAAAGCTTTTGGCTCAGGAAGTAGACCGTACAAAACCTATTATAGTAGATACTATGGGAGAAGGATTAGTTTTCAGGAATTAAGGTATCAGGATTTATCAGGATAACAAAAGCACAGCGAAAATGATGAAAATCAAATTTGCTGTGCTTTATTATTTTCAGGAAAATGGATTAAATCATATCCTCTCCGGTCTTTGGAACTGCAACCTTCAGCGTCTTGTGGAACGGAGTAAAGCGTGCAATCACCATGATTACAATGGACGCCATCAGCATGTATCCAACTATCTGCTTAATGCTCACCATAGTTGATTGTATTTGAACGGCGTTGTATAGCGTTTGTGTGGCCAGCTGTTGCGCTTCAGCCAAAGGATGTCCCTGCGCCAGGGCACTGTTCAGGCTTTGTGAATATGAGGAAGCTGCCATCGGATTCTGCATATCAACTCCTTGCGAAAGAATCATCTGGTTATTTTGCTGAAAGCGGTAAAGCATATTACTGAAAAAAGAACTTCCGATTGCCGGAGATAATACCCCACGTATGGTAATCATGAAGAAAGCATTGAATAGGGTAAACTGCGGAAGCAAATCTTCGGCTGCATACGTACCAAAAGCGATGAAAAGAATCATGGTTCCCATCCCTCGAAGCACCATCGGTAAATAAAAAAACTCATAGGTACCATTCGGGGTAAGCCCAAAATAAAGAACCGCAAAATATCCGGTAAAGCAGGCCATCCCCCAGAAAATAAGTACCCGGAATTTCCATATCTGCGCATTAAAATGCCAGTAACAAAAGGCTGCCGAAAGAATAAACCCGGGAAACAGCCAAATGGTAAGTGCATTGGAATGCACACTGTCAAGTTTCAGGATAGTGGTTGTAAATTGACTGATCAATATTCCCGAACTATTGAATATGGAGACAAGCGCCATAAAGAAATAGGCAACATAAGGCTTGTGTCCCGAAAGCACATCCAGATTCAGATAAGGATTTTCAATTCTACGCTGTCTTCTAAAAAAAGTCCAACCCAATATGGGGATGGAAATGGTACCAGCAAGTATGGTGGAATCGTCGAACCAATCTTTTGTTTTGCCGTAAGTAACCACATAGATGATGGTCAGCAACAACGCAGAAATAATCAGTACACTTACCCAGTCAATCTCCTTAAACGGTATAACGATCTGTCTCTTTCCATAACGAAAACAAATAAGAACCAGTATTATAGCCAGCAACAGCAGCCCGATGATCAGGTAATACATGTATTGCCATTGATAGTGATAAGCTAATGCCGCAGTCACAATCATAGACATCTGATTCAGGACGAAAACAATCGGATAAAAGAATGAATAAAATTCTGATCGTCTATCATGCTTGGAGAAAAGCGGCTTTAATATTTTTACAATTTCAATAATGATAAAACCACGCAGAAAGCCAATCATAAAACCACAGACGGTAATTAATTGGATATGTGATGTGCGTGCACAGACAAAAGCTAATAGGGTCTGTAAACAAAGATTGCAAAGCACAATTGTTTTGGTGGTTGTAATGGCCCTCACTTTCGAATAAAGCGGATACCCGGCTACCATCCCTGCCGTAGTGGCAAAGAAAGCCATGGAGATATCTTCTGTCAGCACCCCTAGAGAGCCGGAAATATCGATACTTGACCCGGTGTAGGTACCATTCAGCATCATCGTGGGAATCATAATAATAAAAGTGATGACGATGCCCACCCAGTAAGGTATCCCCTTTCGCAAGGGGATATTATGTCTTTTACCCATTATTCTTGTGATTACTTTTTAATCTTAGCTTCAGTCTCCACCATCATACCCACACGCAGCTGTTCTTTTTCTTCGGGAGTAATATTAACCAGATCGATGCGAACCGGAATTCGTTGCTGTATTTTCACAAAATTGCCGGCACTATTATCCGTTGGTAACAAAGAATATTTAGAACCGGTAGCTTCACTAATAGCGGTAACCTTTCCCTGGAGAACTTTTCCTTTGAGAGCATCTACTTTTATATGTACCTCCTGCCCCACGTAAATATTGGCAATCTGGGTTTCTTTATAGTTCGCAGTAATCCATTTATCATTATTGCGGATAATATTCGACACTGTTTGTCCGGCCTGGATTAATTGTCCATTTTCCAAGGTTCTTCTTCCCATATATCCATCATATGGAGCTGTTACGACCGTATATGACAGGTTCAGTTTTGCCATTTCCAATTCCGCTCTCTTTCTCAGAATCACAGCCGATGCACTCTTAGTTTTCTTGCCAGCTTCATTCGACTGGGATTCGACAGACTTTTTCTGGCTTTTTAATGATTCATAACGGGCTCTCATTGCATCCAGGTCGCTTTTCACCTGCTCATATTGTTGACCGGTTACCGCGTCCTCTTTCAAAAGTGCCGCATAACGCTTTTCATCCTGCTCCAATTTCCATAAACGAGCTTTTGTCTCTGCTATGTTGGCATCCGAGACATTGATGTTGCTTCGGGTGGTATTTACATTCGACTGTAATGCATCGGCTGATGCTTCAGCATCAATCAGCGCTGCCTGAGCATCCATTAATTTAATCCGAAATTCTCTGTCATCCAGAATCAGCAGCGTATCTCCAGCTTTTACATATTGATGTTCTGTAAAGCGCACTTCCTTGATATAGCCGCCCACACGAACACTCACAGGGGTAATATACTGATCGACAACTGCGTCATTGGTTATTTCATAAATAGTGTAGCGCCAGAAATAATGAACAGCCCAACCAATTATTCCAATTGCCAATGAAATACAAATTGTATTCATAATTATATTACGCATCAAACGCTGTTTCAGCTTCATTAAATTGTGCTGATGTGATTTCTTTTCTTTGAGCTTCTTTTCTTCCATCTTTATCCTTTCATCTATAAGTTGCCACTTGCACGCAGCAGTTGATAATAAGTAAACAGAACATTTGCTTTTGCTGTTGTAAGCTGCATTTCCGCTTCCAGTTTTACACCACTGGCATCCAGCAAATCTGTCAGAATAGCCAGGCGGTTCTTATATTTATTATATACAATCCGATAATTTTCATTAGCCTGTTTCACAGATAAGTTGAGTACCTCTACCTTGTCCACCGCCTCCTGATGTCTAATATAGGCGCTCTTTATCCCTGTGCGGATATTTTGCTCCTGTTGTTCCCGTTGCAGCTGGCTCAAAGTTACTGAATGCTTCGCTGCACTCGCTTTTTTCTTATTCTGGTATAATGCGGAAAGTTTATAGGAAAAAACCAGAGAGACATTCCAGTTATTGAGATACATATCCTGAACGGGAGAAGTACTGGTAACCGGCCGTGCCAGGGTATTGGCTGCCCTCATTGAGAGAGAAGGAAGGTAGTCGGCACGTACCAACTCTTCGTTTTTACGTGCAAGCTTGATTCCGTTTTCTGCCATTTGCAATTCGGGATACTGACTATAGGCTTGCAGTACATACTCTTCGTATGAGGCTAAAGACAACGGATTTTCCAGAAAATTACTGTCTGGCTTCAAGATCCACTCTTCATTCAACCCCAAAGCAATATTCAGTTGCTGTGAACTGATGCGGATATTATCTTCAACTTCCCGCAAAGTCAACTGATAGTTTGTGAGCAGCAGTTCACTCCGGATAAGATCATTTCCCGTGACCATTCCCTGCTTTTTCATCTGTTGAATATCATTCAGTCTTTTTTGTGCTTCACCTATATTCTGAATCATTACCTCTTGCTGTCTATACAACCTGAATAGATCCAAATAACGACCCATTAATATCAATTTTAGTTCGGCAATATCTTTGTGGGCAACTAACTGAGCCAACTCTTTCTGCAAAGAGGCTTTCTCTATAGAACGCTTGATTTTACCTCCACGATACAATGGCTGTACAACCTCTAGATTATAATTCTGGCTCCAATCTGGGTAATAGGGATGAACCGCATCCGTCAACCCCTCTCTGAACAAGGTTGGATCGCCAACATATCCACCTGTTAAACCTACCGTAATATCTGGTAAAAAACCTGTTTTGGCAATTGATAATTCATCGGAAGCAATGTGTTCGCTGACTCTGTCAGACTTGACTTTCAGACTGTTTTCAATCCCAAATCTGAATAGCTCATCAACACCCAATAAATGAGTTTCCTGTGCCTGTATACCTACTGCGCTCAGTAATAACAGACTTACAGCTATCCATTTATTCAATACTCTTAAATTCATAATCGAGTTTTTGTAAAAATATAATATTATCCTGTACATCTTTTAAGTCAATATTCTCTGCAACAAAGGCATAGATTTCATTGAGCAATGGTTCCATCTTCTTTTGTAAAATGCGTCCTTGCTCCGTCACTGTGATAAGTTTATTTCGTCGGTCGCTTGAATCTTCTTGCCGGACGACAAGACCTCTTTTTTCGAGGTTGTTTATCAGATAAGTCAGACTGGCTTTATCCTTGAATGTTTTATCGGCCAGTTCTTGTTGGTTTACTCTTTCTTGCTTCCACAAGCAAGACATGATTTGCAGCATCTCGTATGTGATATCCACATTGTTTTTCCGCATACTCCTTTGCATTGCCAGTTTAAAGGAAGCTCTCGTTTGCAAGATTGCACGCATGAATTCTTGCACGGATTCTATTTTCGTCATACCTTCTATTAAAAACGATGCAAAAGTAGCAATAATTGGCCATAAAAGTTAAAGGTTTAACTAATAAAATGGATCAAATTAGAAATATTTAAAAGAAGTCTTTCAGGTATATATTGCGATTAAGCAATAAATACAATTCGAAAACATAATAAAAATCATCACAGATGTTAGGTTCATGAACAACTGGAAGGTTACTCCATCGAATAACACTTATAAAGCGGAAATAAAGACACAAAAATGATTGTCAGTGATTTGAGTAAGGTAGTCAGAAAAAATAAAAAGGAGGATAACACTAAATAGTTACCCTCCTTTTGATTATAATACATCAGAGTCTTACTCGGCTTCAGTCTCTGCACTCTCCTCAGCTTCAAAATTTGTAATACCGCAAGAAACAAGGATATTATACCAGGAGATCAATTTCTTAATATCGGTTACATAAACACGGTCGCGATCAAAATCGGGCAGGATTTCAGCAAAATATGCACGCAACTGATCTGCAGTAGACTTCTTCGCATCAATAGAAGCCAAACCGCCATTTTCTTTCTTCAGAACAGAAGCAAGGACTTCTTTTAATGGCACTTCAGCATCATTTGTATACATTGCAATATCAGCCAAAGAAATCACTTTTTCATTTCCATAAGCCGGAAAACGTTTCTTATCTTCTGCCAGTGATTCTACAATCAGCATATTTTTTCCCTGAGAAATCAATTTATACAAACCGGGCTTACCCGAAATAGACAAAATAGTCTTTAACATAGTACACTAATTTTATATTTTATTAATTGCAGAGCAAAAATAACATTCAACATTGAAACATACAACGTAATGCCGATAAAAAGCGTTTCTTTAAACAAATATTAGGAAACTTGCTAAAATGAAGCAGAGTTCATTAACGTTATTAGCTGAGGAATGACAGGGGTTATATCGTCATTGACAATCACAAAATCGGCCATTTTTCTTTTTGCTTCATCATCCATCTGACTTTGGATACGATTCCTTATTTGTTCTTCAGAAAGAGTAAAATCCCTTCTGAGCAAGCGCTTCAATCGCAGTTCCAATGGAGCATGAACCATAACAACGATGTCGACTGCATCTGTAAATCCGGCTTCAATAAGTATAGCCGATTCTATGGCTACAAATGGACAATGCTGGTTCTGTGAAACCCAGTTTATAAAATCCTCCTTCACTTTTGGATGAATAATCCCGTTCACAATGCTGGCATGTTGCGGATCGGAGAAAAGATAAGCAGCCAGCAGAGGCTTGTTCAACACGCCGTATGCAAACACCTCCTCTCCTAACAAAGAGATTAGTTTTTGTCGGATTTCAGCATCAGTAGACGTTATCCGCTTTGCTTCATCGTCAGCAATATAAACAGGGACACCCATCACTTTTAAAAGATGGGCAACCACGGATTTCCCGCTGCCAATACCACCGGTTATACCAATCTTAGTTGTCATATAAAGGAATCGATTCTATAAGAAAATCAACCTGGTCGGGGATTATTCGCACATAGCTCACACCGGCCGGAACTGATTTCAGCTTTAATTTGTATTTATCCGAGCCAAGTTGCATCAGCTCATCATAAGAGATATCAAAAACAAAATCCTGAGGACGAATGGAACTGAACCGACTTAACCCTACCTGAAAAGAGACTTTTACTTTTGATGGAAAGGTGCGTAATGATTTATTTGATGGAAAACCGATTCCTTGTAATGGTACTTCCAATGTCTTTTCAGTATAGATATCTACAGGGAGAGTAAGCCCAACAACGTTAGGAATAAATTTCACTCCTTTTATTGGAGCCAGAAATACTCTTCGATAAACTGTGTCAGACACTCCATCCAGCAATACAATCTGTGTATTAACAAATTTGACAGAATTTAAAATAGACTGAGGAGCAAAAGCCAGCACTGAATCAGGCGTAAAGATGGTATCGGTCAGAAAATACTGCCGAGCTGTATTAACCCTTCCTATCAGGTGCACCGGAACTTTCTTGGCACCGCCTATAGAATAAATGTATTCGATAACCTCGGGTTTGATACTTATTAGTTTCGTCGAGGCGTTAAGCTGAGCCTGCACTCTCTTTTCAATCTCGCGAGCCTGAATCTGAACGTGATTCCCGCGGTTCTGATAATCCGTAAAGTTTAGACTTATCGGATGAAAATCATGTCCGAGAAAATAGCCCAGCAGTGAAGTTCCTTTATCTTTAACAATGATATGCAAATCAGAAGCCGGTTCGTCAGTAATAACAGCTCCGTTGGGTATATTGCGGAGTTTTAAAGGAATTGTTAATTCGACTTCAAAATCGTTTTTTAGTGTTTGAAGTAACCAAAAGCCAGACGATAGCAGAAAGAAAAACAGAAAGATCAGAACCTCCTTGCTTTTATCACTGAGCAGGAAGCTTCTGATCTTTCTGTAAATCTTTAAATAAATAAGCTTTATGTTCCTTTTACCGAACATTCTATTTATTATTTTGACTCTGCCTGACTAGCATCAGATGCAGCAGCAAAAATAGAATTTTTGTCGATTTTTATGCGCACATTGTCTGCAATTTCCAGAACAATATAATCATCTTTCACTTCTTTGATTTTTCCGTGAATACCTCCAGCAGTAATAACTTTCTGACCAACTTCAAGACCTTTGCGGAAGTTCTGAATTTCTTTCTGCTTTTTATTCTGTGGACGAATCATGAAGAAATAAATAATAGCAAACATTGCCACCATCATAAGAATGGTTCCACCTCCACCACTCAAAAAGCCGCCTCCCGCTGCGGGAGCCTGTAATAATACAAATAAGTTCATAAAATATTTTTTATAGTTTTCTAATCAATGAAAAGCAAATATATTAATTTTTAGTTAGTTTCCCATCTTTTTTTAATTGATTAACAATTCCGTCAAGCGTTCCATTGATAAAACTGCCACTCTTTGAGGTACTGTAGAGTTTTGCGATTTCAACATATTCATTCAAAGAAACACTGATTGGTATATTCGGGAAGCTAAGAATTTCGGCCAAGGCAATCTGCATAATAATCACATCCATGAAAGCTACGCGATCCAAATCCCAGTTCTTGGTATTTTCACTGATCAAATGACGGTAATAATCTTCGTTCAATATAGAACGACGGAATAATCTGCGAGCAAACTCCTGATCTTCTTCATCCTTAAATTCAGGCAATAGCTTTTGACTTGCTCCTTGTTTTTCCTCAAACTTCTTGATTGTTTTAATAACAAAGGTATCAACTATCTCTTTGTCATCATTCCAATATAAACTCTGATCTTCCAGGATCTGATCCAAAGATTCATTATTCATGATGAAGCTTTTGTAGATCTTCCGCCAAAGTTCACGGTCTTCAGAATATGAAGACTCTTCTGATTTCATGTAATCTTTGTAAATATCAGAATTGAAAATCTTATCAAAAAGATCTTTAATAAACTCTGGATCGTTGCCCCATGTTCTTTTTTGATTTGAAGAAAACTCGGTAAGCTGCTTATTGACTTCCAGTTGGGCGATAAATTTATTTTTCACAAATTTCATACTTGGAGCCAAGTCTTCCTGAGAAGGAACTAGTTTGTTTTTTGCCGCATCAATGCGTTTATGGGCAAAATTCGTCAATTCTATCATCAACAACAGCAGATAGTTGTAGAGATCGTAGGCTTTTGAAAGGCTAAAGAATAGCTCTTTTTCAGCTGTGTCTAAGTTTTTATTACCATTTTGATAGTAAGCGTACACAATCTGAACAATCTTAAGACGAATAAGAACTCTGTTAATCATAACTTTTTTCAATACATTAATTCAACATGCAAAAATAGACATTTTAGCAACTTCACACAAACAAATTACATTTTTTAATGTATAAAACAATCATTAAAATTTAAAATTTGGATTTCAAGATAAGTTTCTTGCAGAATCTTTTGACTATTAAAAAAAAATAGTCAATTTTGGGGCCGATAAAAAAACTGAGATAATTTAGCTGATATGGAAGAATTCAAAAAGAAGAGTGCAGTTGATACAAACGATAAAGAAATCGTTTTCTCTAAATCTATCAAAGCTGGTAAACGCATCTATTATTTAGATGTAAAGAAGAACCGAAAAGATGAAATGTTTATTGCAATTACCGAAAGTAAGAAAATCATTTCCGGAGAAGGTGACGACTCCCAGGTTTCTTTTGAAAAGCATAAAATCTTCCTCTATAAGGAAGACTTCGAAAAATTCATGACTGGCCTAACCCAAGCTATTTCTTTTATCAATGGAGAACAAGGTACTATTTCTGTTGAGAATAAAATAGAAGATGAGAAGGAAAAGGAAATCAAGTCAGAAGAAATAATTCCAGAAGAAATTAAGATTGATATCGATTTTGAATAAAAATATCAATCACTGCATTTATTTATCTTGATCAATTCTTTGTAATATAAAAAAGAAAGCGTACTTTTGCACCGCTTTTTACTGCATCGTGTGATAATACCACATCGTGTGATGGTGAATTAAGCACAATAACTTAATTTAGAGTAACACAAAAAATTTAAAAAAATGAAATCATTTGAAATCAGCGGATCTTTAAGAAACGAGTTCGGCAAAAAAGGTTCAAAAGCAATCCGTAAAACAGACAGCGTTCCTTGCGTTCTTTACGGACAAGGTGAAGTAGTTCACTTTACAGTAACTAACGATTCTCTTCGTAACCTGGTATATTCACCAGATATCTATCTTGTAAACTTAGATATCGATGGCAAAAAAGTAAAGGCTATCATGAAAGATATCCAGTTCCACCCAGTAAAAGACAATATCCTTCACGTTGACTTTTATCAGATTGACGAAGCTAAACCAATCGTTATGGAGGTTCCAGTATCTCTTGAAGGTTTGGCAGAAGGTGTGAAAGCCGGTGGTAAGCTGACTCTTCAGTTACGCAAACTGAAAGTTAAAGCTTTATTCAACAACATCCCTGAAAAGTTGGTTATCAACGTTTCTAAATTAGGTTTGGGTAAAACTATTCAGGTAGGACAACTTTCATTCGAAAACCTTGAATTATTGACTGCTAAAGAAGCTGTTGTATGCGCTGTTAAGTTGACTCGTGTAGCAAGAGGTCTTGCTGCTGCAGCTAACAAATAATAATTGTTGAAATTATTAAATGAAATACTTGATTGTAGGATTGGGTAATATCGGTGATGAATACCGGGATACTCGTCACAACATAGGATTTAATGTATTGGACGCCCTTGCTAAGGCGTCCAATATTGTTTTTACCGATGGGAGATACGGCGAAACCGCTACCTTATCGATAAAAGGACGAACATTGATTCTGCTCAAACCGTCAACCTACATGAATCTTAGTGGAAATGCCGTTCGTTACTACATGCAGAAAGAGAAAATTGCTTTGGAAAATCTGCTGGTTATAGTTGATGATCTGGCCCTGCCGTTCGGAACTCTCCGCTTGAAAGGGAAAGGCAGTGATGCGGGCCATAACGGACTGAAGCATATTGCCGCCACACTTGGAACAGAAAATTATGCACGCCTGCGATTCGGTATAGGAAATGACTTTCCCAGAGGTGGACAGATTGACTTTGTATTGGGTAAGTTCACTGATGAAGATATGAAAACGATGGACGAAAGATTGAAAACCGCAGGAGAAATAATAAAAAGTTACTGTCTGGCAGGAATCTCCATCACCATGAATCAGTTTAATAAAAAGTAAACAAACAATGGCTGAAGCAAGAATTGACAAATGGATGTGGGGCACACGTATATTCAAGACACGTACCATTGCCGCCGAAGCTTGCAAAAAAGGGCGTGTTAGTATTAATGGTTCTCAAGTAAAAGCATCACGCACCGTTAAGGTTGGTGATGTGATTCAGGTGAAAAAACCACCTATCATATATTCTTTTAAAGTGTTGCAAACAATTGAAAGACGGGTTGGAGCAAAACTTGTTAAGGAATATATGGAGAATGTTACTACTCCTGATCAGTACGAACTACTTGAAATGAGTAAGATAAGCGGATTCGTTGACAGAGCCCGCGGAACCGGTCGACCCACCAAAAAAGACCGCCGTGAGATGGAAGATTTCACATCTCCGGAGTTTATGGACGATTTCGATTTCGAATTTGACTTTGATTCAGAAGATTAAAAAGGAATTACAGGGGTTGACATTCTTTGCAATAATAGATTGTTCCGCCTAGATAATTCTCTTTTATAATAATATTCCCACATTTACAGCAAGGCTTTCCCGAAGTGTTTCTGGAAAGCTTTGTTATATATCCGCCAGCATTCCCAAACAGATCTTTCTCCGTATCACGTCCTCCCTTTTCGCACATTTCGATCACCGTTTTCCTAACGGAAATAAACAATTGATCTTTCTGCTGTTCACTTAAATCCTGCACCTTCTTTTTGGGGTGTATTCCCGCATTAAAAAGAATATCCTGCAATGTACCATTACCCAATCCGGGGATACGCTGCTCGGTTGCAAGTAAAGCTTTTGCCGATTTGTTTTCAACCCGTTTATCGGAAATCATGTTCATAAAATATTCACGATTAAACTGTTTGGACAAAATCGATGGTTTCTCCCCCGCAACCAGATAATATGGGTTATCTAAAGTTCCAGCCTGAAAAGCCCAAATTCCGGCATACATCTGAACCGTAACAGCAAGAAAAGAATTATCGTCAAAACCTATCAACAACTGATGTTTATCAGGCAATCTGCTTCCCGGGGCATAATAGGTAAGATTCGCCCCATCACCAAAAACAATCCGGGCTTTTGGGGTACAGATTTCAACCATCCCTCCTCTTGGGTAAGAATCTGCAACCCGCTCTCCTACAAGCAAAGAAGAATAACTCTGAGAATCTCCATAAAAGAAAGCAAATTTGTGAGGCGAATAAGCAGCTACAACATCAGTAATCACTTTTCCTTTGATAGTACTATTCAACTGATTAGACAATACAACGGCTTCGGGTATTTCAATCATGGCAGTAAATATTAGTTAAAAGAACAATTCACAAATCACTCAAAGTCATAACTCATATATATTCTAAGGGCAACATTACAAATTATCCCTTTTTGTTTACCAAGCTATATACATCTTCCTGCTCTCCAACAACCCACACAACATCCCCCTCCTGAAAAGGAACATTCACGTCGGGAGTTCTCAATGTATTCCCCCCACGCTCCACTCCCACAATCAGGCAGCGGTACTTATCACGTATACCAGATTCCCGGATGGATTTACCCAGAAAACCCGAATGCGCATCAATCATAAACTGCTTCAGAGCCATGATGCTCTTTTCCAAGTCAAGTCCTTCCGCCTGGCTCAGTTCCTTCATCATGTTTTCATTGAATAGATTCAGCTGTTCATCTGTACCGATGGCCTGAATCTTGTCCATCGGAAAGAGCATCACAGAAGCACCCGGTATATTGATGCGCTGCCTTCCTCGAAGGATAGAGACAATGTGCACACCATACTCTTTGCCTAGATTAAGCTCTGCCAGGGTTTTGCCAGCCCAGGGCGATTCGCCCGGAATCTCAAAGTCGGCCAAGTGAATATCCCTTGAAAGAAGTTTACCGGCATAGGCTGGCTTCTTTTTCCCCATATATTCTGCATGTACATCACGTAAACGCAGATTCTGCAGAAAACGTCTCTCCAACAGGATGGAATTTTTCTTAAGCACCCGGGAGTATATCATGAAAAAGACTAATATTACCGCCACACCGAGAATTATACCAACCGAAGCCTTGAAAAAATGAGCTATAATAAATGTCACAAATACTACAGCAATCACCACCCTCAACACAATGGTAGAAACCAAAGGCCCTCGGTTTACGCTGTTATCCTCCCATAAGGTAACAAACTCCACGGAATGATTCTTTTTTACGACAATAGCCCGCAAAAACGGAGATATGCAAAGTATGGTAAACAATGAACCAGCCAGAGAACTCAAGAAAGAGGGCAGATGCGCCTGAAACAGCGGAGCCACAAACCGGAAAGAAAGTATGATTACAGCAATCGAGATGATTGAATAAATCACAATATTACGCCCCATAGCCAACAACAGCTTCCGCCAGTTATTCTCATAGTTCACAGTTGATGAGCCGGAAGAATAACGGTCCAAAAAACGTTTCCAAGAAAGAGGCAGTGAGCGCTCTGTTCGGTCGGAAGCAGGTTCTGCCAAACGAATCATATATGGAGTAAGAAAGGTTGTAATTACCGAAACCGCCACTACAATGGGGTAAAGAAAATGACTGGTAACCTTCAGACTTACTCCCAGTGAAGCAATGATAAAGGCAAACTCACCAATCTGTGTCAAGCTGAAACCGCACTGCATGGCTGTCTTTAGCGGCTGACCGGAAAGAAGCACCCCAAAGGTACCAAACAACGATTGCCCCAGGATTACCACCAACGAAATTACAGCAATTGGAATTGCATATTCCACAATCATGGCAGGATCTACCATCATTCCTACTGAGACAAAGAAGATGGCTCCGAACAAGTCTTTTACTGGTTTAACCAGAACTTCGATATGCTCCGCCTCAATCGTTTCGGCCAGGATAGACCCCATGATGAAAGCGCCGAATGCAGGAGAGAATCCTACCTGCGAGGCGGTTACTACCATTCCGAAGCACATGCCCAGCGCTACAATCAGCAATGTTTCATCGCTCATCAGTTTTTTTGCTTTTTTCAGGAAGCCGGGAATCAGGAGGATACCCACAACAAACCAGAGGACAAGGAAGAACACCAGCTTCCCAATGCTCCCAATCAGGTCGCTTCCCTGAAAATTATTGCTGACAGCCATCGTGGAAAGAACCACCATCAATACAATTGCCAAAATATCTTCCAGAATAAGAATACTAAGCACCAGTCCGGCAAACTTCTTTTTCCGCAATCCCAAATCATCAAATGCCTTATAAATAATGGTTGTAGACGACATGGCAATCATTCCTCCTAGGAAAATGCAATCCATCCGCTTCCATCCAAAACCTATTCCAACCGTAATCCCCACCAGAATCATACAGAAAATGATGGTACAGGCAGCAATAATGGCCGAACCGCCCACCTTCAGTATTTTCTTGAAGCTAAATTCCAGTCCCAAGGCAAAAAGAAGGAAGATAACACCGATATCCGACCAGGTTTGTATATTACCGGTATCAACCACGGAGGGAGTTATAAATGTATGCGGACCTACCAGGAAGCCTGCAACAATATATCCTAGAACCAACGGCTGTTTCAGTTTTTTAAATAATAAAGTGATAACGCCGGCAGATATAAGGATCAGTGCTAAATCAGCTATAAGATTCGGTAAATGTGACATTGTTCTTTATTAGGTTTTCACAAATATACATTTTCCAGACAAAAAATGACACCTTTTATTCATAAAAAAAGCGATATCATAGCATTTTTACTATAATATCGCTTTATTATTTTATTCTGTCAGAAAGAGAATTATTTCCTGAAAGGCGGTTTTACCACCACAGCCTTAATGCCCTTGCCCCGGATACTAATAAATATTTCAGTTCCTGGTTTTGAATAATCACTATTTACATACCCCATGCCAATTCCAATCTTACGAGTTGGAGACATGGTGCCGGAAGTTACTTCTCCAATCTTCTCTCCTTCCGCATTTACCAGTTCATATCCATGACGAGGAATTCCGCGGTCAACCATTTCAAACCCAATCAGCTTACGGCTCACTCCTTCTGTTTTTTGTTTTTCCAGGAATGCACGGTTGGTGAAGTCCTTCCCATCTACAAACTTGGTAATCCATCCAAGACCAGCTTCGATTGGCGAAGTAGAATCGTTCAAGTCGTTACCATAGAGGCAGAATCCCATCTCCAAGCGCAATGTATCACGTGCTCCCAGTCCAATTGGCTTGATACCGAATTCAGCTCCGGTTTCAAAGATTGCATCCCAGATTTTCATTGCACAATCAGGATAGAAATAAAGTTCGAAACCTCCTGCACCGGTATATCCAGTGTTAGAGATAATCACATTCTTCTGACCGGCAAATTCGCCTGTTGTGAACGAATAGTAAGGAATCTCCGAAAGATTCACCGATGTCAGTTTCTGCAAAACCTCAATAGCTTTTGGTCCTTGAATTGCCAGCTGAGCCATCTTGTCGGATGCATTTTCCAGTTCCGCACCAACAGTATTGTGACTTACACACCAATTCCAGTCCTTCTCGATATTCGACGCATTGACCACGAGCAGGTATTTTTCAGGTTCGTAGTGATAAACCAGCAAATCGTCCACAATTCCACCCTCTTCATTCGGGAAGCAGGTGTATTGTGCCTTACCTATGGTCAGAGCCGCCACGTTATTCGAAGTCACTTTCTGCAAGAAGGCCAGTGCATTTGGTCCTTTTACCCAGAACTCTCCCATGTGCGATACGTCGAACACACCTACCCCATTGCAAACGGTGAGGTGTTCATCAATAATCCCGGAATATTCAATAGGCATGTTATAGCCTGCAAATTCGTGCATTTTAGCACCCAAAGCAATGTGTTTGTCCGTAAATGGTGTTGTTTTCATGTATTAGAAGTATTTTAGTTATTTTAGAGCAACCAGCTCTGCAATTTTAACAATCACTTTCGTAGCTTTCTCCATGGACTGAACCGGAACAAACTCAAAACGACCGTGGAAGTTCAACCCACCGGCAAAGATGTTAGGGCAAGGCAGTCCCTTGAATGAAAGCTGTGCACCGTCGGTTCCTCCGCGGATAGCGCGTACCTTTGGTTCCACTCCAACCGCTTTCATAGCAGCAAAAGCCGTATCAACAACATGCATTACCGGTTCAATCTTTTCGCGCATGTTATAGTATTGGTCTTTCATCTCAAGGATGGCAGTTCCTTCACCATGTTCACTGTTGATTCTGCGAACCATTCCCTCAACTTCCACCTTACGTTTCTCAAACTTAGCTCGGTCGTGGTCACGGATAATGCAGCTAACCAACGTTTGCTCCACATCTCCATTCACACCAATCAGATGGTAGAACCCTTCGTACCCTTCAGTGTGTTCAGGAGCTTCGAGACGAGGCAGCATGGAAATAAACTGGTTGGCAATACGCATGGAGTTAATCATCTTGTTCTTTGCATATCCCGGGTGAACGTTACGTCCTTTGAAAGTAATTTTGGCAGAAGCAGCATTGAAGTTTTCAAACTCCAGTTCGCCCACTTCTCCGCCATCCATGGTATAGGCCCAGTCGCAGCCAAATTTCTCAACGTCAAACTTATGAGCACCCTCACCAATTTCTTCATCCGGATTGAATCCGATACGAATTTTTCCATGCTTTATTTCGGGATGCGCCTGCATATAAGCAATAGCAGTCATTATTTCCGCAATACCCGCCTTATCATCTGCACCCAACAGAGTTTTACCATCGGTAACAACCAGGTCTTCCCCTTTATGGTCGAGCAATTCCGGGAACTGAGCCGGAGAGAGCACAATATTCTCTTCTTTGCAAAGAACAATATCCTTACCGTCGTACTTTTCAACAATGCGGGGATTAACGTCCTTGCCACTCATATCCGGACTTGTATCCAGGTGTGCAATAAAACCGATGGTAGGCACTTTTTTATCGATATTTGAAGGAAGAGTGGCAAAAAGATATCCATTCTCATCCAGCGAAATTTCTTCCAGTCCCATCGCTTCCAATTCTATTTTCAGATATTCGGCAAAAACCATCTGTTTCTGAGTACTTGGAGTAACCTGTGTCGATTCGTCCGATTGCGTATCAAAGCTTACGTATTTAAAGAATCTTTCAACTAACGTCATATTATTTATATTTTATATTATTTTTTGATTGCTGTAAAGGTAGAAAAAGAGCCACTAATAACAAAAGAATCCGTAACTCTTTTTTATAAGTTTATTCTTCGCCTGCACAGGCAAGCAAGCTGATTGCTAAATATGCTTAAACATAAAGTTACTGCCTCCCCACAGGTGAACATTCTCTCTTATTTAACGTTTTATCCATAATGAAGACAACAATTCATTAAATCTGTTATCTTTGTATATCTAGTAACTTAAATTTTAGCAAAATGAAAATAGAAAAAATTGTAGGAAGAGAAATTCTCGATTCAAGAGGTAACCCAACAGTTGAAGTAGATGTAATACTGGAATCTGGCATAGTAGGAAGAGCTTCGGTACCTTCGGGAGCATCTACCGGTGAGAATGAAGCTATCGAATTGCGCGATGGCGACAAGAAACGCTATCTAGGCAAGGGCGTGCAGAAAGCTGTTGAAAACATAAACAAGGTTATTGCCCCGAAACTGGTGGGACAATCGGCACTCGACCAAAGAAGAATAGATAAAATAATGATCGACCTGGATGGCACCAAAACCAAATCCAAACTGGGCGCAAATGCCATACTTGGAGTTTCACTGGCAGTGGCAAAAGCCGGAGCTGCCTATCTCGATCTTCCATTATACCAATACATCGGCGGTGTTAATACCTACGTATTACCGGTTCCGATGATGAACATCATCAACGGTGGTTCTCACTCCGACGCTCCTATCGCTTTTCAGGAATTCATGATTCGCCCCATCGGTGCACCGTCCTTCAAAGAAGGATTACGAATGGGTGCCGAAGTATTTCATGCATTGAAGAAAGTCCTTAAGGATCGTGGACTGAGTACTGCTGTTGGCGATGAAGGCGGATTTGCCCCGACATTGGAAGGCACAGAAGATGCGCTCAACTCAATTATTGCCGCCATCAAAGCTGCCGGTTACGAACCTGGAAAAGATATCACGATTGGTCTGGACTGCGCTTCTTCCGAATTCTATCATGGCGGAATCTATGATTACACCAAGTTCGAAGGAGCAAAAGGAAAGAAAAGGACCTCCAAGGAACAGGCTGAGTATCTGGAAGAATTGATTAAGAATTTCCCTATCGACTCTATCGAAGATGGTATGAGCGAAAACGACTGGGAAGGCTGGAAACTGCTGACTGATAAGATTGGTAATAAATGCCAGCTGGTGGGCGACGATTTGTTTGTTACCAATGTGGACTTCCTCTCCAAGGGTATTGAAAAAGGCTGTGCCAACTCCATTCTGATTAAAGTAAACCAGATTGGTTCTTTGACCGAGACGCTGAATGCAATCGAGATGGCTCACAGACATGGTTACACCACTGTAACTTCTCATCGTTCGGGAGAAACCGAAGATTCCACCATTGCCGATATCGCCGTGGCCACCAATTCCGGACAAATCAAGACCGGTTCTTTAAGCCGTTCGGACCGCATGGCCAAGTACAACCAGCTGCTCCGTATTGAAGAGGAACTGGGTGACCTAGCTGTTTATGGCTACAAACGGGTGAAATGATTCAATAGGGATCTGTAACTTTCATAATAAAATACGCCCTCTTCAATCCTTGAATTAGATTGAAGAGGGCTTTTTATGGGTGATAATGCATTTTGAACGATTCTGTTTTTGCTAGGTACCGATAGATAATTATGGAAATAATGATTTAACGTATAGCAATATACAGATACCCCAAGCAACTAATGTTATTAAAGTAATTTTTATAGGATTCATTTTTTCCATTATTTAGTGTCTGCTAAAAAAAACATCTAAACACCTATATTTCAATATCTTAAATCAAATATTTGGATAATTAAAGAAAAGCATAAATATAGATAAGCTAAGCAAAAAAAACAATATAGCCAGAACCAACCATTTATTCCTAATAGCCCACTCTTTGTAAATTAGACATATACCGCAAAACAAAATCATTTCAATTATTGGAAACAAATCGATACCCTTAACAAAAATAGTAAAAAAATACAGTTCTCCGCCTGCATGTTGCGCGTCAACAACAATTGCTATAATATATAAAACTACCCAATAAAAAACAAACAATAAAAATAAGACTAATAATAGATTACTTTTTTTTCATGTTTCATATTTTTTATAAAGGAGCAATTCTACCATTAACTACTTTTTGGGCACAGATTTAAGTTATAAATTCCAGAGGTCTCTTTTACAGTCTCGACACTAGTTATATTTTTTGTATACTATATGGTAGTACTTAATTTCACCTATAGACTCTATTATATACAGATCTTTATGGAGTTCACATGAGATAAGGTAAATATATTCCTCTAACACATCATCATCAAACTGTAATAAACCCTTACGTTTTTCTTCCATCAAATATCTTATAATCAATATTTGTTGGTCACTTTCAAAAACGGCATATACATCTTTGTTTTTAACAAAGATATAAGATCTTCCATCTTCCTGATATCTGCTAGAAAACTTGTATATACCAAATTCAACATTTACGTCATCGTTTCCAGTTAAGATTTCAGATAAAAAAATCATGTCTTTAAATTTATCTACATGATTACCTTTAACATCTAAAACTTTCTGAGAAATCAAAAATTTCCCTAACAAAGCATAAATGCTATCATTATTTGCTGAATAAACTGACATTGCAAACAATAACATTACTAATATAATTTTACATCTTTTCATATCGAGGTGTGACTTTTCTCCAATTAATATCTATATATTGTAAAGGTCTATACATAATTATTGTTTGATAAAATATTTGCATTTCATTTATTTCTGCAACTTTTTCTGACGCATTATTATTTACAGTAACCTTACTTTGAGCATTACTTCACCAAGATTTTTAGAAGTACCATCCCAACATAGAGCGGCAGGAAATTCGGCGCCAATCAATCCGTACAACATTGCTTTACCATCTGGCGCCAACAACATACAATTCTCAATTTCTATAACATATGGTGTTGCATTAGATGACCACCCCGAACCTTCCGAGTGTGTTATCTCTTTACCTTCTGCATCAACAATTTTTCTTTCATCTGGATCAATAAACCTTACTGGATTATTCAAGCAATAGGTATACGGTGAAATCGAATACTACTTCTCCGCCAACGGATCGATCACACCCCATTTGCCAACGGCAGCATCATAATGCCGTGCAACGTAATCGTAGAGATTCAGCCCGTGCATGCAGTCCAGCTCCTTGCCATTATACTTATACCTGTTATCAGAATTTTCAATCACTTCTCCAAATGTCATACCGAATGGGTAATAGTGATTGGTCTGCTCAATGGTTCCGCTCTGATTAAACGTCACCCGGTAGTTACCCTAATGATTAATGACACGTTGGCGTTGTGCCATTCATCGTTATATAACCACCATTTGCCTGTATCCTGCTGAGAGTTCCGTTTTCATAGATCAAATTAGCCCCTATAATTAGGGTAATATCTCTCTTTATACACATCCATTCTTCTCTTCAGTCATTTATACATTCAGATATTTTTATATTCCTAAATTCATAGCAATTTTATGTAATGCTATAAATTTAGGAATAAACGCTAGTACTTTTTACGTTGAACAGATATTAATTTATCATTCTGAATATAATAGACTGAACTATCTTTATAATAGTCATAAGTTGGCATTTGACAAAAGTTTGTGCAATTAAAAAGTAACATCATATTTAATGTGTCAGGAAACATAGCATATTTTAGTGTCAATATTTTATTTGATATATTTTTAAATCCACAAATCGAAATGCTATCAAAATCTGTTTTTCTAAGTTTAATTACGCCTTGTTTGTTTGTTAAGAGAAGGCCATATTTCAAAGAAGTTTTTTTTGCGACATTCTTCCTAAATCCTATCACTTCAAAGTTCTCTATCGGAAGTTGATTTTGATTTAAAATTTTAAGAACAAAAAATGGATTTTCATTCCCTTTTAATGAATAATTGACAATCATATTTAACTTATCTAGTGAGGTATAATTTAAAATTAAATAATTATTATATATTTTCCATTTCCCTAATGAAAAATGTAGATGAGATTCACATCCGTTTCGTTTAAAAAAGGTAGAATCTTCATATAAGTCTATTTGTGTATAACAGAAACCATTCTCCGAAAAAAAAGATCTCTTTAATTGTGACTTGACTTGCATTGTTTTATCTATAAATCCAAGTTCTTTACGAATATTTATTGAATTTGAAACTTCTTCATTCTTCTGGCTGCAACTCAAAGTGAGCAAAAACAACAACAAAATTAAAGTTAGTTTATTATTTATTCTGATCATAACTTTAAGATTACATAAAATACATTTATAGAGTGAAATTGGAATTGATAACTTAGAGCGGACACAGAGTAAAGTTATAAACTCCAAACATGCCCCTATGTTAGAAAATACATTTACTCATTTCCATAAATAAAATTACACTTTAACTGGCCTATTTTAGTATATAGTACCTTCTCTTTAGAGTCTATCATCTCTTCCATACATTTTACAATAAAATTATCAGATATAATTTTGGGATTATTCTTTTTTATTTCTAACAACCTCATCAAAACTCCATTCACATGTCTAATATTGTACACGTCATAAACATTATTGCACTTTATCAATATATAGTATCCAGTGCCTTGATGACCAATATATTCAAACTTGTAGACTCCAATATTTTCTTCAAAGGTAATATTTTTCTTTTTAGGATGAATTACATCAATAATATTTATTAAAAATTTGGGATTAACATTCTCGTTTAAATAATCTTGAGAGGCCAATCCTTTTTTGAGTAAAAATTTGTATAAATCAAAATATATTAAATCTGATTTATCACTAGAGTACAAATTAATAGAACTAAACAAAATAAGGTTTATTATTATTAGTTTCAAATTCATCTTTATATTTATATATTTTAATATATTTTACAAAACAACTCCGAATATATTTTCATTAAAATTGAATATTTATAATTTTTCCTTTTAATATGTTTTTTCCCAGATACTCCCTTTCCAAAACAACTGATTTTTGTTTTTAATAAATATCAACTCCTTGTAATAAGGCTCAAATTCAAAAAAACATCTATCAAAATTAGGTAATGCAATTGTTAAATAGTTATATTTCTCAATATCAATATATTCTTCGAAAATTTTAAAAGTCACCCGACCCCTATAAATGGTTGTGCCAGACACATCTGCATTTAGCCTAAAAATAATCAGATTGTCATTATTTGTCATATAAAGATATGTTGATTTGGGTATAGCGATAAAAGTTTTGTCAGTTATTATATGTTTTTTATAGTTAAAACAAAGATCCAGCTCTACAGGATGAAAATCAGACGGGAAAATAACTTGAACATACAAACTATCCTGTGAGAATCTATTTTCCTTCATTATATTGTATTCGAACCCTTTTTGTTTTATATACTTATCTTCACTTGTTAATTCAAGTAGATTGTCGGCAACAAAAGACCATCTACCTTTTGAGGCATATTCACATTGCTCTACTACTGGAGTAAATAATATTTTTGGCTTGTACAATGTGTAAGCACCGTCAGATTTAAGTTCTAACTTACCTGTACTCTTTTGTAATTTATATATTCCACATATATCATCACAATTACTTGTTTGCTGCTTTTTTGTTGAGACACAACCAATCAACAGAAAGACCACTATTGATATGAATACTTTAATTTTCATTACTTTCATTTTTAATTTTGAAATTCCTGAAATGCCATTACTACATTGTTATTTTTTTAACAGACCAAGGCTGATTTGTTGAGTAAACAGGTCATTTTTACAAGCCGTTCTGCATCTCGCAAGAATTCTTTTAATGCTAGTAGGAAAATGTCAATCCATATTTTTCAATGCCACATTTATTAAATGAAAAAAATCGCTTAATATTTTCTCATATACTTTATCCCCACCTATTCTTTTATTGAGAATACTTTTGAAATCGACATAATTATATTTTATCATAGACGTCCCTTCTTCTTTAAAATAAAGTTCATACCCTATCAGGTTAGCATAAATTTGCTCAACATTCTTATTTCTTTGAAAATACCCTAGCACATATACAGAACTGTTTAACATAATTCGTTGACAATAAACTCCTAACATTTCACTTAATGCCCCATCTGCTTTCATACATATCTGATTGAACAAATGAAAATAAAAAGCCTTTGCATGGCAAGAAGCACGCTCATTTGTTAATTCCTCCAACAGATTTAATGTAAGTGAATCATCTGAAGGTTTAAAACAACCTTGATAATAACTCATAGCGTATTTATCAATTTCACTAGAATCCAAAACAGCCATCTTTTGAACCTCTGACAAGTTCTTCCAATAAAGATTTTCTTTACAAGATCTGGGCTGATTTGAAGATTCGCAGCTCACGCTAAAAAACAAAAGGAATAATATTAGTAAATGTTTTTTCATTTTATTAAAGAAATATCAATAAGGTAACTTCCAAGATTTTAATCCACTATTTTTATGGCACTACTTGCAATGTGAGATTTTCATGATTTTGCAATCTCTTTTTCTAATTTCTATATATGGAGTGCCTCCTTTATCAGCATTCAGGCTACCTTCGATAATCCATATTCCATCTCTTAACTCCACACTATAAGGTCTAGATTGATAAATTCTCTGACCATAAATTGACAACAATATGATTTCTCCAATTTTTGCTGCATCCTCTTCGTTTGTAACAACATCATACTTTTCAAAAAGATTGAAGTCGTCTTTGTTTTTTGAACGAAATTCAGCATAAGCAGAATCAACCTTAATCCAATCTTTAGAAATTGAGATATTCCCCTCTACGTCAGATGTCTCTTTACTAGGATCTTTACGTGAAGAACTCATTAAAACAACAAATAATAAAACATGCATATATTTCATAGTCTACGGGATAATAATATTAATTCAATGCACAATTGAATATTCTTCCATTATTCATCATTCCAATGGGGCAATCTACTAATCACTGTATCAGTCTGATTATTGCTAATTTCTAATATTTGAATTGATTTATCATCACAAACTTGAAATATAAAATAATCATTTGTAAGCTTTAAAATATGAGCTTTATAATATCCAATAATAAGAGTTGAATCATTTAAACAGCTCCAGTTATCAGGAAATATAACATCTTCATATCCATATTTATACCTTTTCCCTTTATAATATACATAGTACTCATAAAAACCATTTTTATGAAAACAGAATCCTCGCAAGCTATTGTTTCTTGGAGAAATCTCATCCCAATATTTTACATCATTATTAGATATAAGAAACACTTGTTTCTTCTGATTATTACAAGAGCAAAGGCCAACTACTAATATTAATACATATAATCTCATATTATCTACTACTTTTTTAAAGAATTTGGTTAACACTATAATTATACATAAATCATTCTTTCAATTAATTGTTTAAAACATAAATATATAATCAAAAGGTTCATTTTTTTTAACTCGCTGTACTATCTGTTTATAAAACCGCCATAACAAAGGAAGCACACAACTCAACTGTAGATGTTATGAAATAGATATTTTATAATCTCATTATTATTTGTACTATTTACGCTTAAAGCCAAAGGCCGATTGCCTTTATTTGTTTTTTTTGTTAAATCAGCACCTTTCTGAACCAAAAGTTGAACTAACTCCAAATCATCACTTTCTGCAGCTACATGCAGAGGAGTAAAACCATCTTCATCCACAACATTAACATCAGCTCCCTTTATAATCAAGAACTTCGCTATATCAAATTTATCTAATAAAATAGATAATAATAAAGGCGTTGTTCCATCTTTTGATTGTTTATTTATATCTATTTCATTATATTTACTTAAAATATCTTTCATACGTTTTAAGTTTCCTGAATAAACAATAGCGTGAACAATAGTTTCACCTAAATCATTTACTAAATTAAAATTTGCACCATTATCTAGGAAAAACTCATAGACGTTAGACTTATCGTAACTTATTGAATATAAGAGCAAGGTATCGTTATCTTCATCTTCAAATCTCTCATTAATGTCATACATTTTTTTGTTAGCAATGAGAAAGTTTAAATCATTACAACAGATAGCTTCTTTTAGATTCTCTTTGAAATCACTCATATTACATAATTTATTAATGTCTTTCGAAGCGAATCAATCATCACCACTCCCAAAGCAAGTTCATGATGTTGTGCGCTATAATTAAACCAATTAAATAAAAGTATTTTTTCTTCATCGGTATTATTTATTGAGTTTTAGGCATATTTATTTTAATTGCTTACCTCTATTTCTATAATACAGCACTTCTTTTTCTGCCTGAAGGCTATCTAAGTAAAACCATTGATTCTTTGGAATCTTATAAATAACGCCAATTTCACATCTTGGTCTTCTTATTGGAGGACCACAAGGAAAATCATCAAAACAATATGAAACCCTTTTGATACTATCTGATTTATATATGGCATAGAACAATCTTTTTTTCGTTACAAACATAACGCAGGTATCTTTATAACCTTTTATTGTGTCGGTAAAAAACGTAATATCATTTTTATCAATCGTTTCATACAAATCATCTTTCAGATTATAAATTGCAACTATTGTATTTCCAATTTTCGCATATGCATCTACATATCCACTCGCATAGAAATCAGAAGCAAACACTTTCATTGCACAACCAATTTCACACCTATCTGGTCTATAAAATTGAATTGATAACAGCTTCTTTGATTTACCATTACTTTCCAATGAATCTTTAGCTTCTAATATAGCTTGAAGTAATGCTTTATTAAAAGGCTGAGACTTATTTTCTTTACAACTTCCCAAAAACATTGGTATTATTAAGATGAGAATAAGAACACGTTTTTTCATAATAAATAGTTTATTAATTATTTGGCATTATTTATTAATAACTAGTACAATTTCTTTCTGAACGAATTAATGCTTACTACCTCTAAAAGGTATCAATATAAATCTAAGCCAAAAAGAGGTACTAAAGGAATTGATTTTCATAGCAAAGTCTTTCTCTTAGCTATCGTATTTAAAATGAATGGAAAATGTTGTGTATAAAATTATAGGAAAGCAGACAACCATTTTTCAACCACAAACATAACAATAAATTTATTAAAATCACAACATTTCAACTGTTATAATATAATACTACCTCACAATTATTTTACTACTTCTCCCCCATCTCCCCATAAATTAAAAAAAATAAAGTAGCACAAGTCACGCAAATCACGCAAAACGCTTACAAACAACTGAATAACAATAAAATACAAGTGCGCGACTTTACAGAAAAGTCACGCACTTTTTGCATAAAGTCACGCACCCGGGCAAGCGGCAACTGCGGACGTTATTCTATCTCCACCACCCTGTACACCATCCCGCGGTGTACGCGGCGGCACGAAAACTGTTTTTTCAGGGTGCGACCAAGCGTCATGGCAGTGGTACGGGTACAGTTGAAACGTGGATTTCGGGCAGTAATACGATCAAGTATTTCGCTGCAGGTAAGCTCTTCGGACTCTTCATTGCCCCGTGGGCTGCGGAAATAGCTATGTATGGTTTCCACTTCGGGAATAACCTGCTGAAAACGGCTGTTGCTTTCGGTTATGTAGGCTTCCTCTTCGCGGGTAAACCAATAACGTTCCTGATTGCGGAGGGCTGCGACAGCCTGTGCATAAAGTTGCCGGTAATCAATCGGCTTTTGATAATCAATCACCCCATCTACTTCGATACAGATAAAACGCCTGCTACCGGTGGGGTCGGTAAGCGGGTCAAAATTATTACAAGTGGCGATAAACGTGGCGTATCTGCGCAGTTGCAGGGTGGCACTGCCGTGAGGCAGACGGGTTTGCACCACTGTTTTCTGCAGGATATGCTTGATAAACCCCTGATAGGAAGGACTGATGGAATCGAACTCGTCCATATTAATCAGGGCATAGCGATTCAGGGCAAGCTGAACGTCGCGCCGCTTACTGAAATCGACACTGTCGGTATAGTATTCCCGGAGTTCGGGTGGCAACAGGTTCAGGCAGAAGGTGGACTTACCGCACCCCTGGTCGCCTACCAACAAAGGTAGCGTGCTGTTTGCATGATTGCGGTTAAGTTGTTGCCAATGCGCAACCATGGAGAGGAACCAGGTATAAAACAGATCGCGCCAGCGAGGATTGTTGCACGGCACGCGGTCGGCCAGCTCACGAATCCGGTCTTGCCCGTCCCAGCTACCCAGGTCGAGCAAGTACTCTTCGATGGGGTCGTACACCGGCACATGGTTGGACTCCACATACCGCTTCACATCGGCATCCCACACAGGCAGCCCTTCGGCCAACGCATTTATGCAGATACTGTTTCTTGCCTCTTTGTCAAGGAGGCGGAAGTCGAAATAAAACGATTTCACCTCCCGGTACTCCACATGCCCCTTCACCGTATTGCGCCGCATCTGGTATCTGCGTTGCATAAATTCTTCTATCTGAGCCACCAGGGTCATGGACGAAGGAATACAGGGCTTTTCTCCGAATTTATCGGCCATCGTATATACATTCCGAAAGTTTGTGCGTATCACCAGTTCGTGTTTATGCATTTCGGAGTGCAGCAGAGTCCACTTCACCGCATCCTCTTCAGGGATGCCCGACCGATGGCAGTTTTCGGCCAGCCTGACCAGAAAAGGCATGGTGTCGTCTTTTTCCCAATCTATCTTACCTGTAGCATGGATGGCATCCCACAATGACGTGTTGAACAGCGCCGAAATAATCTGACTCCGTTTTAGCCCGGGCAAGAGTCGCTGCAACGGGTCGTTCATCGCCTCCCTCCGCTCCTCGTATGTTGGCTCGGGGGTAATGCTCAGGGGTTGTTCAATGCGGATGGATACCGCTTCGGGATTAAAGTAGAGCGCGGGGTCGTAGCTCATGCGGCAGCTATGGTCGAGCGATGGCTTTTTCAGCGCAATTTCGCGCTTCAATTGTGGCTGATACCAGTTTACTGCATCGCGATAAGCCTGCGCATGGAAGGTTTCGGCCATTCGTGTGGTTTGAGGCAAAGTGCCGTCTGTCAACGAAAAGGGAACAATGATTTTCACACTCTTATTGCTCGAGCCGATAAACGCCAGCAATGTTTGCGGCAGTCGGGATGCCTTTTCCCGTATTTGGGCGGCCTCGTTGTGTCCGGTCAGGTTGTTTACCTCCAGCGTAACCCAGCCGTTGTAGCAAGTCATCACCTGTTGTTCTCCCTTTCTGGTGAAAACTCCGCCGAATATCAGTCGGGGAACTTTGCCAATCAAGGGAATTGTGGCATCCGGATTGGCATACTTAAGCACATGTCGCATGGTTGATACCGGTCTGCTTTTGGTCTCTGTCTTCATCCCCTCTATCGCAGCCTCCAGCCTGATGGTGCGTTGGGTCTCTTTCTTGCCGTCGTTACGGAATTGTGTTATCTTCATACTTTTTTATCTGTTTATTAATTTTAGTAACTGCGCGGTTTGAACGCTGAAATTTGACTTTACGCAATATGCTGCGCATTCCTTTGTCGGCTTTAAAGCAAACACGTTGCGCTTTCATCTTTGACGGGGTGCACTCGTCGGGGGTATCAAACCCCTCACTGCTGGCCGAGATGGAAAACAGTCCGATATCCTCCAGGTAGACCGTATTCCCTTTCAAGAGATAGTTCCTCATCACATCTCCCAGCGCAACGACCGCTGCGTGCACATCGGCGGCATTAAGGGAACACCGGCTACAGATGTCTCTTGCCAATTCCTTAACCCCTACCTGCCCCGAAGTGACCGGCACACCATAATAGCGCACTTTTTCTTCATCGCCACTCTTATCCATTTTTGTTCGTACAACGTAATCTGTCATAACTTTTATTTTAATAAATTTATAATGAATGAATTCTCTCTTTACCCGGGTGTAGCCGCCCTCTACACCCGGATGTACCACAGCCTTCCATCCGGGTGTACGAGCGGTGTACACCCGGGTGAAGCGCTAAAGATACAGTAACAAATATACAAATTTTAAACCATTAAAACAAATTTAAAACGCCTATGAAAAGGAGTTATAAAGCATCTTTTATGTAAATTTAAATGACTACCAATAAGCCAGGCAGGGGTGCGTGACTTTTTTAAAGTCACGCGCTTTTTTAGCGGAAGTCACGCACCTATACACCACTGATTTACAAACAATTACAGCAGCTCCGCGTGACTTGCGTGACTTGCGCGACTTTTAAAAAACAATTATATGGAGAAATGGGAGAAAGAGATGGAGATGCTAAAGGTGGGGTATTTGCAAGGAACCGGCAAACAAAAAAGCTGCCACATCCTGAAATTCACCCATTTGAAGGCATTTTTCCGGTTGTGGCAGCTGTTATTTACCAGTTTTATGAGTTTGCTTAAATTTCTTTCGGTCTGGTTAGCGATTCAACGAACTGATCTCTCCATACTTTCAATTGATATAAATCGGGAACTTCAATCTCAGTTCTTCTAAGAATAATTAAACCATCCTTTTCCAGGTTATTCAGTAATTTAGAGACAGAAAGACGGGTTTCGCCAATCATCAATGCTAAATCTTCCATTTTAATTTTCAGCAGTTTCTTACCAGAAGGTCTTTCGCAACGATTTACCAGAAAATCTACCAGCTTTGTTTCAAGGCATTCACTTGAACTGCTCCATAGCTTTTCCTGAAGCTGCTGAACACGATTGGAAATAATATTCCGGAAGTTCATGCGGAATATCTCGTATTTATCAAGTTCGGAAAGAATAAATAATTTATCAACGGTAATCAAATCTACGTCCGACTCAGCAATATAATTGAATGCATAATTAGTATTGATTCCGAAAAGAGAGTGGAGTTCTATCAAACCCGGAACATCAGAGAATTCTTTCAGGACAAAATTTCCGCTCAAGTCATCCGACTCGATCATCAATTCGCCTTTAAGCAAAAAAACAAGCTGATTACAAAGATCGCCTTTCTTAAAAATCACACTACCGGCTTTGAATTTCTGGAAATGCAACTTCACCTTGCCGACGATTTTAGTAATTTCGTCTTCGCCCAATCCTTGAAAAAGAGGCATCTGCAATAGGGTCTCGTACATTGTATCCATAACATCACTTTTTGGAAAGAACAGTTTAATAGTTTAAGTTAAATCTGTTACAAAAGTATCGATAATATCTGATTTGTATCCATTTACCCCTTTTGCTTTTGTGTTTTTTATTGTTTCTTAAACATGATTTTTTCTAGATCATAATTTTTGTAAAATGCATAAAAATTTAGTATATTTGCATCGATAAATAATAAAAAATATGTTAGAAGCATTCGACTTTCAGGAGATGATTAGCGCATTTATTGTGCTTTTCGCTGTAATTGACATAATTGGATCGATTCCCATCATCATAAATCTTAGACAAAAAGGAAGAGATGCAAATGCCACAAAGGCAACCCTTTATTCTGCAATCTTATTAATTGGTTTCTTTTACGCTGGAGATTTGATGTTGCGTCTATTCAGGGTAGATATAGAATCGTTTGCAGTAGCAGGTGCAGTGATTATATTCTTAATGGCACTGGAAATGATTCTGGATATCGAGATATTTAAGAATACCGGGCCCATAAAAGAGGCCACTTTGGTCCCGCTTGTCTTCCCCCTGCTGGCAGGTGCAGGCTCATTCACCACTCTGCTGTCGCTCCGGGCCGAATATAGCAGCGTAAACATCATGACAGCCCTGATACTAAACATGATCTGGGTATATGTGGTTTTAAAGATGACAGTGAAGATAGAAAACTTTTTGGGGAAAGGCGGTATCTATGTAATACGGAAGTTTTTCGGGATTATTCTACTGGCCATATCCGTAAAGCTATTTATGGCAAACATCACCACTTTGATAACTAATTTTCAACAAGGGAATTTATAATGAGAGGTTGAAAAGGTCATTTTATAAGAGAAACGCTTCTGCAGTTATTGCAGAAGCGTTTCTCTTTTATTATACATTTAAAGAAAAAAACTGGATATCAAGCCAATATAACCAAATTTAAAAAAATAATTGACCGTACAACGGGAAAATAACTCAGGATTTACTATATTTGGAAACAACAGGTCTTAATTTGTACCTTAAACTTAATATTAAACCTTATAAAGCCCAATATAACTATGAGTTATCTGCGTTTTGATAAAACTCTCATGATCAATCTTGAGGAATCTTTGCCAAGAGAAATTCTTCGGGCCAACAGATCGGGAGCCTATCATTGTACAACAATCGTTGATTGCAATACGAGAAAATATCATGGATTGCTTGTGATTCCCGTTCCGGAACTTGGCGATGAAAACCATGTATTGCTCTCATCGTTGGATGAAACCGTTATTCAGCATGGTGCAGAATTTAATCTTGGCCTGCATAAATACCAGGGAGACAATTATTGCCCGAGAGGACATAAATACATCCGCGAATTTGATTGCGAAAATGTGCCTATCACAACTTACCGTGTAGGCGGAGTGGTACTTACCAAAGAGAAAATATTTGTTCATTTTGAGAACAGAATACTGATTAAATACACTCTGGTAGATGCACACTCGGCAACTACCCTTCGCTTCAGGCCCCTACTGGCATTCAGAAGTGTAAGAAACTACACCCATGAGAATCCATATGCCAGCCAGGAATATCAGGAAGTTGAGAACGGAATAAAAACCTGTATGTACCCCGGATATCCGGAACTGTTTATGCAACTGAATAAAAAAGCGGATTTTCATTTCGAACCCTGCTGGTATAAGGGTATTGAATATACCAAAGAACAGGAACGAGGATATGATTTCAACGAAGATCTTTATGTGCCCGGATATTTTGAGGTAAACATAAAAAAAGGAGAAAGTATTGTCTTTTCTGCCGGAACCACCGAATTTGAAACAGCAAATCTGAAAGATACATTCGAGCAAGAGGCTTACGATAGAACACCACGAGACAGTTTTTTCCACTGTCTTAAAAATTCTGCGCACCAATTTCACAACAAGCAGGGAGACAGGCACTATATATTGGCAGGTTATCCCTGGTTTAAATGCAGAGCACGTGATATGTTCGTTTCTCTGCCGGGACTGACACTGGCCATTGACGAGATAGACGAATTTGAATCGGCTATGGAGACTGCACAGGAAGCCATTCTGGACTATATAAATGACCGACCTCTGGGATGCAAAATATATGAAATTGACGACCCGGACGTATTACTCTGGGCAATCTGGGCATTACAGCAATATGCCAATGCTACTTCGCCCGAGCAATGTAAAGAGAAATATGGCTCTCTGCTTAAGGATATCATCGAATTTATACGTAAAGGGAAGCATGACAATCTGTTTTTACACGAAAACGGATTACTCTATGCCAATGGAACCGAGAAAGCAATAACCTGGATGAATGCTACCGCCAACGGATATCCAGTAACACCCAGAAGCGGTTATATAGTGGAGGTGAATTCATTATGGTATAATGCACTTCGGTTTGTAGCCGAACTGTTTAAAGATGAAACAAAGGATCACTCCTTTTTTACAGACTCACTGGAGGAGCTGGCAGAAAAAGCGGCAAAATCATTCATTGAGATATTCATGAACGAACATGGCTACCTCATGGATTATGTAAACGAACAAACAGCCGACCTGAGTGTCAGACCAAACATGATATTCACATTGGCTTTTGAATATTCGCCACTCGACAAAAGTCAAAAGAAACGTATACTCGATTTTGCAACAAGAGAACTGCTTACTCCTAAAGGCTTGCGCTCGTTAAGTCCTAAGAGTTTTGGATATAACCCCAATTATGTAGGGCCGCAAATACAACGTGACTATGCTTATCATCAGGGAACCGCTTGGCCCTGGCTTATGGGATTTTATCTAGAAGCATACCTTCGAATTTACGGTTCAAGCGGAGTCTCTTTTGTTGAAAGACAACTTATTGGTTTCGAGGAAGAGATGACTCAGCACTGCATCGGATCATTACCGGAACTTTTTGATGGCAATCCGCCATTCAAAGGAAGAGGGGCTGTATCTTTCGCAATGAACGTTGCATTGATATTACATATTTTAAAGTTACTTGCCAGGTACTATTAAGAGGAGGAAAAGAAGATGAAAGTGTTAATGTTTGGATGGGAATTCCCCCCTCATATATTAGGCGGCTTAGGAACTGCCAGTTATGGATTGACCAAAGGAATGTCTTTGCAGCCGGATATGGAAATTACATTCTGTATTCCAAAACCCTGGGGAGATGAGGATCAAAGCTTTTTGAAGATTATTGGTATGAACAGCACCCCGGTTGTGTGGAAAGATGTAAGCTGGGATTTTGTGAATAACAAGATAGGAAATTATATGAATCCGCAGGACTACTACGATCTGCGCGACCATATCTATGCGGATTTTAAATACTTGCACACCAACGAACTTGGATGTATAGAATTCTCGGGGCGCTATCCGGATAACCTGCAGGAAGAAATTAATAATTACTCTATCGTGGCAGGCGTTGTTGCCAGGCAGCAGCAGTATGATATTATTCATTCGCACGACTGGCTCACTTACCCTGCGGGCATACATGCCAAACAGGTTTCGGGAAAACCTTTGGTAATTCATGTTCATGCAACTGATTTTGATCGGAGCCGGGGAAATGTAAACCCCACGGTTTATTCAATCGAAAAGAATGGAATGGATTATGCCGACCATATTATGTGCGTAAGCGAGCTAACCCGTCAAACGGTTATCAACAAATACCATCAGGACCCTCGTAAGGTTTCTACTGTGCATAATGCCGTATCACCCTTGTCGCAGGAAATTATGGATATTGTTCCGAAGAAGAGTGCAAAAGAGAAAATTGTTACATTCCTCGGAAGGATCACTATGCAGAAAGGGCCTGAATACTTTGTTGAAGCCGCAGCAATGGTGCTTCACAGAACTAAAAATATACGTTTTGTGATGGCTGGCAACGGAGATATGCTGAATCAGATGATCAGACTGGTAGCCGAAAGAGGCATTGCAGACAGATTCCATTTCCCCGGATTCATGAAAGGGAAAGAGGTGTACGAAGTGCTCAAGGCAAGCGATGTGTATATTATGCCATCCGTATCGGAACCTTTCGGAATATCACCACTTGAGGCTATGCAGGTAAGTGTACCTACAATTATATCCAAACAGTCGGGATGCGCGGAAATATTGAACAATTGCATCAAAATGGACTATTGGGATATTCACGCAATGGCAGATGCCATTTATTCAATCTGTACCTATCCTGCAATGTACGAGCATTTAAAAATAGAGGGAAAAAAGGAGGTTGATGAAATAAAATGGGAGAATGTAGGATACAAAGTACGTTCTACTTACGATAGCATTTTACAAAAAAACAGATACTAACAAATTGAGATAATTATGAAAACAATATGCTTTTACTTTGAAATACACCAGATTTTTCATCTGAAGCGATATCGTTTCTTTGATATAGGAACCGAACATTATTATTACGATGAGTATTTAAATGAAACAAAAATAAGCGACGTAGTAGAACGCTCGTATAAACCTGCTATCAAAACGCTTATCGAAATGGTAAAAAACACCAACGGGGCTTTTAAAGTGGCTCTTGGCATTTCGGGGGTTGCACTTGAACAATTGGAGATGCGCGCTCCATGCGTGATAGATTTGCTAAAAGAACTCGCAAATACGGGAGGTTGCGAATTTGTTTCAGAAACATATACTAACGGGTTGTCTTCATTGATTGACGAAGTATGTTTCAGAAATGAGGTAACACGGCAATCTCAGAAAATAAAACAACTGTTTGGCGTTCAGCCAAGTGTTTTCAGAAATACCGGCATGGTTTATTCTGACGAGATAGGAAGTATTATTGCCGATATGGGATTTAAAGGGATATTAACAGAAGGGGCAAAACATATTTTAGGATGGAAAAGTCCGCATTATGTGTACCACAGCGAACAAAACCCCGAACTGAAAATATTATTCAGGGATTTTAAACTTTCAGATGACATTAGTTTGCGTTTCTCAAATCACGAATGGAATGAGTATCCCTTGTATGCCGATAAATACATAGGATGGATTGATTCAATGCCGAAAGAAGAAAAAGTGATTAATATTTATATGCCACTGGATGCTCTGGGGGTTTATCAGCCTCTTTCTTCGAATATTCTGGAATTCTTTAAGGCAATACCTGCATGTGCTGCGGAAAAAGGAATAACGTTCTCTTCACCGTCTGAAATAATCGCTAAATCGAAATCCATATCTCCTATAGAGGTTTTATACCCAATATCTTGTATTGACGAGGAAAGAGATATCAGTGCTTGGCTGGGTAATGTGCTGCAACGGGAAGCATTTAATAAATTATTCAGTGTTTCAGAGAAGGTCAGGTTATGCAACGACAAAAGAGTTAAACAAGACTGGGATTATCTGCAAGCATGCGATAATTTCAGATACATGTCTACCAAACATACAGGTTTAAAAATAGACAGAGGTATTTACGACTCGCCTTATGATGCTTTCTCTAATTACATGAATATTCTGGCAGATTTCATTAACAGAGTAAATGCCCTGTTCCCTGAGGATGTTGAAAATGAAGAGCTGAACTCGCTTCTGACCACCATAAAGAACCAAGGGAAAGAGATTGAGGCACTACACAAGAAGATTGATATACTGGAAACTAAAGCCGCAAATGGTGAACTAAAAAAGAAAAAGGAGAAAGCTGAGAAGTCTGCTACAACGAAATCGAAAGCTGCTAAAGCTGCAGAGAAATAGACTTCCGGAAAATAAGAGTACAAAAAAAAGCAGTTCAATATGAACTGCTTTTTTTGTATCGTGTAACTGATTATTCTTCTACTTTAAGCTACTGTAAATAACTTCCAGCTTCAGTTTATTATCTTTTCCACCTTTTAATTGCACATATCCCGGTTTCAAATCATGACGGATTGAGATCATGCTATTGTTCGAATCAAAAGTAACCGCAACCGGAACAAGCATCATATCTTCAGTTAAATCTGGTGATATATTAGATTTATTTTCGCTAATGCAAGTTGTTACAAGCCTTTTAATATTATTGAATACGTATTGATTATTAGAACTGGAGAAAGTAGCAATATACGAAGTTATATTGTCTGTTAACATATTGTTCTCAAAGAACTTCTGCATATCTTTTGCACGTACCAGCAACAGGTATTGCGGGGCTTTCATTCCAAACTGGTTTGAAGTTTGGGAATTATATGCGTTAAATGCCAATTTAACCGAGTTGAGCGTGTCTTTCTCTAAAGTGTTTGCTATCTGACCAATTGGTAATTTCACCTTTGTAAAGAGGCCTGCAGGCGATTTAATCAGCGTATGATCTGTTATCTTAGCCAAATCTTCCAGTTTCTGATCGTTAGTAAAACGATTTGCCTGAATCACCTCTTTTGTGGAACCAAACATAGCAGTGGTAACATAGGTGGAATCTTCGGTTTCGTACCCCTTCTGCTTTCTCTTTATCGGGAATTTCCCTAAGGAGTCTGCCGCATACATCTTGAACGAAACGTTTAAGTGAACCTGATCTATGAACAAAACCGTTCCATCTCCATGATCGCACTTTACATAAAGTCCTTTAAATGCTTTTGCAAATTCATCCTTAAAGTTTTTACCCTGAGCTTTTGACGTCTGGAATAATTTAATAATTGAATTGGCTTTAGCCAAAGGATAGCTCAAGCTTATTGAAGGGTAGTAAGTAGATGATTTTCTGGTTGACTCAGCCACAGAAAGATCAACTGCGGTATATGCTTTCTTCCCAATTAGCCCTGTGCTGCTGTCATAGTACTGCAAAGGGTCAATACTGGTATAGTATGTATCTTGATTTTGCTTGGAAAGTTCCTTGTTCAGTTCATAAACACTTAACCGGCAAGCATTAAGGGAATCACCAAAAAAACTTGTATAGTATAAATTAATACTTGAAGCAGTAGCCTCGTATTCTTTCTGAGCGGCTTTGGGATCTACAGGAACCATTCTTTCCAGGGGAAATTCGAATTGTTCGGTACAAGTAAGCTGAGCCAGGAAATCGGCATCGAAACTTCCAAAGTTCGGATCGGTATACTTTCCTAAATAGCCCATACTTGTTTTTGCGTAAACCGGTCCTGCAAGTACCGTTTCCGTACTGACATCAAATGTTTTAGCACCAAGAGCAATCACATCACTATCGGGCATCATGCTTAAGCCCAAAGTATTTGTAGTATCGTCGCAGGAGAAGAGAGAGAAAACGAGCAAACTTGCCCACAAGTATTTCACTTTCATAATTATTATCGGTTAATTTCTATTTTCCAGCTTCCCAGACTTTATCATAAAAGTCGTTGAAAGCATCGATATAAGTGTCTGGTGATTGGAAATCAAGAACAGGAATGTCCTTCCCCCGGGCATAATCCATAACTTCCTGATTTACCTTTTCACTGTTTTGAATCACTCCATCCGAAAAATCAACTGCTAGTTTCATCAACGCCGCATAATCAACTTCACCCTGAACAGAAGATAAATCATCATCAACAATTCCTTTCAGTTTCAGTTTGTTTGTAAAGTCAGCCGAAAACTTGTTTTTAAAATCGTTTTCATAGACAGAAAATACCACTTTTGCATCACGGAAGGAAGGTTCGTCTTTATACACTTTCTTAATATAAAGCGGTGCTAAAGCAGTCATCCATCCATGACAGTGTATTACATCGGGAGTCCAGCGAAGTTTCTTTACTGTTTCAATTACTCCTCTTGCATAAAAAATAGCGCGGCTATCATTGTCATCATACTCTACTCCATTTTCATCCATCTCCTGAAGTCTGTGAAGAAAATAATCATCATTGTCAATGAAGTAAACCTGCATTCTGGCCGATTGGATAGAAGCAACTTTAATAATTAACGGATGATCAGTATCGTCAATAATCAGATTCATACCCGAAAGACGAATCACTTCGTGCAGCTGATTTCTCCGTTCGTTAATATTTCCCCACTTTGACATGAATGTCCGGATCTCTCTTCCCTTCTCCTGAATGCCCTGCGGAAGAAACCTTCCAACATTAGACATTTCAGATTCAGGCAAGTAAGGAGTAATCTCTTGTGTAATAAATAAAACCTTGTTAGCCTTCATTATAAAAATCCTTTCTCGTAAACATTCTGCAAAGATATAAAAAAAAATGCGCATTTATGCAAGTTTGAGACGTTATTATAATCTTATCATTTGTTAACTCGCTATCATTCAACCCTTAATGTTTATTTCGGCAGATTGACAAAGAAGTATTCTGTTAGATAAATTTCCAAGTTTTCTTCTTTATGTGATAAATAATAGTTTATTTTGCACCGTTTTTCTAAAACGACAGGTTAAACAATCAATATCAAAATGAAAATTATACATACTATCAGTGAGTTACAATCTGAACTTTCTGTTCTGAAAACTCAGGGTAAAAAAGTAGGGCTGGTCCCTACAATGGGCGCTTTGCATGAAGGACATGCCTCTTTGGTTAAGCGCTGCGTAAAAGAAAATGATGTGGCCGTAGTGAGTGTGTTTGTGAACCCCACTCAATTTAACGATAAAAACGACCTGTTAAAATATCCACGCACTCCGGAAGCCGACTACAAGCTGCTGGAAGCAAATGGATGTTCTATTGTTTTTGCTCCTTCAGTTGAAGAGATGTATCCGGAACCTGATACCCGCCAATTCAACTTTGCTCCATTAGACTCTGTTATGGAAGGAGCTTTCCGACCGGGACACTTTAATGGGGTTGCACAAATTGTCAGTAAACTTTTTGACGCAGTTAAACCTCACCGTGCTTACTTTGGTGAAAAGGATTTCCAGCAACTGGCTATCATACGAGAGATGGTTAAACAGCTTCAATTCAATATTGAAATTATTGGTTGTCCAATTGTCCGTGAAGAAGACGGCCTGGCATTAAGCAGCCGCAATGCACGATTATCTGCAGAAGAACGTGAAATAGCATTAAAAATATCTCAAACATTATTTAAAAGTCGTACCTTTGCAGCGGATCACTCAGTGAGTGAAACAATTCATTTCGTTGAAAACGAAATTGCTGCAGAAAAAGGGCTACGCCTGGAGTATTTTAAGATTGTAGACGGAGATACGTTACAAGATTTAAAAGACTGGGCGGATACAGATTATGCAGTGGGCTGCATCACAGTATTCTGTGGAGAAGTCCGACTGATTGATAATATAAAATACAAAGGGATTTAACTAAAAAACAAGCCTTATGATGATTGAAGTAATGAAGTCGAAGCTGCACTGTGTGCGTGTAACCGAGGCTGATTTAAATTACATGGGTAGTATTACAATTGACGAGGATCTGATGGACGCCGCCAATCTTATCGCCAATGAAAGGGTACACATTGTAAACAACAATAACGGGGAACGCTTTTCAACCTACATTATAAAAGGTGAACGCGGATCGGGCAAAATTTGTCTGAATGGCGCTGCAGCCCGTAAAGTACATGTAGGAGATATCGTTATAATCATGTCGTATGCAATGATGGATTTTGAAGAAGCAAAGAATTTTAAACCAATTGTTGTATTTCCAGATTCGACAACAAACAAACTGGTTAAATAGATCTTTATCAATACTTATAATAAAAAGCCTGCTACGTAATTCAATCAAGTAGCAGGCTTTTTGTTTTATCGAAAGACTCTTTCATTTGGCAAATACGCCCAAATGTTGAAGCAGCACCTTTACTCCGATACCTATTAATATAAGACCACCCCAAAGTTCAACCCTCATATTGTGTTTACATCCGAAGAAAATACCAAACAGCAACCCGGATATGGATATAATGAATGATACCAGACCGATTATCAATATCGGAGAAATGATTTTATCAACACTATTTATTCCGACAAAAGCATAAGAGACACCAACAGCCAAAGCATCCAGGCTAGTGGCAATTGCCAGCGTGAAAACCACTTTCAGATTGGATGGATTAAATTCTTTCTTACAATCTTCTTCTTTAAATGATTCCCAAATCATTCTTCCGCCAAGAAAAGCAAGAATAAGGAAGGCAAACCAATGGTCTACGTTTTCTATCAGATGACTAAATCTGCTGGCTCCCAGCCAACCAAAGAAAGGCATCAGCCCCTGGAAAAAACCAAAGAAAAAGGCCATCGTCAGAATTGTTCTCCAACAAACCTTCTTCAACATAATACCGCTTGCAATTGATACTGCCAGACAATCCATGGAAAGCCCGATTGCAATCAGCCAATTTTCTAAATTTGTCATAATCAAAAAGGCAACTTATAAATTAATGAATAGGTCGCTCCGAAGTTGGTCGACTTATTATTCCCGAAACCAGGTATATATTCAGGAGTTGAATGTTCATTCTCCTTCACACTAATGCGGGCTTTGTACCTTAACGACCACCCCATCAGAAAGTTTTTGTGCACCTGAGCTCTTATTCCAAATAATAACTCCATCCAATGAGCATTAGTCTTCTCTCCATTGTATACAAAAGGAGTATTATTTGATGTAGGATAAATATCATCGGTTAATGCCGGACCCTTCACATCATAACTAAGCGAGCTGAAGCCATAGCGAGCACCGATATATATGTGACTCAGATTATTCTTTTTATACATCAGATTGTAATTCATCCCTAATCTGAAATATGGAGCAGATGATTGATAAGAAATGCCATTCTTATCCATATCCGTTTTGCCAAATCCAACCTCTGCTATCGGAAAGAAACGATTCTTCAGACTTACATCCACACTCACTTCAGAGCTGATACTATTACCTCCAAACGCCTTGCTTCCTATTCCAAACAAATCTACACCAACAAAAGTACCGTTATACAACGGAATATTCTCCTTAAAAACCTTTAATGGCTTTTTTATTTGCTTCTGTGTCTGAGCAGAAAGCGGGATGGAAAGTACTAACAAAGCCGCCAGACTAATAAAAGAGGCGAATATTCTCTTTTTCATTGATGTCAACTTCTGAATTAATTATTGCTACAGAATCTATCACATGTGAAGTACACTTCACATCTTTTATTTGATGATACATGATTATTCCACAATCCATGGAAAGAAAATGCTCAGTGTTGGTGTGAGTAATCCAAATTGTATCGCTTAGACTCTTCGAGTAATTAAAAACCAAAGTAGTCTGATTACTTGAATAGCTAAGCGGAAGAGTAGCTCCTGAAACCTTGGTCGCTTTATTCAAAATCACTGAATCACCATGAATGGCATTAAGAGCCACAACCGTCAGAGTGTCAAATGCAATCTTCTTTAGCGTACTCTTTTCCACAAAATTGAATTGAGGAGAAGGACGCCCTGATGTGGAACATTTTGTTTCATCACAGGCTGTCAACGCCAAACCGATGACACTGCACAGTAAAGCCACCACACTCAAGTATTTCAATTTACGTTTCATATTCTTATCAAAAGAACCTACAGTTCTTTTTCTATTTTGTAATTATTACGTTCAGGAGCATTGCGGGTTACCAGTTCTCCGACAAATCCTGCCAGAAAAAGCTGAGTGCCGATAATCATGGATGTAAGCGCCAGATAAAAATAGGGAGACTCAGTCACCAGCCTGTATTCATGACCGGAATACATATAATAGAGTTTCGAGGCCCCAACTATAATTACCGAAACAAACCCCAGAAAGAACATCAAAGATCCCAGAAGACCAAAAATATGCATCGGTTTTTTCCCAAATTTTGAAAGAAACCACAGAGATAACAAGTCCAGATAACCGTTCACAAAACGATTCATTCCAAATTTTGTTGAGCCATATTTACGTGCCTGATGATGAACCACCTTCTCTCCTATCTTAGAAAATCCTGCACTTTTTGCCAGATAAGGAATGTAACGGTGCATCTCACCATACACCTCGATATTTTTCACTACTTCATGTCGGTAAGCTTTCAAACCACAATTGAAGTCATGCAGGTTCTTGATTCCAGATACAGAACGGGCTGTTGCGTTGAATAACTTTGTAGGCAAAGTTTTAGATAGTGGATCATAACGTTTTTCCTTCCATCCGGAAACAAGATCATATCCATCTTCCTTTATCATCCTGTAAAGCTCCGGAATTTCATCAGGACTATCCTGTAAATCGGCATCCATCGTAATCACCACATCTCCTTGCGCTTTCCTGAATCCACAGAAAAGAGCCGGTGATTTACCATAGTTCCGACGGAACTTAATCCCTTTTACAGTTTCTGTTTTAGCACTCATCGCCTCGATCACATCCCACGAACGGTCGGTGCTGCCATCATTTACAAAAATAACTTCATAGGTAAAACCATTTTCGTTCATCACCCGATCAATCCAGGCATAAAGCTCGGGGAGCGATTCTTCTTCGTTATACAAAGGAACTACTACAGATATATCCATATTTTTATTCTTTATTATCTTCTTGATTGTTGTCTTCTTGGTTATTGTCTTCTTGATTGTTTATCATGGGTGCATATCTCCTCTTTTTTACAAAGAAAGCTGTAGGAAGAGCAAGTATTGCTCCATAAATCACGTTACTCGAAAGTAATTGCATGGTCATTTGAATAGGACTAAGAGTTCCCATTATTTTTACTGCTAATTTCAGATACGTGTAGACTAATCCCATTGAATCAATCTCTTTTTTTGTATATTTCTGTAACTGCGCATAATAAGAGTTAGCCACGAAACCGTTATCAATATACCTAAAATATATGTAATGTACTACTGAAGTAAACAACGCAGCAAACATATACAGGAATGTAGTGAACAACCAGGCATGACTAAAGCTTATCACCCCATTACAATACCTATTTCTATAGGTCCGAGTAAAATAATACCCTACAAAAGGGACCATTATTGTGAGCAATGAAGAAAAAGAATCCAAAAAGGGTATACTGAATCCAAGCAGAAAAAAAGCAAATTTTATAATCCAAAAAATTCCCATGCAAGTTCCATATTGCATGGCATACTTATTTAATAAGTTCTTATTCTCCATTATCACATTTTATTTTATGCATACAAAAGTACGACTTTTACCCAAAGAAGCATTATGAAATGATTCGAAAATTGCTAAAATGAGCTTAAAGATTATATTTTTCTACCAATATCAGAATAAAAAGTTTTTTTCTTGAGTTCAACTATCTGAAAAGTAGAATCTTACATATTTAACTCTAAAAAAGTTTGAAGACAGGTATTGCAAGGTTAAATAAAATGTCTACCTTTGCACCCGGAAATTCAGAAAAGCTACTGGTTCATATTATAAATCTTACGTGATTTAGGTATTATGTAGAACAAAGAATTTTTCAGCCTGCCTCTTTAGCTCAGTTGGCCAGAGCACGTGATTTGTAATCTCGGGGTCGTTGGTTCGAATCCGACAAGAGGCTCAAAAAAGCATCTCAATTTTTATTGAGGTGCTTTTTTTATTTTATTCTATTAGTAGTGTTTTTAGCCATCGCCTCCTCACTATAGAAAATTGATCTCTGCTTTATTTAAGGAAACAATGACTCTTAATTTCGGTATAATTTCTGCTATATAGGGAATGCTCTAATCACTACTCCGCCGGACATTAACCTATTTATTACAACAATCAAAAAAAATAATATTTTTTTCTTACATAACCACCTGAAATGTAAAGCATTAATTTCACTACATCCAAAAAATTTCAGAAAGGGTATTGCAGGGTTAAATAAAATACCTACCTTTGCACCCGGGTAAGTCCTATACGGCCAGCTCCCTTCGAATCCTCCAGGGCTTGATCGCAGCAAAGGTAGTTGGTTGTAGCGGCGCGATATAGTAAGCTTACCCACCCGCCTCTTTAGCTCAGTTGGCCAGAGCACGTGATTTGTAATCTCGGGGTCGTTGGTTCGAATCCGACAAGAGGCTCAAAAAAAAGCATCTCAATTTTTATTGAGGTGCTTTTTTAATTTCTTAAAGTTTTGGAGATGGAAGTTACCAAAAACATTTCTCTCATTTAATTGTTTATTAATGTTAATCCGTACATTTGCAAAGATTACAAAACTAACATCTTGATATGATTAAGACACTTTTCATTATCGGTTCCGGAAGTTTCCTGGGAGGAATATTGCGCTACCTGCTATCTAAGTTTATGCAGAACAGCATAATCTCCACTTTCCCCATAGGAACGTTTATTGTCAATGTGCTTGGATGCTTCCTTATCGGGTTGTTTTATGGACTCTTCGAACGAGGGAATCTTATCAGTGATGAATGGCGAATATTCCTGACTGTAGGTTTTTGCGGCGGGTTCACCACTTTTTCTACATTTGCCAACGAAAATATATCGTTGCTACGGGATGGCGAATTTCTATACTTTTCTCTTTATGCAGGTTTTAGTTTATTTCTGGGGCTATTAGCAACATATTCAGGCAATCTTCTAACTAAAATATTCTAAGTATGAAATCAAATGGCGAAGCTAAGATATTGCGGATATATACTAGCAATACCGACAAATTCAAACATTCTCTTCTTTATGAAACAATAGTCTTTGCTGCTAAGCGATACGGACTGGCCGGAGCTACAGTCACCAAAGGAATAATGGGATTTGGCTCCAGCAGTATAATTCGTTCGGTTAAATTCTGGGAAATCACAGATAAGCTTCCTATAGTAGTTGAAATGATTGATGAATCTGAAAAAATCGACTTCTTTGTAGAAAAGATCCTCCCTTGGTTTGATTATCTACCCACCGGATGTCTTATCACAGTGGAAAAGACAACTGTAGTTCTTTATAAACAAGGAAATTATAAGAAAAAGAAAAAAATGTGACCAGATAGCTTAATCGAAATGAATATTCTTTAAAATATGTTGTAAAACACATTTTTGGGGGCTGAAAATTTGCATATCAACTCAAAAGCAGTACCTTTGCAATGTGTTTTTCATAGTATTAGATTTAAGGTTAACAAAGATTGGTTGTCGTGATGACAACCATTTTTTTTGCACATACTTTAAATCATAAATAAGAGACAATATCATATTTCTCCTGACATTTACTGTTATTCCATACAACATTCTATTCACATTATATCTACCATTTCATATATCGATCTTCATGAATAGATAATAAGGGTATGCAGCAACAAAATTTCTCGTTTCATTATTTCATTATAACATAAATTTCTATCGGGAAATTATGGAAGTTGCTGATCACACTTGGAATCAGCAAGGAACCATAACAATAAACTATTATATCTTTCGTGGTGAATATATAATAAGCCTGCTAGAAGTATTCCGTTTTACCATTAAATCTCCGATATCAGCACTTAGCAAAACATCAATCCAATAATTTTTATATAGGTAACAAAAAGGATAACAAACTTATAAACAGACTCTTAAATAAAAATACTATCTCTTTTCATCAACTTAACTCAGCTTATTCAAAGATCATGCATAGTTAATTACTATTAATTCCATTTTATTTTCCATTGGAAATTTGTTATATTGGAAATTATACGTATATTTGTATCGGAATTCTAAAGGAATATATTTCCATAAGAATGTAATTTCAGAAAAACAAAAAAACGTGTAGCAATGATGAAAGAATTATTCAAAAAGAACTGGCTCATAATACTGGGAATTGCATTAGGTGCCATAGGGGGATATCTATACTGGAGCTACGTTGGGTGCGCAAGTGGCAGCTGCCCCATCACATCTTCACCAATCATAAGTTCATTGTGGGGTGCAATGATGGGAGGATTACTATTGAGTATGTTTAAAACAGATAAAAAAAGCAATGAATAATATTCTAAAAAACTGGAATGTGGGCCGAATTATACGATTGTTGGCCGGTATTGGACTTACTATTTATGCCTTTGCATCTAAAGAGTATGGATTCTTTATGCTAGCAGGTATATTTCTATTTCAAGGCATCCTGAATATTTCATGCTGCGGACTAGGTGGATGTTCTTCAGGAGAAACCGACAATCAGAAACAAGTATATAAAGGAGAAATTCAAGAATATAAATCGAACCAAAAATGAAAAAACTAGCATTGATTTTATTAATTACAGGAGGAATATTTTCTTCGTGTAACGGACAGGGAACAACTAAAAAAATTGAGAACAAACAAAATATTGAAAATAAACAAAAAACTGAGAATAAGATGAAAACAATCCATTTGACTAAAGCAGAATTTTTAAAGAAAGTTGCCAACTATGAAGCAAATCCTACTGAATGGAAATATTTAGGTGACAAACCAGCCATTGTTGATTTCTATGCTAGTTGGTGTGGACCATGCAAAACAATCGCACCGATTTTAGAAGAACTAGCAGCCGAATACGGTGATAAGATTTACATCTATAAAATCGACACTGAAGAGGAGCAAGATTTGGCTGGCGCATTCGGAATACGCAGTATCCCGTCTTTACTTTTCATTCCAATGAACGGAAAGCCACAAATGGCACAGGGAGCAATGCCCAAAAGTGCATTCAAAGAAGCTATTGAAGAAGTTCTGCTAAAGAAATAAAGATTATGGCACTTACGATTGACAAGAACCGCTGCCCGCAAAATCATCGCTGCCCTTTGCTTAAGGTATGCCCTGTTGGAGCAATCAGCCAGAACGGATTCGGTCTCCCTGTGATTGATGATGAAAAATGCATTGAATGCGGCAAATGTACCCGATATTGTGGTATGCAAGCGGTATATAAAAAATAGGCAACTATATAGTTAAAGAAAATAGTTTATTTCAGAAATTAAAAAGCTGTTTCAAAACAGACGATCACTGTCAAATGGACACCTCGTTGTTTGAAACAGTTTTTTTTAGGGATAATATAAAGTAATTGCGGCCTACAAATATATTTATTCTCACTCATTACAGTAAACACCCCAAATCACCTTAAAGAATTATCGGCAATTCTTCATGAAAAAGATTTTATCAATAATAATCTATTTTTTAAACAGACACTATATATATACAAAAAATGAGCCGGATTACTCCGGCTCATTTGATATGTACAAAAACAGATTAACTAAAAACTATCTTATTTCTTTATCATTTTTTGTTTATAATCACGATTTTCTGTTTGCACTTTTACAAGATAAAATCCTTTTTGCAAGCCATCAACATTTAACTTCACATGCATAGAGTAAGGCTTATCCTGAAGAATTAAACGACCGTTCATATCATAGATTTCTACTCCTAATATTTCTTCTTTTTCGGAATCTATCATCAGGTTATCTACCATAGGATTCGGATAAAGACGAATATCAATCTCCTTCTTCTCATTTACAAGACCAGTTTTCACAAGATTCAACTTATATTGTTCTGGTGCCGGAGTTATGAAGCTATTATCTGCTTTTGGCAGAGCCCATACACCAAGTCTTTCGGAAGTATTTGAAATCACATAAACATTTCCGCTTCGGTCAATTGAAAGACCAGCAGAGTTAGCGCCCATAGCAGGTTTGATTGAATGAAGTCTGGTTAAAGTAGGAATGCCTTTTACGTCGAACGACACATCAAAGATCTTCACTTCGTCTTTACATCCCATTGCCAGTCTCTTGCCATCATAGCTGACAGCCATACCACCTGTATATGAATTTTCAATTAATAAAGGAGTTTTTCCTGAATTAAAGTCAACCATTCCATCAACTCCAATGTGAATCAATGACGGAATATTAGCAGCATCTTCGCCCCTGTATTGAGAAATCCACCAGCCTTGTCGGCCATCAGGTGCAATACATGAATTCATATTTTGTTGCAAATTACCATTCAGAGCATCGTTATAAACAACTTTGCTAGGTGCCTGCTGCCACGGAGTGCTTAATGTACCGATGTTGTATTGAAGCACATTACCAGTGCTTGTAGCAGTGGCATCGATATAATCTTCATCGAAAGTATAAAGTCTGGTATCTTCTTTAGTTCCAAGAACCCAGCAATGGGCAATAGAACCATGTACATTCACACCATTAATGGAAGAGAGCCCTGTGGCAGCTCTTGTAAGCCCTGAGAACACAGGAACAAATGTAGCAGAAGGATTTGCAGGATCCATAACCCATACACCAGAATGAGTATCACTCCAGTCGGTAATAAAGACTTTTCCGTCTTCAGCAACAGCTAAACGCATTGGACTGCTACCAGCGCCCCAAGTTATGCCACCTGCATAGCTAGCTGCTCCCTGATTTGTAACATCCTCCAAGGCTGAGTTCAGAATATATACTCCATCTTTAGTAGTACGGTTGGTAACAGTTCCAGGAGCTGTTTCAGAAGCATATACTCTTCCAAAGAACGGGCTGTTGAATGAATTATCTACCGCAACACCTCTTGGAGAAAAGAACTGCATTTGAGGTTTCGAATTATCAGAAATTTTCACCGGACGATCTACCGGAACTGCAACAGCCTTTATGCTCCAAGAATAAGTACCTTCTTCAGGCAGGTCAGAATAAGCAACTAAAACAGATTGGACACCCTTGGTCATTGGCCCTGCATTAATTGTTTTCACCACTCCGTTATTATCTGAAATAAGGATTTCTACACCTGTAGCATTTTCATTCAATGTAAATTTGAATGAGTACCCATTTTCATTTGAAGTACAAGAAAGTTCAGAAGCATATATATTAGCAACAGCCCCTGCAGGAACAGTTGTCATTCGAGCCATTCCTTGTTTCTGTGCAAGAACCATCATTGTCAGATCATATCCTGTTGCAAAACCGGCCGATGTCATATATGTGGCAGGTGATGTTCCTAATCCATTTTCTGGTAATAACTCGGAAACCTTGACAGCTTTATTAACGCCTTCTGTGATATCAAATAAAACACATCCCGCAGCAGTAGCATCTGATTTGCAATTAGGAGCAACCATATAGACATGTCCTGCACTCCGGAAGAATGAAACACCTGAAGCAAGAGTTTCGAGTGTATACCCAGACTTTTCAGCAAAAGCTCCTTTGTTGATCATGGCAGAACGATCTGCAAGTTCCCAATCAAATTTGAATTCAGTCGGCAACATCTTCTCACCGTCAACAATTAAGTGATCTTTTCCAGTTGGGGATATTGTAAATTTAAAATTCTCGCCCCATACAGATTCTTTATAATTATTGGCATCAAGCATGTATTTGTATCCAAGAGTCTGTCCTTGTTCATATAGCAAACCAATAATACGAATTGCTTTAGAAGTTCCGGTGGTGACTGACGGAATATAAATAGAACATTTCTTAGCAGGTCCGCTTACTGCAAAAGTTTCTCCAACAACTCCGGTTAACCAACTTCCCTGATATTGAGTCTGGAACAACAATGATGGTGCGACTGTATCATTTTCCCACACATACACTTTAAAGAATCTGTTTTTGTTTTCAGGAAGTGAAATTGAGTCTTTGTTACATGCTAACAGTTTTCCGTCTGCAGTAAAATTAATATCACTTAAAGCTAAGGTACCACCACTAACTCCATCTGTTTTCATTTCCCTGATCAACTGAGTTGTTTTTGCATCAACTACGAGGATCTTTGGATCTTTCGTCAATACATACAGTTTTTCATTTCTATAAACTACCTTTCTGATTTTACATGTATCAAGCCATTCTGGATTTGCTGTATTGGTAACAGTGAAATTATAGTGATTCATTGGCTGCATACCAGCTTCCTGCACCGGAGTAACATAATCTTCATAAAGAATTTCCTCTACCGGAAGGTTTGGGTTAACTAACCACATTTTAGCATATGTCGTTGTAGCAGCAGTTACCGTTACTGTTGTATCTTTTGCCTCATGGTTGATAGCTTCAAAACGAAGTTTATAGGTTCCCGGTTGTAAATCGTGAAATGCATAAATTCCGTTATATAAAGTATCTACCTGACATAAATCAAGGGAATCACCTGCTGCGTTCATCAACTTTACTTTTGTTCCATTCAATGGTAACCATTGATCTTCAGAGAATGTCTTATAAACATAATTTGCGTTGTTGATCTTCTCTTTTTGTCCTTTCACAAACCCGGCAATCGTTCCTGTAGCAGGTAAATCGGTTTGAAAATAATCACAAAAATATTTATAGAAATTTGCAGCTTCTAACTTTCTGTAATTCTGGTTCAGCAATCTGTGCGCTTCAGGTTTATAATCATGGAATGATCCTTCTGACAAAAAGCCCGGAACTATCAACGGACGCAAAACTCCAAGTCCGGAGGTATTCCCATAAAAAGAGAAGTCCCCTCTGATATTTGAAGATGTTGTATACGCTGTCCAAACAGTTAACTTATTTGAAATCATTCTGGGCCATGCAGCCTGTGCCATTGGTAAACTTGCTGCAACAGTCGGCTCTGTATCTGTTCCATGGAATAACAAAAGCGGATAATTAGTCCCGGTATTTGTTCCAACAGCATTACTATGAATAGAGAGGAATGCATCGACATTATTCGCATTCGCTTCTTCTGCAATTTCAGAAAGCGAACGGTCGTCCTGATCTCTGTTAAGGGTTCTAGACATAAGTACAGTTGCTCCATTTGCTTCCAGCATATCTCTCAATGCCAAACCTTTCCGTAAATTACTATAAGACTCCCAGAAACCTAAAGTATCATTCAAGGCGTAGGGTATGGTCACAACGTTTCTGTCATTGGCACCATCGTAGCCACCATGACCAGGATTCACATATATTTTTATCCCGGTAAAATCTTTCGCCGTCAGCGAATAAGTGATAACTGCCAGCAGCAGGAATATAATATTTCTTTTCATAGATACTTTTCTTATTTATTCTTCGATTAAATCAACGACATACAATTCTCCGTTCTCAGTATTGAAAGCAATGCGTTTGCCATCTGATGAAGCAGCTGGATACATTGCCATTTTGCCTTGAGGAGCTTCTACTGTTTGTCTTGCCTTACCGTCAACAGTAACCGCAACAAGAACAGACGAAATCAATTTTTCTCCATCGTCCTTGTCGTCCATTCCAACAATCCATCTGTTATTGAGCCATACAGGGGCATTGAGTTTCCCCAGCGACACAACATTTTTTCCTTGTAAATCGCACACAAATGTCCCTTTAGAGGCAACTGTATATACAATTCTTTTTTGGTCGGGTGATATTGATGGCCAAATATAACTAGCTTGAGATCCATTAGGGGCTAACACCTTTCTACTTCCATCTATATACAAAGCAAGCAATCTGTCTTCAACACAAATAATGATAGCTTTCTTCTGGGTTTGAGATGCAGATCTGGGTTTAACCATCTTTTTTCCTTTGACATAAACAGGAGTATTGCCTTGTAATTTAGCAGTAAGAGATTCTCTAGTTGAAGGTACAATCTCATTTTTAGAATCAGAAATCTTTGAATATGACACTAGTGAAGAATATTTTAAATTCTTCTTTAACTCATTCTTCTTATATAATATCGTATTCCCGTCATCACTGATCTGAGTACCATATCCTGCTCCTGGATCATTCGTAATTGTTTTAATACCCTTATTTGCAAAGGAGTACATTTTCAATCCGGAGTAATCAACTCCCGAAAGCAGGATATAATCCCCTTTCGGACTAAACTTGGGGTGATAGACACCACTCAAACCATCTGTACTGATTTTTTCTACAGATTTTATTTGCAGCCGCTGAGCAAATGCAACTTGCCCAAAAAGGACTGCTAGCAATAAAATTTTTTTCATAATATATACTACATTTAAGAATTAGCGGTTACAAATATATCTAAAATTTAACATCTTGTACACTTGTTATTTATTTTTTTATTTTAATAACATTTATTTTATATGATTTGTGAAGTTGTTTACATATAAAAAACTAATAAACAATGCAAATAGAAAAGCAAAACAGTGATAGCCATTATCATTTATCAAAATTCACTTAAATAAAATAAGGTGTTATTCGCATGATCTATAGCAGAAACTATTCCTTAAAAATGATTAATCAGAAGAAGATTACATAATGCCTATCTTTTTATAAATCAGCGCATTCCAACCTATAATATATCAACAAATAGTTGTTAACAGACAAATATTACACAGGCAATGATGAGAGGCGGTTGAAACGAATCAATATTCAATTCAGATAGGATTGTTTAAGCTGAATTTGATTCCCTTACTACAAAACATTGTTAGTCATTATGAGATTTAAGAAAGAGAAACTGTAGAGTGCATTACACACAAAGCATTCTGGATGCAATTTTTACATAGAGTTATTCTTAAAAACTCAACGATTCTTTATACACATATAAAAAAAGGAGCTACCCCCAAAGGCAACTCCTTCACATTATTCAAATATTCAAATTAATAACCCGAATTCTGGGTCAGTTTAGGATTCATATCAATAGCTGATTGTGGGATAGGCATCAGCATCAGGTTGTTATTCCAGTTCTTCTCAACAACAACATATTTATTGGGAGCACAAGTTGTTCCACTCATTATTTTGGCACAGTAATCGGACCCATAACGACGCATATCCACGTACCGTTGACCTTCACCAGCCAACTCAATACGACGTTCGTTGCGAACAAATTTCAATGCCTCGTCTTTTGATGAGAAGGATAAAGGCACATCTGGCATACCGCAACGATCACGCAACTGGTTCAGGTAACCACAGACCGTTGCATCGTAAGCAGTGTTCTGCACATGAGCCTCAGCAGCAATAAGCAGTACCTCGGCATAACGGATTAATGGAAAATCATCATAGCTATAGTTCTCGCCCCAGCCGGTATCATACGGACGAGTAGCAACCATTTTACGCCAACTGAATCCCGTCCATGACTCGTTACCATCGCTTCCAGCTTTTTTAGGATTCCAACGATAGTAGAATGTACCAAAATCAGTAACATGCCATCCCTTAAAAGGAAAGAGAATAGAAGCATACATTCGGCTATCCCGGTTCCGGAACTCCTGCATATAAGAATAACCGGCAAGATTCATGGTCGGAACTTTCGCAATGTATTGAGCCTGGTCCATACCATTCACTTCTGCATTTATCACTGCAAAATTTGCAGCACGTGTATCTGCGTCAATAGCTGCTGGATGGGTTTTTCCATCAATGTTCCAGTATGCATCAACAAGGTCCTGCATCGGTTCATACGAAGAGTAGCCTGTTACAAGTTGCGATGGCCGTGCATACTGGTATCGTGCCCAGTCAGTTACATTTCCATCCGCATCAGCCATATATTCATGTGTCAAAATGTATTCCGGGTTAGACGGAGAGCAATTATCTCCCTGCCAGAGACCTTCATAACTAAACATTCCTTTTACGAATTTATCTTTATCAATACCTAGTTTGTCAAAATCAATAAACTGTCCCATCTCATCAGCCTCTTTTTGTTGAGCGGCGTTCAGAGAGGTTACTTTAAAAAGTGAATGATGTCCTTCGGTAATAACGGCTTTAGCTGCTTTTTCTGCAGTTGCGTAATCACCAAAATAAAGAGCTGCGCGAGCTTCCAGTGCCAAAGCTGCTGCACGGGTTATACGTCCTGTTTCATTGAAATATCCGCCAGCGTACTTATCAGGCAATATTTCAGCAACTGCAGCCAACTCAGAAATAATATACTTTTGTACGGTAGCCAAATCGGCACGTTCCTGATATGGAGCATCGTAAACCAACACCTCGGTAACCAATGGTACACCTCCGAACTTAACAACCATGCTAAGATACTGCATTGCGCGGAAGAATCGTGCCTCAGCTTTGGTACGTTCCTTCAGTTCGTCACTCATATTACAATTCTCTACATTGGCTATATAGTTGGCAGCCTTGCGAATCAAAGTGTAATCGTAACCGGAAACATCGGCGGCAGTTATTTCACCTTGTTGAATCATTTCTGCCGGGCCTTCCCAAGGTTTATGACTGTGTGCATTATCAGTGCTCATTTCATCAATCATACCTTCGGCATATCCGGGAAGATATGCATAACATGCATTCAGAGCATACCAGGCATCTTTTTGAGTTTTCCAGTAATTCTCAGCGGCAATATCTGCAGGCGGAATTACATTTGTGTCACAAGCAGATAGTGATATCGTCAACAGCCCTAAAACGGCCAGACTTTTTATAGATATTTTTTTCATTCTGTCTTAATTTTAAAAAGTGTTGATTAAAATGATACATTAACACCAAATGCAACTGATTTTAGTCCATAAGCTGAAAGGCCACGACCTGTTGCTGCTTCCGGATCAAAATCTTTCATCCTGTGATCAGCACGGATCGTGAAGAGATTTTCTCCTGTAGCAAATAGTTTCAAAGAAGAAAGACCTGCCTTCTTAACCAATACATCTGGAACTTTATAACCAAGAGACATCGTTTTAATTCGGAAATAATCAGCATCGAAAACCTGATAGTCTGAGAAATACTGGTTGTAGTTATCAGAAGAGGTACCTCCGTATATACGTGGGTAGATAGCTCTTGGATTAGGATTATCCTCTGTCCATCTGTTCAATTGCCATTTTCTTGGGTTGGAGTTCAGGAAAAGACACCACACCTGTTCAGATTCGAAAGCAACATTTGTTCCGGAAACACCCTGACCAAACAAGGAGAACTCAAAATTCTTCCATTGCAGATTCAGATTCAATCCATACGTAAAATCAGGAACGTCTTTGCCAATAATAGTACGGTCATCGCTGGTAATCGAACTTCCCCATGCAACATTACTACGTTGTGGCACGTATTTAATATCACCAGCCTTTGGCACACGGCCAAATTTATAGTAATGGCCTTCATCAATTTCTGCCTGAGTGTACAGACCATCAGTTTTATATCCATAGTAAGAACCAATTGATTCACCGACTTTAAGAATGTAGTTAATCTTGTCACCACCTGCCTGAATCATGTTGTCGGATGTGGCGAGATCGATAATTTTGTTTTTATTGGTAGCAATATTAGCAGCAATATTATAGGAGAAATCAGCTATTTTGTTACGATGGTTAATTGCAAACTCAAACCCTTTATTTTCCACCTTTCCCAGGTTCTGAGAAGGAGCAACAGAAATACCTGTTTCGTAGGGTACATTGTAAGTCAGCAGGATGTTACTTGTTTTTTTGATATAATAGTCAGCTGTGATGCCCAACTTACCTCCAAAGATTTCGAAATCAACCCCGAAATCTGTCAAAGCCACCTTTTCCCAGCTCAGTGATTTGTTTGAAGGCTTTGACTCGGCTATACTCGGTGCCAGTGTGTCATCAAAAGTGTAGCTTCCGCTTTTTGAATAATTCTGGAAATAATCATAATTACCTACGTTGTTGATATTACCCAATGTACCATAAGAGGCACGTAGTTTGAGGTTCTGAATCCAGTCCAATTCCTTCATAAACTCTTCCTCGTTAATACGCCATGCTGCAGAGAATGAAGGGAAATATCCCCAGCGGTTGGTTTTATAAAAACGAGAAGAAGCATCGGCACGCATATTAGCCTCGAACAAATAACGATCGTTGAATGCATAATTGATGCGGCCAAAGTAAGAATTCATCTTATACTCAGAACTGCCACCCCCATTTGTTGCACCTTCTGTAGAACCGGCTGAAATATCGGTCAATCCGTCAGAAGGAAAATTTTTGCGATAAGCACTCAATGCCTCATATTTATAATTTTCGTAAGAAGTACCTGCCAGTACCCCGAATGTATGCTTGTCGACAGAGAAATCATATTTAGCAGTTAAAGTCGTCAGTAAATTTGAATTACTTGCCCATGACATACTCATGGAATTCACCTCATTGCCGGTTCCAGATATTTCGTTACCTGTTTCAAAGAATTTAGCATTATCCTGCAATCCGGTGTACGATTTATATTTGTATTCATAACGTCTGTAGCTTCCCTGACCTGTAATTACCAGTCCTTTAATAGGTTTTACATCAAAGCCAAGGTCTATCATAGAGTTTTCGGTTGCGCTGTTATTCCAGTTATTCTTGCTTAGTGCGCGCAATGGATTTCCATTAATAAAGGTCAATGTAGCCTGTTTTCCACCAGCAATGGTTCCCCACTCTCCGTTCGACTGCTTCGCCACCATGATTGAAGGTACAATCAGATAGTTCATCAATGAAGGAGTACCATTATCCACGGATGATGTGTTACGGATATACTTAATCCCGGCTCTGAAAGTAAGCCATTTGTTCAAATCTGATGAGATGTTTGTATCCAGGTTATAGCGGTAATTGTTTTTACCGGGAGTATAGCTATCTTCGTACAAGTATCCCAATCCGGTGAAGTAACGCAACTTTTCAGTACCTCCTGAGAAGTTCAATGAATGCTGAGTGGTTACTCTGTTTTTATCCAATGTAAGATCCAACCAGTCTGTATCCGGATAATAATCGGGCTTAGATCCATCTTTGAACCAACCGATCTCTTCTTCCGAATAAGCTTGATTCTTTCCCAATTTAGGGTTAATATTATATTTTGCTTCGTTCATTAATGATGCATATTCTGACGAATTAACCAATTCGGGTGTATAAGTCGGATTTTTCAGTGCTGCATATCCGCTGTAAGTTACATTCAACTTACCCGATTTTCCATTCTTTGTTGTTACCAATACCACACCATATGCTGCACGAGAGCCATAAATTGCCGATGAAGCAGCATCTTTCAGAAATGAGATAGACTCAATACTGTTAGGATCAAGGTTCTGAAAGAATGTCGCATCTGAAATAGCTCCGTCAATTACATACAGCGGAGCAGAGGTTCCCAGGTTTCCGCGACCACGGAAGTTAATGCTAGGAGTCTGTCCCGGTCGTGAGATAACTGTAACGCCCGGTACAGTTCCCTGAATTGCCGAAAGCACATTTGTCTCAACACGATCTTTAATCTGATCGGCACTCACCGAAGCAACCGAACCGGTCAGGTTTACCTTTTTTTGTGTACCATAACCCACGACCACAACTTCTTCCAAAGTCTGTGCATCTTCTTGCAGCACTATTTTGAGTGTATTATGGTTGCCTACATTTACCTGTTGTTTCAAATAACCGATACAAGTAACCTCGATAGTCTGATTTGCCTCAATTTCTATGGAAAACTTACCATTTACGTCCGTTATGGTTCCTGTTGTTGTTCCCTTTACGTGCACATTGGCACCAAACACCGGCTCACCCTTTGCATCCGTAACGGTTCCGGTTATTCTTTTTGTCTGTTGCTGCCGGGTGTTATCTGTTTCCATTGAGGCTTGCTTAGTAAGGATAATATGGTCTCCTTCCAGTTTATAATGGATATTAGTTCCTTTTAGTAGTTTGTCAAGAACCTGAGACACTGGTTCATTTTTAGCTGTAACCGATGCGGTTCTGTCCACATCTACCTGATTGTTGTAAATAAAGAGATAATCAGTCTGACTTTCAATTTCATTCAGAATTTTATCCAGTTTGGCATTGCTCATCTTGATATTTACTCTGGCAGCCTGAGAATAGGTATTCCCGGCGTACGAGCAAAAGGCACAAAACATAAGCAGGAAAATGGTAATTCGCATAACTCTAAAGATTTGTTTAAATCGGGAATTTTTCGGATAATATCTCCCCGATAAAATGTTATTTTTCATATATTTGTATTGGTTTTAAATGTTAATACAGTTTTTCATGCAAAAATTGTGTTCATTCCATGCCGGTAAGTGCGCCAACACTTATCGGCATTTTTTTAGGTTAACAATAGGGTCTCATCATAGGCTTGTTTTTTCTGTTAGTTTTTAGTTGATATAAATTACTTCTTTCTCATTATCTTTTTCATATTTAAAGTAGATATCGTTCTGTAATACCCTCAATGCATAATCCACTCCATCCGACTGACGGAACTTCCCTGTATAGAGATATTTCAGTATATTTTTATTATTAATTACAATCTTAATTCCGTAATATTTTTCAAATTCTTTCATGATATTTAGAATAGACTTGTTCTTAAAGCAGATAAGTCCTTCCTTCCATCGGTACCTATTAACATCTTCTACTTCCGAAACCTGAAGTTTTCCATCTTTCAGAAAAGCTTTCTGATCAGGAGCCAGAATAATTTTCTGGTCAGGAATAAGACGAGAAGTCACTTCCACCTTTCCCTGCATCAGGGCCGTCTCAAATTCGGTCTGTCCGGGATAAGCCTCAACATTGAATTTTGTACCCAGCACCTCTACATCGTATTTTTCAGTCTGCACAACGAAAGGCTTTTCTTTATTTTTGGTCACGTCAAAATATGCCTCCCCTTCAAGATAGATGGTTCTCTTCCTGTCATTAAAAGAAGTTGGATATTTTATGGTAGAGCGAGCATTCAGCCACACATTGGTTCCGTCTGGCAAAGTTATGTTTGCTCGTTGCCCGGCCGGAACAGAAATGGTATTCATAACCAGCGGTGCATAATAAGCCTTATACTGTTGATATATATAGCTAATAGCCAGTGTTATCAAAACGATTCCGGCTATTTTCAGCCACTCCATCCGGAATATTTTCTTGCGGAAAGGTATTTTGATTTCCGATTCAACCAGATCTCCATGCAATAGTATTGCATCAAAAAGCCTACGTTCTTTAAAGAAGATACGTTTATTCTCTTCGGAAGCCTCAATCCATACTTTGATTTTCATGCCTTCCTCTTCAGAGGCTGCACCTTCAAAAAATTTATATAATAGTTCTTTATCCATTTATGTGCTGTATTATGCCCTATACATAATTAGCACTTCAGGATTATATCTCCCTAGTTACATCTTACAAAAAAGATAAAGAAAAAACGGAAAATAGTCTTTAAGACTCACATGAAGAGCTTTAAGTGCCTTGCTGACATGGAATTCCACCCCTTTTGTCGTCATACCCATTTTTTCAGCTATTTCCTTATAAGATTTATTTTCATAACGGCTCATGATAAAGATTTCACGGGTCTTTTCAGGTAAACTTTTCAGAGTTTGTTGGACTATCTCTTTCACTTCTGAAGCAAATAAGTCATAAGGTTCACAAGCCTGAAGTGTGGCTATCCTTGTATTTAATTCCCATTCAGTATAGCTTTGAATGTCCTGTGAATATTCTTCATGGACCTGCATATGCCGCAAGTAATTAAGGCATTTATGCTTTATTGTGGTAAGAATATAAGCTGGAATATTTAAATCTTTCTCTTGTAAAGAGTGCCTGTTTTCCCAGTAATACATCAAAGACTCAACAACAATATCTTCAGCAGCAGGTAAATCTCTTACATAAGTGTTGGCAAATCGGACATAGCGTTTCTGATATTCATTAAAAAGTTGATTAAATGATATCAAGTCGTCAGTATTGCTATTTATTGCCATTTCTCAGAATTAATTAAACGATATCAGGCTTACTGCTGCAAATATATAAACTAAATTTTAAATATTTTCAATAAAACAAAATAAATAATTAAACGCATTTATAAGAATAAAACGGTTAAATCAAGCTAAAACATAAAAATAGATAGATTTTAATCTCATGTATAGCATTTCACTATATATAAATCATAAGTAAGCAGTTACATCTCATCTATCTTATTAATTCTCAGATAATCGACACAGATCAAAAACATAATTTTACTCCCATCTGAAAGCGAATCATGAGAATAATTCTCCTTTCACTTCAAGCCAGAGAACAAATTCCATTCTTTTTCCGTTTTAAATATACTTAAAAATCCATTTCTGAAAATGAAGAAAAAATTAAACACATCAGTTGGAGTAACACTTATATTATTAACTCTGTTTTTCTTCTATATTGGTTTCTTCAAATCAACAGACAAAAAGCAGGAAAAAAAAGAGAGAACTGAGAAGAAAGTGGACGCATTTATTGTCACCCCCTCTTTACTTGTGTCAGACATAACAGTGACGGGCTCATTACTTGCCTTTGACGAGGTTGACCTAAAGAATGAGGTTGCCGGAAGGGTGATAAAAATCAACCTTCCCGAAGGTAAATTCGTAAAAGAAGGGACATTGTTGGTTAAGCTCTATGATGACGATTTACAGGCCAACCTGAAAAAGTTACAATCACAACTAGCCGTTCAGGAACAGATTTACAACAGGCAGACCCAGCTTATAAAAGTGAATGGCATCAGTCAGAACGATTACGAACAAACACTCTTGCAGGTAAATACCATTAAAGCAAACATCGATGAGCAAAAAGCACTTATCCGGAAGATGGAAGTCAGGGCTCCTTTCGACGGCATCATTGGTTTAAGAAATATCAGCGTGGGGGCCGTTATAAATTCTTCCACTTTATTAGCTACAATCCGTGCAAGTAATAAGTTAAAGATAGACTTTTACGTTCCCGAAAAATATGGTTCAGAAATATCAAACGGCATGAAAGTCCGATTCACAATGTACAATAACAACGAGAAGCAATATGATGCAACCGTTATAGCCACAGAAAGAGGAATCGATAATGCAACCCGCAATCTAAAAGTTAGAGCCTTGGTCAACGCATCTTCCAAAGAGCTGATTCCGGGAGCATTTACCAATGTGCAGTTAAAACTTGGAAGCAATCCCAATGCCCTGCTTATTCCTACACAAGCCATTATCCCGCAGGAAAATGACAAGAGTGTGATAATTGCCCGAAAGGGAAAAGCACATTTTGTAACCATTAAAACCGGTATCCGGAAGGCCTCGAAGATAGAAGTTACCGAAGGTCTTGAACCCGGCGATACAATAATCATCTCAGGCATATTGTTCCTGAAAGAGAAATCCAGATTGTCATACGCAACCATAACCCGATAACCCATGCTCATTTCTGATATAGCCCTAAAAAGACCTGTCGGCTCAATCGTGCTGAGCCTTGCCATCATCCTTATGGGAATGGTAGGGTTCAGTTTTCTCGGAATAAGGCTCTATCCGGCCATCGACCCTCCGGTCATTACCGTACAGGCTTCATACATTGGCGCTAATTCGGAAATCATCGAATCGCAGATTACAGAGCCACTGGAAAAATCATTGAATGGCATTGAAGGGGTTAAATCTATATCTTCCCAATCATCCATAGGTAGCAGCGTTATAACGGTTGAGTTCAATCTGGGAGCCGACCTGGAAAAAGCGGCAAACGATGTCCGCGATAAGGTATCCCAGGCAACCAGGAGCCTGCCTCAGGACATAGACTCTCAACCAACCGTAACCAAAGCCGATGCCAATGCCGACCCCATCATCATGCTCACAGTTCAAAGCACCACCATGAATGCAATAGAACTAAGCGACTATGCCGAGAATGTTTTGCAGGAGAAGCTGCAAACAATTCCGGGTGTCAGTTCCGTTTCTACATACGGACAGCAAAGACCCGCCATGCGCCTTTGGCTCAACCCCAATAAGATGGCTGCGTACAACCTTACCGCATCAGACATTGATAATGCGCTCACCCGAGAAAATGTAGAAATGCCGGGAGGAAAGATTCGTGGCAACACCACCGAACTGATTGTAAAAACAAGCGGACGATTAACAACAGAAGAAGACTTTAACAACCTCATTATTAAGCAAACCAATAATCAGGTCATTCGCTTGCAGGACATCGGAGAAGCCGCATTGGGTCCTCAGAATGAAGAATCAGGATCGAGGGTCAATGGAGTCACGGGAGTTATGCTTAACCTGATTCCTCTTCCGGGAGCCAACGATATTCAGATAGCCAATGAATTTTACAAACGATTGGAGCAGATAAAGCAAACCCTTCCAAAAGGGATGGAGTTAAGCGTTGCCCGTGATAAATCCATCTTTGTCAGACAGTCAGTCCACGATGTTTTAGAGACACTGGCCATTGCCGTCAGCCTCGTCGTTATCATCATCTTCCTATTCTTCCGCAACTGGATTATTGCCTTGCGTCCATTGCTCGATATACCTGTTTCGCTGATCGGAACCTTCTTTATTATGTATATTCTTGGTTATTCCATCAACGTGCTCACGCTTCTGGGAATTGTACTTGCCACAGGTCTGGTGGTAGACGACGGCATTGTGGTTACCGAAAATATATTCAAACGCATCGAAAAAGGGGTCGATAAGTGGAAAGCCGCCTACGAAGGAACCCGTGAAATCCTTTTTGCCGTCATCTCCACCTCACTCACCCTGGCCATTGTCTTTATCCCGATTGTTTTCCTGGAAGGATTCACCGGGCGGCTGTTCCGCGAATTCGGGATTGTCGTGGCAAGCGCTGTGCTTATATCGGCCCTTGTCTCACTCACATTGACTCCGGTACTGAATGTGCTGTTGGGAGGCTCGGCTTCACATCACTCCAGATTCTATGTGGCAAGCGAACCTTTCTTCGCAGGAATGGAGAAAGGATACAGAAGGCTACTCACCTATTTTATTTCCAACAGATGGGTAGCATTCTTCATTGTAGGATTCTGTGTGGTGCTAATTATAACGCTATCCAGAGTCTTAAAATCAGAACTGGCACCGATGGAAGACCACAGTTTAATCAGAACCTCCATTACCGCCCCCGAAGGAACAGAATATAACGCCACCCAAAAGATTATTGACAATATTACAAAGGCCAGCATAGACTCCGTGCCCGAAGCTAAATATGTATTGGCGCGCTATGGTGGAGGTGGCAACGCCAATGCCAACACAGGTTCTGTTATGATTTTCTTGACCGACCCATCGGAAAGGAAAGCTTCACAACAAAAAATATTCGATAGGTTATCACGAATCTATGCCCGGATTCCCGATGCAAGAGTAACTCCAAGCATGGAACCAACTATTTCCACTTCGAGCAACCGCGGATTGCCGGTTCAGTTTGTGATACAAAACCTCGATTTCGAAAAAATCCGGAAAGTATTACCCAAATTCCTGGATGAAGCACAAAACAGTCCGCTCTTAAACAATGTAGATGCAAATCTGAAATTCAATAAACCAGAATTAAACATCAGTGTAGACCGATTGAAAGCAAACAGCCTCGGAGTGAATGAAAGAGATGTGTTTACCACATTGAATCTGGCATACAGCGGAGGCCGATACGCCTATTTCCTGCAAAACAACAAGCAATACTATGTCATTGGTCAGGTTGCCAAGGAAGATCGGAATGTTCCGGCCGACATCTCCTCCATGTACGTGCGTTCCCAATCGGGTGATATGATACAACTCGACAACCTGGTTAAAATAGAAGAGAACAGCAATCCACCGGTACTTTACCATTACAACCGTTACAAATCGGCAACCATCTCTGCCAATCTTGCCAAAGGCAAAACTCAGGGAGAAGGGATAGAAGAAATGCGGCAAATAGCCGCAAAACTGCTAGATCCTTCGTTCACGACCGTCCTCTCGGGCTCATCAAGAGATTTTGCAGAGAGCAGTTCCAATATTTCCTTCGCCCTATTACTTGCCCTGATGCTTATCTATCTGGTTCTGGCTGCCCAATTTGAGAGTTTTCGCGATCCATTTATCATCATGCTTACCGTGCCAATGGCAGGTGCCGGTGCCATGCTCTCCCTGTGGATATGCGGTCAAACAATTAATATTTTCTCTGAGATAGGAATGATTATGCTAATCGGAATTGTAACAAAGAATGGTATCCTTATTGTGGAATTTGCCAATCAGAAACGTCGCCTTGGCATGAATCGGAAAGTGGCAGCCTTCGAAGGAGCTTCCGCCCGGTTACGCCCCATTGTGATGACATCCCTTGCCACTATCTTCGGAGCGCTTCCCATTGCCTTTGCCTTGGGATCGGGAGCTGAGAGCCGCGTTTCACTTGGAATTGTAGTGGTAGGAGGATTACTCTTTGCACTGATACTTACATTATTTGTAATTCCGGTAACCTATATAGTAATTTCAAGTAAAAGTAAATATACAAACCAGATATGAGAACAATACGCCTGTTTCTTTTATTGATTTTGTGTGGCAATATCAATGCACAAACCGTGCTGACTCTGGACAGTGCAATTAACATTGCCCTGAAGAACAACTACGATATTCTGGTTGCCCGCAATGATGCCGATATTGCCTGTATTAACAATACCCCTGGCAATGCCGGCATGCTACCCACTGTAAATGTGAATGGCTTAGGAGAATACAGCATTAATAACATTTATCAGAAAAGCTCATCCGGAACAACTAATAAATATCCGTCTCAATCGTCTACAATGATAGGAGCAAACGCAGAACTCTCCTGGACACTATTCGACGGAGGGAAAATGTTCGTTACCAAAAACCGGCTGAACCAAATCCAAGCACTCGGCGAACTACAGTTTCGGACAAAGGTACTGGAAACAATACATAGTGTAATTGCCGCTTACTATGATGTGATAAGAGAGAAACAACAACTGGCCTCCATCAACGAAGCAATCAGCTATAATAAAGAACGCGTCACCATTTCCGAAACCGGATTTAATGCAGGAACCATGGTCAAAACCGACCTACTTCAGGCAAAGATCGATTTAAATGTGCAAATGCAGAATGCCATCAGTCAGCAGTACATTATTCTTCAGGCGCAAAAGGCATTAAACAACCTGTTGGGGCAAGATCCATCCGTAACTTTCGAAATCTCCGACTCCATTCCGTTTACCTATAAACCTAACCGGGAATCACTGCTTCAAAGGCTTAACTCATCCAATGCCGACATCCTCTCTTTAAAAAAACAGATCGACGTAGCCCGGTTGGTTCTGAAAGAGAACCAGAAAGCCTACTCTCCCACTCTTAACCTCAGAGGAGGGTTCTATCTGTCGCAGACTACCAACTCCGAAGGTGCCTCACTAAAAAACAGGTCATACGGTCCACAAATCGGAGGTACTCTCTCTATCCCCATTTACAACGGCGGCGAAACAAAAAGAAAAGTATCAGTCGCCAGAAAAGAGGTCCAATCGGCCGAATACGAGCTTGAGAGTGTTAAGCTGCAGCTGAATATCGAATTGCAGAACATCTTTACCGATTTTGAAAACCAACAGAAACTACTGCAAATAGAAAAGGAGAACAACCAGCTGGCGAAAGAAAATATCGAGATCAGCATACAACGCTTACGCCTGGGACAAACCACCTCGCTTGAGGTACACCAAGCTCAGGAAAGTTATGCACAATCTTCCGCCCGGCTGATTAACTTTAAGTACAACCTGAAAATGTCAGAGACAAGAATCAAACAGCTGGTGGGGTCATTGGAATAAGAACATGTTTCAGAATAGAATTTAAGTTTATCATGCTTTTGCTTTTTTAATTTGTTTTCAGATGGGCCCAAATAAAAAGAGGATGAATTATAAGTCCCATCCTCTTTTCAATCTTTCTCAAAACAGGTTTGTACTATACCTCTTTTCTTTTTGCATTCCACACAAACAAGGCAAATACTACAGAAAGAGCCGCAGAACCAATCCAGAACCAGTTTATATAGGTAAAATCATAAACTTCCTTCCCATTTTCCACCGTTTTATTGCCTTGAATAAGTATTCCACTGACTATATCCTGCAATCCTGCCCCAATATAACTTGCTATGCCTACCACTCCTAACGCAGCACCCGAAGCACAGCGTGGAGCAATATCCACTGCCATTAGCCCGCCAAGAAAACAGATCAATACACCGATACCCAATCCAAAAAGTACCATCGCCAGAATATCAATCCAAAAATGAACACCAGGAAAGAGCAAGAACAGGCAAAGTGCCACTACATTCACAACTCCGAAAATCAGAGCCGGGACATTCCGTCTTCCGCAAAAGAACTTATCCGAAATTACACCTGAAAACATAGTTCCAATAATTCCGCATACAGAACTTACAGAGATAATAAAACTGGCATCCAGAGTGGTATAGCCTTTCTGGGCCTGAAGGTAAAATATCCCCCAACTATTCACTGCATAACGGCTCACGTACATAAAAGCGCTCGAAAGTGCCAGAATCCAAATAGCAGGCATTCTAAGCACCTGTTTCTGAGCTTTATTGAAATCTTCCTCCGAAACCACATTCCCAAGATCAACTTTCTTTCTCATTACAGCAGGCAAACCCTTGCTCTGAGGAGAATCATGAAAAAAATTCCATATAACCAACACTCCTACCAAGCCCACCAAACCAGCTCCCCAGAATCCGTACCTCCATCCAAAAGCAGTTGCAACAGATGCTACAATAATGAAAGTCATCGCTTCACCAATATTGTGACTAGCCGACCAGAATCCATAATAAGAGCCTCTCTCTTTATCCGTAAACCAACGAGACAAACCAACCACACACGATGCAGCGCCCATAGACTGAAACCATCCGCTTATTCCCCATAAAATGGCAAACAGAATAAATGAATGAGTAAACCCCAAACAAAGATTCACCAATGCAGAGACCAACAGCCCGGTTGACATAAAACGGTTTATATTACTCCTGTCTGCAAGGAAGCCATTTGCAAATTTTCCTACAGCATAAGTAAAAAACAATACTGAACCGATGATGCCCAGTTCAACTTCCGAAAATATTCCTTCGTCAACTATTGGCTTTTTAACTACATTCAAGCTTAGCCTGCACACATAATACAATCCATAGCCCAGTGTCGCTGAAAGAAAAGTAGACCATTTATAAAATCGAATTCTTTTGTTTATTAAACTTTCATCCTCTTCTTTTGAAGGAATTTCATCACTAATCCGATAAAAATCAAAAATCTTTTTGAACATAGTTTTACTGAATTAGTCGTGCAATCCTTTTCTTTTCAGATAGTCTATCAGGTAAGCCGGACGATCTGTCTGTAAAATACGGGCACCCAACTTATCAATCAAATAGCCATACCCTTTATCCGGATCTTCCAGCGACATATCATCATCATGAGCGCCAGCCATTGTATCCCAAAGCGTATTGTACCATATCAAACTCTTCCCTTTCAGCAACTCATTAACTTTAGCAGGCACCGGGTTACTGTCCGACACATAAAGCAACTCAAAGGCAACTGGTTTCAAATCGTCCATATAATCCTTTATCTGAGTCAGGGCATCATCCTTATCCAAATCTACAATCGGCATAAAAATAACCTTGCTCAGATAATTGCCAAACTCTTTTTTCACCTTACTTACAGGTTGTTTCCCCTTCATTATTACCTGATTCACCGTACCGGTCTTTTCCAGAATAGCATATACTTCATCAAAAAAGTCATAAGCCTGGTCCAGATTAACCAAGATTCTACCCTTTGCAAGCAACATTGCTTCCTCAAGAGTGGGCACCCGATGCTTAGTCTTAATACTACAACCATTTTTAAGGCGCAGACTCTTGATTGAATCCAGCGACCATTCGTTCACCAACCCTTTACCAGTTGTAGTACGATCTAATGATTTATCGTGCATAAGAATTATCTTCCCGTCTATAGTCCTCTTCACATCAATTTCCACTATATCAACCCCCATTTTTATTGCGTTTTCTATAGCCGCCAATGAGTTTTCGGGAGAATTTCTCCAATCACCTCTATGTGCTGCAACAAGAACCTCTTTTGAGTTCTTGTCCAACAGCTTCTTTTTTATTTCATCCGCTCTATTTTCTTGTGCTGCAACAAATTGAATACTGCAAATACAGAACAATAAAAGAGAATTTTTAAATATCTTGTTCATTTGGTTTAAAATTAAATTATAAGAGGTGCTACTTTTGCAAATGAGCACCTCTTATTTTGATCATAATTAAATAGAATAACCCTCGTTCTGCCAACCGGTTGGATCGTTTACATTCTCCAGTTCTGTTTGCGGAACAGGATAAAGCTGACGATAAGCCGGTATCATATTATAGAGCACAGAGAATTGATTGGTGCGAACAATATCAAACCAGCGATCACATTCCAGAGCCAGTTCCAGGCGACGTTCTTTATAAACCGCAGTGCGGAAAGCCTCTTTGGAAGTCAGATTAGTCACTGTTTTAGGAGCCAGACCTGCATTGGCACGAACTGCATTCAAAGCATCGAAGGCCGTACTATTCGGATAAGAAATTTCATTCAAAGCTTCGGCATACATCAGCATCACTTCAGCGCAACGAATAACAGGAAAATCCCCACTTGTCTCATTATTTTCAGCCGGTGTATTAAACTTCTGCGGACGTTCGCCATTTCCTGTTGGTGCCACCATCGCTTTACGGTTATCTCCCGCTTCAAATTCCGATTGTTCCAATGAAATAACATTTCCATTATCATTATTACGATAACGATTGTTTTGATGTACAGATTCGCCTACCCCACCTTTCAAATAAAGAACGGCAAAAATTATATCCTTACTTGTCTTTAAATTATTCGGGAAAGTCTGAGGCATAGGTACTAATGACAAAACTGTTCCTTTCTTGATAGCATCAACAAGTGGAGTCAGTTCACTCACCACATCATTATACCTTTTATTATAAAGATATACCTTAGCCAACAAAGCCTGAGCTGCATACGAAGTCACCCGTCCCCGTTCACTATCACTCCACGAAGTCGGGAGCCCTTTTGCCACGGTTAGATCCTTGATAATCTGATCATAAATTTCCGATACTTCCGCCCGTTTGTTATTCCGGGCCTGTTCCACTGTTTGTACAGAGGTAATCAGAGGTGCCTTACCCCATAGTCTCACAATATTAAAATAAGATAACGCCCTGATAAAAGAGGCCTGACCCGCAATTTTGTTACGCTGATCATCCGTCATCTTAACATTATCCATATTCTGAAGAATCAGGTTGCATCGATAAATGCTATTGTACAAAGAGAGCCATGCCCCCGACAAATTTGTATTGGCCGGAGTTTCAGTAAACGCTTCAATCTGATAAGTGATGCCACCACTAGCCCCGGAATTGTTATTAAAAATATTATCGCCTCTCATCTCCATCAGGGTCAGGAATTTTGCTCCATACTGATCGCCAGACTGTAACTCATCATATGCACCAATCAACGCACCTTCCAGTCCTTTTACATCCGAATAGAAATTCTCCTCAACAGGATAGTCAATAGGTTCTTTGTTCAGAAAGCTCTCACAACCCGAAAGCAAAAGCACCATGCAAATACATAAAATATTTCTTTTCATAATAGTAACCTTTTTAATTAGAATGTAAGATTAATCCCCAGTGAAGTTGTTCTTGCCAAAGGATATACCCCATAATCTTCACCGTTTGTTGTCACATCACTTCTGTTAGATACTTCCGGATTGTAGCCCTCATAATTTGTAAATGTGAATGGATTCTGCAATGAGAGATAAACACGAGCATTTGATATGAACGCCTTTTTAATTAATGAAACAGGTAATGTATATCCAAGCGTAATATTTTTCACTCTCAGGTAAGATCCATCCTCAATATGCCATGTTGATGTTATACCATTCTGTCCCTTGCTCACGCGGTTAGCACGAACATTCATACCACTTCCTGGTTCCGATTCTGATTTCCATCGGTTCAAAACCCCTTTATAGTTATTCATATTCCCTTCTCCGTTGTAGAAATATCTTCTGGAAAGGTTTAAGATTTCATTTCCCTGAACTCCCTGGCAAACAATGTTAAGGTCTAACCCTTTCCACATGAACGAGCCGCCAAAACCATACGTAAAATCGGGCATATAGTTACCTACGATCGCCCTGTCTGTGTCCGAAATATCCAGAATATTATCACCGTTTACATCTTTAAACTTAAAGTCACCGGGTTTCGAATCTGCCAGGCCATAGTTACTCGGAGAGTCTACATAGTGCAGACTGGCATCAACCTCTGCCTGATTTTTAAAGACACCTTCCACTACCGGTAAATAGTACGACCCAATTGGTTCGCCCACTCGGGTAATAAAGTATGCATTCGACACAGAACCCGAAGAAATAATGTCTGCGTTACCAGGCCCCAACTCTTTCACCTCATTGATGTTTTTTGAGATATTGAAATTAAGCGACCATTTCACATCTCCCATTGTCTGGTTTGTAGCAATATTAAACTCAACCCCCTTATTATTCACTTTACCTATATTTTCAAGACGTGTATTATATCCGGTTGTCATTGGCACCGGAACATCCAGTAATAAGTCATAGGTGTTACTGTTATATAAATCCAATCCGAACGTCAATCTGTTTTTAAACATCGAAGCATCAAAACCAACATTGAACTGTGATGTCTTTTCCCACTTCAGCTCAGGATTCGGCATACTGCTCGGTGCAGCACCTTTAATAACAGCAGGAGCTGTTCCTCCCAAAACATAACTGTAATAGCTTATTTGTCCTAATGCCCCATAGTTCGGAATTCTGAAATTCCCTGTCAACCCATAGCTGGCACGTATTTTCAAATCATCAATAAATTTCAGTGATTTCATGAAATTTTCCTCAGACAAACGCCAACCCAGAGAAAGAGAGGGAAAATATCCCCAACGGTTGTCTTTTCCAAATCGAGAAGCCCCATCCGCACGGATAGCTCCCGAAGCCATATATTTTCCCAGATAGCTGTATTGAGCTCTGGCAAGTCCCGATAATAAGGACCATTCAGAAGCTTTGGAATTACCTCGTGTTACAGTTCCGGCTACCAGTGAATGAATTGAATTCGTAATAAAACCATTAGCAAAAAGGTAATTACTTTCATTCTTCTGATGCTGCATGGTCCATCCGGCCAAAGCACTAATAGAATGACCGTTAAACTCTTTATTAAAATTCAGTGTCTGTTCAAAAAGCCAATTGTGTACACTCGAAGTATTCGATTCTCCCTCAGGAATTGATTCAGGATTACCTGCTGTATTCGAGATAGGAAGAGTGGAAGGTCTGAATTGGTTTCTTGAATCGCTGTATATATCAATTCCAAGGTTGGCTTTATACTTCAATTCAGGCAACAACGCCGCTTCACCATATACATTACCAAAAATACGGGTCGCGGAAGTTACATCGGTTACAAGCATAGCCAATGCCACCGGATTCCATACCTGTGTCTGGCTGTTTCCTTTTACTACACTACCGTCGGGCAAGGTTGTTTTTGTGTCGCCACTCCAGGAATTCTGAGTAAAACAATAACTTCCATCAGGGTTATACACCGGAAAAATGGGAGAACTATGCAAAGCCGAAGCAATAATACCACCACCGTTGCTATTATAGGCCCCATCAGAATTTACCTGATTTTCTTTTGTGTGAGAAGGATTCATCGAAATTCCGAATTTAAAGATTCCTTCAGTAACATCCAGATTCAGACGGGCACTGTAACGTTGATAATCACTATTGATAATTACCCCGTCTTGTTGTAGGTAATCAAGTGAAGCATAATATTTAACCTTGGAAGAACCACCGGAAACAGACAATGAATGATTCTGCATTCCTGCGGTACGGAAAATTTCATCCTGCCAGTCGGTATCAGTCAATCCCTGTTCACCGTTTAGATATGGCATAATTTCCAATGGGATGATTGTATTGCTGTCTTTGCTTGTGTTCTTCAAACGAAGTCCGTTATCATCATTTATACTATAAACTAGTGGCTGTTTACCTTGCGATATCAGTTTCCGGTTAATTGATTCCATCTTGTCAATGTACGTATTGTTACGTGCATCTTTCACCAAATCAGAATACTCATAAGCATTCAGCATATCAATTTTTTTAGAAACAGATTGCCAGCCATAATAGCCATTGTATGCTACAGACGCTTTTCCTTCGGAACCTTTCTTTGTTGTAATCAGAACTACCCCATTAGAACCGCGCGAACCATAAATTGCAGCCGAGGATGCATCTTTCAACACTTCAATTGATTCAACATCATTCATATTGAAAGTATTCAGCTGTTCTTTTGCTAATGGAACACCGTCTACCACATACAACGGAGAAGTTCCGGCAGTAATGGTTCCGGTACCACGAACCTTTATCTCAAGCGAAGACCCCGGAGCACCGGTTGCCTGAGTAACCTGTACCCCCGGCATCCGCCCTACCATAGCCTCTGCCATGGAAGTAACCGGTTGCCCTTTCATATCACTCGAACGGATACTGGCAATAGCGGTAGTCACATCCCTTTTTTTCTGCACACCATAACCTACAACAACCACTTCATCAATGACTTTACTGTCTTCCACCATTGTTATTTTATGCACGTTTTTATCTGTGGCAGAAATAGAAAGTGATTTAAAACCAATGTATGTCACTGTCAATGTAGACTTTTCGGGAATGCTGTTCAACGAGAACTTCCCGTCCACATCAGTTATTGTACCGTTTGTGGTTCCTTTCAAAGCCACGTTGGCCCCGATAATGGGTTCTCCATTCTGATCGACAACTATTCCGGAAATATTCTTTGTCCTTTCAGGTGTTACGTTCCCCCTCCTTACATTACCGGCACTTACCGCTATTGTATTATTTGTCCTGTTAAAACTCAAATGCGCCTGGCGACCTATTTCATCTAATATCACCTGTAAAGAGACATTCTTAAAATTCAATGTCAGGTCAGGGGCTTCATCAACAATCTTCTGGTCGTAGAAGAATTTAAAGTTCGTTGCTTTGGTTAGCTTTTTCAATACGCTTTCCACAGATTCATTCTTTGCCTCGAGAGTAATATTGTTTTCTCTCAGGTTCTGGGCATAAACAGTTATTGAAAAGAAGCACATAAATAATAGTAAAAAAGCTAAAAATGAATAGCGATTATTACGCTTTCCTTTACATATAGGAATAATATTCATATATTTGTGCGTTTTTAGTGATTAAACTTTTAATTATTAAAAAAGTAACTGCCACAGTCATAAAGGTTCGAAGTCTATGATTGTGCGGCTAAAACTCTTTGACAGAGGCATTCCATTGGGATGCCTCTTCTTTTTTATGTCGGCTAACTTGTGTTTTGCATAGTAATAGATTTAATTAATTATTTATATAAAATATAGGAATTTTTCTCTTTCCGCCATTTAATTCCTGTTGCATATTCAATCGACTGAAGAACAGACAATAATGTCTGGTTATCATGCTCTCCGGATATCAAATTATCAAACTCCTGACCTTCGGCAAACTTAATCTTACAATTATACACTCGCTCCAGCTCTTTAGCCACATCGTGTATCGGAGTGCTTTTAAACCGCAGATTTCCATGAATCCAGGTTGCAACCCGCTGATCGTCCTCTTTTGTTTTCCGGTAATCTCCGGAAATGGTATTTATCAGAGCCTGCTCGCTGGCCACCAGCCTCATCATGGCTTCCGGCATATCCACCTGCACTTTTCCGCTTTCCACGCTCACAGCCACAATCTCATCCTCTTTGTATGCCTTTACATTGAATTTTGTACCCAACACCTTCACATCAAAATGATTTGTCTTCACAATGAAAGGTTGTTCGGGATTCCTTGCCACAGAAAAATAGGCCTCACCACTCAGTTCCACCCTTCGCACACCTTTCGTAAAACGATTCGGATATTTCAGGTGGGTACATGAATTAAGATTTATCACACTCCCGTCAGGCAATGTCACCACCTTCTTTTCTCCGCTGGATGCTATTACCTCCGTATACTCAATATTCGTATCTCTCAGATGGTTGTAGTAGCTTACAGCTCCCCACGCAATTGCTACAACCGCCGCAACACTGGCAGCAATGGTACATATTTTTCTGAACGGATTAGTTCGGACGGTTTTCAACTCTTTCAGCAGCAAAGCTGCTTCACGGCGATATTCCTCCCGCTCATATTTATTCCCGATATCCTGCGCAAGCGCTTCCTCCCAGGTTTCATCAGCCAGTTTATCCAACAACTCATTATTGTCCGAGGAACGTAAATCTTTCATCACTTCCGGAACTTCAGAACTGACATATAGATTATCTAGATATCTACGAAATATGTTACTATTCTTTTTTGGTTCTTTCATTTTCATTAATATGAGGTACTGTTATCCCCCTCACATAAGTAATACACAAATGCGAGAAACAACTGGGGTACAATTAACATTTATTAAATATTAAAACAGATAAGAAGCAGAAGCATGTCAACGTATGCATCCGAATATTTGGAGAGATAACCACGTATCACTTTCAATGAAGCGGAAATATGTTCCTGAACCGTATTTATGGATATTCCTAAAGAATCAGCTATCTCCTTATGAGACATCTGCCTGTTACGGCTCATATCAAAAATCTCACGCTGGCGGGGAGTCAGCTTTTCCAAGGCTTTCGAAAGCAGAGACATCAAATCGTTTGCCAGAACACTTTCTTTTGTATCGTTGGTATAATCAACAGCGTTTTTCAGCACAGCATCCTTCAGAGATTGCTCATTTTCCAAATCACGAAGAATATTCAATACCCGATTGCGGACTATGGTATATAAAAAAGAGGAAAAGGAAGCCTCCGGATTGATAAATTTCCTGCTCTGCCAAACAACAGTGAAGGCGTCATGAAAAATATCTTCTGCAAATTCACGAGACTTGATAAACTTCATCGCAAAATAAATCAACCGGTTCTTATAAATAGAATAAAGTTCGCAAAAAGCCTCCTCATCACTATTTATAAGCCGAATAACCAAATCTTGCTCTGCCTGTCTGGCATCAGTCATTTCCATATCCCTTTTTATTATTCTGCAAAATTAAAATCTATTTGTTACAAAAATATGTCTTATTTAATAATTCAGAGTGTTTATAGCTGTTTTTTTTAAAAGCCGATTAAAAACTCGATTCAGTTACAATGAAAATTTTCATCATTCCAACAATATCGGTTCATAATAAAGGGGCATCCGTGTGGGTGCCCCTTCTTCTTTACTAACTAGTTCGTGCGAAATCACATCGCAATAAATTAAAGAATTGCTTCTTCTCAAAAGTATATTCTTTATCTAATCAACATTAAATTTACCTTAAAACTATATTTCTTATTTCATTAAATGTATTTATTCACGAACGCATCTCTTATTCAACATTGTCTGCAACCGGTCGTAGAAAATAGAGCTGGACAATCAACGCAATCGCCACAACAAAAGCCAGCATTGCGAATCCAATTCCCAAGTTTCCTCCATCTGTCCATTTGCCCAGCAACTGAGTAACCGCTGCACCGGCAAACACGCCCACCATGTTCATAATCCCGTAAGCGGTGGCCCTATGCCGGGCAGTTACAAACTGGCAGAGAATTGGCATATTGTTGGAATCGAACATGCCGTAGCCCAGACCAAACAGAAAACCTGCACCGATTACCCCCACAAAACTGTGTTCTAAGTGCCCACCCGCCTCAACGAGTTTTAAGTTACCAAAACAAATGAAATTATACAACAAACAAGAATATATATTTTTCTTATATTTAAACATAATAACCAGTATTAATAATTTTATAATTGCTTCTATAATATAATATTTAAAGATAATAAACTCACTTTCAGGAAAACTTTTAGTCTACAAAATATTATTTGCTAAATATCCAATAATTATAAAAAATATATATTACAATTATTTCTTTTTTAATTAATAAATTAATATCTTCGCCCGCTCTTACTACAAATCTAAAAACTATGAAAAAAAAGAAACAGACGTTTGTACCCGAAGAGCGGGTGGTCTATCCTCAAAATCAGTCGATTATTGAGTTTTTAATCGATTCCCTCGGAAAAGAGCGAAAAAAAATAGCACGCCCACCCCCCATTTTTCAGGTTTTTACCAATCGTAAGAACCCTTTCGAACCGCCAACTATTTTTATCTAACATATTATTTATATTTCCCAACGTGATTATCCATTGTAATCACTTAAATCTTATATTCAACTATGACAAAGAAAATCATGGTGAGCCGCATTGCTCACCACTCGTACATTGAAAAGGCAATGTGCATGCAAGAAGTGATCGAAGAGATCCGCAGTGACAAACACAAAGAAACCATCGAGGAGATCAGACGGCTCAACGCCCAAGGCGATTCCGATGCAGCCGCCCGCCTCAAGGCAAAACTGCCCGGCTACACCTTTGCCGGCACGTTCGAAGGCAAACGCAGGGCCGAGAACATTGACCTGTACAACTCGCAGGTAGTGATTGACATCGACAACCTGCCTGGCAACAGTTATGAAATGGCCCGCCGCGCCATCCAGGCATGCAAGTACACCCACCTCTGCTTCAACAGTCCGCGCATGGGCCTCAAGGTGGTGGTGCGCGGCACGCCTATCGACATTCCGCAAGGTTGCACCTCCAAGCAGCGCATCAAACTGATTAACAGCTACCACAAAAAGCTTTTCAAGGAGGCGGCGGTCCACATCGAAAAAATCACCGGGTGCGAGGTAGACAAGTCGGGCAGCGACGTGGCGCGCATCTGCTACACCTGCCACGACCCGGCGGCCTACTACAGCACCGATTCGGTGCACTTCCCCGTTACGTTGGAGAACGACACCGGATTCAAGGCCGAGCTTATACGCGTTCACCGGGAGATAAGCCAGGCACAGGACGTAGAGCTCAATGCCTCCGAACCTACCGGCAGAGAAAAGAAGAAAAGCTACGGCATGCTTTTCCAAGCACTCTGCAGGCAGCTGAACCGCACCCAGCAGTACGAAAGCGGCAACCGGAACAACTACCTCTTTGCCCTTGCAGTGATGTGCAATGAGGCGGGCATTCCCAAGGAGAACCTCCGCGGACTGATGGCACAACGTTTTGACGACCTGGAACAGTCCGAGCGCAATGCCACCCTGGAAAGCGCCTACAGCAACACCGACTGCCACGGCAATCACCCCATGGGCCGGACGGCCATGCGTGTATTCTTTGTGCAGGACTACCTTGAACGCAAATACCACTTCCGCCACAATGTAATCACCTGCAAGCTCGAATACCGACGCAAGGAGACCGACGAGGCGTTTACCGACCTGGACGACATGGCCCTCAACAGCCTCTGGGTGGAGTTGTGCGAACAAGGGGCCGAATGCCCCCTTCCGCAGATGCACTCCATCCTCAACTCCGACTTCAGCACCGACTACAACCCGCTGAAGGAGTACTTCGAGAACCTGCCCCAGTGGGACGGCACCGACCATATCCATCTGCTGTCGGAGCATGAACAAACCACCTCGCAGCAGTACTGGAGACTCTGCCTGGAGAAGTGGCTCTGTGCCATGGTAGCCACCGTGGTACTGCCCGACGTTCAGAACCACACCGGGCTTATCCTTACGGGCGACCAAAGCATCGGGAAAACCACCTTTGCCCGCATTATCATGCCCCCCGCGCTGAAGAAGTACTATTGCGAGGACCGCGTCAGCAGCGACAACAAGGACGACCTCACCAAAATGTTCCAATGCCTGCTTATCAACACCGAAGAGATTGACGGAATGAGCGGACGCGAACTGAACCAGTACAAGGCACTTATCACCCGCGCCGAAATGACCATCCGCATGCCTTACGACCGCACCATGAAGGTGCGCAAGCGTATTGCTTCATTTATGGCCACCTCCAACAACCAGGACATCCTTACAGATACCACCGGGAACCGCCGTTTTCTCTGTTTCGAAACCACCGGGTTCGACAACGAGCGCCAGGTGAACCATGACCAGCTCTATGCACAGGTAATGCATAAGCTCCTGGTGGAAAAGTACCGTTTCTGGTTTACCAGGGAAGAGGCGCAGATGATTAACAAGCGCAACGAACGCTTCATGCAGATGACCACCGAAGAAGAGCTTATTACAACAAATCTGCGCAAGCCACTCACCGGCGACAAAATCTCGTACCTCACCGCGGGCGACATTGCCGAACTGCTTCACAAGCGAAACGGCCTAAACATCACCCACAAAGGAAAGGTAACCATTGGTCGCGTAATGAAGAAACTCGGTTTTGAAAGACAGGCAAGCCGCACGGGTGCTTTTAAGTACAAAGTCCACGTCATCAACTTCGAGGAAGTAACCATGAACAAGTACATCAACGACGAGGTGGAAAAAGAACCTGAAGCCACCCAGCAGATTCTGGCGATATAGTCCTAGCCTAACAGTCCCATTGCAAACCCCGCTACTCCTTGAATGAAGTAGCGGGGTTTGTGCCAAAATAAGAATTTCGTCTTCATTTTCAGCGATTCGCAAACAGCAAACGTCGTGATTTGATACTTTGGAAAAAAAATTATTTATACAAAAAAGGCATAAAGCCCAATAAGTCAAAATAATAAACAAAGCAATGCACTTCCAAAACCAATTACACAATTCATTGCTTAGCATTAACTGTCAACCAGATACATTTCACATTACACAACATCGTCATTTTTCAGGTGCAGAGTATGCAGAGACTGCAGAGTTGAATTCTATAACTTTTAGAAAAAAATCAATGTAAAGATATATATACAATAAGTACGTTTTAGCATGAATATTATAAAATGTTAGGAAACCACCTATGCAGACTCTGCATACTCTGCATTTTTCAGCCTCTATTGCCCATTTAAATAACGAAAACCGGATTTAGAAATAAAATAATTAATGCCAAGCTCGGCATAGGGACAAGTGATATATTACAAACTCCCGCCATCTTTTTTAAAAAGACGGCGGGAGTTTAAAAAAAGACGGCGGGCTTTTCTGCAAAGTCCCGCCAGCCATTTACACCGGTCCCAAAACCGTATCCACATTCACGGCTCGCCCAGGTGGCGCGTTATCACCTCCACCTCGCGCGGCGTAAGTATCTTGCAGCTCTTGCGGTACCCCAGCTCCTGCAACTCGCACCAAAGCCCCTCGTTGCGCCTCATCCAGCGGGTAAGCAAACGCAGTGCCTCGCGCACAGACATGTGCGGATTGTACAACATGGCCAAATCGGACTTGCCAATGGCGCGCACCCGGAATTCATTCTCCTCTTTTTTCATACACAAACTGTATTTATTTCCTTATAAATATACTAAATTACAGTCAATTAAACAAACATATTCGCCCAATAATCAAGTAAATAATCTTTAATTATTATTGTTTATCCAACGCCTCCCGTCTCAGCGAGGCGCTCAAGCAGCAATGCACCGTATCCGCCTGCAAGGATCGCAATTAAAAAAGTACGCCCCGTTGATCACTTACGTGATGGCGGGGCGTAAATCTATGCTTTATTAAGTAAATTTCAAATCTATATCCTTCCGAAAACAACACCATTACAGAACGTAGTAAAAAACAACAAAAAGGCATCCAGCCAAGCCTAACCAACACTCTACCGCATGGCATCTCGTTCCACGATTCAACTGCCTTTATATGAAGTGTTATATTCAGTTTATCGACAGTTTTATCAAATTAGTATAATTATGAAAGCAATTATCCACCTTAATCCATTTGGTCCCTAGTATAACAACTGAGCCATCAGATAAAACTGTAAAATCAACCGGTCTGCACTCCTTATATTCTTCATCTATCCAATACTCTTTACAGAGATAATCCTTATTCAACTTCATTAAAAAATAACCCTGAGAATAATTGCAAGTACCAAGCAAATATTTACTTTCAATAACATTTATGCCTTTTATGAAGCGAGAATGATTAATTTCCGCTGGTGCATTGATTGAACAAAGCTCCAAAGAGTCCTTAAAAACATTTCTGAATACTTTTACAGGTCCATCACCTGAAGTTGTTCCTGATATCAGCCCATTTTCAAAAAAAAGTAGACTATTATGAAGTGTTTCATATCTATTCAAGAGTCTCCCTTTAGTATTTAGTTCAAAAACATTTCTCCCTTCATATTTAATATTTTTTCTAAATCCGTCATAACTGGAAGAGGCATAGATTCTATCCCCCGCCTGAATAAGCCGATAACCAAACGTTTCAAAATTCTTTCGATTATCTAAAGTTGCTGTCCATATTTTCTTCCCTTCAGGTGAAATTTTTATTAGATACAGATCATCATCCATTTCAGCCATCTTAAAGAATTCGAGCCGCTTATACCCAAACTCAAGTCTTTTTAACTGAACCGGGATAATTCGGTTCGATTCTGTCAGTACGTATATATTATTTAAACTATCGAGAACAACATCAGCTACAGAAACTTCATGATTATTACGATATTCCTTTTCCCAGATAACTTTTCCAGATAGATCCATTTTAGCTATCCAAAACCGATCCATTTCAACTTTTTCGGCAACAGCAATAATTGTACTGTCGCTACATAGATTTATCTTACAAACTCGCTTGTCTCGAAAGACAATCTCCCATTCCTTTTCAAAACGTCCATTAAGTTTAAAAATGCTTCCACTACTTACATGAGATTTTTCCATATAAACCTTACTCCTGGCAAAATAGGTAGAGTCATATTTTAATGGAGTTTTATCTTGAGAAGGGAAACTTATGCTAAACTGAGTTGACACCACCAAAGATCCATCGTTCAGCCCGATTAGGCTGGTAGGTTCATAATCGCCAATAGCCTTTTCCCCATTAGCACTATCCTGGTAGATAAAGTTTGCTTCCTTTAACTTATAATCTTTATATAAAGATTGCGCGCGTCCGGTGCAGACATTAACAATTAGTACCAACGCAAAGAATATCCCGTGTTTCATAGATTAATCATTTTATGTTTAAACCGAAGAATCAAGATGCCAGCCATTTCCTTTCCATGTAGAATGAGTTCTTCTTTTTGTCACTATCCCGGTTATTAGATAGTATTATCAAACAAAGATAGTGTAATATATTTATTTTCAAAGCGAAATAAGTTTTAGGATTGCTAGTTATATTGGTAAATAATTTCGCAATATAATAGACGGAGTTCAACGGCAACCATATAAAAAGCCAAAGTCTGACTGCCAACCTAGATGACATACGAGATTATCAAGATGCCCTCCTTACTGCTACCCTTAGTAAAGAAGAAGAGCGTGCGCGAGATGCAAGAGTTTACCAACCTAGTAAAAGGCCAGTTCGACTACCTGATGGAACAGGTAACACGCTTCGAGACCGACTACTTTGAACTGTCTGAAAAGGTGCACAAAATGTATCAGGAGGTCATCCTCCTGAACCAGCGACTCAGCGAATCGCTGAAACTGCAAAGAACCGTGCCTGCCTGCAAGGATCGCAATTAAAAAATACGCCTCGCTAATTATTTACTTGATGGCAGAGCGTAAATCTGTTTCATTAATTGAGAGATTCGATAAGCAATTGCTCTACCAATATGCATATGCTTCTTTGTATTTCTTTTCGTTCCACATAGATATTAACAAGTTATGTCAGAAAAAAATAGATGAAGCTATAAACCTAATGGTACTAATCCCAAATTATTAATGGACTCATTTACAAATTGTAGTGATTCGTGTACCTTTAGCACCTCTGTATAATCCCAAAATTTAACTTTTCCATTTATTGAAAGGGCAGAGATTTCTTTCTTAATTTTTTCAATCTGTTTTTGGTCTGTAACGGCCACAATCCCTTGAACTGCTTTATTCGTTTCTGCCTTCATAAGGTTAAGAATAAGACTATCGATCGATCCAGATGTTTGAACTTCAAATACATAAATCACACGCCCCATATTGCCAATAGTTACTTCCCAAATAGTATCAACAACGGCTCCATCGGCTACTTTTTTTTCAACCTCTGCACGGAAGCCAAGACATCTACCAATTTCTGCAAGTTTATCACGAATATCATTATGGACAAATAGATCCTCTCTCCCACTTTTAGACAATAAATTTTCCGCTTTGTCAGAAGTGAAATACTTTTCTGGTAGAACTTGTAGCTCTTGCCAAATAAAGGTGTTTAGTGTCAACATATCATTCACTTCAATAAAACCTTCTTTTTGTGCCATATGCACAATCTCACGTCCTTGCATCGACAGTCTCTCATAGGCCTTTCCCGTTAAGCGTGCTTCATATCGTGGGAGATTTGAGATTTCGAGGGTAGTGAATCCATTATATGTTTTACGGTTCCAAATGAGATATTTATTGGGATAAGTCTTACAAAGTAATTCACTCATTATAGCAGGACCTACACCTTTTATTTTTGAACGAAACTCATCCCATCGTTTTTCAATACTTCCTGAACCATAAATAAGGTTCGCAAATTGTTCGCGAAGCAAAGGCATTCCATTAGCTTCTATTATGTTGTCAATTTGATAATGCTTATTACCCCACATAGCCATAGCCCACAAAGGAGCTATATAGTCAAAAAACTCATTTTCCGACATTTTCTGTAATAACTCCTTTGAGTATTCTTGAATATTTGAGGCAAGAAGTTCGCGTTCTTGCTGCTCACTCATTGCTTGAGTTTTATTTGACCTAAACCACTTTTTAAAGGCGGTTAAGTATTTTGTTAGTAGATGTGAATTCATACTATGTATTTAAAAGTTCTAGTAATTTATCTAATAATGGAACAAAGCCATTGAACTTATCTTCACTAAATGAGTTGAAACCACACTCAATTTTATTCTTTATCCTCTCACTGGTTGACCTATTGATTGATTTATACTCACGATATTTAACTTTGGAATGGATATCCAATATTATATCATCATAAACCGACTTATCGAATAAATCTTCTACAAAATAAGGACTTGAAATGTTACTATTTGCAACATAAGCAGAAGAATAATCTTCTTGATAAAAAACAGGTTCTAATTTTTGATATGTAGTTTTTAAAGTCGTTACTTTTTTATATCCTTCTGCACCAGCTTTATCGTAATCAAAAAGATATATTATTTTTTTTGCATTCGGCAGTAAATTAACAATTACATCATTAAAAAAAGATTCTGTATTGCCTGCACTACCCATCGGAATGAATGCTACTTGATCTAATTGCCTATACTTAGCATTAATATTGGAATGTATACAAATAGCTTTTTTGATATATTTAATATCATATGTTCCTTCTACTATAATAGTAAAAGGTGCAGCTAATATAAAAGCCCCATCAAAATAGTTTACATACCCACCAGACAAAGCCGATATTTGTTCAACTTTATTTGATATATCAATTTTTCCATTTATAATATGTCTTACATTCTCATTTCTCATTATATCTACAAATATTGGAGAGTGAGTCGTTACTAAATTGTATCTATTATCTGTATCAATAAGTTTAAGTAATTCCGTTTTTCTTGTAATATGTATATGAGAATCTGGCTCATCAAACATGCATAAACTATCTTTAGAAGAAAGTATGTGTATCATGACATTGGCAATAATCAGTTTTTTTTCACCTTCGCTAAGTCCATCTATATTTCCTCTATCACTAAACTCTATATTTATTTTTGTGATTACCTGACTTTCACTTTCTATTGAGCATTTATATAAATAGTAGAACAATGTACTTGATTGATCAATAAAACTTATATCGCTTATTGTATTACGGAATTCTTCAATTGTATAAACACTTCTCTCTCGAAGTTTCTCTATAAGAGCTTCAGTATCTTGTCCTTCCCATTTTTTTATATTGCTTGTTTTATACTCAAATGATATTTTACAAAGTTTTCCTTGTGATATTTGATTCACAAAATTCAAAACATCAACATCTTCAGAATAAAGCAACACGAGAAGAGATAGTTCCCATTGATATTTACTTATGTTAAACATGAATGGCGGAATAAACCCAGGAGTAGAAGTTAATTTATTACAATATTTTTCATATATAGGCTTATAGCATTTTCGCCATAATCTAGTATCCTCACCACTATATGAAAGTATTATATTTTTTGGCAATATATCGGTTGTTAATTTATTACCATTTCGTAGTCGACCATCTTCTATTTCGACATAATTACTATTAAGTATATAACTAACTTTGTATCTAAATTCACATGGATATTTTTTGGATCCATCCTTTAATGTTGCGATGTGATACAGGCTAAAAAATATAGAACTTATTGCTTCTATAACATTGCTCTTACCTGAACCATTGAGTCCTATTAAACAACAATAGTTTTTTGTCGATTGAAAATCTATGTCAAGGGAAATAAGGTTCTTATATTTATCAATATGCAAAGAATATAACTGGAAATTATCAGATTTAATTTCATATTTGAACCTCAGTTCCATTACATCATCTATTGAACCATCATGGTAATCAGGGACAGTTACAAGACTTCTTTTGTCTAAGAAATTATTGATCTGTATTACATTTCCAGAGGTTCTTTTCTCAAATCCCAAAGCGTTGACAAATGCTCGTTTTGTCATAGTTACTGGATTCTTATCCGTCTGTATTTTTTCAGCTATAGTACAAAGTTCTTCTCGTGTCATATTATTGAAATATTTTTTGTTCGAAGTCTGTAATTGCTTGGGCACGATTCTCTGCTGCTTGGGTGCGAAAAGTTATGATTTCCGCTTTCAATCCATGAATATGCTCAACTATTTCATTCTGTATTTTCATTGGTGGTATTGGCAATATGTAGTTTGCAATTATCCCTGCATTTAAATTTGGTTGTGCACTGCCATAGGCTAATGCTTTGAGGTTTTCTGTTTGAGACTGTATGTATTCCCATAGATAATCTGTACAAATTACGCTATTGTCAATTTCGAATAATACCGCGCACGCTTGATTTGTTGTTGATTCAACTCCAAGTTTGGCTGTTTTACCAATGGTTGCCCCATACATTGCTATAACCAAACTACCAACAGGATATAATTTTGCACTACTATTTTGCATTCCAAATTCTGTTATTTTTTCTTCAGTATCAAACAGTACATTATTTTGTAGTTCACCTGTTTTAATCCATGGAATATCACCTCCGTAAAACTTACTATTGTTTCTTGAAGGAGTCCCTCCGCTGCTTATTTTACACATATCGGATATCTTAAAAATCGGATAATTGCTCTCACTTTTATTACGTTCGTAAATATGTTCTAACCCCCATTTACTTAAATGAGAGAAATTTACAAAATGCAACCCTTTTTCAATTGATTTATCTCCTTGATTTGATATGCCAAGTTTGTCAGTAATATATGTTTTGATACCAGTTTGAAGAGTATTAGAGATATCCTCTTGCACGATTGCGAGATCCATTTGATAATTATAAGCATCAACTAATTTATTCTGCTCTTCTATACTTGGGAGTGGAATTTTAATATCCAAAAACTTTGCCTCATCAATTCGTTGGCGATTAGTTGTTCCGCTACTACATGTTTGACAAAAATCAACAAATTCTTTGGTTGTAGAAACAAGAACTAAATATTGAGAGTTTATTCTCTCTCTATCCAAATCATAAGGCAAGAAATCTTGTGTTACAACAGCTCCTTCTAATTCTGCAGGAATAATCCCCATCGCCCCATTTCTAGCATCTATTTTTGATAAAATGAATTGCCCTTCGTGTACAATAAACTGCCGTTTAGTACCTATATTCCTACCTATTTCTGTATCTCTTTGTACTACACCACCATTTCGAACTTTTATTGTAACACGTTTATAGATTAAATCATCTTGAATATCGATTGCAGTTTTATTTCGTTTTAAAAATTCACCTATACGTACTAAAGGATATTTAGTATTAAACGAGATTTTAGTTTCGTTCAAATACTGAACACTCCAATTGAAGAGTCCGCTAAACGGAATAACAGTTATATATTTTGATGTATTGATCATAGCGCAACCCATCCTTTATCATTAAGCTTTTTGAATAATTGATTATTTTCAACTTTATATTGATATCTATGTAAAGCCGATTCCCACAATTTATTTTCTGTACGATATAAAGCATATTCATCTCTTAGATCAGTCAATTCATTATCGCATTCCGCCCCTGTCGTTGTAATACCAGCTTTCTCAACCTGTGCTATCGGAATCTGGTAATCAAAGCGTTCTTTTACAAGTGGCTTAACCTCTTGCTCTATCTGTGCTTCAAGTTCTTTCAGTTCATTTCTTTTATGACGTATTTCGGAACGATCATTTTCTTTATTATCGATAAAAGTTTGAAGTTCAACCTTGCGGGTAGCATATTTTTGTTCAATTTCTGCTTTCGTATTGCGTACAATATCTTTATATTGTTGCTGTTCTTCATTTGTAAACTTTTTAAAGAACATAAGACTTGGTTTTACAGTAGCTCCAGACGCCATAAAAACATCTTGCGGAATAGATGTAATTAATAAGATTTTTGCCATGCCTTCAAACAATTCTCGAACAGACTGCAAGTTTGTATTATTTAACACACCTTCGGGCAACACAATACCCAGTCTTCCTCCTGGCTTTAATAGCTTAAAACAGCGTTCAATAAATAAAACTTCGGTCAAAGCACTCAATCGCCCAGAGTGATATAAACTTAAAACTGATTTTCCAACATTATCATTGACTTGTGACAATGCCTTCAAATATTCATCTCCATAACGTTCTATATAATATTGAATTTTAGTCTCATCGGTAAATCGATCAGCATCAGTAATTTTTAAAGATTTTTCCACTCTGGCTCCAAATGGCGGATTAGTTAGAATAACATCAAAACGATTCTCAAATACACCATTAACATTCAACAGTCCATCATGATGATGTACACCACCGTGTCCGTCACCGTGCATTATCATATTCATTTTTGCGGTACGAGCCATTCGGGGATTAGCATCTGTCCCAAAAACACAGTTGTGCGAAAGATATTTTAAACGGCTATTCTCATTCAAAGTATCTAATTCCGCATTTAACATTGTAAAATATCTATTAACCTGTTCTTCAATTTCTTGTTTGTACTTATCACTACCTTTGTCGTATACTTCATCAAACAGAGTTTCTTTTATTTGCTCTTTAACTCTTTGTATATCATTTTCAATTTTTTCACGAACATATTCAAACGCTCGAATCAAAAAGCCTCCACTACCACAACAAGGATCACAAATAATCTCGCCTTCCCCGGGATCCAGTACTTCAACCATAAAATTAACTACTGTACGTGGAGTGAAAAACTGTCCGAGTTCACCACGGAAAGTTTTACCCAAGAATTTTTCAAATGCTATACCCTTAACATCATCAGCAGTACGAGAAAGATTGTATGTCTGTAACTCTTCTACAATAGCTTCAAAACTTGCTTCTTTTATTTTTAGCGAATCAGTTGCATCAAATAGGTCATCTTTTGCAAAATCTTCTTTTGTGTTTTCAAAAAGCTGTTGGTAAAATGAACGACTATCTTTTGAAGCTACAGCTCCAAAAGCCTTTTTTAGTTTTTCAAATTCACTTTTACTAAAAATTTGTGCACCAGTGTTATCTCGTTCGTAACGGATTTTAATGAATAAGACTTTGCTTATTTCATCAAAAGCGGCTTCTGGAGATAGTTTATCGTTATTTCTTATGATACTGTGACATCTAAACAATACTTTACTGAATTCTTCGCGTGTAAATGTTTTCGTTTGTTCTAACAGTTCTTTTATTTTTTTGCTGTTAGTTAAATCTTCAGATTTAGGAATATCAACAATTTCTTCTAAACGTTTCGGAATTTTACCTTTTAAAACTTTAAAAATACGAGTTTCTTTCAGATTGGTAGTAACAAAAAAGTCAGCACCAGCCCATGAAGCGTAATTGTAACCTTGAAAATAATCCTCTTCTCTGATTGTAATATGTTCTGCTTTACATTCCACAACAATAGCAGCACTCGACTCTTCAATTTTATCTTTTTCAGATTTCCAAATAACAATATCAGCTCTGGCCTTTCCTTGACCTCGTTGAGAATTATTAACTTGAACCTCCTGAGCCATTTGTTTTAAAGAGAACCCATAATCATTTACCAAACGACAAATATATTCTTGCCGCACTTTTTCTTCAGGAGTTAAAATCAGCTCTTTATTTTTTAGAGGCGCAAATATTTTATTTCCTTTTATCTTGAATCCCATATTTATCTATTTCCAATTTTAAAATAACTTTTTAGGGGTTTTACACCCTATATCTATACTATCATAGCATTCTATGTGGAGGCTATTTTTTATTACTAGAAAAGCCTTTATCATACTAAAACTTCCCTTAATTTTCTTGGCTAACTAAGTTTGAGATACTCCTTTTTCTTCTAGTGCTTCTTTTATTCGATTTAATTTCATATTAAAGATGTTACTAAAAACACAATGATTATCCACTACAAATATAGTGGATAATGTGCTATAAATATCATTTTTTTTTTAATAAAAATTTTTCCAGTATGGAAATGGCTGTTAAGTTTGTAAGAACAAGAGAGTCCTCCTATCTTCCAGCAATCGTATTAAATAAAAGGCAAACAAATGAGAAAACATAGAAACTCATGCAGTATGTATTCACCCTCAACCTATCCCATAATATGGGAATATACCACTTTCCCATATTATATGATAGTTTTGAGCTGTTTTTAACTTTATTATCGTTTTGTCTGTTTGCTTTACAATTAATTGACTGAAGGAACCAGCATTAAGTTTCATCATCCAACTTTTGGCCTTTCAGTTTCTGGGGGAGATTGCTGTAATGGGTATGAAATCATAATAACGAAACTTCTCTAAAAAAAGGAGCGTGCCTCCCCGGCACACTCCTTTCCTAAAAAGATAATTAACTAATCAATATCCTGTATTCTGAATCAGTCTGGAGTTCATATCGAGTGCACCTTGTGGAATAGGCATCAGCATCAGGTTGGGGCTCCAGTTCTTATCCACTACAATGTATTTGTTGAGGGTATAAGTGGTGCCAATCATTATCTTGGCACAATAGACGGACCCATAACGGCGCATGTCCACATACCGCTGTCCTTCGCCGGCCAGCTCGATGCGGCGCTCGCTGCGAACAAAATTGATTGCTTCGCCCTTAGAAGGTAAACACACACCTTAACATAATAGAACAAGCAGTTCAATTGATTATTTCCGTTAAGATTGTGAAGTATCGGCATGATGGAGAGAAGGGAGACATTTTAATCAGACAGATTACCCAATTGAATATATTCTACAGAAAAGACTTTAATAACTTATAAATAATAAACATTATATATCAATATGAAAGAGTTTATAATTAAAAGTGTCATCCAATAAATGCAGAAGAAAGTATAAACTGATAATATAATTATTAACTTAGCAGCCAAATTAATCACCATCCTAAAAAAAGGAAGCTGACAGCAATACTTCATGCAAATAACAACCATGGAAAACGAACAAGAAAATGAAGAATGCGTTCTACAATTTTACGATTATGCAATTTACCTAATTCAGGATGAGAAAAAAAGCGCAGATGAGACTATTGCAATTCTAATATCAATGGGGCTAAAAAATGAAAATGCCACTATGATAGTAAACAGTATTCAAAAATCAATACGGGAAAAAAGAGAAAAAATAGCTAGAAAATATATGATACGTGGCGCTCTTTGGTGCATAGGAGGGTTATTAATAACTGGATTAGCTTACATGGCAGCTGCCAATCATGGAAGAGAAAGCTACACATTTTGTTGGGTTGCGTTAATTATTGGAGGTTTGTACTTCTTTGGAGGATTATTTCTAAAGCTGTTCAACAAATAGCAATATAACCGATTTAATACTAAATTTATTCAGATTTAAGAGCTCTAACAATCTGTTATTTTTCGTTACTGCCTGTGGTAGCCAATCTTAAAAGAGGAATATCGTATTTTGCCAATATGCTATCATTCAACTGGTCGCGAGCTGTTTGTGCTTCAGCGTTTTTGCCTTTGTGGTATGCATATCCATCTGTTTCTATTGCAAGTACGGGTTTCTTGCTGACTTTATTGTATATTAGAAAATCAATATGGGTCAAAGGGTTCTTTGCAAAGTTTTCCTCTTCTGTGCTTAAGAGGGTGAAATCGCGAAGCTGAATGCTTCCCTTTAAATCGGACTGTTTATAATTAGACAAATCTTATTAATTTGTCTAGGAGGAATAATAGATGAAAAAGTCAAAACACAGTGAGAATGAAATCTTAAAAACAGTCAACCAATTTGATAGAGTTTTATCTGCTGATGTTATCTGCCGTGAATATGGTATATCTCATACGACTCGGAAGAAATCTATTCAAGATTACGGCAAGAAGGAAAAGATGTCCTGAGAAAACTACCGGTACATAAAATTATTTCCAAGATACTGGAAAAATATTTCAAATCCGACAAACTTGTAACAAATTCCGCCAACTTTAGACTACTTTGTCAAAGTTGGCGGAATTTGTATTATATGGAGCGTGCTTTACAGGAGGCTTATGTTATATTAAGCTATAAGTGATTGTTTATTGGAATCGAGAACTGAAGCAATACATTTGGGCGACAAAGTTATTATTTGGCAATATGCCAATGATGAACAGGAAAAGAAAGAACAGATGCTTCTGTATCTATTCTAACAATGTTGTTCATGCTCTCATCATAGATGCAATCAAAGATTAATTCTTTTAGAAAAAAATCACCCACAATGCTATCGCATTTGGAGCATCCGAACGACATGTAGGATTCTTCCATGGTTTTACTATATCTAGGTTTGATGACTCCAATGGTGACACCTAATTCAGGATGCTCTTCAATGTGTTTTTGTACCAATCGGACCAGTATTGGATTAAAATGAATATCTCTACCAAAATCCTCTCCTGCTGATAAAATTACCCCATCTTTTGTCATCATCCTTTTAACGAAATAGACATTGTCTATTGCTCCACATCTATAGCATTTATTTTGTATTAGATAGATGTCTACAAACTTTGGCTGAATTGTTTTTGCCCTGGTTATTTTTCCTCTAACTAACAAAGAAACAAAGTTTTCTATATCTATATAATATGAACTATTGAATTTTACGGAATACTTACCATCAGACTCATCAAGGTAAAAGCAAGCTAAGTCTTCATTACAAAATGGTCTTGATTCATATGATAGGGCAAGCCAGCACCCGCATACTCGTTCCTTCCTCATTGCTAAATAGGATTCCTCAACAGTATTAAATCTTTTGCCAATATTGAAAGCTACTTTATAGTTTGAATAAGATACAATCACATCAGCTTTCCAATTTTCTCGTTTATAGTTCTTCTCAACTGTCCATCCTTCTTTATGACAGACATCAAATATGATTGGTAAAATATCTCTCTTTTCCATTTTCTAATATTTGTGTTTTAGAATAAAAATAGTTTAAAATCAGGCTAGAACGATTTTTCCATGCCAGGAGTCGGCCATAAATATAGTAATGTTTCTGCAGCAGCATTGCTTCGACAAATGCAGGCAGATCAGAATGCGTTAATCGAATGCTTACTATAAATCAAACAAAAGAAGCAACTCAAAAAACAAGAGTTGCCTCTTTTTTGCATCTAACTCTGATATTAGTTGTATATATCGGATTCGGTCCCATCTGCGGCTTCGGCAGTTGCTGCAGCTTCGGACGCAGCTGCGGCTTCGGCAGCTGCAATTGAATCAGCTATGCGGATAGAGTCTGCTTGTCTGAAAGCATAGTCTGCTGATGGGGAATTTTTTCCTCCTGTAAAACCAGCCGTAATATTGAGCAACTCTAATTTTGAAAGAATTATATTAACGGTAGTATTATCTCCTTTCAACACAAAATTCAGACCATCTTTCTTACCAGAAACGCCACCAAAATACCTCTCCAAAGCCTCAAATGCAATCTTTCCTTTATTTCTTGCTTTACCTCTTGACAAATCAATATTTATATAATATTCTGAGGGTACAGCTTGTGGGTTGAATACATTGTATGAATAATTCCAATAAGAATCTCCGACAGAAACTTTCTTTTGAAAATTTCCGGTAAAAGCCAAAGATATATTTGCATCACTAACCCACATTAAGGAGATAGATTGTAAATCATATTCGCTAACTGAATATTTGTTCATGATGAAAGACAAAGGAGCGGCTCCCACAGTAAGTCCATCAACTTTCCCATCTTTCAACCTTGTTTTAATTTCATCAACCAGCTTCTCTGCATTAAAAAAATCCGATAACACACAATCCATATATTCCGGATTGTATATAATCATATCATCAAATTGTGGATTTACAACATACTTCCCTTCCTTATCAACTAATCCATAGCCACCCTCAGCATTTATCTGAGCTAAATCTCCTACGAAGTTATATGCTTCTTTAAATTGAGGATTAATGATCCATTTTCCTTCTTTGTTTAGATATCCCCATTTTTCACCTATCCGAGCAGAAGCCAATTTATTATCACCAAAATTACTAACAAAATCAAATTGAGGATTAATCAATATTTTACCCTTATTATCACACCAACCATATTTCTCATTCTGTTTAATAACAAACAGATCACCATCAGATCTGATTTCTGAAAATTGAGGATTAATAATATATTTTCCTGTTCCATCAATAACGCCCCATTTCTCTCCTGATTTTACACATGCCATGCCATTAACATCAAAATCTGAGACATCATCAAATTGATACCCAATGACGAGAACACCTTTTTTATCAATGAATCCATATTTATTCTTATTATTTGATGCAGCAGCATATCCATTTGAAAAATATCTTATTTTATCATATGTTGCAGGAATAACTATCTTACCATTCACATCTACAAATCCACCCTTGAATAACCCATCTTTCTCAACAACAAAAAGTGCTAATCCTTCTGAATATGAATAAACTAATTCTGCATCCTTTAATTCAAAAGATTCTTGCCCTTTACTATTGATTGCTGTCGGAGCAGAACCATCTTTAACAACCCAGGCTATATCTTCTTTAAACCGTAAAGCGCTTTTATATTGTGGATTAATTACATATTTGCCGTCCTCATCTATATATCCAAATTTCAACTCTTCATTTTCCCCTTTAATGCCAACTACTGCTAAGCCATTTGAGAAGAAATCGGCATATTCAAATTGTGGATTTATAATATACTTGCCCGTTTTGTCGACATATCCCCATTTATCACCGCTTTTAACCGGGTATAAACCAAATTGAATTTCTTTTTTTGAGCACGATTGTAACAATAAAAAACACACAAATATTAGCAAAAGTTTTAAAGGCCCCGTTTTCATATCTATTAATATTTAAAGGTTATTTTTTAATGTTGTCAAAATTAACAATTGCACTGCATATATAAAAATATTTACTTGTGTTTTTTATAAATAATTATAATTTTGATATTCATTTAGTATATCCTTTAAGTTTCCGTTTTATCCAACACCTCCGCCCTAGCGATATAAGCAAGTTCGATGCGCCCCCGCGATAGAAGATAAACGAAATAAACTCCCAGCAGTTCGGGGAACATCTTTTAATGCTTTTTTCAGACTGACTCCTTTTACAAGGAAGAAGGTTGAGCTGATTTAACTTACTTCACCGCCACTTCACCTCGGTAAATACAATCTGAGAATAACCGTCCTTCTCGAATAAGATTCCGACATGCTTTTGGCTTAGTGTTACCAAATCGGAATAAGCGGAGAAATCGGATCCTTGCCCGGAGTTTGATTGTCCTTTATACACCGGGATGCTTTTGGTCCATGTGTTGCCTTCATCGAAACTGATGCGAAGTGTGAGGTTGTTTCTCTCCTTAACATCGGCGGCATTGCAAAAAGCCAGGATATTCTTTCCTTTCTTCTCGCCCACGTTAAGGATGCTTCCCTGGCAAACAGGGTCAATCAGTTTGTGGTCGAAATAGGTGCTATCCCAACTGGCTCCGCCATCACTGCTGATGGAAACGATCCGGGCTCTAACATCTCCCCGCTGGTTGCGACTGTTCATCATTAACCGACTGCCGGAAAGTTCAACAGCCATTGATTCATTACTACCGGGTAAGTTTAAGCTGTTGCCTAACTTGAATGTTTTTCCATGATCATCGGAGTAATAACCATGGGCAACATAGTGCCCCGCCCCTTTTTGCGGATTGCCGGCGCTATGATTGGCAGCAACAAAAATCCGTCCCTTATACTTTCCTGACTGAAACTGCATGGCATGCCCGGGGGTATTGGCATAATACCGCCAATCTTCCTTGAAATTATATATGGGATTGACGGAAGGCTGATTAGGGCGATGTACCTGCTCGGTTATGTCGACCGGATCTGACCAGGTGTTTCCTCCGTCGACCGATGTTTTGTACATGCAGTATTTAATGCCTTTGCCATTGAGAATTTCGCCTTCGTGGTTGTTGCCGGTATTATAAAAAAGGAAAATCCTTCCTTTTGGGTAAAGCGGATCGCTCAGATCTACAACCGGTGCCGGGTTGCACAACTGAAGGTTTCCATAGTCTGCCACAACCTGAAGGGCCGACCACGTTTTTCCCTTATCGATGCTGCGTTTCATCACAATATCAATATTACCGTAATCACCGGACCCATTTACTCTGCCTTCACAAAAGGCGAGTAAACTGCCGTTGGGTAAACTTACTATTGCCGGTATTCGAAAACTCTTATATCCATCTGTTCCGGAGACAAATACCGGCACAAATTTTTGCTGCGCATGCATGGTCAGGCAACTCAAAAGCGCAATTGCTGCTATAATTATCTTTTTCATTGGTATTTATTAATTTTGTTTTATGCTCCTTTTCATCGGGATAATCCCAATCTCTATGCTCCTTGAACCTTTTCGAAAAATGAAATTTCAGCTAGTTCCATGTTTAATTTATCGTATTGCTCCTTGCTTAAAGTAACCAACGGAAGTCTGCAAGGTCCCATATCCCACCCTAACATTTTCATAATAGCTTTCTGTGCAGGTACAGAAGGATAGCGCGCAAAAATACGGATCACTTCTACCATGAAAGCATGTTGCTTTCTGGCTGCCTCTGTATCTCTCTGCTTAAATACCTCTATTGTTTTCAGATATTGAGGAGCAGCAAAACAATATGTGCTTCCGATTGCTCCTTGGGCACCGATTGACAAAGCCGGCAACAGCAGTTCATCAAAACCAAACAGTACATCAAACTTCCCATGCTCAAATTCCAGACAAGATTGATATTCATGAATGGTAGATGAGGTATATTTTATTCCTGCAAGGTTAGGAATTAAGGTACCTGCATATTTCAGGAATTCAACCATATCCATTCCTACTCCTGTAAGTGTGGGTATGTGATAATAATAAAAAGGTAGGTCGGGTGCGGCACTTGCAATCTGAGCCATACAGTTTGCCAAGGTCTCGACCGAAGTGGGCTTAAAATAAAAAGCGGCAACCGAAGAGAAGGCATCAGCTCCAACTGCTGCGGCATGGGCTGCCAATTTTCTTGATTCGGCAATACTGCTATGTCCAACATGCACGATTATCATTAATCGACCATTCGCTGCTTTTACAAATGCTTCTGTAACCAACATCCTCTCTTCAGTAGTCATATTTGGGCCTTCTCCGTTACTGCCACATACGAATACACCTTTTAATCCGTCGTTTACCAACTTATCAACAATAACTGGTATCATGTTGAGGTTCAAAGAACCATCTTCATGAAATGGGGTAAATGCAGCGGCAATCAACCCTTGAATCTTTTCCATCTTTTTTAATTTTAAATAATTAGATATAAAAGGGATTTTCATATCCCTGGTTTGTTAGTTTTCTGAAATATATTTGTGTGAGAAATCTGCTTCAAACTTCCGGTTTCTCAAAAGAGTCAAAATCTAGGTATCCTCTTTTCACGATCTGCTCTTTACAAATTCTATATACGGCAACAAGTGGAGTTTAATGGCATTACGATACCCTTCCAAGTCTCTGTTCTTAATAAAAAGGAACAATTCTTTGTGGGTTACCATTCGTCCCTCTTTAAGTAATCGTTCGTTAACAGGAGCAAAACTGCTCTGATAATCTTTGTTGGCAACCTCAAGAACAGGCTGGATAATCTGTTGAAACTGAACCATGAAGTTATTCCCGGTTATCTCATATATTTTTTTATGAAATACCGTTTCCTGTTCTACAGTCAAAGGGTACAATTTAGATTCCTGCGAATAAACTATGGATTCCAATTCGAGGATATGTTGATCGGTTAAATTTTCGAATAAGAAATCGACAAGCCCGTTTTCAATTATTATTCGCATTCCCATCATCTCAACAACCGTATTTTCGCTTAGGAGATAAGGTTCGACAGCTCTTTCAAAACCGGTAAGAAGCGAGGGCTCCTGTATAATAATCCCACGTTTGGTTCGCGACTGAATTATGCCCAGCATTCTCAGTCGGCTTAATGCTTCGCGCAAAACGTTGCGACTTATTCCTAATTCTATTGCCAGTTCAATCTCATTTGGAAGTGAATTGCCCGGTCGCAATTCATTCTTTTTTATATAATCCAATATAGATGATTCAACCTTATCCACAAGTGTAACTGTTCGGGTATCAATATCAAAATTCATTCTTTAAATATCATTATTATTAAATTATCCTATTTGTACTACAAATATAAACACATAGCTTTAACAAACAAAAATATAAGCGGATTATTTGTTTTTAATTAAAATAGAATACTCGAAAAATATCACACCATAGAATTCAGATTCAACAGAATTTAGTAACATTGCATACTTAAATAAAAAGCAATCAAAGAGACAACGGGATATGAGCGAATTTGACAGCAAAGCCAGGGGATGGGACAAGGAATCGGTTCACTGGGAACGATCGAAAGCGATAGCAGACAGAATGTTAAAAGGGATACCTGCAAGAAAAGGGATGAAAGCGCTGGAATATGGAGCCGGCACCGGAATTCTGAGTTTTATGCTATCGGACCTATTTGAGGAGATTACCCTTATGGACAACTCTCCGGAGATGATAAAGGTGATTCAGGAGAAAGTGGCTGCGAGCAAGTCGGCACACCTGAAACCTGTGCTCTTTAATCTGGAGCAAACAGAATACAACTTCGGTTCATTTGACTGCATCTTTACTCAGATGGCTATGCACCATGTATCGGATATTGATTTGGTACTGGAGAGATTTTACAGAATTCTCAATCCGGGAGGATTACTTTTCATTGCCGATCTATACGCTGAAGATGGCTCTTTTCATGGCGAAGGTTTTACCGGACATAACGGATTTGATGTGGAGCAACTGAAAGCGCGTTTACTGAAAAAAGGATTTGTTCATACTACCACAGAGCAGTGTTTCATCATGAAAAAGGCAACCGGAGATATAGTGCGTGAATATCCGGTGTTTTTGATGATTGCGGAAAAACCGTAAGTTATCAACCTATCCGAAATAATAGGCTGTTTATATTGCAAGCATAAAACATTAAAACGATCACAACAGAGATAAACAATAAATAGACAGAATTTGTTGCATATAATATTTCCAGCATCTGGTTTCACTGTATAAATAGCTATAATACAGGTTATAGTAAAACACTTTTAGCGAAAAGCTGTTTGTATTTTATATATGAATTATAATTTGCTGGCATCTTGAAATTTACAATTGGTTTGCCCATGAGTTACACCGGTTAAACCGATGACTCCCGGGTTCCATAAATTACAAGAAATATGCAAAAAAGAATAATAAAATATTTTCTTGAAAACAGGATTATTACATCTGTGATATTGGTTGTTATCATAGTCTGGGGACTGGCTGCCGCTCCGTTTAACTGGCACGGTGGTTTACTTCCACGAGATCCTGTGGCTGTGGATGCCATTCCGGATGTAGGCGATAATCAGCAGATTGTTGCAACCGAATGGATGGGCAGATCTCCAAAGGATATTCAGGACCAGATTACTTATCCGTTAACAACTTCGTTGCTAGGCATTCCGGGAGTAAAAACCATACGGAGCACCTCCATGTTTGGAATGTCGTTTATCTATATTATCTTCAGTGACAATGTGGAGTTTTATTGGAGTCGTTCACGTATACTTGAAAAGCTGAACTCGTTGCCTGCTGGAACACTGCCCGAAGGAGTTCAGCCTACTTTGGGACCTGATGCTACGGCACTGGGGCAAATATTCTGGTACACGCTGGAGGGTAGAGACCCCAAGACTGGAAAACCTACCGGGGGATGGGACCCGCAAGAGTTGCGCACCATTCAGGATTATTATGTGAAGTACGCTTTATCAAGCGCTGAAGGTGTATCTGAGGTTGCATCTGCAGGAGGCTATGTGAAGGAGTTTCAGGTGGACCTGAATCCGGAGGCTATGCGTTCGTTTGGTATTTCTGTGATGGACGTGATGGATGCGGTTAAAAAAAGCAATCTGGATATAGGTGCTGAAACCATCGAAATCAATAAGGTGGAATACCTGATTCGGGGACTGGGCTATATCAAAAATCTTACCGATCTGGAGAATGCTGCCATCACTTCGCGCAATGGGGTTCCGGTAAGGATAAAGGATGTGGCAATAGTGAACTATGGCCCGGCTACCCGTCGCGGTGGACTGGACAAGGAAGGTATGGAAGCGGTTGGTGCTGTTGTAGTAGCCAGGTATGGTTCGAACCCGATGGATGTGATTAATAACGTAAAGGCTAAAATAAATGAGACGGCAGCCGGAATGCCCCAGAAAGTATTGCCAGACGGAAGAGTATCTAAAGTTACGGTGGTTCCTTTCTATGACCGCACCCAACTTATTAAGGAGACAATTGGCACGTTGGAGAGTGCATTGAATCACGAAATTCTCATCTGCATTATTGTAGTAATAGTACTGGTTGTAAACCTACGGGCATCCATCGTTATAGCCGGCATACTACCGTTGGCAGTATTAAGCACCTTCATCATTATGCGCAATCTGGATATTGAGGCCAATATCGTGGCACTCTCCGGCATCGCTATTGCCATTGGTGTAATGGTCGATGTGGGGGTGGTCTTTATGGAGAATGTGGTGAGGCATCTTGATTTCCCTGAAAACAAAGGGAAAACAAAAGGAAAACACCTGGAATCACTGATTTATGGTTCTGTAACGGAGGTTTCAGGAGCAATCAGTACTGCGATGCTGACTACCATCATAAGCTTTATCCCGGTATTTGCCATGCAGGCTCAGGAGGGTAAGATGTTTCATCCGCTGGCATATACCAAAACTTTTGCACTGGCATCGGCTTTTGTTCTGGGGTTGATTTTACTCCCCACATTAGCTTACTGGATATTCTCATTGAATATACCCAGGCATGGCTATCGCAAAGCAGCCAATATTCTGCTGATTATAACCGGTGTATTGCTGTTTGCCTTTAGCGGAGTGATTCCGGCACTGGCATTGACCGCCATTGGAATAAATAACCTGCTTGCCTGGAAATGGAAACCAGCTCAAAAGAGATATCCTGATTACATAAACATTGGAATTACACTGCTGACGGCTGTCTATTTTTTATCATCCGAATGGCTTCCTTTGGGACCTCAGAACGGAATTCTGCTCAATATGTTATTCGTGACAGGCATCGTGGCAGTAATCCTGGCAATGCTCTGGTCGTTGGTTATATATTACGAGCGGATACTTCGTTGGTGCCTGGCCCACAGGTGGAAATTTATGACGATTCCCATTTTTACTTTGCTCTTTGGCTCGGTGATATGGATGGGATTCGACAGAACTTTTGGTTTTGTGGCCAAAGGATTTGAAACAGTCGGCTGGAATGATTTCAGGAAGACAAAACTCTGGAGTAATGCCTGCAATAAGTTTCCTGGCATTGGAAAAGAATTTATGCCTGCCCTAGACGAAGGTTCTTACCTGCTGATGCCCACCAGTATGCCTCATTCGGGGGTGGAACAAAATCTGAATAATATTGAGATATTGGACAAAAGACTGAAGAAGATTCCAGAAGTGGAATTGGCGGTAGGCAAATGGGGACGTGTAAATTCGGCACTCGACCCCGCCCCTATTCAAATGTATGAGAATACAATCAATTATCGTCCGGAGTATATGCTTGATGAAAATGGTCAGCGGAAAAGGTTTAAGGTTGACAGAAAAGGGAGGTTTATGCTTCTCGGAGGTAAAACATACGACCCCGAAAAGGAATTCCGCATTATTCCGATAGACAGCATGATACCTTATAGATATGGAGAATATTACCGCCAATGGCGTCCGGAAATTAAGACTAAAAATGATATCTGGAATGAAATTGAGAAAGTTACCCATATTCCAGGTCTTACATCTGCACCGAAACTTCAGCCTATTGCTACTAGGATGGTGATGCTTTCTACCGGAATGAGGGCTCCTATGGGATTGAAAATATACGGACCGGACCTGGAATCGATTGAAAAAGCGGGGAAGATAATGGAACGGACATTAAAAGAGGTTCCTTCCATACTGCCGGCGTCTGTTTTTTATGACCGTGCGGTAGGCGCTCCTTATCTGGAAATAAGGCTGAACAGAGAAAAAATGGCACGATATGGTGTTAAGGTCTCCGATTTACAGGAGATTATCGGTACAGCCGTAGGTGGAATGAAACTATCTACTTCTGTGGAAGGGCGCGAGCGTTTCCCTATCCGCATACGTTATGCCAGGGAACTGAGGGATAACCCGGAATCACTGGGGAAGATACTGGTACCTATTTCCAACGGTGCACAGGTTCCTCTCAATGAACTGGCTGACATCAACTATGCCAAAGGGGCTCAGATGATACAGAGTGAAAACACTTTTTTGATGGGATATGTAATCTTTGACAAACTATCTGATAAAGCGGAGGTGGATGTGGTAAACGAAGCTCAGAAATTATTGGAGAACAAGATTAAGGAAGGAAAAATTGTACTGCCGAAAGGTGTGACATACAAATTTGCAGGAAACTATGAACAACAGGTACGAGCCACAAACCGGTTGCTGATAGTGATACCTGTAAGCTTGATCCTGATATTGCTGATTCTCTATTTCCGTTTCAAATCTGTAACAGCATCGTTCATTCACTTCTCGGGTGTATTTGTAGCATTCGCCGGTGGTTTTATTCTTATCTGGCTATACGGGCAGGAGTGGTTCATGAACTTTAGTGTAGCCGGCATGAATATACGTGATATGTTTCAGATGCACACCATTAACCTGAGTGTGGCGGTATGGGTAGGATTCATTGCTCTCTTTGGCATTGCAACGAATGATGGTGTTTTGATGGGAACCTATATTCATCAGATGTTTCTTGATGAAAAGCCTACCGATAAGAAGGAAATTCGTGAAGCAGTAGTAAAAGCCGGATTAAGAAGAGTACGAGCGGCTTCGATGACAACTGCAGCAACTTTAATTGCTTTGCTTCCGGTGCTGACTTCAACCGGAAAGGGTTCAGATATCATGGTGCCAATGGCAATTCCTACTTTCGGTGGAATGCTGATTCAGACCATGACCATGTTCGTAGTTCCCGTGCTTCAGTGCTGGTGGAGAGAAAACGCGGTTAAACGCAACCGGCTGCCCGAACAGATTGAAACTAACTATTCAAGAAAATCAGATGAAAAGGAAAATGAATTTTAAATATGTTTGCTTACTGGTTATGTTGCTGGTGGCAGGCAACAGCCAACTCTGGGCACAGGACAGTCTTGCCGTCTACGTGCAACAAGCTATTAAAAACAACCCAAAGGTTCACGCTGATTTTGTTGCTTACCAGGCCTCTCTGCAACGTGTGATTCCGGCAGGTGCTTTGCCGGACCCTGAACTGGGGTTCAGCTTTTATCTGAAACCAATGGAACAGGTAAATGGCAAAGAGATAGGAACATTGAGCCTGATGCAGATGTTTCCCTGGTTCGGAACGTTGAAAGCTGCCAAATCGGAAATGTCGTGGATGGCAAAAGCTTCATACGAAAAATTCAGGGAAAGCAGTTTGGACGTAATTTTTAATGTTCAGTCTCAATGGTATCAGCTAAACAGTATTCAGGCTAGACTCACAAATATAAGAGAGAATATTAAACTGCTGAAATCATTGGAAGAGATTGCTACGTACAGGTACAAATCTCCTGGTGTAAAAGGCGGTTCTATTGGTTCTTCGGCCTATTCACCGGGCTCTTCGGCTGCAGCTCAGGCCTCACCGGGTATGTCGGTCTCCACAAGCGGAGGAATGGCTGGAATGGGAGGAGCTTCATCCGTAAGTGCAACATCCTCTTCCACACCGGCATCAATGGGAGGAAACATGTCTTCATCTTCCATGAGTGGTAGTAATGGCAGTATGTCTGACGTTCTACGTATCCAGATTGAGAGAGCCGAGCTGGAAAACACACTGGAAACAACGCAGTCGCAGTATACAGCAACTTTGGCATCTTTCAATGCTTTACTGGGACGTTCGTCTGCTACAGCTGTTATTATTCCCGACAGTTTAATGCAAAAACCGTTTATAGCAAATGACTCTGCAGCCTGGGTAACTGTGGTTGCTCAGAATCCGATGCTTGCAATGTGGAAAGCTGAAAGTGCCTCTTACGAAGCCAAAGGAGAAATGGCAAAAAAAATGGGATACCCCATGATAGGGATTGGAGTGGAGTACATGATAAATGGCAAAAAACCGGTAGATATGAACAGCATGAGCACTATGGATAACATGAACGGCATGGATATGATAATGCCCATGGTTAAGTTTACCTTACCCATTTATAGGAAAAAGTACAAAGCACAGATTAAGGAGAGTAAACTAATGAAGCAGTCAGCCGAACTGCAATATCAAAACATTCAGAATGAGTTGGAGGCCAGCTTCGTGGCTATAAATCTACGAATTGTTGATGCATCAAGGAAAATGGCTCTTTATCAGAAACAACGCCTGCTTACACAAACCACGTTGGAACTGATGCTCCGTGAATTTGCCGCATCAAGTGTAAGCTTAACTGATGTGCTGCAAGTGCAGCGGGAACTGCTGGGTTACAGTTTAAAGCAGGTTGAAACGGTTGTTGAATACAATACTGCAGTAGCCGAGTTTGAGAAAATAATTGCAAGAAGTGATTTTATTTTAAATAAATAATAAGAGGTATGATGAAGCAATATAAGGAATGGATCAATGAAACTATGAAAAAGAGTTCATTGAAATATCTGCTGATCTTACTGGCAGGACTGGCTCTAGGATGGCTATTCTTCCATTCTTCCAGTCAAAAAGAAAAGACAGAAACAGGTGTAAAAAAAGAGGTTCATAAACGTACCATCTGGACCTGCTCGATGCATCCGCAGATAAAGATGGACAAACCCGGGAAATGCCCTATTTGTGGTATGGATTTAATTCCTTTAGAGGAAAGTGGCTCTTCGGGGAAGGATACTATTATCGACCCTAATTCCATCCAATTATCAGAAGAAGCTATGGCATTGGCCAATGTACAGACTTCGGTTGTAAGCAGTGAAAATCCCGTGAAGGTGATACGTCTTTATGGGAAAATTCAACCGGATGAACAATTGATGCAATCACAAACAGCTACTGTAAACGGGCGTGTGGAGCGTCTTTGGGTAAACTTTACGGGAGAATCGGTAAAAAAGGGACAAACACTTGCTTCCGTTTACTCGCCAGAGGTTTATACCGCACAACAAGAGTTGCTGGAAACGGCACGAATGGGCGACTCTCAGCAAAAGACTTATCTGTTGAATGCAGCGAGAGAAAAATTACGTCTATGGAATCTTACGGAACAACAGATTGCCGCAGTGGAAAAATCGGGGAAAGCCTCTCCTATTGTAGAGATAAAAGCTACGGCCAGCGGCAGAGTTGTAGCGAAACAGGTTAGTAAGGGTGATTATATAAATCAAGGAGGAGTTCTGTTCCAGATAACCGACTTATCTCGAGTGTGGGCCGTATTTCAAGCCTATGAAGAAGACCTCCCATTTTTAAAAACCGGGAGTGTGATTAATTTCGCTCTTCAGGCAGTTCCGGGCAAACTCTTTTCCGGGAAAATTTCTTTTATTGATCCGGTTATCAATCCTACAACCCGCACAGCCGGAATAAGGGTGGAGCTAAATAACAGTGACGGAAAGCTTAAACCGGAAATGTTTGTTACCGGGAATGTCAAAGCGACTTTAACGAAAAACAAAAAACAGCTGGTTATTCCACAATCGGCTGTGCTATGGACCGGACAACGTTCAATTGTTTATGTTAAGACGCCGGGAACCTCTGTTCCAACCTTTACGATGAGGGAAATAGAACTGGGGCCTTCACTCTCGGGTGCTTATGTTGTTCTTAACGGACTTGAATCAGGCGAAGAGATAGTAACCAACGGAGCCTTTGCCATTGATGCCAGTGCACAATTGGAGGGAAAACAGAGCATGATGAATCAGACTAAACCCGAACATAAAATGACTGGCAGTATGCCGGGGATGGATATGCATTGATGCTGGCAGTTGCTAAAACAGTTCAAGGAGGGTTGTTTTGATGCACAACATCTGATAAGAAATGCCAGATTAATGAAGATTTTATTATATTTGCATATGACTCGGCTTCCAAAAGACATAAGAACATATACTTTTTCCGAATTTGAAGGTAACAATCCCTCCTTTTCGATGAAACGGCTCGAAGATTTGTATCGTAGCAATCATGGGGAATCGGATATTCCACATCGGCATGATTATTACACGATTATTTTTTTTGAAAAGGGAAACGGTACACATATTATAGACTTTACGGAATATAAAATTGAAGATAGCACCATCTATTTTATCGTTCCCGGACAAATGCATCAGGTAATACCTGCCTCGGAACCCAAAGGGTGGACCATGAAATTTACCGATGAGTTTTTAATTGCCAATGCTATTTCTGATAAACTGATAGATAATATTTATCTGTTTAATGATTTCGGTCAGTCGCCTCCATTAACGATTAGTGAAGCACAGTTGCCAGTCTATCTCAACATTATCTCTCAGATAGATTATTTTTCAAACGTTTTGGAAAACTATACCCAAGAGGCCATTGGTGCACTTCTGAAACTTTTCCTGATACAGAGCAATAATCACTGTTCGTTACACAAAAGCAATAATCCGCAGTTGCAGGAAACAACCAATCAGTTGCTGTATTCGTTTAAGCAATTATTAAATAAGCACTATGCAGCCATGCATATGGTCTCGGATTATGCCGATAAGCTGGCCGTCACAGCTGATTACCTGAACAAAACAGTGAAAAGTATTACCGGAAAATCGGCCAAAGAACATATTCAAGGTAAAATAATTATCGAAGCAAAGCGTATATTACTATTCAGTGATATCAGCAGTAAAGAGCTGGCATACGAACTTGGTTACGAAGAATCGGCACATTTCAACAACTTCTTTAAGAAAATGACAGGCCTCACTCCTTCCGAATTTCGCATTTCAGCACGCCAGTCCTGATTTTTGCAATCATTCACCTAATTTTATTAATTTGTTTGACCCATTGTCACTCTATCTTTGTAGTATCAAAATTCAAATGGAATTATATACAAAAAGAGAGGACGAATATGAAAACAATATTGCATAAATCAGAAACAAGAGGGCATGCCAATCACGGTTGGTTGGACACACACCACACATTTAGCTTTGCCAATTATTACGATCCCGAACGCATACATTTTGGAATGCTGAGAGTACTGAACGACGATCAAATTGCACCGGGTGAAGGTTTTGGCAGACACCCTCATGATAACATGGAAATAATCTCCATCCCCCTTTACGGTGATCTGGAACATAAGGATAGCATGGGCAATCATGGTGTTATCACTACCGGTGAAATTCAGGTGATGAGTGCCGGAACAGGCATTTTCCACAGTGAGTTCAATAAAAACAAGAACAAGGAGGTTGCACTCCTTCAAATCTGGGTTTTCCCGAATAAGAAGAATGTAACACCACGTTACGATCAGATTTCTCTGGCAGATATTGAAAAGCAAGATGAATTATATCAGATCCTATCACCCAATCCGGAAGATCAGGGAGTGTGGATTTATCAGAATGCCTGGTTTCACCTGGGCGATTTATCTGAAGGGTGGCATGGAGACTACAAACTGAAAGACAAGAGTAACGGTGTTTACTTCTTTGTAATCGAAGGAAAAGTGACAATTGCAGGAAAAGAGCTGGGCAGAAGAGACGGGTTAGGCGTTTATGAAACTGAGTCGGTTGAGATTGCAACTTCTGCAAAAACTAAATTGCTGGTAATGGAAGTTCCCATGCGATAAACTACAAACAAATTAATAATTTAAACAAATAAATAATATGAATGCAATAAAAAAATTCTTAGCAACAGACCAGCAATCATGGTCTTTATTGGTAGCACGTTTGGCATTGGCCATAGTTATATTACCTCATGGTATGCAAAAAACCCTCGGACTTTTCGGAGGATATGGATTTGCAGGGACACTTGAATTCTTTCACACATCTATGGGAATGCCCATTATTATTGCTCTTTTGGTGATTCTTGCTGAGTTTGTTGGTAGCATTGGACTTCTTTTTGGAGTGGCAACCCGCTTCATGGCATTTTCTGTTGGCTTGACAATGGCTGGCGCTGCAATATTAGGTGGAAGTATCAACAATGGATTCTTCATGAATTGGTTTGGCATGCAAAAAGGTGAAGGAATTGAGTACTTTATTCTTGCCGTGGGGCTGGCGATTGTTATCCTGATTGGCGGAAGCGGACGTTGGGCTATTGACAACCTTATTTCAAAAAAGCTGAAATAGGAATCTACTATATAAAAAAATTGCTTCTATCTCTTTTGGGATAAAGCGAATTAAAAACCCCTCGCTGTTAACGAGGGGTTTTATTGTTGATATCAACTTGTCGTTTTACTTCAGATATTCTTCCGTAAGCGCAACCCAATAGGCAGCACCTATAGGCAGGATATCCTGATTGAATACATACTGCGGATGATGTACCATGAAACCCTCGCCACTACCCAGCATACAGTAAGTGCCGGGCTTTTTCTGAAGCATGAAGGAGAAATCTTCGCTGCCCATATATGGATGAACAGGGTACACCACTTGGTCGTCACCCAATGTTTTACGAGCTACATCAGCAGCCCATCGGGTGTTTTCGGGGGTGTTTACTAGTACGGCTCCGGGAATTCCTTCACGGATTTCGTACTGACAGTTAAAGGCCTCAGCCTGCGCTTTAGTGATAGAACGGATTTTATTCAGCACCATTTTGCGCAACTCCGGTTCCATATTGCGGATGCTCAATCTCAGAACTGCTGTTTGCGGCACTACATTCCCGGCATTTCCGGCAAGGAAGGCTCCGACCGTAATCACCGAATTTTGCCAGGGCGACACATTACGCGATACAATAGTCTGCAACGCCATCACTAAAGATGAACCGCATACTACCGGATCAATGCTTAGTTCGGGCATGGAACCGTGGCTGCCTTTACCTGTGAGTTCAATCTCCCAGTTGTCTACAGCTGCCATCATTTCGTTTTCACGGAAGTGTAATTTTCCGAATGCCAGCCCAGGCATATTGTGGATTGCATAAACTGCATCTACCGGAAACCGTTCAAACAATCCGTCGGCAATCATTGCAGGCCCTCCTTCCATCGTTTCTTCGGCTGGCTGAAAGATAAGACGTACCGTTCCGTTAAAATTCCTGGTTTCCGATAAATATTTAGCTGCCCCTAGTAGCATTGTGCTATGCCCATCGTGTCCGCAAAGGTGTGATTTTCCTTCTATTTTGCTCTTATAAGGCAAATCGTTTATTTCCTGGATGGGCAGTGCGTCGAAGTCGGCACGCAGACCAATAACATTTTTGCCTGTGCCAACAGTCATCGATGCCACGATTCCGGTTTTACCAATGCCTTCGGCCACATCGTATCCCCACAATCTTAGTTTTTCGGCAAGATACTTAGCCGATTCATTTTCCTGAAGGGCCAATTCGGGGTGTTGGTGGAGATGACTCATCCACTCTTTCATTTGAGAATGAAGTGCATTCACTCCTTCAATAATTCTTTTGTTCATATCATTATGTTTTATATTCATCATTTTCTTACTATAATTTTATAAACGGATCATTTATCCTCTTCCTTTTTCTTATTTTTTGGTATGGTAAGCATAATGGTAACGATGGCAAGAATAACCATCAACAGATTGAATGCCAGTGAAATTAGAGCTGCTTCACGTATCGCAATGTTGTCTTGTCTGCCTACGAATACAATCGCATGATTCAACCAATCTATATTACTACCACTTAATCCGGTAAAAATCCCAGCTGAAATAGCTACTCCAAAGGCTGTTCCGAGCGATGATGCCATTTTGTAAATTCCAGAACCCGACCCGGCTTGTGAATCGGGCAGATTAGAAAGGGCTGCATCGGTAGAAGGGGTTGCGTAAAAAGCCAATCCCAACCCAAACAACGTGTAAGACACAATAGCAAAAATTTTATAAGTACCTAACATTACATTGGTAGGCATCAATAATAAAATTGCAATTCCCACGATAATACTTCCCCAAATCATTGGTTTTCTGGAGCCGAATCGTTGCAAGAGTTTCTCACCAACCCGTATAAATGCCATAATAGCAATAGCATATCCTAATGTAAGTACTCCTGCTTCTTGTGCCGATAAGCTTCCGCCCATTTGCAACAACATCAACGAAACTATTAACATTCCAGCTACACCATTAAGAAGAAAGTTGGAAAGGGCTGCCCCGGTATAAATGGAATTTTTAAATAGTTTGAAGTCAATAAATGCTCCGAATTTCCCTTTTTCTATAAAGAAAAATGCTCCAGCAAAAACAAGAGCTACAACCATTAAAATCAGTATAACCGGGCTTGTCCAACCTAGATCGCTTCCTTGGCTCACAAACACTTGTAAGGCAATCATTGCGATCATAAACGTAAAAATCCCTGCAAAGTCGAGCTTTTTGCTCAAATTATTTTGAGCAGCTTTGCTTTCGGGCGTTCCCTGTATCATTAGCAAGCCGATAAAAGATATCAGTGCCGAAAGAAAAAAGATATAGCGCCAGCCTACATTTTGGGCCATCAGTCCACCAAAAAGGGCACAAAATCCTGATCCACCCCACGAGCCCATAGACCACAAACTAACAGCACGCTGACGACCGGCTCCATCCCAATAGGTTTTTACCAATGCTAAACTTGCAGGCATAATACATGCACCCGATAAACCTTGGAAAGTACGCCCCAATATAAGTACCGGTGTAGCCAATGACCCAACAGGTGTTAAGCCTACAAGCAAGGATCCAACTATACTGAAAATAAATCCTATTTTGATAATCTTCACACGTCCCACACGGTCGGCAAGTCCACCCATTACGACGATGAAAATACCCGAAAACAAAGCAGTAATGGATACCGCTATATTCATCATCGAAGCATTCATCTGAAGATCTTTCGACATCACTACGTTAATATTCAAAGTGGTTTGGGCAAAAAACCAAAAGGCTAACACACCAAGGATGATTCCAAAAAGCAGTTTATCATTCCCTTTATACTGAATTGTTTGAGTCATAAGGTACTATTTTTGAAGATTAATAACTTACTAATTCACTTTCAAATATAGAAATTGTAGCGAGTTTATGTTTTTGAACTTAAGAAATTTGTCGATTATTTAAATCAATTAAACAATACTCTTAAAAGATTTTGCTTAATCAACTAGTGCAAAGTAACACAACTTTTCTATGCAATTAACAAATAACAATTCCTTTTGTTTAATTCAGAATGAGCAGAGTGTTGAAGTAGAAACACATCCAAATAACATTTGGAACGAACATTCATGAGCGCCAGCTAAACTTTATACTATTAGCAAGTACTTGTGTTTCTCTGTCAAGAAAATAGCATTTGCCTAACATCAGGAATCGGGAGAATAGAATATTTAAAGCTCAACCTTGATCAAAAAATAGAGTTTCAATACATAGATCAAAAGCGTTTATATTATATCTTTGCGAAACCTTAAACATTAAGATATGAGCAAAAAAATATTCTTTTATTTTCTTTTTCTTCTCTTTATTTCTGAAATACAAGCCTACGAAAAACCATACATTACAAATATTTATCGGAATAAATACAAGGCTGCAAATAAGAACTGGTCTGTTTGTCAGGACGAAAAAGGAATAATGTATTTTGGTAACGACAAAGGTCTGCTGGAATTTGACGGGATGGTCTGGAAATTAAACCGGACCACTAATGGTTCCTACATCAAAGGGATTGATGTGGCCTCACATAAAACCATATTTACAGGAAGCTTTGAAGACATTGGGCGTTGGGACAGGGATATTTCCGGAAGTTTGAGATATACTTCGTTCAAGAATTTACTCCCAAAAGGAACTTTGCATAATGAAACGATATGGAAAGTATGCATTGATAATAAAAATAAAAAAGTCTATTATCAATCTTTCGGGCATATTTATATCTATAATGGGAGATCTGTCAAAAGAATAGGTATTGAAAACGGATTGCTTTTCCTTCATAAAGTAAGGAATGAATTTTGGATACAGGAAATAAATGGTCCACTTTATCTATTGAAAAATGATCGTTTACACAAAGTGAAAGGTAGTAATATCTTTAACGGAAAATTAGCGAGAGTTATCTTACCTTATCAAAAGAATCAATGTTTGATTGGAACCTCTTCCGGAGAAATATATATCTATAACGGAAAGGATTTCACCATATTGAATAAGTCTTTTTGTGAATTACTCCGGGGTAAAGAATTGAATTGTGGTATTTATGTACCCAAAAGAAAAACCTATTACTGGGGAACATTACTTGATGGGGTATACGAAACCGATGAAAAAGGAAATATGATTGCTCATTACTCCTCACAGAATTCTTTGCAGAACAATACGGTTTTAGCTCTATATAAAGATAACCTGAGCAATGTATGGGTTGGCATGGACAGAGGATTAGCCTATATACGTTATAACAATAGACTGAGCTATTATAACTCTTTTGCCCAGGACATTGGAGCTGTATATTGTGCCACTTACTGGAATAATTACCTGCTTCTAGGTACTAACCAGGGAGTATATTATATTCCGAAAAATGATTTGAACAGCCCTAGGTGCTTCTCTTCATTGAAATATATGAATGGAACTCAGGGACAAGTCTGGTCATTCTCCGAAATAGACGGGCATTTGTATTGCGGACATAACATGGATATAAAAGAAATAGGAAAAGACTTAAAGGTCTCTTCTCCTTATCAATTAAAAACTGGTGTGTTCCGTATAATAAAACTTCCTTCAAAAGAGAGGAACCTCTTACTTGTGGTTACTTATAACAAGCCGGAAATAGTCGATATGAATACTCGTCAGGTTTGGAAACTTAGAGATATACCTAAATCCATTATCAATGCTGAAGTAGACCATCTGAATAATATTTGGTTGGAAACCGTAGGACATGGTGTATATAAATGCCGGCTTTCTGATGATTACAAATCATTTCGTTATCACTTCTATTATGGAATGGAGGACAATAAAGCTTTACCCGAAAAACTATCACTCTTTAAGATAGGAGGACGGATAGTGTTTCTGGGCAATAACAAATTCTGGACTTATGATGAGAATTTAGACAAAATTGTGCTAGATAAAAGGCTAAACAAATGTTTTTCTTCCGTAAGCGATTTGAAGAAAGTTGTTCATATCAATAACGATCAAAGTTGGGCTATTACAGGGTCCTCTATCTACAGGTTCATTTACGACGGGTATGTTGCACGAATTCTAGAGGCTTATAACGTTGATAATGATAATCTATCGTTAGTTAACGCAGATGAGAATATTTCGGTATTGAATGATTCAATTTCACTCGTATGTCTGGATGCAGGATTCATTCTTCATAACTCACATGAAAAAAGCTTTAAACCGACGCATCTTAGTGCTCCTTTAATTGAGTCTGTGCACATCAGTACATCGGAAGGGAAAGAGCGATTTCTGGATTTTGAAAAGGATTTTGAAATTCCTTATAAATACAACAACGTAACCTTCACTTTCACAGAAAGTCATTCATTTACCTCCAATCTCTCTGTTGAATACGTTCTTGAAGGTATTAACAATGAGTGGAGTGTACCTATAACACCTGGGAAAGTTTTTTATGCTCGTTTACCGAAAGGGTCATATTCATTTAAATTAAGAACAGTTGACGGTCTGGGAAATCAGTCGGAGGTAACAATCTATAAATTTGAAATTTTACCTCCGTGGTATCGGACAGTCTGGGCGTATTTGCTCTATATAATATCTATAGGTTTGGTACTTTATTTGGTATGGATGCTTATATTGCGCAGATACCGGAATCAGCACTTACAAAAGGTTCGTTTGCTTGAAGCTCAGTATCTAAAGAAGATGAATGAGAAGTTGTTGACTAAAATTGAGGAGAAAGATGCTGAGCTATTTACCCAGACCTCATTTATTATCAAAAAGAATGAATTGATCCTTAATCTAAAAGGAATTGTTGATGACTTCTATGCCAAAAACGCTCAAAAGTCGTTATTACCATTTATTCAGAAAATGAATATACTTTTGGCCAACAACATGGATACGGAAGATGACTGGAATATGTTCCTTATACGATTTGAAGAAAAACATAAGAACTTTTTCAAAAAACTAAAAACGATGTATCCGCAACTTACCAACAACGATTTGAGACTGTGTGCCTGTTTAAAACTTGGTCTTGAATCTAAGGATATTGCTTCTTTAATGAACATCTCGGTTCGTGCTGTAGAAAACAATCGCTACAGATTAAGAAAAAAATTAGATCTCAAACCTACTCAGAATCTGAACGATTGCTTTATTGAGATTGATTAAAAACACAAACCTCATAAACCTATATATCAATTATTTATAAATTTTTGAGAGGTAAATGTGAGGTTCTTTATTTGTTAAAAAACTCCCTCATGTATCTATCGTGAGGGAGTTTTTTTGTTTCAGAGACCTTCTGGCTATAAGTTTGTCAAAAATTTGATTGCCGGACACTCAAAGTTAAGTCTTTGTGATCCCAGAACTTGATTATAACAGGGCCCGTTTAATTTGTGATGGGAAAACAGGGCATGACTGACGATCGGCAGATTTAGTGAAAAACATTAGTTAAAATTTAATGCAATGGAAAAACAATTTCAAAAACATTTCTCTGCAAAAAATATGTCATGGTTAAGAACCTTATCAGTTCTGATATGCATGATAGGAATATCTTTTTCTTCGGCATATGCACAGAATAAAACTGTGAAGGGTAAAGTAACAGACGGACAAAATGAGCCTTTAATTGGGGTTGCAGTCCGGGTTGTGGGTGCTACAGGAGGATCGACAACAGATATAGAGGGGAATTTTTCAATTTCAGTTGCGCCAAACACTTCATTACAGTTTTCTTACATTGGAATGAAAACTCAGACAATCAAGGTTGATGGACGTACTCAGATCAATGTTGTAATGAATGATGATGCAACAATGCTGTCAGAAACCGTAGTTATCGGTTATGGATCGGCAAAAAAACGAGATTTGACCGGTTCAATTACCAATATCAAAGGTGATGAAATAGCGAATAAACCAGCTACAAACCCACTAGCTTCATTGCAAGGAAAAATTGCTGGAGTGCAAGTCGTTAATACCGGTAGAGCTGGTTCTGATCCCGAAATCCGTGTTCGTGGAACTAACTCTATTAATGGTTACACTCCATTATATATCGTGGATGGGCTGTTTAATGACAATATCAACTTTCTGAATCCAGCGGATATTGAATCTATGGAGATTCTGAAAGATCCTTCTTCTCTGGCTATTTTCGGTGTTCGCGGTGCCAATGGTGTAATCATCGTTACTACTAAGAAGGCAAAAGAAGGACAAACATTGGTAAATATCAATACATCTTTCGGCTGGAAAAAAGTCGTAGACAAAATCGATATGGCAAATGCTGCTGAGTTCAAAGAGCTTTATAACGAGCAACTAACTAATCAGGGAGCAAAAACATTTGATTTCACCAATTGGAATGGAGATACTGACTGGCAAGATGAGATATTCCAAACTGGCTTTGTTACAAACAATAATATTAGTATTACTGGTGCATCAGAAAAAAACCGATTCTATTTAGGCGTTGGATATTCTGGTGAACAAGGAAATATTAAACATGAAAAATTCAGTAAGATTACTTTAAATGCAAGCAATGAATATTTCGTAAACAAAAACCTGAAGTTTGGTTTTCAACTTAATGGTGCGCGCATATTACCTACTGATGCAAAAGAAGTATTGAGTGCAATCCGCGCTACTCCGGTAGCTCCGGTTTACAATGAAGAATACAATTTGTTCGCTGCTCTTCCCGATTTCCAGAAAGCACAGATATCAAATCCTATGGTAGATGTTGAAGAACGGGCTAATACTGCACGGGCAATCAACAACCGTGCGGCCGGTAATATTTATGGTGAGTGGAAGTTCTTGAATAATTTCACTTTCCGCACAACTTTTTCTATGGATTATGCTTCGAACAACTATCGTAAATACACACCTATCGTGAAGGTTTATGATCCTGATGCTGAAGGTAAGATAAATATATTAGGAACAAAAAAAACTGCTATTGAGCAAAACAAGAGCGATGAAACAAAAGTTCAGAGTGATTATTTGTTGACTTATGTAAATTCATTCAATAACCATAACATTACCGCAACAGCCGGTTTTACAACTTATTATAACTCTTACAGTCAGCTGACTGCCGGACGTGACCAGGGTGTCGGGTTGGTGATTGCAAACAATCCTGATAAATGGTATGTAAGCATCGGCGATGCCGGAGCTTCAACAAATGGAAGTTCACAATGGGAACGGACTACCGTTTCTGCATTGGCACGCGTACTTTATAATTATAGCGGAAAATATCTGGTGAATGCATCCTTCCGTCGTGACGGTTCTTCGGCTTTCTCTTACACAGGTAATCAGTGGCAGAACTTCTACTCTATTGGTGGAGGTTGGTTGATGTCTGAAGAAAAATTCATGGCTAATCAAAGCTTTTTCGACATGCTGAAGTTAAAAGGTTCCTGGGGAACACTTGGAAATCAGGCAATGAAATCGGCTTATCCGGCAGAACCATTATTGATAAATTCGTCTTCTGCAGTATTCGGAAACAACATTATTCCTGGCTATCAGCTTGAATATCTCCCCAATGCTAGTCTTCGTTGGGAAAAAGTACAGGCATGGGAAGCGGGCTTTGAAGCAAACATGTTGAAAAATCGTCTTCATTTTGAAGGAGTGTATTACAAGAAGAATACGAAAGACTTACTTGCAACAGTTCCGGGATTATCAGGTACTGTACCAGGAATGGGAAACTTAGGCGAAATTGAGAATAAAGGATTTGAGCTGGCTACTTCATGGAATGACCGTAAAGGAGATTGGAAATATAACATTGGTGCTAACTTAACCACTATCAAAAATAAGGTTCTGAGTCTGGTTCAAAACGGATATTCAATTATTGACGGCGCGAAAAGCATGAGTTATACCCAGGCCGGTTATCCAATCGGATATTTTTATGGTTATAAAGTAGAAGGTGTTTATCAGTCAGCTAACGATATTGCGGCTTCTCCTGTTAATAAGCTTGCAACTGTTACTCCGGGTGACCTTAAATTCGTCGACATAAACGGTGATAATTTTATAACTCCAGCAGACCGTACCATTATTGGTAACCCCACTCCAGACTTTACTTACGGAATTAATTTAGGAGTTTCTTACAAGAACTTTGATTTGGGTATTGACATGATGGGACAACAGGGTAACGAAATTTTCCGTACTTGGGATAATTATAACTGGTCGCAGTTTAATTTCATGTCACAACGTGTAAACCGCTGGCATGGTGAGGGTACTTCAAACACACAACCTCTGTTGAACATTAAACATACAATCAATAACCAAAACTCAGAATATTATATTGAAGATGGTAGTTTCTTCCGTATTCGTAACATTCAGTTAGCATATAACTTTGAAAAGAGTCTACTGAATAAGCTAAACATGAAGGCATTAAAGGTTTATGTAAATCTTCAGAACCTGAAAACATGGAAGCATAATACCGGATATACACCCGAACTTGGTGGTTCTGCAACCGCTTTCGGTGTTGACGATGGTTCATATCCTATGCCTGCCGTTTATACATTCGGTCTTAACTTAACTTTCTAATCACTACTTAAAAATAACAATCATGAAATTCAATAAATATATATTATCATTGATGTTGACTACTTCGGCTTTTAGTTTTACTGGTTGTAGCGACTTTCTTGATCGTAGCCCTCTTGGTCAGTTCACTGAGGATGATACCCCCGAAGGCGGTTCTTCAATTGATGGACAAGTATTTAGTATTTACACATTAATGCGCAGTTACAATATTACTGCAGGGATCCCTGCATTTATGATACATTATGTTCGTTCAGAAGATTCAGAAAAGGGTAGTTCGGTAGGTGATGGTGCAGATCAGGCTGCTTTCTGGGATGATTTTGAATATACAACCAATAATGGAACTGTAAAAGCATATTGGTCACAGAATTACACGATTATATATCAGGCTAATTCTGTAATCGATACTGTAGATAAGCTACTTTCAAAGGATGATGCGACTCAAAGAAACAAAGGAGAAGCTCTTTTCTTCCGTGCTTATTGCTACTTCAATCTGGTTAGGGCTTTTGGGGAAGTACCTTTAGTTACGGCTAAAATCCGGGATGCAGCTGAAGCTAACGTTCCCAAAACAACTGCTGAAAAGATTTATGAGCAGATTGATAAAGACCTGGAAGAGGCTGAGAAATTGCTACCTAAACAGTGGGGTGCAGAATACATCGGTCGTCTGACTTGGGGAGCTGCCCGCTCATTGCATGCACGTACTTACATGATGAGAAATAATTGGAACAACATGTACGCCGCAGCTAAAGATGTTATGAATTCAGGACTATATAACTTGAACACTCCGTACGATAAGATCTTTACAGATGAAGGTGAAAACTGCAGCGAATCTGTTTTTGAATTGCAATGTGCTTCAACAGCAGCATTGCCTGCCAGCACTGCTATCGGAAGTCAATTTTGTCAGGTACAGGGTGTACGTGGTTCCGGTCAATGGAATTTAGGCTGGGGATGGCACATGGCAACTAAAGAACTAGGGCAGGCTTACGAACCGGGAGACCCTCGTAAAGACGCAACATTACTCTATTTCAGAAAAAGTGCCGACGAGCCGATTACTCCGGAAAATACAAATAAACCTTATGGTGAGTCTCCGGTTTCATCTGGAATGGGAGCATACTACAACAAAAAAGCCTATACAAATCCAGCTAAACGCAAAGAATTTACCAATAGTGGTTTCTGGGTTAATATTCGCTTAATCAGATATGCCGATGTTGTTTTAATGGCTGCTGAAGCTGCAAACGAACTAGGCAACACGAAAGAAGCATCGGATGATTTGGAAATGATTAGAGCTCGTGCTCGTGGCAATGACAATACAATCCTGCCTAAAGTGACGACAACTGACCAAGCTGCCTTAAGAGAAGCTATTCGTCACGAACGTCGTATTGAACTGGCTCTTGAATTCGACCGTTTCTATGATTTAGTACGTTGGGGCATTGACAAGGAAGTTCTTCATGCAGCAGGTAAAGTGAAATATCAGGATAAAAATCGTTATTTACCGCTTCCACAGGATGAGATAGACAAATCCAACGGAGTGTTAATTCAGAATCCTGACTATAGATAATAGGTGTTATATATAAACAGATTTCTAAGAAGGGGATGTTTAGACATAACCTTCTTAGATTTCTCATTTCAATCGGTAAAAAAGTAATGTATGAATATTAGGTATTATAGAAAATATATCTTTTCTCTTATTGTATTGGTTTCTACAAACATATTTGCTCAACAGACTCCTAAAGATATGGACCGTTTTATAGATGCTTTGATGAAGAAAATGAGCATCGAAGAAAAAATAGGCCAACTTAACTTGCCGGTATCCGGAGATATAACCACCGGACAGGCAAAAAGCAGCAATGTGGCGGAAAGAATCCGCCGGGGAGAAGTTGGAGGATTATTTAACCTGAAAGGGGTTAATAAAATCAAGGAAGTTCAGAAATTGGCTGTAGAAGAAAGCAGATTAAAGATCCCTTTAATATTTGGTATGGATGTTATTCACGGATACGAAACTGTATTTCCTATACCTTTAGGCTTATCGTGTACATGGAATATGGACGCAATTGAAAAGTCAGCACGCATTGCAGCTATTGAGGCCAGTGCTGACGGAATTTGTTGGACGTTCGGACCAATGCTGGATATTTGCAGAGATGCCCGTTGGGGACGTGCATCAGAGGGTTGCGGAGAAGATCCGTTTATAGGTTCAGAGATAGCAAAAGCTATGGTTCGTGGATATCAGGGCAAAGAAATGAAAGCAAACAATGAAATCATGGCTTGCATAAAACATTTTGCTCTTTACGGAGCAAGCGAAGCAGGACGTGATTATAACACTGTTGACATGAGCCGCATCCGCATGATGAATGAATATATGCCTCCTTATAAAGCAGCAGTAGATGCCGGAGCAGCAAGTATCATGGCTTCTTTTAATGAAATAGACGGGGTACCTGCTACTGCCAACAAATGGTTATTGACCGATTTACTGCGTAATCAGTGGGGATTCAATGGGTTTGTGGTAACAGATTTTACCGGAATAGCAGAAATGGTGCAACATGGCATTGGTGATTTGAAAACGGTAACTGCACGTGCTATCAAAGCAGGCGTTGATATGGATATGGTTAGCGACGGTTTTACAGGAACTCTTAAGAAATCTATTGAAGAAGGGAAAGTATCTGCAAGTACCCTGGACCAAGCATGTCGTCGTATTCTGGAAGCAAAATACAAGCTGGGATTATTCGATGACCCATATAAATACTGCGATTTGAAACGTCCGGCAAAAGAGATTTATACAAAAGAACATCGTGCTGAAGCTCGCAAGATTGCTACTGAAAGCTTTGTATTGTTGAAGAACGAAAACAGTCTGCTCCCACTGAAAAAAGAAGGAACAATTGCTGTAGTTGGTCCATTGGCTGAAGCTGGAAAGAACATGGTAGGAACATGGAGTGTAGCTGCTGTACTTGATAGAACTCCGTCACTGGTAAAAGGTCTTCGTGAGACATTAGGAAATAAAGCTAAGATTGTTTATGCAAAAGGTAGTAATATCGTAAGTGATTCTGCTTATGAAGAACGAGCTACTATGTTCGGTCGTAGTTTAAACCGAGACAAACGGACGGACAAAGAAATGCTGGATGAAGCCCTGAAAGTATCAGCCAATGCAGACGTTATCGTAGCGGCTTTAGGTGAATCGTCTGAAATGAGCGGTGAAAGCAGTAGTCGTACAAACCTGGAGTTGCCGGATGTACAACGTAGCTTATTAACAGAACTGCTAAAAACAGGAAAACCAGTAGTTCTGGTGTTGTTTAGCGGACGTCCGGTTGTGCTTACTTGGGAACAAAAGAATGTTCCTGCTATTCTGAATGTATGGTTTGGTGGTACCGAATCGGCTTATGCGATTGGAGATGTATTGTTCGGGGATGTTAATCCAAGTGGAAAATTAACTATGTCTTTCCCACAGAATGTAGGCCAGATTCCTCTATACTATAATCATAAGAATACAGGACGACCATTACAAGAAGGACATTGGTTTGAGAAGTTCCGCAGTAATTATCTGGATGTCAGCAATGATCCTCTTTATCCTTTTGGTTATGGGTTAAGCTATACAACTTTTGGTTACAGTGATATAAAAATGAGCAGCAATGATTTAAATATAAACGGAGAAATTACTGCAAAGATTCTGGTTACAAACACAGGTAACAGAGACGGAGCAGAAGTTGTTCAACTTTACATCCGCGATTTGGTAGGAAGTGTAACTCGTCCGGTTAAAGAGCTGAAAGGTTTCCAGAAAATATTCCTTAAGGCCGGAGAATCGAAAGAAGTAACTTTTAAAATTACTCCCGAACTACTGAAGTTCTATGATTACGACCTTAATTATGTGTGCGAACCGGGTGATTTCGATGTTATGATAGGTGGTAATAGTCATGATGTTAAAAAAGCAGGTTTCACTTTGAAAATGTAAATGAATGAAAAAATATATTCTAAATAGCCTCCTGGCTGCTTGCTGTATGCTTGCCACCTCGTGTGGCACGCAACAGCGGGCTCTCAATATGGATATTATGACGTTTAATATCCGTCTGGATGTGGCTTCCGACAGTTTAAACAGCTGGAAATTCCGTAAAGATAATGCCGCTAATATGATACACTATTATGCTCCTGACGTTTTAGGGATGCAAGAAGTGGTACATAATCAGCTAAATGACCTGAAAGAAAGATTACCTCAATACACAGCTATCGGTGTTGGCCGTGCTGATGGTAAAGAGGCCGGAGAATATTGTTCTCTGTTTTTTAAAACCAACCGCTTTGAACTGATTAAAGATGGAAACTTTGGTCTGAGCGAAACTCCCGAAAAAATTGGAGTAAAAGGTTGGGATGCAGCATATGAGCGCATTGTTACCTGGGCTGTATTAAAAGACAAAATAACAGGAAAGAAATTTGCCTGCTTTAATACACATTTAGACAATATGGGAGAGATTGCTCGCAGGGAAGGTGCGAAACTATTACTTGCAAAAGCTAAGGAACTGGCTCCAGGACTTCCAATAGTTATTACTGGAGATTTTAACGGTACTCAGGATTCGGAGCCAATACAAATTATAACTCACAACGGGATGAAAGACACTCGTGCGACATCTCCGGTTGTATACGGGCCATCGTGGAGTTTTCATGATTTCGGACGTCTGAAAAATGATGAAAGAGATTTAATAGATTACATTTTTGTCAACGCACCTGTTCAGGTTAACAAATACTGTGTTATTAAAGATACTCCCGAAAATGGATATCTGTCAGACCACAACCCTGTTCTAGTAAACACAACAATTAAGTAAGAATAAAAATGAAGCAAATACGAATTGTATATTCTTTGTTACTCTGTAGCTGTTTTCTTATTGGGAATTGTGCTAATAGACCGGAACGAACTGCAAGGAAACTTACAAATGAGGCGTTGATGGACAGTGTTCAGCATCGTACTTTCAACTATTTCTGGGATGGAGCCGAGCCAAGAAGCGGGATGGCGCGTGAACGCTTTAATGAAGACGGAATTTATCCGGAAAATGATAAAAACATTGTTACTACTGGTGGAAGCGGTTTTGGAATAATGGCAGTATTATCGGGGGTGAAAAGAGGTTATATTACAAGAAAACAAGGTTTTGACCGCTTCGATAAAATTGTATCCTTCCTTGAGAAAGCTGATCGTTTTCATGGAGCTTATCCTCATTGGCTTAATGGAGAGACTGGGAAGGTAAAACCGTTCGGGAAAAAGGATAATGGAGGAGATCTGGTAGAAACATCTTTTCTTATGCAAGGACTTTTGGCTGTTCATCAGTATTATGTAAAAGGTAGTAAAAAGGAAAAAGCATTGGCTTCTCGTATAGATAAGCTTTGGAAAGAAGTGGAATGGGACTGGTACCGAAACGGAGAAAATGTGCTTTACTGGCATTGGAGTCCCAATTATGCTTGGGAAATGAACTTTCCGGTTCGTGGATTTAATGAATGTCTTATAATGTATGTATTAGCGGCAGCTTCACCAACCCATGGGGTTTCATCGGAGGTGTATCACCAGGGATGGGCTGAAAACGGTGCTATTGTTTCTCCACATACAACGGAAGGTTACAAATTGAACCTTCGTTATCAAGGCACAAAAGCAGGACCCTTATTCTGGGCTCATTACTCATTCCTCGGGCTTAATCCACATGGTTTGAAAGATAAATATGCAGATTATTATCAGGAAATGAAAAATTATTCGTTAATTAACCGTGCATATTGCATCCGCAATCCGAAAAGATATAAAGGGTATGGCAAAGATTGCTGGGGATTGACTGCGAGTTACAGTACAATAGGCTATTCCGGACATGCTCCAAATGAGAAGAACGATCTGGGAGTCATTGCCCCAACAGCAGCTCTCTCATCTATTGTTTATACTCCAAAAGAATCAATGGATGTAATGCGTCACTTGTATGATATGCGGGATAAGGTGTTCGGCAAATACGGATTTTACGATGCTTTCAGTGAAACAGACGAATGGTATCCAAAACGTTATCTGGCAATCGATCAGGGACCTATAGCAGTAATGATAGAAAATTACCGTTCAGGTTTTTTGTGGAAACTCTTTATGAGTCATCCAGATGTTAATAAGGGATTAAGTAAATTAGGTTTTAAATAAAGTAATAAACACAATGAAAAAAAACATTTTTATTTTATTAGCTATGTTGCTGTTTGTGCCATCTATTATGAAGGCACAGTCTCAACAAGATTCCGTACGTTTGTGCGAGTATCTTCAGATAAAACACTCGGATGCATTCAAATGGATTACGCGCTATCAGGCCGATATCGACAAATACACGGATGAAAACAGAGAACTGAAAGACAAAACGTGCGATGTGCTGTTTCTGGGAAGTTCTTCCATCAATTTATGGGATAATATTTATAACGACATGGCTCCAATGAAGATTATACGTCGTTCTTATGGAGGCGCCGCTATCCGTGATATGCTTTACAACTATAACGTAATTGCACGTGGATATAATCCAAGAAGCATTGTTCTTTATGTTGAAAACGATATGTGTAATAGTCCTGAAGATATAACAATAGGTCAGACATTTGATTTCTTCCGCGTTTTTATCTCAAGAATTCAGCGCGATTATCCGGGTATTCCACTTTATGTTCTTTCGATCAAACCTTCTTATGCCCGCGAAAAACTAAGACCAAAGCAAACAACACTCAATACATTACTCCAAGAGTACGTTGGTACAACTAAAAATGTGTTTTATGTAGATGTAGCTTCGTGTATGTATGATGATAAAGGGATTCTTCGTAAAGATATCTTCAAAAAGGATAACCTCCATATGAATCAGGTTGGATATGACCTTTGGACTGCTCGTCTGAAGCCATTGTTAATGCAACATAAAAAATAAACTATCTATCGTGTGCCATAGATGTTGCATGTTAAAAAATTCCGATATATCAGATAATTCCTTGTAAACATCTACATCGGACTTTTATTTTATCATTAAGACTTTCTTCTTACACCCGGATGTACCCTCCCACTACATCCGGGTGTACCATATCTCTCCATCCGGATGTAGCAGTAGTGTACATCCGGATGGAGAGTAAATAACTCTGCGTGACTTAATTAATATGTCACGCATTTTTTATAAAATATATGGAGAATAGCATCAGTTTGATAATTTAATCAACTTAATTTCGTAAAATTGCATTCGTAAGATAATAATAACCCGATATTTAATAAGGGAAGTCAACTCTCCGCAAACTGAATTATTCATGAAAAAAAAGCAGATTAATTACTTGCTGTTGTCACTCTTTATAATTCTCCATTTAACCGCATGCGGGGGAAGAGGAGATGAACCGATTCCTCAGAGTAGTAGTTTTGCCAAGGGAGCAGATGTGAGTTGGATTACCGAGATGGAAGCTGCCGGCAGGAAGTTTTATAATCAAAACGGAACAGAAATGGAAGCCATGAGTCTGCTAAAAAATCTAGGAATGAATGCAATAAGGCTGAGGGTATGGGTAAATCCTTCTGACGGATGGTGTAATAAGCAAGATTTAATGGTAAAAGCCAAACGGGCAAAGAATCTGAATTTGCGAATCATGATTGACTTTCATTATAGTGATTCATGGGCTGATCCAGGTAAGCAGAACAAACCGAAAGCATGGGTAAATTACAACTTTGATGAACTTAAAAAGGCGGTTGCCGCACATACAACGGATGTGCTGAATGAGCTAAAATTAAATGGAATTACTCCGGAATGGGTACAGGTGGGCAATGAAACGGGTAATGGCATGTTGTGGGAGGATGGCAAGGCTTCTGTGAATATGAAAAAATATGCCGAACTGTCGAATACAGGATATAATGCCGTAAAATCTGTTTTTCCAGACACAAAGGTTATCATTCACCTGCAAAACGGGTACGACAATGTTTTGTTTCGCTGGTTGTTCGACGGACTGAGAAGCAACGGAGGAAAATGGGATGTTATCGGGATGTCTCTTTATCCTTCGGCCACCGACTGGCGGATAAAGAACTCAGAATGTCTGGATAATATGAATGATATGGTAAAAAGGTTCGGTTCGGAAGTAATGATGTGCGAAGTAGGCATGAGTTGGGACATTCCTGATACCTGCTATGCTTTTCTGAAAGATATCATCGCAAAAACAAAATCGGTAAGTAACGGTAAAGGAATTGGTGTATTTTACTGGGAACCGGAATGCAGTTCGGACTGGAATGGATATTCCTTGGGCGCCTTTGATAACAACGGAAGGCCAACAGCAGCTTTGAACGCTTTCAGATAAGACTTGTCTATTTAGAAAATTATAGCGATATTGCGAATAAAAACAGCTTAACTATATGATTCGCCTGATCCAACTTACCGATTTTACGGAAGCATACGCTCAATATCTGCAAAAAGGCATAATCACTTATTCCAAGGAACACGATCCGTGGGTTGTTTGCCGCATGCCGCCTGCCTTTAAACTTCGCTACGGCATTGAAGGGGTAATAGACTGGGCAAAAAAATGGGAAGCAGATGCTATTGTTGCACAGTTTGATGAGGATGATAATGTGGGGCTGTTTCGCCAAAATGGGATTGTAGCTGTGGCACAAGATTTCAAGACCCAATTTAAGTCGATTCCGAACATTACCGGAGACTATGAGCTGGGAGGAAAAATGGCTGCCGACTTCTTCCTGCAAAAGGGATATCAGAACTTTGCTTTTGTTGGCTATAAGAATGCTATATGGTCTGAGAAAAGGTGCCAGGGCTTTTATGATCGTATCTCTGAATTTGGCTTTGAAAAGAACTTCCATGTCTTCCAAAACAAAATAATTGAAGAATTATGGTTCTATGAACAGAACCCACTGATTGAATGGCTGAAATCGTTACCAAAACCCATCGCATTAATGACGTGTGATGATACTCAGGGAAATAAGATAACTGAAATTTGCCGGATATGCAACCTAAGAATCCCCGAAGACATTTCCCTAATAGGAGTAGATAACGATGAAATGACCTGTAATCTTTCAGACCCAACATTATCGAGTGTGGCTCTGGATGTTGAAAAGGGAGGATACGAAACCGCCAAACTCATCGACAAAATGGTTACTTCACAGAACTATGAAGACTTTGAAGATGTTGTCATCCATCATTCACATATCGTTCAAAGGCAATCGACCAATATGTATCCTATCAATGACAAGGAGATTGCCATGGCACTGAAGTACATTGATGATAATATCAATTCCAAAATCAATGTGGATGATATTGTGAAAGTTGTGCCGCTATCAAGGAGGTTATTGGAAATACGTTTCAAACATTTCACAAAAATGTCTGTTTATCAGTATGTGATGCTTCAACGGATAAACAGATTTGCCCGCTCATTGCTTACAAGCACAGCCCCAATATGTGAGCTTGCCATTGAAATGGGCTTTTCGGACTTTAAAAACCTGTCGCGCCAGTTTAAAACAATAAAGGGTTGCCCTCCGCACGAATACCGCAAAGAGCATACCCTTAAGAACAAATAACCTGAGGCTAATATGTGTGTTTGCCTACAACTACTGATATGTGCTTTTCCTTGTTGTCACCATAAACCAAAGTTAAGTCGAAAGGCTCATTGGTTTCGATGGTAACACGAGGTACCTCGTTGACAGACTTACGTGAAGCGGCGCTGAAAGAGATTATTCCCTTAGGTCCGAATGGATATCGCTCAATCCCATTTTTCTCAATCAGGTTCAAATCCCATGTAACTGCTTTACGGGAATAGTCTGACCGGATTCCAATGATGAATTCAATAAACTCAGCAATTGGCGGCAGACCGGTCCATCCTACAAAATCTTTGCGGGCCATGAATCCGGGCTCGCAAGCCTCAGGGGCATAATACTCGAAAAAGGTCCCTGTCTTTTTATATACCTCAAAAACCTGACTGTAGTGATTAACGGCAATTTCGCGCGCCAGCTTACGGTATCCTTTGCCTATAAGCCCGTTCATGACCATATAATTTGTACCGGGCCATATTCCTCCCTGCCAGTAACGTCCGTTATCCTTGTACTTCGGATTATCCGCCGATATGGATGGAACACGATATTTGCGGTTAAAAGTCTTGGGATTTTCGAGTTCGCCAACAAGACGATCCATCTGTTCCTTCTCCAATACATCGGTATAAAGTGCCCAGTAAGCGCCTATGCTTTTAGTGGTTCCAAGCGTTCCGTCGCTGTACTGGTCGTAAAGGAAGCCACTCTTCTCATCCCACAGATTTTCACGGATATATTTTTTAAGCATCTTTGCCTCATCTTCAAAATCCTCAATCTCCTGCCAGCGTTCCAGGTAAAATCCCATCTCAAGGAGAATATTGGCTGTCATCAGTTGCTGCAGGTTTGTATCAAGCCATACCATATGGCCATTACTCCATATCTGATTGTATTTAGACTGAACACGTGGCATGTTATCCATACCTGTCCCCCACCCGCTTGACCAATAGGTTCCATTTTGCCAGGTACGGTTCAGCCTCCACCATTTATAATAAGCGCACAATACCGGAAAAATCTTGTTCAGGCGTTCCGTGTCACCATATTCTTTAAAGTAGGCAAGCTCAACCCAGGGTATCAGATTAGGACCTGTGCTGGTAGGATCGTAACGTTCGAAACAGTCTGCTCCATCGGCCTTGATTTCACGACAGATAAATCCATCGGGATGTTGTTTGGCATAAAAGTTATCAAGCGTATGCTGAAACGGAAAGAAACGAGAGCCATAACGGGCAAACAGCATCATAAACGAAGAGTCCCACATAAAAATATTACCGTTGTAGGCTGTATCAAGGTAGCTTGATACAAAACCGGAACCCGGAATGGGATCCTTAATGTTGCCAATTGCTATTTGCCAGGCACGCCAGTACATCTCAACCTCTTTAGGATGCCCCTCCCAAATGGGTTCGGGCAATATTTTCCGGGCTTCTTCAAAGGAGCCATGCCGGGTGACCTCCGGTTTGGCTGAACGAAAAACGTTTTCCGCCACCAAGGCATCCTTTATATAAGTATCTTTGTATGGAAGCCGATATTTATTGGCAATCGAATCTGTCTCTGTCTGAGCAGACACACCCAGTGGCAAGGAGAAAAGAAACAACCCGAATGCTGCTTTAGAAATTGTTCTTATCATACTGTAATATTTAGATTCATGATTAATTGAATATCTACTGATTTACAAAAATGGATAATTATTATCAAACAACCAGTGCCGAAGCCCCTAAAAGACTAATATTTTTTTCCTCCGAGACGAATATTTCCACATCATCAACAATGTTTTGATATGGGAAACATGAGATGGTTTGTTTCATGCTTTCTGAGAAAAAGGGATATGCTGCCGAGATTCCTCCTCCCAATACAATAGCATCGGGATCATAAGTATATAGTACAGCCTTAAGCAGATTACCAATATGAGTACCTATTTCGGACCAGATAGCCAAAGCCTCCTTATCACCTTCTCTTGCTCTGTCGAAAACATCTTTCCCTGACATCTTATAAAAGTCAGCAAAAATGCCACTACTGCAATAGTACTCAAAATCCTTATTGAGATATGGCAAAGAACCAATCTCTCCAGCACCGGTATGCGATCCGTTGTATAGTTTTCCATCAAGCACAACACCTGCTCCTACTCCGGTACCCAACGTTATTCCTATTAAATTGGAATAGGGAACTCCCTTTCCAAAAAGCTTTTCGCCCAATGCAAAACAATTAGCATCGTTGTTTACAAAAACCGGCACATTAAAACGTTCCTCCAGAATCTCTTTCAGGTGCACCTCCTTCCATGAAGGGATATTGGCCACATTGTAGACTATCCCCTTGGAGGCATCAACCACTGAAGGTACTCCTATTCCGATTCCTTCGGTTTGTGGTATCATCTCCGAATCAATCATCTCAATTAGAAAAGAGAGAACTTCAGAACAACTTTTCTTAGAAGGACAAGGCTTTATGGTGGTATGGATCACCTCTCCGTTTTCAACCTGACCAACCCTGATATTTGTTCCTCCTAAATCAATTGCTATTTTCATCCTACTAGATTATTTCGTTAATATTTTTATCAAAGAAGAATCGGAAACAAATCCATTCCTCTCAGTTTGAGTATACATAAAAGGATTCCATTCCATACAATCCGAATAGATTGCATGAATATTTCATATAGTTTATAATAAAACCGAATATCCCTTAAAAGAACAATCTATTATTATTCAGTCAGAGATTATTTAAAAGTTCCGGGATAAGTTGTGGAACAGATTTCACTCCCATCAAGCAGACGAATATATGTTGAAAATCCTCGTTCACCTTCTTTCAAGGTTATGATACGGGCCCCATTCTGAATGTTAATATAAGTGGTTTTTCCTCCTGAGAACCTGCCATAACCCAAAGCAATACCGTGGAGCGAAGCCAGATAATCATTGTCATGATCGTGACCCACAAATACACCCATTACATCTCCGCATTCCAGCATGGAAGCAAACATTCCTGAGTTTACGGATGCCGGACACTCGTCTTCCAGACGTTTACCTACCGGGCTATTGCGTTCGTTCTTATATGCCTGGAAGAACTCAGGAAGTGGTATGTGAAAAAAGGACAAAGCCGGAAGTGGTTTTCCTCCGTTCTTCAAAGTATACTGCGCACTAGTCTGGCGATACCATTGAATTTGGTCGAATGAAAACCAGCCATATCCTTTCACTGTGTCAATTTTAGAATAATCATTTGAGTCCATGCAGTAGATTAATGCAGAAGCGGCATTGTCCTTAGAAGACTTTACTTCCAAAGCCATATCGCACAATCCTTTAGTATCTTTCTTATTGAGGCTGCGATTTGTCGCTGTGATAAGATCTGCAATCTCAGAACGACTCAAGTCTTGTTCCGGATCATGGTTTCCCATGGCAATGCAAAACGGAATGCCTTTTTGCTCCAATGTACTCAAAACCATCTTCCATCCCTGACGAGCCGGCTTACCTGTTACTACATCTCCAGAAAAGATAATCAGATCTGGGTGTTCTTTGTCAATAGTTTCATTAATCAGCTTTATGGCTTTAAGCGATTCAGTTTTGTCGGGTACCACATGGGTATCGGTAAACTGTACTATTTTAAATGTTCCGTCTTTATGGAATCGAAGTTGCTGGGCATGAGCTCCTGTTATGAACAGAAATAGCGCCAAAAGTATATATAGATGAATCTTTTTCATTTTGTATAATTATAAATTTAATAGTTTCTTTATCTTATCAAACAATGCAGTATTCTCGTAGATGCCGGTAAAATTTTCAGAGCCTGGCCCAAAAGCATAAACAGGAACCATCACCCCGCTGTGTCCGGTGGTAGAGAATTTACCAACAATTTTCCCTTTTTCAAGATCACCACCAACCAAAGTTAGTCCGCCTGTTTCATGATCGGCAGTAACAATAACTAATGTTTCCCCATCTTTGGCTGCCCATTCAAATACCTTTCCTATTGTTTTGTCAAAGTCGAATATCTCCTGCATCAACAGATCCAAATCGTTGAAATGACCATAATCATCCAACTGAGAACCTTCAATCATCAGGAAAAAGCCTTTATCGTTCTTTGACAACATATCAACCGCTTTCATAGAAGCCTTTTCAAGAATGTTACCCCTTACTTTGGGCTCCGGCAAATCGAGTGTATCTACCACTGCCAGAACTTTACCCGAATTGATTTTTGAAAGAGCATCCCAATTCTTTGGAGTTTGATATCCTTTATTCTCCATTTCCCGGAAAATATTTCTCCCATCGGGCCGATTCTCAAAATATTTGGAACCACCACCGAAAATAAAATCGACGCCACATGTGGTATAATCGGCCACAATTTCATAATCCTTATCACGGTCTGTATTATTACAGCAAAAATCGGCAGGAGTAGCGTCATTCAACCTGCAAGTAACAACCACTCCGGTAGATAGTTGCTTGTTTTTCGCAAAGTCAGTAAGAGAAGGAAGAGGATTTCCGTTAACATCTGTACCCACCATGTGATAATTTGTTTTATGTCCGGTTGCTATTGCCGTTCCTCCAGCACCCGAATCAGTAATGAGTTTGTTGGCGCAATAAGTTTTGGACAGACCTACTGCCTGGGCATTTTCCAGATTAAGCTTTCCTTTATTCAGTGTCCATGCAGAATACATATCCATCAGACTCATACCATCACCAATCATAAGAATCACGTTCTTAATCTTTTTTCCTTTCGGAGCGTTAATCTTTGCCACATCATAGGGATCTTTAACCGTGACTGTCTGCTCCTTATCTTTACGACTCTGAGCATTAGATATTACCGGATGAAATGTTAATACAACAACCAGTAATGTTATTTTCAGCATTATCTTTTTCATTTCTTAATATTGAAATTATTTTATCGCAATACGCACAAGTATGGGTGCATGATCTGATAAGAAAGTGGAATCTTTGGTCTCGGCCAGAACTCCGTATTTTAAGACTTTCACTCCGTTACGAACAAAAATATAGTCGATCAGTGTGCGTTCATTCAACGGAATTCTTCCAAAATCGTGAAAACTCCATGCAGGTCCATAAACAATAGGGGAAACGGTGCGTGAGTCAATAAGATGTTTATTATTGCTTGTGTCAGTCAACCCTTTAATTACGTTCGATTCGGGCTCTGCATTAAAATCTCCGGTCACTATCACCGGAATACCTTTACTTAACTCGGCCACTTTATTGAGTATTAGTTTCACACTCTCTTTACGGGCTACTACCCCTATGTGATCGAAATGAGTGTTTAGAGCAAACAGACTCTTGCCGCTTTTCTTATCCTTGAGCTTTACCCACGAAGCAATACGTACACATGCCCCATCCCAACCTTTGGAGGCAGTAATAAGAGGAGTTTCACTTAACCAGAAATTGCCAGAGTCGAGCAAGGTAAATCTATCTTTTTTGTACCAGAGGGCACTGTATTCTCCTTTTTCTTTTCCGTCATCGCGCCCAACCCCTACTACATCATATCCGGACAAACGTTCTTTCAGGTCCTGCAATTGATTATGAAGTACCTCTTGTGTACCCAATATATCAGCATCGTAGAAACGAATTGCGTTTGCAGCATTGTCTCTTCTGTATTTCCAGTTGTTCTGGTTATCGTCAGGATTGTCATAACGAATATTATAAGTCATTACATTAAGTTCGACCGGCATCTGTGCCTTTACAGATGTGACAAGTAGAGTTCCTAATAAAAGATAAGCTAACTTTTTCATTGTTTATTTCTTTTTTATTTCAAATATACCACTTACTTTTTTACGAATAAATTTTTAGCCGGAATAATTGTAAACTGCTTTGATGCAGGGGTCTTCCATGCCCAACTGAAACCCTGGCCCTCATAGTCCTCAAAATAAAGAAGCTTATATGAATGAAATCCTTTCTTCAACGCGATTTTCCCGGTTGCTTCAATCGCAGCATGAGAGCCGTCGTTGTCAACCACCTTTTCATTTCCAATGTACAATACACTTCCATCGTCGGAGCAGGTATTAAATCCGTAAACGCCATCTTCGGGTATATACAACATTCCGGTAAATATATAAGCAAAATGATCTTCTTGTCGGGCTTTGTCAATTGATGGTTCTTTCATGATTCCGGTCATTACAACGGGACTTTTCTCTATATCGTCAACTTTCGAATACAACCCTTCATAATAACTGAAAGAGGTTCCATTTTGCACTGGTGCAACCTGTTCGGCCTTTCTAAACTCCGCTTTTGTTGCGTGAATAGATAAGATCCGGCTTGGCTGGTACCCATTCTTATACGCTCTGGCTATAATCCAAGCCGATTGTTTCAGAGAAAGAGGCTTTTTATAGAGAGGCGATTCCGGAGTCGGCTCAGTTCCATTCAAAGTATAGCGGATTTCCGCGCCCGGAGTGGCAGACATCAGCTGCACCTCTGTTTTATCGAGGAACAGATTCAAATCCTTGTCGACACAGGGAACAGAAACCATCTTTCCTTTTGTGTACGAATAGGGTGCAGCCTCAACACCGGTCCCTCTGTGCAGATTAGGTTGCGAAAACAATGTAAAGCAAAACTCACCTCCCTCCATCAACTGTTTATAGGTAATAAAATTTGTTTCAATTTCTTTTCCGTTAAGCACCACTTTATCGATATACTTGTTCTCTTCAGAGCAATTGGCAGTAATTGTGAGTGTTTTGCCATTGGCCAAATGAATAGTTGCTTTGCAAAACAAAGGAGCAGTTAATGAGTATTCATTTGAACCTGGACATACAGAGTACAAACCCAAGCTGCTGAGGATGTACCATGCGGACATCTGTCCGCAGTCTTCATTACCTATGATACCATCGGGAGTGGGTTTATACATTTCCTTCAGAATACGGCGTACCATTTCCTGGGTTTTCCAAGGCTGACCCACGTAGTTATACAGATAGGCCATGTGGTGACTAGGTTCATTGCCATGAGCATACTGCCCAATCAAACCGGTGATATCCTGTATATCACTATTGTGCAAATTTGATTCAACCACAAACAGCTGGTCCAGTTCTTTTATAAAAGCCTCTTTTCCTCCAAAGAGTTGTATCATCCCATTTACATCGTGTGGTACAAAAAAGCGGTATTGCCAGGCAGTGGCTTCCGTGTAGGCACGTCCAACCTCGAAAGGGTTAAATGGAGTTTCCCAGTTTCCGTCCATTCTTTTTCCCCGAAAGAATTTCGTCTGACCATCAAATACATTACAATAATTCTGTGAACGCTTTATATAGCGTTGATAAATATCCTCTTTGCCCATTGCCTTTGCCATTTGAGCAATAGCCCAGTCATCGTAAGCAAATTCAAGCAGGCAGGAAACCGATTCTCTCTTTGTATTGGAAGGTATGAATCCATACTTAATATAAAAATCGGCCCCTTTCTTATTCTTTTCCGAAGAAACAATCATCGCTTTCAATGCTTTCTCCGCATCGAAGCCACGAATGCCTTTCAGGTATGCATCCGCAATGACCGATACTGCATGATATCCAATCATGGTTCCTGTTTCTCCAGCAGATAACGGCCAGATGGGAAGCTCGCCCGATGCATCGTAGATATTGAGAAATGAGTGAATCATATCACGCACCATAGCCGTGTCTGTCAGGGTTATCAGCGGATGCCAAGCGCGGAATGTATCCCAGATGGAGAATGTAGAATACTGACACTCCCCCTTCCCCAACCGGGCGATGGTCATATCGTGCCGACGATAATCGCCATTCACATCATTCACAATATTCGGAATCACTTTCGAGTGATAAACTGCTGTATAGAAATTTATCAGGTCTTCCTTGTTATTGCCTTCAACCGTGATTTCAGAGAGTGCTTTTTCCCAGCAAGTCCGGGCATCTCTCTTTACAGCATCAAAATCAAACCCCGAAACCTCTTTTTTCAGATTTTCACGAGCATTCTCAATGCTGACAACCGATAAGGCGACTTTGACAACAACCGGCGTTCCGTCTGTTACATCAAATCCGACAACAGCCTGCAAGTTTGTACCGCTCTGTTTGTTTCCTGCTGAAGCGAGACTTCCGGCATTATAAAAATCCACTTTTTTAAACGACTTTGAGAACTGAGCAACAAAATAGACACATTGATTATCCACCCACCCCCGGGTACGACGCATTCCCACAATCTCATTATCTGAACACTTTTCGAGTGTAGCTTCATAAATAAATTCGTTATTATCCAGAGAATGAAACAGGTCTATGATAATAGAAGCAGTACAATCTGTTGGGAATGAGTACCGATGAACACCAACATGGGTAGAGGCTGTGAGTTCAGCCTTGATCTTTTCATCTTTGAACTCTACTGAATAATAGCCGGGAGAGGCACTTTCCTGTTCGTGCGAAAACCTCAAAGGCTGATAGAGATCTCCTTTTGAGGCAGTAAGCACCTCTTTTGTTGTTGGATGGAACAATATATCACCCAAATCAAGGCATCCTGTACCACTAAGATGGGTATGAGAAAAGCCAAGAATGGTGGAATCGTTGTAATGATAACCAGAACATGCGTCCCAGTTTCCAAGACGGGTATCGGGGCTCAACTGAACAGCACCATAAGGTACAGTTGCGCCCGGATATGTATGTCCATGAAAGCCGGTACCAATAAAAGGGTTAACATAATCAACAGGTGATTTCTGTGCCAGAGCATCACCTATCGGAAGCATCAGAGCCAGGAATGAACAGAGTATGATTTTCTTTATTTTCATTGTGCAAATATTAAAAAGAAAGGCCGGCTAAACAAATTTTATTGAGCCGGCCTTTTCGACCAGGTTAATAATTAATAACCTTTATTCTGAACGAGGTTTTTACTCTTGCTAATTTCATCGGCAGGAATCGGGAATACATTATTAATCGTAGGATCGAAATTTCTGGCAGCCCAGATTTCAACTACCTTCGATTTACTGCGGATAGTTGCCGCATCATCACCTTCCACAACACCCGAAGTTACATATCCGTGTAATGGATGACTGTAAACTTCCTTAGCATCTCCCCAACGAACCAAATCCAAGTGACGGTTGCTCAACTCACCAGCCAGCTCACAACGGCGTTCATGCTTCAAGTCGGCTTTTGTGGCATTGGTTAAAGCTGGCAATCCTGCACGGGTTCTTACCCTGTTCAAAGGTTCGTCACCATTTTTGCCTTGCCAGATCAGCGCTTCGGCTTTCCAAAGCAACACTTCAGAGAAACGAATCAGCGGAATGCTCAGGTCGGTCGTCATGTTATCCCCATTCGGGTTAACTGTAGTACCAATCGCATCTTTCGGACGGAACGGGTCCATGTACTTATTGAACTGCATACCCGAAGAACTTTGAGTTGAATAATAAAGTTTCTCTTTACCAAGGAACGTGAAACTGTCACCAGGAACCAGCATGGTAACGGCACGGCGAGTATCACCTTCTTCGAAAGCATCGTACAACTCCTTTGTAGGCATGAAATATCCCCAACCATTGTACAATCCCCAACCTTTATTTTCAAGCATAACACCCGGAAGCTTAGAACCGTCGAGCTCGTTGCTTGTCCATGACCAAACGTATTCAGGACTCCAGTTATTCGACATTTTGAAAACATCGGCATAGTTCTTCAACAAATCGTGGTGAGGAATCACCTTATCGCAATAGTCAATGACTTTCTGGTAATAAGTGGCATCATACTGAGCATTGAAAAGAGCTGCCTTCGCCGCATAAGCCCATGCAGCAGTTTTGTGAGGACGTCCCCATTCGTTCTCATCCCAGTCTTTAAAGAGAGGAAGCAAAGATGCCGCCTTATCAAAATCGCTGATGATCATCTTATAATTCTCAGAAACACTTTTCGGACGAGGCTGATCAATTTCCTCCAGAGGAGTATTTTCGGTTACAATAGGAATACCTCCGTTGGTGCCATTGTCACCATAGTAAGGAGCAATCCACATATAAGCCCAGCCACGCATGAAATAAGCCTGACCCAACACTTTATTTTTCACATCCTCGTTGATATTCATGGGTGTAACATAACGAATAATATCGTTTGCCTTCTTTATGAGCTGGTACATTACAGGCCAGTTGTCCAGACAGTCGCGCTTTCCATACTGGAAGTTTTTTATACGCGCGGCATCACCACTGTTTCGTCCTGTAACCATATCGTCGCTACAGTTTACGTACCACATCATACCGCGCCCTGTTATACCTTCTGACGCTGTCCAGAAATAAAGACCATTTGCAGCAAGTACAGCATCATTTTCGGTCTTCCACATCACTCCTAGCGAGGGTTCACCCTTTTCTTCTGTTGTCAGGAAACTGTCGCAACTAAAAAGAGACAAAGACAATGCAACTGTTGCCAAACCTTTTATCACTATATTTTTCATAAAATTACCTCCAAAATTCTTTAAAAGTTCACATTTAAACCAAAATTAAACATACGGGATACCGGGTATCTACCACCATCAAGTCCCATTCGGCCCACTTCCGGATCAATGCCATCATAACCGGTGAATGTGTAAAGGTTTTCACCTGTTGCATAAATTCTTACGGAAGTATTTCCACCTAACTTCTTCATCCAGTTCTTTGGAAGAGTATAACCTACAGTCACATTCTTTATGCGAAGGTAATCGCCTTTTTCAAGGAAGAAATCCGAAGTAGTAGTAAGATTGGCATTCTGATCAGACACATTCAGTCTTGGAATGTTCGAAGAAGGATTATAGGTAAAGCTGTTCAACAGGTCTTTTGAGAGATTCCATCCTGTTTCGGTAGGATATGTCATTGCTTTGGTTCCGTTGAAAATCTTGTTGCCGGATACTCCCTGCAGTTGGAATGAGAAATCAAATCCGTTCCATTCCAATCCACCGTTCAGTGCAAAAGTATATTTAGGTGCATAGCTGCCTTTGAATACACGGTCGCCTTCATTGATAATGCCATTGCCATCAGAATCTACAAAACGAATATCACCCGGTTTTGCATTTGGTTGAGCCGGAATCCACACACCGTTGCTGTTCTTGTAACCGTGTTTTTGGTTGTAATCGTCAACTTCAGCTTGGCTTCTGAACAATCCGTCGGTAGGAATTACATAGTAAGAGTACCATGACTCTCCCACTGCCGAACGAAGAGGCATGAAAGCCCGCACTTCATCAGTATGCTGTATGTAGCTTTCGTCGCCAAGATTAAGCACTTCATTTTTCAGTGTAGTAAAGTTTGCGCCTATATTGTAATGCACCTCTCCTACCTTATCATTATAATTCACAGCAAATTCCAGACCTGAGTTGCGGACTTTACCTACGTTTCCAAGTGGAGCCACTTCAATACCGGCAACTGAAGGAACTGTAAGCTGTTCAATAAGGTCTTTGGTATCTTTACGGAACCAGTCGGCTGTAAAGCTTAAGCGATCGTTCAATAAGTTCAAATCAAAACCAAAATCAAGTTGTTCTGAAGTTTCCCATTTCAAGTTCGGATTCAGGAATGTGGTAAGACTTAATCCTTTGATTGCATTTGAGCCATCTTTTCCAAAGTATGTAAACCATGGAGACTCCTGTAATTTGATATTTCCGGCATAATGACCCACTGAAGTGATATTTCCAATCTGTCCCCAGCTACCACGTATTTTCAATAAGCTGATTTTATCACGCAAAGAAGCAAAGAATGGTTCGGAAGAGATTTTCCATCCGGCAGATACTGCAGGGAATGCTTGTCCTCTATTGCCTTTCAACAATTTAGAAGTTGCATCGTAACGTAAACTTCCTGTCAGGAAATAACGGTCTGCAAAAGAGTATGAAACACGACCGAAGCCTGATACCTGAGATTCTTCCCAGAAACTTTCCGTCGGTTTGTCCTTACTCCAATCGGTTCCATTTACCAGATTCTGAGCCCAGGAAGATTCATTTGGGAAGCCATATACCGTTACACCATTGCCGCGGTAATTATTGTAACCCATTGTATATCCAGCCATTGCTGTCAACAGATGATTTTCAGCAATTTCTGAAGAGTAGGTTGCTGTTGTTTCCCACAACCATTCATTTGCCATTGAAGAAGAGATAGAACGGTTGTTTTCGTCGAACGGTTTACCTATTTCTGTAATCTTCTTAGTGAAATCTTCATATCTGTCGGACTCGAATCCAGCAGTAAAATCAGATTTTACAGTAAGTCCGCTAAAAGGTTTAATGTTTAAAGATGTGGTCGACATCAGTTTATGACTTGGTCTGTACTGAGTCAAACGTTTCAGCATAGCTACAGGGTTGCGTACTTCACCGAATCCGCCGGCATAAGCTGATGCCCAGGTAGGTGTTGTACCTCCAAAAGCCTGATTGCCGTAAAGGTCATAAACCGGATTTCCGTTTTTATCATACTCATACACAGTTGCAGATGCCGGCATAAACATAGCCTGAGCTATCACACCCGTATGGGTACTTGTATTTACTCCACCCTGTCCGTTGTTGAAGGTGTATCCAACACGCTCGCTCAAGGTTACGTATTTATTGATTGTAAAATCGAGGTTAAATTTTGCACCCATTGTTTCCTTAAATGTGTTGAGCAGTACTCCCTGATCCTTATCATAAGAAACCGATGCAAACGCTTTCATCGCATCACTACCACCAGTAATGGAAACAGCATAATGTTGAAGCATGGCCGAACGGAAAATTTCATCAATCCAGTTTGTACGAGTAACCTCAGCAAACGGATAGCGTGATGAATCGACATTTCCCGGAATAGCTCTGCCTGCAGCTGCATATGCATCTTTCATTATTTTACAGTATTCAGCTGCGTTTGTCATTTCAGGCAAATTAGTTGCATTGGCAATACCATAAGAAACATTGGCAGATACCTGTGCTTTACCGGACTTAGCCTTCTTGGTAGTCACTACAATAACACCGCCCGAACCTACATGAGCACCATAAATGGCTGCTGATGCGGCATCCTTCAATACACTGATGCTTTCTACATCTTCGGTATTAAAAGGTGCGCCCGGAACTCCATCTACAATGTAAAGGACCTGATCGCCCGAACGTGAACCTTGTCCGCGGATGGTTAAAGTAGGTGCTGACATCGGGTCACCACCATTATTTGATATTGTAACCCCTGGAAGCTGACCTTGCAACATCCCGGCAAAACCTAACGGACGGCTTTTCAATGATTGTTTAAATTCTACCGAACCAACAGCCATTGAAAGGTCTTTTTTACGGGTATCACCGTATCCGATGACTACCACTTCATCCAATGTTTTGGAATTTTCTTTTAATATAACTTCGCGTAACTGAGAGTCCGAAGCTTTAAATTCGGATGGAAGGAATCCGATGTATGTGAACACCAGAACAGAGTTTTCTTCGGGTACAACAATAGAATAGTTACCATCCAGGTCGGTCACTGTCCCGGTCTTTGTACCTTTCACCGAAATGTTTACTCCCGGAATTCCGGCTCCTGTGTTATCTTTGACTTTACCTGAAACTCTTTTCTCTGATTTACGTTGTTGTTGAATGTCGGTTATGCCAAACGTGTTTTTGCTTACAACAACAGAAGATTTCTCGGAAAGAGAATTACTTGCAACCGCATGGTGCAAAGGAAGCATGCTCAATGTTATAGCTCCAAAAGCTATACATCCTTTCTGCATCCAGATTTTTGTTTTCTTCGTTTTACTACTCATATGAATACTTGTTTTTTGAAGATTAATTTAACTTTTAATTTCCTTGACAAAGAACGAAAATTTATATTTCATTATGAAAACAATAAAGTTTCATTCATACTTCATTTTAAAATTTAAAAAATGTAATTTATTACAACACTATAACATAAAAAGTCTTAATATTATAATTAAGACATCTGGATTCTAAAATAAATCAGGTATTCACTTTGAGAAAGAAAAATAAGGTTTTCATAGGCATGTGTTTTTAGTTAACAACGATTATTTTAAAGTTTCATTGATGCAAATCTAGATTTTCGCCATTACATGCCGTACGTAATTTGCGTATAAAAATCTTCATTTTACTATTTTTTTTTGAGGAGACACGAAAATGCATTCGCATTTTCCTTTTCTCGTAATCAGTAACCGGTAGGTAATGACTTGGTTCAATAATCGGAAACTCCCACTGAATTACTTGAAATAAGGCTCCTCTGTGCTGTTAACTTCCACTGATTCATATGAAAGATTTTACGGTTAAATATACCGATAGCTAAAGTCCGTTTCTGGTAGCAAAATGAATATTTTCCTGACGTATCTTTTCAGAATCCTTGCATTCCAAACGTTGAACTTTCATTCGAAAAAAGGATTATCTGCAGTCTTTCGGCAAAGTTTAAATTCACATATAGCACTTTCTTAGCTGATAACCTTTTTGCATTTATAATAGGGGAATTCTAATTTGTTGGTCCTATTTTGGATCTTTAAATAAATGCTGCTATTTTTGTATTCAGTGCTTTAGTAAGTCTATCGCAAATACCGAAGGTATAATGGAGAAAGCTTGGGTTCATTTTTATATTCGTTTGTCGATATTCAAATATAAAAAATTAGGTTATTTGTATATTTGCTCTAACTTCCTGCGCATTTGCCGGATGAACCTGTGGAGTGCAACTGGGTATTCTGTAGATTATAATTATTATGAATTAAAGGCAGGACCTTACGCTAATAGTTTGCAGATTTCAATACAAAATGATTATACGTCGCAATCTGATTCAAAAGATGGTCAGCGCTAAATTATAAAAGGGATATACCATGCAGAAACACTCAATTATAGAAAGTTAAGGAAATGAGAAAGATACTTATTGCATTATTATCATGTGTTCTTTTCCTTCATGGATGTACAAATAGTAAGAGCCTTCAAGAAAAATTTAACACATTAAAAGTTTTAGATTATTCGGAGTTTAGTAATATGTGTATAGTTAATCGAAAAGGAGTTTACTTCGTTACTTACCAAGGGATGACATACAAGATAAAAAGTAGTTTTCTTACCCAAAAAATATCTTCAATAGAAATAGCTTTTAGCAAAGAAAAAGGAGTGTTGTTAACGAAAAAGGACACTGATTATATTGAACATGCTTTAAAATCATTTGATAAGATTAAGGTAATAGCTTTATCTGTTGATGAAAAAGGGAATGTTTTTCTTTCGCTACCATGGTACAATAGATGTACATACCATTTTCTCCGGTTGTCATCATCAAACACGTTGGAAAATATTAAGAAACTAAATTATAAAGCTTATGATGATAATTGGTATATAGATAAAGAATGTTCTGAAAGATGATAAAGAATACCGGCAAGATTTTGCGAGCTTTTTGTTTAATCTTATTTCTTTTTCAACCTTATCCCTTCAAACAACAATGTTTTTCTATTCAACTTTAAACCAGCCTGTAATAGTTTGTAGTTAAGTATATTATAATTAACAAATACAGTAAAAGCTATATGATATACATTGTTCTTTGAGTCCTTTACATTATATTTTTTGTTTTGCTACGTATTCATTTATTATCCGATTGTTATTCATAACAATCTTTTATTGAAACAAATTTACCTTTTACATAAAGACACCGAATCAAAGAACCTCCACAAGTTGTAAGATCACGGAAATCAAAAGGCTTAATCGTATAATAAAAATTCTTTTTTTTCTTAGTTTTGGCAAGAATTCCATCAAATAAGCTACCTGTTAATACAAAAATTTTATCTTTATATTGTAAATATCCCCAGAATCCATTTGCTTTTTGAATCTTATTCCAATCGTCACCAATATTAATCTCAAAAGAGCTATAAATCGTATTTTTATAAGTATCTGTTCCAAATCCAAGATACAAAAAAGGTGCATTTCTTACACTTTCAAGATTGATTATATTAGATAAGATTTCCTCAAATTGCTGGTTTATTATTTTGTACTCAACAATTTTATCGTGAGCAGAGACAACCTTTTGTGCTTTTGATGCTGTACACCCCGCAATAAACAACAATATTATACAAATACTTTTTTTTATCATCTTTGTTCGAAAAATTTCAATTATTAAACCATCCATTTAAAATATTACAGCTTCTTATATTTCAACACATTAACGTATGGAGTTGCTAACTTTTTTCCGGACAGAAAATTTGCTGGTCCAAAGATTTAATGTTTTAAAACTAATTCTTGCAGATATATCAAACATCTTAATATCGTATTCTATTATGAATCACTCTTTTCTTATATTATACACACACTTCATATTTTTCCATGTATTAATGAATTTATAAATACGATAATCTTTATCATAGAAAAAAATTTCTTTATAAGTTGTATCTACCATACTTTGTTTTATTGTCTTATAATTATCTCCATCTCTTAGTATCGAATATTTACCATCAAACAAAGAAACATCAATAAGTGTCACTAAGAAATCATCTCTTTTTGACTTATATATAAAAGATGTATCCTTCTTAGAGAATGTTAATATAGTATCTATTCCAAATATATTTTCAGGTAGATTTGAAACAAACCTTTTTTCAAAGAAAGCATCATCAGAATTAAAATAGATGTTTTGATAATAATTGCCCTTATAGAAATTCTTAATTAAAAGACTATCCTCATCATAATATATTATTAAAAGACTGTCTCTAAAGAAAGGCTTTTCACACGATGAGCTGTCTACATCAAATACTAAAACCGATCTATGTTCTTTCTTAGTACCTTCATAATTGGCACCTACATAAAAAGAAGATAGAAAGAAGATTAATAAAATCGAATAAACAAACTTCGTTTTCATATTTATTGGATTTTAATATCTTTCAATAGTTCGTTATAAATTCGGTTAACTTTAAATATGCATCTTGCTGCAATAGCCGCAAACTCAATTAATTCCTTGACTAGCATGTCAAATAAGCCTTTGTTCGGTCTTATACCAGACGGCGCAATAAATCTTTGAAGCAAGAAAGCATTGTGCATCATGGTTTTAGCAATCTCTTATCTGGCAAATATAACAATTAATACCATAACATCTTCATGTAACGAATAATTTATATAAAAACATATATTCGGTTGATTTAATGTACTTCAGCTCTTTGAACATTAAATATACATGATATTTTTATAAAGGGGTGGCACAGTTGGTAGCTATTAGATAAAATATTAGTGTGGCATATAATTGCTTTCTCTTCAACTTAGAAACTTATATTTAGCTAATTATCGATTAACAAAGCTTCACGAGGGTGGAGAGGGTGGAGAGAAAACGACTGTTTTTCGATTCTAGAAAACGAAAATTGAAAAATCTTCTAAAATACTTTTTTTCAAATATGATTTTCTGGAAACGTAAAAAGCTTATTTTTACTCCACCCTCTCCACCCAAGCCCTCATACATCATTGATAATCTAACAATTAGATTCACCAATAAATAGTGAAGAAGAATTGTTCCATGCGATCATATCACCAAAAAGAGCCTTAAACGAGTGGTTTCAGACAATGAGAACGGATATAAACAGCATGCAACTGCCTGCTGTGGTGCTTAAAATATTGCAAATGGATAGTTGACCAGCATAAATGTAGCACACCATTGCCTGTTATGGCCTGCATTTAGAGGGGTATGCCGATTATCGAAAATAAAAACAATGCAGCACTCCCCTATTATGATAATAACAGCAAGCTAATCTGATTATGGGGTTGCCCAGATACACTAATTCTTTATTCATGAAGAACTAACCGAAACAACAGGGAAAACTAACCCAAACAACGGCAATAGTTACCTCAATCTTGTACATCATTCGCTCCAATCATGTACATGTTTAGGTTCAATCTTGTACATGATTACCCCCTAATCTTGTACATGATTGGGGTAATATGTCTCGACGAATACAATAAACCTATTCCGGCTTTTGTTAATGGAACGTGATTTATTCTCTAAACACTGGTTTTAGGTTGACTATTTCTGTTGCTTCGCCTGATTTAGGTTGACGAATAAACTGCAAACTCTAGAAACGGTCAGTTTTTATAGATGCAAACTCTAAAAGAGGTTGAATTTATCCTTTTCGGAAAATGATTGTTTCCTCTTCCGCTTCCCCACTCTGTATTCTTCCACCCATAATCAAACACACCCATTTTACAGAGGTGAAAAGGGCGAAGTTAAAAGTGATATTCAGCTTATTACCTATAACAGCTCCAACTTGTAAACAATTTTAGTGTCACTAGTGGCAGTAAAAAAGAGGTTTATTCGGTTTCAGAAAATGAAAAATGAAAATTCTTCAAAAAGATTTTTTTTGGATTTACGATTTACAGAACGAGAAAAAGAATGTTTTCTCTGCCACACTGCCACTAAAAATATTTACCTATCTTTTTATAGTGCACCATTACATTCTCATCGTTAGGGCATCTACAACGATTAACAGCTCATTATCAAACATATAGCAAAACAATACCAATACAATAGCGAGGTCAGGTAAAAAACATCAGAACTAATTAGCTCTCCTAATAAACAAGGAGAAACAATACAGAAAGTGTGTGTTTCCTTATTTCCATTTCCAGTTCAGTTCTACATTCCAGATTATTCCCAAATTTTCTGTAACTTTTGCCAGTTCGCTCTTGAACCCTTCGTAATCTGCCATTTTACTTGGAACAACAATCGTTCCGCCATTCTTCATCCGTATAAACAAGTCGTCTTTTATCTCATAAATAAACGAAATCTCTGTGAGTCTGAGTTTCTCTTCTCCCGAGTAATCCTTTGAGATAATATATTCATCTACAAATTCCACCTGACTAGTTACTCCGATTCTGTTCTTATAGTTTTCCTTAATATGGCTCTCATAATATTTTTTATACCTCCACCTGTTGTAAAAGGGATAAAAAAAGATGTTCAACCCAGCCACAATCAAAAAATAATATGAAACTAACTTATCCTCTTTACTTAGAAATATAAGTCCTAAACACAGAAAAAGTACAGTGATAATTATCCAACTACGAATTCGCTTTGCTTTTATCGTTTTAGATTTTGATGCCGTGAAGAGCATAAATCTAAGAAAGTCGTCTTTCTCCAATTTTATCTGGTACATAGTATTTTCAGTTGTATTTATAGCAAATATAACTTTTTCATTTGAGAATGGTCAAAACAGTCGCCACATTCTTTTTAAAAACCAAAAATAAAAAGAATATTTTGCTGCGTTTTATTATACCTTTGCGGGACCTAAACTAATAGATACTAATATTTAAGTTCTTGAAAAAAGATAATGCCAACTAATATCATGAATAAACCAACATACTAATTTTCATTACTATGAATAAATTTATCAACCTATCAGCACTTTTTTTGTTCGTATTCACTTCATTATTTGCTTCCGACAAATTCCCAAGAGAAAAGAATGTTGTTCGTATCATGTCTTACAACGTTCACAACTGCAAAGGAACCGACAATGAGTTTAACTATGATCGTATTGCAAACATCATTGATGATGTAAAGCCGGATGTTGTGTCATTACAAGAACTGGATAGCGTTACAACCCGCAACAATGGCGTTTTTGCACTGAAAAAACTCAGCGAGTTAACAGCTATGCATTACCTCTTTGCTCCGGCCATCAGTTTGCAAGGCGGCTCTTATGGAATTGGTATGTTATCAAAAGAGCGTCCCATTAAATACCAAACAATACCTCTCCCCGGAAGAGAAGAAAGTCGGGTGCTGCTTATTGCCGAATTCAGTAAATATGTTTGCTGCGCTGTGCACATGTCATTGACCGATGCCGATCAGATAGCTTCGGTGGCAATTATAGAAAATGCACTGAAGGGTATTTCAAAACCGGTATTCCTGGCAGGTGACATGAACTCCGAATTCTCCTCTCCTACACAGATTGCGATGAGAAATATATTCAAGCCGCTCAGCAACCCAAATAAGAAAACATATCCTTCCGATGAAGCTAAGGAATGCATCGATTATATTTACGCATACAAAGAGAACCAACATCAGTTTTCTGTAATCCAGAATCAGGTGATTCCCGAGAAAATAGCTTCCGACCATCTTCCTTTATTTACCGATGTGCGAATTGCAGCCGATGCTACCCAAATAATGCGTACCAAACCTTACTTGCAGAACCCGAACAATGGAGGTATCACTGTTTCGTGGCTGACCAATGTGCCTGTTCACAGCTGGGTGGAATACGGAACCAACCCTCAACATCTGGATTGCCGCACCGAAACGTTGATTGACGGGCAATCCGTATGCAATAATGAACATCACAAGGTGCGTCTTAAAAATCTGAAACCTGACACCAAGTACTACTATCGTGTTTGCTCGCAAGAAATAACTCTCTATGAGGCTTACAGAAAAGAGTTTGGTGCCACAGCCTGTTCGGAGGTCTATTCGTTCTCTGTACCTGGCAGCAAAACAACCGACTTTACCGCTATCATCATGAACGATTTGCATAAGAATAAAAAGACACTCGGCAAGCTGACCAATCAGATTAAAGGAATTGATTACGATATGGTTATATTTAACGGAGATTGCATAGACGACCCCAAAGACGAAAAATCGGCAGTCGATTTTCTTTCTTATATGAACGAACAGGTTCATGCAGAAAAGGTTCCGGTCTATTATATCCGTGGAAACCATGAAATACGAAATGCTTACTCAATCCAGTTGCGCGACCTGATAGATTATGTTGGTGGCAATACCACTTATGGAGCTTTTAATTGGGGCGACTCCCGTTTTGTTTTACTGGATTGTGGCGAAGACAAACCGGATACAACCAAAGTATATTATGGGCTCAATTCTTTTGAATCCTTCAGACGTGAGCAAACTGAATTCTTAAAGAAAGAATTATCGGGCAACGAATTTAAAAAAGCCTCAGCCAAAGTACTGATTCATCATATTCCTCTCTACTGCATGCCTTCTGATGAGTATACTCCCTGCAAAGAGATGTGGCATCCGCTCTTGAAAAAGGCATCGTTCAACCTGGCAATCAATGCACACAACCATAGTCTTGCTTTTCATCCAAAAGGAGAATGCGAGAATAACTTCCCGATAGTTGTGGGAGGTGGACCTGACCTGGACAATGGAACCGTGATGATTCTGAAAAAGAGAAACTCAAAATTGACATTGACTGTGCTGAATACCGAAGGAAAAGAACTGTTAAATAAAGAGTTATAAGATAAAAAGGAAAAAGGCTATCCTTGAACTAAAAAAGTGAGGATAGCCTTTGTTATTACAAACTCTGATGAACTTAATTTACTTTGTTTCCCTCATTTCTGCATCGTTGGCATAAGGAGCTATCTCAACAGATTTTAGTTTGGCTCCGTTTGCACTCTGTCTTAAACCAAACACCAAAACATTCTTTTTACCTTTGCCAAAATTCAACCAACATTCCGGAAGATAGAACTCACGTTGAGGACCCACTTCCCAATGTCGGCCAATATTATGCCCATTCAACCACATATACCCATTACCTGATGCGTTTATGAGTAATCGCCAAGGGATCCAGACTCCATTTTCTGATTCAGGCAACTCAAATTCAACTTTATACCAGGTGAAGAGTGCATCGTATATACCTTTCGGCTGGATATTATTCCCTTTTCGAGGAATAGAATTAACAGTATCCAATGCTATTTTCTCCCATCCTTTGGTATTGGAACATCCTGTAATCCATCCATTTGTAACCCCTGAAAGATCTTTTGCAACTTCCCATTTCAATGGTTTCTCAATCTTCATCTGACGAAGCAAACGTACAGGTTTCAATATTCCACCTGAGCCATTCGAATTGGTTACCGCCATAACAATCTGGTTAGCCCCCGGCTTGATAAAATCGACAATATTAGCGATAAAGGGTTTATCCCATTCATCGTGACTGGCTACCAGTTTTCCATTCACATATAAAACACCTCGGTCGTCTATACATCCAAATTCCAGCATCGTTTTGCCATTTTTAATCATCTCAGGAGTAAAGTTTATCTGAGATCGATATACCGCTGTTGCATTTTTTCCCTGTAAAATCCAGGCAGCCGGCCATTTCGGTTTTGCAAGACCTGCAATCTGAAGCGTAGCCAAACCTGCAACAGTTTCATCATCAAGCATCATCTTTTCCCAGTTGTCTTCATTCGTTGAAGCTTTCAATATATCTTTTTCGTTATCGCTGGCTGCCAGTTTAACTTTCCACTGTTCTACAGGAGTGATTGATTCAACCTCTGGCCCAAGTCCTCCATTTCTCATACCTGATAATTCTTCCATCGGACGATAACCATGTGCATGTCCTTGATTCTCATAGACTGCGACGATTTCATTTGTTCCAGCATGCAGTAGTCCTTTGGAGATAAAGGTATTATCGAATTCATTGATTGAAGCCCGGGGAGCAATCTTTCCATTAATCTGAATATACATGGGATCACCGGTAAACATATCAAAAACTATTGAACCGTATTTCTTTAACTCTTCCACTGTCAAATTAAACTTGCTTTTGTAAAGAGAATACCGGCAATCGTTTACTCCCAGTTCGGGCAACGAAACAGCAGATCCAAGTGGTGTCCATCTGGCCTTGAAAGTCTCATTTTGTTTATAGGCTGTTGTAATACGTACTGAAGCAGGGATTTTTTTCGGACGTAAGATTTCATTTTGTTCTTTGGGAAACCACTCTCCTTTTGAACCATTAGTCTCTCCAGTATTAAGTACAAGCACTTTGCTATCCAACGCACCCAGTTCACATCTGAAACGAATTGGCTGTTGGTTAGTTAGTTTAAGGTTTATTTCATCAGAAAAAGTTGCTTTTTTATCTTTGTTCAAAACAAAGATATATTGTGTCCCATCAGTCGCACGTCTCATCCCGATAATCAGGTCTTTCGAAGTATTATCGGTACTAAACCCTACCGGTACAGAACGTGTAAGCCTGCTGCCATGAATGGCAAGAAATTCACCAATTGCTTTGGTTGTCAAAAATTTCTCCCCTGTTCCGCCATTTTCTTTCAATGCAGCACCATAATCGTAAGAGGTAGTCATGGTGCGCGCCCCCCAACCAGCAAAGTGGGTTCCTCCAAAAAACATATAATAATTCAACCCTGTAGCCCCTCCGGCCATTGCCATTAAGGCCATACCACGGGCATGACGACCATCCAGATAATTATCCTCGCTCAACGATCTTCCAACGGTAGAAAACCACCCCCCCTGAAGTTCGCAAACAAAAGCCGGAGCATCAGGTTGCTGGCGTTTCAGATCTTCAATGCGGTTTTTTGATTCCTGCATATTCCACCAAATGTATTGATTGTCCATATCAAAAACCTGGCTGATTTGAGGATCTTTACAATCTCTGGCTTCCGGTGTTACACAGGTAAAAAGCGGGACATTAATTCCATTTGATTTAGCTGCCTGATACAAGGCTTTCAGATAACGGATTTTTCCCTCGGAAGCCATGTCGAAATAGATGTATTCGTTTTCGAGTTGAACCAAAATGATTCCTTTGCCACCTTTCGGTTTATTGGTTATCTGTTCGGATGCAAAAATTGGACAAACCGCATCGTACCAGTGCTTCGACCATTTAATATATTCCGGATTATCACTCCGCAACCAAAAGCTTGTTTCATATTTATCCGGGCAGAATTTCCCGAGCCAGCGTGGATGGGCACCTCCGGCCCACTCAGCACAAATAAACGGACCGGGACGAACAATGGTATAAAAGCCAAATTCTTCCTGCGCCATTTTCAGCCAGGCTTTCAAATCAGAAAAGTCGCATTTTGAGAAATCATTCACATTCTTCGGCATATTCATTTCGTGCCAGTTCCATGGAACATAAGTTTCAACAGTGTTAAAACCTGCTTTTTTGATTTTACGGAAACGATCTCGCCAAAGAGCTTTTGGACAACGAAAATAATGAAAGGCTGCACTATAAATAAATACATCTTTCCCTTCAATGGTCATGCAATGACCATCATATCGAATTCGATCGGGATGCGAAAATTGCTTCGAAATACCTGAAGTTGTAGATACAGGTTCTGATGTGTTGTTCGCTTTTACCTGACTAAAGGTCAATAATATTAAAAAAATGTAGAAATGTTTTTTCATTGGTAGTTATTATATTATTATTCAGTATAAAATTTTATGTTTACAATCATAATTACTGCATATATTGGAAGTCACTTATTTGATTTTTTCTTTAAAAATTCAAATTTAGCTTCTTTCACATCTTTCAGGTTCTTTATCATGATAAAGACGTTTTAAAAAAGAAATTCCACATAGAAAATATCATTGGAATACGAATTGACAGAGGTAATGGAAGCAAATTTTCTTCTTGCAATTACAAATTATAAGGTCTAAAAGTTACATAAATTCACCAATCCAATCAAAATAGGCCGGCAAGTACCAATAGACAATGTTGATATGCGTTATTTCTTTTAGGATACTGAAATGCAGAAATCATACTCTATATAAAATAAAACAGCTCATAACAGTTGTTACTTTTAAAATAAAAACGAATTGCAATAAGAAAAGACAAGACGCATTGATAAAAATCAAAAGATTATCAATGCGTCTTGAATAATTCAAATTTCACCAGACAATAATACTTTTTTAGAAAGGGTTTCTAATTGGCATTGTAGCGAAACCAGTTGTAGTCAACAAATCCACCAATGCCTTCATCCGTAGTAGAGTAGTTAAACAGAGCAAAACGGTTAGCAGTCCAATCAAAACCTAGTCCCATTTTCAACTCATCACCCATTTTTTTAAAATTTTTACCGTCGGTACTGTAAAAGAATGATGCCGTAAATCCAATATGAGTAACTGTAGCCTTAAACCAAATGGTGTTGCCAGTAAAATTATTAATCGTTGCAATGGTTTTTCCGTTATTCACCATAATTATTGATCGCGATTTATTTTCCTGTTTGATTGCCACAAAAGCATAAGGAGATTGAAAGACTCCAAAACCTGCTATATTTCCATTCTTCATACCTCGTACACTCATTTCTATGGTTCCTGACGAAGTAGGCCCCTGCACACGTTGAGTTAGTGTATTGCGAGCTTTTATAAGATCGGTGGCTTTATTGGCCTTCAAACGCATATAACCGCGACGTTCAACGAGCGTCCACTTTTCCGGATCGGGATTATGATTCCATTGCCACTGAAGTCCAAGTTCCGGTGAATTAAATTCGTCTGTTGTTGCAGGTACTTTAATCGAATGTGTAACGCCAATATTTGGTTTTTTATATGTAATCACTCCTTTACCATTTACTCCTAGCATCGGCCATCCGTCCACCCAAGTAACCGGTTCCAGATTAGACGTGCGGCCGATAGGGCCACGATCCTGCATGATCATAAACCACCAAGATCCATCTTTTAGTTGAAGCATTCCTCCTTGATGCAGGCCATTACCGGGATATGTACTATCATCGTTAATGATAACTTTTGACTCGTAGGGCCCATAAATACTATCAGAACGCAGACAAACCTGACGGCCGGTTGTACCACCTGTTGAGCCTAAGATATAATACTTGCCATTAATTTTGTAAAAATGTGAACCCTCCAGATAAGGATAATCCCGATTACTGTATATTTTCTTTTGAGGAACTTTCACCGAAAGCGCATCAGCATTCAACTCGGTAACATATAGAGTTGTTTGACCATGAGCCACATACACTCTACCATCATCATCAAAGAGAAGTCCGGGATCGTAAAGGTATTCGGGAAAGATGGTGCGGGTCCAAGGGCCTTTAACATCTTTTGCCGTGCAGATTGAAAATTGTCCTTTATCTCTTCCAATACCATAGGGAGTACAAAAACCGGCATAAAATAGTCCATTATGATAGCGAATAGTGCTTGCCCAAGAACCATTAAGGTACATCTCGCCTCCTTTCATATCATACCGGGGATCCTCATCATAGCGTGAGACCGCATAACCTGCCATTTCCCAGTTGATTAAGTCTTTCGATTTGGCAATAGGACAACCAGGTACGTAGTGCATGCTTGTTGAAATAAAATAGAAATCATCTCCTACCCGTATTATATCAGGATCAGGCCAATCACCCCACATAATAGGATTTGTAAACGTTCCATTACCATTGTCGGGGGTCCATACTTTTGTTAGAGTAGTCTTTTGTTGAGCATCCAGAACAGTGCTGAATGCAAATAAAAACATTGTAATGTACCAATAAATAGAAGTACTGAGTATCTTCTTAAGTTCTTTCATAAAATTGGTTCTTATATTTATAATTGATTGTTTTGTGAATATTGGTTTTTAATAAGAAAAAATCTAGTTAGGTGTAAAATAAAAATCATTTTGCTCTTAGCATTACTATTCCATCATCAAGTCCGTCACTACTAGCTATTACTTTAAAAGTGCCTTTACTTCCTTTTTTTGCTTTTACAATTACAACTGCCATCCCATTAAAAGCTTCACGTTCATGACTTTGAAAAGGAACAAAACTGGTTGCATCCCCATTATCGGTGGCTACAATTTCACCGGGCCCTTCTACTTTAAATTTTATCAGAGGATGAGTTCTGGGAACAGTTAATCCAGACGCATCCTGCACTTTTACAGTAATGTATGCCAAATCTGCTTCATTTGAAGAGATCGTATTACGGTCGGCCGTTAGATATAATTTTACTGCCGTTCCAGTAGTTCTCACTTCATTGGTAGCCCATTGTTTTCCATTTTTGTAAGCCACGACCTTAACAATTCCCGGTTCATATTTTACGCTGTCCCAGACCAACCGGAAATCTCGCCCGGCTTGCTTGACTTTTCTTCCAAGACTTTTCCCATTCAGGAACAATTCAGCCTCGTCGCCGGAAGTGTAAACATGTACAGGAGTTATCTGTCCGATACGTTCTACCCAATTCCAATGCGGTAAAATGTGAACCATAGGTAAATCAGGTCTCCAATGAGACTGATACAAGTAAAATCGGTCTTTAGGAAATCCGGCCAAATCGACAATTCCAAAATAGCTACTGCGCGAAGGGGCTTTGTTTTTGCGAAGCTCATTCATTTTCTTTTCAAGCTCTGCTCTTTTGGAAGGATCATTGCGGAAATTGAGTAGGTTGGTTTCGTCAGAATTATATGGCGTTGGTTCACCCAGATAATCAAAACCTGTCCAAACATATTCACCAAGCAGATGAGGAAATGTTGCATTCGTTCTGAACTGATCATCAGGCGTGCACCCCCAACCTGGTTTAGCACTGTCATAAGATGTAATTTGCCAGTTTTTATATTCCGTGTCAAAGAAATATTCTCCGCGTGAGCTCACACACGAAGACGTTTCACTTCCAATAGTTGGCTTGTTTGCATACCGTGGATCAATATCCCATTTAGGTTGTTGGTTGAAAAAATAATTCACTCCCATAATATCGAGTGCAACAACGGCTCCTGATTCACGTCCTCCGTCAGGATCGTTATATCCGTTTGAAACCGGACGGGTTGGATCTTCTCCACGAACAATATCTGCCAAGTGTTTAGTCATTTCTACATCTCGTTGGTCAATAACTTCATTCCCAATTGACCAAATAAAAACAGAAGGATGGTTTCGGTCACGATGTATCAAAGCTTTTAAGTCCTTTTCGTGCCAATCATCGTATAATTTATTATAATCGTTCTTTTTCTTGCCGTTTTTCCAGCAATCAAAAGCTTCGTCCCAAACCAAGAATCCCATCTGATCAGCCAGTTCTAGCAATTCAGGAGCAGGAGGATTATGTGAGGTACGTAACGAGTTGCATCCCATATCTTTTAAGATTGTTAGTTGACGACGCAAAGCACTGGTATTAATAGCAGTACCCAAAGCGCCTAAATCATGGTGGTTACAAGTGCCCTTAATTTCGACTCGACGCCCATTCAACAAGAAACCATTACGTGCAGTAAACTCAAGAGTCCTGATGCCAAATGGGGTATTATAAGTATCAACAACTTTTCCATCGACACTTATTGTTGTTTTAGCAAGATATCGGTTTGGTGAAATAAGATCCCATCGCTTGGGGCTTTTAATCGTGGTCACAGTTGCTGTGGTTGCATTTCCCTTTGCGTCAATTTTAACCTGTGATTGATTGAAAGAAGCAACTTTCATTCCAGGCTTGTTATTACCATCAAGTTCAAAAATCTGGGTATTAACAGTCGCCACCACCGAAGATTCTTCCTGATTATCAATAGTGACAGCCATTTTAATCGTTGCCGACTTATCAGAAACAACAGGAGTGGTAATATAAGTACCCCAGTGAGCAACATGGACCGGATTGGTTTTAATCATCCATACATGACGATAAATACCGGCTCCCGGATACCAACGTGAATCCCATTTCTCAGTATCTAGTCGAACGGCCACCACATTCTTTTGTCCAATCTTTACGAACGGGGTTAAATCCATCCGGAATGAATTGTAACCATAGGGCCAGGTTCCCACATATTGACCATTAAGCCAGATTTGGGCATAAGCCATAGCTCCGTCGAAGTCCAGAAAAAACTGTTTCCCGGCATCTCCATCTGGAATTGTGAAATACTTACGGTACCAGCCAATTCCTTTAAATGGCAATTTGCCTGTTTCTCCAGTCAATTCAATGCGGAAAGGTCCTTCAATAGCCCAATCATGAGGTAAATCAAGTTTCTTCCAGGAACTATCGTCGATTTCAGTATTCTGTAAATTTCCGGGCTCTGGAACCGATGTACCATCGGCCTGCAATCCAAAACGAGAGAAAAGCCAATTATCGTCAAAGAGCTGTGTATCTACTGCACCCATTCTTTGAATTGTTGACTTTCCTTTATTCTGTCTAGCTTGCAAAGATGCTGCCAACGACACTGAGCATACAACATGTACTATTATTGCCAGACTAATGAAAAATTTTTTACTCATAAATACTATAGTTTTACTTTACAGCTTTTATCATCGATTATTTACTAATTTAAGGATCGTAGTCAACTAAAATCTCGCTACAACTATATGCTCTTTTACCAGATTCATTTCATAGATATCTCCGTACTTATTAATATTTACAAAATCAGAAAATCTAGTATAAAATCACATATACATTTTTACGGCTAATTAATTTTTGATCATTTATATATAATGTACCTTCAGCGAGAAAATATATGTTGTTAATCCAAATATCAAATAACCTATAAAGTCTACCAAACTATGCTTGCATTCAAAACCAAAGAGGCAAGCATAGTTTGGTTATTGGATAGAATAATTATTTTTTCCAGAACTTCTCAATCTCTTCCAGAGTCTTACCTTTTGTTTCAGGTAGGAATTTCCAAACAAAAAATGCAGCCAAAAGTCCCATAACACCGTATATCCAATAAGCGAATCCTTGATGAAACACCCCTGTCAACCATTTATTGTCATTCATCATAGGAAATGTCCAGGATATTATCAGATTTGCCAGCCATTGTGCTGCTACAGCAATAGACATGGCACCACGAATGGAATTTGGAAAGATTTCAGATAACAGCACCCAGGTTACCGGTCCCCAACTCATGGCGAAAGAGGCAGTGTAAAGAAGCATCAGGATCAACGAACCTAAGCCAACCGTTTGAAAATAGAATGTAAATCCAAGAAGAATCATGCTGATAGCCATACCCAATGCTCCGATGATCATCAGCGGTTTACGGCCAAACTTATCCACTTTAACAATTGCCACACAGGTAAATGTTAAGTTTACAATTCCGACAACAATTGTCTGTAATAGTGAAGAGTCCGTATCCGCTCCCATGTTACGGAATATGTTTCCTGCATAGTAAAGTACCACATTAATACCTACAAACTGCTGGAATATGGAAAGTAATATACCAATGATAATCACTGCCCAACCATAAGATAACCAAGGAGAACTCTTTTCGTGAAGAGTTTCTTTAATCTCCGCTAATTCTGTTGTTGCCTCTTTTTCACCTACAATTTTTGATAATACACTAAGCGCCTTCTCATCATTGCCTTTCATAGCAAGGAAACGTGGAGTTTCAGGAACAAAGAACAACAAGATAAAGAATATCCCTGCAGGAATAATTCCAGAGAAGAACATCCAACGCCATCCTGTATTGGTTAACCATTGTGCATCACCAGACTTAGCAATGAAATAGTTTACAAAATAAATAACCAACATACCAAAGATGATAGCAAACTGATTAAAAGAGACCAATTTACCACGACTCTCAGCTGGAGCTATCTCGGCAATATACATAGGAGAAAGGGCTGAAGCCAGACCTACACCAAGTCCTCCGATTATACGATAGATTACAAATGAATAAGCATCATTTATGAAGAAAAAATTAAATCCATCGGGGTTCCATGCACCAATAGCCGAAATACAGAAAGCAATAGCACATATTAAAAGACCTTTCTTGCGTCCTAATGAGTTAGAAATAAATCCAGAAATGGATCCACCAATAATACAGCCCACTAATGCACTGGAGATAACAAAACCCTTTATTGAGTCGGCCATATCCTGAAGAAGAGCAGTATCTGTCGGAACAGCTTGCGAGACATAATTTACAATCCAGATAATAGCGACTACAAACAGAACAGCAACAGTGATGCCTCCTTTTGTTCTGCCGACCAACTTAAATATTTGTGTTGAAAGAATTGCAAGTACAAGAACAATAACTGTACTCACTAATATCTTGTATTGGGTAATCATGCTTACTGCGTATGCATTGTCTGTTGTGATATGCTTGATAAAGAAGTCGACAAGAGATTTTTCTGCTCCATTTACCACAGCTGTGTCATAACCAAACAACAATCCGCCGAGGGTTGCTACTAAGGTGAGTAACGCAAGATATAGTCCCGTTTGTTTTGTTTTAGATGACATATGTTTTTATATTAATAGAATTAGGGAAAAAAAGCCAGTGATTAAAAGGACCGATATGCCGGAATTTTATTATTCACAGGCATATCGGATATTTGTTCGCTGACGAAACAGAACAATTAACAATACATGTTCACAATTGCCTCATACAACTCTTGTTTGCCGCTAATCTGAGCAGGTTCACCATTAGCAACTGCATATGCATAAAGGTCTTCCAAAGAAAGATTTCCCGCTTCAAATTCTTGTCCTTTACCAGCATCAAAAGAAGCATAACGTTCTTTCACCATTTTGCATATAGGAGATTCGTTCAATACAGCCGAAGCATTTTCCAATGCACGTGCAAAAGCATCCATACCACTAATGTGAGCAATAAAAATATCTTCAAGATCAGTAGAGTTACGACGAGTTTTAGCATCGAAGTTTGTGCCACCATTACCAAGGCCTCCGTTACGGATAATCTGCATCATTGCCTGAGTTAGTTCGAAGTTATCGATAGGAAACTGATCCGTATCCCAACCATTCTGATAATCACCGCGGTTTGCATCAATTGAGCCCAGCATACCTGCATCTACAGCACAAGCCAATTCGTGTTCAAAAGTGTGACCAGCCAGAGTGGCGTGGTTTACTTCAATATTTACTTTGAAATCATTTTCCAATCCGTGAGCCTTTAGGAATCCAATCACAGTTTCTGTATCCACGTCATATTGATGTTTCATTGGTTCCATTGGTTTTGGCTCGATAAGGAATGTTCCTTTAAAACCTTTAGCGCGGGCATAATCGCGGGCTTTGGTCAACATCATGGCCAAATGATCTTTTTCGCGCTTCTGGTCCGTATTCAATAAAGACATATAACCTTCTCGACCACCCCAAAATACATAGTTTGAACCACCAAGTTCAATAGTTGCGTCAATGGCATTTTTAATTTGAACAGCAGCACGGGCAACAACATCAAAGTTCGGATTTGTAGCAGCACCATTCATATAACGTGCATGAGAAAAGACATTTGCAGTTCCCCATAATAGTTTAATACCTGTTTCGGCCTGTTTTTGTTTAGCATAAGCAACAATGGCTTTCATGTTTGCTTCATATTCCTGAATATCATCACTAGGATCTATTAAGTCTGTATCATGGAAACAGTAATATTCAATGCCACACTTTTGCATGAATTCAAATCCCGCATCCAACTTGTTTTTTGCAGCTTCCAATGCAGAAGCAGCTCCATTCCAGGGGAATTGCTTTGTTCCACCACCAAACTGATCACCACCTTCGGCACAAAGTGTATGCCACCAAGCCATTGCAAACTTCAACCAGTCTTTCATTTTCTTTCCGTTAACCACTTTTTCAGCATCATAATAACGGAACGCCATTGGATTTTTACTCTCTTTACCTTCGAACTTAATTTTTTCTATTCCGGGAAAATACTCTTTAGTTGCCATAATACTTTTGATTTTAAATTCTTTTTATTGTAGTTTGATAATTATTTTTCTGACATAGACTTTTCGAGTCTATATTTCCATTGGTTGTATGCATCAGCATACTCCTGATATGTAGCTGCATTTGGTTCAATAACCTCCAGCTTATCAAGAGTTTCAAAAGCTTCATTGGAATCTTTATATATGCCGGCCCCAATACCTGCACCCTTGGCCGCTCCAACCGATCCATCTGTATCATACAATTCAATAACCGCTTCTGTTACACCGGCAAGCGTTTCACGAAAAATAGGGCTTAAGAACATATTTGCATGTCCGGCATGAATTTTCTTCACAGGAATTCCCATTTGTTCCATGATCTCAATTCCGTATTTGAAAGAAAAGACAATTCCTTCCTGAGCTGCTCGGGCTATGTGATGCTTACCGTGTGTATTAAAATTCAGTCCGTGGATTGAACAGCCTATTTCCTTGTTACCTAACATACGTTCGGCACCGTTGCCAAAAGGTAAAATACTAATTCCTCCACTACCGATAGGAGCTTTTGCAGCAAGCATATTCATTTCATGGTAAGAGATGCCTTCAGGGGCTATATTTCTTTTCACCCAGGAATTCAAGATTCCGGTTCCGTTAATACAAAGCAATACACCTAAACGAGTTTGTTCGTAAGAATGATTTACGTGGGCAAAAGTATTTACTCGCGATTGCGGATCATAATTTACCTCACCGTTTACACCATACACCACACCTGAAGTTCCTGCAGTAGAAGCTATTTCACCAGGATTAAAAACATTCAGGGAAAGTGCATTGTTTGGCTGGTCTCCGGCACGATACGTAATAGGTGTGCCCTCTTTTAAACCAAGTTCTTTAGCTGCAGCCCGGCTAACCTCACCCTGATTGGAGAATGTGGGTTTTACATCCGCAATCAACGAAAAATCAAATCCAAAATAGTCCATCAGGAATCCGGCTGTACGATTCTCCTTAAAATCCCAGAACATACCTTCCGAAAGACCGGAAACCGTAGTATAAATTTCATTGCTTAACTTCATAGCAATATAATCACCAGGAAGCATCACTTTATAGATTCTGTCATATATATAAGGCTCGTTAGCCTTAATCCACGCCAGTTTAGAGGCTGTAAAATTACCAGGAGAATTCAATAGATGAGAAAGACATCTCTCCTCACCCAATATCTCGAAAGCCTTTTGCCCATATGGAACGGCACGCGAATCGCACCAAATAATAGCAGGACGCAACACATTCTGCTCTTTGTCTACACAAACCAATCCGTGCATTTGATAAGAAATACCGATGGCTTTAATTTCAGCAACATTTATTCCCGATTCATCCAGCACACACTTTGTTGCCAGTTTCAGATTATCCCACCAAGCCTGAGGATCCTGCTCAGCCCAGCCTGACTTCACAGCTTTTATATCCATTTCTGTCTTTGGAGAGAAAGCAGAAGAAACACATTTTCCAGTTTCTGCATTGACCAGACTCGCTTTTACCGACGAACTCCCAATGTCATATCCTAATAGAAACATAATTATAAGGTATTAAATATTAAGGCGATTATTTATTAAAAGACTTTGTTGTAGCATGAATCTTATTGTAAATTTTTCGATCAAATTTATAGTAACGAGCTGCCCGGTGGGGCACCCCGCTTTGATATTCATCAAGTGGAACCACATACTCCATCATAGTAATCTTTTTGTGGAAATTTCGTACATCAAAGGTTTTATCATATACTAATTCATATAAGACTCTCAGTTCGGACGCAGTAAACTTACGAGGCAATAGATCAAACAAAATGGAAGGGTTCATTTCTACATATTGACGTATATAGGTTATCGCTTCAGCAATAATCTGATTATGATCGAATGCCAGCACTTTGAGTTGCTTAACTTCCATCCAGCAAGCTTGGTATTTATCAGACAACTGTTCCATCTTCCCATCAATCTTCACCATAGAAAGATAAGCTATCGTCACAATGCGTTCAATCTTGCTTTTTAACTGATGAAAGCGTTCCAACCATCTAACATCTTTAGGATTATGCGTCCTGTTTTTTGAGCCAAAAGCTCTGAACTGCAATAAATCCACATTTTTTATTCCCGTCAATTCATAAAGAACCCGTTGTGCTGCCTCATCCAAGTCTTCATCGTTATAAATTAAACTACCGGGAAGTTTCAAGTCCGTATAAACATCTGCAGTTTCCTGCCCAATCTGTTTTACCAGCAAAACTTTTAGCTGTTTGCCATCAAAACCTAGCACTACACAGTCAACAGATACATGTGGATTCACCAATTTATTTTCATCAATATCGTATTCCATAATATTTATTTAAACTTCGCAAATATAAATCTATTTTCTATAGCTACAAACAAAATATGATAAAACAAACACATATATAACTAATTATTTATCAATATTATAAATATCATAATAACAACAATATGCCATCTACACATATTGTATAAAACACTATATGTATTTTATAAATATTATTACACATAATACAAACTTCCACTTACCCCTTTAAATGAAGCATATAGACTATTCATATAGGTATTTAAAAGAGGTAGTTATTGTATTTTAGCACTAACCATATTTGGAATTATCCAGTTTAAAACATAAAGAAAAAAGGTTGAAGATTTGAGGGTTAGGGGGGATGACAGTCGGTCTTATGCCTATTTTTATACAAAAAGAGAATATGATTTTCCAGCAGATTTTATTGTCTTTATGATATTCTCTTTTTAGGAGCTTAAATATCATAAGAATAGAGAATAACCTAGAAACGATTCTCCAAATATTTCAGTATAACGAAGTCTGTTAAATAATAAATAGCTTACTAGGATCAAACACAGATCTGATCGTAGCAAGCTATTTATCGGTTCAGATTGTTATTTTGAAATGAGTATTAATGTCCCCTCCTTCAGACCTCTAACTTTCGCAAAGATTGTTATCTTCCCTGATTTTAAAGAGGTTGACTGAAGCAGAATAGATGCTATTCCACCACGAGTTTGAACAATTGATGACCCAACTATGTTTGCGTCTCCATTCACTGAAAACTCCACCTTGGTCGTGTTATCCAGACATGAAACGGTTCCATATTGATCGATGATGGAGGCATGAACAAATACGGCATCGGCACCATCAGCACTTAGAGGCTTACCACTTAAATCGGCTTCCAGCTTTATACGTACCGGCTTCTCAGGCGTACGAACTATTTGCTCGGAAACCTTAGAACCATTTATATATCCTTCTGCTTTCAATTCTCCTTTTTCGAAAGCAATATTATTAAACGTAAATGCAGGATGTTTTAAGTGACTGCAGTTTCCTCCATCAAACGGTTTGCCGCCTTTATCAGGTACACCGTAAAAAGTATCCGGGCCGTTATCTGGTAGTTGTTCTGCAACAATACGATTATTGACTTTCAGGACAACCTTATCACAGTTGCTCAACACAACGACCTGTTCATTCTTTCCACCGCCAGTCCACCAATTGGCAATAAAAACAACCGGTTGATTAGTCTCAATGCCGGCAATTTTCTTGTAGGGTTCCAACTGACTCCGAAAAAAATAACCTGTAAATTTGGGCAATCTGAAATAATCTGCTGTACCCCACTCAAATAGTTTCTTGTCGTTACTAATATAGTTATCATACATCGCCCAGGTAAAATCGCCTACAGTAGCGGGCGCATAATTAGCGATATTTGCATTGTGCGACCAAATGGTATTCCATAATCCCTGTAACATGGCCTTTTCACCAGTCTCACGTGAACTGCGTGTCGTACTGCTCCAGCCTCCAAACTCCCAGTCGGAATACTCTTTTATTATGCCTGGACTATTGGGCTGAACAGTCTGAGCCCGTTCCGTTGTATTGCGGAATATTGAATCCTGAGAATCGCTCCAGTTGTTCATGGCTACATCCCAGATTGTCTTTTTTGCCCCATAAGTCTCACCGGTAGTAAAATACTCCCCAACAGGCAGTTCCTCGTGAGCTAAAAGGTGACATTGGTTTCTGAATTCATCGGGAGGATAACTTTCATTCAGGTTAGGTTCCCAAAGAACAACACTTGGGTGATTGCGGTCACGATGGATCATATCACGGATATCCCGAAAAACCCGTTGCTTAAATATATCATTATTGTTAAAGAATTGCCATCCGGGAATACCGTCCAGCAACATTAATCCAAGTTCGTCGGCAGCTTCATAAACGGCAGGATCATGGGTATAGTGGGCAAGTCTGACCGAATTGTATCCGGCTTCCTTTATTTTCTTCATGTCTCTGTATTGGGCATTTTTTGATAAAGCGACCCCGATGTATGGATAGTCTTGATGACGATTGGTACCAACAAGGTACAAGGGCTCATCGTTGATTCTAAAACCATCAGCCTTACTAAATGACAATTTACGGAAACCAACCTTCTGTACCATTTCGTCGACCTGTTTATTGTCGGCAAAAACAGTTGTTTTTAAAGTGTATAAGAACGGATGATCCGGATGCCATAATGAGGGATTTTCAATTTTGAATTGTTGTTCAATGTGCACATCACCACCTTTGCTTAATTCCAATGTTTCTGACAGGCTCTCCTTTACCTGTTTGCCCGAGGAATTCAGCAAAATCTGTCTTACCCTCACACGTATATTTATATTGCCTTCATTGACAACATTCGTTTTAACCAATGCCGTTGCGCTATTTTTGTCAACTTCTGGTGTACGAAAGAAAACGCCTCCTCCGGCTACTTTATTCACCTTTACAGCATCGGTAATATGAACCGGATTGGTAACATGTAAAAACACACTTCGGTAAATGCCACTCCAATAGGTAAAACCATTTCGTTTCAGATCTTTTCCGACAGGGAAATTCCGATCTGCCCGATTGTCCAGACGAACAATTATTTCATTCGGTTTATCATAGTTTACCAGTTTTGTTAAATCTATCGAAAAAGGAGTATAACCACCCTTATGTTGCAAAACCAATTGTCCGTTTAACCAAACATCACTTTGTTGCATGGCTCCTTCAAATTCGAGAAAAAGCTTTTTGCCCTTCAGACTTTTTTCAATGGAAAAGGATTTACGGTAATAAGACACTCCCTCCCAACAAGGATTTTGACTCGTAATTGGTTCTATTTTAGCTGTATGCGGTAACACAACCTTATTCCAAATTTTATCCTTAAGCCCTGGATATTCACGATGAAAATCTGCAATTCCCTTTTCAACCTCATTTTTCATTACATCCGATGCCGCCGATCCTCCTGACTGGATGTATTCATTTAAAAACTGGGATGCAAAATCGGTCCGATTTTTATCATAAAGCCCTGTTGATGTTCCATTTATATCCGTAGCATTGGCATCATCCATACGATAAAAATACCAATCATTATTAAAACAGATCTTCCGCCGTGCGTCTTTTTGCGCATAAGCCTGAAAACTGCTCGTTGAAATGCATATTATCTGAACAATACACATTATAAGAACTCTACTATTCTTTGTTTTCATTTTTCATACTATTTTTATAAAACGATCTTTCAATTAAAAGCCAGCATGCTCTTCTACATTTTCTGTGGCATCATCTCCACGTTTTTTCTCACCAGTATAATTCCATTCAATTATATCTTCGTAACTCTTGCCATTTTTTACCGAAACAGCTTTAAGTGTATTCTTTCCATTGGCTAACGTTACCTTATAGAATATATAATGTACAGGGGTATATCCTTGCTTTATTCCTGTCAGTTCCTTTCCATTTAAGTAGACCTTAGGCGTACCAACATTTGAGTAAACTGTAATTGATGTAACTTGCTTCTCGCGATTGGTATTTCTTCTTTGGGTAAGATATAAAACAGGCTCTTTGCTCCAGTTAGCCTTATACCAGAAATAGGAATCCTTTTTTATTTTTCGGTCGAATGTAACCAAGCCTTTTAGATTTCTGGCAGGAATACCAGCCCGCGTCCATGAGGGAACGGCAAAGTCGAACATATTCCATAAATAAGAGGCTATAATGTAAGGATGACTTGCAATCACACTCCATTGATACTCGTGCATCTTTGTTTGAAAAGTCTCCGGACAGAATGAGTCTCCCCCGGTCGAATACTCATCCAGATACTCGGTTTGTTGGGCAGTACTGGCATCCGCTCCATACTCCGATAGCATCAATTTCTGATAAGGATATTCCTTCTCGAGCCCTTCCACCCAAGGTTTAATATCACCTATTTTCTTCTCATACCAACCAAAATAACGATTCATGCCTTGTATATCAGCATTCATGTTTACGGGATGTTCAGCATGTCCATATCCATTCACAGAAACCGTAAAACGATCAGGATCTTCAGTCTTGGCTAAATCGTGCAAGGATTGTGTTAGAGAACTTGTGTATTCGTGAGGTTGATAAACCTCATTATGCAATCCCCAAACATAAATGGAAGGATGGTTAAAGCTCTGACGAATCATTTCCCGAAGCTGTGTCTGTGCATTCTCAGCTTCTTTGCCCGTTACCCTGTTCACAAAAGGTATTTCAGCCCAAATAATCAGCCCTAAACTATCGCAACGAGAATAAAGGTACTCAGACTGTTGATAGTGAGCAAATCGAACAGTTGTGGCTCCTACATCCATGATCATGGCAAGGTCAGAATCATGGTTTTCGTTCTTCAAAGCACTACCCAGTCCCCACCAGTCCTGATGACGAGTGACCCCATACATAGGATATCTTTCACCATTTAGATAAAACCCTTTACCAGCAACAATCTCGTATTTTCTTACACCCAGAGGTTGTGTTACTTCATCGATTACTTTTCCGTCTTTTATTAAACGCGAAACAACTTTATAAAGATAAGGGTCCTTTCTACCCTGCCACAAATGAGGTTGTTTCATGGTGAAAGTAGAGAAATAAGTCTGTGATCCTTGCGGTGTAAGATCGAACGACTTTGTATCGCTGGAGACCTTTTTTCCTACTTGGTTGTAAATCGTATTTTCCAGCTTTAAGGAGACCGGCTGTAGAGTTGCATTGTCAAGCTTTACCTTCACTGTTATATCAGCCTGTTGCTTTGATACATTTTTCTGAGTAATGTATACTCCCGAAGAGGCGCAGTCGGTTACCGTGATATTGTTTTTTTCTGTTATTATGAGCCACACCGGGCGATAAATACCTCCATATACTCCAAACAGCCCATGATTAACAGGAATCACATCGGGACGTGCAGTATTGTCTACCTTTACAATGATCTCATTGTTAGCCCCCGGCTTTATTGCAGTTCCTATCTCACAAGCAAAAGCAGAATATCCTCCCTTATGAGTCCCCACTAAATTTCCGTTTACATACACCTCGGAACAAGCTCCTACTCCTTCAAAGCGAAGAAAAGCTCGCTTCCCCTGAAGTGTATCGGGAAAGAAATATGTTTTCCTATAATAGCCCACTCCTTCGTAAAAGTCGTTGATTCTTACCTGCATATCCTTTGCATTCCAAGTATGAGGTATTTCCACTTTTTCCCATCCGGAATTCCATTTTTGAGCTGCTTGCATAGCCTCTGACGAAAATGGCCCCTTCTTAAACTGCCAATCAGTGTTGAAAGAAAGAACCTCTCGACCTTGTACAGGAGGTGTCAGTAAAAAGGCACAAAGAAAAGCTGATAATATAAAAAAAAATCTATTCATTTGTATTTTAATTTAGCCTGTTTGATCTGTAAAATTATCAATACTTGACTTGTTCAACAGATACAAAACTTTTTCCGCATTCATATCACAGTAGTTTATATTTATCTATGAATATGAATATCACATCGTATCATTTATGAGAATACCCCCTTAATTTGAAGGAATTAACGTTAACTCAGTCACACAAGCACGAGTGCTTCTATCAAACCCGCTCAATCCAACAAGACGAATGTATTGGGATCTTTGTACTTTGTCAAATACAATGCTTTGAGGTTCGCCTCCTCTCTTGAAAAATCCTTTCGCTATAGGTGTTCCCCAATTTTTACCATCTGCACTTATATAAAAAGCATATTCCAGGATCCTGCCTTTATCATCTGCTCGGTCCGGATAGTACACAAATCCTTTAAAATCACTGATCCCGTTCAGTTCTATCTGTATTTCATGAGGGTAATCCGCAACTTCTTGCCTGTTAGTCTGCATCATATTTTTAGGATCGCCGTAAGACGAATTCCAGGATGATCGGAGATCACCGTCAATGGTTTTATCCCCTTCACTACCTCTCTCGTTACTACTGGTAGAAAGAACTTTGGCCCCAATCATTATGGATGGCTTCTTAAACATTTTCTCCAGAAACGAAACTGAAATCGTTGATTTCGGATTAAAATCCTCACTTGCCATATATTTCTTGATACTATAAAGCAATTGTTGGCTTGCAGGCAACTTATCCTTATCCTTTTCAAAATCGATCGAAGTCATTATAAGTTTACCTTTCCCAACTTTCGCTTCAAAAAGGATACCCTGTTTTTTGCACCTGGCATAATTATCAATCACTTGCACCAATGGCCTGAAATCATTGGATGTTCCTTCTAGATTTAAAACTTTTGAACCAGAAACAATTTCCCACCATTGCCAATTAGTATAGTATTCAGTCGCAAACTCCTTGAATATAGGATGCTTGTCTTTTACCAAGGTGCCCATCGACATTGGTTCCCATTGAAACATGATTGGACTCCAGAACATATTTTGGAATTCACTTCCATAACCATTCAGCTGTTTAACATCGGGAAGCAGAAGTACATTCCCCCCGTTTTCCAGCACTGCGATTGTTTCTTTATCAAGTGTTTTGGAAACAATGAATTTATTGGATGCAGCCTCTTCTTTCAATCGAGGGTACACCCAGATTTCCCATGAATTTTTAACTCCTGTCCCGGCATAGATTGTAACAATGAGTTTTTGCTGAACCTTTATCGTATTTAACGGAACAGAAATAGTTCCCAAAGATGCAACCGTCGCTACTGGAACATTTGTTATATTAAACTTTCCAGATGCTATTGTCTCATCTGATAGTGTCTTTATATCCCACGATGTCTTAAGATTGCGAAGCGCATTGGCTCCAAAATGGTGGATCTCTGCATTGGCATTAAAAGTTTCGTCTCCAAAGTATGTACGTTTTTTCATCAATAGCAGTGGAACTGTTTGAGAACAAGATTCGCTGAATCTTTCGGATGTTGTAATCCCTTTAGAATCCCAGAAAGGATCCAAGATGCCAACAAATGCGGTTCCTTGTCCTGGATAATCGTTTAAACCAAGAAGAGAAAAACCACCACAATTTGGAGTACGAAGTAGAGCTTCTATACTCTCTTTATACAGGAAGTTGGTCATTTGTCCCGATGCGTTGAAAAAATCTTTCGCCTGATCAAGCATGCCATGTGCAGTAAGGGTGTCCTTGAAAATCTGAAAATTTCGGGGTGAAAGCACACCCGTGTATTTCTTCATTTCATCAAAATTGGGATACACGCATCGTTGACCTACTTCGTGAGCTATGCCTGGCACTTTGAGCCCGTCATAAGCTACACGCAAATCGTAATCAGTCTGAGGTCCTTTTGCACCGTAAGTAGTAATCGTTCCCACAGGAGAAACATGCGATTCATAAAACTGTTCACTATCCACATGGGCTCTGGCAGTAGAACCTGTATATAGGCGACGTTTGTCGGTTTCTACACCATGTTTAACAAGTGCTTCAATGTAGCTGAAATCACCTTTCAATTCATTTCCCACAGCAAAAAGGGCAAACGACGGATGATTTCCATAAGCTTTAAGAATGCGATTCTGTTCCTCCTTAACAATTTGCTCTATTGCAGGATCTTTTCCAACAACGACTGCTGCTGGTAGTTCTGGTTGTAGATAGATGCCAATTTCATCTGCAGCTTCAAAGGCTGCTTCGGGAGGGCACCAAGAGTGAAAACGGATATGGTTAAATCCATAAGATTTAATTATTTTACAGATACGCAACCAACCGTCATAAGTCATATCTGGATGAGCTGTAATTGGGAAAACAGCATTTTCAACAAGACCTCTTAAAAATACAGGATGTCCATTGACTGTAACATGGTGTACATTGTATCCCATCTCACGCATCCCAAAAGTAACTTCCTTGGTATCCGAATATAATTTTCCATCCGCAGTTTTTGCAGAAAGACCGGCAGTCAGTTTATATAAAGCAGGCGTGAATTCGTCCCAAAGTTGCACTTTGTCGCCCATAGGGATAATGGTTGTAGCCGTAACGATGGAGTCATTTCCCGAAACAGGAAGTGTGAATTGTTTTATTGCATGATTCTTGCCTGAGTTTCTCACTTTGGCATTAAAAACAATATTTCCATTAAAGTTCTTACAAGTAACATTGTATACCTCACAAACAACCTTAGCAGTTTTATTGGTTACATTGGGATAAACTTCGAGGTTTTTGATTCGTATTTGATCGTAAGCTTTCAATTCCATATGACCGATAACTCCATTCCAGTCGGTTTGAGTAAAATCAGTGTATGCGTGGCACCATCTATTGAATCCAACAGGAATTCTATTATCAACACCCAGCGTAATAGTATGCTTTCCAGGTGTTAAAACGTTACTCAAATTATAGGTGTGTGGTGTAGAGAAACTTTCATAAGCAGATAGATACACTCCATCGATATATATGCATGACTTCCATAGAACACGTTCAAGTGACAGTTCAATTGTTTTTTGGTGCCATTCTTCAGGAACTATCACCTCTTTTTTATACCATGCCAAGCCACAATACTCGTAGTTACGAGACAAGCGGCTATAATGAGTACACGGGTTCTTAATCCCTTTTTGGTTGCTGTCCGTTGTACCTGGTAAGAGTACAAAATCATTCATCGGATCAGTAAATCTGGCAATTTTCACCATATCCATCGGGTCTAATTTAAATTCCCATTTTCCGGCAAGCGACATGGAATTTTGAGCATTCGCTCCGAGTATCAGGCAAAAAAGAGTTGTTAAAGATAAAACCCGGTATTTCAGTTGTATTTTCATATGTAAGACGTTTATTAGCAAAACTCTAACTTCTCATTTTATTCAAAATAGTTGCTTCATTTTAATTATCTGGTAATCGCTCCTATAATATCCATCGTCAGGTAGTTTGCGAGGTAAATAAAAAGGAGAGAAGTATTACCGCCCTCCTTTTTATATTTAATAGAAAATTAGTATTTTTCAAAGAGTAAATTAATAACCTGGATTTTGAGTAATCTTTGGATTCACGTCTCTCTCTTTTTGAGGAACAGGCCATAAATAATTCTTGGCCGGATCAAATGATCTTTGTTCAAGAATCAAATGGTCGGGAGAAGTGAATATCAGATTTCCATTTTCATCGACAGTTCCCAATCGGGCACCATATACTGTACCTGGCATTACTTGAGGTCCAATTTCCCAACGTTGAATGTCATACCACCTCAATCCTTCAAGTGCTAGTTCAACCCTACGTTCATTACGAACAATTGTTCTTAGCTCCTCTTGATTGAATGTAGTTATTGCAGGATATTTAGTCGTTTCACCCAAAGTTACACCATACGCTCTCGCTCTGATTGAGTTAATGGCATCAAGAACAGTCTGATCAATACTTCCAAGTTCAATTCTAGCTTCGGCATAAGTTAGTAAAACTTCAGCGAAACGGATGCACATAACATTGGCTCCGGAGCCGTCATTGGTAGATTCACTAGGATTCATGTATTTCCGTATCTGGTAACAGGTTGGTGAAGCATTATTTAGCTTATAGTTGTCTGAACTGTTTTTAGAGTATGGATCATAAACCCCTTGCCAGGTATCTCCCGGACATATTATACTGGCCTTAAGACGAGGGTCTCTGTTCTGATATGGTTGCTCAGGGTTATAAAGAGGAGACTCACTTATTCTTTTACCATCAGTACATTCGTAAGCATCAACCAGGCTTTGAACAGGAGCAACCGATGACCAACCACCGGCACTACGCGACCCGATAGATTGTTCCATCCAGTTCTTATAGTCGTCTTTTACCATTGAGAATTGTTGCTCCAGAATTGCTTCTTTATTCTTACTTTCGCTTTCCTCCCAAAACAGTTTTTCATAATCAGGGAATAGTTCATATAGGTTAAGATCCATTACAGCTTTTGCTGAAGTTGCAGCCTCTGCATATTTTTTATTGTACAGTTCAACTCTGGCTTTTAATGCCAATGCAGCACCTCGTGTTATGCGTCCTTTGTCATCACCTGAATAACTCAGAGGTAAATACCCTGGAGCTGATATTTCATTCAGTTCACTGAGGATGAAATCAACAACTTCAGATTTTAGATTTCTTGGAACAAAACTCTCTTTAACTCCCAACGTTTTTGTAACCAATGGAAAATCACCATATATCTGAGACCTCCAGAAATATTCGTAGGCTCTGATAAACCTAGCCTGTCCTTTGTACTCTTTTGCTTTGGCATCACTCAAAGTTACACGGTCAATATTTTCAAGAAAATTGTTACAGATACGAATTTTCTTAAAGTCCCATTCATTACGGGCATCAGATTGAGCTGTCATTACAGGGTCTGCAGTTCCATTGCCTATGTTTTGAATTCCATCCCAGGCAAATTGTGAAAAGGCATTGTCCGACAAACCATCAAACCAGAATGTATTCCAGTAATTATCTACCGGGTAACAAGCATTCAGACCAAGTACAACATCATTTTCACTCGTCCAGAATGAATCATTAGACAGTTTATCCAGTGGTTTTTTATCCAGAAAACCATCATCACAGGATGTGGAAAACAATGCGATCAATAGTAAACTATATATTGATTTTGATTTAAACTTTTTCATATTTATCATAATTAAAATAGACTAAAAGAATTAGAACCTTACATTGAGGCCAAGTGAAAGAGTCTTTACTTGAGGATAATATCCTGCACCTGCATTTTCCGGGTCATATCCATCGAGTAATGACGTAAATGTCAGAAGATTCTGGCCGCTAAAATAAAGTTGTAAGAAATCTACTTTCAACTTCTTTACTATAGATTGAGGGAATGTGTAGCTAACCTGAAGATTTTTCAGTCGCAAATAAGAGGCATCTCTAATCCAAAATGAAGATGGCTTTTTATTTTGAGACCAGCTATACAAGTTTCTTGGGAATGAACCATCCGGATTTTCGGCAGACCATCTATCCAAATGCTGTTCTTTGAAACTCTCGTCTGTTGCCCTGTTTAAACTGCTCATATAAGCACTTACATCATTAACTCCCTGGAAAAAGGCACTAACACCCCATCCTTTATAATCAGCAGTAAGGTTAAAACCATAGGTAACACTAGGTACATCATTTCCAATAATAACACGGTCTTTTTCGTTAATAACACCATCTCCAACGTCTGGAATTCCGTCATTGTTTGTATCCTCAGTCAATTGATCCTTATAGATTAAATCACCTAAGCCGGTATTAGCATCTTGTTTAGCATGACTGGTCAACTCTTCATTCGTCCTAAAAATCCCGGTACACTCATATCCGAAAAAGGCTCTCACAGGAGATCCGACTTGCTGGATTGTATTACCGCTGATATAAGGTCCGGTACCTTTTAAATCAAGAATTTTTTCTTTAGTGAAGGAGGCATTGCCGCTGATAGAATATTTAAAATCTCCCAATTTATTCTGATAGCTTACCAGATATTCCCAACCGGTAACTCCGATAGAACCAGCATTTTGTTTAGGAGGTTCCAAGCCAAAAGTACCAGGAAGCGGCAAACTCATAAGGATATCATCGGTTCGGCGATCAAAATAATCAACCGACGCAGATAAATGATTATCAAGAACAGAAACATCTAATCCCAAATCCTTAGTTTTTGTTGTTTCCCATTTAATATCCGTATTTGCAGCATATTTTTGATAGATAGCATCCACAATCCCTTCGTTCATTACAATACTTGTCGACTCTAAAGAGGAACGCGTGGGGTAATTACCAACTTCATTATTACCAGTAGTACCATAGGACGCTCTAATCTTTAAGTTAGAAATCCAATCAAGCTCCTTCATAAAGCTCTCTTCAGACACACGCCATCCTGCCGAGAAAGAAGGGAAATAGCCAAATCGATGCCCTTTTGCAAAACGAGAGGAACCATCGGCACGAAGGTTTGCTTCAAGCAGATATTTACTCTTATAATCATAATTTAGACGACCAAAATATGAACGCATAGCATATTCAGTAGCATAACCGCTATTAGTCATCGTTTTTTCTGACCCACCATTAATTTCGCCGATAGAATTATTCACGAAATTAGTTCGTTCTGCCCCAAGATAATCAAGACGATATGCTTCCTGAGAATATCCTGCCAAAGCATGGATATTATGCTCTCCGAATGACTTTTCATAATTTAAGAGTGCCTGTAAATTGACATCGGACATGTTTTGTGAATTGTCTGTCTCTTTATTTGGTCCTGAAATCTTAATTAACGCTTTTGTATCGTAGTTGTAGTATTTAATTTCCTTAATAAAACGGTTGTAAACACTTGTATAATGACGGATAGCAGCTACACCTTTTAATGTTAGCCCTTTTGCCAATGTAAGATCTGCGGTAAAAATCCCGTTTAAATCTTTAACATTGTCTTTGGAAAATGCACCTGCATCAATCCAGGCTGCCAATCCGCCATTTCGGTAATACCCAGATGTTCCATCGTCGTATCTGCCAACAATTGTTGGTGGGTCTTTTTCAGCTTCAGAGTAAAAATACCCAAATGAATCATAATAAGGTTGTGCTGGTTCTATTTTGTCTGAATAGCGATATGAAAGGTTGGCCCCAAGTTTAAGACGTTTGTATACCTGACTTTCAATGTTTGCTCTGAATGTGTATCTGTCAAAATTGGTATTCTTAATATTTCCCGACTGATCAAGATAATCGAATGACATGTAATAGGTTGTTTTATCTGTTCCACCATCCATCTTTAGAAAATGGTTCTGTTGGAATCCATTTCTTGATAACAGAAGATCGAACCAATCGGTATTGGGATAATGGTTTGGATCGCTGCCGTCTTTAAATTTCTGTATTTGTTCAGCAGTGTATTTCGGGCTTTTATGTTCATTAACCAACGCTTCATTCAACAATACCGCATAATCCGGTGAACCCAGAATTTTAGGGAGGCTAGTTGGGGTTTGCGTTCCAATATAGGTATTGTAGGTAACCTTCATGGCACGGTTTTCGCCTTTCTTGGTAACTATTAAGATTACACCATTAGCCGCTTTAGAACCATAAATTGCTGCCGAAGCCGCATCTTTCAGTACTGTGATACTTTCAATGTCGGAAGGAGGAATTGCATCCATACTTCCAGGAACTCCATCAACTATAACAAGGGGGCTTGTGCTATTAAGGGTTCCGCGTCCACGAACATAGATTGAACCACCATCTGAGCCAGGCTGTCCCGTCTTTTGAACGATTGTAACTCCGGCCATTTTCCCTTGAAGGGCCGAAGAGATCGTTGTTGAAGGCCTATTTTCCAAATCTTTAGCAGTTACAGTCTCAATTGAACCAGTGAGGTTTACTTTTTTCTGAGTGCCATATCCAACAACAACAACCTCATTCAATACTTGAGACGATTCTGCTAATGTAACTGCTAGTTTTTTATTATCACCGACTTTTATTTCAACAGGGGAATAACCAACACACGAAATCTTTAAAACCGACTTATCAGAAAGATCAAGTTCAAATTTTCCATCTATATCTGTAGCTGTCGCATTATTTGTTCCTTTTTCAACTATTGAGGCACCAATAATTGTTTCACCATTCTTATCAGTTACAACACCATATATTCTATTACGTGTTCCTAATGGAGTCCTTTTTTCTTTTTTACTCAGTACAATTTGTTTTCCATTAATGTTATAATTCAAATCTGTACCTTTAAATAATTCATTCAAGATTTGTAATAGATCTTGTTTATTACTAGTTATAGTTACTTTTTGTTTTACGTTTACCAATTGTTGATTATACAAAAAATGGTAATCTGTTTTTGTTTCAATAACATTCAACACTTGTTCCAAGGGAACATTTCTCATATCAAGTGACAGATTTACGGACTGAGCAAATACTGTCGAGTTAAACGATTGTACAATGAAACAAATAATTAATATCATAAAAAATCGTCGAGAACTTTTTATTTCAGCAACTTTTCTATAGAAATTCATTTGTTTCCTCAAAAATAAATTCATATGCATTATAAAGGTTAATTAAACATATTTGGTTAATAAAAAATTAGGTATTACAGAATTTCTTTTCATACCTCTTTGTTGAAACGTGTGTGTTAAGTACTAGTTCTCATCATTTGTATAATTTATAAGTTAAGGACTGTATTATTAATAAAAGATAAAATCCGCAATCATTTCTCTGTGTTTAAATCTGATTTATATCCATCCTTAACAAAGACGTTTTTAAAAAAAAAGCCCACATAAGAATGTGAGCTTTTTTTCTATTGTAAACGACAAAAGATTTAATAACCATTCAAATCGCCAACATGTGTTTATTAAACCGGGAATTACAATTCATTAATTTTCTGTTTATAAACTTCTATTTTCTCTTTACTAAACTCTCCATTTTTTGTTTTAAACCTTTCTGTCCTTCTATAGCGAATAGGAGCTGTCATTTTCATTAGACGTAGAATTTCTTCTAAAGATTCACCTTCAAAAGTGGCACGATAAGGTTGAGATGCAATTTGTGTATCTTTCACTAATATATCAACATTATACATTTGACCTATTTTCTTAAATACATAATCCAGTGGGTCATTCCTAAAAACCAAGATGCCATTTCGCCATGTACACCATTTATAAGTATCAACTTTAGCTAAGTTATAGCTATTAGATTTATTATTGTAACTGAGACGTTGATTGGGTACTAATGCTATGTTTCTATCATTATTTAATTCAACATTTACTTTTCCATGCACAAGTGTCACTGCAATCACAGAATCTGTGGAATATGCTTCAACATTAAAAGCCGTACCAGTTGCTTTCACAGCCAGATTAGCAGTCTTAACCATAAAAGGATTGTTTTTATCAGAATGAACCTCAAAATAGGCCTCTCCCGATAAATACACATCACGGATTCCTGATTTGAAGACAACTGGATACTTTAAACGACTCCCGGAATTGAGCCAAACTTTTGAACCATCAGGCAAATTAACTTGAGAACGTACTCCAAAAGGGGAAAAGATTTCTTGATAAACAACTTCTGCAGTTAAATTCTTTTCTTTGTTAATCAAATATGCCATCAATAGAAACAATGGTAATATAATAATTGCAGCTATTCTCTGCCACCATACTACAGCAGGCATCTGGGTCCATCTCTTGACCTTAATTGTCTTCATTATTTTTTTCTCAGCTTTGGCAACATCTATTGTTTCTGGGTTGAATGAAGGATAAGAAACCTGCCAAATATTTCTCAACTGATTAAAATATGCGATATTATTGACATCTTCATTCAACCAAGATGTCAACATGTTTTCTTCATCAATAGTCAACTCCTCCGAAAAATGCTTGGCTATCAATATATCTATATTATTATTTACTTGCATGCTTATATCTTTTAGTTATATTATGACGTTCCATAATCTATTTACCACATAAATATTATAGTTCTTTAAAAAGTAGCATTGATACAAGTAGAAAAAACTCTTTTAAATACACTCGTAACAACCCAATAGCTTTCCCTATACGTACTTCTATAGTCCGTTCAGAAACATCAAGACGGCTAGCAATCTCTTTGTATCTCAATCCTTCAAAGCGATTCATTTCAAAGGCAAGCCGACATGCCTCTGGCAATTTACTTAATGCTTCATCTAAATGATTTTGTAAATCTGAATAAAGAATGTAGTTCTCAGTATCGACATTATCATCCAGCCCAAATGCTGCGGTATATGATTCATGTTCATATTTCACCTGATTATGCCTTATTTCATCTAGGCAACTATTTTGGACAGCTCTCAATAAATATGATTTTAATGAAGTATTTACCACAAGCACCTCTCTGTCTGACCATAATTTTAAAAAAATCGTCTGAACTATGTCCTCACATCGCACCTTATCATACAAGAAATTCCCTCCAAACAAGACTAAATCCTTATAATATTTTTGGAAAAGCAAGGTAAAAGCCTCTTTGTTTCCTTGTTTAAGTTCAAATAATAAATAATGTTCCTCATTCATTGTACAGTACTATTTCTTCACTTAAGGGTGGGCTCCCTATAGTTATATCAATTAAAGAAGAAAATAAGCAAAATTAAAATCGGCCCAAACTTACACAAAAAAATGCAATTTATGGATATGAGGCTAAAAATTAGGAATACGAATCGGAATTTTTATATGATAAATGTGAGTCATTAATTAAATCAACAACTTAACTTTTTCCGGAAAAAGTTTGCAAGTTCAGTATTCATTAAATATTATTAATGATTATATCAGTTATTACATAAAAAACAAGATGGTTTATTTTCAGTTCGACCATTAAAACAAAATAATGATTATTTTTGTGAACTAATGACAATCTCTTAAAACAAACCAACCACTTAAAAACACATTTACAATGAAACGAAAACTTTTTCTGCTGTTGGCATATACTTTGGGTACTGTATCCCTATGTGCGCAACAAGGTATTACACAATGTGGAACTTTAACCGGCCAAAAGCCTTTTCCTCTGAATGAATACAAGGAATTGCCCGACCCTAAATCACCTGACAAGAAAGCATGGAATATTGTTTCTCGCCCTTGTGTTTCCTGGGGAAGTACCGATAAGCGTTACGCAAAAGGTGAAGTCCCCACCCTTAAAAAGCAAACTCAACTGAAATTATCGGCCTGGAAAGGAGAAAGGGTTAGTGCACAGGCTGTAGTGTGGAGCAATAAAAAAATCAATGATCTGCAATACACATTCACCGAATTCAAAAGCAACAAAGGAATAGCGCTCCCTGCCAGTGCCTTCACCGGAGGGTTCGTTCGTTATGTGATGACCGACGAGCTGAATAAAGATAAAAAAGGAGGTTGCGGCCACAGGCCCGATCACTCTAAATACGACTCCCTGTTAGTCGCCGATCCCATCGACCATCTTCTTTCGAAAATGAACTTGGAAGAGATGAATGCTCAGGCAATCTGGGTGAAGTGTCAGGTTCCGTCAACTACTCCTTCAGGTATTTATAAAGGAGCATTAATTGTGAAAGGTGACAATAAACAGTTAGCACGTTTGGAACTGGAAATCGAGGTGGGCAACCGTACGCTTCCGGCACCTGCTGAATGGGCATACCATCTTGATTTATGGCAAAGTCCTTTTGCTGTTGCACGCTACAACCAGGTTCCACTCTGGAGTAAAGAGCACTTCGATGCAATGCGCCCTCTCATGAAGATGTTGGCTGATGCCGGACAGAAAGTAATCACAGCCTCCATTATGGAGCATCCGTGGAACTGCCAGACTGAAGATTGTTTCGAATCAATGGTTACCTGGTTAAAGAAAGCAGATGGCACCTGGTATTTTGATTATACCGTACTTGACAAATGGGTGGAATTCATGATGAATCTAGGCATCAACAAACAGATTAATTGTTATTCTATGGTGCCCTGGGAACTTTCATTCCAATATTTCGACCAAGCAACCAACTCGGTGAAATACATCAATGCAGCTCCCGGAGAGAAAGAGTATGATGAACTATGGACCGCTTTCCTCTCCTCCTTCTCAAAACACCTCAAAGAAAAAGGATGGTTTGATATATGCACCATCGCCATGGACGAACGTCCAATGGAAGTGATGCAAAAAACACTGAAGGTTATCAGAAAATCCGATCCGAATTGGAAAGTTTCCCTAGCTGGCAACTACCACGCTGAAATTGAACCGGATATTTTTGATTACTGCATCACCATTTCGCAATCGTTCCCCGATAAGGTGTTGGAACGCCGTCGCCAGGAACATAAATACAGCACCAATTACACCTGTTGCACCGAACCAGACCCGAACACATTTACGTTCTCGGCTCCGGCAGAATCGGCCTGGATAAGCTACTTCTCGGCAAAAGAGGGTCTCGATGGCTATTTGAGATGGGCATACAACAGCTGGCCGCTTGAGCCACTGCTCGATTCAAGATTCCGTTCATGGGCAGGTGGAGACACTTATCTGATTTATCCGGGAGCACGCAGTTCCATCCGTTTTGAAAGAATGGTTGAAGGAATTCAGGCGCATGAAAAAATAACCATCCTGCGCAATGAATTCAAACAAAAGGGCGATAAAGCCGGCTTGAAGAAAATTGAAAAGATTCTCTCTTCATTCAATCTAAATGATTTTCCTAATACTCCGGCTGCTGTAACAGTTGAAAAAGCATGTAAAGCGATAAATTCGTTGTAAAGTGTATTAAGCTTTCAGATAAAGCATTCATATAAGGAGGTTGTTTCCCGAAAAACAGAAACAACCTCCTTTATTTTCATCAGCCCTCAGTCTTAATAGCCGGAGCTCCGACAAATCGATTCTTTGCAGGAAGGATTTCGTTCTTCATCAAAACAGATAATGGATCTAATATGGAATCATCTTCCATTTTAGAATCATAAAGAACCACAGACATGCCACCCACACTGCACCTTTTTCCAATGTCGATATACGACATTTTCATGACTCTGTCCTCGAAAAGATGAGTCTGTAGTGTACAGTTGTCGTTACACACCGAATTATCCCGTATTCTGATCAAATCGAACTCTGTAATCTGAGTGGTAAACAAACAGGTTCTGCTTCCTATCTTACAACCAAGCAAACGTAAGGGATATTTAATGAACGGAGTCCCTGTAAGGACATTTAATAAAAAGAATACTAAAAAGTTTTCATAAACCCCGGTTATCAATTCACTTCTCCATACATAATTACTCCATAAAGGCTTTTTTGCCGTTGAATATTCACCTATAATCGTCCATTTTAACAGAACAGTAATTAGTGTACCTATAATTGCAGCACCAATATATAGAAATGGGAAGACCCAAAGCAGTTCATAAAGGTCTTTTTCCACTTGCAGGAATGAAACTGCATTAGTAACTAAAGCAGCACAGAAGATAAAAAGCGTTGCAGGCAAGACTACACGAAAGAACTCTATCGTATAACGTTGGATAAAAAGTTTCCTAGTAGGTTTATAGGTTTGTTCTGCAGGAAAATCACGATTAATATCTCTTTTGGGTAAAAATACTGCCGGAGACCCAAACCAGGATGTACCATCTTTTGCTGGAAGGTTTTCATTATCCATCTTTGAGAGTACACCAACCAACACATCGTTTCCTAAGTGTGTACTTGGACTGATTACTGCACTATTCCCTACGAATGTCCGGTTACCGATGTATGTCTTGGCTATGTTCATATAGCCGTTACGAACATGACAAGCTCCAACTGAAACCGAATCGGCTAAAAAACACTCATCACCGGTTACCAGAAGATCGGGTGAAATAAATTCAACCGTCGAGATCTCTACCCGTTTGCCCATTTTTACCCCTAACCTCTTGAACCAGATTTGTAGGTAAAGTGTGGTGTAAAGTGTACCAATTACCTGTAGACTCAACTTCATCAACTGGTCGAAAAACCATTTCTTATAGTAAAACAGGCTATTTAACGGGTATTTACCTTCTTTAATATTTCCAAGCAGCAGCCATTTAAGAATTGTAATGATAGAAGTAAGCAACACTACAAATGAAAAACCAACACCGATTGTCATCCAAAGGAAATGATATTTTTCAGAAGTAAAGTCCAAGTGGGTGATTAACATCATGCCAGGGAAATAAGCAATCATGGTAATTAACGGTATAACAAAAACTCCGAATAAGGAAAGCAGCGTAAACCTTTTCGACCAGAGTTTTATATGTTCCTGAGGTTCATTCATCCCTATTTTTGAAGCAGGCGAACCACCCCAAATTTCATTATGGGGAATAGTAGAACCTTCGGGAACCAGAGTTAAATCTTCAATTGAGCTATTTCTTTCCATTTTTGTATTATGAGCCAAACAACATCTGGTTCCTATAAAAACATCGTCCTCTATTTCTATGGTTCCTATCTTTAAGTAACCATCTTCAATAATATATCCTCTTAAGTGTGAATCTGTACAAATGCTTACATTGTCTCCGACGCTCAACAAATCGAACGCTGAAACCGCAGAAGTATTAATATAGGTATCTTTCCCAATTTTTGCACCTACCAATCGATAAAACAGATTAATCATTGAGGTTCCGGTAAAATAAACTGTTGGACAAATGCTGATCACTTTATCCACAATCCAGAACCTGAAATAGTAACTACCCCAAAGCTTGTATTTTCCCGCCTTAATTTTTCCCAGAACAATCCATTTGAAAATAATGGCAAATATTGAAAGCACAGGCAATATTGAAAAATACATCAGAAGACTCATAAAAAGGGAATAGAACACTCCGTTTTCTGCCTGATAATAATATGAATAAACCAGGAACGGCCCCAGCCACTCCATTCCAAAAAGCAAAATCAGAAACAGCAAAGAGATTCCCTGAAAAAAAGTACAGGTGTAATAGCTTAATTTCGAAGGGGTGTAAATATCACGTTCTTCTGAGTCTCTTGCACCCTCTTTGGGTTTCTTTTTTTCAAGTTCCCTTGCCAGATCCGAGAGAACTGGAAATTTGTATACGTCGGCTACCGACATATTCTCAAACATTTTCAATTCTCGCATCTCCGAAACAACGATAGCCGCTAATAAGGAATGCCCTCCCAAATCGTCAAAGAAATTATCGTCCATTGAGACGTCATTTCTATTGATATTTCGAGATATAATTTTAACCATCTCATGTTCAATCATTGTGGAAGGAGGAAGAATCTTCCTTTGCGCAGAATATACCAACGGTAATTGAGGTGGCGGCAAACGGTTACGATCAATCTTCTGACTTGACGTCATTGGTAATGCCGCAATAACATCCAGCGTTGATGGAACCATGTAATATGGGAGCATTTGCCGTAATAACTTTGCTACCTCTTCACGATCTATCTCTTGTTCTTCGTTTTTCACAACATAGGCAGCCAATTGTTGTGTACTACTATCCAACTTTACTGCTGCTGCTTGTATCCCTTTACATTTTATCAGCAGACTTTCTATTTCTGCCAATTCAACCCTGAATCCGCGAACTTTCACTTGTGCATCAGCTCTTCCCAAAAAAATCAGCTCGCCATTAGGGGCATATCTGGCTAGATCGCCCGTGCGATAATATCGTTTACGAACTCCATTAAACTTATCTGTTTCAATAAATTTTTGAGCAGTCAGCTCCTTCCTATTTAAATATCCACGTGCAACGCTTTCGCCGCCAATAAGGATTTCGCCCTCTTCTCCGTAGGATACAGTTTCAAGTTGCTCATTAACCAGTAACACATCATACCCCTTCAAAGGTTTACCTATCGTTACATCTTCATTAGAACTCAATAACGAATAGGTTGCAATTACTGCGGTTTCTGTAGGTCCATAAGTGTTAAATACCAAACGCCCTGGTTTGCACCATCTGACAGCAATATCTCTTGGGCAAACCTCTCCACCAAAAATTAATATCTTTAAGTCTGGCATGTCCTCTTTTACCATTGAAAGTAATGTAGGAGCACACGAAAGGAATGTAATTTTTAACTGATTTAGTATGGCAGCCAATTGATCGCCAGATCGCATTATTTCAAAAGTTCCAATTACCAGGGTGGCTCCGACTGAAAAGGTTACCCAGATTTCTTCGACAGATGCATCAAATGAAACCGAAAATCCCTGTAAAGCTCTGTCCGAATGTGCCAAAGGATAAATTTGCTGTGCACCGCAAATGTAATTAACAACATTTCGATGCTCGAGTAATACCCCTTTGGGATTACCTGTTGTTCCCGATGTATAAATAATATAGCACAAGTCACTAGGTGTGCGATTTATCACAGTTGGCTTATTATCAGGATAGTCATTCAATTCGGGCAAATGAGAATCAATATTAAATATGGGATGATGGTCCAACTGCACTCCTAACCTTTCAAGAATCTCATTAGATGTAATAAGCATTTTTGCTTCAGCATCATGCATGATGAAGTTAAGCCTTTCTGCAGGAATTTCAGGATCAAGAGGAATATAAGCAGCTCCGGATTTCAGGACTGCAAGCATGGCAATGGGTACATGAGACGACCGAGGCAACAGAATCGCCACTTTATCTTCAACGCCAATGCCCCTTGCTTGCAGAAAATGAGCAAGTCTATTGGCTGTCCTATCAGCTTCTGCATAAGTTAACCGAGTATTACCTTGCTCAATAGCAATAGCGTCAGGATATGAAAGGACTGACTCTTCAAAAAACGTCTCTAAAAACATAACCTTATTATATTATATCAATTAACAGGCTATGAAAGAAATTATGCCTTTCCTCTATTTTTATGGATTTATAGAATGTCAAAAGAAACAAAGCATCATACTTCCATAGTTATTTGACTTAAGACGATTCATTTTGTATTATAAACATAGTAAATTTTAAATCTGGGACATAACATTTTTAGTTAATTTTTGAATGAAGTCGTAAGACTCGTGTAAAAGACCATATAATAAACCCCATTGTGCGTCATATACTACAAAATATTGTTAAATCCAGCACTTTTTTATATGTTATATAGCATAAATACAAAAATAGTCGCTATCTTTGCAGCGTAATAAAAAAGTAAAAGTTAAACCGCTTACCAAAAGGTGGTAGGCAAAAAAAGAGGTAAATTATGAAAGAAAAGATGAATGAGATCACAGTGCTTCAGTATCAAATCAAAAGATACCAAGCTTTAGGTAAAGGTACAATGTGCCAGACTTTAAATGCAAAGCTGCAAAAACTGATTAAAGAAAAGGCTGCAGCATAGCATCTTAAAAAGATAATAGTTTCCAAACAATAGATAGGGCTTTCTTCGCAATAAGGCGTCGATTGCCTTTTTTTTATTTCAGACCAGCTTAAAAATCATTATTTTTCAGGTTTATATTCACCTTACAAGGCAAATGCATTTTTAATTTACAGGAGTCAGACAAAATGAAAAATAAACAGACAATAGAAGGCCTTTATTTTCTAGATTTTTGAAAAGTATCCTTTTTTGTCCCAAATCTTAATATTCATTATTAAACATTGTTAAATCAGTCTTCATTTAGTATATTTTTATGTTATAAAACATATTATTCCAAATAAATCAGTACCTTTGCATTGAATTAAGAAAGTAACAAGAACCGCTTATCAAAACGTGGTAAGCAAAAAAAGATGTAAAATTATGAAAGAAAAGATGAATGAAATTTCATTGCTTCGGTATCAGATTAAAAGATACCAGGCTGCAGGTAAAGGTGCAATGTGCCAAAGTTTAAACGCCAAGCTTCAAAAGCTGATCAAAAACAAACAGTAGCGTTTGAACAAACAAAATTAAGAGAGTAGTTTTTCATGATAGAGGAGGCTTTCTTCGCAATTGGGCGTTGATGGCCTTTTTTTTGTACCTAGATCAACTGTCTGCGGAATCTAGATTCAAACCTAAATGCATTGGAAAGGCAAATTGAGAGTATTTATATAATTAATAAATACATCTGAATGCTTCACTGTACAATTAGTCAGCAGATCAATGAAGAATAAATAAAATAAGCTAAAAAGTCCTCTTAATTTCTTTAATAACTATGATACAGAACTTCACTCCAGGCAATAATACCTAATTAATGCTTTTGGAGGTCTTTATTCCGTCATTAATAGATTCACCTTCTTTTAGAGTCTTTTTCATCAACCAATGGCATACATTCTGATCATTTGTAGTTACAACATAAGCCTGTTGAAACTCCCACCCTAACTTTGCCATAAAATTTAAGGCATCGATCATCGAATTAAATTTGATTGGTTTTCCTTTTTCATCCACTAATCTTTTCTCTTTGTAATCTGTCCAGAAACTTGATTTCTGACCAAAGTCAATATCAACAGTAATCTTATTACTAAACAATATTTCTGTTCCAACAATATCGCAATAAACAGTTTCACTTGAATTTTGAGCATTTAAACCTAATACAGAAACTAACATTAAGATTAATAATAAAATATTCTTTTTCATAATTTAAGTGCATTAATTAATCATTATATTCATTTAATCTGAAGCTTACAACATTTCTTAGATACTCGATTGTTTGTCACAAAATTATTCTGCATTTACAGGTCTGGACTTATATCAACACAACAACAAAAAAAATGAATGCAGTCTTAAAAAGAAGCTGATTCATAGTACAACAGAATGCATTTCTTATCAGGTATAAAAATAGTATATTTTGTAATCTTATACACAAAAGTTGCTATTTTTTTATAAACACTTTCTTAAAAGTTTAAAAGACAAGAAAACGATACAGAAAAACTCCAGAAAAAACAACATCTTGCTATAAAAAAAGGATTCCGGGAAAGAATGAATTCCCGGAATCCTTAGTTGAAGAAAAGAGAGTTATCCCTATTCTTACACTTCACCAAACTAAACCAACTAAAAACACAACAAAACAACAGCGTAACCAATACGCCCAACTAACTATTCATTAATTAAACTAGTCTTTCATTTTTGATTTAATTACCGGATAGAGGCAATCAGCAAAACGCTGAAAACCTAAATCAGTAAAATGGATACCATCAACTGTAGCTTCTCCGTCGGTCCCGATAAGTTTATCAGATGACAGAAAATAGATATTTTTTTCTCCCTTTTTTATTAAGCTTTTAAAAAACACCCGTAAAGCATCGTTTTTATCCTTAAGGACGTTCTGCATGCTCAAATCATAGTCACTGAAAGGGAAAATAGGGTTCTCTATGAATAATATCGGAACATTTGGAGACTTGCTTCGCAAAATCTGATAGAATTTATCTGCTTTCTCGTGTATTTGCTTCAAATTCACATTCGGCATAAAATCCAAAACAATTAAAGAAGCATCGCGGCCGGTTATTATTTCTGCAATTTCATAATCCAACTGTCCGTTACCGCTAAAACCAAGATTGATAAATTCTCTGTTCAAACGGCGGGATAAAATATTGGTATGTGCCATTCCTGGACGACTGGCGCATCCTCCTTGAGAAATACTTGTACCGTAATAAATGACCGGATTCTTGCGGACAGGAGACTCGACACGCGGCTGTTCTATTGAAGCCAGAGAGTCGATTCCAATCTCAAGGTGAGTAACACCATCATATAAAGGCAGATAAAGCATATATTCACGTTCCTCGCCATTCATATTTGAAATAATGGTGGCTGCATTTTCCTTTCCAACAGGTCTTCCTACATTAACAAAACGCCAGCCTCCTTTCTCCAGGCAATAAAGATCCAAACCACGGATTCCAACGCCAGCCATATGATTCATATGATAATCTTGCAATAGTGTCCATCTGGCGGAAATATTCTTTGAATTTGAACGAAAACGAATAGCTAACCCGGCAGTGTTTTTACCTAGTCCCCAAACCGGAGGTCGGCAAATATCTTTTATGGAAGCAGGCAGACGTTCGTAACGGGTTTCTGTCTGATCGGATATTTTGCCATACAAAGGAAAGACTGCCGCATCGTAATATTTAACTTGCGCCTTAGTTGTCATAAAAACACAGCATAGTGCAAACAAGCTTACTAACTTTTTTATTTTTATCATTGTTATTTAAAAATTATTTCAACAGTGGTTCTACGTCATTATGTTTTACAATCATTATTCCCAGATTCTTATTAGGTTTTATCCTCTAAAAAGAGATCTGTGCTATGTTCTCCAGAACCATTTAATCCGGGTAAAAAACATAGTCACCAAAACAGCTAAAGAAGTAATAATCACTCCTCTCAAAAAGCCCAACCAAGGGTCGGTTGATAAATACGAAAGAAGTGGTGTTATACCTAAAAGCCCCAAAAGAGGCATAATCAAAAGATTACTGGAAACATAGGCAATCATTGGATTCTGACCCGACATTACCAAAAATCTGGTGCTCCTGATATGTCCATAATAATCACAAATAATATTGAATATTAAAAGAGCCATAAACGCCAATCCCGAAGTTACAAAATAATAGCTGAAAGTTGAGGGATCTTTTTTTATTCCACCTTCATAAGATTCAAAACAGAGTCCAATTATCAGCAGATAAGTTCCGGCATAAAACAGATTTTTCCATAACTTCTGATACCCCTCCTCTGTTTTTCTTAACAGAACACAACCTGTAACTAACAGAATAAAAGTTGCAACAGCGTTAATCTCCACCAACCGGGACTGAAGTAGACAAAGATTTAGAACTATTAGAACTGTTGCAAGTAATAGCAATAAAACAGATAACCGTCGTTCATTCTTTGACTCCTTATTAGTATTAACACTCCTTCCGGTGATCCATTCCATGAGGTACTCTCCGGCAATAGTGCCAGGAACTACAATGAAAAGATATTTCAAGAAAAGAAATTTATACATCCATGGAAAGGGTGTGAAGTTGTACATGGCTTTAGCCCAAGATCCTTCAATTCCTGCAGATAACATGATAGCCATCAGACAAACAAGAACAACTATCCGGGGCCACCTGTTCTTTCGGGTAAAAAGATAAAGACTGGTTCCCCAAAAAGCCATATTTGCCAATACGAGGATAATTATATTGCTATAATCTAGACTCCACACTCTCCCATCAGCATATTTCACATTTGTCAAAAGGATAAAAGCCATTACATAAGCAAAAAGCTTAATGCCAAAATGAGCCCACGCAGGCATTTTTAATGGTATCCTCATAAACATGGGAAATAGCAATGCAAAAGCCACAAGAGCCAAAACCCAGGAGCGAACATCCTGAGGGGAGCTTAATACATACGGATAAAAATGCTGAATAAAAATAGCAAATACCGTAAGTTGTAACCCTCTTGAAAGTGCATCCCATAAAAGGCGCAAATGACTCTCACCTTTTTCAATCCTCTTACCAACTGAAAAAGGGAAGGCTGCTCCCATTGCAAAAAGGAAAAACGGAAAGACTAAATCCACCCATGTAAGTCCAGGTAAATTGGGGTTATATATATGATCCGGAGGAGGAATCTGAGCATGATACATCCAAGCTGGAAGAATTCCCCAGGCAATACTTGATGATAATACCATTGTAATGATAGCATATCCGCGTAAGGCATCTAAGGCATAAGCTCTCTGATTCATTTTTCTTGTTTTTATCTTTTATTTTAATGCTCCACCGGCTTTCATTCCTGCCTCAACCTCTTTCCAAAGATTCTTGGTAATAATATGCACAATATCAAATACCATCAGACCATCAGAAGCTTTCAGATTCATTTCAATTGTTTGAGTAAGTTTTGCAGGGTTATTATAAAACTGGTCAACCAGAATACCACCCATAAACTTATTATTCTTCATGATTCCCCTCAGTTTCTCACAAGAACCTTCAACACAGTACCATGTTCCCGACTGAGCCTGACTGTCTGTCTCATTCCAGATACTACGTTTGTTTTTAAGATATTCTTCCTTAGTTATGTCTGTGTAATAATTTCCGGTTGTATATAAATCAATCAACTCTGCATAAGCATAATTTTTGTAGGAAGGAGTAGCCCAGTCAAAATCTTTGCTAGGATCATACTTGTTGCTGGCAAAGTTTACCCCCACCTCATAGTAAGAAGGATACCACGCTCCTGTATAAGTGCCAAATGAGATTTTTTTATTCACGGCTTTAACCTCTTTGCGAGCCAAGGCCATAAAGTCATGGATATTCTTCGTTCTCCATTCAATCCATTTCAGAAAATGTTTTCCTCTTTCAGGATAATATTTACCTTCTGCATTTTTTTTCCATTCATAAATATCAGCAGGGAAATTGGCTATTTTCTGGCCAATATATGCTTCAAACTTTTCACGAGATAAATCCGAGAAATCAGCTTCAATGCCATCATATCTAACTCTGTCAAGCATCAGACCATCAAGAGCAGGATACTTTTTAACCACTTCTTTCAGAACATTAAGAATATGCTTCTGAAAACCAGGGTTAATTGGGTTTACCATGGCCGAGTATTTCTTTTTCTGTTGAGTAATAGAGACGATTCCTTTATCAGCGGTATAAACCATGGATGCCCATTCCGGATGATTGGTATAAACCAATCCACGATCAAAATAGTTGTGACCTGCAACAAAAACATTCAATGAAGCGTGTACCTGAAGTCCAAGTTTGTGTGCTGACTTGATAAAATATCCCAGAAAATCAAAATTTTTCCTTTTATATCCTCCCCACTCTTCCATTCGAGGAGCATAAGCACTTTCATAAAGTACTTCGCCGGTGATAGGACGGATATCAACAATTGCATGAGTAAAGCCTAGTGATTTAATTTTTTTCAGATAGAAATCTATCGAATCAGGGTTACTAAAACGAGCAAAGTTTGCTGTAGCATCAAACCACATCAATGCCGGTTTACTCTTTACCGGTGCTTTTTTACCGGTTGCTCCGTAGCCAACCATGGCTACCGTAAAGAAAGTCATTACAATTAAAAGAAGTTTTTTCATGGTGTTTTATTTTTAGAATTAAAATTTATTTAACCTCAGCCCTGAATGGAGAAGCTGGAATGCCTACATTATTGCAAAGATTGCCTTCCATATAATTACGGAAACAATAACGAACTTCTGTTGGAACAGACACTGACTCACTCCAAACCTTTATCCTGGATGACCCATTAATTATCTCAGCATGTGCCGGCACAAATTTTCCATCTGATCCGGCTATTTCAAATCCTTTGAGTTCCTCATTTTCGGGTGTCATACCATCTTCTCCATAATCAAATTGAAGTTCTACAACATTATCTTTCAACTTACAACTTTTATAGATCGGACCGCAATAACTAATTCCTTCGATACCGTAGGTGCGAGCCAAAGCCCAATATGCAAGTCGTTCTCCGACCTTGATTTTGTAAGGAGGATGAATAAACTTTTCACTACCGGCATCTGTTGTAGTTACCATTCCCACATTAGGAATCTCTTTCATTAACTCCAGCTGACATTGACGAAACCATGCTCTGTTCAATAGATCTTTCCCCTCAGCTTGCCAAGGCGTAATCTGAACATAATAGAAAGGCATATCCGGTGAACGGAAAAATGTTCTCCATTGAGAAACCAGAGCTGGGAAAAGTTTCTTATACAATGCAGGATTTGCACTATTTGATTCTCCCTGGTACCAGGCAACTCCTTTCACAGGAAAGCCTTCCAATGGTTTCACCATCGCATTATAAAGCAATGTTGGAGTTCCGTTTGGATAAGCAAATTCTTTATTGTTTAAAACAGAAAGATCTACTTCCGGATAATGTGATAAAGTTTCTTTGTCCATCCACGTCTCAATCTTGGAAGCACTCCAAGAACAGTGAATCAATCCAACAGGAATACCCAATGTTTTCTGTAAAAGATCACCAAAGAAATATGCTACTGCGCTAAAATTGGCAACCTCTTTTGAAGAACACTCTGACCAATAACCCTCTACATCTTCTTTTGGGGTGGTACTCCAATCTCTTTTTACAGTGAACAGACGAAGTTGCCGCTGTGGATTGGCTGTAACAATATAAGGTTGACATCCAAATACCGGTTGTCCGCGAAAACCTTTTACCGGCATCTCCATATTCGACTGACCGGAACAAAACCAAACTTCACCAACCAAGATATTTTTTAGAACCAAGAGTTCTCCGTCTGATATCTTTATTTCATAAGGACCTCCCGCTGATGGAGTTTTGACAACAGTCTCCCACTCCCCTTTTTCATTACTTTTAGTTTTAATCCTTATTTTATTCCAAGATGCAGTCAGAGAGACTTCTTTTCCAGGAGTCGCTTTCCCTCTAAAATGTACCTCAGAACGTTGTTGCAAAACCATATTGTCTTTCCAAATTGATGGAAGCGATATCTTTGCTTGCATTGACATTGCCAAAAACAGGCAAGGCAAAATCAACCATTTGTTATTTCTCATCGTCATTATGTATTTATAAAGATTTTACTTTAATTATTTCAGAATAGATATGTCCAAAACGGTCTGTTACCCTTATCTCTATATCCGAATCTTCCTTTGAAGGGGTTGCACGGAAAAGATGATTGGTAGGAATAGCAGAGATCCAGTCATATTTTAATTTCATTTTAGATTTACAAAGGGCCACAACTTCAGGATCTTTATCCGTAGACTGCAACATCTGCCCCATATTTTGCCCATTCTCTACCCATTCTACCTTCCAGTTTTTGTCCCAGTTCCAGACATTCACTAAAATATCTTTGGGATACTCTTTTGAAGATCCGGGAGCATAAACACGCATCTGATGTTCTTTGGGAAAACCGGAGCTTTTGAAATACCATTGTACACTATCGCCATTCACCTCATAAACACCATACCCCTGCGGAGTTCCATCCAGACACAAATTACCGCTCCACCATGCACCACATACTGCACCTGTGATGTGTTCCATCAAACCAGAAGAATAAACCAGATTCTGGTTGTAATGCATGTGTCCGGAAATAATATGTGCCTTATAAGGTTTCAGCAATTCATGCAAAGCGGAAGCATTTGTCATTTGACCGGCAATACCATTATATGTATACTGGAATGAAACTTTGTTTTCCTGCAATTGAGACGGAATATGCATTATCACAAAAACAGGTGTTCCTTCGCTTACATAAGATAGATCTTGTTCTAACCATGAAAGTGCCCTTTCATCCAGATAACCCATATAGAAATATTCACGTCCAATGAAGAAATTGTCGTTAAGAATTACATAGTGCGCCTTTCCTTTATTGAATGAATACCAGGCTGGTCCAAAATGTTTTTCAAATGTCTTGTAAGATGTCTCATGACTCCGTCCGTTATAATTCATATCATGATTGCCTATTGCTCTGTAAACAGGAAAATCGAGTATACTGACAGCTTTTATATATGAAGGATACAATGCAGGAGCATCTCCTAAAATATCGCCACAGTCAACACTAAATACATCATAACTCGAGTTGTACTCTTTAGCCAGATCATTGCAATCATTCAATATTTTTTTATAAGATTCTATACTCTCTTGGTCTATTAGCTGAACATCCGCTTGCGCAAAGAAGACGTGTCTGACATCATCTTTGGAATTTTTCTTTAACTCAAAATCATATGAAGTTCTATCAGACTCTATCCGTTGATAAAACAGTGGTACAGTATTCTCTACATCAGTAAGATATCCTGACGGAGTAGAGATATAAACGTAAGAAGCATCCATAGAAGAGAGTTTGTATTCTCCTTTTGCATTTGTTCGGGTACAATGGGTGCCATCTGTAATCGTTACCTGAGATATACCTTTACCATTACAGGTAACTCTGCCTTTGATTTCTTTCCCCTGGGCGACTAAGGCAATGCCGACAAATATCCAAAAGGAAAAAAAGAATATTTTTTTTGTAATTTTATCCATTTTATATTTAAAAAAAATAATCAGTTAAATAACGATTTATAAACAAGAATACGTTCAACGTACAGTTTATTCCCTGTTGAAGCACGATTTTTATTTTCCGATGCTATCACTCTCAATGTATGTTTTCCTGGTTTAAGTCCTATTTTATGAAATAAGTAAGCTCTGTTAACATCATACTTACCTGCTTCTTCCCTGAAATAGGTATCAATCTCTTTTATAAATTTACCGTCAATATAAACCTTCGCCTTTCCACCATCCACATTCCAACTTCCTAAGAGTGAAACTCCTTCACCTGTAAAATCAATTTCCACAGCATCTCCCGGTTTGGATGCCACACGATACGGGTCGTTGTCTCCATCTCCATAAACAAAATTTTTCCAATTGCCTTCAAATCTCCACTTATCTTTTTCGTTCATTTGCACCTGATAAGCCATCTTCATATTGCTATATCCTTGTTCCAATCTCGGAGCCACTGGCTTTTGAGCCTTTATTATATAATTCTCATTATCAACCTTTCCGCCATTATTGAGAACATTCTCTTTTACAAATGAAATAGTTTGACTAACCACTTTATTGTACGAATAATCAGTATGCAGGAAATTTTTATCAGCTATCTCCGGAATATACGATTTCAGTTCTTGAGAAATAGAATTATAGCCAGACATTACCCCAATAACCGCTGCAGCGTTAGCCGAATTACAATCAGTATCCTGTCCGCATCGAATGGTAATCTCCATTGTTTTCTTTAAATCTCCACTACCGTATAATAAACCTATTACAACGTATGCCCCATTAAGTTTAGCATCGATATTGAATTTATGATAAGGAGCACAAACATCATCTTCCCCCCATTTGTCCTGAATCTTTTTCCATGCATATTGCCAGTTCTGCGAGTCTTCTTTATAGGCAGTGAGTACATCCATTATGCACTTTGCATATGTACTCTTCTGAGGAATCGATAACAAGGCATTATTTATAATCCAATAAATATCTTTACTCTGATAGGCTAAGGCATGCAATGACGAAACGAACATTCCTCCGTACATTCCATCTCCATATGACATGATTGATCCCACTTTCTTGCACAACCGGTTTGCTGAGATTGGCATTGCAGGATTAATAAAACCGATGAAATCGGATTCAATTTGAAAATCAATATCGTCAGAGTGGAAAGAGTTTTCCGGAAGAGCAAGATCTGCTGCCTTAATTCCATCGAAATAGTTTTTCCTGCCTTGCAAATTTGCATGACATAAAGGAAACTTTGCATTTGCAAAACTGGCAGCCAATGAATCAACCGGAGCATCTAGTCCTAACCGTTCCATGGTCATCATAAAATTAAGCTGTCCATAAATATCATCCTCTAATAATGATTTCTCAACAAGCTGAGGAGTCCAAGGAATTGAATCTGTGTACATAGTTCCGATTGCTTTAAATTCCATCTCTCTTCCATACATTACACCTATCATCTTACCTGCCCAAGCTCCTTTTACTTTATCTTCCATTTCAGAAACTGGCATTTTAACAAAATGAGAACTTTTGCACGAAACGAATAGTGCAGAAAGAATTAAAACGAAATAAAGAAAATCAAAACGACTAATTTTTCTCATTGATACCCATTTTATTCATTCACAATTGTTGAGGTTATCATTATCCACAACAATAATATTTTAATGACTTCACACTAAACCAAGGTAGGGGGGCTTTAATGCTTTTAGTTTTGAATCCCCACCTTTTTCCTTTAAGCTTATGTATTTGTTTTATATTAAATTATCACTTTAGAGAAACGGCTGTAACGATAGATCGTTCCTTACCATCACTGGGTTTAATAGTTCCCTTGCCATTTACCAACATACACGAAGAGCCTCCTCCATCAAGGTTAAGAGCTTCTGTACATCCAAGACTCTGAAGTATTTTTGCTACTTCATTAAGTGTGAAACCAACTACACCCTGAGTCATGTTGCGTCCTTCGCAAACAAAAAATATAAGTTGGTTTTGTTTAGTTATGCCAATAGCTGTTCGAGGATTGTTAGATTCCGGACCAATGCCGCTATCACTATCAAACAACTCTTCAGCATAAGAATTGATGTATTTGCCATCTTTAATTAAAACAGGACCGGCACCAATCGCTGTTTTAGCCTTCCATACAGTTGCTCCTGCAGGAAAGCTGGAAGAAGGCATCTGCAAAGGAGAAGCACCCGACTTGTTATTTGCCGGTGAAGGATAAGAATACGTCACACCATTGTTAGTATAAATCCAGTTTACTTTATAGGTGCCGTCGTTCATTAAACCAAAAGCACCGCGAGTTGGATAGTAAAGCACTTTAGCACTTTGACGATATTCAATTTGATTGTTAGGACTGACTACATTTCCATCACGACACAACATACTCAACGAACTACCCGCCCAAAAATATCCTCCATTCATAACAATTGAAGCTTTTTCTTCGTTATAAAAATCAGAAGGTGTTTTATAGCCTTTAGAATTACCTAACACGTTAAAATCAGCATTTTTGTTCATATCAGCTAGAGCAATATAAGCAATCGCACTTTTACCTTGCAGTGTAGCAGGAGATTTATACACTCTTATATAAGAAGGCAAATCTCCATAACTTGTTTGCAGTGTCCATCCTTGAACAATTATTGCAGAATCGGGGCTTGTTGCATCGACTTTTGGGTCTTCCCATTCCCAAACAGGTGTATTGGTATTGTCTTTACTACAAGATGATGTAGAAAACACCAATCCAATAAAAGCATATGCAATAAAAAATTTAGCTCCTTTTTTCATAATTATATTCTATAGATATAGGAATTTTCTGTATCTCTTCTCAAACAAAGAGATACAGAATTTAAAACAATTATTTTGTTGCAAGATTGATTCCTTCTTTAGCATATTTCCATTGATTGGCAAGCTTCAGGTGAATCATATCAAAAAGGAAATAGCCATCACATACATCCATACATGCCTTTACAGAATTAACAATAGCCTGGTTTTCCTCTTCCTGAGTAGCCGCATTATTAGCATCCCAGTTTCCTACATCAGGACCTCCAGCCACCATCGGACAAGATCCTTTTGTTTTATCTTTTGCTAATTTACAGAATCCCTCCATCGTCCATTCAGCAGAACCGTTTACTCTGAGAGGAGAAGCATATGCTCCGATCAGCATCTGGTCCATTAAAGCTGCATATCCAAAATTTTTATAATTAGCTGTTGCCCATTTATAATAAGAAGAAGTGTTATAATTAGGACTCGCCCAGTTAACTCCAACTTCATAATAGGTAGAATACCATCCACCAACATAAACGCCAAACTTTATTTTTGAATTCACAGACTTGACGGCATTACGCGCTTTCGACATGAAGTCGTACATTACCTTCGCTCTGAACTCAAGCCATTTGGTAAAATAAGTAGGATAAGTAGTCATAGACATAACATTTGTCATTGTTGCTCCTGCAGGCAATATATCACCCGGATAATTGGAAATAACCGCACCTCCCAGATATGCCTGAAACTTTTGACGGGTAATATCTGAAAAGTCAGATTGAATTCCATCAAAACGTCCTCTATCCAGGAATATGCCATCCAGATCATATTTTGCCAGATCTTTGAGCAAGTCACAGAGATATGTCTGTACCTCATCATTAGCCGGGTTGAAAAATTTAGTTCCTGAGCCATTATCCATTGTATTGGTAATACCTCTTGATAGGTTCTCTGATGTTGCCCACGATTTCTTACTTGCATCACGGTATAAAATTCCTTGATTTCCCAAACCACTTCCATTACCACCAGCCATGGTATTAAAGCCGGCATGAACTTTCAGTCCTAACTCGTGTCCTTTATCTATAAATGCCTGCAGATAGTCCCAGGTTGCAGTACGATAAACCTTGGAATAATTTCCATTTACCCAGGCACTCAGCCAGTCAACTTGTTGTACTCCGCTAACAGTCGATTTATAAAGGATATCTCCTGTAGTTGGACGGATATCAACAACAATATCCGTGAAACCGGCATCTTTTGCCAGAGCCAGATCTCTTGCTATGTTCTCCTTACTATTGGCAAAATCATTGAAATTTGCTGCCGCATCGATCCAGATAAACCGAGGTTTATTACTATTAGTATTTGAAGATGGTGGATCGGGAAACACATAATCCGGTGTCTTATCTCCCCCACAAGATGTGTTTAGAAATAATATGAATCCTGCTAATAATATTAAAGCAGAAAATTTGATAATAGAGCTGAATGTTTTCATAAAAGTAAAAATACCTGCACCTTTCTCAGGTGCAGGTTTTTTATTAAGGTTTATATTTAGCTACATGTTAATACAGTCATACTGTACACAAACAACGCAACCGTTAGTAAACATAAAGTACAAATACATATAATATCCATTGTCTGAAACTTTCAAGGCAACATCACCGGTACCATTTGCATTTTGGCCTCCGTTATCTTTACCACCATAAGTTCCGATAGGAGCATTCCATACTGGACTTGTGATACTAGAAGTTGTACTTACATCAAACAGATATATACTATCATCACTTCCCCAAGTAAATGAGTTAATAGTATTATACACAGCATACGGACATTTGTTGAATACAGCATAGTCTGTAGCATTCGGAATCCAGTTGCCGGCATTATTACTCGGAAGATATGTCTTAAGAGTATTTGTAGCTCCGCTAATCCATGCAAATTTATATGGAGATGCATAGAATGCAGCAAAATAATCACTGTTCACATTAGTAGGATCGGTATAAACAATATCACAATTGGTACCCCAACTACCACCAAGACCGCTTACGGTAATGATATTGGGTGTTTGTGACTGAAGAACGCCACCTTTCACCTGCCAACGTGCAAACTGGTTGCCGGCAGCATAGATTGGAGCTGTAATAATGGCGTCGCCATCAATACTACCCTTTACAGATATTTTACGTCCCATTGCCAATCCACCATTCCATTCGATAAACGGCTGAGGAGTTCCGGTTACACCTTTGATCTTCCAAATCTTGAACGCACCTGCATTGGGAGACAGATTACACAACAAGATATTATCATTGTCATCACAAGTATTATAGAAGTTAACAAGATTACCAACGTTATCTCCTAAATTAAGCGTACCTGCAATAGCACCGGTTTTTCTATCCAGATAAATACTGTTCTGATTTCTTGTATTAATTACTACATAATCTTTAGTGGCCGCTATACCACCAGTAAGATTCAATACACTGATTCCAAGCTCAGAATTTAACTTCTTAGACCACAAAACTTTACCACTTCCTGCACGAAGTCCAAATTCAGTTTTAGAAGGAACCGCTTTTTTAACAGTATAAACAGTTGATGTTGTACCATTCTGAGCAGTAACATTAATCTTCACTTCATTATCATAGTTCTGAGCCTGCTTGGTTGGATCCGGACTCATAGTAGCACCGTGAGAAACAGACACTTTCGCCAAAACAGAACCGATATTTTCAAGCGAGATAAGTGATATAGTCTTGGCTCCCTCATCTATCACACCACTTAAACCTGCTGTTGGAATTTCAAAGCTTGAAATTACACATTCTGCACTCTTGCGAATCTCTGCAATTACTTTGTATGTTTTCTTTTTCTTGCTTTGATCAGTTACTGTAATGTAATTATCCTTTGTCAGATCCATATAAAGGATAGCGGGAGAAATAGTTACATTATCATCCAGATTTGCAACCACTCTTACATGTTTAAGTTTATCCATAGTCAAGACATTCTCGGATGTCCTTGGATAATTATATGGGAACACAATGGTAATGATACCATTTTCATAATCTATCTCGCTTGTGAATGAATTCTCAGAGCTATCATCATTATCAAATGATGCTTTAATACTGTTAATACCTTCACGCGAAACAGAAGGAGTCAGGTTCTCCACATCGACACAGCTATTCATCCCAAGCAACAATGAGAAGATAGCAATCATTGACATTATTATATTTTTCATCGCGTTAATCGTTTTATTATTTATAACCAATCGGGATATTGAACAATCAGTGAGTTGTTCTGTAGTTCACTATCAGGAATTGGAAGAATATATGTTTTCTGCAAGAACTTACGATCCTGATAGTCTACATCAATGTATTCGTATTTATCGCCTGTGATCTTGAATCCATGGCAACGATAGTTATTATACTCAATATGTGCAAGTTTCCATCTGCGCATATCCCAGAACAATTGTCCTTCGTAAGCCAATTCAACCTTACGTTCATTTCTGTAATCTTTGAACCATTGATCGCCTGTAGAATTTTTCTCAGGTAGATTAACACGTGCACGAACCTGATTCATCGCACTCTGTGCTTCGCCAATTTTATTGAGACGATAAGCTGCTTCTGCTTTGTTCAGGAGTACTTCTGCATAACGGATTTCAATCCACGGTTGGGTACTGTTTACTCCCTTAAGATCGGTATGAGACTCATCCATCAGTTTTCTTAAGTAATAACCAGTTGTGGTATATCCATAAGTGTAAGGTTGTGCTCTGTATGCCATGAACATACCATAGGTTCCATTCACAGAGTTCTGCATTACATGACCTTTCCATGTACATCCAGGATAAATAATAGATGCTTTGAAACGAGGTTCAAGTGATTCATAGGGAGGACGAGAAGCATCAGCTTTATGATACGGAGTCCAGTCCATCTTGGTTCCATCTGCTTTTTCGTAGCATTCAACCATCTCCTGAGTAGGAGTACCTAATCCACCAAATTCATATCCATCACTCAGTGGACAATAGTCACGGTCAAAAAGATGATATGGACCAATCTTATTATAATCAAACTCCAGAATAGCCTCTGAGTTATTGCCTGCACAAGCCTGTGCATAATCACTAACTAATGCAAATTTCCCTGATTTGATCACTTCATCGGCAGCATCGTATGCTTTCTGCCAGCGTTCAGCATACAACATCGCTCTTGACTTAAATGCCAAAGCGGCATATTTAGTGAGACGTCCTTTGTCTGCTGATGAAGGCCAAGCTTCAGGAAGGTTTGCTATCGCATAATCCAGATCCGATTCAATAAGGTTCCAGGTTTCTTCTGCAGTACTACAAGCTACATCTTTTTTCATCTCTGCCAAATCAGTATGAAGGATTACCCCTCCGTGACGTTTTGCCAGTTGGAAATAGACAAATGCTCTAAAGAAACGAGTTTGAGCTTCCAATTTAATATTCTGAGCCTCATCAAATTTTGAAAATTTCTTCATTGAGTTCAGAAACTGGTTCATTCTACGGATTTCGTCATAAGCATCACTCCAGCAATCATAGAAACAACCAGCTGAAGTTACTGTAGTTGGATTAAATACATAATTGTTTGGATGACCAGCCTTATGGCCTAACGCATAAGAACCATATTTGAACGCATCTGTCAAACTCTCGGTAAGGCTTCCCTGAAACTGAAGTGAACCAAACTGGCTATATTTACTCAAATAAGTATAGAATCCGTTCACATATAGATCTGCACTCGCTTCATCTTCCCAAACCACCTTACTAGTAAGAGTGTCTGTCGGGGTAAGATTCAACCAGTCATCACAGCTGCTGAATCCAGCTACTAAAGCAGCCAAGATTGTTATTTTGAATATTTTTTTCATTGTTCTCAAATTATAATGTTAAACTAACACCTACAGAAAAAGTTCTTTGTTGTGGATAGTATCCATTGTTAACTCCAGGTTGTTCAGGGTCAATATTATATTTAGTAAGTTCACTGAAGGTCAGAACGTTTGAACCTTCAACATAGATTCTAAAGTTATTAACACCGCAAGGTTTTACAATGCTTTGTGGCAATGAATAACCCAACTGGAATGTTTTCAAACGTAGGTAATCACCTGATCTGTACCAGAAAGTAGATGAATAAGCATTATTGCTGCTCACTGGAACAAGTGACAAACGTGGAAACTCCGCATTTGTATGATCTGGAGTCCAGGAATTTTCAGCCAAGAATACCGGAGAGTTACCACCGTGATAGAACAATTTTGTAAACGCAGTATTATCCATAATTCCTTGTGAGCCGGTAGCCGAATAAACACCAGTCAAAGCTACAGTTCTTCCCAGACCGGATTGTAACAGAATGTCAAAGTCAAATCCTTTCCATGAACCGCTCAAATCAAGCGAAGACTGGAATTTTGGATAAGCACTCTTACCTACATAACCCATATCCTGAGCATAGGTAATTTTACCATCACCGTTTCTGTCCTTGTATTTAATATAACCAGGAAGCACATTAGATCCCGGAATAGTAGCATGATTATCAATTTCTTCCTGAGACTGGAAAAGACCTTCAGAAATGAAACCAAGCTGAGCGCCCACTTCCTTACCGGTTAGTTTCATGTAGTCAGGTGTATTCTCTGAATCACTACCTACATAAAGCCATTTGCGCTTAGCAAGTGTTCCAATCCATTTTACACCATAATTGAAATCACCGATACGGTTATTATGAGTGATTGTAAAATCGAAACCACGATAGTCTCTTTTATTTATGTTAGCTACATTGAAATAATATCCACCCATTGAAGGAGGGTATTTACCGCTGATAGCAGAGAGTAGATCATATTCGTATTTGTAGAATACATCAAATTCAACGCCTAACAATCCTTTCCATGCAGTGAAATCAACTCCGAGATTATAGGTGAGACACTCTGCCCAATGCAAGTTAATATTACCCAATGTAGAAGCATAGATTATACTTTGACTTGCTCCACCTAAGATTACCTGGTTGGTTGATACACCCATTAAATCCAAAAACATAAAATCACTAACTGCTGATGTAGCTGTTTTACCAACACCTCCTCTAATCTTCAGGTTGTCAACCCAATCGGTGTTAAACCAATCTTCTTTGTTTAATCTCCATCCCAGTGATACTGCCGGCAGATTTGTCCAGCGTGCACCATCCATTCCACTAAACAAATAACTTCCGTCACGACGAATGGATACCTCTGCCAAATATTTCTCATCGTAGTCATAATTAACACGACCAACGAATCCTAATACACGTTTATTTCCACTGTAACCAGACAAAACAGGATATTTATCCTGACCTGCACCAGTTTTGTTTGTTATCTTACTCAATTCGTCCAATGCAATAAAATCGAGTCCATAACCGGTTGCTCCCAGTGAATTGCTGAATCCGTTACGGGTTTCAACTAATCCAATGGCATTGACTTTATGCTTACCAAATGCTCTGTTGAAGTTAATGCTTGATTGTGTAACAACATTAGTTGAACGAGCAGCAGATTCTGTTAAAGAAATATTCCCGCTATTATCTGTAAACATGCTATAGGACAACGCCTGTGTTGATGAATTAGGTTTAGACATCAACATTGTTTTAAATGGAGTAGCTAAACTCTTTCCAAACTGAAAAGACATATCATAAGCTCCCATAAATTTGAAACTTAAACCTTTTAGCCAGGGTGCATCATATTTCAAAGAGAAATTTGATTGAATAAATGTATTATTATAGTTATTATAACCCGACTCATTTATAGCAGCAAGCGGACTTACCGGAGAAGAATCAGTTGGAGTTGCTGTATAATATTCCTTCCCCTGATAAGTTATTTTTTCAGGAACATAAGGTAACGCACGTACTGCTTGTTGAGGAATGTTGTGCCAATCATCCGGATTAGCTGAATATCTTGGATTTTCACGTTTTTCAATGCGTCCGGAGATACCTAATTCCATGGACAGGTTATCGGTAATTTTAGCATCGATATTAGAACGAAGGTTAAAACGATCGTAATTAAAATTATCCACATTACCATCTTGAGTAAATGTACCTACTGATGTAAAGAAACGAACTTTCTCAGTACCTCCGGTTGCACTTACGTTGTGATGCATGTTTGTTCCAACACCAAATACTTTTTTGTACCAGTTAGTATTTCCCCAACCGTCTTCACCGTTTATCATTTTCTGTACATGGTCTGTAGTGAAAACAGGTTGATCACCATCCAAAACTCTCGCATTATTGTACCAGTATGCATATCCAGGACCATCGAGCCACTTAATCTGTTTGGCATTCTGACTTATACCGTAGGAACCAGTATAGCTGATACGAGGTTTTTCCACTTTACCTTTTTTGGTAGTTACAATAACAACTGCCGATGCATCAAGTCCATATACAGCAGCCGAAGTTGCATCCTTCAACACAGAAACCGATTCAATTTCGTTTGGATCAATTTCATTAAAACTTCTCTGAACTCCATCCACAATGTAAGTTGCACTCTGGCCACGTACAAGTAATGATGCAGCATCACTACCCGGCTGACCCGAAGTCTGCAGCATAGTAACACCTGCCACACGAGTACCAACCACGTTTGTTATACCCATTGTTGGAGCCTTAAGCATTTCTTTATCAGACATGGTTGATACAGATCCGGTAACGCTGACACGTTTCTGCGTTCCATAACCTACTACAACCACTTCATCCAACGACAAAGCATTTTCTTTCAGAACTACATTAAGTTTAGTTCTGCCTTTCAGAGCAATTTCCTGTTTGTCAAAACCAACGAAAGTAAACACCAATGTAACATTGGCATTAGGCACCTTTAGTTGATACTGTCCGTTCAAATCGGTAATTGCTCCATTTGTTGTCCCCTTAACAGCCACAGAAGCCCCTATCAAAGGATCGTTCTGAGAGTCGGTGACAACACCGGTAACACTCACCTGAGCGTGCATACTCATCAAGAACAACGAGCATACGAAAGAAGCCAGTAGCCTCCCTCCCCATTTTAATTGTCTTTTCATATTACATAATTTTAAGGTAAATAAAATTGTTTTTCATTATTATTTATTCTTTAAGATGGATTTTCAAATACGAAAATGTTCCCGATAACGTTCATACAAATGTCCGGCCTGTAAATAGGTGGAATTTGGGCTCATAAAATGAGAGAACTCAAATGTAATGGCATTTTCCATGCCTGCTTTCCGGGCAGCTTCCAGCTTCAGCAATAGTTTTTCCCATTTAATTGGAAGGAAACGGATAGGCATATCTCTGTCGAACGATTCAATATTTGTCCAGCATTTTATGCCGTATTTATCTGCCAGTTTTTTATTGACGACCAGATAATCATATAATTCATGGTAATCAACCTGTCCATCCTGAAAAGCCATGATGTCGACAGCTCCCTGTACATTATTCAGGATTTCATCCCATTCTTCCTCGTGTTCCTTTACAGAAAGAGCTTTGTCACCACTCATTACCTGGTCTGTTTTAACTCCGTGGATGTAAGGAGAAACGAGGGTTGTCAAATTACCGGATACCTCTTTGGCGTGTTTACCAACTTCTGCGTAGATTTTAGACATATTTTTGGTTCTACGGCTAATTTCCTGAGATAAGTACCATCCTTGGAATGATTTATGGTGTCCGTACTTCTTCCATACTTCATCAATCAGATGCATATTCAAATCTATCTCTTTTTGGAACTTTCCTTCAATCCAGTATTTCCCTGAATCGTACATTCCGAAGTAGAATGCCATGCCATGCTTGTCAGCCAAGGTAAGGAACATTTCTACCAAGTCAACAGGTGGATAATAAACATCTTCTCCTTTAAGAATAGATTCGAATGGTGCTGCAATCCAGCGCGCCAATCCCGAACGGATCATTACCACTGTATTGATCCCCATTTTTTTCATAGCCAGGAAATCTTTGTCCCAATCTTTCACTCCCCAGTTCTGATGCGGGATGTCCCAGCTGACTTCATCAAGAAAAGTGGCGCGAATCGGCATTCCCTTCATCACGTTTGGTGTAACAAACGAGTCTTTATTAAAAGTATTAAAAGCTGACTGAGTTGATTCAATTGCCTTACCCGAAGCAAAAAGCTTCTGACCAGCTAGCAATGAAGATGCAGCTAATACTCCTTTTAAGAAATTTCTACGTTGATTCATCATTTTTTTAAGTTAGAATATTTTTTTTGCAATTTATAAAATCTGTAACCAGAGTTTTGTTTTCCAATTGTTCAAGCACTTGCCAACATTGGTATAGACCACGGGGAACGTGGAAGCATCCTTTCCATTTTCCGCCTTTGAGTGAAAGAAGCACTTCTCCACGACGATTCAGATAACCATACCATTCAGGGTGCTTAGGGTCTTTGAAGTGAGTCCAAACATAATTGTGTATCTTCTCAAACCACTCAAGACATTCCTGAGAACCGGTTAATTGGTATCCTTTCAATAAGGAGATCAATGATTCAATATGTACCCACCAAAGTTTTTGATCCCATTCCAATTGTTGTGTAGGACGTCCCAAGCGATCCATGAAATAGAAAATGCCACCATACTCCTTATCCCAACCGTACTCAAGCATGGTAAGCGTGATGTCTTTCGCCTTTTCAATTAAATCCTGACGATTGAGTCGTTTGCCCAGATCCATAATAAACCACATGGCCTCGATAGCATGTCCCGGATTAACCAATCGTCCATCGAATGTATCCGATAATTCACCCTCTGTTGTTACATTCTCAATAATGATTCCTCCCAGTTCAGGACGATAAAATACATCCATAACCTCGTGGATACATGTATCAATTGTTTGATTCAGAAAATCCTTGTCAAGCAGGTGTTCTATCTCCAAAGAGAGGTTACAAAGTATCATTGGGAGAGCAAAGTTCTTCAGATTGCGGGTTCCGGGATACATTTTGTTCCATTTTCCTTTTGGATTAGCAGTCTTTGAAAGGATTATCTCAAAGGTCTTGCGTGCAATTTCCGCATACTCCTGATTACCGGTAGCCAGACTAAGCTGCCCGAATGCCATTGTTGCAAAAGTGTATGAGAAAATATTATAGGGTTCAATCAATGGATTACCTTCGCGGTCGAGTGAAAAATACCAGTTATAGTTACCATCATGGCCATATTTCTTCATGAATTCGCCACCTTGTACTGCGCAATCCAGCCATTCCTGACGTTTTTCCACTTTATTATAAAGCATTGAAAACATCCAGACTTCTCTTCCTTGCAACCAGATAAATTTATCTGTGTCAAAAACAGAGCCGTCTCTCTCAAGACAAGTGAAATATCCTCCGAATTCTTTATCCTGTGATTTGTCAAGCCAGAAAGGGAGAACATGTTCAAGGAGTTCATCCTTGTATTGTTTTGCTAAACTATTAAAATCCATAATTGTTATAATTTAATTTTTATATAGCGTTCAATTTATATTTAGACCTACACCTTTCTATAAAAAAGAGTAGATATTATTAACGTTAAATGTAGGGAATTACTTGCCTAAGTAATTACTCAAGCACAACTATTGTTTATATTTATTATCTTATTTTATTTATCCCACATCTTCTCAATCTCTTCCAGAGATTTACCAGTTGTTTCGGGAACTAATTTCCAAATGATCAACATATATGGCACACACATCACGGCAAAAAGAATAAATGTTCCTGCCGGAGTCAGATTTTCGAGCATCCAGGGAGTAAGCTGTCCAATCAGATAAGTTCCAACCCAGAGGGAGAATCCGGCAATAGACATGGCCAGTCCCCGAACTTTGATAGGATACATTTCTGAAAGGAGTACCCAGATGACTGCACAGATTGAAACGGCACAACAAAATATATAAAAAAGGAAACATATTAAAAGGAACAGGTTCGGAATTCCCAATGCTTCTCCTTGTGTAAAGTAGAACGCAATGAGAATAAGGCTTAGAATCATACCAGATACTCCGTAATATACCAATTTTTTTCTGCCCACTTTATCAATAATCAACATTGCCAAAACGGTAGTCAACATATTTACAGCCCCTACCAAAACCTGATAGAATAATGAGTCACCATTTGACAGACCGCTGCTTTCAAAAATAGTGGGGCCATAGTAAAGCACTGCATTTACCCCCATGAATTGTCCTAGGATTGCAATGCCCACACCAATCAATACAGCTTTCATTATTCCCGGTTTCAGAATGAACTTCCATTCCGATTTTGTTTCGGTATGTGAAGCCGCGCGGGTTGCAGCCAATTCGGTCTGAGCATCATTCTCATTACCATAAATGCGTTGTAAAATATGTTTTGCACTCGACTCTTTTTTCTTGAGAATCAACCAGCGAGGACTTTCGGGTATAAAGAAAATAATGAAGAAGAATATTAATGCAGGAACAGATTCCATACCCAACATACCTCTCCATGCCTCTGTATGGAAAACCTTCAGCATTAGAGGATGAGTCAGTTTTTCAGCTCCATCGATAGAATATTGCAGCAACCAGTAGTTTACCAGATACGCACCAAGGAAACCAACTGTTACAGCCAACTGATAGAGTGAAACAAGCTGTCCTCTGTATTTGGGAACAGAAACTTCTGAGATATAAAGCGGAGAGATGATTGAAACAACACCGATACCAACGCCACCGATAATCCGATAGAAAACCAGTTCGTTAAAAGTGCCAGAGATGGCGCATCCGATACCCGATACTGAGAAGAGAATCGCCGACAGAATCATGGTTTTTTTTCTGCCAAATGAATCACTCAGAACTCCGGCACACATAACTCCGATAATCGATCCTACCAATGCACAACCTACAAACCACCCTTGCTGAATGGAGTCAAGAGAAAATAACGAGGCTACCTGTGCGATAGTGCCAGAAATTACAGCCGTATCATAGCCGAATAGGAAACCTCCTACTGCGGCTACGAACGACAAGAAAACCACATAACTAATATTAACCGTCTGTTTCATCGAGATTTTATTTAAGTCTGAAATATTCTTTGTAACGATCGTAAAGATGTCCGGCCTGAGAATAAGCTGACTGAGGACTCATAAAATGAGAGAACTCAAAAGTGATAGCTTTATCATATCCGGCACGTTTGGCTGCTTCAAGTTTCAGGCGAAGTTTGTCGAACTTGATTGGGAGAAACTTGATTGGCATATCCCGGTCAAACGATTCAGCATTCGTCCAGCATTCCATTTTGTATTTATCAGCCAGTTTTTTATTTACCGAGAAGAATGCATCCAGTTCATCATAATCAATATGTCCGTCCTGGAAAGCACAGGCATCAACCACATCATGGATACCATCAAAGATCTCATTCCACTCCTTTTCATGTTGTTCAACAGAAACTGCATCGTTCTTACTCAAAGAAGAGCCACTTGCCATCACCGCTTTCTTTCCGTCAATCCAAGGTGAAATAAAGGTTGGCAATCCTCCTGAAACATCTTTGCATTGCTTACCCATAGAATGAAATGCGCCGATGGCGCCTTTGGTTGCACGACTAATTTCACCACTTATGTACCATCCACCAAAGCTTTTATACTTCGAACCGTATTTTTTCCATACCTCGTCAATAACATACTTGTTATCTTCCACTTCCCAGGTCATATCGCCGGTATCCCAATAACGGCCGGAATCGTATAATCCAAAATAAAACTTCATGCCATACTTCTCGGCAAGGCGTAGATACATATCCAATAGATCGACCGACGGCATATAACATCCTTTTTTCTTTAGCAGATATTCAGATGGATAAGTTATGAATTTACGGTATCCGGAACGGATCATTATTACGGTATCAATCCCCATGCTTTTCATGTACCTGAAATCCAGGTCCCACTCCTTCTCTCCCCAGTTCTGATGAGGGATATCATGTGATATCTCATCTAGGAAGGTTCCAGTAATCTTCAGTCCATTATTTTTAGGCACAATCAATTTACTCTCAACAGAGCTGTCGAGTCTTAATTTCCCCGCCTGGTCCATATCCTCTTCCTTAAATCCCATCAACGAAGGGATAACCATTGCCGAAGCGCCAGCCAGTGCTGCTTTTTTAAGGAAATTTCTGCGTTCGTTTTCCATAATATTTTTTAATATGTTAGTTTTACTTGCAATTTCCCCGCAGATCAACCTCTTTTTTATTGAAAGGATCAAGCAACTGATCAATAAGCAGTGCCATCTCTCCGCGTTTTATCTCCTTTTCAGGATTCATTTCTGGCAATCCGTAATCAGCAAATATCTTACGGGCTAGTGCAACAATCTCTCCATTCAACGTAATATTCTCATTTTTGGCAATCTGAGAAATCAATTCAAGGGCTTCTTGCTGGGTTATAGTATTTTTTGTTGTATCAAATACAGCTGAAGGGTAAAACTCCTTCAATCCATCCAGTTCGGAAGTAAGCAGTAAGGTGTCGGTCCGTAGCCATGTTTGGTTAGACCATCCAACATTTTTACCCGTTCCTTTCAATATTCCGGTAGATCCTATCCTTTGGTAAGGTTTAAACAGAGGGCTAGTTACTTCAACATCCAAATAAGGCAGCAGATAACCTCCGGCTTCCAAAATCGCATTCTGAACTTTACGAACAGAAACTTTTCTTGCAGAAATCTGATCCTTTACAGACAAAGCCGCTAAAGCCCCTGCAGCTTGACCAATCTGCATGACAACCGGCTGCAAACGAGTTGTGCCATTTGCAAGATTTGATACAGATATAGATTTTTCGGCAACGACCAATCCATCTACTTCTTTGGGTATCAAGGTTCCTAAAGGCAATCCATAGGAAGGTACCGGATAGAAATAGAGATCTGGAAGTTCTTCCACTCCGTGATAACGAGTATGGTGATGGTCTACCGGATAATCGCCCACTGCAATGCAGGTGCGGTATAATTTTTCCGGCTGGTTGTATGGATGCGTTATGTCATTCAATGTAAAGCGCACCTCACCGTGTATTCTTCTTGATTCTCTGTGATATGGAATGAAAGGAAGCTTATCAGCAGTTGGATATTCATCATCTGCAAGCCCTAACGTATTCAAGCCCAACTCCTTTTGCATAAAATAAAGGAAACACATTGTATGATGCTTTGCATATTTTAAAGCTTCATTCCGTTCTTGCGTAGTCATATCAACCAGATTGATATAATAATCGTTTCCTTCAATAGGCCAATTGATCATGTATTTGTTATTCGGAAGCTTTCCATAGGTAATCATCATATCCTTCGACCACAAACGATGAGGTTCTTTGGGCTTTATACAAACAGGATTGGCACATGCGCAGGCAAATACAGTGGGGTCATATCCTTCCGGCCGTGAAATAGTCATATCTTTCCCATAATCTTTAAGCACAGCCACATAAGTAATGTCTTGTACGATATGATTCTTTTTTTCGGGAGCAATTGATTCTTTTGTATCAGAACGACTCTCCATACCTACGTCATATTTTACTCCGCATAATTTGGCAATATCGCCCAATTCGGTCGCATCAATCAGTACCCTTGACGAAATTCTTTTTTTCTTTCCTCCACAATTAACCGTAACATTCCAGCCATTTCCATTTCGCTGTACTAACTCTACTTTTGTTTCTTTCCATACATTAAGAGCCTTTTCGCGCGCTGTTAGTTGGTTTAGTATTTTATTACCTACTGAAGGTTCGAATAAAACGTTGCTTACCCAGCCGGTTTTAACTGAATCGGGGCCACCGTAATAATCGGTAATCGCGTGTTTGAATTCACCCCAAAGACCTCCGGGGAGTTGATAATTGCCATCTATGGCACTTACACCGGCAGAAGTGAGCATACCTCCCAACCAGGGAGTCTCCTCAATTACCAAAGTGTTAACACCAAGACGAGCTGACTGGATACCGGCAGTAACGCCACTACCACCTCCACCAATTACCAACACATCTGTTTTGATTTCTGGTAAACTCTTACAGGATGTAAGAAACAGAAAAATAGCAAAATACTTAATTCCTTTCATCGGTTTTATCATAGATATAAGATTCACAAAAAAATAATAAATATATAAGCACTAACAGGATATATATTAAATTATTAAGCTATTCGTTTGATTTAAAAGAGAATAATCAGATAGCCGTTTTCTTTCCAATAATTAATTAATCTAAGGCAACAATACTAATAAATAATTGTTTTTCAGTCGCAAATATACAAATATTAATTATAAAACAAATAATAGTGCAAAATTTTATTTTAAACTCTATATATTCCTAAATTTAATATTATTTTAATATTCGAGTACGTTTATTAATATCTTTAATAAAGTACTGATTTACACTTCTAAATATAGCAATAAATAAACAATAAAGAACATTTATTTCCATTTTTTTGCAAACTATTGTATCCATATGTTAATTTGGTTTTCATTTTGTATACATTAGTTAATGTCATATTATTCTTGCAAAAGCAACAAATCTTTATCTCTTTATAAAATTTCTGCTGTATTCCACCAAGCATTGGTTAGCATAAAAGATAAAAAACACTATGACCCCCTCTCGAAAATAAATAAAGTACAATGAACCGCAAAATGCTATCAATAGTAGTAGCTATAATTAGTATTTACCATTATAACGATTATAAAATAAAATGCTTTCTTGCCAGTACTCATCCATTGTTTTCATTTTCATATATATATATAAGGTATAGGGCTACATAAATAGAACAAACCTACACATCAGCTACTATCAATAATCACCCGGCAATTATAGATCATGTCATGTGATGAGCGCAATCCACGTAAGCAATCATGCATTACACAGCCCAACAAGGAACTTTAGATAAAGTAAATTAAACCGGAAATTTAACTCGCAACAAGGTGTCAAGTCTAAAAAAACATTATATATTCGATCATCATTATCCGCCAAAACATAATAGAATTAAGATCAAAAGTAGCAGCCTCAAAACCGATAATTAAAGATACGACTCATTCAATTAGATAAAACAACAGCAATGATTACCAGAATCATGTACATATCTCATCTCAATCATGTACATGTTTGGATTCAATCTTGTACATGATTGAGATGAGATATGTACATAATTGGGTTAATTGTCGGTGTTGTTTGGGTCAATTCATTGCCTTGTTTCTCTAATCGCTGGTTTTAGGTTGACTACTGTTGTTCCAAACACTGTAATGGGTTGACTAATGAATTCTTAAGCCTGATTTGGGTTGCCTCTCATATTTATAGTGCAAATAATCAGTCATATATTGCTATTGGGCTGTTCTCTGGGGTGGAGAGGGTGGAGAGAAAACAAAGGTTTTTCGGTTTCAGAAAATGAAATTTGAAAATTCTTCAAAAAGATTTTTTTTCAAATATGAAATCCTGAAACCGAAAAAAGGACTATTTTACTCCACCCTCCCCACCCCCGGTTTTGTGAATGATCTTATATTGGGTAGTTCCTTTGTATTTTTTGAACTGAAAATTCAGAGATTTCAAATTCCGCCCCAGCTTTACAATCATCTTTAGTTCATGGCAATACGTTTCTTGCTCTTGAAGCATTTTGCCTGCTGCAAAAAACAACGAACTTTACCAGCTCATCGGTCTCGGAAATGCTCATCCTGCCTTTAATACAACCTACCCTCTGCGGCAAAAGCAAGCATTGCCTGCTCATCAGTCTTTAAAATGCCCATCTTGCGCTTGATATATTCCGCCAAACGGGCTGCCTAGAACCGGCCACCATCCTTCTAAATACTTGATATTCTTTATTATACATCTATTATTGTAAAGAATTTTAGTGGCAGTAGTGTCAGTAGAAATAAGGTTTAACCGGTTTCAGAAAATGAAATTTGAAAATTCTTCAAAAAGAATTATTTTGGAATTACGATTTACAGAACGAGAAAAAGAATGTTTTCTCTGCCACACTGCCACTAAAATTCTTTACACGTCGATTTATCGTACTCCGTTATATTCCGTTTATCAAGGCGCCAATCAGAATAAACTATTAATTATCAACAATATAATACTTGACGTGCGAAAATAACGGCAAAAATAAGAGAAAAGCATAAGAATTGATTCTCCACCAACAAAAAGGGATTCTTAGCAATACAAGTACAAATTATCTGTTATGCAAAATAATGGTTCCAAATCTAAAATATATCAAAACAAGCTATAACTACCATAAATAAAGAATTCTATAAATATTAACTTCCTAACTTCTCAAAAAGAAATAAATTAATTTTATATAAAAGTTGCATAATTAAAACATTAATAGCATCTTCGTGAAATTTCAATAATTAAAAATAGTATTACTAATATTATATTGTATAAAGAATGAGGTAATGCATGATATTATGTCATTCAAATAAAAAACAATATTGGAATACATCCATTTTTATTAAATGCATAGATGGCTCTTTGGTCTGAAGGAGTTAGGCCATGAACTTCATTATATTACGTAACTCAAAAACATTAATCAGAATATGAAATCATTTTTTTTGATATTATTTGCAATGATGATTAGCATTACAGTTCTGGGGAATGATATAATTTACAAGTCAAAAGATGCGATTTTTCTCTATAATGTAGAGAAAAGGGAAACTGTAAAATTAACTAATTGTGCAAAAAACTTTTCTATTGGTAGGGTACTTTATAAGGATGATACTATATCTTTCATTCTATATAATGGTATTGAATTTGCAGCATCTTCATCCAGCAGAGTAATTTATGAAAAAGAATATTTAATTAAAGGCAAAGAATGCATCTTGCAGGCAAATAGTAAAGTTACTTTAGTGAATAAAAATCAGATAATTACTCTGTCCGACGATAGGTTTTATTTGGAGTCAGTCAAAGTTAATGGAGAAAAATCGTTATCTGTTATAAATAGTTATAATGACTTGTGTGAAAGATACTACAAACATTATAAATATTCGGATTCAAATATAAATTATAATTTGGGCGAAGGCAGTATTTCTATTTTAGAAAAGGGTAAGTGGAATTGCATATTTAAGGGCACAAAAAATAAAGGAGTTTTATGCGCATACTATGACGCTAATTTGTCTCTTGATGGCATTTATCTAATTTATTCTTACGGATGTTTTAAGCATAATCGTAAAAAACTTATAAGTTGTCAACTGTTTGAGATGAATACAAAGAATAGAACTATCAATGATTTAAGCTTTTTATCTGGTTCGTTTGCTAAATATTCAGAAGATGGCCAATTAATTTTGTATCGAAAAAATAATGGACATGGTTTTGCAATATACGGAAGAGATAACAACACTACTATATCATTATCTGAAGCAGAAGAGGCTTATTGGATATTCCATGTTAATTCATAATTATTTATTGAGAGGTAATTTTACTATTATACAGGACAGAAAACTTAGTACTTTTAGAAGTAATTAAATTAGAACAATAAAAATCACTCGTTAAACAAATTCATGAAAAAACTGAATACAGTACGATTATTAAATAAAGTGGCAGCATTATTGGTTCTTTCTTTTGTGGCTACGGCAAGTATGTGCACAAAAGAGGATGAATACCATCATAATACAATTCGATTTATTAACAAATCAGATGTGCCGGTATATATTGTTGCTGACCATTCGTACCCTGATACTTTAAACAATCGGCTTGGAGGGATGGAGTATCAGCCTCAGATATATAAAGCATATCCAAATGCTGAAAACAAAGATGCGCTTCAACAACGAGATTATTGGGAAGCAGTATTTAAGGATGGAATAAGTATTAAATCCGACACGCTGATGGTTTATGTTTTTGATGCGAAACTGTTGGAATCACACTCCACTCACATTAATAATACTATTATTCAGCGGTATGATTTGAGTCTACAAGATTTGCAGGATGCGAATTGGACACTGACTTATCCGCCATCACCCAATATGAAGGTTATAAAAATGTGGCCACCGTATAGGAATAAATAAGTATGTTGCCATCCTTAACTTATAATGGATTCGAATGATAAATAACTTATGCATCATCAAAGAGGCTGCCCTGTGAGTAGGGCAGCCTCTTTGATTTTTGATATTTGAGTAAGAGTTCGTAACTGAGATAAGCAAAAACAAAGAATCACTGATTTCAAAACGAATCAGCTATTCACTTGCAGATACAAACTTTTCAGGAATGCTGGCTCTTAACTCTGTGGGTAATGCGATAATGCACAATAGCCCGGAATATCTTTCTAGAAATTTTATCGGCAAGATACTGGTTGAACAGAATGCCACCGACAATCATCATTAATCCGATATAGGTTGACAAGTAAATCTTCTCACCCAGAATAATGGATATAAAGAATAATGAAAGAAAGGGAGCCAGGTAGCAGAGCTGATTTACCAAAGTGGGATTGTTGGTGGTACGTATCGCTATTCCAAAAAAGATAAAAGGAAGGCCTATCTCAAAGAAGCCGACATATATTCCAGCGAATAAACTGGTTGCAGAAACAATATGCACTCCTACAAAAAGAGAGACTATCAGTAAATAGATAGTTCCGAAAAGGAAACCCATAAAAAGAGAGGCTATACTATCAACTTCCTGGTGCTTATTATTAATCATCCAATAAAAAGCCCATAAAAGAGCACTGAGAATATCCAGAAACACTCCAAAAACAGAAACTCCTGAAACATCTGAACTGCTAGCTCCTAATGAGATATAAAGCACACCCAACAGCGACAGGACAAGACCCAAATATTTAGACACCGGGATTGGCCGACGTGTAAAAATGGCTAGTAATACCAGCAAGAGTATAGGCCACGAATAGTTAATGGGTTGAGCAACTTGTGCAGGAAGCAACGAATACGACTTGAACAGTATCAGATAATAGGCAACCGGATTTAAAAGACCTGTTCCGGCAAAATAGAGCCACTTTTTCTTGTTAAATGAACGAATTATCGCCCACTTATTCTGAATGGAAAGCACCACAGAAAAAATAATCAACGCAGTGCAGCTTGCTATTAAAATGAGTTCGAAATAAGTTAATGTTTTTAATCCGACTTTAAACGCGGTGGCCACAGTAGACCAGCACAACACAGCCATACTTGCATAAAGAATGGCTTTAGAACTTTTCTTCATAAATATTTCTCAGCTCTCAGTTTCAGCAATCAAACAATATGTAAAATCAATCGTACCCTCGAAGGGAAAAGCGTCAGTGTTAACTGAAGCAGAAGCGTATATCCTTTTAAACATAGCTCCGCTCTTAAAATAGGTTCTGTTTGGATTCATGTGTTAGTTTTTAATTTGTTGTTAGTTGTTTTATATAATTCATCTTTTGGATAAATCGTCGTAAAGAGTTTGCAATAATGCCTTTGCCGGTTTCAGATTTGCATTCTTCTTTAAGCCACGGTTAAGCACAACCTTATTTGCCTCGCAATCAAAAATCATATAGTTATCAGGCGTTGTCATGCCAAATCCGTCAGGGAAAGTAAAATAACCAAAATGAGGAGATACCGGATTCAGGATGTTTTTACTAAATGTAAAGTCCTTATGAGAAATTCCTAACTGATAAAGCAACGTTGCCGCAATATCTATTTGAGATGCATACGTATCTATTTTCAATGGACGCTTCACCGCCCCGCCTATTATCAGTAACGGAATCTGGAAACGTTCTGCCTGATGATTTGTTATATTGGCAGGATAACGCATAGCATGATCGGGAACCAACACAACAACTGTATTTTTCCAGTAACGTGTCTGCTTAAACTGATCGATAAACCTTCCCAGGCAACTATCTACATAAAACACTGAATTTAGATAAGGTTGCTTGAAACGACGACTGGGTACATCAAACGGCTCATGACTGCTGGAGGTCTGAATGGTTTTGAAAAAAGGTTCTTTCTGAACCTCTTTAAAATCGGCAGATGCACGGTTAAATAAAAAATGATCGGGCGCTCCCCATTTCGACAACCGTTGTGCCAAAGGGAAATCTTTATCACTCACTATATTGTCGTATTTGTGTGAGATAAGATACGAACGCATATTGGTAAAGTTGGCATCACCGCCGTAATAGTATCCGGTACTATAACCTGCACTCTTCAGAGATTTTGGTATGGATGGCAATGACTGACTGCGCTGCGGATATTTCATTATTGAAGTAGTAGGCTGTGCCGGATAGCCACTTAGTATTGATACCAATCCACGGTCGGTACGAAAACTGTTTGCATAGAAATTGGTAAAAAGAACTCCTTCTCCACACATACGGCTGAGATTAGGTGCCACTCCGGCTATGCCCCCAAGAGGTTCTACAACTTTCGACATAAAACTCTCCAGAACTATCAGCACAACATTGGGCCTTCTTGTTGTAAAGAGCATCGGTATAGAATCTTTCGGAGCGTGATCCTTTATCTTGTCAAACTCTGCAGTAGCCTCATCGGCAGTCATAAAACGATATTGATTATCAAAAGAGTTTTCACGAGCAAAAGATTCCATGAGACTAAAGCAAGGATTCACTGCAGCATGATTCAGTTCTAGTTTGTCACTGAAATAGGCCCACCCTACATTCATGGTTGAAACAGAGAAACCTCCACGGATAGGAATGAATAATAATCCGGTGGTCACTAATAAAATCAGGCTATATCGGGTTCGATTATCTGACTTCTGCATTTTTTTACCCGATGCAACCAAGAAATGATTAAAGAGTAGATAAATCAATGTGATAGCAACTGCTATAGCTAAAAAGCCCACGATAATAGTCAGCAAATCGGCACTTGCAAATGCCTCTTTCGGAGTTTTAAGATAAAAGAAAGGAGTTGAATCAAGCCTGAACCCCCAATATCTGTAAAGCACAATATCAACAACAAAAACAATTCCGGTAAAAATTGCAACTCCGGCATAGTATGTTTTAAATATCCAATGAGAAACTGAAGGTCTTATCCAAAGCGAAGCAATCAGGAAAAGCCCGGGAAGAACGGTCAGATAACCGGCAATAGAACCATCAAGTGGCAAGCCATTCCAGATTACCGCCAAATAGTCCGAAAATGAACATTCTTTGTACAAATCATGATAATACAACATGAATAATGGCTTCTGGATCACAAAAAAAAGGATAAAAAGCATATATGTTTTTACCAACAAAAAAAATCGTTCCCTCATCTTCTTCAATAATCTTACTATATTTATTCAGTAAATTAGCTGCAAAAGTAATATTCTTTGTTAAATTCTCCACAATTCTTCTCGAAGTAATATTTTTTTTTAGCACTTTTGTATTTGATACATATTTAGATGTCTAATTGAATGAAAAAGTTAACAATAACACTCGCATTTTTTTGTATTATGAACATGACTCAGGCTCAGAATCCATTTCTGGGGAAGTATACCACACCTCATGGCACCGCCCCTTTCGATAAAATAAAAACAGAACATTTTGAACCAGCTTTGCAAGAAGGAATGAAACGGCAAATGGCTGAGATCTATGCTATAGTTAATAACCCCGAGGCTCCCAACTTCAAAAACACGATAGTCGCTCTTGAAAAATCAGGAGAATTGCTTGATCGGGTACAGAATGTATTTGGTAACCTGCTCAGTGCGGAAACAAACGATGATCTACAGGCTGTAGCAGAAAAAATGATGCCGCTCTTATCGGAACATGAAAACAATATTTCACTGAATAAAAAACTTTTCGACAGAGTAAAAGTCGTATATAGCCAAATTGGGCGGTTAAAGCTGAATAAGGAGGAGAGCAAACTGCTGCAAAACACTTATGACGGTTTCGTTCGTAAAGGAGCTAATCTGGAAGGAGATGCAAAAGTGAAGTATCGCGAATTAACAGCCGAGCTTAGTAAACTTACGCTGCAATACGGACAGAATATTCTAAAAGAAACAAACGGATACGAACTGCAGATTACTGATAAATCGAAACTTGCAGGAATGCCGGAAAGTATTCTGGAAGGAGCCGCTTTAACTGCGAAGGAAAAAGGGAAAGATGGCTGGGTGTTTACCTTGAATGCTCCAAGCTACATTCCTTTCATGACATATTGTGAAAACAGGGACCTACGCAAAGAGCTTTATACAGCTTACAATACATTGTGTACACACAATAATGAATACAATAATTTTGCCATCGTAAGCCGATTGGCCAATATCCGTATGGAAATAGCCCAACTCCTGGGTTATAAAAATTATGCCGCATATACTCTGGAGAAGAGAATGGCAGAAAACAGTGATGCGGTCTACAAGTTGCTTAATCAGCTGGTAGATGCTTACAAACCTACCGCAGAAAAAGAACTGAGAGATATACAAAATCTGGCCAGAGAGACACAGGGATCAGATTTTCAGGTTATGCCCTGGGACTGGAATTTCTATTCTAACAAACTGAAAGATCAGAAATTCAGCATCAATGACGAGATGCTCCGTCCATACTTCGAGCTGAGCAAGGTAAAAGAGGGTGTTTTTGGATTAGCGACAAGATTATACGGAATAACATTTAAGAAAAACAGCAGTATCCCAGTATATCATCCGGATGTGGATGCTTATGAAGTTTTTGATAAAGACGGAAAATTCCTGGCCGTTCTCTATACAGATTTCCACCCACGGGCAGGAAAACGAGCAGGCGCATGGATGACCCAATATAAGGGACAGTGGAAAGAAAATGGCAAAGACAGCCGTCCGCATATCTCGCTGGTAATGAACTTTACAAAGCCGACTGAAAGCAAACCTGCTTTACTGACATTCGACGAGGTGGAAACATTCTTGCACGAATTCGGTCATTCGCTTCATGGCATGTTCGCAAACTCTACTTATGAAAGCCTGAGTGGAACCAGTGTATTCTGGGATTTTGTGGAACTTCCCTCTCAGTTTATGGAAAATTATGCCATTGAGAAGGAATTTCTAAATACCTTCGCCAAACATTATCAAACCGGCGAAGAACTACCTCAGGAACTGATTAAACGTATTGTGGATGCATCTAATTTCAATATTGGATATGCATGCCTTCGACAGGTAAGTTTCGGACTACTTGACATGGCTTGGTACACAAGAACCAATCCATTTGAAGGAAATGTGATTAATTACGAACAAGAGGCTATGGCTAAAACCAGACTATTACCTATTATAGATAATACATGTATGAGTGTTCAGTTCTCACATATCTTCTCAGGAGGTTACTCTGCCGGTTATTATAGTTATAAATGGGCCGAAGTTCTGGATGCAGATGCTTTCTCTCTATTCAAGCAAAAAGGAATTTTCAATAAGGATGTTGCTGCATCTTTCCGTGAAAACATACTTTCAAAAGGAGGAACAGAGCACCCAATGAAATTGTATGTACGCTTCCGTGGGCAAGAACCAACCATTGATGCACTGCTAATCAGAAACGGTATAAAAGAATAATGAGAACAAGAATCTTACTTTTTCTTTTGGTACTCCTACCTGTATTGGGCGGATGCAACGATTCAGAAGATGTAAAGCAACTGATAGTTGATAAGAACTGGCGTTTAGGAAACTTTTATTACAAGAACCAAAACCCAATATTGGATAGGTACCCCAACGCCAACGAAATATTTGAAGCAAATCCAAACGGATTTATAATCATATTTAATGAGAATAATACGTTCAGTGGAAAAGCCATCAATAGCTCATTCTCGGGGAACTGGACCGGAAATGGAAAAACGAACGATTTCTCGATGGTTATTACCAGTACAACCGGCAGCGACAATACGCAAACTGCACTCGATTTTATCAAGGCTATTAAAGGAGCTTATTCCTATAAAGCTGATGAAAACATGCTTACCATCTATTATAGATATGGAATCCGGGATGAATCAATGAGTTTCTATGTAAAAAAGAAATAACAAGAGCAATACAACAATGAATGCGATAGATTTAAAACAAGAAAAACTGGATAAACGTTACATACGCATGGCTACTATCTGGGCAGAAAATTCATATTGTAACCGGCGACAGGTTGGAGCATTAATTGTAAAAGAGAAAATGATTATTTCTGATGGGTATAACGGGACACCATCTGGATTCGAGAATGTCTGTGAAGACGAGCACAACATAACCAAACCATATGTCTTACATGCTGAAGCTAATGCAATCACAAAAATTGCACGCTCAAACAATAGCAGCGATGGAGCAACATTGTATGTAACCGCCGCTCCTTGCATTGAATGTGCCAAACTAATTATCCAAGCTGGAATCAAACGAGTAGTTTATTCTGAGAGGTATCGTCTGGAGGATGGAATCAATTTATTAAAACGAGCCAATATTGAGGTTGTTTATATAGACATGAACGAAGAGAAGCAAATATAAAAGAACTTTTTAATTTAAAGCAACTTATGAGTACAAATAAGTCTTCACGCTTTACTCCTATTATTATTGCGGTAAGTGTTGTAGTTGGAATAGGAATCGGAACATTTTATACCAAGCACTACTCTGGAAGCAGATTGGGTATAATAAACAGTTCGTCGAACAAACTAAATGCACTGCTGCGGATTATTGATGACCAGTATGTAGACACAGTTAACATGACGGAACTGGTTGAGAACGCTATGCCGCAAATATTAGCGGAGTTAGATCCGCATTCAAAATATATTCCCGCAAAAGATTTAGAAGCGGCCAATTCCGAACTGGAAGGAAGTTTCAGTGGTATAGGAATAGAATTCCATATTCAGGATGACACCATTTACATTAATAGAGTAGTAAAAGGAGGTCCGTCTGAAAAAGTAGGATTAATGCCGGGTGATTTGATCATAAAGGTTAATGACTCTCTTTTTGTTGGTAAGAAACTGACCCAGGAACTTGCTTTACGTAAACTTAAAGGGAAAAAAGGAACTCAGGTTAAACTGAGTGTCAAGCGTCTTGGAGAGAAAAAATTACTCACTTTCAATATTGTAAGGGGTGATATTCCGGTTACAAGTGTTACAGCTGCATATATGCTCAATGATAAGGTGGGTTATGTAAACGTAAACAAGTTTGGACGTACTACCCATATTGAACTATTGAATGCTCTGGCAATGCTAAATCAAAAGAATTGTAAAGGACTTATCATTGATTTAAGAGGTAATACAGGCGGATTCATGGAAGCTGCAACTCGGATGGTAAACGAATTTCTGCCTGAAGGAAAACTGATAGTTTACACGGAAGGAAGAAAATATCCACGTACTGAAGAGTTTGCTAATGGAACAGGAAGCTGTCAAAAATTACCGATTGTAGTTTTAGTGGACGAAGGTTCGGCCTCAGCCAGCGAAATCTTTGCGGGGGCTATTCAGGACAACGACCGAGGAATAATAATAGGAAGACGTTCTTTTGGAAAAGGACTGGTACAGCAGCCAATTGAATTTAGTGACGGCTCAGCAATTCGTCTGACCATTGCACGTTATTATACTCCTTCAGGAAGATGTATTCAGCGTCCTTACGTAAACGGTAACGATGAGAATTATGAAATGGACTGGCTATATCGTTATGACCGGGGCGAATTTTTCTCAAAAGATAGCATTAAGCTGGATAAGAAGCTACGCTATTTTACCAGTCTGGGCAGAACTGTTTACGGAGGTGGTGGCATTATGCCCGATATATTTGTTCCGCAAGATACAATTGGGTCTACCTCATATTATACATCTACTATGAGTAAAGGATTGGATATTCTCTTCGGATTTAAATACACCGACCAGAACAGGAATAAACTGAATCAATTCACTGACGCAAATTCCTTAATAAACTATTTGAAAAGACAAAATCTTGTAGATCAGTTTGCCAATTTTGCTGAGAAGAATGGAATAAAAAGAAGGAATCTGCTGATTCGCACCTCATATAAATTAATTGAAAAGAGGCTTTTCAGCCGAATTGTTGACAGCATGCTGGGTGAGGAAGAGTTTTACAGGTATATCAATCAAACAGATAAAACTGTATTAAAAGCTGTTGAAGTCCTTATGAAAGGACAGGCGTTCCCTGCAACTCCGCCCAGAACCAATACACAAAAGAAAAAATAATATTCAGATATAAAAACACCCCGGAAATCTTACGATTTGCCGGGGTTATTTAGTTGTCCTATACATGATCCGTATACTCAAAAAGAAACTTAGAAAACATATTTCAGATCAGAAATCTCAAATGACAGAAGAGCAATTTACAGCTTTCTCAGAAGATTTATTCATGCATCTGGAGTCACTTTCTTTTTTTCAAGAAGCAAGGACCATTTTACTTTATCACTCCTTAAAAGATGAGGTAAGGACACATGCTTTTATTGAAAAGTGGAGATCTAAAAAAACAATTCTACTCCCCATAGTAGAAGGAGAAGATCTACAATTAAAGGTATACAACGGTTCCTCTTATTTAAAGACGGGAGCATACGGGATAAAAGAACCTGTTGGAGAAACGTTCACCGATTATGAAAAAATAGATCTGACTATTATTCCGGGAGTAGCATTCGACTCTCACGGAAACCGTTTGGGAAGAGGGAAAGGATATTATGACCGCTTGCTTCCAAAGATTAAGGCATATAAAATAGGTATTTGTTTTTCATTTCAAATAACCGAAAAAATCCCAACTGAAGATCACGACACACAAATGAATTTAATAATTACAGAAAAGGGGATAGTCACCGAAAAATAATATTAGTAATAACTTGCGCTCCTACCTGACGATTCAGGTTTTTTACCAACAGTTCCCGCCCCATCATTAACTCCTGTCGCAATGCTGCGGAACTCAAATGCACATATAAAATCTGGTTCTTTATAAAAAGTCCTTTGGTATAGGAAGCTATTCCAGGACCTAGCACTACAGCCCATGCGTCGATCAAACGTTGTTCATTCAACGGTGATTCAAGCCGCTCATCCCGCAAGAATTTCCGGATAGCATCACCTATTTGTACTGCATTGTTCTTTTTCATAAAGCTTCGCTCCTACCCTCGTTAATATATCCATTTACCACCTCAAACATTTTATAGTCGCTTTCCATTTTTTGCAAAATCTTATCCAGATGATCCCGGTTTGTATCAGTAATAAAAATCTGACCAAAGTTATCACCTGCTACCAATTTTACAATCTGTTCCACCCGGGTAGCATCCAGCTTATCGAATATATCATCCAATAACAACAAAGGGGTTTTATTTCCGGTACGTTTGAGAAAATCAAACTGAGCCAGTTTCAACGCTACCAGATAAGTTTTATTCTGACCTTGTGACCCTTCACGTTTAATCGCAAAATCTCCTAACTCCATCGATAATTCATCCTTATGAATTCCTTTCAGCGTATAGCCCATAATTTGATCCTTTGGTCGCATTTCTTTGAGAAGGTCCATCAGCGAATGTTCGCGTAAATGAGAAGAATATGATAAACTGACTTGTTCCTGATCCTGAGAAATATATGAATAAAACGACTGAAAAATAGGAATAAACTCTTTAATAAAGGCATCCCGTTTACGAAAAACAACTTCTCCTGCTACCGCCATCATCTCTTCCCAAACGAGGAAAAGCTCTTCATCAACCGTAAATTCACTCTTCAACAAAGAATTTCGTTGTTGCAAAGCTTTATTATAACGAATCAATGCCTCCAGGTATTCTTTGTCATATTGGGAAATAACTACATCCATAAAACGACGACGTTCTTCACTTCCTCCTGAGATCAAATCAGAGTCGGAAGGCGACACCATTACAAGAGGTAAAAATCCTATATGATCCGATAAACGCGTATACTCCTTCTTATTTCTCTTAAACTGTTTTTTCTGGCGACGTTTCTGTCCGCAATAAATCTCTTCCGGTGAGCCATCAGCCGCTTCATAGAAGCCCTGAATCATAAAAAAATCCTGATCATGGCGAATGTTTTGAGAATCAATGGGATTATCAGCACTTTTGCAAAAAGAGAGATAATAGACAGCATCGAGCAGATTGGTTTTTCCCATCCCGTTTAAACCAAAAAAACAATTCAGTTTAAATGAGAAGTCCAATTCTACCTGTTCCAGATTTTTATAATTAAGAATGGAAATATGTTTCAATATCATGCCGGCAACCTTTCTGTTTCAAGAGGACAAAATTAAAAAATAAATTCGGAATTAACTCTAAAAACAAAGTTAAGCAGAGATTTTTAGAATGAAGAAACAAAAAAGATGCGTTTAAATTTCATTTATAAATATAAAAAAACTACTTTTGCCCACCATATAAATCGTTGTTAATAATAAAAGAATCATAATAAAATGGCAGAACAAGACAAAAAAGAACAGAAACTGAATGTTGAAGATGCGCTCAGTTTATCTGAGGCGTTCATTATTAAGAACAAAAAAGGTATTATCGGAGGCGTTGCTGCAATTATCATTATTATTGCCGCTTTCTTTGCTTATAAATATCTTTATTTAGCTCCTCGTGAAGAAAAAGCAGAAGCCGCTATTTTTAAAGGCGAAGAATACTTCGGCCGTGATGCTTATGAAGTAGCGCTTAAAGGTGATAGCATCGGATATAAAGGTTTCATTAAAATTGCAGACGAATTTAGTGGTACACCAACTGCTAATCTTGCAAAAGCTTATGCCGGTATCTGCTATGCTCAATTAGGAAAATACAGCGAAGCAGAAAAATATCTGAGTAGTTTTGATGGCAATGATCAAATGGTATCTCCAGCTATTTTGGGCGCTTTAGGAAACTGTTATGCACAGTTAAACCAACTCGATAAAGCAATCTCGACTTTGATGGACGCTGCAAAAAAAGCAGATAACAACACTTTAAGCCCTATCTACCTATTACAAGCTGGCTTAATTATGGAACAACAAGGCAAATATGCAGATGCTGTAGAGGCTTACACAACCATCAAAGACAAATATTTCAACTCTTATCAGGCTATGGATATTGATAAGTACATTGAAAGAGCTACAGCTTTAAAAAAATAATAAAACTATCTTCTTATATCTTGTAGAGACGTTGCGTGGCGACGTCTCTACTTTTTTAAATAATCAACCTTTTCAAAAAAGTTAATATGGCAACAGCATATCACAATTTATCCGATTACGATTTTAATTCGGTTCCCGATGCTCAAACAATGCGATTCGGGATTGTTGTTTCCGAATGGAACAGTAACATAACCGGCGCTCTTCTTGATGGAGCTGTAAATACATTGATAAAGCACGGCGCAAAAAAAGAAAATATCATTGTAAAATGCGTCCCCGGAAGTTTTGAATTAACTTTTGGAGCCAATCAGATGATAGAAAATTGCGATGTGGATGCAGTAATTATTTTAGGATGCGTAATTAAAGGTGAAACACCACATTTTGATTATGTTTGCATGGGAGTTACTCAAGGAATAACTCAATTGAACACAACTGGCGATATACCAGTTATTTACGGTCTGATTACCACCAATACTATGGAACAAGCAGAGGATCGTTGTGGAGGAAAGTTGGGTAATAAAGGCGATGAATGTGCAATTACTGCAATAAAAATGATCGATTTTGTTTGGAGTTTAAATAAATAGTTGTACCTTTGCATCGCAATAGAAAATAAAGGGCAAATACCAGAGTGGCCAAATGGGGCAGACTGTAAATCTGCTGTCTTTCGACTTCGGTGGTTCGAATCCATCTTTGCCCACAAATTTTCAAATGCGGAAGTAGCTCAGTTGATAGAGCATTAGCCTTCCAAGCTGAGGGTCGCGGGTTTGAGCCCCGTCTTCCGCTCCAACAAAAAAGAGAATCTGAAGAACCAGGTTCTCTTTTTTTGTTATCACCCCCCTGACTAATTATAATCAAAGGAAGATTAGAAAGAATACAATAACACAGAATTGTATTATCTTTGCAGTCAGATAATAAGATTACAGCATATGAGCAAGCAACCACTCTTAGGAATGACCCTTACTGAATTGCAGGATATCACACGCAATTTGGGCATGCCTAAATTCACAGCCAAACAAATAGCTACATGGATTTACGAAAAGAAAGTGAGTTCCATTAATGAGATGACAAATCTTTCGTTGAAACAGCGTGAAAAACTGGATGCCGAATTTGAGATAGGTGCCAGCGCGCCCGTAGAATCAATGCATTCAGTAGACGGAACCATTAAATATCTATTCCAAGTATCCGAAAAAGACTTTGTGGAAGCTGTATATATCCCCGATGATGACAGAGCCACCCTCTGTGTCTCATCACAAGTGGGCTGCAAAATGAATTGCAAGTTCTGCATGACAGGTAAACAGGGTTTTTCGGCCAATCTTTCAGCTAATCAAATCATCAATCAGATATATTCTATACCTGAAAGTGAAAAGCTCACTAACATTGTAATGATGGGTATGGGCGAGCCGCTTGATAATTTAGATGAGGTTTTGAAAGCACTCGAAATTATGACTTCAGATTACGGGTTTAAATGGAGCCCAAAAAGAATAACAGTTTCATCTGTAGGACTCAAAAAAGGATTGAGACAATTTCTGGAAAAGAGTCATTGCCATCTGGCCATCAGCATACACTCTCCCGTCCCGGCACAACGCGCAGACCTGATGCCAGCCGAAAAAGCTTTTCCTATTACAGAAATTGTTGAACTCTTAAGAAAATATGATTTTAGCAAGCAGCGTCGGTTATCTTTTGAATATATTGTTTTCAATGGAGTAAACGACTCGCTTCTGTATGCCAAAGAACTTATTAAATTGTTAAGAGGTCTCGACTGCAGAGTAAATCTGATTCGTTTTCATGCCATTCCCAATGTAGATCTGGACGGTGCTGATATGGAAACAATGACTAAGTTTAGGGATTATCTGACCTCTCATGGAGTTTTCACGACAATCCGTTCCTCAAGAGGAGAGGATATCTTTGCTGCGTGCGGAATGTTATCGACGGCAAAGAAACAAGAGAAAAACGATGAAAAACTTTAATATTTCAATTTAAAACTATACTTTAGTTCCTAAATAATAAATTCATACTAATATCATAGATTCGAAGAATGGAAGACAATAATAGAATTCGGATTGGTATAACCCAAGGGGATATCAACGGAGTGGGATACGAAGTGATCCTAAAGACATTTTCAGATCCTGCCATGCTGGAGCTTTGCACACCAATAATTTATGGTTCTCCCAAAGTAGCCGCTTATCACCGAAAAGCATTAGATCTCCCGGCAAACTTTACCATTGTTAATTCTGCCGCAGAGGCACCTCATAACAAACTCAGTGTTGTTAATTGCACCGACGACGAAATAAAAGTTGAATTTGCCAAGGCAACCCCGGAATCGGGAAAAGCAGCTTTTGAAGCTCTTGAAAAAGCTGCGGAAGAATATAAAGCTGGACTGATTGATGCTATCGTTACTGCTCCTATCAACAAAAATACGATTCAATCTGAGAACTTCTCATTTCCTGGACACACCGAATACTTGGAAGATAAGTTAGGTGATGGTAATAAATCGTTGATGATTCTGATGAAAGACGATTTACGGGTGGCACTGGTTACAGGACATATCCCTGTAGCAGACATTGCCAGATCAATCACCAAAGAAAAAATCATGGAAAAACTTGAAATCTTCAACCATTCATTAAAACAAGATTTCAGAATAGACAGCCCAAGAATTGCAGTGCTAGCGTTAAACCCGCATGCTGGAGACAATGGGCTTATAGGAAAAGAAGAAGAAGAAATTATAATTCCTGCAATCAAGGAAATGTCTGAAAAAGGAGTTCAATGTTTCGGCCCATATCCGGCTGACGGATTTATGGGTGCTGGAACCTTTATCCATTTTGACGGAGTACTGGCCATGTATCACGATCAGGGACTCGCACCTTTTAAAAGTATAGCTATGGACGAAGGAGTGAATTTCACTGCCGGACTTCCAATTATCCGTACTTCACCAGCTCATGGCACAGCTTATGACATTGCCGGACAAGGTATAGCATCTGAGGATTCATTCCGCCAGGCTGTATACATAGCCATTGATGTATATCGCAACCGCCGCTTTGAGAAGGAAATACGAGTAAATCCGCTTCGTAAGCAATATTATGAAAAACGTGATGATAGTGACAAACTGAAACTCGACACAATTGATGATGAAATTTAAAGATTAAAAACAATTTATGAAATTTGCTATAATATCTGCCGGAGAAGGCTCCCGACTTGCCCAGGAAGGAATACAACAGCCAAAACCTCTGGTACCTCTGAATGGTGTAGCAATGATTGACCGTCTCATTGACATTTTCATGAAGAATGACGCGACTACCATTGCCATCATTATCAATAACGAAAATACCCAAACCAGGATGCACCTGGAGGAGCTGAAGAAAAAATACCCGATTGAAGTAATCATCAAAAGTACTCCTGGCTCCATGCACAGCTTTTATGAGTTGATGCCATTGCTGAAAGACGACAAATTTTGTTTGACTACAGTTGACACCATCTTTAATGAAGCTGAATTCACGGCATATATTGAAAATTTTAAAGCATCGGATGATGACGGATTCATGGCAGTGACCGATTACATAGACGATGAAAAACCGTTGTATATTACTGCGAATGATTCTCTTGAAATAACAGGATACTACGACACCAAGAATCCGGAGTGCAATTACATATCCGGAGGGATTTACTGTCTCACACCTTCATGTCTGGATACCTTACAAAATTGCATGGACAAAGGACTAACAAGAATGCGTCAGTTTCAACGTGCATTGGTACAGGAAGGTAAAAAGCTCAAAGCATACCCCTTTAGCAAAATCTTGGATGTAGATCATGCAACCGACATAGCAAAAGCAGAAGCGTTCCTGAACGAACCATTTCCCATAATTGGCATTAGCAGGGGAAATTGTTTTTCTCCCAATAAAGCCGGGAGCGATAAACAAATCTTCAACAGAGTAAAAGAAAACCTGGAAAAGAAAGGGTATCCTGTGCGCACTTATACAGAAAAGCACTTTATAGATCAACCTATGTTTGCCCCTGTAATCTTCACTATGGCCAGAGGAGAAATGACACTCGAAATCCTGAACCTGCTCGAAGAAGAAGATGCATTAATCGTCAACTCTCCTAAAAGCATCCAAAACTGCGGACGCTTGGAAATGACATCTCGTCTGCTTTCTACTGAAATTCCCTCTCCCGCCTGCAGCATACTTCATACAGATATTCCATTGGAAGAACAAGATACTCCTGCATTTCCATACTGGATAAAACGAGGAGACGGTCATGCTCAGATAAAAGAGGATGTATGCTTTGTACAATCAGAAACAGAGGCCACTGAAGTACTGAACAACTTCTCTAGCCGGGGAATCAGAGAGGCGGTGGTAAACGAACATTTGGAGGGAGACCTGATAAAATTCTACGGAGTTGGCGAGAATGGTTTCTTCTATTGGTTTTATCCCTCCCCCACAGTTAATAGTAAATTCGGGTTGGAAGCCATTAATGGAGAGTCAAAAGGATATCCTTTCTCTGAGGATGAATTGAAATTCTATTGCAATAAAGTTTCTCAAAAAATGGGGTTATCGGTTTATGGAGGAGACTGCATCGTCTCTCCTACCGGTGAAATACGAATTATCGACTTCAATGACTGGCCCAGCTTTGCACCTTGTTGCAATCAGGCTGCAGAAGCAATAGCCAGTCTGATTATAAAAAAGATGAATAATGGAAAAAGAGCATAGAAAAAGAGAGCTGGAAGCATCGCTGAAATCAATGGATACTGAAGAGTTCATTGATATTCATTTTTATCGTCCTATCGGATATCGCTGGGCACTTTTTTTCAGAAAAATAGGGGTGACTCCAAATGCAGTAACTATTGCCAGCATTTTTCTAGGAATTGCTGCAGGAATTCTCTACTATTTTGAAGATCTCTCTATGACGCTCTGTGGAATCTTTTTGCTCATCTGGGCAAACTCCTATGACAGTGCCGACGGACAGCTAGCCCGCCTTACCGGACAAAAATCTGAACTGGGCCGCATTCTCGATGGTGTCTGCGGAGATCTCTGGTTTATCACTATCTATGCCAGCATTTGTCTGCGCCTGACACCGGAATGGGGATGGAAAATATGGGCATTGGCTGCGTTTACCGGATTCTTCCACAGCAAACAGGCTGCCATGGCCGATTATTACCGTAATATTCATCTCTTCTTTCTGAAAGGAAAAGCAGGAAGCGAACTCGACAATTCCACACAACAAAAAGAGGTGTACCATTCACTCTCCTGGAAAAAAGATTTTATCAGGAAGTTATTTCAATTCTTCTATAAAAACTACACCGTTTCACAGGAAAAGCAAACACCTAAATTTCAGTTTTTTTTTAAAACGGTACGAGAAAAATACGGAGATGAAATTCCTCAGACATTAAGAGATGAGTTTCGTTCAATGAGCAAACCTCTGATGAAATACACTAATATTCTCTCTTTCAATACAAGGATAATAGTTCTCTTTATCAGTTTGCTTATTAACCAACCATGGATTTATTTTGTATTCGAAATAACGGTACTTAACATCTTGTTGATATACATGATCTTAAGCCACGAATCATTCTGTGCAAAGTTATATAAAAAACTATTATAACCATTTACCGACGTGAAAGACAGCTATCGCAACATATTTCTTTTGATTGGTGTAATTGCATTTATCATAATGTTGTTTACATTTAAAATCAAGTTTGATGAACTCTTGGCAAATATCGAAAGAGCCGGTTTTTTGTTTCCGATAGTTATTCTTATATGGGTCTTCATCTACATGATAAATGCTATTTCATGGCATATGATTATACACGATCACAAAGACAATCACGTTCCTTATTTGAAAGTATATAAATATACCATCACCGGATTTGCACTCAACTATGCAACTCCATTTGGTTTTATGGGAGGGGAACCTTACCGCATAATGGAACTTACACCTTATGTTGGAATAAGCAAAGCCACTTCATCAGTTATCTTGTATATAATGATGCACATTTTTGCGCATTTTTGCTTTTGGTCTGCTTCAATTCTCCTTTTCATCGTAGTACACCCGGTAAATATGGCTCAAGGGATAATGTTAACCTTTGCAGGAGTTTTTTGTCTATTTTTTATGTATCTATTCATGCAAGGTTACAAATACGGAATGGCAGTCAGGACGATTCGTTTATGCCAGAAAATCCCTTTCTTAAAGAAATGGGCAATCCGTTTTTCTGAAGAAAAGAACGAGACCCTGGAATTAATTGATAGCCAGATTGCTGAATTACATAAACAACGAAAAAAGACCTTCTACACTTCGCTTTTTCTGGAATTCACAACCAGAATAATAGGATGTGTGGAAGTTTTTCTTATTCTGAGAATTCTCACTCCCGATGTTCAATTCTTTGATTGCATTCTCATTATGGCCTTTACCAGTCTTTTATCGAACCTGTTTTTCTTCCTGCCGATGCAGCTAGGCATAAGAGAAGGAGGATTTGCCATAGCTACCGGAGGATTGGCTTTAACAGGAGCGTACGGAATGTATTTAGGTATTATTACCCGTGTGCGTGAATTAATATGGATTGGAATTGGCATGCTGCTCATGAAAATAGGGAATAAAAATAAAACAGATATTAACAAATATTATAAATGAAACAATTTACAGATATAAAAGGTATTATCTTCGATTACGGCGGTACAATTGACACTAATGGTAAGCACTGGGCAGAAGTGTTATGGAGCAGATATAAAGAATTAAATATTCCTGTAAGTAAAGAAGATTTCAAAAAAGCATACGTTCACGGAGAAAGAACTCTGGCTCTGCAACCGCTGATAAAGCCGTTTCACGATTTCTATGATGTATTGCTTATTAAATCAAAAATTCAGATAGAATATCTTGTTCAGCATGGTCTGTTGTCTGATTCTCCTCAGACAAACAAATATCCTGAAGAAATAGCAAAAGGATGTTATGACTTCACTAAAGGGGTGGTCAAAAACTCTCTTTTTGTAGTCAATAAGTTATCCGTTAAATATAAATTAACACTGGTTTCAAACTTTTACGGAAACATAAACAAAGTACTGGAAAACTTTGGTTTACTTTGTAGTTTTAAAAGTGTGATTGAATCAGCAGTTGTTGGGGTTAGAAAGCCCGATCCGGCTATCTTTTCCTTAGGTGTTCGTGAGCTTGGAATTGAAGCACACGAAACGGTGGTTATTGGCGATTCCTTTTCGAAGGACATTGTCCCGGCAAAAGCTGCGGGTTGTCGTACCATTTGGTTAAAGGGTGAAGGATGGGAAGAAAATACGGACGATTCCATTCCTGATGCCATTATCACAGATTTATCACAAGTTATTAGCTTATTATAAACTTAATGCTTAAATATAAAACAAATAGCCAGGAGCTATAAAAAATGTAATTATGGAAAATGTAAATGTAAAACCGGCAACCGGGAAACTGGGTGTACTATGTGTTGGTTTAGGTGCAGTTACTTCCACCTTCATGGTAGGAACACTGATGGCTCGCAAAGGGTTGGCACAACCTGTGGGTTCTCTTTCTCAATTAGCTACTATGCGTGTAGGCAAAGGCAAAGATATGGAATACAAGAAAATCACAGATGTGGTTTCTTTGAGCCATCTGAATGACATTGTTTTTGGTGCATGGGATATTTTCTCTGAAAATGCATATGAAGCTGCTATTCACGCGGAAGTTCTAAAAGAAAGAGATATTAATCCCGTAAAAGACGAACTGGAAGCCATCAAGCCAATGCCAGCGGTTTTTGATCAGGATTTTGTTAAACGTTTACATGGAACACACGTAAAACAAGGCGCTACTCGCTGGGATCTGACAGAACAACTTCGTGAAGACATCCGCAACTTCAAAGCAGCCAACAACTGCGAACGTGTTGTTGTAATCTGGGCTGCAAGTACTGAAGTATATCTTCCATTAGGCGAAGAACACATGACACTTGCTGCTTTAGAAAAGGCAATGAAGGAAAATAATACTGAAAAAATTGCCCCAAGTATGTGTTATGCTTATGCTGCTGTAGCAGAAGGATGTCCTTTCATTATGGGTGCTCCAAACTTGTGTGTTGATACTCCAGCAATGTGGGAACTGTCTAAGAAGACAAATACACCTATCGCAGGTAAAGACTTCAAGACTGGTCAGACATTGATGAAAACAGTACTTGCCCCGATGTTGAAGACTCGTATGCTGGGTCTGCGTGGATGGTTCTCAACAAACATCTTAGGAAACAGAGACGGAGAGGTATTGGACGATCCAGATTCATTCAAGACAAAAGAGGTAAGCAAGCTTTCTGTAATTGAAACAATCCTTGACGGCAAAGAACATCCGGAACTTTACGGTGATATCTTCCACAAGGTACGCATCAACTACTACCCTCCTCGCAACGATGATAAAGAAGGATGGGACAACCTGGATATCTTTGGATGGATGGGTTATCCAATGCAAATTAAGGTAGATTTTCTTTGCAAAGACTCAATCCTTGCAGCTCCGCTGTTGCTCGACCTGGTTCTTTTCTCAGATCTTGCTAAACGTGCAGGCCGTAGCGGCATTCAAGACTGGTTGTCTTTCTACCTGAAGAGTCCAATGCACGACTTCGAAAGCAAACCTGTACACGACTTGTTCCAACAATTCACGATTCTTAAAAACAACCTTCGTGAAATGGGTGGATACGAAGCTGACGAGAATATCGACTAATTTTGATATACTTATACCTGTAGAGTCGGATGGCACTTGTATGGTGCCATTCGACTCTCTTTTTACCCACTCTTTTTAACCTTATTTCTGCCAATTCTTCTTGTCCGGTCGAAACAATTTTGTAATTTTGTCATATAATCCAAGGAATATGACTAAATCTGAGATTCAACAAGTAAAGCAACGATTCGGCATTATTGGTAATACAGAGTCCCTAAACAGAGCTATTGACATAGCCATTCAGGTGGCTCCAACCGACCTGTCCGTACTTATCACCGGAGAAAGCGGTGTAGGTAAGGAGAGCTTTCCTCAAATTATACATCAGTACAGCCGTCGCAAACATGGACAATATATTGCAGTAAACTGCGGAGCCATTCCGGAAGGAACCATAGATTCTGAACTTTTCGGACACGAGAAAGGTGCCTTTACAGGAGCTATCGGTGAACGCAAAGGATATTTCGGAGAAGCCGATGGCGGCACCATCTTTTTGGATGAAGTAGGAGAACTGCCTCTTCCTACACAAGCTCGTCTGTTACGAGTTTTGGAAAGTGGCGAGTTTATCAAAGTTGGTTCATCAAAAGTCCAGAAAACAGATGTACGTATTGTAGCGGCAACAAACGTAAATTTGCATGAAGCAATTGCTTCCGGCAGATTCCGGGAAGATTTATATTACCGTCTTAACACAGTTCCGGTACAGATTCCACCTCTTCGTGAACGCCCTGAGGACATTGTGCTTCTGTTCCGAAAATTCGCTTCGGACTTTGCAGAAAAATACCGGATGCCTTCCATTCAGCTGACGGAAGAAGCAAAAAAAATGTTGGTGGCATACCCCTGGCCGGGCAACGTACGCCAACTAAAAAACATAACTGAGCAGATCTCCATTATTGAAACAAACCGAGAAATCACACCTGCTATCTTACATACGTACCTGCCCCAACAGCAAGGAGAGAGACTTCCAATGCTTTTCGGTGGTAATAAACAGCATAAAACCTTTGAAAGCGAACGCGAAATTCTTTATCAGGTGTTGTTCGATATGCGTCAGGATGTTACAGAATTGAAGAAACTGGTACACGAAATTATGTCTGAGAAGGCACAACCTGTCGCTTCGGCCAGTGTAGTGAACAATATTCCCACTATCAATCTCTCTACCGGCAATATTTCGTCTGCTCACCCTATCCAAAACGAGGATGACATACAGGATACGGAAGAATATGTGGAAGAATCACTTTCACTAGACGATCTTGAAAAAGAGATGATCAGAAAAGCGCTAGATAAACATAACGGAAAACGGAAAAACGCTGCCAAAGATTTAAACATCTCCGAGCGTACACTATATAGAAAAATAAAAGAATATGGATTGGATAACTAAATCGAAACAACTGTTAACCATACTCTCTCTACTTATTGTGGTGAGTGCATGCAGTATCTCATATAAATTTAACGGTGCTTCGATTAATTACGATAAAACAAGAACAATCAGCATTGCCGATTTTCCCATCAAGTCGGCTTATGTGTACGCTCCGCTGGCTTCAAAGTTCAATGATGACCTGAAGGATATCTATATCCGCCAAACACGCCTTAAGCTTGTTCCGCGTTCAGGAGATATGACTATCGAAGGCGAAATTGTGGGTTATGACCAGTTAAACAAATCCGTAAAGGCAGATGGTTATGCTGCGGAAACGGAGCTTCGCCTCACAATTAATGTGCGCTTTGTGAATAACGCCAATCATGCTGATGACTTTGAAAGGCAGTTCACAGCATTCCGGAATTACGATTCGAGCCAGATGCTGACTGCTGTACAAGATCAGCTTATTGCAGAGATGACCAAAGAGATAACAGAGCAGATCTTTAATGCAACCGTAGCAAACTGGTAATCAACGTATGAACGCTCAGAATCTGCAACAATGGATATCACATCCTGAAAGTCTGAACAGAGATACGCTCTATGAGCTGAGAACACTGTTGGCACGATATCCTTATTTTCAGTCGGCTCGATTGCTCTACCTGAAGAATCTATACTTGCTTCACGACATAGCTTTCGGGAAAGAGCTCCGTAAGGCAGCCTTGCATATAACTGATCGGCGGGTTCTTTTCTATATGTTAGAGCAGAATCGTTTCATCGTCGAACCTCAAAAAATAAAAGAATCGTCGGCTTCGCTTAATGAAGATCCTGGTCTGGACCGCACATTGTCATTAATCGACTCGTTCCTCTCTTCCATACCCGAGGAACCTCTCTCCAATAATATGGAGCTGGATCTTTCTTCCGACTATACTACTTATCTGCTTCAGGAAGATACCTTAAACAGCTTTAGCGAAACAGATGTTCCTCAACAGGAATCTTCACCCAAATTAAAGGGACACGAACTGATTGACGGATTTATTGAAAAAGCAGAAAATGAGAATGCCATTAAGCTTCAGATACCGGAAGAAAAAAACGATGAAGTTCCTCAAACCGAAACTCCAATAACTGATGAAAATGAAGATGAAGAGAGCTATTTTACAGAAACTTTAGCCAAAATATACGTAAAACAACAAAGATATTCGAAAGCACTTGAAATTATTAAAAAATTAAGTTTGAAATATCCGAAAAAAAATGCTTACTTTGCAGACCAAATTAGATTTTTGGAGAAATTGATTATTAACGCTAAATCGAAATAACAAGATGTATTTATTATTAGTTATCGTAATTGTTATCGCAGCAATATTACTAAGCTTTATTGTTTTGATACAAAATTCTAAAGGCGGAGGTCTTTCTTCAGGCTTCTCCTCTTCTAACCAGATTATGGGTGTACGTAAGACAACCGATCTCCTTGAAAAAGCAACATGGACTTTGGCTGCCGCTATCGTAGTACTAAGCATTATCACTTCTTACACTGTTCCATCCAATGCAGCTCAAGACTCTGCTATTCTGGAACAAGCTCAGAAAGAAGAAAAAACAAACCCGATGAATGCTCCGGCAGGTTTCGAAACTCCAAAGACAGGAACAACTCCTGCAGCTGCACCAACTGCTGCACCAACAGGGAATCCTGATGAAGTTCCGGCTAAAGCACCAGCTGAAAAGCCCGCAAAAAAATAAAAAGATTTATTCCAATATTAAAATAGGAGGAAAACGAGATGGTTTTTCTCCTATTTTTTTGCCCTATAAAACAGAATACATCCTGTCTGAGAGATGATTATTGGGTGCTTTGACTCCACAAACAGACCTTCAAAAAAAACAACTCACAGCCATATTTTGGAAGAATAGAAGTTGCGGGATTGATCATTACATCGGTATCATTTCAAATTCGTCGCACATTGAGGGCAAACTAATCATGCTTGCGAGCGAAACTAATAGCACACCCTGAAAATCTGCGCCAAGAAATTTAAACCTGTCATTATGTTTTGCTCATGCTCCCGCCATGTTTATCCAATCTAAACTTATAAAATTATCCTCTCTTTCAACAAATCAGGCCAATGTTTCTCTTTCCATTCATACAATATTAAAGGAACAATATATTAATGAATCCGGCTTCAATTGTATATTATAAATATTCATTTGAATACATTATATTTTACAGTTAATTACAGCACCAATAAACAGCAAATTATAAACAGGTTGCTTCATTCATGAGTGCATATTTAATTCATACACCTGATTGTTCAACTGTAATCCTACTACTTTATGTAAAGTATAATTGTTTCTCATAAAAAACAGCTAAAAATTCACATATCATAAAGCATTTATGATCAGACATGAAACACATTTTAACTCTTATTTAAGAGCATAGCAAGAAAAACTACGCCATGTTTTCTGTCTTACATTTTATTTTCAAAGTTAACCATCTGACAATAAGTCACGAGAGATTTTATATCGCCCCCTATATATACAAAAATATGGTATAGTTCCCCGCACATTTATTTTCTTCAAGGTATTTCCTTTCTCTCCACATGTTTACCGGGTTCATAAAAAAAGAGTAGAGGCAAATAGAAAACTACCGGCTTTAATGCTGTACAATAAAAAAGGAAGGCATCCTTTTGAGACACCTTCCTTTTTTATTTCTATAGTAACTAATTACTAAGCTTCACGTCCGTGGCAGTTTTTGTACTTCTTACCGCTTCCGCAAGGACAAGGATCATTACGACCCACTGTCTTTTCTACACGGATAGGCTCTCTCTTCGCTTCACGAGTATCACGCTGAGCTGCTTCATGCTGACCAGGATCATTCAGATCGTCCTTTTCAGTACGGTATTTGCTGTAGTCTTCATGCACTTCAGGAGCAGCCTGTTTTACTTCTTCTGGTTCCTGGAACGGAATCTTTCCACGCATCAACGCTGCAACTGTCTGGGTATTGATTTTATCTACCATTGTGTCGAACAGATTCACAGATTCCAGTTTGTAAATCAACAACGGATCTTTCTGTTCGTAGCTTGCATTCTGCACAGAATGTTTCAGTTCATCCAGTTCTCTGAGGTTTTCTTTCCAGCCCTCATCAATATTATGAAGCAGGATGGCTTTTTCGTATGATTTTACCACCTCTTTACTTCCATTCTCGTATGCGGCTTTCAGGTTGCAGGTAATGTTATACATACGTTTTCCGTCTGTAATCGGAATCAGGATGTTTTCAAAGCGGCTACCTTGTTCCTCATATACCTTTCTGATAACTGGGTCGGCCACTTGTGCCATGTGCTCTGTTCTGCGTTTAAAGTTACCCATTGCAGCATCAAACACACGATCAACAAGCTTTTCAGCTTTTATGGTACGAGCTTCTTCCTGAGTATAAGGAATATCCATTGCAAAAGTCTGAAGCAGGTCCATTTTAGTATCTTCGTACTCTTTACCTTCAACGGCATTTGCACAGCGATCCCAAATCATATTTACGATATCCATACCGATACGTTCACCGTTTAGTGCATGACGACGTTTGGTATAAATAACAGTACGTTGCTTATTCATAACGTCATCATATTCCAATAGACGTTTACGGATACCGAAGTTGTTTTCTTCCACCTTCTTCTGTGCACGTTCAATAGAATTTGAAATCATCTTATGCTCAATCATCTCTCCTTCCTTGAATCCAAGTTTATCCATTACACCGGCAATACGGTCAGAAGAGAAGAGACGCATCAGGTCATCTTCCAGAGAAACAAAGAATACAGAAGAACCCGGGTCACCCTGACGTCCTGAACGACCTCTCAACTGACGGTCCACACGACGTGATTCATGGCGCTCTGTACCAATGATTGCCAAACCACCTGCCGCTTTAACTTCCGGACTCAGCTTGATATCTGTACCACGACCTGCCATGTTGGTGGCAATGGTTACAGTTCCTCTCAAACCAGCCTGAGCCACAATGTCAGCCTCTTTTTGGTGCAGTTTTGCATTCAGCACATTGTGTTCAATCTTACGCAAAGTAAGCATCTTGCTCAACATTTCAGAGATTTCAACCGAAGTTGTACCCACTAGTACCGGACGTCCGGCATTTACCAGGGCTTCAATCTCTTCAATAACTGCTTTATATTTTTCACGTTTAGTTTTGTAAACGCGGTCGTTCATGTCTTTACGGATAACCGGGCGGTTGGTTGGAATAACCACTACATCCAGTTTATAGATATCCCATAACTCACCAGCTTCAGTTTCGGCCGTACCAGTCATACCCGATAGCTTATGATACATACGGAAGTAGTTCTGCAATGTAATAGTTGCAAATGTTTGTGTAGCTGCTTCCACCTTAACATACTCTTTCGCCTCGATTGCCTGATGCAAACCGTCAGAATATCTACGACCTTCCATGATACGTCCGGTCTGTTCATCCACAATCTTCACCTGGCCGTCAATAACAACATATTCATCATCTCTTTCAAACATGGTATATGCCTTCAACAGCTGATTAATTGTATGAACACGTTCAGACTTCACGGCGAAGTTAGTCATCAGCTCATCTTTCTTGATTTGCTTTTCTTCATCATTCAATGGTTCATTCTCCAGTTCAGAAAGCTGAGAAGCAATATCAGGCAATACGAACAATGTAGGGTCGGGAGAGTTCCCGGTAAGTATATCCACACCTTTGTCGGTAAGGTCTACACTATTCATCTTTTCATCAATTACAAAATACAATGGTTCAACAGCTTCAGGCATGCGCTTGTTGTTCTGTTCCATGTATACCTCTTCAGTCTTAAGCATTCCGGCTTTGATGCCCGGTTCACTTAAGTATTTAATCAATGGCTTATTCTTTGGCAATGCTTTATGACTACGGAATAAGGCGAGGAATCCTTCTTCTTGCTCTTTTTTGTCGTTTGAAGCAATCAGGCGTTTTGCATCAGTCAGGAATTTTGTTGCCAGTACTCTCTGTAAATTCACCAGTTTCTCAACCTGCGGACGGAACTCTTCAAAAAGCTGTTCTTCCCCTTTAGGAACCGGACCCGAAATAATCAAAGGAGTACGCGCATCATCAATCAATACGGAGTCAACCTCATCGACTATAGAATAGTTATGTTGTCTCTGTACCAAATCTTTCGGACTAACAGCCATATTATCGCGAAGGTAGTCGAAACCAAATTCATTGTTGGTACCAAAGGTAATATCTGCAAGATATGCTTTGCGGCGTGCATCCGAGTTAGGTTGGTGTTTATCAATACAATCTACGCTCAGACCGTGGAACATGTAAAGAGGTCCCATCCATTCCGAGTCACGTTTAGAAAGATAGTCGTTGACAGTTACCACATGCACTCCGTTGCCGGTCAGCGCATTGAGGAATACCGGCAATGTAGCCACCAAAGTTTTACCTTCACCGGTAGCCATTTCGGCAATTTTTCCTTTATGAAGAACTACACCACCAAAGAGCTGCACATCATAATGAATCATGTTCCAGGTTATTTCTGTACCACCAGCAATCCAATGATTCTGATAGATAGCCTTGTCGCCTTCGATACGAACAAAGTCTTTTGTTGCAGCTAGTGTACGGTCAAAATCTGTAGCCGTAACCTCGATGATTTCATTTTCAGTGAATCGTTTTGCTGTTTCTTTCACAATTGAAAAAGCAACAGGAAGCACTTCATCAAGAGCTGTTTCATATTTATCGAGAACTGCTTTTTCAAGTTTATCTATTTCCAGGAACAGGTCTTCTCTTTCTTCAAGTTCAGTCTCTTCCACTTTTGCTTTCAGTTCTTCTATTTTCGCTCTTTCTTCAGTAGCCGATTCATATATATATTTTTTCAGCTCATTTGTTTTGGCACGAAGTCCATCGTTATCCAATCTTGCAACGTCTGGATACGCTGCTTTAATTTTCTCCACCCATGGTTGGATCTCTTTCATATCCCGACTGGATTTATTCCCAAAGATAGAGCTTAAAAATTCATTAAATCCCATTTTTACTTATGTTGTTAATTGATTATTATTCTTGTTTTTACGTTGCAAATTTACATCAAAATGCCGACTTAAACGGAATAAGTCGATACTTTTTATCGTAAAATATTTGCTATAGGGGCAGAAGAGCAGCCATTGGGAGCCCTAATTCGCATGAAACGGGCTAAAGTAGGGGCAAAACAGTCGGTACTAACCGGAGTATTGATGATTTCAGGTTTTACATTCCCTCCCATAAAAATAAGCGGAGCAGAAATATAAGCCTTACGAATTACCTTACTGTCTGATGAATTATCATTGTTCACTACCGCCCATCCGGGAAGAATCTCCAGAGTAAGGTCGCCCGAGCGGTAACGATGATATGAGTTACGTAACTTCTGAATTTCGGGGTTCCAAGCTCCCAGCAGTAAGTGATGAGAAGTATATACTTCTTTCACGCCACTGAACTGAATCAGAAATTCAGAGGTTTTATCAAGCACCTCATTCAGATCCAGCTTCTTTTTTTCAAGTAATTTATGGTTCAGATATAGCTGAAGCCCATTATACGACTCTATGTACTGTCCTTCGCCATACACCGCCATAAGGTACATGTTCAGTAAAGCGGCACAGCGATCCATATAGAATTCGCCTCCGGGCACACGATACTTTCCGGGATCAGCTCCTTCTGCATCGGCATATCCGGTTGATGCTACGCAGAACACCACATTATGCAGTCCTACTTTTCTATCGATGAGGTCAAGAAGCTCACCAATGCATCTGTCCAGCCTTACATATGCGTCCTGAATCTCCAGAGCACATTCATTCGTGTTTTTATGTTCATAATTACCTGCATAATAAGTCAGGGCAAGCAAATCTGGTATTTCATCCTGACCAATAGCGCTATTGGTAAATATATCATCCAGAAAATAGTTAATTTCCTCGTTAATAAAAGGACTGGTTTTCAGCTTCCTGAACTTATTTTTCTTAGCTTCATCAAAATTATAGGAAAAAGCCAATTGCCCTAATTGAGGTGTAAGGAATTTATATTCGACAACAGGACGTAAAGGAGCCCATGTCATACCGGGTATACGGAAATCAATAGATTTTCTATCGTTATATTGACTTACAAACCAGGGGAAGTCTCCGTAATAAGTAGTACCACACCATTTACCTGTATCATCGTTCAGCCAGAAAGCTCCGTTGCCAGCATGTCCGGCTCCAAAAATTGCTGCTTCCCGGTAAGGTGCGATTGAATATACTAATCCTTTACCTTGCGTTGCAACCTTCAGTTCATCGGCAACAGTAGAGACTAGCAGTTGTGACGGCGAAGTGGTTTCTCCGGTATAGTTCCCCATAAAGTCACGGTCGTCCACACAATTTCTCACACGCAAGGTGGAGATATCAAGCCAGCTTTCACCGGTTATCCCATTCACTGTCGGAACCGTTCCGGTATAAAGAGCGGCTATAGAAGACGCCCGGTCGGGATTCGAAAAATTATACTCTGCATTACGGTACACCCTCCCCTCTTTCCACAGACGCTTGAAACCTTTTTCTCCGTAAAGGGCAGAAAAAGCTTCAATATAATCAGTACGCAACTGGTCCACCGTGAGTCCGACAACTATTTTAGGTGTCGAAATCTGAGGCTGAGCCTGCAGTCCGGTAAACGTCAGTGCAGTTATAAGAGAAGTGAGTAAACCTTTCATCTATTTCGTTTATACGTCAAAAAAACATAGTACAGGGATCGTATCCACAAACAAAGTGCCAAAGGTACAACAGCAAAATTAATTTTTTGGGGAAGCAGGTAGAAAAACCCTATAAAAAGTGTTAAAACAATCAAATTTGCCAAATGATAGAGATCTTTCTTCCGTTTTTTTGCCTTTAACACCAAAAAAGGAAGATATAGTAAATGAAACGGATGAAATACAAACAACAGATAATTAGGGCTTACAGCAGGATGTTCCGAAATAGAGGCAAGAAAAGCAATTACACATCCGGCAGCACCAGCCATTGCAAACAACACCACATCAATTCCCCAGTAAGTTTTCTGCTTTTTATATCCATAATATGTTGCAGCCAACACAAGTATAAAAAGCAGCCATCCTGTCAGCATGGGCGATGGATAGTGAGGAGACGAAACCTCTCTATCGGCCGAGCGTGAAACAATTTCACGGGCTTCTGACACAAGAGCTCTTTGCTTCCCATAAGTCGCTTTTATACTGGCCCCCTTCAAAGCATCCCTTAGATAGTATGGAGCAAACATCTTCTGACGATAATCTGCTACTTTATCAGCATCACTGCCTAAACAAAAATCAATTCCGAATTCAGCCCATTTATTTCCGGCAGTAAACTGATGCACAATATCCCTGAAAGAGATTGGTGCATTATTTTCCGTATACATAACCCGCCCTTGAATACAATCTTCAATACGGTCTCTGGGCCGGGTTGAACAATTATCATAGAAGAAGTTATATCGATACACCCTGTTCTGCGGCAAGTAATTCTCTTTTAATATCTCAAATAATTTCTCTTGTTCCTCCGGAAGCAGGTTCAACGTTTGCTGATAAACACTCGAATTACGCATAGCATATTCCTTCTCGAAGAAAAAGTAATCGGAAACTCCCAGCTGATAATCTGTTTCACCTTTGATGTACCTCCATATAAAATGAGGGGCATTGAAATCGAACATACCATAATTAAAAACAAGATCCATTCCAGTCTGCTTGTTTTCATACCTCAAAGCAGTATGGCCAAACAGTGCATAAATCTCAGTTCCAGGTGAACAGGTAAGTAAACTAACACGAACCGAATCTTCGGGAGACGCACCAACATGAAAGGGTAACATCAGAAACAACATTACCGCCAACAAACTATTCTTCATTTTAAGAAAAAAACACTTAAACTCCATATTTTACTCTATTACTACCCCAATTATAATCTGATAATTTTTCCTCCCATGCCAACCATAACATGAATATCAGTCCATAAAACAAATATTTAAATAAACTGTCGTGCAGAAAACCAAAACTCTGCGGATAAACTCCTAAGCACCACACAATCGTACCTATACGAACGATATTGAATAACAGAAGCAACAAAGCTCCTGGAACGAAGAAAGAGAGGCGCTTCCACCATATTCCTTTGCTGAAAAGAATTACCAGAAAGAAAATATATATTTGTTTTACACCAGTACACCCCCAAATTACGTTAACACCAGCCGAAGAGGTATTATAAGTAAGAACTGTGGAGACTTTTCTTTGCCCATCCCCCACTTGGATATTTTTATGTTTCAGAAAAATAGAATCACCAGAAACGACATTCACCAATCGATGACATAATACTGTTGTTTTTTCTGCCCAATTCACAAAAAAGGGAGTGAGATCCTTGTTTAGAAAACAGATAAACTGACTCTCTTTATTCTGCCGGTTAATCTCTCCAGCTCCTAAAGCCAACCATATTTTCTCTTTAATCACAGAATGGGCAAAAGGTTCTTTAGTTTCCTGCAGTGTTTTTCCATTGCTCTGATTATCGATCCCGGTGTGAAAAAACAATTTCCAACTCAGGTGTGCCGCAATAACAACTGCCACAAAAATCATCAATCTGCGAAAAGGGAACAATTTTCTTTTCCAGTTCAATAACCGTTCAACCGATTTTGCATTCATGTTTCTCATTATTCGCGTGCAAAAATAAGCTTATTTCTTGTTAATCGGGACTAAATCATTTTTTTTTGGTTATTTGATAGAAAATTAATGCAATTGTTCTGTTTTTTTTGGCTTACTTTGCAAATTCAAAAGAAGCAAGTGAACTTAGTAATAGATATCGGAAATACAACAGCTAAAGTTGCGATATTCAAAGACAATACTATAGTAGAAGTCTTTCGTAGCTCTAATCAGTCGCTCGACTGCCTGCCGGAAATCCTCGAACGTTTTCCCGTAAGGCAAGGGATCGTGGCCTCTGTTATCAGTTTAACAAAAAAAGTAACAGAACAGCTCGAAGCTTTTCCATTCTCAGTTATCCTACTTAATGCCACTACTCCGATACCAATAGAAAACCTTTATCACACACCTGAAACACTAGGGTGCGATCGGTTGGCTGCAATAATCGGGGCAAGCGAAATTTATCCCGGAAGAAATCTTCTGGTTATCGATGCCGGAACAGCTATTACTTTCGATTTTATAAATGCACACGGTCAATATCTGGGTGGAAACATCTCACCCGGAAAAAGTATGAGGTTCAAAGCATTGCATACATTTACGAACAAACTTCCGCTGCTTAGTGAAGAAGGCAACCGCGTTCCGTTGGGAATAGATACTGACACAGCCATCCGCGAAGGAGTTATGAAAGGAATTGAATATGAAATAAAAGGCTATATTGACTTTTTTCAGAAAAACTATCCCGATCTTTTGGTTTTTTTAACGGGGGGAGATGGATTTCTTTTTGAAACAAGCTTAAAAAATCTCATATTTGCAGATAAATTTTTAGTATTAAAAGGTTTAAACAGAATATTAAACTATAATAATGGTAGGATATAAGAAGATTATGGGAGCACTCTTGCTCTCAACGCTCACTGGAATTTCAGTGGCACAGAACAATACAAACTCGCCTTACACTCGTTACGGTTTCGGACTATTGTCTGATCAATCCTTCGGAAAGAACAAAGCAATGGGAGGAGTAGGTTACGGTCTTCGTGACGGTTTCCAGATAAACGCCTCCAACCCGGCATCGTACACAGCAATCGATTCACTGACATTCCTGTTCGATGGTGGAATTACCCTCCAGAACATGAACATTAGTGACAAGACTACTAAAGTTAATGCGAAAAACTCCAGCCTCGACTATCTTGCCATGCAGTTCCGTATCAGCAGAAAATTAGCTATGACGGCAGGTTTCTTGCCGTTCTCCAACGTTGGATATAACTTCGGGACAACCAATAAAGTTAATGATCCTGATAATCCAGATAATAATGTAAGTGCCAAGTATAGCTCATCGGGAGAAGGTGGTTTACATCAATTCTTTGTAGGTGCCGGATACATACCTTTCAAAGGTTTATCTTTCGGAGCTAATGTTTCCTATCTTTTTGGTTCAGTGGACCGTACCTTGAGCATTACTTTCCCCGACAATACAAATGTTACTCCTTACAGCGAAATAAGCGAAATCAGAGTAAGAGATTATAAACTGGATCTTGGATTACAATATACAAAATACCTTAGTAAAAAAAGTGCTCTGACCTTGGGAGTTGTTTATACTCCGGGACACTCACTTAATGCCGATGCCACAATGATACGTACTACTTCCGTGAGTGATACTACCCAATTGGCAAATGGTTTTGATCTTCCTGATTGTTTTGGGGCTGGTTTAGCCTATACGTATAATAACCGATTAACTGTTGGTTTTGACTATTCTCTTCAGAAATGGGGAAATGCCAGCTTCCTGGGTGAAAAGAGTTTGTGCAACCGTTCCAAATACTCAATTGGTGCGGAGTATGTTCCCAATCCTTTCAACAGAAATTACTTTAACCGGGTTAAATATCGTGTGGGAGCCTATTACTCGGACCCATATATTAAGGTGGCCGAAGGGACAAACAGCAGCACTACATGGGCAAAAGGAGCTAGAGAATACGGAGTCAGTGCAGGGTTTGGATTACCGGTATTCAGCAGCAGGTCAATATTAAGCATCTCTGGCCAATACGTTAAGGTAAAGGCAAGAACTCCCAATATGGTTGACGAGAATTATCTAAAACTTAGCATTGGTATCACCTTTAATGAACGTTGGTTTGCTAAATGGAAAGTTGAGTAACAAAACTTTTTTATGTCACATATTTTTAGAAAATTTTTCTTTATACAAACAAGCATAGCCATTTCCTGCTGGGCAATAGCTATGCTTGTGCTATTTCCTTCTTGTACAGAAAAGAAACGACCCTTGGCAGCAGCAATCCAGAAACGAGATTCATTGCCTTTCATGAAGTCGCTTGATGTCACAACTCTGATTTCCGATTCAGGAATAACCCGTTATCGGATCAAGACAAAAGAGTGGATGATATTCGACAAAAAGGAACCCTCCTACTGGTCTTTCGAAAAAGGTCTTTATCTAGAAAAGTTCGATACTACCTATCATGTTGAAGCTAGTATAAAAGCTGATACAGCATACTATTATGATAAGAAGAAGTTATGGGAACTAAGGGGGCATGTATTGATTAAAAATCTCCAGGGAGACCGGTTTAGCACAGAGCAGCTTTTCTGGGATCAAATGCAGAACAAGGTCTATTCAAGCAAATATATAAGCATAAAGAAATCAGGAAGAACGATAAACGGATATGGCTTTGAGTCCAATCAGGAAATGACTGTTTATAAGATTCATAAAACTTCCGGTGCCTTGCCTATCGACGATAGAAAAATAGCTCCTCCGGATACTACTAAACACTAATAGCCATGCACCTTATAATCTACATACTAATCGCAATACTATTTTCCGCTTTTTTTTCGGGAATGGAGATTGCTTTTATTGCTGCAGATAAGCTACGTCTGAAAATGAATAAAAGTGAAAAGAGCATTACATATCGCATCCACTCATATTTTTTCAATCATTCAAATGATCTTGTCTCCACAATCCTTGTAGGCTATATTGCATCACTTGTAACCAGCGCCCTGCTTATTGCCCAGTTTGCAGAAGAGTATCTGCTTAGCGGACTTTCAGCATATCCACTTATTACGATTCTTTTAGAGATAATCATTGCAGGCTTGTTTTTACTAGTCAGTGCCGAATTAATTCCCAAAACTATTTTCAAACAGAACGCTAATACGGCTCTTACTCTGTTTGCTATTCCATTATTCCTTTTTTACATCCTCCTCTACCCGGTATCAAAGACATACTCTGTGCTTTCTTACCTCATCTTGAAACTTTTTGGGATAAGAATCAACAAGGAAGAGCAAGGCACAGCGTTCGGAAAAGTTGAACTTGATTATTTTATCCAGTCAAGTATTAAGAAATCAGACAATTCTGAAGAGGTAGAACCTGAAGTAAAGATATTCCAAAATGCGCTCGATTTCTCTTCTGTTAAGATAAGAGACTGTATCGTTCCCCGCCCGGAGGTCGTAGCTGTTGAAATAAACGCAGGGCTCGAAGAACTGAAAGCCAGATTCATTGAATCGGGCATTTCGAAGATAATTGTTTATCAAGATAATATAGATAATATTGTTGGTTATATACACTCCTCGGAGCTGTTTCGCAATGCCGACAACTGGAAGGGTAACATTCAGGAAATTCCTATTGTACCCGAGACTATGGGAGCCAACAAGCTGATGAAACTTTTCATGCAGCAGAAAAAGACATTGGCTGTGGTGGTAGATGAATTTGGCGGCACAACCGGAATTGTATCTTTGGAAGACTTGGTGGAAGAAATTTTTGGAGAAATAGAAGACGAACACGACACAACTTCTTACATTGCCCGACAGACTCAAGATAACGAATACCTCCTTTCGGCACGATTAGAAATTGAAAAGGTTAACGAAATGTTCGATCTGGAATTACCCGAATCGGATGAGTATATGACAGTGGGCGGATTGATTCTGAATCATTATCAAAGTTTCCCCAAATTGCATGAAATAGTCAAAATAGGACACTTTGAATTTAAAATCATAAAACGCACAACAACTAAAATAGAGCTAGTTAAGTTGAAAGTAATAGATTGATTCGTTTTTTTTTGCGAATAAATAGATGCATATTAGCATTTTTTGTATCTTCGTGCGCTAAACATATCTAAAAAAATAAATAATAAACAAATAAAAAGTATTAATTAAAATGGCAACATTACAAAAAATCAGATCTAAAGGACCTCTATTGGTTATAGTAATTGGTCTTGCTCTGTTTGCCTTCATCGCCGGTGATGCCTGGAAGATTCTCCAGCCGCATCAGAAAACCGAAGTGGGTGAAGTTGACGGAGAATCTCTTTCTGCACAAGATTATCAAAAACTGGTAGAAGAGTATACCGAAGTGATCAAATTTACATCTGGCATGAGTGCTTTGACTGATGAACAAACAACACAAATTAAAGACGAAGTCTGGAGAAACTACGTAAACAACAAACTGATTGAAAACGAAGCTAAGAAATTAGGTCTTACTGTTTCAAAAGCCGAAATTCAGGCAATCATTGACGAAGGAACCAATCCTATACTTCAGCAAACTCCATTTAGAAACCAGCAGACTGGTCAATTTGATAAAGATATGTTGAAAAAGTTCTTGGTTGACTATTCTAAGATGGACAAAACCAAGATGCCTCCACAATATTCTGAGTACTATGACAAAATGTTCAAATTCTGGACATTCGTAGAAAAGAGTCTTACACAAAGCCGCCTGGCTGAAAAATATCAGAACCTGATTTCACGTTCACTGATTTCGAATCCGATTGAAGCTAAAGCAGCTTTCGAAGCAAGAGTAAACACTGCCGACTATTTGGTTGCAGCTATACCTTACACTTCAATCTCCGACTCAACCATCAAGGTTTCCGATTCAGAATTGAAGGATCTGTACAATAAGAAAAAAGAGCAGTTCAAACAATTTGTTGAGTCACGTAACATCAAATACATCGATGTTCCTGTTGTTGCCAGCAAGACCGACAGAGCTGAAGTTGAAAAAGAAGTTACCGAATATACCAAGCAACTTGCAGGTACTACAGCCGACTTTACTACTTTCGTACGTAACTCGGAATCAGAAGTTCCTTTTGTTGACCTGTTCTACACAAAGAAAGCATTCCCTGCTGACATTGCTGCCCGTATCGACTCTGCATCAATCGGTCAGATTTACGGACCTTACTACAACCAGCAAGACAACACTTTCAATTCATTCAAGGTGTTAGCAAAACAATCAGCTGCCGACTCTATTCAGTTCCGTCAGATTCAGATTGCTGCTGCAACTCCCGAAAAGACAAAATCTTTGGCAGACAGCGTATACAATGCACTTAAAGGTGGTGCCGACTTTGCCGAACTAGCTAAAAAGTATTCAGGTAATGCTGAGCCACAATGGATTACATCTCAGGCATACGAAGGTGCAACTTTAGATGAAAACAATGTAAAACTATTCTCTACATTGTTCAATCTTGGAGTAAACGAAACAGCCAACTTATCACTTCCTCAGGCAAACGTTATTATGCAGGTGGTTGACAAGAAAGCGGTGAAGGACAAATATAAAGCTGCGGTTATCAAGAAAACTGTAAACTTCAGTAAAGAGACATACAACAAGATCTACAACGACTTCAGCTCATTCATTGCAGCTAATCCTACATTGGAAAAAATCAATGCAAATGCCGAAGCTAAAGGATACAAACTGCTTGAAAGAAACGACCTGTTCAGTGCTGAGCACGTAATTGGTGGCATCAAGGGAACACGCGAAGCCATGAGATGGGTATTCGGTGCAAAAGAAGGTGATGTTTCTCAGATGTTTGAATGCGGTGACAACAACCACTTATTGGTAATTGCTGTTACAGGCATCGTAAAAGAGGGATACCGTCCGCTTGAGCTGGTTAAAGATCAATTGAAAGCAGAACTTATCAGAGACAAGAAAGCTGAAAAGATTATGGCTGATATCAAAGCTAAGAACCTGACGAGCTTTGCACAATGCAAAACAATTCCTAATGTGGTGACAGATTCTGTTAAACACGTTTCATTTGCAGCTCCAGCTTATGTTGCTTCAGTAAGAAGCAGCGAACCTGTTTTAAGTGCTTATGCGTCTATTGCTCCTCTTAATAAATTAAGTGCACCTGTAAAAGGTAATGCAGCAGTATTCGTATTCCAGCCTTATAGCAAAGAAAAGCTGAAAGAAGTATACAACCAGAAAGAGGAAGAACTAAAAGTTCAAGGTATGGCAATGAGAGCTGCCAGCAGATTCGTAAACGATCTTTATATTAAAGCCAAAGTTAAGGATAATAGATACCTATTCTTCTAATAAAAAGATATTATCAATTTTAAAAGGCGGAAACTTCGGTTCCCGCCTTTTTTATTGCTACTACCCCCTATTCGCCTTATATAAAAAATTTTCAGCCCTTTCACTTTTATTTGTAGAATAAAATAGTACTTTTGTTACATCATTCAAGTTAAGTATAGAAGGACTATGGCAAAATATCGCTTTATATTTCCCCTGCTTTTCACGCTGATGATTAGTTCCTGCGCAACTATTGACCAGGTGGATATTGATTATCTGCAATCGGCTAAAATAATTTTTCCAACAGAAGTCAGGCGGGTAGCGATTGTCAACAATGTTGTGACCGATAACCGGAAATCCGTAATCAATAAAGAAGACAGCATAAATGTTATCAACCGGTCCGAATCCACTTTTCAGGGCGATGCTTCTACAATGGCAGAATCGTTAGCACAGAATGTTGCCGCAGCCAACTATTTTGACCAGGTTCTTATCTGCGACTCCGCTCTACGGAAAGACGATAAACTGAAAATAAAAAGGGAATTGTCGCAGGATGAGGTTAAAGAACTAACAGGCGATTTGGGTGTCGATATGCTTCTCTCGGTAGAAGATATTAATATCAAAACAGATCAAAGAGCCATATACGAGAATGGTCTCTTCCATATAATTGTTGACGCTAAAGTATCACCGGTTATAAAGATATATTCTCCTACAAGGTCCACTCCTATCGTAACCGTTTCGCCCGAAGATGAAATTTTCTGGGATGAATATGGGCAGTCATTCGAAGAGGCAAAAAGAAGATTAATCAAAGAGAAGCAACAAATTCAGGAAGCTTCAGACTTTGCCGGCGAGATTCCTGCTAAATATATATTGCCAAGTTGGAATAGTACATACCGCCAATACTATTCAAGCGGTTCTGTGGAACTGCGTGACGCAAGTGTCTTTGTTCGTGAAGATTCCTGGGACGATGCTCTGCAGTTATGGATGAAAGCCTACGAAAGCAAACACGAAAAGACCAAAATGAGGGCGGCTTTCAACATTGCATTGTATTACGAAATGCACGACGATATTGACAAAGCGCTTGAATGGGTAGAGAAAGCACAAAAAATTGTAATAAAGAAAGAGGGACTTGATAAGAAACCAAATCAGGAATCATACACCCATAAATTTTCCGAAGATTACATGCTTATCTCTCATTATATACTTATTTTGAATGAAAGAAAAACAGACCTACCCACATTAAACCTGCAAATGAAGCGTTTTAATGACAATTTTTAAGGCATTCTATACAGAGAATAATTTTTTTTTGTACTTTTGACTAAAATACGTTTAAGATAAAATTTTTTCTATATGAAATTAAGTGCACAATCAAATTCTCTGATCGAATCGGCCATTAAAGAGGCACTCAGCCAATTTATCGGTAATGACGAACAAACCGTGGTTACGGATATTCATTTACTACCTCGTCAAGACTCAGGTGAATTATGCATCTACAATGATGACGAAGAAGAGTTGGCCAAGGTTATCATTGAAGAGTGGGTTGACTATGAAAAAGAGGAATTTTATCCAAACGTGGAACGTATACTTCATGCCATTCTTTGCAAACTTAAAGAAGAAGGAGCTTTCGACAAACTTATCTTATTGAAACCCTATTCTTTCGTTTTGCTTGATGAAGAGAAAGAGACAATTACCGACCTAATGCTGATGGACGACGAAACCATGCTGGTAAACGATGAGCTTCTCAAAGGACTAGACGAAGAATTGGACGAGTTCTTGAAAAAACTGCTTGAAAGCTGATTTTAAATATAACATGATATTTAGAGAATAGGGTGTATCGAAAAAATGATATACCCTTTTTTAATACCTCAAAAGGCAGAAGTAACCAATTCACAACCGGCAATTATAGTCAACTGGAATCAGTTTATTACAAACATCGAGACATATTAGTCCAATCATGTACAAGATTAGGGGGTAATCATGTACAAGATTGAGTTCAATCATGTACATGATTGGGGCGAAAGATGTACAAGATTGGGATAACCATTGACTTTGTTTGGTTTAGTATTCCTTGTTGTCTTGGTTAGTTCATCATGAACAAAGAATAATACAACTACAACTTATTACCAAAAAATGTATCATACTGACAATGTGGCAAATACAGAACAATGGGTGGCACAGGTGGCAGACAAAACATCTCTTTTACCTTTCCGTAAATCGCAAATCCAAAAAAAGTATTTCTGAAGATTTTTCATTTTTCATTTTCTGAAACCGTAAAACACTCATTTTTAGTGCCACCTGTGCCACCTCTTTATAGAAATAATACTCAGATTCGGCCTTTGAATCGTTGAATTACTTCTTAATTCAATAAATTAAATAAGCACAGAATGTATTAGTTAGATAGCAATAATATAGTAAAAATTATTATATTTGTCAGATAGGATACGGTTCTAAATAATTATCAGCCAACTAACATTCATGATACATTTGATTAAATGCGATTGTTGATAAGAATAAAAATATTTCGGATATAAAGTCATTGTCATTACTCCAAATAAATAAACAGAAAAACCTAAAATCAAGAACTATGCAAATGAAAAAGAGGTATTTTATAATAACGATTGTCAATATTACGATTATGACAATTGTATGCAATCACTTTTATGAACGGTATAATTGGTTTGAGGTTTCATCCATAAATGACACACGCCCCATAGGGCAGCTAAAGAAAATTGTTGTAGAGAATAATGATAAATCAGTCTATAACGAACTGCGTTATGCTTATTTGAATGAGTTGGAGTCAAATGAAATATTGGTCTATTCTTTTTTAATGGCTAACAAGGTTCATGACAGGCAGGCCTATTTTGATATTTATTCACTTTTAAGCTCTGCAGAGCATAGACAAGAAATAAGATTAGACAAAGAAGCAAAAACCTTAATGATTGAATATTTAAAGAAAGGGGCGGCACTAAATCATCATCAATCCAAATTTGATCTCGGTCAGTTATATATGGAAGGGAAATATGTTCCGAAAGACACAGTTTTAGGGCAAAAGCTGATAAATACCAGTGGATATTAAAACAACTTTTAGATAACCAAACATAAAGATTGAAAAGCTAATTATTTATGAAAACAATATTTTATATCATCAATGCTGGAATTATAATCTTTACTTTCATATTCTGCTACCGCTACTATGAAAAGGACAGAATAATTACGTCGTACATAGAAAAAACGCCTGCAATTGAAACATTTAAAAAAGCTGCAAGAAAAGGTGATACACTTGCATACAACAAGCTTAAAAAAGCCTACAAATCGGAGCCATATGAAGGAGAACTGATTTATTATTCATTTCTTACAGCAAATAAATGCCAATATCCGCCGGCTTATTATGATGTGTATTATGAACTAAGGCATATCGAAATTCTGGAAAAGAAAGATTTTTTTGATAAAGAACTGAGAACGTTCATGATCGAATATCTAAAGAAAGGAGCAGCTTTAGGTGATAAAAATTCAAAGCGAGAACTTGCGAAATTATACATGGAAGGAAAGTTCCTCCCCAAAGATACAATATTGGGGAAAAAGCTTATAAAAGAGTGTTCGAAATGAAAAGTTTATCAAAAAATCTCGATACTCTTGATGTCTGACGCCAAAAAACGTGTTACAATGAACTGAAATTGACGATGTATTTGATTTACATTGAACAAATACTGTAAATGCCAGCTTTAATCATATCGTGACTACGTATTATCGTATGAACCTTTTTTAATGGGTACCCGCCACAATTTGTGCTTTTATATATATATTTGTATTGGTTAACAAATAGTTTACTCTCAACTCAATATTAAAAGAAAAACACAAATGATTCATCTATATATAAAGTATCCTATTGATATTTTACTAAAACACAAAAGAGGTTTAATTATTACATTATTATTATGTGTTTCAGTTATTTCTTTTTCTCAGATTAACTTGCCATATATTCAGAATTTTTCGAGAGGTAACTATACAGGTGGATCTCAAAACTGGAGTATAACCCAGGGGAATGATGGGATTATGTATTTTGCAAACAACCAAGGTATGCTATCTTTTGATGGAAAAAAGTGGAAATTACACACTCTTCCTTCCAAATCAAGGATAAGGTCGCTTTATGCGGATTCCGACGGACGGATTTATTGTGGAGCATTTGAAGAGTTTGGTTATTGGGAAAAAGATCTTTATGGGGAATTGAAATATATATCATTATCAAAGAGTCTAAAAAAATTTAGGTTCCATAATGATGACATCTGGAGCATTACAAAGCTGAAAAACAAATTAATATTTCAAAGCTTTTCGTCTTTCTTTTCTTACGATAAGGTGGGAGTTAAAGGATATAATTTGCCATTTAACCCTCTATTATTCAATTCTGTAGGAAACGAAATTTATTCAGGCGTATCAAAAAAAGGATTATATTCATACAACGGCTTTAAGTTTAAAATGCTTATTCAAAATGCCAATGTTAATAATTCAGATATTATCTCTTCTGTTTACTTAGGGAATAATAAAACACTGATTGCGACAGTTTCATCAGGAGTATATCTTTACCAACATGGTAAATTGTCAAAGTGGCTTAAAAATTACGATACAGAATTGTGTTCAGCAGTGATCAACAGAACAATTATTACCCGTGATTCCTTAATAATAATAGGTACTATCCATAATGGCATTTATGCGTTTAATTCGAATCAGCAACTGATATGGAAAATAAATCATGAATCAGGATTGCAGAACAACACGGTTTTAGGACTTTCCTGTGACTCTTCGGGTAATTTATGGGCTGCATTGGATAATGGCATTTCATTGATTTATATGAATAGCGGGTTACGTTTTTCTTCTAATCAGTTTCAAAAAATAGGCTCGGTCTATTCGGCTGTATACCGTTCTCCTTACTTGTTTTTAGGAACAAATCAGGGACTCTATTATTATAACTTCCAGCAAGGAGGAAATGTAAATCTAATTACAGGAACAAGTGGGCAGATATGGGATCTTTCTCTCATAGACAATCAGTTGATTTGCGGACACAATGATCAAACATTCAGGATTGACAATCTAAAAGCGACCAAACTTATAAATGTATCAGGAGGGGCATGTATAAAACGATTTGAATATGAAGGGAATCAATATCTGATTCAGGGAACATACACCTCACTTGTCTTATATAAAAAGGACTCATCTGGCAAGTGGAACTTCTTAAGGGAAATCAAAGGCTTTATAAACCCCATCAGATATATTGAGGTTGATCAGAATATGAATCTTTGGGCTAGTCATATAGAAAGAGGACTTTACCGTATAAAACTAGACAATAGCCTTCAACAGATAAAATCTGTGAAAACATATTATAGCCTGGATAAATCATCTGATATTTCAAAGATAAACGTTTTTAAATTTAACGGGCGAATTGTTTTTGCCAATGGACGAAAGGTTTATACGTATGATGATTTGACTGACTCTATCATTCCGTTTCAGAAACTAAATAACCAGTTAGGAGAATACAGGAGTCTGCATAAGATAATATCGGTAGGTAAAGACAAATATTGGCTGATTAAAGATGACGAATGTGCATTAGTAAGTTATTCTGGTGACAAATTAACTTTTTTGAAAAGAATACCTTTCTCTCTTTTGAATAGTAAGGTACTTGAGCAAAATGAGAATATTGCAGTAATCAATGACAATACTTATCTGTTCTGCATGGAGAATGCATTAGCATTATATTCGCCCAACAAAAGAATATTGACAAAAAATCATTTCCGATTATTTCTAAATTCGATTAATGTTGAGCACGATGGTGAGAAAGGTATTTGGCATATGCCATTAAACACTTCTAAACCTTTTCATGTTCCTTTTATAAAGAACAACAGGATATCATTTGATGTTGCTTTCCCAGACTTTACTGATAAAAAGAACTATTTTAAATATAGACTTACAGGACTTGATAATAAATGGTCAGAACCAACAAAACAGTCCTATATCGATTTTTATAGATTACCGTATGGCTCTTACAAATTTGAAATTAAAGCTTTTTCTTCTGATGGAAAGGAACTCGCTCAACATTCATATTCATTTGTAATTGATCCGCCATTTTATGCTAGTACCACTGCATTTATAATTTATACATTATTGATCGTAGGAATGATCTATTATATAAAAAGATATATAGACAATACGATAGAACGCAATAAGTATAAAATGCAGAAAGAACAGGAACACTTATTGATAGAAGAAAAAGAAAGGCAAGAAAAAAATATTATTCAACTTAGAAATGAAAAACTAGAAGCTGAACTATTACACAAAAGTAAGGAGATGGCTAGTTCAACAATGTCAATCATTAATAAAAACAAAGTATTGCAGGTATTGAAAGATGAATTAACTGAACAGAAAAAAGCCTTCGGTAATCAATATCCAAATAAATATTACAATAAACTGATAACTCTGATAGAAGAAAATATAAGTTCTGAAGGTGATTGGGAAATATTTCAATCAAACTTTGACCGCATACATGAAAACTTTTTCCGTAATTTAAAATTAAGATACCCGGATATTACTCCTAATGATTTAAAACTGTGCGCATATTTAAGATTAAATCTTTCTACCAAGGACATAGCGCATCTATTAAATATATCGGTTCGTGGGGTAGAAGTAGCTCGCTACAGATTAAGAAAAAAGTTGGATATACCTTCTGAGAAGAATCTCATAGACTTCATGATTGAATTCAAGTAAAATTTTTATTTAGAAAGAACAAAAGACTTAATTCTTTGTTAAATAAGTATTTAACAGAATTAAATTATTCTTTGTAGTAGTAAAAAGATACCTCATTTTTCCTATCACTTTTAATGAAGTAGTAGAGTTGGGGAGTCTTCTTTGTGTTTATTAACTCCTGTGTATACTTTTGTTTCGTATCAAGATTTAAACGCAACGATCGTTAATCAATTAAATTCAGAACTATGAAATTAAAATTTATTATTTTATTGAGTCTGCTTATGTCTGCAGCGTCTATATTTGCCCAGCAAAAGCTACGCATAAGTGGAGTAGTATTTGAAAAAGCTACAAACTTACCTGTTATTGGAGCAAGTGTAAAAGTTCAGGGCACATCAAATGGAACTGTTAGTGATACTAATGGTGAATATTCCTTGAATAATGTTCCAGCCAACGCAACGTTGATTATTACTTACATTGGAATGAATTCCGTAGAAGAAAAAGTAAACGGAAGAACTAAAATTGATGTTTATTTAACTGAAGGCGCACAGCAATTAAATGAAGTTGTTGTAATAGGTTATGGTACTGCAAAAGCAAAAGACCTTACAGCTCCCATTGCCGTTGTAAAAGCTGAGGATATAATTAAACATGCCTCAACATCTCCGATGAGTGCATTACAAGGTGCAGTGGCCGGGGTTCAAATAATCAATTCAGGGTCACCCGGTGCAGGTCCTGAAGTACATATCCGAGGCATTGGTTCATTTGGTATTGTGAAGAGTGACGGAACTACTGAACCGGTAAAACCATTATACGTTGTAGATGGAATGTTCTATGACAACATTAATTTCTTAAATAATTCAGATATCCAGGATATCTCTATTTTAAAAGATGCTTCGGCTGCAGCAATTTATGGCGTACGTGCTGCAAATGGCGTTGTCATTGTAACAACTAGAAAAGGTAGCTTAAATACTAAACCGGTTATTACATATGATGGCTATTATGGTTATCAAAAAGCTACGAATAAGGTTAAAATGGCTAATTCGGAAGAATATGCAACCATGCAGTTAGAAAAAGGTGGAATAACAGATAAGGCTGTGTTGGATAATTCAGTTAGACTTTATGGAGGAAATGCTGCCACATCAATGCCAAGTACAAGCACGGATTGGTACAAAGAAATTTTAAGAACAGCAATGATTCAGAATCATAGTCTGGACATTTCTGGAGGGAATGACAAAACAGCTTATTCTATCGGATTGAATTACCTGAAACAAGAAGGTATTATGGATGTAAAAAATCAGTACGAGCGTTTCAATATTCGTACGAAAGCTGATTATAATCCATACAGCTGGATGAAATTAGGAGCTAATATCGTATTAAGTGATGCAACAAAATTTGATCCAAATAACTCAGCTTGGGCTAGTGCTTATGTAGCCCCTCCTATTTTCCCCGTTTATGATGACAATAATACTGCTGCTTTTCCTGTAAAGTTTGCATCTCCTAGCCAGATTGGACTTTCAACCTATTTTGGCAATCCTGTAGCGATGGCTTACTATAATGATCAGAAAAGCCAGACCATACAGATACTTCCTAGCTTCTATGCTGAGTTCTATTTACTCCCTAAAAACAAACTGAAATTAAGAACAGCATATAGTCAGGATATCTCTTTTGCACTAGGACGTAATTATACTCCATCATATTATGTCAGCGGTAGTCAACATAATACAACTTCGTTGCTAAAAAAGTACACAAATTACTATAGAAACTGGATTCTGGATAATACGTTAACTTATCAGGATTCTTTTGGAAAACATAACTTGACAGCATTAGTTGGTCAGTCTATGCGTAGTGATAATTACCGAAATCTTTGGGGGCAAGCTTCTGATGTACCTGGTGGACATGAAGAATATTATTATTTAAGTCAGGGTGATGCAGATGGAGCTACAACAGGAGATGCTGGAACAACTTACAAGGGACTTTCGTATTTTGGACGTGTTGCATATAACTATGCTGATAAGTATTTCCTTACTGCAACGATGCGTGCTGACGGTAGCTCTAAATATCAGCAAAAATGGGGATATTTCCCATCTGTTGGCGTAGCATGGACAATGTCTGAAGAGAATTTTATGAAAAATCAGCATGTGTTCGATTATCTAAAACTGAGAGCAAGCTGGGGTATGTTAGGAAATGATAAAGTTCAACCAAGTGATGGATTTGCATCCGTAACTCAAAATCTGGGAACATCCGGAGTATTTGGAACAGGTGTAATTCCAGGATATACAAATCTGGTGTATTTCAGCTGGTTGAAATGGGAAGTTGTGCATGAATTGAATTTAGGTATGAATGGTACTTTATTAAAAAATCGTTTAACTATTGATGCCGATTACTATCACAGACTCACCAAGAAAGCAGTAATTAATGCTCCGCTACCTATGGGCGCAGGAAATTTACTAGGTAATAATGGTGAAATACTGAATTCAGGATTTGAGTTATCTCTTAATTGGCAGGATAAAATTGGTAAAGATTTCACTTATTATATAGGTGCAAATATAACGACTCTGCACAACGAAGTAAAGAGTTTGAATGGACTTCCTTATCTGTATGGTGGAACAGCAGAGTTCCGTACTATATCTAAAGTCGGAGAGCAGATGAATGCTTACTATGGTCATAAAGTAATTGGTGTTTATCAGAATGCTCAGGAAATAGCTAATGATCCTATTGCTGTTGCTAATGGATTGAAACCTGGCGACTTTAAATATCAAGACATCAATGGTGATAAGAAGATTGATGATAATGATCGTGTTATTTTAGGATCATACATCCCTTCATTCACATATGGTGTGAATCTTGGCCTTAGTTACAAAAAGTTTGATTTTTCAGTTGCGATATCTGGTGTAAGCGGTAATGAAATCGTAAATAGGAAAAGAGGCAACAGAAGATGGCAGAGTGATATCAATTATGACCAAGATATGGTAAAGAATCGTTGGACTGGCGAAGGGTCAACAAATAAATATCCTTCGGCCGCAGGTACTATTAATCCATGGAATATTTCAAAATTCAATTCATTCTATGTAGAAGATGGTTCGTATTTCCGTATTCAGAATGTCCAGGCTGCTTATACATTCAGCAAATTAATGATCAACAGTTTTGAGATGCCTACCATTCGTTTGAGCTTAACAGCCGAAAGACCTTTTACATCATTTAAATCAAACGGATTTACTCCGGAAGTAGGAGGCATTGGTTTTGATGATCAGGTTTATCCGTTGGCTGCAACTTATACAGTTGGATTAAGAATCACTTATTAACCTTTAAAAAATACACAGAAATGAAATATAATTTCAGAAAACAGATTTGGCTGCTTTTGTTAGCATCTGCAACATTGGTAAGCTGCAATGATTTTATTGATAGACTTCCTGAAAATAGTGTTGAAGCAAGCACTGTTGATTATACAAATCTTACCGATATGTACAAACCTGTCTCGGGAGTTTACGCTGTTGCAAACTTGAAATTGTCTTTTTGGGGAGAATTAGGATTAATGGTGGTGCGTGGTGATGATGCAAACAAAGGATCAAACCCTAACGACCAGATTGAGTTCCAGTATTGCAAAGAATTCAAGTATGATAAAATACAGAGCTATTGGGCTTTAAATTCAAGCTGGGAAGGACTATATAACATAGTTTCAACAGCAAATGCCGCTTTAAACTCACTCGATAAATATGGAGAGAATGCAAAAACTGATGCAGATAAAAATAAATTAGCTAAATATAGCGCTGAGATTCGTTTCTTACGTGGCTATGCATTTTATCGCATTACCCAACTATGGGGTGCAGCTCCACTTTTAATTGATAATCAGCAATTGAATTTAACTAAATCATCGAAGGAAGATGTACATAAGTTTATTCAGTCAGAGATGGACTTTTGTGTTTCTAATCTGCCGGATGAACGTCCAAATCAGAATGTGAATCCAGGAGCTGTTACAAAATATTCGGCTCTGATGTTGAAAGCAAAGCTAGCACTACTGGATGGAGATTATAATCTTGTGCTTTCTACCACAGACCAGATCATAAATTCAAATAAGTTTAATCTTTACAGTGATTTTTATCAGTTGTTTAAAATACCTGGAAAACTATCGAATGAATCATTATTTGAACTGCAATTTACTGATTTCGGAACTGCAAGTGGTCAATCGGTGACATCGGATGCATGGTTTGCTTTTCAGGGACCTCGTAGTGGTACAGGCTTTATTCAGGGATGGGGTTTTATGACACCTTCTCAAAGCATTCGTGATTTTCTTACTGCCAGAAATGATAGCGTTCGCGCAAAAACAACATTTATGTATACCAATGCATATACACCTTCGGGCGATTGGATTAATCCCGGACAACCAGGTGAGCCAGACTGTTATAATGGTAAGGCATATACGCCTTCTAGCCAGATGACACCGGGTAGAACCGACTATGGCATGAATAATAACATCCGTGTATTCAGATATGCAGATGTTTTATTGATGAATGCTGAAGCAAAGGTAAGATTGGGGCAAAATGGAGATTCTCCTTTGAACTTAGTTCGGCAAAGGGCAAAATTGTCTTCTTTGACAAATGCAACAGTTGATCAAATCCTTGATGAACGTAGAGCAGAATTTGCAATGGAATGGGGTGATCGTTTCTATGATTTGCTAAGAACAGGGAAATTACCTGCAGGAGCAGAATATTATCCAATCCCTCAAAATCAGATTGATTTGAATCCTAATCTGAAATAGAGAATTATAATTATACGACGAGGATTGATAATTTGCCTCGTCGTATGTTTTTCTACTAATTTATTAATATAAGACTCGTGAATATAAAAAAACTTCAGGTTGTCATCCTACTGTTATTCTTAAGTGAGCAACTCTTTTGCAGCTGTGCCAGCTCAGTGAGTGATCCGAATACTACTTTAAAGGGCAATCGTCAGTCATCATTCCAATCGGATAGTGTTTTTTTAGATTACATTCAAAAAGCTCATATCAATTACTTATGGAAAGGTGCTGAACCTATCTCGGGGATGGCTCCAGAGCGAATTCATCTTGATGGTGTATATCCTTTAAATGATCAAAATGTAGTAACAACAGGAGGGAGTGGTTTTGGCATAGCTGGTTTGCTAGTAGGAATTGATCGTGGATTTATTCCTCGTCATGCAGGTGTATTGCATCTTACCAAAATAGTCGATTTCCTTGCAAAAGCAGATCGCTTTCATGGCATGTGGCCTCACTGGATATATGGCAATACAGGAAAAGTTAAACCATTTGGTCAGAAAGATGATGGAGGAGATCTAGTTGAGAGTTCTTTTTTAATGGAAGGACTGCTTTGCGTAAGACAATATTTTAGAAATGGAAATACTGAAGAGAAACAGCTTGCCGAGAAAATTGATGTTATTTGGAGGCAAATGGAGTATAATTGGTACTTACATGATCAAAATGTTCTTTATTGGCATTGGTCTCCCAATTATGGCTGGGAAATGAATTTCCCTTTACAAGGATACAATGAATGTCTGATAGCTTACATTCTTGGAGCCTCATCTCCAACATATCCCATTCCAGCTTCAGCTTATCATGAAGGATGGGCCAGGAACGGAGGTATCGTAAGTAATGCTGCACCGTATGGAATACCGCTCGAAGTGAAACACAATGGAGCCGAACAGTATGGCGGCCCTCTTTTTTGGGCACATTATTCCTATATTGGTTTAAACCCGAAGGGTTTGAAAGATCAATATACTGATTACTGGAATGTTACTCGTAACCATGCTCTGACTAATTATATGTATTGTGTGGCTAACCCCAAATCATTTAAGGGATACTCAGATTCCTGCTGGGGACTAACTGCTAGTTATTCAGTTACAGGTTATGAAGCACATATGCCTATGAATAATGATAAAGGAGTAATTACACCTACAGCTGCACTTTCGAGTTTTCCATATACGCCGGAAGAGTCAATGCGTGCGCTGAAATATTTTTATTTCCAGTTAGGTGATAAATTATGGGGGCAATATGGCTTTTTTGATGCATTTAGTATTGGTGAAAACTGGTATCCAAAGCGCTATCTGGCCATTGATCAATGCACTATAGCACCAATGATTGAAAATTATAGAAGTGGTTTACTATGGAAACTCTTTATGAGTTGTCCGGAAGTGCAGGATGGACTAAAAAAATTAGGTTTTAATTATTGATATACTTAAGGTATGAAGAGAATATTTTTTGTAATAGCATGCTTATCTGTATTGTCTCTTTCAGCGGCAATTAAGCCGACTGAAGCAAGATGGAAAAGTTTTAGTGGTGATAAGCACATTGAATACAGAGTTGATTCGTTACTAAAGTTGATGACTCTGGATGAAAAGATTGGTCAGATGACTCAGTTCTCATGTAATTGGGGAATAACAGGTCCGGTTATGGCAGATGATTTTATGCCATATCTAAAACAGGGACTAGTTGGAAGTGTCTTTAATGCTTCTAAGGTTAATGGAGTGCGCCAGTTACAAAAAATGGCAATTGAATCATCAAGATTACATATCCCTATTTTATTTGGACTTGATGTAATTCATGGTTATAATACTATTTTCCCGATACCGCTGGCAGAAGCGTGTTCCTGGAACCTGAACCTAATGAAACAAACGGCTGCGATTGCTGCACAGGAAGCTGCTTCTGATGGTATCAACTGGACATTTGCCCCGATGGTTGATATTGCGCGTGATGCCCGTTGGGGACGTGTGATGGAAGGTGCAGGTGAAGATCCGTATTTAGGAAGTTTAATAGCTAAAGCTCGTGTAGAAGGATTTCAGGGAGGTAAAGACTGGCGCTCATTGCGCAATCTGAATACAGTACTAGCTTGCTGTAAGCATTTCGCAGCTTATGGGGCAGCAGAATCAGGTAAAGATTATAACTCAGCCGAGCTTTCAGAAAATACATTAAGAAACTTTTATTTACCCCCTTACGAAGCAGCACAAAAAGCAGGAGTAGCTACTTATATGGCCTCGTTTAATGAAATTGGAGGAGTACCAAGTACTGCCAGTCATTTTCTTATGACGGATATTTTGCGTAAAGAATGGGGATTTAAAGGCTTTGTTGTAACAGACTATACCGGAATTAATGAGCTGGTTGCTCATGGCGTTGCCAAAGACGAGAAACAAGCTGGTGAACTGGCAGTAAATGCTGGTATCGACATGGATATGACAGGCGCCGTATTTATTAAATATATGAAAAAATCGGTTGCTGAAGGTAAGGTATCAATAGCAACAATTGACAATGCGGTTCGCCACATTCTTGAAATGAAATTTATTCTTGGATTATTTGACGATCCTTTCCGTTACTTAGATGAACAACGTTCAAAAGATACACAGATGCGTCCTGCATTTATGGAAACAGCGCGCCAGACTTCAGCACAATCTATTGTATTATTGAAAAATGACAAAGATGTTTTTCCGATAGACAAAGAAAAAGCTCTTACCGTTGCATTAATAGGTCCCTTCGTAAAAGATAGAATTAACCTGAATGGTGAATGGGCTGGCCTTGGAGACCGCAACAAAAGTGTATCTCTTTTTGATGCCTTACTAGAGAAATATAAGGGCACAGCTATAAAATTTATCGATGCAGAAGGCTGTAACATAACAGATACTGATCAGAATAAAATTACTGCAGCTGTGGAGACCGCTTCTAAGGCAGATGTAGTACTTGCTGTTATGGGTGAAGACTATAATTGGTCGGGGGAAGCTGCTTCACGATCTAATATACAGTTACCGGAAGCTCAGATAGAAGTGTTGAAAGCTCTTAAAAAGACCGGTAAACCTATAGGATTGATCGTCATGAGCGGACGTCCTCTTGATCTTTCTTGGGAAGATCAAAATATGGATGCTATCATGGAAGCCTGGTTCCTTGGTACACAATCTGGCAATGGATTGGCTGATGTTATTTCTGGCGATTATAACCCTTCTGGCCGATTGGTAATGTCTTTTCCAAGAAGTGTTGGTCAGTTACCAATATACTATAATCATAAAAATACAGGACGTCCTCTTTCATCACAACACCCTGATGAAGATTACAAATCAAAATATATCGATTCACCAAATTCACCACTCTATCCTTTCGGTTTCGGATTGAGCTATACTACTTTTCATATTGACAATGTAAAATTGAATAAACCAGTAATAACCATGAATGATAAACTTGTTGTTACAGCTGATGTACAAAATACAGGTAAAAGGGATGGTGAGAGTGTTGTTCAGCTTTATGTTCGCGATTTAGTAGGAAGCGTAACTCGCCCGGTTAAAGAACTTAAAGGATTTGTCAAAGTAGCATTAAAAGCCGGAGAAAAAAAGCAAGTTAGCTTCACAATTACTACAGATGATTTGGCCTTCTATGGATTAGATATGAAAAAGAAAGCTGAACCAGGTGATTTCAAACTGTGGATTGGACAAAGCTCGGCAGACGAATCAAACGAGGCATCATTTACTTTGAAATAAAAAAGAATGAAGAATATTTTAGTCAATTTATATCTCATTTTTGGTGCATGTGCAGGCATTATGTCTGTGCATGCTCAGGAAATGCAGATGAAAACATTCTGCAATCCTTTGAATATAGATTATACATACATGATTTATAATTCTGATCGGGACATCTCATATCGGTCGGGAGCAGATCCTGCTGTGGTTGAGTTCAGAGGAGAATATTATATGTTTGTTACCCGTTCCAACGGATATTGGCACTCATTTGATTTATTGAAATGGGATTTTATTACTCCGAAACGTTGGTATTTTCAAGGATGTAATGCCCCGGCTGCTCACAATTACAAAGACTCTGTGCTTTATGTAACTGGGGATCCTTCGGGTTCAATGAGTATACTCTATACTGATAATCCGAAAAAGGGGGATTGGAAAGCAACTCCTGCCATCTTGAATGACTTGCAGGACCCTGATTTATTTATAGATGATGACGGTAGTGCTTACATGTTTTGGGGGTCTTCTAATCTTTATCCTATCCGGGGTATGAAGTTGAATAAGAATAAACGATTTTTGCCTGTGGGTAAAGTAGATACTTTATTCAATAAAAACATGGAACTACATGGATGGGAACGTTTTGGTGAGAATAATTCTGATACAAAGATTGCGGGATATATCGAGGGACCATGGTTAACGAAACACAACAATAAATACTACATGCAATATGCTGCTCCGGGAACAGAATTTAATGTATATGCGGATGGTGTTTATGTAGCTGATTCCCCAATGGGTCCTTACAAATATGCACCTAATAATCCAATTTGTTTCAAACCGGGAGGATTTATGAATGGAGCCGGACACGGAAGCACGGTAAAAGGACCGGGTGGAAATTACTGGCATTTTGCTTCAATGTCTCTCTCATCGAATGTGAACTGGGAACGAAGACTCTGTATGTTTCCTCTGTTTTTTGATAAGGACGGACTTATGTATACAGATGCCGATTTTGGTGACTATCCTCATTATTCGCCTACAGAACCGGGTAAAGCCGGAAAGTTTACCGGATGGATGTTGCTATCTTACAATAAACGGGCATCAGCTTCTTCGCAAATAGAAACTCACGAAGCTGCAAAAGTAACTGACGAGAATGTAAAGTCTTTCTGGCTGGCAGAAAACAATGATGATAAACAGTGGCTGCAGATTGATCTGTTAAACCCAGGAAAAGTGTACGCACTTCAGATAAACTACTTTGATTATAAATCAAATCTTTATGGCCGAGTGCCGGGTATGCGTCACAGGTATATAATTGAAGGTTCTTTGGATGGTAAAACGTGGAATGTATTGGTAGATAAAAGCAAAAGTTTCAGAGATACTCCAAATGATTATGTAGAATTGACCACACCTTCGACGGTTCGTTATATCCGTTATCGCAACATAGAGGTACCGATGACTAATCTTGCCATATCCGATATTCGTGTTTTTGGCATAGGAGAAGGAAAAATACCCGATCCTGTTAAGAACTTGAAGGTAGAAAGATTGGCCGATCAGCGGGATGCAATTATACGATGGGATAAACAGAAAAATGTTCAGGGATATAATGTACGGTGGGGTATCGCACCCGATAAATTATACAACTCATGGTTGGTATATGATAAGAACGAATTGCAGTTAAAATGCTTAAACGTAGGTCAGAAATACTACTTTACAGTGCAAGCTTTTAATGAAAATGGTGTGTCCGAGTCAACAAAAGTGACTAAGGAATAAGAGCTTTATTGGGGCTCATTGGTAGCTTTCGATATATTAAAACGATATCTCTAATTATGAAAGAGATGCATATAACAAAGGGAGTAGCTTGTGGCTACTCCCTTTCTCACCGAAAACTAAAAGCTAATTTAATTTTCTATCTTTTAATAATTCGTACTACTGTATCACCTACGTTTGTAGTTACTTTTACGAAGTAATTACCCGATGGTAAACCTTTTACAGGCACACTAGATTGATTATCTCTTATAACCAGTCTACCTGTGATATCATAAATCAAGACTTGTTTTATGGAGTTTTCTGTATTAATATTTAAAACCTCTGTTACAGGGTTAGGGTAAATACTTAATTTAATGGAATTAGACAAGTCAATACCTGTTCCGGAGTTACTTACCATATACCAAAGAACTGGATATTGTCCAGCCAAAATACTCCATGGATTGTTTTCAGTTGTTCCAAATGAATATCCTATAGCTGAATAAGTAGATTTTGTTTGCAACTGCTCAACTGTCTGGGTAAGACCATCTTTTGTATCCAGGCCTGAATTGAGAACATGATTTGTACCTTCAAAAGTGACTTCTTCACTTGTTAGGTTATTTTGTAAAGTTCCTGGATTAAATGTCCCTACTATTGCGTTATAGTGCTCCTCCCCTGACCAGGCATTTGCACGGGTGATAGTAGATTTTAATAGCACAAGGCTAGAAAATAAATTTGTAGGAGTAGTTGATGTTCCATCATCACCAGAATAGCCAATAACACCACCTGCACGCATGTGAGAACTAACCGAGCCTCCTACAATACAACGCTGAATAACAGTTTTATCATAAGCCTGACCGATAAGACCTCCTAAAGCAGCAAAAGCCTCGCCGACATTTACATTAATATAACAATCCGAAATAGTACCACCATTAGCTGTAGTTAATCCAACCATACCTCCTATGAAGGTTAAACCTGTTGCCTTTGCTGTAATAGATGAATTAGTGATTGCACAGTTACTGATAGTACCTCCATCTAACTTACCAACCAAAATACCACTTTCGTGACCTGCAGTCAAAGTAGCATTGTCAATCCATAAATTCTTAATAGTTCCACCTGCGACAACACTGAAGAGTGCAATATTTTTATCCAATGAACCTGCAGGAATATTTATATTAGATATCTTTTTCCCATTACCATTAAATGTTCCGGTAAAGTTACCAGCTACAGGTGTCCAATCTGTACCAGCAAAATCAATATCATTCATTAATTTGAAATTACTGCCCATAAAACTTCTAACATTTTCTAATTCAGCCTTATTCGTTATCTGATAAGGATCAGCAGTACTCCCATCACCTGCTGCAAAATTTGATTTTACTATTGTGTACCAAAGATCTGGATAACCCGAGATACTATTCATACTCCAAGGTGTCTCTTCTGCAGAACCAAATTTGTAGTCGATTGCTTCATATGTTGATTGAAGTTTTAAATCCTCTACTGTTTTAGTTAGTCCATCTTTCGTATCCAAACCTGAGTTTACAATATGGTTTGTTCCAACAAAAGAGACTTCTTCACTAGCAAGATTATTACTCAACACACCTGGATTAAATGTTCCGACAATACAATTAAAGTGATCTTCTCCTGACCAAGTTACAGTTCTATTTATTGTCGTTTTTAACAACACTGAATTAGAAAAAGTATTGGCTGGCGTTAAAACACTGTCATCATCTCCGCTATATCCAATTAATCCACCACCACGTCCAGCTGCAGACACACTACCAGTATATATGCAACGTTGAATAACAGTTTTGTCTTTAGCCTGTCCAATTATACCACCACCACCAAAGAAAGCAGTCACACTTCCATCAGCAAAACAGTCTGTAACTGTACTTAATTCAGTATTGAATGTGCTGCCTATAATTGCACCAATAAAGTTACTACCTCCAATGGTTCCTGACACCCTACAATTCATTACGACTCCGTCATTTAGTTGTCCGATTAATCCTCCAGTATTGTCACTCCCGGTTATGTTTACAGAATGTAACCATACATTTTTTATAGTTCCATTTTCGACAACACTAAAAAAACCAGAATAAGCAGCTCCGTTAGATATTGTCATATTAGAAATCCTTTTTCCATTCCCGTTAAATGTACCACTAAAAGGAGTAGATTGAGTACCAATAGGTGTCCAATCAGCACCAGCTAAATCAATATCTGCTGTTACAATAAAATTACTGGACAAATAGTTTTGTACAGCCTCCAAACCTGCTCTGTTGTTAATTTGATAAGGATTTGAAACTGTTCCATCACCACCTAAAAATTGAGCAAAAGTAATTTGACAAGAAAACAGCGCTACTAAAAGCACAAATGTTTTCAAAAAGAGTTTGTTGTTTTTCATAATATTTACTCTTAACTTGTTATTATTAAGTTCATAAACCCTAAGATTAATATTTTTTTAGTTCTATTCCACCAATTTGTTTACTTACATTTTCAATGTCTTTAATTGATAGAGGAGTAAATGCCTTTACAATTGAGACATATTTGCTAACTCCAACATTTGAGACAATATCATCAGCAAATTTCTCACATGGTGAATTCATTCCATTAGTTGGATTCCACACATCATTATCAGATTGATCTCTTATAGTTATGTTAGAACCTGGCACACCTTTATTTATCAATGCATCTTTTATTTTATCTCTTCCATAATTCGAGTTTAAAAAGAATTTTAAGGATGTAAACTTCTGACCTACGGCGAGATAACTTAATGATATAGCACCTTTGGTATTTGTAAAGCAGTTATTTATTAAATCAGCCGTAGAAGTGAATTGCCAGTATAAAAATGGGACATAACCTGTATAGATTTCATATTGAGGATGAGAAACTAAATATTCATTGAAGGCAACTCCATTAATATATGGTGATTTAAGTAGTGCCTCATTGTTTTTAATATTTTTCACAACAAGATAACTTGACATGTTATAAAGCTTTCCCATATCATCAGAAACCAGAGAATATGCACTTGCTGAAGTTTGTGATTTTAAAGTATTTGAAATATTGGTTAGTTGATTATTTATAATACCACTTTCCCAATCAGAAATGTACAAAGGAGAAGAAAGCCTCAACTGCTTGAAGTCATAAATATTATTGGTTAAGGTTGCTATATCTGAGTCGGAACCATATCCAGGATAAAGAATATACACAGACCCAGCACCGTACTTTTCAGTCATTTTTGAAGAGAGAACTTTTTTGGCATAACTTTCCCCTATTCCATTCTCTCCCACTCCACAAACAATGACTTGTTCTACTTGATGATCTTTTATAAATTTAATGTATTCTTCCGGAAGGTCTAATAACTTTATCCACGCCACTCCTATGTTTGGCATTGAACCATCATATCCCATTGTTGCATAACAAGGTATCCCTTTTGATGTGGAGTACTCAACTAAGGATTGAACCTCAAACTCCGTATTGGCCGAGACTAAAAAATGGATAGGCAAAAATGCAGCCGACATAGACGTAGAAAGATAAGAAACCAGAGGAACTCCTGTGCCAATAACAACTGTTTTTATTTTCGTATCAACACCTATTGTATTATTATATAAATCCACTGTTTTTTTTATCGATCTCTGTAAAAAATCGGGCGTTGATAAAACCGGAAAAGGACCTTGTTCAGGAGAAGTGTACCATGAATGCGAAATACCTCCCGTAAATGATGCTAATGTTTTACCTACTGCATATTCAGCACTCATACCTCCTGTCAAAGCAAAAATATCAAGTCCTTTGTATTTCGAATTAGCAATATCGTAACTTAGTAGAGTACTATTATCAGTAATTACTCTAAAATATGAAGCATTTGTTGTTTTTTCAATATTTTTTTCAAAAACAGTTTTTACTGATACTCCATATACTTTCTTTGGGGCTGTGGCAGGTATTGTAAAAAAGTCTGCAATATTTAATGATTGTGCCTCCTTAGACTTTAGGTTAATGTTCTCTCCTATATGTTTTTCAAATACAATTGGGGCGTCTGCACTTGATAGGTCCTTTAAGACTAATGTCAAGTCCTGTATCCTTATAGGTAGATCTGAGTTATTTAATAGATTAAATGATATTGACACAGATTCACCTGGCTGATAAGCACCTTTACTTATTATTGTATTGTTTACTTCTACCATAGTAGAGAAATAACCTTGTTCTTCTATAGAAGCTTTTGCTGAGCAACTTGTCAGTAGTATGCCTACTAAGTTTAATAGGATAACTAATTTTATATTCTTCATAGCTTTCAATATTTTTTATTCAAGAATGAGATTTTTATATTTTATATATAATTCTGACATTTTTATCATGTCATCACTTTTCGAAGTATGAATAGACAAAACATCGTGAGATTTTGTCCAATCTATCTCAAAAGTAGTTACTGAATCAATAAATGACTGGTTATCATACTCAACGTTTTGTTCACAGGATTTTATTACATTATCCAAGAACATTTTCCACCGTGGCGCATAATAGGTACTTATCAATCCCGACCAGGTTCGATTACCATAATCGTTCAAACTTTGGTTTTTTCCTCCCCAAGTTGTGATAAGTGTTCTTGCATTTTTCTCATAGTATGCTTTTTCAATATCAGTAAGTCCAAAACTTCGCGAATCATCGATCCATTTATTTAAGGAAAAAGAATTATTTAACAGGGTCAAATCATTCAGATCATTGAGTAAAACCAACATCTGATCGCTGATCCTTTTCATTTCAGCTAAATCCTTTTTTTGATAGGCACTGGAAAAATTATTTCTTAATTCAAGAAAATAATTGCCTAGTACCTGCCGACCAATATTCACAATTTCATACCAATACATTGAATTGGTTTGACCCTTACATTGAACCATTGCGCCCCATATTTTGCATAAATCTTTATTATCATACGAAATAGATGGATTGGTAGTCCAATTACCATTATCAAATAAAGATGGTCGGGCATTCGTAAGAGTCCCCTGCCCTAAATGTGCAGGCTCAATGTATATTTTATCATACATACCCATCCAGGCATTTCTGTAGTTCTCATCAATTCTTCCAATGTATCTGTCTGCTAGTTTTTGAATCCATTCTTCATCTGTAAAATTAGAATTCCAGGCTTTTTCTAATACGTATTCATACATAAACGGATTAACATCGAATCCTTCTAAAGTAGAGCCTAATCCCCAGAAATTATCTCCACCAGACTTATATGCATTTTCTATTCGTTTGCCTACTTCTTTAATGTTTCCCGCAAGCATCGTATTTCCACCAAAGTTTCCTAAATAGCACCATAAATATGGCTGTCCAAAGTATTTATCTGTAATTTTCCAGACTTCAGTGTTTTCACAATAATAATCTAACAAAAGCATTTTATCTTGTGGAACAGCCTTAAGATATGCTTGTATCCTTGGGGTAGTCCATTTCGTTCTTTCAAAATAGAAAATCCAGGCCATTTGAAGCCATATTGCCTTTTTATCTACCGAACTAATGGAATTATAAATTGTTTTAGAAACATCTTCTAAAAACTGAGGCTCAAAACTAGGCGGATCTACTTCATTGAAAGGATCTGCTCCATATATATTATCAGTGCCAAACAATTTTATTTCGTTGTTTAGGAATTCTTTCTGAATTGTTTGAAATAATGGATCAGTCGGATCAAGGAAACTGCTTCTGTATTTATCAGGAAATCCGCCCCAAGAACTCAATAATGAAATCTTAGCTTGGGGATAAATACGCTTTAATTCCTTAGGAACATGACCAGAAAAGGCTGGTAACACAGGTTTCATGCTTAATTCACGCTCACGTTCCAATATTTTTTTTTGTAATTTCACTTGATTTTCCAACCAAGAATGTGGTAAACCACCTTGCCAATAATCGAGGTTCGACATTCTATGCCAAGGTAAATGGGCTGGACCAGTAAAATAATTGCGTATTTCACTATCCGAAAGCCCCATCTTACGCCACACTTTGTACCAAATCGCTTCTTGTCCTGTTATAGCCAAAGGCATATTTACTCCATTCAATGCCATCCAATCAATGAAACGCTCCCAATCTTTCCATTTCCACCATACCATTGTATAACCAAAAGTGCAATAATTTAAGAAAAATCTATTTTTAGTTCTTGCCTGTACGGAGACTTTCTTTGTCAATATCGGCAATGATTTTGGTAATTTTATAACATCATCCGCATACCAGGTTACAGTAGTCAAACAATAGTACTTCAAAAAGTAATTCAATCCTACCGCCATCGAATTCGCATTATTGCCTTTAATAATCAATTTATCTTGAATGGTTTCCAGTTCAAAATAATCAGATTTAGCATTAGTCGTTTGTATAAAAGATATTTTGCCTTCATACTGAGGAGCGATTCTAGCCAATAATTGTTTAGCCACGAAAATGCCATTATCTGCAAAAGCCGGCAAAGAGAATAGAGAAAGAATTAATATAAACTTAAATATTTTATACATTCTCATAATGTGTTTTCATTTATGGACTTATTAATTTTTTATAATCTGAATGTTTGTCAACCCTGCTCTTGTGAAATTATCTTTTGATAAAGGAACTTCTTTTCCTAAAATCACTTTTTTAAGATTTGGTAATTTCTTAAGCACATTCAAATCCACATTTGGATCTATCACTTCACCTGTTGAGAATAAATCACCTTTTTCTATAGTAAGGGTTTCTAAGTTGATACAGGGCAAAAGATCTACAAACGTCTTAACAGCACCATATACATTCATTGATGTAAAATTTTCCATTTCCTGATTTGTAGGAAGATGTTCATATGCAGTTCCAGCTAACCAAGAAGCCCACCAATCAATAAACTGATAGCGGTAAGGGCTTGTAGTCCATGATAAGTCATAAACAGGAGCATAATATTCAGCATAATATTTTGATATGGAATATTTCATATTTTCATCATTAAAAAAAGGAACATTTTCAGCTCGTTTATTATTGTCTTCCACATATTTATCAGAAAGAGCTTCCGTCTTTACAGTAATTATTTTATCAGGTCCAACTTCATTTCCTGCTAAAAGATTAACCTTTACTTCTGTCGATGTGTTATGGGCTAGGTTTGCTACATAAGAGCATAACTTAGGATTGAGAATATCTACAATCTCTTTCCCAGTCATATCTATATATGTAAGTTTTATACCGTCCACCACAGGTGGAAATGACCATTGTATAATAGCAGAAGTTGCACTGACAACACCAAATTTAGCAGATACCGGTAATTCACTAATATTAATATTACCAGTTTTTGTTAAAATCTGGGTAGAATAATTCCAATAGTCACCTGCATTTTCAGAATGTCCTAATGCTCTTATATAATAAGTTTGATTTGGCTCCAGATATATTTTTTCAGTGATAGTATCTTTTTTTTCTGTTACTATCTTGATTGATTTAAATACGCTTCCTCCCGAAGTTCCTACAGATACTGCATTTCTTTGCCCAGGATATTTATCTTTACTATAAACAATACCGACTTCCTGAGAAGAAGAATTTAGATCATTCACATTATAACAATAAGTTACATTCAATTCGACCCCATATTTCAGTTCTACATTCAATATTTTTAATGACATATTTGGTAGAACTTTGAGGCTTAGTTTGGTCCCATTTTTTATGTTCCCATATACTGTGTCTAATTGAAGGAATGGACCTTCTCCCCAAACTTTGTATTTTGAAGGATATACTTTTGTATTTCGAAAAGTTCCATCTGGTAATACGTTATATACAAGTGGTTGTGCAACTTTCCCATATTCCGCATCCAACAATTTTACTTTTGCACCAAAATATTCAGTACACACGGTATCTCCTGTGACTTTATCGATAAACACTCCTTCATAGCCACCGGTAAGATCATCTATTCTTTCATCTATCTGACAAGATGATGCTACCAATATCATCATTATAAAATAAACCCACTTATTTTTCAAACTATATCTTTTCATGACCATACTTATTTAATTCCAACCATCATTTTGAACAATACCCGGACTTAGTGACACTGGTATTGGACAATAATAATCTCTTTCCTGAAACCATTTCACACGTGTTGCTAATAAAGGCGCATCATTTTTTTCTATCGTATAATAAATGGAGACAGGATTTGTTCTCTCATCAATGTTTAATACAGGGAACAATGCATGTAAAGTGGTATTATGCATTTGGGTTCCTATTCGCCATCTTTTCTGATCCCAATACCTAAATCCTTCATACAGCAAATCAATTCTACGTTCATGCCTTACAATATCTATTGTCATTGTTTTTGCCGGAAGCCCTCCATGAATACTTCTCAAATTATCAAATTCAACCTGTGCCTGAGCTACATACTGGGTATTACCTAATCCTGCTAACTCAATTGCAGCTTCAGCGAAATTGAGTACAACTTCTCCATACCTTATGATTACAGCATCTTGGGAATTTTCATGTTTAAGATAGTCCTCTAACCTCTTTACTCCATATAGAGTCTTTTTCAGATAGAAACCATAATTGGTAAACCCATTCCCCTCATTATAAAACACTCCATCTTCTCCACTTTTCATATATTTGTCATACCCTGGCACTTTAGCACCTTTAACCCAATCGTCATAATTTTCATATCTATATGTTTGAACAGAACCATCTTTTTTAGTTAATCTTGTTTCCTTATAAATAGAGTAACGTTGTCCCAAAAACTCTCCACCCGGATAAATGACGGTTGCAGCTAATCTTTTATCTCTGTCATCAAAAAAATCTCTTAAATCTGTTTTTTTTGCAGTGTAATCCAATGGAGTTATTACGCCATTTAAAGTTTCAAATTGTTCTACAATATCCAAGGAGGGAACCATAAAAGCAGTATACCCTTGTTTTTTAACTTTATAAGGCATACACCAGAAATCAAGAAAAACTTGTGTTCCAGTTTTCTCATTATTCTTGAATCTGAATATTATTTCATCATCATTCTCAGCCGTTCCATTAAAAAGATCACCAAAGTTTGATGACAATTTATATTTACTAGCAGATATTACTTTTTGAGCGGCATCTGCAGCTTCAGTCAAGTACTTTTTAGCCATATCTGAACGCACTCCCTGCAAACCGTTATTAGTTACTTTTCCATACTTTGCAATCGTTCCGGCGTAAAGCATAGCTCTTGATTTTAATGAGAGTGCAGTAAATTTATTAGCCCGATCTTTATCTTCTGCTATGTACTTCTGATTATCTGGCAATAACACAATTGCAGAATCGAGATTATTTAAAACAAAATCCCAACTTGCTTCTTCTGAAGCGCGATTATTAATAGATTTCACACTATCTAATGGTGTAGAATACAAAGGCACTCCTCCATACCGCTTTACCAACTCAAAATAATAATAAGCTCTGATGAAATATGCTTCACCTACAGTACTTAATACATCAGTATTAGCAGATTTCTTATAAGTGGCAATATACTTGTTAATTTTATTAATTTCTTTGTATGGCCAAACTGCTCGTTCATATTCAGAGGGTGTTTGATTGAATATTGACCCATAAACCATACCTGGTGTATTGTTTTGCATAATTCCTGCTCCCCAGGCTATATTACTTGCTCCATCATCTGTAAAGGCATCTAAATGATGTTGTAAATAAGATAATTGTCCATTACCAATCGATTGAACATTATTGCGTAAATCTAAATAATTTGATAAAAATTGAGCCTCTGCCAATTCAGGGTAATTGTTTATATCGTTCTCGTCTATCACTGTTTTAGATTCAATATCCAGCCATTTATCACATGAACTGAGACATAAAGCGAAAATAAATAATATTAATATATGTATCTTTTTCATACTTGATTAAAATTTAAGATTCAAACCAAAGTTAAATGACATAATCTGAGGATAAGATGCAAATGAAAAATACGTTTCTGCTTGCTCTGGATCAAAATACTTTTGAGCAGCAAATGTCAATATATTATAACCATTAGCATATACCCTTAAACTACTTATATTCATCTTCTTAGTAATAGAAGCAGGTAGAGTGTATCCGACCTCTAGATTCTTTAAGCGCACATAATTACCATTAAACATCCAATATGTAGATGAATATCTGTTAATAGTAGATGCAAACATATCTCTTATTGCAGGAAAATGCCCAGGTATCCACTTCGAATCAGGATTTGTGTAATCTTCTTTCCTCCATCTATCCTTAAAGTAATCCCAAGTGTTCACATTTGTATTTCCTTCTTGAAATGCATCCATATCAAAAGAACTAACTACAAAGTTTGATAGGGCTCCCCCCTGAAAAAATGCAGTAAAGTCAAATCCCTTCCAATTAAATCCGGTGGTTAAACCAAACATAAGTTCTGGATAAGCAGTTCTTCCAATTGGTTTCATATCATCTTCATCAATATAACCGTCACCATTCCAGTCTTCATATTTCAAATCTCCAGGCAGTATCACATTGTTATAATTGGAATTATTGTGCATGGGAGCATTGGCTATATCTTCATATGATTGATAGTGTCCTATGCAATTAAGCCCCCATCTTGTGTTTGTCCATTGACCCTCGCCATTCCATTTCCATTCTGAAAAGCCATTATTAAATTGCCCGTGTTCCAATCTTCCATTTTTACTCCGAGACCAGGATATATTACCATTTACATAGTAAGTGAAATTCCGAATTGTATTTTCATGATTTAATGCAATTTCAAAGCCTCGGGTATTATCACTATTTAGATTATACCAAGTAGCTAGAGCTCCCGAGTTATCGTTTGCTTTTTGAGCCGGTAAACCATTTCTATTACGATAGAAGACTTCAATACTTCCGCTTAGTATTTTATCATTAAACAGCTTAAAGTCAAATCCCACATTTGCTAATTTGGATTTAGACCAGGTAAAATCAGGATTGGCATTTTTTGTTTCTATGAGAGAATAGAGTGTGCGATCTCCAAAAGTAAGTTCATTACCCGGATATATATATCCACTCTGAAAATAATATTGTTCTCCATTGGTATAATAACTCTTAGCAGCTGAAAGGTCACCCAACTCCCCATAGGAAGCCCTAAATTTTAATTCTTTAAGTACTGGCTTAACATCTTTCATGAAATTTTCTTTTGTTAAAAACCAACCCAACGAAACAGAGGGGAAGAATCCCCATTTTTTAGCAAAATATTGTGCACCATCATATCGGCAGTTAATATCAACAAAATATTTAGATTTATAATCATAAGAGAAACGTTCAATGATTGATGCAGATCTATATTCTCTTGCATATTCACCATTACTAACTAATTTATTTGCTAAGCCACCAGCCATCATATCTAATATAGTGGAAGGAAATTCTCCTCTGGATGTATTCAAACTTTTAGCTGATATCTGATTAGTTTCAAATATTAAACCAGAATTAAAATTATGGTTTGATATTGATTTGATATAGTTTATGTAAAATTGTCCGGTCAAACTTTCAGTATTACTGCTCTCCAACGTTAGACTTGCTTTATTTGCATTAGCAGCCGAAACACTTTTATAATATTCGTTAGAATCATAATGATAACCCCAATATACAATATTCTTATTCCAATACTTATTCCAGCCATAATCTATAGAATAACCCAGAACACCTTTTAATGAAAGGCCTGTTTGCTTAATTTTATATTCTAACGACGCATCTACTGTAAAAGATTTAGTTTCATAATTTGTATATCCTGAGACATTTTTATCAGCTAGTGCAACAGGATTGTTTTGCCCTTCACCTCCAAAAGCATACATATCCGGTCTTCCATCCCAATGAACAGGGACATTAGGAGCTGTTTTAAGATTTCGTGCAATGGTTGCAGCTGAAGCACCAGGATATTCTGTCTTGCTTACGATTGCCCCAGCACTTACAGATGCTTTTAAATTATCAAATATATTAGCATCTATATTACTCCTGAAGTTAAATCTGTTCTTTTGCGTTGAATTTGTATCCCATATTCCTTGTTGTGATAACATACCTCCGGAAAAAAAATAATTAATTTTTTCGCTTCCTCCTGATATATTAACATTTGATTGATTTATTGGAGCTGGCCTCATTAGTTCTTGGTACCAATCAGTATTATGTTGATATGGTGTTTTTTGCATACTTTCTGGAGTAGCAAGTACGGTGTGATCAACAATCAATTTTTGATTGATATTATATTCATTGACCAACTCTTGCCATAAATCAGTAGATGCAACATTGGGATAGCGAGTAGGTACTTGCACGCCTGTTCGTATACTTATATCAAAAACCGTTTTCTTATTTCTATTACCACGTTTTGTTGTTACCAAAATAACTCCGTTGGCACCTTGCATTCCATAAACTGCAGCAGCTGAGGCATCTTTTAGTATAGAAATACTTTCTATTTCTGATGGATCTATATCAGCAAAACCTCTTCCCGCGATTCCATCTACCACAATCAATGCACTACCAAATCCACGTATAGTGATATTACCCCAATCAGATCCAGGTTCACCTGATGATTGCCGAGAGAAAACACCTGAGACCTTTCCTGACAGAGCATTTTCTATGTTAGGGACAGTTGATTTTAATAGGTCTTCATTCTTTATAGTTGATACGGAACTTATTAATTTTTCTCTAGAACGAGTTGAATAACCAACAACAATAATGTCGTCAATGACTTTTGAAAAGTCTTTTAACACAATATTATTCAAAGGAAGTTTGTTGACTGCAGATTCCAATGTAGTATATCCAATAAAAGAGATTCTTAGAATGGATGATTCCGATGGAATATCTATTTCAAAAGATCCGTCTTCTTTTGTAATAGTTCCTGCTGAAGTTCCTTTAAGTAAAACGGAAGCACCGATTATTGGCTGTCCTTGTTCATCGAGGACAAATCTTTTGATTCGCCTTTTGTTTTTAGTAGGTTTAGAGGACTCATTATTCGGTGTAGTTTTTAAATCCTTGTTTGTCAATAAAATATGATTATCTCTTATTTCATAGTACAAACCTCTTTGTGGCAAAACTTCATCTAAAACTTTTTCAATCGAAGTTTGTTTTACATTTATTGTTATATCTCTTTTCGAATACACATCTATATTCATATACATAAATGTATATGCTGTCTGTTTTTCAATCACTTGAATAAATTCTTTAAGATTTGAATTTTTCAATGATAGATTTACAAGAGTGCCTCGGTTTTGCCCTAAAATAGGTATGATTTGAAAAAAAATACAAATAATTAAAAGGCATTTTTTCATAACATAGATTATTATATATAGATTTTATTACTTTTGTAAACTAAATATTCCCCCATTCACAATTCAATAATGAACTGTGACAAACACAAATAGGCGGTTTATTTAGAAATATTTAAAGGGAGTATAAAGAGTCGCATTCTTTATACTCTTCTTTTTTTTAGATCTTTTCTTTATTTTATGCTTATCTTTTTTACAATTACCTCCTTCCCATCTATTTTATATTCAATTGGTGTTAACAAATTAACCAATTTGAATGCTTCAGTTAGTGACTCTGTTTTTATTTTAAAAGTATACTTGTCATTATTATTATAATTATTTCTGGTTTTAATTTGTACACCATACCAATTATTCAGCATATTTATCATTTCAGTAAAACTTTTATTTTCTATCACCAATTGATCTTGAGCCCATAATATTGATTCTTCAGCATTACAATCTTCAATAGAATATTTAAAGTTTTGTTTATCAACATCAATTCGTTTACCAGGTAATAATTCTGAAATCAATTTATGATTCGATGTTTGCTCTAAAGCAATCTTTCCACGAATAAGTGTCACTTTCACTTCATCACCCATAAATGAATTAATATTAAAAGCTGTTCCCAGCACTTTTATATCTACTCCCGAAACTGTAACTATGAAAGGATGTTTTTTATCTTTCTTCACATCGAAAAAAGCTTCTCCTTCAAGATTTATATTTCTTGTTTTACCAATAAATGAACTAGAGTAAGATATTTTTGAGCCAGAATTTAACCACACATTAGTTCCATCAGGCAAAATAACTTGTGATTTTTGTCCTGGAGGAGCAATTACACTTGTTATGTGTTCGGCATTTATTCTAAAATTCCTACTATTAATAATATAATTTAAAGAAAGAGTGAAAACAACTGCAATAATGGCAACAGCACTACTTAGTTTAATTAAAAATGGCAATCGATAGATCTTTCCTGTCTCTTCTCTTAATGGTTTTATACTATTCATTATCGCATTCCATGTATTTTCTTTATCCGGAACAACAATATTATCTGATTCTTTCAAATCTAATATTGCCCGAATATCTTCGTAAGCCTGACGGTTAGATGGACTCATATTAAGCCACTCTTCAAAAATAAATTTCTCATCATTTGTTAATTGATCAAATTTATCCTTTGCAATCAAATTATAAATTTCAGGTTTAATTCCTATCATCAGCTTAATTATAATTGTTTTATAAAAAAGACACTATATATATCTTCTTCCCCCAAAAGAAAATGAAAAAAAATCATCCTTAACAAAAAATAATCTGGAAATATTATAAATTATTCACAAGAATTCTGATATCCACATATTTTTTATAATTTTCAAAGAAAAAGAGTAATTTTGCAAGAACCTTTTTTGAATGAATTAAGAGAAAGTGGTTTTTATATGAACAATAAATTCGAAATCAAAACATTAATTTCTGAAAAAGTCTTCGAAGAGATATTCAATGAGTATTATGATTCTCTTTGTTCCTATTTAAATACTTTCACTCAAGATCAGGATACTATACAAGAAATTGTACAGGAAGTTTTTATTAAACTTTGGAAAAACAGAGAAAATTATCAAATCTCCGATATAAAACATTATTTGTTCAGAGCAACAAGAAATCAAGCCTTAAATCATTTTAGAAATATAAAAGCAGAAAGCCATAAACTTGAAGAATGGGTAGAATATAAGAAAAAATCAAAAGAAGGACGAGAACGAATTGATATTGAAAAAAATCTAGATTTAATGCAAAAAGCAATCGAAACACTTCCACCAAAATGCCGAGAAATATTGATTTTATGTAAATTAAGCGGTTGGTCTTATAACGAAGTGGCAAAACACTTGAATATAAGCACAAAAACCGTAGAAAATCAAATGGGTATTGCTATTAAAAAATTAAAAGAACTTCTCCTTCAATAAAAAAGAGGGGTTCTCTTCAATTAATTGGTTATTATAGAAAAAGAGACCGATAAAGTGAATACATTAAACATAAAAAAGGGAGCAGTCATAAGATCACTCCCTTTTTTGTTAAAGATCAACTTCTTTATGTTTTACGATTATTTCTTTTCGAATCCTTCGATGCTTTCCTTGAGAGATTTAATGATACTCTCGGCATCGGCCTGTTTCTTACGTTCCATCTCGATAACCGCGGCAGGAGCGTTGTTCACAAACTTCTCGTTGCTCAGTTTCTTAAGTACTGACTGAAGGAAACCTTCCTGATACTTCAGATCGGCTTTCAGCTTTTCAATCTCGACAGCCACATCAATCATGTCGCCAAGAGGAACCGCGTACTCGGTTGTTCCAACGAGGAACGAAGCGGCACCAGCCGATTTCTCGTTGACAGACTTCAGAGAAGAGAGGTTGCACATCTTTGAGATGGAAGGAGTCCAGCTTGCAACCGGGTTTTCTCCGATAATTTCCAGCTCTAGAGGGTTCTTCTGTGCAATGTTCTTCTGCAGACGAATGGTACGAACTCCTGCGATCACCTCTTTTGCTACTTCGAATGAAGCAAGTGTACCTTCATTGGCAGCAGGATATGAAGGAAGGGGCTGAACCATGAGGCTTTCGCCATCCTTACGTTCGGTGAGGCATTGCCACAACTCTTCGGTAATAAATGGCATGAATGGGTGAAGCAGTCTGAGCAAATCGTCGAAAAACTTCAGGGTTACCGCATAGGTCTTGCCATCAATCGGAGCTCCGTAAGCAGGCTTAATCAACTCAAGATACCAAGAAGAGAACTCGTCCCAGAAGAGTTTATACACCACCATCAGGGCTTCGGACAAACGATATTTAGAGAAGAGGTCTGCCACCTCGGCAATTGCCTTGCTCATCATCTGCTGGAACCATTCGGCAGCCAATGTTGCAGCTTCGGAAGGTGCTATTGTTTCGTCAACCTCCCACCCTTTTACCAGGCGGAATGCATTCCAGATTTTATTATTGAAGTTACGGCCTTGTTCGCACAACTGATCGTCGAACAAGATATCGTTTCCGGCTGGAGCTGCCAACATCATTCCCATACGAACACCATCAGCACCGAACTTTTCAATCAGATCGAGCGGATCGGGTGAGTTACCCAACGACTTGGACATCTTACGTCCAATCTTGTCGCGAACAATACCGGTAAAATATACATTCTTAAACGGCATCTCCTTGTTATATTCGTAACCGGCAATAATCATACGGGCTACCCAGAAGAAGATGATATCCGGACCAGTTACAAGGTCGCTGGTGGGGTAATAGTAATTTATTTCTTTGTTGTCCGGGTTATTGATACCATCGAACAGTGAAATTGGCCACAACCAGGAAGAGAACCAAGTATCGAGGCAATCTTCGTCCTGACGAAGATCGGACAGTTGCAGGTTGGCGTCGCCGGTTTTTGTGCGTGCCAGTTCCAATGCTTCCGCTTCGGTGGCAGCAACCACGAATCCACCTTTCGGAAGGAAGTAAGCCGGAATACGGTGTCCCCACCACAACTGACGGGAAATACACCAGTCCTTCACATTCTCCATCCAGTGACGGTATGTATTCTTGAATTTTGCCGGGTGAAACTTGATATCATCGTTCATCACCGCATCTAAAGCCGGTTTAGACAGATCGGTCATCTTCAGGAACCATTGCATGGAAAGTTTTGGTTCGATAACCACATTGGTACGTTCTGAGTATCCCACCTTGTTATCATAAGCTTCCACTTTCTCCAACAATCCGGCAGCAGCGAGGTCTTTTTCAATCTGCTCACGTACATCAAAGCGATCCATGCCTACGTACATGCCTCCGGCTTCGCTGATGGTTCCGTTAGCATTGAAAATATCGATGGTTTGGAGATTGAATTTCTCACCCAGCATATAGTCGTTCACATCGTGAGCCGGAGTTACCTTGAGGCAACCTGTACCAAACTCGATGTCTACATATTCATCCATAATGATCGGCACAGCGCGGTTCACCAACGGAACAATTACCTTCTTGTCCTTCAGGTAGCTGTAACGAGGGTCGTTGGGGTTTACACAAACGGCACTATCGCCCAAGATGGTTTCAGGACGAGTTGTGGCCACAATGATGTATTTACCCTCTTCGCCTTCGACCATATAGCGCAGATAAAACAGCTTGCTATGCTCTTCTTTGTAGATAACTTCCTCGTCAGACAAAGCGGTCAATGCCTTCGGGTCCCAGTTTACCATACGTACTCCGCGGTAAATCAGCCCTTTTTTATATAAATCGACAAAAACCTTGATTACACTTTCCGAGCGCAGATCGTCCATGGTAAATGCAGTACGATCCCAATCGCAGGAAGCCCCCAGTTTTTTAAGCTGTTCAAGGATGATACCACCATGCTTATCTGTCCATGCCCAGGCATGTTTCAGGAATTCATCGCGAGACAAATCAGTCTTTTTTATTCCTTCTGAAGCCAGCTTATTCACCACTTTTGCTTCGGTGGCAATAGAAGCATGGTCTGTTCCAGGTACCCAGCAAGCATTCTTTCCTTCCATACGGGCACGACGTACCAGAATATCCTGAATGGTATTGTTAAGCATGTGTCCCATATGCAGCACACCCGTCACATTTGGAGGAGGAATCACGACGGTATACGGTTCACGTCCATCAGGTTCTGACTTAAATAATTTATGTTCCAGCCAGTACTGGTACCATTTATCCTCCACGTCTGCGGGGTTATACTTACTTGCTAATTCCATGTTTTATTTGATAATTTATTAATTCATTGAATATTGGGGGACAAAATTAATAAAAAATGGCGATTATCTGCGAAAGAAATAGCTACTTTTGCTGTTGATTAAATGATTTACTGACATGCATACAAGAAAAGAACAGATGGAAGCCTTTGGACACTTTCTCGATATTCTGGATGAATTAAGAGAAAAATGTCCATGGGACAGGAAACAGACTAACGAAAGCCTGAGAGCCAACACAATTGAAGAGGTGTACGAATTAAGTGATGCACTAATGAAGGGAGACAGCAAGGAAACCTGCAAAGAGCTGGGTGACGTATTGCTTCATGTGGCTTTTTACTCTAAAATAGCTTCGGAAAAAAATGAATTCGACATAAAGGATGTATGCGACCACCTCTGCGAAAAGCTGATTTTCCGCCATCCCCATGTATTTGGAGATACAGTGGCCGAAACAGCCGGACAGGTGACACAGAACTGGGAACAGCTGAAAATGAAGGAAAAGGGAGGAAACAAATCCGTGTTGAGTGGTGTGCCCGCTTCCCTACCCTCGCTGATTAAGGCGTATCGCATGCAGGACAAAGCACGGAATGTGGGATTCGATTGGGAAAATAAAGAGGATGTATGGAATAAAGTGAAAGAAGAATTCGATGAGCTGCAAACAGAAATCTCGTTAATGGACAAAGACAAGGCGGAAGCAGAATTTGGTGATTTATTTTTCAGCATTATCAACGCAGCCCGACTATACGGGATCAACCCAGACAATGCACTGGAGCGTACGAACCATAAGTTCATCCGGCGATTTAATTATCTGGAAGAAAACACTATAAAAAAAGGGATTAATCTTAAGTATCTTTCCCTGGAAGAGATGGATAAATATTGGGAAGAAGCAAAAAGAAAAGGATTATGATATCCAATAAATAAGGGTGGAGATACTTTCACAATTATACTCCACCCTCTTTTCCTACTCAAATTTTCGACTAAAACAATGCTATATTTTTTCCTTAAGGTTTACGGCCTAGTTCTTTAAGTAATTCTCTATGAAAGCGCATTTCTGCTCCTTGAACTTTAAATATCTTCTCGCAGGAAAGAATTGTTTTAAATTTTAAAAAATATGCTTTTTCTAGCTTATCTGAAGCTATACGGTTATTCAATATACTCGTAATAATCGATTCGTATTGCGCTTCAGTTAAATCCTCATGCTTACCCTTCCTCATCTTAGCCCATGCTTGATCGTTCAAGGCTTTCTTTTTATCCTGCAGTTCATAATATACCGGAAAAAATTTTGCAGCTTCCTCTTTGGTCAGTCCTGCTCTTTCTGTCAGAAATGCGGTCTGTTTCTGACGAAACTCTTCTTGCGACATCTTGGGACGATTCCATTCCTGAGCAAATGCACCAACCACTGCAAAGCAAGAAATCATCATTAATAAAAACAATCTTTTCATAATTCTGTAATTTATTGATAACGAAGCTATTCAGCCTCTGTTAAACATTCATATAAAGAATAATCGTCCATCATCGAGTGATCCATTAAATTGTCAACATCCTGATCGGTAATCATCTCTTTTTCGGTGCTATTTACTGCTACCGATGACTTATGTGATGAAGTTAGGTTGACCATTACACGAACCCCCAGTAAGATTCCTGCAAAAACAGCAGTCATATAGAGCCACGGCCTGATTCGATTCCATATTGTGACGTGAGGCTTCTTGAAAGTTTTATCTTCTTTCTCGGGCAACTGCTCCATGATACGTTCCTTGAAGTTCTCAAAATAACCTTCAGGTACGGTAAAAGGGTTGCCATTGCCACATCTTCTCTTTATTTCATCTTCCACTTTCATATCTTCTCTGCTTAAACTAATTATTTGACTATATATAACCTAAAAGGTTTAAAAGTAATCTTTTAAAAAGCTCTCTATTTTTTTCACCGCATGGTGATAAGACGCTTTTAAAGCCCCTACGGAGGTGCCGAACAGACTGGACATCTCTTCATATTTCATCTCCTGATAATATTTCAGGTTGAAAACCATTCGTTGCTTCTCAGGCAGGGTGAGTAATGCTTTTTGCAATAAAAGCTGAGCTTCCTCCCCTGAAAAAAAAGGATCGCCCTCTAGTTTATTGACTGCATCCGCTTCGGGTTCATCAATTGAGAGCATGGATGAAGCCCGCTGTTTATTGAGAAAAGTGAGACACTCATTAATTGCGATGCGATAAAGCCAAGTGGATAGTTTAGATTCGGCACGGAAATAATCAATATTTGTCCACGCTTTAATAAACGTATTCTGCAATAAATCATTCGCATCTTCATGAGAGAGTACCATCCGACGGATTTGCCAGTAAAGCTGCTCGCTGTATTGGTCAACAATACGGGAAAAGGCCTCTTTCTGGGTATCTTCGTCCTGTAGCAATGCCAGCACTTCTTTCTCGTTATAAGATGGAGTCATATTTTATGTTGTTATAATTTTCTTAATTTTTTCAGTATAGGCTGATCAAATTTATAAACATCTTTGCAATAATTCAGCGCTCCGTCGTGAGAGGGATAGATTGTGTAATAATCCAGAAAAAGAGGAACCATCTCCGGAAAACTATAGGTTTTAATTGGTTTATATCCCGGCATTTCCAACAACTCTTTTCCTTTCTCCGTTTTAGGAGGAAGATCAATCGCTATCCGAATTTTATCCATCATCTTCTCATCTTTCTTTTTTAAAAGGAAGAAAACAAAGTCCAGTGGCTTCTCCAACCGGACACAACCATGGCTCACCGCTCTTTCTGCTCTTAAAAAAGCCTGACGGGAAGGGGTGTCGTGCAAATAAACCGCAAAAGCATTGGGGAATCGAAAGATCAATCTGCCCAATGAGTTGCCCTCACCCTTCTCCTGCTTAACACTGTAAGGTATCTCACCCTCAAAGTCCTTCCAGTTCACCGCTAGTGGATCAACCTCGTTACCTTCTTTATCATATACCTTCATCTGATTCCGTTCAAAATACGCCGTATCTTTCATAAAAGCCGGGATTATCTCCTTTCGTACAATCGATTTAGGTACATTCCAATATGGATTCATCTGCACATATGCAATACGACTAGCCAACAATGGAGTTTTATTTTCGTATGACCCACAGCAGATTTTCATCTCCAATACCGAATCTGCTTTTTCATCAAAAGCCTGTAACATAAAGGCGGCAATATTAACTATTACATATTTTGATCCTTTATCTATCTTAGTTTGCCATCTCATTCGCTCCATATTAACTATCAATCTTTCCTTGTAATATCTCATCGGACGATTTAAGGCTTCGATAGTATTGTTGCCGATGAACTTATCGGTAGGTATGCTGTTTCGTAATCGAAAAGAATTCACCGCCGAAAGTAAATCGAAAGAAAACGAAGAGTAAATGCTACTAGCATGTTCAATACGTGGAAGATATCCCAGCTTTATTAATTTTTCTGCAATAAGCGGAACAGCGGGATGCACATCTCCTTCTTTTAACTTAAGTCCACCTATGTATGGAATACGCTCTGAAGGAAGATCTTTTTGTGCATTTATCCTGATATACTCTTTTTGCATTGAGAGATAAAACGGATTTCTAGGTTGAACTTCCTGTAGAAAACTCGACAGATTGTTTTTTGTGTTTTCCATTGCTTTCTCTGCAAACATCCTGTTACTTCGTTTCAACGGAATAGAATAGTAAACTTTCATCTTAGGAGGAGCTAGTGAATCTCTCACTTCACCCGGCTTTAGCTCTTCTTCGTCTATGTTATTAAGAATATGATGCGGGCTTACAAAGCCATAGCTCATTCCGCATACATAACGAAGATAAGCAGAAGACAAATCGTATTCAAGTTCAGCAATCAGTTTATTTATATTATCTCTCTCATCAATATTCAAAGAACGCAGTTTTGCAAAATTTCGTTTTATCTTAGACACGGAAAACATTTCAGGGTTTAATCCATGAACCCACGAATTTTCGAGCCAATGCAATAATTCATTGATTTTTTCCCAATCTCCAAAAGAAGTCAACCATAAAGAGGCGTCCTCACTGGTATAAAAGTTGAATAATACAGAATCTCTTACTGAATGAATACTTCGCTGAGCACAAAGTCTTAGAAGATATTTATGCACTTTCATTCCATCAATTTCATAAGAAGGATTTCTCATCTTCTGGGAAGAAGTAAATTCAGAATAATCCATCGCTCTCTTTTTATCAAGAGTACAAGAGAAAATCAATAACAGGAAGAGAGAAAGAAAAAATAATCTTTTTATCATATACTTATATTAGTTCACAATAACAAACCGACTATAACTGACAAAGATAAAGTATTTTAGTAAATAACCACACAACCGGAGAATCTCTTAAAAAAGAAATCACCCGCCTGAGATTTACAGACGAGTGATTTAATTGAGAATATCTTTAAAAGAGAATGCACCGAAAAATAAGATAGTGCAATCTTCTAATTCTTTACAGAATTACCTTTGCAATCTTGCTACCTGCTTTAACAATCAAAAGCTGCTTCTGAGGAAGATCTGCCAATTCGTTCATTCCGCTATGCGCAACGATAACGCGGACTACCTGTCCCAATGAGTTTGTAACAACAATTTTGTCGCCAACGTTAGCATTTACAAACACCTTACCGGCATTAGAATAAATGCTTGCGGATAATTGTTCTGTTACAAGACCGCTACTAGTGTTTTTAACTAAGCTAAGAGCGTCAATATATCCAACAAATGTTTTGTAATAACGAATTTCCAGCTGCAAAGTACCAGCAAAAGGAATATCCAATTCTGTTTCACTCGTTTGCCATGTCCCAGTAACGGAAGTATCCAGATAACCGGAAGTAGTACCTCCGTTAGTTTGCAACATAGTACTTATTGCGTTATATTGAGCTATATTGGGATCGGTCGCAGCTGGTATGGCTCCGTTCACATCATTCATATATCCCCAATGTCTGAGTACACTAGCAGTCCCTGAAGTAGGATCTACATAATATTTAAACGAGAAGGTATATTTTCCTGCTTCTACCGGAACTTTTATATTATATACCATTTTCCCAGTGCCACTTGACCCTGCATGATTGATTTTAAGTGAGCTGTTTCCTTCAGCTTTAATGGTTGATTCCTGACTAATTGTAGCTCCAGTAGGAGTAGTTGGCGTGTAACCTGTTGGAGCTCCACCAGCCCAGTCTTCAAAACCGGAATTTACAGTAATCAGATTTTGAGCATTCAGAGATAACACACCACAAAAGCCAAGCACAAGTGCCAGCACACATTTTTTCATAAGAGTAATTTTTTTCATAAGCCATTATTTTAAGAGTTAACAAAAAAATTTTCATTTGATGGCAATCTTCCGGGCTATGTTCTCTATCTTTAGAATATAGCATCCTTTGGGAAGATTTAAGGTAAATGTTTTATCAGCGGCATCAATTTTAATGGATGTAACTTTCATTCCAAGGACGTTGTACACCTCTAAAGAGGAACCTGGCGTAACATTTTGAATGCGTACAGTATTTCCGCTAACAGTCAAAGCAACAGATGTCTGTTCGTTTTCCACGGCTGCATTCTTCTTACTTTCCTGAGCAAAGATTGCAGGACAGTTTAAAAAAGCGAAGATCATTAATAATACTACCAGTGTAAATCTTTTCATCTATAGACTTTCTTTTTCAATGAGCAACAAATGTAACGATTCCGTTTTTCTTAAACAAGTATAATAGCTTAAATTATTTAAACATCAACACACAATCCTTCCTTTGCAAGTAGGCAGTTTGGGAAAATTGGGGAAGCTTCATTGAGAAAAACAGAGTCATCTTCATAGCGAGCCGAAAAATGGCCAATGAGTAATCTTTTCACATTAGAAGCAAGAGCAATCTGAGCAGCTTGGCGAGCCGTGGTATGATAAGTCTCTCTTGCCCGTGGAAGCTCGTTATGGGTAAAAGTAGCTTCATGGAACAACAAATCAACATGTTTGATCTGTTCAACTATCTTTTCATTAAAAATTGTATCCGAGCAATATGCATACCGGCGTGACGGGGTTGCAGGTTTAGTTAAACGACTGTTAGGAATAACATCTCCTTCGGGTGTTATAAAATCCTCACCATTCTTAATGCGGTTCATTTGATAGATAGGAACTTTATAGAAATCGACCATATCTCTGATAATGTGATTTGGACCCGACTTCTCTTCGAATAGAAATCCACAGCAAGGAATGCGATGATCCATAGGGATGGTAGTAACGACAAGAGAGCGATCCTCATAAACTACCTCCGGTTTTTTACACTCAAAAGGAACAATAGTCACCTTATAAGGAAGATATTCACAGAAATAATCGAGTATTGGGTTCAGATATCTTTCGATATCTTTATGAGCATGTATGTAGAGTTCGGCGGTACGTCCCAGCATACCAAAAGTTGAAATCAGTCCAGGCAGTCCAAAACAATGATCTCCGTGAAGATGAGAAATAAAAATATGGTTTAGGCGGGAAAACTTGAGTTTAGACCTGCGGAACTGCACCTGAGTGCCTTCGCCACAATCAATCATAAAGAGCTTGTCACGCAGATTCACTACCTGAGAAGTGGGATAATGACGAGTGGTAGGCAAAGCCGACCCACAACCGAGGATATGTACTTCAAATTTTTCCATGCCTTTTTTAGAACGAAAGGGGCTACCGCGCACGGCAACCCCTTTGATTTATCAATAAATTATTGATTACTTTTTATCAGCGTCCATTTGCTCTTTCAATGCAGCTAATGCATCGATGTCACCTAATGTAGTTGAAGCTGCCTGGTTTGTTACAACTGGTGCTTCTTCTTTCTTGCTGGTTTTCTTTGCAGCTTTCTTTTCTGCTTTTTCTTCTGCCTTAGCAACATCTTCGAAAATACGGCTGTGAGAAAGAATAATTCTCTTAGCATCTTTATTGAATTCGATTACTTTGAACTCAAGTTTTTCGTCTAACTGAGCCTGTGAACCATCTTCTTTTACAAGGTGCTTAGGAGTAGCGAAACCTTCAACACCATAAGGAAGAGCAACTACAGAACCTTTATCAAGCATTTCGATAATTGTTCCTTCGTGTACAGAACCTACAGTGAATACTGTTTCAAATACATCCCATGGATTTTCTTCCAATTGTTTGTGACCTAAGCTCAAGCGACGGTTTTCTTTGTCGATTTCAAGAACCTGTACTTCGATATCTGCACCGATAGTAGTAAATTCAGAAGGATGTTTAACCTTCTTAGTCCAAGAAAGGTCAGAGATGTGGATCAAACCGTCAACACCTTCTTCAATTTCTACAAATACACCGAAGTTAGTGAAGTTACGAACTTTTGCAGTGTGCTTGCTACCTACAGGATACTTCTCTGCGATAGTTTCCCATGGATCTTGTTTCAGTTGTTTGATACCCAAAGACATCTTACGTTCGTCACGATCAAGGGTCAGAACTACTGCTTCAACAGTGTCACCAACCTTCATAAAATCTTGAGCGCTGCGTAAGTGTTGTGACCAAGACATTTCAGAAACGTGAATCAAACCTTCAACGCCTGGAGCAATTTCAATAAATGCACCGTAGTCAGCCATAACAACTACTTTACCTGACACTTTATCACCAACTTTGAGGTCAGCAGAAAGTGCATCCCATGGATGAGGAGTAAGTTGTTTCAAACCAAGAGCGATACGTTTCTTTTCGTTATCGAAGTCAAGGATAACCACGTTAAGCTTCTGATCCAATTCAACAACTTCTTTAGGATCGCTAACACGTCCCCAAGAAAGGTCTGTAATGTGAATCAAACCGTCTACGCCACCCAAGTCGATGAATACACCGTAAGATGTGATATTTTTAACAGTTCCTTCAAGAACTTGCCCTTTTTCAAGTTTACCAATAATTTCTTTCTTCTGTTGTTCAAGTTCAGCTTCGATAAGAGCTTTGTGAGAAACAACAACGTTTTTGAATTCCTGGTTGATTTTAACAACCTTGAATTCCATAGTTTTTCCAACGAATACATCGTAGTCGCGGATAGGCTTAACATCGATTTGTGAACCTGGCAAGAACGCTTCAATACCAAATACATCAACAATCATACCACCCTTAGTGCGGCACTTGATAAAGCCCTTAACAATTTCTTCAGTTTCGAGAGCTGCGTTAACGCGATCCCAAGAACGAGCAGCGCGAGCCTTCTTGTGTGAAAGGATTAACTGACCTTTCTTGTCTTCCTGATTTTCGATGTAAACTTCTACTTTATCACCTACTGTCAATTCAGGATTGTAACGGAATTCATTCAAAGGAATGATACCATCTGATTTGTAACCGATGTTCACTACAACTTCACGTTTGTTCATCGAGATTACAGTTCCGTCAACAACCTCACGGTCGTTCACTTTGTTAAGCGTACTGTCGTATGCTTTTTCCAGTTCTTCCTGGCTAACTCCTGCGAAGGATTCGCCCTTTTCATAAGCATCCCAGTTGAAATCTTCAACAGGAGCAATGTTCTTTAAATTTTCCATTAATAATTTGTTTAAATACCTTTAATTAAGTAAGACATTATAATTGACTATATAAATCGGGCACAAAGATAATGTATTTCTTCAAAACAAGAAACATTTAGAAATTATTTCTTCTACTAAATTTCTATAATTCACTCATTAACACAGAAGAAGATACGTCATTAGAGACTATAATAACAACACCAACCATTAGAATGTTGATTCTCTGACATTATTAATTTGTTTGAGAAACAGTCTCGTTGTTTTATTTCACCCTGTTTTATAGTAGCCTATTAAAAACGTGCGGAAAACAGACTCTTATTTCTATATATATAGGGGGCGAAATAAAAAGTTCCGCGCCTCATTATCAAACAACTAACTTTGAAAATAAAATAGTAAGACAGAAAACATGGCGAAGAATTCTCATTCTGCCAGTCAAACTCGAGTTAAAATTTATTTAACCATTAATTATCAACACATTATTGGAATCAAAACCATATAAAAACATTGTTTTGATAAAAATTAGCATTTAATTTTTGTTCTGAATACAGGTTTATTAACACATGAATCCTTCCGCTTATATGCTTTAATTGAATAACGGCGATCTCATAACTAGAAAAAAGAATATTTACTATTCATTATCATAGAGGGAACGTTCACGAAGATTCTGATATAAAGTGTTCAGTTATACTGTTATTCTAAGATTTTTATACTTGAAGAAAAATAAAACATAACGAGAAGATTGGCAAAACAAGGCGGCAGATTAAAATTTCACGGCGACAGTTTTTTGGGGAGCTAATTAGTTTCGCTCGCAGACTCGCAGGTGTAACTTAGTTTGTTTACAAAGTGCTTGTTTGCCTACGAAAGACATTCAAATTAAAGAACTATTTAATAGACAGATATTAATCAGACATGCAACAACAAGGTGTATTTTATCAGACCATATCCTTGACAATACTTATTGCTTGGCATACCATCTTATGCTTTCAAGATACATCTTAAATGCACAATCTGTATTTTCCGTCATTAGTCAACTCCATTTGCCCTCAACATTTTATCAAGAATCTCCAACCATTATTTGATGTAAAAAATAAAAATGTAAATATAAGCGGCAGATTATAAAAATTAGCAGAAAATCAGATGCCCCAAACTTTCACAAGCATGGGGCATCATTCAATTAAAAAATCATGAATTCACTTCTAAAAGTCATTCATTGTCTCTTTCAACAGCAAAAGAGACTCTCCTAACCAACACTAACTAATATTACACCTACAAGAAATATTCAATAATCATGTAATATCATACAAGCTAATCTGAAACCAGTAAGCTATTACGATTAATGTAAAGATAATAATTTAAATTATTAAAACATCCGGTTTTATTCAGATAAAAGAAAGAAAAGCAATGCAAAGGTTTGCAGTAGCTTTCATTTCTTCAGAAAGCCTCTTAATTAGCAATACAGTTTGTTTATTTTAAAAAAGAAAGAACGATCGCACTTAAGGTTTAATTAATCAATAAGAATAATAGCAAACACTTAATTTTCCAATTTAAGCAACACACGTTCAATTGCATCCTTAAAAGCCGATTTAGGCATCGCTCCTTGAGCCATTTGAGGATTACCATACATGGGTACGAACAACAAAGAGGGAATACTGCGTATATTAAACACGGAGGCTAACTCTTCTTCCTCTTCTGTATTGACCTTATAAATATAAATTTTCCCGGAATATTCAACAGCCAATTCTTCTAAAATTGGTGCTATAACCTTGCACGGGCCGCACCATGAAGCATAAAAATCTATAATAGCAGGTTTATCGCCCAAATACTTCCATTCATTGGGACTTTCCACATAATTGGCCACTTTGGAAAGGAAACCATCTTTATTGAGCGGTATTGTTTTCATCTTAATCTCTTTTTAATTGATTATTTCCTTATCAACTTTTGTTTGCACAAATCAAGGATAAAGTTATTTCCTTTATACATCTTCGTCTCAATCAAGCCTTACGGCTATACCCGTTCACTATATAAAAATCTATAGAGTAATAACAATCAATTTATATCTTTAGTTTTCAGAAGGAGAAATTATTCATTAAAAACAAATAGAAAAATTTTGAAACACAATAAATGTTCATATATTTGCAAACATAAATTTTAAATAATTTTTTATATAAAAAACACTAATTTATTCTTAAAATGAAAAATGCGTTTAAAGTGCTGCCAATCATCGCAGCAACTCTTCTTTTCACTAGTTGTGCTTCCATAGTTAGCAAAAGCATTTGGCCTTTGACAGTTAACACAAATCCAAACGGAGCAAAAGTGGAAGTGACCGATAAATCTGGAGCAACTGTTTTTGAGGGAATTTCACCAACTACAATGTATCTAAAATCCGGGAGTGGGTTCTTTAGCAAACAATCATATACACTAAAACTGACCATGAATGGATATGAATCCAAAACCATACCGGTGAATTGCAGCGTTAATGGCTGGTATTTCGGGAACATACTTTTTGGAGGACTTATAGGAATACTTATTGTTGACCCGGCAACCGGTGCAATGTACAGACTAGATAAGGAAGCATTAAACGAGACACTTGAAAAGAAAGAGAATCAAACTCAAGCCTCTTTAGAAATAAAAGACATCAAGGACATCTCACCTTCTTTAATTTCAAACTTGGTAAAAATAAACTAAAGAAAGAATTTAAAAATTAAATATTTTGTACTTTAAAAAAAATATAATCTGATCTATAAAAAATGGATTCTGTGATCCATTATCGAACATATACAATCGAGCAGGAGAAAAATGAATAAATTTTCTTCTGCTCGATTACATTTTACACAAACAATAATATTACAAGGATACCTCGCTCCAACAATTGTCAGAACCTCTTTGTATAAATGTGACAGTAAGGTTCAGTTCCTCTAAGTTCGTAATGATTTTGATGATATTCTTCTGCTCGCCAGAAAGTCGTGGCAGGTGTTATTCTGGTTGCTACACGATACCCCTTTGCTGTTAAATCAGCAACCAGCTTTTCGGCAACTTCTTTCTGCTCACTTGTAGTATAAAAAATTTCAGAACGATATTGATCACCAAGATCTGGCCCTTGACCATCTTCTTGTTCAGGATCATGAATCTCAAAGAAAAGTTTGGCCAGTACTTCATAACTAGTCTTTGACGGATCAAAAGTTATTCGTACCGCCTCTGCATGGCCTGTATTATGACGACACACTTCCTCGTAAGTAGGGTTCTCTTTATGTCCGCCAATATACCCCGCCTCTACTGAAATAACCCCCAAAGCCTTTTTCATGAGATGTTCAACCCCCCAAAAACACCCTCCGGCAAAAATAGCTATTTCATGATCTGTTCCCATATTTGATTCTTTCTTTAACTCTTCCATATTCGTATTACATCAATTGATATATTAACGCACAAACATACATATTAATCTTCAAACTATAAACAGTTAGTTTAAAGAATCATATAGTTATCCTTAAAAACAATCAAAATAGAATAGCCTGTCGTTTTATTTAATATCTTTGTCAGATAAGAAGATAAATATCATTTCCACACAGCAAACATATAATTATGGAACTAACCTATATTTATCACAGCGGATTCGCTTTAAAATACAAATCTTTCAGCATTATTATTGATTATTTTAAAGAGCCCTTCTCATCATTTGAAACAGAATGGGTACATTCACAGCTGCTTAATTACTCGGGAAGGCTTTATGTCCTATCATCTCACTCACATCCAGACCATTTCTGCCCAGAGATTTTTAACTGGAAAAAAGAAAAGGAAGATATTCGCTATCTTCTCTCCAAAGATATACTTGATGTAGAGAAATCAAAAAGAACAAAGGTCATTTACCTTGACAAGCTCGATGTTTATGAAGATGATTTAATCAGAGTCAAAGCATATGGTTCAACCGATATTGGCGTTTCTTTTCTAATTGAAGCTGAAGGTAAACGCTATTTCCATGCAGGTGACCTAAATAACTGGCATTGGAACGAGGAGTGTTCTGAAGAAGAATCGGCCGGATACGAAAGCAGCTTCCTGAAAGAAGTTGAATTAATAGCTAAAGAGGTAAATCATATCGATTTAGCCATATTTCCAATTGATCCTCGTCTTGGCAAAGATTACATGAGAGGGGCGGAACAATTTATCAGTCGAATTCCTACAAATATATTTTCTCCGATGCATTTTGATAATGAGTATCAAAAAGCTGCTGCATTTGCCTCTTTTGCAAGAATAAAAAAATGTAAGGTTATAAAATGGAATCACAAGGGAGACTGTTATACATTATAGAAACAACTACAAAAAATATAAATTGTATCGATTAACAAATAAAAAAAATTATGGAAATAAAAAGCAGATTTGATCATTTCAATTTTAATGTCCTTAATTTGGAAAAAAGCATTGAATTTTATGCAAAAGCTCTCGGGCTAAAAGAGGTCAGACGAATGACAGCTAAAGATGGCTCGTTTACACTCGTCTACCTTGGCGATGGAAGCACCGATTTCACCCTTGAGCTAACTTGGCTGAGAGATCGAAAAGAGCCTTATAACCTGGGAGAATGTGAATTTCACTTATGCCTTCGAGTTCCGGGTAATTATGAAGAAACATATAAATTCCATAAGGAAATGGGGGTTGTATGTTACGAAAATAAAGACATGGGGCTCTACTTTATAAATGATCCGGATGGATATTGGATCGAAATATTACCCTTAAAATAAAAAAAGAACGAAACACATCCGGATAATAAAAAAAGTAGTATTAGAATAACTGTCTGAGGGGTTAAAACAAAATCAATCAGATAGTTATTGTATTTACAAATAAAACTAAACGGTTATTCCTCTAAAAAATCCGTCGATAAATCAATAAAAAAATCCTTCATCCAATTCTTATTAATAAATATTTCGAGAAAAAACTAGGCGATTAATAAAATCGTACGTATATTTGTCTAAAATCTATAAAATAGATCTTTTTAAGATAAAAATATCAGAAACACATCTCATTATGAATAAAAATTTTTTAGCAGAGCTCGAAAAAGGCACTAAAAATGCATTGATTAAAAAGAGAATTATCAACCACTATATTTATAATGGTAATTCTACTATTACAGACCTTTCTAAAGAAGTTGATCTTAGCGTACCAACCGTTACAAAGTTCATCAGTGAAATGTGTGAAGAAGGTTTCATTAATGATTACGGAAAATTAGAGACTAGCGGAGGACGCCATCCTAATTTGTACGGATTGAATCCTAAATCTGGATATTTTATCGGAGTTGATATCAAACAGTACGATCTTAACATAGGTCTGATTAATTTTAAAGGAGATCTAGTAGAGCTTAAAATGAATGTTCCTTACGTATTTGAAAACACTACTGAATCTCTAAACAACCTTTGCCAGATTATTCTGAATTTCATAAAAAGACAAACCATAGACAAAGATAAAATTCTCAATATAAATGTTAACATTTCCGGACGGGTTAATCCGGAATCGGGTTACAGTTACAGTATCTTCTATTTTGACGAACGTCCATTGGCCGAAATTTTGTCTGAGAAATTATCCTGCCGTGTATCTATTGACAATGACACCCGCGCAATGACATATGGCGAATATATGGTAGGCGGAGTAAACAGCGAAAAAGATATTATTTTTGTAAATATCAGCTGGGGGCTTGGTATTGGTATTATTATTGATGGAAAAATATACAAAGGCAAATCAGGGTTTTCGGGGGAATTTGGACATGTAAGCACTTATGATAATGAGATTATCTGTCACTGTGGAAAGAAAGGATGCCTAGAAACAGAAGCCTCGGGTGCGGCAATGCACCGCATGTTGATTGAGCGAATCAAAGGAGGGGCTAGTTCATCTCTCTCAAGTAAGGTACTGAAAGGAGAAACGGTCACATTGAGTGACATTATCGACGCAGTAACAAAAGAAGATATGCTGTGTATAGACATTGTTGAAGAGGTAGGGCAGAAATTAGGGAAACAGATTGCCGGTCTGATTAATATTTTTAATCCAGAAATGGTAATCATTGGAGGAACAGTTTCACTTACAGGAGACTATATTACTCAGCCAATTAAAACAGCTATTCGTAAATACTCTCTCAATCTTGTTAATAAGGATTCGAACGTTATTACTTCAAAATTAAAAGATAAAGCTGGCATCATTGGGGCGTGTATGCTTGCACGTAGCCGAATGTTCGAGAATTAAAATTTTGATTCCAGAAATGTATTATGTATTTTTGCAACAGTATTAAATATGAATACATATGGAATTTACAGAAGATATCAAAGAAGCTTGCCGAATTATGAACGAGGGAGGGGTAATTCTTTATCCCACAGATACAATTTGGGGAATTGGTTGCGATGCAACAAATCCTGAGGCTGTTCGCAAGGTATACGAAATCAAGAAACGTATTGATAGCAAAGCATTGATTGTGCTCGTAGATAGCACAGTTAAAGTTGATTTTTATGTAAGCGATGTTCCTGAAGTTGCATGGGACTTAATTGAACTGTCAGAGAAACCATTAACCATTATTTATGACGGAGCCCGCAATATGGCGAACAACCTTCTTGCAGAAGATGGAAGTGTTGGAATCCGGGTCACAAATGAACTATTCTCCAAACAATTATGTCAACGATTCCGGAAAGCGATAGTCTCTACTTCTGCCAATGTAAGTGGTCAACCTTCTCCTGCAAATTTTAGTGAAATAAGCGAAGAAATAAAATCAGCTGTTGATTATATTGTAAAATATAAGCAAGACGATCTTTCACCAGCCAAGCCATCAAGTATTATTAAGCTTGGAAAAGGAGGAGTTATTAAGGTGATACGTGAATAAAGAAGGAAACTGATTAATGAAAATAAGCCAAAGGAGACAACTTGTCAAGTATCTGGCAGGAGATTATATTGCGGCCAATGTAATATGGTTTTTTGCCAATATCTTCCGATACGATTATATCGCATCCTCACTTGGGTTTCCCGATTTATCTTCATATCTACTTTCCGAAAAGGTTATTACAGGACAAATCATTATACCCTTCTTTTGGCTTTTCATATACTATTTTTCGGGGTATTACAATGATCCAATAAGAAAATCAAGACTATCCGAGCTTAACAAGACACTAGTCTCTGTAGAAATTGGCGTGTTAATCCTCTTTTTTGCAATTGTTATCAATGACTTGCCTCGCGATTATCATATCTATTATAAACTTATAGGTATACTTTTCATTGGGCAATTTGGACTAACTTATGTTATTCGGATGCTTTTTACTCAAAGTTTAACCCGAAAAATCCATCAACGTAAGATTGGGTTTAACACACTTATTGTCGGTGCTGGTAAGCGAGCCAAAGAACTAGCTGAAGAACTGAACTCTCAACCACAATCCCTAGGTTATTTGATAATAGGATTTATTGATACAGGAAATGACCCCTGCGTAATAGAAGATCATTTGGTAGGCAAATGGAAAGATATCGACACAATTATACAAGAAAAAAAGATTGAAGAAATTATAGTAGCTCAAAACTCTACAGACGACAAAGATCTTTTTAAACTTTTGAATGGACTCTATTGTTATAATCTTCCAATCAAGGCTTTAGCCAATGAGAATAGCATACTTAACCGTAGCATCAAGATGTCTACCATCTATGCCTCACCAATGATTGAGGTTACTCGCGATAACATGTCCGAAGGTGAAAAAAACATCAAAGACGTTTTAGATCGAGTTATAGCCGCCTTGGCCCTATTAATGCTTTCTCCACTCTTTGGCTGGATAGCTTGGAAAATAAAAAAGAGTTCGCCTGGAAGTGTGTTTTATTTTCAGGAGAGATTAGGATACAGAGGCAAACCATTCACTATGATTAAGTTTCGGACTATGAGTATGAATGCAGAAACTAATTGTCCGCTTCTATCTAGCAAAAATGACAAAAGAATCACCGAATTTGGGAAACTGATGCGAAAATATCGACTCGACGAACTCCCACAATTCTGGAACGTACTGAAAGGAGATATGTCGTTGGTTGGTCCAAGACCTGAAAGAAAATACTTTGTGGACCAAATTGCAACAACAGCTCCATACTACTATCAGGTATTCTCTGTAAAGCCAGGTATCACATCCTGGGGGATGGTGAAGTACGGATATGCCAACTCGGTAGAAAAAATGATAGAGCGTTTACAATATGATTTGATATATCTTGAAAACCGCTCTCTTGGTATTGATATAAAAATATTAATCTACACAATCAGAACCATACTGACCGGCAGAGGTATGTAAATTAAGATATGAAAACTGAAAAAAATAATCTCCTACAACAATTTATTTCCTGGCGCGAGACGCATATCAATGAAAAGCATTTCATTCTGGTGCTTAGCTTTATCGTTGGAATTTGCACTGCTTGCGCAGCATTAATTCTAAAATTTCTGATTCATCAGATTCAGCTATTTCTTACAAACAATTTCAACGCTACAGAGGCCAACTACCTTTATCTGGTTTATCCGGTAGTTGGTATTCTATTTGCAGGATTATTCGTGCGTAACATCGTCAAAGATGATATAAGTCACGGCGTAACCAAAATACTCTATTCCATCTCTCGTAGACAAGGAAGAATTAAACGACATAATATCTGGTCATCCACCATTGCAAGCGCCATCACCATCGGGTTCGGTGGGTCAGTCGGAGCCGAAGCTCCCATTGTGCTTACAGGCTCGGCTATTGGTTCCAACTTGGGAAGCGTATTCAAAATGGAACACAAAACATTAATGTTACTTATTGGATGCGGAGCAGCTGGAGCAATATCAGGTATCTTTAAAGCTCCTATTGCAGGGGTAGTCTTTACCCTTGAAGTACTGATGATTGATCTAACAATGGCTTCACTTTTGCCTTTACTCATCTCCTCGGTAACAGCTGCTACATTCTCCTATATATTCTTGGGTACGGAAGCCATGTTTAAATTCAGTCAGGATCAACCTTTTGAGATGGAGAGAATTCCTTATGTCATTCTGTTAGGTATCTTTTGCGGATTGGTTTCTCTTTATTTCACGAGAGCTTCAAATGCAGTGGAAACAGTTTTTGGGAAACTCAATAATCCTTATAAAAAACTAGCTCTGGGTGGAGTTATGCTAAGCATTTTGATTTTCATTTTTCCTCCTCTCTATGGTGAAGGATATGAAACAATAAACCTTTTGCTTAAAGGCACTGCTTCAGGAGAATGGGAAACCGTACTGAACAACTCTCTTTTTTATGGGAGCAACAGCATGTTGCTGGTTTATTTGTTTTTAATCATACTGTTTAAAGTGTTTGCTTCCAGTGCAACCAATGGCGGTGGAGGATGCGGGGGTATCTTTGCACCAAGCTTATTTCTAGGATGTATTGCCGGATTTGTATTTTCTCATTTCGCAAACGAACTCGGGATCACAATCAATCTACCAGAAAAGAATTTTGCTTTAATGGGCATGGCAGGAGTGATGTCGGGTGTAATGCACGCTCCTTTATTGGGTATCTTCCTTATTGCTGAGCTTACGGGAGGATATGACCTCTTCTTGCCGTTGATGATATGCTCTGTTTGTTCTTACTTGACAATTATCGTATTTGAGCCACACAGTCTTTACTCCATGCGTCTTGCCAAAAAAGGACAACTTCTCACTCATCATAAAGACAAATCGGTACTTACATTGATGAAAACAGAAAATGTTGTTGAAAAGGATTTTGTACAGGTATCACCAGAAATGGACCTTGGACAATTGGTTAAAGAGATTTCGCAAGCTAAAAGAAACCTCTTTCCGGTTGTGGATAAAAACGGCATTCTAAAAGGAGTAGTCATTCTGGACGATATTCGTAATATAATGTTCCGTCAAGAATTGTATCATCGATTTACAGTAAACAAACTGATGAGCTCTGTTCCGGCAAAATTATTCATTACCGACTCAATGGAACAGGTAATGCTGACATTTGATAAGACCAATGCCTGGAACCTGCCAGTTATTGATGAAGAAGGTAAATATATAGGATTTGTTTCTAAATCAAAGATATTCAACTCTTATCGTGAACTTCTGGTTCATTTTTCTGAGGACTAGCCTAAAAGAAAAACAATCAACAGATTAGAAAATTAACAAAAATGGAAAAGAAAGACCTGAGAATAGTATATATGGGAACTCCTGATTTTGCAGTAGAATCTCTTCGTTGTCTGGTTGAGGGCGGATATAATGTCGTTGGTGTAATCACCATGCCTGATAAGCCCGCAGGAAGAGGACACAAAATCCAGTTTTCACCCATAAAACAGTATGCGCTGGACAATAATCTACCATTGCTTCAACCCGAACGTCTGAAAGATGAAGATTTTATTGAAGCACTTCGTGAATGGAAAGCCGATTTACAGATTGTTGTTGCCTTCCGCATGTTGCCCGAAGTGGTATGGGCTATGCCAAGACTAGGTACTTTTAACCTCCACGCCTCTCTTCTGCCACAATACCGGGGCGCAGCACCTATAAACTGGGCAGTCATCAATGGTGAAACAGAGACTGGAATTACAACCTTCTTTCTTCAACATGAAATTGATACAGGCAAGGTCATTCAACAGGTTCGCATTCCTATAGCAGACACGGACAATGTAGAAGTGGTGCATGATAAGTTGATGATGCTTGGTGGAAAACTGGTGGTAGAAACGGTTGATGCCATTCTTGAAGACCGGATACGCCCGATTCCTCAGGAAGAGATGATACAACCAGATGAACTTCGCCCCGCACCTAAAATATTTAAAGAAACATGTCGTATAGATTGGACAGGCAAGGTAAAGCAAATATATGACTTTATCCGGGGGCTTTCTCCCTACCCTGCTGCATGGACAGAGTTGCATAATGACAATGAAGCTCCACTCATGCTCAAAATATTTGAAACAGAAAAGATTATTAAGGATCATTCATTTAATGCCGGGACCTTAATAACCGACGGGAAAAACAATCTGCAAATAGCAGTTACCGACGGATTCATTTCAATTAAATCATTACAACTTGCTGGTAAAAAGAGGCTGGGAATTGAAGAATTCCTCCGCGGATTCAAATATTCAGAAAAGATGAGAGTAATATAAAACTAAACAATTTTCTATTTCACATCCATAAGTGCGTTAAATAAGTATTTCTAAACGTACTTTTTAGGTTATTTATTTTGTTATTTGGCAAATATTAGCTTTATTTGCGAATAATAAAACAAAATATTAACTCTAATACAATAGCCTATCGACGAGACATTACTCTAATTTTAAATAGAAGACGTAATGGATAATTTGAAAAAGATGACCGACGAAGACTTGGTGGTCTTATATTCAAAAGGAGAAAATCAAGCATTTGATACTCTCCTGAATCGATATCAGAATAGGTTATATTCCTATATCTTTTTTATCGTAAAGAATACAGAGCTGGCGGAAGATATCTTTCAGGAGACTTTCGTTAAGGCAATTATGACCATTAAACAGGGGCGATATACAGAAAACGGAAAATTTCCTGCATGGTTAACCCGTATTGCTCATAATCTGATTATAGACAATTATCGGCAGGAAAAGATCGAAAATGTCGTTTCATGCGATGAAGAGGACACCAATCTTCTCAACAATATGAAATTTTCAGAAGGCAACATTGAAATGGAAATGATCAATGATCAGATTCAGGCAGATATACGTCAGTTAGTTAAGCTATTGCCCGACAATCAGCGAGAAGTAGTTTACATGCGTTTCTATCAGGACCTCAGCTTCAAGGAAATAGCCGAAATTACAGGAGTCAGCATCAACACAGCATTGGGAAGAATGCGATATGCTGTACTCAATCTTAGAAGAATGGCAGAAGAAAAAGATGTTGTATTAACACTCGATTAATTTTTTGTTTCATATACATACTATTTTATTGTTTTATCCGTTTTTTATTCAGAAACAGTAAAATAGTATGCCTATGAAAAGTATTATTACTCAATCCATTACCGAACAAGGTAAAACTAAAAAGAGCAATGAAGCGGAGACTAATCTGCAACCCGGTAAAAGAACAATAGACTTCCTAAAGCAGTTTGCAAGAAATTATCACGTTGAACCAACGATGCCTCAAGGTCTGCAAGGAGTATTTCTGGGATAACAAATTTTTTCGATTGCTTTTGCGCAAAAATGTCCTCTTTTGTACTAAAGATAATTAAATTTATACTGAAGAATAATTCTTCCGTAGAAGAGCTTGCATGTTTTCATCAAAACTCTGAAAAGTAGCTCTTCTGTCTACCCCATTCAATTATTTTGCTTACTTTTGCAGATATAATCATTCAGAATAACAATCATGAAACATAAAATATCCCCTTCCCTTCTTTCAGCCAACTTTGCAAACCTGGCAAAAGATCTTGAGATGATTAACCGCAGTGAAGCCGATTGGTTGCATCTTGATATAATGGATGGCGTGTTTGTTCCCAATATTTCCTTTGGATTTCCAGTCATCAAAGCTGTCAGCGAACTATGTCAGAAACCGCTAGATGTGCATTTAATGATTGTCAATCCCGAAAAATTCATTTCGGAAGTAAAGGCTACTGGGGCAAAAATCATGAATGTACACTACGAAACCTGTCCGCACCTTCACCGTGTGATTCAGCAAATCCGCGAAGCCGGCATGGAACCTGCCGTTACTATTAATCCGGCCACTCCGGTATCGGTACTAAAAGATATTCTAAATGACGTTTACATGGTGCTGATTATGAGTGTAAATCCTGGTTTTGGCGGACAAAAATTCATTGAACGCTCACTAGAAAAAGTAAAGGAGCTGAAGATGATGATCAACGAAGCCGGTTCGGATGCCTTGATTCAGGTGGACGGAGGTGTTAATTTAGAGACTGCCTCATTATTGCTGGAAGCAGGAGCCGATGTTCTGGTCGCTGGTAATGCCGTTTTTGGCGCGCCATCGCCCGAGGAGATGATTCATAAACTAAAAACATTATAGCCTGCTGTGCAGTTGCCAATACATCTGCACAAGTATCCCTTTGTCCGACTCCTGATTCCCCTGATAATAGGGATATACATTACCCATTCTTTTCTTTACGAAACGGGTTATGGCAAGGTTTTCGTGATTATATTGAGCATCATTTCTCTTTTCATTCTGGCATTCAGCCTCATGTTCAAAAAATACACCTTTCGTTGGCTCACCGGCGTTGGTGTCTACATGGTTCTGTTTACTCTCGGCACAGCAATCACGGAACTTCATCTTTCATCGGTTCATTACCAGTGGCCGGCACAGAGGGCTGCTTATTTTGTACAACTCAATACACCTCCCCAAGAAAAAGCAAACTCCCTATTATGTCATGTCACAGCTATTTCCCGAAAAGATTCATTGGGTGTCGCCTCAATCGGGAAAAAGATTTTGCTTTACCTCACGAAAGACCCTGATAGTAGAAAACTCAGACAAGGAGATCAGTTATTATTCTTTGGCCAAATAGACCCTCCCCGCAACAAAGGAAATCCAGAAGAGTTCGATTACGCGTCTTATCTGCTTCATCAGGGAATCAGCGGCACAGCATTTGCTTACTCGGGTAACTGGAAACAGACTGCGCACGATTTTTCACGCTCGTTAAAACAGATTGCTCTGGATTATCGTTCACATCTTCTGAAAAATATAAAAGAGATGGGATTCTTCGGCGATGATTATGCTGTGCTTTCGGCACTGGTACTAGGATACCAGAATGACTTAAGCGAAGAGATTCGTGAAAGTTATTCCATCTCAGGAGCAAGCCACGTTCTCTCCCTCTCCGGATTACACATAGGATTTCTCTATGTTCTGCTCGAATTCTTGCTTAGCTTTGCCAATCGGAACAAGAGAATGATAGTGTTCCGTCAGATACTGATCGTTCTTATATTATGGAGTTTTGCCTTTGTCACGGGACTATTACCACCTGTTGTTCGTTCGGTAATCATGTTTTCGCTTATCGCTCTCTCCCGGCTACGGAACAATCGGCCCGTAACACTCAACACATTAGCTGTTGCCGCTCTGTTCATGCTAATATACAATCCATTTTACCTTTACGATATCAGTTTTCAGCTTTCTTTTCTGGCGGTAGCAGGAATTGTTATCATCCAACCCCGTCTCTATCAATTGATAAAGACAGAAAACCGGCTTTTAAAATACGCCTGGGGAGTAATGAGTGTCTCTATTGCGGCCCAACTGAGCACAACTCCTATCTTGCTGTACTATTTTTCTCGTTTTTCTACTCATTTTCTGCTGACAAATATTATTGTAGTGCCTTTGGTATCAGGCATTATGTATCTGGCAATTTTCACTATTTTGCTGGGTTTTTTCCCCGTAATACAGAGTTACTTCGCACTATTGCTAAAATTAAGTATCCGGTTGCTAAATGGAACCGTTGTTTTTGTTGAGCATCTCCCCTTTTCTTCTATCGACAACATCCATGTAAACAAATGTGAGACAGCTACTCTTTACCTGATTCTTCTTTTCGGAGGATGTTATTTGTATACACGAAAACGTAAGATGCTATTGGGAGTATTAACTGGTTTCTTTATACTTATTCTTTTTCAGGTGGAAGAAAAACAACGGTTACAAAATATTCATTCCATCGTCTTTTACAATAATCGCAACTGTCCTGCAATACACCTCATAGAATCGAGAGAAACCTCCTACCTTTTCTCCGCCGAAAAAGATAGTATACAGCAAAAGCTGAGCTATACTGCCGGAAGATTTTGGAAAAAAATAAAACTGAAACCTCCTCAGACACTTCCCTCAAGCTACAGCGCAAGCGGAATATGGAGACGTGATGATTTGCTTTCCTTTGGTGGAAAAACAATCTGCATGGTTAAAGATCACAGTTGGAATAATAAAACAGCTGATACACCTTTACCTCTTGATTATCTTTATATATGCAAAGGATACAGAGGGAAACTGGCATGGCTTACTCCACTCTTTGAAATTCGCAAAGTTGTAATTGACAGCTCTGTGAGCGACTATTACCGGGAAGCTTTTAAAAAGGAGTGCACCTCATTGGGCATTGAGTTTATCTCTTTATCTGAAAAAGGAGCCTACCAAATCATTCTTTAATACAATTAAATTTGTATTTTTGCAGTTCATTATGAAGAATATACCAATATGCTGACAAAAATAATCGATCAAGCTAATATTGACCTTTTCAGTGAATGGCTGAAAGAAACAGAGAAAGTCGTTATCGTAACACACGTCTCACCCGATGGAGATGCTATGGGCTCATCATTAGGACTTTATCATTTCCTGATTTCACAGAAAAAAGTCGTAAATATCATCGTCCCTAATGCTTTTCCTGATTTCCTGAAATGGATGCCGGGAGCCAAAGAAACAACTCTTTACGACCAGAACAAAGAGTTGGCTGACAAACTGATTTCAGGGGCCGACATGATCTGTTGTCTTGACTTCAATGCCCTGAAACGGATTGATGAGATGGGAGAAGCTGTAAAGTCATCAAATGCACGCAAAGTAATGGTGGACCATCATCCTTTCCCGGATGACATTTGTTCCATTGTAATTTCACATCCCGAAATTTCTTCCACTTCAGAGTTGGTATTCAGATTAATATGCCGTTTGGGTTGCTTTGACGAAATGACCAAAGAAGGCGCCGAATGCATTTATACGGGGATGATGACAGATACAGGCAGCTTTACCTACAACTCCAACAGTCAAGAAATTTATTACATCATCAGTCAACTCATTTCCAAAGGGATTGATAAAGACGATATTAACCGCAATGTATACAACACCTATTCCGAAAGCCGTCTCCGGCTGATGGGATACGTATTGCATACAAAAATGAAAGTCTATCCCGAGCATCACGCAGCCATGATCAACCTCACTCAAGATGAATTGATAGAGTTCAACTACGTGAAAGGCGACACCGAAGGATTTGTCAATATTCCTCTTTCCATAAAAGAGGTTAAGTTCTCTGTTTTCTTCCGTGAAGACACTGATATGATAAAAGTTTCCCTGCGCTCTGTAGGCGACTTTCCATGCAACCAGTTTGCATCTGAATTCTTCAGCGGTGGCGGCCACCTGAATGCTTCAGGCGGAGAATTTTACGGCACTATGCAGCAAGCTATCGAAATCTTTGAAAAGGGACTTGACAAATATAAACCTCTATTAACAGCAAAATAACAGTTATTAAAACATTATTGCATTAAAACATAGTGATAAAACCAGCTTATTCACTACTTTTGTACGAATATTAAAATACAGGTATGAAAAAACAAACATTACTGCTATTCTCAGTACTTATTATGGGATGCATATTTCTCCAATCATGTGGCAAAGATACAAAGACTTACGCTGAGATGCTTGCAGATGAAGCAAATGCTGTTAAGGATTTCGTCAAGAAAAACGATATAAAAGTTATAACTCCAAGCGAATTCTTAAAAGACACCACCACTATCGACAATGAATATGTACTTTTCCCGGAAAGTGGCATCTATTTGCACATCGACAAAAAAGGAGGTAAAGTTCCTGTAAGCAATGATGTTATTCTGACTCGCTTCAACGAAATCAGCGTTGCAAGCGGAGATACCACATTAAGTAACTATTATGACAACACAAGTGTTGATCAGTTTAGATATACTAAGAATTCATATTCTACATACGGCATGTTCTTTCAAGAACAGAACCAACAAGCTTATATGCTTAGTGCTTATGGAAGCGCAGTTCCTGCCGGTTGGCTGATGCCACTTCAGTATGTAGGTGATGGAGCCAAAGTCAAGGTAATTGTACCTTCTAAACAAGGTCACAGCACTGCACAAAATTATGTAACACCCTATTTCTACGAAATTCAATATACAATTTACTAATAACTATGACACTTATTAAATCTATTTCCGGTATCCGCGGAACTATTGGCGGACAAGCCGGAGAGGGACTCAACCCGCTCGATATTGTTAAATTCACATCTGCTTACGCAACGTTAATCAGAAAGACATGCAAATCTACCAGCAATAAAATTGTTGTCGGCCGTGATGCCCGTATCTCTGGAAAAATGGTAAACAATGTAGTTGTGGGAACCTTAATGGGTATGGGTTACGATGTTGTTGACATCGGTCTGGCCTCAACCCCAACAACAGAACTTGCAGTTACAATGGAAGGAGCTTGCGGTGGTATTATCCTTACTGCCAGCCATAACCCAAAACAATGGAACGCATTGAAACTGCTGAACGAATACGGAGAATTCCTCAACGCCGCTGAAGGTGAAGAAGTCCTTCGTATTGCTGAAGCCGAAGAGTTTACTTTTGCTGAAGTGGATTCTTTAGGTTCTTACCGTGAAGATTTAAGCTACAATCAAAAACATATAGACAGTGTATTGGCACTGAAGCTGGTTGACGTGGAAGCCATCCGCAAAGCAAACTTCAAGGTGGCTATCGACTGTGTTAACTCTGTAGGAGGTATTGTACTTCCCGATTTGCTTAAGGCACTGGGAGTGACACAAGTTGAAAAGCTTTTCTGTGAACCCGACGGACATTTTCCACACAATCCGGAACCACTGGAAAAGAACCTGCAAGACATCATGAACCTGATGAAAAAAGGAAATAACGATGTGGCATTCGTCGTTGACCCGGACGTAGACCGCCTGGCAATTATCTGTGAAGACGGAGCTATGTACGGAGAAGAATATACATTGGTTTCAGTAGCCGATTATGTATTGAAACATACTCCGGGGAACACTGTATCAAACTTAAGCTCTACACGTGCTCTGCGTGATGTAACACGTAAGTACGGACAAACATATAACGCTTCAGCTGTAGGTGAAGTGAACGTGGTAACCAAGATGAAAGCGACCAATGCTGTTATCGGAGGTGAAGGTAATGGCGGGGTTATCTACCCTGAAAGCCACTACGGACGCGATGCTCTTGTTGGTATCGCTCTATTCCTGAGTCATCTGGCTCACGAAGGAAAGAAGGTGAGCGAGCTGAGAGCTACTTATCCTCCTTATTTCATTGCTAAAAACAAGGTGGAACTTACTCCGGCTATCGATGTAGATGCTATCCTTACTAAGGTAAAGGAAATTTATGCAAAAGAAGAAATCAACGACATCGACGGTGTTAAGATAGATTTCCCTGACAAATGGGTTCATCTGAGAAAGAGCAACACCGAACCAATTATTCGTGTTTACTCGGAAGCTTCGACTATGGAAGCCGCAGACGAGATTGGTCTACAGATTATGAAGGTAATTGAGGAGCTGGCTAAATAACATCCTCCTTATTAAAAGATAAGGAAAAGAGGGAAGAAACTGGCTGCAGCCAATGTTTCTTCCCTCTTTCTTTTTGGTTTTATACAATTACATTGTGAAAACCTTTGTTATTTCCAATCATTTTCTCCCAGTTAGAACAAATCATCGACCTGTTTCCCGAAAAGTAAAGCATTCCTTACTATTTTATTATAAAAGAACTGACTGCAATACTATTCAAAAAACAATCTCTCTCAAGAAACCGGTTTGTTCCTTGCGGGAGATTATTTTTTATTGCTGTATAGTTTATATTTCGCTGTACAGAAGATTGTTTTCTTTTGTACAGAACAATTCATTCTTCTGTACAAAAGAATAGATTGTTTTGTACAAGAAATAATTAATCTTACGAATAGTTTTTTAATTGTTAGCTCAATATCACCCGGTTCCAAAAGCCAGTCTCATTATTTAACCGTTTTGCTTTTTAGGAAACAAAAATAGAGACTTATTTAACTCTCATAAAAAGACGAAAAGACAAAACGGATAAAAGAAAGGGCTAAAGAGGCCGGCATTATTATCCAACTATGGTGCCAGACTACTTGCACATAGATGCACAAAGAACGAAGGAAGCTACACAAATGCTCCCTTGGGAAATTGAAACAAACCCTTAATGCTTTTTTGAGAACAGTGAAGAAATCCAAAGCAGAGCAATTGCACCAACTGTTGCGGTAACCAGACTGCCAATCGTTCCCGATGCCCTTATACCCAACAGTCCGAAGAGCCAGCTGCCCAGCACTCCGCCAATAATTCCAAGAATCAGATTCACGAAACATCCGAATCCTCCGCCTCGCATAATTTTACCGGCCGCATATCCGGCGATAATTCCAATAATAATTCCTCCAAGCATCTCTTCAAGTATTAAGATTATATCAATTCGGGAATAAGATTCACCCGTTTTATTTCTCCCTCAAAATTAGGAGTAAAAACCTCCTTGCCAAGATTCTGTCTTATCTCCTCTATGCTCCAAAAGCGTCCGCCATCCAATTCTTCTTGGTTGGGGGAAATCTCACCCGCATAAGTTGTTTTGTATACAAAGACCAGTTCTCTTTCTACTTTCGATTCAAAGACGTACGACGTGATAAACTCGGGTGTATAGTCCGTTATGCCGAGTTCTTCGTGCACTTCGCGCTGCAAAGCCTGCTCAGCACTTTCTCCTAGGTCCACATGCCCTCCCACAGCCGTATCCCACTTATCCGGCTGAATATCCTTCCAGACCGGACGTTTCTGTAAATAGATATCACCATTTTCGTTGAACACATGCAGATGCACTACCGGATGCAACAGCATACTTCCATTGTGGCAATCCCCCCTTGAGGCAGCTCCGGTTATGTTTCCATACTCATCAACCAGCGGAAACATCTCTTCTGTATTATCTTTTTTCATCTTTATCAGCTTAATCAGGGAATCAGTAACGAACTATCGCCATAACTCAGAAAACGAAAATCGTGATTGAGCGCATACTGGTAAATCTTCTTCCAGTCGCCATTCACAAATGCCGAAACAAGCAGCAATAATGTGCTCTGCGGCTGATGAAAATTAGTCACCATCGCCTTCACAATCCGGTATTGATACCCCGGAGCAATTATAATCTGTGTGCTACTGTGCAGTGCCTCCATCCCGTTACGATCCAGATACTGTAGAATCTGTTGAAGAGCTTCTTCAGAACTCATCTCCGGTAAGTCACTGTAAGGTTGCCATTGATTAACGTGCAGATCCTCTTCATTTGCATCGAGATTCTGACTGAGAGTCACTCCAATATGGTACAAGCTTTCAAGTGTGCGCACAGAAGTGGTACCCACAGCTATGGCATTTCCCTTGTGGGCAATCAGCTTCTCAATTGTCGTTCGGCTCACCGAGATGTATTCCGTATGCATTTCATGATCTGCAATTTCTTCACTCTTCACCGGTTTGAAGGTTCCGGCCCCTACATGCAATGTAAGTTCTTCCAGTTCCACCCCGTTATCCTTCAGATCCTGCATTACATTCTCTGTAAAATGGAGTCCTGCGGTTGGAGCTGCCACCGAGCCTTCCACTTTCGAATAAACCGTCTGGTAAGTCTCCTTGTCGCTCTCTTCCGTCTCTCTATTCAGGTATGGCGGAATGGGCAGTTCGCCCACAACTTCCAGAATCTCTGCAAAAGTCACCCCTTTATTATTCCAGGAAAAGTTTACCCAATGGCTAGTTCCACGGGCTTCACCACGGATTGCCTTCAGCACAACCTGCATGCCTTTCACTGTAATTTCGCGACTCAGCACACCCTCTTTCCATTTCTTCAGGTTACCAATCATGCAAAGCCAGCTGCATTTCTCGGTCTGCTGGAAAGAGAGTTGGTAATCATTCGGTGAGATAGGTTCCAGACAGAAGACCTCTATCAAGGCTCCGGTCTCTTTCCGGAAATGAAGCCTCGCTTGAATCACCTTTGTATTGTTGAAAATCATCAGACTATCGGCTGGAATCAAATCGGGCAGTGAGGTGAATTGGGTTTCACTAATCTCTCCGTGGTTATATACCAGCAACTTAGACTGGTCGCGTACGGAAAGCGGGAATTTAGCAATCCTCTCATCCGGCAACGGATAATTGAATTCGCTAATCTTAATATGTTTTGTTTCTTTCATCATTTCTTTGTCTATTTCGGCAAAATTAGTGATATTTGAGGAATTATTGAGCACAATTTACTCAAAGAACTTTAAACGCAGAAAATATGAGTATTAAAATAGGTGATAAAGTACGCTTCCTGAGCGAAGTAGGAGGCGGAATCGTGACAGGATTTGTAAACAAGGAGACAGTAAAGGTTGAGGATGCAGACGGATTTGAGGTTCCTATGCTTATCCGCGAATGTGTGGTTATTGAAACAGACGATTACAACCTGAAGAAGAAACCCGCCGATGCTTCAAAAGCTGGAAGCAAAGAGTCTAAACCCGAAGCCAAGGTGGTGGCTCCGAAAATAACTTCCCGTCCTGTGGAAACTCGTGAAGGTGAAGCGCTGAACGTGCTATTGGCATTTGTTCCGATAGACTCTAAAGCCATATCCACCACTCCGTTCGAAACCTATTTGGTAAACGACAGTAACTATTATATCTATTACAATTATCTTAACGCAGAAGGAAAAGCGTGGAACAGCCGTTCGCATGGACTTATTGAGCCTAACACCAAACTTTTCCTCGAAGAATTCACCAAGGATAAGCTAAATGAGCTGGAACATGTGGCTGTTCAGCTGATTGCCTTCAAGGATTCAAAAACGTTTATGTTGAAACCGGCTGTAAGCGTGGAATTACGCGTTGATACCGTTAAATTCTATAAGTTGCATACCTTCCGCGAATCGGTCTATTTCGAAGATCCTGCCCTGATTTACGAAATCGTGAAAGACAATCAACCGGCCAAGCAGATGTATATCTCTGCACAGGAAATCGAAGAGGCATTATTATCCAAAAAACAGATTGACAGACCAGCTTCAACACCGATTGCAAAGAAGCCTGTCAGAAACGAAATTATCGAGATAGACCTCCACATCGAAGAACTGCTTGACGATACCACCAACATGAGCAGCAAGGAGATTCTGGATTACCAGCTCCAGAAATTCCGTGAAGTACTCGAAGAGAATAAGGACAACAAAGGACAGAAGATTGTCTTTATCCACGGCAAAGGAGACGGAGTGCTGCGCAAAGCCCTGCTCAACGAGTTGAAGCTGAAATACAAAACCTTCCAGAGTCAGGACGCCTCTTTTAAGGAATACGGTTTTGGAGCTACCATGATTACGATTAAGTAAGTTAAGAAATCACATAGTAGAAACGGTTTATTCACATAAGCAAAAGGGGCTATCCAGTTTTGGACAGCCCCTTTTTCATTCATCAAATAGATGAACAAAAAATATCACAATAATTAATGATTAAACATGAACTTATTCGAAAAATAATTATATATTTAACCAAATATAAACAATCGACTATGAAAACATTCTTGACTATCGTATTTACCATCATCACACTCAATGTTTTTGCAACCGCACAACGCTCGGATAAAATTATTTATAAGGGACAAGAATATTCTTTAAACTGCAATCCTCTAGAAGATTTCTTTAATATCCATCCGGACAAGAAACCCACAACAGGTATCATCTCGTCAGCTTTATGGCGTGGTTATATCGCAACATTTGAAGTTGTTGACAATCAACTATTTTTAAAAGATATCAAGATAATGACTAAGGACTCACTGAATAAAATTGGAGATTATAAATGGGAAAGCGTTATTAAAGAGGTGTTCCCTAATCAGGATAAAATTAAGATAGAATGGTACTCCGGATTACTTGTGATTCCCTACGGAAAGATGGTAAATTACATGCATATGGGATATGGTTCAACGTACGAAAATTATTACGTACTTGAAATCAATAAAGGGACATTGACCAAGGAAAAGAATTTCAATAATAAAGAATACGAAGAGTTTAAAGAAAAACAATTCCAAGCCTTTAAGAAGACCGAAGAATATAAAAAGCAGAAAAAAGAGCTTCAAAAAAACGGGAGGTATTCCGATGAGTTTCTCGATTCTTTTTTAAGATCTTTTGCAACCCAATACACCACAAAAATTTTGACTGATTAAGCAATACAATACTTTACTTCACAAATATCCAAAGCAATATTACCACCACGACAAGTGACGGTAGCATATTCATTATGCGCAGTCTTTTTATTTCCAGTATATTTATCCCCAGCCCTATTAGCAAGATTCCACCTACACTGGTAAGTCCGAGGATAATTTGCGGAGTAAAAAGCGAACCGGCATACATGGCCAGCAGGGTCAATGCACCTTGAAAAAGTAATAGCGGAACAGCAGACGCCACAACTCCAAGTCCAAAAGCCGATGCCAGCAAAATAGCCGAGAAAAAATCCATCAGCGATTTGGTAAAGAGTAAATCAGAAGAGCCACCAGTGCCCTCCTGAATGGTTCCGAGGACAGTCATCGATCCAATACAAAACAACAAGAATGCAGTTATCAGTCCTTCGGAAAACTTTTCGTTGCCGATGCGGAATTTCTTTTTCAGGTATTCACTCATTCGTTCTGCCCCAGCCTCCAGATTCATCCATTCACCCAATAACGAACCTATAGCCAGACTTCCAACTACAATCAACATTTGTTCCATTTTTACCGCCATGGAAATACCAATGGCAAGCGTAAATAGCCCAACCGCCTGGAAATAGATGGAGGTTACCCGTTCGGGCATATTCTTTTTCAGCAATAAACCAATAACTCCGCCAACAAAAACGGCAGCAGTGTTCACAAGGGTACCGATCATATTTATATGTGCTTATATTGAAAGATATCATTCAAAATTTCAAGCCGTAAAAATAAGATTATTTTCGCAAAGTTGAACCATTTTTCCAGAGCTAATATATTTATATAGGCATTCTGTTTTCTACTATTTTCCCGTCTTTAAATGCCCTGTTTTATTCCTGCTATGATATATTTTGTAACTTTGCCTGCGTATCCTATAATTCCTGTTCAATCAATACGAACATAAAAAATAAGTTATGAAGTTATCAATTATCTATTTTAGCAAAAGCGGAAAGACCAAAGAAATGGCTCAGGTAATCGCCGGTGGCATGAAGAGTTTATCGGACATTGAAGTCGGCATCTTCGACTTGGAACATATCGATTATGAATTCCTGTCCGAAAGTAAGGCTGTGGTATTTGGCACTCCAACCTATTACGCCAATACCTGCTGGCAGATAAAGAAATGGTTCGACGAATCTAAAAATATTAAACTCGATGGAAAGATAGGAGCAGTATTTGCAACGGCAGACTTTGCACAAGGTGGAGCTGATACTGCAATCCTAACCATCATCAACCATTTAATGGTAAAAGGTATGTTGGTCTATTCGGGAGGATCAGCTATGGGATTGCCCTATATTCACTTAGGAGCCGTAGCACTGAAAGAGAACTTTGAACAAAGTAAACCCATGTTTGAAATATTCGGTCAGCGGATAGCAAAGAAAGCTATAGAATTATTTGGCTCAGAAAACAAGTAAATTCCCCAATATCAAGGAATAATATTATTCTATTTATCTTCTTAATAATAAAAAGCTTCTATCACGAATTGCAGATTTAATACCGAAAGATAATTGAGAACTGCAAAGTGATAAAAGCTTTTTTCATCCACAACAGTTTGATATTGAAACAATTCAGGAGCTAACGTATGGGCAGTCTCACTTCTATTACATTTTTTAGCTTTATATAAATTTTATAATTTAGTAATCGATCCCTCTTTTTTTTACACGTAATATCTGTCATCTCTTATTTATATCTTAAAATCCTCTGATCTTCTTTTCTCAAAGAAAAATACAGTTCTACAATTCACTATATAAATATTTACTAATTTTTCGAAGATATAAAAACAAAAAAGCGTTTTTTTTGTTGATTTTATATAAATTACATTTAACTAAATGTATTTGAATATATTTTTCCCAATTTAACAAAAAACATTCATTAATCAAAAACTGTTTTTGTAACCTCTTTTGTGTTAATACATGTTTTTACAGTCAATTTTTTGTAATAAATCTTGTGATCTGATAAGATATGAATAAAATTGGTTTAATGTATTTGAGAAAACGTCGGCGGGAGTCTTTGTTTTTCATCCTGCTTCTTGTAACATGTCTATCTGCGAATGCACAAATAATAAAAGTTCGAGGCACTGTTCTAAATGAAGTTGGAGAACCTGTATGGCGTGCAAATGTAACAAATGAAGAGACTAATGAATCCGTGAGCACAAACGAAGATGGTAAATATGTTATCACAGTAAAAAATAACGGAAAGCTGAAGTTTACACATATGAACTATGCCACAGAAATAGTTAATGTGAAGGGGCAATTAAAAATTGACTTAGTTTTGAAAAAGAATGCCTTTATGATTAAGGAAGTAGTTGTAAGCGGCAAAATGAAGAAAAAAACGGACCCGGAAATTGAAACAACCAATATAGAGATACATGGAAACTGGGCTATTATAAAAACGTCTATAAGTCCCAATAAAAGATTTGTTTCCTATAACCGTCTGCTGATGCAACCTTATGTTTTTAATGAAACGAAAAAGGAAAAATACTACTTAAAACCCCTTGCATTAGACGGAAGGGAATATAACATAACTCAGACACGTATTTATGGCTTTGACATCAATAAAGATCCTCTAGCCGAATTCATCGTAAAAAAAGAGAGTGAACGAATCCCTTATGTGGATTCTATATATATGAATAATTTAAATGATTTATGGCGTTGTGATGCAGTTCAATCAGTAGAAGATTATACCAAAATAGTTTTCAGAGATACCCTTGTCATTGCTAACGGACTGATAAACCCTTTAAAACTTCTGAAATTTGATTTTGCAGGTGACTTTTTGGACGATCCATCCTACTTCCCAATTGACGAACCTCCTTTAATGGATGACAGAGATGAAATGCATCTTAAATTTCCAATCGGTCAAGCCTATCTTGACCTTTCAGATTCTACGACTGTTGCCGATTTATCAACATTAAAAAAGAAATTAAAAGATATTGAAAGTAACCAGAATGCCCAGTTAAGCACCTTTGAAATCAATGGATTTGCTTCACCAGATGGAATTTATGAGAAAAACGTAAAGTTGGCAGCAAAGCGTATGAGTGTTGTGATGCAAGAAGTTCTGAGTGGTTTGTACGAAGGTACACGGGCAAATATAAAGTCACAAAAACACTCAAATGTAGAGAGCTGGAAAAAGGTTGCAGATTTAATGTACAATGACTCTCTGAAAACAGAGGCTATGGAAATAACAGCTATCATTAATAAATATCCAAACAGTATTGACACACAAGGCAAAAAGATTACAAAATTACCTTATTATCAGCTGATAGCAGCTAAATATCTACCCAGATTACGAAAAGTTGATTACATGTTTTCGTATAAAATCTATAGATCATTAACCATACAAGAGATAAGAGAACTATATCAGAAAAACTACAAAGAATTGGGCAAATATGAATTTTTCAAGCTTTATCGAAACGAAAAAGATTCCGTAAAATGTGAAGCCATAATCAGAAAAGCACTCGAGAGATATCCAAATTTCATTGCCGCAGCCTGCGATTTATCGGCGTTGTGCCTTCGAAGAGGTGTTGGCGATTCAAAAATCCTAGAACGCTATGCCGGAGCAAATGCCCCCGAACAGGTGAATCTAAATCATGTTGCTTCACTATTATACGAAAGACAATTCAGCAGAGCGGATTCTATTATCGACTTTTTGAAGGACAATCCTAAAACCGTTAAAATAAAAGCCTATACCGAAGTTTTAAACCACCGGTTTACCGAAGAAAACTTTAAAATCGTTGCAGCATCTGGGGTATTGAACGAAGTGGTTATGCTACTGGCAATGAAGAAAAATGGGGCTGCTTATAGAAAGGCTCAGGAATTAAGAGAAGAGACAGCCGAAATATATTACATTAAAGCTGTATGCGCTAACAGAGCGTCTAAAGAAGCGCCAGACATCAACTCAAATGCTATGTTGTATCTGGAAGCAATGGACTTTCTGAAAAAAGCAATTGAGAAAGACCCTGCTTATCTACGCATGGCAGAGACTGATGCTGATACAATCGATTTATTAAAAGATGTGACATCTCAAAAAGATAATCAAGGATGACAAAAATAAAGCAGTACATATGCGCCATGGTCTTGGTTGCAATATTCGGAGTTGCTAATTTAAGTGCTCAAAACCACAGGACTTATCATAATTATATGACAAACACCTTGCAGAAAGGACTGAAATTAAGTGGATTTAAAGGGCAGGACACTATTAAGCACTATTTTCTGGAATTTAGTGGAGGACCTACATTCTCATTCACTCAAGGAGGAGACAAAAGATTGCAAGCTCCCGGATACGAATTCGGGATTGCATTCGGACACTGGTTTACTCCCATCAATGGTGCAAGAATCGGGGTATTTGGCAAACGATACAACTCAACTCCCCTAGGAGAAGCAATCAAGGCAAATAACCTGGGTGTCAGCATGGATTATCTAGCCAACTTCTCTGCTTTAGGAAATGACTATAATGCTTTAAGGAAATTTGAAATGTTTGGTATTTTAGGTGGTGAGTATTTGTTTTCAAAATATGAAGGTACAAATTACACTACATGGGGAATAAGAACCGGATTACAGGCACGTTATGCCTGGGATTATGGTACTGTATTTTATTTGGAACCCCGGATAGGACTCTATACCGATAATATGGATTATACCAGTAGCTGGCGTAAATTCAATGTTGCCGGTTCAATTCTAGTCGGAGTGGAATTCAGGAACTATCCTAAAGGCCTCCGGCGCACTCATAAATTCAGTTCCACAAAATTTAAGGATCACTCCTTCCTGTATACGGGTATAGGTTTTGGAAGTCTTATTACAAAAGAGACTACTAACCTGAGTCGCTATTCAGGAGGAGGTGTACTTCTGGGTATCGGAAGATGGTTTAATCGTTACTCCGGCGCTCGCCTAACTGGAAAGATTACAACCTTTGATCATCCGAAGTCTGAAGACAAAATCAGAAGCATCGGTTTTCAGGCAGATTATATGCTTAATCTGAGTAGTGCTTTTTATGGATACAATCCCGATAAAAGGTTTGAGTTACTTGCAATAGCCGGATTCAGTTACGACTCAGTAAGCAATACACAAAAAACCAACTTATTTGGATTGGGAGCCGGCTTGCAGGCTTCAGTCAAATTAACAAGAGATATGAGTCTCTTTGTGGAACCACGCATAAATTTCTATCCAGGAAAAGAATATGCTTCTGGAGCAAATGGTGAAGATAAATGTCGGGCAAATTTCTTGATTAATGCAGGAATCACAATCACTTCTAATCCTTCAGAAACAACCTCATCTAACGAACCGGGTACAAAGAACCATTTCAAACCCCGCTTTTTCATAGAAGGAGCTTATGGACTTACAACTCCTATTGAAGAAGCCTCGTTGTATCAAAAAAATGTCAATCCTAGAATTACAGGTACTTTCGGCAGGAACTTCTCAAAAACTTTCGGTGTGCGACTTTCGGCGGATTTTGGGAAGCTATGGAAGAGTAACGAATTGCCTGATGTAAACACAAGTACATTCGGAGTAGACGCTCTTTGGAACATCAGTTCGTACATGAGCGGATATGACCCGGAACGAATTTTTGAGCTTATCGGAACGGCAGGCCCCAACCTCGCATTCCGTTCCTCTCAACCAGGTAACAAAGCTTATCTGGGAGGTAAATGCTCTTTTCAGGGATTATGGAAGATCACCCCGTCATTGGGAGTTTATATTGAGCCACAACTGCGTCTTTACCCAGATACGTTTTCAGAAGGAAGCATTTCATTGGGTAATTTAGATGGAGTTGTCAATGTTATGGCTGGTTTAAGAATCAATTTATAGTATCAGGAAAGCTGCGAACCAATATTTATTACGATTAAAATAAAGACTATGCATACTACAATATTAAATAAAAGCATTGGTAAATCTGTTCTCTTCTTTTTTCTGCTAGGGTGCGGTTCAACAGGGATGGCACAAAGAATAGCTTTGAAAACAAATGCTCTTTATTGGGCAACCTTATCTCCGAATATCGGAGGGGAATTTCGGCTTGCCAGGCATTTCACCCTAGATATGAACGTTGCAGGCAACTTTATCTCCAGTGATAAACGCCAACTCAAGTTTCAGCAATTTGCTCCTGAATTGCGTTACTGGCCAGGGCGTCCGATGGCACGTAACTTCTTTGGCATTACAACATCGTATACAAACTTTAATCTAAGATTTAACAAGAACTGTTATGACGGCGATGCATTTGCTGCAGGACTGGCTTATGGATTCAACTGGGTGATTGGTGGACGATGGAACATTGAAGCGTCTCTTGGAGCTGGATTGCTAAGTTACCGCGTTTTTGATTATAAAACCGATACACAAAAACCTCTTTCCCCCAATAAAAACAAAGTGATTCTTGCACCTATAAAGGCCGAAATCGCTTTTACTTACCTGCTTTACTAAGTTTCTATATTTGTAAAGTGAATTAGCTTATTTATTGCATAAGCCAAAAACCTGTTTTAGATTCCTCGCAAGAGAATTTATGCAGAGACCTACACGTATTCCATTTATTCTGATTTGCCTGTTTAGCCTGTTTACGGTTCAAGCAGTACACAATTGCTATCCTCAAAAGAAAGTTTGCTGTCCCCAAGATGACAGGTTCTTCAATATCTTGGACAGATTGCTAGCCGGAAAAACAAGACTACCTTACTAACAAAAAAGTGAATCCCCTTATTTAACTCTTTTACTGGATTGAACAGAGTTTAAATAAGGGGATTCTATAGAAAGATTAGAGAGGATTCAAGCTATAATACTATTTTTGTTTTATAATCCTGCTTAGAGAAAGTCGTAACCTGTCAGATTACATAGCGCTAAACGCTTAGTTCCTTTTTCTCAGTCTGTACTTCAGATTAGAGTTTTGTTCTTCCGTCTGTTCGGTAGCCTCTTTTTGCTTTGTAGGCTTAACAACATCCAGATTGCCATCATTCTTGGCGTCATTCTTCTCTACAGGTTTGCTTTCTATAAACGATCTTCTACCAGTCGTGATCACGCTGTCGGCAGGAATCAGAATAATATTCAATCCTTCCAGGTAATCACCTTCTGCTTTTGCCTTTACCTCGAAACTCAATTTTTGTACTTGTTTCACATTCAGGAATCCAAGCTGAACAGTGTCTACATCTATCGTGTATTTTCCGGGAGCAAGGTCCATGGTATAGAAACCTCCATCGCTCATAGTGCGAAGAACTGTTTCAAACTCTTTACCCACAGCTTTCAGGTTCAGACGTAAACCACCCTGTCCGGTTGTTGTTCCATTGCGTGCAATCAGAACTGCTCCTTCAATGGTACCACCTCTGTAGAATGGTATCTCTATACGTTTATACTGGTTGGGATCGGCAATGAAAGAGAATTTATCTTTAAGCGGCACCAGCGTAGGATCGGGAATAGCATTGCGGTTTACACTCAGGTTATATTTGTAATAACTCTGCAGTTGTGACAGTCTCAGAATACTATCTCTTCCCACTTCCATGATTGAACTACGATCCAGTTTCACACCCTGGTAAGGTAAAAGCTGGTCTCCTTCATCATATTGCCCCGAATTGTTATTATCAACAAACAGCAGTACAGATGCGGCACTTCGTCCTACCTGCTGGCGATTGCTAAATACAGTCTTGTTGTTTAGCATATCCCAGCCAATACTTCCGTTCAAGCTCTGCCTTACCCAGGTTCCACCTTCCGAACTATTCAATGTGGTGGTGCTTCTTACTTTATTCAGGTCGAGTGTAAATCCTAGCTGTGCATTTACCTTTTTAGTCAAATGGCTATAACCTAAAATAAGATTAAACCGACCGGTTTTAAAAGCGCTATGTGATAGTTCCATTTCCGATTGCTGGAACTGATTGTGTCGGATATCGTACATATTCTGTGCCCGTAGATACATCCCTCGTATGTAAACCGGCACACCCGGTGTACGTGCAATAGTATAAGTAAGTGCAGTTGTAAGAAGAGCATTGCCAAAGGTGGTTGTTCCCTGAGATGTTTCAAAATTATCACGGTAATTGAACCGCATATTTACCTTACCAAGCCGTGCGCTGAAATCCGAAAGAATAGTTGTCTGGCTGCTGTTAGGAAGTATTAGGTGATCACCACTGAACCGAATTCCGGTTTCCATTCCCAAAAGCCGGAATGGAATATAAACATTGGCATTTATATCATCGGTTGCACCGCGAAAATTGAATTCGCTTGTACCGTCAAAGCGGGTATAAATCATATTCAAGCTGAGGTTGCTGGCATACATCACGCTTCCGGTCAACCTGTAATAGTTTTGAGGAGCCGCATCCACATTCAGCAGGTATTGTTTGGCTATCCTTGCCGAAAGGCTTCCGTAATATATCTTTTTCATATTCGACAAAGACGGATTATCTCTGAATTGCGTTCCGGCCGATGCAGTAAGCCAGTTGGTTACTCCCATTGCTACATTAGCATGAGCAACCCATTTTTCTTGAATTGAATCCGCCATAAAGCCTTCCACTTTTCCTGCCTGAACATTGTATGTCACAACTCCTTTTGGTAAGAAGGTGAATGGCACCTGCAACTGTCGATCAGTCACTATCAGCTGCCCGGAAGGAGTATAGATATGCAGGCTTGTACGGGTGGTACCATAAGTAATTGGTATATTGAAACGATAGTATCCCAACTCATCGGCGCGTTTAAAACCGGCCAGGCGATCGTTTACATAAATTTCCACTTCCGAATTCGGTTCGGTGGTACCGTCAATCAAATAAGTTTCGAACATCTGACGTGGTTCAATGGGGTCGTTAGTCAACGAAAGTCCTGTGATGGAGAGTGGCTGCAGCCCGGTGGTAATTGTCTGCCCCATAGTGATACCTGAAATAAATTTATTGTCCCGAAAACCATAATGCCACCGCAATCCACTTGTATTCAGTGTATGAATACCGTTATTTGAATTATAACCATTGAATGTTCCCTGTATATCACCCCCCAACAGCTCCATACCTCCCGTAAAGGTATAACTCAGACTTTTATCCTCTTTTGAATAGTCGCCCAAGATGGAGTAATCCAGCATGGAACCATTAACAACAGAACGTTTTCGGCTGTACCCTAATGGATAATCCAGTGGCTTTATCCCGAACTCTTCAATCCTGCTCCGGGCCATTTCACGAGCCTTTCGCTCCTGAACCGGCAAGCGGTGAGTAGTCTCCAGACTTAGAAAAAGTTGATCTATATTGACCGAGAATTTCAATCCGAAAACTTCCTCAAAGATGCGTGGCGAGAGGTAATATTCCGTCTCCCCTATCTTGAAATCATCCGGTTTCAGCTGACGGGTGGTTTTGCCAAGTTGCACCTGCATGGTCAGGAAATTAATTACATAAGGATTGTCCGGAGAAATAAAATTACCACTTACCGTAAAGTTCTTCCCATCAGGCAGATAGTTAATCTCGAGTAAGCTAAAAAGTTCGTTTACAGGGAGATAAACCGCATTTGACTTGTAATCGTAGAGACACCCAACATATACACTACCCACTGCAGGATTGCTGAAAGTGAGCATCACCTCTTCCTGCTGGGCTTTGGCTGTTTTCGGTAAAAACAGTCCGAAGAAAGCAACCAATATCACTATTGGCATGCTACTGAATCGAGTATGTGTTGATTGCCTCATAATAATTTCTTTTATATTCTATTTCAATTCCACTTTTGTTTCATGCACGATGCGTGGAGTCTGTAGCAAATCTTCAGCCGCCATATCGTTGCGTTTTGATTCGAAACTAAGTTCCAGTGTATAGATTCCCGGAGCCACCTTATCCAACTTCAGGTCCATCCTACGGATTTCCTCAAAATAAACTGTTGTGGTGCTTTGTGTTTCGGCCACCACCTTACCGTTTGAATCTTTCAGCTTGGCAAACATACTACCCAGAAATGGCGCATTGCCCATTCGTTGCAGGCGAGGACGCAGTTCCAGCCTGTCCTCCTTTTGCCTTACATCCAGATTCTTTACCGTAATACCTGTATATACTTTACCCTTGTGATAAAACACAGCCGTCACCTGTTCGAAGTTTACGCTGATTTTCGTACCGATTCCTTCGGTTACAGCCTTTTCCACATCTGCAGTCTGGGGTTTCGCCATGATTTTCATACGGGTAAAGAAAAAACCCTCCTTGCGACGCTCAGCCGGTATAACCTGTACACGCACAGTGCGCTGTTCTCCACCTTTGAGGATAAAGCTGCGTGGGAAAGCCCTGATCATATTGTCGAGGGCAAAGCGGTTAAAAGCCGTCGAGTCGTTGTAGTTCATCACCAGGTTGCCATCGGCATCACTACCCGGATACCCAAAGGCAAAATTGATGGTGACTTCATAAGGCTTCTGACTATTGTTGCTCACAAATAGGTTGCCAACGCCGCTGTTTTTGTCAATAAAAACAAAGGAGGGAGCCAGAGAAATCTGTGCTTTTAATTGACCTACAAGGCTAAGCACAAACAGAATTACGGTAATAGTTTTTATTCTCTTCATAGTAATAAAAGTTTTTTTTCAGGGAATACATTATACAATTAGAATTGTTTTTAAAGTTTGATAACCAAATGTATAAAATAAAACAAAGAAAAAAAACACAATTAAAGGAAAAATTACAAAGACCGACTGTTTTTGCCAGCCTTTGTAATTGAACTACATTATTAAATTAGTTGTATGTAGCAGTGAGGGTTATTGTTCCAGTGTATTCACCTTGTTCTTGAGTTGTAATTGGTACAACAGTTCCTCCAATATTTACTGTGAAAGATTCAATTGTGTAATAGTTACCAGTACCAGTACCTATAGACAAGGCACCCGCTCCTGTTCCAGGTGTAAACGGATAATCAGCTGTTCCTCCAGTCAGTTTAGCTAATTTATTTCCAGAAAAATCAGCAAAATTAATCGGCAGAGTAGCATTCGTAGTTGTTTTAAGTTCTGTTGGTAAAGTAAAATCCAACGTCACTGCAGTATTTGCACCTTTACTAATTGTGAAAGTACCAACAGATTCTGCACCTACATTCACAGATCCGGTACCTGCTGTACCAGCTAATATTGATCCGTTATTACCAATAGTTTTACTTACATTTTGGGTAACCATCCCAAAAGATAGATCTGAGCCTGCCGTAACAGAAAGTTGCTTAATAACTTGAGCCTTCGCAGTAATATTTTTATTATCACTTTGAGCACCTTGTCCCATCACACTCATTGAAAAGCCCATCATTACAGCGAGGGCTGCTAAAATTTTAATTGTTGTTTTCATAATCTATTAAATTAATTGTAAAAGAATCCCATTATTTATTTTAAAATATACTTTACCCTTCAAGGGCTTGTTTTTTGTTTTTTTCATAGTTTTAATTTTTCCTTTCTATTCTCTCCTTTCTTCTTTCATTTAAGTGTTAAACAATATGATTAATTTAATTATATTCAACCTTGAGATAAATATCTCCCACATAAGTGGTCCTTTCATCCTCTGGCGGTGTATTTCCTTTATAATTGCGAGTAGCACTATTTTGCTTCTTTTCTTTAATGTTATGTATATAGGCACTATTTTCATTTTGCAACAAGTCTGTGCTTCCACGGATAAAGATGTAAGCATTCGGCTTTCGGGAAATGCTATTATCTGCAATCCGGTCGCCTTCGCTTAGTGCGAAAGAGGCTTCACGACCGGAATCGATTTCAGGAGGCTGACTTTTCCCATCGTTACGATATGCAAGTTTTACACCAAACGGAATTTCACTACCTTGCATATTGCGAAGCGAATCGGAAGAAGAAAGCGTAACAAGAACCTGCATTTTTTCAACGCCGGTAATATTAAGCACACATGCACCAACCAGTTTTTGTGTACCCGAAAGGGGTATCAGACTAAATTCAAAAGGCACCATATAATCCAGGGTTATTTTATCGTGCACATCGAATCTGATTTTCACATACTGGGCAAAACCGGATAAGGGCAACAAAATTAAAAGCAATCCACAGACCATTCCCCACACCTTGCGTTGCATAGTCGCTAAACCAGACCTGAACCTCCGATTGTCTCTTCTATTTTGACTCTGCTTTTTCATTTCTATATAATCTCGTTTAAATCATCCGATAATTAATATTTAGTATATTCCACGCGAATGTTTATTTGTCCGGTGTACATTCCGGCTGCCGCTCCGGTTGGTACCGGACCTAATGTTCCGTAGATAAACAGATAGGCTGTAGCTCTGGGTGCTGTATACCCCACATGATTAGGTGTGGGCGGTGGCGCCGGTACGCCTGAAGCACGCCTTAGAACAGGAAATGTAATGCTGGTAAAACCATTTGGCACCAGTACAGAGGCTACTTTTGCATCAGCTTCACCACTTTTTCCTACATTAGAATAGGCCAAACCCAACTTCAACGGAATATTATTGGAACTCAAACTGAGGTTTGCAGGTGCATCGATGGTTACTGTTACATCCAGGTTAGCCTGCGCTTCAATGGCCATAACAGTTGTTGCATTATCTGCCAGATTGATGGTTACTGTTTGGCCTCCAACAATTACTGGTTCTTTATCATTAAAGTTCAGCCCTGTCCCATTAATTTGAGTCAAAATGATATCACCTGAGGCGTAAGTCCCGAAGCTGATACGCTGGGCTGCTACATTTCCTGCCAAGATTAGGCTAAATATTAGAAAAAGGGCAATATGTTTAACAAACTGTTTCATATCAAATGTATTCAATTTGAATAGTAAACTCTCCATCATAGCTTCCCGGGCTTGCCTGGTTAATATCAATCCTTCCGCCTATCCAGAAAAAGTATTTTCTGTCACTGCTCATCTGCAATGTATTCTCCACAGCATCAATAGGCTGACTGGCGCTTTGGTTATCTCCTGGATAGCCATATATCTCATAATGCAGTAACAACCTTCCGGAACCTGTAGTGTTCATTATTTCTACCACCGGTGGAAATTTGACCCTAATTTTAGCATTGGATTTTCCCTTTACCATCATCACAGCTGCTTTCGAATCATACTTTGGCGACACATAGATTATACCATTAACGGCTGCACTCTCATCTATATCTATATTCTTAATCGTAACAAGCTCTATCTGTGATTTATCAACCACCGTAGCCTGGGCCTTGATAGAAATCACCGAATTATTCTGTTCTTGAGCATTAAGTGTCATGGCAGAAAGAGCTAGTAATATTGGCAATATGTAACGCATAGTTTTCATGACCTCTATTAATTTAATCCATTTAATACCTATTGAAATATCACAATAATCTACATCTAGAATGCAATTATCATTGAAAACTATTATTAATTCATTAGAATCATTTTCCGGGATTCAGCAGTGTCACCACTAATGAACCGGATCAGATATACTCCAGGCGATTTACCTCCCGCTTGCCACTGAATCTCTGTGAATCCAGACGGATAATCAGCATCCGTAAGCACATCAATCAATGTTCCACGTAAATCGTACAGACAGATACGTACATGCGCTCCCTCTGGTAAACTAAACCTCACGGCAGTACTTTCCCTGAAAGGATTCGGATAGTTCGGCAAAAGGCGTGGTATGGGTGCCAGATATTCGCTGTTGACTTTTGAGATAACGATGCTGAAAGGAGGCAATTCTGTATTACTTCTTGTCAGGCTACGTTGGGACACAGGTCTTATCAACCGTCCAGGAATATACGATTGCTGAACAGACACCGATTTTGTGGTTGGTGTTGCATAATTAAAAGTATATTCCGCATTATCATTCATAGATACAACCTTCGAGTTACGGTTATCCTGAAGGTTAATATACCATCCAGAAGGCCAATTGTCTGGAAGCTGCCATTGAAGAGTATAATTCCCGTTGATACCTGTGCCATCGACCACTCCACCTACGTAAAGAGGAATGCTAATCACACTGTTATCAGAAAGAGGCGGAAGATTATTAATCACCAACGGACTTACATGTTTGGACGAACTCAGAGTAAACAGTTCGAGCCATGAACTGTTCATCGGTTCAAGACGATAACCATCCTGGTTGTCAGGTCCGACAACTCCATTGTTTTCAAACGAAATAAATGATGTTGTCTTCATCTGGTCTGCAGTCAAGGTTATAGGCACGCTAATGTTTTCATCAAGCGATTCGCTTCTTGTAAAAATGCTTGTAGCATTTGATTTAGCTGCATTATTAAAGCTCAGCAATGGTGATGCCGCATTGGCATGAACCCAGAATGCCTGGAAAGGTGCAATCTTTCCGTTTCCCACTCCGGTAGTTCCATTCCATGCCAGATAATCACCATTTCCACCATTGGCAGACGGATCCCATACATAGATGGTATTATCAAGATAGGTTTTCGTCCAGGCCGAGCCGGTGATATCCCAGTCAAGAGTACTGGCTGTAGGGTTCCCTATCAAATTCCATCCTTGGTCGAGGGAGTTGATATCGTAATAGGTTGTATCAGTAGACGAAGTAGGACCTTGCTGTGCATTTCGGGGAGTATAAGTCAGATTATAACTAAAATTTCCGCTGCCATTGTAATTTTCGATACCTGTAAGGGATATAGTCTGTGGAAGTAGATCCAAATAATTTCCACCACCAATTATACCTGCTCCATTAAACAGATAGTGGAAATATCCTTTACCATTGACCATATTTTCTGTCATACTAGATGGTTTCCTCCATCCCTGCAAGGTTGTTCCACCGTCTGTTTCATCCCACCACAAAAGGTTGGGTTGCAAAGCCGGATAGGTTGAGCCTGTAAAGCCCTGGGTTACCAGTGGTGCTTGAAACATGCTACCGAAAGTTGCAGGTACAGGCGAAGCCACCATGCGCCATCCTTTAGTACCGGTAAACTCGCGTTTTACTTCAAGACGTGGCGTGCTGCTACTGAGATTCAGGTAGGTGGAACCAGAATTGAGGATAATTTTCGCATTTCCAGCCGTTTGAACTAATATTGCTTCCGGTTGAATAGTCATCACCGGTCCAGGATCAAGAGTAACGGTTGCACCATCAGCAATCATCAACGAATCACCAATAGTTACATCATTAGTAGTTTTAACGCCACTGATTAACGGATATTTCGGAACCGATTGAGGAATATAAATACAATCCGTACTAACAGGGACCGAAGAGGATGACCAATTTTCAGGGGTAGACCACTTGTTATCGGCCCCGGTACCTATCCAATATATTCCCCATCCGCCTAAACCGAAATTTCCAAATTCAGTAAACGGATTTACATTGGTATATTTTAGATCTGTAGTATGAGTAACAGGATATCCTTTATTCGTATTACCATCACCTTTTAACATATTAGGAGATTTTACCCACCATCCGGTACCATCGAGTGTCAGCTTAAAAGAAAAGGCACTTCCACCAGACTGAGAAATTGTCCAGTATCGTAGAGCAAACGGGCGTGTCCATTGGGGAAAAGTGCCAGGTATTAAACCTTCAATTTGTTCAACTGCAACCGTACTGGTTCCTGTTAAAGCAGTATATTCCAAGTTAAGGGGTCGGTAGTTGCCTCCTTTACCAATTGGGAATATCTTCGAACCTATTGCGGTATAAACACGAGCCAATTTTCCATTGACATAGCTGGAGACACTTGCGCCGGTAATCGATCCGGAACTTGGATTAGTCACAGTAATGGTATTGCTGCCTGTAGTAATCAAGCCTTTAATCAGATTTAGTGTTTCTGTAACTGTTTCATTGTTTCCAAGTGTTACTCCAGGACCAATATTATTGATAGTGATATTATTGAATGAAGTTATAACCGTTCCACCTATAGTTTGTGGTGTTGGCCCAGACCCGATAAAACTGACTGATTTTGAGTTGAGATTGAAATTGATGTTATTATTAATCCAGTTACCTATTATCGTAAAATCTCCCCCAGCAGTTTTTACTCCTGAATCGCTAAAGGTAACGTTATTAAAGCTGCTGGCTCCAATGGTAGCGACAGTAGCTCCATAAAAGTTAATAGTTGAACTTGCAGGTGTGAATGTACCGCCGTTTATTGTCCAATTACCACCAACATTTAGAGTACTTGAACCGCCATTCAGTGTACCGGCAGTAACAGATACATCAGTAGGAATTGTATGATTATGCCCTATGCCCAAATTCAAAGTTCCTCCATTACCACTAACTATCAACGATTTCCCTGATACATTTCCCGCAAAAACAACCGAACCTGCAGTACGTTGCATGAAAATGCTACCATTAGTTGTAAAGCCATCAACTGAGCTTGTTGCAGAATTTGAATCTATAAAATAAACATTGGCAGTTTCGAATATTAAAGTACCTGTATTGACCATCCCCCCTGTAAGCTTCAATGTACTAGAGCCATTTTGGTTGGGACCCCTTAAATCCAATGTACCGCTATTTACTAAATCTCCTGTAATAAACATAGGGAAGAATGAAGGATTTGATACCCACAAGATGGATCCGGCATTCGTGGTGCTTCCCGACACCCAAAATCCGGATTTTTTATCGAGTAGCAATATACTACCTGAATTGATTACCAATGAAGCGCAATCAATAGTACTTTGGTTGCCAGTTGATTTATAGTTTACATTATTTGTATTTGTAGTAGCTATTACAACATTATCCTCGGCTGTTGGCACTTTGTTATTCACCCATGTGGACGGTTTTGTCCAATCTCCCCCAGCCGCTTTACTGGTTATGGTTGCTCCCTTCGCCACCATCGGCACCAGCAATAAAATAATTGCAATTATTCCCATTTTACATAGCCGATTCATCTCAATCGTCCAGAAAAAAGGTTTGCCAGGTTTACTGTCCCGAAAATCGGGAAGCTTTATCAGCGGTACCATATCCATTAATATTTTATATTTATTACAAAGCATATAGGTCTCTATTATTTATCAGATTTAACACTAAAGCTATATCTAACCTATTTTAATTTTAACATTATTGAGATATCACGCGTACTGTCGTTATTCGTTTTCATGCAAAGACGTATAGCAAATGAGTTTTCGAGTACCGGACGAAAATCATAACCTTGAAAAACCATAGCCAGGATTAGAGTCTCCTTATCCGGTGAAAAAGTGCCGAAAAGAGGGAGAATTTTCATTAATTCAACTTCTGCAATCTCAGCATACATAAGCCCTTGGTCTTCTGATAAATACAAGCAGATAGCATTCTTAAAATAATTCTCCACATACCTCTGAAACAGAGAAAAATTTTCCGCATCCATTCTCCAGGAATCATTATATTTGTTAAGCCGGAGTAATAGTTTTCTTTCTGTAACAGCATCTATCATTTCATTTATTTAATTTAAGTAAAGTTTCCCATAGCAGGTTAACTTTAGATAAATAACATTAACAGTAAAGAAAGGTTTTTTAATTAACAAAACATTAACTTTTAATAACTATACACCATGATTATTCATTTTTAAATATCAACATTATAATTTTTGTTTTATAAAACAGGATGACTTCAGAATGCATTATAACGGTATACATATTCACATTATAATGTCTATTTTCGCAATAAATAACCCGATTTTAGCTTATTTGGATAAATCTGAATGAATCCTTAGAAGTTTCTTAAATGAATAGTGTTGATCTATTGGCTTGCTGTAACAGATTAGAAAAAACGTACATTCATATAGTTAATATTTCCCATTTTTGAATATAAAAACTTTCATTCAGTTAATTTCGTGACTTCATGAAAGATAATGATTATCATTATTACAACATTTTTTGCTAAACATCTGTGTAATAAGGTAAAAAACAACAATTACCAAATATAATATTATCATATTTACCATTGTTTCGTTATGTAAAAAATACTTCTATAAGCCCGAATTGAGCTAAGGAAGCGTGTTGCTTTCGGCAACTTTGCTGGCTGATCAAATCAATGACAAGATAGGCATTGCGGTAAGTAAGAAGATGATTGTGAAGCTGGGGCGGAATAAAAGACAACCCAAGTAAGGGTTAAGAATTCATTAGTCAACCCATTACAGTATTTAGAACAACAGTAGTCAACTCAAAACCAACGATTAGAGAAACAAGGCAATCAATTAACCCAAACAACACCGACAATTACCTCAATCATGTACAAGATTCAATTAGTTCATCACCAATAAAACACTAATTCTTGAAGGCAGACCGTATAAACCAAAAGGAATAAACGATAAATTCATCTTAAAGCATTAATAACAATCAGCATATCACCTTCATATTGTGAATAGCTTTCAAAATTGTATCTTTGCTGGATAAGCAACAAGGGGTGCATTTTTCATTAAATCTAATCACCTAGCCAAAACAACCTAAGTAACTGTACTAAATTCCGAAGGGTAAAGAAAACTAAAAAACATTTATTTTTCAAACTATCTTTATAAAGTCAAATTAATTACGTATATTTGTAACTGAACAATCAAGTTTATCTTGTATCCTTCTAAGCAATGCTTTGCTTCGCTGCTATACGGCGAATCTTCTCATCGTCAAAATCGACATCAAAATCAACTTACTTGTTTAAAGCATTAACAAGTTGCAAAAGAGTTCAGCACTATTATCTGGAAAATTCGAGGGAATTTATTTAAATCGCAATTTAATATCCTGAGAAACAAAATCACCGACTATTCAAGATTGAAATGAGTATTTCCATCTCGTTCCCGGGAAAGTTAAAAGCCAGATGCTCAATTAGAATTAGCATAAAAAAAGATATAATTAATGGCAAAACCAAATTCATTCAGTAAAAGAGATTTAGAAAAGAAAAAGGAGTTAAAAAAACAAGAAAAGCTAAAGCGTAAAGAAGAACGCAAAGCTAATGCCGGTAGCAAATCATTCGACGATATGATAGCTTACGTAGATGAGAATGGGGTTATTACAGATACACCACCCGATCCTCAGAATAAACAGGAAATTAATATCGAAGACATCGCAGTTTCGACTCCTAAAAAAGAGGATATAATAGAAGAAACTGTATTAACAGGGCAGGTTGAACATTTTAACCAGGAAAAAGGATTTGGTTTTATTAAGCGAATAGGAAGCATGGAGAAGTATTTTTTTCATATAAGTAATGCCCCTGCCTCTATAGCAAAAGGAAATATGGTTACATTCGAGGTGGAACACGATCTGAGAGGTGCTAGTGCCGTGAAGATTACTCTTGCCATTAAGGATGACCAAAAACAATAATAAGTAATAAAAAAAGAGATGAACATTTACGTATCAAGTCTAAGCTACAACACAACAAGTGAGAGCTTACAGGAATTATTTGCAGAATATGGAGAAGTAACTTCAGCCAATGTTATCATAGACAGAGAAACTGGAAGATCTCGCGGCTTTGCCTTTGTTGAAATGCCTAATGACGAAGAAGCTCAGAATGCTATTGCAAAATTAAATGAGACTGAATTTGAAGGAAAGACTATCAACGTAACAGTTGCACGTCCAAGAACTGAAAGAAGCAACAGCGGTTATAACAATCGCGGCGGAAACAGTGGCGGATTTAATAGAAGACGTTATTAATCGAACCTATTCTTATATAAAACGGGAAGACAATAATGTCTTCCCGTTTTTTATGCTGATAATTTATATTATTCCAAATAAGGATTGGTACAGGTATCCTCCCTGTTATTTATGCATCCAGATGGATTGCACCTTCTTGCGGATGGCAACTATATTCAGTGAAGAAACCAGGATAAAGAGGGTGAGCCCAATCACAATGGCTGGTAAAAGGGTGCCGGTTTCCATTTGCGGGAAGAGGGAAGTTACTATATCCATGTAGTAACTGCGTGCCCATCCCACCAACAAAACGGCAAGTATCAGCACCACAAAGTTAAGTCCTAGTGTAAGCAACTGGTAAGGTAATGCTACGCGTCCCGGGCTATAGCCTATCAGCAGGAGATTCTCCAGCTTGGTAGTATTTTTCTGCAGCAAGAGATAGATACTGAGCATCAGAATGTAGAATGAGAGAACGCTGATAAAGAGTCCCACAGCAAGCACAATACCGGTAATCAGTTTCAGGAAATAGGTAGTTTTACCTGCATCTAGTTTATTATCTTCGGTTTCATATCCTTTCTTCTGAAAGAACTGAGCTATCTTTTCATCAGCAGGGTTCTTCACTTCTACTATGAGCCGGGAAGTCTGAGCCTGCTTATCGGGAGCATAGATCTTATTTGCCCAATTCATAAACTCTTCGGGCACCAGAATGGTGTTCAGACGGCTTGAGAACCCTACAATGTTTCCTTTGTACTTATCAATCCGGTTGTTGCCCCGGATAACCACATCGAGCTTGATCATTCCCATCAGTCCTTCGGACAATTTAGGAAGGCTGCGTGCCTGTGCAAAACCAAAATTGTATAAGTTAAGGTAGTTGCGGGGAAGAATAATAGGAATGGTATGTGAGTTCTCGTCGAAATGCCATTTATCAAGGCTGACATCGACATACTCATTTGGCACCGATTCAAAAAACATCTCGGTTGCCAGATGAAAATCGGACTGCTCCATGCCAAATCCGGCTGTTACGGAGAATTGAGAAGGCATAAACATTCCCACATTCCGAGCGAACGGTTGTGCCTTCACCTCGTTTATCTCATCTTCAGTAAAGGAGTTGCTGGCTCCGGTAAAGGTACCCAGCGTGCTTACTTTCTTGGTGGCAATCACAAAATCGCGCTTGATAAAGCTGTCGCCCTCGGTAAAGACGGGAGCAATGTCCTTGTAGAACTGTACGCTGAGTGCCACAATCATCATCCCAAAAAGGTTCGCGAAGAAAAAACCGCCCAGTTGGGGCAGACTGATATGCTGACGAAGTAGTTTCCAGACAAGTTTCATAACTTAAATATTTTATTGTAGTCCAACTCAATGTGCTTGCCAATAGAAGTCACAATAATGCCTGCTCCCTGTTTGTTGACTTCCTGCATCAGCAGTTCGCCCATGATCTGACCGTTGGTTTCATCAAGGTGGCTGATGGGCTCGTCCAGAAAGATAAAATCAAACGGCTGGCACAACGAACGGATAAAAGCCACACGCTGCTGCTGTCCGAATGAGAGTTTTCTCACCTTGGCATCAAGCTTATCTGGTATTCCCATGGTTTCGAAGTATCCTTCTATCTCCTGCTTGGTTTTATAGTGTGTCAGGTTGTTCTTCAACAGAATATTCTCCATAGCGGTCAGTTCACCAAAGAGACGCATATCCTGAAAAAGCATACTCAAAGAGTTTTTGCGGATATCCACCCAATTGGATACAGAAAGGGAACGGATATTTTCATTGCCGAAAAGGATTTTCCCCTGATAATCATTCCGGTATCCGTAAATAAAGCTGCAAAGGGATGATTTACCCGTGCCCGAATCGGCTTCCACCAGATAGATCCCTCCTTTTTTAAATTCCAGATTCTGCTGCCACACATCGGAGACAACCGAATCACGTTCAGCAAACACATTTGGTAATGTATGCTGCAAGCTAATGTTATTCATTGATCTGTTTCAATTATAATCAGTTTTGACCAAGTACGCCCTGCAATCCAACAATGAGCTGCTTCAGAACATTCTCGTCTTTGTTTTTCATAAAAATGTTTATCACGCCTTTATTTTCGGTAACATTGTATGCTTCCATATAAGAAAATTTGGAGAGAATAGAGTGAACCATTTTTCCTTGTGAACCAAAGCGATCGAACGCACCGTTCACCAAGGGTAAATTCATTATATTTTCCATATCAAGGATGAAATAACCTTTGGTTTTGTTACGTACAGCCTCATATCTGGCTCCAGCCATCGAACCTGCCACCTCTTTCCCGATGTTCTTATACAAATTCTCATCGTTAGTGAGATAGAAATAGTTTCCACGCACTCCGAAATGAATGGGAGAAGGGAACATTGCACTCTTAACCAAATATTCGTTTTTACCAGATGAGGATATTGTCATTCCAACCTGATCGAAATCACTCTTGAAAGCATATAATATTCCGGCCGCGGCAGGATCTGTTACCTCTGCATAAGCCAGGAAAGAAGGAATTCCCTTTTCGCTGAAAGAAGAGATTGCCATAGACACATCGCCGTTCAATGCTGTAATGCTCTTTTTCAGATCGAGTCCCGGCGTGAAACGGGAACTTTGCACCATGTTTTTGAACTCCTGACTACTGCTCAACACCTTATACAATCGATCTCCTTTTACACTTGCAGTTAAGAACATCAGCGAAGAAGAAGGGAAGCGATTCAGGAAAGCCTGCTTAATATATCCGCTCATTTCAGACTGTTTCTTTATATAAGCCATCAATGAATCGTTTTCGGTATAATATTCGCAATCGGCGGCTATCTTTCCATTTTCGAAATTTACAGCAACAATGGTCATCAAATCTCGCATATCGGTACCTTCGGGAAGCCCCATCTTCATGGAAAGAGAAGTTATATCAGGCATTGAGGCAAAAGAGTAAAACATTCCGATGTCGCTCTTCTTAGCAACCATTTTCTGAAAACCTTTATTGGAAGAGATGCCCACATTTTCACTCTGCGTCATCAGTTTTTCGACATGCTCTTTCACAGGAAGCGAACGGGCATTGGTTGTTTTAAGCAAAAGCAGCGAGCTATTATCAAATGCGCAGATTCCATACCCGTGAAGCACTGTCCAGCTATAGCTAGTTCCTTTTTCAAGCGGATCGCACATACCGTCGGCCTGCATCAGTTTAATGGCATCTTCCAGATCACTCTTGTCAGTTACCCTCAAAACCAATCCTGGCTCCTTCTCACTGGTCATAAAAAAATAAGCATTATCTTTTATGGAAAGACCAGCTTTCGAAGGATTCTGAATCAGTCTGGCCAGCTTCTGATTGTTCATGGATGCCGTCATCTGCTTTATTATGGATTCTTTGCCATCCAGTAATCCACCTTTGGTAATGATAGATTGAACATTCAGAGAGACCACTACCGGAGAATTTGATGGGATGACCCGGGAGTATTCTTTATCCTTGGAACATGAGCCCAGCAACAGCACTGCCAACATCAGCACTGATAAACGGAAAAAAAACTTTTGTGTATTCATCTGTATTTAAAATAAGTTATTGATTCATGAGATTCAGAGTGTGACAAGCCACCAGCGCGGCGGTTTCGGTACGAAGACGCGACTTTCCGAGGCTGATGGGCTGAAATCCCCTGGCGATTGCCTTTTCTACTTCTTCGGGACTGAAGTCACCTTCAGGGCCAATCATCACCAGGGCATCTTCTCCTTTTCTAAGAACATCTTTGAGCAAGGGTTTTTCGCCCTCGTAGCAATGTGCAATAAATTTCTGGCCTGGAAAATCATGCGCTATGAAACGTTCAAAATCAGTCATTTCGTTAAGTACGGGAAGCGTTGCCTTTAATGACTGCTTTATAGCGGAAACCAGAATTTTTTCTATTCTTTCATTTTTAATGACCTTTCGCTCAGAGAAACGGCAGTTAAGGAAGGTAAGCTCGTCGAAACCGATCTCTGTGGCTTTTTCTGCAAACCATTCGTTGCGATCCATGTTCTTGGTGGGTGCCATGGCTATGTGCAAATGACACGCCCAGGGCTTTTCCTGTGGAATTGTTTCCAGAATGGAGACAAAGCATTTTTTTCCGGTTGTCATGCTGATTTCTGCTTTGTAGAAAGAACCATGACCATCGGTCAGCATAATTTCATCACCTTGAGAGAGACGAAGAACACGTAAACAATGTTGGGCCTCCTCATCGGGAAGTTCATTCTTTGTTAAAATTTCGGGAGTATAAAAAACATGCATTTTATTTTGTTCTGTAATCTTAAATGTTATTCGAATTCTTTTCCTGCTCTCTGCGCTTTATTTCATCGCGAAGTGCAGATGCCAGCTCGTAGTTCTCATCCTTGACAGCCTGTGCCAGAGACTCTTTTAACATATCGAGCGTATCTACATTTTCATGTACACTCTCCAGCGGTTCAGGTTCTGGAATATATCCTTCCGAGTCCATTATCTCGACGGTTGTATAAATAGGACATCCGAAACGAAGGGCCAGTGCAATGGCATCGGATGTTCTGGAATCAATCTTAAACTCCTCACCTTCGTGCTCAAAGTAAAGATAAGAATAAAATATCCCTTCTCTTACTTTATAAATAAATACCTGCTGAAGCTTTGTGTGAAGATGATCTGAAAAGGTAACGAACAGGTCGTGTGTAAAAGGACGGGGGGCGGCAAGTCCTTTCAGTTTGAATGCTATAACCTGCGCTTCAATAGAACCAATAATGATTGGCAGCTGACGAGGGCCTCCCACCTCTTCCAGCACCAGCGCGAAAGCATTTGCCTGCAACTGACTGTTGGAAACATTAAGCACGCGAAGTTCTACTTTATTATCCACGTTGATTGTAATTTTAGATTGTGGAACAAATATAGACAAAATTTTTGGATGAAATACCGATGACAGTTAATTATAAAAAAAAAGGCTGTCTCCCGACAACCCAATCTTTGTTAACCTTAAATCTAATACCATGAAAAACTGATGCAAATATATGATATTTATGTTATACAACATATATCATTGTAAGATAAGCCTCATTATTTAACACAGTTTTGCATATTGTTTCAGATTTTATATCGTAAGAGATTATTCCACATAGAGAACAAGGCCTTTCAGGTACTCACCTTCCGGATGGTAAATATTTACTGGATGATCGGCTGGCTGAGTAAGCTGATGCAGAATTCTCACATTTCTACCCGACATAGCCGCAGCTGTAAAGACAGCAGTACGGAAATTGTCTTTGGTTACTACCTGAGAACATGAGAAGGTAAAGAGAATTCCACCTGGTTTAATCTTTTCGAATGCTTTGGCATTTAGCTTCCGGTAACCTTGCAATGCATTTCGAAGCGCATCTTTATGCTTGGCAAAAGCCGGTGGATCGAGAATGATCAAATCGTACTGATCACCCATCCGATCGAGATACTTGAATGCATCTTCTGCATATGCTGTATGACGAGGATCGCCCGGGAAATTAAGTTCTACATTTTTATTGGTCAAATCAATCGCTTTGGCCGAACTATCGACAGAATGAACCTGAGTGGCTCCTCCACGCATGGCATAGAAAGAAAAACCTCCTGTGTAACAAAACATATTCAATACGGAACGTCCCTTGGCATATCGCTCAAGCAAAGAGCGGTTTTCACGCTGATCCACAAAGAATCCGGTCTTTTGTCCTTTGAGCCAGTCCACATGAAACTTCAAACCATATTCCAAAGCAACATTATCAGAGCTACCCCCTTTGATAAATCCGTTTTCCTGTCCCAGGTCGGCCTTAAAAGGCAGGGTGGTTTCCGATTTATAGTAGATATTCTCAATGGCACCATCCATAACACGAGAAAGTGCCTCGGCTATTTCTGAACGGTAAACGTGCATGCCAACAGAATGAGCCTGCATTACCGCTGTGTGGGCATAAATATCGATTATCAACCCGGGAAGACTATCTCCTTCACCGTGTACAAGACGGTAGGTGTTGTTGGTGGGATTACCGGCTAGCCCTATGCTTTTACGTAAATCATATGCTATCTGTAGTTTACGAACCCAGAAATCCAAATTCACTTTTTCCTCTTTAAACGAGAGAACGCGTACAGCAATACTGCCCACCTGGAAATGCCCCAGGGCTATAAACTCTTTTTTGGAAGTATATACATCCACTATTTCACCTTCTTCGGGTTCTCCTTCGAAATGATGAATTGCTCCTGAGAAAATCCAGGGATGGAAACGCTTCAAAGATTCCTCTTTCCCTGCTTTCAGATAAACTCTTTTGTATGTCATTTATTTATTCTTTTTCTTCAATCTCTGGTTCAACAACCTCTTCTTTTTCATAATTACCTGTCTTGTGCAGTTCCTGAAGCAAATTGTAGATCTGCAAACAAGTCCACGCATCGGTGGCTGCATACTGTTGCTGAGACGGACTAAGAGTTTCAGCTTCCCAGTTGGACAGACGCTGTGATTTGGAAATTTTATACCCGAAGAGGATTGCATAAATTTTTTGCAGACTTTTATCCTGAATACCGAACGGCTTGACAAACTCTTGCAGCTCGATACAACTCTGTTCTTTAAAAGGTGCCCGTCGGCGCAATGCCATGAAATCGTCTTTAAGAGATAGTCCAACTTTTACAATATCTGGATTTTCAAGAAGTCTGATCAATGCCTTTGGAAATCCCATCAGGTTAAGTCGAAAGAGGAAGCAATGCCCCCCTGTTGCAATTTGGAGCAATGAAACCTTATGGATCTGCCCTTTAACGAAAGAGGGTCGGGTTTCACTATCTATACCCACCACAGGATACTGACTCAGGAATTCAACTGCCCGCTCGGCATCCTTATCTGTACAAATTGTAATAATCTTGCCTTCGAAGGTAGCCTTCGGCATGTTTGATATATCGTCTTTCGTTATTGTTCTTCTTACAATCATAATTCTTCATCCCTCAAATCGTCATCTCTCTCCTCTTCTTCTTCATCATCAGCATTATCTGCATTATATTTAGCGTCGTGCAGGGCTCTTAATGTATTGACAAGCTTTTGCCCCCAATACATTCGAAAATTTTCCTGGCATATAGCCAACGAGTCATGCATGGTTTCGTTCAAACCAAGCTGGAAGACAAAAATAAAGTCTTTCAGGTCCTGATAAATATCTGTCAGGTCTTCCGATATACATTTCTTTATGGGCGTATCACTATATGCCATTTCCGGAAGAAACACTTCCAGATAATCGTCCTTCTCTCTCAGGACTGAAGCAATATTCATTCGCATCAGTTCATAGATTTCTTCAGTGACATAAGTCTCAGGCGCTTCATCTCCCATCATCTCACAAGGAGGCAGCAGAGAAGCTTTGAGATAAAGGAGAGGTAATATTTTCAACGTGGTATCAACAAAGGAACTTCGCCGGGCATTTTCTGAACGCTCCAGAAAAGCACAGAATTCGGCTGCCACGGTTACAAATTCCACAACATCCCTGCTAAATATCACTTCATGATTTTTTTCCATACTATATTTCAATTGAGGCGCAAAGTTAACAAAAAAAGAGGGAATGTAACTGCAAATCAATGTATTTTAACTCGAAGTATACAGAGTTGCATTGTTTACAACAAAAGATACGCCAATGACTAAAAACAAGATTATAAAAGAACATTCTGTTATAAATAGCTGATTTCGCATAATATATACATTAATTTTGCACAAAAACAAGATCTTCTCACACACAAAGAAGAGCAATATTTCCGGGGATATTTTTTATCAAATTCATAGTCAAAGCAAATGTTATTTTATTATTTTTGCAGAATCAAACATAAAAAGCAATATTCTTCATGGCAAAGAAAAAAACAGATAAGAGCCCGGTTTCAGAACCGGTTTCATCCAATAAAATTACTCAAACCCTTAGAAACGAAACCTTTCATTTTGTAACAGGGTTGATGATGGTGATTTTTTCAGTCTACCTCTTGTTGGCCTTCACCTCTTTCTTCTTTACCGGAGCTGCAGACCAAAGTATATTGGACAGTCCGGATCCGGGACAGCTTGCATCGGTAAACAATCACATCCGTAATTATGCAGGTTCCAGAGGTGCCCAGATAGCTAGTTATCTTATTAACGACTGCTTCGGAGTATCCTCCTATCTGATATTGCTATTTCTTTCTGTCTTCGGAATGAAACTAATGCGAGTACGTAACTTCAGACTCTGGAGATGGTTTATTGGCTGTTCGCTGTTATTAATCTGGCTATCGGTATTTTTCGGATTTGCATTTATGGATTCTTATAAAGATAGTTTCATCTATCTGGGAGGTTTACATGGATACAATGTAAGCAACTGGCTGATCTCACAAATTGGATTTCCGGGTGTTTCACTTTTATTGCTGACAACAGCCATCTGCTTTCTGATATACCTTAGTGCACGAACCATTATTTATATCCGACGGTTATTGCAACTTAACTTCAGAGAGAAGAAAGAAAGAGTGGCCCCGGTCCCGGTAAATGAGGAAACGCCTCAGGATTTTACAAACCCCAAGCCCAAGACTGTCAACTTCAGCCTGGATCAAAGCTTTGAGCAAACGCCAGCTGCTCAGCAACCAGTAATTTCACAACCAATGGAGATATTTCCTCCTGTTGTTGAGAGTCCTGCAGAAGATTGGGTTAAATCCAATCTGGGTAAAGAACCGGATGAAATGGATAATATTCACGAAGAAGCCGATGAGGAATCTGAAGATAATGAGCCGGAATTTAAGATTGAAACCGCCAGCTCGGATGATGATGAAACCTATGACGCTTCTACTCTGGGACAATACAACCCAAAGCTGGATCTGGAAAACTATCGTCACCCGTCTCTTGACTTAATGAAACGGTACGACAACAATGAACCGGCCATTAACATGGAGGAACAGACAGCCAATAAAGATAAAATCATCGGCACTCTGAGAAGTTTCGGTATTGAAATCAGCTCAATCAAAGCAACGGTGGGTTCAACTGTTACCTTGTACGAAATTACCCCGGAAGCCGGGGTTAGAATCTCAAAAATCCGCGGATTAGAGGACGATATCGCCCTGAGCCTTTCGGCATTGGGCATCCGTATCATTGCACCGATTCCGGGAAAAGGAACTATTGGTATTGAAGTGCCAAATTCCAATCCCAAAATCGTTTCCATGCATTCCATCATCTCCTCGAAGAAATTTCAGGAATCATCTTTCGAACTGCCGATTGCCTTTGGTAAGACTATTACCAACGACATCTTTATGGTGGACCTCTGCAAAATGCCCCACGTACTGGTTGCGGGTGCCACCGGTCAGGGTAAGTCAGTAGGACTGAATGCCATCATTACCTCTTTGCTTTATAAAAAACACCCGGCAGAACTGAAGTTTGTGCTGATTGACCCGAAAAAAGTGGAATTCAGTATCTACTCAACCATTGAGAGACATTTCCTTGCAAAACTTCCCGATGGAGAAGAGGCTATCATTACAGACTTTACCAAGGTGGTCCACACACTGAACTCCCTCTGCATTGAAATGGATACCCGGTACGACTTATTGAAGAAAGCTCACACCCGTAATATCAAGGAATACAACGAGAAATTCATTAACAGAAAACTGAATCCGGAAAAGGGACATAAGTTCATGCCGTATATCGTGGTGATTATCGACGAGTTTGGTGACCTGATCATGACCGCCGGTAAAGAGGTGGAACTTCCCATTGCCCGTATTGCCCAGCTGGCACGTGCCGTGGGTATTCACATGATTATTGCAACTCAGCGTCCTACTACCAATATCATCACAGGAACCATCAAGGCCAACTTCCCGGCCCGTGTTGCTTTCCGCGTTTCTTCGATGATGGACTCACGTACCATCCTCGACCGTCCGGGAGCCAACCAGCTGATAGGACGCGGAGATATGCTCTTCCTGCAGGGCAGTGATCCGGTTCGTGTACAATGTGCATTTGTTGACACACCTGAAGTTGAACAGATTACCAACTATATCTCTCGTCAGCAAGGATACACCACAGCATTCTATCTACCCGAATATGTGGGAGATGAACCGGATAACAGCATTGCCGATGTGGATATGAACCGCCTTGACCCAATGTTTGAGGATGCCGCCCGTCTGATTGTGATTCACCAGCAGGGTTCAACATCACTCATACAGCGCAAGTTCTCCATTGGATACAACCGTGCAGGGCGCATCATGGACCAGCTGGAAAAAGCCGGCATCGTAGGCCCATCAGAAGGCAGCAAGGCACGCCAAGTGATGTGTATCGATGAAAATGATCTTGAAATGAAGCTAAACAACCTGAGATCATAATTGATTTTTAAACAGATTATTCACTTTAAAAAGAGTAATAAAATGAAAAAGTACATTCTTACCTTATTAATAAGTGTATTTATTCTGCCCGGTTTTGCCCAGAAAGATGCACAAGCTAAAAAGATTCTGGACCAGACCTCGGCTGCGTTTGCTAAAGCGGGAGGCATAAAAGCAACATTCAGTATCCGGACAGGAGGTGAACGCACCAATGGTGTGCTGCAACTGAAAAACAATAAATTCGTGCTGAATACAAACGATGCCATTACCTGGTTTGATGGAAAAACCCAATGGAGCTATCTAAAACATAGCGATGAGGTAAATATCAGCAATCCATCACAGGAAGAGTTGCAAAGCATGAATCCGTACACAATGCTGAACATTTATAAAACAGGATTTAATTACAAATACAACGGCATGGTGGGCAATAATCACAAAATTACCCTGACTCCGTTAAATAAGAAGGAGGCAATTTCACGAATCACTCTGCTTATCTCGAAAAACAATTATCAGCCTCAACAGATAATAGTGGAACAACAAAATAACAAGAGTGAGATTATCATCACCGGTTATCAAACAAACCAATCATACTCTGAATCGTTGTTTAAGTTCAACAAGAAAAATTATCCGAATGCGGAAGTCATCGATTTAAGATAATAACAACAAAAAATATGGAAACAACAGAAAAAACAAGATGCCTGATCATCGGTTCCGGACCGGCAGGCTATACTGCTGCCATCTACGCAGGACGCGCCAACCTCTCTCCTATTCTTTATGAAGGGTTGCAACCGGGTGGCCAGCTCACTATAACTACCGACGTGGAAAACTTCCCGGGATATCCTGACGGAGTGGATGGCAACCAGTTGATGGACGATCTGAAAAGACAGGCCGCTCGCTTTGGTGCAGACATTAGAAGCGGCATGGCTACAGCAGCCGACTTAAGTAAGGCTCCTTATAAGATTACGATTGACGGAGAGAAAATTATCGAAGCACAGACCGTAATCATTGCAACCGGTGCCACCGCGAAATATTTGGGACTGGAAGATGAGAAGAAATATGCCGGAATGGGCGTGAGTGCCTGTGCCACCTGCGACGGATTCTTTTACCGGAAAAAAGTGGTAGCTGTAGTGGGTGGAGGTGATACCGCCTGCGAAGAGTCAATCTATCTTGCCGGACTGGCAAGTAAGGTTTACCTCATTGTTAGGAAACCCTTCCTTCGTGCCTCAAAAATCATGCAGGAACGAGTACTGAACCACGAAAAAATTGAAGTCTTATTCGAGCATAATGCTGTTGGCCTTTTTGGAGAAAACGGCGTAGAAGGTGTACACCTGGTAAAACGCATGGGCGAACCTGACGAAGAACGTTATGATATTGCTATTGACGGTTTCTTCCTGGCAATTGGCCACAAACCCAACTCGGATATCTTTGCTCAATATCTGGATACTGATTCGGTAGGCTATATCATTACCGAAGGAAACAGTCCAAAAACCAAAGTCCCGGGAGTATTTGCAGCCGGTGATGTGGCTGACTCCACTTATCGTCAGGCAACGACTGCTGCTGGAAGCGGATGCAAGGCTGCTATCGAAGCCGAACGTTATCTGGCCGAGCACCAGCTCTAAAGGAACTTTTATTTAGATTAATCTCACACATTTGGTATCCCGATAAAGCGATTAAATCTTTATCGGGATATTTATTTTTAATACAAAATTACTTACTTTGTGATTTTAATGCTTTTTATACCGACTTATTTATGAAATAACTAACAGTTTATCTAATTCGTATAGATTATGAAACATTTATTTAAGAGCTTATTTGCTGCTGCATTATTATTCTGCGCAGGCATGACTTTCGCTCAGCAACAAATGCCTTCTATCCCTGTTGACAAAAATGTCAGAGTCGGGAAGTTAGAAAATGGACTAACCTACTACATCCGTAAAAATACTACTACGGAAAAAAGAGCCGACTTTTTCATTGCTCAGAAAGTAGGATCTATTCTTGAAGAACCACAGCAAAGAGGGCTGGCACACTTCCTGGAACACATGGCCTTTAACGGGACAAAGAATTTCCCGGGAACAGAAAAAGGTCTGGGTGTAAAAGAGTGGTGCGAAACAGTGGGAATAAAATTCGGTACCAATCTTAATGCATATACAAGCATGGAAGAGACGGTGTATAACATATCAAATGCACCTGTTACACGTGATGGAATAATAGACTCATGTCTGCTGATTTTGCACGACTGGTCGAACGACCTGTTGCTTACCGACAAGGAGATTGACAAGGAACGTGGTGTGATTCACGAAGAGTGGCGCTCAAGAAGTTCTTCATGGCTTCGTTTGATGGAAAAGGCATTGCCCGTAATGTTTGCAGGTAGCAAATATTCTGATTGTCTGCCAATCGGTACCATGGAGGTAATTGATAACTTCAAGTATAAATCACTTCGTGATTATTATGAAAAATGGTATCGTCCCGATCTTCAGGCTATCATTGTAGTTGGTGATGTTGACGTAGATGCCATCGAAGCTAAAATAAAGAGACTCTTTGCCGATGTGCCTAAACCGGTGAATCCGGCAAAACGCATCTATTATCCTGTAGAAAATAACAAGGAACCTATCGTGGTAATTGGGAAGGATAAAGAACAGACCAACATTGAGGTTACGGTATTCAATAAACACGAAGCATTCCCTGATTCTTTAAAGAACAGCATCGCCTACATGGCATTATTATATGCCAAAAATATGATTGGTTCCATGCTGAACACCCGTCTGGAGGAACTTAAACAAAGTGCAACCCCTCCTTTTATTGAAGCATATACTTATGATGGCAACTTCAGTATTGCTAAAACCAAAGATGCATTTACCGGAGTAACAGACTGTAAGGAAGATGGAGTTGAAACAGCATTAAGCACCTTGCTTCGTGAAATAGAGAGAGCCGGCCGGTTTGGATTCACAGAATCGGAATATGCACGTGCAAAAGCCGAATTCCTAACTGAGATGGAATCAGAGTACAACGAACGGAACAAAAAGAAGAATAACGAATACATCAGACAGTACGTATCAAACTTTACGGAAAATGAACCAATACCAAGCATCGAGGATGAGTATAGCCTGATGAATCAGATCGCTCCCAACATGCCACTCAGCGCAATCAACGATTTGATGAAATCATATCTATCCGACTCCAATCAGGTAGTTACACTCTTCGGACCGGATAAGGAAGGGCTGGTATATCCTTCAAAAGAACAAATTATCAACATTCTGAAAAATGTCAAGAAGGAGGAACTTACAGCATACGTAGACAAGGTGTCTAACGAGCCTCTCATTCCGGTAATGCCAAAACCTGGAAAGATTGTATCAACCAAAGAGAATACCATCTATGGCACTACTACGCTTAAACTATCAAACGGAGTGAAAGTTGTGGTGAAGAAGACCGATTTCAAAGCTGACGAAATCAATATGAAAGGGTTCAGCCTCGGTGGTAACTCATTGATGCCTGACTCTGAAATAATAAACATCTCGACAATGAACGATGTTATTCACCTGGGTGGTTTAGGAAACTTCAGCGAGTTAAACCTGCAGAAAGCATTAGCAGGTAAAAAGGCTTCGGCATCTTCCTATGTATCAACAAACGTTGAAGGAATAAAAGGTAGCTGTACTCCAAAAGATCTGGAAACAATGCTACAGCTTACCTACCTGTCATTTACCGCTCCGAGAATGGATGCAGATGCTTTCGCTTCGTACAAGACACGCACAAAAGCAACTCTTCTGAACCAGGAAGCAAATCCGATGACTGCATTCAGCGACTCTGTAACTTATGCACTTTACGGTAAGCACCCCAGAGCCATACGCCTCAAGACTGACATGATTGATCAGATTGATTATCAGAAAATTATTGCTCTTTACAAGGAACGTTTCAAAGATGCAAGCGATTTCACCTTTATGTTTGTTGGTAACATCGATTTGAATAAAGCTAAGCCATTATTTGAACAATACTTGGGCTCACTGCCATCCATCAACCGAAAGGAGACTTTCAAAGATACGAAAATGGATATTCGTAAAGGTCAATACACAAATGTATTCCCAAAGAAACAGGAGACTCCGAAAGCTACGGTATTTGCTCTCTATAACGGAAAATGCAAGTATACTGCCGAAAATGACATTAAGATGAGTATACTTAGCCAGATAATGAGCATTGTATATACCGAAAAAGTACGTGAAGAAGAAGGAGGAACTTATGGAGTAAGCGTATATGGAAACCTCAAGAAGTACCCTAAAGAAGAATTCACTCTGGAGATTTTCTTCAACACAGACCCTGCCAAGAAAGATAAGCTGACAAAGATTATCTTCAATGAGATTGACAACATCTCACAGAATGGCCCGTCAGAGGTGAACCTGGCTAAGGTGAAAGAGTATATGTTGAAAAAATACAAAGAAAACCTGAAAGAAAATACTTATTGGTTAAATAACCTGGACGAGTATTTCTATACCGGAGTAGACATTTACACAAATTATGAAGCAATGGTGAACAAAATCACAGCTAAAGATCTTCAGATGTTTGCTAAAGAACTGTTCGGTCAGAAAAATCAGATAGAAGTAACCATGACCTCTCCTGATACAAAATAACAACTAATTTCAGAAAGAGGGACAGGAGTTTTGACAGAAACTACTCCCCTCTTTCTTTTTACCATAAAACCATTACTTATGCTTTTACTGGAATTACGGAAACATGCCCGACTGGCAGCAAAACGTCACCCGATGTTCGAGAAGAACAAGTTCGGTAAGTTTTTTATGTATTTCATGAAACTCTTCTGGGCCGGGTATTTTATTTTCTTCGGTATACTATTCGGGATGGGACTTTCGGAAGATAATATCGTTATGGAGCCATATCATATTTTCAACAAAGGAATTCTGATTATCCTGATAATTGATTTTCTGCTTCGTTTTATTTTTCAGAAGCCCCCTACTCAAGAGATAAAACAATACCTCTTGCTTCCTATAAAAAGAAACAAGCTACTTAACATCCTCCTTCTTAAATCGGGAGCCGACGGCTACAATGCATTCTGGCTTTTTATGGTTGTACCGTTTGCTTTTATCACAATCTTAAAATATTACGGAATAACAGGAGTTATCACCTACTGCTTTGGGATTTATCTGTTGATGATTCTTAATAATTACTGGTATCTGCTGTGTCGTACGTTGATTAACGAAAAAACGATATTTGTGCTGATTCCAATCATCTTTTATTCTTTACTGGGAGTAGCAGAGTTTGTGTTGGAACATCGCATCAGCACCTTTACAATGAATCTGGGCGAGATGTTTATCATGAGCAAACCACTTGCATTTCTGGGTGTTCTGGTTGCTATAGCCCTAATGGCATGGATTAACCGCGTTATAATGGTTCGTAACCTTTATGCCGAACTCTCCAAGTTAGAAGACACCAAGGTGAAACGGGTGTCGGAATACAAATTCCTGGAACGTTACGGAGAGGTGGGCGAGTACTTCCGCCTTGAACTAAAATTGCTATTCCGCAACAAGAGAACAAAATCAATGTTTCGCATGGGATGTTTCCTTATTATAATGCTTACTGCCATGCTTTTCACCCCATCATACGAAGGAGCCTTTGGCAAAAGTTTTGTGGGAATATACAATTTCGCCATTCTGGGAATATTGATGCTGACTCAGATTATGAGCTTTGAAGGAAATTATCTGGACGGACTCATGAGCCGCAAGGAGTCTATCTACAACCTGCTGAGAGCTAAATACTATTTTTATAGCTTTGCTGTGATTGTACCATTTATCCTGATGATTCCTGTTATTGTAATGGGAAAAATATCCTTGCTCACAGCATTTTCATATGCTTTGTTTACCACAGGGTTTATCTACTTCATCATTCTTCAGTTGGCAGTTTACAATAATAAAACCACCCCTTTGAACGAATCGCTGATAGGTCGCCAGTCAACCGGCACCGGTTTCCAAAGTATCATCAGCCTGCTATCGTTCGGTATTCCCATGCTAGTAATCAATCTCTTAAGAATCACACTGGGCGAACCTGCCAGTCTTTGGGTATTATTAATTATCGGAATAGCATTTACATGCACGTCCAACATCTGGATTAAAAACATATATGTACGCTTCATGAAAAGAAGATATAAGAATATGGAAGGTTTCCGCGACACGAAATAAACCAGAACATTTTCTTTTTCATGAATAAATTTATTTTAAAACAATTGTAATATGGCAACAATATCAATCAATAATTTACAGAAAAGCTTCGGAGAAAAAAGAGCTGTCGATATAGAGAACTATACAATTAACGAAGGAGAGATACTAGGACTTGTAGGTAACAACGGAGCCGGAAAAACCACTTTCTTCCGTTTGATTCTCGATCTGCTGAAGGCAGACAACGGAACGGCTCATATAAACGAAATAAATACCTGTGAAAGCGAAGAGTGGAAAAACATAACGGGTGCATTCATTGACGACAGTTTCCTGATTGATTACCTCACTCCGGAAGAGTATTTTTACTTTATCGGGAAAATGTACGGACTAAAAAAGGAAGAGGTCGATGAACGATTACAGCCATTCGAACGTTTTATGAACGGAGAGGTTGTAGGACAAAAGAAGTATATCCGTAACTACTCAGCCGGAAACAAGCAGAAAATAGGTATTATCTCTGCTTTGATTCATCAGCCTCAGCTGCTGATTTTGGATGAGCCGTTCAACTTCCTTGACCCCAGTTCTCAATCCATCATCAAACACGTTCTGAGAGATTACAACCAGCAGACCGGTGCCACCATCCTGATTTCAAGTCATAACCTGAATCACACCACCGACATCTGTCCCCGGATTGCATTGCTCGAAAACGGAAAGATTATCCGCGACATCAACAATACGGACAATTCGGCAGTGAAGGAACTGGAAGATTATTTCAATGTGGATTAAGCTATTCGCACATATCGGATGAATAAGTGAGTTAATTATCCATTTTAGAAAATAAAGGCTATTAGTCAGCTGATTATGCGGAGAAAATAAAGAATTACCGAAAACTGAATTATAAGTAACTAAAACATCATGAAAAAACTAATCACACTTGCCTGCATCCTGCTCTTTGCATCTTCTGCAAACGCACAGTTGCTATGGAAAGTATCCGGCAATGGACTTAAAAATCCTTCCTATCTTTTCGGCACTCACCACCTGGCTCCTCTTTCCGTTCTGGATAAAGTACCAGGCTATAAAGAGGCTTTCGGTGCAACCACACAGGTTGTTGGCGAGGTAATTATGAAAGATCTCCAATCTCCCGATAACATGCAGAAAATGCAGAAAGCTATTCTTATATCAAACGATACCACTGCACAGATGCTTTTCACAGAAAAAGAGCAGGAAATGATAAACTGTTTTATAAAACCGACTTTAGGATTCGACCTTAACCAGGTTCCCAAGCTGAAACCATCCTTCATCTGCGCCATGACATCAGTTACTATTATTCGCAAGTCACTTCCGGGATACAATCCAAATGAACAACTGGACGGTTATTTTCAGACTAAGGGAGAAGAAACTGGAAAAAAAGTTTCGGCATTGGAAGATATTGATTTTCAACTAAAACTAATGTACGATTCACAATCTCTTAAAAGACAGGCAAAACTACTGGTATGTTCGTTGAGTGATACTATTAAACTTGTAAAACAGGCAAAAGATCTGAACAATGCTTACCTCTCTTTCGATCTGAAAAAAATGATTCAATTGTCGGAAGAGAGAGACGGCACCAGCTGCGACCCTCTTCCGGGAGAATTTGAAGCACTGCTTGAATATAGAAACAAGGACTGGGCAACCAAGCTTCCTGCCATCATGAAAGAAGCATCTACCTTTATCGCTGTAGGTGCATTGCACCTGCCGGGAAAAGCAGGCCTGATTGCCTTACTCAAGAAACAGGGTTACAAGGTTGAACCGATGAAATAAAAACAACCCCGAAAATTGAAACCCCACATAGCTGCCCTCGTCACGACTTCTTACAGAACCGTGGCGAGGGCAGCTTCTTTTTTGCAGTCGACGCCGTTCATCCGGAATCCTTCGCCATGAATTAAAACGATCTTGTACAAAAGAATGCATTGTTCTGTACAAAAGAAAACAATCTTCTGTACAAAAGAATCTATTCTTCTGTACAAGAACTTACTACTCAAAAGAGATGAGTTATAAAACTACTCCGAGGGACGCATAAGAAGACTTTTTTGGAAACACATGATGCATTAATGCCGGTGTACTCTCTTGCCCATGAAACGGTTTCGATATTTCATTTGCAACCGTCTTTTTTACTTCAACATGGCGTTTTACATCGCTGAAAACTGTCTCAATGTTTCATTCGAAGAAACATGGAGCCTGAACCTACCCCACCCCATTTCCCCATATAATTGATTTAAAAAAGTCGCGCAGTCACGCAAGTCACGCAAAAACAACGTATCAATCTGATTATGTGACACTTGCAAGGTGCGTGACTTCTGCGTGACTTCTTTTATCTCACGCAGAAGTCACGCACCCCACACAACACTGATTACCAATCAATTACAATCATTTCGCGCGACTTGCGTGACTTGTGTTACTTTTTGAAATTACTTTTATAGGGAGAATGATGGGCTGGTAAAGCAAAAGGCTTGGGATGGGTTTTAAAGATGCTTTTTGATTCAGGTGGCATAATTACAAAACCCGAAAAGCAGAAAAGATGAAAGAAGAACTCATTTAATCATCTGAATGCCATAAAATTCACAAAATAAATTTGCTGGATTAAAATAGAATCAGTAATTTTGTGCCCTGATTATTCCGCGTTAAGGTAAATAAGTGAGATTAAGTGATTAAGATCCACCTTCCGGAGAGAACCTGTATAACATTATAACAGATGTACGTAATTGTAGAAATTAACGGCCAGCAGTTCAAAGCAGAAGCTGGAAAAAAAATGTATGTTCACCACATACAAGAAGCTGAAAACGGTGCTACTGTCGAATTCGACAAAGTATTGCTAGTAGACAAAGATGGCGTAGTTACAGTTGGAGCTCCAACAGTAGAAGGCGCAAAAGTTGTTTGTGAAGTTGTATCTCACCTGGTAAAAGGTGATAAAGTAATCGTATTCCACAAGAAAAGAAGAAAAGGTTACAGAAAACGCAACGGTCACCGTCAACAGTTTACAGAGTTAAATATCAAAGAAGTTGTAGCTTAATCAATTAAAATTTAAGAAGAAATGGCACATAAGAAAGGTGTCGGTAGTTCTAAGAACGGCCGCGAATCACATAGCAAACGATTAGGCGTTAAAATATATGGTGGACAAGCTTGCAAAGCAGGTAACATCATTATTCGCCAAAGAGGAACAGAACATCACCCAGGTTTGAACATCGGTATGGGTAAAGACCACACTTTGTTTGCATTGGTTGATGGTGTTGTAAGTTTCAAGAAAGGTAGAGAAAACCGTTCATACGTATCGGTAATCCCAGCTGAAGCAGAAGCGTAAACAAAGAGATTATCTCAAATCAATACAGAAGTTCCCGTGACAGATAGTCGCGGGAACTTTTTTTATTAATATCGGGTATTAGCCAAAATAGAAATAACATCTTATCCGATTTTTATTTATCTTTGTGGCTCTTAACGAAAAAACAAAAAACTGTATAAGATATGCTTACACTTAAAGTTATTACAGAAAAGACCGATGAAGTTCTTCGTGGTCTGGAAAAGAAACACTTTAAAGGCGCACAAGAAGCCATTGACAAAGTGCTGGAGTTAGACAAGAAAAGACGTGCCGCACAAAACGAACTGGACAAGAATCTTGCCGAAGTTAACGCCCTATCAAAATCCATCGGTAAACTGATGAAGGAAGGGAATAAAGAAGAAGCTGAATCGGCACGCGCAAAAGTAAGCGAAATCAAAGAAGGAAATAAAGCACTGGAAGCGGCCATGAACGAAGCGGCCGAAGAGCTTCAGACACTTCTTTGCACTATCCCTAACCTACCCCACGAATCTGTGCCCGAAGGCTATGGCGCCGAGGACAACAAGGTGGAGAAAATGGGAGGTGTAACACCCCAACTGGCAACAGATGCGGTTCCCCACTGGGATCTTTGCAAAAAATATGACCTGATCGACTTTGAACTGGGTGTTAAAATCACCGGAGCAGGATTCCCTGTTTACAAAGGAAAAGGTGCCCGCATGCAAAGAGCACTGATCAACTTCTTCCTCGACGAAGCCCGCGAAGCCGGTTACCTCGAAATTCAGCCACCGTATGTGGTTAACGCCGCTTCCGGTTACGGTACCGGACAGTTGCCCGACAAAGAGGGACAGATGTATCATGCCAACGAGGACGATCTTTACCTGATTCCTACTGCCGAAGTTCCTGTAACAAACATCTACCGCGATGTGATTCTTTCAGAAAGCGAACTGCCGGTTATGAACTGTGCATATTCTGCTTGTTTCCGCCGCGAAGCAGGTTCATACGGAAAAGATGTACGCGGGCTGAACCGCCTGCATCAGTTCGATAAAGTGGAAATTGTACGCATCGATAAGCCCGAGCACTCTTACGAATCACTGAAAGAGATGATTGCTCATGTTGAAAATCTGGTAAATAAATTAGAACTTCCTTATCGTATTCTTCGTCTTTGCGGAGGCGATATGAGCTTCACATCGGCCATTACATTCGACTTTGAGGTATATTCGGCCGCACAAGAACGCTGGTTGGAGGTTAGCTCGGTATCTAATTTTGAATCATACCAAGCCAACCGTTTGAAATGCCGCTATCGTTCAGGAGAAAAGAAGACTGAACTTTGCCACACACTCAATGGTAGCGCGCTTGCCTTGCCACGTATTATGGCAGCTCTGCTCGAAAATAATCAAACCTCTGAAGGCATCCGCATACCAAAAGCGTTGGTTCCATACACAGGGTTCGACATCATCGACTGATAATTTACTGCATAACATGCATTTATAATAATATAAGAACGTTTCACTATGTTAACTCTGGTGAAACGTTTTTCGTTTTTATACCCCATCATTTTGATATCAGAAACAATAAGATTACCTTTGTTGATAACAACATTCCGCTGTTAATAACCTAATTAATACATATATTTCTATTTTATGAATAAAATAATAAACAAAGAGAATTTCTCAGAGAATGTCTTTAAGCTGGAAATTGAGGCACCGATGATTGCCCGTTCCCGCAAAGCCGGACACTTCGTGATTGTCCGTGTGGGAGAAAAGGGAGAGCGCATGCCGTTGACCATTGCTGGTTCTGACACCAAAAAGGGCACTATCACCCTTGTGGTTCAGAAAGTAGGACTTTCTTCAACCAAACTGTGCAACCTGGAAATTGGAGATTATGTAACCGACGTAGTTGGTCCGTTGGGCCAGGCCACTCACATTGAAAACTTCGGAACAGTAGTATGTGCCGGAGGTGGTGTGGGTATTGCTCCGCTACTTCCAATTGTTCAGGCTCTCAAAGCTGCAGGAAATAGAGTAATCACTGTACTGGCAGGACGCACCAAGGAACTTATCATCCTGGAAAACGAGATGCGCGAAAGCTCCGACGAAGTGATTATCATGACCGATGACGGTTCTTATGGCAAAAAAGGTTTGGTTACAGCCGGTGTAGAGGAAGTTATTCTCCGTGAAAAGGTAGACAAATGCTTTACTATCGGTCCTGCTATAATGATGAAGTTTGTCTCTTTGTTGACTAAGAAATACGAAGTCCCAACAGAAGCTTCCCTGAACACCATTATGGTGGATGGAACCGGAATGTGCGGTGCTTGTCGTGTTACCGTAGGTGGAAAAACCAAATTCGTTTGTGTAGACGGTCCTGAGTTCGATGCTCACCAGGTTGACTTCGATGAAATGATCAGACGTATGGGTGCCTTCAAAGAGGTTGAAAAGGAAGAGGTTAAAAAACTAGGTTCACACTCATGCGAAATCACTAAAAGTCAGCATACAGAAAACCGCAACACTCCTTGGCGCGAAGAGCTTCGCAAAAGCATGAAAGCCAAAGAACGTACCGATATTCCACGCGTTCACATGAACGAGCTGGATCCGGAATACCGCTCTCACAATCGCGAAGAAGTAAACCTGGGGTTAACTCCTGAACAAGCAATGAAGGAAGCAAAACGTTGTCTCGACTGCGTAAACCCTACTTGTATGACCGGCTGTCCGGTAGAAATCAATATCCCTAAGTTTGTTAAGAACATTGAACGCGGAGAGTTCCTCGAAGCTGCTAAAGCCCTGAAGGAAACCAGTGCTCTGCCTGCAGTATGCGGACGCGTATGTCCTCAGGAAAAACAGTGCGAATCTAAATGTATCTATACACTGAAGATGAACAAGGAAGCCGTAGCAATCGGACATCTTGAACGTTTTGCCGCCGATTATGAAAGAGAAAGCGGACAGATTTCCGTTCCGGATATTGACGAAAGCAATGGCATCAAAGTAGCCGTAATCGGTTCGGGCCCTGCCGGACTCTCCTTTGCAGGCGATATGGCCAAGATGGGATATGATGTTACCGTATTCGAAGCGCTGCACGAAATTGGCGGTGTGCTTAAATATGGTATCCCCGAATTCCGTCTGCCTAACACAATTGTCGACGTGGAAGTGGACAACCTTGTGAAGATGGGTGTAAAATTCATCAAAGACTGCATCGTTGGTAAAACCATTACTGTTGAACAGCTGCAGGAAGAAGGCTTTAAAGGTTTCTTCGTAGCATCCGGTGCTGGTTTGCCTAACTTTATGAATATTCCGGGCGAAAACTCTATCAATATCCTTTCATCCAACGAATACCTCACACGTGTCAACCTGATGGATGCTGCCAATCCGGAATCGGATACTCCCGTTTCTTTTGGAAAGAACGTAGCCGTAATTGGTGGTGGAAACACCGCTATGGACTCAGTTCGTACAGCCAAACGTCTGGGTGCTGAAAGAGCTATGATTATCTACCGTCGTTCTGAAGAAGAGATGCCGGCCCGTTTGGAAGAGGTGAAACACGCCAAGGAAGAAGGTGTTGAATTCCTTACTCTGCACAATCCGATTGAATATCTTGCCGATGAACAAGGAAGAGTAAAACAGGTAGTGCTTCAGAAAATGGAGCTCGGAGAACCAGATGCTTCAGGACGTAGAAGCCCGGTTGCTATTCCGGGAGCTACAGAAACAATTGATATCGACCTGGCCATTGTCAGCGTTGGGGTATCTCCCAATCCAATCGTTCCTAGCTCAATCAAAGGTTTGGAAGTAGGAAGAAGAGGAACCATCAATGTGAATGATGATATGCAATCGTCAATCCCCATGATTTTTGCAGGTGGTGATATTGTACGAGGCGGAGCAACTGTAATTCTTGCCATGGGCGACGGCCGCAAAGCAGCTGCAGCAATGGACGAACAGTTCAAGAAAAATGCCAATGCATAAACAAGCATTGCTTCTATAAATAAAAAATGAGGTTGTTCCGTGCTGGGACAACCTCATTTTTGTTATAAGAATCAGTTCATGAAAACAAAATAAACTGCTAAAATCAGACACAATCCAGCCGCCATATGATTCCAGTGCAGGCTTTCACCTTTAAACAGCATGGTAGAAAAAACTGTAAAAACAACAAGAGTAATTACTTCCTGAATAATCTTTAACTGCATTAGACTGAAAGGACCGCCGTTTCCATTAAATCCCAATCTGTTTGCGGGAACCTGACACATATATTCCGCCAGAGCAATACCCCATGAGAAGAGTATAACACCAATCAAAGGCCAGCTGCCAATAACTTTATTTTCTTGCAATTTCAAATGTCCATACCATGCAAAAGTCATGAAGATATTTGATACAACTAAAAGTAATATAGAAAACATTCCTTGCATAACGTAATAACTTATTAGTCTTTATTAAACGCCTTCTTCAGGCAGTAAATCCTTTTGAATATTGTTCATACTGCTCCACAGGCTGTAGCGAGCCTCCGGATTCATTTCCTCGAAAAGCCGAAGCACCTTTTTCATTTCCGAACGATGGGACTGCGTTTCATAGGGACAATTTTTCTTCTGTTCTTTAAACTCGCGTACCTTGGCCAATGCTATTAAATCCACTTCCGGAATAAGACACATGGGACGGATAATCGTCATATCAAACTTCCGCATAACCAGTTTTGGAGGCATGCTGCTAAAAGCACCCTGAAACACCTGATTCATTAGCAATGTCTCCAGGATATCATCCATATGGTGTCCAAGCGCAATCTTATTGCACCCCTGCTCTTTGGCCACAGTGAAGAGTGCTTTCCGCCGGTTCCAGGAGCAGAGGAAGCAGCGCGACTTACGAGTATCGGTCGATTCATCAAAAGAAGTTTCATAGTAAACGAAAGGAACCCCGAAAGATTCCGCATAGCTTTTCAAGTAATCTAAATCTGCCTGATACGGGATATTCTTCATGGCCACATATACGGCCACCACTGAAAAACGCGGTTTAAGAATCTTCGAACGACGAGCCAGCAGCTCCAGCAAAGCCAGCGAATCTTTTCCACCAGAGAGTCCTACCAGAATCTTATCACCATCCTCAATCAGTCTGTACTTCACAGAACCTTTATTGAAGCGCGTTTCTATTCGTTTATAAATCTTTTCTTCTTCTGTAAATTGAGCCATACACTTAAAATTGGGTGCAAAATTACATGAAATAGCAATGAATTATGATGGCAAAAGAATGTTTTAAAGAAGAATTAACATAATAGCCTAAGCGTAATTCGGATAATAAACAAAAACTTAGTAATTTTGAACTTGTAATTAAATAAAACAAGTATGAGAAAGAGACATGTTCTATCCATATTCCTTTGCCTGCTGACTTTAACACTGTCTGCCCAGACTCTTGAAGAGGCAAAAGAACTCTTTAAAAAAGGTCAGTTCGAACAAGCAAAACCCGTATTCCAGAAATATGCCAAAAGCAACCCGACAAACCCGAACTATAATTTCTGGTACGGCGCCTGTTGCTATGAAACCGGAGAAAAGTCCATTGCAGAAAAATACCTGCTGATAGGTGCAAGTAAAAAGATACAGGAAGCTTATCGCTATTTGGGACAACTTTACAGTGAGCAGTACCGTTTTAGCGAAGCGGAAGAAAATTACAACAATTATATTTCCATGCTTGAAAAAAGCAAAAAAACGGCCCCGGAACTAGACAATGTTATGAGGCAAGTGCGATTGGGTGCGCAAATGATTAAGGGAGTTGAGAAGGTTGCCATTATTGACAGTGTAGTGGTTGACAAGAAGAATTTTCTGGATGCCTATAAAATCAGTGAGGAATCAGGAAACCTATATACCTACAACCAATATTTCAAAACCGATGGCGACAATGAAGGTACGGTTTACCAGACAGAACTGGGTAACAAGCTTTATTACGGATACAAGGGAAAGAGTAATCACATGAATATCTATACACGCACCAAGTTGCTGGAACAATGGAGTGATGCAGTTCCTCTTCCTAAAAATATCAATTCGGGTGCAGACGCCAACTATCCTTTTGTGATGTCTGATGGCATCACCACCTATTTTGCGTCTAAAGGCGAAGGCTCGTTAGGTGGGTACGACATTTTTGTGACCCGATATAACAGCGATAACAACAGCTACCTTACTCCCGAAAATGTGGGAATGCCTTTCAACTCCCCTTTCAACGATTACATGTACGTGATTGACGAATACAACAACCTGGGATGGTTTGCTTCCGATCGTTATCAACCTGAAGGTAAGGTTTGCATTTATATCTTTATTCCAAATGAATCCAAGAAAATCTATGATTACGATTCAACAGATAAAGACAAGCTTATTTCACTTGCCAGAATCAGCTCCCTGAAAGATAGCTGGAACGGGAAAAGTGCTGAGGAAAAAGCTGCCAGAGAGCGTCTGACAGCTGTCAGAGAACAGAAACCTGAAGCTAAAGAAAAAAAGGATTTTGAATTTGTTATCAACGATCAGCTCACTTATACCAAAATAGAAGATTTCAACTCTCCTAAAGCTGCCGAGTTGGTTAAGGACTGGCTACAAGCTCTTTCTGATTATGACATGCAGCTAAAAAGATTAGAAAAACAACGCGAATACTTCAACGAATCAAACCAGGAGAAGAGAAAATCACTTGCACCGGGAATTCTTGACCTGGAGAAAAGAGTAGAACAAATCGGAGAGGATATCAAATCACTGGTAATCAATATCCGAAATGAAGAGAATAATTTCCTGAGGAAATAAGGAGATGTATCATATTTTTTATTAAATTTGGCAAAAAACAAAACAAATGGATATACTGATCATCATAGCACTTATTGTTGCAGGGATTATTTTATTCCTGGTCGAGATATTTATCATTCCCGGTATCAGTTTCGCAGGTATAGGTGCATTCGTATGCCTAATCTACGCCAATTATTTTGCCTTTTCCAATCTGGGAAATACAGCTGGATTCATCACCCTGGCAGCATCCACCCTTGCTTGTGTGGCCTCACTGTTCATCTTTATGCGATCGAAAACGCTTGATAAGATTGCTTTGAAAAAAAATATCACCTCGACTGTGGATAATAAGGCCGAGCAGAGCATTAAAGTGGGTGACACCGGCATCGCTTTCACTCGCCTGGCGCTGATTGGTATAGCCGATATCAACGGACACCACGTGGAAGTTCGTTCCATCGACGGATTTATCGACGAGAAGACACCGATCATTGTTTCCCGCATCGATAACGGAAACATCCTTGTGGAGAAACAAACTCAGACTATTTAAAACTTAAAACAATACAAAATTATGAACCCAACATTTCTTACTATGATCCTCATTGGAGGTGGGCTCCTTTTTCTTGTTATTTTTTTCCATTACGTGCCGTTCTTTCTCTGGTTGTCAGCGAAGGTATCGGGAGTGAACATTTCATTGGTGCAACTCTTCCTGATGCGCATCCGTAATGTTCCGCCTTACGTAATAGTACCAGCCATGATCGAGGCGCACAAAGCAGGCCTGAGCAACATCACCCGCGACGAGCTAGAGGCTCACTACCTGGCTGGCGGACATGTAGAGAAAGTTGTGCACGCACTGGTTTCAGCCTCCAAAGCAAACATCGAGCTATCCTTCCAGATGGCTACCGCTATAGACCTTGCCGGACGCGATGTGTTTCAGGCTGTTCAGATGTCTGTAAACCCAAAAGTAATTGACACCCCTCCGGTATATGCTGTGGCAAAAAATGGTATTCAGTTGATAACCAAAGCACGTGTCACAGTCCGTGCAAACATTAAACGCTTGGTGGGTGGAGCCGGAGAAGACACTATTCTGGCACGTGTAGGTGAAGGTATTGTTGCCTCCATCGGTGCGGCCGACAGCCACAAAGATGTGTTGGAACATCCGGACAGCATCTCTAAAGTAGTGTTGCATAAAGGACTCGATGCCGGAACCGCATTCGAAATTCTTTCCATCGACATTGCCGATATTGATATTGGTAAGAACATTGGTGCTGAACTTCAGATTGACCAGGCAAATGCTGATAAGAATATTGCTCAGGCGAAAGCCGAAGAGCGTCGCGCCATGGCAGTAGCTTCCGAACAGGAGATGAAAGCCAAAGCTCAGGAAGCCCGTGCAAAAGTTATCGAAGCCGAAGCCGAAGTACCTAGAGCTATGGCAGAAGCCTTCAGAAGCGGCAATCTGGGCATTATGGATTATTACAAAATGAAAAACATTGAAGCTGACACTTCAATGCGCGAAAATATTGCTAAACCGGCAGTCTCAACTCCAAAGAAACCTTTGACTGAATAAAAAGACGGCCAACAGAATAAGTGTTGCCATGGTTGTACATCAATGTAGCTATGGCAACATTTCTTTTATAGAACCACTAAACGTAAAATGATATGAAGTATTTTGCAGAATCGGAACTTATTATAAACCCTGATGGATCGGTGTTTCATCTGCACCTGAAACCTGAAGAACTGGCAGACAAAGTGATATTGGTAGGCGACCCGGGGCGTGTGGAAACCGTAGCTTCTCATTTTGAAAGCAGAGAGTGCGAAGTGGAAAGCCGCGAGTTCAAAACCATTACCGGCACCTACAAGGGAAAACGAATCACGGTTCTATCCACCGGTATCGGTTGCGATAACATAGATATTGTGGTGAATGAGCTCGACGCACTGGCAAACATTGATTTCACCACCCGCCAGGAGAAAGAGAAATTCCACCAGCTGGAACTGGTACGCATCGGCACCTGTGGAGGGCTGCAACCATATACACCAGTAGGCACTTTTATCTGCTCAGAGAAATCAATCGGTTTCGACGGATTACTCAACTTCTATGCCGGACGTAACGATGTGTGCGACCTCGCCTTCGAAGAGGCGTTCTGCAAACACATGGAGTGGTCTCCCCTGCTTTGCGCACCTTATGTAATTGATGCCAACGCCGAACTGATTTCCCGAATCAATCAGGGAGACATGGTGAACGGGGTGACCATTGCCGCAGGCGGTTTCTTCGGACCACAAGGACGTGAGTTGCGTGTTCCGCTGGCCGATCCCCACCAGAACGAAAAAGTAGAATCATTTGAATACAACGGTTATAGAATCACCAATTTCGAAATGGAAAGCTCGGCACTGGCAGGACTCTCCAGACTGATGGGACATAAGGCAATGACCGTATGCATGGTAATCGCCAATCGACTTATCAAGGAGGCCAACACCGGCTATAAAAACACCATTGATACATTGATAACAACCGTACTCGACAGAATTTAAAAAGATGATAAATCAGGATACAATATGCGCCGTAGCCACCGCACAGGGAGGAGCAATCGGCATTGTCAGGGTCTCCGGCCCCGACGCCATCGATATAACCAGTTCAATCTTTGCACCTATAGATGGAAGAACCAAGCTACAGGGTAAGGAGGCTTATACCCTAACCTTCGGACGAATTTGTAAGGGAGAGGAAGTGATAGACGAAGTGCTTGTCAGCATCTTCCGTGCACCACACTCCTACACCGGCGAAAATGCGACCGAAATCTCCTGCCATGGTTCCTCTTACATCTTGCAACAGGTGATGCAGCTGCTTATTGAAAAGGGCTGTCGTTCGGCACTTCCGGGCGAATTTACCCAACGTGCCTTCCTGAACGGCAAAATGGACCTCAGTCAGGCCGAAGCTGTAGCCGACCTCATTGCCTCCTCTTCCGCTTCCACACATCGCCTGGCCATGAGTCAGATGCGCGGAGGATTCAGCAAGGAGCTTACCGACCTGCGCACTCAGTTGCTCAACTTTGTTTCTTTGGTTGAACTAGAACTCGACTTCAGCGAAGAAGAAGTGGAATTCGCCAACCGAAATGCCCTTTTGAAACTGACTGAAAATATCGAGCGGATAATCACCCGCCTGGCCGACTCGTTCAATGTGGGAAATGCCATTAAGAACGGAATTCCGGTAGCTATAATCGGAGAGACCAATGCCGGGAAGTCTACCCTGCTCAACGTCCTGCTCAACGAAGAAAAAGCCATTGTCAGCGACATTCACGGCACAACTCGTGATGTGATTGAAGATACCATCAACCTAAAAGGCACTCTGTTCCGTTTCATCGACACTGCCGGTATCCGCGAAACACACGATCAGATTGAGAGCATAGGTATTGAACGTACCTTCCGCAAACTCGATCAGGCAGAGATTGTGCTCTGCATGATTGCCGCCACGGATAGTCAGGAGCAAATTCAGAAGTTGTACGAAAAAATACGTCCCAAATGCAAGGGCAAGCAGCTCATCCTGGTGTTCAACAAGAGCGACCTGATTAATGAGGAAGTAAAGAAAGAGCTGGAGCAGCTAGCTGCCCACCACAAAACCCCTCACATCTTCATCTCCGCAAGGAATCGCGAGAACACCGACGAGTTGGAAGAGTTGCTGGTAAAAACTGCCAATCTTCCCACTGTCACCCAGAACGATGTCATCGTGACCAACGTTCGTCACTACGAAGCTCTCACCCGAGCCCAGGAATCCATCCACCGCGTGAAGGAAGGATTGAACAACAACATCTCCGGCGACTTCCTTTCACAGGACATCCGCGAGTGCATGCACTACCTGGGTGAGATTACCGGAACCATCTCCAATGATGAAATACTTGGGAATATATTTGCGCATTTTTGTATTGGGAAATGATTTTTTGTCACTGCAAACAACAGCTATATCAATAAATTGAACATATTATGGCATTGGCTTAAGTAATATAATAATATCCTGTTTTGCTTTATTGCTAAAATAAAGGACTTACGAACAATTTAAAGTGACAATGTGAAGCTTTTAATCTTTAATACACGCCTTTTGCAATTTGTAAATGAATCCATTAACAATTTAGGGCTCGTTCCTATTGAATTATAAATATTTAATTATCAACCATTAACATCACACTTATGGAATCGAGTTGCAACAACTGCTCTATGAGGGCAAAATACGAAAAAAGTCCAAAATCATTAATTGGACGTTTCTGGCGTTGGCATATTAACTTCTGTCCGGGCTGGAAAGGATATTTTTCATCTCTTTCACTTGAACAGCAAGAGGAGTTAAGAAAGAAATATAATTTCAAAAAATATTAGCTATACGCTGCATCCTACCTTATAGTCTTTAAAGATATACTAATGAATTTGAGACGGCCGACCATAATATAATATCCACAAGCAGTATACTCTGATTGAATTTGCTGGTGAAGTGTTTTGGATCTTGCGCAAGAAATGATGAAGATATTGAAAGTAGTTCCAGCTCTAAAAAAATGGAATTTGGAATGAATAAGTTATATAAATATGAAACTATTTGATGACGTATCACTCCGACCATTACAATGGGATGATGCAACAGACATATATAATACGATAGTTGCTCAAAAAGAGTATCTGGGACGTTGGTTGCCTTTTGTAGCCTTTACGGACTCTGTGCAGTTTACACAAGAGTTTGTAGACTCTTCCATGAAAATGGAGGATGAAACTTTCACAATCCGCAAAGACAATAAATTTATCGGCCTTATTGGATTTAAAGCTACTGATAAAGGAAATTGCAAAACAGAAATCGGATATTGGCTATCAAGTGAGTATCAAGGGCAAGGCATAGTAACTCGTGCAGTTGAACAGTTGTGCAAATATGCCTTCGAAAATCTAGGAATAAACCGTATCCAGATAAAGAGTGCTGTTGGTAATACTCAGAGCAGTAATATCCCTAAGCGACTAGGGTTTAGCTTTGAGGGCATAGAACGTGCCGGTGAATTATTTCCTGATGGGAGCTTTGCCGACATTGAAGTTTACAGCATTTTAAAAAAGGAATATACCATTGGCAATAATGGTTGATTATATCGGGTTTGTTATGGAATCAACTAGTGAAATTTCAGAGATTTATACCCCAATCGAATAAAAAATATCGAAAAACGCTTGACTCGTCCCTTAGGGTAACATTTATATTTGCACCATAAACCAAATGCGCACGAAGTTTATGAATACAAAAATGAAGTTTAAAATCGGAGAATTCTCCAAACTTTGCCAAGTTACGGTCAAAACCCTGCGTCACTATGAAGAGGTGGGACTACTGATTCCTATCGAGGTAGATGAGTGGACGGGATACCGCTACTACGATATCTCGCAACTGCGACGTATGAATCGAATTGTATATCTGAAAAGGCTGGGATTTTCGCTCGAAGATATTTTTGATATTTTCGAAGAAAGTCTCCAGATGCCAACCGAAGAGATGATACGCATGAAAATTGCACAATCAGAAAATGAGATTCAGTCTTTGATATGGCGACAAACGGAACTTGTAAAGCTGGAAACAATGCTCCATAAACAAGAGAACATTATGGAAAAAGTATTTGAGAAATCGTTACCATCAAGGGTTTTTGCAACTCACCGTCGTAAAATCGACTCTTATCAAGAGATGTTCAATCTGTGTCCAAATATCATTGGACCAGAGATGAGACGTCTGGGCTGTGAGTGTCCCGAGCCTCAATATTGCTTTACTATTGAACATCAAACGGAGTATGGTAAGGATATTGATATTGAGTATTTTGAAGCAGTTGATAAAAGAGGTGAGGATTCCGAATTGATTAAGTTCAAAGTGTTGCCAGAAGTGCCAGTTGCACTCTGCATTAAACACTATGGTGCCTACGAAAAAATGCCTGAAACCTTTGCTGAGCTTTATTCTTATGCCGAGGCAAACGGATATGAGCCCACGGAACTTGCCCGTTTTAATTATATAGATGGCATCTGGAACAAAGAGTCTGTAGATGAATGGTTGACCGAGATTCAGTTACCTGTCAGAAAATAGCACTCAGAGTTAATAATAACGCCATACTCCACCAAGGGTATGGTGTTAATTCATTTATTTTAAAACTCCTATCGTTTGTTCATGCAAAAATATAACTGAAACTGGATATACAATTGAGCATATATCCAGTTTCGTTTGTTATAGTTATATTATTCCTTAAAATCCAAACTTATGGCACAACACGATAAATGGCGGGTCTTATGCTTCTGTTTCCTGGCCATCTGTCCGGGTATATCGATTGCGCAAAAACCGGATGTACCTTTGCCCGACTCATTGATTACAATAGGTTATGCTACAGGAAAACTGAAAAACGTTTCTGGCTCCGTAGAAAAAATAACAGAGTTACAAATGAATAGGGAACAAGTAACAACTCCCTTGGAAGCGATACGCGGAAAGGTACCAGGGCTGACTGTTCAACGAGAGACAAATGGACCAGCTGCTCTGGATGCTATTCGGTTGCGTGGTACTACTTCATTAACCAGTGGTAATAATCCACTGATTATTGCAGATGGGGTGTTCGGAGATCTGAGCATGATGGCCTCTATTTATCCTACGGATATAGAGAGTTTCACCATTCTGAAAGATGCCTCTGAAACAGCACAATATGGTTCACGTGGGGCATCTGGTGTGATTGTAATAACAACAAAAAAAGGGATCAGCGACAAGACAAGAGTAAACTATAATGGTAGTTTCGGTATTACTTCTGTCTATAAAAACTTAAAAATGCTTTCAGCAGATGAATTCCGGAAAGTATCTATTAACCGAAACATACCCATTCTTGACAAAGGTTTTAATACAGATTTCCAGAAAGAGATCGAGCAAGTTGGACTGCAACAAAATCATCACATTGCTTTCTATGGAGGTACCCAAGCCTCCAGTTACCGTGTTTCTCTAGGCTTCATGAACCGTCAGGGGGTAGTTCTGAATGAAAGAATGAAGAACATTACTTCAAATATGAATATAACGCAGGAGATTTTTGACGGTTTTGTTAAATGCGAACTGGGTATGTTCGGTTCTATTCAGAAGAACCGGAATCTTTTCGATTACCAAAAGACATTCTACTCTGCAGCCACATTCAACCCCACTTTCCCTGACCATAAGAATCCAGAGACGAGTTCGTGGGATGGTATTACAAATGCCAGCCAAATTGTTAATCCGCTTGCCTGGATGGAAGTGAAAGACAATGATGACAATTCTCATATCAGCACTCATGCCCGGCTAACATTTCGTCTGTCCGAAGAATGGAAGCTCGCAGCATTCAGTGCATATACATATAGTATTGTAGAAAACTCACAATATCTTCCCACTTCAGTCTGGGCACATGGACAAGCTTATAAGGGAACACGAAAAATGGAGTCATTGCTTGGAGACATGATGTTAACCTATAAAAAAAACTGGAAAAAACATTTCTTTGATGCTTTGGCTTTGGCTGAACTTCAAAAGGAGACATATACAGGTTTCTACACCACGGTAACAAACTTCAGCACAGATAAATTCGGATACAACAACTTACAGGCAGGAGCAATCCGCTTATGGGAAGGAACAAATTCCTATTACGAAAATCCACGGCTGGTATCGTTTCTGGGACGTTTTAATTACACATTTGCCGACCGCTATATTTTCACAGTCAATACTCGTACAGATGCCTCTTCCAAATTCGGCAGCAATCACAAATGGGGATTTTTTCCTTCTTTTTCGGCAGCCTGGGTCCTGAGCGAAGAGAAATTTATAAAACGCTTGCAAGCTGTTAATAACATGAAGTTTCGTATCGGATATGGCTTGGCAGGAAATCAAAGCGGAATTGATTCGTACACAACATTGAATCTGGTAAAGCCCAACGGGATTATTCCTGTTGGAGTTTCTCCGGTGGTATCACTGGGGGATATTCGAAACACGAATCCGGATTTAAAATGGGAAGTAAAGTACACGTTCAATACGGGTGTTGACATAACTTTATTCAGTAACCGCTTGTTAGTTTCGGCCAACTATTATACGTCGAAGACAAAAGACATGCTTTATCTTTATAATGTAAGTGTACCCCCTTTCACGTATAATACATTATTGGCAAATATCGGTTCCATGCGAAACAGCGGCACAGAAATTGCTATCGGAGCTTCACTATTGAAAGGGAAGGATGTAGAGTTGAACATTAATGCCAATATTGCCTTCCAGCAAAATAAACTGCTGTCTTTGAGTGGATATTACAACGGTGAAGCCATTTCGGCACCTGAATACAAAAGCCTGACAAGTTTGAACGGAGCTGGATTTCATGGAGGATATAACAATATAGTATATCAAATAGTAGGACAACCATTGGGTGTATTCTACTTGCCGCATGCAAAAGGGCTGACAACAAACAACAACGGTGAATCAGTTTACAATATTGTGGACCTAAATGGTGGAGGAGTTAGTCTGGAAGACGGAGAAGACCGATATGTAGCAGGACAAGCAGTACCCAAGGCTTTATTGGGATCAAACATCAGCTTGCGTTACAAACGCTGGGATATCTCGATACAAATTAATGGTGCTTTCGGGCATAAAATATATAATGGTACTTCACTGACTTATATGAATATGAATATTTTCCCGGATTATAACATTATGAAAGAAGCACCACAACGTAACATAAAAGACCAGACAGCAACAGATTACTGGCTGGAACGGGGTGACTATATTAATTTCGATTATCTAACGGTTGGATGGAACATACCTATACAAAAAATAAAGAAGTACATTCAGTCGTTCCGATTGGCATTTACAGTCAATAACCTGGCAACAATCAGTGGATATTCGGGCATTACGCCCATGATTAACAGTTCTACGGTGAATGCCACGCTTGGTATGGACGACAAACGTACCTATCCATTGGCAAGAACTTATACGTTGGGGTTAAGTATTAATTTTTAATGGAGGATTTCATATGAAACGCCAGTCTATTTACATTTTTTCGTGTGCCGTCTTTATAATGCTATCTGCAGCGTGCAACGAAATTTTGGAAGAAAACCCACGTGACAAGCTTCCGGAAGAGGAAGCTTATAAAACACTTGGAGATGTTTATCTAAATGCAGTAGCTTCATTGTACACGTATGTTGGTGGATATAACGACAGTCAGGGATTACAGGGAACAGGGAGGGGTATTTATGATCTGAATACATTCACCACAGACGAGGCTATAATGCCTACTCGTGGAGGAGATTGGTATGACGGCGGTTTCTGGCAAGGGTTGTTTCTGCATAAATGGGGAACTAACAACGATGCTATTCAGGCCACGTGGGAATATCTCTATAAGATGGTGAATCTTTGCAACAAGTCTTTAGAGAAAATAGATCTTTTTGCAGAGACCCATTCAGATGCCGAATTACCGGTTTATAGGGCGGAAGTGCGTGCAATGCGTGCCATGTACTACTATTATCTGATGGACTTGTTTGGAAGAGTTCCGCTGATACTATCTTCTTCAACGCCAATGAAAGATGTAGTCCAGAAAGAACGGAAAGAAATATTTGACTTTGTAGTGAATGAGTTGCAGACAGTTGTCCCATTATTGGCTGCAGAACGGAGCAACCAACCCGGAGATTATTACGGACGTCTCACGCGTCCGGTGGCTTATTTTCTACTGGCTAAATTAGCTTTGAATGCAGAGGTCTATACAGACAACAACTGGACTGATAATTTGCATCCGGACGGAAAATCAATTTACTTTGAAGTAGATGGCAAAAAGCTAAACGCATGGCAAGCAACATCAGCCTATTGCAATATGATTACCGCAATGGGATACAGACTTGAGCCGCAATATCAAAGTAACTTTGCTGTATATAATGAATCATCCGAGGAGAATATTTTCACTATCCCCATGAATAAAACAATGTATACCAACCAGATGCAGTACCTTTTCCGTTCTCGTCATTACAACCATGCCAAAGCTTACGGGCTGGGAGGGGAAAACGGATCGAGTGCAACAATAGAAGTTTTAAATACCTTTGGATATGGTACTGACAATAGCGACCCACGTTTTGACATATGTTATTTTGCAGGAATCGTACATGACCTGAAAGGAAACGTTATTAAACTTGATAACGGTTCAGCATTGGAATATTTCCCATGGAAAGTACTTCTGGATGTATCGAATACACCTTACGAAAAAACAGCTGGAGCACGCATGAAAAAGTATGAGGTAGATTTGACAGCTACGAAAGACGGCAAACTGATGGAAAATGACATTGTTCTATTCCGCTATGCGGATGTGCTGCTGATGAAGAGCGAGGCTGAAGTACGTAACAATGAAAACGGAGATACTGAACTAAATGAAGTACGCAGTCGGGTTGGTAGCCCTGCTCGAAAAGCAACATTAGAGAATCTGCTTGCCGAAAGACAGTTGGAATTAGCTTGGGAAGGTTGGAGACGACAAGACCTGATACGTTTCGGGAAGTTTACAAGAGCATATAGCAGTCGCCCGCAACTTCCAGGTGAAGAAAATGGTTATACTACCGTATTCCCTATCCCTGAAAAAGTTATAAGAATGAACCTGCAACTATTGCAGAACAGCGGGTATTGACTCTATTATTATCCTATTTCTTGTACCGTACTGTACTGCATGAAATGAATGTAAAATTGTTATAAACTCAGCGCTAATAAAGAGTTCTTAAAGAAGAAAAAAATGGGGCTATCCAAAAGTAGGATAGCCCCATTTATGATATCTATCGTAGTCTCTTAAAACTTACGAGAATTCAGGTTCTTGTCAACCAACATGCCATCAATAACTTTCAGGTCGAACTTCACTTTGTGCTTAGCCTTGAATTTCAGAACTACCAAATCGACTGTTCCTTCTATTGCTTCCTTATTGCCGATGTTGACGAATGTAGGATAGAGCGATTTCGATCCATTGGTATGAAGTCTGTCATAGGTCAGGTTCTCCATGTTCTTTATGTTCAACGGCTGTACTCCCACAAATTCGTAATCTTTTTGGCTATATGGTAAAGCAAAACTCAGTGCATTTACAGATTTCAGGTTTGTACCTTGTACACGGACTTCAATAATTTCGTCCTTGTTGTACATCTGTTTGGCAGTGCTTATCGTAATGCTTCCGTCCACCTTCGCAATCTGTTTATCGGCAGAACCATCTTCAAGCTGAGTTGCCACAACAGAAATGTCATAAGCATCAATCAGATTATTCTTATTGATATCGCCATTGCTGATATAACCCTCAAAATCGGAGTCACCTCTTCTCAGACCAGTATAGTTAGTATAAGATGTCAGGTCGTTGCCATCAATCTTACCATCATTATTGATATCCCCCTGCAGATAGCTTGCTGTTCCAGGCACCTTGAATACATACAATTCTCTTCCCGAACCATAGTTACCCACACCTTCGGTAACAGCCAGTTTAATGTAACGAGCGGTAGGTTTACCATTGAAATTGAACACTTTCACATCACCGTTGCGTTTCCAATCGAATGCACCGGCTTCCGTCCAGTTTTCCTTGTCCATGCTATAATAAACAGTTCCTTTCAGCATGGTTCCGTTGCCTCCGTCAGTGCGTGACAAGTAGTGGAACTTATCGAGCTGGTTCACAGTTCTCAGGTCAATAATCATGTCAAACGGCAAAGCATTCACTCTGTACTTCGTATGCCACATATCGCCCTTTTCAGCAAAGTCGAACAAGCGATCTATTTCAAACCCTTCCTGAGTTTGAGCAGTAGTTTCACCCACAATTCCGTGTATAGCAAATTCCAGCGGATTAGATTTGGTCTTTGCACTACATTCAGTCCAGTCAGAGTATCCGTCCTTGTTTACGGCACGTACTTTGAATGAATAAGTTGTTTCGGCTGACAATTCGTCGAACAGCAATTCAGTATCCTTGATAGTGGTATACAGCATGTCGTTAAACTGAATTTCATAGTAATCAGCGTTTGCAACCTTATCCCATGTTGGTTTCAGGGTATATGCTTCGGTATTTTCAGCTGAAATCTTTGCTTGAGGAGCAGTCAATGTACCTGTAGTGATTCGGTATCTGTCAGCTGGTTCAAACACAAATCCTGCAATATTCACTACTGTTTGAGCCGCAGTTATATCAGTTGCAGCTAGTTTCACCAATACCTGAGGATTCTTGGTAATAACAACTTTCTCGAATTCACTTCCTTTTGTTGCAAACTTGTTCAGATTAGGAGCAGCATCATAGAAGAAAACATTCTCTCCCTTCATGAACTCGTCCATCGAGTTCGCTTCTTTCAGCTTAACACTCTTGTTTCCAATTCTGGCCGAAATCTTCTTCGGTTTTGCTGTTACATTAATTTTAAGTTCCGTTGCTTTCTCTTTCACAAAACCAGTGAAGTCACCCATTGCAGGCTGAATAGTCAAGGTCACATTGTTTTTCTTATCAACAGTTGATTCGATTTTCGTTGTAACCCCTTTACCCAGTCTGTACTCCTCGGAAATACCATCGTCATCGTACTCAGTGAACGAACTGTTTCCATACGGATAGATTTCGTAAACACGAAGAGCTTTATTTATTTCGGATACATTGTTGTTAGGATTAGTCATCGGGATTATCGCTCCGTTCTTCACAAACAAAGGCAGTTTCCAAAGAGGTGATGCAAAGTTGTTGATCACACGGTTACCTTCATATTTTTCTCCAGTGAAATAATCAACCCATGATCCTTCGGGCAGATAAATACCATTGCGGATATCATTGCCCTTAGCATCCGACTTCGTTTCCTGATAGATAGGTGCAACCAGAAAATCGGGTCCGTACATGTACTGATATTGTGTAGCTGTTCCCTTTGTATAGGCATTAGGATAATCCAAGAACATGGCTCTGATTATCGGCATTCCGTCTACCGCTTGTTTTGCAATGCTGTAAGTATATGGCAGTAGTTCCGATTTCAATTTCAAATACCAGCGATTGATAGATGTTGCAGGTTCGCCCAAGGCATGAGGGTATTTCTCGTTCGAACCCCATCCATCCATATTAAGTTCCATCGGAGTGAATGTCTTCCATTGAAAGTCTCTAGTGTTAATAACAAGATTCTTGCCACCGAAGATACCGTCCATATCCGAGGTTATATTTGGCTGACCGGACAGTCCCGAGCCAATATATGTTGGGATGTGAAAACGAATATATTCCCATACACCTCCGGTTTGGTCACCTGACCATACTCCGGCATAACGCTGCGTTCCGGCCCAACCATCCAGAGAGATGATGAACGGACGTGCATTATCACCATAGTAAGGCATAATGTGTCCTACATCAGCAACACCGTTTAGTCCAAAAGAATATCCTGCTCCCACCCATGCCACGTCTGTCTTTAACACACGTACACCGGCATCACGCACCTCTTTCACAATGTCTCTTTGCAGCAAAGCGCTTACATCGGCTTTCGGATGAAGGTCAGACTGTGTCCATAAACCAATTTCCACCCCATTTTTACGGGCATAATCACCCAGACTTTTCAGATTCTGGATATTGCCATCCAATGTTTCAGTCTGTCCGTATCCTGCCCCGTACCCGTCATTCGGCAAAATCCAGCCCAATGGCATATCGTGATTCTTGTAACGATCAATCACAGCACGAGCAGAGAACTGATAGTTGTTCTTTTCTCCGTTCAGTGACTCCTTGATTCCGCCATTATCCTTCTGACTCTCTTTGTATCGTTTTCCGTCTTCAAAAAGAATTCCTTTTTCATCTTCTTTCCAGAAGTCACGGTTGTAGGCATTCAAATGTCCTTGATAGAAACCAAATTTAGGCAACAGTATTGGATTCCCAGTTAACTGATAAAAGTCATTCAACAGCGCCACCGCACCATCGTTTATCATGAAAAACATGTCCAGATAGTTAGAGTCATGAGACAACTTCACCTTTCCCTTTTCCGATGCACCAAAGTCGTACTTACCTTGATTAAAGGTATACCCCATTACTCCATATCCGTTGGTTGACCAATAAAAAGGAGTTGGAGAAGCAACTCCACCATCCGTCCAGCTGTTCTGGTTCTCAATAGCAATTGCTTTTCCCTTATGCGAGAATCTTCCGTTCTGCACGCCACCTCCATAAAAATATTCCTGAGGATTTTCCTTTAAAGTCAGAACAGTTTTATCCTTTTCAAAAAGCACAGGTTCAACCTCTTCCAGAACAACAGCATTAGTCACCAGATTAACTACCTTCATCAGTCGAGTTTTCTTGTTTATCTGAAGATTAATTTTCCCGGTAGTGATAGAAATAAGATCGCTTCCATCATTCAGATTGAGTGTTGAGAGAGATTTTCTTGGGTTATTCACTAATATTTGCGCTTCCGGTTTCGCTTCCGGATCACGGATTACACCACCTTGATTATCCTGAAACACTCTGAAAATGTTCTCTCCATAAAAATCAAAGGTCATTCTCTGATTGTCAGATAACAACACCTCAATCGTGGTCGGATTAATCTTTTTCGCACTGATAATCTTCAGGCTTTGTTGCGTTATCTCTCTGACGCTTTCTGCTCTTTGTCCAGCCAGAATAGGCGAAGACGAAAATATCAGAGGCAAAGCGAGTCCAAGCAAAACAGCTCTTCTTCGATGGCAATTGCCAATCAAGTTTTTCATGTTTATTTATTTAATATTTTAATTAAAGATGCTTTATTTTACAAATAAATATATAATGTACAAAAATAGAGAAAAGCATTCATAAAAACGAAAATCGTGCAAAAAATATAATCACAATTGTAATATATTGTAAGAAAGGCCTATGCATCTAATAAAAGAATATTCATTTTACCACAGATGGACCAGAAAAACAAAAGAACTCAAGTCTTACAGACTAAACTAAATATATGTAGAATCATATATAATGAATCTACTACAAAAAATTCCAGCTTAATATAAAAATCAGAAACAAAGAAAACGGTATACTTAAAAAGAAGGCTCCCCAACAAGAACTCAAAAAGATTTGTTATATTTGTTAGCAAAGCAATTTCATTGAACTATCTTAGATGAAATTCCCTATTCAGGAAATACAATTAAAAAGGAACAATGATGGATATGCATGATTTAACTGCCGATAAGAGAGAATTACAGGAACGCTACCTTTCACTTAAGAAAGAGTACGCCGAACTCTTCATCAAAAAGCATGAAATGCAGACCTATGAAGAAAATGCCTTAACTGCTCTTTATCTTAGCACCATTGGAGAAAAGCAACACGAGATATTCTACCTACGGACCCAAATTGCAGCACTGAAACTTAAAATAGAACTGATCCAGTCTTATATAAACCGTAATGAAAAACCAGAGCTAAAAAACGTAGATCAGGAAATACGGTCACGATTTGCGGACTTCCAGAAAAAGTTAGAGGATGATGCCCGTCAATTGGTTGCAGCAAAAGAATTTCTTAAAACCTCACACTTTTCACAGGAAGAGTTCCGGGAAGTAAAAGACACTTACCGGATTATTGTCAAGAGATTGCATCCAGACTTAAACCCAAATCTCTCTGAATACGAAAGTGATCTTTTTATAAAAGCACAAGCTGCATATCATCTTTGTAACCTCACTATATTAAGAGAAATACTATTAACGTTAGATTTAAGACAAGACTCTATAGCCACATTAACAGATTCATCCGAACTGTGCGAAATATCGGAAAAGCTGGAAAAGAATGTAATACAGCTGCGTAAACAAATTGAAGAAATGGAGCAGAGCTTTCCATTTATCTACCGGGACGAACTTAAAAACCAGGAATGGGTATTCAATACTCAGAAGAAACTAGATGAGGATATAATTGAGCTCAACAAGGAAAAGGAAAAACAAACTCTATATCTGAAAGTTATTGAAGAGTGGAAACCAGGACTAACTAATTAGTTTCGATTACTTATTTAAGAGATGCAAACCGACTGAAAATATTATATATAAAGATGTAAGAAGTAATACTAATAATAAAAGGTAACTTCAAAGAATATAACAATGTAAGGCACTGGGTTAATCAAATTTAATAACCTCGGTTGGACAATTTTCTGCAGCAAGCTTTATGGCAAGCTCGAATTGACAGAAATCAACGTCTTCTTTCACCAACATTTTGCCAGGGACCTCAAAAACCTGTGGACATATTGCTGCACATCCACCGCAACAAAGACATTCATTCTCACTCTCATCCAACCACACATCATTTATTGACATACCTATTGATTTAAAATTAATTATATATAGCCTTACCTCATCCATTAGAAAACAAATTGTTCCTAATAAGGTTCAAAGCCGAGGATAGAGAAAAAAGTTAAATTCATCTAGCATATAGTTTGAAGTATATCCCAGAATTTCATTCATCAAAGAGTCAGGATCTTGAGGTTTGAATCATTCCTAATCTGATCCATTTTAGCATTATAATGAATGCTGAACAAACTTTAAATGAGTGGCAGGTATGATGTTCAACATTCTCTGAGTAGAGCATGCGGTTATGGCATATATCAAAAAAGTCCCGACCATGTTTCCATGACCGGGACTCGGATAAAACGGCGGCTACCTACTCTCCCACTGTTACGCAGTACCATCGGCGTGATCAGGCTTAACTTCTCTGTTCGGAATGGGAAGAGGTGGAACCCTGATGCTATAGCCACCTTAATATTTTTAAAGATCTTACTCTCTATTAAGATAACACAATGCAAAAGCAATAAAGAAGCCCTTTTATCAATAAAAGAGCAAAACATATAGCCAACCATACAAAGGCTCGAAGAAAGTGTACGGGCAATTAGTACTGCTCGGCTTTGACATTACTGTCTTTACACCTGCAGCCTATCAACGTTGTCGTCTTCAACGACCCTAAGAAATCTAATCTTGTGGCTGGCTTCGTACTTAGATGCTTTCAGCACTTATCCAATCCCGACTTAGATACCCGGCGATGCACCTGGCGGCACAACCGGTAAACCAGCGGTCAGTCCAACACGGTCCTCTCGTACTAGTGTCAGAGCCACGCAAATTTCATACGCCCACGATAGATAGAGACCGAACTGTCTCACGACGTTCTGAACCCAGCTCGCGTGCCACTTTAATGGGCGAACAGCCCAACCCTTGGGACCTTCTCCAGCCCCAGGATGTGACGAGCCGACATCGAGGTGCCAAACCGCTCCGTCGATATGAGCTCTTGGGAGCGATCAGCCTGTTATCCCCGGAGTACCTTTTATCCTTTGAGCGATGTCCCTTCCATACGGAAACACCGGATCACTATGCTCTAGTTTCCTACCTGATCGACTTGTCGGTCTCCCAGTCAAGCACCCTTATGCCATTACACTCTGCGGACGGTTACCAATCGTCCTGAGGGTACCTTTAGAAGCCTCCGTTACACTTTTGGAGGCGACCACCCCAGTCAAACTACCCACCAAACAGTGTCCTCGTAACCACGAGTTAGAACTCAAATAATCAAAGGGCCGTATTTCAACAGCGGCTCCACAAACACTGGCGTGCCTGCTTCAAAGCCTCCGGCCTATCCTACACATCAATTACCCAAATTCAATGTTAAGCTATAGTAAAGGTTCACGGGGTCTTTTCGTCCCATCGCGGGTAATCGGCATCTTCACCGATACTACAATTTCACTGAGCTCACGGTTGAGACAGTGTCCAGATCATTACACCATTCGTGCAGGTCGGAACTTACCCGACAAGGAATTTCGCTACCTTAGGACCGTTATAGTTACGGCCGCCGTTTACTGGGGCTTCAATTCAACGCTTCTCTTGCGATGACATCTCCTCTTAACCTTCCAGCACCGGGCAGGTGTCAGGCTATATACGTGATCTTTCAATTTTGCATAGCCCTGTGTTTTTGTTAAACAGTTGCCTGGACCTATTCTCTGCGCCCTCATTGCTGAGGGACCCTTTATCCCGAAGTTACAGGGTCAATTTGCCTAGTTCCTTAACCGTGATTCACTCAAGCGCCTTAGTATATTCAACCCGACTACGTGTGTCCGTTTACGGTACGGGTACCTTAAGGATTAAGTTTAGCGGATTTTCTCGGGAGTATGCTTACATGCACTATCCAATCACCACAAGGGCTCTCGGTACTATCAGGTTCGACTAGTCTTCCGGATTTGCCTGGAAATCTAATATCTACACCCTTCAACCAGCTATTCCGTCAGCTGGCGGCACTGTCACGCCTCCGTCTCCACGTCACTCCTTAAGGTAGTAAGGGAATATTAACCCTTTCTGCCATCGGCTTCGCCATTCGGCTACACCTTAGGACCCGACTAACCCTGATCCGATTAGCGTTGATCAGGAAACCTTAGTCTTTCGGCGAGGGGGTTTCTCACCCCCTTTATCGTTACTTATACCTACATTTGCTTTTCCACACGCTCCAGCAGAGCTCACGCTCCACATTCAACGCTGAGTGGAATGCTCCCCTACCAACCATTACTGGTTCCATAGCTTCGGTAAATTGCTTATGCCCGATTATTATCCACGCCAAACTCCTCGACTAGTGAGCTGTTACGCACTCTTTAAATGAATGGCTGCTTCCAAGCCAACATCCTAGCTGTCTTAGCAATCTGACTTCGTTAGTTCAACTGAGCAATTATTTCGGGACCTTAGCTGATGGTCTGGATTCTTCTCCTCTCGGGCACGGACCTTAGCACCCATGCCCTCACTCCTGATATTAAACTAATGCGCATTCGGAGTTTATCAAGACTTGATAGGCGGCGAAGCCCTCGCATCTTATCAGTCGCTCTACCTCACATTAGTAATTATCAAGGCTGCACCTAAATGCATTTCGGGGAGTACGAGCTATCTCCAAGTTTGATTAGCCTTTCACCCCCACCCACAGTTCATCCGGAAGCTTTTCAACGCTTATCGGTTCGGTCCTCCAGTTAGTGTTACCTAACCTTCAACCTGACCATGGGTAGATCACTTGGTTTCGCGTCTACTACCACTGACTAAAAACGCCCTATTAAGACTCGCTTTCGCTTCGGCTGCAAAACTTAGTTTCTTAACCTTGCCAGTGACAGTAACTCGTAGGTTCATTATGCAAAAGGCACGCCGTCACAGCTAAAAGCTGCTCCGACCGCTTGTAGGCGCATGGTTTCAGGGACTATTTCACTCTTCTATTCGAAGTGCTTTTCACCTTTCCTTCACAGTACTGGTTCACTATCGGTCTCTCGGGAGTATTTAGCCTTACCGGATGGTCCCGGCAGATTCACGCAGAATTCCTCGTGCTCCGCGCTACTCAGGATACCACTATGGTATACATTAGATTCATGTACGCAACTATCATGCTCTATGGTGACACTTTCCAGAGTCTTCCATTCTCTAATGTAAGTCCAACAACGTGGTCCTACAACCCCATAAATGCCGTAACATCTATGGTTTGGGCTAATCCGCGTTCGCTCGCCACTACTTACGGAATCATTCATTTATTTTCTTCTCCTACAGGTACTAAGATGTTTCAGTTCCCTGCGTTCGCCTCCATCTATGATGGATAATATCCCTTCAGGATATTGGGTTGTCCCATTCGGAAATCTTCGGATCAATGGTTATTTGCACCTACCCGAAGCTTATCGCAGCTTATCACGTCCTTCATCGCCTCCGAGAGCCAAGGCATCCGCCATGCGCCCTTGCTTACTTTCTTCAAACAAACCGGCATTCACATTGCTGATCATGCCGCGTATGGTTCGATATATACTTTCAGCTCTTTTTTTCTCAAAAAAGTTACTTCTTTATTTGCTTTTGTACATCATGTCAAAGATCTTGTCGAGAAATGAATCTCTTTTGTGGAGAATAACGGATTCGAACCGTTGACCCCCTGCGTGCAAGGCAGGTGCTCTAGCCAGCTGAGCTAATCCCCCGAAATCATTCAGAAGCTTTCCGCTGTGGTGCTTCCTCATTATTCGTAGTCCCAGGCAGAGTTGAACTGCCGACCTCTACATTATCAGTGTAGCGCTCTAACCAACTGAGCTATAGGACTGTCGTTCAAAACCGCCTGCCTTTCGGCCCGGCTTCTTTCTTTATCTCTTAAAATCTATATTTTAAATTAAACAATATACCGTAGTACAAGAAATCCAAACCAAGAACGGAATCGCTCCAGAAAGGAGGTGTTCCAGCCGCACCTTCCGGTACGGCTACCTTGTTACGACTTAGCCCCAGTCACCAGTTTTACCCTAGGACGCTCCTTGCGGTTACGTACTTCAGGTACCCCCGGCTCCCATGGCTTGACGGGCGGTGTGTACAAGGCCCGGGAACGTATTCACCGCGCCGTGGCTGATGCGCGATTACTAGCGAATCCAGCTTCATGGAGTCGGGTTGCAGACTCCAATCCGAACTGAGAAGGGTTTTGGAGATTAGCATCCTGTTGCCAGGTAGCGACCTTCTGTACCCTCCATTGTAACACGTGTGTAGCCCCGGACGTAAGGGCCGTGCTGATTTGACGTCATCCCCACCTTCCTCACATCTTACGACGGCAGTCTCAATAGAGTCCTCAGCATGACCTGTTAGTAACTATCGATAAGGGTTGCGCTCGTTATGGCACTTAAGCCGACACCTCACGGCACGAGCTGACGACAACCATGCAGCACCTTCACAGATGCCATTGCTGGCTATGATGTTTCCACCATATTCATCTGCAATTTAAGCCCGGGTAAGGTTCCTCGCGTATCATCGAATTAAACCACATGTTCCTCCGCTTGTGCGGGCCCCCGTCAATTCCTTTGAGTTTCACCGTTGCCGGCGTACTCCCCAGGTGGAATACTTAATGCTTTCGCTTGGCCGCTTACTGTATATCGCAAACAGCGAGTATTCATCGTTTACTGTGTGGACTACCAGGGTATCTAATCCTGTTTGATACCCACACTTTCGTGCATCAGCGTCAGTTGTACCCCGGTAAGCTGCCTTCGCAATCGGAGTTCTTCGTGATATCTAAGCATTTCACCGCTACACCACGAATTCCGCCTACCTTATGTACACTCAAGAAAAACAGTATCAACTGCAATTTTACGGTTGAGCCGCAAACTTTCACAGGCTGACTTATCTTTCCGCCTACGCACCCTTTAAACCCAATAAATCCGGATAACGCTCGGATCCTCCGTATTACCGCGGCTGCTGGCACGGAGTTAGCCGATCCTTATTCATAGCATACATACAAAAACCCACACGTGGGTCACTTTATTCTGCTATAAAAGAAGTTTACAATCCATAGGACCTTCATCCTTCACGCTACTTGGCTGGTTCAGGCTCGCGCCCATTGACCAATATTCCTCACTGCTGCCTCCCGTAGGAGTTTGGTCCGTGTCTCAGTACCAATGTGGGGGACCTTCCTCTCAGAACCCCTATCCATCGAAGACTTGGTGAGCCGTTACCTCACCAACTATCTAATGGAACGCATCCCCATCCATAACCGATAAATCTTTAACTTAATTAGGATGCCCTAATAAAGTACCATCAGGTATTAATCTTTCTTTCGAAAGGCTATCCCTGAGTTATGGGAAGGTTGGATACGTGTTACTCACCCGTGCGCCGGTCGTCAGCGGTATTGCTACCCTGCTACCCCTCGACTTGCATGTGTTAAGCCTGTAGCTAGCGTTCATCCTGAGCCAGGATCAAACTCTTCATTGTAAAAGTTTCTTTTTAATTCTGTTCAGGATTCCGATTCTTATTTTAATATCTCATCCTATAAGGAGGGATATTGACGGTTTGAATCTTTTTTACTAAAATATCTCGATTAACATCGAAACATTATAGCTCTTGTACTACTTGTATTGTTTATATCTAAATCTTTTCAAAGAACGATCAGTTGCTTTAATTTTTCATGCCTCACTTCTGAGGCGAAAGCGGTTGCAAAGATACTAACTTCAGGTAATATACTCCAAATTTTTTAAGAGTTTTTTTATTTTCATCTGAATCGGCTCATGCAAAACTGCTATCATTATGTCAACTTACTGCCTTGTTTCTCTTGCAAAGCGGGTGCAAAAGTAGACCTTTTATCTATACGAACCAAATCTTTTGTGACTCTTTTTTGAAATAAATATCAATCTATTTTGCAACACACTGATTTTTATCAAATTACAAATAAATAAATTTTAAAGGATTTTCTGAGTTATGTCACCAAACCTGTTCCTTTTACAGAAAAACAAGATCCATGCACCACTATGAGCAACCGAAAGTGGAGCTCAGAATGGATCTTAACTCCTTCAAACACCCTCAATCGGCCATCGGTATAAAGACATTTATCTTATATATTAAAGAAGACTTCTATTGAGAGGCTTTTGTATATTGGTTATTAAGGCTGATATCATTAAAAGGCATATAGCAACTTATTATATATAGAATAGTTTATTTGGTAGCAATATATAATAATCCTCAGTAAGACATTCTTGCTGTAGAATCTATCGGGAAGAAACTGTTCTGTGTAGTTGGGTGAGGTGAAACAACTCTTGGTTTCTAATCCACCTTTACCTCTATTATATCATTAAGATCGGTTGTAAAATGCTTGGAAATTTTTTCTTGCTTCATCTTCCAGACACGAGTATCCTGTGAAGCCAGCCTGATCTTTTGTCTTCCATATTTCGCATTCACCTTGTCTACTGCCGCCATCAGAGGAGCATGTCTGGAATCAGAGTTGAAGAAGAGCGACCGTTGAACATTCTTTTCCTGCACAAAGTCCATCAGTACCACCCCTGCACGCTTGTAGAGATACCCCTTCCTGTATATTTTCTTAAGCCCTTCGACTGCAAACTTCACAATCTCCATGGACGAAGAGGTGGCAAAAGGCAGCTTCACCACAATACTGTTAGTATACTGTTCATCCGGTTCTCGGAATCTATTGGTTTCAATGAATACAAGTAGCGACTGACATAACGAATGTTGCTGTCTCAATTTCTCTGCCCCTACAACGGAGAAGGTGGTTATTCTTTCGTTCACCTCCTCAAACTTTCCGTATTCGTGTTCAAATGTCCGGGTGGTGGCTATACTCTGCTTCAGCTCCACCGGTTCCATCTCCAGCCTCGATATTCCGTTAAGCTCGTCCTGCAGTCGCAACCCCACAATCGTCATATATTTCAACACCCATGCTTTGCTCAGCTGCGTAAACTCATAGGCAGTGGTTACCCCTTGCGCTTTCAGTTTTTTCGATCCTCTTCTGCCTATCCCCCATACGTCCTCCACCGATAGCCATTTCAGAGCCTTGATTCTTTTCTCCTCCGAGTCAATCACGTAAGCCCCTCCCGTCCGTTCCGGAAACTTCTTGGCAATTCTGTTTGCCAACTTTGCCAATGCTTTTGTAGGAGCAATTCCCACGCTGACGGGAATCCCCGTCCATTTCAACACATGCGTTCGCATCTTCAAGCCATACTCGTGCAAATCCAGCTTCACCCCTGCAAGATCGAGAAAACATTCATCAATGCTGTAGATTTCCTGATTGGGGGTGTAACCAGAAAGAATGCTCATCACCCGATGGCTCATATCTCCGTAGAGGGGAAAATTGGCGGAGAACACCTCGATGTGGTGGCGCTCAAAAAGATACTGATACTGATAGGCCGGTGCACCCATGGGGATGCCCAGCTCCTTTGCCTCGTTGCTGCGGGCAATCACACAGCCGTCATTGTTCGACAACACAACGATCGGCTTTTTGCGCAGCGCAGGATTAAAAACCCGTTCGCACGACGCATAGAAGTTGTTGCAGTCAACAAGCGCAAACATTACACCTTCTTAATTACGTAAGAAACAATTCCCCATATCAGGAAGTCATTATCCTTGGTTACCTCCAAGATTGGATACCCTGCATTCGAAGGGATGAGCAAACATTTCTCCTTCTCAATCCGGATGCGTTTCACGGTAAACTCTCCATCTACAAAGCACACGGCTATTCTGCCATTAGCCGGTTCCAGGCTCCGGTCTATAATCAGCAAATCGCCCTCGCTGAGATCTGGTTCCATGGAGGTTCCGTTTACACGGGCAAAATAGGTGGCCGAAGGATGCTTCACCACATACTTATTGAGGTCAATAGCCGATTCCACAAAATCCTCGGCAGCAGAAGGAAAGCCCGCCTTAATCTCGCCTACAAATGGAATTTCAACGGCTTGACTTTTGGAGATCCAATATATTTCTATCTTATTAAAAGCTTTCTCTTCTTTCATTACTGATGATATTTATTATTGCAAAGTTGCACAGAAAATCGGGATATCCAAGAACGATTATTCTTTTTTAAGTAAAGACGGTCTCCTCTTTCGGATTTAGTCATCAACATGAAATCTAATCCGGAAATCCGAAAGTGATATATTCTCATTAGGAGGTATTTACGCTAAATGGAAATAAGGAACTACTTATTTAGAATTACGTCATTAAAACTTTGATAATAAATAAAATAATCATATTTTTACTCAGATAAATAATCTTGCCTGTAGAAAAGAAGGACACAACAAAAGATACCAGATTATGTCAAACATAGAAGAATCAAAAAACATAAGCAATCACATAATACAAGCAGCTGTATTAATTGCCGAAGAACTTCATCGCGGACAAACAGATAAAGCAGGAGTAGATTACTTTGAGAGTCATCTCACAACTGTTGGTGAAGCCGGTGCCAACTGGAAGGAAAAAGTGGTGGGATACCTTCATGATGCTGCGGAAGATACTGAATACAGCGTGGAACAAGTAATGCAAATGCTGAAAGGGAGAGCCGGCAATTTACTGGCGGAAAACGAAGCAAAAGAAATAAAGCTGGCACTTGAACTACTGAACAGTCAAACAGCCTCATCCCGGGAAGAGTACATAACCCGCCTAATGCAGAGCAAACTGGCCTGCCAAGTAAAGTTGAACGACCTGACTCATAACATGGACCTATCTCGCATTGCCCACCCTACTGAAAAAGATTATGCACGGATTAAGAAATACGAGAAAGAATTTGAGCTATTGAAAGATTATTTAAAATAACATATCTATCCTAAAAATAGGCTTAACAGCATCCTCTTTAGACAGCTCATTAAGAGTTTTTTTTCTCTTTTTAATAAAATAGATTATATAACTAATCCTATGCCTGGAGATAGTTTCCAATTCGTTTAAATTATCGCACAATTCCATACTCCATTCATTAATAAGAAAGGTATCAGTAATTAGTTTTATGGGGTCTTATTTTTTATCTAAATAAATACCAGGCATCTCCTGCTGAATCTATTTTCCTCCCTATTTTCAAGTAATATGTCAGTCTGGTTTTGCACAAAGAATTAGTTTGTAAAGACTTTTAGTGGCAGTGTGGCAGAGAAAACATTCTTTTTCTCGTTCCAGAAATCGTAATTCCAAAAAAATTCTTTTTGGAGATTTTTCATTTTCTGAAACCGGATAAACCTTATTTTTACTGACACTACTGACACTAAAATTGTTTACAAGAAAACATACATCCCTAATAGTCAGCTGTTTATAAAAGAAATTATTACGTATATCACCTCAAATGAGTCGACGATTTACACCTTTAGTACCCCATAAGTCAACCAATAACTGAAATCAGGCGATTGAATATGCCTTTCACGCTTTAAGCCTGAAGAGGTCAACACGCTTCATTGTTAGTTATTTATCGTTCAACTATTTATGGGATTAGGAACAATTATAGTTCTCCGGAATCAGTTTATTGCAAACATCGAGACATATTGGCTCAATCATGTACAAGATTAGGGGGTAATCATGTACAAGATTGAGTTCAATCATGTACATGATTGGGGTGAAAGATGTACAAGATTGGGGTAACTATTGCCGTTGTTTTGGTTAGTTTCCACTTACATTTTGATTAGTTCTTCATGAACAAAGAGCAGTCTCTTGCTAAGATTTACCATGTGTAGTTACCGAAACAGGGAAAAGACATATCGTTTTAGTACTGGTATCCGGCTACACAAAAACAGACCGCAACAAACAAAAGCATGCTGTGCTTAGACAGCTTATTGAACAACATCGAACAGGTTGCTGCAATATGCCAAGGGGGTTGATTCTGCATTTAGACGGCTAATTGAACAACCCCTTGGGGGCTTTCAACTCAACAAACAGATGCATACTGCTTTTATACAAGTCGACAGGGCCGCCGACTTCTATCTTAAGCACCACAACAGGCAGAAGCATACTGTTTATAGCCGCTTACATGGCCAAAATCCACTCATTAGCGTCTATTTTTAGGGAGGATTTCACGTAAACAAGTCCTTTGCACCATTTCTTATTAGATACAAACATCTAATTATCAATTATATACAAAATACAGTGGTGTAGATGGTGCACTAAAAACAAGCTTTTTACGCTTCCAGAAAATCATATTTGAAAAAAAATCTTTTTGAAGAATTTTCAATTCTCATTTTTTAGAATCGAAAAACAGTCGTTTTATCTACACCATCTACACCACCGTGAAGCATTGTTAGCCGGTAATGAGCTCAATACATGGTTCAAAATGGTAGTGAAAGCAATTGTCTGCCACCACTACTGTGTTACCCGGAATTATATTACATTGATAATAAACACCATACAGAGTAATGGGTGGCAGAGGTGGCAGAGAAAACATCCTATTTACCTTTCTGTAAATCGTAAATCGAAAAAAAGTATTTTAGAAGAATTTTCAATTTTCATTTTCTGAAACCGTAAAACATCCTTTTTTAGTGCCACCTCTGTCACCCCCTCCGAAAATAAGTATATACATCTTCCTGAATATGCCTGCAATCATGGCATACAATCGTGAAAGCACGGACAGACGAATTGGCGGAATGAAGCAAAAAAAGGGCTAAACTCATACAAGTCTAGCCCTTTTCGATATTACTTAACTTAGGAAGTTTCTAATTGCTGGTGATCACCTGTCCGGCTTCGCGGTAAAGGTCTATCTTTCCATCAAGCAGAAGCGCCACAACAGTGATTTGTGGATCTTGTACCTGCTCGGGAACATCGAAATATAGAATGCCGGGAACACTGCTCCAATATGCCTTACCCACAACCTTGGTCTCCAGCAAAGCACCGTTGCCCACAATCCAGGCACGGTTCACTTTATTCTTAAGCCCCTTCACGGAAATAGGGCCGATAGGTTTGTAAGGTAGATAGATATAGAGGATGTCCTGGTTCTTGTTCAGCGCAGTATAACCCATAACATGACCTTCGGGAATACCCGCTCTTGTTCCGTAGATGGCATCGGCATGTTTCTTGGTCCAACGACCAAACTCCTTCAGGATATCAACCTGCTCCTGAGGAATGGTTCCATCTTCTTTCGGACCAATGTCTAGCAGCAAATTTCCTCCGTTGGAGAGACAGTCTACAAAAGTGCGGAGCAACATGTTGGCCGATTTGTAATTGGTATCTGTGGGAGCATATCCCCAGCTGTCGTTCATCGTCATACACAATTCCCACCAAGGAGATGCCGGACGACGGATAGGCACACCCTGTTCCGGGGTTTCATAGTCGCCATATCCCTGAATGCGTGAGTTGAGAATAACATTGGGATTGTAGGAACGAAGCATCGAAGCCATATCTTTTGCTTTCCAGGTAGCGGAGTTGAAATCCCAGTCACCGTCAAACCAATATAAATCGGGTTTGTATTGTTTGTTCAGTTCTGTCAGCTGTTTTTTGTCGAATTCAAGGAAGCGTTCCCAACGAGCCGGATCGTCCTTTACCTGATAGCGCATAGAAGTGCGGGTTTCATGCGGATAATCCTTGCACGACCAGTCGAGGAGCGAATAGTAGATTCCTAGCTTCATACCTTCGTTACGGACAGCCTTTGTAAAAGGAGTCAGTAAATCGCGGGCTGCAGGGCTCTTCTTCACCAGACTCAGGTCGCTGGCTTGTGTATCCCACAGTGCCACCCCATCGTGATGCTTGGAGGTAATAACTGTATATTGGGCACCGGACTCTTTAATCAGCTTTGCCCATGCCACCGGATCATAGTTCTTAGCAGTAAATCCGTTCAGCTGAGACATGTACTCATCATAAGAAAGATAGCCGTTATAGAAAGACCAGCTCTCAGGAATTCCTCTTACAGCATAAATGCCCCAATGGATAAAAACACCAAGCTTGGCATCCTGGAACCATTGCATTCTCTTCTCCTTCTGTTCTTTCGACTCCTGAAAGGACTGAGCATTACTGGTACCAATTGTGAAAATGGCCAGTAAGGATAATGTGATAATTCTTAGGTTTTTGTTCATAATTTGTTTTGGTTTAGAGGAAGCAAATATACGATTATTTTTTGGCCTCATAAAAAATCGTGAGGGTAATCATCTTTTCGATGTCATCAATGCAATGGAACAGAACAATAATCCACACTATTCTCTTACGGAAAGGGGTGCTGTTTTTTTTCAGGATAAATAGCAAATCAAATAGCGTTTTTACTTTCTTAAGATAACTTTTTGGAGATTGCATACCGATAAAAAAACAGAAAGTGGTATCTTCGGCACGAAAAATAAAGTTATTATCGTTCTCATTGCAGGAGACACCTTTTAACACCAACTATGAACCTAAAGAATTTACAGCTACTTACAACAGGAGCCCTTATCGGAGGAGCTTGCCTCTCTTCTGTCAGTGCACAAGAAAAACCCAATATCATTGTTTTCCTTGTGGATGATATGGGATTGATGGACACCTCTGTTCCTTTTATTACAGACGGACAAGGAAATCCTGTCCGACAGCCTTTAAACAACTGGTATCGCACACCGAATATGGAGCGACTTGCCTCACAGGGTACTCGCTTCTCTACATTCTACGCGCAAAGCGTAAGTTCGCCATCGCGTACATCTATCATGACGGGACAAAATGCCACCCGTCATCGCACCACAAACTGGATTAATTCAGAAAGCAATAATCGTACACCTTTCGGACCCCCTGAATGGAACTGGAAGGGACTAAACCATGCCGACATTACCTACCCTAAAATGCTGCAAAAGGCAGGTTACCGGACTATCCATGTAGGTAAAGCACATTTTGGATGTATGAACAGCGAAGGAGAAAATCCGAAAAATATAGGATTCGATGTAAATATCGCAGGGTCCTCCATCGGGCAACCGGGAAGTTATCACGGCGAGAATGGTTACGGATGGATTAAAGGGAATAAAGAGAGAGCTGTGCCCGGATTGGAAAAATATCACCGCACAAACACATTCCTTTCAGATGCATTAACCCTGGAAGCCGGAGAGGAAATTGCCAAAGCGGTAGCAGAAAAACGACCGTTTTATCTTAATATGGCACATTATGCCGTACATGCTCCTTTCGAAACAGACGAACGCTTTATTGGACACTACACCGCTGCCGATAAGAACGATCAGGCAAAAGCGTTTGCTACGCTTATCGAGGGAATGGACAAATCACTGGGCGACCTGATGGAGAAACTCGAAAAACTGGGAGTGGCACAGAATACATTGATCATCTTCCTGGGAGATAACGGTGGAGATGCACCGCTGGGAGGAGCTGCAGACTATGGTTCATCAGCACCACTCAAAGGCAAAAAAGGATCTGAGTTTGAAGGTGGTGTTCGTGTGCCTTTTATTGTTAGCTGGGCACACCCGGATGCAAAAAACAAATTCCAGAAACAATTCCCTATTGCAAAAAACAAGGTTATGAAACAGATTGGAACAGTAATGGATATATACCCCACTGTGCTTTCCGTTTCAGGAATAAAAGCTCCGAAAAACCACGTATTGGATGGCTTTAGTTTAAAGACATTATTGCAAGGAAAACCGGATAAAAACCATCCGCAAGAGTTCCTGATGCATTTTCCTCACGAGCATCGTGGCAGCTATTTTACTACTTTCCGCAAAGGAGACTGGAAGCTTATCTACCACTACAATCCGGAAAATCCAGGATCTCCCGGCTATCAGCTTTATAATCTTGCAAAAGATGAGACGGAAACAACCAACCTTGTCAAATCAGAACCTGAAAAGCTGAAAGCAATGGTTAGTGAAATGACTCAACGGTTAAAGGCGGAAGGGGCACTCTACCCAGTCGACAAGGATGGTAAAGCGCTGGAACCAATCATTCCGCAATAACAGCCGGAATCATCAGTTGAAAGTAGCGATAACTGATGGCGAATCCATCACGAAGATATGTTTTATCTTAAATAAGGAGAAGAGGGAAGCTAAGAAATTGGCTTCCCTTTTTCTTTTTGAAAAAAAGGGAGTTGTAACTTCTCATTTCTTCAAAAAAGGAATCTGGACATAATAAGCTATATCATTCCAAACATTACTTATCATTCAAACTATTATTTCACATATTTCATTATGTAAGCCTAAAAATATTTCATACATTTGTTCCCATTATATTAAATACGCAAGCATAAAACTTGGGTATTGATAACACAAAATCAGACTATGAAAAGGCGCAAAAGACTACTTTCTTATTTGTTTCTTTGTTTTTGTTATGTTAGCACTTTCGCACAAACAGATGATGACAATGTAATTATCACCAATATGGAGGATGTCTTTACATTTAAACTCAATGATGACAAAAAACTGTTTATTGAAGAAAAGTCTTCAGCCACATATGTATCTGTAATATCCAAGGAAGTTTTTTTAGCCAAATTCTACAATGAATACTCGGAAATAACAAATATCAAGGTAGACGGATTAAAAAACGTTAGACCTCAATACAGAATGTATCAGAAAGAAGGTTTATTTTATCACGACTCTAGAGTCTGCATAATAAATTTACCATTTACTCAGAAAAATAAGATTGCAGAAGTCTCTTATAAAAGAATCTTTCAAGATCCTCACTATTTTACTACAGTCAATCTATCCGAGCAACAATTTATACAGAATAAGATTGTAAAATTAATTGTCCCCTTTTGGATGGACATTGACATCCAAGAGAAGAATCTTGGAACAAATATAAAAAAAGAAGTCATAGCAGATGAGAAGGCTAAAACTCATACATACATTTATTACATTGAAAATCAAAAAACAGAAAAAGAAGAGCCTAACAGTCCGGGATATTCATATATCTGTCCTCATTTAAGAATCATATCCAAAACAGCTACTATCAACGGATCAAAACAATCCATTTTTGATGGGCTTGAAAGTCTTTACAAATGGAATCACGGTGCCACTCTTCAGGACAGCAGTGATTCAACGGTTATCTATAATAAAGCTCAAGAAATAATTAAAGAATGTACTACTCCGGAAAGAAAAATCAAAGCTATTTATTCATGGGTACAGGAAAATATTCGTTATATTGCTTTTGAGTATGGAATTTGGAGATTCAGACCTGCTGACGCACAAGATGTATTGCAAAAGAAATATGGCGATTGCAAAGGAATGTCCAATTTATTAAAGTCGCTGCTTGTTGCAGCTGGTTTTGATGCACGGCTTGCATGGATAGCCACCAATGAAATTGATTTCGATTTTTCAACTCCATTACCCATTTTAGATCACATGATCTGTGCCCTGAACTGGAACAATAAGTTCTATTTCCTTGATCCTACAGTGAAATATATGCCGCTTGGCGAATATACTCAGTCGATACAAGACAGAGAGACAATGATAGAAGATGGGGATAACTATCTAATAAAACGTGTTCCCTCCATCTCCCCTATCCAAAACAAAGATAGCATATCGTGTGAATATACAGTTATAGACAAAACGTTGAGTGGCAAAGCTGTCAACTCCTTTCACGGGGAATCAAAGCAACTTATCTTGTCGCTACTTCACTCTAAAGAAAAAGACAAACAGGATTATGCAATAAAGAGATTTCTGGAAAAAGGAGAAGCGCAGGACGAGGTGTCCAATATCATTATCACTGGTACAGAACCCCAATCGGACAACCTCTCCATCAGTTATGATATAGAGCATAAATCTGCCATACAGGCCATTAATGATGAGCTGTACATCAGTCTGAATTCCGCAAAAGACTATGAAAATTTGGCCATTGACACTACCAAACGTGAAAATGATTACCTGTTCTCATTTAAAGAGCACATTGTTCGGCAAATCACGCTTCACATTCCTTCGGGATATAAAGTAACCGAACTTCCTTCCGGGTTAACAATCAAAAACAACAATCTTTTTTTTACAGTTTCATATATCCAAACAGATAACAAAGTCATCTATCGAAAAGAAATAACCATGGTTGATCCATGGGTAAAAAAGAGTTGTTTTAAAGAGTGGAATAACCACATCTCAGCTATCCGAAAAGCTTATATGGAACAAATAACCTTAAAGAAACTATAAATACATATATTATGAAGAACAAAAAAAGCAGAGTTCTTTGGATGATCATGGCTATGCTTGTATTCTCGGATATGCTTTTCGCTATCGATTATACTGAACAGGAAATGCGGGTAAGAGAAGAAGTGTGGGGATGGAACTTGCCTCAATTCAAGAACTATACCGTTCCCGACAAATATAAAAAAGAATCGGCTATCATCATTGCCCGACATAAACTAGTTGAAGTCAAAAGACAAAAACAATTCTCAAGTTTTTTACAGAGTGGAGGTTTAAGTCCGAGTCTATATTACACAGACACCGAACGATCTTTAGTTAAAATAAACGATAATGCATCTCTAAAAGAATTCTCCGAAATTTCTTTTAAGAAAGAAACCTCGACAAGGGGATACTATAGTCTCAATAAATTCAGAACAATAATTGGAGCAAGAGTGATAAAACCGGATGGTACAATAAAGGAGGTTGATGTAGCCAATGAATCAGTAACAGTTACTGAAGGTAAAAACAATAAAGAGTCATATAGAAAACTGGCTATTCCGGATCTACAAGTCGGGGATATTCTTGATTACTTTATTCACAAGGAAAAGGATTTGGAAAGCGAAAACATACCTCCCATATTCTTTGCTTTTTTTTCACCATACCCTACTCTCTCTTATTCCGTTCACTGCGAATTCGGAAAGAAGCTTACTGTTGAATATCGTTCCATAAACGGAGCTCCGGAAATGAAAATGATTAATGCAGATGAAAATTATACAATTCTTGAAGCGGAAAAAAAGGATCTTCTCAAGATAGATTTAGATAATATAAATGAAACACGATGGCTTTCAGTTATGCGTGAATTGCCCATGATCCGTATGAAGATATTAAATAATACTTCTAAAATATTATACAAACCGGCAAGTGCACGTAGTAGTGGGGTATACAACAATATTCCATCTATTAACATTTTAAACGATGCCAAATGTATGTTGGCAACCCAAGAATCTCAGATGAGCTCGTTAAAAAAGATCAATAAGAAAATATCGGAAGCAATACTAAACTACAAACAGAATTCCCTCAATGCAACTCAGGAAGATCTAGCCGTATATTGCTATGATGCACTTCGTTTATACTGGCCAAACAATTTGGAGTACTTTCCGCCAATCATGTTTATGATCCAGCTGGAAAAACTCTTAAAAGAGAATATGGTGGAGGCTAAAATAGGATTTGTTACAAGTAAGTACGATGCACGAATGGAGGAGATTACCGAACCGGGAGATTTGTATTGTGTTGTTACTGCAAATGAGAACAAACAACTCTTTTCTTTCACCGGAAGTTATTCCCCTGCCGCTGAAATCCCAGCAAGTTTTCAGGGAGAAAAAGCTTCAATCGTATCAGTAAACGCTTATAAGAGAAATAGCCCGACAGGAATTGAAGGCGATTGCAGTGAATATGAAATACATGAAACAACCGCCGACCAGAATAAGAACTTAGTAAAAATGCAAGTAACTTTTTCGGAGAGTAGTCCGCTTGAGTTAGTGATAAACCGTGAAAGTACATATACAGGCGACCAGAAAAAAGATTTTCAACAGTTACTGATCTTGGATGAAGATTGGAATAATGAAATGCGTAAGAATTTATCGATTGAAAAAACGCACTTACAGGAAATGGATGAGGATAAGAATGCACGTAAATACGTTGAAGAATGGCAAGCTTTTTACGATAAAGAACGAAAAGAACAAAAAGATAACATTAAGAAAGAGATTAATGCCATTCATGATTTTGCTCCTAAAGAGGTACTCGACTATTCTATGAAAAGCATGGGAATAACATCTCAAAATCCAGATTTACAATATACAGTAAAATACAGCATAGAGGGGTTGGTGAAAAAAGCAGGGAGCAACCTTTTGTTGGATGCAGGAAAATTAATAGGTACGCAATGGGCCCCGACAGCAGAAGATCGCAACCGCTTGGTAAATGCCATACTACCTTCCCCACGCTCTTTTATCAACGAAATACAGGTGGAAATACCAAAAGGATATGAGGTACAAGGTATTGAAAATTTGAATTATAAAATAGAAAATGAGTATGGTTCTTTTGTATCAACCGCATCCATAGCCGAAAACAAGCTCAATATCGAAACTCAGAAAGTATACAAGAAATCATTTATTCCTGTTGCAGATTGGAATGAATTACTGAAAGTAATGGATGAAACAAATAAATTTTATTCTCAATCTGTGATCTTAAAAAAGATTCAGTAAAAAAAGTATAAAAACAGGATCATTTTATCGATTAATAAAGATATTATATCTCAAAAAATAACAATCAATAGTCCGTTTAATAAGACAAAAAAGAAGATACAGAAGTTTCAAATAAAGATAATGTAAAATCTGGAATATTATTGTACCTTTAATTTTTTTTCAACTAATAACAAATCATCCTATGAAAAGAAAGATATTCAACATCCTTATCTGCGGGTTCGCTCTGGCAGCCACCGCAACATCTTGCAAACCGGGTAAACATTCAACAGACAAAGGTGATGCACTCGCAGCACATATCGATTCGACCGTGAAAGCAGGAGATGATTTCTTTGAATTTGCCAATGGAAAATGGTTTAAACAAAATCCTATCCCGGCCAGTGAACAAAGTAACGGAATTTTTCAGTTAATCCAGGATACCATCAATGCGCAGGTAAGAAAAATATGTGAATCGTCGGCAGCCGTTCAGCATGCGGAAAAGGGAAGTAACAAGCAAAAAATAGGCGATTTCTTCTTTTCGGGAATGGACAGCCTTACTCTGAACAAAAAAGGAATCAGCGATCTGAAAAACGATTTTGCCAATATAGACAGAATTAGAGATCTGAACGGCATCGTTAAAGAAGCTGCATACATCCACACCGTATCATCGTCACCTTTGTTTAACTTTTATATAGGACAAGACGATAAGAACAGCAGCAAATACCAGGTATATATTATACAGGGAGGATTAAGCTTGCCCGACCGGAGCTATTATACAGATAATGATGCGAGATCGAAAAAGATACGTGAAAAGTTTGTGGAACACGTCGGAAACATGTTCCGGATAATGGGATACGATAACACCAAAGCCAAGCTGGCTGGAGTCAAACTGATGGAAATGGAGAGCGCCCTGGCAAGAACTTCGCGCAAAAGAGAAGATACACGCGACCCATTTGCCAACTACAACAAAATGACTTCGGGTGAACTGGCACTGCTGACACCCAATCTAGACTGGAAGACTTTCATGGGTAGTGTTGGGCTGGCAAAGGTAGATAGCGTAATTGTAGGTCAGCCAGAGTTCCTGACTGCTCTAAACGGTTATCTGAAAAAGTATACAATAGACGATTGGAAGAATTATCTGAAATTCCACTTGTTGAATGGGGTATCTGAATACCTGGACGACAAGACTTTTATAGAATCTTTTAGTTTTTATGGTACCGTGCTTCGGGGAATTGAAGAACCAAAACCAAGATGGAAACGTGTGGTGGAAAAGACTGACGGTTCGCTTGGAGAATTGGTAGGACAAGTGTATGTAGACGAATATCTACCTAAAGGAACCAAAGAAAAACTCGAAGAGATTGGCGATGCCATTAAATCGGTCTTTGCTGAACGTATAAAAGGGCTCGACTGGATGAGTGCTGCCACAAAGGAAAAAGCATTGAAAAAGCTCAATGGTGTAATAATGAAAGTGGGATATCCGGATAAATGGAAAGACCTCAGCGCATTGCAGGTAGATCGTTCTTCTTATGTAAATAATATAATGAAGGCCAATAAATGGGAATTCAATTACATGATACATAAGTACGGGAAACCTGTTGACCGTAAGGAATGGCAAATGCAGCCACAAACCTATAACGCTTATTACAATCCGTCAAACAACGAGATTGTTATTCCTGGATGCAACATCATCGTTCCGGGATATGAAGGTAAAATGGCCGATGACGCCATTCTATATGCCATTATCGGAGGAACTTTCGGTCATGAAATTACTCATGGATTCGACGACCAGGGATGTAAGTACAACGAACTGGGCAATCTAAGCAACTGGTGGACTGATGAAGATCAGAAAAAATTTACCGCGAAAACAAAAATGATTGTGGAACAATTCAATAATTATGAAGCTGTTGACAATCTACACATAAACGGGGAACTGACCCAGGGTGAAAATATTGCGGATTTAGGCGGAGTGATTATGGGATACGAGGCCTTTAAAAGGACCAAGCAATACAAGGATAATGTGCTGATTGCCGGACTGAATCCAAGTCAGCGATTCTTCCTGGGGTATGCATTGGCATGGATGCTGAACATGCGCCCTGAAGCGGTGGCTAACCAAGTAAAGAGCAACGAACATGCTCCGGCAAAATGGAGGGTAATTGGTCCTTTATCAAACATGCCCGAATTTTTCTCGGCTTTCGGTGTAAAACAGGGAGATAAGATGTGGCGTCCGGAAAATCAGATCGTGAAAATCTGGTAATCACTTATAATTAATAAACAGTATTGGCTAAGATATAATATCTACCTGCATGTAAAAGGAATGCAGGTAGATAAGATTTTACGCCCTAGATATTTTCACCAATAAAAATAAATACATTATCATTTGTATATAGATATTTAATAGCCTATATTTGAATAATTTACAAGTTACATAAATATATACAGTATTAACATAGCTAAATCTTATATGAAACTGAAAAAACTACTATTTTTATTCATTCTGACTATCATTCCTTTTAATCTTTTCTGCCAAAACGATTATTACATTACAGAAAAATCAGCCAGTTACGGCGTAAAAATTGAAAATAAAGGTGAAAAGAAAAATGCACGGTATTGTTGGATTAAAAAGAATGATAGGTATTATCAATATTCGCCCGACTCGATAAAAGCTTACGGTTTTGAAAAAGGGGCTTATTATGAAGCAAAAGACATCTTAGTCAATGATTCCGTCAGAAGAGTTTTTCTGGAACGGATATTAGATGGAGAGCTAACACTTTATTATTACAGAGGGGAAGATACAAAAACTTTCTTCATCGAGAAAGATAAAACTTCTTTCGTAGAACTTCCCAAAGTCAACAAAAAAGAACATAAAACGTATAAGGAATACTTAAAGGAATTGACAGCCGACTGTCCAGACATATCAGATGCGATATATCATGCTGTCTACAGTAAATCAGGATTAAAAAGACTGATAGAAAGATACGAAAAATGTAGTAGCAGCCCATACCCATTTTTAAAAATGGGATTAGTGGCTGGTTATGAAATAATCAACATTGATATTATAGATGAAGCATCCGACAATATAAAGTTAATAGACTTCAACAAAGAGGCAAATCCAACTATTGGATTTTTTATTGACTACCCTCTCTTTTATAGTGATTTTAGTCTTTATACAGAACCTTATTATGTGAAACATAGCTATTCTTGCTATAAGATAAAAGACAATTATGATGTTAATTTCTATGCTAATATTTCTTCCGTAAAGGCTCCGACTTTGATAAAATACACTTTCCCTTTTAAAAGATTTCGGCCATATTTAAATGTAGGAGGTATATTTGCTTATAACTTCAATCAGAAGAACGGTTACATTAATTCAACTGCATTTGGAGATAAGATTGATATTATCTATAAGGATGTGCCTCTTTTCTCAAAATGGGAAATGGGATATTCATTGGGTGCAGGGGCAGAATATAAACTTAATCATAGAAATTCTCTGTTTCTGAATCTCCGCTATTCTTCCCTGAAGGGTTTATCCGAAAACAACTCGTTTAATAATTCAATCATTCAAGTATCAACAGGTTTTAACTTTTAATCGTCATGAAATATTTAATTCAATTGCTTTCCTTGCTTCTTTTAATATTTATAAGTGCCGGATGTGCAGATGAAACTGGCTTCACAGATAAGAATTATCCCATTGTTACAACTGAAGATGCAACAGATATAACAGAGATGGGGGCAACGTTGAACGCTCTGGTTCATAATTTCGAAGAAAATGAAATCATTGATTATGGTTTTATACTAAATGGTAGAAGCAAGGAAATTAAATATAGTCTTGCCACAGAAAAACCATCGAAAGAATTTAGTATGAAAATCACATCCAGCTTAGAAAAAGGAGCATCTTATTCTTACTGTGCATATACAATAACGAAAGAAAAAACAGTAATAGGTAACAGAGTGGTGTTTAATACTCTGCACAATGGAGTAGCTATTAAAAGCAAGAAACAATAACAGAACACTACATAATACATAATTTCAATATTGAAATGGAATCTGTTTTATCATGAAGTAAATATCCAGAAAGTAAAAATGGCAATATGAAATACTAGCATACTGTTTGAGTATTCAGAAAAATAATTTACACATCGGAGTTCCATTTTTCAATGAACATATATCCCCTTGAAACTGTTATATTAATAGTTCATGATTATAGTAAAACTTATAAAAACAGAGTCTATGAAAGGGGTTATTTGGGGTTTAGCTATTGGCTGCACAATAGGTTATATTATCAGAAAACTGCAGGACGACGGTAAGCTGGAATTTGTTAATGAATATGCTGATAAATATCTATGCAAATCAAAGGAAGGACTGAAAAACGTAGTAGATGCTGCTAAAACTAAGGCTGAAGAATTAAAACAACGGGTTGAAAAAGTGATAGCTAAAGAAGCATAGCAAACCTATACGTTAGATAGCTTTCAATTACTTTCAGCTGATTCATGAATTCTATGAATATTTTATAGAGTGAGACTGTCTCATTTATCATTATGAGACAGCCTCACTCTATTTCTATTTTTATATTGTAATGTTAAAGGTTTATATTTAAGCTTACATGAGAAGTGGCATAAAAGAGATTCCACCACTTCTATTTTATTATTTATCAATCTTTATTCATAACGCAACGAACGAGCCGGCTTGCTATACACCACTTTGGCTACCTGGAATGTTACAGTTACAAAAGAGATAAACAGCATAAGCACAACCGGAAGGAAAAAGAACCACCACCGGAGCTCTGTATGAAAGGCATAATGATTAAGCCACGCCTGCATGATAAACCAGGACGCTGGAAGAGCTATTGTGACAGCAATCAGAATCAGCAGGAAGAATTTTTTCCCCAACTGATAGAATAGATTCAGATGAGATGCTCCAAGTACCTTACGGATACCCATTTCCTTAACACGTGTGGAGCAGGAGAACATCACAAGTACCCATAATCCCAGACAAGATATAAAGATAGCCAATCCGGTAAAAGCTGCTATCATAACGCCAAACACCTTATCCTGCCGGTATTGATGGTCAAAAAAATCATCTAAAAAGAAATAATCGTAGCTGGAATCGGGGAAATAACGGTGCCATATCTCTCCTATCTTAGCAACTGATTCACTTGCATTACCAGGATTCATTGCAATAGTTATGTAATGCTGCGGAAGCCATTTCAACTTATCCTTATGCATTAGCATAATAGGGGTATAATTCTTTGTAAGAGCCTGCTGATGATAGTCCTTCACCACGCCGATTATCTGCATAGGCTTATTTACACATTCCACCGTAACAAGTTGACCAACGGCCTCTTGACCAGAAGTAAACCCAAGAGAGCGGGCTGCCGTTTCATTAACAACCAATTTGTCTACATCATCTCCATAATCTTCTGAAAAACCTCTGCCGGCAAGCAACTTTAATCCGTAAGTATCAATGTATCCTGCATCACAGGTAAGCATCTCATACAGGCGATTTTGTTTCGAATAATCTGCTGTACGGTGGTTGGAGAGAAAAGTTGCCACTTCTTCTCCGGGAACAGAACCCGAGAATGCAACTTTATTTATTGACGGTAAATTGTTTATCTCCTTTTTCATAGCTTCCAGTTTAGTCTCCAAACCTTCTGTTCTTCCTGGAAACTTAATAATGAGTTTGTTTTCTGTGTCGACGCCTAATGACTGGCTGCGCATAAAACTCAATTGAGCAAAAACAATCAAAGTGCCGCATAGTAGAATCATTGAGGCTGTATATTGCAAAACCACCAGAACTCTACGGGTTCTTTCTCCTGCCTTACTGTCAAGGAAACGACCTTTCAGCAATGCAATTGGCCTGCGATTTAGCAAGACTAAGGCCGGGTAGTATCCAGAAAGAAAAACACCAACGGCAAAAGCCAGAAACAGGACAATCCACCAGTAACCTGTCAGCCATACAATGAAGGAAACAGAACGCCCTACCAACATATTAAAATATGGAAGAATAATTTCAATTATCCCAAGTGCCAACAAAAGGGCTAACAAATTAATCAGCAATGCCTCAAACAGAAATTGTGTAATCAACTGCATTCGAAAAGCACCGATAACCCTTCGTACTCCTAATTCTCTGGCTCGCTCCATTGAGCGCGCCACCGTTAGGTTAATATAGTTTATCCAGGCAATAGCCAGAATTGCAGCAGCTGCAAAAATAAGTGCAATCATTGCCGAACGGTTCCCTTTTGTTTCCGCTTCATATCCCCTTTGAGGATTCAGATGAATGTCGTTTATCGGAATAAGCACTACCCCCCATTTTTTATTTCGCAAAGCCTCCTCTGTTTTAAATTTCTCGGCCATTGCGGGAAATTGTTTTTCAATTTCCGTTTTTCTTTGAGGAGAGTCGAGCAATACATATGTGTATGCTTCATGTTTATACCAAAATTCCTGCATATACTGAGGAAGAGACTGGTAAGAAATAAGGAAGTTATAATGAATGTGCGAATTGGAAGGCATCTCTTTCATTACACCCGTTACTTCACAAGATAGCTGTTCTGAACTTCCGGTAAAGAGAAGGATTTTACCGATGGGGTCTTCTTCTTTAAAGTATTTTTTTGCAATACGCTCCGTTATCACTACCTGACGAGGGCTGGAAAGACAAGATCTCCGGTCTCCTTTGAGTAGTTCAAAATCAAAAAGGCGGAAAAAACCTGGGTCGGCATATGCAATCTGATTTTCGCGCATGCACAACTCTCCGTACTTAACAATTTGTTCGGGCTGATTCAAAGAGCCAATTCGGGTATAATCTTCAATGCCTGCCAGATTCTCTTTCATGGCAGAACCATAACCAAAAGAGCTGCTTGCCCAATGATCGGTAAGTACGTCACCTTCATGAAAAGTGCTTTCCACTCGATAGATACGGTCCGATTTCTTGTGAAACTTATCAAAACTAAATTCAAAAGCCACATACGTCAGAATCATCAAAGCAGATGCTATTCCTATAGCCAGACCGAATATATTGATAAAGCTGAACCGTTTGCGCTTCATCAGATTCCGGAGGGCACTCTCACAATAGTTACGTATCATAAAGCTTCTTTTTTAAAGTTTACTGACAAAGGACGATTTATGGTTTCGGCCACAATCTGTCCATCGAGCAACTGAACTATCCGATGAGCATACATTGCATCACGCTGAGAATGAGTAACTATTATGATGGTAGTTCCCTGACGATTCTGTTCACTTAGTAACTCCATCACTTCAACACCATTTGCCGAATCCAGATTACCAGTCGGCTCATCGGCAAGTAATAACTTACAGTCTGCAACCACAGCACGCGCAATGGCAACACGCTGCTGCTGACCACCCGATAATTGTTGCGGAAAATGATTGGCGCGATGCAGCAATCCAACTTTCCCGAGCAACTGCCTGACTTTCTCTTTACGCTGGGATGATTTCATTTTGAGATAAATCAATGGCAGCTCTATATTTTCGAATACTGTTAACTCATCAATCAAGTTAAAGCTCTGAAAGATAAAGCCTATTTTCCCCTTACGAGTGGCAGTAAGCTGGTTCTCACTCATTTTATCAATTTGTTTTCCATCAAAGAAATAAGAGCCGGAGGTTGGCAAATCTAATGTTCCAAGGATATTGAGTAAGGTTGATTTCCCACATCCGGAAGGTCCCATAATGGCAACAAATTCTCCTTTCTCCACTCGTAATGAAACTTCGTTCAATGCTCTTGTCTGCACTTCTTCCGTAGTGAAAATCATCGTCATTTTTTCTGTTTTAATCATAATAATTAGTTCTGTCGTTAGTTTAATACTATTTTTTCACAGTCTCCAAATAATTCGTAACCAGAGATTATTACTTTTTCACCCGGAGCCAGACCTTCCGTCACTTCATAATATTGTGGATTTTGTCGCCCGATCTTCACCGGACGCCGGATAGCAAAAGTACCATTTTTATCAACAACATACATCCATCTTCCGCCGCTTATTTCGAAAAATGCACCACGCGGAACAAGCACCGCATTTACCGGATCGCCCAACTGAAGATTTATATGATAGGTTTGTCCGGCGCGAATATTCTCCGGTCGTTCAGAGATAAAACTAAGGTCTACACGAAACTGGCCTTCTTTTACCTCCGGATATACCTTGGTTACTCGTAATTTATAATTTATCCCATCACGTGTAAAGTCTGCCGGAAGTCGAGTGATAACCCTTTCCACATAATGTTCGTCAATAAATGCTTGTACCTTCAGATCGGGAGTAATAATCTGACCGATATGTTCTCCTGCAGCAATCGACTGACCGATCTGTACATCAATATTTCCTACTTGACCGTCAATAGGGGCTTTTACCTTCAGATTCTCCAATCGCTGACGCACCAGTGAAAGGCTACTTTTCATGTTTCGGATATTCTCATCTAAGCTGCTGATCTGACTCTTTCTGAAAATATTATCTTGCCGAATGCGTTCATCGATAACGGCAAGTTGATCCCGGGCAGCATCATAATCTTCCTTTGCCAGCCGAAACTCTTCGTTAGCTATAAGTTGCTCCTTAACCAAACGTTTGTATTGTTCGTAACGGCGCTGCTTTATATTAAACTCCTTATTCAATGCGATACGCTCCTGCATCAGTCGCAACCGTTCCTGTTCCATACTAATTCGAGTGTTTCGTAACTCGTTTTCCTGATAAGATAAATCTGCTTCACTCTGCATAATACCTATATTCAACAACGGGTTGCTAAGACGCAGAATCTCGTCTCCTTTCTTCACCATAGCCCCTTCATCGCGCAAACGTTCTTCCACGCGCCCTCCTTCAATTGCATCCATTAAGACGATACGAGAAGGAACCACTTGTCCGATAATACGGATATAATCGTTAAATTCGGCTTTTTGCACGGAGGCTATTGTTACTCTATTTTTTTCTACTGTCATTGAAGAGCTTGTATCTCTTAAAATAAAATAGAGTATGAATGAGATAAGTAATAAAAAAACAGTGATAAGAGAAATTAGTTTTCGCTTCCACCAGGGTTTTCTTTCAATTAAGGTATCCATTAATAGTTATTTTTTTATTCTTGTAAAAAAGTTCCGGTCCGATAATAATGTTCCAGCTTAATAGTCATTTCCATTTGCAGGCGAACACGTGTCAATTCAGCTTTTGCAGAGATGTAACGGTTGCGTGCTTCCATGAGTTGAAATACTGAAATAAGTCCCTCTTCCCATTTTCGTTCAGATTCTCTCAAGACAAAAGATTCGGCCCTGACCTGTTGCAAGGCTTGCTGATACTCCTCGTTCCCTGCTTGCAGTGAAAGAACAGTTTGTTCCACATTTGCATATAATTTCTGTTTCTGTAGATCCTCCTCATTTTGCATACGATCAATATTCAGGTTTTGTTTTCTCAGAGCTGTAACTCTTTCCAAGCCGCTTAACAGAGGAAAAGAAATACCTATACCGATATACTTTCCAATATTATCACGTAATTGTCGTGATGAAAAAGTTGTATTACAATAATTTGAACCAGCAGAAAAGCAAAAAAAGACAGAAGGGAGAAATTTTCCTTTCTCCATTGCATACCTCTTTCGGGCTGCTCTTACTGATAAACCTGCTATTTTCAAAGAGGGTTGTACAATAGCAGATTGAGAATACAATGTATCTACCTGAGGAACAGAGTATACTGGGAGTTCTTCTTCGTTTATTTCATCCTGCATGATAAGTGTATCTGCCGGAGTAAAGTTCATTAATTGTTTTAATTGAAGCAAAGCCATCTGGTAGCCGTTCTTGCGAGAGGAATACCTGAAAGCATCTCCATCACGACGAGCTTTTACTTCCTGTAAATCTGAAACAGACTTCAATCCAATCTCAACAAACGCTTCTGTCTGTTTAAGATAGCGTTCACTAAGCCGACTTTGTTCTCGAGAAAGATCTAGCAATTTTTCTTCTAGAAGAAGTTTGTAGTAAGCCTCTGTTACTTGATAAGCCAATTCATTGCGTTCTTCCTTCAACTTCCATTCACTGCATTCTTTATTTATCTTTTGAAAGCGAACCTTATTTATTCGTGAAAAGCCCTCAAACAGAGAGAAAGTCATATCCAACCCAATTGTACCTTCTTCAAAATCCTTGTTGACGTATCCATTAGTAGCTGGATTTATAGAACGCCCATATCGCTTTCCGACCTCTCCTTTCAAAGTTATCCGAGGTAAGAAATCTCCTATTGATGAAACATAATCGGCATGTGCTTCCTGAATTCGAATCTCTCCGTTCTTTAAGCCAGGATATTGCCTCCAAGCCAAACGAATACAATCGTTTAGTTTCATCGGTGTCTGTGCATATAAGGCAACAGGTAAAAATAAACAAACAAACAATTGAATATGCTTCATAACTTAAATTCTTACTCAGATAAAATAGCAACCCTCGTGCCAAAAACAATAACAATATGAATATAAGCTATTTACAAACAACACAATTAGGTTATATGTCTAAGAATTAGACACCATAGCGTCCAAAAGATGGACATTACATTCATAAACAATCTCAAGGTTCTCTTATTCATATATTTTCGCTTCGAAAACGTATAAATTTTGGACACTCACTTGCCAATACAATTGAAAACAAATACCTTTACCCGAAAACTAAGAGACAGATTATTGAATATGGCTACAGGAAACATTCTCATTGTGGATGATAATAAGAGCGTGCTGGCTTCTCTTGAATTGTTGCTTGAAAACGAATTCAGGAATGTAAAAACAGCTACAAGACCGGACCAAATCAAAACTATTCTCACTGCAAACAGCATTGATGTGGTAATATTGGACATGAACTTCTCTGCAGGTATAAACAATGGCAACGAAGGATTGTATTGGTTAAAGTGCATCCTAAAGGATTTCCCGTCGCTTCCAGTGGTAATGCTTACCGCATATGGCGATGTAGAACTTGCTGTTAATGCGCTTAAAAACGGAGCCACAGATTTTATATTGAAACCATGGGACAATAAAATCCTAGTAGAAAAGATTAAAGAGGCATACAACAGCAAAATAAAAGACAAAGGAAGCAAGGAAGAAAAAAAAGAAAAGCCGGAGATGCTTGTCGGGCAATCAAAGGTGATGATGCAGCTCATCAAGATGATTCACAAAGTAGCTCGCACCGATGCCAACATCTTGATAACAGGAGAAAACGGAACAGGAAAAGATATGCTGGCAAGAGAGATTCATCGGTTATCAACACGCAATCAACGGTCTATGTTAAGCGTTGATATGGGAGCAATCAGCGAATCTCTCTTTGAAAGCGAACTCTTCGGACATGAAAAGGGAGCTTTTACCAATGCTTACGATTGTAGGCCGGGAAAATTTGAAGCAGCCAACAAAAGTACATTGTTTATGGATGAAATAGGAAATCTCTCCTTGCCTCTCCAAGCTAAACTGCTTACAGTTCTACAAAACCGGAATGTTACTCGCATAGGAAGTAATAAAGTGACTCCCGTGGATATCCGGCTGATTTCCGCAACCAACAAAAATATTCCTGAAATGGTACAAGAAGGCACGTTTCGGGAAGATTTATTCTATCGCATCAATACAATTCATCTCGAAGTACCTCCTTTACGCGATCGGGAAGATGATATTCTGTTGTTTATTAACCTTTTTATCCGAAGGTTTTCTGCAAAATACCAGCGAAATGAAATGCGGATGCACGATCAGACAATAGAAAAACTACGTACATACCATTGGCCTGGTAATATCAGGGAACTGGAACATACAATTGAGAAAGCAGTTATCTTATGTGAAGGCAGTGTAATTCGCCCTAAAGACATACTTATCAGACAAAATTGGAAACCACAACCCACAGCAGTTGTCGCTAATCTGGAAGAAGTAGAAAAGCAGGCTATCGAAAGTTCCATCCGATACAACAACGGGAATCTGACAGCTGCCGCGGAACAATTGGGAGTTAGTCGACAGACATTATACAATAAACTAAAACGGTTTAAACTTTGATAACTTTATGATATTAAACCAACGGATATATTTCACCATACTGTTCTACATTGCATTGATCCTCCTTACGGCAGGAAGCGGTCTTTGGATGATACTATCGCATACAGGCATCATAATCGGAAGTGTGTTCATATTCTGCTCTCTATTTCAGATTAAATTGCTGACTCAAAAATTAAACACATTCAACAGAAAAATACAGTTTTTCCTCGATTCAGTGCAAGATAAAGAAAACATGCTCTATTTTTCGGAGAAGCATGTGGACAAGGATCAGGAAATGCTGCATCGCTCATTGAACAGAATCAACGATTTACTTGCCAAAGCAAAGAGTGATATACAGAAACAGGAATATTTCTATCGTTCTTTACTGGAGGAAGTTCCAAACGGGATACTTGCATGGGACTCTTCGGGAAAAATTCTAGTTGCCAATTCTACCGCACTATCTCTGCTTGAATGCGATCAATTGACATATTACTACCAGCTAGAGCAATTGTTACAAAAGAATGAAAGCAGGCAAAAGCTCACTATATCTAAAAGCAGCATGACTATGAAGGGAGAAAAAATTACGCTCCTTTCCATCAAAGACATTAGTGATGAACTAAGCGATAAAGAGAATGAAAGCTGGAACAAACTCACTCATGTACTAACTCACGAAATAATGAACACAATAACCCCCATAGTCTCCTTATCACAAACATTGCTGAATTATCAAAACATTGGGGAAAAAGCAACCCGAGGGCTTCGCATAATACAATCTCAAAGTGAGCGGCTGATGGAATTTACTGAATCCTTCAGACACCTTTCTTATCTGCCACATCCGAACAGGAAAACATTTTCACTCTCGACCTTACTCTGTAATTTAAAAGAACTTATGCAAACGGACTTCAAGGCAAACAATATTAATTTTTCACTCAGTTGCACTCCAGCCTCTATTAATATTGAAGGCGATGAAAACCAACTATCTCAGGTTATTCTCAACTTACTTAAAAACGCCATGCAAGCACTTGACGGGATGCAGAATGGAGCAATCCATATAAGAGTGCAACAAACTAACCGCATAACGATTAACGTTATTGATAATGGCCCGGGCATCTTACCTGAATTACAAGAAAAAGTATTTATCCCTTTTTTCTCAACAAAGGCGGAAGGAATGGGCATAGGTTTAAGTTTATGCAGACAGATTATTCGCCTTCATAAGGGACATCTTTTGATCGAAGAATGCAGTTCTGGAAAGACTGTGTTCACTATTGATCTGCCAACAACTCTCACACAATAAACAATTTAGACTGCCTATTATTAAACGACACACAAATATCATGATAAAATAATTGTGTGGGGAATTTAAATCTTTTTATATTTCAAAAATTCCTTTAATACACCCAACACATTATCCGTAACATCCCCATAAAAAGATACCCCTTGAGCCCCATTATTCAAAGCATATTTTATTCCTTCTCTAAGTTCGGTATCGTCTTTAAAATCTGGAAGATGCAATCCTGCATATAAGGGAAAACGATCATCAATACCCCTTACTCCCTCTTTCACCGCATCTCCTATCCAAGGGATATTCTCTTTGTAAAAACGATGGTAAATCATCGGGAAAATACCTGTCAAGTTCCAGTTAATCCAATCCTGCCTCACATTTCTTCTTGCCACCTCGGGAGTTGGGAATACAGCTGCCGTTATTTTCTTTCCATGTTCATTTGCTATCTTAGCAATACTATTCACAATCTGAGTGATTGAGTTGTATCTGAACTGACGCCAGGAAAGACTAGCTTCGGGATACTGAATATCAATGAGGTTCATCCCAAATTGTTCTTTGAACTTCGAACGGCATGTGTCACAATAGCAATAATCGTATTCAGGCAATTCTCTGGTTTGTTCTATATGATAGTTTTCCCATAAATTAACAGGTAGAACGATGTCACAATATCGTATATAATCCAGATGTATACCATCTACATACTTGTTTTCAAGAATACTCTGTATATTATTCAGGATGTATCGTTGTACCTCTTCCTTTGAAGGACAAAGCCATCGATAGTAATTTACATATGGAGGTTTTTCAATACACGACTCCCCTTTCCGGTTTACAGCATACCATTCAGGATGCTCTTGCATCAGATTCTTATCTCCCCGGTTCATGGTCCATAACCAACGATGAGTTTCCAATCCTTGAGATTTTGCAATGCGAAAATGAGCTTCAACATCATTTTCAAACAGTATTCCTCGGATTCCTGCATCATAATATCTTTTATACCGCTCAGTAAGCATCGCTTCATCTTCTCCTGCTTTAGGATTTATCCAAATCCAATGCTTCAAACCGTGTTGTTTCTTTTTTTTCCAGGGCTCAGCAGCTTTCAGGACATCGGGCATTATAGTCGCAGATAAACCGGCAATTATGCCAGCCTTGATGAATTTTCTCCTGTTAATCATGGTTCCTCCAATTAATTATTTGCCAATATTACTTAAAATTAAGCATTTGAACAAGTAAGCTTTAGTTAAAATTTCCCTCACGAAAACTCATACAAATCATCTTCATGCTATTTTTATCTTTTATTTTTCTGTTTTATTTTTATATTCAGTTCAAAAAGTCCCCTATTAACACCTCTTATAAAGAACTAAATAAAGAAACAAGCAAAATTTAAATTAATTTGAACCATATCTGAAATCAGCCTTCGTTTTAAATAATAAAGGAGGAATAGTACCCTGTTTCTGAATTAATCTCACTATTTTTGTACACCTCAATACAATAAATAATGAAGCGAGTTATAATTATTGGTGCCACGTCTGGTATTGGATATGAAGTTGCCAAAGATTATCTGAAAATGGGATGGCGTGTGGGTGTAGCCGGCAGACGAGAAGATGCTTTGGAAAAGTTTCGTTCCATGGCTCCCAACATGGTAGAAATTCAACCACTGGATGTAACCAGAGATGATGCGCCTGAGAAACTGCAAATACTGATTGATAAATTGGGCGGCATGAACCTGTTCCTACTTAGTTCGGGTATTGGCAGCCAAAACCTTGAGCTGAAACCAGAAATTGAAATTAATACAGCAAGAACCAACGTGGTAGGTTTTGTACGTATGGTTACAGCTGCTTTTAACTATTTCAAACAACAAGGAGGAGGCCATCTGGCAGTGATTAGCTCTATTGCCGGAACCAAAGGCTTGGGCTCTGCTCCGGCCTACTCTGCAACAAAGCGTTTTCAGAATTCCTATATCAACGCATTAGCTCAGTTGGCGCACATGGAAAAACTGAACATTCGATTCACTGACATCCGCCCCGGCTTTGTTGAAACGGATCTGTTAAAGGATCGTGACTACCCACTATTGATGAAACCGGAACGTGTTGCAGCCCACATTATAAAAGCACTGAATCGCAATAAACGTATTATTATGATTGACAGAAGATATGCCATTATTGTATTCTTCTGGAGAATGATTCCGTTGTGGATCTGGGAACGACTCCCCATTAAAAACAAATAAATAAAAAAAGATGAGATCAAAAGATTTGAAATCAGCAAATCCTGCTAAAGTATTAGTAATAGGTGAAGACTCTAACCTGCAATGGACAGATACAGTAACCAAGTATGCAATGTTCGCCGACTATTATTTTCGCAGTTTTCCTGAAGATCATGGGGAGCGCAGCAGAAATGTGGAGGCGCGTAATTTATTCAACCACCTTACATACATCACTCTGAATTCAATTAACCCGGATGAGATGTATATAACCAATTTATGCAACGATTATGTAGAGCCTGCACCAAAAGGCAAAAGAGTTCTGATTCCTGAGGAAAAGGCAATCAGAGGACTGGAGCATATCGAGTGGATCTTGGAACAAAACCCGTCCATCGAATTAATTTTGCCTATGTCGCTACAGACAAATTATTGGTTACAGAGATTAGGATTTTATGGTGGCGACGAGGATTTTCTGCATGGAGCTCAACCTCGTCGTGTAGGTATGGAATCCATTCAGCCTTTTTATCAACCGGTAGATGGTAAAGCATTCAGAACAATTATTGGAAATATCTACGATGCGAAATCACATCCGGTGAAGGTTATCCCTCTTCTTCCGACAAAAGATTATCCTTTAAAAGATAAGAATCTTGAACTATATGCTGAAGCATACGAAAAAATAAGAGCATTCTTTAGAAAATAAGATCGAACTATGAGTTTGAAACATAAAGATTATAAAGAGGCAAATATCCGTTTTATGCAGGAAAACCTGAATGAAGAAGGTGTGATTGAATTGCCCTGCGGAGTACAATATAAAGTAATTCTGAAAGGTTCCGGTGCAGTACCCACGGCAAAGAGTACCGTAAAGGTACATTATCGTGGCACATTGATTGACGGAACAGAGTTTGACAATTCCTTTAGCCGAAAACGCCCTGTTGAGTTCAGGGTGAACGAGGTTATTGACGGGTGGCAAGAGGCACTGAAGATAATGCCGCTTGGTTCACGATGGATGATATATATACCCTACGAATTGGGGTACGGCACCCGGTCAATGGGAAAAATAAAAGCTTATTCAACCTTGATTTTCGAAGTGGAACTGCTGGGAGTAAGGTAGCGAAACCTGTAGCTAACCCTGTCAGGAACATTAAGTTCACAGGTTCATTAGAACGTTTATAAGGACAATCCGGTGGATTGTCCTTATTTCTTTTCCTCTGTCGACTTTCTTTTATTATCCTTTCCAGAATAGATAGATTTGTATCGAAATATAAGGGGTGCAAACAGAAACTATATTCTCACCCTGATAAGAAAGAATTAAAGCGGCCGGATACATTTCAGGATAAAACATTCTTGGAGATTTCGGCTTCACGCTATAATAGAACTTTCGCTTTCATGATTTGACACCTTTAAACGACGACTGCTGTGTACAGGGATTTCTCCTTATTCGGATAGCTGTTTATTTACCGGACTCAAAATCGAGTGAGATAGAATTTACGCAGTGACGCACATTCTTTGGCGTGAACCCTTCGCCGATAAACACATGTCCCAAATGTGCGCCGCAGCGTGCACAGACTATTTCCGTCCGTTTGCCGTCCGCATCGGACAAACGCTTCACTGCTCCCGTTATTTCATCGTCGAAACTGGGCCATCCGCATCCGGAATCAAACTTGTCTTCCGAACGGTAAAGGGGGGCTCCGCACTGTTTGCAGCAGTATGTTCCCTTCTCGTGATAGTTGTAGTAAATGCCGGTAAAGGGACGTTCAGTTGCTTTGTCTATTATCACAGCTTTCTCTTCAGGAGTAAGAGATTTCAACTGGTATGTTTTTGTCTTGATTGAATCTTTTTGTTGAACCCAAATCAGTTTGGTGGTGTCATACCCTCGCAGCCGTGCTTTATCAAGCAATAAATCTATAGTCTCATTGGGAAGTTGGGGCGTGCGGCTAAGAATCCAGAGGTACTTGTTCGAACTGCTCCCTATTAGAACGTAATTGTACTCCTTATCAAGTTCAAGTACATAATAGTCGCCGTAAAACCAGAGGAAGAAGGAGACTTTCAGCTTGCCGGGCTCTGCCGGATCGGGAAGTTTGGCCTTTCCTTTGATGGTTTTATATTTCCCTGAGAAGCTTCCTTTATAGCCGCTGTTCAGTACCTGGATTCTTCCATTAGGCAGAAGGGTGTATTCAGCGGTGCATCCCACCAGTCCGCGTTCAAAACGATGATCGAACCGAGCAATTTCATACCATTTCCCCATGTAACGGGTTATATCAAGTTTCTTTACCGTTTCGGTGTTAACGGGTTTTCCCTCTGGCTGTGCACAAGCTGTCAGGAGTAGCGTTGATGCTGAAAATAGAAAAGATAATGCTGTTTTCATCCTTATATTTTTTTGCTTAAAAACATTTGTAATGCCCTGTTTGTTCAAGCGGTTTTATCCTCTTTGTGCTCCGCTTTATATTGTGAAGGAGTACATCCCATTGCCTGTTTGAACGCCGTGCTAAAATAGCGTTGACTACTAAAACCGGTTTGCTCCGATATTTCCGTTACTGAGAGATCAGTACGAGTTAGTAATATTACAGCCTTTTCAATACGGAATTTATTAATGTAATTGCCCACCGCCATTCCTGTAAGTGCTTTTACCTTGGTATATAAGGAAGCCCTACTGATATTCAGTTTTTCTGTCAGCAGGGTCACATCAAGTTCTACTTCAGCCAGATTATTCGAAATAACTTCATTCATTTTAAGCAAGAACTTCTCATCAGTATTGCTAAAGGTTGTTTTCTCTGGCAGTGTAACGATAGTATTCTTTCTGTACAAACTCTTTACTGCCTCCCTGTTTTGCATGGTTGATCCAATTACCGTACGCAGGAAATCTATTTCAAAAGGTTTGGGCAGATAAACATCTGCACCATTCTTATATCCTTTCAGAACGCTCTCTCCGTCATCTCTTGCTGTGAGTAATATCACCGGGATATGGCTGAATTCAATGTTTTCTTTTATCTTCTTGCAAAGTTCGAAGCCATCCATTCGTGGCATCATAACATCACTCACTATGATATCGGGGTGCATCTGACTTATTATATCCATTGCATTTATTCCATCGGAAGCTGTATAGATCTTATTAAAATAGCCTTTGAGAGACTCTTTCAAGAAGCTTCTGAGTTCATTTTCATCCTCAACAATCAATAAAGAATACGATGAAGTTGAAAAAGACTGACTTTCTGCCATTAGTTCTTCCGATGACTGTATTAATTCATTGAGATACGGTTTAACAGGGCTCACCTTCTCTTCTGCTTTTGTCAATAACGGCAGATCAAAATAAAACGAAGAGCCACCGTTTCCTTCATTTGCTGTAACCCCGAGTTTTCCTCCCTGAACCTCGATCAGTATTTTAGAATAGGAAAGACCGATACCACTTCCTTCACAGCCATGTTCTCCTTTATAGAAACGGGTGAAAAGTTTATCCACATCCACCCCCCGAAGACCTATGCCCTGGTCTTTAACTGTTACACGTACAAATGATTGCTCATCATCCCGGACAAGCGAGGTTGAGAGCGTTACAGAGGTATTGGTTTCACTGTATTTCATCGCATTCATCAGCAGATTGGAAATAACAATCCGACACTTACTCTCATCAAAAGCCACCACTCCAATTTCTTGGCAGAAGTCGAACTCCAAATCAATTCCCGCAGCTCGAAATTCACTGGTAAAGTCAGTTGCAACTGACTGCAGCCACTCATTAAGGGAATAATTCTTCATGGAGACTTTATCATACCCCACCTCCATCCGTCGGATGTCCAATACCATGTTGATAATATCCTTCATCCTTCTTGTTTGTTTGTAAATACCACTCAATTCACCAAAAAGTTGATCTGTCGTATTTATACGATCTAGAATTCTTTTAAGAGGTGCGTGAATCAATGTAAGCGGGGTGCGTAATTCATGGCTAACATTAATCAGGAAGCGAATCTTTTCTTCCTGGGTCTGTTTTTCATGCTCCTGCATCCGCTTTAACAACAGATTTTCTCTTCTTCGAATTAACAGTTGAATAGTACCACGAACACCTATAAACAGAAGAATAATCACAATAATAGTAAACCAAGTGCTTTTCCACCAAGGAGGGGTCACTATAAGAGTAAGCAATCGGGTTTGTTCACTCCAACCACCATCCCGGGTGTTGCAGGACACCATAATCTTGTATTTACCGGCCGGTAGCGCTCGAAGTGTCAGCGTATGATCGTAGGTTTCAATGAATTGATTATCAAGTCCCTCAATTTTATAACGAAACATTTTCTTTCGAAAAACATCTTTTTCTCTAACTATACAGTTTACTACCAATGAATTATGATTCCAGGGAATAGAGATTTCCCCTTTCTCAAAATTTATTTTATCATATGCCGTTGCTCCATTAAACATAAGGTCCGCCAATTCAATTTTTGGCTGACCGGTTTTCTGAAAAGGAATATCTTTATCTACACGGAGCAATCCTGTCACTCCACCTATAAACACATTTCCTGAATTAGAAAGTAAGGTTGGCTTACTCAAGTATTCATTGGGGTAAGCACCATCCGACTCTCCGAAAAGGATAAACTTACGCTCTTTGATATTGTAGGCAAAAAGCATTCCTTGGGAAGAGAACCAAACATGTCCTTTCTTATCATATACAATAGCAGATACCTCCCTGAAAAGGTTGGTTCTAATATCAGTAAGTTTCTTTCCACTGATAGAGTAATAGGAAAGTCCTTCGTTGGTTCCAATCCAGAAGTTACCTATTTCATCGCGTTTAACTGTATTTATAATACTACCCTTGGTTATAGTAAAAACTTTTATCATGCGATTTTGTGCATTGTCTATTCTGTAGATCGACTCATTACTGAATACCCAGGTAGCATCTTCGTCGGAATGCAAATGCTGAAGGGAACCTGTTTCCTCATTTTTATTTAACTTAACCATTTTAATCTCTTGGGAAGTCAAATCGTAGGAAAAAACATTCCTAGCCAGCAGATAGATACGGTTTCGACCTCCTCTGGCAAGATTCACAGAAAGTCCGCTCCCTGAGACATTTTTATTAATAGCCTCATTCACTTTACTTAGTGGTCTAAAGGTGCCACTCTGTTTATTAAAGACGAAAACACCTTTACTGAACAGAGAAACAAGTAATTCAGTATTACTGTATCTGGTTATGGAAACCACTTTTTCTCCGTATGTTGGCAAATAATGACGGAAGTTATTGGTCTGGGGGTTAAAGCTATTTACCCCTCCCCCATCTGTACCTATCCAGATTGTCTCATCTTCATCCTGAAATAAGCTGATTACGGTTTTATCGCTCAAGCCAAAAGGATTATTCAACGGCACGTCTCTGTATGTACGTATGTAAACCTCTCTAATTGCAATTAACCCACCTCGAATACTACCTGCCCATATATTTTCTTCGCTGTCACGATATAGACAATAAATTGAATTTACTGGAAGAGAATAAATATCTCCTTGTGTATGGGTGATATGCGAAAAAGATAAATCGGCTGTATTTAAGATATTAATTCCGCCACCATCAGTTGCCAGCCAGACAGATTTACCCCAACATTTAATGTCGAGGATTACATCATTATTCAAATCTGAATTTGATGTAGAAAAATGATGTAGTAACTTACCTTGTGGAGAATAACAAAAAAGTCCTTTCCCATAAGGTGATACCCATATCCTTTTCAGTGCATCTACCGTTACAGACATTATATTCTTCTCACTACAGAATGTGGTTCTTTTCATCATTTTATGATTCACATCATATAACCAGATTCCATTCCAGCGGGAACTACATAGGATGGTGGCATCATTGAGATATACCATCTGATTGATGCGAGAAAATTGGTTATCCGGAAAACTAATCTGCAATTTTTCCAACTCGTGGTTATGCGAATTGTAGGAAAATATCTCGCCAGCCCCACCAAACAGAATTCCATCTTTGGTGTTTAAAAAAGCATGGGTAATAAATGGTTTTTTATTGAAAAGAATTGGTGTAAAATTATCCTGTTCACGGTTATAGAGAGCCAGTCCTTCATTTGAGGAGATCCAGAGATTTAGGTTGACATCTTCTGCAATAAAAAAAATCTGGTTACCTGGAAGTGAGTTGTTGTCATTATGTCTATTAAAATAACTCTTCAAATCGTAATGGTCGAAACGATTCAATCCATAACGGGTCCCAATCCATACAAACCCTTTACAGTCTTCTAAAACACATCTGACTAATGATTGTGACAAACCCTGCTCAACAGAAATTTGTTTAAAATAATAACTACTTTTCGCCTCAGAACTATTAAATCCGGACAGCAATAAAAGAAACATTGCTATTATGTATAATCGCTTATTATTTATCATATAGGATGTCGATATGAAAACTAGATTCAGATTACAATATTACTAAATATTGGTGAACATCCGATTAATTTATCTGCTATATTTTAGTTTTGTAAGAAACATTCTCCAAACAAAAAGCATTCGATTGATATTCATAAAGACATCTGTCAGATTTTGCAAGCAACAATATCCAATATTGTCTATATCACACTATAATATGCTATTTTCAGACAAATTCGAACTATTAATCAGACGATATCAAACATTAAAAAACCAACAGGAATCTATATTTGCAACATCAAGAATGAAAGAGAAAAAGAATCTTCATTCATTATTGTTCAATCTAGATTTTATTACCATGAAGAAAAAATTACTTTATGCATTTTCTGCATTTCTGCTATCTGGAAGTATGATGGCACAGGAGGTAGACATCACTCCATCTCGTTACAAATTTTCAAACCAACCAGCTGGTCCATTTACAATAAACTATGTAAATGCCGGTGCAAACCCACCTGCTTCACTCGCAGCTGTGGTAGATAACTTTGATAACGGATTTTTAATGTTGGCAGGAGGACCTGCTGTCTACACTGGAAATGGTTGTCCTGCTCAAGCCGCTGTACAAGCTGGAGTGAATGTTGTTGACTTGGGAGGGACAGTTGGCAAAGTGCTTTGTATAAACGGAGCTAGTTCAAAATATGACAACGCTCCCAAAATGAGTACTTCAGTTGCAAACTTGGGCTGGTTTAATTTAAACTTTTACACCGACAAGAAAACAACCCCTATTAATCAGAAGATCCGAGTTCGTCTAGTATTTTCATTGTATCAGAATGTAATTGATCAGACTAATTCAATGATGAAATTCTACTGTTCTACTTACAGCAACAATGTTAACCCGGTAAATGACAACAACGTACATGTAATGTTCAGAAGTTACGACTTCTGTAAAAGATACGAAGACGATCCAAACGAACCGGAAACAGATGAGTTCGGCAATGCATTTTACGATCCGACAAGATGGATGCTATACGAGTTCGATACAACTGTTCCAGAGGAATCAGGTAATCCTACCCGTCTGAAAATGGAAATTCAAAGTTCATATCCAACTTCTGCCTTTTTGTTTAAGGAGATAAGCTTCGTTACTAATCCGACAGGTGATCCACAACAAAGAATCATTAAAACATATACTCCTGGTTTAACATCAGCTATATCAAAGATTGAGTCATTGCCTTATACAATTAATGGCAACAATGTAACCTTCGTAGAAAATACAAAAATTTATACTATTACAGGAGCATTGGTCAATAACGCTGGAGCTAATGAGACAATTACATTAAATAAAGGTTTATACATTGCCAAAACAAATGGCAAGAGTGTAAAAATATCTATCAAATAACTAGTTACTTAATTGGTATTATTTTTAAAAGTAGGTGCTTATGAGCCGGGTATAATATATCCGGCTCATATAAAATTACAGGTTCTCTCTATTTAAACAGAACTAATACACATTATATGAAAAAGTTTTTTTTACTATTCTTCGCGGTAGCGGGAATTTCATTAGGGACACATGCTCAGGTTGATAATTATGCCCTGAAGTTGTCCTCACAAGGAAATGTGAATTTCCATGCAATGCCTGAACTTAACACCCTTTCATCCTTCACTGTGCAATTCTGGATCAATCCTACCCAATGGGTATCCGGAGCTACAATCTATTCACGTGGTGAGGATTTCTCCGCAAAACTCGGGGAACAAGGAAATATCATATTCATCGTTGGGAATCAAACCATTACAGCCTCTTCCACCGGTCTTATTCCTGGAAAATGGAGTCAGATCTCTTTCTTTTGCAACAACGGTACCCCTCAAATATATATTAACAACTTATTGGTTTATGACAACCTGACAACTCTCTCTCCTATTCCTCAATCAAACGATGACTTTATCATAGGAGGTGGATTTACCGGACGCATTGACGAGTTCAGATTATGGAACACGCTGCTTCCGATGGACTACAATTATTTCCGCTGCAACACACTTAACAAATGGGTTCCTCAATGGGACAATCTCATCGCATACTACAAATTTGACCAAAATTTATGTGAAAACATAGTCGATTATAAATTTAAACATCACGGTGTGATGGAACCGGGTGCAGAACGCGCTATTGTAACTGATAACGAAGAATTTAAATACCGGGTTGCAGCAGCGTATACTAGTTTTTCTCGTTTCTTTGACCGCGCTATAGATAAAGACAAATACCTGCTTGCAAACGACCTGATTGTTCTTGGTGTTAATTCAAAAAACGATGGAACATTATATATCAGCTATCCTAATAACCAAGGAACAGTTACAAACGGTGGATATCTCGCTGAATATAATGGAAGAAGTGGAGTACTTTCCTTGAATGGAACAGGAGCAAAAATGGAGGTAGGATCAGGCGCAATGAATCCAACGGATAAATACACTTTAGAAACCTGGATCTATCTAGAAGAATGGACAGAAGGAGCTTTTATCTTTAAGAAAGAAACACCAGACGGATCACAAGGTATCTCAATTCGTCTAGGCACAGCAGATAAGAATCAGGTGATTGTAAGAGTTAACGGACATGATTATGTTAATCAGAGACGATTAACCACAGGGAAATGGATCCACTTTGGAGTTTCCACTTTCTCTCAGGACCTTACAATTGAAGAAACATTCTTGTTTACTTACAACGGAGCCGGTTACTTCGGTGCTACCGGTTTGTGTGGTTCAGTAAAAGAGAGCTGGGTCCCCAAAGGGGGTGAAAATATTTCTGCAACAATTGGTGAAAATCTGAAAGCAAAATTTGACGAAACCGTTATCTGGCATTCCAACAAGGATGCTAATGGTATTAAGGCTGATATGAGCAGCCTGCCTGTACCTGGATTTGATAAGGTACTTACCGCCGATATAATGAATGCTGGAAACTCCTTCTGGAACTATGATAGACCAGAAAATGTGGGATACGACACTTATTCATACACAAACTACCTTAATATTATGCGCAGTGCGTACGATGGTTACAGGGGATTTCATATCCGTATGAGTGTAAGTGGACACGATGGTTGGGAAAATACATTTGCAGATGCAAACAAGAGAGTGATTTTTGCACAAAACCTAGCAAGGATAGCTAATGAATTTGATGGTGTGGACCTTGACTTTGAATGGTGCTACACACAGACATGCTGGGATAATTATGGAAAACTGTTGTTGGAAATTGATAAGCTACTGGGAAAGGATAAAATATTTTCTGTTTCTCCACATTATGTCTCATACGGCTTACGTCCCATGTATATGGACAGAGTGAACTACTTCACTTTCCAGATTTATGGACCCGCCAAAAATAATTTCCTCTGGTCTACTTATCTGGATGCTTACAACCGATTCACCACCCAGGGATACCCGAAGGATAAGATGGTGATGTCGTTTGCAACCACCACGTCCAACAGCTATGATGCAAGCGACAACAAACTAAGCATAGCTCCAACTGGAGTAAGAAATGGTTTACTGGACGGCAATTACACACCTGACATGGACAAAGTGATGGATGCTCAAGGGAACTACCGGTATATAACAGGTTACAATCAAACTTATAACCGTTGTAATCTGGTAAACGAAAAAAATCTGGCTGGAATCATGTACTGGGATATGGGTAATGATGTAAAAACATCGCATAAGTACAGCCTTGTGAAGGCATCCAGCTTCGGAATCAACAGTAATGTGGACACACTGGTGACTAAAGTGGATGTAACTCCTACAGCTATAACTTATATTAAAAAGGAACCTGGTAAAATCTCCATCTTTCCCAACCCCGTGAAAGAGACCCTTTTCTTCCAGCTACTGGGAGACGCAGAGCCTCATCGAATCCAAGTATTTAACACTAACGGATTATGTGTAATTAGCAAGGAACAAAAGGAAAATGAACTTTCCATTGACTCACTTCCTTGCGGCTCTTACATCTTACGAGTACTGACATCGAATGGAGAGACCTATAAAAACACATTTATCAAGAATTAATAATCAATCATCCTTATAACATGAAAAAACTTGTATATGCAACATTAGTAACCGGACTTATGACGTGCATCAGCAGTTGCGAAAAAGAGGCTGTAAATCCGGGAGACTTCACCCTGAAACCAGAGTTGAAGGTGACTGGTATTACTGATGTTTTCGGAACCACCTATCCGGCTAACGTGATAAGATCCGTTGATACCACCTACCAGTATTTCTACCGGAAATCAGATACCCTGAAAGACAATTCCGGAAAATATGTTTTGGGATCGGACGGTAAATATCAGATTAAATGGGATACCATCTATTATAATGGTAAAACCGCCAAATATTACGAACTGGAAAAAATCATGCTCGAGTCAATCAAGGACACAGTGCTGATAGACATCGAGAGTAATTCCAAATGGAGAGCGCCAATCCCATCGGCAGGAGGAAAGCTGGCTTGGTTTATAACTGAGAACAGCGCTGGTGGCGGTGACAGCCGCATCAGGGCCAACGTTGCCAGAAACCGTTCATTTCTAAGAAGTGTGGAGGCCGTACAATACATATATACTCCAGACAGTACAGTAATGTACAAACTGGTATTTGGCCAGAAAGGCGAAAAAGACAAATAATAAAACAGAATATTCAACAATATAATTTTGGAATACATGAAATTCAGAATAACAGCCTTACTCCTGTTTCTGTTGGCTTTCGTTGCGACAGATATCTACGCTCAGAAAATAGTAGTAAAAGGAACGGTGCTTGATGAGTTCAACGCCGGGCTACCAGGTGCCAGCGTACTGGTCAAAGGCACAACAAACGGGGTAATCACCGACCTGGACGGAAAATTCACCATCTCGGTACCCAGTCAGAAAACTGTCCTGACCGTATCGTTTCTGGGGTATAAGCCCCAACAGGTTACAGTTGGAAATCAGAATACAATAACCATAAAAATGGAATCAAACTCGCAGGTTATGAATGAGGTGGTTATTGTAGGTTTCGGCACACAGAAGAAAATCAATACAACCGGTGCGGTAAAGACCATCGACAATAAATCATTGGAATCGCGCCCCATCAGCAATGCGGTTCAGGGATTACAGGGTGTAATTCCCGGATTGAACATCACTAACGACTTGGGAGGTGGTCTGGGACAATCCATGAATATCAATATCCGTGGCGTTGGGACTATCGGACAAGGCTCCACCTCATCGCCCCTGATGTTAATTGACGGAATGGAAGGAGACCTGTCCAGCATTAACCCCAACGATATTGAGAATATTTCCGTACTGAAGGATGCAGCGGCTGCATCAATCTACGGTTCTCGCGCACCTTTCGGTGTGATCCTGGTTACCACCAAGTCGGGTGAAAAGAAAACACAGGTTAGCTACACTGGTAACATTCGCATCTCAAATCCGATTTCGGTGCCTGATGTTGCAGACTCGTATACACATGCCCTGATGACCAACGACGCCTACATCAACTCGGGTAATAGCGCTCCTTACGGATCAACCCAGTTGAAAAAGATACTGGCCTTCCAGCGTGGTGAACTGAAAGATGGCATTGAGAAAGCAGAAGGACAAGATGACTGGGGATGGGGACAGAGAAGTTTCGGAAACACCAATTGGTACGATGTGTATCTGAAAGACGCCACCACTTCTACTGAACACAACCTGAGCGCAAGCGGAGGAAATGATAAGACAACCTACTATGCATCCACCAACTACCTAGAACAGACAGGATTGTTCAACTTTGCTGATGAAAAATTCACCCGTTTAACTGTAAACGGTAAAATGAATATCAAGTTCAATAAGAAGGTTACACTAAACTGGAACTCACGCTTGGTGGCTACCAACAACGACAAGCCATCGGCCATAAGTCCGCTTTTCTTCCACAACCTGGCAAGACGCTACCCGCTTATGCCCGTTTATCTGCCTAATGGAGAATACAACCAGGAATCAATGATCGGAGCTGTTAAAGACGGAGGACGAAACATCAACAAGAACCAGCTGATTTACAACCAGGCCACATTCACCTACGAACCGATAAAGAATTGGAAAATCTATGTTGACCTGAACAGCCGCTTGGAAAGCCCACGTTCAACACTTCAATACAAAAAGCTGGAATATACCCGGCCTAGCGGCGCCACCAACTATTACCAGGTGATGGCGGGAGAACTTGAAAAAACTAAAATCAACGATAACGGTACTTTCCTCAGGAGACCTGCAGCAGGTACCAACTATTACGAAAAGGCAAACGGTGCTGTAAACTACTTCAACTATAATGTACGTACAGACTACAATCTGAAAAAAGATAAGCACTACTTAAAGGCACTGCTGGGGCTTCAATCTGAATACTACTATACAGAGACTACTCGGGTGGCTTCTGATGATATCTTGTTGGACGACAAACCGTTTCTTCCCTCCTCCTCAGGTGTAAATCCCATGATGTCGGATAAAATGGGAGAATGGTCGTCATTGGGTATCTTCGGACGTGTGAACTATTCATACGCCGACCGTTACATGGCAGAGATAAACCTCCGATACGATGGTGCTTCACGTTTCCCTTCCAATCAAAGATGGGCAATGTTCCCTTCGTTTTCACTGGGATGGAATGTGGCTCAGGAAAAATTCTGGGCACCACTGGCCTACAAAGGATTTGAATACCTGAAACTAAGAGCGTCGTATGGTCAGTTAGGAAACCAGAACACCTCGAATTTTTATCCCTACTTCCAAAGAATGTCGGCAACGGTTGGCGGCAATGTACTCGGAGGGGTAAGAGCAACGGAACTTCCAGTCTTTGCTCCCTTCTCCACCAGCCTGACTTGGGAAAAGATTGAAAATGCAGGCGTAGGTATCGATGCTGCATTCTTCAATAACCGTTTGAATGCAACGTTCGACTGGTACCAACGTACCACCAAAGACATGGTTGGACCGGCAAAGGCCCTTCCGGCAATTTACGGAGCAGCTTCGCCTGCAACAAACAATGCCGAATTAAGAACCCGTGGTTGGGAACTTGAACTCTCATGGAGAGACCGCATAAACAAAGACTTTAGCTATGGCATCATAGCCACATTAAGTGATTACGAAAGCATTGTAACCAAGTACGATTCTCCGGATGGAAGCCTTAACAGCTGGTACAAGGGAAAGAAAATGGGTGATATCTGGGGATATCAGGTCGTTGGAATCGCTAAAAGCGATAAGGAGATGAACGACTACTTGGCAAAACACTCACAAACATCCATCGGACAGAAATGGGGAGGCGGCGACGTTATGTACCGCGACTTAGACAATAGTGGAAGTGTAAATACTGGTAGCAATTCCATTACCGATCACGGCGACCTTTCAGTCATTGGTAATGCCACTCCACGCTACGCATTCGGGCTAACGCTTGATGCCAAATATAAGTTTATCGATTTCAGAGCCTTCTTCCAAGGAGTCGGAAAACAGAATGCATTTATCGGCAACTCCACTTTCTTCGGGTTCTTCGGAGAATGGAACCGTACATTGCTGAAAGATCACTTGGACTATTTCCGCTATGCAGGTTCGGAACTGGGAGCCAATATGAACGATCCCTATTACGGTCGTCTGAGAACAGACAGAAACAATACGCAGGTTTGCGACAGATATATGCAGGATGCATCTTATGTACGCTTAAAGAACATCCAGATCGGATTCAGTCTGCCATCGAATACTAAACTTTCCAAGGTTATTAAGAAAGGCCGATTCTATGTATCAGGTGAAAACCTATTTACTTTAACAAATCTGCGCATACTAGACCCTGAAACGGTAGGTGACAACGGCGTTTATGCCGGAAGCAACTATCCGATGTACAGAGTATGGTCGGCAGGTCTCGAAATAACATTCTAATAACAATGATCAATCAACAATCAGATATTATGGCAATGAAAAAGAAATTTATATTGGGACTGGCCATCATCGGAACATTCCTGACTTCATGCAACGATTTCTTACAACGCGATCCAATGGATTTCGCTGATGAAACAGCCTATTTCAATACGGTTAACGACCTAAAAATATACGATAACACCTTCTATTCATTATTCCCTAAAATGAACCCATTGTGGGGAGGATTGTTTGTCGCAGATAACTCCAGCGACAACCAGGCGGGAAAATGGGCAAACAACCTTTTCTATCCCGGGGATAAGAAAACAGTGACTAAAGACAATTCCGAATGGAAATTTGACAATCTACGCGGAATTAATTTTTTCATAAACAAAGTCAACGAGAAGATTGCTTCAAAAAGCATTTCAGGCAGTACCGAGTATATTAATCATTATCTGGGAGAAGCTTATTTCTTCAGAGCATACGAATACTTTCGTCTGCTAAGCAATTACGGGGATGTACCCATCCTTTCCAAAATGATGGAGAACAACCTTGACTCCTTGGTTTCTTCAAGCGTACGTGTCCCACGCAACGAAGTGGCCCGTTTCATACTGAAGGATCTGGACAAAGCTGCAGAACTGATGCAGGTAAATGCCCCGGAAAGCGGAAGACTTTCGCAAGATGCCGCTTACTTGCTGAAAGCAAGAGTGGCTCTTTATGAGGCAACCTGGGAAAAATACCATGCAGGAACAGCCTTTGTTCCGGGAAACAGTAAATGGCCAGGAGCCAGCACCCACCCTGATTTCCAATTTAAAGCAGGAAGTGCGGAAGCGGAATACAACTTCTTCTTCCAAGAAGCAATCGATGCTGCCGATCTTGTGGCATCACGCAGAAAACTCGACAACGATTACATAGGTATGTTCAATAGCCTGAAAACATTCAGCAACAGCGACGAGGTGATTCTGGTTCGTTACTACTTGGTGGGAGTCAACTCACACGGTGCCTCCAACTACTTGGGACGTACCGGAGGTGGTACCGGATTTACCCGTTCATTGGTAAACAGCTTTCTGATGCAGAGCGGTAAGCCTATCTATGCAGATCAAGACTACAAAGGCGACAAGGTTATGTACGAAGAGTTTGAAGGTAGAGACGTTCGCCTCACCTCTTCAACAAAAGCAGCCGGAAGCAACATTGTTACTAAGACAGATCCTTTAACCGGTCAGTTTTTGAATGATACAATAAGTTACTACAGACCATTTATTTACTTATCAGGGAACGAATCGTCTCCTACAGGTTACGAAATGAAGAAGTTTGTCAGCTATGAGAAAGGACAGGACGAACAGGGAAAAGGAACTTCTGCAACTCCTATATTCCGTGCTGCGGAAGCTTACCTGATTTATCTGGAAGCCTATTACGAAAAGAATGGAACACTTGGCGGAAACTGTGATGCTTACTGGAGGGCATTGCGCACCCGCGCCGGAGTTAACCCAGACTATAATTTAACAATTGCCGCCACAGACATGACACAAGAAAACGACCTTGCAACAAAATGGCATGGTTCATATATAGACAAAACACTTTACAATATCCGTAGAGAACGCCGTTGTGAATTTATAGGAGAAGGCATGCGACTGGATGATCTGAAAAGATGGAGAGCACTGGACAATATGACCGATGGATATCAGGTGGAAGGAATGAATCTTTGGGCAGAGATGTATAAAATGTACAGTTCAAGCCTGATTGCTGAAGGGATTGTTTCCCAGCAAGGCATCAGCACTTACATCCGCCCGTTGCAAGTTACAGCTTCTGGATCGGCCTATAACGGATACAACTTCCCGAAAGCGCATTACCTTGAACCGATTCCTGTTGCCGAATTCGCCCTATCGAAAAGAGTTGGCGACAGCCAATCAACTCTGTATCAAAACCCTGGATGGCCAACAAATACAGATGGCACAGCAGATTATAGCGCAAACTACGATTAACACTAGAAAACTGTATTTTTACTTGGTTTAGTCTAAAATTCAATAACTAAAGATTAAATGAATTTCTCAAAATCAAAAAGAGTCTACCCGATTGCAGGTCTTACGGCATTAGCCCTAACACCTGCAAACTCGGAAGCTCAATCCAATAAAGCCCAATCATCAAAGCCGGTAAACATAGTCTATATAATGACAGATGATCACACCGCACAAATGATGAGCTGTTATGATAAACGTTTTATCCAAACGCCCAACCTGGACCGAATTGCCACTGATGGGGTACGGTTTACAAGTAGTTTTGTCTGCAACTCCATCTCTGGTCCAAGCAGAGCGGCCATGTTTACAGGAAAACACAGCCATAAAAATGGATTTAAAGACAATACTTCTGTCTTCGACGGTTCACAGCAGACCATGCCTAAATTACTCCAGCAAGCTGGATATCAGACTGCGATAATAGGTAAATGGCATCTGGAAAGTACACCCACAGGATTTAATTTTTGGGAAATACTTCCCGGCCAGGGAGATTATTACAATCCGGATTTCATTACTCCCCAGGGAACCATTCACAAAGAAGGATATGTGACTAATATTATCACAGATATGAGTATTGACTGGCTTGAGAATAAACGAGACAGGAAAAAACCATTCTGTCTGTTTATTCATCACAAAGCAATTCACCGGAACTGGATGGCCGATACCTGCAACCTCAGTCTCTACGAAGACAAAATATTTGAATATCCGAAGAACTTCTATGATAATTATGAAGGACGTCCTGCTGCCGCAGCCCAAGAAATGAGCATAGATAAGGATATGGACCTGATATACGATCTGAAAATGCTATGTCCTGACAAAAACAGTCGTCTAAAAAGTCTTTATACACGCAATAATGACTCTGCAGGAGTATATGGACGGATGAATGAAGGTCAGAAAGCAGCCTGGAACAAACATTATCAGCCTATTATTGATGGATTCTATAAAGCAAATCTAAAAGGAAAAGAATTGGCTGAATGGAAATATCAACGATATATGCGTGATTATGCAAAAACGGTGAAGTCGTTGGATGACAACGTGGGACGTGTTCTTGATTACCTGAAAAAAGAGGGGTTATTGGAAAACACCTTGGTTGTGTACACCTCCGACCAAGGATTCTATATGGGCGAGCATGGGTGGTTTGATAAACGGTTTATGTACGAGGAATCAATGCATACTCCTTTGATCATGCACTTACCTAATGTATACAGTAAGAAGGGAGATATACCTCAATTGGTTCAGAACATTGATTATGCACCAACATTCCTAGAATTGGCTGGTGCCAAAATACCCAACGACATGCAGGGTGTATCTTTGGTACCATTATTGAAAGGAGAAAAGCCGAAAAACTGGAGAAAGTCACTTTATTACCATTTTTATGAATATCCGGCAGAACATGCTGTAAAAAAACATTATGGAGTGCGAACGGATCGTTACAAACTGATTCATTTCTATAACGATATAGATAAATGGGAGTTATACGATCTGAAGAAAGATCCGATGGAAATGAATAATATTTATGAAAAAAAGGGAACTAAGTCCATTACAAAGAAGCTTTTGAAAGAACTGAACCGGTTACAGGAGCAATACGATGACCCAATCCGACTAAGATAGAATCGCTAACAAATCACAAGATTCTTAAACAAGATTATAGTTATATCGGCGGAATCATATCAAAAAACTCCTTACGACCCATAAATATGATGAGAGTCAATTTTCGTCTAATAGAAATAAAAGGGGCTGTCTCAAAATAAGGCAGCCCCATTTAATAAACACCAAACATGAATATAGTTAAAACACTTTTATTATCAATCACACTATGCTTCTCCGGAGGTATATCAGGGAAAGATTTCTCAAATAATAAATGGGTTATACCTCAGATAAACAATTTGAAATCAGGAAATGGTACATTTCATATAACCCGACACACTACCATGGGGGTTGAGAACAAGGAACAAGCTGAAGTGGCCAAACTTTTTGCCTCGCTTTTCTATTCTGCATCCGCATCTTTTCCAACAATTAAAATCGGCAACAACCAAGCAGATATTGTTTTTGTTACAAATAAAAATCTGAAAGAAGAAGCATATAAACTAAATGTTACTTCCCATAAAATCAAGATTGAAGCTTCCGGAATACCCGGCTTCTTTTATGCCACTCAAACCCTTCGTCAGCTTCTTCCTGCCGATATCGAAGATAAGCAGAAAGCTATAAAAGCGGTATGGAGTATCCCAGCTATGACAATTGAAGATGAGCCAAGATTCGGGTACCGTGGATTAATGCTCGACGTAGCACGCTATTTCATTCCGAAAGAAACAGTCCTAAAGATTGTCAACAGCATGGGTCTACTTAAACTTAATAAGCTACATCTGCACCTGGTAGATGATAATGGATGGAGGCTTGAGATAAAAAAATATCCAAAGTTAACTGAGGTTGGTGCTTGGAAAGTTGAAAGAAAAGTCCCTTTCCCTGACAGAAGAAACCCAGAACCAGGAGAGGTTGCCACAGCTGGTGGCTTTTATTCGCAACAAGATATTAAAGAAATAATAGCCTATGCATCCAAACGACAAATAGAAATCATTCCTGAAATTGAAATGCCGGCGCATACAGTCTCATCATTAGCCGCCTATCCGTCTCTTGCATGCCCTATAGTTAAACAGTTTATCGGAGTTTTGCCGGGATTGGGAGGAAAAAATTCTGAAATTGTATATTGCGCAGGGAATGACAGTGTATTCACTTTCCTTGAAAATGTAATCGACGAAGTAACCAAACTTTTTCCATCCCGTTACATTCACTTGGGAGGAGATGAAGCGTCAAAGACAAACTGGAAAAAATGTCCGCTCTGTCAGGCCAGAATGAAAGCTGAACATCTGAGTGATGAAGAAGAACTACAGAGTTACTTTATGAAACGAATGAGTAAATATGTTCGCAGCAAAGGGAAAGAAGTGATTGGCTGGGATGAACTTACAAACAGTGAACTCCCTGAAGGTTGCATCATCTTTGGATGGCAAGGTAACGGGAATGCAGCATATAAGGCCGGCAAACTGGGACATCGTTTTGTGATGACTCCTGCAAAAACTCTTTATCTAATTCGCTATCAGGGCCCACAATGGTTTGAGCCTCTCACCTACTTTGGCAATAATACATTAAAAAACGTATACGACTACGAACCCGTTCAGAAGGATTGGGACCCTAAAGTGGCAAAACTGTTAATGGGGGTTCAGGCTTCATTATGGACTGAATTTTGTAATACCCCGGAAGATGTGGAATATCTTATTTTTCCTCGACTGGCAGCGTTATCTGAAATTGCCTGGGGGAAAAAGGAAAACAAAAACTGGAATGGATTTTTAAAAAGGTTGGATGTTTTCAATAAACACTTGGATAAGATAGGAATAAACTATGCACGTTCCATGTATAATATCGACCATCAGGTAAAACCAAATAAAGAGAAATTAGACGTTACATTAAGTTGTATCAGACCTGATATGCTAATAAGGTATACAACTAATGGAAGCGCACCTACTAAAAACTCCAGACTCTATCATACTCCATTAACCATATCTCAACAGACAGTAATCAGAGCGGCTACATTTTCAGCCGGTAAGCAAATGGGCAAAACACTTTATCTGAAACTCGGCTGGAACAAGGCCACCGGTAAACCGGTACTTGGGAATAATCCCAACGGCTATTTGTTGACAAATGGATTAGAAGGAAGCAACAAACAGAGCGATTTCGAATGGTGCGGCTGGTACGACGGAGATGCAACATTTGTTGTGGATTTATTGAAAAAAGAATCGATAGATACCATAAAGATTGGATTTATAACCAATTATGGAATGGCCGTACATAAACCGTCGCAAGTAAAAATTCTGGTATCGGATGATAATGTAAATTTCAGAGAAGTTTCGGAGTTCTCATTCACTACCAAAGAGATTTTTACAGAGAGAACTAGACGGGAAGAAAAAACAATTAATCGCTTGAATACATCGGGACGTTTTGTTAAATTTGCCCTCAATAATCCGGGTCATTGTCCTGATAATCATGTTAGACCAGGTCAACCTACCTGGATGTATGTTGACGAAGTGACAATTAACTAAACTATATAACCATGAATTTTAAAAGAACCGTTGCAGCTTTTTATGCAACCCTTCTGTCTTTAGGCCTTTCGGCCCAAACTGTCGGAGTTACTCCTGAATGGCAAAGCCAATATGCTATTGGATTAAATAAACTTACTCCGCATACCTATGTTTGGAGGTATACCGATGAAACTTCTGCAATCACAGGTAATCATGAAAAATCGCCCTTCTATTTGAATCTGAACGGTGCATGGAAATTTAACTGGGTCAAGAACCCAGATAATCGTCCTAAAGATTTCTTCAAACCCTCCTTTTATGTTGCCGGATGGGCAGATATCAATGTTCCAGGCTGCTGGGAACGTCAGGGATACGGAACTCCGATCTATGTAAACGAAACCTATGAATTCGGAGAAGGCACCCCTCCTACCGTACCTCATAAAGAAAATGAAGTTGGTTCTTACCGCCGCACATTCACTATCCCTGCCGACTGGAAAGGCAGACGTGTAGTACTTTGTTGTGAAGGTGTCACTTCATTCTACTATATATGGCTGAACGGACAGTACCTGGGTTATAACATGGATTCCAAAACTCCTGCAGAATGGGACATCACAGACAAACTGAAAGATGGTGAAAATGTGGTTGCTCTGGAGGTGTACCGTTGGAGTTCGGGATCATATCTGGAATGTCAGGATATGTGGAGATTAAGCGGTATTGAAAGGGATGTTTATCTTTATAGCACCCCAAAGCAATTCATTGCAGACTATAAAGTGACATCCACTTTGGATAAAAACAATTATCGCGATGGGATTTTCCAATTAACAACTTCTGTTCATGGGAAATCATCGGGTGCTGCATCTGTTTCATATAGGCTTATGGATGCTGATGGAAAAACTATACTTCAGGATAACAGTCCACTTATAAAAGCCGAGAATCTTGTTTTTGCAGAGAAAACCATTCCTTCGGTAAAAGCATGGAGTGCCGAACATCCTGATCTTTATTCACTGGTTATCGAATTAAAAGATGCCAACGGAAAGGTTACTGAAACAACAGCCTGCAAGATTGGCTTTAAAACATCTGAAATTAAAAATGGACGTTTTTGCATCAACGGAGTTCCGGTTCTGGTAAAAGGGGTGAATCGTCATATCTTTACTCAGGCGGGACATACAACCAGCAAGGAACTAATGGAACTGGATGTAAAACTGATGAAGCAAAACAACATCAACACTGTTCGTAGTGCGCACTATCCGAACGATTCTTACTGGTACGAACTTTGTGATAAATATGGATTGTATGTAATTGACGAAGCAAATATTGAATCACATGGAATGGGCTATGGAAAAGCTTCCTTAGCCAAGGACAGCACCTGGCTACTTGCCCACATGGACAGAACAAAACGAATGTACGAGCGTTCCAAAAATCATCCTTCAATCATTATCTGGTCTCTTGGAAACGAAGCTGGAAACGGAACCAACTTTGAACATACTTACAGATGGCTTAAATCCGTTGAAAATAACCGTCCGGTTCAATATGAACTTGCACGTGAAGATTTCAATACGGATATTTATTGCCGTATGTACCGTTCTATAGATGAAATAAAGAAGTATGTATCAAGAAAAGATATCTATCGTCCCTTTATACTATGCGAATATCTTCATGCTATGGGCAACAGCTGTGGTGGGATGAAAGACTACTGGGACGTTTTTGAAAATGAACCTATGGCTCAGGGAGGATGTATCTGGGACTGGGTGGATCAATCATTCCGCGAAGTGGATGCAAATGGCAAATGGTACTGGTCTTACGGCGGTGACTACGGCCCAAAAGATGTTCCCAGCTTCGGCAACTTCTGTGGAAATGGTCTGGTGAATGCAATTCGTGAACCTCACCCTCATTTATTCGAAGCTAAAAAGGTGTATCAGAATATCAAATCAAAACTAGTGGATGCACAAAATCTGACTATAGAGGTGAAAAACTGGTTCGATTTTACTAACCTAAATGAGTACAAGCTGCAATGGCAGATTGTAGGTGACAATGGAAAAGTTATTGCTCAAGGTGAAAAGAATGTAGATTGCGAACCACATACTACTGTAAAAGTATCTATTGGTAAGACAACACTTCCTCAGAATATCCGTGAAGCATACCTTAACCTGAACTGGTTTACAAAGAAAGAGAACGGTATGATTCCTGCAAATCATGAGGTGGCATATGATCAGTTCGTGCTGGCCGGTAATGCCAAATATCGCCCGGAAGTGAAAACTATAAATGGATCATCACTAAAACAAACCGGCTACCAAATCAAGAACAATCTATTCAGTGCAGAATTTGATAAAGAAAGCGGTGCCTTGAAATCGTATGTTTACAACGGCAAAGAGATGCTTTCTACTCCTTTGACAATAAGCTTATATCGTCCAGCTACAGATAATGACAATCGTGATGGCGGCATAAACGGATCAAAAGCATGGAGAGCAGCAGGACTAAACAAGCTAACTCAGCAAGCAACAGATCTAAAACTTGAAAAAAACAGAGTCACCGCATCAATTAAACTAGTTAACGATAAATCTGTTAAAGTAGGTGATGCTGTACTTGTTTATACTTTCAAGAAAAACGGCGAGGTTCGCATTAATACGACTTTCACACCGGATACCGCGGTAGTAAAATCAGTAGCCCGTTTGGGATTGACATTTGAAATGCCAGCAGAATACGGGCAGGTTTCTTACCTGGGTAGAGGTGATATCGAAACATATGCAGATCGCAAGGCATGCGGACGTATTGGTATTTACAACCAGAGTGTGGAAAGTATGTTCCACTACTACATTACTCCGCAATCAACAGGAAACAGGACCGATACCCGCTGGATGAAACTTAGCAATGAATCAGGTTTTGGATTTCATTTTGAGAGTTCAGCCCCGTTCCAGTTCAGTGTAATTCCTTTCACCGACAAAATGTTGGATGAAGCACTGCATATCAATAAACTGGAGCGTGAAGGTATTGTAACCGTTCACTTGGATGCTGAGCAGAATGGTGTGGGAACTGCAACATGCGGCCCAGGCGTTCTTCCCAAATATCGTGTACCAATGACACAACATACATTTGAATTCACTTTAAGACCTGAAAAATGAGAAAACTCAATCTAAGTATCCTAGGGGCATTCTTCACGCTGTTTGCCCTGCAAGCACAACAGACAGAGAAATATTACACAAAACATGTAGAATTTCCTGCAAATGCTACATTGGAAGAAAAAGTCGACATGGCCGCCAGACTGGTTCCATCAAAACAACAACTCGCCTGGCAGAAGACAGAATTGACCGCTTTCCTTCACTTCGGTATTAATACTTTCACCGGACGTGAATGGGGGGATGGGAAAGAAGATGAAGCACTCTTCAATCCTTCCGAACTGAATACTGAACAATGGGTTCGCACCTTGAAAGAGTGTGGATTCAAGATGGTAATCCTTACTGCCAAGCATCACGATGGCTTTTGTTTGTGGCCAACTAAAACCACGAAGCATTCAGTAGCTTCATCTCCCTGGAAAAACGGGAAAGGAGATGTGGTAGCCGAATTAAAGAAGGCATGCGATAAATATGGCATGAAAATTGGTCTCTACCTCTCACCCTGGGACAGAAACGCGTCTTGTTACGGTGATTCTCCAGCTTACAATAAATTCTTTATTGAACAGTTGACCGAGTTGCTTACCAATTATGGAGAAGTAAACGAAGTATGGTTTGACGGAGCCTGTGGTGAAGGTCCAAACGGGAAAAAACAAGTATACGACTGGGACACCTTCTATAAAACCATCAAGCGTCTGCAACCCAATGCTGTAATGGCCATCATGGGTGATGATGTACGCTGGGTAGGAAACGAAAGCGGTATGGGTCGTGATGCAGAATGGAGCTCCACAGCACTGGCTCCGGGTGTTTACGAACGTTCTGCTTCTGTAAATAAGGAACTTGGTATCAATGCACAATCAAAAGACCTGGGTAGCCGTAATATCCTTGCCAAAGCAAAAGAGTTGTTCTGGTATCCTTCTGAAGTCGATGTATCTATCCGTCCGGGATGGTTCTACCATGCAAGCGAGGACAGTCAAGTGAAGTCGCTTGAGAAGCTTACCAACATCTACTTCCAGTCTGTTGGCTACAACTCGGTGTTATTGCTGAACATTCCTCCTGATAAGAGAGGGTTGATTCATGAAAACGACGTACAACGTCTGAAAGAGTTCGCTGCCTACATCAAGGGAACCTTTGCAGACAACAAGGTGCTGAAAGGGAACTTGCCATGGAAGGCAAGCGCCGGAACATCAAAAATTTATACGTTGAAACCAGGTTCAAACATAAATACTGTACTTCTGCAAGAAGATATTTCCAAAGGCCAGCGTATTGAATCGTTTGTTATTGAAGTCTTTAGTAACAATAAATGGAAAGAGGTGGCTAATGGAAAATCTGTTGGTTACAAACGCCTTGCCCGTTTCCCGGTCTGTTCTGCAAGCAAACTAAGAATCACGATAAAGGAAAGCCGTCTTGCAGCCAATATCGGTAATGTAGGTGCTTATTTTGCAAAACCACTTTCAAAAGAAGACGAAAGCCTCAAGCTTTCAGATGTTTCTCAGAAAAACTGGAAAACAATGCCATCTGAAGCGGTTGCCGCAATTGATGCCAATCCGAAAACTTTCTGGAAGAGTAAAACCCTCTCTCCATTAGTGGTTGATATGGGTGAAACGATCAACATCAAAGGATTCACCTATGCTCCTGTATCCGGTGAAGACAAATCTGGAACTATCTATACTTATCAGTTCTACGTAAGTACCGATGGAGAGAACTGGACCAAATGCGCATGTAGCGGAGAATTTAGCAACATCATGCACAATCCTATCCCACAATTCGTCCGTTTCAGCAAAGAATACGCAGCACGTTATCTGAAACTAGTTCCGATAAGTGAAATTGGCAACAAGCAATTTTTCACCATTTCTGAACTGGGAATTTTGAATAAATAAAATTAAATTCATATACTTGCACCTGCATCTTAGGTTAATGCCTTGATGCAGGTGCTTCTTTTTTGTACCAACTTGTTCTTTTACCATAAAAAACAGATAAATTGAAAGTATTCAAAATTTACATCACATTATTTCTACTCCTTATTATTAGAGGGGTGTGCGCCAAAGACATCACATTTAACAGACTTACAACCGACGAAGGACTATCCCAATTTTCAGTGAATTCAATTTATGAAGATGAGAAGGGATTTATCTGGATTGGAACTAGAGAAGGTTTGAACAGATATAGCGGTAATAGCATAAAAACATTCAAACTGGTCAAAAATGATCCCGGAAGTTTATTTAGTAATACAGTACTGAGAATCGTCGGAGACAAAAAAGGAAAGATTTATTTGTTATGTAACGATGGAGTTGCTGAATACAATATTCAGACAGAAAAATTCACGACTCTTCTGGAAGGTGAAATCTCAGCAATCTATTATGCTAACCGCTTATTTATTGGGAAAAGAAACGAGATTTATTATTATAACGATCAGACCAAAAGTTTTAACCTTTTCTATACAATTGCCGGATCAAACAATAAAATTACCACGCTTTCTCTCGATTCGGGAAACAAACTCTGGATAGGCACTGATCAAAATGGTGTATATGTTCTCGATAGTCGACGGGTCTTGACTCATCCTATTAAAAAAGGAAATATAACCAGTATTTATAAAGACTCTAAAAACGAATTATGGATCGGGAGCTGGGAAAATGGACTTTATCATGTAACTCCGAAAGGGATTACTAATATTACCCACAATCCCTTATCTGCAAACTCCATTTCTTCAAACTTTGTACGTAGTTGTTGCGAAGATAATCAGGGAAACCTCTGGATTGGAACTTTTAACGGGCTTAACAAGTACGATAAAAAAACAAATAGATATACTTTATACACTCCAAATGACAGACCAGGAAGTCTGACAAATCAGTCTATCTGGTGCATAATCAAAGACAGACAAGGTACCATCTGGACCGGGACCTATTTCGGAGGAGTCAACTATTTCAATCCCGAATATGAAATCTACAATAAATATGAGGCCACGGAAAAGGAACAAGAAGGCCTCAGCTCTCCAATTGTCGGAAGAATGGTTGAGGACAAAAATCATAATTTATGGATTGGAACCGAAGGAGGTGGTCTAAACTTCTACGACAGGAAAAAACATATATTCAAATGGTACAAGTCCAACAAAGGCCAAAACGCTATCTCCCAAAGCAATATCAAATCCATTTATTACAATGGGAAAGAGGATATCTTATGGATTGGAACCCATTTAGGAGGTTTAAATAAATTTGATATTAGAAAAAGCACATTCACTCACTATCGGGCAAACGAAAACGACCCTACCAGCCTCCCATCTGATATTGTAAAAGACATTCTTCCCTATAAAGGAGAGTTAATTCTCGGTACACACAACGGAGTCTGTATCTTTAATCCTCAAGACGGAAAATCAAGAAGACTTTTCACCAATCAGAAGGATGGTCACCTTATAAAAATGATAACCGACCTATTTATTGATCATCTGGGTATACTCTGGATTGCTGTGCCTGGTGAAGGAGTCTTTTCTTATAATTTTAAAACAGACAAACTCACAAACTATGTGCACAATTCTCAGAATCCAGCCAGTATCAGCAGTAATAATATCAACTCAATTGTGGAGGACCGCTATCATAACCTTTGGTTTGCCACTTCAGGCAGCGGATTGGATCGGTTCAATTATTCAACAAATACATTCGAAAATTTTGATTCTCAAAAAAACGGACTGCTCAGCGACTGCATCTATGAAATCTTTGAGTCACGACAGAACAAGCTACTTATTATCACCAATCAGGGATTTTCAACTTTCGATTATCAGAAAAAGAGATTTTACAACTACAATAAGGAAAACGGGTTCCCTTTTACGGCCATTAATGAAAATGCTCTTTACCAGACTACAGATGGTGAAATTTTTATCGGAGGGATCAATGGGATGATTTCTTTTTACGAGAAAGATCTTAATTTCCAGCCAAAACCCTACAACATTGTTTTCAGCCGTTTAATAGTTAATAATAAAGAGATCCAGGTTGGTGATGAGTCGGGGATTTTGGAAAGTGCCTTATCTGAAACACAAAAGATAAAGCTAAAACATAGTCAGTCATTCAACATTCAGATTGCTACCACAAACTTCATTGCCAGCAACAAAGGAGATATTGAATATCGCTTAAAAGGATTCTCCGACAAATGGATCAGTACTCATGGTAACAACATTCTCACTTATACCAACCTGAATCCGGGTAAATACACATTGCTGGTAAGGGTCCATAAGGGAGATGTTATCGGTCCGGAGGCCAAACTGGAAATAGAAATACTTCCACCTTTTTACAAAACAATCTGGGCCTATCTCTTATATATTGCAATAGCCAGCACAATAGCTTATTATATCAAAAAGTCTTATAAAGAACGTATCAGACTACAAGAATCATTGAAATACGAGCAAAAACACATACAAGATATTGAACTTCTCAACCAATCGAAACTGAGATTTTTTACCAATATTTCTCATGAATTCCGTACCCCATTGACATTGATTATCGGGCAGGTAGAGATGTTGCTGCAATATCAGTCTTTCACTCCTGCAATTTACAACAAGGTGTTGGGTATTTACAAAAATAGTGTTCAACTACGTGAACTTATTACTGAGTTGCTCGATTTCCGCAAACAGGAACAAGGACATATGAATATTAAAGTGGCACGTCACAACCTGATCAGTTTCCTGAATGAGAACTACCTCATTTTCCTGGAATATGCCAATTCCAAACAGATCAATCTCCAGTTCAACAAAAGTACTGATAGCCTCGAGGTTTGGTTTGACCTAAAGCAGATGCAAAAAGTGATCAATAATCTTTTGTCAAATGCATTTAAGCATACTGAGGCAGAAGGAAATATTTCAATTACAGTTAAGCAATCCGAAAACCGGGCTGTAATAGAAGTAAAAGATAGTGGAAGAGGTATTGATCCCAAAGAGATTGATAAGATTTTCAACCGATTCTATCAAACCGAAATTATGGAGTCAGATGTAAACTACGTAGGAACAGGCATTGGTCTGGCCCTGACCAAAGGTATAATAGACCTCCATCACGGTACCGTTGAGGTGAATAGCGAAATAAACAAAGGCACTACATTTACCATTAAGCTCAGACTAGGAAATGAACATTTCAATCACGATCAGATACTGATTAAAGAAGAGCTTCAGGAAGAGGCTGAGATCGAACAACCTGAGAGCGAACTTCACTTTGAACAAGAAGCGCTGGAAGAATCAAGGAAGAACCGTATCCGAAATTCTAAGATGCTCATTGTGGAGGATAATGAAAGTCTGAGAAATATGCTGGTGAATATCTTCGACACTTTCTATGAAGTTATTTCGGCTGCAGATGGTGAAGAGGGACTTCAAAAGGCCAGAAGTGAAATGCCAAATATTATTCTGAGCGACGTGATGATGCCCAAACTATCAGGTACGGAACTGTGCAAACAACTCAAGGCCGACTTTGACACTTGTCATATTCCGGTAGTGTTGCTCACTGCCCGGACAGCAATCGAGCATAACCTGGAAGGGCTCCGTATTGGTGCCGATGATTATATCACTAAACCGTTTAATATCAACATACTAGTTTCAAGGTGCAATAATCTTGTAAACAGCCGTCTTCTTTTACAGGAAAAGTTCAGTAAACAGCCTCAGGCCTTTGCACAAATTCTGGCAACCAACCCTATCGACAAGGATCTTATTGACAAAGCTATGAAGATCATTGATCGCCATCTGGACGACACAGAATTCAACGTGAATACATTTGCAAAAGAAATAGGTATTGCACGCACCAATCTGTTTGCAAAAATCAAAGCCATCACCGGGCAAACTCCGAACGATTTCATCCTGACTGTTCGCCTCAAGAAAGGAGCGCTGTTACTTCGAAATAATCCGGAGCTGAACATCTCTGAGATTTCCGATCGCATCGGATTCAGCTCATCCAGGTATTTCAGCAAATGTTTTAAAGATGTGTACCATGTCAGTCCGCTCTTATATCGAAAAGGATCAGCAGGGGAAGAGGGAGAAGAAGATCTTACTCTGGAAGAGTAACAGATTACAACCTCAACTGATAACCTGATCTGAATGATCTCCGCGTTTCGTTCTTAATCTCGACACCCATTCATAGCTCATCATACAGGCCTGTATCTTAATCAGATACAGGCTTTGTTACTATGTACACGAATAAATGTACAAATTTGCACATTATATGAACAAAATACGAAATACTCTCCGCCGACAACTGCATAGTTTTGCATCAAAGTTATTTTGTTATACTTAAAATATGCCAATATGAAAAAATTATTACTCATTATTATGGCCGTTGCTTTCTCCTATTCTGCCAGTGCAGAATCAAAGAACGGAATTGTTTATGTTAAAGCAGGTGGTACAGGTGCCGGTACCTCATGGAGTGATGCGAAAGGAGATATCCAAGCTGCAATCAATGATGCCGCAGCAGATTTCACCGCACGAAAAGATGTATGGGTTGCATCAGGAGAATATTCAATCTCTACAGCAATCTTGCTTGCAGACAGCGTTAATGTATATGGAGGTTTCGCAGGAACAGAGAGTTCAGTAAACGACCGTGTAAAATCAAGCTCTAAAGCCTGGGACTTTGCCAATACAACCATTTTGAAAGGAAATGGACAACGACTGATCGAAACAAAAGCTGTGTTCGATCTGGAAACAATCGTTGACGGATTTACCATGACTGGCGGTAACGGAACTGGTAGCCAGCTGACCAATGCCGGTGGTGCCATTGTAATGCGTGGCAATACAACTGTGAAAAACTGTATTATCAAGGGTAATACTGCAACTGGAAATGGTGGAGCTGTTAACATGACAGGTGGAACGCTGAAGGATTCATATATTGCAGAGAATACCGGTGGAGCTGGTGGAGCTGTTTATAGTAATCCAGCCACATCAACCCCTGCACTTATTTATGCTTGTATCATTGAAAAGAATCTAGCCAATGGTACCGGAGGTGGTGGTGCTATCCGTGCACAAGGTACAGCATCACAAACTTACATGGGTAATTTGCTTATCATCAACAATCAGGCTAAATCAACTGTATTGAACGCAGGAGGGGCACTATACTTTAACAGCGTGAACTGCCATATCTCAAACAGCGTGATTGCAAACAACTCCGGAAGTAATGTAATCTACATGAATGGAGGAGAAATGGGAAATTCAACTGTTGTTAACAACATAGGAGGCATTTATTGCGCCAGTACAACTGCGGCTATCAATCTTGGCAACAATGTAGTATGGGGATGTGTTACAACCGATGGAACTACTGCAACTGGTATCTCCGGAACAGGAAGTGCAGCCTGCGTAGTAAGCAACAATGCTACATACACCAGTATTCCAGCGGCCTATACTGCATCAAACAACATAACATTGCCTTCAAACAACACCAATGGTGAAACTGATGGTAAAATGGGACCCGACTTTGTTAAGGTTACAACTTTCAAAGGTGCAACAGATGATGTAGCCCTTATAGAGGAAATTCACACTGCAAACTGGGCATTAAAAACAGGCTCTCCGCTTATTGATAAAGGAATGACTATCGCATCCATACCTGATGATATTGCCGGAACCACTCGTCCTCAAGGCAGTGCTTACGATATTGGTGCTTATGAATATACAGCCGGAACGGGTATTCAGAATAATACTGCAGACAATGGAGCGATTATCTATACAGAAGGTAAGAATGTATATATTTTAAATGCAAACGGAATTAAGGTAGAAATATATAATATCACAGGACAACTGGTAAAAAGTGTAATCGCCGGAGATCAAAATCTGACAATTGATCAACCCGGAATCTACATTGTGAAATGTGGTAATTATGCACAAAAAATTCAGGTTGCCCGCTAGGTTTGTTTTCAATGGTTAATTATAAAAGAGGCTGTTCCTTTACTTTGGAACAGCCTCTTTTTTGGTATCCATAACCTGTGATTACCACATAATAGAACAGCCTAAATATCTCAGAGCTTCAAACTCCTCTTATCGAATCTCCTTTCTGGGTATATCGTGCGATATATTCTACCACATCAGTTTACTTCCCAGAATCTCTCCTTTACTTTCAATTGCCCGGATAAGATAGAGGCCGGGAGCAAAATCGGCAGCATTAATCATTACGCCATTATCGGTTTGCGAAAGCTTTCCTTCGAGTGGAATCCTGACACCCGAAGAATTGTACAATTCAATAGAGTAATTATTTGATGTTCCGGGAATGATTACCGAAACAGAAAGATTGCTCTTATCAGCCTTCACTGTCAGTTTTCGTTTTGCATCTACAACCGGTTTTATAGAAGAGAGCACAGACGAAAAGGTCAATCTGGTTTTCAACCCATCTTTCAGACGGACTGAAACAGTTGTAACATCGGGCTGACTGTTATCAACGTTTTCCACTGATTCAGGGACTGTTTCCAATGTCCATTTCCCTTTCAATGTTACGGTGATTAGCTGTTCATTCATCACATCCGGCAAAGCAATATCAAGGGTTAACTGATTAAGCTCTGTACTCTCACGGGAAATCAGCAGGCAGGAATGATCTACTTTGGTAACGGGCGTGCCCAATGAAACAAGATTTGCCTGAGCATCAAATACGGCATAAGCAGTGGTCTTACTGTTTTCCAGACGGAGAATATGCGCAGCATTATCCTGCTGCAATACGGTATAAGGTAAACGATGATTCAGCTGGTCGGCCAGCAGTTTCATCCCTGTCGCTGTCTGATTAGGAGCCACTACAAACTGATAGCTATCTCCCCCTACCTTTGAAGAGTGAGTGAGCCAGGCTTTCGCCACCGGATTGGTGATCATCGGGAAATTCTCGGGCAAGGTTGTGTAATCAATGTAAGGGTCCGGAGTCGATTGGGTGCCTTTCACCACATGAAGAGTACCTGCATATGACGGTATATAGTATCCCGTCCCGGCAGGAGTCAGCAACCAGAAAGGATTGCCCGACAATGGGTAATCGGCATCCTGTTCATTATTGGCCGCCACCTCACTGTTAAGGAAAAGAGAGCCGGTATACGAACTTAATATGTTCTGGAAAAGATTGGTTGCCACCACCTTGTTCATTCCGGAATTAAAATTAATATTGCTTCCCAGACAAATCAGCAGACTGTCGCAAGCAAAGACACTCTTCTTAAATGTCAGGCCCGTAGGGGTATAACGATATGCCGGACCTCCCCAAGTATTTATCGGATCTTCTTTGAAGTCAATTGCAAATATACCACAATCTCCGCCGGACAGACTACCTGCAAAATTATTGGATTGGTACTCATCGGCTCTTGGCAAACGACTCACACTCTCCTGCCCTCCCGGATTCAGTTCTTTCCAGGAAGTATGCACGGTTGTTGTACCCGGCACCACATTCCAGTCCCATCCATAATTAGTAGGATACCCGCTTGAAGAGAGTCCACCTGAACGATTATATAATACCTCCGTTGTGCCGTAACTCTGATAGCGTCCAAAACGGTTTGCATTCGAGTATATTTCTGTTCCCCAAAAGTCAGAAGAGAGGCCACGCATGGTTACTGTGTAGTCTTTATTCCGAAATACTCCCATATTTCCATAGTTCATCTGGTAAAAGCCATTCAAGTCAGCAGCTTTATCCGTGAATAAGCTTCCCGGATAAAAGAACTTGCAAAGTGCTGCCACCTGAGAATCATAAGAAGTTCCTGTCACATCACCACCAATATAAGCGAGAGATTCGAGACCTTTCTGAGAAACACCCGCTGTCAGGTTAAAGGGGCCTCTACCGCACTGTGCATTCGAATAAAATGCCGAGCTTCCGCTTGTAACACATTGCAGATAATGAGTTGTCACAAACTTACGCACATTCTCGTATGCACTAAGTCCTATCCTGAAAGAGCTTCCTTTCAACACTGCCACCTGGTTTATCCAGGTTTGAAAGCCATACATATAAGAATTATGCATCGCCCCATGATGGAAACCAAGCCCATCAGGTTTTATAACCCCTACCTCACCACTTCTCAGTTCAGTCATCCTTTCCAGAAACCTGACAATGTGCCTTAGTTCCGATGCTCTTTCCGGAGCCGTTGGAAAGTAAGAAGCCAGGTTATAATAGAATTGCGATTTAACGTGAACCTGGTCCAGCGTAACCAGTTCGGGTCTATGTTCATTGTAGATATACCCATAATTATAACACCAGCTTAGCAGCTGAAGCACCCTTTTCTTCAGGTTCACCCCTGGATGAGTGCTATCATACTCCTCATAGATTGGCATTGCATACAGAAACCCTTTCGCAAACTCCCGGCAAGGAGTATAGTTGCTCGATTGCATTCCTACCGGACCTCCTCCGGGAGAAACCCCATAATCCAACAGATAACGTGTCAGCTTCAGTAAATTATCCTTAGCCGTAGTGTTTGCTTTGTCTATAGCTGCATACGCCAGCGATGCCACATAATAGGCACTATTATAAGCTTGTTCGGGAGTATACACAAGCCAGGACGAGCTGGCGTTAATCCCTCCGTCGGCTGTTTCTGTTATATTCCTGTCATTTACAAATGTAGTTGCCTCTGCCAGCTTGCTCTCATACGTCTTAACGCTTATGTTCCGATAGTTTGCCAGAACGGCATCTACCTCAGCAACCTGCTGGCCGGTCACCGGGATTGAATCCTTTTCATTCATGGTCCGCGAATAAGCCTCCATAAAGTAAATATTCAGATTTGATCTGTCGGGGAAATATCCGGCACGGTAATCAGTAATCATCTGAGGTCCCAGGTGACAGATATAAAAATTATTATTCGATGTAGCCGCACTGTTACTTGCCGAAGTGCAGATTCCATCCAACCATAATGTTTGAGTGCTGCCGGTTTCTGAAGGCAGATAGGTTATTTCAATACGAGTGAAGTTCTGAGTTACATACTTGCCGAAGTCCTGATAGATATAACGTTGAAAGGGCACCCATCCCTGGTAATTCAGATCGTGCCTGCCTTCACATATTTTTGTTGAACCATTATAGAATGTAACAAGCAGTTTGTCGTTACTAGGTTTCAGACAATATATCGGGATATAGACCACCTTTCCGTAAGATATGTTATAGCCTGGATATTTCTTTGAATAATCCAGTACTAGTTTTGCACCACCGTTCGCCTGCCACTTCAAAGCTTGTGTTCCTTCCCGGGCATGCTCCTTGCTCAATGAGATGGTGCTATTCGAAGCCGACCAGTAATCACTTTCCATCGTTGTCTCCTCAAAATAAAAAAGCGTTTTCTGTGCCTTTACCGGCATAAAACAGGTAAATAGAAGCAGTGAAAGCACAACTGAATGCCTTCCCAAACCGCTTCTTTTCGCTAGGTCGGTTAAAATTGCAGTAAGATATCTTTTTCTGTTTTTCATGGGTATTGAATATTTTTCTTTCGTAAACAAAGAAACATCTTCTTTGCGATATCTACTGAACAGAATCGTACAGAAAAGATCTTTTTCCGTACGACTATGTACAATAATGGCATCAACTATGAATATTATTGCCTTCCTTTTTGGATATCAGAATGTAATTTTGTGAACAATAAAAGAATTCAATCTCTAAAATTATGAAAGATCAACTACTGTCAGGTCTGTTGCCGGGAATTATACTATTCACCGGATGCTCTTTGCAGAAGAAAGAGGCTGAGAACCTGCAAACCAGCAGACCCAACGTTATTTATATTTATGCCGACGACCTTGGAATAGGCGACCTGAGCTGTTATGGTGCTACAAAAATAAGCACCCCTAATATAGACAAGCTGGCCGGACAAGGCGTTCAGTTTACTAATGCCTACGCATCATCTGCCACCAGTACCCCATCACGCTTCTGTCTGCTTACCGGGAAATATCCCTGGCGACAGGAAAACACAGGTATTGCCCGTGGAAATGCCGGAATGATTATCGATACAACTTGTGTAACAATGGCCGATGTTTTCAAAAGAGCCGGATACAGTACGGGAGTTGTCGGGAAATGGCACTTGGGATTAGGCGGTCCGCAAGGGCCTGACTGGAATCATGAGATTTCACCTAGCCCAATGGATTTAGGATTTGATTACGAGTTCCTGATTCCTGCCACTGTAGACCGCGTGCCTTGTGTTTATGTGGAAAACAAACATGTGGTGAATCTGGATCCCAATGACCCCATTCAGGTTAATTACGATAAGAAAGTAGGCAACTGGCCTACCGGAAAAGATAATCCAGAACTCTTGAAGGTACACCCCAGTCAGGGACACGAAAATACGATCATAAACGGAATCAGCCGTATTGGCTACATGACCGGGGGAAAGTCTGCTTTGTGGACCGATGAGGACATTGCCGATGTAATCACCAATAAGGCCAAGGATTATATTATAAAGAACAAAAACAATCCTTTCTTCCTTTACTTTGGTACACAGGACATTCATGTACCGCGCGTTCCGAACAAACGATTTGCGGGAAAAAGCGGATTGGGAGTTCGTGGTGATGTGATTCTTCAGCTTGACTGGACAGTGGGACAGATAATGCAAACACTGGATAGCCTGGGCATTGCCCAGAACACCCTTCTTATCTTCACCAGTGACAATGGTCCGGTGATTGACGACGGATACAAAGACCAGGCGTTTGAAAAGCTGAACGGACACACCCCGATGGGCATTTACCGCGGTGGCAAATATAGTGCATACGAAGCCGGAACACGAGTTCCATTCATTCTTCGGTGGCCGGCATGTGCCAAACCCGCCAAGCAACAGGCGCTCTTTTCGCAGGTGGATGTGTTTGCATCGTTCGCTCATATCCTGAAACAACCTTTGGGAAAGAATATTGCCCCCGACAGCCGCAACTGTCTGCCCACCATGCTGGGCAAGCACAACGACAACCGCGACTATATTATTGAGCAGAACCTAAACAACACCCTGGCCATTGTCAAAGGAAACTGGAAATACATTGAACCCAGTAGTGCAAGCCGACTGGAGAAATATACAGGCATGGAGCTCGGTAACGAAAAAACGCCGCAACTCTACAATCTTGATTCGGACCCTTGCGAGAAAGAGAACGTTGCACAAAGACACCCCGGGATTGTAAAAGAGCTTGCAGCCATCCTTCTGAGAGAGAAAAACAAAAGAACAAATAAATAATAAATTTATAACAATGAAGAGAATAGACTATCTGTTGGGCGGAGCATTCCTTCTGGCTGCATGCGGAGCACATGCACAAGGCAGCACCGATAGCAAACCAAATGTAATCTATGTTTTCCCCGACCAGTTCAGAAACTGCGCATTGGAATTCTGGAACCAGAAAGAGTTCAATAAATACGTTCATTTTAAAGCTGACCCGGTTCACACACCAAACCTGAATCAATTTGCCAAAGAGTCGCTTGTACTCTCTTCGGCCGTCAGCAATTGTCCGCTCAGCAGCCCTCATAGGGGAATGCTGCTCACCGGCATGTACCCTGAAGGAAGCGGGGTTTCTCTGAACTGTAATTCCACACGACCCATTAGTTCACTCAATCCAAACGCGGAATGCGTCAGCGATGTGTTCAGCAAATCAGGCTATGATTGTGCCTATATCGGCAAGCTGCATGTAGACTACCCTACTCCGAATGACCCTGAACATCCCGGAAATTATGTGGAAGATCGAAGACCGGCATGGGATGCCTATACTCCCAAGGAGAAAAGGCATGGCTTCAATTATTGGTACTCGTACGGAACTTTCGACGAACATAAAAATCCGCATTACTGGGACAGCAACGGCAAACGCCATCAATCCAACGAATGGTCGCCCATACACGAAACCAACAAGGTTATCGATTATCTAAAAAATCAGCATCACGAACGCGATGGGAAAAAACCTTTCTTTATGGTGCTAAGTTACAATCCACCGCACAGCCCGTACAACAGCTTGGACGATTGCATGGAAGAAGACTTCAACCTATATAAAAACATGCCGATGGACAGTTTGCTGGTTCGTCCAAATGCCGACAGGAATATGTCCAAAGCCCGATCGGCTCGTTACTATTTCGCATCGGTAACAGGCATCGATCGTGAATTCGGACGCATTCTTTCCGCTCTCAAGGAACTGGGCTTGGACAAGAACACCATCGTAGTCTTCTCGTCCGATCATGGCGAGACAATGTGCAGTCAGGGAACCGACGACCCGAAGAATTCACCCTATGCCGAGTCGCTGAATGTTCCTTTCCTGGTTCGTTATCCGGGTAAAATCAAACCCAGGGTGGACAACCTTTTGCTTTCATCGCCCGACATCATGCCTACCCTGCTTGGACTTAGCGGACTAAAGACCTCCATTCCAAAGAGCGTGCAAGGAAAAGACTACTCCCCTGTTTTCCTGAACAAAAAAAATAGTGTGGCTCGCCCCAAAGCCGCCCTCTATATCCGTAATATGGATGGTGAAAAAGATAAAGATGGAAAGGTGATCAGCTATTTCCCGGAAGCACGGGGTATCAAAACAGAGAGATATACGCTTTGCCTCAACATCAACAAAAAGACCGGTAAGCTGAAGTCGGCTCAGTTGTTCGACGACCTGAAAGATCCCTATCAGATGAAAAACCTGAAACTGGAAGAGCATAAAGAGCTGGTTAAAAGCCTCTGCAAGCAGATGGTTCCTCTTTTAAAGCAAGCCAACGACTCTTGGTATAAGAAAAGAATACTCAGTGAAATGATTCCTTATTAATGGAAAAGAGTCCCGGAAGATGATTAATCTTTCGGGACTCTTTTTTTATGAACTCAAATGTTGAATGCAATTGGCTACAGGATATATTCTCCCCCCGTAAGAACATCTTATTATTTTCATTTGTTTATTAACATTAAAGTTAGTTTTATTGATCTATACAATTATAACTAACATTTAAAAAAAGGAGTAATATATGGAAAACTATAGAATGGAACTTACTCAAGAAGAAAAAGAGATACTCCAAGGTAAACAGGGAGAAGTTATGGTCAAAGTATTAAAGCCGATTGTCGTTTATGGTGAAGCATTCGGAGCTAAACGGCTTCTTCCGATCAAAAACCCAATACATGTAGTTACAGGTATGTCGATGACTGGTTTAAATGCATACTATGATATGCTTGATATGCTTATTCATGGAGGATTAAAAACAAAGGAGCCTTTTACGATTGATCTCAGACCATTTGATTTCGAAAATGTGGTATATATAGAATTTGGATGAATTTATTGAAAAATCCGACAGCCATCCGCCTATTATTAGAGAGCAAAACGGAAATTTTGTATTACAGAGTAATCTGTTGTTGAATTATTCAGCAAACCCTTTATAATACAATCAATGGATATTCAATATTTCTACAAAATTACTTCTTTATTTTGTATTTGATTTATGACATATTCAAATTATGAAGAATCAGGTATTACTAATTTGTATTTTATTTTTAGCCTCAATAAAGACTTCTGCTCAGAACAATAACTTAGATTATTTTATCCAGAAGGGAATTGAGAGCAACCCTTTGTTTTATGACTTAGGAAACAAAATAAAAATTACAGAGCTGGATAGTTTAAAAGCAAGAGCTTTATATAATCCAATCGTATCAGCCGCTTCAAATCTTATAATCGCTCCTACTTACAAAGGATTAGGGTACGACACCGCTATATCTAATGGGCAAAACATTGATGCTACGCTTACAATTACCAAACGCTTAATAAGCAATAATAACCTGAAAGCAAGATTGAACAGCTATAAATTAGACAAGAAAAGCATTGAAAACCAGAAACAACAATCAATTGATATAGTTAAAAAGGCAGTTATCGACCAATACATTACAACCTTTATGAACCAGGAATTACTGCACCTCTCTGATGAAATTATTGCCTTTTTACAAAAAGAAGATAAGGTTCTTATTAAACTGACCACTAATTCCAACATTAAGCAGACTGATTATCTTAATTTCAAGGTTACACTGCAACAAAGCCTCTTCAACAATGAGCAACAACGTATGCTGTGGATCAACAATTTAAGCTTATTGAATTACATTTGCGGCACTAATAATAATGGAACAGACTCAATTGTTTCACCTGTTATCGGTTTACCTGTTATTATTCCTTTTGAAGAAAGTTATTATGGAAAAAATGATGCAATTGACAGTTTGAAAAATAAAAATAACGAGCAGCTTATCAGACTTAACTACAAACCCCAGGTTTCTGTTTTTGCCAACAGTGGATACACTTCTTCATTTATGACAACTCCATATAAAAATTTTGGTATCAGTTTAGGCGTCAGTATGAATCTTCCGATTTATGATGGAAAACAAAAGAAACTGTCGTTAATGCAAAACGATTTGAATGAACAGAATCGTAAAACTTACCGGGATGCAAACAAAAAGAATTACATAAATCAGGTACAGCGACTTCAACAACAAATAGAACGTTACAACAAGCTCATATCCATGACTCCTCAACAGTTTAAATACAGCAGAGCTTTGGTTGATGCCAATGCGCATTTACTTGGAACAGGAGAAGTTAGTGTGACAGACTTTCTTTTATCGATCAATAACTATCTGAATATAAAAGCGATAGACATCCAAAACAGAACCAACAGGTTGTTGTTAATCAATCAATTAAACTATTTAATTTCACCTTGATATGAATATAAAAATAATAGCATTGCTGTCATTAGCCGGAATATTGATTTATAGTTGTGGCGCCAAAGAGTCCGCTTCCTCTTCTGAGAACCAAGAACCAACAACACCTGTGACTGTAACCACTCCGGAAATAGCATCAATGCAAGACGAAATTACGCTAAATGCAACTTCTGTTTATATTTTGAAAACAGATATTACATCTACTATTAATGGATATATTGTAGAATCAGATATTCAGCTTGGGGATAAAGTGAACAAGGGTGAAGTTTTATTTCGGTTGCAGACAAAAGAAGCAAAAAGTCTGGGTAATGAAGTGAATAAATTAGATCCATCTTTCCATTTTACAGGAATAAACAATATTGTATGCCCAACCAGAGGCTATGTTATTATGTCTAATCATCAACAAGGAGATTATGTGCAAGAAGGGCAGGTTCTGGCCACAATCAGCGATGAAAAAAGCTTTGGATTTGTATTGAATTTACCGTATGAACTTAATGGCATATTAGGTGATAACAAAGAAATAAATATTTGCTTATCAGATGGTAAGAAGCTTACAGGAATTGTCAATAAGATTATGCCAGAACTAGACAGCGTTTCTCAAACGCAACGTGTCTTTCTAAAGATAAAGCAGCATGTAAATCTTCCTGAAAATCTGGTAGCTAAAGCTATTTTGGTTAAAAGTAGAATGAACAAGGCGATAATTCTGCCCAAACAGGCAATCTTATCAGATGAGGATCAGTCTACATTTTGGGTAATGAAGCTTATTAATGACTCTACAGCTATAAAAGTGAACATAAAAAAAGGAATTGAGAGGGATAACCGTGTTCAGATTACGGAACCTCTTTTTACTGAAAAAGACAGAATTATAATCACTGGTAATTACGGTTTGGCAGATACGGCAAAAGTAGCCGTTCAAAAAACAAATATTCAGTTACAATGAAAAAGGATTTTTTTAACACCTATAAAACACCTTTACTTGTTATCGCGGTGCTTATTCTTTTTGGAGGAGTTTTTTCCTTACTAAAGATAAAAACATCTTTATTTCCTCAAGTTACATTCCCAAAGATAAAAGTGATTGCCGAAGCCGGGCAGCAGCCAGTGGACCTAATGACTGTCAGCGTTACACGCCCTCTGGAAAATGCAATAAAACAAGTGCCAGACTTGAATTCTTTACGAAGCATCACAAGCCGGGGGAGTTGCGAAATATCTGCTTTCATAGACTGGAAAGTTGATGTTAATCTCGCACAACAGCAAGTGAATGCTAAAATAAATGAGATAAGAAACCAACTTCCACAAAACACCAATATCACCGTGGAAAGAATGGATCCATCCATCTTAGCCGTAATGGGATATTCACTCAATAGTAACAAACGAAGTGCCATCGAACTCAAACAGCTGGCACAATATACCATCAAGCCTTTTCTCTCTCAAGTAGAGGGTATAAGTGACATCCGAATCATAGGAGGACAAACAAAAGAGTATTGGGTTACTCTGGATAAAGGGAAAATGTCACAGCTGGGATTAACTCCATCGATGGTTAAAGAGAGTATGGCCAATGCAAACTTTTTATTAGCAAACGGATATCTTTCTGATTACAGGCTGATGTATCTATCTGTAACAGATGCACAGATTATGAATCTGGAACAATTAGGAAATGCAGTAATCAGGAATGACGGGAAACGGACCATCAAACTGAATGATATTGCCAAGGTAGAGATACACAAGGCGAAAGAGTACATCAAGGCGAACGCAAATGGAAAAGAGAGTGTGTTAGTAGCTGTGATTCAACAACCCAATGCAAATGTATCGGAAATTTCTTCCAACATGGAAAAACAGCTGGAGAAGTTAAAGGTGATCATTCCTTCTGATGTGCAGATTAAGCCCTATTATGTGCAGGCAGACTTTGTAAATGACAGCATCAGAAGTGTAACTGATTGCTTGTGGATAGGTCTTTTTCTGGCCATCATCGTAGTGATTGGCTTTTTGAAATCATGGAGAGCAAGCCTCACCATTTTAATTACTATTCCCATCACATTGGGACTTACTTTACTAATGCTTTATGCTACCGGACAAACCTTTAATATTATGACTTTAGGCGCAATTGCCGCATCTGTAGGATTGATCATAGATGATGCCATTGTGGTGGTAGAACAGATTCACCGAACACATGAAGAAAGTCCGGGAGAATCAGACAAGAGGGTAGCACACAAAGCTATCAAATATCTGTTTAAGGCAATGATTGGCTCTTCCTTAAGTACGATTGTTATTTTTGTTCCCTTTATACTAATGACAGGAGTAGCCGGCGCCTACTTCAAGGTTATGACCAACACGATGATCATCACTTTGATTTGTTCTTTCCTGGCTACATGGATTTTGCTACCTGTAGTCTATCTGTCTCTTGGAAGGACAGGAAAATACAAAGATGTAGGAATTCACGAAGTAAAAGAACGGAAGTGGGTAGGTTACTTTATTTCAAGGCCTTATTACAGTATCGCCTTTATTATTATAATTATCACTTTGGCAGCCCTTGCTGTTCCTAATCTGAAAACCGGCTTTCTTCCCGATATGGACGAAGGAAGTATTGTACTGGATTATGCGTCGCCTCCGGGAACAACTTTGGAAGAGACAGATAGAATGCTGGTTAAAGTGGAACAAATGCTGGTAAAGATTCCCGAGGTAAAAACATACAGCAGACGAACAGGCACTCAAATGGGTTTTTTCATTACCGAACCAAATACCGGAGATTATCTGATTCAGCTAAAAAAGGACAGACATCGTACGACTGATGAGGTCATAGATGACATCCGAAAAAAAATTGAATCGACCCAACCGGCATTACGAATTGATTTTGGACAGGTAATCGGAGATATGCTGGGAGATTTGATGAGCTCAGTTCAACCGATTGAAATTAAGATATTTGGTCCGGAGCATGATATCATTCAGAAGTATGCCAAGTCTGTGGCTAAAATTGTTGAGAAAACGCCCGGAACTGCAGATGTGTTTGACGGTATTGTTATTGCAGGCCCCACGTTTTCAGTTACTCCTGATTTCCAGAAACTAGCACAATACAATATTACTCCAACTGATTTTCAGTTTCAATTGCAGACTATTATGGAAGGGAATGAGGCCGGGACTGTTTTCGAAAAACAGCAGCTTACCCCTATCCGCTTAATCTATAATTCCAATAACGGTGTTTCGGCACAGGATATAGAAAATAGCCAGATATTCCTTTCGAATGGTCAACAAAAATTATTGAAGGAATTAGCCAAAGTAGAATTTAAATCGGGTTCAAGTGAAATACAACGAGAGGATTTGCAAACAATGGGTGTTGTTACCGCTCGTCTGGATAAAGGAGATTTGGGAGGTACTGTAAATAAAATACAACATGAAATACGAAGCCACATCTCTCTGCCTAAAGGTTATTCAATTACTTATGGAGGAGCTTATGCCCAGCAACAGCAATCATTCAAAGAGTTACTGATGATTCTGATACTTTCTTGTATGCTTGTATTCACGGTAATATTGTTTATGTTCAGAGATATAAAAGTAGCCTTTACCATTATATTGGTTTCTATTCTGGGAATATGTGGAAGCTATATCTCACTCTATATTACAGGAACAGCCCTCAATGTAGGCAGTTATACCGGAATTATTATGATAGTGGGAATTATCGGAGAAAACGCAATCTTCACTTATCTGCAATATCATGAGAGTCTATCAAGCATCAGTCGAAAACATGCCTTGGTATATGCAATAAGCACACGACTGCGCCCCAAACTGATGACAGCCGTTGGAGCTGTTATCGCATTAACTCCTTTAGCCATGGGTATAGGAACTGGAGCACAACTACATCAGCCTCTTGCCATTGCAGTTATTGGTGGGTTTATTGTGGCTTTACCATTGCTTCTTGTTGTATTGCCAACATTAATTTATCGGATAAAGCCGTCGCATCCATAGATATTTAAATTTTTCGTATATATTTGCTTTCATGAAGCTACTAATAATTGAAGATGAGCACGAGCTTTCAAAGAGTATCGTAACCTACCTTGCAGCAGAGAACTATCTTTGCCAGCAAGCCTTTACGTTTGATGAGGCCATGGAAAAGGTCTCCCTCTACTCTTATGATTGCATTTTACTGGATTTAATGTTACCTGGAGGAAACGGTCTGGATATACTCACAGAAATTAAGCTACAGAACAATCCTGCCGGCGTTATTATTATTTCCGCAAAAGATTCATTGGACGACAAGATCTGCGGACTCAAGATTGGGGCAGATGATTATCTCTCCAAGCCTTTTCATCTTCCGGAATTAAGTATGCGTATCTATGCCCTTATCCGCCGCCGTCAATTTTTCAGCAATAATACTTTAACTATAAACAATCTGATTATCAATCTGCTTAATAAAGAAGTAGTAGCAAATGGAAAAATTATTAATCTGACAAAAACTGAATATGAGCTTCTTTTATTTCTCGTCGGAAACAAAAATAGAGTTGTATCTAAAAGCGCTTTGGCAGAACACCTGAGCGGAGACATGGCAGACATGTTCGACAGTCAGAACTTTGTTTATGCTCATATAAAAAACCTAAAGGCCAAGCTGGCAGATGCAGGTTGTCCCGATTATATTAAAAATGTTTATGGAACCGGATACAAATGGATAGAATGAAAAGTCTCCTTCAAAAAAGCCTTTCAAGGTTCACAATTTGTACAGTAATTATTCTTTTACTAGCAACCCCACTCTTTTATCTTCTTACCAAGTATTTCTATGCAGAAGATTTAAGGGAAATAGTTGAAGCTGCCCAATCAGGAGTTCCTCTTCCGAAAACAGACCTTGAACAAGACATGATTGTAGGCATTGCATTGCAGTTCGTTTTAATAATGAGCGTTTTATTGGCTTCATTAATCCTAATGTTAAAATTAATTTCCAAACGGCTTTGGGCTCCCTTTGATGAAACACTGAGACAACTTGAACATTTTTCGCTTGAAAAGGAAATTCCTCCTCTATTTACGGTAAGTGACATAAAAGAATTTAATCGACTAAATTCCGTTCTCACTCAATTGATCAAGAACAATTTACGCAGTTATAAGATACAGAAAGAGTTTACCGAAAATGCATCACACGAATTACAAACGCCTCTGGCTGTTTTTCAAAGCAAACTCGATTTATTGCTGCAGCAGCCCAATATGACCCAACAACAAGCCGAAATTGTACTAAGCCTATATGAAGTCTCTGCACGTCTTACACGTCTGAACAAGAATCTTCTCTTGCTTGCAAAGATAGATAACAAGCAATACACACAAATGGAACTTATTGATATAGTTCAGATAATAGAAAGGACTTTGCCTCTACTGAGCGAATTTACCCAAGAAATAAAAATACGGAAAGAAATACAAGTTACATCGTTTACAATAAGGGCAAATAAAGCTCTTTTGGAAAGTCTGATTAATAATTTGTTTATAAATGCCGTACGTCACAATGTTGTTAAAGGAGAGATCACCATTATTATAACGCCCAATCAACTAATTATTTCTAATACGTCCTCTGAAGAACAGTTGGATAAAGAATTAGTATTCGAACGTTTCCACCGTTCATCAGAAAAGATAAATGGAAACGGCTTGGGGCTAGCCATAGTAAAAGCTATTTGTAATTTTCACGGTTGGGGCATAGACTATCAATACAATGCAGGAAATCATGAGTTCATTATCAATTTTTGAACGAGTATACGCTTTTAAAAATATATTCAGAGCTAATTTTCTCCAATTATCATAAATTCAAATTCTCTACAAATTTCTGTTTTAACTTCGCTCTTATTAAAAAGGATAAGGTCTATGAAGATATTCATTGTTATTTTGTTATTTCTGATATTACATGGAATGCTGATGCAAGCCAGCAATATTCAAGAAGAAGCGAGTGGAATAATCTATTCAAAAGGGGAAATATCGCTTGAAGATATTCAGACCGTCAGAAACAATATTCAGAAAACATCAACTGGTGAGAATCTGTTTCTTAATACAAAAAATGAAACTGTGAATGTTCTATCTTCAAAGGAAAGTTTCAACATAAAACTTGATAAAACAACCTCTTCACGCGTCTTCCGAATGACTTATATTGGTGTGCCTCTTATTGCCGGTGGATTAATTGTAAAAAGTGAAGATGACCATTTCCGCAGTTTACGCAATGAATATCTACCCTCTTTTCGTCAACATTATGACGATTATCTGCAATATTTCCCTGCCGTTGCTATGGTCGGGATGAAGATTGGTGGCGTAAAAGGACGGAGTTCATGGTTTAGAATGCTAGCTTCAGATGCTATTTCAATAGCCATTATGTCTAATGTTGTAACTTCACTCAAATCTTCTACTAAAGTAATGCGTCCGGATGGTTCAGATAACAGGTCATTCCCTTCGGGACATACAGCTACCGCATTTATGTGCGCTACCATGATGCACAAAGAATACGGACTTACACGCAGTCCATGGTACAGCATCGGTGCATATTCTATAGCAACCGCTACTGGACTTAGTCGTCAACTGAATAACAAACATTGGTTAAGTGATGTTATGGTGGGAGCCGGAATCGGTATTTTATCGACTGAACTTGGATATTTTTTGGCAGATTTAGCATTTAAAGATAAAGGTATTACCCACTCCAATCTTGATTACAAACCGATTGAGCGATTCGAAAAACCTTCTTTCTTTGGAATTTTTATGGGCATTAACATCTTACCTGGTAAATATATAATATCCAATGATAATTATTTATCAACATCAACCGGAAGTAATGCCGGAGTGGAAGGAGCCTGGTTCATGAATCCCTATTTGGGCATAGGGGGTCGTTTTTCAGTTGCCAGCATGCCAGTATTATTAAATAATGTGCCACAAACCGATCAATTGGATATTCTTACAGCTTCAGCCGGCACTTATTTCTCATATCCCATTTCAAAAAGATGGTCGGCCGGAAGTAAATTATTAGCAGGATACAGTCACTTCTCAAAATGTAATCTTTCTTCGTCAGAAGTAGTAGGAAAAACAGGAGGGATCAGCATTGGTACAGGCTGCTCCATGAATTATTTGGTGAAACAGAACTTTGGAATTAAATTCTTTATAGATTATAATCTTACACCCTCTCCTATCTCAACAAACAACAGTATTGAACATATGTTTACTTTTGGAGGATCGGCAAAAGTTCTATTCTAGAGTCACACATTGTTTTATCTTCCTGTGGTGAAGCCGAGTGTCAGCTTCCTTTTTTAGGACGATAATTAATTAGACTGCTAAGTTATTAATTCCAGTTAATTGGTTACAAATTACCGTCTTAATGCATTGACGGATGATTATAGCCGGAATATTGACGAATCATTCTAACTAATGTGTCATTACCAATCATTTCAACGCTATCTAAAGTATTGTAATAATCACCTAAAAGAAGAACAGAGGAATGTCCATCAGGAAAGTGTATTATACATTGCATATAAGGCTCACACCCATCAGGGATTGTTCCTTTTTTCATTGGTTTGAGGCTATTTACTAGACATATGATTGAATCACAAACTTTTTCATTAGTAATCGAGCTTTTCACTAAGAATTCTGAATGTTCACCATTAATAACTTCTTCCCATTTTAATTCAACAATAGTTTCGATAGCATAATTTTGATATTTTATGTCTATTCTTTTTATATTCTTATTCTGACAGTTTAAGAAAACAAATATCAAAAAACAAATAAATAATTTAATGTATTTCATTATTTAACTATTTATAATAAACAACAATATCTGAATTTTGCAATACAAATAAAAGAACACCTATTTTAAATAACTTGTCAGTTTTTCAACAAAGAAGATTTCCCCGTCTCCTGTATATATTTTTCTAAGCCTGATATTTTTATCAAAATAATAATAGAAGCAATCTTTTGAAAATCCCATATCTGCCCCACAAAAAACATACAAACTATCTTTACTATCGAATTTTACAAATTTAAATCCACCTCTTCTAAAGTCCAATAAAGAATGAGAAATATATATTTTCGTGGATATTTCTTTATTAAAATTCAAATATCCAGAAGTAATATCATCATTTGATAATTTCAATAAAACTTGTTTATCTTGCTTTATCAAATAATACCTAAAAGTTTTATTCGTTTCATTGCTATAGTAGAAAATTCGAGTTACTTTCTGAGTGCTTGCCGAAATATCCTTATAGAGCATCACAATACTATCAACATATATTTTGTTACTATCCCTATCTACTCTGGTTATAGGAATAAGGCTTACTTTATTAGTTTTATTTACGCACCCCACAAAGTAAATAGAACTAATAAGTAGCAAGATTATATAATTACTCAGGTATATCCTTTTTGTTGTTTTCATAATTAAAATCACCCGTTTTTTCAGATTTTATTCCATATCGTAATATATTATTCACATCTTGTTTGTACGCTTCTTTTATAAAGAAGGTGACTTGTGTAATCTATAAAATTGTATTTCGAGAATCTGACTATATTACTTATAGGAGTATCCCAAAATGACTTGTCATAACTAAAGCCTGATTGTGGTAAATAAACCATTGAATTAAATTTGGTTCCTGCCCTATTATGATATTCATAGCAATCACAAAAATTTCCTGTAATAGGTGTCGCATATATATTAACTAATATCCATTTGCGCTTATCCCAATTCATCTTTATTGACTGAACTTTTACACGATTCTTGTCTATTAGAAATATTAGATTCTCTATTTGCTCATCATAATTGCTATCAAAATCAAGTCTTGTTTTACTAGTGGATGTGAATATATCAATAGTATCACCCTTTATGCAATCATCTAAATTATCCTTAGAAAATTCTGCAACATATAAAGGGGTAAGATAAAAATCATTACTTTTTATTGAGTCAACAGGAGTAATCCAATAATAATTTTTAAATTCTTTGTCAATAGATCTTTTCGATGAAAATGTAATAACAATAAATTTATTTGTTTGCCCATAACAAAACAAGCATATTACTGTTAACATCAGACTAACCATTATTTTACTTTTCATATGCCTTCCTCCATATTTAGTTAACTTCAAACTGTAATAAATTTACTGGAGATTAATTCATTAATTCTCCAGTTGAATTGAGATAATTATTATCTAAATGAAATGTATATCCATTTTCGTGAGATAGTGCAATACTATTTCACTCTCAATGTGCATTGACTATTTCATTTTTTATTCCTCATAGACAAATCTTATGAGATTTTTCTAATTATAAACAGTCCGATTTAAAGGAAAACACACAGTTGAATATTTAAGTCCGAAACCCTAATTTTATACTACCCGTTTTTTCGGAGTGAGGTCATTTCATTTTTTGTTCTTACCATAAGCTGCAGGGATAATATTATTTCCTTTGTATATATAATAGTAAAAATATGGATCAAAAAACGGAGGTGGATATCCCTCACCATTATCTTTTACTACATATTGATCATCTGGGAAATATATATAATTGAAATATTTCTTTTCGTTTGTTGGAGTCAGGAACTTATAAAACGCCATTTCAAAATCAACCCTATTATCTATTCTTGATAAGACAATGATTTCTGCTTGTCTCTGCCTATCTTCAATATAACCAACAATCCTTAAGTTTGAACCAAATATAAAATATTTATTTAAAATTTCTTTTTTTGTAGATGTAAAACAAAACTCAGGTGCAAACTCATTTATTCTCAATTCCAAGACTATTACATTATCGGATGCTTTTGATATATATGCACTATCTTTGATGCTGTTAATGATTGAATATAATTGTCTATTAACTACATTAAATTTTTGTAAGACAAATCCATTTTGTTTGGACTCATTTTTACAAACGAAAAGTCCAATTATGAATATAATTCCAATACAAATAATATAAATAATATTTCTTTTTTTTGTATTCATTCCTTATTATTATTACATTATTATAATGAATATATTTATTGTGTGGTACATCATAGACTCTACAACTTATTATCTTATTCGTACGACCTAATGATAAACACTTTTTATTAATTAATAATTCAAAATAGCTTCTAAATGAAAATTATTTCAGGAACAAACCAATACTAAAAATCTTTACTACTTTTTAGCATTAGCCTTATTACTCTTTTTAAATGACATTAATGAAAGTTTAAGCCAAAATGACGTCCTAAACCGATAGAGCTTCATTGCGTAAGCTTTAACAAAGCATGGCTCATTATAATATGATGCATCATAATTAAAATGAATATTTTTTTATTTGCTACACAAAAAGAATCTATCTGTTCACAAATATCGATATTTGGATACATTCTGCTTAATTTCCCACAATCAACATCTTCCCATCTCTTTTTCATTATAAAAACCTATGCACTTTTGTCTTTACCAAAGAAGCAACACCATTTTTAACTTCAAAATCAGTGACGATTTGTGCAACTCCATTAATAGTATCTTTAACACCTGCTTTAATTATCATTTCTCTGTTTAAAAACACATTTGATATTGGAGAATCTTGTGCACTAACATCAACACAAACAAGGAAAAACACCAATAAACTATATAGATACCTCATAATTTGATAATTTTTTATGCCATGGAACAATTTTTTAATATGCTATTATATATAGGATTTCTGATTTATAGCTTTTTACTAAAATATGCAATCATATCTTACATTTTTGATTTACACAATTAGTGGGATAGTGTCTTTTAGTAATTAACCATTAAGCCAAAAAATATAAAAATAGAAATATTAGTGTCCCCATAATAACAAATAACAGCCAATATTCTCTTACCGACTTATATTTTTCCTTTTTGGACATTTTCAAAATCAAGCCTACAACAATGCAAATTAAGGGAATTGTCAATCCGAATATTTCTTTAACAATAAAGAACTTTTCCAATTCTTTTGAAAGCATTTTCATCCCCCAAATTATAGATCCTATTGAACCTATATAACCATTTATATGGATAGAGTATGTTATTGAAAAAAAACCTTCTTTTATTTTTTTCTCATCTTTACAGGTTATATATAGAATAATAATTCCAAATAGAATCCATCCAATAGAATACAAATAATTCATTTTTATTTTTTATCTCCCTTTAACTTCTCTCTGTCTTCCAATATCTTATCAACAAGTCTTTCAATACCTGCGACTTTAAGTTTGGTTTCTTATTTTATCCATGGCATATGTGATGAATTAATTGTAATTGTGGCAGCATCCCTACAAATATAAATAAATTTATTACATTGTTAAATTTATAACTCTAATATAGTAAATAAATACCAAAAATTTAATACTCATTTTTTAATAACACTGTCATTCAAAGAGTACAATTTATATTTATTGCTCGTTCGGATTCAATCGGTTTCCCCTCATTGGATATTCTCTTGAAAGTCTCAATAGACTTGATATAACTTTTAAAGCATTATTTCCCGAAGGGGTGGCAGAGGTGGTAGTAAAAAAGAGTGTTTTACGGTTTCAGAAAATGAAAAATGAAAATTCTTCAAAAAGAATTTTTTTCGATTTACGATTTACAGAAAGGTAAAAAGGATATTTTCTCTACCACCTCTGCCACCCTTTGCCCAATATAGCATTCATTATCAATAGAATGGAAATAGATATTGGCGGGGTAGGTTTAAGGATAGTAGCTCTCTCATCCATCTGATATCTTGTATTTACCCCATTCCCGGTATGCAATAATTTAAAAGGGGTGTAGATGGTGTAGATAAAACGACTGTTTTTCGATTCTAAAAAATGAAAATTGAAAATTCTTCAAAAAGAATTTTTTTCAAATTTGATTTTCTGGGAACATAAAAAGCTTGTTTTTACTACACCATCTACACCCCAGAAAATGATACATCATTGATTCTCTTGAATTTAGATTCTAAAACAAATGGTGCAGAAGAATTGGTATATTGGCAATATCACTAAAAAAGAGACTCAAACAGATGGATTTCGGCAATGGTAGAGGGATAAAAACAGCACACCACCTCTCAGTTGTATCAATTGCTATTCACCAAATAGGTTAAATGTGGGGGGCCGACTGAAAACAAATGGCATTTGAGAACCTCTTCGATGGTTAATCCTTAAAAGGACAACCCATATCAGAGTCAACAAAATAATGAGTCAAACTAATTAATCGGTTTAGGAACATTAGTAGTCAGCTGGAATCAGATTATTGCAGTCAACTTAGTGAACTAACATAAAGAACGTCAAGAGTTAATCCAATCATGTACAAGATTAGGGGTAATCATGTACAAGATTAAAAGCAATCATGTACATGATTGGGGGTAAACATGTACATGATTGCTTTAATTATTCCCGATAAAAGGATTAGTTTATGCCGAAGATCGGGTTAAATGAACGAATGGAATTACTTAGTGAGCTCCAAATCAATACTCATTCCGTCGTGGCAGTTGAACAGGAGCACCGTCTCGTTTTTACCGACCGATACAAGCTTGCAATCGGGGGTCTCTTTCACGTTCCACTTCCCTTTCAGGGTAACTTTTACTGGAATGGGGGTGCTTACATTGTCAATCCACGGACGGGAATAGATGCTTCGCTCTACCCTTTTGCCATCCTTATCGAACAACTCATCGGACGGACCGGAATAGAGGTTCAAATCGGGGTTGGCAACTGTGAGCAGCAGCTTATTCTTTTGTTCACGCGTCATCAGCAAGCAGGTGGTATCCACCTTCTGCACAATGCCTTCGGGTAAAATGCGCGGTGTTTCGAACAGTACATACGAGGTAATTCCAGTTGGGATATCTTTCACAATATGGGCATTCCTGTCTTGTTGAAGTACCTTGTACGAAGGCTTCTTGGCAAAAGCAGCCAGTTGTGCCTGCGAAATCTGGGGCAGAATGGCATATTCGTACTTTCCTCCTTTAGGTGCTTTTCCGTGATTGATTACCAGCGAAACGAAATTGCCTTTTGTCTCTTTCTGTGTATCCTGCGCCAATGAGTATTGCGGGAAATGGATTTCCGGCTTCAAATTGCTCTGCCCCTCTTTGTTTGGAACATAATAGCCGGTTGAATTCACCGGATCAATCCAGGTGTTGTTCGTTGAAGCATTATCCAGCCAACATACTTGCACGCTGTCTGAATAGGCTGCCAGCTGAAATACGGTTGTTTCCGTATCGTAATTCTTATTGGTGTTCTCGATATCGCTGCCTAGGCAGACAATACGGTTATCAAAGAAATGGTAAGACTTGCGGGCACGCATTGAGCCGTTGTATTTATCATGCTCGTGCAGTTTCATGCCAAAGGCACCATTGGTGCGTTGTTGGGAAATCCCTCCGGCAAAGCTTTCGTCGGAATAGAGCATCTCTTCAAATCCGGAATAGACATCTACGTTGAGGACGTTTGCCTTTAACTGCGCTACCGGTAGATGAATAGCGGTGGTTCCGGGAATGCGTCCCCAATCGAACCCATCGTGCTGCCAACTGCTGGTGGTGGGAGTAACTGAATCGCCCGGCAGGGCAGTCAGGATCTGCAGACTTCCGTGTGCCAGATAACGACCGTACCAGTTTGCTCCCAAATAATGCTCTGCAGCCCAAAGGTAGCGGGAGTGTCCACGTGCCACTGCTGCCCAATTGCTTCGGCGTTGCACGGAAACACATCCGTATCCCAGCGCCAGGTTACCTTGTGGATCGTTCTCGGCTTTGAAGCCTTTTTTCTGCAAAGATTCCACCAATCGTTTCTCCTCTTTGCTGCCTTTGTTGGCAACGCGCAGGAAGGCAGCAGCCATATCTGCATCGTAAGGCTGAGCGCCATCAGGGGTACCAGCTAGCGCCATGATTCCATATTCCATCGGAATCAGTGTTCCCTTACCATTGGGATGGCGTCCGGACATAGACAGCGGGAAATAGTTTCTATTGCAGTAGAAACGCATGGTTAGTAGTACATTCTTAACGGTTGAATGTCCCAGTTCGGAAACACGGAACGAAGTTCTGCTCAGCAGATAAATCATGTTTGAAGCTCCTTCGAGCCCCCCTACCGCATAAGCCGGATAGTTGTTGCGATGGTGAAATGCACCGCCGTCTTTCTTGAATGCCCCAGCCAATCCGGTGGCAGGCAGGCAGCCGTTATTTATCCAGCGAGTGAAGGACTTGAGGTACTGAACCTTCAGGGGCGAGTTGTCCATAATCAGGATGCTGGCAATTCGTCCGGTTGTTTTGGTATTGAACGAATCCATATCCATTCCCGGCGCCGAAGGATTTATGTACACCTCATTGGTCATGGCATACCATTGCATTGCCTTCTGTGCCTCTTCCAGCAATCCGGCCTCGCGAAGCACATCCTTCATCAGGTAACAGGAGGTGTAATATCCGCGGAAGCTGTATCCGTAATGAGTGAAATTACCCAGACAGCTACCATAATCAATACCCTGATCGCAGGCAAACTGGTACATCAGCAAGAACATCGACTTCAGTTCCTGCTTAGCCGGCTCATTGTCTGCATTGTTATAGGCAATGGCAATGCGGTTCATCAAATCGAAATAGGCTTTTAGCTCCATGCCCATCTTGTCATAAAGATTCTTGTTCCAGTTAGGAAGGAAGCGCTCGTAAGCCTCGGCTGCACGGTTGAAATAGATGGGTCGGCCGGTAATGATTCCATCTTTTACAGTGATGTGATACTCTTCGAACTTAGTTCGTAAATTGGCCATTGCCTGCTGAGTAAGTTTACCGGGGGTATAAATCAGGTTCCGAAATCTTTGCCCTATCAGCTCCATGTCTTTCTTTTCCTGTTCGGACACACTGCTGTCAAGGGCAATATCCGGTTTCAGAAGAGAGCAATCTCTTACTATCAGCCAGTGATTATCTGTGCCGGCATTCACAAAAGGCACTTGATTATCGGCCGTTTGATGTCTATGGTCGGTCTTGGCAGCCAGCACCATCTGGTCGAAACAGAGCATTCCTCCGGTTGAAGGTGCCGAAACACGGAGCTCATTCATCCCCTCCTCGGGTTTTCCTTGCATGTCTCTTTCAAAGCATACCCAGGCAGCCCGCCATCCCTTAAAGTTTATATGAAAGTCGAACCAGGAACACTCCTTGCCATCTTTATAGAAGGAAAACCTTACTTTTTCGTCCTTTGGCTGGTCATTGTACACCCACACCACAAATGTGGAGAGATAGGTGTCTTTTCCTGTGGGATCCTTCGGTTCAAAGGGGATATCGTGTTTAAGCGACAGAGTGGCTCCGGGCTGATATTTCCATTGCAGGGATTGCTGTCCGTCCCTGTGATACTGACCGGTTATATTAACCTGGCTACCTTTCGAAGTTGTAAATCCGGACACTGAGCCGGCTTCCTCGAACGACAGAATCTTCTCGTGCTTTACCTCTTGAGCATTAGCATGGCTAAGGGAGGCAAAACAGAGAGAAAAAAGCATGTATGCAAAAGCAGAATTTCTCATAACAGTTTCTTTACTGATAATGTTTTAAACAAAATAAAGGGTTATTTTTTAATAAAAGAAATTTATGGAAAAGTTCTTCTGGGAATAGTAGAACTAGAGTGAATTAAAAAGGGTGACATTGCGGTCACCCCTTTTCATTCCAACAAACAAATAAACACACTAATTAATTGTGATTGTAAGTTCTTTCACAACTGTTTTTTCTCCGTCATAATTGGTATTCCCGGCGAGGAATGTTACAACATAGGTTCCTGGATCGGCATACTTAAAAGAATATGTGGTCAAAGAGTTTGATATATTCTTAATTGCCACGCCTCCTGCTGGATAGACAGCTCCTGTTTTACCAGAATAGAAAGTAACCCAGTTGGGAGTTCCCGATATTTTAAACACCACATCCGAACCGGCTGCATAGGTATTTGATTCGCTCAATGCAACATTAAAGTCAACATCTTCGAGTGCTTTATCACACGATGATAGTCCTATGAACATGAGCAGTATTGCAAAAATATGTTTTAGTTTCATGATTATCTGATTTTTAGAGATTTGAACTAATATTACCACAACGGATTTTGAACCAACGCCTTATTCAATCCAAGCTCTTTAGTTGGGATTGGAAGGAACTCATGTCTCTTTTCCGTTCTTTTTGCATAAAGTGCCGCAAATCCTTTTGCTGTTTGCCAACGTGAAGTATTGGCCACGGCAGCTCCCAGATTATCATGAACAGCAGTTACATAGTCACCCCAGCGTACCAGGTCGTATTTACGAAGACCTTCGAAGCAAAGTTCGCGTCCGCGTTCATCTTTCAGTTCCTGTTTAAATTGGTCGTAAGACAATCCGCTTAACGGAAGTACTCCTGCTCTTGCTCTTACTTTGTTAATGCATTCGTAAGCCAAAACGGTAGGACCCTGATTTACTTCATTGTCGGCCTCAGCAATCATTAGCAATACATCTGCATAGCGAAGAAGCGGGAAGTTTTCGGGTGTACGGTTTTTATCTTTCGGGAACAATGTTTCCCATTCACGGCGGAATTTACCGCAGTTACGTTGTACAATGTTCGTAGCCGCCCAGTTGGTCTTCACACCTTTGTTATAAGTATAAGGCGCCATTGATAAGTCGCGGCGTGCATCCGGAGTTGTTCCATTCTGAGTTTTCAGGTAAAGATCCCAAAGAATGGTAGTACTGGAGAAAAATCCGTAACCATATCCGTCACCGTTTGCAATATTTGGATCGGCATTATTCAGAATACCGTTCACATTACCGATACGTCCGGCAGAATAGTGTCCTTCTGTACGGTTGCCAAGGAATTCAGCTTCCCAGATGGATTCATTATATTTCGTATCCACCTTGTCACTGGCCATATTTTTAAACAATGCATAAACATCGGGATTCAGATCGTGTTTACCGGAGTTCTTCACTTCGTTTGCCCAACGAAGAGCTTTTTCATAGTAAGGCTTACCTCCATTTGACGGATATCCTGCACGGGTAAGACATACACGTGCCAACACACCTTCTACAACAGTCTTCTTAACATGAGAAACTGAAGGATTATAAACTGTATTGTCTACCATATCCACACATGCTTCCATTTCATTGATTACGAAATCGAGCACTTCAGCCTGTGTGCTTTTCGGTGTATTCACTTTTGTTACATCCTTTTGAGACTCCGTTTTCATAGGAACATCTCCCCATGCCTGTGCTAGCAGAAAATGATAATATGCTCTCAGGAAACGTGCTTCTCCTTTGTAACGAGTACGAAGTGATTCGTCCATAGTAGCCCCGTCAATCTTTTCCAGAAGCAGGTTTGCATTATTAATTCCGGCATAAAGGGCAGTCCATGTATCCAACAGGATCGTATTACCGGGTGTATGGTCATTGACATAAACCTCACCGGAGATATTGTTACGGTCGTAGTAGCTCAGATCATCTACTCCTGAAATCAAACAGGAATAGTTGTTCCCATAAACTGTTTCTTGGTGAATGGTACTGTACACCCCTGTCAGGGCATTATACACCTCTTCGGCATTTTTATAGTAGGTTTCCGGAGCCACAAAATCAGAAGGCTCTGTCTCCAGAAAGTTGCTGCAAGAAGACAATACAGAGGTCATTGCTGCAGCTATCAAGATTGATTTAATTCTATATTTGGTATACATAATAATTCGCTTTTAAGGTTATAATGTCAGGTTCAGACCAAAAGAAAAGCTTCTTGAACGAGGATAAGCAGAATAGTCGAATCCTGGTGTTAACGCAGAGTGTCTTACAGATACTTCAGGATCGAATCCGGAATAATCGGTAATGGTGAATAGATTTTCTGCCGACAAAGAAACTTTTGCACTCTTGATACCCACTCTCTTGATCAGTGAAGTTGGTACGTTATAGCCCAATGACACATTTTTCAAACGAAGGAATGAACCATCTTCCACATACAAAGATGAATATTGCTGAGAACCCTGAGCATCAGCACGAGGAATGTTACTTGTAGGATTTTCCGCAGTCCAACGGTTAATGTACGAAGCATACATATTTGTATTCTTTCTCTTAGCAGGATTTTCGAAGAACAACCGGTTCGCATTTAAGATATCGTTGCCGTAACTCCACTGGAAGAATATATTCAGTTCAAAATTCTTGTAGGTAAAGTTATTAGTGAAACCACCAGTATGTTTAGGCTGGCCGCGACCAATGATGGTACGGTCGTTGTCATTTACTACGCCATCTTTGTTAATATCCACATATTTAGGATCTCCCGGTTGAATTACTTCACGGCTTGCGGTATTATTTGGAATTCCGCTCTTCAAGACATAAGCACCTGTAGGAGTAACATCAAAATCTTCGTATTTATATGTTCCGTCATATAAGAAACCATACATCATTCCTGAAGGACGGTTAAGCATGGAGATATATGCATACTGACTGTTGTATTTGTTATCAAATGCTACAGAGTTAAGCATGGATTCCTGGTTAAGGCTCAGGCCTTTGATCTTTCCAACATTGAAAGCAATATTGAAACTACTGCTCCACTGGAAATTTTTGTTTTTGATATTATCTGTTTCTAATGTAAATTCTACACCTTCATTACGCATACGTCCTATATTCATGTATGTTGAAGAGAAACCTGATGTTGGAGGCAGATCAGCATACAAAAGTAGATCGTAAGTATTCTTGCGATAAACATCTGTTGTCAGTCGGATGCGATCCTGGAAGAATCCCAGGTCAAGACCAAGGTCGTACTGTTCGGTTGTTTCCCACTTCAGCTTTTCATTAGCCATTGATGAAAGGATATATCCAGTTGAATAGGCATTGTCATATACATACTCAGTAGAGATACCTGTATAGAGTTTTGCCAATGAAGCAAAATCTGATACACGGTTGTTTCCGGTTTTACCCCAGCTCAGTCTCAGTTTACCGTTTGACAACCATCCCAGTTTCTTAACTGCTTCTTCACGGCTGAAGTTCCATGCTACTGATCCAGAAGGGAAATATCCCCAGCGGTTATCAACAGGAAACTTAGATGAACCATCGGCTCTGTATGAGAGAGTTAGATAATACTTAGACTTGTAATTATAGTTAAGACGAGCCAGATAAGACATCATGGTATTTTCGCTTAGAGATGCATTTACAACGGGGGGGTCTCCTTTACCTAAACCGGCCATACCAAACGATTCGTTGGTAATATGGTTTACTGTTATATCATGGTTTGAGGCATAATTACCTTGGAAAGTAATACCGGCCAGAAGATTTAAGTTGTGTTTCTTTTTAGAGTATGCGTAAGTCAATACATTCTCATTCAACCAACCGCGACTTTCGCTTTCATAAAGGTAAGCATTGTTTCCCTTGCTCTGGGTATTCTTCGGGTTTGTATTACCTGTACGCGTATTGGGACCGTTAAACTCTTCGCGTCTGTAGTTTACCAAGTGGTATCCGCCGGATACTTTTAGTTTCAGGTTTTTGATAAATTCATATTCAAGAGATGCATTTGCAGAAAGGTCGTCATTTACGCGTTTACGGTATTCATTTCTTGCAGACAATACAGGGTTGAAACGATAATCTTCTGCCATATTTACATCCGGGTCAACCAATTCATCCAGTAAATCAGTACCCGACGGAGAAACCGGACGATATCCCCATACACTATACATCAGGTTATTCGTTGCACTCCATGAAGAAGTGGAGGGAGCAGAACCGTTGGTGATTGCACGCGCATAGTTGGCATTCATGGTCACACGAAGCTTGTCGCTTACTCTCTGTTCAAGATTTAAACGACCCTGATAACGGTTAAAGTCGGATGCAATGATTACTCCTTGCTGATTTGTGGCAGAAAGAGAAGCTGCATATTTTAGATCGTCTTTTTTACCGGTAAGTGAAACATAGTGGTTATTAGTTATCGCTGTACGGAAAATTTCATCCTGCCAGTCATAGTATGGCATATCACTGTAAGACTCCAGAGTACGTCCATCTTTGTAGTAAGAGCTTGCCATATCTTCGGGAGTAGTAATTTCCTGCTGTAATTTTACAAATTCATAACCATTCATCAGAGGGATGGTTTTTGAAACATTCTGCATTGAAACACTTCCGTTGTATGTCACAACCGGACGTCCTTCTTTTCCACTTTTGGTAGTAATAATCACAACCCCATTGGCACCACGGGCACCATAAATAGCAGTGGCTGAGGCATCTTTCAGAATATCGATTGACTCAATATCGTTAGGGTTCAGTGAGCTGGCATTGGATGACTCCATTGGAAATCCGTCGATAACATATAAAGGTTCACTACTTTGAGTCAGTGAATTGTTACCGCGAATAACAATATTCATTCCTGCACCTGGCACACCATCATTTGATGATACCTGAACACCAGAAATACGTCCGCCCAGCGCCTGATCAATCGAAGTAACCGGTGCTTTCAGCATGTCTGTTACATTTGCTTTAGCCACGGACCCTGTCAGGTCTTTTCTCTTCACATCACCGTAGCCGACAGCTACTACTACCACTTCCTCAATGCTTACCGCATTTTCTTCGAGTGTTACACTAATAACTTTCTGATTTCCAACAGAAACTTCCTGGGTTTTGAATCCCATAAAGGAAAACTTCAGCACATCCTTTGGTGTAGTCTGAATAGTAAATTTACCGTTAATATCGGTAACTGTACCAGCAGTTTTCCCTTTTACAACAACATTTACACCCGGCAATCCCTCACCGGATTTGTCTTTCACAGTACCGCTTATCCTCACTTGAGCAAATACCGGTACGACCGTAAATGCTGTAAAGAGAAAGAAAGCAATAAACAATTTAAAATTTGATTTTATCATACTATATAAGATTAAAGGATCTTTAATTAAATTTTTCTCCGATGCGTTCAAAATCAAAAAATCATGGTTTTTAAAATTAATATAAAGACAAATTAAACAAGCTAATATTTCAATATTTCATTAATGTAAACTCAACTGGTCTGCCATCCACACAGGTTACCTGCAAAGAGGTGCTCTTCTTGTCAGACGAAGTTACAGCCTTAACATTATCCATCTCCAGAGCAACTTTCCAATTTCCGTTGAGCGTAATCTGCTTAACAGCCGGTTTACTGGATTCTTTGGTTGTGTAACTCTTCTCCGATATATTGAGGTCGGGCATGCAGACACTCATTATTTTCTGATTATCGCCAACTGGTTTTGTCATCACCAACAGCTCCCTATCACTCTTCTGGATTTCAGAAGATTTATCGGTCGATACAAAATCCTCAAAGATGGCGTATCCGGTAATGTTTGTCTGATTATCACGAACAGCATGTACAATGCTATCTTTTCTCAGAACTGAATAGTTCTCTTTACCGATCTTTTTTAGTTGGTTTTTATCCGGTTGAATCAGAACCATGTATTCGTATTCCTGATTATCCGGTGCAGTGCCATGTACAAGACAGGCTGATGCAAAATCTCCTTCTGTCAGTTTTTTTGTTTTGTTCTCAAAAGAGCGTTGATGCTGTCTCATCACTTTTACATGACCTGAGTTTTTTACATAATAATAGTTTCCTTTGGTATCCGAACAGATCAGTCCATGCTGGCTATCGAACTCACTTTCAAATGGGAATGTCGTAGTTTCTGCATTATCGACAACCATCGGTTCAGCAGGTTCTTTCAAAGCGACCTGGAACAATGTTGTTTCAGTAGGATACTTCTGATTATTGTTTGTGATACCTGTTCCCAGACAGACTAAGCGATTATCGAAGCAAAAAACCGATTTGCGGGCTTTAAATCCCGGAGTAAATGTTGGACGATTTCGCTCCAACAGTTTCATGGCAAATACTCCATTTTTTCCTTCAAGAGATGATGCTCCGGCAAAATGTTCAGGTGAATGTTCCATTTGTGTTCCCTTGAATGGTGATTCAAGCATTTCGAGAGGCAAATGAATGGTTGTGGTTCCCGGAACACGGTTCCAATCCCATCCGTTTTCTTCAAAACCACTTTCTTTCTGAGTTACTGGTTTGCCCGAACCGATAATTTGTACTGACCCGTAGCTCTGATATCTTCCGTAGCGATTATCCTTTGTATAAATCTCCGAATTCCACACATCAGTATTATAGCCTTTCAGAGTAACCATCCAGTTGTTGCGGCGGTGAATTCCGAAAGCCCCGTAATTGTATGCCCAGAATCCTTCGGGATTGGCAGACTCAACAACACCTGCTTTCCGAAGAGTTTTGGCCAATTGTTTGTTTCCAGTGCCAAAGCGAAGAAAGTCGGATGCCAGTTCACGATCAAAGGCCTCTCCTTTTCCAGTCAGGTCTCCTGCCTGAGCCAGATAGGCAAAAGCATTGATGTCTTCATCTGGTATTTTTCCACTGAACGGGTGGCGTCCGCAGATTCCAATTCCCCAGTCTTTCAGATTTGTATAATTTCGTATTGTTTGTAATGCAAGCTTAAAATTCTTTCTAGCTGATTCTGAAATCATAAAAGGAGTAGCATTGGTAACCATCAGATAGTTTCCTAATGCTGCAAAAGCTCCTACAGAATAAGCCGGATAAAAGCCCCCGTGGTGAAAGGTGGTGCCATCTATCTTAATACCTCCGATTGTTCCGGGTGTGAAAGCCATTGAACCCGATACCCATCTGGAAAGTGCTTGCACTGCACGGTAACGCTCTTTCTCTTCAGTAATCATCATAGCACAAATCAGTTTCGCCTGTAACAGCGTATGCCAAGTATCCAAAAGTTCGTCACGACCATATTGATATGGTATTCGTGATTCTTGCAGTCCACTCCAGTAACAAAGCGTTTTGATGTATTCAGAGCTGTTTTCTGATTTGCGAATTTCATTTCTCATTATCCAGGCAGATCTGAAAATATCGCGTGTCTGGTATCCATAATGGTGATTTGTTCCCATACCACTTCCATATGCCATTCCTTGTTCAATAGCATAATCCAGCACTTCGAAATATTTCTTTAGAGAACTGCTGTTTGCACTAATCACCCAATCTTGAGCAAATGCAATCAGCATATCATTAATATCAGTGAGACTCAGTTCGCCATTCTTTTTTTGCAGTTCATCGTTTGACACCAAGGGTTTTCCAGTCATATGGTCACCTACACGGGCGATTCCCGCTGCTGAATATGTTTTCTCGACTTTATTTAGTTCTTTTGTGTTAACATCATCTGGTTTGAGTGCTGCATCGAGTCTTTTTTCCATCTCTTTAAGTGCAGAACTCCCTTCTGTCGTCAGATTTGTAGGAACAGATACATCATATTTATATTGTTCCCATTCCCATAGGCGACACCAATGCCATAAATCTCTCTTTAGATTATTGTTGTTTTCATCTATCTGAAGGTCGGGGGTAATGCGATCGCTTAACGTCTTAGCGGTAATCTTCATCCGGTCCAGATAAACCGAACCTTTTGCAACAGAGGATGGTGAAGAAACAAGCATCTTTACTATTTTTCCTGAAGCGAGCTGGGTTTTCTTCATATCACTGAATTTTATCCAACAGGCACGCCATCCTTTATATGATAGGTTGAAGCTGAACTCATAGCCTTTTTCTCCCTTTGCTGTTTCGAATACAAAATGAAGGTGATCGGCAACAGGCTTTTCATTATAAATCCATAACGTGATTCCTCCGTCGGCACTCTTGGCAGCCCCAGGCATTTCAAGGGAATCAATCAGGCACAATGAGGAATTTGAAACCCAGTCCCATTTCAGCGATTTTTTCCCTTCTTTAAAATAGGAATCGCTTAACGACAAGTTTCCCCCCTTAATAACCGAAATGGATTTGGGAACAGAATCTTCAAATCCATAATCAGCCGCCTTCAGTCCGGTTGAAAATGCTCCAAGTAAAGAAAGTGTCAGAATCAGGTTTTTCATGGTATCGAAATATATGTTTTTTAAATAATAAAGTTCGGTTATAAACAGCAAATCAGAGATATTATTTCTCATTCACCGGACAAAAATAGAGTCTATAATGATTCGACAACTGCATAAATCGTACAAAAATAGGCAAAAATAATACATCCTTAAAAATGCCGGAAAATTGGATTATAAAGCACTTGTGAACGATTTAGCAACCTTTTTTGTACATCATCAAAAGTACTTATTAATATGAAATATTATTTTTGCCTTTATCTTATATATAAACTATGAAAGGAGTGCATAGCAAATGAAAAAAATCTTATTTACCGGTCTAACCGGACTGACTTATGCCGCGCAGCTGACTGCACAGCAACCCAATATTGTGTATATTTTCACTGACCAGCAAACAGCTTCGGCCATGAGTTGTGCCGGCAACCTGAATCTGAGTACACCTAATATGGATCGTCTTGCAAGAGAAGGAGTACGTTTTACGGAAGCATATTGTGCAGCTCCACTCAGCACCCCATCAAGGGCAGCCATGATAACAGGTGTTACTCCCGGTACTCTGAACATGCTGAAAAACAACACCAACTTCCCAGAAAAATACAAAAACAGTACTATCGGGACAGTCCTTTCGGAAGCGGGATATAATTGTGCCTATGCCGGCAAGTGGCATCTGCCTGAATCCAGTCTGTCCATAAGCAAAGGGAATGAGAAAACATACGGCTTTACAGTTTTACATGAACATAACGACTACGGACTGGCAGAATCGTGCATAAAGTTCATCAATCAACAGAAAAAAGAACCGTTCTTTCTGGTGGCATCTTTTGATAATCCGCATAACATCTGCGAATATGCACGCAATCAGGTACTTCCTTTTGCACAGATAAAAGAACCAGCAATAGCCGATTGCCCGAATCTACCTGGTAATTTCCAACCTTCTCCCTATGAAGCGGAAATTATAAGAAATGAGCAGATGCAGAGCTTTCCCACCTACCCCGTGATTAACTACTCAGAGGACGACTGGAGAAGATACCGCAATGCATATTTCAGATTAACTGAGATTGTAGATGCAGAAATAGGTAAAATCCTGAAAGCACTGGATGATAACCACTTGACTGAAAATACTATCATTATTTTCTCAAGCGATCATGGAGACGGAACTGGTGCTCATCAATGGAATCAAAAATCGGCTCTGTTTGAAGAAGTGGTGAATATTCCATTTATTGTAAGAATGCCTCAAAAAAAACTGGCAGGAACAATCCGGAAAGAGATAATAAACAACGGATTGGATCTGATGCCAACCCTCTGTGATTTTGCCGGGGCCCATACTCCTGATTATTGCTTGGGCAAAAGCCTGCGACCAATTCTGGAGAACAAAAAAGAACAGCAAATTAATGAATATGTAGTAACTGAAACTCAGTTTGATAAATCGGTTACACGAGGATGGATGGTCCGGACCCCCCGATATAAATATGTACTGTATGATAAAGGTCGCAACCGCGAGCAACTGTATGACATCCAAAACGATAAAAATGAACAGGTAAATCTGGCTGTGGAAAGTAAATACAATGTTGAGCTCAACAAACATCGCCGATATCTTACAGAATGGATAAAGAAATGCGGAATAGAGACGACAGGCCGGGAAATAATTCCTGCAGAATAAAAGTCACTATTTTAAGGCTGGAATTTAAAAACACGAAAGTTATAGATTGTCATAAGCCAGCTTAAGGCAAACATTAAGAGCCATTTCAAATCCATAATATCGGATTGGAATGGTTCTTTTTATTATTGAACTTTATAAAAACTCATACAGGATAAAGCCATCCAAAAAATAAAATTAACTCTCGAGAATTGAACATTTAAAACGACATCAGATTGAAGCACGAAGAAAAAGAAAATAAAAAAAGGGCTGTTCCGACAGGACAGCCCCTAAATTTTAATTCATTAAATGATAAAAACGATCACTATCTTGACTCCAAATCCTTTTTCCATTTCAATGCTTCGAGGAAATAATAATCGGCATAGTTCAATGGAGTATCAATTTCGCTATTGTGAGGAATACTGCCCACAGAATGCATCAATAGGAAGTTTCCGTTGGTACCTAGTTTTGCCCTGTAAGCAGGAGTGCTCAATGAGAACATGATGCTGTCTGCATATGATTTATACGAAGATGCATTGGGCACATCAAATGTACTAATCATGTACAACGCAGCTGCCATGCAAGTTGCAGAAGACACATCGCGTGGTTCGTTTGGAATATTAGGAGCATCCATATCCCAGTAAGGAATGAGATCTTTAGGCATGCGAGGATGATTCTTCATGAAGCCAAATGTTTTAAGTGCCTGATTCAGATAAGCACGGTTCCCGGTTTCACGGTAACAAACAGCGAATCCATAGATTGCCCATGCCTGTCCGCGTGACCAAGCTGATTCGTGAGAATATCCCTGAGCAGTATGACGGTGTCTCACTGATCCGTCCGTCAAACTGTAATCAATCACATGATAGCAACTTCCGTCCGGACGAAAATGCTCTGCCATTGTTCTGTTGGCATGTTTCACAGCTATATTATAGAACGTAGAATCGCCCGACAAGCGGGTTGCATTGAATAATAGTTCAAGATTCATCATATTATCAATAATAACAGGACATTCCCAACCACGTTCTGACTGCCATCCTTTGTCTACATTCCAAGACTGAATGATTCCTGCCTTTTCACGAAAACGAGTGGAAAGCGATTTGGCTGTCTGGATAATTACATCTTTGTATGCAGGATCTTTTGTTACTTTATACCCATTCCCGAAACTGCACTCAATTATAAATCCCACATCATGATGCCATTTAAGATTCTTAGCATCTTCAATGGCTCCAGTATATTTCTTAGCCAATGGAAGATAACTCTTGTCCCCTGTCAATTGGTAGAGATACCAAACCGAGCCGGGGAAAAAGCCACTACGCCAGTCATCATAATCACAATAGAACACTGAACCATCTTTCTTCAAGGTGACGGGATTCAGAACTTTCCCACTCTTTTCGATAACTGAGATTTCCTTGCCAATTTGTTTTCTGGAAAACTCTATATCGTCTTTTAAAAAATTTTTCGACTCCAAAGGCTTGGTTGCGCACGACGTGAATAACACAGCTATAGCAACATAGGACAATTTAATCAATTTCATATTTTTCTTATCATTTTATTATTTCTATTTCTCATAATCTTTTTTTCTCCATTTCTTGCTGTTAGTGAGATGCACTCCTAACAAGAACATAACTTCCTATCATTAACCAGAATTTTTTCAATGGTTTGAAATCGATTTGCATTTGAACAAATCCTGTTCCGTATAAATACCGGTGTGTATGGCTGTTAAAAAGAGCATTAGAAGAAATGCCGTTAATCGATTGTTTTTCATGATTTACACTCTAATAGTTGACGTTACGAAAATAGAACAAACAGCGATTAGTGAGGTACCCTTATTGTACAAGTTTTATGCAAAAATCATTCATTTCGTTATCAACAAGCCGTTTTGGAGTAATTTCACTATCGATAACGAAACTAAATCAATGAATTTACGCCAAATATTTCATTGCGACATGACGTTTAAATATCCACATATCTAAAATAGGAAGCACAAGATATTTATTCCTACCTGTGCAGATTATATTTGAATATTTTTATATATGTTTGTCTATTAACAAAAAGAATATATGAAGAAAAGCGAGAAACCTGTTGTGGCATTGATATACGATTTCGACGGAACTCTTTCCCCGGGCAACATGCAGGAGTATGCATTTATTCAGGCAATAGGTAAGAACAAAGAAGAGTTCTGGAGGGAAAACCAGGAACTGGCCGAAGCGCAGGATGCAGATAAGGTGCTAACCTATATGTTTTTGATGCTCCGAAAAGCACAGGATAATGGCATTTCGCTGAAAAAAGAAAGCTTTCAGCAATTCGGAGAAAATGTGGAACTCTTCACTGGTGTGGAAGAGTGGTTCGATCGGATTAACGAATACGGGAAAGAAAAAGGGGTGATTATTGAACATTACATCAACTCATCGGGTCTTAAAGAGATGATTGAAGGAACCCGGATTGGGAAAAGGTTCAACCAGATATATGCCTGTTCTTACCTATATAGCTTAGACGGCATTGCACAATGGCCGGCTATTGCCGTGAACTTCACCAACAAGACTCAGTTTCTATTTAAAATCAATAAAGGAATTACCAGTGTAAGTGATACAATAAAGATAAACCAATTCATAAAAGAGTCCGATCGGCGGATCCCTTTTAGTCACATGATTTATTTTGGTGATGGGGAAACAGATATTCCCTGCATGAAATTGGTTAAACAACAGGGCGGACATTCCATAGCTGTGTACCAACCCGGAAACAGGAAGCGAGAAGTAGCGGAAAAACTGATTAACGAAAACCGAGTGAACTTTGTATGCCCCGCTGATTATTCACTAGGAAAAGAAGTTGACCAGGTAGTTAAAACAATCATTGACAAAATAAAGGCCGATTCAGAATTTAATGAACTGATGAGGCTGCATAAAGATAAGGCAGGTTAACAGGGTCAACATAATCGACATATATTTTTGTTTAAAATTAAATTTTAACATTTATATGAATCGTCATAATTATATTTTTAAATTTATAATTGGTTAGGTCGTTTCCTATTATATCGATTTATATTAGGTATTCTTTTCCGAGGTTATTATTCTTAAAAACGGGCAACATTAGGTGATATCAAAAATGCGATATAAATGCAGACGTAAAATACAACTAATACTTACATTCTAAATTTATTCCGTTTTGGGAAGTCCCATTCTTCCTCTAATTTTAGACCAACTATCAGTAATAAGGAAACTCTCTTCCATTTCATCGATCATTTCTTTGAATTTCAAGAAAGGAATTGAAAAAGATAAGATATCTCCTTTTACAAACTTACGCGCAGACGGATCGAAAAGCCCAAGCACGGCACGCTTTGTTCCATCCAACTCTTCCCGATAGGGATAATACACAATGGATGCACAACCAGCACCAAAAGGAGTGATTACCGCATCGAAAGCCGCACTATTAAAACAAGTAAGTGTAAACAGCCCCGAAACAACATCCGGAGTTGCGAAAAAAACAACTGCTAGTGGGGTATCTTGTTCATTAAGCCTGTCCCACCGCTTAAAGATTATGTTCTTTTTGACGGGAAGTGGTGAAAACTGCTTCATGCACTCATTAACTAGTTCAGGTGTTCGTTTATAACGCTCGCCCTCACCCGCCTTATCATGAGAAAGGAAATATTCAAATTCCAGAAACATCTTCTGAGAAAACCCTAGATACCGTTTCCCACCTCCACAGCATACCGATTCCTCTTGCATGCAGATAGAATCACCCCTTCTTACTTTTGAAAGTTGCGCAAAGATACACCGGTGTCCCGAAACAGGCTTTTCTTCTTCTGTCCCCATCGTGTCATCCGAGTATTGAAACGTAAGTGGCAACTCTGCGTTGGGAAAATATTTCTGCCACAATAGAATGAATCTCTCTTTTAATATTTTTTCCATAATGCTTTAAGATATAACTATAACAAAAGAACGTATAAATATAACATTCTTTTCTGATGGAAGTTTATGATTCTGTTTTATTTTGCATTCCAGAAAATGATTTAAATCAAAAAGCTATATTTAAGACAGCTCGATTAATTATATTTTAGCCAGACTGCCTACTGTTAATTGATTCCATATAAGAAAAAGATATTCAGTTATTTTTTTTACATTAAGAAGGAAGGATCCTTGCCCTTAGTGAAATGGAGAAAAAACAAAGGATACTGCGCAATGGACAATTTATAAACCGCCCATTTTGATTTGTTGATTCAGCCAAGCTGATTTTTATTATTTATGCATTATTTTCCTGAAAAATGGAACTTCAATTTTGAAGTATGAAAATAAAAAACGAACTTTGCCCGATTTTTAATTAAACCCTTGATTATTATATGGACAATGACAAACAACTGAGCCCGCTGCATAAAACAATAGTCGGTGTTCAATTTTTATTTGTGGCATTCGGAGCTACTGTGCTGGTTCCACTGCTCGTAGGGCTCGATCCCTCAACAGCTCTTTGCACAGCAGGAATAGGTACTTTAATCTTTCATTTATTAACGAAAGGTAAAGTACCTATTTTTTTGGGTAGTAGTTTCGCATTTATCGCTCCCATTATTAAAGCTACTGAATTGTACGGACTACCGGGAACTCTTTCCGGAATGGTAGCTGTAGGTTTAGTTTATGCCCTGTTCAGTGCAATTATAAAATGGAGAGGGGCAAGTTTTATCCGAACTATTTTCCCACCGGTGGTTATTGGCCCTGTAATTATTTTGATTGGTATCTCTCTGTGCGGAGCAGGGGTAAATATGGCCAAGGAAAACTGGGTATTGGCTCTTTGTTCATTAATCACAGCCGTACTGGTTACTCTATTAGGAAAAGGATTGTTAAAACTGATTCCCATTTTTGCAGGAATAATTGTTGGTTTCATTGTCGCCGTTCTCTTTTACAGTGTCGACTTTACATCTGTAATAAACGCTCCTTGGCTCTCACTTCCCAAATTTGTGACTCCGGTATTCTCCTGGGAAGCAATCTTATTCATGACTCCGGTTGCCATCGCACCGGTAATTGAACACATTGGTAACATTTATGCAGTTAATGATGTAACGGGAAAAGACTTTGTGAAAGACCCCGGATTACACAGAAGTCTTCTTGGAGACGGATTGGCATGTATGGTAGCAGGTACAGTAGGTGGCCCTCCCGTAACAACTTATTCTGAAGTGATAGGGGCCATGTCTTTAACTAAAGTTACTGCTCCCGGAGTAATTCGCATTGCTGCCGTAACTGGTATCGTTTTCTCAGTAATAGGAAAAGTCAGCGCATTGCTTAAAATCATTCCGAATGCTGTATTAGGTGGGATTATGCTACTTTTGTTTGGTACAATCGCCTCAGTGGGTATTAACAACTTAATTCATGCAAGAACAAATCTGGGCGAACCACGCAACATGATTATTGTGTCATTGATATTAACCTTCGGTATCGGAGGTGCTGTACTTGAAATCGGAAGCTTCTCTATGACTGGAATAGGGCTTGCCGCAATTCTGGGGGTTGTACTCAATCTGATACTGCCTAAGGAAAAAAAACAAGAAGAGACAGTAAAGTAAACCATTGAAAGAAATATTGTATCTTTGTAGCCCGCACTAAAGTGTGGGCTACATTTTTATAAGAAACTAACTATCAGATTATATGAGCATTGACAAAAAAGTACTGACGGAAGGCATTGTTTTTAAAAAGGGCAAAGACTCCTCTTTTGGTAAAAAAGAAGAACCTAAAATTAAAACAAAAGCAAAAAAAACGACCTATATCAAAGGAGCTCACGGTTCGGGAGCAGCCAAAATGAAGGCCGAATATAGAAGGAAAAGAGCAAATAGAAACAAGAAATAATTAAAGCAGGTATTGCATATATAAAATATTGCATTACCTTTGCAACCGCAAACACGGAAGTAGCTCAGTTGGTAGAGCACCGGTCTCCAAAACCGGGTGTCGGGAGTTCGAGCCTCTCCTTCCGTGCTTTTATTCTTTCCCTGATTTTCACATAACAGAAAATCCACCAAGATTTACTCAAAAAAGCAAGCATTGTAAAACATTACAACAGTTCTAGTAACAAACAGATTCCGTCCTTATGCATTTGTTTAATATTAATTCATTTATCGCACTAAAATGCGTTCTTCCAAAAACTTAGCTAACCCTTTTCTGGCATCAGCCAACTTATCTTCCCAATGCTTAATTGAATTTTCGCCTATTTTATCTGTTACATATTTTACCGAAATGAAGGGAATGTTTTTAAGCAAACAAACCTGTGCCTGAGCATATGCTTCCATATCAAAAACATCTCCTGACGAACCGGATGGCTCAGTCAGAAAACTATCACCGGTATTGCATACCCCATCATGATCCCAGCCTAAACAAAGCCCCTTCTCAGAAAGCAAGAATGAAGAGTCTATTTCATATTGTAGATTAAGTGCTCCTACTTTCTGAAGATCTCTGTCAATAAAATGACGACATACAAACACATCACCAACATTATGAGACACTGTCCCCGCAGTTCCCATATTTAGAACAACATCAGGAGAAAATTCAGTTAAAGCATCCATCAGTCGGATAGCAGCTTTTACTTTACCAATGCCGGTACGTATATATTTAATCTGACAATCGGGCATATTTACTTTAACCAGCTCGTCATTCACTGCATGAGTAATCAAAACGTTCAACATAAATCAATTATTTTGATGCAAAGATAGAAAAATGAATAGAACAAAAACACTTTTCCAGATGATAGATTGAAGCAAAGACAGATAAATTAATTGTTGCTTGTATGATTTGCACACATCTTTAACAAATACGGTATCACAAAGAATCGTTCTTATTAAAAAGAGATTACAGGATGTCAGAATACTTTTTTCAATAAATATCCGTAATTTTCATAGGATTTTTTTGTATATTTCAGACTTAATTGTATTTTTGTGTACAATTTGGGCGTAGAAATGACAGAAGAAGATAAAAAGTTATTAAGCACCTTTGAGGCAAGACTTAGACATTTGATGTATTTGCATGACGAGCTTAGACGTGAAAATGCAGAAATGAAGCAACTTCTTGGGAAAAAAGAAGAAGAGGTCGCAAAGCTGAGAAGTAACTATAATGAACTGGAAATAGCATACGCAAATTTGAAAGTAGCAAAGACAATAAGCATTACAGACTGTGAGGTAAAAGATACCAAGCAAAGATTGTCTAAATTAGTGCGGGAAGTCGACAAATGCATCGCTTTATTAAATGAATAATTAACAGGCAATAGAAGAAGATGTATGAACGATAAGATAAAAATTAACCTGCAGATAGCAGATGCTCCTTATACAATGACCATCAATCGCGATGAGGAAGAGTTGTTCAGGAAAGCTGCAAAGCAGGTGAATGATAGAATGAACGTATATCGTTCCATGTATAAGCCAACCGGAAATCCGGGAGCCAGAGAATATGAACAAAAAGATTTTCTGTCTATGGTAGCTTTTGATTTCGCATGCAATAATCTGAAATTGGAAAGCAAGAACGATACTTCGCCTTTTACTAATAAAATTGAAGAACTGACCCAGGAATTGGAGGAGCACTTCAGAAAAGAGTAAAAGTAGGTCACCAGTCTACCATTTTTTAAGAATATTAACCCCGCACTGCTGATGCCCGGAAAAAGAGAGTTCCGGTGCATAAGTAGTGCGTTTTTATTTATAAATTAAATTAATTGTAATGAACGTAATAATAGCATCTATTTTATGCTTTATCATTGGAGGCTCTCTTTCTTACGTTTTGTTTAGATATATTCTAAAATCAAAGTACGAAAGCACAATTAAAGAAGCCCAAGTGGAAGCGGAGGTAATTAAGAAGAACAAGCTTCTGGAGGTAAAAGAGAAATTCCTCAATAAAAAAGCAGACCTTGAAAAAGAAGTAGCTATCCGCAATCAGAAGATTCAACAGGCCGAAAACAAGTTAAAACAAAGAGAGCTTGTACTGAATCAAAAACAGGAAGAGATACAGCGCAAAAAAGCTGAAGCAGAAGCTGTGAAAGAAAATCTGGAGGTTCAGCTTGGAATCGTTGAGAAGAAAAAAGAAGAGCTGGAGAAACTGCAACACCAGGAAAGAGAAAAACTGGAAACAATTTCCGGTCTCTCTGCCGACGAAGCAAAAGGCAGACTAATTGAATCGCTTAAAGAAGAAGCCAAGACAGAAGCTTCATCTTATATAAACGATATCATGGATGATGCAAAACTAACAGCTAACAGGGAAGCAAAAAGAATCGTTATCCAGTCCATTCAACGTGTAGCTACGGAAACAGCTATCGAGAACTCGGTTACTGTGTTCCACATCGAAAGTGATGAAATAAAAGGACGTATCATCGGACGTGAAGGGCGTAATATCCGAGCACTGGAAGCAGCAACCGGAGTAGAAATCGTGGTTGATGATACCCCTGAAGCAATCGTATTATCAGCATTCGACCCAGTTCGCCGTGAGATTGCCCGCTTGGCACTTCACCAACTGGTAACTGATGGACGTATCCACCCCGCCCGCATTGAAGAGGTGGTTGCTAAAGTTCGTAAACAAGTGGAAGAGGAAATTATTGAAACCGGTAAACGCACAACCATCGATTTGGGAATTCACGGACTTCACCCTGAGTTGATCAGAATTATCGGTAAAATGAAATACCGTTCTTCTTACGGTCAGAATCTGTTGCAGCATGCTCGCGAAACAGCTAATCTCTGTGCTGTAATGGCTGCTGAACTGGGACTGAACCCGAAGAAAGCAAAACGTGCCGGATTGCTTCACGATATTGGTAAAGTACCAGATGAAGAACCAGAATTGCCACACGCATTACTTGGTATGAAGCTGGCCGAGAAATTCAAAGAGAAACCAGATATCTGCAATGCAATCGGCGCTCACCATGACGAAACCGAGATGACCAGCCTGTTTGCTCCAATCGTACAGGTTTGTGATGCCATCTCAGGAGCACGTCCGGGAGCACGTCGCGAAATTGTGGAAGCTTATATCAAACGCCTGAATGACCTTGAACAGCTTGCAATGTCTTATCCTGGAGTAACCAAGACTTATGCTATCCAGGCAGGTCGTGAACTTCGTGTAATTGTAGGTGCTGATAAGATTGACGATAAGGCAACCGAGAATCTGTCTACTGAAATAGCTAAAAAGATTCAGGATGAAATGACTTATCCGGGACAGGTGAAAATCACGGTTATCCGTGAAACCCGCTCTATTAGCTTTGCCAAATAAATAAGAGATACATTAATATAAGAGAGGCTACCACATATAAGTGGATAGCCTCTTTTTTTTATACATCACCTCAATCACCGTTTTATATACCACAAACATGGTATATTTGCGAGAAAAAATTTCTTTTATTTCCGGAATAAACAATTCTGCTTTATTTTTGTATATAAATTAAGAATAAAGAAATCAATAGGTAATAAAGAACAAGATGAAAGATATTAGTTTTGAATCTCAAGTATTACACACACTTTTTGAAAAAGAGGATGCATACCATTCTCTGGCAATGCCTGTATATAACACTGCTGCATACGAGTTTGATTCGGCGGAAGCCATGGAGGCGGCTTTTTGTGGTCAGACTGCCGAACATGCTTACTCCCGCATAACTAATCCTACAGTGGAATATTTCGAAAAAAGAGTGCGTGTCGTTACCGGAGCACTGAGTGTCACAGCTCTTAACTCAGGAATGGCAGCAATCAGTAATGCATTGATTGTTGTGGCTTATCAGGGAGCAAACATCATCACTTCTACTCATCTTTTCGGAAATACATATTCGTTTATAAAGAATACATTAGGAGCGTTTGGAGTTGAAGTTCGCTTCTGCGACCTAACCAACCCGGAAGATGTCAGAACAAAAGTAGATAAAAATACATGTGCAATATTTCTTGAAGTCATAACCAATCCGCAATTGGAAGTGGCAGACTTGAAAAAGCTCTCTGACATCGGAAAAGAGAATGGTATTCCTTTGATAGCTGATACCACGGTAGTTCCTTTTAATATTTTCAAAGCAAAAGACTTTGGAATTGACATTGAGATTGTTTCTAGCACCAAATATATATCGGGAGGAGCCACTAGCCTGGGAGGACTTATTCTGGATTATGGTACTTTCGACTGGGGGCAATCACCTAAGTTGAAAGACATGGTTGCTCAATTCGGCAAGAGTGCTTTCACAACAAAACTACGAAAAGAAATTCATCGAAACTTAGGAGCCTATATGATTCCACAGGTGGCTTATATGCAAACTCTTGGACTGGAAACATTGGAGGTACGTTACGAACGCCAGGCAGCAACCTGCCTTAAACTAGCCCAAAAGCTACAATCGTTGAAGGAAATCGAAGCAGTTAACTATACAGGATTAGAAGATAACCCGTATTATGAATTAAGTAAAGCGCAATTCGGTCCTTATCCGGGAGCAATGTTTACCTTTGATCTTGCATCTAAAAATGATTGTTTTCGTTTCATGAATAAACTAGGACTTATACGCCGGGCCACCAATCTTTTCGATAATAAGACATTAGCTATTCATCCCGCCAGTACAATCTACGGAACTTTTACAGAAGAGCAACGTCAAAGTATGGATGTAAGCCCCAAAACCATCCGGTTATCTGTCGGTCTGGAAAGTGCGGAAGATCTATTTGATGATATTAGACAAGCTTTGGATTAAATTGTCTTTTTATCCCTAGCAGAAACAAAACGGCATAAAGCATTATAAAATAAAGAGATAGTCAACCTTTAAAAGGGCTGTAAACTTAATGAGCCATAATCTTACCAGAATATTCTGATATAAGATAAAAGTGTTTAAATCAGAAAAAACAAAAAGGCTGTCTTTAAAATATATTTTCTCCTATATGGTCGTAGAAAGCATCTTATAGACAGCCTCATCCACATAATCTGATTACCGAGCGAGACTATTCACAGGGTCAGTTATTTATTCAGACCATGATTTTTTTTAATTGATTTTCAATGATCAGCTTCGGAATCATTGAAGGATCTCTGGCTACTGTCACCCCAGCCGCCTCAAAGGCTGCGATCTTTTCCGCAGCGGTACCTCGACCGCCCGAAATAATAGCTCCGGCATGCCCCATTTCTTTATCGAATGGAGCATACTGTCCGGCAATGAATACAACTACCGGTTTGGTAATTTGCCAGCGGATAAACTCCGCGGCACGCTCTTCCGCATTGCCGCCAATTTCTCCAATCAAAACAATAGACTGTGTCTCTTTATCTTTTTCAAATTGTTCCAGCAATTCACGAAAATAAAGTCCAACCACCTTATCACCTCCAATACCAATGGCGGTTGACTGACCCAGCCCTTTTGCTGTAAGATGAGATACAACTTCGTAAGTAAGGGTACCACTACGACTGATGATACCTACACCACCACGGGTAAATATATGAGAAGGCATAATTCCTGTCATACTTTTACCTGGAGAGATAACTCCAGGACTATTGGGCCCGATCAATACAGCTCCTTTCTGCTGTACAAAATTATAAGCTTTGATCGCATCCAGTGTGGGAATCCCTTCTGTAATACATATAATAAGTCCGATACCAGCATCGGCAGCTTCCATTATGGCATCGGCAGCAAAAGGAGCCGGCACAAAAACAATAGAAGTATTAGCACCGGTCTGGTCAACCGCTTCATACATGGTATTAAACACAGGAATATTTTCAACCATGCTTCCCCCTTTTCCGGGAGATGTGCCTGCAACCACATTCGTTCCGTAGGCTTTCATTTTCATGGCATGAAAGTATCCGTCTCTACCGGTGATACCTTGTACAACCAGGCGTGTTGATTCATTTATAAGAATACTCATATCGAATGAATTTTTATTGTTTAGCCTAACCGGCTTTTATTGATTCGTTTACAGCCATTTTAATAGCTTCAAGCATTGTCTGAGCCACCAGAAAATCAGAATTACGAAGCAATTCTCTGGCCTCTTCCTCATTGGTACCGGTAAGCCTCACAACCACTGGAACATCCGAATGCAACTCTTCATAGGCCTTCAAAAGGCCATTTGCTACATCATCGCAACGGGTAATCCCGCCGAAAATATTCACAAGAATCACCTTCACCTGGTTATCCTGCAAAAGAAATTTCATTGCCTCGAGAATCTTTTTCTGGTTTGAACTACCTCCTATATCCAGAAAATTAGCCGGATAACCATCATTTTCTTTAATCATATCCAGAGTTGCCATTGCCAGTCCGGCGCCATTTACCATACAACCAATATCCCCATTCATGGGAATGTAATTAAACCCTTTAGCTTTTGCATGAAGCTCTATTTCTTCCTGTGGAGTGGGTTCCGAAAAGAAGCAGATATCCTCCTGACGATAAAGAGCACTGTCATCAAACACCAGTTTCGCATCTGCAGCAACCAAATTCCCGGATTCAGTTAATACAAGCGGATTAATCTCTGCCAGGAGCGCGTCCTTCTCTATAAACAACAGATAGAGGTTCTGCAGGATTTCAACCAATTGAGAAACAAGTTCCATATCGTCAAAGAGGAAGAAAGCAATTCTCCTTGCAAGATAATCGGGCATTCCTACAAAAGGATCTATATTGACACGATATATATTTTCAGGAGTATACTTAGCCACCTCCTCAATATCTATCCCACCTTCAGAACTCAACATCATAATAACCGATTTATTTCTTCTGTCTATGCTGAAACTCAGATAAAATTCCGATTCAATATTCACAGCCTCACTAACCAGTATTTTATTTACCGGCAACTCATTTATCTTCATTTGAAGCATATTATCTGCACAAGTAGCAACATCTGTAATGCTCTTGGCCAACTTCACACCACCCGCTTTACCTCTTCCTCCGGAAAGGACTTGTGCCTTAAGCATCACTTTTTCCATTTTCAAGGCTGCATAAGCAGCTAGTGCATCCTCTATACTATGGCACAAAATATGTTTTTCCACAGGAATGCCATATGAAGAAAAAAGATTTTTAGCTTGATATTCGTGTATTTTCATCTCTCAGAAATATTAAGTGATACGTTTATGATGGTTCAATTAAAACAATTGAATGAAAAGGTTTGTTTAAAAACATACAGCACATTTTATATCTGAAACAAAGGAACTATCTTTGTATCTTAAATCAAGAATTCATCTTTTAATGTCAAAATTAATCGTAGGACTTACCCGCCATCTCAGTTTAGGTACTCTTCTTATACCTTATTTGGTCAAAAAAGAATCCGAAGAGATTATACTGGTGGAAGAACAAGCTACCTCCGCTTCTCTTTCTGATGAATCGCTTAACGAAGCTGAGAAAGAGATTATCCGGCTATCGCTCTGTTATTCGGAAAAAGCTTTGATGCAGGTATATTCAAAAGAGAAAACTGTATCAGCATTTCTTCGTAAACTGACAGAGGAGAGATTAAAAGAGATCATTCGTTCTTATATTGATAAAAAAATGATGGAAATCATTCAACTGGTTCGTATACATAAGATTCCACTGTATCAAAAAGAATCAGGAAAGAAAACACTGTACAGCCACAGCCGTATAACGTTATTAAACAACGATGCTGAAGTGTTTTTTCATTTCGACATGGATGATCATCATTTCAGATATTCAATAACCTGCACTGCTAATGGAAGGCCTGTGGTTCTGAAAGAGAAAAAACCGGTTATCATCCTTGCCTCACATCCTGCAGCAATTCTGGCCAAAGATGAACTGATGGTATTTAAAGGTATTGAAGCCTCACGACTGCTGCCTTTTTTCAACAAAGATTGGGTCGAGGTTCCTGTCTCGATGGCAGAAAAGTACATAGAGCAAATTGTAAAACCCGCCTTGGAATATTTTGAGGTAAAAGCAACAGGACTTGATATCAAACAGCTGCCAGTTTATAATAAAGCCGAACTCTCCATTGAGAAATCGATTCTGGAGCAACCTTTGCTTAAACTCTGTTTCCGATACAATGAATATAACTTTCCTCCTGAAGAAGAAATCAGGAAAAAGTACGTCAGTATAGAGCATATTGAGAATCATTTTGAAATAAGATATTTTACTCGGGACTATCTGTGGGAAAAAGAGTGTGTTGAACAACTGAAGAGCTGTAAACTGAAACAGATTAATGCCAACCAATTCATGTTATCAGAGGATGCAACGGAAAAGAGCCTGATACAATGGATTGGAAATCATAAAGAGCTGCTGCAACGGAACTTTGAGTTAAACCAAAGTGGATCTTGTTCAAGTTACTACTTGGGCGAGATTACAATGAAACAGGAAATAAGCGTGCAACCTGACTGGTTCGACATACAGATAATGGTTCAGATAGGGAATTATCGCTTCCCCTTTATCTACTTCAAAAGAAATATAATCAAAGGAATCAGAGAGTTTATACTCCCCGATAACTCTATTGCTCTACTGCCTGAAGAATGGTTTGAGAAATACAATGATTTAATGGCATTGGGGAGCAAACAAAAAGATAGTATTCGCTTACAGAAGGTACACTTTAAAGTGGTTGACGAACTAGAATCAGGCGAATATAATAAGGATATTGAAGAATTACTGAAAGGATTCCACGAAAAGAAAGAGTACTCTGTTCCTCCACGTATTAAGGCCACTCTTCGCTCTTACCAAAAAGAAGGATTTTCATGGATGGTTCATCTAAGGGAAAACAATTTCGGCGGATGTCTTGCAGATGATATGGGACTGGGTAAAACTTTGCAAACCATTACAGCACTGCAACACCTGTATAATCCTTTGGATATTAACACAAAAGAGATAATTACCTCTTACGACACTCACAAGGGCGACGCAACTGGACAATTATCTCTCTTTGGAGAAGATGAAAACAGAGAACTTACAGCTTCCGGAACAATTCTTTCCCCCGAAAGTGAGAATCCACTAACTCCACAAGGAATAAATTTTGCAGAACAGCTTTCGGCATCATTGGTCGTTGTCCCAACTTCTCTCCTTCCCAATTGGATAAAGGAAATCCGTAAATTCAGTTCATTAAGTACTTATGAGTATTCGGGAACAGGGAGGATAAGGAGTAAAGGAATAAAACGTATTTTTAATCACTACAATGTTGTGCTGACTACCTACGGAGTACTAAGAAATGACATTGAACTGCTGAAAGATTACCCGTTTGAATATGTAATTCTCGATGAAAGCCAGACTATTAAAAATCCGGATTCAGTGACATACAAATCGGCTATCAGTCTGAATGCCAATCATAGGCTTGTACTGACCGGTACTCCTATTGAGAACTCTCTGAAAGATTTATGGGCTCAGTTCAACTTTATCAATCCCGGGATGCTGGGAAGTGCAGAGAACTTTCGCAATCACTTCATCACACCTATTACCAAAGAGGGAAATACACGAATGGAGAGCCGTCTTCAGGAACTGATCAGACCGTTCTTTCTGAGAAGAACAAAAGAGCAGGTTGCCCCCGAGCTCCCATCGCTTACAGAAGAGGTCCGTTACTGTGAGATGTCACCCGAACAGGAGATGATCTACAAGAAAGAGAAAAACATTCTACGGAATACATTGATGGAGATTGACAGTAAAGAAGGATTGCAGAAAAACAGCTTCGTGGCCCTGCAGGGAATGACCCGACTACGTTTAATGGCAAACCACCCCCGTATGCTGAGTCCCGATTATACTTTCTCTTCAGGAAAGATGGAGCAAATACTCGAAGATTATGAAATGCTGATGAGCGAAGGGCACAAAGTGCTGATATTTTCTTCTTTTGTAAAATACTTACATCTTTTAGGAGAAGTATTTGATAAGAAGGGTTGGCGTTATGCGCTGCTAACCGGTCAGACAACCGATAGAGAGAAAGAAATAGCCCGCTTCTCAAACGAGAAGGATATCTATGCGTTCTTTATTTCACTGAAGGCAGGTGGTGTGGGGCTTAACTTAACGGAGGCAGATTACGTCTTCATCATTGACCCTTGGTGGAATCCGGCAGCAGAAATGCAGGCTGTGAGTAGAGCGCACCGCATAGGACAAACCAAGCAGGTAATGGTCTATCGCTTTATTACCATCAACACCATTGAAGAGAAGATTACCAGACTTCAGGAAAAAAAGAGCAAACTGGCAGGCAGCTTTATTACCTCCAATAATCCGCTGAAAACATTTGATGAGAAAGAATGGAAAGAGTTTATCGCTCTTTTCTGACGGGCTAAATTGTCTTGGTTTAATAGTAAACGGTCAACTTTTTATTGAATATATAAAAAGCTGACCGTTTATTGTATAAATGCAGTTGAGCCGAAGGTTTATCTTTGCAGAAAAGAATTACCGGATTTATACCATGATTGATTTTAAGAAATGGCTATCGCGCTACGACGAAGGCGGATTCATTAATACCAGATATGAAAAAATAGAGAGAATCATAATGTGGGTAGCATTAATAGCTATCTCTTTTACTCTCATCTTCCTTATCATATGGGTTATTATTGAATCCAAAACGCACACTCTCTAACAAACAACAACCATTCCAACTGCCCGGGTTATTCCTTGTTCACTTCTTTTCGTTTACAGAAAAAGAATAAGGGAAATCTTCCGGGTTAACCCCACGTTTATAATTAGGAGTATTACTCATCTTAATATTGATTTCTCCACCAGAAAGAAGTTCTGCATGTGTCAGGAAGTTTCTGGTACATGTTTTGCCATTCAATGTCATCGATTCTATGTAGCGGTTTTCCTGACTGTTTGTTGGTGCATTGATTACCATTTTGTTTCCGTTTTCAAACGAGATGGTTGTCTTTTTAAATAACGGTGCACCTAGTACATATTCGTTTGAGCCCGGACATACCGGATAAAAACCCATTGCAGAAAAAACGTACCATGCCGAAGTCTGCCCGTTGTCTTCGTCTCCACAATAACCATCAGGACCGGGAGTATACATCCGGTTCATCACTTCACGCAGCCAGTATTGTGCTTTCCATGGCTGACCCGCATAGTTATACATATAAATCATATGCTGTATAGGCTGGTTGCCATGTGCATAATTTCCCATGTTCATTATCTGCATTTCACGGATTTCATGAATCACCTGTCCATAATAACTTTCATCAAATATTGGTGGCACAGTAAAGACCGAGTCGAGCATACTCACAAAACTCTCCTTACCTCCCATCAGATTGATTAATCCCTGAGGGTCATGGAAAACCGACCAAGTGTAATGCCAACTGTTTCCTTCAGTAAAGGCATCTCCCCATTTCAACGGCGAAAACGGAGACATAAACTTTCCATCCGCATTCTTTCCTCTCATCAATCGCGTTTCGGGATCGAACAGATTTTTATAATTCATAGCTCTTTTAGCAAAGAGGTTAATCTCTTTTTGAGGGCGCTTCAGTTCTTTGGCCAGTTTGTAGATACACCAGTCATCATATGCATACTCCAGCGTACGAGCTGCATTTTCGTTAATTCCTACGTTATAGGGAACATAACCTAGTTTGTTGTAGTATTCGTATCCTAGTCTTCCTGTGGATTTCACTTTAGGATGCACACTTTCGGTGCCGTGAATCAATCCTTTATACAACGTCTCCAGGTCGTCTACTTTCACTCCTTTCATATAGGCATCAACCAAAATGGAAGCGGAGTTATTTCCAACCATACATTCCCGATGTCCCGGGCTTGCCCATTCAGGGAAAAATCCGCTTTCTTTGTACGTGTTGATAAGTCCTTCCTGGATTTCCTTGTTTACAGATGGATATACAAGATTCAGGAAAGGAAACAGACAACGAAAAGTATCCCAGAATCCTGTATCGGTATACATATAACCAGGCAAAACCTGACCATTGTAGGGACTGTAATGCACAACTTTACCTGTTGAATCTATTTCGTAGAACTTGCGTGGGAAAAGCATAGAACGGTACATACAAGAGTAAAACGTACGGTACTGATCCAATGAACCACCTTCAACTTCAATACGACTCAAAGCCTTATTCCATGCTGTTTTCCCTGTTGATACAACCTGGTCGAAACTATCATTTCCAAGTTCCGCTAAGTTTTGCCGGGCTTGCTCAATGCTTATAAAGGAAGATGCAACTTTGGCATGAACCACTTCTCCCTTTCTTGTCTTGAATCCAATTACAGCACCCACATGATTGTCAGTCAGCTCATCATCGTGCTTCAAGTCATTGCCGGAAAAGGTATATTTATAAGTAAACGACTTATCAAAAGTAATCACAAAGTAATTTTTAAAATTGTCCGGAACGCCTCCGCTGTTTTTTGTTGTGTAGCCAATAATCTTATTTTCTTCCGGGATTATTTTGATATATGAACCTTTATCAAAAGCATCAATAACCACAAACGAGCTGTCGCTTTTAGGGAAAGTAAAACGAAACATGGAAGCTCTTTCGGTTGGAGTAATTTCGGTTACCACATCATGATCGGCAAGATAAACCTTGTAATAGTAAGGTTTTGCAATTTCTGACTTATGCGAAAACCAGCTTGCACGTTTTTCCTGATCAAAAACCGGAGCACCAACCACAGGCATTATAGAGAATTGCCCATAATCGTTAATCCAAGGACTTGGTTGATGAGTTTGTTTAAACCCGCGTATTTTATTTGCACTATACACATAGGTCCATCCATCACCCATTTTACCTGTCTGAGGTACCCAAAAGTTCATTCCCCATGGGCGTGCAATTGCTGGGTAGGTATTTCCTGTTGATAACTGAAAAGTGGACAAAGTCCCAACAAGTGGACTTACATATTCCACAGGATCAAAACCTTCTTCTTTTGCTAAAACATTGGCTGGTTTGTTTATACAGCAAAGTATCATCAAAAGAAGTGTTGTAATAAAGTAATTCTGTTTCATATTGTTCATTGAATATAATTAACTCTGTTATTTTCACCATGTAAAGCTGTGCAAAATAAGCATTTAATTTCAACTTTCGCATTATGTCGAAATGAAAAAATCAGGCGTATTTTCACAATCTATATTTATTTATTTTCTTTTAACCTGTTCAGAAATGGTTAGCCAATTACAAAAATTAGACCTATTCTTCATTCATCTCTACATATTTTTTATTTCAATAAGTAGCACATGTCGCGCAAGTCACGCAAATGCGCATAAAGCATTATATATCGGCACAATAAAAGTGTGCAACTTCTGTGATACTTCTGCGTGACTTCTCCTATTTAGAGCATAATTTTCAGAGATATACAAATCTCTCTTAAACAGTTGCTCAGTTATCTTTCTGATCAAAGCATACCCTCACTATAAAATTAAAGAAGCAAGAGTAGACAAAATCTTTTATAATCTAATATTTCCCTGTACTTCCGGGTGTAGGTTCCACCTACATCCGGGTGAACCATACCCTTCCATCCGGGTGGACAGATGGTGTACATCCGGGTGGAGCAATAAAGTTATAATGGTCTAATATTTAATTAGATCCATCAAAACATATTTAAACGCACCTTTAAAATATAATATCTGTTGCATAGCGTAGGAACATCACATTTTAAATGTAATGTAGCTTTATACTGATTATCAAAAAAGCAAAGAGAACCGAATGGCAAAGCCTCAGCTCTCTCTGTTAATTTCTGACTCGTTGTAGATTAGTCAAACAAAGGGGTCGTAATAGAAATACCACACGACCCCTTTTTGAGATTCTGAAATAAAACCTACTTAACTAATACTTTTGATGTACTAACTCCATTACTACCTTTTACCATAACCAGATAAATACCAGGAGCAAGGTTATTCACCGGAATTTCAGTAATAGTGCTAGTTATATTCTGTTGATACAATACACTACCCTGGAGTGAAACAAGTTGAACGCTTTCTGCATCGGCTGATTCCACGCTCAGAATTTGTCCATTTCTAATAGGATTAGGATAAACCTTCAACGACTGACTTGCAGGATTAGAAATGCCAGTGTTTATGCTTTCAATTGTTTCTTTTGAAACAGCGAATATTATTGGATAACCAGAAGAACTGCTTCGTTGAATCTTAATACCGGTAACCTCTTTTGCAGGATCAGCAGCAACACGTCCTTCAAACATACGGAAAGAGCTACGTCCATCAAATTGATCTGCCGTGTAACCACTTGCAGCTGCTCTGATAATACGATCAAGTCCGCTTACCGCAGTCCCTGACGTGTCACCATACCAATCTGAGAAGGAAACGTCCGAAGCACTTGATTCAGTACCATCGCTGTAAGTAAGGATAACCTTAACCGTTGAAACACCATTAGCACTTGTTCCAAGTAAATAGATAGCTTGAGCTGTAAACGGAGCAGTTGTCAGAGTTTTAACCGAAGTTGACTCCTTAAGCATCGCCGCATTGTTTCCGGAATAAGGAGCGAACAGGTAATTTACACCCTTTAAAGTCGTTACTTTACCATCATTTGGTAATGAGCCTGTTGCTTTTACTGCAGCTGAGTAGAAATTCCATCCCTGATCATCCAACTTATCACTTGTATATTGTGCTGAAGGCAAATTCTCTGCTATAACATCTGCATCAAATCCGGTAACTGAAATAGGTGTGAAAACCTTTTTAGTTGTAGGAGCCGGGCTATCTTCTTTTTTACCCATTGCAGAAAGTTCTTTCAATGAAACGGAATAATAAGAAGTGGTATTAAATACAAACTTAATGTATTTTGCATAGAATGCAGAGGATGGAATAATATCCATATCTTCTGTTATGTTCGAGCTAAAGTTAGCAACTTCTTCATACTGACTCTCTTCATCGGTTGTTGTCGATGCATAAACAATCATTTTTGAAGGGATTGCAAAATACGAGTGTTTGTAAAACAATGAACGGAGACTGGAAATCTTGTAAGATGCGCCCAAAGAGAAGGTGAGAGTATTTGTTGTTCCTCCAGATTTATATGCACCCGACCACCAAGTTCCTTCATTATCGTCGGTAATACCTTTTGCACCAATCGCACCTGTTGTTGCGGTTTCGTTATTCTTTTCAAGGTAAGAAGTGCCTGTTGATATGGTAGGAATAATACCCGAAAGTACATTCATATTTTCCGGATCTACAACTCTTGTCACAAATTTGTTCTCTTTTGTCCAGATACCATTGGTGAAAGAGACTGTAATCTCTGCCTTGCCGGTTGTTTTGCCCGACATATCAAAAGATAAATTATCTTCATCATTCGTAACATTGCTGACAGCTACCACATTAGGATCTGAAGAAGTTACAGCAAACTTGAAATTTGCATCCTTAGGATCGCCACCTAAACTGTATGCAACCTTCATTGAAGAAGTGGAATTAATATTCACAGTTTGCATAGCAGGTGAGGCTAATGATAGGTTACCTTGTATACCAAACACTTCAAATTCCCATACACGGATTGTAATAGCCAGTTCGTCACTGTAAGGAGTAAATCTTACATAGCGAGCAACTGTTGGCTTGATATAATCGTCCTTGGTGTTTTCCGGACGGTTTTTCTCATTTAAAACCTCGTTCCAGTTTTCACCATCATTACTCAATTCGATTTTAAAATTCTGGAAGTTATCTGAGTAATTCTCTTTATTTCCACAGTCGAAAATACGGAAGCGATAGATGTTAAACATCTCTTTCAGGTCGATGATTACCCAGTGTGACTTAGCACCACCAATACACCATTTACCATGAACATCACTCGGAACTTCTACCCCATCAATTATATTTGAAGGAACTTCAGGAGATAAAGCGCCACTGTAGCTTTTTATTGTTTTACCAACACTGACGATTTGCAGGCTTTTTGAGTCAGAAACATCAATCAGCGATTCAATCAACTCGTCAGTAGAACCAACAGAATTAGCTACGTTAACTTTGATGTTGTATTTACCTGCAGCATTAAATTTAAAGAATGCTGTGTCCTGACTCTGACGTGTGAGCTGAGCATTTTCGGGAACTGTCCATGTGTATTTTTCTGGGAAATTTGTGGCTCTGGCTACAACAGCAACTTCTTCTCCAACTTTTACCAAAGTCTTCATTGCTTTAAGCTGAACCGCCGGAAGGCTTATTGTAGGATAATTGAGCTGAAGAGCTACTTCGGAGCCTTCGTTCATATCTTTTGTTACAGCAGTTACGTAAGCCTTTACAGAAGTTTCTGACGAAGATGTTCTGTCAAATTTAGGGATATAATAACCTTCGTCTCTGGTTTGTCCTACTAAAGATTTAATGCCATTCTTTTCAAAATAAACATTGTAATGATCTATTTCAGAAGAAGCCGGTGCATCCCAGGTTAATCTAACATCACTAACTGTTTGAGTCAGTTCATTTTGTGCTGTTAAATTTGAAACAGTTTCTGCAGCTGGCTTATAACTTCCTCCAACAACTGAAAGCTGACCTAAAGTTGATTGATAATCTGCAATTTCAGAAACTGATTTAAAGTTGAGTGCGATAACTGAAATAGTTTTTCCAGCTAAAGAAGATAAGTCTATTGTGGCAATTGACCAACCATTATTTGTTGATGTTTCTGTTACCGGGAATGTAACAAAAGCATTTGCATCTTCCGAAACTGCTAATTTAAATTCCATTGAATTAGCCGTGTTTGTTTTATAGACCAATTGCAGTTTATCTCCTGCATTAGCAACAATTTTTGTTTTATAAAGACGAGTCAGATGATCTACTCCGGCAGAAAGTTTTCCTTTCACCAACAGGCTTGTACCCATATTATATGCATCATCCCAGTTCAGGTTAACAGAGATTTCGTTGGCTACCGTAGATTCTATCCACCAACGCCACGTAGGCATGATGTTTTGCATACCGCGATGATACCAATCCTGGGTACCTCTTTTTTCTCCATTAACAAACCGGTATTTACCCAAACCTGTACTGAAAGAAGTTACAAAGGGCTTTTCCTGAATAGTACTACGTTCCATCAAAGCATTTGCAAAACCTGGCCAGGAAGTAGAACTGGAACGTGCAGTTGTATTTGATGGGTCATTGGCAAGATTTACCCAAAAGCGAGCTTCGTTTGAAAACACTGTTTTCATTAAATCATAAGCTTTTGCCCCACTAGCATCATTCGTTCCCAAAACATCTTTCACTACCTGTTTCCAGATTCCTTCTTCAGGATTAAACAAATCGATAGAACCTGCATGACCAGTAGAGGGGAAACATGCCTGAAAACCTCCGGCATTACCTCCAATACCTCCTTGTGCACATTCAATGCCATGATATACTTTTGAAAAGAAATCATCAGATGAAATTCCTGCTCCTGCACAAGCAGATTTGTTGGAGGAAATTGTTGATGAACTGGCACTTCCATAATTTGCAAAGAAAGAAGCTCCGTGAACTTTAAGAATATCTATTACCGAGCTGGCAGAAGTTCCCATATCATAATATTGCATTTCCATTTGGGTATTGCCATCATCTGCAGCACACTTATCAAAATAAGCTACGAAAGCCGCCCAATCACTCGCCGACGAGCCTCCTGATTCGGAATTGATGAACCAACCATCAAATCCATAATATTTAGCTATATCATACAGCTTTTTTGCATATGGATAAGAACCGTCGCTCTCTTTCGTCAACATTTGGGTTACCCATGCAACCTGACCTCCATAAGCTGTTGGTGGAAAAAATATATTACCCAGAACTTTCACTCCGTTCATATGAGCAATATCTGTAACCGGTGCTGAAGGAGGAGTTATTATACCTTCGCCGGCAGAACCACCCCACCATACAAGAATATCCATATATTGCCAATATGTTGGGTTGTAACCGACAAAATTATTTGCATCTTGCGAAGGTGTCTGGCTACACATTGGGTTCATGGTGAGACAGGCTGTCACTTTACCATCATAAAACTGATACTGATTTGCTTTTACAGTAGCATCTTTAAAGCGTGGTTTTAATGGGACCTTACTTCTGTTAAATTTTGCGTCTGGGTCTTTTTCTGGTGTCCATCCTTTAATATAATCTGGATGCCAGCATCCTCCATAAGGCTGTTGAGCTCTTGAAAAGCTCACAATAGCCAGAAACACGACTAAAAAGGTTAGTAGCTTTTTGAGATTCATAATAATTAGTTTTTAGTTAAACGTATGTTATACATCTCATTTAAGAGATAACATTGAATTCGTGATAAGTTATATATAATACAACCAACCGATTAGAAACACTTATTCAATAAACAAGATTTTTTTATATTTAATGAAACAAGCATTTACTATTATTCTATACAAAAAAGAGTACAAAAAGGGCTTACCATTCATTAAATGAAATTTATCCAATAATGAATGGTCTATTTCCCTTTGTTTTTAAAGAAGTATTATCTGAAGTTATTTATTGAGTTTCTTTCTCCTGATGCTGCATTTGTATCTTCAACATCCCACCATACTCGTGTAGATTGGTTCACTGTTCCAAAACTTGGCACATTTTCGGGATTATAATCATATTCGTCATTCGGATAACGAACACGATTAATAAATTTCTTGCCTGGAATATTGCCATCAAGATTATTTAGATGATTTCTGAGGCGTGGATAATCCGTACGACGGAATTCAGCCCATCCTTCGTTCCCATTTGGGAATATCGACAACCACTTCTGAGTTATTATCTGTTCCAACTGGCTTTCTTTGTTTCCTGTTGCAAAAGGATTTTCAATCGCACCTGAATATATCTTCAATCCATTGATATAGTTGGTTGCTTTAGTTGCAGGAAGATGGTAATAGTCAAAGTTGGCTCTGATCCCTTCTTTAAATAGCTCTTCCGGAGTCTGGCCTACTCCGCCCCATCCTCTTAATGCAGCCTCAGCTTTCAGGAACAGACATTCAGAATATCCCAACCAAAGATATTCTCTGCTATAACCAAACCAATAATCATCTTTCAATATTGATTTATCATCAGTTGAGTTAACTCGTAATACAGAATAAACATCTGATGCATGCTCTATAGCACTGCTCCCTATTTCACAACCATTATAATCCTGCTCGGTAAATTCAATTCCAACTGATAGCAGCTCCATCGGTGTTGGCCTGTACCAAGAGATTTCACACCTTGGATCTAATATATTACTTTGATTTTTATATGCCAGTTCCAGGTCTTTTGACATAACAGCATCTACGTATCTGAAGCTACAATTAGCTACCTCATTTTCATTTCCACCGTCATTATCCCCTCCCATAGCAACCGGAGCATAAGCAGGTATTGTCTTCATTCGGTCCTCTTGCGATTTCATAACTCCATAAGTCTGAGTCAAAGCAGCTTCTCCTTCCTGTTTTGCTCTCACCGGGTCAATATTAGAGATTCTTAATGCTAAGCGAAGGCGAAGAGTATTGGCAAAACGAAGCCATTTCTCTTCATCTCCTTGATAACATTTATCTTCCGAAGAGCTAAACTTAAATGAACACTTCCCTGGCTTTATACTATCAGTAGCCTGTTTTAAAATACGGAGCATTTTATCGTATACTACTTTTTGAGTGTCGTAAGGCACCTTCTCTGGAATACTGGCACACTGCAGATAAGGAGTAAAGGGCATATCACCATATGTATCAGTCATTGTGGATGTCAAAAACACAAAATAGATACGAGTAATATAATATGCATTTCGATATGCTTCAGAATTTACATACTTAAATGTTCTTGCCAAAGTTTTATATTCAGCACAACGTTCTTTATAGAAATGATCCCAGCGTTTGGCAGACCATCCATCTGTATAGATATAATTGGGCGAACAGTTGAGGAAATCCACCTTGTTGGTAGCAAAATAACCACCATAAATATCATGTGTGAGGTTTGTTGTGCGCTGATAATCATTGACCAACCCTTGGTACGAATAATTCCTAAAGAGTGCTCCAATACTATTGGCTCCTTGTTTCAATGAGTTCAGTTCTGTTTTAGAAATAGTGTCTGGTAAATTTATATCATTGTCAGTTTGCCCCGGGTCAGTTGAACCTGGCACATAAGGAGGTTCAAGAGGATATGTATTCAATGTTTCAAATCCATCAGTACAAGAAAACAAAGCAACAACAGATAACAGAGTTATAAAAAATCTACCTTTCTTAAAAATAATATTGTGTTTCATATATAAATTCATTCAATAGATTAAAAACTAACATTTGCCGAAAATCCGAATGTACGAGTATAAGGCACTGATGTAAAATCAATGGCCTGTGAAAACATTGTTGTATCAAATCCACCTTCTGGACTTGTTCCAGGAGTATGTTTCAATAAATAACAAAGATTTCTTCCTACTAAGGATAATTTTATAGCTGAAAATGGAGTTTTTTTAAGTGTCTTTACTGGGAAATTATACGATAAAGAGAGTTCCTTCAGTTTAATAAACGATGCATCATAAACAAACTCTTCCGCTATTGCGTTTTCACCGCCAATCAATGTATATAATGACTCTCCCGAAACTTCGATTGTATTGGGAAGTCCAGTCCCTTCATCAATTCCCTTAAAAATGATGTGCTCTCTGTTCTCTGTTTTCTTAGCAGTTCCAAAACCAGTGGCTACAGCTTCTGACATCGAAACAACATCACCTCCGGATTTCATATCAAATAACGCATAAAGTGTAAACCCTTTATAGGAAAAAGATGGAGCAACAGACATCAATAGGTTTGGTTGAATATTTCCAATTGCTTTGTTATTCCTTTCTGTTGTACGTAAAGGCAAGCCATTACGGGTTAAGATATTGCCGTTGGCATCTCTCTTATAACTAACATTTGCAAATATATCACCCAATTTACCACCTTCGTATGCTCCTACATCTACCAATAACTGATCCTTGTTAAAGTTAAAGCTCATATATTTGGCGCTTTCGCTCAGTTTTTTAACAACCGAACGGTTGTGTGCAAAGTTTACATCCAAATTAAATTCAAAATCCTTTGCCTTGAATGGAGTAGAATAAATCATCAATTCATATCCTTTATTTTCTATTTCTCCGGCATTGATTCTTTTCCAAAAATATTCACCAGACATAGGAACAGTCATAATCTGATTTTTTGTCAGATTATAATAATAGGTAAAATCAAAACCTAGTCGGTTGTCTAAAAACTTCATGTCAAGCCCAGCCTCATAAGCAGATGATATTTCAGGTTTCAGCTGAGCATTGGGCTTTATTGACGGTTTGGTAGAAACCGGTGATGTGGCTCCCTGTGACCAGGATTCCAAAGGATAAAGCTGATAAGGTCCTGTGTCTTTACCAACCTGTGCAACTGACAGACGAAGCTTTCCGAAAGTAACCCAAGAAGGCAGGTTTCTATTCATACTCTTCATAAAATCCGAAAAAATAAAACTTAAATTGGCAGAAGGATAAAAATATGAGCAGTTATTAATTGGAAGTGTTGACGACCAGTCATTCCTGGCAGTTAGGTCCAGTGCCAGATATTCATCCCATGCAAATTGCATAGACCCAAAAACAGAACGGGTTTTTCGCTGAGAGATGTCATTCTCTACCACATTTATTCCCATAGCGGAATTGTGATACCAGTAGTCCTTTACGTTCATATTTGTTGAGCGTCCCTGCAAAAAAGAAGTTTTCTGAAACATTTCGTTAGCTCCTAACGTATATCCCACACGCATCTTTTCATTAATATTGTTATGTCCTACCAGCAAGAACTCTACATTATGTTCAAAGAAATTATCTTCTTTAGATCTGTATGTTTCATTTGCCTGATCATCAATACCATTTGTCCTATCAATCTCTTCAATATTAGTATGGTAATAATCGAATGCATACTTTGCAGTACCATAGAGCCAAGGTGTAAAATCTAGTTTCAGGGTATAATAACCAAATGCTCTCCACCGTTCATCCATATTTGAATATCTATAATTAATATAATATGGATTCATCACAGTAGGTGATGGACCAACCCAGTTAATATGTCTGTGGGTTTCATCGCTAAAAGATTCCAAATCACTTAGAAGGATATTATTGGGAATAAACAACAACTGATAAATTTCACCACCTTTCCCATATACCGGACGGTTGCCGGCTCTTGTTTTTGACAAAGAGATCTTTGAGTCCATGCTTAGAATCTTATTCATCTGCATTCCCGCTTTCAAATCAAGATTAATTTTGCTCAATCTTTCCTTATTAAATACACCATTGCTTTCCGTACTTCCAAATGAAGCACGATAATTTGATTTTTCAGTCACATTCCCGATAGCCACATTATGCGTTTGTGAGAAACCAGTATCAAAATAATCTTTCATTTTATTTCCATATCTCCGGTATTCCCTTGTCTCTCCATTCCATGCCTTATATTCGTGTCCGTCAAGCAATGCACCATAGCTATACTCTGAGTTCGGGCTATATACATTGTTTTTACCTTGACCATATTTATCTTGCATGTTTAGGGTTGATGCAATATTTGTCCATGTTACATTTCCATTATATGTAACACCAAAACCTTTTGACTTTGTACCTTTTTTAGTTGTAATCAGGATAACACCGTTACCAGCTCTTGAACCATAAAGAGCGGCTGCATTGGGACCTTTCAGCACAGAAATAGATTCAATATCTTCCGGATTTATATCCGCAGTTGCACCACCGCGATCTACACCTCCATAAAGAGATGCTCCCGAATCATTATTATCGTTGAACGGCACCCCATCAACTACCCATAAAGGCTGATTATTGTCGGTTAATGAAGAGTTGCCTCGAAGCGTTATTTTTGTTGAGCCACCTAAACCTGTGCTAGACGTATTCATCTGGAGACCTGCCACCTTTCCTTGTAACATACTAGTTACAGAAGGGTCGCCAGTTTGATTAAGCTTTTCTCCTTTTAAATCTTGCACTGCATAACCCAGCATTTTTTTTTCGCGTTTAATACCCAGAGCAGTTACCACTACCTCTCCTATGTTTTGAACATCTTCCTGCAGAGTAACGTTGAGTACATCATCCTTGGCAACAGAATGAGTCTGCATTTTGTACCCAACGAATGAAAAAGTTACATTCGACTTCGAATCAATTAAATCCAAACTATATTTTCCATTAATATCTGTCATAGTTCCAATCGAAGTACCATTCACTTTTACACTCACACCAATCAAAGGCTCACCCGATTGGTCAATAACAACCCCCGTAATTAGTTTCCCTTTCTTTTGTTGTTTTTCAGAAGCGGGTTTTGCATTTATCGGCGATAGGTATACAATGTTTTCTTCAATCTTATAATTCACTCCTTTATCTTTCAAGACCAGAATGAGCAATTTGTCCAGAGTGATATTCTTGACATTAACAGACTCGATCGGAATATTTGATAGTCTGTCTTCATAGAAGAACTTATATTTTGTTTGTTTTTTGACAATATTGATAACCTGTCCTAATGTTGTGTTTTTCAGAGATATATTTATCTGAGCAGATAGGTGACTTTGCGCTGCGAACAATAGCGCAACTATTAAAAATAATTTGAAAAGTTTTAGCTTTTGAGGCCAACGATTGTTTTTCATATGCATTTTTTTATGTTTTAAGATAAGTTATGTCTTCCATTATAATACAAGTGATTGAAGAAATACACTTACTCAGATATTAAAATTTATATCATTTTTCAACTGAAAGACTTTCATTCGAGTTAAAGCCTGGTCGGTTACATCTTTTATCGATAGTTTAAATAAGATTTAGGATATGATTTTACACGAAGGTTCTAAATTGTTTTCATAATAATAATGTTATATGGAATAATAAAGCATGTGTTACTTTGTTTTATGGTAGTTTGTATAGCCGCACAAATTTATATGACGAGGCATACTCGCCATAAGATATAGATTGGTTTTCATATGTCAGGCTTCAAGAAACTTCCATGTTTCTATGTGTGGGCAATAAAAATTAAGTTACTTTTTATAGGAAGAATTTATATAAATTGTATTGGAACTACCTATTTTGTAACTGAAAGGTATGGCATTTTTTAAAGAATTGAGTACAGAATCAATGCTTCCTCTCTTCCTAATAACCCCTGAATAAGTGTTTTTATCTGTATTGGGAGAGACAACAATTCTCACTTTATAGAAATGTTCAAGTGTATTAGCTATTTGAGATATTGTGGCTTTTTCAAAAGGTATCAGGTTATCTTTCCACACCGCATCGTATTTTGCATTTACTTGTTTAACCACTAATCGCCCGTTTTTTAGGTCGAGTTCTGCTTTTTGTCCGGGTGTTAACACAATATGTCCTTCATCCCGGTTTCCTTTTACTTCAACCGAACCTTCTATTAAAGCCACTTCAGCCAGCCTGTCATATTTGCTACTCTTCAGATTAAAGATTGTTCCAAGTACTTTTATCTGCATAGCATCACTGCTTACAATGAACGGTTTTGACTTATCTTTTTTTACTTCGAAATAAGCCTCTCCATTCAGAGCTACTCCACGATTATCTTTTCCAAAAGATTCCGGATATTTAAGAATGGTAGAATGGTTCAGCCAAACTTTGGTACCATCAGGTAATTGTACCTCTTTCACTGATTCATTGTCAGAGACAGAGACTACAACCTCTTTCGTCCGGGATAAATATCTTACCAGATAAGTTGTCCCCATTGTTCCAAAGGTCAGAATAATGATGATCATTGCAGCATATCTCAAAATAGGATAAATACGAAAAGATCTGTTTTGAGAACGATCCTGTTTTTCGATCTCTCTATATAATCGGATTCTGGCTTTTTCCACATTATCTGAAGAATAAAGATGCTTGTTATTGCCTGAATGGAAAGCCTCTTCCATTAAGAATAATTCTCTAGCATTATTCTCCGATTCGCTTAGCCATAGATTGATCTTCCTCCAATCATCTTTTGAGCATTCGCCATTAAAATACTTCAATAATAATTCTTCTATATTATCCATTATAAATATCTGTTTGTATAAATAACAACTATAAATGAAGAAACACTTAATCTATAAGACTTAATAAAATTAAAAAAGAGAGATGACTTAAGTTATTTCTAAGAAACTTTAAGGCTTTGTACATATGTGCCTCTACAGTTCTTTCAGAGATACTGAGTGTTTCAGCTATTTCCTTATTTTTCAGGCCATGCAAGTAGCTAAGTTTAAAAACATTTCTGCTTTTATCAGGAAGTTGATTTATCATTTCATCTATTTCCTGCCTAAGCTCCATATTTTCTAATCTCTTAATTGTATCATTAGAATCGGGCTCGTAAAATTCTATTTTACGTTTGTAAACTTCCTCAACCTCCGTACTATACTCATTTTCTATCTTTTTATGCTTCAGTACATTAATTGCTTTATTATACACCAGCCGATAAAGATATGCCTGAATCTGACCGTCCATATCCAATACATCTTTACGCTTCCAAAGTTCGAGGAACGTTTCCTGTACTATATCCTCGGCTTCTCCGTTGCTTAAAAATCTGGTTGCATAAAAAAGTAGCTTAGGATAATATCTTCGGAATAATCCATCGAATATTATATGAACATGATCTTCATTCATGCTGTTTTTCATGTATTTCAATTAAAGTTATATAGATATATTTAATTATAACAATCATCTTTCAAAAAACACTTATTGCAGTCTATTGACTTAATGTTATTAATGAAAGATTGGTTAATAAAAGGGTGCATCTATTTTTCTGTTTAGCATCCACAGAAATGCAAAAACTTTGTGCACTATCCAGCTACAAATATTCTTTAAATTTTATGTTTTTTGCAAATCATTTGACGAAAATCTCGAAAATTCTACATGCCCCCGAACAAGATAGAATAATTTTCGCATTTAAAGAGCATGTGATGAGCTCAGTTTAAAGCAATATGCCCAAAAACACAAATTAGCTCTCTTTGTTCTTTATTTGGTTTGTAATAAGCAAAAAAAAAGCGCCCGAAATAATCGAGCGCCTTTGACATTGCTTTTTTAGAAGAAAGAATCTATTATAATTTAACCTTTGCAATCAGTTTTCTTATCTTTCCTTCACCAATTACCGGTGCGTGGGCATCTTCCGGATATACAATCACAAACTCTTCGGGTTTAATATTTACGTAGGTAGTAGGTTTGTCAGAATAAAGAGCACAGTCACCTTCCTTCTGATAAGATTTAACCTCTTCACTCAAGTCTTCAGTGGCCTTCCATCCAATGGTTTCTTTTCCTTCAAGAAGAATGTGTACATCAATATAGTCATGATGAAGCTCAAGTACCTGCTTATCGCTGGCTACACATTCCGGGTTTACATTATTAATAAACAGATTATCACCGTCTATTTCTATACGTCCTAATTCGGCATGCAACAAATCGTGCGATTTTACATAAGCAAACAGCTGAGGAAATAGCGGATGAAGAGATTCAATCCTTTTGCTATTCTGTAAATTTGATACTATCATAATTTTTCCAATTTTAATTAATCTACATTATCGGCTTTGGGTTTAAGGAACAAAAGTTGTAATGCCAATGCTACAAGCACCACACCCCCCAACATAGAGAATCCTAAGCCCAGATTACCACCATCTGTCCATTTACCCAATAGTTGAGTCACAGCAGCACCGGCAAATACACCAACCATATTCATAATACCGTAAGCAGTTGCACGTTGTTTCGCAGAAACAAACTGACAGAGAATCGGCATGTTATTTGCATCGAACATACCATAACCGATACCAAACAGAAGACCAGCTCCGATAACACCAACAAAGCTGTGTGCAAACCCAAGCAAAAGCAGGGAAGGAATAGTCAGCCCCAAACCAATTGCACCGGTATAGATACGGCCACGGATATTCTTTTGCACCCAACGGTCAGAAAGAACACCTCCAAGAATAACCCCGATAAACGAAGAAACCGCAATGGTAATGGTTGACATCGGACCAGCTTCGGCCATTGGAAGACCTAAGTTCTCAGAGAAGAGTGTAGGAAGCCAGTTCTTGGTTGCCCATCCCGGTAAACTTGGTGCAGCAAAGTAGAACAGGATTACCCAGAAAGCTACATTGCTGAATAAAAGAGACAGTCCTTTGAACATGGATGATTTCTCCTTCGGTTCATCGGGAGTCAGTTTCTTCACATTGATATGATTTGGGTTTTCATGCAATAAGAAAATCAAGAAGAGTGAATAGACAATTCCAACAATACCAAACCAGTGGAAAGTGGCCTGCCAGGAGAATGCAGCGGCAACTGTCGCCCCGAAACCACCAATGGCCTGTCCGGTATAAAGACCTGTCATGTGAACACCGATGGCCAACGAACGTGATTTGTCTTGGTGCCAGTCGGCAATCAATGATAAAGCCGAAGGAATGTAAAGGGCTTCACTGACCCCCATGATACCACGCAATATATATAGCTGACTGAAGTTCTCGGTATAACCCATCATATAGGTCACAGCCGACCAAACAAATAAGCTACCTACAATAAGCCATTTACGGCTCATCTTATCGGCAATCATTCCGGCTACCGGGCTCATAAAACCGTATATCCAAAGAAATACAGCCATCAGGGCACCAAAGGCTTCTGCCTTGTTTAGTTCAACTATATCCATCTTCATCGCTTCCTGCATGGTAGAAAGCATCTGACGGTCCATATAGTTCAACAAGGCTACCACCCATAAAAGAGCAACAACCAACCAGGGATAAAATTTTTTATTCTTCATTTCTATAATTATTATTTATTTATTATTCATTCCCAAAAGTAGATGCAGGCAGGCCACTGCCATTTACCAGATTCGCCCGCGTAAACGGTTGCCATCCATACCGAACAAATAGAGGATTGTTTACTTTATCCGACCAAATCTTCACTTTTCCATCCATAATCTCGGCCGAAGCAGAATAGTAAACCTTATCTTCACCAGCAATTTCAAACGAGCGAAGAGCTTTTCCATCCGAAGTACAGAGTCCCTGAGCATAATCAAATGTGATATAAGCTACAGCGTCTTTGAATGAAACCGAACGGAACAGTGGTCCCGAAGGTGTTACACCATCATGTTTGTATACCTTGTTCAGCATCCATCGTCCTGCGCGTTCGCCAATTTCTTTTTTCATGCGGGGGTGCACATCCAGTGAGTCTCCCCTGTCACTCGAAACAACCATGTATGCATCTGAAATCTGATTCATCAACCTGCGTTGTGCATCGCGAAACCAAGGCCAGCTTGGACGGTTCAGACTGGAAAGCTGCACATAAACAAAAGGCATACTAGGATTATTCCAATATTTTCTCCAGCTATTCACCATCATTGGGAAAAGCTTTTCGTATAATTCCATGTTATGAGCATTCGATTCTCCCTGATACCAAGCAACTCCTTTCACTGTATATTGGGCAAGCGGTAGTATTCCCGACTCGAATAGATAGCACGGTTCATAAGGATGACGTTGCTGCTTATTCTTGGATTGCTTAACATTAAGCGCTGCTCTTTCGCGCACCCAATCCTGCAACATGTCATTCCTGGTATAATCATTCAGCATATCGGGCAGTTCATATTGCAGCGTACGTCTATCAATCCACGATTCACAAGGAGAACCTCCCACGGCATTATTAATCAATCCAACCGGAACTCCCAGACTGTCTGCCAGCATCTTTCCAAAATAGTAACCGATAGCAGAAAAAGAGGCCGCATTTTCGGGCTCGCACTCTTTCCAAGTTGCGTCTTTATAGTATTGCAAACGATTCAACGAATCGAGTACGCTTGCATTCCACTCCACGGCATAAGTATCCCAACGCGGTTTCATGTCAAAAAGACGAATTGCAGGATTCTTTGCACCGGCAATTGCCTCTTTAGCAGTGACAGCCTGTTTCAGCATAAAGGCCATGTTCGATTGTCCCGAACAAATCCACACCTCTCCTACCAATACATTTTTATATAATAGCTTTTTGCTCTTCGCCTGAATGGAGAGAGTGTATGGTCCGCCTGCTTTGAGGGGAGTAAGAGTTACACTCCATTTCCCATTTTCACTTGCATTGGTTGTCTGTTTTTGGCCATTTATCTCTACTGATATTTTCTCTCCGGCATTGGCTGTTCCGGATATATTTAAAGGAATATCCCGTTGCAGTACCATGTTATCAGAATATATCTGAGGCATCTGCAATCCTCCATAGTTTCCTGTAAGGGTAGAATAAACCGTTTTTGCCAATATTCCGGCACCTTCAATATTGGGATGAAGGGCATCGGGCAGAAGGTCGGGGCGGTTAAATAGTCCTTCTTCAAAATCAATCAACCCAACATTTGCATGAGTTGCAATATTTTCAATTGCCAGCTGAATTTGTCCATACCAATCGCGGGTTCCTGAGCGAAAACGCGGATGAAGATGAGTTATCGGTGATAACCGGCATATCCATATTTTACAGGTAGGGTTTATTCTGCGGAAAGAGTCTATTAATGCACGGTAATCGTTTATAAATTCATCGCGGTAATTGGGCCAGTCTCTGGGGTCCGTATCGTTTAATCCAAGATGAATTACAACTCTGTCGGCGGCAAAAGCCATTGCTTTCTTAAACTCCTCCTGCTGCATATAGGGGCGGTGTCCATGATTCAACAGAGTTGCGCCGCTCTTCCCGAAGTTTCCTACTTCGTATCCATCTCCCAGCATTCTTTGTAACTGGAAAGGATAAGCATTAATCTCCCTGTCAGGGAGCAGATAACCATAAGTTACACTATTACCCACACAGGCTACCTTAATTTTACCTTTACTCCAAAGAGAAGTCGAGCTCAAAAGGAGTAAGAAAATTAATATCTTTTTCATCTCATCTTATTTTACATACTGTTTAACCAAATCTCTCCAGAGCATATATCCTTTACCCAACATGTGAAGTCCGTCATTAGATAAATCAGAACGTAATTTACCTGTTTCCTTGTTCACAAAATGAGAATACAAATCAATATAAGTTATTTTCTTCTCTTTGGCCAATTTAACCAATCGGCTGTTTATCTCCAAAACTACATTCCCTCTTGAGGTATGTGTTGAGAACATGTTGTATTCATTGCTTACCGGAAGCACACTCTGCAAATAGATTTTTGTGCGCGGTGAAGCGGATTGTACCTTTTCTATAATACGTTTGATGCCCAATGCTATAGTATCAGCCGAAGTTCCTCTTGACACATCATTTATCCCGATCAGCAAAAACAGTTTGGCCGGTTTTCCTTTCACAATAGGATCAAGCCGATCATAAACTCCTTCGCATATATCACCGCTGATTCCACGGTTTTTCACATGTGGGTTATTAAACAGCTCTGCCCATTCACAGCCGTTTGTAATACTGTTGCCTAAGAAAATAATATCTTTCGATGTAGTGGGCAACAACTCAAACAGCGAGGCACGTTGTTCATAAAAGGTGGAATATTTCCTTTTCTGAGCAGAAACAGAAACAAAGGAAAGAATCAGGAGCGTAAATAAGAATAACTTTTTCATCGCAGTAAATATCATTTAGTTTTATCAGGAGAATAGATCAGTCCATCAACCGCCCGGCTTCCGTCGGGGGTAACGAAAACCGCAGTAAACTGCCATTTTACGAGCCTTACTTCGGGTAATGAGAATTTCCCTACCGGAAGTTTCATAAAAACCTTGTTCCATCCTTTGTTGAGATGTACCATTAACGGTGACCGTGCGACACAGTTTTCATTTCCAAGTGCTATTTCATTGCTCTTCTCTCTATGAGTGGCCGTCCATACCGGAGGCAGAATTTCTGAATCATTTAACCAGATGCGGCTATCTTTGTAATCCCACTTTCCTGGAAGAGGCGCTAAATCCATCTCAGATCGGCTATAATTCTGGAATTCCACCCACAATCCAGTATCTTGCGCTTTAGGTGACCACACCCAGGTCCAGGCATATGCCGTATGGTTTTCCTGAGGGTCTTTATAGAACGCAGGTACAAATGTTCCCCATACATGTCGCAGATAAATACCCGCACCCGTTGCCTGACGAACGCCGTAACTCTTTCCTTCATACAGATACTCTGCTTTCAGCTCCTTTTCGGGAGGAAATACTTTTCCTAAATCGCCTTCATTGGGGAAAGCGTCGGTTATGTTCCATTTCACATTGGTCTGCTTGACATAGGCAAACGGATAACCTTTGAAATTATGCTCCTTATGCCAAATCATCCTACGTTCAAAGTCAGCAAACTCTTTGAATTCTTTTGTATCTTCCTTAGGAAGGATTACCCCGTTTCCGTCAAAATATTCGGAACCGCCACCTATCCAGGAACGCTCGGCGAAAGCCAGCATATTGGGATAGAAGTTATTTTCGAGTATCATGTTTTGTTCAGGAGTTACCAACCTGTCGTGCCAAAAAGCCAGAATACTTCCGGCAATGTCCTCACTTCCCTGCGGCTGATTATATATGCGGCTGTTATATAGCGCCACCAAATCTCCGAAAGTATCAAAGTGGTTCAGGTAATGAAATCTACAATCAATAGCCGGAATCCCTTTCTGAGCTTTTCCACGATAACTCCAGAGCTGCGTCATATCAATCTCACCGGGTTGATACTTCCAGCCCGGATTCCATGAAATCACCTTCTTCCCTTTCGAGCGGACAAAAGCCACCATCTCGGGCACAAAGTTCTTATTAGTGAACTGCACCTCATCAGTTCCAATATGAAGCCAAGGTACATCAAATGTTGCACACACTTCATCAACCAATCGTTTGAGAATTGCCATTCCCTCAGCGCTTTGCATATCACATTTAAAGGTGCGGATAAAGGCCGCGCTGTGTCCCGGCATATCAATCTCCGGAATCAGCAAAACATTATGCTGTTTGCAGAATTCTACCAGTTCTTTAGCCTCCTTCAAAGTATAATATTTTCCCGGCATACGGGTGGTGTTTGCACTGTCGTTCAACTCCGGGTAAACTTTGCTTTCCAGTCGCCATGACTGGTTTTCAGTTAGATGCCAATGAAATACATTGATCTTATAACGGGAAAGAGCCGCTATCTCTTTTTTCAGTTCCGGCAGGGAAATGTAGCTTCGACCTACATCCTGCAAAAATCCACGGATACGGAACGCAGGCCAGTCGGTGATAACGCAACCTTCCAGAAACGTTTTCTTCCTGTCTGTCTGTTTAAGCTGACGCAGAGTTTGGATTGCCCAATACACTCCTTTAGGTGAAAGAGCCTCTACGGTAATTTTTTTGTTTGTGACATCAAGATGATAGGCTTCATCTTTATTAAGCGATACCCCCGCCAGGGTATCTGTCAGGCGAACTTCAATTTTCTGCTTGGCATCCGAAGTAATCTTACCTCCTGCTTCGCGTATAAAATCTGTCCATTCGGTAGTTAATACAGGTGATGACAAGGAAATATTACCAATGACAAATTGTTGTCCATTAGAATGAATCTGCTGAGGTTTTGGCAAAAGATGTGTGATTCCTGCCATTAGAGGAGAGAACGGCTGAAAGCAGAATAGTAAAATCAAGGCTGAAAAAAGGCGTTGCGTCTTTCTTGAAGAAAATAAAGATGTAACTGGATTCATTGAATTATCTTTTTTGAAGATTATTTTCAAAGCATTGTTCTTGCTTTATTTGGAATATCCCGAAGAAATATAAATCTATGGCGAAAGAAATATAAATGCCTGTACAAAAGAATGCAATCTTCTGTACAGAAGAATGAATTGTTTTGTACAGAACAATTCATTCTTTTGTACAAGATAATTTGGTTATTTAATTATATCTTTCAGTTTGATCGCCTGGAATGTCATATGGGCTACACTACCTTCGTAAAGTATGCCCACTGTTTCACGATCAATCATGGTGAGGCAAGAATAACCCCAGCCTTCATCTTCATCCAATAGCAGCTGATTTGCAGGCAACCAGGTAAGTCCACCGTCAAGACTTGCTTTGATGGTAATATGGTGACGACCTTTTACTGTATTCGGGTTCGAGAAAAGAAGAATATCCTTGTTCAGTACATTATCTTTAGCTTCCACCTTAAGAAGGCTTGCCATACAAACCGATTCAATCAGGGCACTTCTGGAAGAAGGATGTTCTGTCCATGTTTCGCCCATGTCTTTTGTTGTAGCCACGGCACGGCTTCCGCCTCGGTTATCGCGCATGTTCAGCATCAGAACTCCCGGTTCCACTTCTGCCACTTGAGCTTCTGTAGTATTTGTTCGTGCCAGCTTACTAATTTTCCATGTCTTGCCATGGTCCTTGCTATAGATAATTCCTGCATTGGGCACACGTGTAGAATCAATGTATTGCGAAGCAAATACCAATGTACCATCGCTCATGGTGATTCCACTTCCGGGACCTTGCAGTAAGAAATACCAGGATGGATCTTTCACCTGTGGAGTCACATTGATTGGAGGCGACCATGTTTTACCATCGTCATCGCTCTTTGTCATAACCAACTGAGCAGTTTCGTTCAAATCCATTCCAGGATATGAGCTCCACCAAGCACGATTGTTACCCATACCGTGAGTCCATGCTGCAACAATCCAGATTGTTCCTGTGTTCTTATCCACCAGAATAGCTGGGTCGCCTACACCGTTTTGTGCTTTAGGCAGTCCACCGTATTCTCCAAATGCCAATGGCAATCTCATTTTTTCCCAAGTTTGTCCGCCGTCGGTGCTTCTGCTCAGACCAATGTTTACATATTCCTGTAGGTCGGCGCTATTGTTATAACGGGCGTCATATACGGACAATAGAGTTCCTTTGTTGGTAGTAACAAGTCCGGGGATACGATAGGAAGCTACGCCATCATCACCTGCATGGCGTACACCGATACCCATCATGTGAGTTACAGGTTCTGTCTCGAATTTCAGCGGAGCACTCTTTCCATCAAGAGTCACTTCATCAATGCGAGAAGTTATTTTTGTCAGCAAAGAAGCTTTTGGTTTCATCTCCAGGCTCACCCAGAAATAATTCAGACCCGGGAAAAGGTTCTGATTCGCTGTCAGCCTGATTTTTCTTGTTAGTTTACCCGTTTTATCCTTCAATATAGAGTACGAAGGATTTGCCTCAAGCGTTTTACCCGGCTCATCGCGGTAAATGTAAGGCTGTGTTGCAAATTGGTTTTTCGATTCCCTTTGACGAGCTTCTGTTCCTCCATAATAAAGTTTCACTGATTTAATTGCTTCGAGAGGCACATTGTTATCCAAAGTAAGGGTAACATAGTCCAGTGAACGGCTCTCTTTGGCATGAAGGCGCAGATAATAAAGCACATTGTCGTGCCTGTCAATAAGAACAGGAACTTGAGTCTCTTTCACTTTTACCGTATCCTGGGCAAAAGAGTTAATTGCTCCACAAGAGAGCAGCAAAGTGAATAACAATTTTCTGTAATTCATGTCAGTCAGTTATTTTAGGGGTTTATAAGCAAATTAATATCTATCGTCTCTAGCAAAAAGCTAATCAACTTTTCCTTTCCAAATCTGCGGGGTACGAATACCAGGCTTCAATTCTCCGAAAAACAGATAAACAACCTTGTTCATTGATACCACAGCAGCACCTGCCCGTGCAGTTTGTTTGAAACTTCCCACCGATGTCCAGCTATCTTTAACCGGCGAGTAAATCAGTACTTCTTTATTAAACTTATACCAATCGACAGGTTGTTTCATATATTTTTTCGCATCTTCACGAAGCTCATCAATCCTCTTCTGATTGTTCTCAGCCACAGCCTTCTTTAATGCTTGTTCACGCTGAAGAGCCTTCAGAAAGATATCCTTATTCACACCTCCCATACAAAGCATCAGCGAATCGTCAAGCGTAACCGCCACCCCTCCGCCTAAGGAGAGAGGCTTACCATCCGTACCAACCGGGGTGGCAATTTTTACCCAGCTGCAAGTTTCCGGTTCAAAACAATAGGCATCAGTGCTTAAGGAAGCATCCTCATTCGCAAACGCTCCAGCAAAACCACCCGTTACAATCAGGCAAGGTTTCCCATTTTTCCGGATTGTCGCGCATACCGGCTGAACCCTCGGATTACCCGGAACAGGTGTCAGTTCGTGCCAACTGGCAGTATCGCTGTTTAAATTCAGGGCAAACATACGAGAAGAAGGTTTCTTATCAACATTGCCGCCCACGATATAAAGTGTATTTCCTACCAGTGCCCCGGTCATATTATCAACTGTATTGGGCAATGGAGTTAATTTATGCACGGATACATTACCAGATGCACTATTATACTCTAATCGATATGTCATTGTAGTTGGTCCATCGGGTGTGATTCCTCCTACACATACCAGACCCTTGGGAGTTGATACCGAAACGCCATAGGCCAAAGGAGCAGGTAGATTACCTATTCTCTCCCATTTTTGGACAGTATCATTCTGTACATGGGCAGCATATATATCATCATAAAAGATTTTCTTTCCTCCCTCGGCTGCCGGAACATCAGGGAAATTACATCCTCCAGCAATAATCAGAGAGCCATTCTGATATCCTGCAAAACAAGCGGAAACTCCTTTCGCAAAATTACCGTTTCCTGGAGAGACCTCTGTGAGAGATTGCCAGTCAACGGTATGCACTCCTCTGCGGCTTTGTGGTTGAATAGCACAACCAACAAGCAGGGATGAAAATATTGCTAGTGAAAATAATCTTAAGTAATTCATTATAATTCATTGAATAAGAGTCAAAACACCTTTAAGAAACAGATTTATCGCTTAGCAGTTAAAACCATTATGCGGGTAACAACCTTATTGTCCTTCTTTAAAAAACATCCTTGGCATTAAAATCTCAATATAAACTTTGATGCTGAGGTTCTGTTTTCATTTATCCGAGACTAGTTATCTCTCCGAAAATGGGTTTTTCTGAAAAAGGTTCTTTATCTATCTCTTTAGAATCGAGTACTCTTATAGTTCAGTAAATATAATGAAAAATTGCAGGTGGAGAACCCCACCTGCATTTTTCTTATGATAAATTACCAATTCTCAGTTTCCTGACCAAGATCCGTGTAACCCGGAGTCTGTTTAAGTGTTGGATCTGAATTTAAAGTAGTAATATCGATCGGCCATAAAAGTTTATGCTTCTCTGTAGTATAATCCAGAATAGGTTTTCCTTTATATGCTGCTTCTGAGCTAAATGCCAATGGTTTGCCATTCTTAGCATCTTTCATTCTGCAAACATCGAACCAACGAGTCCCTTCATTTACAAACTCAAGGTCTCTTTCGTGAAGAATTGCAAGTTCGTTTGTTTTAAAGTCGGAATTAGTATAGCCATATACTGCAGGATCCCATTTTGAATTGTAAGCACGAGCACGTACCTGATTAATGTACTTGGCAACATCGCCATCTTTCATATTCTGAACTTCAGCCATCAATAACAATGCATCAGCATATCTGTACACAACCTGATCGCCACAGTAAATGCGAACGTTACTAGAGTTTACATAACCCAAGCTCTTAATCCATATTACCCCTTTCAAACTTTTATCTTTATTATAAAAATCAAAGAAGGTTGCACCACGTCTTGTGTCATTCGCATCGTATGCTTGCCAAAGAGTTGGAACATATTCATGTCTTAAAAGACCAGTATTTTTCAAGTTAAGTACATCTGCAGAGATAAGATTTCCTGAACCATCATATACTGAACCAAGGAAGTTAGCATTGGCAGGAACAAAATTAGCAATATTCCCGTTAGTGTATTCTCCTTCTAAATAACGCAGAGAGAAAATAATTTCTTTATTTTCTTTTGTTGCTGTTGATGTTGCATCAAAAACAGATGAGAAAGAGGGTAACATTCCAAAGCTAGAACTATTCAAGATTGTGTTCAGATAACCTTCAGCAGCATCCAAGTCGCTGGCAGCAGGAACCTGATCACCCAGAGAAACTTTAGCTGACCATAAATAAACCTCTGCAGCCAACATTGTTGAGGCAGCTTTTGACCAAGTACATCTGTTTGTTCCGGTTGGGATCAAATCAGATGAAGCAAAATAGTCTAAAGATTTCTTCAAATCAGCTTTGATGAAATCCATCGTCTGTTTTGGCGTAGAGCGGGGAGTATAAAGGTCGGCAGGAGAAACCTGTCCGTCCATTACTTTTACTTTATCAACTAATGGCACACCACCAAATGTTCTGTACAAGTAGAAATAGTACATTGCGCGGATACCATATGCTTGACCAAGTGCGTAGTCAATAGCAGCTTTGTTGTTCTTTTGCAATTCAGAACCTTCAACCTTTTGAATCATCAGGTTTGAATCGAAAATATAGCCATATAATCCAGCCCAGCCACTAACACCGGTATTTGATGCGTCCAGGTTGTTCTCTTTAATTCTATCGTAGTCAAGAGAAGTACTTACAGAAGAAGTTCCCGATTTGTTTGTACCACCACGTGCTTCACCCAAAAGAAAGTTACGAGTAAAATTGATATCCCTCATTCTGGTATGCATGCCATACATATAACCTTGCACCTGAGGAACGGTATTCCAAAAGTTACCACTTGCGTAGTTATCAATCGGTGCCAAATCAAGCTTGTCACAAGAAGTGAAGAAAGCCGATGTAGCCAATACCGCACAACTAAATATAATTGATTTTATAGTTTTCATATTTAATACGGAATAAATTATTAGAATGATAAATTAACGCCAAACAATAGGGTACGCGGAAGTCCATATCCTGAACCTGAGCCAGTACCTGCTTCAGGAGTAGTTACCTTCTTACATTGAGTAAGATAACCTAAGTTTTGTCCTGTTACAGAAAGATCCAATCTTTCCAATTTTGCTTTGCTGATAATGCTCTTTGGTAATGAGTATGTAAGTGATATCTCACGGAAAGCAACGTAAGAACCGCTGTATGCAAACATAGTTGAGGTTCTGTAATAGTTACTCTTACCTAACTGATCAGCCCAATAGTATTTAGGTAATGTTCCGTTAGGATTTGTTTCAGACCATGTATTTTTCACATCAGTTGTCATGTTATATGTTCCTTGCATAGCACCTAAGAACCAAGGAGTTGTATTATCATAAATTGTAAAATCTAAAGCATAGTCTAATGCTGCAAACAGAGACAAGTTCTTCCATTTCAGAGTTGAAGTCAAACCACCAATCCAGTGTGGAGTAGTGTTACCAACTTTCACCATATCGTATTGGTCAATCACGCCGTCACCATTCACATCTTTCCATTTTACATCACCCGGTTGAATTGGCAACACTTTACCTGCTTTCTGAGCGTCAGTCAGGTTAGCCCACGATGTTTTTCCATAAAGAACGCGAGCTGAGCTACCACCGGCTCTATCCTCCATTACATCAGGAATTTCATCCCAGCTCTTGTAGATACCTTCGGATTTGAATGCATAAAGAACACCTGGTTCCTGACCTTCCTGATAACCACCAACCCATACTTTATCTGTTCCGTTTCCGGTATATACCTGGTAAGCATTTTGGCGATTCTTTTCCAAACCATTATTAGGCAACTTCTCAATAATATTCTTATTGTAAGAGATATTTGCATTAATATTCCAGTTCCAGTCTTTTGATTGAATAGGTTTCGCTGCTAATTCAATTTCAACACCGCGATTTCTTATTGCACCGTTATTAGTAAGAATTGAACTAATACCAGAAGAACTTGCTAAATTAACTCTTGCAAGTTTGTCGCTTGTCAAACGATTGTAGAATGTGAAGTTTGTAGAGTATCTGTTATTCAAATAACTTAAATCTAAACCAAATTCAAAAGTTTTTGATTTTTCCCATCTCAAACCTGGATTTGGAACTTCACTCATAGAGAAATCTGCTAGTCCATTATAAAATGCTGCATTTCCATTGGATTTGAAAGAACCTTGCAATTCATAATTACCTATACCTGAGACGTTACCATTCAAACCATAACTTGCACGCACCTTACCAAATGAGATAATATCTGCAAATTTCTTCATAAAGTTTTCTTTAGTGAAGATCCATCCAGTAGATACACCTGGGAAAACCCCCCAACGATTATTGATCAGTTTAGAGTAACCATCCTTACGTATTACAAATGAAACCAAATATTTGCTATCATAATCATAGTTTGCACGACCAAAGAAAGAAAGAATACGTTGACGGTTGTGATAAGAATCAATTTTACGCATATTTTCTTTTATAGAGGTCAAAGCTAAGTCCATGAAATCGTCAGTTGCAGCTCCTTGACCTGAAGCACTTAAACCACGGCTGTATGAGTCATAATATTCAGAACCCAGCATTGTTGTTACATAATGATTTCCAAACTGACGTTCGAAATTCAACACAGCGTTGTAAGTTTGGTCAAATGTACGGTCATAAGATGCTGAAGAAGAACGTGTAGATACAACATTTGTTGGAGTACTACGGTAGTCTTTATTGAATGATTCGTACATACCTTCACTGTAGTACCAGTTAGCTGAAGTCTTTAAATAAAGTCCTTTCATAAAATCAATCTTGAATGATTGACTCATAGTAAACTTATCTGTCTGGTTATCACGGAAGAATTTATTAGCTTGATAGCTTTGGTTACCATCACCTGAATTCACCCCAAGCATTGGATTACCATTTTCATCCATGAAACGAACTGTTGGAGGCAAAGACATAATACGACCAAAATAGTTATATTCATCTGTCTGAGAACCAGGCATTGACTGCCAGTTCGCACGGTTGTAGTTTAAGCTGGAAGTAGAAGTTAACCATGTTCTGATCTTGTAATCACCGTTAAAGATGAAAGAATAACGATCATAGTAAGATGCAATAGGAAGACCTTCTGAGTGGTTGTAACCAAAACCGGCATAGTAGTGACCTTTATCGTTACCACCAGACATATTGATATTATAATCCTGTGTCAAAGATGGATTGTTCAGGTTATATTTGGCAACATCAGTATCCGTAAAAATAAGGTCTTTGCCTGTTACAGGATCTTTCATTGTTTTCCAACCTTTATCCAAAAGGAATTTATTGGAATCATCCAAATACATTGTGCTCCAAATGGTATTGTTGTTTAGAATCGCATTACCATTTGCATCAACATCATACTTATTTCCTGTTCCATATGGAACGGCATTAGCCAAAGAGGAAGTGTTTTGGTACCCCATTGGTGTACCATCAGTTTTTTGCCAAACATTTGATGCACGAGCATAAGCAGTACGCATCCAGTACAGGTAATCGGCAGCGTTATTGAATTCATAAGGAGTATTGAGGTAATTGATACCCACTTTTGCCTTCACGCTGATGTCAGAAGTACCTGCTTTACCTTTTTTGGTAGTAACCAGGATAACACCGTTATTTGCACGCGCACCATAGATCGCAGTTGCTCCTGCATCCTTCATTACCTGCATATCTTCGATATCTTCAGGGTTGATGTCGCTCAAACTTGAACGAATCTGTCCATCCACAATTACGATTGGCGCACCTGAGCCATCAAGGTTGGTACCACCACGAAGTACAATAGAAGGTGTAGCGCCCGGGTTACCTGAAGTCTGAATAACTCTCAAACCAGAAACGGCACCTGAAAGAGCCTGTGCAGGGTTAGAGAAAACACCTGTACTCAGCTTTTCATTGCTCACCTTGGCAATTGAGTTAGTAGCTTTGGAACGCAACTGGGTTCCAGTATAACCGGTTACCACAATCTCATCGAGCATTGTAGAGGTTGGTTTAAGTTTGATTACCAGACTTTTCTGGCCTTTTACACTTACAATCAGCTTTTCATAGCCAATATAGGAAACAGAGATTTCCCCTTGGGGATTTAGACTTAGCGAGAACTTTCCATCAAGATCGGTAACTGTACCGTTCCTGGGATTTCCCACTTCAGAAATACTTGCACCAAGTACAGGTTCGTTTGTTTCGTCAAACACCTGTCCGGTAACTGTCTGCTTTTGAGCCATCACGCCTAATGATAGGAAAAAGCACATTAGTAATAAGAACTTCCTCATAGAACTAGTTAATTAATGAATAAATGAATAATATAGTATTACTATTTGTTTTGGTCTATTTTACGTAAGCAAGCTATTGTTATTTGTTAGGGTTTAGCTTATAGTTCAGTTAATTACATAATCTTTATTGCTTGCTTTAAATTGTAAGATATAATAGTTAGTTAGTAAAGTCTGGTTTAGTTTAAATTTAGTATAGCTAATTAATATTTGGATTTCGCAACAAGATCTCATTACACAGTTCGAATGATTTAATCATCATGCGAGGTACGTGGAACGGTCCCTTGAAGATATTTCCTTTTGCAGGTTGAGATACTGAACCATCACGGTGCAGGTATCCATACCACTCTCCGTATTCATTATCCGGGAAATGAGTATATGTCCAGTCACGAATCTGTTTATGCATATCCAGATATTTTTCATCCTTGGTAGCTTCGTAAGCATACAATGTGGCGATAATCGCTTCACACTGTGGCCACCAGAATTTCATATCGTGGGCATAATCCTGAGGAGAGTAGTTCTTACAATCACGGAAATTGATTATTCCGCCGTAAGTCTCATCCCAGCCCCATTTCCATGACCAGTCAAGTATTGTAATTGCAGTGTCTACCAGCCCTTTATCCCATCCGCGAAGTTTTGCTTCTTCCAGAATAAACCAAGCTGTTTCAATGCAGTGTCCCGGATTAATCAGACGTCCGTTGATGCTATCAATAAATTCACCATTCGGACCAACTGTTTCCAGTAAAGCACTGAATTCAGGATGCATAAAGTATTTGCGAAGTTTTTCTATTGAACTGTCAATCTGTGCTGTCAATTCCGGAGCATCAATCGCTTCGCGGATGCGTGAAGCTGTATTAATAAGAATCATAGTCAGTGAATGACCCTGCATCTCCACGTTTTCACAATATTTTGGAGCCAATAACCCCGGAGTTGTTGTTAAACGTACAATGTTATGGAACATTTTAAGCGCTTTCTCTGCATAGCTCTTATCACCTGATGCCAAAGCATATTCGGACATGGCGATAGCTGCGAAAGATTCAGAGAAAACATAGCGGCGCTTACGGACAGGTTCACCGGTTGCAGTAACTTCGAAGAACATGTGTCCGTCTGTATCGATGCAGTGTTGCTCAATAAAGTCGAGTGTGCTCTTTGCTGCAGCCAGCCATTCAGGGTTTTTCTCTACCTTATTATATGCATATGCACAAACAAAAGCAAAACGTCCCTGAAACCATACAGATTTTGTTGTGTCAATCAGAGTTCCGTCTCTGTCCACACATGTATAAACGCCACCGTTTACACGGTCGAAACCATATTTCATCCAGAATGGCATAATGTCTGTCGTCAAATCACGACGACAAACATCAGCCCATTCAGTAAGATATCCTTTAATCTTTTCCATTTACCTAATTAAAATTTGTTGCAACGGTCAAAGAAGTTAATAGCTTCAAGTTCGGCCTTCATCGCTGCTTCTTCTTCATCAGTCATGTTCTGGAACGGAGTACGGTTTTTACCCAAATCCAGACCTATCAGTTTCATAATGCGTTTACCACCTACGATATTTCCACGGTAATGGCAAATCACATTAATTACTTCCTGTGAGAAGTTTTGTTTTTCGCGAGCTGCTTCCAAATCACCGGCTTTCCATGCATCGATAATACCTACAAGCTCTTTTCCGTTGTAGTTTGTTGTTCCGCCGATACCGCCCTGAGCTCCACCCATGGCAAGACAAGGAAGAATAGTTTCGTCCTGTCCATGAAGCATATCAAATTTGCCACCTTTGTAAAGACGACATTGATTGTATTCGTACAGACTTTCGAAAGTATATTTAATTCCGGCGAAGTTAGGGATACGACCATCAACAGCTTCCAGGAAGGAAACCATCGAAAGGAATGCACCGTTAAATGCAGGAATATGATAGAAATAGAAAGGAAGTTGAGGTGCACCGCAAGCAATCTCCTCGCAGTATTTTACCAACTCTTCTACTCTGCCAACTTTTGGAAAAGGAGGTGCCATTGTTGCAATACCCCATGCTCCGATCTTCTGAGCATGCTCTGCCAGGGCACGGCTGGATTTTACGCAAGTACTACCAACGTGTACAATTACTTTAAAACCTTCTGGAGCAACTGACACCCAACGTTCAGCAAGCTTCATACGCTCTTCGTCATTCAACATGTAGCCTTCACCAGAAGAACCATTGATAAAAACTCCCTGAAGGCCGTTTTTCTTCAGCATATTTGCATATGCTTCAATTGGTTCGTAATTCACCTCTCCGTTTTCGTAAAACGGAGTAAATGGTGCGTCTATTAAACCCTGAATCTTTTCCATACCTTGTAAATTTATATTTTTTTAGTTCAATTCTTAACTTTATTAAATACGCAGCAAATATATCCAATTTTTATTATCTACGCAATATCTTATTAATTATTTTATCTTTCAGGAGTGATTTATTTCATTTTTAACTAAATTGATTGATTTACACTCCGATTCATAAGTTCAGTTGAGGCATAAATGAAGCCAATTTTTTATATACCTCCTCACTTTATCGCTTTTTAGCTACAATATTAAGTTAAAGAGTAAGTGTTCTTTAGGCAAAGAGATAGAAAAATAAGGTTGAGTGAATAGCAAGCCATTGAGTAGTTATTAGCAAAGCCAAATAATAAAACAAAGAGAGAAGAAAAAAGGTTTTTCAAAACGTTATTATATACCTTTATATATATACCGGATATGCTCACAATAAAAATTGCCCGTTGAAATCAGTATCATTATTGATTGATTCCAACGGGCAATTAAATTTATAATAGAGTCAGGCCTATTCTTCCCAGACAAGATAAGCTGATATCAACCAGTGATTCAACTTATCTCCTACTGCCGGTTGTGCCGTAGGAATAGCGATCTTCAGGGTATGCTCGCCCGCCTCAATATTTTCCAGGTATGCAGTGAAAGGAGTGACAACACTGCCGGGGCACCAGTTAGACCGGGATAAGTCCGACGAAGCAATTGGTTCTTCTATCTCCTTTTCGGCTCTTCCACCTTCCTCGGAAATATATGCCGCGGTACGTTTCTGCAACCAAACACCAGATGACGGATTAAATCTCCTGAATGAAGCACAATCTGTTCTCCACGGTGTGAAACGAATCACTTCACGCCCATCTACAGAAACAATATTCTCTCTTTTCACAAACTCATCACCTCCGGAGTGTCCACCATGGCCTGTAACAATATAGTTAATCATCACATTTTTCGCTTTTTTAGGTAAAGTAAAGGGCACTTCCAATGACTTTCTTGCAAACATATCCGGAATAGCCTGTCCGGTATAGTAAACTGTATTCACTAAAGGAAGAACTTTTCTATTGGGAAGCTTATCGCACTTTAAAGGGCTCTCCTTGAAACTGAGTTCTACCGAGATTTTATATCCTTCTTTTGTCCATGAATCAATAAAGGCGCCAACATAAACATCACCTGTTAATAATGAATAGCGATCAGTGATATCTTGCTCCCATTCCACAAAAGGTGCGAACTCATCAATATAAACAGGCTTTCTTTTAGCATTTGTAATACTATCACTACTATAATAACCCACTCCAAAAGGAGTCATAAAACGCATCAGCTCAACAGTAGGCGAATAATTCTTCCCTGGAACAACTCCCACTAATTTTTCCAGTTTAGTGGAATCTACTGCCGGATATTTTGCATTCCCCGCTGCAACTTCAATCATATTAATTGCCGAGGAGGCAGGTATTACAAACAAGGAACCGCTTTTATCCCAACGATCTCCGTTAGAAGTCAGTCTCACTTTCACGCGCACAGCTACATTACGTTTAAATTGGGGAACATTGATTTTTTTCAGCAAAACCCGTCCATTATCCAGACGAATAACCCCCTCACCTTTCCACACTTTATCAGGATAACTATTGGGATTAAAGCAAACGGGTGCTTCTACAAACGGTTTGATAACAAGAGCCGTATCTGCTTTCGCGGCAAAAACCGGTTCATCACAAACCATAAATGCCAGCAACAAAAATGCCGCTAACGATATGCGACGTAAAAAAGATAATTGATTCTTCATATGCTTAATTTATATATAGTTATTACGTTAATGCCATGCTTCTTTTTTGAAGCGCCATCCTAAAAAGAAAACAAAGATACTTATTATCCATAAATAAATCAGAGGCAATTTTTGTTTTTTAAAGGAGATCAATTTATCCGGATTTAACTCTTTGACTGGTAAAATCTGTCAATTCAAAACATTAAGATCTTCTTTTTAAATTTTCACTTCCATTTAAACAAAACTATTAAATAAGAATATTACAACCGTAAACTCCCATTTTTTTTGTAATTTCGCGCCCAAAATTTTATCTGCCTAAAAGGAAAAAGATTTTCAACTCGTCTTTTTCCTTTTCAAACCAGATGCATAACAACAAGACCTTATGGATATTCAGACAAAAAAAGAACAAACAAGTCCGGCTTCATCTACTTCGGACTTAATCTATGGGCTCAATGAGCGTCCACCTCTCAAAGAAACATTATTTGCAGCATTGCAACACTTGTTAGCCATCTTCGTAGGTATCATTACACCTCCTCTTATTATCTGCGAAGCCCTGAGAACCGATTTAGCGACAACAGGATTCATGGTTTCAATGGCTCTTTTTGCATCTGGTGTATCCACATTTATTCAATGTAAAAAATTTGGTCCGGTTGGGTGCGGACTACTCTGCATACAAGGAACCAGCTTTTCATTTATTGGCCCCATCATTACAGCAGGTCTGCAAGGCGGCCTTCCTCTTGTTTTTGGTGTTTGCATGGCAGCATCACCCGTTGAAATGATTGTTAGCCGCACCTTTAAATATCTTCGACACATCATCACACCGCTGGTATCGGGAATTGTAGTACTGTTAATCGGACTTAGCCTGATTAAGGTGGGCGTGGTTTCCTGTGGTGGCGGTTTTGACGCAATGAAGAATGGAACATTCGGAAGCATAGAAAATGTGGGACTAGCCGCTATTGTACTGGGAAGCGTGCTATTCTTTAACCGTTGCAACAACAAATATCTTCGGATGAGCTCCATCGTATTAGGACTGGGGTTGGGTTATGGCATCGCCTTTGCAATGGGAAAAGTGGATTTCTCGCAAACATTTACCACAGGTTTCTGGTCTATAAATATTCCGATGCCATTTAAATATGGATTGGATTTTAACTTTTCATCTTTCCTTGCTTTAGGTTTAATCTACTTGATTACAGCCATTGAGGCTACCGGTGATGTAACAGCCAATTCAATGATATCAGGCGAACCGATTGAAGGGGAAACTTATCTGAAACGCGTATCCGGAGGTGTATTGGCAGACGGGTTCAACTCATGCCTTGCAGGTGTATTCAACTCATTTCCGAACTCCATTTTTGCACAAAACAATGGCATCATTCAGCTCACCGGTGTTGCCAGTCGTTATGTAGGATATTACATTGCTGGTATGTTGGTTCTACTTGGCTTGTTCCCGATTGTCGGAACCATTTTCTCTCTGATGCCCGCTCCCGTGTTGGGAGGTGCAACCTTACTGATGTTTGGTACAGTGGCCTCAGCAGGTGTAAGAATTATCTCATCACATAAAATAGACCGTAAAGCAACCCTTGTATTGGCAGTAAGTCTTGCTTTAGGACTTGGAGTAGAGCTAATGCCGGACATTTTGAATCAGGCTCCTCAGTCTATCAAGGCCATTTTTTCATCGGGCATAACAACAGGCGGACTTACAGCAATTCTTGCCAATGCATTGATCCGTGTTAAAGAGGGAAGTGACGAAAGAAAAGATGAAAGAGAAATTATAGAATAACATGGAAATATTAAAAGAACGTATCCTGCAGGACGGCAAATGTTTTGAAGGTGGAATATTAAAAGTAGACAGCTTTATCAATCATCAAATGGATCCCATGCTGATGTATCAGATTGCTGAGGAGTTTGTAACCCGTTTTAAGAATGAAAATATAAACAAGATTGTCACTATTGAGGCAAGTGGAATTGCTCCTGCCATTCTGGTTGGCTATGCAATGCAGCTCCCGGTTGTTTTTGTGAAGAAAAAGCAACCAAAAACCATGGAAAACATGCTTACCACCACGGTGCACTCGTTTACCAAGGACCGCGATTACACCGTTTGTATCAGCAACAATTTCCTGACTTCGGATGACCGCGTGCTTTTCATTGATGATTTTCTGGCAAATGGCAATGCAGCCATGGGAATGATAGACCTAATCAATCAGGCCGGAGCAACCCTCAGCGGCATGGGATTTATAATTGAGAAGGCATTTCAGGAAGGTGGAAAGATTCTTCGCGATAAAGACATCCATGTTGAATCACTTGCCATTATCGAAGATTTATCTAATTGCGAGATAAAAATCCGTTAATCAGACATCGGATTACACATTATATAAAATATAGACTCCTTTCGGAAGCATTATCCGAAAGGAGTTTTTTTTTGCCACACCATTAATCTCATTCCCCATGTTTTTGTTTTAAAAAAGTCGCGCAGTCACGCAAGTCACGCACTTCCGATTTAACACACTCATATCATGCACATTACAGGTACGAATCTTCTGCGTAAGCAGTGCGTGACTTCCATAAAGTCGCGCACTCCCGTACCGACCGATAATCAATTTTTGTTACAAAACAAAACACCACTATATGCACATGTTTATCAATAGCTTAAATTTAATTTTAACGATTTGAACTTAATAATAATGCTTATATCTTTGTCTTTACATCCGGGTGTACAGGCAGGGTACATCCGGGTGGAGCACTATGGTACACCCGGGTGTAGGAGGATGGTTGACCCGGATGAGTAGAAAAAAACTTCAATGAATCTTCAATAACATATGTGGGCAACATGCTAAAATTCGACAACAAGCATCTGAAAACTGATAGGACTTCTATTTTTTAAGGGCAAATGCCGCGCATATTCCGGAGAAGAATCAAGCTAAAAGAAAAATATTAAAGCCATTTATCATTAGAATTAATACACGCCCAGATTTATAGCACTATAATTCAATAGGTTAAACAAGTAATAGGAGATATCTTAGCCATTGACAAGTGCGTGACTTCTGCGTGAGATATGAAAATATAAAACAAAAGTCACGCACCCACAATCAACTGATTCAGTGCATATTACACCCATTCTGCGTGACTTGCGCGACTTGCGTGACTTTTCAAATTAATTTCATAGGGAACTTGAGTTAGCAGACAATGATTCGGTTCTGAAATACATTTAATGATTGCAGTAAACGAGCGACAGAAAGACGAAATTTATCCTACAATAGAAAACCCTGATAATAACCAAACGTAAGTTGTTTATTATCAGGGTTTTGCCAAAATAAGTGGAGCTGGAGGGAATCGAACCCTCGTCCAAACGAGGAAATCATAAGCTTTCTACATGCTTATCTTCGCCTAGGTTTTCGAATATAGCAGGACCGAAGCCACCAAACTATACCTTAGTCTCTTAATTTTCGCAAGAGCCACGAGACTGGACTCAAACTATTTCCGATATAACTGCACCACTAAACCGGAACGCTTCGGAACAACAGCAACCGAGTGATGTCTCGTCTCCGCACCTAGTGCAGAGATTAAGCTAATCTACTATGATTCGATTAAGCAGCAAGAGCGTAATTATTTTCGCCAGATAAAATTTTGATAACTGAGATTAAAGTGCAAATCACCGACGCACTGCATGCTTACATACCATTTCTGCCCGCTGTCAAATCCAGTCAACCCCTTATTTTAATAGGTTGTTTTGTAATCAGAAGAATGCAACCTTTTCAGAGCAATAAATACATCAGAAACAGGAAGCACTTTTTAAAGCACCTCATGGCTGCTTTCTCCGATACAAAGATACTAATTATTTGTTTGAATTGTAACCTGATACTCTATTATTTTATGAAAGATTATCAGTTATTCTGCATTTTCACACGAACAGAAATTTTATCTCCTTATAAGATTAAACTCCCTCTAATTCCGTTTAGAACTTCTAAAGTTTCTCAAAAAAAGAATGAAACACTAAGGGCCCGGACCGGTTTGTTGATTTATACAAAATAAACGAGCCTTACTTTTCCGAATACCCCGCTAAATTATAACAAACAGGAGTTGTACTATTTCCCACACGGTAAATGCCAAACTTAAAGTAATAACCATCATCATCATTACGGCCAATCAGAATCTGCTTGTTATCAACCAGATGAGAAGATATATCTTTTCCTTTCTCTGAATACTTCATCTGTACATCCAACTTTCCGGGTTTCAATATATTCTCACTTTCTTTTCCATACACCGTCCAGTCAATTTTCACCTTAAATGTAATCCAGCAATCTTTCGGAAAATCCTCAAAAGACATTTTATAGGCAATAGTTGAAGCCTTATAGTTAGATGTTACCGGCTTCATTACCTGCTGTTTTTCAGGGTTGGCATTGCAACGGTCTGTTTTATCAGAAAGCCATTTCCTATCCGAATTGGCTTTTATATAAAACCATCCGCCCGAGAATCCAAAAGCCAAAGGAGGATAACCACCTTGTTCTACCACCCACCCATTAGGCTTTCCTGCTTTATAAACAACGTTTCCATTCTTATCTTTCTTTTCAACCTTATCATAAGCAATGTCTTTCTTGAAAATCATCCGATTATCTAAATCCAGAAACTCTTCCACACTCAGCTTCCTAACATCTCCTTGCGGTGTAGATACCAAAGTGCGGGTTGGCATGCCGTGCCACTGAGCAAATATTGTACTAACATCCTTACTTAATGAAGATGGTATATAAACAGAAAATTCATAAGTCCGTGAAGAACCCTGAGGACAACTACCTTTTCCATGATGATATACTGTTTTCATTTTCTGGGCATTGACGTATTCATTTGCAGACAAACCCCTGAAATCGGCAGAAGTTGCATAACAATAAGACAACTCGGCACGCCCTTTTGTCTCGCCTTTTGCATAACCTTCCAAAGTATTATCACCTTCTTTCAATTCAAAACGATAAGAGGGCTTTCCTTTAAAAGGAAGAGAATAATCATGTTGAACGGAGTGTGGTTTATTAGTACCCACAGCCACCCAGCAACCATCAATAATCTGGTTCGTTTTAGCCGAATCTGCCTGAACATTAACACGTCCTTTCAACGGTACCAAACCATTTCGGGGAGCTTCCTTAGAGCGTTGTTGCTGCTGTCTTTCAGCCGCTCCTGCTTGAAAAGTAATTAAAACCAAAGCAACCGAGCAAAAATAAAGTTTTATGTCTTTCATCATACTAAATTATTAAATGTTGAATAAATGAGTAAATCAGGCTTTTATAATTTATTGCTAAAGTACGACTTATAATTTTTAGATTAAGATGGCATTGTTTAAACCTTGTTTGATTATGATTCGCATATAGCATTTGTGTTGAGTATTCTATTAAAGATGTTCAGGTGCTAATTTGAGATCTTAATATCTGATAAACTATTAATCATTTAAGTGATTGTAACAAAGGTTACAAGCTACAACAAAAGAAGATATCTATCTTTGCATCATCATTCAAAAAAGAGCAAAGTATGAAACGAACTGTGATAAAAATAGACGAAGAATTGTGCAACGGATGTGGCAGATGCGTAGAAGGCTGTCACGAAGGGGCCCTCCAACTGATTAACGGAAAAGCGGTTATGGTGAGTGAACTGTACTGTGACGGACTGGGTGCCTGTATTGGCGATTGCCCAGAAGGAGCCATAGAGCTGGAAGAGCGTGAGGCAGAGCCTTACAGTGAAGTGGCGGTTATGGAACGGATTTCGCCAAAAGGAGAAAGAGTTATCCTTGCTCACCTGAAACACCTGAAAGAACATGGTGAAACCGAATTACTAAAGCAGGGAGTGGAATACCTGAAAAGAAACAATATTGCTATTGACCTCTCTTCTATCCACGGACAGAAAACTGCAGGTGCAGCATTCAGCGGCTGTCCAGGCTCAATGGCACGTGCATTAAAACCCGATTTCAAAGCCACCCCTATTGTAGGAATGGCTCAGGAGGAGGTTACATCCATGGCTCAACCTTCCGAACTTCGTCAATGGCCGGTACAGCTTCATCTGCTGAATCCACAAGCCGGATACTTTCAGGGTGCTAATGTGTTGCTAGCAGCAGACTGTTCATCCTTTACCGCTGGGAATTTCCACAGTAGGTTCCTTAAAGGAAAGATTCTGGCCATCGCATGCCCTAAATTAGATAGTGGTACGGACTCGTACATCGAAAAAATCCGTGTGATGATTGATGAATCTCAGATAGATACGCTTACCGTACTGATAATGGAAGTACCTTGCTGCGGCGGGCTTTTGCAAATGGCTAAAATGGCAAGGGAGGAAGCATCAAGGCACATCCCGATAAAATGCATAGTCCTTAACCTGGAAGGAGAAATAAAAAGTGAAGTCTGGCTGTAAACCAGACTTTTTTTTATTAAATAAACCTATATGAACTAATCTTAAATATGTACCTGAAGCTCCTACTAAACAGAAGTTATTGCGCATGTTAGTACATTTTGTTGTTTTTTTGATTATTTTTGCAGCAAAAAACATGAAACGCAAGAATTTACTCTTAATTGCTCTTTTAGGAGCGTGCCAATTTATAGCGGCACAGAATCTTCAGTTACATTATGACTTTAGACATGCACTGCATAGTAACGTTGCTCCAAAGAACTATATTACTTCTACCTTTGAGATGTTTAAACCTGACCAATGGGGATCTACTTTCTTGTTTGTAGATATGGATTATAACCAAAGTAAAGGGAATGTAGGAACTGCATATTGGGAAATTGCACGCGATTTTAAGATTGGTAAATGCCCTATCATGCCTCATATTGAATATAATGGCGGTGTAGGAAACGCAGAAGGCTTTGGATTCTCTATTGCCAATGCTTACCTGGTAGGTGCTTCTTATCCTTTCAGCGTTGGTAAAGCAAACTTCAGTACTTACATTGCTTACAAATACAATGCATTTAAAAAGACAAGTAATGATGTGCAATGGACCGGAACATGGGGCATCCCAGCATTAGACGGTAAAATGACTTTCTCTGGATTCATTGATGTATGGACAGAAAACAAAGACCGTTCAGGTATTGAATCAGGCAAAAAGGTTATTTTGCTTACAGAACCTCAGATTTGGTACAATGTCAATTCTAAATTATCAGTCGGTTCAGAGATTGAAATCAGCAACAATTTCTATACTGCATACAAGAACAAGATGTACATTTGCCCAACTGTTGCTGCAAAATGGAATTTTTAAATAAAATATAGATAATCGATGATTGAAAAATTATTTAAACTAAAGGAAAACAAGACAAATGTCAGCACTGAACTCGTAGCGGGAGTTATTACATTCCTGGCGATGTCATATATCCTGATTGTTAACCCCAACATCATGGGTGAAACCGGAATGGATAAACATGCATTGTTCACTGCAACAGCTGTATCGGCTATTTTGGGAACTCTTTTCATGGCATTTATTCCAAATCTGCCAATTGCTCAGGCATCGGGAATGGGTCTTAACAATTTCTTTGCCTTTACTGTGGTACTGACCATGGGATATAGTTGGCAAATGGCTCTGACTGCGGTATTTATTGAAGGCCTGATCTTCATTTTGCTGACCTTCTTCAACATCCGCGAACTGATTGTAAAAAGTGTACCCAAAACGCTGAAAGATGCAATACCAGTGGGTATAGGTCTCTTTATCACATTAATCGGGATGAAAAATGCAGGCATTATTGTTAGCAATCCTCATACACTGGTTGCAATGGGTGATTTTTCTAACCACAATGTATGGATTGCTTTGATTGGTTTGATTATAACCGGCGCACTGTTTGCAAAGAACGTACACGGTTCCATTTTGATTGGTATCGTTGTAGCAACTGTTTGCGGAATATTTTTAGGAGAGGTGCATGCACCCGAAAATGGCATTTTCTCAATGCCTCCGTCTATCGCTCCCATATTCTGCCAGTTTGAATGGCAACATGTATTCTCACTGGACATGCTGATTGTTGTTTTCACCTTCTTGTTTGTGAATCTTTTCGACACAGTGGGAACATTGATCGGTGTTGCTTCAAAAGCGGGATTCATTGATGAACAAGGAAACTTCCCTCAGGTTAAGAAAGCACTTTTTGCTGATGCATTGGGTACTACATTCGGAGCAATCCTTGGCACCAGCACTGTAACATCATACGTTGAAAGTTGCGCAGGTGTGGCATCAGGTGGTAGAACCGGCCTTACAGCTGTCAGCACTGCGTTTATGTTCATCATTGCCCTCTTCCTGTCTCCATTGTTCCTGATGGTACCAGCTTCGGCAACAGCACCGGCATTAATCATTGTGGGTCTGTTTATGATCTCTTCTATCGTTAAAATCAATTTCGACGATATGACAGAATCTCTACCGGCCTTCCTGACCATCATCATGATGCCTTTCTGTTACAGCATTGCTCAAGGTATCGTATTTGGATTCCTGAGCTATTCACTGCTAAAAGTCTGCACCGGACAAGCAAAGAAAGTATCTTATACTGTATTTGTAATCTCAGCCTTGTTCATGATAAAAATGGTAATGGATGCTATGCATGTTATATAAATTACAACAGTAATATCACTACTATAAAAAAAGCGGGAAAGAGTATTCTTCCCGCTTTTTCTTGTTTATACCGATTCATATTTTATGAATTCAAACAAATAAATTGCTATTCCCAAAATCACCGCAGAAGACATAAGCCTACCAACTGTGAAAATATTATAACCAGATGGTTCTTTATCAGCGAGTAGCTTATAACAGAAAAGTCTAACATAAGCTTCCTAGACCTCATACAAGAATTAATTATAATTGTCTGGTACAAATTTATTTTGGGGCACTGTCATTCTAATCGCGGCAATAACCCCGATTATCCCCCAAATCAACATTATTATTGACTGAATCATCGTCATTTTAATACTTGTGGTATTAATGCCATAAAAAGCCATCAAAATAACTACAAAAGAACTTATTCCCAAGAGTACAGATAAGACACTTGCTAAAGCTCTACTTTTCCAAAAAAATTGACCAATAAGGCTAATTAATAAAGGCAAAAAGATACAAACGAGAAAAATATCCCATCCGTCCATTGCATATCCAAGTATTGCAGCTTTGGCTAATGCAGTTAACCCAAATCCTATTGGAACTACAAAAACGATTTCTTGCCAAAATTTCAGAGCTAATTTCAATGATTTAATTGTCATTTCTTGCATTTTTAAATGGTTAACATATTTATTCAACGCTCTATTAGCTAATTTATTGTTTAATTAGCCCTTATAGCTTGCTATAAAATTGAAAACAGGTTACACAAAACGTCTTTTATATTATGATAAACATGCTATATATGGCTGATTATTGTAAATAAAATACGGATATATTTAGATCTATAGAAGTTATATTTTGATTGAATTATCATATAAATTGCTGCTTATGCTTAAAATTGAATTACTAGTATTTATAGATTGATGAAAACAGTAAAATCGTAAAAAATAAATTTGGAATGATTCAATCCAGACTTCAAGTAAAATTCTGATTATTATCGATTCCATCAATGGAAAGGAAAAATTGCATTTTTTACTAATCAGAACGAATTAAATATTAATTTTAACAAGTCTATTAAACATATATTTATCATGGAAAAAATTAGATTTCTTGTAACTTTATTCTGCCTTTTTTCTGTATTTCCTGCTCAAGCCAATAAGAAAAAAACTGTCTTTGTAATCGTTGATGGCATACCGGCTGATGTTATTGAGCGAGTCCATACCCCGAATATTGATGAAATTTCATCTGCTGGAGGTTATACACGAGCCGCAATGGGTGGTAAAGTAAATGATGTAACACAAACTCCGACAATTTCTGCGGTATGCTATAACACACTACTCACTTCTACATGGGTAAATAAACACAATGTATGGGGAAATGGAGTGGAAGCTCCTAATTATAATTACTGGAACATTTTTCGTATTGCCGAGAATCAGAAAAAGAACGTAGAAACCGCCATCTATTCTACCTGGCTGGATAATCGCACAAAATTAGTTGGGGATGGACTGCCGGCTGCCGGAAATATAAACATAGACAAGCATCTGGATGGATTAGAATTGGATAAAAATAATTATCCTACCGAACCAAATAATTTGCATATCTTTAAAATAGACGAGACTATATCTAAAGCTGCAGCAGAAGGAATTAGTAAAGACGGGCCGGATTTGACATGGGTTTATTTGCAGTACACTGATGATGCCGGTCATAAATTTGGCAATGGAGAGAGATTTGACTCTTTTGTTGAAGCTGCAGATAAGCAGGTCGGACGGATTTGGGAGGCTGTAAAAAAACGTCAGAAAGCAACGGGGGAAGATTGGCTGGTTGTGATTGTTACCGACCATGGACGCAATAGTACAGGATACGGTCATGGTGGACAATCAGAGCGCGAACGCACCATCTGGATTTCGATGAACCAAAAGCCTAACTCCTATTTCAATAAAGGGCAAGCGTCAATGGTGGATATTCTTCCAACGATCTGCCGTTTTATGAACTTCTCTGTTCCTAAAGAAGTAAGCTATGAGGAAGAGGGAATGCCATTGATAGGAAAGATAAGTTTCTCGAATCTGGAAATGAAACAAGATGAAGGAGGAATAGAGCTATCCTGGAAAGCGTATGATAATGCTCCTTTGGAAATATATGCATCAACGACGAACCACTTTAAGGAAGGCAAAACTGATGAATGGAAGAAAGTGGGACGTGTCAGGGCTTCCGAAAGAAAATTCTCACTCCCCTATGCTAAGGACGAGTATTGCAAGATCTGTGTCAGAGGAAGCAAAAATAATGGAACCGTATCCATAAAATAAAGCTTTAATCGTAAAGAGCTATTAAAAAATAGATCATAAGTTTTAAAACATTCAGGGAGCCCAAAAGCAAAATTAGTTCTCTAAAAAATGAATATTCATAAAATTCTCAGATAATAAACTGAAGAAAAAGTCATAAATAAGGGGTTGTTCCAACTTTTTGGACAACCCCTTGTTTACGTAGTATAGTTTTATTTATATATTATAACTCTCCGTTATATTTCCAATTCAGGCAAACGGTCTTTCAATTTGGTCTGCTTCCCTCCTTCTTGAATAATCGTTGCATCATCATAAATGAGACTTACATTCTCCTTAGCATTCTTTACACTGAAACTGGCTTTCCCTTCAGAAGAAATGTTAGCCTTGATTTCCCAACTTCCAACTTTTATCAAACCATTCTGAAGTATCTGAGGTATAGCATCCGGAACGTCTTTCTGATGCGTATTGATAATTGTTGCGAAACGATAAACTTTGCGTGCTGGCGAAGTCGCCGTAAAATGCCAGTGATTCTCAAGCGGAGCGAAATATCCTTTATCGTCAGCTCGCAGCCAGTTTACGGCAGGATAAAAGAACTGATCGGTCTGTTCCGTTTTCAACTGGTCAGGAGAAAACAGATAAGCATCCGAGGCTCCCATGCCATTAGTTGCTCTAATGCGTACATATTCTTTTTCTTTCGTTACCTCCATTTTATTCACAGCCGTATGCAACAAATAACTCCAGATCACGCTTGTATCTGCCTCTAATTCGTCATAAATAAACATTATTCCGGCATTGCCCAGTTCAACTACATGGCGTCGGAAGGTCTTCAGATGATTCTTATCCCAACCGTTTGTAGGTGAATATTCTAATTTCGATTGTTTGCCACGCTCCAACCAAAGAGGAGAAATCACTTCTCCGTAAGCATTCGATGCATCGCCTACCAGATAACCAATCTTGTCACTCACATAGTAACGGGGAATCCAGCCATAACCTTCGGTTCCTATTCTTTGTCCCATGCCATTGACCAGGATAGTGTTGTGCGCACGAGTGGCACGGTGGCAATAAACGCTATGCTCGTCAGTAAAACTGATGTGGTGCCCGCTGCTGTAAAACAAGGGGCGCCCGTTGTAGAATGTGTTGAAAGCATTCTGATTTGCAAGGGCATGCGATGTGGAGGCATAAGGGCTTGAACGGAAAGAGAACATAGCATTGCGTTTAATGCTGTGCCAGTCAGACATAAATGTGGCAATACCTGTTTCTGGGAATACATAACCCAAAGGTAGTTCGTTCAATCCCTTTCCTTGCGGCAAAGACTTATGGCACTGCAAGCGGAACCAAGACAAATCTCCGGGTTTTGCCATAAATGCTTCCTTCAGGATATCTGGCTGTTTCTCTGAAATACGACGCAAATAATCGGCGGCAAATGTATTGCCTGTCAGACGGGCTAAAGCATCTGCATATCCCACACGTACACCATTTGGTTTAATAATCTTTCGATGTGAGCTACCGTTACCAGCCGATTTGGAGAAAGGTGGCTGTTGATAAATAACGTACATTGCCGAACCTTTGTACCAGGGATCTGTAAAGAAGTCGAATCCGCTAATGCGGCTATAAAAATAAGGAACTTCAATCAGTGTGCGGATATTAACATGAAAATATGAATCGCCATTGTGCCATCCTCCATCTTTATTTAATCCGGGGAAGCGTGCCAACCAAACATTATAACAATAATCCACCCAAGTATCAGCTTCGGGCAATTCACCATAAACGCTGAAAGCAGCCATCGTAAAAATACGCAAAGTCATTTGCCACACATGGTTGTCAGCAATATGATTTTCTAAATGGTTATTAAATTGCCTATAAAAGTCACCGCCCATTATTTTAATCTCATTGAGAAGCATCTTCTTCTGACTGTCAGAAAGCTGATTGTAAAAAGAATCATAAGCCATAGAGCATAATGAAAGAATGGTAGCAGTATTGAAATCGCCGGCTACATTTTTATTTCCGCTCCAACTAATCATTTCTGTGATACGCTTCATAGCCTCATCAGAATAGCGCTTATTCTGCGTCAATAGATATGCGCGTATCAACACTTCAGTATTCGCTTCTTCGCGGTCTATAATATTACGGCTTTCACGTACCAACATGGCGTTTCTTTTAACAGCATTTTCCAAACCGCCAATGTTACTTGTATCTATCTGGTTGATTGAATACATGGGAGTTTTTATTACTTTTTCAGCTCGTTCTATATACCACTGATATTCCGGAGCCGACTTGCTTTGCTGCATAAAATCTGTCCATTCGTTCTTCATTACCCAGACACGCGGATGGTAAGTCGGTAAATTCTTCAGTACTTTTTTCAACGAAGGTGGACAGAATTTATTAGGATTCTCCTTTACTGTGAACTGCAGCACTTGCGACCAATCAGTTTTTGCATCATTTACATACCCATATTGCCAGTACCACACACCCGTGTCAAGCGGTTTTCCAGGGTTATGAAAAGGCCACAGAGTAGAAACGGTAGTCACGTTCTGCCTCATATTCGGGTCCTTGGAATAACGGACCTGATATCTTAGCTTCGTTTTATCAACCATTTCGTTTTCTGACTTTATACCATCTAATAAATTCTCCATGGTATTAACATACGAAGGAAGAGGCCACTGCAATGAAACTGATCTGTCAGAAACTACAGCTTTATTTAAAGGAGAAGGGGTTGCTCTCATTTCGTGCATCAACGTGACATCATTCAATTTCATGGTGACTTGTGCATTCATATTTAAAGTAAAAATGCTACATATTAATGCTAAATAGAAGTTTTTGTTCATGGTTATTATTAATATTATATTCAAAGTTTTTTAGCATAAAAGTCCTTTATGATTTTACTTCTGACAGAGCTCTTTGGTCCCTAGCTATACAGATAAAAGGGATCACAAAAAACAGATCCAGTTACATATTATCACTTCAACAAGGCTTTACTTCAGATTTTCTATCACAAAGTTAGATATTTCACTTAGAACAACTGTTTTACATTGTTTTTCATTTATTCAAATATGATTATGATATTCCAATTCTGTTTAAAAGATTAGCAAGAATGTATCAAGATGTTATCCAGAATCTATTATAAAGTTTTATTCGATTAATTATCAAGCAATTACATTCACAACAGAAATATAATATAACTGAGTGGTGAAAAATAATATATTTTCTACAGCACTCAAATTAATAGAAGATTTATTGGTAAAGAAACTATATGGAGGAATCCTGCTTATCTGCGGGTGATAAAGTTGACATCAAAACAATGATAACCAACTGAAATAAGTATGATACAATTAAAAGAAAAAGAAGAGGAAATATCGCAAATACGACACACCCTCTTCTTATCCATGCACTATCCGAAAAAGAATCGAGGTCAAAGTTATCAGAGATTTAACCTCTTTTTCAAGATATGTTATTTAATACAATGTAATAAATCAGAATTCGCTTGTAAAATGGAATTTGATGCTCTTAAAGTCCATCTGTGCCATCTGAAGCACATAATTACTATCGGCAAGGAAAACATCGCGTCCTTCGCGGTCCTTCGCCATAAACTGGTACTTACGTTTCTTGAATGCTTCCAACTCTTCTGCATTGTCACTTTCAATCCAGCATGCTTTGTACAAACTAAGGGGTTCCCAGCGACAAGCGGCATTGTATTCATTCAACAGTCGATACTGAATAACCTCAAATTGCAGTTGCCCTACTGTACCAATAATCTTGCGACCATTAAACTGGTTGACAAACAGCTGGGCTACCCCTTCATCCATTAACTGATCAATACCTTTATTAAGCTGCTTAGTCTTCATTGGGTCGGCGTTCTCTATGTATTTGAACATCTCGGGAGAGAAGCTAGGTAATCCTTTGAAGTGTAGCTCTTCTCCTTCCGTCAGCGTATCACCAATTTTAAAGTTTCCGGTATCGGGCAACCCGATGATATCTCCCGGATAAGCCTCGTCAATAGTACTCTTCTTCTGAGCCATAAACTGAGTAGGTGAGGAAAAACGCATAGTTTTGCCATGACGCACATGCTTATAGGGGGCATTCCGCACAAACTTTCCAGAACAAACTTTGCAGAAAGCCACGCAGGAACGGTGGTTAGGGTCAATATTAGCTGTAATTTTAAAGATAAATCCGGTAAACTTCTCATCTTCAGGATTTACAACCCGTTCCTCAGCCTGAACCGGACGTGGAGATGGAGCTATTTCGACAAAACAGTCCAGCAGTTCCTGCACACCAAAATTATTAAGAGCCGATCCAAAGAATACGGGTGCAATCTCTGCTTTGAGGTAATCATTCACATCAAATTCAGGATAAACTCCATCAACTAATTCTAAGTCCATACGGAGCTTCTCAGCCAGTTGCTCACCAATATTATGTTCTAGTTCCTCACTATCTATATCGATTTCCACCTTCTCAGTAACAACCTGTTTGCTTGGCTGATAAAGGTCTAATTTACCTTCGTATATATTATAAACGCCTTTAAAACGAAGCCCTTGTTCAATAGGCCAGCTCAAGGGGCGAACCTTAATCTGAAGTTCGGCTTCAATTTCATCTAGCAAATCAAAGGGATCGCGTCCTTCGCGGTCCATCTTATTGATAAATACAATTACAGGGGTATTTCTCATTCGGCAGACTTCCATCAGCTTCCGGGTCTGCGCCTCAACCCCTTTGGCTCCGTCTACCACGATAATAACGCTGTCTACCGCTGTTAGTGTACGGAATGTATCTTCAGCAAAATCCTGGTGACCCGGAGTATCGAGAATGTTTACTTTGAAATCCCGGTAATCAAATTCCATCACAGAAGTTGTTACAGAAATACCACGTTGCTTTTCAATTTCCATCCAGTCGGACGTTGCTGTTTTCTTAATCTTATTAGACTTCACAGCCCCTGCAACCTGAATCTGGCCTCCAAAGAGAAGAAGTTTTTCGGTTAATGTTGTTTTACCCGCATCCGGGTGAGAAATAATAGCGAACGTACGCCTTCTTTTAATTTCGTCAAGCATAATTATTAATTAATATCATTGATACATTCTTTCAGACTCACCTCCCAGTGAGGAATTTCAATGCCAAAAGTTTCTTTTATTTTTGTTTTATCCAATACCGAATAATGTGGTCGAGCCGCCTTTGTGGGATAATCGGCTGTATGAAGAGGTTTCACCTTACAGGTCTCGATTCCTGCCAGGCGGTGAATAGCCATCGTAAAATCGTACCAAGAGCAAACACCTTCATTGCTGAAATGATAAACACCCCGAACAACCCCTTTATTTATAGCTGCATAGATAGCTTTTGCCAAATCGCGTGCGTAGGTTGGAGTTCCAACCTGGTCGAAAATAACCCCCAGACTCTCTTTCTCTTTTCCTAAACGAATCATCGTTTTTACAAAATTATTGCCAAAAGTGGAGTAAAGCCAAGCAGTTCTGATTACCATTGAATTGGTACAGCTATTCAAAACATTCTGTTCTCCTTCCAGTTTTGTTGATCCGTAAACGGATGCAGGACAAGTCTTTTCATCCTCAGTATAAGGGGTGTGATTTGTTCCATTAAAGACATAATCAGTTGAAATCTGAATTATGGCAGCCCCTCTGCTTTGTGCAGCTTTCGCTAAATATCCAGGGGCTATTGCATTTAGCTTGGTACATAATTGAATATTATCTTCTGCATTATCAACAGCGGTATATGCTGCGCAGTTAACAATTAGGTCTATTCCACGGTTGTTTACAAATTCCTGAACAGCCAGTTCATCACAGATGTCAAGCTCCTGCACATCAGTAAAAAAATAGTTGTATTGACTGTTTTCCGAAGAAAGCAAACGCATTTCACTGCCTAACTGCCCATTGGCTCCAGTAATCAGAATATTTTTCATGACTTAATCGTCTAATTTTAAATCGCCGTTTCTCTCCTTTTCATAGTAGTTGGAAAGAAGTGAAAGGAACTTTGCAATAACCTCAAGTGCTTTTGCTGTCTCTACAGAAATCTCTTTCTTCTGAAGTCGTAGCAACATAGCTCCATATAGTGCTTCGAAACAGGTCTCAAGCTCAGACTCGTCCTTCTTTCCGCTTTTATTCCGCAACTCTACAATATAAGGCAATGCTTTATAATATGCTGCGCCATAGAAAGGTTCTTTAGTGGATCGAAGTAACTGAAGATGCAAATCGATCAATGCTATAATCACATTTTTACAGATTTGCAGATGCCCTTTCTCCTGCACACCTTCTTCGCGCATCATTGTTATTAAATCTCCGTACCACTGTATCAGTTTCTCTTTTTCATCATTGTCAACCTGATACTGACTGATAAAATTCGTTTGTAATTTATCAATATCACATTCTGCAGCCCTGATTAAATCCTCAATCTGCCACATATAAATAAGGTATTCTGCAATATTGGTTTGTTTTAAATTCTGAGCTATAAACATATTCTTTCGATTAATATAGAGCTTTACCTAGCAAAGTGAAAATAACTCCTATGACCGACAAGAGCATCACAACTCCTCCGATTACACGGTTAATCATCCAGATTCCCCGCACATTGAATCGCGTCCGGAGCTTACTAACAAAGAAGGTTATGCAGAACCACCACGTAAATGCCCCGAGAGCAATAGAGAGATACCCAATTACCTGTTCGTAAATATGAATTTGTGGAGTAACAAAAGTAAACCGGGCGAAAAGTCCTATAAAGAGAAAGATTATCAATGGATTTGAGAGTGTTACCGCAAAGGCTGTTACAAAGTTATGCAAATAGGTTCCTGTTGAGGAGGATGCCGGTCGCAAAGCACGTACCGGGTTGCTTCTGAAAGTATATACCCCAAATGCAAAAAGCATGACACTACCCAACAACTGAAGATAAAACATGTTGGTTGAAATGAAGTCAAATATAAAACTCATGCCATACCCGGTTAGTAGTGCGTAAGCAATATCACTTACAGATGCTCCGAGTCCTGTAACAAAACCATACCATCGTCCTTTGTTTAAAGTACGCTGTATACAGAGTACCCCTACAGGGCCTAACGGTGCTGAAACCACCACTCCTATGATAAATCCTTTTACCAGCAGGTCTAATATCGTCACTTCTATAGCTAACATTTTGCAAAGATGGCACTTTTTTGCGAAATCTGAAGCATTCCTTTTACGTTTTTTACCTCATTATGCGTCGGTTTAGCTTTTTTAGCAATCTCTCCTTAAAAGAAAAAAAACGGCCAGAAAAAGTCTCTGGCCGATAAAATAAAGTGATTTCTTCTCTATTATCTCTTTCGACCAAATGTAATATTAAAACCAAGGCATAGATTTGCATTCATATTACCGACAGGGATATATTGAGGAGTAACCTCGGTAATCATACGATCAGACCCCATAAAGAAGGTGAAACCTTTAGGATGAAAATTAACCATCCAGCCCAAATTGGGACCAAAATCAGAATACGAATAGTTTACTGTTGCATCAAACCATTTTAAGGGACTAATACTGGCAGCAACTGTAGCTTCGTTCCAAGTGTAAGGCTTATTAATATGTGTTGTAGCCAACAAGCCAAGCGAAAGCCTGTCGTAGAAAGGAAATTTATATTCTGCCCCCAGATTAACTGTAGATGTCAGCTTTGTAGAACGTCGACTTGTTCCTTCGTCATAAAAACGGGTCATATCTTCCAGATCGTCTTTAATATTATCAAACTGCTTATCCACACTATTTGGATCACCTTCAGCAGGTTCAATAGCTATATTAGAAAATCCATCAAAAATAAAAGGTTCATTGTTGCGGGTTGCTCCTTTCAAGTTCTTGCTCCAGGAGATATATCCCAAATCAAGAGCGGCAGCCGACAAAGTAAGATGGTCGCCCAACTGATAGGTTATTCCTAGATCAACCGCACCACCCAATCCGGCTACACCGGGTGAATCATAATCAAACCCGCTGATCTGTCCCGGATTATCTGTTTTAGTTTTATAATAACCTTTCGCTACAGCCGTGTTCAAAGTCCCGTTTGCCATAATTTCCCACTTATCACCTGTCAGGGCAATATCCATCTGATCGATCTTGGCATCTACATTGGCTGCTCCGAGCAACAATTTCAGCTTTGCCCCAATTGTCAGGTTATCGTTCACTTTATGAGCGTGTCCTAAAGCTATTTCCAGATAATTATTGGAATTTGCGGAGAAATCCTTAATGTGGTATACTTCCTGATCCATTCCCGTTTTCATAAAATTAAATAGTTCGTAGGGCAAATTGAACGAGGTATTTGACTTCACCCCCACATCGATTGTGTTGAATCCACCCAACCCATAAAAACCGGTAGAAAAAAGAGTCAGGCCAATATTTGTATTAATCTGGTTATTAGTCTTTAGTTTCCCGAGAAATTCAGTTCGATCAACTGAAGAACTCATAAATGTTGTCAAATCGTACTTCCCAGTCGGATCATTATATTTGTAAACAAAATCAGACAAGCCGACATTACTCGTCGTTCCCAGATTTATGTTTCCCAGCGCTGGAATACTGATATAATTCCGTTCTCCCATGAAAGCGGGGTTCAATTGGTGACGATATGTGGAGCCTTCAAGAAAATAAGAAGAGCGCAATGTCTGAGCAGAAATGCTTACCGGCAGAACTCCGGAAAAAAAAGTCAATATAGAGATTAAAACGATTAATTTACGTGATTTCATTAGAACATATTATTAGGGGTTGGCTACTTCTTGTTTAAATCCAGATTCAATCCTCCAATCGCCATAGCCTTGATATTAGTAAGACGAAGATACTGTGATTCTTTTAATGGCATTCCGTTTACTGTCTGGGGCGATTTTGCCGTTACTTTCAACAATAAGCCATCAAGCTTCTTTATTGCCTCATCAGATGCCTCTGTCAGCTCAATAGTGATGGGAGATTTTTGTGTTTTACCATTATTATCGCAAGGGGCAATTTCACCTGTTACTTTTACAGAAAGGCCGGAAATCGTTTTTTTGTCGATCCCTACAGGAATTGCTTCCATCTGTAGCTTCAGAGGGATATTATTCTCCACTGTAGTTGTGACATTCAAACTGCTAATGTCGAGGTCTTTGATATCATCATTGAAACCGTCTATTGTATCATTGTATGCAATAGACAGTCCAGAACCAAACTTAAAAGGAACCTCAACCGCATAATCGATATTTACATAATAATCTTTCCCCAACTGAATCTTGTGAGTAGAACTTTGATCTGCATCAGCATTCAGCACGAGTCCTATTTTATCGGGTATTTTTTCAATCAGCTTATTCAGATCTGCTATTTGATAGTTTTTACATCCGGCCGGGCCTCCCTGTCCTGTTCTGGATAGACAGATAACGCTTTTACCAGCAGCGTCAATACGAATTGGGTTTACAGATGTTCCTTTAATATCTACCTGGCTGAGCGCAACTCCGTTCCTATAACCTCTGAGCACCCCACTAATAATAATCGGAATATCAATTTCGTTGTTTACAGTTAAACGAATCATTGGATTTTCTACATCCATAGTCACAGCCTCATCTTTAAGAAATTCAGGAATTGAAAAAGATATCGGATTAACTTTTACATTAATCGTGGGATCGACCATTCCTTCTACTTCAGATATCACTACGGGAGACACTGTGATAGATGTTTCTAGTTTAATATCTCCAGTCACCATTGAAGCATTGAGGTTTGTTCCTACAATATTACCAGCAATTGATACATTCTTTTCTAATTGAAGAAGCTGGTTCTTGATAGCTAATGCACCACCGGATTCACAGCTAAAGCTAAAGCCGTTTATATAAATTTCTTTTGTCAGCCCGCCAGCAACTTTATCATTCAATATAAGTTCATGATTTGCATTCAGTTGATTTGAAACAACAAAATCAGGGAAAGTAACGACCAAATTGTTAAACCTTACATCAGCACTTGGATTCACTCCTGTTAAATTAAACTTCATCACAGCTTTTACTTGTGCAGCAGAAGATATCCCTATCTTTTTAATAGAAGAGAGCTCTGCAGGCATACCGCTACGGTTTAATTCAAACACTCCCGAAGTGAGAGGAACAGCCACTGCTAAGTTCCCAGAAGCAGAATGCAATTCCGAATAAGCAGAAGCATGCCCTATTGTGATGATTGGTAAATTAATAGGAGCCACATTGATAGGAGCCACACTGTTTACAGAGACTTTTACAGGACTTACAACGTCTTCTTTCAACAATGAATATTCGCCACCATTTAAATGAAGAACATCTGACTCATCCACTTTGATAATTTTATTCAATTTTATAGAGTCTGTACTACCAACCGGAAGAGCCAATTTGCTACCTCCCACGTGAATGTTTAAATCAATATTCTTACTTAAATCGTAATCCTGGTTTACGCAAGAGGCAAAAAAGAAAGACGAAATAAACAAATTTGTAAGAATAACTTTCAATTTGTTTTTAGTCATAGTTATTTGGTGCAATTATGTTGTAGATATGCGATAAAAATTTTCCAAATGCAAACATACACTATTTTTTTAAAAATATAACCTTTAGAAATAAATTCCCTTATCATTTAACAAAATAAGTTAACTTTGATTAAAATAACATTTCATATCAGCTATTAAATTTTTATGCTAGGTACTAAAGGCAAAAACTAAAGCTTGGGCATTATTGTTTAATTTTGTACAATGAGAAATCTTTAATAAAAAAGGAGCTGAAAATTCCAGCAATCATTTTCTGTTCGATTCTTCCAGAAGCTACAATAAAACAACATTATAGCAGCTAGTAATAGGAATTTTCTGATTAGGAATTCAAACTGTCACAAATAATAAACCCATTTCTTTCACAGGCCAATGGATTTACGTAACTTTGCAGCTTAAATTATGAACAATTCACTAGATTACTATAACCCATATATACTTAAAGTGATATGATTCTTTTTTTCAGAACCCCTTCTCAGAGCGTGGTGGCTGTAGAGTCTGACCATGAATTCTCTTCTGAGGACATCAAGAAACTCAGTTGGCTTTTAGGTGAAGCAAATGTGGAAAACGAAGACCAGCTACAAGGCTATTTCGTAGGTCCTCGTAAGGAAATGGTTACTCCCTGGAGTACAAATGCCGTGGACATTACTCAGAACATGGGCATTGAAGGTATTCTCCGTATTGAAGAATACTTCCCTGTGGAAAACGAAAACGCTGATCACGACCCGATGCTGCAACGCATGTACAAAGGCTTGAATCAGGATATATTTTCAACCCATCGTGAACCGGAAGCCATCATCTATATTGACGATCTGGCAGCTTATAATGAAAAAGAGGGGCTGGCTCTCTCTCAGGAAGAGATGGATTACCTACTCAACCTGGAGAAAACCATGGGACGCAAACTTACGGATTCTGAGGTATTCGGTTTTGCTCAAATCAATTCAGAGCACTGCCGTCACAAGATTTTCGGTGGAACCTTTATCATCGATGGCAAAGAGATGGAATCTTCACTTTTCCAGATGATCAAGAAAACAACTGCCGAGAACCCAAATAAGATTATTTCGGCCTACAAAGACAACGTGGCCTTTGCCGAAGGCCCGGTAGTGGAACAGTTTGCCCCGGCCGACCACACCACTTCCGACTATTTCCAGATTAAAGACATTAAAACCGTAATTTCCCTGAAAGCGGAAACACACAACTTCCCAACCACCGTGGAACCCTTCAATGGCGCTTCTACTGGTACTGGAGGTGAGATCCGCGATCGTATGGGTGGAGGTAAAGGCTCTTTGCCAATTGCAGGAACTGCCGTTTACATGACCTCTTATCCTCGTACGGAAGAGGGAAGAGAATGGGAAGAACTACTTCCGGTTCGCGAATGGTTGTACCAGACTCCGGAACAGATTCTGATCAAGGCATCTAACGGGGCTTCCGACTTCGGCAACAAGTTTGGTCAGCCGTTGATCTGCGGATCTGTACTGACTTTTGAACACAACGAAAATAATGTTCGCTACGGTTACGACAAGGTAATTATGCTTGCCGGCGGTGTGGGTTATGGAACACAACGCGACTGTCTGAAAGGCAAACCCGAAACAGGAAACAAAGTTGTGGTACTGGGCGGTGACAACTACCGCATTGGTCTGGGAGGTGGATCGGTTTCTTCCGTAGACACCGGACGTTACTCCAGCGGCATTGAGCTGAACGCCGTTCAGCGTGCCAACGCCGAGATGCAAAAACGTGCTAACAACGTAGTGCGCGCCCTTTGCGAAGAAGACGAAAACCCGATTGTTTCCATTCACGACCATGGTTCGGCCGGTCACGTAAACTGCCTCTCTGAGTTAGTTGAAGAAAACGGTGGATTGATTCACATGGATAAACTCCCTATCGGCGACAAGACACTGTCGGCAAAAGAGATCATTGCCAACGAGTCTCAGGAACGTATGGGACTATTGATAAAGGAAGAGGCCATTGAGCATGTACGCAAGATTGCCGAACGCGAACGCGCTCCGATGTACGTTGTGGGTGAAACTACCGGTGACGGTCGCTTTGCGTTTGAACAAGCTGACGGTGTTCGTCCGTTTGACCTGGCTGTTGACCAAATGTTTGGTAGCTCTCCAAAGACTTACATGATTGACAAGACCGTAGAAACACACTACGAGAATGTAACTTACCATATTGACAACCTAGACGAATACCTTACCCGCGTGCTTCAGCTGGAAGCTGTTGCCTGCAAGGACTGGTTGACCAACAAGGTAGACCGTTCTGTAACCGGAAAGGTTGCCCGCCAGCAATGTCAAGGCGAACTTCAGTTGCCGCTGAGCGACTGTGGAGTGGTAGCACTCGACTACAGAGGAGAAAAAGGGATTGCCACTTCAATCGGACATGCACCTCAGGCTGCTTTGGCCGATCCGGCTGCGGGTTCGGTACTTGCCGTATCGGAAGCGCTGACCAACCTGGTCTGGGCTCCACTGGTCGACGGAATGGATAGTATCTCTTTGTCTGCCAACTGGATGTGGCCTTGCCGCTCAATGGAAGGCGAGGATGCCAGACTCTACACAGCCGTAAAAGCATTGTCCGATTTCTGCTGCGGTCTGCAAATCAATGTTCCAACAGGAAAGGACTCCTTGTCCATGACCCAGAAATACCCCGACGGAAGCAAAGTGGTTTCTCCGGGAACAGTCATCGTATCGGCTGGCGCCGAGGTGTCTGACATCAAGAAGGTGGTATCGCCGGTATTGGTGAACGATCCGAAAAGTTACCTGTACCATATTGACTTCAGCTTCGATGAATTAAAGCTGGGCGGTTCCGCCTTTGCTCAATCGCTGAACAAGATCGGTGACGATGTACCTTGCGTACAAGACAGCGAATACTTCCGCGATGCCTTCCTGGCTGTTCAGGAATTGGTGAACAAGGGACTGATCATGGCCGGACACGACATCTCTGCCGGTGGTCTGATCACTACACTGCTGGAAATGTGCTTCGCCAACGTAGAAGGCGGTCTGGAAGTTAATCTGGACAAGATGAAAGAAGAAGATCTGATCAAGATTCTCTTCGCTGAAAATCCGGGCGTGGTGATTCAAGTGAAACACAAGGCCGAGGTGGAAAAGATCCTGGAAGATGCAGGAGTAGGCTTCATCATGATTGCCAAGCCAACCGACGAACGTCATATCCTTGTATCAAAAGACGATGCCACTTACCAGTTTGGCATTGACTATATGCGCGATGTGTGGTACTCCTCTTCATACCTGCTAGACAGAAAACAGTCCATGAACGGTTGCGCCAAGGCTCGTTTCGAGAACTACAAAATGCAACCGCTGGAATTCGCCTTCAACAAGGAGTTCAAAGGCAAGTTCTCGCAATTCGGCATCTCGCCCGACCGCCGCACACCAAGCGGAATCAAGGCTGCCATCATCCGTGAAAAGGGAACCAACGGTGAGCGCGAAATGGCTTACTCACTCTACCTGGCCGGATTCGATGTGAAAGATGTGGCCATGACCGACCTGATCAGTGGCCGCGAAACGCTGGAAGACATCAACATGATTGTTTTCTGCGGAGGCTTCTCCAACTCAGACGTACTGGGTTCTGCCAAAGGATGGGCTGGAGGAATCCTGTTCAACGAAAAGGCAAAGGCCACCATCGACAAGTTCTATGCACGCAAGGACACCTTGAGCCTTGGTATTTGCAACGGCTGTCAGCTAATGATTGAACTGGGACTGATCAATCCAGAACACGAGAAAAAGGCGAAGATGCTGCACAATAACTCTCATAAGTTCGAATCTACATTTGTGGGTGTCACTATCCCAACAAATCGCAGTGTCATGTTCGGTTCACTAAGCGGATCTAAACTGGGTATCTGGGTAGCTCATGGTGAAGGAAAATTCTCGCTGCCTTACGAAGAGGATAAGTATAATGTAGTAGCCACTTACTCTTATGACGAATATCCGGGCAATCCGAATGGTTCTGATTACAGCGTAGCCGCATTGGCATCTGAAGATGGCCGTCACCTGGCAATGATGCCTCACTTGGAACGAGCAATTTTCCCTTGGCAGAATGCTTATTACCCCGCTGAAAGAATTAACAGTGACCAAATCACTCCGTGGATGGAAGCTTTTGTTAATGCGCGTAAATGGGTTGAAGAACACAAATAATAACACGTTGATTATAAGATTATTCAATTTTAAAGTCAACCTTAAAAGCTGAGTAATTAAAATTATTAATAATGAGGAGGCTGGGTTCTAAATTCAATAGAACTTAGCCTCTTCTGCTTTACTCTGACTATCTTTTTCTAGTCATAATCGAGATCTTGTCTTAATACTTTAATAAAGCGTTAATCCAACTTTTTATATCCGGGATTATTCTTATCGATAAAGATATTTAGAATCTAAAATCATATTCCGATATTTCTTTTTGCAGAAAAATAAAAGTATTGCAAACTATCTGACTAGAATATTTAATGGGAGAATTCACATATTGATTATCAACAAAATAACCATCATCCAGTTACCGGAAATAATGGAAGCAATATTTCTAAATTCCATTTAAGAAGACTTTTTTCACAATTTTTAGTCTTTTTCCTTTGAATTCTCTTTTTTTTTATTGATTTTTTGTGTAATACGCTACATAAAATCTCTTATTATGAGAAATGTACTGTTCATTATTTCCCTCATATTAAGTACTCTCAGCTTTTCACAAACATATAAATCTATAGGTGTGGAAGATGGGTTAAGCAACAGACGTGTATACAACATCCATAAAGATAAAAAAGGATATATGTGGTTTCTCACGCAAGAAGGCATAGATCGTTACGATGGAACACGTTTTAAACATTATGAATTAAAAATAAACAGTAAAAAGATAAATTCCTTTTCAGATATAAATTTCCTTCTTATAGATAAAAACAAGGAACTTTGGGAAATAGACAAAAGCGGAAACATTTTCAGATACAACTTAAATACAGATAGCTATCAACTGGAATTTCAACTTAAAATAAAGGAGCCTGTCGTTTACTCATACATTGACCACAATGACAATATATGGTTATGCACTCCTCAAAACCAGTATCTATATAATACCAAATCCAAGAAAAAGGTTCAACTAAGAAATTCTAATAAGCAATCAATCAATTGCATTGTTCAAACGAACAGTAATGTATATTATATAGGAACAAACAATGGCATTTATGAAGCACGACTTCAGAATAGTACTCTTGAAAGAATTCCTCAAAAAGATCTGGATAATATTTCAGGAAAAATTGATGAGATATATTACCATGTAGATAATAGAAAATTGTTCTTCACAATTTTTCAAGAAGGACTTTATGTTTATGATATCCCTCAAAAGCAGCTTAAGCAGATCGGGAACAATTTCAACGATCTCAACATACTGATGAGAAGATACAATAAAAAAGAGATCCTGATTGCAACCAGCGGATTGGGGGTATACAAAATGAACACAGACAGCTATCAGCTATCTCCTTTCATCGTAGCTGATTACGATAAGCTTAATACACTAAATGGAAATGTAATTAACGACATATATGTTGACGATGAACAACGCATCTGGCTGTCAAACTATCCAATAGGCATAACCATTCTGTACAACCGATTCCCTCAGTACACCTGGTACAGGCATGCATTCAACAGCTATAATTCTCTGGCATGCAATCAGGTAAACGGCATAATCGAAGACAGCGATGGTGATTTGTGGTTCGCAACACACAACGGAATTAGCCTTTACTATACCAAAAGAAACAAATGGGCTCAATTTTTCACAGAGACTGCTTCCAACTCATCAAGTAAAAAAAGCAATGCGTTTCTATCAATTTGTGAAATAACTCCAGGAGTTGTCTGGGCAAGTGGATACAAATCCGGGATCAACCAAATAAACAAACGAAACGGAAAAACAGAATATTTTAGTCCATCTGATTATACAAAACTACATTTGTCACCGGATAAATACTTGCTTTCAATAACTAAAGATAAAAGCGGAAAGATATGGATGGGGGGATCTTACAACCTAATGAGACTGAACCCACAGAAGAATGACATTAGAGTCTATTCAGGAATCAGTGGGATAAAAATAATCCTTGAAAAAAACTCAGAAGAGATGTGGATTGGTTGTACCAACGGACTTTACTTGTTAAATATAAAGAGTGGAAAAATAAAAAAAATAACAATGCCTCAGGGAGCTGTTCATATCTACTCACTATACTTGGAGAAAGGGTTCTTATATATAGGAACTTGTGGTCAAGGTCTGATGGTTTATAATGAAAAACTAAACAACTTTATTATTTACAACAAGAACAATAGTGCACTGATATCTAATAACATATATACAATTCTAACCGACCGGAAAGGAACTTTATTTTTGGGAACTGAAAATGGAATTTCACGATTTGACATCTTCAGGAAAAAGTTTCAGAACTGGACTAAAGAGGAAGGACTGGCAGCAAATCATTTCAATTCATCTTCAGGAACTTATTTGAAAGACGGAAATTTCATATTAGGCAGTACAGAAGGTGCAGTAAAATTTAGCGAAAAAACAAACCTTCCATATACTTATTCTTCAAAATTAGTATTCAACGATTTCCAACTGTTCTACAAAACTGTTTCGGCAGAAGATCCGGAATCTCCACTAAAACAGAACATAGATGAAGCAAAAGAGATAGAGCTCAATTATAATCAGAATATCTTTGCAATTCAGTTGGCCTCCATAAACTACGACTATCCATCCAAGATATTATATTCCTGGAAGTTAGAAGGTTTTTACAACGAATGGAGTAAACCAAGTCATGATAATATCATTCGTTATACGAACCTTAACCCTGGGAAATACAAACTTCGGGTCAGATCTATTTCAGAAGAAACGCTGAAAGTACTTGAAGAAAGAAATATTGATATCGTGATTAGTCCTCCCTTCTGGGGAACTATCTGGGCAATCCTGCTTTACATCGTTGTATTAGCATTGATTATCTGGGATTTTTTACGCCATTACAATATGAACAAAGATAAAAAAGTTTCAAACGACAAAATTAATTTTTTCATCAATACAGCCCATGATATTCGAACTCCTCTTTCATTGATCAAAGCACCATTAGACGAATTAAGCGAAAATGAGAAGCTATCGCAGGAAGGAAAGCAAAATCTGGAAACAGCAATACGTAACACAAACTCTTTATTAAGGTTAATCACAAATTTGATAGATTTTGAAAGAGCTGAAACTTATTCAAACAGTTTACACGTAGGTGAATATGAGCTATTTACTTTTATAGATGAAATACTGAAAGCATTTCAAACTTATACAACATCAAGAAGTATAAGTCTGACTTACGATAGCAATTTCCGCTTTTTGAATGTTTGGTTTGATAAGGATAAAATGGAATCTATTCTCAAGAATCTCTTATCGAATGCTATTAAGTACACTCCTGATGGCGGGACTGTGAAAGTTACAGCATTCAGTTATATTGATTATTGGGGTTTTGAAGTGACCGATAGTGGAATAGGAATCCCAGAAAATGAACAGAAAAGACTATTCAAACTCTATGTTAGGGGAAGCAATGCTATTAATTCAAAAATTACCGGAAGTGGCATTGGGCTTTTGCTGGTTCGTAAGCTTGTTAAATTACATAGTGGTTCTATTAGTTTGAAAAGTAAGCCAGATTTTGGTTCTTCATTCAGAATTACATTTCCACAGGGTAATAAACATTTTAAAACCACCGAGCTGAAATGGATTCACAAAAAAGAAGCAGAGAAAGTGGAATACTTGTTTGAAAACTTTAAGACCAAAGCTGCCGAAATCCTACCTCCTTCAATACACTCCAATCTGAATGAAGATGCCCCCCGCATCTTGATCGTGGAGGATAATGATGATATGCGGACTTATCTGCAGCGTACTTTGTATGAGACGTATTATGTTCTATTGGCAAGCGACGGACAGGAAGGATGGGAAATTGTGCAAAACATAAAGCCTGATCTGGTTATATCAGATATTATGATGTCTAATATAAATGGAGATGAATTATGTACAATGATTAAAAGTAATATTGATACCTCACATATTCCTGTAATTCTCCTGACTGCCCTGAATGATAAGAGCAATATTATTAAAGGTCTTAAAACTGGAGCTGACGACTATATAACTAAGCCATTTGATATATCAATATTAAAAGCTACTATAAATACAATCCTCACTAATAGATCTGTTCTGAAAAATCGTTTTGCCCAATTAGACATTAAAAACAATGATGAATACATAGATAGTGCGTCAGAGCTAGATCGTGAATTCATGCATAAAGTAAAAGATATTATTGAAAAAAACCTGCAAGATTCAAACTTTACAGTAGATATATTATGCAGCGCTCTCAATATGAGTCGATCTAGTTTTTATAATAAAATAAAAGCACTTACCGACCAGGCTCCAGCTGATTTCATTCGTGTTATACGTTTAAATCGTGCTGCTGAGTTATTAAAAAGTAAGAGATATAATATTACTGAAGTTGCAGATAAAACAGGATTTAATGATGCTAAATATTTTAGAGAAGTATTCAAGAAGCACTATAATATAAGCCCCAGCAAATATATGAATGAGAAATAAAAAGAAGATTCCTTCTCAGGGTGATTAAATTATTATAAAAACTGCTTGGTATAATAACATCATTTAAAGGATAAAAAAATGCTAAAAATATGCATCTGACTTATGCACATTTTCAGCATTTTTAGAAAAGCATAAAATAAATCGATTATAACTTTATTTTCTTACTTTCCATTTTAGATTCGTTTTGAAGTCTGTCCAAAGCAGTTACTACATACCGGTATTTTACTTTACCTAAATCGTAAGGAAGTTTATAAAAACAATCTCGTGTTATAGTTACTATCTTGGAAGGATCTTCAAGATTTATTTTTTCTTTATTTTCAAATCTGTAAACGCAATATATCGCAGCTTTATCCATCTCTTCAGTAGCTTTTGGTTCTCTCCAAGTTAAAAGATATCCTTCTGCTGTCCATTTGGCTTTCAGTTTACGAACAGATTTTGGCGCTTTATCATCTATAAAACTAAATTTAGGTTGAAGAGCCGGATAAGATTGATAGTTCTTCTTCAGGACAGTTAAAAAATTACCTGGATCACCTAACAATGCTTTTCCACTCCAAAAGCAGTTACCGGACACATTAGGAGTTGTACGTGACAGCTGCATTTTTCTTGGTATCTGACTGATATTGGGATTATTCAAATCTGCAAACTTTACTGTACGTTCCACATCCTGCCCTATAAAGAATGGTCGGTCATACGAATATGCAGCCCACCAATTAACCAAAGTCTCATGATCTGCAGCTTTATTTCCTATTTCCCAATATATCTGAGGAATATTATAATCTACCCATCCGTTTCGAATCCATAAAAGTACATCAGCGTACAATTGGTCATAATTTTGAAGGCCATTTGTTTCACTGCCGATACCATCAGGAGTGTTCTTTTTATTACGATAAATTCCAAACGGGGAGACTCCAAACTTCACCCAAGGCTTTGTTTCACGAATAGTTTCATGCAATTCACGAATCAATGAATTTACATTACTACGACGCCAATTATCCTTCTGTCCTACAAAGCCATCAGGTACTCCATATTTCTGAAAAGCTTCTTCATCGGGAAATTCCTTGCCTGCAATGGGATATGGATAAAAATAGTCATCCATATGAATAGCATCTACATCGTATCGAGAAACAATATCTTTAATCACTTTATTTATAAACTCACGACTTTGAGGCATGCCCGGATTAAAATAGCGTTGATTTCCATATTCTACAAACCACTCTGGATGTTGATAATAAATATGAGTAGGAGCCAATTTACTTTTGATATTCAGTTGTACTCTATACGGATTAACCCACGCATGGAATTCCATACATCTTTTATGACATTCTTCGATTACAAATGCCATCGGGTCCCAACCACCTTCTGGAGCTACTCCTTGGGTTCCTGTAAGAAAACGACTCCAAGGTTCCAACTTTGAAGAATAGAATGCATCTGCCTCAGGACGTACCTGAAATAAAATAGCATTTATACCAGCTTCATGAAATTCATTGAGCTGACTAATCAGATAGGTTTTAAACTCTTGCGGTGATTTCCCGGTATAATCCCCATTAAGGGTATGTATCCAAACTCCCCGAAATTCGCGTTTTGGGATAGTATGGGCAGTTGAAAAAAGAGAATAGCCAACCATCAAAAGGGTTGCTAAAAGAGCCTTGATTTTCATTTCTGTAGTTTTGCAATGTTAATATTCACAAAGATATATATTTATTTTAAAATACCAAGTTGGTCACATTCTTAATAAATTGTATATATCTATATTCAAATGAGTTGTTCTTTTGTACTCTACCTTTTTTTGTTTAATTTTGCAAGTTATTTGAAAATCAGCCTATGTCTCAAGAAAAATATATTTCTATTAAAGGAGCCCGCGTAAATAACCTGAAAAATATTGACGTAGAAATTCCACGGAACAAACTAGTTGTTATTACCGGCCTCTCCGGGTCAGGGAAATCTTCCTTAGCCTTTGACACTCTATATGCCGAGGGTCAGCGTCGTTATGTAGAAAGTCTTAGCAGTTATGCAAGGCAATTTTTAGGAAGAATGACAAAACCGGAATGCGATTTCATTAAGGGAATCCCTCCTGCAATTGCAATTGAGCAGAAAGTAAACAGTCGCAATCCTCGTTCTACAGTTGGTACTTCGACAGAAATATACGAATATCTTCGATTACTCTATGCAAGGATTGGTAAAACCTATTCTCCAGTATCAGGAATTCTTGTTAAGAAACATGAGACAGAGGACATAGTCAACTGCATGCTTTCATACCCGGAAGGCACCCGATACGCCATTCTTACTCCCATTCTTTTAAGGGATGGAAGAGATTTAAAAGAACAGCTCAGCATTGATCTGAAACAAGGGTTTAATCGTGTAGAAGTAAACGGAGAGACAATGCGTATTGAAGAACTGCTTGCAAAAGAGGATTTGCAATATGAATCTGAAATACTTTTGCTTATTGACCGGATGGTGTGTGACAGTTCAAAAGACAGCATAAGCCGACTGACAGATTCTGCCGAAACAGCTTATTATGAAGGTGACGGAAACTGCTTGGTACGTTTTTATCTGGAAGATGGTCCCATTATGCATACTTTCAGTAAGAAATTTGAAGCAGATGGAATTGTTTTCGACGAACCAACTGACCACATGTTCAGCTTCAATTCTCCGATTGGCGCTTGTCCCAAATGTGAAGGTTTTGGGAAGGTGATTGGTATTGACGAGAGCTTGGTGGTTCCCAATCGTTCACTTAGTATATATGATGGAGCAGTTGTTTGCTGGCGTGGAGAGAAAATGGGAGAGTGGAAAGATGAATTTATCCGCTCTGCCTCTGAATATAATTTTCCTATTTTCACTCCTTATTATGACCTAACCGAAAAGCAAAAAGAGCTCCTATGGAAAGGGAACAAAGAAGTAAAAGGGATCAACGATTTTTTTCGAATGCTGGAAGAAAATCAATATAAAATCCAATACCGAGTAATGCTGGCTCGTTATCGTGGAAAAACGACATGTCCAGAATGTAATGGAACAAGATTAAAGAAAGAAGCCGGATATGTGAAGATAGGACAACATTCTATTTCTGAACTTGTGGATTTACCAATTCATGAATTAAAAAAATTCTTCGACAATCTGTCACTCGATAAGCACGAAGTTGCCATAGCCAAACGAATTCTTACAGAAATCAACAATCGTATAAACTTCCTCATGGATGTAGGTCTGGGTTATCTAACTCTCAATCGGTTAAGCAATTCTCTCTCAGGAGGAGAGAGCCAACGCATCAATCTGGCAACATCACTGGGTAGCAGCCTAGTAGGCTCACTCTATATTCTAGACGAACCAAGCATCGGCCTACACTCTCGTGATACTGATCGGTTAATTAAAGTGCTTCGGCAACTACAAAAATTAGGAAACACAGTTGTAGTTGTAGAACACGATGAAGAGATTATACGTACAGCAGATTATATCATTGATGTTGGTCCTCAAGCTGGCAGATTAGGTGGAGAAATAGTGTACCATGGCGACATGAAGAACCTGAAAAAAGGAAGCAACAGCTATACTGTAAAATATCTACTTGGAGAAGAAATTATTGAACCTCCCAAACATCACCGTCCTTGGAACAACTACATTGAGATTTTGGGAGCACGAGAAAATAATTTAAAAGGGATTAATGTACGATTCCCGCTGAATGTGATGACTGTTGTTACAGGAGTTAGTGGCTCAGGGAAATCAACTTTAGTCAGAGACATATTTTATAGAGCTCTGAAAAGAGAATATAGTGAAACAAGTGAGCGTCCGGGTGAATTCGCTTCTTTAGGTGGAGATGTCGGAATGGTAAAAAACATTGAATTTGTTGATCAAAACCCTATTGGAAAATCTTCTCGTTCAAATCCGGTGACTTACATTAAAGCATATGATGAAATAAGAAAGCTATGGGCAGAACAACCTCTATCAAAATTGATGGGATACGGAGCCTCCTACTTTTCTTTTAATATGGAGGGCGGCAGATGTGAAGAATGTAAAGGGGACGGAACCATTACGGTTGAAATGCAGTTTATGGCTGACTTAGTGTTGGAGTGTGAAAGTTGTCATGGAAAACGTTTCAAGAAAGAAACTTTGGAAGTTAAATTTAAAGACAAGAATATATACGATGTTCTTGAAATGACAGTTGAACAGGCCATTGAATTCTTTGAAGAAAACGGCCAAAAGAAAATTGTAAAAAAGCTTAAACCGCTTAAAGAAGTCGGGTTAGGATATATTAAGTTGGGGCAAACATCTTCTACCCTTTCCGGTGGAGAGAATCAACGGGTTAAATTGGCTTATTTTCTGAGTCAGGAGAAGGCTGAACCCACAATTTTCATTTTTGATGAACCAACAACAGGTCTTCACTTTCATGATATCAAGAAATTGCTGGAAGCATTTGATGCCTTAATTACAAGAGGACATACGGTAGTAATTATTGAACATAACATGGATGTTATTAAATGTGCCGATTACATCATAGACTTAGGACCCGAAGGTGGAAATTTGGGAGGCAATCTGGTGTGTTGTGGTACTCCTGAGGAGGTCTCTAAATGTGCGGCATCTTATACTGGACAATTTTTAAGAGAAAAACTTTCATAAGCAAAACCCCCTAAAATAAAATGGTGAGATAAGTAACAGTAGAATATTATTTATCTCACCATTTATGTTATTATTTAAACAAATCGTGAAGGCTATTACTGGTCAGATCTATCTAGAAGTAAAAGCCAAAGCCTATTTTTACTCCTACCTTGCTGTAATCTTGATCTGTTAAACTCTGATTGTAGTATATTGCTGGTTCAATTGTTACAGTTCGATTTATGAAAAAGGCATACCCTATCTCTGCACCGAGAGTCACATCATTCTTATTCCCGGTGTCTCGAAAATCATATTTATCATATTTAAATTTTGAACCGATATAAATCCCAGTCTGTTCAAAATAATAACGAACTCCGCTCCCTAGTGAGGTACGCTTATCTCCTTCTCCTTTATAATCAGACCCAGCGTTAAGCAGCACAGCGAAATTATCCATTAAAAAGACCCCTCCTTCGGCTTCAAAGCCAAACGAAAACTTATCCTGTCCGCTATATGACATCCCTATTCCGGTAATCGATGGTGTCAGTAGCCATTTATTTTGTTCAAACTGCGCTTTTGCTGTCAAGGAAGAGAGTAAAAAGATAATACCAATAAGAAGTAGTTTCTTCATTTTATTTCTTTTATTTGAGTTCTTTTGTGTTTTTATTATTTCCCATTTCACGCCGGCGTTGTTCAGCCAGTTTTTCTTTTCTGCGTAAAATTAACCACAAAAGGAATACTACTACATAGGATATTCCTACTGTCAGGATTTTCTCGAGGTCACTAATGCTAGTGTTGCGTGGAACCAAATAGATAGCTGTTACCGTAACATACACAAATAGTGCCAAACAAAGCCAGGTTGATTTTTTATGTTTCTTCATTGATCTTGTTCTTTCAAAAGTCAATAATCACAGATAAAATATTTTCATCAAATGCAAAAATTTATTCCAGCATCGAATTCTTCTATCTCCCATTTTAACTTAAAACAAAAATAATTAATATTATTGATTTGCAACATCTTTCATCTGAAAAAGCACTTAGTTCTAACGCTTTTTTACTTTCTTTTATCTACCTTTGCAACATTACGATATAAAAGAATGAAATATAAATATCTGTTTCTGTTGTTGTTCTCGTTCTTTCAGTTAAAATCGGAGGCGCAACCCAAGAATGAAATACGTGCCACATGGCTAACTACTATCTATGGGCTTGACTGGCCCACAGTCAAGGCTACTTCACCTGCCAACATAAATAAACAGAAAGCAGAGTTATGTAACATTCTGGACAACCTGAAAGCAGCCAATTTCAACACTATACTTTTGCAAACCCGTTTACGAGGAGATGTGATTTACCCCTCTTCCATAGAAACTTTTAATGAAACTATGACTGGCAAAAGCGGTTCTTCGCCCGGCTATGACCCACTGGCATTTGCTATTGAAGAGTGTCATAAACGAGGTATGGAATGTCATGCTTGGATGGTAAGCATTCCGCTTGGGAAAGAGAGCCATGTAAAAGAACTTGGCAAAAATTCTGTTATCAGGAAACATCCCCAGATTTGCAAACGATACCAGGGTGAATGGTTTTTGGATCCGGGAAACCCAGCCACTAAGGAATACCTATTTTCGGTCATAAAAGAAGTAGTTACCAGATATGACGTGGATGGCATAAACCTAGATTACATTCGTTATCCAGATCAACCTAAAAATTTTCCTGACAAGGAAACGTACAATAAATATGGCAAGGGCGAAAAACTTGACAACTGGAGACGTGAGAACATCACTTCTATTGTGAGGTACCTATACGATGGAGTAAAACAATTAAAACCATGGGTAAAGATGAGCAGCTCTCCTATCGGAAAATACAAAGATACATCTCGATACCCATCTGGAGGATGGAATGCATACCACACCGTTTATCAAGACGCTCAAGAATGGCTGCGGGAAGGTATTCAGGACATTCTTTTTCCAATGATGTATTTCAACGGAAACAACTTCTATCCGTTCGCTCTTGATTGGCAAGAAAAAAGCAGCGGTCGTTATATAGTTCCGGGACTGGGGATTTATTTTCTGGACCCTGTTGAAAAGAACTGGCCGTTAAGTGAAATTGAGCGACAGATATTCTTCACCCGCAGTCATGGTCTCATGGGACAAGCCTATTATCGTACCAGCTATATACTTAACAATACCAAACATCTCTACAGTGAACTAAGCGGATATCATTACGCCTGTCCGGCTCTTCAACCAGACATGAAATGGATGGACAATACTCCCCCATCATCTCCAGATAAAATAACCTGCAATCATGTAGGTTCGACGACGTTGTTAAGTTGGCAGCCAGCAGTGGACAACGATCCTGTTAATAAACCCACTTATATAGTGTATGCCTCCAACCATTATCCAGTAGATACATCTAACCCAAAAAATCTTCTGGCGCAAGGAATCAGAGAGACTCATTATACAGTAGAAGGAAAACCCGGAAAAATCAGAAACCAATACTTTGCCGTCACAGCCACCGACCGCTTCGGCAACGAGAGTCTGGCTGTCCAGCTTGATGCTCCAAAGGAGACATTTCAAATATCCGAAGACAGTACATTACTAATTTTACCACACTCAGAAGACTTGACAGAAATCACAATTACAGATCTTACAGGAAGATGTGTATTACATTCAGAATACAAGGAACAGGTAGCTATAGGTAATATGCAGTCAGGAGTTTATAAGGTTATTTTCACAGACTTTACAGGAAAGACTCACTTCTCAACAACAATGCTGGCTCGATAGTTGGTTTCCGAACCAATCGGGTTTAATGAGAGATATCCGGAAAGAATACGTCCTTTTTCTATAACTAGTGGTAATTCAACAAGTTTACGCAAATGATCTTCCAACAGCAAAGCGGGAGATTTGAAATATTCAACTTCAAAATGCCCTTCTCTATCAGGCTGAACAAAACGGTCATGGAATAATCGGGAGAAAAGCCCCATATTCATACGGAGATTAATTTCTACGCAAGGATGGATCCTATAAATGGGGCTTTCACTGAAATGGCAGACCATCATATCCACTCCCAAATATCCCTGGTATTTCCCGTCAAATAGTTGCGTAAGTTTCTCTTCAAGTAACTTGCGCAAGATAAGCAAATCACTTTTTGACACATATTTTGCCAAGTGTGCTTCAATATTCTTATCTGAAGCAAGCAAGTTTCCTTTATAAGCACCGCGTACATCCGTTTCAAAAAAAGAATAGCCAACAAAAGATACCCGACCAATCTCATCACAAAAGAACTCCATGGCAAAGTCCTCAACCTTTTCCATGAAAGGTTCACCAATTACACATCGCTGGTATTTGATGATTCTACGGCTCCAACCTTCAATATGAGAAGTATATTCTCCTTTCCCTGGGCGTAATCCCTTTCCGCTTCCGGACCAAGGGGCCTTTAGAAGTACCCGAGGGTAACGCTCTACGAATTCACGAACAGCCTTATCGGTAGTCAAGATTTCGGAACTACCACAAAAAACAGAGGAATCGGTTAATTCTTTAAGCAATTTCGCAGCCAGTGAGCGGTGAGAAAGCTCTCTGATATTTTCCATCCGTTCCTTTCCTGGTAGGTATTCATCAGAAAATCCTAACAGTCGTGCATGCTTGATTAATGTAGCGTTCCATCCCCAAGGGAAAAGTTTCGTGGATGAAAAGGAAGCTATCTCCTCTTCTCTGATTATCTGGAAGGACAAACTAAAAGTATTTTTCAGATTATTCAGCCACACCTCATCCACATTTTCTTTACTCATTATAAATGCACCTGTGGAAGCGTACCATACGGGCAGCAAAGAAAGGTCATCTGCCATCTTTCTGGCCGAAAGAGGCGGCATATAATTTTCATCACCATTGGCTAAAGCTAAATCATTATCAGGGTTGAATAAATATACTTCCTGCATTATCATATTCGATTGAGGCTGCAAAAATAAAAAAAGAGAAAAGACAAAGCCACAATTCATGAGAAAAATAAAAAATATTCTGAGATTAAGAAAAAACAATCGCACAGAATATTTATTCAACTCATACGAATCATATCATTTTATATCCCTTTCAAACCAAAAGATTTCCTGATTAAGCCAGAATCAATATTGTATATTTATAACATTCCCACTATTATTTTTGCATAGAAACTATAAACTAGTTTAAATCAGTGAATATTTTGCAATCTCCACTTTGCAAAGCAGAGAATATTAATTATCTTTGTCCCGAATAAAGAGAAATTTATGGAAGCTTTTTACAGAACACACAGTTACCTGGTAGAACACACCCATGCCGCCGTCCGAAGAGAACTGATGGACGAGATCGATTGGAACGACCGTCTGATTGGCATCAAAGGGACACGTGGAGTTGGTAAAACCACATTTCTGTTGCAATATGCAAAAGAACGCTTCGGAACAGATCGATCATGCCTGTTCATCAACATGAATAACTTTTATTTTTCGGGACACACTATTGTTGATTTTGCTGATGAATTCCAGAAAAACGGAGGTAAAGTGCTGTTGATTGACCAAGTTTTCAAGTATCCCAACTGGAGTCATGAGCTAAGAGTGTGTTACGATCGTTTTCCCGAATTAAAAATTGTATTTACTGGTTCATCAGTGATGCGATTGAAAGAGGAGAATGCCGAACTGTCGGGTATCGTTAAATCATACAATCTTAGAGGATTCTCTTTCAGAGAGTTTCTAAATCTTCAGACAAGTAGCTCTTTCCCCTCATATAAGCTTGAAGATATCCTTGTCAATCATGAACAAATAGCCAGGAGTATTCTTTCAAAAGTACGTCCTAATGATTATTTTCAGGATTATCTGCATCATGGTTTTTATCCTTTTTTTCTTGAAAAAAGAAATTTTTCTGAAAACTTACTTAAAACCATGAACATGATGATAGAGGTAGACATTCTATTAATTAAGCAGATAGAATTAAAATATCTCTCCAAGATAAAGAAACTTTTTTACCAGCTCGCAGGCAATGGTCCTTCCGCACCTAACGTAAGTCAATTAGCGACGGATATAGAGACCTCTCGAGCTACAGTAATGAACTATATTAAATATCTGGCAGATGCAAGATTAATCAACATGGTCTACCCAAAAGGAGAAGCATTTCCAAAAAAACCATCCAGAATTATGATGCATAACACCAATCTAATGTATTCTATCTATTCGGTAAAAGTGGAAGAACAGGATGTAGTAGAAACTTTCTTCCTTAATGCACTCTACAAAGATCATATCCTGAATAAAGGAGAGAAAGGAACCTCATTCTTAGTGGATGAAAAAATTCCGTTTAAAATATGTGCCGAAGGGTTTAAGGCAAAAAATAATCCCAATATTACTTATGCGATTCATCGGGCAGACATAGGACGCGATAATCAAATTCCTTTATGGCTGTTCGGTTTTCTTTATTAACTAAAATTTTTTATTTAATATATTAACAATTATGACTAAACAGAAGAAATTCATCACTTGTGATGGTAATCAAGCTGCTGCACATATCTCGTATATGTTCTCAGAAGTAGCTGCGATTTATCCTATCACCCCATCTTCGACTATGGCAGAATACGTAGACGAATGGGCTGCCGCCGGACGTAAAAATCTTTTCGGCGAAACAGTTTTAGTACAGGAAATGCAATCTGAAGCAGGTGCAGCAGGTGCATTACACGGTTCTCTTCAGGCAGGAGCACTGACCACAACTTACACAGCTTCTCAGGGATTGTTGTTAATGATTCCTAACATGTATAAAATAGCAGGTGAATTACTTCCTTGCGTTTTCCACGTATCAGCACGTGCTCTGGCTTCTCACGCTCTTTCTATCTTCGGTGACCATCAGGATGTGATGGCTTGTCGCCAGACAGGTTTTGCAATGTTGGCAGAAGGTTCTGTACAAGAAGTTATGGACCTTTCGGCAGTTGCTCACCTGGCTACTATCAAGAGCCGCGTTCCTTTCGTAAACTTCTTCGATGGTTTCCGTACATCACACGAAATCCAGAAGATTGAAATGTTGGAAAATGAAGATCTTGCTCATCTCCTTGATCAAGAAGCTCTGGCCGAATTCCGCAGCCGTTCATTGAATCCTGAAAATCCGGTTGCACGTGGTATGGCTGAAAATCCAGACGTATATTTCCAACACAGAGAATCTTGCAATAAATTCTATGATGCAGTTCCTGCTATCGTAGAAGAATACATGAAAGAACTTTCAGATATCACTGGTCGTAAATATAGTCTGTTCGACTACTATGGCGCAGAAGATGCTGACCGTGTAATTATAGCAATGGGTTCTGTAACAGAAGCTGCCCGCGAAGCAATTGACTACCTGACTGCTCAGGGAGAGAAAGTTGGTTTGGTTGCTGTACACTTGTATCGTCCATTCTCTGCTAAACATTTCTTGGCAGCTGTTCCTAAGACTGCAAAACGCATTGCTGTATTAGACAGAACAAAAGAACCAGGTGCTGTAGGCGAGCCATTATACTTAGACGTAAAAGACTGCTTCTACGGACAGGCTGATGCGCCGGTTATCGTAGGCGGACGTTATGGCCTGTCTTCAAAAGACACCACTCCTACTCAGATCCTTTCTGTATACGAAAATCTTTCTTTAGCTATGCCTAAGAACCAATTCACAATTGGTATCGTTGACGATGTTACTTTCACTTCTCTTCCTAAGAAAGAAGAAATCGCTTTAGGCGGTGAAGGCATGTACGAAGCTAAATTCTACGGTTTGGGTGCAGATGGTACTGTTGGTGCCAACAAGAACTCTGTTAAGATTATTGGTGACAATACCAACAAACACTGTCAGGCATACTTCTCTTACGACTCTAAGAAGTCAGGAGGTTTCACCTGTTCACACCTTCGTTTCGGTGACTCTCCAATCCGTTCTACTTATTTGGTAAATACGCCAAACTTCGTTGCTTGCCACGTTCAGGCTTATCTTCGTATGTACGATGTAACTCGTGGTCTGCGCGAAAATGGAACTTTCCTTCTGAACACCATCTGGAATGAAGAAGAATTGGCAAAACACCTTCCAAACAACGTAAAACGTTATTTTGCACAAAAAAATATCTCAGTATTCTATATCAATGCAACTCAGATTGCACAGGAAATTGGTTTGGGCAACAGAACAAACACTATCCTTCAATCTGCATTCTTCCGCATCACAGAGGTTATTCCTGTTGATCTGGCTGTAGAACAGATGAAGAAGTTCATCGTGAAATCTTACGGCAAGAAGGGTCAGGACATTGTTGACAAAAACAATGCTGCTGTTGATCGTGGTGGTGAATATAAGAAACTGACTGTTGACCCTGCATGGGCGACTTTAGCCGACGAAGAAGCTGCAACAAGTAATGCTCCTGCATTTGTAGAAAATGTAGTTAAGGTTATCAACGCTCAGAATGGTGACGACCTTCCTGTTTCTACTTTCGTTGGTATTGAAGACGGCACATGGCAACAAGGTACTGCAACTTTCGAAAAACGTGGTGTTGCTGCTTTCGTTCCAGTATGGGAATCTGCAAACTGTATTCAGTGTAACAAGTGTGCTTATGTTTGTCCTCACGCTTCTATTCGTCCATTCGTTCTTGATGAAGCAGAACAAGCTGCAGCTCCTTTCACAGATATGCTGAAAGCTACCGGAAAACAATTTGATGGCATGAAATTCCGTATTCAGGTTGACGTACTCGACTGTCTTGGTTGCGGTAACTGTGCTGATGTTTGTCCGGGTAACAAGCAAGGTAAAGCTCTTAAAATGGCTCCTCTTGAAAGTCAACTTCCGCAAGCAGCTAACTGGGATTATGTAGCTAGCAAGGTTAAGAGCAAACAACACTTGGTTAATGTAAATGCCAACGTGAAGAACTCACAATTTGCTACTCCATTGTTCGAATTCTCTGGCGCTTGTTCAGGTTGCGGTGAAACTCCTTACGTAAAATTGCTTACTCAGTTGTTCGGCGACCGTCAGATGATTGCTAATGCGACCGGATGTTCTTCTATTTACTCAGGTTCAGTTCCATCAACTCCTTATACAACTAACGAAGAAGGACACGGACCGGCATGGGCAAACTCTTTGTTTGAAGACTTTGCTGAATTCGGCATGGGTATGTCTCTGGCTGTTGAGAAAATGCGTGATCGTCTTGTTGACTTAATGACTAAAGCACAAACTTGCGATTGCTGTTCAGCAGAACTGAAAGGTTTGTTCAACGAATGGATTGCTGATAGAGAGAATACAGAACGTTCAATCGAACTGGAAGCCAAAATTACTCCGCTGGTTAAAGCTTGCGATTGCGATATCTGCAAAGAAGTTGCTTCACTCAGCAAGTTCTTAATCAAAAAGTCTCAATGGATTATCGGCGGTGACGGTGCGTCTTATGATATCGGCTTCGGTGGTTTGGATCACGTACTTGCATCTGGAAAGAATGTAAATATCTTGGTTCTTGATACTGAAGTTTACTCTAACACTGGTGGTCAGTCATCTAAAGCAACTCCGGTTGGAGCCATTGCTAAGTTTGCTGCCTCTGGTAAGAGAGTACGCAAGAAAGACCTTGGTCTGATCGCTTCTACATACGGATATGTATATTGCGCACAAATCGCTATGGGTGCTGACCAGGCTCAGACATTGAAAGCCATCCGTGAGGCAGAAGCTTATGACGGACCTTCAATTATTATTGCTTACTCACCATGTATCAACCACGGTTTGAAAGCCGGTATGGGTAAAGCACAAGCTGAGCAGGCTGCTGCTGTAGAATGCGGTTACTGGCACTTGTGGAGATACAATCCTGCATTGGAAGCTGAGGGACAAAATCCATTCACATTGGATTCTAAAGCTCCAAACTGGGATAACTTCCAGAACTTCCTGAAAGGTGAAGTTCGTTATGCTTCATTAGCAAAACAATATCCTGCTGAAGCTGAAGAGTTGTTCCAGGCTGCTCAGGAAAACGCTAAATGGAGATATAACAACTACAAGCGTTTGGCTAAGCAACAATGGGGTGTTGAACAAGAAGACTAATTCAATTTAGTTCTATAAAAGAAAGGCTGCTTCAGAATTCTGAAGCAGCCTTTCTTTTTCATTTAGAATGTGATGTTTTTTAATTCATCGTTTTTCCAGCTCGAATATAGATAAAACCTAACCTATATTGATTTCTGAAATATAATGATCATTATCAGTAAATACTATAATAGCGTTTTGATTATTATCAAATAAAATACTTTGAGATTGGATATAACAACTATTGGTGATTGGCTAATCAGCAGTGGGGTGTTGGTTGAATATCATCTATCACAGAGTTGATCACTTTCCCCGCGCAAGCATAGCCTTCATTATAGAGATCTGTAAGTTTCATCACATCAGTCTCCACCCTATCCACCACCATTGGTTTCTCAGGTCGAATAACTATAATCTTTCCTTCATCTTCCATACGCTCCACCATTTCCAACTGTTGGTTATAAACAAAGCAGCGGCGGCTCAGTGCTTCTCTTATTTTGGGATATTTGCGGTAAATAAAAGATGGAACCTTGTGGTCTTTAGTCTCTTTACGAAATCCTTTGTTGCGGGTCAATACCACTATATTCTTCTGGAATCCTTCTTCCATGGCATGAAGCAGAGGTATAGAATCAACAATTCCTCCGTCGAGCATCGGGATTCCATCCACAAAGGTAACAGGACATACAATAGGTAGGCTGCTTGATGCTTTACATATATCCAACAGACGCTGTTTTTCCTCTTTTTCTTCCAGATAGTTAGCCTCACCGGTTTCGCAGTTCGTAGTAACCATCACAAATCGTTCGGAAGAGGAAAAATAAGTTTTATAATCGTAAGGTAGTATTTTCTCGGGGAACTCTCCGAAAAGCAGATCAGCATCCAGCAGATTCTTTTTCTTTAAAAGATGCTTCACACCAATATAATGATATTTCTCCAACAAATCGATATTGCTGAACTTGGCACGTCCACGTTGACGCGAGATATACGACAATCCATTGCAAGCTCCAGCTGAAACAGCAATTGTATAAGGAAACCGGATATCATGATCCATAAAATAATCAAGTACGCCACTGGTAAAAACCCCACGCATACCTCCTCCTTCGAGAACTAATCCAGTATTACAATCTATCGTCATATTTATTTTTTCTCTTTTTTAAAGTTATCCTTTCTGATGTTGCTTCGGACTCATTACTAACAATGATGGCAGAGCTTCAAAAGCGTCTCTGTCTTCGGCTATTTTTTCACAAACCGAATGGCTGAGAATGAGCAAACCATCTTTCTGATTAAATGTAATCTCAGAAGTATCATTAATCGGATGTGGAATTACACATTCCGGGTATTGTTCAAGAATGGTATTTACTCGCTTGGTAAATTTTTCGTCTCCGGCAAACATGAAAAGATGAACCTTCTTAATATGATTCATCAGTAATGATTCCAGGTAATGAAGCATGAACAGATCCATATTCCCACCAAGAACCAGAGCTACCTCACCATGACCGAAGTTTCGGTTTACAAAAACCGCCACTTCACAACTGGCTTGACTAATCACATCATTAATTTTATTACGAAATAATCCTAGCAAAGGTAAAACCGGGGCACCACCTTCAATCATATAGTTACTACCGGCTCCAAGTAAAAGCAAATCCGGTTTCTCTGATTGCGCAAGATGTATCATCTCTTGCACCAACTTATCGGTTACTTTATAACGACAATCCACTTTCAGGGACTTTTTCTTAGCTTCAGTGTTTATCAGATTAAAACTGTCTTCCTCATATTGCTCTGCATGCAAAGGGTTTAAATCGGTTCCCAAAGTATAATGAGCTGCAATAACCTCTTTCTGCTTCAATCTTGGTCCGAAAAGAAGTTCATAAATCACAAGCAAATCGCGTCCTGATTCCATTCGGCCAAAACATAATATCAGCTTCTTTGTCAGACTGATCACAGGCTTACGGATTTCAAATATCTTTTCAATTAATGATAGTACCGGAGTGGTCATAAATGTCGTAACCAACGCCATAATAACCAAAATCACAAAAATTGATGGCGGAAGAACTCCCATTTCGTACCCTATATTCAGAGCAACTAGTTCCATCAATCCACGGGTATTCATCAGTGAGCCTACAATAAGACTGTTTTTCCAGGACTCACCTACCAGTCTAGAGGCTATAGCACAACCACCAAACTTCCCGATGATAGCCACTGCAATCAACATTGCACAGACTCCTAGTAGCTGAGGACTGTTAATCAAGCCAATTTCTGTACGCAATCCGGTGAAAACGAAGAAGAGGGGAAGGAAAAAAACTAGGGATATATCCTCAACCTTTTCCATCATTACTTTCCGGAAACCGAAGTTTGGAGGCATCACAACACCAGCCATAAAGGCTCCGAACAGAGCATGAATACCTATCAGTTCTGTTGTTGCCGCTGAAATTACCAGAATAAGAAATATAAATCCTACAAATGTTTTGTTTATAACCTCTTTATTGGCATATAAATCGCCGATTTTTTTCAAGAACGGACGAATCACAGTAAACATTACCACTATATACAAAAGAGTAAGCCCCACAGCATAAAGCGCACTACCAAATGTCCCCGCTTTGGCAATAGCTATGACAACCGCCAGCAAACACCAAGCCGTTACATCGTCATTTGCGGCGGAGGCAATTGCAAGAACCCCAATAGGAGTCTTGGTCATGTTTCTTTCTTGTATAATACGAGCTAGCACCGGAAAGGCGGTGATACTCATTGAAATTCCTATAAAAAGAGAGAAAGCAAGGAATGATGTATGTTGCGAAGCGTATTCTTCGTAAACCCAGAACGATGAGAGTACCCCCAGAAAAAAGGGTACTAATATTCCCGCATGGCTTATTACAAGTGTTTCATTTATTTTATTCTTCAATATGCTGAAGTCAAGTTCCATACCTATTACAAACATAAAAAGAATCAGACCTATCTGACTGGCCATCTGAAGATTGGTCATGGACTCGGGACGAAACAAAAATCCGAAAAACTCCGGGAAAAGGTAACCCATGACTGATGGACCAAGAATAATTCCAGCTACGATTTCGCCAATAACACCAGGCTGACCGATATATTTGAAGAGGAAAGAAAAAAGGCGTACAGTAAATAGAACCACAATTATCTGGAGCAACAGAATCATGAAAGGGCTATTAAAATTCTCAATCAGAATGCGTCGAAACATCTCATAATGATCTTCAAACTGTCCTGACGTTATTTTTGTCATGTCCAGATGGCTGAATCGGTTGCCTTCTTCTAACGCGACATAAATCATACCAGAAAAAAGCACCAGCATGATTACATAAATAATATAATTTTTTTTGATTCTGCTCATGTCTCTTTAATAATTCTGAAATTAAAAACAAATCTACTAAATTTTTATCCAACAATACTTATCTTTGTATCATTAAAAATTGAAATTAATTAAAGTATTATGAAAAAGATTGCATGTATAGCCCTTTTAGCAGCCTTTACTCTTCACAGTACAGCACAGGAGAAAGCAAAGAAAGAAGAAGGATTTATTTTTACAACAGTAAAAGAAAACCCTATCACTTCCATAAAAAATCAGCACCGTTCAAGTACTTGCTGGAGTTTCTCGGGACTAGGATTTCTGGAAGCTGAACTTCTTCGCAAAGGAAAAGGGGAATATGATCTTTCTGAAATGTTTGTGGTTCATCACACCATGGAAGATCGTGCGGAAAGATTTGTCCGTTTGCACGGAGACAGCCCTTTTGGCCCGGGTGGAAGCTTCTATGATATTATTTATTGTATGAAGAACTACGGATTGGTTCCTCAGGAAGCCATGAACGGAATACAATATGGAGATACACTTCCTGTTCACAATGAACTCGATGCTTTGATGCAATCATACGTAAATACCATTGGAAAAGGTTCTCTCAAGAAACTTACTCCGGTTTGGAAGAATGGCTTCAACGCAGTTGTAAGCACATACCTTGGCGAATGCCCGAAAGATTTCACATATAAAGGAAAGAAATATACTCCACAGTCGTTTGCCAAAGAACTGGGACTGAATGCTGACGATTATGTTTCACTTACTTCTTATACCCACCATCCGTTCTATTCAGAATTTGCAATTGAGATTCAAGACAACTGGCGCAACGGCAACTCATACAACCTGCCAATCGACGAATTTATGGAGGTAATTGAAAATGCTGTCAACAAAGGATACACAGTTGCTTGGGGTAGCGATGTTAGTGAAGCGGGATTTACACGCGACGGCATTGCCGTAGTTCCGGATGAAGTAAAATCGAATGAACTAACAGGCTCTGACATGGCACGCTGGACCGGCATGACAACTGCCGAAAAGAACAAGGAGCTCACCTCAAAACCTATGCCAGAAAAGGAAATTACTCAGGAAATGCGCCAGACCGGATTTGACAACTGGGAAACAACCGATGATCACGGTATGCTTATTTTCGGGATCGCAAAAGATCAGAACGGAAAAGATTACTTCATGGTGAAGAACTCTTGGGGAACAAACAGCAAGTACAAAGGAATATGGTATGCCTCGAAAGCATTTGTTAAATACAAGACGATGAACATTTTGGTTCACAAAGATGCTCTTCCTAAGAATATTTCTAAAAAGCTGGGGATAAAATAAAAATATCCTGTACAAAAGATTGCATTCTTTTGTACAGAAGAATGAATTGTTTTGTACAAAAGAATGCAATCTTCTGTACAAGAAAATAAGAAAGGCACGGGAATGATTTTTTCCTGTGCCTTTTGTTTTATATTTATCCGTCGTTAACCAATAAATTTCTCATTTACCATACAAGGTTATCTCCATCTAAAAATTTGCCGCTATCCAGTATAACTTATCACATTACCATTCTTTATCCATTATTACAGGCACTCAGTAACATTTAGTGCTGTCTGAACATTGTAATTTTTCGATCGACCAAGAATAAAGAGCCGGATTATAAAAAGTCAAACCTGGTTAAGCAACAAAAAAGGTTATAGACAAATATTATACTGTATACCCGCTTTTACTAAGCAAATATGCAACATACTCATTTACAGTTACTCTATTTTCAGTTATTAATTTGCTAATCTATTTGCTCATAAAGTATAAAGATGTGCATTTTTAAATAATAATCCTTTGTATAAGTCAACTGTTTGACTAAATTTGCAGACCGTTAGACAAACAGCTTTCAACACTCCGTTGACAGCTCTACTATACTGGTAATAGAATACTAATACTAAAATTAATATCATGAGTTTAAAGATTATTGTATTGGCAAAACAAGTCCCCGACACACGTAACGTTGGGAAAGATGCCATGAAAGCCGACGGAACAATTAATCGTGCGGCACTTCCGGCTATCTTCAATCCAGAAGACCTGAATGCTCTTGAGCAAGCTCTCCGGTTGAAAGATACACACCCCGGTTCTACCGTAACAATCCTGACAATGGGACCAGGTCGTGCGGCAGATATTATTCGCGAAGGATTATATCGCGGAGCAGATAATGGTTATTTGCTTACCGACAGAGCATTTGCGGGAGCAGATACGCTGGCCACATCTTACGCACTTGCCACTGCCATTCGTAAAATAAAGGAATACGATGTAATTATCGGCGGACGTCAGGCCATTGACGGTGATACAGCTCAGGTAGGTCCTCAGGTCGCTGAAAAGCTGGGATTAACTCAGATTACTTATGCAGAAGAGATTGTAAAGGTTGAAAACGGCCGCATTACTGTAAAGCGTCACATTGACGGCGGTATTGAAACTGTGGAAGGTCCTCTTCCCATCGTACTTACTGTAAATGGATCAGCAGCCCCTTGTCGTCCACGCAATGCCAAGTTCGTACAGAAGTACAAACATGCCAAGACAGTAACCGAAAAACAACAAGGAAACCTTGATTATACCGATCTTTATGATACAAGAGATTATCTGAATCTTGTAGAATGGAGTGTAACCGATGTTGAAGGAGATGTTAAACAATGCGGTCTTTCCGGTTCTCCAACAAAGGTTAAAGCAATTCAGAACATTGTTTTCCAGGCAAAAGAGAATAAAACTATCTCTTCTTCCGACAGAGAAGTTGAAGATCTGATCGTAGAGCTTTTGGCAAATCACACAATTGGTTAATCACTAAAGAAAGAAGTAAAAATGAACAATTTATTTGTATATTGCGAAATAGAAGACGGCATTGTTGCCGACGTAAGCCTTGAACTGCTTACCAAAGGCCGCTCTTTAGCTAACCAGTTGAACTGCCAGTTGGAAGCTGTTGTTGCCGGTTACAAATTAGATGGTATTGAAAAACAGGTACTTCCTTACGGAGTAGACAAACTGCATGTATTTGATGCAGAAGGTCTCTACCCTTACACTTCACTGCCTCACACATCCGTAATGGTGAACCTCTTCAAAGAAGAAAAACCTCAAATCTGTCTGATGGGGGCTACCGTTATCGGACGCGACCTTGGCCCTCGTGTTTCCTCAGCACTGACAAGCGGTTTGACAGCCGACTGTACTGCTCTCGAAATCGGTGACCACGAAGAAAAGAAAGAAGGCAAAGTTTACAGCAACCTGCTGTATCAAATTCGTCCTGCATTCGGTGGTAACATCGTTGCAACCATTGTTAACCCTGAACACCGCCCACAGATGGCAACCGTTCGCGAAGGGGTAATGAAGAAACAAATCCTTTCAAACGATTATAAAGGCGAAATTATCCGTCATGAAGTAAACAAGTATGTAGCCGACACAGACTACGTTGTGAAGGTTATTGAACGTCACATCGAGAAATCAAAGACCAACATCAAAGGTTCTCCTATCGTTGTAGCCGGCGGTTACGGTGTCGGTTCCAAAGAAAACTTCAACTTGCTTTTCGACCTTGCAAAGGTACTAAACGGAGAGGTAGGAGCTTCACGTGCAGCTGTCGATGCCGGTTTCTGTGAACACGACCGTCAAATTGGACAAACAGGTGTAACCGTACGTCCTAAACTTTATATCGCTTGCGGTATTTCAGGTCAGATTCAGCACATCGCAGGTATGCAGGAGAGTTCAATGATTATCTCAATTAACAATGATCCGAATGCACCGATCAACACTATTGCCGATTATGTTATTAACGGAACAGTAGAAGAGGTTGTGCCAAAGATGATTAAGTTCTATAAACAAAATTCGAAGTAGTAAAATGGCAAACTTATATTTAGATACACCAGAACTGAAGCATTATCTCAATCATCCGTTGATGAAGAGAATCGTTGAACTCAAAGAGCGCAACTATGCTGACAAAAATAATTTTGATTATGCTCCTGTAGATTTTGAAGATGCAATGGACAGCTACGATAAAGTGCTGGAAATTGTAGGTGAAATTTGCTCGGAAATCATTGCTCCCAATGCAGAGCACGTAGACCACGAAGGACCTCAGGTAATCAATAACCGCGTGAAATATGCAAGCGGAACTGCAGAAAACCTAAAAGCGGTAGTTGACGCAGGCTTAATGGGAGTGTCAATGCCTCGCCGTTTCGGAGGACTTAACTTCCCAAATGTTCCATACATGATGGCAGCCGACATGGTATCTTGCTGTGATGCCGGTTTTGAAAACCTTTGGGGGTTACAGGACTGTGCTGAAACACTTTACGAGTTTGGTAACGAAGATCAAAAGCAACGTTATATCACACGTGTTTGTGCCGGCGAAACCATGTCAATGGACCTTACTGAACCGGATGCAGGTTCCGACCTTCAGGCAGTAATGCTGAAAGCTACTTACAGCGAACAGGACCAATGCTGGTACCTAAACGGTGTAAAACGTTTCATTACCAATGGTGATGCTGATATTCACTTGGTACTGGCTCGTTCGGAAGAGGGAACTCACGATGGTCGTGGTCTTTCAATGTTTATCTACGACAAGAAGAACGGTGGAGTAAACGTTCGTCGTATCGAAAACAAGATGGGTATCAAAGGTTCTCCAACCTGCGAGCTTGTCTACAAAAATGCAAAAGCAGAACTTTGCGGCGACCGCAAACTCGGTTTGATTAAATACGTAATGGCATTGATGAACGGTGCACGTCTGGGTATTGCAGCACAATCTGTAGGTATTTCTCATGCTGCATACAGCGAAGCCTTGGCATATGCCAAGGACCGTAAACAGTTTGGCAAGGCAATCATTGAATTCCCCGCTGTATACGAAATCCTTTCATTGATGAAAGCAAAACGGGATGCTTCACGTACCTTATTGTACGAAACAACTCGTTTCGTAGATATCTACAAGGCGCTCGACGATATTTCCAAAGAACGCAAACTAACTCCGGAAGAAAGAACAGAACAGAAAACATTCTCTAAGCTGGCCGACAGCTTCACTCCACTTGCAAAAGGTTTGGGAAGTGAATTTGCAAACCAGAACGCTTACGACTGTATCCAGATTCACGGAGGTTCCGGTTTCATGAAAGACTACGCTTGCGAACGTATCTACCGTGATGCTCGTATCACCAGCATCTACGAAGGTACAACCCAACTTCAGGTAGTAGCTGCTATCCGTTATGTAACAACAGGTGCTTACCTGGCTCGCATGAAAGAGTACGAAGCAGAGCATGTTGCTCCCGAATTGGAGGGTCTGCATCGCCGTCTGAAAGCAATGTCTGAAAAATATGCCGCAGTTGTTGAAAAGATAGTTGCTGCCAAAGATCAGGAATTGCTCGACTTCATGGCTCGCCGTCTGGTTGAAATGGCCGGATACACCATCATGGGTTATCTGCTTGTACATGATGCTTCAAAATGTGATTCTTTCACAGAATCGGCTCATGTATTCGTTAAATATGCGGAAGGTGAAATTGACAAACACGCATTGTTCATCAACAAGTTCGATGCAGAAGATTTGTCTTTCTACAGAAAGTAATATCTTATCAATCCAAAAAGAAAGCGGAGGCTTCAGAGCCTCCGCTTTCTTTTTTTGTGGTTCGCATTTTTACCGAATTATTTGTTTCATCATTGCAACAATCCTGTCACCGCAAGACATAACTCCACTCCGCGAGCCTTTATCATTGGTTGGGCATCAATCAGTCATCCCTAACGAAGCCCTTTTTCAAATGCTTCTCAACGCTTCAATAAATCTCTTCACATCATCCTCAGTTGTATCAAACGATGTTACCAGACGCACTTCGTTATTGGTCTCATTCCAGAAATAGAAGAAATAGGTTTCCAGCAGTTTGTCAATCACCTTCCGAGGCATCTTCAAAAACAGAGCATTTGTTTCCGGCTTTTGAGTAAAAGTTACCCCAGGATAGTTCTTCAGCTCCTGATAAAGTAGCTGCGCCATCTTATTTGCATGTGACGCATTTGTGTGCCAGAGGTTATCAGTAAGGTAAGCCGTAAACTGACAAGAGAGGTAACGCATCTTAGAAGCCAGCTGTGCCGACTGTTTCCTGAAAAAACGTGTTTTTTTGGCCAAAACGGGGTCAAAAACAACTACGCACTCTCCCATCATCAAGCCATTCTTTGTTCCACCGAAACTAAGCACGTCGATTCCGCAATCCACCGTCAGCTCTTTCAGAGAAAGATTCAGAGCTACAGCTGCATTGGAGATGCGTGCACCGTCCATATGCACATACATTCCATATTCGTGAGCCAGACTTGTAATGGCTTTCAGTTCTTCTACGGTATAAACAGTTCCCAGTTCGGTACACTGAGAGATATAAATGGCTCCTGGCTGGGAATGATGCTGATCGCCAAACCCATGCAGGTGAGGTAAAATAAGCTCCGGAGTAAGCTTTCCGTCGGGAGTTTCAATCGGGCGGATCTGACATCCAGTCATTTTAACAGGAGAACCGCATTCGTCCACATAGATGTGAGCAGTCTCGGCACAAAGGATAGAATTGTAAGGCTGGGTTAAAAGTTGCAAGGCAACAACATTGCTACCTGTTCCGTTGAACACAAAAAATGGTTCACAATCGGGAGTAAATGTCTCTTTCACTTTAAGGACAGCCTCAGCAGTCCATTGGTCGTCACCATAACCAAAAGCATGGTCTTTATTGGCTTTTGCAAGTGCCTCCATTACTAAAGGGTGCACCCCTGAATTATTGTCTGATGCAAAACTTCTCATAATAGTATTTTGTTTATCATTGCAAAGGAACAGTTTTTTGTTGAAATCACATTGACAATGGTTGCAAAATATATCTATTTCTTTAACTTTGTTCGAAACAGAAAGAAGAAAAAATGAAAATTGATATTCGAAATATACGAAGAGAATACTTAAGGGGCGGACTGGCAAGAAAAAACCTGTCTGACAATCCATTCATTCAATTTCAGAAATGGTTGGAAGAAGCAATCGACGCGAATGTTAACGAACCAACAGCTGTCATTGTAGGTACGGTTTCTGAAGACGGAAAACCTTCCACCCGGTGCGTGTTGCTAAAAGAGTTACGTGATGATAAATTTGTGTTCTACACCAACTATGAAAGCCGCAAAGGAAAACAGTTGACCGGTTCTCCATATATCTCACTTACCTTTCTGTGGCATGAGCTGGAAAGGCAGGTCCACGTGGAAGGAATTGCCACAAAGGTTCCGCCCGAAGTATCGGATGATTATTATAAAACCCGACCTTATAAGAGTCGTATTGGGGCACGCATTTCCCCTCAAAGCAGACCTATTTCAGGAAGAATGAAAATCATGCTGGCATTTATCAGGGAAAGTATTCGCTTGGCAGGGAAAGAGGTGAAAAGACCTGAGAACTGGGGTGGTTATGCGGTAACTCCAACGCGCATTGAATTCTGGCAAGGAAGAGAAAGTCGGCTGCACGATCGTTTTCTTTATACTCTGCAAAATGACCAAAGCTGGAAGATTGAGCGACTCGCACCCTGAAACTGTGCAAATGTGGCTATTCCTAATATACTATAATTGTGTTATATTAGATTGCACAAGAGAGAAATTATTATTTATGCATTCCAAAAACAGATACTAAGTTCCATTCCATTTGCTTATCTTTTATCTGTGACTTTGATCTTCTCCATATCCAAACAGTGCAAAGTCATATTTACAGGGATCTTCTGGGCAAAGCTCTGATAGATGGTTTGTTATTTTCAACGCTGTTGATAGGCGATCTGTTTTGGGTAAATCATTCCAGATTATTCTGGAAACACGTCCTACGTGCACATCCAGGGGAATGATAAGCTCAGCCGGAGATATTCTTTTCCAAACTCCCATATCTACAATTCCATCATTCCTTACCAGCCAACGTAGCATCAGGTTACTTCTTTTGCAAGGACTTTTTCTTTGTGGTGATGAGATATGCCTGGAAGGAATCCAGCCGGATAACATCTGAAGGCCATTTAATATTCCATCTGAAAGAAACAACTCTTCCAAAGAATGGCTTTTCTGATAATAGTAGTACAATCCCTGACAAACATCCCACATATCCCGTTCAAAAAAAGTACGATGTATGTTTTTCTCCGATCCTTTCATTTCTTTCCACTCCCGATTCATTATATAAGTATACGGACTATTTCCCATTAGAGAGTGCATCTTCTCGGCATCTCTTAAAATCAGGTCGCGCTTTCCCCAAGTAATTATTGAAGTAAGCAACGCCGAAACCTCCACATCCTGAAGTAGCGAAAATCTTCTGGGAAACTGAATCGGGTCAGTTTCTATGAATGAATAGGTATTATATGTCTCTGCAAGCTCATCAAGCTTGCTTTTAATGGAGATATGTTTATTTTTCAGTTTAAATTCCATTCTTTTTCATCAATCATAATTGTGCAAATCTAATACTTTCTAAACAAAGATTTATCAATATTTGTCTTTCAAAAATCCAAATAAACTTAATATCTTCACAATACCATAATATATAAATTGTATTAAAATGCATCGTTTTTGGCAAATAATAATGCCTATTCAAACGTTATCTTCACAATTAAAGTATATAAATACTCTTTACTCAGAAAAAAAACATATATTTGCTTATAAATTTAATCAAGACACATTCAAATGAAGATTCGGTTCACCAGCTTCATCTTAATTCTAATTTGCAGCATAGGATGTTCTTCCCATCAGATTCCAGGTTACATGAAAAGTCAGAAGGGTGTTATGAATGAATCAAGGTTTTCAAGCGGATTTAATGTTTTTCTGACAGCGCTATCCGAAGAAGCCGAAGGCAATTCCCTAGATCAGTTTGTTCCTTCAGAGAATCTGATAAAACAATTTTCTCTGAAAAAGATAGATGGTCTGTTCAATATCTTCGGCTTTCTGCAAACAGATAATTCTTTTCAAGAAAAGGAAGTAGAGAAAATAGGGGGAAAGCTAATTCCATATTCTCTGCAAATATACAGCTTTCATATTCCTATTGAATCTATCCAAAAGCTGATTCAAATTAAAGGAATAACCTTTATTGAAATCAATCAGAAAACAAGGACCAAACAAACAAATACAAAAAGAGACTAAACACACAAAAAATAAAAAAATGAGACGGAAATCATTATTATGCTTTATCATTCTTTTTTCTCTTTCTGCAATAACACAAGCTCAGGAGAACTCCAAAAAATTGTCACCTTTTACAAAATCGTTTCTTACGAATATCAAACAACCGGAAGGTTCTTCAGCTCAGAAAAGATCGTTTATTAAAAGAGCTGGAATCCGCCAGATTGGTATCAACGAATACCTTGGCGCATTTGTCCGTCTGGCAGAAAGTGCCGGGACTGAAGCCTTGGAGGAATTGGGAGTAAAAATAGGGACTCGCTGCAAGGAGATTGTTACTGCACAAATTCCGTTGAGTGCTGTCGAGTCAGTCGCAGCTTTGCCCGAAGTAACATATATTCAGATAGGCAGCCCGGTACACAAACAAATGGATAAAGCCAGAGCAGCCTCAGGTGTTGATAAAGTACAGTCGGGAATGTCTCCCCTGAATGCTCCTTATTGGGGAAAAGATGTAGTGATAGGAATCATTGACAACGGATTTGAGTATGGTCATCCGGCTTTCTATACATCCGATCATACAGCTCTTCGTATAAAAAAGGTCTGGGACCAGAATGCCTATGAAGGAAATGCACCATCCAAGTTCGGTTACGGTGCTGAATACGTCAATCAGGATTCTATTTTGGCTGCATTATATGATATAGCTGACGCCTCTCACGGAACACATGTTGCTGGCATAGCAACCGGAGCCGACAAATCGTCAGAAAACGGCTATTATGGAGTAGCGGGAGAATCTGAAATAATTCTGGTATCTCAGGGTGGAACATCCACCTACATTGCCGATGGTATAAAATATATCTTTGATTACGCCGATTCAATAGGCAAACCATGTGTCGTTAACCTGAGTCTAGGAACCTATATCGGGCCGCACGATGGAACTTCAACCTTTGATGTTCTGGCAGACCAGCTACAAGGAAAAGGGCGCCTTCTGGTGGGTTCAGCAGGCAATGAGGCCGGAAAGAAAATCCATACATCCGGTAATTTCAGTGCTACAGACTCTATTTTCCGTACTTTTGTGAATTTCAAAGATAACGTAGCTTGTGATATATGGGGCGAAACTGACAAAAACTTCAAGGTACAGCTTTGTTTGTATGACACCCTAACAATGGACACCTTGTACATAACACCGGAATATAACACTACCGATCTTAACAACGGAACTAGAATTAATCTCACCTCACTGACAAACAGAATTGTGCGGGGATCTATTTACTTATCAACAGGAACAGATCCACAAAATAAAAAGCCTAATGTTTACTTTTATTCCGAATTTACTGCCATGCCCGAAAAATACTGCCTTGGACTGATTTTCAAAGCAAAAGATGGAAGAATTAACGCGTGGGCAGATGAAAGTATCTGCTCCTTTACAAACAGGAATCGTATCGGATGGTCTGATGGAGACAACTTTTGTTCAATCGGAGAAATAGGAGGAACAGGAAAACAGATAATTACCGTAGGAGCATATGCTACTAAAACGTCATATACTAATCTGGATCAGACAAATCTTACAATGAATGAAACATTGAACTCTCTAGCCTCCTTCTCTAGTGCTGGACCCACCGTTGACCGACGTATGAAACCGGAAATCACAGCTCCGGGAAGCATTATCATCTCTTCAGTTTCAAGTTATGATACCACCAATCCAAGTGAAAGAGTCAAATCAACAGAGATAAACGGAAAGATATACTACTACGGTATGATGCAAGGAACCTCTATGGCTGCTCCTAACGTATGCGGTGTTCTAGCTACTTGGCTCCAGGCCAACCCTAAACTGACTCCAGATGAAGTTAAGGCTATTCTGCAAAAAACAGCAATTAATGATTCTTTTACCGGAGACTTGATACCTTCAGGGAACAATACCTGGGGGTATGGAAAGATTGACGCTTTCAAAGGACTTCTGGAGGTAATTAAACAATCCACCTCTATCGAAGAGACATTCTCGCTTCCATCAACATCGGTATTGATGTACGCTACTCAGGGAAATCGGCAGTTGATTAAATTTCTATTCACACAGGAAGATTCAAACGTACAGATCAGCATATTTAATGTAAACGGTCAAAAACTTCTTAGCAAGCAGATCGGAACAATATCCAGTAAACAGGAAGAAACAATTAATCTGGAGAATATGCCTAAAGGTTTTTACCTAATTAAAATTTCAGGGAACAATTTAAATCAGGTATTTAAGGTAAATACAAAATAATAGATACCATCTATCGCGACAGAAATAGATTCGGTTCTCATAAATAGAAAAAGAGTAGGCAGTTCATCAAGGCTGCCTACTCTCATTTTAGTCCATTCATTTATATACTTTTTAAATCAGATTGTCTGGATCTTTCAGTTCAGTTATACAATTCCATACAAAAGCCATACGAACTATGAATGTTGTTTCAGCTTGCGTAAGTAATAATCAAGGCCAAGTAAACCAAGAGCCAGAAATCCGATATAAAAATAGAAGCCAAAAATTGGGCTTGATTCAGAAGAATAACGAAGATTTATCAGGCTTTCGATTATATCGAAAGAGAAATAAGTTCTCAATAAATAAGTAGTAAAACCAATTAAGGAAGCAGAAGTTACCAATAAAAGAACAAAATTTAATCTAGCAGCCCGCCGATGCTTTCTCTGAGCTTCAACATTGATTTGTTCCATTACCTTACTTGTAAAATCAACTGAGAGAGTCTCAAAGGAAGACTTTCTGAGAGCTTCTTTCAACAATTTATCTTGATTTGCTTTCATTTTCACACTTGGTTTATCAATGCACATATTTTTTTTCGGATACGATGCAATTTCACTTTTATATTAGTAGGAGTCAACCTAAAGATTGAGGCTAACTCATCAACAGATTTATTCTCGTTATAAAAGAGAGTGATTAATACTCTTTCATTTGCGTTAAGTTGAGTAAGCGCCCACTCCATTTTTTTTATTCTCTCTTCGTTGTCAGAACTGCACAATATCTCATCAGCCTCGTCGTCAGATATATTATCAATTATTTGTTCATCTATAACTGATAATTCTTTTTTTTGCTTACGCGTGGCAGAAATCGCAGTATTATATGCAATTCTATATAGCCAGGTAGAAAAGCTACAATCTCCTTTATAAGTGTCTAGTTTCCGGTAGGCCTTTACAAATGAATCTTGCGTAAGCTCTTCTGCATCTTCTCTACATGAAATTATTTGAAGAACAAGAGAATAGATAGGCCGACTGTAACGATCAAGAAAGTAAGAAAACAAAGTTGTTTCTCCTTCCAGAATTCGTTTTATATAATCTATCTCTTCTTTCTGTCCCATCTTATTCTTTTAGACGCGCTAATTACTTAATGGTTACATCTTTGAGGACTTTTTATTTTTATCCTCGAAAAGTGTAACCTTTTTCATTTGAGAACGTCAAACGTTACAAAGAACGAATTTATTCATTTAAAAACATACGATTATGATGGATTTTATTTCAGTCCCATTGGTTGTAGGAATTGTGACATTGGGAATTTACAAACTATTTGAGCTCTTCGTTAGAAAAAAAGAACGCCTATCTATTATTGAAAAGATAGGAGAGAAATTTGATGCTTCAATGATTGAAAACAAATTCTCTTTTCCATCAAGAATTTTTAAGAATTTTTCTTTTGGATCATTAAAAGCCGGATGTCTTTTAATGGGAGTTGGTTTGGGGTTATTAGTTGGTTTTATCATTTGTACGTCCACGATAACTGGTTACAATATGGGACATGATATAGACTGGGGGGTTAGAGACACAGCTGGAATTGTGTATGGAGCCTCAGTTCTTATTTTTGGAGGATTAGGACTAATTACTGCGTTCCTAATAGAAATGCAGTATTCCAAGAAAGAGGAGAAATAAGTCTAAAAATCAAGCGATAAAACAGAAAAGGCTATTCCTTATGGAACAGCCTTTTGTTTTAATATTGCAGGAAAGAATTACATCATGCCGCCCATGCCGCCCATTCCCGGAGCACCCATTGGCATTTCTGGTTTATCTTCTTTCTTTTCCACGATTACACATTCTGTAGTCAGGAACATACCTGCGATAGATGCAGCATTTTCAAGAGCCACACGAGTTACCTTAGCTGGATCTACTACTCCGGCTGCGTACATATTTTCATAAACATCGCTATAAGCGTTGTATCCAAAATCTGCTTTACCTTCACGTACCTTCTGAACAACCACAGCACCTTCTTTTCCTGCGTTAGCCACAATCTGACGAAGAGGTTCTTCAATTGCACGTTTGATGATTTCAATACCTGTTGTTTCATCTGCATTTCCACCCTTCATACCTTCCAAAGCTTCAGAAGCACGGATGTAAGCAACACCACCACCAGGAACAATACCTTCTTCGATTGCTGCACGAGTAGCACAAAGAGCATCATCAACACGGTCTTTCTTTTCTTTCATTTCCACCTCAGAAGCAGCACCTACATAAAGTACAGCTACACCACCTGATAGTTTAGCCAGACGTTCCTGAAGTTTTTCCTTGTCGTAATCAGAGGTAGTAGTCTTAATCTGAGCCTTGATTTGATTGATGCGTGCATCAATGTTTTCTTTAGTACCAGAACCGTTTACGATAGTTGTGTTATCTTTAGTGATTGTTACCTTTTCGGCAGAACCAAGCATTTCAATTGTAGCCTGTTCCAGTTTGATGCCTTTCTCTTCGCTGATTACGATACCGCCTGTAAGTATCGCGATATCTTCCAACATTTCTTTTCTTCTGTCGCCAAAGCCCGGAGCTTTCACTGCACAGATCTTCAACTGAGAACGAAGACGGTTTACTACCAATGTAGTCAAAGCTTCACTATCCACATCTTCCGCAACAATCAGTAATGGACGACCTGTCTGAACAGCTGGTTCAAGAATTGGAAGCATATCTTTCAGGTTAGAGATCTTCTTGTCGTAGATAAGAATGTATGGGTTCTCCATTTCGCACTGCATCTTTTCAGTGTTGGTTACAAAATAAGCAGAAAGGTAGCCACGGTCAAACTGCATACCTTCAACCACGTCGATAGTAGTGTCTGTTCCCTTAGCTTCTTCAATAGTGATTACACCGTCTACAGAAACTTTGCGCATTGCATCAGCCACCAGTTTACCAATTGTTGAGTCGTTGTTTGCAGAGATGCGTGCAACCTGTTCTATCTTATCGTAATTATCGCCTACCTTTTCAGATTGTTTTCTGATAGATGCCACAACTGCTTCTACAGCCTTATCAATACCACGCTTCAAATCCATCGGATTTGCACCTGCAGCAACGTTCTTCATACCTACACTTACAATTGATTGTGCCAGTACAGTTGCAGTAGTTGTTCCATCACCGGCATCTTCACCAGTTTTAGAAGCTACTTCCTTTACCAACTGAGCGCCGGTATTCTGGAATGAATCGCTCAATTCGATTTCCTTAGCTACTGTTACACCGTCTTTTGTGATGTGTGGAGCACCAAATTTCTTTTCAATAATTACGTTGCGACCTTTAGGGCCAAGTGTTACTTTTACTGCATTTGCAAGCTCATCAACACCTTTCTTCAGTTGTTCGCGAGCATCGATATTGAATATGATATCTTTAGCCATGATTATTTAATTAAATGATTGATAAATGAATAATGAAAAATTAAAGAGTTGCCAACACATCGCTCTGACGCATAATCAGGTATTTTGTACCCTCTACGTCCAGTTCAGTTCCGGCATACTTTCCATAAAGAACAGTGTCGCCTACCTTCAGTACCATTTCTTCGTCTTTAGTACCTTGACCAACTGCCACAACTTCGCCCTTCAATGGTTTTTCTTTTGCTGTATCGGGAATGATAATACCACCGATAGTTTTTTCTTCTGCAGGAGCAGGAAGAATAAGTACTCTGTCTGCTAATGGTTTAATGTTCATAATTCTTTAAATATTATTTGTTAGACTTTAATTTAATGTTTACGGAAAAACATAAGCGAAAAGTATGCCAAAAAGAAAAAAGCTTCCCAACAAAGAGCTAAACTGCCGTTTATAACAACAAAAAAGGTCAATTTGTTTTTTAAACTGACAAATTGACCTTTTTTTAATATCTTTATGAAAAGGATTATTGGGTAACAGCTTCAATCAATTGAGCAATATCAACCAACTGCTGTTCGCCTGTCTCCATATTTTTAAGCATTACTTTACCTTCATCCATCTCATTTTCACCAACTATACCCACAAAAGGAATCTTCTTATCATTAGCGTATCCCATCTGTTTCTTCATTTTGGCCGAATCGGGATAAAGCTCTGCACGAATATTCGCTTCGCGGGCTTTCGCCAGCAACGGCAGGCAATAAGCTGCTTCCTTCTCTCCGAAGTTCACAAACATCAGCTGAGTTCCGTTCACCGCCTCTTTTGGATAAAGATCCAACTGGTTCAGTACATCGAAGATACGATCGGCTCCAAATGAGATCCCAACTCCGGATATCCCAGCCATGCCAAACACCCCTGTCAGATTGTCATAACGACCGCCACCAGTGATGCTTCCAATCTGAACATCCAACGCCTTTACCTCAAAGATTGCTCCGGTATAGTAGTTCAAACCACGTGCTAAGGTTAGGTCTAGTTCAACGTCAGACTTCACATTCAAATTAGAAAGTGAGGAAAGAATGAACTCACTCTCTTCTACCCCTTTCAGACCGATTTCACTTTCGGCAAGGATTGTTTTGAGTGTATTCAGTTTTTCTACGTTTGTTCCGCTCAACAGGATGATTGGTTGTAGCTTGGCAATCGCTTCTTCCGGAATTTCTTTAGAGGCCAGTTCGGCATTCACATTATCCAGACCAATCTTATCCAGCTTATCAATTGCCACGGTGATATCGACAATCTTTTCCGCTTCACCAATAATTTCGGCAATACCGCTTAATATCTTACGGTTATTTATCTTTATGGAAACTCTTACCCCCAGACGGGTGAACACATTATCTACCATCTGCATCAGTTCAACCTCGTTCAGCAGGGAGTTGCTTCCTACCACATCGGCATCGCATTGATAAAATTCACGGTAACGTCCTTTCTGAGGACGGTCAGCACGCCAAACCGGCTGAATTTGATACCGTTTAAAAGGAAAACTGAGTTCATCACGATGCATCACCACATAACGGGCAAAAGGTACTGTCAAGTCATAACGCAATCCTTTTTCGCAGAATTTGCTGGCCAGTTTTGCAGCATTGCGTGAAAGCAGTTCCTCGTCGGTCAGGCCGGAAAAGTAATCGCCTGAGTTCTGGATCTTGAATAATAGTTTATCTCCTTCATCTCCATATTTGCCCATTAGTGTAGAAAGGTTCTCCATGGCAGGAGTCTCAATCTGTTCAAAACCGTAAAGATGAAATACTTCACGAATCGTGTTGAATATATAGTTACGCTTCGCCATTTCAACGGGCGAAAAATCGCGTGTTCCTTTTGGTATACCTGGTTTTGCCATAATTAAAATTCTTTTTGCGGCACAAAGTTACACTAAAATATTGATTCTATAAAAAAAAGGGCCTATTTACTAAAACTTATTAGCCTCTTATTGTGTCTATATTATGAGCTGGAAGTTGATGGAAATAAACTCATAAACCATATAACGATGAGACTCTTTCTCTGGCTGATGGTTATGATGGGAAACCTGCACGCCGCACAGGCACAGGTCACCATGGAAGATGTGAAAAGGTATTTCACTGAACAGAGCCTTTTGGTGAAACAGGCCCGCGATTTCCAGGATTACGAAAGAGCAGAAGAGCTGGATTATGCAATACTCCGTACCGTACTCTCCTATCCCGAAGATATCCAGAAAAAGATAAACCCCGTAAAAGGAGCTCTCTATTACAATATTGCCTGTTATCGCTCATTAATGAATAAGAAAGAAGAAGCAATAGAGGCTTTTGCTAAAGCAGTAGAAAACGGGTGGGTCAATTTTATATATACCATCAAAGACAAGGATCTGGAAAACATCCGCAACGAGAAAAGATTCACGGCCATGGTAGATAGGTTACAGGAGGAAAACGATTTCCCGAATATCCTGAAACAAGCCGGAGGATATGCCCATAAAAAGGACTCTCTTTTGCCGAAGTTCACCTATTTGCCTCCGAATGACTGCAATCTGATACGGATTAAGGAACATTTCAATCTGGACAGCATCGCTGGTTACGGGGATGAACTTTCTAAAATTAAAAGATTGCTCGGTTGGGTACACAATATGGTACGTCATGACGGACAGGCATCCGACCCAATATCAAATGATGTTATTAATCTGATTAACACCTGCCAAAAAGAAAACCGGGGACTCAACTGCCGGATGATTTCACGGATATTGAACGAATGCTACCTCGCAATGGGGTTGAAATCGCGAAGCATAACTTGCCTGCCCCAAAAAAACACAGACGATTGCCATGTTATAAACCTGGTTTACTCCACCACTTTGGATAAATGGCTATGGATGGACCCTACCTTTAATGCCTATGTGATGGACGAAAATGGGAATCTGCTCAACATCGCCGAAGTGCGCGAACGTCTGATTAGTGGTGCTCCTCTAAAGATTAACGAGGATGCCAACTGGAACAATAAAAAAAAGGAAACCAAGGAACACTATCTGGATTTCTACATGGCCAGAAATCTCTATTCCATGAAATGTGTATTAAATAGTGGCTATGACACGGAAAGTCAGATCGCAGGAAAATTTTCACCAGTTACTGTTACTCTTTATCCTTCATCAGCGCTGAATATAATCAATAAACAATCGGGCTGCACTGACAATGCTACCTATTTCTGGCAATCACCGCAACAATGAGGTTATTGAAAATTCATTTTCGTTTGTAGCCGTCTTTATCTGTTCAGAAAAGCCTGCAATAAATTCTAGGACTTTGCATTGTACCTTTTTTACGTCTTGTGCTATAATACCCAAGGTAAAAAAGAGCTAGTTCAAAAAATAAAATAACTTCTTATGAGTTGAATAATAAATACGACTTCGGATAGAGACCTGAAGAAAAAGGCATAAAAAAGGGTGCTGTTCAGACTTTTTTGAACAACACCCTTTTATTTATATCTGCAAATATTAATCTCTTCTTCCCATGAATATCATGACGTAATAAATCAATGTTGCCAAAGAACCTAATGCAGCAACCACATAGGTATAAGCAGCCGAACGAAGGGCATCTTCAGCCTGAGCATGATTATATGAGTTGGTGATGCCTGCACTGCTTAACCAAACCAATGCTCTTTTACTGGCATTGATTTCAACCGGTAAGGTGATAAAGCTGAACAGGGTTGTCATGGCAAACAGGATAATGCCGGCCAACAGTAACTGAGGAAAGGAATTAAACATGATAATACCTCCAAGCAGCAGCCATGTCATCCATTGCGATGCGAATGTAACAACCGGAACCAGTTTAGAGCGCATGGTCAGAGGAGCATAAGCCCGTGCATGCTGTACGGCATGGCCGCATTCGTGAGCCGCAACAGCAGCAGCAGCGACACTGTTGCTTGAATAGACACTTTCACTCAGATTCACTGTCTTATTGGCAGGATTATAGTGGTCGGTCAGGTGCCCCTGAGTACAGGTTACCTGCACATCATAAATTCCGTTATCATGCAGCATCTGCAATGCCACATCGCGGCCTGTCATCCCATTTGATACAGGAATCTTGGAATATTTCTTAAATTTGCTTTGCAACGACTGCTGCACAATAAAGCTTACTACAGCTATGACAATAAATAGAATAAACATACTTTTCTTCTTTAATTAATTAATACTAACTGTATTACAAATAGTTTGCCAAATATAATATTTTATAAAGTCATAAACCAAATAACCCTCTATTTTTAGTAAGATTTATAGATTTACCCATATAATTGATTTTAAAAAGTTGCACAGTCGTGCAAGTCATGAAAAGCACATCAATCTTACCGATTGTATAACACATACAAGTGTTTAAGCCGTGCGTTCCCAGCATATTATTTACAAAAGTCACGCAGTGTCATTGCAAATGTCCATCACTTTTTTTTTGGGGGGGGGAGTATAACCGGCTTATTTATTGTAGTAAATTCAATAACAAAGTAATTGAAAGGAAATCAACAATAACTGTAGAAGAGAAGTTGTTTACAACAAAAACTAAATTCTAAGTTTTCTTCAAAAAAAAGAGTTTAATTGCAGAAGACTTAGAATTCAATCCCTATATCTAGTTGGTTAATCTTGTCAGATTATTCACCAATTAATGTTCTGGTTCCCATTTTCTTTTCCACGTTCTCCACAACTTCACTTACAAGCGGTTTGTTTTCAAAACGTTTAGCATAACTTGTATAATCAGGACGTGTACGGTGATAGTCCGGATCCATAAAGAGCGGGCTCGAGATGATATGATCGGCAGTGGAACGATTGCAGCAGAACACAATGTTTTCAACTCCTGCCAAACGGGTCAGCGCTTTCACATCTGTATCGTGAGGTTGCAAAGTCATCGGATCAGTAAAGAAAAAAAGATAATCAATCTCACCATCCACAATACGCGATCCCATCTGTTGGTCACCGCCCAACGGACCCGATTTCAAGATTGTGATATCCCATTCAATATCCGGATGCTTCTCTTTCAATGCTTCACGAATCAGTGTACCTGTGGTCCCTGTGCAATAGAATTTATGTCCCATCAGTAATTTAGAATTCCAGACTACCCATTCAATCATGTCTTTCTTCATTCCATCATGTGCTACCAGCCCTATTTTTCTAACTAGTTTTTTCATATTCGTCAATTTATATTTTGTAGAATCCTTTCAACTGAGAAAAATATTTTTTTCTTCTCAAATAATGGCACACTAAGATACTTCTTTTTATTCGTTCGGGAATCATCAATAAGGATGTTTTTTCAAGATTTATCATCCGGGAGACCCTAAATTCCTTTCTTAAAGCGTTATATTCCCTGCGAGCCTGAAACACAGCTGTCATATTAGGAAATTGTCCCTTCATCATGAAAGTAAAAGCAGCCACATAATCAAGAAGACAACGTATAATCATAACTCGTCGTAACTCATTTTGAGGAAGATTCTTATAAAGCATCAGCAGGTTGTTCCTGAAGTTAAGGAACGTTTTCCTGGGATTCTCTTTTTTAAGTGTTGCTCCGCCCACGTGATAGACCACGCTTTGAGGGATACAAACTAATCCTCTGTTTCGACTTCTGAGCCGCCAACAAAGGTCAATCTCTTCCATGTGGGCAAAAAAACGTCCATCCAAACCGCCTGCTTCCCAATAATCGGACGAACGGATGAAAAGAGCGGCACCGGTTGCCCAGAATATCGGAACAATTTCTTCGTATTGGCCTTGATCCTTCTCTATTACACCCATGATTCGCCCTCGGCAGAAAGGGTATCCGTAACGGTCAATATATCCTCCACAAGCTCCGGCATATTCAAAATGATCTTTCTGGCGCCAACTTAATATCTTAGGCTGACAGGCAGAAACTTCCGGATGAGCATCCAGATAAGTAATCATCGGTTCCAACCAGCATTCTGTCACCTCTACATCGGAGTTGAGCAGTACATAATAGTCTGCCTCCACCTGATTCAATGCCTTATTGTACCCATCGGCAAAACCATAATTACGATCAAGCGCCACTTGCTTTACCAATGGAAACTCTTGATTGAGCACCAATATTGAGTTGTCCGTGGAAGCATTGTCGGCCACATAAACTTCCACACCGCTTAATGCGGAGTAACGAATAACGGATGGAAGAAACTTACGAAGCATCTCGCTTCCATTCCAATTCAGAATTACTACTGCAACTTTACTCATTTACTGATTATTTTGACGTTTGTGTTTCCATCTTTTATGAGACCAAAACCAGTACCCTGGCTCACGGATGATAGTTTGCTCCACTTTACGGGCAAACATTTCTGTGATCTCACCCGTTGCGGTCTCTTTGGGCGACTCCACCATCAATTCGAATATCGCTTCACAATAGCCTCGTTTTTCTTTTTTCAGCTCACAATAAAATACCGGAAAATCCATCATCCGGGCAATCCGTTCACCTCCATCCATAAAAGAGGTATCCTGATTCAGAAAAGTAGTCCAGTAATTAAGACTATGCACGTTGGGCGACTGGTCGGCCACCAAACCCAAGACCAGTTTTTTACCTGCGCGCCTTGCCTTAATTACCTCGCGGATTGCATCATGCTTAGGCACATTGTAACCGCCAAAACGGGAGCGATTATGCTTAAATAGTTCGTCAATGTATTTATTCTGGATGGGCTTATACACCTGCATAGGGATATCTCCTTCTTTCATGAAGGAACCAATACCCACTGCCCACTCAAAGTTAGCATAGTGAGGCATCATCACAATGATTCCGCCGTGCTTCTCAAGCATCTCCAGATAAAGCTCCGTATTAGTGAATTTCATCCGGCGAAATAGCTCCTCCTTAGACATGAGAATCATCTTCAAGCTCTCCAGCATATAATCGCAGATATAATGGTAAAATTTGCGCTCTATGGCCTTAAGTTCCTTGTTGTCCATTTCCGGAAAAGAATTTCTCATATTCATCCGGACAACCCTCTTTCTGTAACCCACTACTTTGTAAACCAGCAGGTAAAGAAGATCGGAAATCTTATAGAGTAACCAAAAAGGCATGATGGCAAGTAACCAAATGCCGATACGGGC